>CAXNMK010000001.1:0-1197479 GCA_964203225.1 Kofleriaceae bacterium
CATCCGGCTTTCGGGTGGCTCGGATAGAGGGATAGGCCGCCACAGTGGAACAGCACGGCCGTCTTGAAGTTTGGGAACCCGCCCCTGCCGTTTTTTCTCCGTCGCGATCCAGTCAATATGCGGACTTAACCGTCCCGTGGCGTCTCAAGGTGACGCGTGTTGACGAGGGAAAGTGGGGGAAACGGTGGGGGAAACGGGGGAGATCGAGATGGGAATGGACGGGCGGTGGGGGGTGCTTGCCGATGGCGAGCATTCCCATCGCGTCTGCTGGGTGGCGGGCAGGACGCGCTGGCCATCACGCGCGGCGACCACGTCCGCACTCATCGGAACGTCACGCCTCCTGCTTCTTGCTCGCCGGCATCCATCGGAGGACGTCCGCTTCCAGCGTGGCGGCGAGCCTCTTCACTTCGCTCAAGTCCGTGGGGTGGTGCCCCTCCGTGAGGCGCAGCGCCTCGGAGAGCCGGGCCATCTCGCGCCAATCGTCGACGTCGAAGGTGATCGACCGGAGAACCATGGGCATCGCTCCGCCACTGTCCCCGAGGCTCCACTGCTCGCGGTCGCGCTCCAGCGCCGTCCCGCGGCGCAGCAGGAGCGGGAACGCCTTGATGACGGGGACCGCGCGCTGAGGCACCAAGCAACACTCGCCTCAAACGAGGCCACGGTCTGCAGCGGCAGGCCGAAGATCAGCGACACCTCGTGGGAGATGCCGCGAGCCCGCGCCCCCGCGAACGTTGCGTCTACCCGGTCGAGTTGGTTGCGCCGTTCGATGGCGCGCCCTTCCTCCGCGTGGATCGTCTGGACCCCGAACTCGAGGCAGACGTGGCCAGCGGCCCGACGCCGCGTCGAGGAATGGGTCATCCACTGCCTCCGTGCGACGTCCACCAGCAGCCCATCGTGCACGAACGTGACATCGACCACCCGGGTGTATTCCAGCCCGAGCAGTTCGCGGAGTAGCATCTTGATGCGCACGGCAGCCCTTCGGCAGATTGGATGGCGTAGGAACCACCAGCCTACCGTGCCTGCCGTGCGCACTTCTCGCTGAGGCCAGGTCCATCACGAGCCCACCGCAGGGCCGGCTACGGCCCATTTCACCGGCTCAGGTCACCCACTAAACCTTTATAAGAGCCCAAATCATGAAATCATGAAATCATCAGCACTCCACCGAGGGCGACGCTGGCAGACGCGGCCCCTCTTGGCATGAGACCCTCTTCCCACAAGGAGTAGCGATGGCTCCCAGCCTAAGGGCCCGTGCAGAAACAACTTGCGCATGATGGTGGCTGTTGAGGCCGACGAAGCGAGCGATCGACATCGGTACCCGCGACGTGATCTACCTCTCGGGTGAAGACCACGATGGAGTCCATCCGGGCGAAGTTTCTCGCGCTCAAGCCAGCGATGGATGAGCGGCTGACGCGGCTGTGGGCGGGCGCCGAGGCCGAAGCGCTGGGCGAGGGCGGGATCTCGGTCGTGGAGGAAGCGACCGGAATGTCGCGCACCACCATCCGGGTGGGGCGCGATGAGTTACGTGAGGGTGTCTCCGCCGACGACGTGGTGAGCGTACGCCGCGCGGGAGGCGGACGGCCGTCGATCGAAACCACGTCGCCTGGGATCATCGTCGCGCTGGAGGGCCTCGTCGATCCGGTGACCCGGGGCGATCCCGAGTCGCCCCTTCGCTGGAGCTCGAAGAGCACCCGCAAGCTGGCCTCGGAACTCGGCGCGCAGGGCTACAAGGTGCGCATAAGTAAAACAAACCGTGGTTTCGGATCGGTGGCCTCCGAGCGGCCAGCCTGGGGGCAGATGACCGGGTGGATCGATGCCACGCGCAGTGTAAGCAGCGTTACAACGCTGGGCTCCCGATCGGGCCGCGGACGCAGCTGGGCGCTCATCCCGCCTGCGTGGAGGGGAGGGGATCGGTAGCGGGCTCGATCATGCGCCGTCGAACCACGGCGGAGGAGGTGCGAGTGCGCAGGGATCGGGCGGCTCGGTCGGGAGGCCGAGGTGCTGGAGGATGGCGCGGCTGGCGTCGCCGGCGGGGAGCACGGCGAGGATGCGCATGGCGCCGCCGCAGGTGTCGCAGACTCAGGACGTCGATCGCGAACACGCGCTTCATCAGCGCGGCCCAGGCGAGCCGACGGAGCGGGCCGGCGCGCGTTCCGGCGAGGTCCTCCGACGCGGAGGACATCCCCAGGAACGACGGCGGCGCGGAGCGCGTGGTGGGGTGCGAACACGCCGTGAAAGCGCGTGAGATGAGATCGCGGCGGTGGAATCAGGGTCGCGAGCCGACGGAGAAACTCGACAGGCGTGAACGCGAGCTCGGTGCGACCGTCGCGCAACGGACGCTTGAGGCTCATCACCACCCGTCCGGATGGATCGCGCGACAGCCGGGAGCTGGCGACCGGCGAGCGGGCGCCGTATCGGCACAGCCGCTCGAGGCCCTCGCGATCCTCGGCATCGATGAGCCGATCGGCGTGGAGCGAGTAGCCCTCGAGGAACGCGGACCGGTGGCCGGGCCTGGGCACCGCGCCGCGGCCCGCACCGGGGAGGCTGGCCACGGCCTCGGCTTGTTCGGACGCGAGCAGATCCGGCGGAGCGTCGTCGCCTTCGAGCGCGAGGCGGCGCTGAACGACGCGGTGGATCGCGCGGGCGATCTGCTCGAGCAGGCGGACGACGTCGTCGTCCCACGGCGGGGGCAGCGGATGAAACGCGACGGCGCCGTCCGGGCCGGCCGCGAACACACCGTCGGGGAGCAGGGCGTGAGCGTGGCAGTTGAGGTTGAGCAGCGAGCCGAACCGCTGGATGAACGTGACGGCGCCGCACTGAGGATCGTCGATGCCGTGGGCGCGCGCGCGGCGACGTTGCCAGGCGAACACCTTGCGCAGGAACACGCCGAGGACCTGCGTGAGGAGGTCGGTGTCGCGGGCGAGCAGGAACCGGACCTGCCGCGGCAACGACAGCACCCACTGGCGGTACGGGACAGCAGGCAGCACGCGATCGACGAGGTGGGCCGCGGTGCCGGCCATCCGGCGACTCGTGCACGACGGGCAGAAGCCGCGGGTCTTGCACGAGAACGCGACCAGCCGCTCCTCGGCGCAGTGGTCACAGCGCACGCGCACGAACCCGTTGCAGAGCAGGCCACAGGCGAGGAACTTCTCGAACTCGCGCTCGACGAAGCGCGGATAGCCGAACCCGTGCTCGGAGTGATCGCGGGCACGCTCGAGGAGCGCCGGGAGATGGTCGCGGACGACGCCGTAGAGCGTTCCGTCCTCCGGCTGGCGGCGGGCATACGCGCGCGCTGGCGTCGGCGAGAGTTGAGCCGCGAGCATGTTCGCCGACGATTGGACGCAGGGACCGTGCCGTGCGCCCGCTCGAGACATCTCGACAACTTGGGAGCGTGTCGGGTGACGCGGCGTCCGCCGGCTGGACGTTCATCGATCATATGTCCGAATATCGGACAGATTGCTGGTGGCCGTCCCTGCGTAGCTCGTCGGTTCGTCGAGCGCGAGCACCGCGTCGATGGGCCAACTCCGGGCGTCGTCAGCGCTGGGGGGAACACCCGCTCCGCGTCGTGTGCCGGCACCCGCTGGCCGGTCCCATCGTGAACGCGGCCGTCGTCGAACCTCACCCGCTGCCTCACCCGCTGATCGTCGTCTCGACCACGCGGCGCAGCGCCTCGCCGCGCGGAACAACGCGGCGGCCTGGGCCTGCGTCACCCGCAGCTGGACCGCGCGCGGCCGGGGGCCGTACAGGTTGACGAACAACGCGCGCAGCCGCACGACGCCCAGGGTCTGCCCGAGCAGGTACCCATGCACGCCCACGGCCAGCAACCGGTACGCCGTGGCCTGACGCTGCCGCGGACCGTCGCCCGTCGCCCGTCGCCGGCGTGCACACCCGGGCCATCTGCGCCGCGGCCCGCTCGGCCTGTGCGGCTTGTGCGCGTTGCGGCGTGCGCGAACGCGGCCCGGCGGATCAACGCCACCGGCGCCCTTGGGTAGCCTGCGGACGCGTCGGCTTCGGGTGGTTGCGCATGTTTTGCAACGACGCGATTATCCGGATCCCCGCGCTTTGCACGTGCGTTCGCACCTTTGCGCGATCAGGCGCCGCTAACGATCACGGGCATGGGAGGGCGGGGCCAGGTGGCTACGTGTTCGTTTCGCGCCGCGACGTGGGGGGCACCGCCTACGTCCCCCAGTACGCCGGATCGCTCAGCGCCGACCAGCGCTGGAGGCTCCGCTCGACGGCCGCCTGCAGGGCAGCGTGCGTGCCGATCACCGTCACCGACTTCTTCGCGCGCGTCATCGCGGTGTAGACGACCTCGCGGCACGCCAGCGTCGCGGCGTCGCCGCCCTTCGCGAGCTCGGCCTCGGCGGGGAGCACCAGGGTGACGTGATCGAACTCGGAGCCCTGCGCCTTGTGCACGGTCATCGCCCAGCAGGGCTCGACCTGCGCGCCGAGGGCGCCGGGCTCGTGGACCTCGAACGCGCCCTTGATGCGGAACACGTAGCGCAGCCGCGGCGCGGGCTCGCCTGCTCGCTGCACCCACAGCACGATCCCCTGATCGCCGTTGAACAGGCCGAGCTGGTAGTCGTTCTGCGTCATCAGCACGGGCGTGCCGGCGAGGAACCGGTCGCGGCCTGGCGGGTCGCCTTCGGCGAGCTCGCGCAGCCGCGCCGCGAACAGGGTGTTGATGCGGCCGGTGGTCCGCCGGGTCAGGCACAGCACCCGGGCACGCTGGAACTGACGATCGAGCCCTGCCAGGGCCGTGTGCTCGCCGGCGGCGAACGCGCGGCCGTCGAGCGGCCAGGTTCGCTGGATGGCGCGCAGAACCTCGGCGCTCGGCGCGACGCGCTCGGTGAACCACCGGTCCAGGAAGGCGTCCTGCTCGCTCGCGGGACCGTCGAGCAGCTCGACGCCGGCGAAGTTCACCGCCGCGGCCGATGCACGCGCGACGAGGTGGGCGGCGGCGTGGGGCGCGGCGACGACCGGCGGGACCCGGCCCTCGCGCACCTCCCTGCTGACCAGGAAGATGCTGCGGCCTGCGGGGTCGGCCTCGTTCATGCGGTAGCTGTGGGTCAGCCGCACCGCCCCGTGTGCGCGCAGGTCGCCGCTGAGCGTGACCACGTCCGCGGGAGCGCCGACGAGCGCGTCCCATGGACGGGCCGGCGGCCGGAGCGTCGATGGCACCAGGTCGCGCAGCACCGCGCCGGCGTCCACCGACGGCAGCTGCTCCGCGTCCCCGAGCAGCACCAGGCGGGCGAGCGGGCCGACCGCGCGCACGAGCTGGCTCATCAGCGCGAGGTCGATCATCGAGGCCTCGTCGACGATCACGACCGCCTGGGTCAGCGGGTTGCGGGCGTGGTGGGTGAACCGATCACGCGACGGCGAGAAGCCCAGCAGCCGATGCAGCGTGGTGGGCGCCGGCCGCCGCGCGAGCAGCGTCTCGTCGTCGGGCGCGCGGTCGGGGATCCCCTTGAGGTAGGCGACCACCGCCTCCTCCATCCGGTTCGCGGCCTTGCCGGTTGGCGCCGCGAGGGCGATGGACTCCACCGGCACGCCGAGCCGCAGCAGCAGGCGGAGCAGCGACACCACGATCGATGTCTTGCCGGTGCCGGGACCGCCGGAGATCACGGTGAGCGGCTGGTGGGCGGCCGCGACGATGGCGCGCTGCTGCTCGGTGGACAGCGCGATCGCCGTGCCGCTGACCACGGGCGACCGCGCGATCACGTCGGCCAGCGCGGCCCCCACCCGACCGGCATCGAACGGCGCGAGGGTCTGCGCGAGCCGCGCGCGCAGGCGTGCGCCGAGGTCCGCCTCTTGCGCCATCATGCGCTGCGCACACAGCGCCTCGCCGTCGACGAGCAGCGGCTTGAACTCGCCGGGCCCGCCCAGCATGGAGCCGGCCGCGCCGCGCTCGGCGGCGGGCATGGTCAGGAGCGCGAACGCGCGGGTCGCGATCGCGGGGGGCACGTGCAGCGCGGCCAGCGTGTCCGCGAGCACGCCCGCGCCGGCGGTCCCGATCGGGACGCGCGTGCTGCCGCGCTCGGCGGCGGCCAGGCACGCGGCCGCGAGCGCCAGCACCGCGTCGCTGGCGGGGCCGCCCGCCACGCAGCGCGCCAGCTCGCGGGCGACGATGTAGGGGGCGTCACCCAGCTGGTCGCGCAGTTGCTCGCGCCAGCCCTCGTCGTGGGCGGCGAGCGCGCCGAGCGGGGACAGCGGCCGGGCCCTCATCGCGCCCCCGCGGGCTGGCCGAAGTCATGCGCCAGCAGCGTGCGCTCCCAGCCCTTCACCGCGTCCCAGGCCGGACGCTCGAACCACACGCCGCGGGTGGGCTCGCCGGCCGGGGTCCGCTCCATCTCGCGCAGGAAGAAGTACAGCAGGCCCCCGAATCGCCGCTCGTAGGCCGCCTCGTCGGTGACGCCCAGCATGCGGAGCACCGCGATGCCGTAGACCACGACCTGCCAGCGGAAATGCGCGTCGACGTACGTCCGGATCGCGGACGGTGACGGGTCGCGCAGCACGGAGCTCTTCCAGTCGCCGAAGTAGAGGCGGCCGTCGTGCTCGAAGATGACGTCGATGAAGCCCTTGACCAGACCGCGGCCGACGGTGAACGGCGCGTCGGCCTCGGCGGCGGGCGCGCCGAGCAGGCGGTGACTTGCCTCGGGGATCGGGAACAGGAACTCGCTCTCGCGCACCACCTTCGGCAGCCCCGCGATGCACGGCACGGTGCCGGCCGCGCCCACCTCGATCGGGCTCCGGAGCGTCGCGTACAGCATCCGGTAGGCGTGGGGCCGCTGCACCGCGACGATGCCGGCGCCGTCCGCGAGGCGCTCGACCAGCGTCCGGACCTGCGGGTCGGAGGCGAACGCGTCGAGCGACGCGAACGCGCGCATGCGCGGGAGGTCGAGCTGCTCGAGCGCGTCGTGGAGGAAGTCGCCGACGACGCTGGACGACGTGAGCTGCTCGGGCGGGGTGTCGGCGTGGCGGGTCTCGTCGGCGCCGCGATCCCGGTCGACCTCCACCGGCGCGCGGTGCGTGGTGCGCGCGGCGAGCTGGGTGAACGAGGTCACGATCGCGCCCCGGCGCTCCCGCGCGAGCGCCCCCGGCTCCGGCGAGCGCGTGGCCTCGGCGGCGAGCGGCGGAGCCGGCGTCCAGGCGGCGAGCGCGGCGCGGCGGGCGCCCTCGTCCGCCTCCGTCGCGGCGGGCGTCGCCGGCGCCTCCTCGACGAACAGGCTGGGGTCCAGGCCCGCGCGGGCGATGTGGCCGAGGCGCTGATTGAGCACGTCGTAGCCCCCTTGTAGCTTCGCCGGCTCGCCCTGCTTCACGAACCACGGCAGGTACATCCGCGTCCGGGCGCGGGTGAGCGCCACGTAGAGCAGCCGCTCGTGCTCACCGCGCTGCTCGCGCTCGACCAGCTTCTTCACGTCGGCGGGCAGCTTGCCGATCCACGCCCGGCGCATCCCGGCCCGGTGGAACACCTGGAGGAAGTCGACGCGCGAGCGGCCGGCGCCGCCGACGAGGAACACCACCGGCGCCTCGAGGCCCTTGGCCGCGTGCATCGTCATCAGCTGGACCGCCGGGCGCTCGGTCTCGAGCGGCTGGGTGTCGGCGCCCTGCGCGGCGGGCGTCGACCGGCCGGCCCGCCACGAGCGCAGCAGGTCCACGAGCTCGGCGAGCGTGGCGTGCCGGCGCCGCGCCTCCTCGGCGAGCAGCTCGAGTGCGCGCAGCACGTTCGTCAGCGGGCGCTCGTCGCCGGGGAGCAGCGCCGCCCGCCGGGCCACGCCGCTGTCCTCGATCACGGCCGCGAACAGCCGCCGGTAGTCGCGGCGCTTGCCGTGGTCGTGCCAGGTGCGCAGGCGCTGCACCAGGGGATGATCGTCGGGGACGTCGAGGGCGGCCTCGACCTCGATCGGCCCCAGCTCGAAGAACGGGGTCAGCCAGGCGCGCGCGCGCGTCACGCGGTCGAACGGATCCACCACCGCCGCGAGCACGTCGATCAGGTCCGCGACCTCGTCGGTCTCGAACAGGTCGCCGAGCTTGTAGAACGAGTACGGCACGCCGCGTGCGCCGAGCTCGGCGGCGACCGCGTGGGCCTCGCCATTCTTGCGCGCGAGCACGTAGATGTCGTTCGCGCGCAGGGCGCGGCCGGTGGGGCTGTGCCGGTCCGCGAGCCGCGGGCCATCGGGCGCGAGCAGGCGCTCCACCTCCTCCGCGACGAACCGCGCGACCAGGCCGAGCCCCAGCTTCGGCGGCTTTCCGTCGAGGTCCACGCGCAGCAGGTGGATCGGCGCGAGCTCGGCGCCGGCGGGATCGACGAGCCGCACGGTGGGATCGCCACAGCTCACGCGGGTCCGCTCGCCGTAGGTGATCCGCGGGTCGGCCTGGAACAGCGGGTCGGCCGCGCCGGGTACCTGCGCGAGGATCAGGTTGTAGCCGGCGATCATGCGCTCGCTCGAGCGGAAGTTGTGCGTGAGCCGCACGATCCGGGCGTCGAGCTGGGCCTCGTCGGGCTCGTCGAGCAGCGCCTCGCGGGCGCCGAGGTAGGTCTCCACGTCGGCGGCGCGGAAGCCGTAGATCGCCTGCTTGGGATCGCCGATCACCGCGACCCGGGTCGGGCACCCCGGCTCGGCGAACAGCGTCCGGAACACCTGCCACTGCACGGGATCGGTGTCCTGGAACTCGTCGATCAGGACGAGGTCGTAGCGCTCGCGCAGCGAGGCCTTGATCACCGCCGCGGACGGCCCCTGGAGGCTCGCCGCGACCACCTCCAGCATGTCGTCGAAGTCGAACAGCCCCTGCTCCTCCTTGCGCTGACGCAGCGCCGCGATCAGGGGCTGGCGGTAGCGGTGAGCGAGCAGCGCCCCCGACGCCGGCAGCCCGCCCGCGAGCAGGGTCAGCACCGCGAGCAGCGAGGGCGCCGCGGGCAGCGCGGTGGTGGCGAGCACGCTCACCGCGTAGTCGATCACGCGCTCCTTGCCGTCCGGATCGAGGAGCGGGCCGAGGGCGAGCATGCGCGCGATCCCGGCCCGGGCCCGGCCGCGGTCGAGGGCGGCTCGCGCCTGATCGAGGACGGCGGTGACCTTGGCCCTCTGGCGCCTGCCGGTGTACGCGGCCGCGACCTGCGCGCCGGTGGGGAGCGTGGTCGGCAGCGACGCCAGGGCCGCCGCGATCGCGGGCTCGTCGAGGACCGGCTCGAGCTGGCCGTGAAAGCGCACGGCGGCGTACAGCTGCTGCTCGAGCTCGAGCACCGGGCCATCGGCCTCCATGCCTCCGGGGCCGACGTGCAGCCGCAGCAGCTCGCCGAACTCCGGATCGGCCTTCAACGTGGTGCGGAGGAAGTCGCGGAACACGCCGGCGAACAGCTCCTGGCCGTCGGTGAGCCGCTGCGAGAACAGGCGCCGGTGCGCGAACGCGTTCTCCGTCAGCAGGCGCTGGCAGAACGCGTGGATCGTCGAGATCGTCGCCAGGTCGATGCGCGCGAGCGCGCCCTGGAGCCGCTGCACCGCCAGGGGATCGAGCGTCCAGGCGGGCCCGGTGACCGGCGGCACGGGCCGCTCGGCGGCGACGACCAGCCGCCACAGCAGCGCGCGGATCCGGCCGCGCAGCTCGGCGGCCGCGCGCTCGGTGAACGTCACGACGAGGAGCCGGGTCAGGTCGGCGCCCTGCAGCACGCGATCGACCACGAGGTGCTCGAGCGTGAACGTCTTGCCGGTGCCGGCGGACGCCTCGATCACGTGGTGCTCCGGACCCGCGAGCGCGTCCAGGATCGCCGGGCGGGGGTACCGCGGCCACGGGTGCGTCGTCATGGCGCGTCGTCTCCTGTCGCGTCGGCGGTGGTGGACGGATCGAGGCGCGTGAACAGCGGCGCGAACCGGCGGGCGACCAGCGCGGCCGCTTCGTCCTCGGCCGGGATCCGGAACCGGTCCACGCGGCGCAGCGGCCCCGCGCACGATGGCTCGCGGCCGTCCATCAGGTCGGCCACGATGGCGCCGAACTCGCCGCCGCCGGCCCCGTACTTGAAGACGGCCGCGAACGGCGCGAGCAGCTCGTTGTCGCCGAGTAGCAGATCGTGGAGCAGCGCCGCGAGGTAGGCGCGGGCCTCGTCGCAGGTGAGCGGCGCGATCTCCCGCACGACGAGGGTGTCGCGGTAGGCCAGGGCGACGTGGTGGGGCCCCGGCTCGACCACGCCGCTCGCGACGAGCACCACGTGGTCGATCCAGGCGCGGACGATCTCGCCGAACTGGCGCACCGGCGGCTCGCCCTTCGCCTTGCGGCGGATCAGCAGCAGCGAGCGGTCCCACCCGACCAGCGGCTGCGTCGCGCCGACCAGCTCGACCCGCAGCCGCTCGCCACCGGGACCCGGCACCGCGAGCTCGAACACCGGGGCATCCCGGACCTCCTCGATCGGCTCGTGCTCGTCCGCGGCGCCGAACCGCACGACCCGCAGCGGGCGGTCGGCCCCGGGCGCGAGCTGGGCGAGGTGACCGCGCCACCGCTGGAGCACCTCGAGCCCCTCCTCGGCCTCGACGTCGAGGAACACCCCGAGCGGCAGCTCCCCCTGCGCCACCAGCGGCTCGGCGCGCCGGTGCCACGCGGCCTCGAGCGCCTCGTCCTCGACGGGGAACGCCCCGCCGCCGGCCGCGCGCCACGCGTCGACGAACACCTGGCGGAGCAGCGTGACGGTGGTGCCGGCGGAGCTGTTGAACACCTCGTCGGTGCGCTCGCGCGCGTCGCCGTCGGCGTCCTCGTCGGCGCTCAGCCGCAGGCGGACCTTCGCCGCACCCTGCAATGGACAGTCGAGGTACGCGCGCAGCTGCGACAGCGACACCCGCCGGACCGCGTCGACGGCCACGGGCGCCCGCGCGGGCGCCGGCAGCAGCGCGAGCGCGCCGTCGAGCTCGGCGCGCGCTGCCGGCGCGAGGCCGGCCGTCACCGTGCGCGCCGACGTCCCCGGCGGCGTCGGCCCACCGCGCTCGCGCAGCTCCGCCCCCGCCGCGCGCAGCCGCCGCTCGACGAGGCCGGCCTCGGACGGGGCGATCCGCGCGTCGTCCTCGGCGCGCGCATCGGCGCGCCACAGCGGCACGTGGTGGACCAGCGGGTGGGGCGAGGCGTCGTCGTCGGCGCGCCCCAGGTAGCCGCTGTCGAGCAGGCGCCTGAGCTCGACCACCACCGGCGAGGGGTTGCGGGCGTCGCCGGTGCGCTCGTCGCGCGCCAGGTACGACAGCACCAGCCGATCCCGCGTGGCGAGCACCGCCTCGAGGAACAGGTACTGGTCCTTCTCGCGGCTGCTCGCGTCGCCGACCAGCGGCTTCTGCGGCCGCAGGTCGAGCGCCTCGGCCCGGTCGCTCGCCGGGAAGCTGCCCTCGGACAGACCGACGATGAACGTCACGCGCGCCGGGATGCCGCGCGCGGCCTGCAGCGTGGAGATCCGCACGCCCCCGGTGATGCCCCCGCCGATGCTCGAGCCGGCCGTGGCCAGCTCGGCGCGGACCAGCTCGCGGGCGAGCTGGAACGACAGCGGCCGCTCCCCCAGCCCGCGGGTCGCGACGCCGCGCACGATCCGGAGGCAGGCATCGAGCGCGCGGCGCTCCGGATCGTCGCGGGGGATCAGGTACGTCGCGAACAGCGTCGCGAGGGCGTCCGCCCAGCCGAGGACGGGCAGGGTGGCGTCGCGCAGGATCCGCGCATCCGCGAGCAGCGCGCGCGCGAGCAGCAGCAGCGCGCCGGCACCGCCGTCGACGTGCGCTCCCGCGGGATCGGGCAGGTAACGCTCGCCGTCGAGCTCGAACATGCGTTCGTCGTTGTCGGCCCGGGTCGACAGGAACGCGCCGAGCGCGAGTCGCCGGAGCCCCTGGTCCCAGTTCAGCAGATCGCGCTCGATGTACGTGGCCGCGTGATCCGCGTGGCTCTCGCCGTGGACGATGCCGAGCGCGTCGACCCAGCGCACCCACGCGTCCACGTCGACGTCGGGGAACCGCGCCACCACCACCGGGTGCGTCAGCACGCGCAGCACGTCCGCCCGCGTGAACCGCGACAGTGGCAGCTCGAGCAGCAGCAGCGCCGCCTCGACGAGCGGGCTGGTCAGCGCGGACGCGATCCCGACGAGCTGCCAGGGCAGGTCGTGGTTCTCGCGGAACGCGGCCAGCAGCGGCGCGACGTAGGCCTCGGCGTCGTTCGCGGCGATCACCACCGCGATGTCGTCGAGCCGGAGCGCGTCGGGCGCGCGGGGCTCGCTGGCGAGCAGGGCCCAGCACCGGCCGGCGACGAACTCGCACTCGCGGCGCAGGCTGGGGCAGGGCGCCAGCTCGATGCCGTCGAACGGCGTCATGGCGGGGCCGGCCTCGGCGCGGCGCGTGGGCCGGCGGTGGAGCATGTCCGACTGCAGGCGTCGCAGCAGCGACGGGTGCGCGATGGCGTGGCCGTCCGCGCTCCCAGGTCCAGCTGCGGCGGCACCCATGCCCGTGGTGGGCGCCGCGGGGTCGATGAAGATGCCTTCCGAGACGCCGTGGGTGGCCTGGGTGAGCAGGCGGACGGCCTCGCGCCCCGGCCGGCCCCACAGCGCGAGCGGCCGGCACTCGTCCTCGCGCAGCTGGAATGGGTCGTCGGTGGCGAGCGCCGCGGGCGTCACGGCGTCGGCGCGCCGGGTGAAGCGCGCGTCCCGGCCGCGCGCGGACGTCACGTCCTCCCAGAACTCCATGCACGGCGTCAGGGTGAACAGGAACACGTCGGTCGCGCGCGCGAGGTGCACCAGCAGCTCGTGGTAGCTCGTGCCCAGGAACGACAGCCCGAACACGAACAGCGGCACGCCCGGCGTGACCAGCGTCTCGGGCGCGAGCTCGAGCAGCCGCGTCGGCAGCACCCGGCCGGGCTCGGCGGTCGCCAGCACCTGCTGCCACAGCCGGCGCTGCCAGCTCGCGAGCTCGCCGCCCCCGTCGAGCGGCGAGGACTCGCCCGTCGCCCACGCCGCGAGCATCTCGCGACGCGAGAACACGTACTCCTCGAGCACGTGCCCCAGCTGCGCTGCCAGCTGCACGGCGCGCAGCTCGGCGGCGGCCCCGTCTCCGGCGCTGCCGAGGTAGCCGCGGACCGGTCCCAGCTCCGCGGCCGCGACGTCGCCATCGAGGAACCGCGCGAGCAGCAGGTCGCGGATCGCGTCGCCGTCGAGCACCGCGCGATCGGGGAACGCGCGCTCGACCAGCTCGGTCGAGAACCGCCGGAGCAGCCTGGTCTCGAGGTTGGCGACGATCCCGGCCCGGACCACGAGCTGGTGCTTGAGCCAGGTCTCGAGCGGGCGGCTGGCGACGATCAGCTTGACCGGCGTGAACAGATCGCGCGGCGGGATCCCCACCTCCTGCTCGAGGTGGATCTGGAGCTGCGCGAGCAGCGCCTCGGGCTTGTTGGCGTAGAGCACCTTCAGCATGCGGGTGGCCTCATGCCACCACCACCCGGTCGCCGTCGCGCCGGGCACCATGGTGAGGCTGCGCGTGGCTTGCGGCTCGAGCTCGAGCCGCAAGCCGACGCTGGCCAAGGCTCAGCGCGCACGGCGTCCCGCTCCCCGTCCTGCCCGCCCACCGAACTGCACTTCGAATGCAGTATCGACATGTGCGGTCCGGAAGCAAACGGTGGCGGCCGGTAATCGATAGGAATGTTGGATGGCTACGTCGCTGCGCAACCGCTGCGCGAACTGGCTCAGGCACAGGGCTCGTATGCGCGTCACCTGACAAGCTGACCGCCATACCGCCACAGGGTGTGTAGTGGTTGGCGTTCACGTTCGCGCGCGCACAGGCTCGAGCCGCGGGCGTTCACGCGACGGTCCCTCGCGAGCGTGGGGCTCGGCGACGCGGCGGACTTCCTGATCCCGCAGTACGCCAAGCAGCGTCCGGCGTGGCGGGCTGCCAGGCGCGCCGGTCCGCGCACACCACCCCGCACGCTGACGCGGTGATCCCCGATGCTGGCTTCCATGGGGGAGCCAATGGCGAACGACGAGGTGGTGTTCGCGGTGCTGGATGTCGAGACCACGGGGTTCGCGGCGCGCACCGATCGGATCGTCGAGATCGCGGTCATCCGGCTGGGGGCGGACGGGCGGCGACTCGGCGAGTACGCGACGTTGCTCGACCCCGGCCGCGACGTCGGGCCGACGCACGTGCACGGGATCACGGCGACCGACGTTCTCGCGGCGCCGCGGTTCGGCGACGTGCTCGGCGATCTCGCGGACATGCTGCGGGGGGCGATCGTGGTCGGGCACAACGTGCAGTTCGACCTCGGGTTCCTGCGCGCCGAGGCGGAGCGGGCGGGGCACGCGCTGCCGGCGCTGGCGTCGCTGTGCACGCTCGCGCTCGGGCGGCGGTTCGCGGGCGACCTGCCGCGGCGGCGGCTTCGGGACTGCTGCGAGGACGCCGGGATCGATCTGGTCGATGCGCACTCCGCGCTCGGGGATGCGAGCGCGACCGCGGAGCTGCTGCTGACGTACCTCGCGCGCGCCCGCGGCGTTGGAATCACGTCGCTCGGCGAGCTGGGCTGCGAGGCCCCCGCGCCGGCGGCGGCCTGGCCCGCGTGGGCGCCGTGCGGGCGCGCGGCCCGGCGGACGACGACCGTGGCCCCCGCCGAGGATGGCGTCATGCACCGGCTGCTGCGCCGCCTCGCGATGGCGCCCGACGTGGACGCCGGCGTGACGGCCTACCTCGAGGTGCTGGAGCGCGCGCTGGAGGATCGGAAGGTCACGGACGCCGAGGCCGAGACGCTGTACGAGGTCGCGCGGATCTGGAACCTCGGCCCCGAGGTGGTCCTGCGCGCGCACCGCCGGTACCTGCGCGCGCTGGTGGATGCGGCGCTGACCGACGGTCGCATCTCCGCCGAGGAGGAGCATGACCTGCGGCAGGTGACGCGGCTCCTCGGCATGCCGCCCGCGGCGCTGGACCAGGTGTGCGACGAGGCGCGGGCGTCGGCCGCCGCGGCGATGGATCGGGTCGGGGCGCCGGCCGCGCACGACCTCGCGGGCAAGCGGGTGTGCTTCACGGGGGCGCTGGCGGGCACGCTCAACGGCGCGCGGATCACGCGGTCGATCGCCGAGGCGCTGGCGCGGCGGGCCGGGTTGCGGGTGTGCGACGCGGTGGACCGCGATCTGGAGCTGCTGGTCGTCGCGGATCCGAACACGCAGTCGACCAAGGCGAAGAAGGCGCGCGGCTACGGGACGCGGATCATGGCGGAGCACGAGCTGTGGCGCACGCTCGGGCTGCCCGTCGTGTGACCCGCGTGTGTCACGGCGTCGGTAGGAGCTCGGTGCCCACCTTGAGCCGATCGAGATAGCGTCGGTACACGAACGATCGATCGCGCTTCTTGCCGGTGGTCTCGACGAGGACTCCGGACGCGATCAGAAGATCGATCGCCTTGCCCGCGGTCGGCTTGGTGGTGTCCACGAGCTTCATCGTCGAGATGACCGTGACGATCGGATGGCGCGGCAGGAGCTCGAACAGGCGCAGCGCGAAGATCGACATTCTCGCCTGCGCGAGCACGCGCGCGCGGTCGTCCGTGATGAGCGCGAACAGCTCGCGCGCCGATGCGACCGCCTCGTCCGCGATCGTCGCGACACCCTCGAGGAAGAACTCGAGCCAGCCTTCCCAGTCACCGTCGGTACGGACCGCGGTCAGGCGTCGATAATAGTCGTCTCGGTGCCGCTTGAAGAACAGGCTCAGGTACAGCAGCGGCCGCGTCAGCTGGCCCCCGTGCTCGAGCAACAACGTCACGAGGAGACGGCCGATGCGCCCGTTGCCATCGAGGTAGGGGTGGATCGTCTCGAACTGCACGTGGAGCAGGCCCGCTCGCACGAGCGGATGGAGTGGGTCGTCGCCGTGCAAGAACTTCTCGAAGGCGCTCAGCACGTCCGCGAGAGCGTGCGGCGGTGGAGGCACGTACAGGGCGTTGCCAGGCCGGCTGCCGCCGATCCAGTTCTGACTGCGCCGCACCTCACCCGGTTGCTTCTCGGTCCCGCGCACGCCCTGCATCAGCCGACGATGCGTCTCGTTGAGCAGCCGCATCGACAGCGGCAGCCCCCGCGGATCGGCGAGCTGGGCGCGCGCGTAGGCCAGGGCGTCGAGGTAGTTGCAGACCTCCTCGAGGTCCGCGCCCGGCGGGGGCGCATGCGCCGTCCCCCCCTGCGCCTCGAACGTCAGCAGGTCGATCAGCGTGGCCTGCGTGCCCTCGATCTGGGACGACACGACCGCCTCCTTGCGCACGAACGCGTAGATGAACCAGTCCAGGGAGGGGACCATCTCGCCCGCGAGCTCGAGCCGGACGAGGGCCTGCTCGGCGGCTCGCAGCCGCTCCGCCAGGGGCGCGGTCATCGCGATGGGCGGGTCCCGTGGCGGCAGCGGGCGTGGGACGAACGCGGCAACGGTCTCGTCGCCGGTCGTGGTCCGCTCGTAGTCTCCGGTGGTTCGCTTCGCCATGGCAGTGACCGCTAGTAAAGGACTCTTTACCAGCTCGTCCGCGCAGGCAAGAACTCTTTACCAGCTGCGGGGTCTGCGGAGCGGGGTCCGGCCGAACTTCGACAACTTGTGCGACGCCCCCGCTCGAGCCGCCATCTGGAGGCCGTCAGGGGCTACGCGCTGGCCTGGCGACCCGACGAGGCCATCGCGTGATCGGTCGGAACGACAGCGAGACCGCCTCGGGCCAGGCCTTCATCGACACCGAGAACGCCTTGAGGCGCTGCACGACCTGCGGCAGCTCCGCCTTGATGAGCGCGGCGAGCCGGTCGGGATCGCAGGCGGGTGAGCTGGGGGCTGACCCGCTTCGAGCCCCGTTCGAGGATGCGCTACGCGCGGCGAACGTGCACCCAACTGGCGTGCAACCGAATGTCAGGGTCAGCTGTGATGTTCCGGCCCGTGGATCAGTCGGTCGCCCGCATCGCTCCTGTCAGTTCGGATTCCGGCGCGGCGTTCGTCGACGCGTCGACGCGCGCTACCGAGGCGCTGCTCGTCCTGACGCAGCACGCGGCCTCGCACCGGGGTGGTGGGCTCGCCGAGGCGCTGGCGCGGCGGGCGCTGGCGGTCACGGTGGGCGCGGACTTCGCGGTCGCGCTCGATGCGCTCGACGCGATGCTGCGACGGCTCGACTCCGCGCGCGGCGGCGAGGTCGAGGTCAAGCGGCTCGCCGACGGCCGCTACCGGGTGACGCGGTCGGGGCCGGTTCGCGGGCGTGGGCGCGCGAGCTACGAGGTGTGGCTCGGGGACGCGGCGACGCTGGAGGCGAGCTGCAGCTGCCTCGATCATGGCAAGGCGGCGCTCGGCCTGTGCAAGCACGCGCTCGCGGTGCTCCTCGAGGATCGGCCACGGCGTGCCTCCGCGTGGCCCGCGCTGCGCTGGGATCCGGTCCGGCCGCTGACCGGGCCGGGCGACTACCTCGCGCGGATCTGGTTCGATCGCCGCGCGACGAGCAAGGCGGCGCACGCGCTGTTCCAGGATACGCCCGCAGGCCGCATGATCGATCCCGCCCGGATCGCCGATCCGGACGTCCGCCTCGCCACGATCGATCGGCTGCTCGCGGCGGTCCGGCGGGACCCGGCGATCGCCGAGCCGGCGCTGCTGCCCCTGCTCGAGCGCGAGCGCGCGGCGCTGCTGCGCACGGGGACGCCACCCACCCGGCGCGAGCTCGACAAGCTGCTGCGCGGGCTCAAGCGCACGCTGTTCCCTTACCAGCGCGGGGGCGTGGCGCGGTTCCTCGCGGCGGGCCGGCTGCTGCTCGCCGACGACATGGGCCTGGGCAAGACCGCGCAGGCGATCGCCGCGTGCCACGCGCTGGTGGCGTCGGGCAGCGTGCGCCGGGCGCTGGTCGTGGTGCCCGCGCCGCTCAAGCCACAGTGGGCGCGCGAGTGGGCGGCGTTCACGGACGTCCCGATCACCGCCGTCGATGGCTCCCCGGAGCAGCGGGCGGCGATCTATGCGGCGTGCGAGCGCGGCGCGCTGCTGGTCAACTACGAGCAGCTGCTGCGCGATCTGCCGCTGGTGCGCGGGTTCGCGCCACAGCTGGTGATCCTCGACGAGGCCCAGCGGATCAAGAACTGGGAGACCCGGACCGCGGCGGTGGTCAAGCAGATCGAGGCGCCGTGGCGGCTGGTGCTGACCGGCACGCCGATGGAGAACCGGCTCGACGAGCTGGCCTCGATCATGGAATGGGTCGACGACCACGCCCTCGAGCCCCGCTGGCGCCTGACCAGCTGGCACGTGGTGCGCGTCGACGGCAGTCGCGAGGTGGTGGGGGCTCGCAACCTCTCGACGCTGCGCGAGCGACTGGCGCCCTCCATGCTTCGTCGGGTGCGGCAGGAGGTGCTCGCCCAGCTGCCGCCGCGCCGGGACCTCCAGATCCGCGTGCCGCTGACCGAGGCGCAGCAGGCGTTCCACGCCGATCTCGAGCCGCCGGTCGCGCAGCTCGCCGCGCGCGCGCGGAACCGGCCGCTGACGCAGCCCGAGTTCCTGCGGCTGATGAAGCTGCTGACCCAGCAGCGCATGCTGTGCAGTGCGCTCGCCTTGCACGACTTCGATGCCGTGTGGCCCACGCTCGATCGCGGCCGGGGCCAGCGTGAGGCCCTGCTCCCGGTGCTGGGCAGCCCCAAGCTGCTCGAGCTTCGCGATCGCCTCGTCGATCTCGTGGTGACGCAGCAGCGCAAGGTCGTGATCTTCAGCCAGTGGCGGCGGATGCTGCAGCTCGCGGCGTGGGTGTGCGAGGACGTGCTGGCCGACGCGGGCGTCAAGAGCGTGTTCTTCAGCGGGCAGGAGTCCCCACGCCGCCGCGCCGGCAACATCGTCGCGTTCCACGACGATCCAGACGTGCGCGTGCTGTTCGCCACCGACGCGGGTGGGGTCGGGCTCAACCTGCAGCGCGCCGCGAGCTGCTGCATCAACCTCGAGGTGCCGTGGAACCCCGCGGTGCTCGAGCAGCGGGTCGGCCGGATCTACCGGCTGGGGCAGGACCAGCCGGTCGACGTCTACCACCTCGTCGCGGCGACCGGGATCGAGGCCCGGATCGCGCACATCGTGGGCGACAAGCGCGCCCTGTTCAGCGGCCTGTTCGACGGCACCAGCGACGAGGTCCCGTTCGATGGGTCGGGCTCGTTCCTCAGCCGCATGCACGAGATCCTCGCTCCCGAGGTCGAGGCCGAGGAAGAGGCCGAGGACGAGGCCGAGGTCGGGGATGTCGATGGCGGGGCGGACTCCGAGGCGGCAGACGACGCTGGCCTGCACGTCACGGATGCCGAGCCGCCCGGTGTGGATCGGGCCGAGGCACCGCACGGGCAGGACGAGGAGGACGGTGGCCTCCGCGCCGTGCATCCGGCGAACACGGCGGGTGGAGCGGAGCGCCCGCGTGACGGGGGGGGCGCGTTCGAGGGCGTCACCTCGAACGGCGGGATCGCGCCTGCCGACAGTGAGGCGGCCGCGCTGGCCGTCGGGGCCGCGCCGGCCGTCGGGGCCGCGCCGGCCGTCGGGGCCGCGCCGGCCGTCGGGGCCGCGCCCACCGCCGCGCTGTCAGCGCTGGGCCTCGACGTCGCGAGCCTGTCCGCGATGCTCGGCGCGCTCGCGGTGCGGCCACTCGCCGACGGCCGGCTCAGCCTCGAACTGCCCCGCGCGGCCGCCCCTGCGCTCGGCGCGCTGCTGCGGGCGCTGGCGTCCGCGGTGGACGGGCTCGGCGCGGACACGTCTCGGTAGCGGCCGGGGGGCGGCGATCAGGACCGGTCGGGTGGGGCCATCGCACGGGCGGCACGGCGGAGGAGACCGATCAGAAGCTCCGATACGTCGAGCTGCTGCTGTTCGAGCCCTGGACGCTGCCGCTGTCCGGACAGATCGGGTTCCCCGTCGGCGGTGAGGATCTCCCGATCCTGGTCGCGAACCCGGCCAGCTACCTCGCCCGGAAGGTGCTCAGCGTGCACCGTCGGCGGAGCGGGCCCAGGCGGCCCAAGGATGCGCTCTACATTCACGACAGTCACGACACGCTCGTGATGTTCGGCGCTGAGCTCGGCACACTTCGCGACAAAGCAACCCGCGTGCTCCAGCTCCGCGCGAGGCGTTCGATCGCGGTCGGCGCAGTCGAGGCGCCGTGGTACCGTATGGCGATGGTGCGCCCGCCTGCTGCGGTGACTCGCCTGTTCTGGGACGTCAACCCTGACCGCGTAGATCTCGAACTCCACCGCGACTACGTGATGGAGCGGGTGATGGTCCGCGGCAACTGGGAGGCGATGCGCTGGCTGCTGGCGACGTACGACCCGCCGGCGCTCCGCGCGTTCGTGGAAGGGCGAGGCCGCCACGTGGTCCCACCCGAGGCGCTGGCGTTCTGGGCGCTGATGTCCGACGCGTGCGTCGCGATCCCGGGTGGTGGAGGCCGTCCGCGATGGGCGACCACGTAGCGGCGGGCCCGGCCGGCATCCTCCCAGCACAGGCGCGGGCACTCGAGCGCCTGGCCGCCGTGTTGCCGCCCTCGGCGTACCTCGCCGGCGGTGTGGCGATCGCGCTCCGGTATCACCACCGAACGTCGGGTGATCTCGAGCTGTTCATGCCCGGCGATCCGACCGAGGCCGTGCTGCCAGCGCTCGAGCGGCAGGACGACGTCGAGATCACCTTGCGCAAGCCCGGGACCTTGTACGTCGTCATCGACGGCGTCCCGATCAGCATCCTGACCTACGCGTATCCCCACCTCGCCGAGCCGCAGCACCTGGCGGGCGTGCCCGTGCCCGTGGCGGCGGTCGACGACCTGGTCACGATGAAGCTCGCGGCGCTCGCGGATCGCGGCGCGGCGCGTGACTTCTGGGACCTGCACGAGCTGCTCGGGCGTGAGCACCTCACGCTGGCCGCGGCCCTGGCGCTGTTTCAGCGGCGGTTCCCGCGGCACGACATCGGCCACGTCATCCGCGCGCTCGTCTATTTCGCGGACGCCGAGCAGGCCCCGTTCCCCGAGGGGCTCACGCCGGAGCGCTGGGACGCGCTCAAGATCAGCTTCGCATCTCGCGTGCGCGACTTTGCCCGTTGGTGAGCGAGGGCGGCGGCCTGGCGCGATCGGGGCAGCGGCAAGGCCGCGAGGAGGGGCAGCGGCGCGCGCTGATGCAGGTGCTGAACGCACGGTTCGGGGACCTGCCGCCCGGGCTCGACGAGCGCCTCGCCAGGCTCGGCGAGCCGCAGCTCGGGCAGCTGCTGACCGCGGCTGCGACGTCGCCGGCGCTCGCGGCGGGGCTCGCGCTGCTGCTCGAGTTCGAGCGCGCTGACCGTCGAGCGATCTGAGCCCGAGCGCCGCACGGGCACGCGCCTACCTCACGCCCGGCGAGGCTGCGCCACGGCCTGCGCTCGGCGCGGTCACGACATGCTCAGCTGCGCGCCTTGGGCGCGCGCGGCCTGGCTCGCCGAGGGGCGCGCGGCGGCTGGTACCCCGCGGGGACCTGGTCGGCCACGGTCAGCACCAGCTCGCCGGGCAGCTCCAGCAGGGCGATCCGCTCGCCCGCCCGCTCGACGAGCTTGACCTCCACGCCGCGCGCCCGCCAGTCCTTGACCAGGGGCTCCAGCGCGTCGACCACGACATGGCAGGCGCCGCCGCGGCTGCCGGGGACGTGGACGAGCTCGAGCATCAGGCCGGGCCAGAACACCGAGGCGGTGGGGAGCTGCGCGGTGCCCGTGACGGCCTCGCGGATCTCGAACCCGAGCACGCGCAGCGCGGCGATCGCGGCGGGGAGGTCGGTGACGGGCAGCACCGGCGTGGTGATGCGCACCGAGGGGACGTGGGGTCGCGCGGGCGGGGGCTGGGTGGTCCACGGCGGCGGCGGGGGCGGCGCGACCGCGTGCCCGGCGGGGAGGCGCGCGCTGCAGCGCCACACCTCGTCAGCCGTCAGCTCGAGCGTGACGTCGGCGGTCGGGCGGCCGGGCGCGAGCTGTGTGACCGCGAACATCACGGCGGTCAGGTCGCACACCATCAGCGGCGTGATCGGCGGCTGGCGCGGGCCGTTGCCGGTGGTGGGCAGCACGGCGAGCCGGGTCCCGTGCGATGCGTGGACGGCATCGGCGACGAAGTCCGGATCGGTGCCGAAGGTCACCGCCTGCACCGACGCCACCTGGGCGGTCCCCTCGTACGCGGCGGCGACGGCGGCGCTGTGCGCGGCGGCGCTGTCGTGGAGGGCGATGCAGGCCTCGCCGCTGGCGACGCGGTACACGCTGGCGACGCACCGCCGGGTGGTGCCCAGGCGCTCGAGCGTGATCTCGAGCGGGGCCTCGGGCGTCGTCAGTGTCCAGGGCGCGGCGGCGTGGAACTTCACGCCCACGTCGATCAGCCTCGGCACCATCGCGATGATCGCGGGCTCGGCGCGCAGGCCGAGCGCGAGCATGGTCGTGAGCGTGGAGCGGACCTCCAGGGCGTCGGGGCTCAGCGCGGCTGACTTGAACCCGAGCGGGCGCCCGGCTGCCGCGAGCGCGGGCTCGCACACCAGCCGGGTGGCGGCGGCGCCGGCCTGCCGCCGCAGCTCCGCCAGCGCCTGGGCGGCGCTCGCCGCGACCGAGGTGAGGACGCCCGTGGGGAGCGCGGCGGCGAACAGAGTGGCCTGACCCTTGGCGGTGAACACCGGCCCCACGCGGAAGGCTTCGAGCATGAACGAACGTAGCGCGCACGGGCGCGCGATTGTCTCGGCAACGCACCCGTCCGTTCGCGGGCCGTGTCGATGCGGCGTCAGCGCGGGGGATGGCGCAGCTGGGCCATCACCTCTGCCGCCTCGCCGAGGGGCGACACGCGCTCGCGCGGTGCGAGTATCCTCTGATACTGACAGCGCCGACGTGCCGGCCGACGGCAGGTCAGCCGCCCATCCTCCCGGCTACGGCATGGACCCCGGCACGCGTGACCCGCTGGTGCCGGCCGACGGCAGGTCAGCCGCCCATCCTCCCTGGTACGTCCGCACCGCGGCGCTGCGCGCGGCCTTCATCGCGGCCTTCATCGCGGTCGATGAGGGCCAGCTTGGCAGCCTCGCGTAGATCTTCCGGCGCGTGTGCTGCTGGCTGCGTGGTGGGCCAGTGTCGCTGCCGCAGGCGGCCCTCCACCGCTCGTGATCGCCTCGCGCGAGGTGCCGGGTCAGTACCCCGGCAGCAGGGACATCGCGAGCCCCACGAACCTGGTGGCCCAGGCCATGGCCCGCTCGTGTCGCGATGCGTGGCATGCTCGGACGATGGACGTCGACCGGCTGATCGAGCGGCTGCTCAAGATCGAGTCGCTGCATGCGGGTGCGACCACCCCGGGCGAGATGGACGCGGCGGCGGCGGCCCGCGCGCGGATCCTGGCGCGGCTGGCGCGGCTCGAGGACGAGCCCGAGGACTTCCGGTTCACGCTGACCAGCCGGTGGTCGCAGAAGCTGTTCCTCGCGCTGGCGCGGCGCTACGAGCTGAAGCCGTTCCGGAGGCGGCGACAGCACGCGACGACCATCATGCTGCGGGTGAAGCGGAGCTTCCTGGACGACACGTTCCTGCCGCAGTTCAACGCGCTCGAGGCGGAGCTGACTCGGCACCTCGATGAGGTCGCGCAGGCGATCATCGAGGCCGCGGTCCACCGGGACCTGACCGAGGTGGCCGAGGTGGAGGGGCCCAAGCAGCTCTCGATGGCGATCGGCGAATGACCGTGACCTCGCCGTCCTTGCCGCCGCTCGGCCACGAGGTGATGGCGCAGCAGGTGCCCGGGTTCCGCCGCACCATCGAGGAGGCAGCGCGCCATCTCCGCCAGACCGGGTGGACGGACACCGAGGTCCCCGATCCGCCCGCGTTGCTGGACCGAACCCGGATCGGCGAGCTGCTGCGTGATGTCGGGAAGGCGCGGCTGGCGCGCGGGTACAGCGAGGACGCGGCGATCACCGAGATGCAGCTGCTGGACACCCACGCGTTCTACGCGCTCAGCTACGAGCTGCACCGGCGCAAGACGTTCTGGGTCGACGAGTCGCTCGCGTTCATGCTCGCGCACACCCGGCTGGACGTGCGCGGCGACGGGCTACGCCTGCCGTTCCCGGCGCTGGCGCTGGTGTTCACGGACCGCGAGACCTTGGCGCTCGGCGAGGCGCTGGCGAGCCGCGACCGCGACGCGGGGATCCGTGGGCTGCCGCTCCGCGCGCTGACCGTCTACGTCACCCAGATCCCCGCGACGCGTGGCGCGCTCGGGATGCACGTCGCGCTGCTGTTCGACGCCGGCCTCGCCGACTGGCCGTGGATGATCACGCGCGACCTCGACGTCGGCCCTGACGACATGCTCGACGAGATCCTCGCGAGCCGGTTCCCCGACAGCGCCAACCCCGATCCGGTGTTCATGGCGCCCGAGCTGAGCCAGCTCCTGCAGCTCGTGATCAACGCGATCCTGTACGCCACCTCGTCGCCGACCTGGGACGTGGTCGCGTCGCCGGTGCGCAAGGCCGAGCGGCGGCAGGCCCGCGGCGATGCCAGGAAGCAGGCCGCGGCCCGGGCGCGGGCCGAGGCCCTGCGCGGCACGGTCACCGGCGAGGACGTCTGGCACCTCCCGGGCAAGATCCCGATCTCGCAGGTCCGCGCGCTGCGTGAGGTGCAACGCCGCGACGACGGTGGGGCGCTGTTCGCCCGCTGCATGGTGCGCGGTCACTGGCGCCGCGCGCCGGAGACCTGGGCCGACCGCCGCCCGCGCTGGATCGAGCCGTACTGGAAGGGCCCCGAGCTGGGCGCGATCGTCGAGCGCGAGTACAAGCTGCAGCCATGAGCACCGCGCCACGCGTCATGGGTGCGGGCGTGAGGTAGGTTCGCGGGCACCCGTGCTGGGCATCGACGCTGGCCCCGTCGTGGCCGAGGTCCTCCCTGTCCAGGTTCGTGATCGCTGGATCGATGTCCTGCGCGCAGAGGATCAGGCACCCCCGCACCATGCGCGGCGCGGCCCGCCTCTCGCGGCGGCATCCCATCGAGCCCGCCCGGCCGCCGTGCTACCACTGGGGCGGGAATGTCGCGAGGCCTGTCCGCCAAGGTGCGCTCGCTGGTGTCGGGCGTGGCCGTGGGGGGCGCCGTCGGCCTGATCGCCGCCGTGCTCGCCATCGTGCGCCCCGCGTTCCTCGAGCGGTTCGAAGCGGCGAGCTACGATCAGCGCGCGCGCGCGGTGATGCGGGCGAGCGAGGCGTCGCCCGACATCGTCCTGATCGACATCGCGGAGGCCGACATCGAGGACGCCGAGAACGCGTTCGACGTGATCTGGCCGTGGCCGCGCTCGCTGCACGGCACGATCGCGCAGTACGCGCAGCGGGCAGGCGCGAAGGCGGTGGTGTTCGACTGGCTGTTCCAGGATCGCGGCTCGGTCGGCATCGCCGACGACGAGGAGTTCGCGCGGATGGTCAAGGAGGCAGGCAACGCCGTGTTCGGTCTCGCGCTGACGCCGCATCCGCTGGTGGCGCGCCCGCTCGAGGGGCCGTGGGCGGCCCGGCTCGGCGCGTTCGGCACACGGCAGGAGGCGCTCGACATCGCGCTCGAGCTGTCGGCGTGGAACGTCCGCAGCTTCGTGCTCGAGCGCGGCGGCGCGTTCGAGCTGTGGTACGGCGCGAAGAAGACCGCGCCGGACGCTCTCAAGACGTGGAACCGGCTCGCCACGCAGGAGCAGCTCGCGCAGCGGTTCGCGGCGCCCGCACCAGGGGAGGGCGCGGGCGCTGGACATGCGCCGGGCGCGGCGCCGGCCACGCCGGCCGAGGAGCCGCCGGCCGAGGAGCCGCCGGCCGAGGCACCGCCGGCCGAGGCACCGCCGGCCGAGGAGCCGCCGGCCGAGGCACCGCCCGCCGAGGACCAGCCCCCGCCCGAGCCGGTGGTCGCCCAGCTGACGCCGGCCGAGCTGGCGCAGGAGGTCTCGATCGCGACCCTGCTGCGCGCGCGCGATGGCCTGCCGCTGGCCGGGCCGTTCCCGCGGCGCGACGGGATCGATCCGCCGCTCGCCGTGATCGCGGCGGCGCCCGCGCGGCTGGGCAACGTCTACCAGGGCTACGAGCCCGACGGCATCATGCGCCGCCACGCGCCGCTCGTGCGGCACGGCGACGTCGCCTATCCGTCGCTGGCGCTCGCCGCGTTCCTGGTCGGCAACCCGGCGGTCGCGCCCCGGATCGAGGGCCATACGCTCGTGCTCGGCGACCGCCGCATCGAGCTCGACGACACCGGTCAGCTGATCCTCAACTACCACGGCCAGCGCGTGTACCCGCATGTGTCGGCGTTCGAGGTGCTGCGCTCGAGCGTGATGGTGGAGGAGGGCACGGCGCCGAGCGTCCCGGTCGACGCGTTCAAGGGCAAGTACGTGATCGTTTCGGCGACCGGCCAGGCGCTGCGCGATCTCCGGGCGACGCCGATCTCGACGGCGCACCTCGGCGCCGAGATCAACGCGACCGCTCTCGACAACCTGACCCGCGGTAACGCGATCCGGCGCTCGTCGCGGTGGCTCGATGGCGCGCTCGCGTTCGGCATCTGCGTCGTGATCTCGCTGCTGATGGTGGTGCTGTGGCGGACGATCCGGAGCGCCGGCCTCGCGCTGGTCGCGACCGCGGTGATGACCGCGGGCATCCTCGTCGGCTACCACGGAATCGCGCGCGCCGCGCTCGCGGGCGAGGTGTGGATCCCGTTCGCGGCGCCGGCGATCGGCGGCAGCGTGGCGGCGTTCGCGACGCTGCTCGTGCTGTCGGCGGTGGAGCGCAGCGGCAAGCGGTTCGTGCAGGAGGCGCTCGGCCGCTACACGTCGACGGCGCTGGTGCGCGAGCTGATCGAGCACCCCGAGTACCTGTCGCTCGAGTGGGGTGAGGCGCGCGAGATGAGCGTGTACTTCTCCGACATCCAGGGGTTCACCACCATCAGCGAGGGGCTCACGCCGGAGACCCTGGTCGCGCTGCTCAACGACTACCTGACCACGATGACCGACCTCGTGCTGCAGCACGGCGGGGTGGTCGACAAGTACATCGGCGACGCGATCATGGCGTTCTGGGGCGCGCCGCTGCCCGCGCCCGATCACGCGAAGCGGGCGGTCCGCTGCGCGCTCGCGATGCGTGACAAGTGTGACGAACTCCGCGCGACCTGGCACGCCCGGTTCGGCCACGAGGTCTACGCGCGGGCGGGCGTCAACTCCGGGGTCGCCGTCGTCGGCAACATGGGGTCCAAACACAAGTACAATTACACCGTCATGGGGGACATGGTGAACCTGGCCTCGCGGCTCGAGGGCGCGAACAAGGCCTACGACACGTTCCTCATGATCAGCGGGGCGACGGTGGCCAAGCTCGGCGACGAGTTCGACGTGCGCGAGCTCGATCGGATCGCCGTCAAGGGCAAGGACGAGGCGGTCACCGTCTACGAGGTGCTCGGCGTGCGCGGCACGAGCGACCCGGCGTGGCTCGCGCGCGCGCGCCGGTTCGAGGACGGGCTCGGCCTGTACCGTGCGCAGCAGTTCGCGGAGGCGCGGGCGGTGTTCGCGGCCAACGCTGACGATCCGGTGTCGGCGATCTATGTCGAGCGGTGCGACCAGTTCGTGGCCGCGCCGCCCGGCCCTGCGTGGGATGGCGTCTGGCGCATGAAGGAGAAATAGATGAAGCGAGTGCTGTTCCTGGTTGCGGTCACGGCGGGGATCGCGGTCGCGGGCCCCAAGGTCGGGGCGTCGGTCACGATCCGCGTGCTGTCCGCCAAGGTCATGAAGGCGCCGAAGTTCATCGGCGCCACGGCGGGCGCGGTGTCGCGCGGCGACCAGCTCGTGGTCAAGGAGGTCAAGGGCGACTGGTACCGCGTCGACGGCGCCTCCGCGGGCTGGGTCCACAAGACCAACGTCACCGAGGGCAAGGTCGCACTGACAAGCAAGCCCGGCAGCTCGGGCGGGGGCGTCAACCGCGACGAGATCGAACTCGCGGGCCGTGGCTTCACGCCCGAGGTCGAGCAGCAGTACAAGCAGGGCAACCCGACCCTCGACTTCAGCCACGTCGACGCGATCGAGAAGACGTCGATCGATCCAGCCGAGCTCGAGGCGTTCGTCCGCGAAGGCGGCCTGCCGTGAGGCGCCTGCTGCTCGCCGCCGCGCTCGCGCTGTCCGCCACCTCGTGCAAGGTCCAGCTGACGCCCGAGGGCCTCGCCAGGTCGTGGCACGCGTACCAGGACGCCAAGCAGGACCTCACGCCGGAGAACGAGTACTACGTCGGCCGCTCGGTCGCGACCAACCTCCTGTCGCGGGCGCGGTACAGGTACGTCGACGCGGACGCGTTCGCGAGCGGCGAGCTCGGCCCGGCCACGGCGTACGTCAACGCGGTCGGCAACGTGCTCGCCGCGGCGGCGATGGGCGCGCCGCGCGCCGACGATCGCCCGTCGCCGATCGGCGGCTGGCACTTCGTCATCGTCGACGACGACACGATCAACGCGTTCGCCGCCGCGGGCGGCTTCATCCTGGTCAACAAGGGGCTGATCAAGGCGGCCAGCTCCGAGGACGAGCTCGCGGCGGTGCTCGCGCACGAGATCGCCCACACCGTCCGCGGGCACGCGCTCGGCTCGATCAAGAAGGCGCGCATGGCCGGCGTCTACAAGGAGATGCTGGACAGCACCGTCGAGCTCGACGCGAAGCAGCTCGGCACGCTGACCAAGGCGTTCGAGGGCGCGATGGACGACATGATCAACTCGCTGGTGGTCAAGGGCTACTCGCGCGACACCGAGTTCGAGGCCGACCGCGTGGGCCTGGCGATCTTCGCTGCCGCCGGCTATGACCCGCCGCTGTACATCCGGCTCCTCGAGCGCCTCGAGGCGAAGCAGGGCGGGCACGCCAAGGGCGGGGGCTTCTCGTCGACCCACCCGAGCGCGAAGGACCGGATCGCGAAGCTCAAGGCACAGGCCGACCAGCTGGGAAGCAAGGCGGCGCCGAAGGTCCGCACGACCCGGTTCCTCGCGGCGATCGCGTCGCTCTGAGCGGCGGTGCGCCCGTCTCGAAGACGGGTGGGACCGCGACCGCGCACGTGGGCCGGGGAGAGGGCTGCAGGCGAATCATCGACGAGCCGCGCTCGCGCGGTGGCGCCAGCGTACACCGCGGCGCTTCAGTTGCAGATGCGGCGGAACCACGCCTCGTAGGCCGCGACGGACACCATCTCCACGCTCGAGGCCTCGCGCAGCCCCTGCGCCGTTTCCACCACGTAGATCGCACACGATGCGACGGGCACCACCGCGATGACCTTGCACGGGCCCTCGGTCGGGCTCCCCCCCGCTGGGCTGACAAGCATCACGTGGTCGCCAGGCTCGAATGTCTGCTCGTGCTCGATCATCGCGCTGATGGGTCATCGACCGGGCGCGGAGACCTGGCAGGGGGCAGACACCCGTTCAACCGGAGCCGGGGCGCGCGCTGAGCCTGACGATGCCCCCGGCGCTGCTCGATCGCCAATGCCGCGACCGCCGGGTGCGACGCTCGATCGGGTGTCCCAGCGCCTCCGGCGTCGCCTGTTGCCGATCGTCGCCACCTGCATCGCGCTGGCGCCGGCGACCGTCGCCGCGCCCTGCGCGGCGTGCCGCGCAGGGCGGGGCAAAGCCCCGTGGACCTGAGAGACTGTGAACCAGCCTCGAAATCGGGGTGGGAACCCTGCGCGGCGTGCCGCGCAGGGCGGGGCGACGCCCCGTGGACCTGAGCGTCGCGCCAGATCGATCGAGATCGAGAGGTGTCCGACCGCAACGGGTGAACCGGTGTTGCGTCGCGCCTCACCGCCGGGGGGCGCGCTTGTTCGGCGCTCGCGGCGGCGGCGCCTCGGCCTCCCGCGGCTCGGCCAGCGCGATCCGGCGCGCGGCCTCGGCGGCGGCGCGCACGAGCGGCGCCAGGACGTCGGCCGGACTCGCGTCTCCGGCCCACGCGGCGGGCGCCCCGAGCTGGCGCAGCACGGCGCCGTGGGCCACGGGCTCGTCGAACCGGAACTGCAGCGCGGGCAGCGGCGCGCGCGCCTGGTCGTAGGTGGCGGCGGTCAGCGGGCCGAGGGTGACCGTGGGGACCGTGGGGACCGTGGGGACCGCGCGGGCGGGCGGCGCCTGGCGGCGTGCGCCCTTCGTCGGCGTCGGCGCCGGGCCACCGCGGGCGGCGCGCAGGGCGTCGAGCACGTGGTCCCGGGTCTTGCCGCGCAGCTCGAACAGCAGGAACGGATCGCGATCGAGCGCCTCGCCGAGGACGTAGTGGGTGGCGGCGACGTGCTTGCACGGATCGCCCCAGTCCGGGCACGAGCAGCTGGTCTTGAGGTCGGCGCGCCGGGCGGGGAACAGGCTCGCGCCCGCCTCGCGGAACACCTCGTCGATGGTCTGCGGCATCTGCCCGGCGAGCAGTTCGGCCGCGAACTGGGCCTTGCGGGCCATGCCGTCGATGGCCGCGCGCCAGGTGGCGGCGTCGAGCTGGGGCAGCTCGATGGTGATCTTGTAGGGGGTGGGCCGCGAGCCGGTGACCTTGGCGGTGACCTTGCCGCCCTTGACGACGAGGTCGTGCGTGCGCCCGGCGCGCGCGTAGGTGCGGCCGCGTGCGAGCCGCCCGGCGTCGCCCTGCAGCACGCCCTCGAGCGCCTCGATCCAGCGCAGCCCCCACCACGTGGTGCCCGCCTTCGACAGCTTGATGCCGCGCGCGGGCGGCGGCTGCTTGGGGCCGGACCGGTACCAGCCGCCGTCGCCGAACCGGCTCACGACCGCACCTCCGCGCGTGGTGCCCGGGGCTTGCCGCGTGGGCGCTGGGGGGCGGCGTCCTCGTCGTCACCCTCCGCGATCGCGCCGTCGGCGAGCGAGAACAGCTCGCGGAGCTCGCGGCCATCGAGCTCGGTCATCCACTGCTCGCCCGCGCCGACGACCCGGGCCGCGAGGTCGCGCTTCTGCGCCAGCAATGCGTCGATCTTGTCCTCGACGGTGCCGGCGCACACCAGCTTGTGGACCTGCACCGCGCGGGTCTGGCCGATCCGGTAGGCGCGATCGGTGGCCTGATCCTCGACGGCGGGGTTCCACCAGCGGTCGTAGTGGAACACGTGGCTCGCCGCGGTCAGGTTGAGCCCGGTGCCGCCCGCCTTGACCGACAGCACGAAGATCCGCGGGCCGTGCGGATCGTCCTGGAACCGGCGCACCATCTCGTCGCGCGCGCGCTTCGGGGTGCCGCCGTGGAGGAACACGACCTCGCAGCCGAGGGTGGCGGTCAGGTGCTCGACCAGCTTGTCGCCCATCTCGCGGAACTGCGTGAACACGAGCGCCCGGTCGCCCGCGGCGAGCGCCTCCTCGAGCATCTCGGTGGTGCGCGCGAGCTTGCCCGAGCGCTGCGGCAGCGGGCCGCGCTCGCCGAGGTACTGGGCCGGGTGGTTGCAGATCTGCTTGGTGAACGTCAGCAGCGCGAGCACGCGCCCGCGCCGCGCGATGCCCTCCACGTCGGCGATCCGGCGCAGCTCCTCGTCGACGACCGCCTTGTAGAGGGTCGCCTGCTCGCGCGTGAGCGAGCACACCACCTTCATCTCGTGCTTCGGCGGCAGGTCCTGGATGATGGTCGGATCGCTCTTGAGGCGCCGGAGGATGAACGGGCCCACGATCCGGCGCAGGCGGGTGGCGGCGTCGGCGTTGCCGTAGCGCTCGATCGGCAGCGCGAAGTCCCGGCGGAAGCGGTCGAGCGGGCCGAGCAGGCCGGGGTTGGCGAACTCGAGGATCGACCACAGCTCGGCGAGGCGGTTCTCGACGGGCGTGCCGGTCAGCGCGAACCGGTGGCTGGCGCGCAGGTCGCGCGCGGCGCGGGCGGTGGTCGACGCGGCGTTCTTGATGTTCTGCGCCTCGTCGAGGGCCGCGACCGCCCAGTCGACGGACGCGAGCAGCGCGGCGTCGCGGCGGAGCAGGCCGTAGGTGGTCAGGACCAGGGTGCCCGGCGCGCGCGGGATGTCGCCGGCCGTGCGCGCCCGCGCGGCGCCGTAGTGGCGCACGACCTCGAGCGACGGCGCGAACCGCGCGATCTCGCGCTCCCAGTTGCCCACCACCGAGGTCGGCGCGACGAGCAGCGCCGGCCGCGCGTCGCGGGGGACCTCGTCCTTGCGGCGCAGCAGGTACGCGAGCAGCTGCATGGTCTTGCCGAGGCCCATGTCGTCGGCGAGGCACGCGCCGAGGCCGAGCGCGCTCATCGTCACGAGCCAGCCGAGCCCGCGCGCCTGGTACGGCCGCAGCGTCGCGTTCAGGGTGCGGGGCGGGGCGAGCTCCCGGGTGGCGCCGCCGCGCAGCTGCTCGATCAGGCTCGCCACGGCGCCTGCTGCCGCGACCGCGACCGTGTGCTCGCCGTCGCGCGCCTCGCCCGCGAGCACCGCGTGGAGCGCCTCGCGCGTGGTCACGGTGGAGCTGCCGCCGGCGAGGCGGTGCTGGATGTCGCCGAGCTCGCGCGGATCGATCGCCACCCACGCGCCGCGGAACTGGACGAGCGGCGCCTTGTGGCGGGCGAGCGCCGCGAGCTCGCGCGCGGTCACCGGCTCGTCGCCGAGCACCGCCTCCCAGTCGACGCGGAGCAGCTCGTCGAGCGCGAGCCCGGCCGCCCCCGCGACGACGCCGGCGACCTTCGTGCCGCCGCCCACGCGCATGCGCAGCCGCAGGCGCCGCTGGCCCGCGGCGGTCAGCTCGCCGGGGACGATCACGCCGAACCCCGCCTCGGCGAGCAGCGCCGCGCCGTCACCGAGGAAGGTCCACGCCGTGGCGGGATCGAGGTCGAGGGCCTCGGGGCGCGCCTCCTCGAGCGCGCGCGCGAGCGGCGGGAACAGCCGGGCCGCCCGGCCGAGCGCCTCGAGCAGCGCCTCCTGGGGATCGCGGAATGCCCGCCCGAGCATCGCGAGGCTGCGACCCCGGGTCGCCCACGCGTCGGCGGCGGGGACGAGCAGGCTCGGATCATCGGGCGACTGCAGCAGGAACCGGAGCACGAACGGCGCGCGATCACGCGCGGGCAGCTCGAGCCGGAAGCACGCGCGCAGCCGGTCGCGCGCGCCGAGCGCCGGCTCGCTCCACCGCGCGAGCTCGTCGACGACGCCGCGCTCCGCGAACCCCTCGGGCTCGAAGCTGCGCTGGGTGCCCCCAAGGGCGCCGCGCCAGCGCTCGGCCCACGCACCCGAGGGCGCGCGTGCCTTGGTCCGCGGCGCGGGGCCTCCGCGGGCCGCGCGCACCAGCGCATCGACGACGGCGTCGAGGTACGCGCGCACCAGCGCATCGGGCGCCCACACCGTCCCCGCGGGATCGCCCTCCACCGGCACGGCGTGCGCGGCCGGGGGCATGCTGCTGGCGAGCGCCGCGACCTTCGCTGCATCGTCACTGCTGGCGAGCGCCGCGGCCCAGCGCGCCTCGATCCGCCCGCCGTGGCGCGTGATCGTGGGCACCACCCGCTCGCGCGCCACGAGATCGACCGCGAGCTTGCTCGCCAGCACCCACGTCGCCACCGACGCCGGCAGGCCCTCGAGGTCGGCGGCCGGGACGATCGCGAGCATGGCGAGGGTGTCGAGCAGCGGTAGCGACAGGCCCTCCGTGTCGCGGAGCCCCCCGGGCGCGTGCAGCCGCGCGGTGCCCGGGACGCCGCCGTGCCCGAGGCTGGGCAACGCGCGCGGCGCCGGCTCGGTGCCCCACAGGAACAGGGCTTCGCTGGCGGGCACGTATACGAGGGGCATCGGAGGACCAGGCTACGTCAGTACCCCGGCACCAGGAACATCCGCACGCCCACGAACACCGTGGTGTACGCGACCGCATCGAGGTCCTCCCGCACGCCGAACACGATCCCCGCCGCCCCCTGGCCGCGCATGTCCCCGCGTGTGCCGTGCTTGCGCAGCGGCACGAACCCGGCCAGCTCGAACGTCGGCACCGCGCCGCGCTCATCGGTGTTCGACGCCACCGCGTGCCACACGCCCGCGCGCGCGAGGGTGGTGACCGGCCCGAGCGGCAGCCCTCCCAGCACGCTGGCGCCGACGGCGATGCGGTCGCCGCTGGCGGCCACGTCCGCGCGCGCGTCGAGCTCCACGACGAGGATGCGCTCCGGCACGACGCCCATGCCGAGGTGCGCCGTCAGCGAGCCGCCGCCGCCCTGGCCCAGGCCCTGCTGGAGCACGCCGAGGTCGGCCCCGGCCGCGCAGCCGGTGATCAGCAGGCAGGACAGGGTCAGGCTGGGGGCGGGACGGTTCACGATCCGGAGATCGTACCAGCAGCCGCGCTCGCCACCGCGGGGGCGGGCGGCGCGAGGGATGCCCGGCCACCGCGCGGCCGGCGCCGGACCCCGCGTCGACGTGGCACCGCCTCCGGGCGGCAGGGGCCGTGCGCGCCGTCAGTTACAGGTGATCCGGAACCACGCCTCGTACTCCGCGACCGGCATCATCTCGACGCCCGCGGTCTCGCGCAGGCCGCTGGCGGTCTCGACGACGTAGATCGTGCGGTACCGCGCGGGGACCACCGCGATCACCTTGCACGGGCCCTCGGTCGCGCGGCGGCCCGGCGGGGCCACCAGCATCACCTGGTCCCCGGGCTCGAAGGTCTGCTCGTGCTCCATCTGCTCGTGCTCCATCTTGTTACTCCGGGAGGGACCATCGACCGCGGGCGGGAACGCGACAGAGGCGCGACGGCGAGAGGCGGCTCACGACCGGCGCGCGTGCGATCCGGATCTCGACCACCACGCACCCCGGCGCAGTCACCCGCGATGCTGGCGTCATGGAGGTGCCGATGGTGGGGACGCAGGGGGAGGTGGAGTTCGCGGTGCTGGACGTGGAGACCACGGGGTTCGCGCCGCGGCAGGACCGGATCGTGGAGATCGCGATCATCCGCCTGGGCGCCGACGGTCGGCGCCTCGGCGCGTACACGACGCTGCTCGATCCGGGGCGCGACGTGGGGCCGACCCACGTCCACGGGATCTCCGCCACCGACGTGTGCGCGGCGCCCCGGTTCGGGGACGTCCTCGGCGACATCGCGGCGATGCTGCAGGGCGCGATCGTGGTGGGCCACAACGTGCAGTTCGACCTCGGGTTCCTGCACGCCGAGGTGGCGCGGGTGGGGCAAGCACTGCCGCCGCTCGCGTCGCTGTGCACGCTGGGGCTCGCGCAGCGGTTCGCCGCGGAGCTGCCGCGGCGCCGGCTGCAGGATTGCTGCGACGACGCCGGCATCGAGCTGGTGGGCGCGCACTCCGCCCTCGGCGACGCGACCGCCACGGCCGCGCTGCTGCTGGCCTACCTCGCGCGCGCCCGCGCGGCGGGCCTCCACGCGCTCGAGGACCTCGGCTGCGCGCAGCCCCCGGTGCCCGCCGCGGCGTGGCCCGCGTGGGCGCGGTCCGGGCAGGTCGTGGTTCGCGCGCCGTCGTCCACGCGGCGCCCCGAGGAGGGCGTCATGCACCGGCTGCTGCGTCGGCTCGCCATGCCGCCCGATGCGAGCGCCGGCGCGCAGGCCTACCTCGAGGTCCTCGAGCGCGTGCTGGAGGACCGGCAGGTCACCGAGGCCGAGGCCGAGACGCTGTACGAGGTCGCGCGGATCTGGCACCTCGGCCCCGACGAGGTCCGCCGCGCCCACCGCCAGCACCTGCGCGCGCTGGTCGACGCCGCCCTCACCGGCGGCCAGATCTCCACGGCGCCCCGCCCGATCGGCTCGCCAGCCTGTGGGCGATCAACGGCGCGGCCTCGGTCGCGGGCGGCGTGGTGGCGGTCCTGACACGGCAGGTGTTCGGCGCGACGCATGCGCTGCTGCTCGCCGCGGGGTGGTACGTGGCCGCGGCGGTCGTGAGCGGGGGCCGGCCGACCTTCCGGCCCCTACGAGGCCATCGCGCGCCCGGTCGAGACCGACAGCGAGTAGGTGTAGGTCCCCAGGTCGTCCTTGGCCTCGAGCGACAGCGAGATCGCCTCGGGCCAGTCCGTCGTCGACACCGAGAACGCCTTGAGGCGCTGCACGACCTGCGGCAGCTCCGCCTTGATCAGCGCTGGTCCGCCGGTTCGCCCCGGACCTGGTGATCCTCGACGAGGCCCAGCGGATCAAGAACTGGGAGACCCGGACGGCGGCGGTGGTCAAGCAGATCGAGGCGCCGTGGCGGCTGGTGCTGACCGGCACGCCGATGGAGAACCGCCTCGACGAGCTGGCCTCGATCATGGAGTGGGTCGACGAGCACGCGCTCGAGCCGCGCTGGCGGCTGACCCGCTGGCACGCGGTGCGTGTCGACGGCCAGCGCGAGGTGGTGGGCGCGCGCAACCTGACCACGCTGCGCGAGCGGCTGGCGCCCGCCATGCTGCGGCGGGTGCGCCAGGACGTGCTCGCGCAGCTGCCCCCGCCCCGTGATCTCCAGATCCGGGTGCCGCTGACGGACGCCCAGCAGGGGTTCCACGCCGAGCTCGACCCGCCGATCGCGCAGCTCGCCGCGCGCGCCCGGAACCGGCCACTCACGCAGCCCGAGTTCCTGCGGCTGATGAAGCTGCTCACGCAGCAGCGCATGCTGTGCAACGCCCTCGCGCTGCACGACTTCGATGCCGTGTGGCCCACGCTCGACCACGGGCGGGCGCAGCGCGACGCGTTGCTGCCCGTGCTGGGCAGCCCGAAGCTGCTCGAGCTCCGCGATCGGCTCGTCGACCTGGTCGTGACGCAGCGGCGCAAGGTGGTGATCTTCAGCCAGTGGCGGCGGATGCTGCAGCTCGCGGCGTGGGTGTGCGAGGACGTGCTGGCCGAGGCGGGCGTCCAGAGCGTGTTCTTCAGCGGGCAGGAGTCCCCGCGGCGCCGCGCTGGCAACATCGTCGCGTTCCACGACGATCCGGACGTGCGCGTGCTGTTCGCCACCGACGCGGGCGGCGTCGGGCTTAATTTGTAGTGCGCCGCGAGCTGCTGCATCAACCTCGAGGTGCCGTGGAACCCGGCGGTGCTCGAGCAGCGGATCGGCCGGATCTACCGGCTCGGCCAGGACCTGCCCGTCGACGTCTACCACCTCGTCGCCGAGTCCGGCATCGAGGCCCGGATCGCCCACGTCGTGAGGGACACGCGCGCGCTGTTCAGCGGCCTGTTCGACGGCACCAGCGCCGAGGTCCCGTTCGACGGGGCGGGCTCGTTCCTGACCCGGATGCACGAGATCCTGGCTCCCGAGGTCGACGTGATCGACGAGGATGCCGAGGGCAGCGCGGTGACCGCGGCGGGAGACGACGCGGGCCTTCATGCCACGGATGCCACGGATGCCACGGATGCCACGGATGCCACGGATGCCACGGATGCCACGGATGCCACGGATGCCGGGATGCCCGCGGTGGAGAGAGATCGGGCGCCGCACGGTCCGGTGGATGTGGACGGCGACTCCCACGAGGCGTCGCGGGCGACCACCGCTGACGGCGCGTCGGCGCCCGTGCCGTCCGTGCCGTCCGTGGCCGGCCTCGACACCGCGAGCCTGTCCGCGCTGCTCGGCGCGCTCGCGGTGAGGCCACTCGCCGACGGCCGGATCAGCCTCGAGCTACCCCGGGCCGCGGCTCCTGCGCTCGGTTCGCTGCTGCGGGCGCTCGCCTCTGCGGTCGACGGACTCGGCATCGCGGAACCGCGGTGACGCGCGCGTCACGGTCGGCGCACGCGACGCGCCGCACCCCTACCTCCGGATCAGCGCGACCATCGCCCCCGCTCGCGTCGGCCGCGTCCAGGACCTCGGCCGCGGCTTCGTCGTCGACGCGCACCGTCAGGGTCATCGGTCGAAGCGGCTACGCAGGCGCGCGAGCACATCGGCGCCCGCTGGAGCTTTCGTGCCGCGTCGTGCTGCGAGTTCGACACGACGCTGACGCTCGATACCCCAGGCTTGAATCCACGCTTCGTCGGGCTCGGCTCCGACGCTGTCCAGGGTTCGGTGGCGAGCGCGATGCGCTCCTCCTCCGGACGGCTGAGGGCCTCGGCTCGAACCCGGGCAACCTGACTCATCCGTCGAGCGTAGCGTCTGTGACGCGCGAACGGGAGGCGGACCTCGCCGCCTGTCACGCCGGGATCCGCGCTCGCTCAGGGCCGCGTCGCGCGGGCGAGCTGGCTGACCTCGGCCTCGGCGAGTTGCTCGGTGGTCATCATCGAGCGGTCGCAGCGGACCTCGTAGGGCTGGCCGCCGGCGAGCACGAAGAAGTTGCCCGGGGACTGGGTCGCGAGCCGTGGCCCGACGTTTGGGTACGCGCCGATCAGGTTGCGCATCTTCTCGATGGCGCGGTCCTGCGCGACCTTGCCGACCAGCCAGGTGCCGATGTTGTCGCGCGCCTTGTAGTCGAAGTCGCCGGGATTCTGGGTGGCGAGGAGGATGCCGAGGCCGCCCGAGCGCGCGCGCCGCAGGAGATCGAACATCGGCTCCTTCGTCGGCGGGCTGCCCACGGCCGGCACGTAGGCGTCGGCCTCGTCGAAGAACGCCACGCCCTGGAGCGCCTTGGTCGGCCGGCGCCGGGCGAGCCGCGCGAGCTCGACGAGCAGCCGCGACACCCAGAACTGGAGCACCGCGACCTCCGTGATCGCGGCGGTGTTGATGATCGTGAGCCGGGGCCGGTCACCGGGGGGTGGCAACATGGTCGAGACGTCGAGCGGCTCCCCCTCGCCTGCGAGCAGCGGGCCGCGCTGGATCTTGAGCGACTGGAGATCCTCGGACAGCGGTGCGAAGAACCGCTGGAGCGAGCCCACCGTGCGCAGTAGCTCGGGATCGGGGCGGTCGATGGTGTCGAGGAGGACATCGAGCGAGATGTCGGGATCGTCGGCGTGGAGCTGGATCGCGCACTGGAGCACCGAGCGCTTGTTGGTGTGCACCGAGCCCGAGCCGTAGCCCATCATCGCGGCGAGGCCGCCGGTGGCGAAGCTCGCGAGCTGGGAGCGCTCCTGCGCGGGGGCGTCGGCCAGCGACGGCAGCAGCGGCAGGCGCAGCGGTCGCCCGGTGGGGTTGCCCGGGGTGAACAGCGCGACGTCGATGCGCCCGCGCAGCGCGACCCGCCGTGCATGGTCGGGGGCGTTCGCGTCGTTCCACCACGCCGGACTGGCGTAGCGGGCGAGGTCACCCTTGCGATCGAGGAGGAGCGCCGAGACGCCGCGCTCGAGCAGCTGCTCGATCATGGTGAGCGCGGCGGTCGTCTTGCCGCTGCCGGTGGTCCCGAGGAACGCGACGTGGGTCTTGATCTGCTCGAGCGGTAGCTGTCGCGGCTCGGCGCGCAGGGTGGTGCTGACCCCCAGCCGGAGCTGATCCGGCTGGAACGTGGGGATCGGCGCGCTCACCTGGCTCGTCGGGCGGGACGCGGGCGGTGCACCCGAGGGTGACGCTGCCGGACCCGGGATCGCGCCGGTCGCCTCGCCTCGCGCGATGGGTGGGCCGTCCGGGCCCGCGGGAGGCTCCGGCGGCGGTGGAGGGGCGACGTGGGCAGTGTCGAGCGCGAGCGCCTCGCGCAGGAACGTGAGCGACGCCAGCGGCCGCTTGCTCCGTCGCCACGACTCGAACGCGGGCAGGTTGCTGGCCGCGAGGGTGCGCGTGAGCACCACGGTGCGCAGCTCGCGCTCCTCGAGGACCACGGCCTTGCCGCCCGCCGCCAGGAACCCGCCGACCTGCTGGGAGATCTGCGTCTTCGGCGCGAACTGGAAGTCCGAGCTGCGCAGGGCGATCGGGGTGGCGCCGGTGGTGGCGAGCGCCCTGAGCGCATCGAGCTGGCGCCCGAGGTGGCCGCCCTGGGGGCGCTGGTTGACCACCGCGAGGACCCGCGGGCCACGCGGCCCGTCGACCACGAGCTGGCCGTGGGCCCCGGCGCGCTCGCGGCGCACCGCGTACGTGGCGCCGAGCTCGTGGCCGACGTCGCGGATCGCGTCGGCGACCAGGTCGAGGATCTCCGCGTCCTCGTCGGGGAGCGTGACGCTGCCGGCCAGCGCGTCGTTCCATGCGCGCTCGATCGCGGCATGGGCAGGATCCGTCACCTCGGGCGGCGGCTCCGGGGCGGTGAACGCGAACGCGGCCTGGTTGGGGGCTCGCGCGGCCGCGGTGGGCACGATGGCGACCGCCGGCCCGGGGGATGCTGGCGCCTGCACCGCGCCCAGCGCCGGTCGCGCAGCGGCGACGCTCGGGGTGGCGATGCTCGGGGTGGCGATGCTCGGGGTGGTGGTGCTCGGGGCGGTGGTGCTCGGGGTGGTGGTGCTCGGGGTGGTGGTGCTCGGGGCTGCGCTGCCCGGGGTGGTGGTGCTCGGGGCTGCGCTGCCCGGGGTGGGGGTGCTCGGGGTGGTGGTGCTCGGGGCGGCGCTGCCCAGCTGTGTGGGGGCCGTCCCCGCGGTCGCGTGCGCGGCCGTGGTGGTCGCCGCCGTGGCATCCCCGGCGAGCGCGGCGTCGGCGATCGGCACCAGTCCGCGCGCCGCGATGCAGGCGGCGTGGTAGGCGCGGAACTTCGCCAGCACGTCACGCGCGCGGAACTTGCTGACCGCCTCGAGCTGCGTCGCCGTGAACGGGTAGAGCGGCTCGTCGTCGCGCCACGGCACGTCGAACGTCGCGTAGAGGTGCTCGAGCCTGCGGGCGAGCATCTGCTCGATCTCGTCGGGCTGGCGCTGGCTGGTCAGCCGGACCGCGCCCGGATCGTGCTCGAGGCGATCGACGAGGGAGCGCGACAGCCTGGGGCGCACGGCGGTGTACACGTCATCGAGACACGAGATCACGACGACGGCGGACGGGATCGCATCGGCGATCCCGCGCAGGCTGTCGAACGCGAGCTGGAGCCGCGTGATCGTGACGCCATCGGGGATGGTCTCCTCGAGCTGGTCGACGACCAGGACGAGGGCGGCCATGTGGAGCTCGTACATGATGCGCGCGAGCTGCGCGAGCGTGCGCAGCGGATCCTCGGGCTGCTCGCGAGGCGTGAGGCCCCCGAGCAGCTTGCGGTCGTAGGCGGTCAGCGCCTCGCAGCGGAGGAACCGGATCACGCGCCGCTGCAGCGCCGGATCGCGCCGCTGCAGCAGCAACAGCGCATGCAGCAGATCGACCTCGAGCCCGTCGAGCCCGTCGGTGCGGAGGACCCGGTCGACGATCCGGCCCACGACCTCGTCGAGCTGGCCCTCGTCGAGTTCGGCCGTCCGCAGGCGCTCGAGTTCGTCGGGCGGCACTGCCACGCGCCCCTGGACGAGCCCATCCGACAGGTACATCAGCGCCGACTCGGTCAGGCTCGGGCGATCGTATGGGCGCTCCATCGAGTCGATCAGGTTGCGCAGGACGTAGCGCGTGTAGTCGCCGACCTCCGACGTCATCTGGAGGTAGCCGACGTAGCCGAGCCGCTGCCCGTGGACCTGCGTGCGCAGCGCGCGCAGGAGGTGGGTCTTGCCCGCGCCGGACTCCCCGAGCAGCAGCAGCGTGCGCCCGTGCCCGGTGTGGTGGTGCTCGGGCGTGGTCGCGCGATCGACGAGGCGGTGGAGTAACTCGCGCGCCTCGCCGTGGATCGCCTCGACGTCGAACGGATCACGCTCGTGGACCTGCGAGCCATGCGCGACCGACGAGAACACCTCGGGGCCGTCATCGCGGCAGAACGCGAGCGTGCGCGGATCGGTGCCGGTGGTCGCGGGGGGCTCGAATCGCTCGCGCAGCGTGCGCCGCGCGCTCCGCTCCACGTCGGTGGCGCGCCCGGCGAACACGGCGTCCATCACGCGCGACAGCATCCGCTCGTGATCGCGCAGCGGCGCGGCGTTGCGGCTGCTGTGCTCGACCTGCCGGGCCAGCGCGAGCCCGCGCCAGGCCGTGTCCGCGGTGGAGCCGAACGGGCCGGTGTCTGCGCGGTGGATGCGCAGGAACGTCGCCTGCGCGGCGGGCGTGGGTGCCCCGTCAGCGAACGCCTCGTAGCCCGGGACGACGAGCGCGTAGACACGCGCCGCGACACTCGCGAGGTGGCCGACCCGCCCCAGCTCGTCGGCGTCGATCCGGCCATCGGCATCGATCGCCAGGTGCGCGACCCGCAGGCAGTCCGCCACCAGCGCCAGCCGCCCCAGCACCGGGAACCCGCCCTTCATGCTGGGCAGGCCCTGTGCGAGCGCGGCGAGCGCCTCGCCGCGTGCGGGCTCGCGCAGGCTGCGATCGATGGTCTGTGCCATCCTCGTCAGCCACGCGGTCAGCTCGGATGCGTCCAGGGTCGTCAGCTGGCTCAAGACACCACCTCCCGCACGATGAAGTGAAAGGTCGCTCCGTCGACGTTCGTCTCCGAGGCGGCGACCAGCGCCGGATCCATGGCGGCGACCAGATCCGCCCGCGCGAGCACCAGGGCACCGGCACGGTGGGCGTCCAGGAGGCGGCGCTTGAAGTCTGCGAGTGTGAGATCACGCCACGCGGGCCGTACCTGCAGCGCGGTGAACGCTGCTGCGATGAACACCTTGCGATCTCCGAACACGCCGTCGTGGCACGCGCGTGCGACCTCGCGCACGTCGGCTGTGAACGTCCCCGCCGGTGCGGGTGCGGGTGCGGGTGCGGGTGCGGGTGCGGGTGCGGGTGCGGGTGCGGGTGCGGGTGCGGGTGCGGCGGCCTGCGGCGCCTTGCCATCGAGCGAGCGCCCGGTCAGCCACGCCCGCACGGCGCCGTCGCGGAGCTGGCGCGCATCCGGGCGCGGGGCCTTGAGCTCGCGCGCGACGTACAGCCGCAGCAGCCGATCGGGTGGGCCCGGATCGGAGGCGAGCTCGCGCTGCAGGAACAGCCCGCGGATCTCGGGTGGGCAGCGCTTGGCGCGCCCGGGGAGCCCGAGCCCGCGCCATACGAATGCGTCACACACCGCCGACAGCGACGGAGGCGGCCCCGCCTGCCACAGCCCGAGCAGCCGCGCCCCGAGCGCCGCCGTCCAGGTGTCGCGGCTGTTGAGGCGGGCGAGCAGCTTGGCCTCGCTCGCCGGGATCCCGAGGGCGAGCCCCGGGAGGATGCGCTCGGCGACCGCCGCCCACGTGGGGACTGCGGCCGAGCCGAGGCGGGCCGTCAGCGGCACAGCGGCGGCACCATCCCCGAGCCGCTGGCGGGCAGCCACCACGGCATCGCGCCACGCCGTGTCGGTCATCGTGGCGGGTGTGAACCGCTTCACCGCGGCCACCAGCTCGGCATCGGTCAGCACGCGGGGGCTGGTCGCCAGCCGCGCGAGCACGATCAGCTCCAGGCGTTCGAGCACGATCATCCGCGACGCTCCTCGGTGCTCCGGTACGCCAGCCCCTCACACACCATCCTCACGGCGTCGCGAGGATCGCGCAGGACGTCCTCTGCGAGCAAGCGGATCACGAGCAGACCGCGGGTCTGGAGCAGGACATCTTTCCGCCGGTCGCGGCGGTAGCAGTCCGGATCCGCGAAGTGATGGATGCCGTCGATCTCGATGGCGATCCGGTCGGCGCGCGACAGCAGATCGACCTCGGCTGCCCGCGATCCGAACCGGACCGACAGGCTCTCGTTGAGCTCGAACCGACCGGCCGTGGCGGGCGTCGCCTGCAGTGCCTCGTACATCGCGGCCTCGGCAGCGCTCCGGGCGTCGATGTGAAATGCGGGCGAGGCGGGCGAGGGGTTCGGCGAACCCAACACAACTGAGGGGTCCGGCGAACCCAACACAACTTGTGTGGATAACTCCGCCCGCTCCGAGGGCCGCGGGGCGGCCGGCGTCGCACCATCCGCGGCGGCCGGAGATGGCTGGGTGAGTGGGGTGTCCGACTGGCTCGCGGCGGGACCGGGGGCGGTCGCGGCCAGGTCGGCTTCGGTGACGATGACGAGCCCCTCGTCGACCATCGCGGCGAGCCGATCGTTTCGGCCCTGGCGCCAGCCCGTGATGTCCTCGAGCGGGGCGACGATCGCGATCGGCGCCCCGGGCGCCGCCACGGCGCGTTCGACGGCGCGCTTGATGAGGACCTCGACGGCCTCCCCGTGGAGGACCGAGCCGTCACCCCCGGTCACCCCCATCCATGCCTGCCACAGCTCGCGCGCGATGGCGGCGCCGGCGAGCACCGTGACGCGGGGCGTGCCGTGCAGGCGAACCCACTGGTCCCGGGCCAGCCGCCGCAGCACCGCCGGCGCGTCCACGATCTGTCGGCTCATGTCCCTGACGCTACACCCGCCCCTCAAGGGGCTGGCGCGGCGAGCGGGGGAACCCACCTGCCGGCGCTGCGGTCACTGCCCGGGGGCTGGCGCACGCGATGTCCCGGGCGATGGCGGAGTTATCCACAGCAAGTTGTGTTGCCCTCGTCCCCGCTCGTCAGCGCCGAACAGCCGCACGCGCAGGGCTCCACGTCGCCGCGCTGCATCTCGTCGGGCGTGGCGAATGACCGATGCCGCCGCTCGATCGCATCCGGGGCGCGGGCGCGGGCGCGGAGACGCTGTCGCAGCCTGCGTGGCGGTGCTCGAACGCCACGCGCCGGCGGAAGGATTCAGTGGTTGGAGGGGCAGGAGCAGGGTTGCCGGGTTCATGGATCGTGGTGGCGCGCGTAGTCGCGGCGACCTATGCTGATTCCTGAGAAACGGTAGAAGCCAGATGCCGCCCCTTCCGACCACCCAGATCTCTGCGCACATCTCGGACGCCACCGCCGCCGAGCTCGATCGCTACGTCGACGCCCGTGGTCTGAAGAAGGGCTTCGTCGTCGAGCAGGCACTGCGTCACCACCTCCGGGCGTTGCGCGAGCTGCCTGCTGACGTCGTCATTCCCCCGCAGCTGGTGGTGACAGCCGAGGTCGGCGCGCTGCTCGCTGACCGGATGAAGAAGCCCCGCAAGCCCACGGCGGCGATGCGCGCTCTGTTCGCCAAGAAGTAGTGGCCATCCACGTTCGTCAGCTACGCGAGTCCGATGACCGGCGATCGTTCCGCTCCGGTCATGCCGAGCTCGATCGGTTCTTTCATCAGTTCGCAGGCCAGAACCAGTTCCGGCTTCACATCGGCACGAGCTACGTGGCCGTGACGTCCGGCGGCGCGCTGGCCGGGTTCGTCACCGTCGTGCTCGATCGAGATCGCGGGCGTCCCGCCGCGGCTGGCCCGGCGGCTCCCGCCGTATCCGATCCCCGCGCTGCGCATCGCTCGAATGGCGGTCAGCGAGAGCATCCAGCGAACGGGCGTCGGTGGGCTGCTGATGAAGGCGGTGTTCACCATCGCCCGCCACCAGGGCCGGCGGAGCGGGTGTGCATTCGTGGTGGTCGACGCCAAGGCCGGCGCCGGGTCGTTCTACGAGCGATATGGCTTCGAAGCAGTTCCGATCGAGGCGGGCGAGCTCGAGGCGAAGCCGTCACCCGTACCCATGTTCCTCGAGCTCGGCGCGATCCCCGCGATCTCGGAGCCGCTGCCGGACGCCTGACGCACCCACCACAGCCTGCGGGGCCGTTTGCGCGCGTCCTCCGCGCATGTCCTCCGCGACGCGTGTCGTGGGAACCATGAGGGCCTCCCTGATCGAGTCCATCCCCGCCGACGTCCGTGAGCAGCTCGCCAGTCAGGCCGCCGTCGAGGTCGGGTTCGGCGCCGGGCCGGGGTGCGTGGCCGTGAACATCAGGAAGCTCGATCGAGGTGCGGTCGGCGACCCGCCGCGAGCCAGTCGTCGAACTGGTCAGCGCGGAGGGCCTCGACCGTCACAGCTCCACCGTCATCCCGGCGCCCGTCGCGGGCTCGACGCGCTCGACGATGTACGTCTGCGCGCCGTCCTCGCCGATCGCGCTCGAGCGGGCGCGGATGCCAACGAGGATGCTGCCCTCGGGGACGCGGAACGGTGCGGGGCCGCGACCGATCGCGCGCAGGATGCCCGCGGCGATCGGCGCCGCGACCTGGGCGAGCAGCTGCTGGAGTGTGACGCGATCGAGCCCGAACGACAGGACGACGAGCGGCGTGTCGCTCAGCCTCGCCATCGCGAGGACCGAGCCGTCACCGGAGCCGGCGAGCATCTGCAGCGGGACGCGGTGGAACACGAACGTCGCGGCCTCGTCGGCCTCGAAGTACGGCAGGTGCATGAGCGGCGGGCCCGGGCTGCCGAGCAGGAGGCTCGCCATCAGCGCGCGCTTCCAGGTCTCGCGCAGGTCGACGCGAAACACCGCGCGGGTCACCGCCGAGGGCAGGGCGCGCTCGACCGAGTCCGGCGCGGACGCGGGCACCGTCCACCCCGCCGGCGTCACGGCCAGGACGGGCCGCAGCGAGTGCTGCGCGAGCGCCGCGTGCTGGCGGGCGACGCGACACCCGCGCGACTCGAGCAGCCGCTGGAGGTGATCGGCGATCACCGGCGGCGCGTTGGTCGTGACGCCGAGCCAGAACCCCAGGCCTGCGGCGTCGGGCCGGCCGGTGGCGAGGAAGAAGCACCAGCGGGCGCCGGCGGACGGTCGGCTGCGGGTGCCGGCGAGGGCGTCGGCGACGAGCGCCGCCGCGAACGCGTCGACGTCGATGTCGGGCAGCGGATCGGGCTCGGAGAACTGCAGGACCAGCACCTCGTCGGTGCCCTCGATCTCCACCACGGTGGGTGGCGTGGTCACCGCCGCGGGCGGCGCTGATGCGTTCGTGTGCGACGCGGCGGTGGGCTCGACCGGCGTGGCGGCCTTCGCGTGCGGGGTGGCTGCGGTCGTCGCGGCCTTCGTCCGCGGGGTCGCGCGGGGCTCCGTCGCGCCGTGCGGCGCGGCCGCTCGATCGGGTTGCTTCCTGGCCATCGGCTCGTCCTCCTCCGCCCCTCCCGGGGCCCCTGTCGTCGTCGGAACGCCTGGCTCAGGCGGTGAGCAGCGGCGCCAGGCGCGCGTCCGCGGCGCGGTCGGCCGGCGTGGCGACCACCAGCAGCCGCGACGTCGCCCGCGTGATCGCGATGTGCATGCGGCGCTCGTACTGGCTGGCGTGGCCGGCGGCGAGCTCCACCAGGATCACGAACGGCCGCTCGAGCCCCTTGAACCGCAGGAACGTGTCCGCGATCAGGTGCTGGCTGGCGTCGGGGCTGTCGGCGCGCACCAGCCGCTGGCCGGCGAGCGTCTCGTGCTTGAGGAGCGGGCTGGCGGCCTGACCGGCGAGCGTGAGGATCGCGATGTCGGCCGGCCTGGCGCCGCCGCGCAGCAGCTCGGTGAGGGTGGTGCCGAGCTGGTCGAGCTCCGCGCCCGGGGTGGTCTCGACGAGCCGCACCATCGTGGTGGAGGTCGGGTACGTGGGCGCGCCGTCGGGCTGCTCGAGGTAGCGCTCGGCGAGCGCGGCGATCCCGGTCGGGCAGCGCAGCTGGGTGCTGAGCTTGAGGCGGATCGCGCCGGTGGAGATCGCGTCGGGGAACGCGGGGCGGCGCCAGAACGCCTGTCGCTCGTCGCCGAGCACCCACAGCGGGCGGTCGCCGGCGAGCGCGGCGACGAGGGCCCAGTCGCCCGCGTCGAGGTCCTGCGCCTCGTCGACCACGACCAGCTCGGGCCGGACCGTGGGCAGGGTGCCGTCGGCCGCCGCCTGCGAGGCGGTCTCCCAGAACGCCGGGTCCGCCGGGATCGCGACGCCGGTCGCCGCCAGCAGCTCACCCGCGTAGCGCCGGATCGGCACCGCGCGGAGGTCCGCCCCGGCCGCGCGCGCCGCTGCGAACCCGCGATCGACCGCGTTGCCGAGCGCGTCCGTGAAGCACAGGTACAGCACGCGCTGGTTGCGCGCGGCCGCCCGCGTGCACAGCTCGCGCGCGAGCAGCGTCTTGCCGGTGCCGGCGCCGCCGGTGACCAGGGCGCGCGGGTTGTCCTCGGCGGCCGCGAGCACGTCGAGCTGTTCGCTGACCAGGGCGACCACGCGGGTGTCCGCATCCCGGACCTCGTCCGCGATCGACAGCCGCGGCACCCAGCTATCGCCCCACAGCCGGTGGACGGCGTCCAGCCACGCGTCGCTCGCGGGCATCGGCCGCGCGGGGATGGCGCGCTCGATGAGGCCGGGCAGCGCCTGGCCGATCCACTCGATGTGGCGCGGCCCGAGCACGATGCCCTCGAGGTCGCCCGAGGTCGGGCCGTGATCGTCGGAGAAGTCCACGTCGGGGAACGCACACGCCACCCCGAACGGCGGCACCTCGACGCCCTTGGCCTCGAGCTTCTCGGCCAGCCGGCGCACGAACCCGAGCGCCTGCTCGCGCGGCGCCCTGGTCATCACGCGCCCGTTCTGGGACCACCGGCCGTCGTGGAGCTCGATCGCGCCCCCCTTGACCTCGAGCACCAGCAGCCCGCGGGAGGGCGCGGCGATCACGAAGTCACCCTCGCCCTCCCACGCGCCATCGATGCGGAGCTTGAGCGAGTGCCAGGCGCGCCAGCCGGCGGGCAGGCCGCTGCGGAGTGCCTTCCAGACCGCCACCTCGGCCCTGCTCACGGAGGTGCGGGGGGCTTGCTGCGGAAACACGTCTCCTGGCACGGGCGCATCATACGCGGGCGGTGCCGGGATGCGCTGGATGGGGGCCGCGATCGCCGGGGGGCGTCGATGAATGTGGCAACTCCACGGCGAGCCCGGTGGGCCGCGGCTCGCGCTGGCACCCGACGCGGCGGTGGCGGCACACGCGCGCACGTCGATCACGCGGGGGCACCCACGGTTTGCGCTGGCGCCGATCGTGGTGAGCTACGCCGAGGTGCCCCTGGACACCACCCCGCTGATCGAGTCGATCCCGCCCGCGGTGCTCGCGCAGATCGCTGGCATTCAGGCCGTCCAGGTCGGGTTCGGCGCCGGAGGGCTACCGCACGAGGTTTCGCCGGGGCCACGTCGAGGTCCGCGGCGGCGCCCGGCTGTTCTTCGACCCCAACGGGTTCCTGCGGCTGGCGGCGGCGGGGAAGCCGTGAGGGCGGGCGCGGGCGCGCGGGTTGCCGGCTGAGCAGGTCCGGTCTGTGGGCGCGAGCCGGTCCGGAGCGAAGGCGAGCGCCGGGGCGCGGAGGAAGCGCCAGCGCTCGCACTCGGTCTCGAGCGAGTGCTGGACGTCGATCACGCCGATGACCGGCTGTGCCTCGAGGGGCTCGAGGCGATTCGAAACGAGCAGTTCGAGCTCAGGACGCAGGAGGGGGCGCGTGCCGAGCTCGCGAACTGAGCGCGCGCGTTCTTCGCGGCTCGACGTGACATATCCCGTCACGCGCGTGGCGCATGGTGGTGGCGCCATGGGGTTCCGGATGTGCACCACCGCGACCGCCCGGATCCTGTGGTTCGTCGGGCTGCTGGGGATCTGCGGGCTCCACCGCCTCTCCACGGGGCGCGTGGGGCCGGGGCTGCTGTGGCTGTTCACGTTCGGGCTGCTCGGGCTCGGGCAGCTCGCGGACGTCGGGCAGCTGGGGGCGATGGTGCGCGCGGCGAACGCCGGGATGGAGGGCTCCCCGGCCTGGCCCGTGCGCGCGCCGGTGTACGCTGGCGTCGGGGCGGGGCCCACGCACATCATCGAGCGAGAGATCGTCATGATCCGGTGCGGGCATTGCCGGACGTTGATCCGCGATGGGGCGCGCGCGTGCCCGACCTGCGGCGCACCTGCCTGAGCGGCGAGCGGCGAGCGGCGGGGGGGCGGGGCACTTCACTTCACATGGCGAACCACGAGGAGAGACGCGGATGAGCAACGACATGGGTACGGGCGGCGGTTCGGGGCAGCTCAGCTGTCCGCGGTGTGGCTGCGAGCTCGAGATCTCGACGCTGCTGCGGCAGCAGCTCGAGGGCGAGATCCAGACGCGTCTGCGGGGGGAGCTCGGCGCGCAGCTCGAGGCGGCGAACCAGGAGGCCCAGCGCAAGCTCGCGGCGGCGGCGCAGGCCGAGGCGGGCGTGCTCAAGCAGCAGCGCGCGCTGGAGGAGCGCGAGCAGCAGCTGGGGGTGGAGCACGAGCGGCGCATCAACGAGGCGGTGGGGCGGATCCGCGAGCAGGAGCTGGCGCGCGTGCAGGCGCAGGCCGCGGCGGAGACCGAGGCGGCGGTGGCGGCGAAGGAGGCGGAGCTGGTGGTGCTGCAGGCGCGCCTGGCGGACGCGACGCGCGCGGAGGCGGGGGTGCTCAAGCGGCAGCGCGAGCTGGAGGAGCGCGAGCAGCGGCTGGGGCTGGAGGCGGAGCAGAAGATCCAGGCCGAGGTGGCGCGGATCCGCGCGCAGGAGCAGCAGCGCGCGGCGGAGCAGGCGGCGGCGGCGGCGATCGCGCGTGCAGCCGAGGCGGCGGCGCGTGACGCGGAGCTGCAGCGGGCGCGGGAGATGGCGACGGCCGAGACGGCGGCGGCGGTGGCGGCGAAGGAGGCCGAGCTGGTGGTGTTGCAGGCGCGCGTGACCGCGGCGACGCAGGCCGAGGCGGGGGTGCTCAAGCGCGAGCGCGAGCTGGCGGAGCGCGAGCAGCAGCTGGGGCTGGAGGCGGAGCAGAAGATCCAGGCCGAGGTCGCGCAGATCCGCGCGCAGGAGCAGCAGCGCGCCGAGGACCGCGCGAGCGTCGACCGGGCGGCGAAGGACGCCGAGCTGGCGGCGATGCAGGCCAAGCTGGCCGCGGCGGTGCAGGGGCAGGCGGCCATGCTCACGCGCGAGCGCGAGCTGGCTGAGCGCGAGCAGCAGCTCGGGCTGGAGGCGGAGCAGAAGATCCAGGCCGAGGTGGCGCGGATCCGCGAGCAGGAGCAGAAGCGGGCCACGGAGGCGGCGGCCGCGGAGACCGCGACGGCGGTGGCGGCGAAGGAGGCGGAGCTGGTGGAGCTGCAGGAGCGGCTGACCGTGGCGGCGCAGGGGCAGGTGGCCGTGCTCAGGCGTGAGCGCGAGCTGGCCGAGCGCGAGCAGGAGCTGCAGATCGCGCACGAGCACAAGCTGATGGAGGAGGGGCGGCGGGTGCGCGAGCTGGCCGCGAAGCAGCTCGAGGAGCGCCTGCAGGCGCAGCAGGCGCGGCAGCAGCTCGAGGCCGAGGAGCAGCGGCTGAAGACCGAGACCCTGCAGCGCAAGATCGACGAGCTGCAGCGCTCCGTCGCGCAGGGCTCGCAGCAGACGCAGGGCGAGGCGCAGGAGGTGGTGCTGCGCGATCAGCTGGCGACCGCGTTCCCCCAGGATGACCTCGGCGACGTCGGCAAGGGCGTCCTCGGCGCGGATGTGGTCCAGCGCGTCCGCGCGCCGAACGGAGGCGATGCCCAGATCATCCTGTGGGAGAGCAAGCGCACCAAGGGCTGGTCGAACGGCTGGATCCCGAAGCTCCGCGAGGATCAGGCGGAGGCGCGCGCGGCCATCGCGGTGATCGTCACGCAGGTGCTGCCGCCCGGGGTCGAGCACTTCGGTCAGTTCGAAGGGATCTGGGTGTGCGCGTGGGCGTACGCGGTGCCGCTGGCGGCGGCGCTCCGCAGCGGCATGATCGAGCTGGCGCAGGCGCGGCGCGCGTCGGAGGGGCGCGGCGAGAAGATGGAGATGCTGTACGCCTACCTCACCGGGCCCGAGTTCCGGCTGCGCGTGACCGGGCTGGTCGAGGCGCTCAAGGAGCTCGAGAGCGATCTCCGCACCGAGCGCAGCTGGATGATGACGCGCTGGAAGAAGCGGGAGAAGCAGCTCCTGCGCGCGCAGGTCCACATCACCAGCTTCTCCGGCGACCTGGCCGGCATCGGCGGCGCGAACTTGCCCGCGATCGAGCTGCTGGAGCTGGGGTTCACGCCGCCGGCGCTCGAGGCCGGCGACGACGATGAGGACGCGGACGAGGCCGACGACGCCGACCCGGACGCGCTCGCCGCCGCCCGGCCCGAAGATCCGCAGCTCGTGGAGCTGATGCTCGAGCTCCTGCCGCCCGGCGGGGGCATCAGCAACCACGCGCTCAGCGCGCGCTTCCTCGACGTCGCGAAGATCCGTAGCGGGCTGGTGCTGCACGCGGGCGACTACGAGCGTTGCAAGCGCCTGCTGATCGCCGCCGGCCGCGCGCGTCGCGGCAAGGGGCGTGGCGGCTCGGTGGCGCGCATCACCCCCGAGGAGACCTCGTGAGCACCCCGCTCGATCCCGCGTAGTCGGGCGCGCTCGCCCAGGCGTTCCGAGAGCTGTTCGAGGGGGGAGCTCCGCGCGCCGTTCCCGCTCGCGCTCCCCGATGAACTGCACGCCCGCTACGTCGGGACGGACGGCACGCCGTCGCCCGTGATGATCGGCTCGGTGGACGCCGTGACCGATCCGCCGGTGTACGGCTCGGGCCGCCTCCGCGAACTCCCGTGCGACGCGAGATGTCGAGCGAGCCCGCCGCCCCGCGCGTCGACGAGCCCGCCGCCGAAGAGCAGACCCTGTTCGAGCGGATGCGGCGCGCCGCGCACGTCGTCCTCGATGCGGCGCCGGCGGTGATCTCGGCGATGCGTGGGGGCATGGGCGAACACGTCCAGCTCGATCTGGCGGGGCGCCGCTTTCAGCAGTCCCACCCCGTGCTCGCGTCGGTCCTCGCGCACGCGAGCGCGCGCACGGGGCAGTGCTCGACGACCACGGGGTGTGGGTCACCGTCGAGGGCGGCGCGGTCGCCGGCGTGGTCGAGGTGGTCGGGGCCACCGGTGACGTCGGTGGTGCGCGCCCCGCGTGACTGCGCTAGCATCAGGCATGGTCACGTCCGCGACCACGCTGGCGACGGTCGAGGATCTCGACGCGATCGTCGACAACGACCGGCTGGAGCTGATCCACGGGCTCGTCGTCCACAAGACAGCCCCATCGTGGGACCACAGCACCGGCTCGGCGAAGCTCGGCGAGATCATCGGGCCCTTCAACCGGCGCCCGGGAGCGCGCGGGCCGGGCGGCTGGTGGATCCAGGTCGAGATTCACACCGCGTACTCCCCGCACGAGGTGTTCTGTCACGACGCCGCCGGCTGGCGGCGCGAGCGCGTGCCGGTGCGCCCGACGGGCTGGCCGGCGCGGATCCGGCCGGACTGGGTGTGCGAGATCGCATCGCCGGCGCACGAAAAGCGCGACTTCGTCGACAAGCTCGGCGTGCTCCATCGCGCGGAGGTGCCGCACTACTGGATCCTCCACCCGGAGGAGAACATGCTGCTGGTCCACCGCTGGGCGCCGGACGGCTACGTGACGATCCTCAGCGCGACGTCTGGCCAGACCGTGCGCGCCGAGCCGTTCGACGCGATCGAGATCCGCGTCGGCGAGCTGTTCGGCGACGACGAGGAGTGAGCCGGCGCCGCCGCTGGCAGGCCCGCTCGTGGTCGCCCGCCACGACCTCACCCTGCGCGCGTGAGCCGCCGGCGGCCGGAGTTATCCACAGCAAGTTGTGCTGGTTTCGCCGGACCCCGCTGCGGCCCCGGACCCCGCTGGGGCGGAGCGGCCGCCGGACGCCCGATCGCGGCCTCACCCCAGCCGGTGCCGGAGGATCAGCAGCACCCGCTGCGGGCGGATGTTCGGCTGCAGGCCGGTCACGTAGCTGCCGGTGCCGAGGTTCGGGAACGCGGTCTCGAGCTCGAGGATCGACGACACCACCTCCCAGCCCTGGCCGCCGAGCTTGGAGAGCTCCTTGTCGTCGATCGTGATCACCGACGGCTTGAGCGCATCGCCGTCGTTGCGGTCGTGGCCCGAGCCCGCGACGATCACGACCTTGTACTCGTAGCGCGGCTCGAGCAGCGTGGTGCGCAGCTCGGCGGCGTCGCGCTGCGCCTCGTCGCGTGTGACGAGCTGGAGGGCGAGGACGCCGAGCAGGGCGAGCACGGTGAGGCAGTGGGCGATCGTCGAGATCAGGGGCTTGCGGTCGGTCATCGGGGCTCCGGGGAAGGTCACAGCCCGCACAGCGAGGCGGCGGCGGGGCGCAGGTCGTCGAGCTGCGTGGTGCAGCGCTCGGGCAGGGTGGGGTCGGTGAGGTCGCGCCGGGCCCAGCCGGCGACGAGGGTGTCGTAGGCGGTCTCCATGCCCTTGCGCGACGACGCCGGCAGCCGGTCGCAGCGGAGCAGGCGCTCGACGAGCATCTGGAACGCCCGGCACGACGCGGGCAGCGCGCCGGTCTTGGCCTGCTCGGTCGCGACGTCGGTGGCGATCACCTCGAAGGTGTCGCTCTTGACCTTGCCCGCGAGGGTCTCGACGGCCACGTCGGTCCGCTTGACGGTCTCGAGGCCGATCAGCGCTGACGCCGCGACGGGCAGCTCGGTCATGCCGTCGATCGGCTGATCGACCCTGACCACCCACAGGCCGGCGTCCTCGCGGACGATCACGCCGTGCGGGGCATAACCCTGCAGCCGCACCCGCGCGCCCGGAGTGGGCGCCCGCACGCGCCCGGTCTCGGTCTCCACGTCGAGCGTGCGGGTCCGCAGGCGGTGCAGCCCGATCACGCCGTCCTCGACGGTGAGGTCGAACACCACCGACGCGCCCCCGAGGTCGATCGTCGCGCGCTGGGCATCCTTGATCGCGAGCCGCGTGAGCTGGCCGCCGCGCTGGGCGTGCAGCTCGGCCACGACCACGCCCTTGCTGTCGTCCCATGCCTGCAGGAGCACGAGGCCATCGTCGGCGCCGGTGTCGATGGCCGCGTAGGTCGCGTGCACGCGCAGCAGATCCGGCTCGCGGGCCGACGACAGCACGCTCGGGCCGAGCCGCTCGCGCGCGGCGACCTTGTACGTCGCCTCCGTCGGATCGCGGAGCGTGGGGCGAGTCGTGACGAGGGCTTGCGCGCGCTCCCCGGCGAGTAGCCGCGCGAGGGCCGTGAGCGCGGGGCGGCGGCCGATGAAGCCGGCGTCCGCCACCGCCGCCCGCAGCGGGGCGACGGCAGGGGCGCCGGTGTCGACCAGGTAGCGGATCACCGGATCGGGGGTCTGGCCCTGGAGTCGCCCCACCAGGTAGGCGATCGCGGGCGCGTCGCCGGTGCCCATCGCGAGGATCGCGGCGTCGAGGTCGCGCCGCTCGGGATCCTGGTCGTGCGCGAACCCGTGGCGGGCCGAGGCGACGAGGACGGCCGCGAGGTCGGCGTTGCTCGTGGTGTCGATGCTGCGATCGACCAGGACCTTGCGCGCCTCGACGCCGCGGTCCTCGACGAACCGCCGCAACCCCGTCGGCGTGCGGTCCCAGCCGGGCGCCTGCGGCAGCGTCACGAACTGGAGCAGCGCGTAGCGCGACAGCTCGGCGATCTGCTCGAGGCTGTCCTCGCGATCGAGGCAGTACATCAGCAGGGCGCGGGCGGTGGTGTCGCGCGGGTGGGAGGCGAGGGCGCGCCCGAGGGCGGTGCGGGCGTTCGCCCACTGCTCGGTCGCCATCAGCGTGCGCGCGCGGGCGAGGTGCGCGTCCTCGCGCCCACACCCTCCACCGACCACGAGCAGCGCGAGCAGGGCGGGCAGGGCGCGCCTCACGGGCAGCTCCCCCCGTCGAGCTCCTTGGCGATCCGGGCGGCGCGGGCCACGTCGCCCCGTCGCGCGACGTCGGCGCGCAGCTTGTTCCACGCCGCCTGCCCGACGAACGCCTGCACCAGCCCGCGCGCCGCACACAGCTGCGGTCGCAGCGCCGCGGCCGAGCCGCCCCGCTCGAGCTGCCCGATCCAGTGGCGCGCCAGCTCGACGAGCCAGCCCGGCGTGCCCGGCGCCGTGCGCAGCACCGCGGCGGCATCGCGGTCGCGGGCCACCAGCGCCCGCAGGCCGACGGCGTCGTTCGCCCCGAGGCGGCCGTTGAGCGCCTCCACGATGGCCTCGAGCCGCTGGGCCCGGGCGCGGTCACGCTCGGCCTCCTTGAGCCGGGCGACCACCCGAGCGACCACCGCGGCCTGATTGGGGGCGCCCTCGCACCGCTGGCTCACGTCGTCGCGCACGGCCTCGTCGTCGAGCGGCTCGCCATCCTCGAGGAGCTCGGCGACCACCGCCGCGCCGCGCGCGCCGGCCTCGGCGCAGTCCCGGATGGCGCGCGCCTCGGTGGTCGCCTGAACCTGGGCGCGGAACGCCGCGAACGCCTGCTCGTGCTCGGGCGTCCACCGGTCGTCGCACCGGGTCCGCGCCTGCCGCCACGCGCTCTCGATGCCCGCCACCGTCGCGCTCGAGGTGTCGACGTCGATGGTCCCCCCGGTCGCGCGCGCGACCTGCTCGGCGCAGCCCGCGCGCGCCCGGGCCTCGCGATCGCGGGCGACGCGGGTGGTCGGCTCGGCCGCGAGCTGCGCGAGCAGGGCCGCGGTCGCGTCGGCGGGGACCGTCGTGACCACGCGCGCCTCGTCGATCGAGAGGGTGAGCTCGAGCCCGTCGCTGGTGAGCGCGTCCTCGGTCAGATCGCGGAGGTCGAGGCGGACCCGGCCGTCGTCGTCGGTGGTGGCGCGGGCCGCCCAGGCGCCGCGCGCCGCGGACGCCACGATCTCGGTGCCGCTGACCGGGCCCAGGTGGCACGGCTCCTCGCTGACGTCGGGATCGCCGTCGATGTTGCCGATCACGCGGTCGTCGTCCGTCAGCCGGACCGCATCGATCAGCGCGATCCCGAGCAGGGCCACGCCGGTGCCGGCGAGGAGGGCGCCGCTGAGCCGGTAGTCGTCCGCGGTCAGTGGCTTCTCGGTCGGGTCGGCCGCGGGATCGGGGATCGCGAGGGTGTCCGCGGCGGCGTAGCTGTAGACGCCCATGCCGAGGCCGAGCAGCCCCGCGGCGCCCGAGGTGCCCGGGCCGAGCGCGCCCTCCGGGCCGGGCGCCGCCTCCCGCTTGATGTGCGCGACCTTGCGGAACACCGGCGTGACCTGGGTCCGGCAGGTCTCGACGCTGCGGATCCGCGCGATCACCGCGAGCTCGGCCGGCTTCGCGGTCGCGAGGTAGCGCAGCGACGAGGGCACGGTGTGCACCGAGCGCCGGCGCGAGATCAGCGTCTCGGAGTAGGTGGTGGTGGACGCGACCGAGACACACCCCGTGAGGAGCGTGGCGGCCGCCATGACGAGCTGACGCGATAGCATCCGCGGCCACCATCGCGGACGACCACACCGGCGTGCGTGGCGGTCCGTGCACCGGGGCGAACGTTCAGCCGGCGGCCGCCCGGGACGGTCCCCGGGTGGTCCAGGATGCTGATGATGGAGGCTCCGGTGGCGGATCGGTCCGCCCGCCCCGTCGGATTGGGTGATGGTTCGGTGGGGCCAGAAACCGTCGGGGCGCCTGCCTGGACAGCCCGCGGGTTCCTTGGTCCCATCTCGCTCCCATGACCGAGCTGGCGATCGACCTCGCGGGACCCCTCTACAAGAACCTGCGAGCCACCGGCCTCGCGCCGCCCGACGCGCTCGTGCTCGCGTCCGTGCGGGCGCCCACGGCGAGCGAGCGCGCCCACGTCGACATCGACGTCACGCTGCTGCGGACCACGCTCGACGGGCGCGAGGTCCTGGTCGGCACCGTGATCCAGACCCGCCAGGTCAGCGAGGTGCTGATCAGCGTGCTGATGCCGCGCTACCTCGAGCGCGCGACGCCGATGGACACCCTCGAGTTCTTCGCGATGCGGTTCGGCGTGATCTTCGCGATCGATGGGACGGTCCACAAGTTCACCCGGGCCTCCGAGGGCGCGCACGGCACCGGCACGTCGCCGGTGATCGATCCGCTCGAGGACGGTACCGCCGCGTTCCTGCTGTTCGCGCCCGTGCAGGAGACCGCGACCACGTGGACGCTGCCGCTCGCGTTCGGCATCGACCTCGACCAGTACGCGCGCTGGCGCCGGTCGTTCGCGCCGCCCGCGCACGGGGGCACCACGCTCGTGATCCACCCCGGAGCGCGCTCGATCATCCAGGAGCCCGTCCTCGTCGATCCGCGCGCGTCGTTCATGCTGGTGTGGGAGGGCAGCGCGCAGGCCGCGCCCGATCTCGAGTTCTTCCGCGTCAGCGGCGACGGCTTCGCGCTGGCGGCGGGGATCGCCGACGGCCAGCTGTTCCTCCAGCGCAACGGCGATCGGGTCGCCGCGGCGTTCCCGGCGCACGTCGAGGGGGACGAGGTCGCGCTGCTGTGGAGCTGGACGCCGCAGCAGCTCCGGGTGGCGACGCTGTCGCAGCTCGCGGGCACCGCGCCCGTGTGGCACACCCGCGCCACCGCCTCGACGTTCGCGCCGCGCCACCTGATGGCGTGGGCCCGCCACGATCGGGTGCGGCCGGCGTTCCTCTACCAGGACGCCGCCGACGTGCACCGGACCGTCGTCGAGGTGCTCGTCGGCGTCGCGGACAAGATCCAGTTCGCCGGGCTCGCGCCCGCGTTCTGGAACACGCCCGAGGGTGGCCCGCCCGCGCCGAAGCGCGAGGCCGACGTGCGCCCGCTCGTCGACGGGCTGCTGTTCGAGGCGTGCACCGGCAAGCACCTCGAGGTCGCCGCCGCGGACGGCCCGCTCGCGTTCGTGATCACGGGCACGCTGCTCGACGGCACGGCCGTCCCGGTGTGCGTCGCGCTCGCGCACGCCCACGCCGCCGACCTCCACGCCGGCGTCACCACCCGGCTGCCCGCGCTGATGAAGGTCCACGCGAGCGGGCTCGGCGTCTACGGCGTGCTGGCGCACGGCAGCGCGGCGCACCCGACCCCGCCCGCCGCCGAGCTGCGCGCCGCCCTCGAGGCGGCCGCCGCCGAGCGCGCCGTCACGGTCCAGGTGTGGGACGTCAGCGGCCCCGGCCCCACGCCGGCCTGACGCGCCCGCCGGGCCCACCCCCCGACATCGTCGACGTCGGCGGCGAGCGCGCAGGTCACGCGATCCCGGCGCTGCAACCGCCCCGCAGGTCGTCGCGGTGGTGCGCGAGCCTGGCGGCATGACCCCGCGCACGCGGACCTCCGATCTCGCCGCCCTCGTGGCCGGGCTCCCTCACTCGCAACGCCGGGGCAGCCGCGCTCGCTGCGTGCTGCTCACCCACGGCACCGAGCTGCGCGTCGCGGACCGGCTGTCCGCGCTCGCCGCGCCGGCGCTGGTGGTCAGCGCGAGCGATCACTGGGCGCCCCGCGGGTTCGCCGACATCCGCGAGGTCACGCTCGGGGCGTGTCCGGAGGAGATGCTCGCCGCCGGGACGCAGGCTCGCCTGACGCGCTGGTGGCTGGCGTCGCGGGGCCGGCTGCCAACCTGGGACCTGGTGTCGACGGGCCGCGCCGACGGCCGCCCGGCGCTGCTGCTCGTCGAGGCCAAGGCCCACGCCGCCGAGCTCGACGCCGGCACCCGCAGCGGCGTGGCCGCGGCCAACCGCGAGACCATCGATCGCGCCCTCGACGAGGCCACCGCCGCGCTCGCGGCCGCGCTGCCCGGCTGGGACTTGCGCCGCGCCCCGTACCAGCTCGCCAACCGGATCGCGTGGGCGTGGAAGCTGGCGTCGCTCGGGATCCCGGTGGTGCTGGTCTACCTCGGGTTCCTCCACGCCACCGAGATGAGCGACCGCGGCGCGTGGTTCCTCAGCCACGCGGAGTGGGACGAGGCGGTCAAGCGCCACGGCGCGCGCGGTGTGCCCGCGGAGGCGTGGGGCATGCGCCTGCCGGTCGGCGATGGCTGGCTCCAGCTCGAGACCCGCTCCACGCTGCTGCCGCTGCCGCTGCCGTGCCCGCGGTGCGGCGGGCAGCTGCGATGGATCGTGTACGGAATGCCCAGCCCCGCGATGGCCGCGGCCGACGGTGGTGGGTTCGTCCTCGGCGGCTGCTGCACTGACGACGGGATGCCGACCCATACCTGCGAGAAGTGCGGCGTGCGGATGAACCTCGACGGCCACGCGGGGCTCGCGCTGTGAGCGAGCGGGCAAGCGCGTCGACATCCACGGCCCCCGCCCCGGGCCGCATCAGCGGTGCGCCGCCCGATCGGGTCGTGCTCGAGGTCGAGGATCACGGCCTGTGGCAGCGCGCCAAGGTCCGCGCGGCTGTCGCTACGGGGTGCGGTAGCGTGCGGCCATCGCCTCGGCGCTGGTCGCGATCGCCGCGCGCCAGTTCGCCGGCGCGCGCAGCTCGGCGTGCCCACCGAACCCCTGCACCCACGGGATGATCTCCCACTGCGCGCTCGACCGGATCCGGTACACGAGCGCGCCATCGGCCCGGCGCTCCTTGTGCTCGCTCGGGTGGAACGTCCGCTCCTCGAGCCGCCACGCGATCTCGGCGTCGAACACGATCTCGACGTCCTCCTCCTGGTCGCTGACGAAGATCCCGAACGCGCGGGCGATGTGGGCGTCGACGTCGAGCTTGGGCAACGGGAACGACGTGCGCGACACCTCGACGCTCAGCATGCGGTGCACGGCGAGCGTGGTGATCCGCTGGTGATCGCCCAGGCACGCCAGGACATAAAGCGCGGACTGGTGCCACACCAGGCGCAGGGGGCGGGCCTGGTGCACGCGCGGCGGCTTGCCGTGCACCTGGTAGGTCAGCGTGCACCGCTTGCGGCGGGCGATCGCGTCCATCAGGCCATCGACCTCGTCGTTCTTCGGCCCGTAGTCGACGTGGCCACGCACGTGCGGGGTGAACACCTGCGCCAGCGTGGTGATCCCCTGGGTGTGCTCGGCGCTGAGGAACCCGCGGACCTTGTTCATCGCCTTCGCGAGATCCTGGCCGAGGTCCGTCTCGTCCAGCCCGGCGGTCGCCGCGTACGCCGCGTAGATCGACAGCAGCTCGCCCACGGTGAAGTTGACCCCCTCGAGCACGCGGACCTTCTCGGTCAGCCGGTACAGCTTCTTCTGCTTGCCGGCGGGCTCGTCGATCAGGCTGAAGTCGCGGGTCAGGGTCGCGATGTCGCGCTCGATCGTCGGCTTGGTGGCACCGAGCTGATCCGCGAGCTCCTTGACGCTGTAGCCCTCGGCGGTGTCGGCGAGCAGCCGCAGCAGCGCCCACTGCCGCATCAGCTGCTGCGAGTCCTGCCGGCGCTCCTTGGCAGCGGTCCGGGCGTCGGACCGTGTGCTGGCGGGGGACGCGCTGGCGGGGGACGCGCTGGCGGGGGACGCGCTGGCGGGGGACGCGCTGGCGGGGGACGCGCTGGCGGGGGACGCACTGGCGGGGGACGCACTGGCGGGGGACGCACTGGCGGGTGGCCTCGCGGCCCGTGACGGCTTCGCGCGGGTCCCCATCAGCGGCGCGCCCGCGGGCTGAAGGTGGCCGCATCGAGAGGTGGCAGGCCGCTGTTCAGCACCGACCACACCCTGGCGTAGACGACCTCGCGGGGGTGGCCCTGCACGTTCTCGACCTCGGCCTTGAAGTTGTCGAAGGTGATGTCCGCGACGATCCGGCCCATCGCCTCGGCGAGGTCCGCGTGCGGGACCGTGGCGCGGTACGCGTAGTCGTTGTCCGGGGTCACCTCCGTGGCGGTGAGGCCGGGCAGGTAGCGGTCACGCAGGCGGTCGAGATCCACCCGCACGCGCGCGCGGACGGTCAGGTGCTCCGTCCCCACCTTCTGCACCACGCTGAAGAACCCGAAGGTCGTGAACAGCCACATGCCGGCACCCTAACAGGACCCTCTGATCGCCCGGGCTCGACGGAGATGGGACCGCCGCAGCGTGTGTGGCGGTCTGTCCGGAGCGCTGCATTCCCGTTCTCGACAAGCCGTGGCGGCGGGTCCAAGGTAGGTGGATGAAGGAGGCGTGGCCATGCAGCGGTACAAGGTGACGTTCACCTATGCGGAGCCGACGTACGCGCAGGTCCGCGGGATCGCGGAGCGTGCCTACCGCGCGCCGTTCGAGGTGCTCGCCATCGATCCCGCGGCGGCGATCGCGCGGGCCATGGCGCTGTTCGAGGCCGCCCAGCGGGAGTCCGGGGTGTCATGGGTCCGGGTGATCCAGACCACGACGTGCGAGGTCGTGGCGCGCAGCGTCGGGTAGGCGTCACTCCTCCGCAGGGACGACGCCGTAGCGGCCCGGCATCCCGGCCACCTCGGCCCGCACCTTGTCGACCAGCGCCGCGGGCCCGCGAATGCGCGCCTGTGCGCCCCAGCTCAGCACCCACGGGATCACCAGCGTGGTGTCGGCCACGTCGAACTCGAGCCGGACCTCGCCGCCGGGCAGGCGCCGCAGCGTCTGCGTCGGATGCCACGTGCGCGCCTCGATGAACGGGCGGACCTTGGCGTCGAAGTCGATCACCACGTGGCACGGCTCGCTGCCGCTGATCCACAGGCCGAACGCGCCCTGCAGCAGCGCGTCGAGCTTGAAGTCCGTGGGCACGTCGAAGCTGTCGCCCTTGCGCTGCGCGGCCTCCTCGAACCGCTCGGCGGCGTACACCCACGGCTTGGCCCCGGGCGCCATCGGCATGGTCGGCTTGCCGTTGATCTCGGTCGCGTGACCGATCACGTACAGGCCCTGGCGGAACAGCGCGACCGCCCACGGCTCGAGCACGCCGATGGTGACCTTGTCACTGGGCGTGCGGTAGCGGAACCCCACGCGCTCGCGGCGGATCACACCATCGAGCAGGCCGTCGAGGATGTCGGCCTTGTCCTTGTAGTGCTTGGTGCCGCCGTCGGGCACGTGGATGAACCGCTCGCCGAACGCATCGAGTTCGGTGCGCTCCTTCGCCGGCAGCGACTCGACCAGCCGGTCCTGCACGTTGATGATGTAGTCGTGCAGCGGCGTGCCCTCGAGCACGTCGAACACGCGCCGCACCGCGAGCAGCGCGAACCGATCGCCGATCCCGAGCCGCACGAGCTGCTTGTCGACCCGCAGCTTGACCCGCCGCGGCTCGCCGTCGGGGGTCAGCCAGTCGAGCTCGTGGCCGGCCTCCTCGAGCACGGCGAGATCGCGGCGCATCTGGCGCGGCGTGACGCCGAACTGGTCGGCGAGATCGTCGAGCGGCTTGCCGGTGCGGCGGTCGCGCAGGACGTCGAGCAGCTTGAGCACGCGCGCGGCCTGGCTGTAGCCGCCGGGACGGCGGCCGGCGGCGGGGCGACGGGTCCTGGATCGGGCCATGCGGCCATGGTGCCCGATGTGACGAACTATGTCCCGCGCGCACGCGCCGTGCTGACGATCGGCGTGACATATCCCGTCACGCAGACGAGCGAGAGTGGTCCTCGTTCACCGATGCCCATGCGCGCGTCACGCTGCGGCTCGCTGCGTCACGCTGCGGCTCGCTCGCCCGATCCACCTGGGCCGGTGGGCGCGCTGTCAGATCCAGGCGGTCGCGGGCGTCCTGGGCTCCGCCGCCCGCCTGCGTCACCCCCGAGGTCCATCCCGCCATGCCCACCCCGTCATCCCCGTCATCCCCGTCATCCCCGTCATCCCCGTCATCCCCGTCATCCCCGTCATCCCCGTCATCCCCGTCATCCCCGTCATCCCCGTCATCCCCGTCATCCCCGTCATCCCCGTCATCCCCGTCATCCCCGTCATCCCCGTCATCCCCGTCATCCCCGTCATCCCCGTCATCCCCGTCATCCCCGTCATCCCCGTCATCCCCGTCATCCCCGTCATCCCCGTCATCCCCGTCATCCCCGTCATCCCCGTCATCGTCATCGTCGTCGTCATCGTCGTCATCGTCGCCGTCGCCGTCGTCGTCGTCGTCGTCGTCGTCGTCGCCGTCGCCATCGTCCTCGCCCGCCTCCGTCCTGACGTCTCCGGCCGTCTCCGCGGGCCAGCGCGCGCTGGACGCGTCGACGCTCGCGCACCTCGGCGTCGAGGTCGATCCCGCGCACGACCGGTTCCTCCTGCCCCACGCGACGCTGATGCGCGGGCTCCAGGGCGTGCTGTCGCGGCGGGGCAGCGTGGCGCTGCGCGCGCTCGCGGCCGATCGCACCGGCGCGTGGGTGGCGCGGCTCGCCGTCGACGCGCAGGAGGTGACCGTGGTGCTCGCTCCGGCGCGGCTCACGTGGAGCGAGGGTGCGCTGAGGATCGTGGCCGGCACGCCCGACGAGCTCGACGTCCACGCGCGCCGCGCGGCGACGCACCTCCTCGTGGCCCTCGCGCAGCTGTTCGGTGCCGCCGCCCCCGGGGCGTGGGCGTGGCGTGGTGGTCTGCCACCCGGGCTCCGGCGTGATGGTGAGTGGATGGAGTGGACCGCCCGGGTCCACGATCACGCGGGGCGGCCCACGTGGGTGGACGCGCCGCTGGCAACCGCGCTCGCGCTCACCCTGGCGCCCACGGGCACGTGGTTCACGCTCGCGCCAGGCGGCGCGCCCGAGGCCTCGCTCGGCGCGGTGCTCGCCGACGTCGAGGAGCGGCTCGCGCCGCTGCCCTGACCTGCGACAGGGCTCGTCCTCGGTCCCCCGCTCTGCACACCTCCGCTCGAACGGATCCGCCCGTGCCGCTCGCCCCCTCGGCTCCGCCCGCCGCACCCCCGCCCCGGGGCTTCTCGACCATCCTCGAGGCCGCGGGCGACCTGCCTGGCGCCCGCGCGCGCGCCGAGGAGGCCTCCGCGCGCGCGCGGGCTCGCCGCGTTCGTCAACGCGCCTCCGACGAATCCCTTTGCGAGGCCTCCGCGCGCGCGGGCTCGCCGCTACGATCCGGCTGATCGTGGCCCTTCAGGGCGCGAGGCCTCCGCGCGCGCGGGCTCGCCCCGGGGATGGCGGCCACGCCCGCGGACCAGCAGCCGGCGGCCAAGGCGCTCCTCGCGCTCGCGCGGCGACTCCACGCCGCCGGGACACGTCGCCGAACACGGACGGGGACGACGCCATCGACCCCCGCCAGGCGCGCGCACGTGCGCTGCTCGCCGAGGCGCTGGGGCTTCTCGATGCCTCGCCCCCGGCGGGCGGCGACCTCGCCACCCCACGCGTGCTGCGCGCGCAGGTGCTGCTCAACACGTACCTCCTCGCGCGGCGGATGCGCGACGAGGACGTGGAGCCCGCGCTCCGCGAGGCCCACGCCTTGACCCTGGTGTTCGACGGGGAGCGCGGGGACCTCGCCGCCGCGCTGCGCATCGCCGAGGCGCGCGTCGCGCTGCTCGACGCGATGGTCGATGGACCGGACGACCTCGAAGGCGCGTCCCAGGTGGTGGTCGCGCTGTGCGTGGTCACCAAGTTCGCGCTGGCCACCTCGAACCTCGCGCTGGTCACCTCGAACCTCGCTCTGGGCCACCGCATGGGCCACCAGCCCCGCCCGCAGCCGGCCGACCGCCGCAGCCGGCCGACCGCCGCAGCCGGCCGACCGCCGCAGCCGGCCGACCGCCGCAGCCGGCGCCACCGATCATCACGAGGAACCCGAACGTCCGCCACTGGCCGGACCCCTCAGGATCTGAAAGTTCGGGGCCCTGCGCAAGTTACAGGGACGACGACCTGCCGATGCGGCCGCCTCCACCCGCCGCCGCGGGTGGCGACCCATCAGCGTCCACACCCCGCCCTTCCATTCCCGGCGCTTCCACCCACGCCTTGCCTCGGGATTCGCTCGCGCACAAGCCCGCCGCCGTGATACGTGCGCGACCCGATGTGCCCTCGCCACCTCCTCCTCGATAGCCCCGACCTCGGACGCCGCGTCCACATGTGGACGTTCGGCGAGACCGGTCAGCCCCTGATCGTGTTCCCGTCCAACGCCGGGGTCGCGCACGAGTGGCAAGCGGGCGGCATGATCGATGCGCTGGCGCCGCTGCTCGCGGCCGGGCGCGTGAAGATCTACTGCCCCGAGACCAACGTCTCGCGCAGCTTCTCGGGCGACGGCAGCATCGCGCAGCGGATGGCGCACCACGAGGCGTACGAGCGGTTCGTGCTGCGGACGCTGGTGCCGTTCATTCGCGAGGACTGCCACCGCCCGCATGCCCGCATGGTCGCCACCGGGTGCAGCGTCGGCGCGCTCTACTCGTCACTGTTCGTGCTCAAGTTCCCCGAGGTGTTCGAGCAAGCGCTGTGCCTGTCGGGCACCTACCGCGCGACCAAGTTCTTCGGCGGCCACAGCAGCGAGGAGCTGTACTTCAACGATCCTCTCGCGTTCCTGCCGAACCTGCATGGCGCGGCGCTCGAGCGGGTCCGCCGCCAGGTCCACCTGACCGTGGTGGTCGGGCGCGGTGCGCACGAGGCTGGCTGCATCCGCGAGACCGCCGAGATGGGGGGCCTGCTGAAGCGCAAGGCGATCCCTCACCACATCGCGTTCTGGGGCGAGGACAGCAGCCACACCTATCCGTGGTGGCAGCGGCAGGCCCGGCACTACCTCGGCCAGATGTTCTGATCGCGCGACCCGCCCGCGTGCGCGAGGATGCGCCGGCGCGGGCTCACTGCTGGCTGATGTACGCCTTCTTGTGATAGGCCGAGCACGCCACGATCCACGTGGTGCCGCCGTCGCCCACGACCACGGGGACGTCGCCGAACTGGGGGCCGCGCGATCTTGGCACCCGGTTGACGGCCGGTCCGCGTCCACGCTACCGACATGCATGGACGTGGGAACAGGACGATGGTGCCACGCGGTGGCGATGATGGTGGTGCTGGCGGGCTGTCGGGCGACGGCGCCGGCGCGTGTGCCCGCAACCACGGCCACGCCGAGGCAGGACGTGGCCGCGACGCCCGCCGTCAGCGCGTGCACCGATCGTGACCTCGAGGCATGCCTGGTCGAGGGCGAGCAGCACCGCGACGGGGTGGGGCGGCCGGTCGATCACGTGCGCGCGCTCGCGCTGTTTCAGCGCGCCTGCGACGGCGGACACCTCCCGGCCTGCCGCTGGTACGCGCGCCAGTTCATGAACGGTGAGGGCACGGCCGCGGATCCGGGGCGCGCGGCCGAGATCAACGCCGCCGCCTGTGATCGCGGCTCGCCCGATAGCTGCTCGGACCTCGGCGTCCAGTTCGCCGGTGGCGAGGGGATGCCGGCTGATCCCGTGCGGGCGGCGGCGCTGTTCCGCCGGGCGTGTGACCTCGGCAAGGCGCGCGGCTGCCTCAACCTCGGGCTGGTCCTCGAGGAGGGCCGCGGCGTGCCCGTCGACCAGGCGCAGGCCAACGCGGTGTTCTTCCGGGCGTGCGACGGCGATCGCCCCGAGGGCTGCACGGAGCTCGGCGAGAGCTACCACGACGGGCTCGCGGTCGCGGTGGATCTCTCGCGCGCGCTCGATCTCTACCTCGACGCGTGCGAGCGCGGTGACGGTGCGGGGTGCGTGGGCGCGGGGCTGATGCACGTGCGCGGCGAGGCCGTGCCCGTCGACGGGGCCACGGGGGTCGCGCTGTTCATGAAGGGATGCGACGCGGGCGACGAGATGGGCTGCTTCAACAGCGGCATCGCGTACGCCGATGGCAAGGGCGTCGCCGTGGACCGAAGCATCGCCACCGAGCGGTTCGTCAAGGCGTGTGACCTCGGCGAGGCTCGCGCCTGCGTCCGCGCCGCAGACCTCCTCGCGGCGGCCGGCGACCCCGCGTTCGCGGCGCTCATTCGCAAGCTCCGCGAGCGGGCGTGCGCCGGCGGCGAGACCGCCGCCTGCCTGACACCCTGAGCCGGTGCATGGCGGCGCGCGGCAAGTCTGCGCGAGTGTTAACGATGTTTGCCAATCATCGAGAGCGTGAGCAATCGCCCACGTCGTCGTCGGAAAAAATTTGTTCGATCACGAAAATTGTTGGTGACAGTTCGCACGCGCGTGCGTAACGTTGAGTTGTACAGACGGTCTTGCAATCCGAAGCGGCAACCCCCGCGCGAGCGGGCTACGCAAAGCCACGGGACTCCCCGAGTCAGCCGGGCTACACAGGAGGAGCAGCGTGAAGTACACGACGCACGTCAGGGCAGGCCCCTCCGGCTGAGCCCTCCGTCAGGGCGCTGAACCCGGCGCTCTTCACCACCCTGCGGGAAATCGCCCGCGCCACGAAACGGCAATCCTCGCGCGAGCGGGGACACGCAAAGCCACGGGACTCCTCGAGTCAGCCGGGCTACCGATGGAGGTTGCGTTGCACGCACGAGATGATCCGTAGTTGATCCGTTCGATGGCGCCGCGTGATTCGCGGCTGTGCACGTCGAGCCAACGAGCACGTCGCCCCGGCCAGTCCGGACTAGCACGCTCCAGGCGATCGCACGGCGACACATGGCGCCCGCCACCGAGACGACTCACGTCCAGCTGAGCCCCCACCCCGCAGACCGCGGAGCTGGGGGTTTGGTGTTTTCGGGCACCTGCGGCGCCGTCGCGCGCCGGGCGCGCTACCCGCGCCAGCCGGCGAGGAACCGCTGTAGATCGCGCTGCGCGATCGGGAACAGCGCGCGCCACTCGGCCTCGAGCGCGTCCGCGTCGGTGTCCGCGGCGAGCGCGGCGCGCAGGTGCTCGAAGTAACGATCGAGCGCGGTGGCGAGCGCCGCGGGTGGGTGACCGTGCAGCAGGTAGGCGACGTCCTTGATCCCGCACCCGCGCCCGACGTACTGAAAGTCGACCGCGGCGACCGTGCGCCCATCCTCGGTGAAGCAGAAGTTCGCCTCCTTGGCATCGCCGTGCACCAGCGTCTGGAACCGGGCGGCGGCGAGCTGCGCGTCGAGCACTGGCGCGAGCGTGCGCAGCGCGGGATCGCGGATCGCGGCGAGCTCGTCGGTGCGGGTCGCGAGGTGCCAGTAGGTGCCGATCGGCCACAGCCCGTCCGGAGCGGCGCCGAGAAACCGCGCGTGGAACGCGGCGAGCCACGCCAGGCACGGGGGCGGCGCGCGGCCGTCGCCGTCGGGGCGCCGGGCCGCGAACCCGGCGGCATCGAGATCCTCGAGCACGAGCAGCCACCGATGTTCGTCGACGTGGGCCCCGTAGAGGCGGGCGACCCGGCAGGCCTCGTCGCAGCGCACCGCGTGGGTGCGGTAGAACGCGACCTCCACGTCGTACGAGCGGCGCTTGCGTCTGTCCGAGGTGGTGGCGCGGGCGTCTCGCGGCGGCCGCACGTGCTTGACGATCGCGGTCGGGGCGGGCCCGCCGTCGAGGGCGATCCGGTTCACCTCGCCGTACCCACGCCACAGCGGCTGGAGCCGCGCCACGTGGTGGGCGCGCCGCGCGCCCACGAGCGCGGCGATCGTGGAGAGCGCGGCGCCGGTCACGGCCGCGGGAGCTTCGCGAGCTTGGGGCCCGCGAATGGACATCTCGATCGCCCTCGCGGTCGATCCATCCCCGTGGGCGTCGTTGCTCCTCGCCCGCGTACCGACGGGTACGCTCCCTCGTCGCGCCTCGCCCGCGGGGCGGCTCGCCCGCGATCATCGATCGAGTTGTCCATGCGCGGGCCCTTGGCGGCGGCGTCCGCCGGGATCGTGTCGTCCGGCAGCTCGGTGTTGGCGGTGGCGGCGCTCACGCCGGACGACCATACATGAGCGGCGTCCCGCCGCGTCTCCGGTGCCAGCGCGCCGCGATCGTGGCATGCTGCGGCGCGATGGGCCGGGACCGCTCCGTCTACGTCGCCGCCGCCACCGAGGCCGCGTTTCTTCAGCTCGTGGGTACGGACGCGTTCGAGCCGGTGTTCGATCCGAGCTGCCGGTTCGGGCGGATCAGCGCGGAGGACATATCCGAACGCACGCGCGCGCGGCGGGCGCAGCTGCTGTCGCGGCGAGGCGGCGAGGCGGTGGCACTTGCCTTCGATGTGAACGCCGGGGACTTCGCGTTCGCGGCGTATCGCGACGGCGTGCTCGTGCGCGCGCTCGAGCTCGGTGATCAGTGGACCGTGGTACGTGGCGAGCCCGAGCCGTGGGAGGCGGAGTTCACGCCCCCCGTGAAGGGTACGTTCGACCCGGACTTCGACATCGAGGGCGCGTGCCAGGCGATCAGCGAGCACTACGGGCTCAGTGGCTGGTTCGAGATCGGCCTACCGGGCGCGTCACCGCCGGTCGACGAGATCGATCCAGCCCTGCTGGCCGCGCAAGCCGAGGTGCGGCGGCGCGCGACCAGCCTGCTCGAGCTGCTGCGCGTCCCGCTGGTGGGCGCCGTCCCGCCCGCGCTGTTCACCGCGCAGGCGCCGATGTTCCTGCTCGTGGAGCCCGATGAGGCGCCGCACGTGCGGGTCCTGCCCGGGCGGCGGTTGCTCCCCGTGTTCGTCAGCCGCCGCGACCTCGACGAGTACTTCGCGGTGTGGGGCCCGGGGCTCGCGCTGCGCCCCGGGGCGCCGGCGGACGGCGCGGGCATCCTGACCCGGGCAGCCGCGCTCGGGATCACGCACCTCCAGCTGAGGTGGGGGGCGACCGGGACCGCGCTCCTCGACACGGCCACGCTGACCTGGCTCGGTGCGTAGTCCGGTCCAGGCCTGGCTTCGATCCGGGGCAGGAGGCTCCCATGCCGACCCTGTCTCGCTTGATCACTGGCGTCGCCGCACCCGGGCTCGTGGCGTGTGACGCACAAACCGCCGTCGAGCCGGCCGCGTACGACGATGTTGCGCAGATCCTGGCGTCGTCCGGGGGCAGCGCGCTCGGCGGGACCCTCAACTCGATCCACCTGCGCGGAGAGCGCACCGAGCCCGCCTGGCTGGCGGCGATCTGCGTGCCCGGCGCGCTCACGATCCTGGCGGCGCTGACGCGGCCGAGCGTGTTGCACCGGTTCGCCGCGCGCGCGCAGCACGCGGTGTGGAGGTCGCGGGATCCGCTCGTGTGCTCCGCGCGGTGGGCCGCGATCGCGAGCTTCACGGCGGCGCCGATGCTGATCCTCTACGCGTTCGGGCAGCCGGTCGCGCCCGCGACGGTGTGGTCGGCGCTGGTGCTCGCGCCCGTGCTGTTCACCGGCGGCGTCCTGGTGGTGCAGCGCCGCGCGGCGGGCGTGCTCGTGCTCGGCGTGGCGGCCGTGGTGCTGCTCGCCCACACGGTCGCGAGCGCGCGGTGCGTGGCGGTGGCGGCGGACGTGGGGGTGATCGGCTACGATGAGCGCTCCCCGGGGCCCGCGGTGGTGCTCGGCCTGGCCGCGGCGGCGCTCGCGCTGTGGCGCGCCCGCTGACCCGATCGCCGGACGATCGATCCGCAGCGCGCAGTTTCTTGGCCCGGGCGGCAGGGGGGCATACGATTTTTTCGTGAACCACCTGGATCCTCGCCGCCTCGCTCCCCGGATCCGCCTCGACGGCCTGTGCGGGGTGGTGTCGCGCGACGCGCTGCTCCCCGCCTCGATGTGCGACCTGTCTGCCGACGGGCTCCGGCTCGAGCGGCCGTTCGACCGGGCGACCGCGAGCGCGGTGGTCCAGCTCGAGATCGAGCTGCCCGGCATCGACGAGGTGGTGTGGGCGCGCGCCGAGGTCGCGCATGCGTTCCTGTCGCCGCTGCCGGGGCGCACCGCCGATGGCCAGCCGCGGTTCTGGTGCCGCGCGGGGCTGCGCCTCGCGGGGATGGCCCGGCGCGAGCACCGGCTGCTGTGCGACTTCGTGCTCGAGACCCGGCGCGCCCGCAGCCGCGCCGACGCGAGCCTGGCGAGCTAGCGTGCGCGCGCGCGTCCGCCTCGAGGTGCGCTACCCCGTGTGCGCCGACGCGCTCGTGCTGCGCACCGCGGACGACTGGGACCGCGACCTCGTGCCGGTGGCCGCCACCGCCGAGGGGGCGGTGTTCGATCTCGCGTTCGACGGACCCTTCCTCGCGCTCAAGCCGTGCCTGCGCCGCGCGGGCGCGCTGCACTGGTCGGTGGGTGACGACTACGTGCTGAGCGCGCACGAGCCCGATCCGGTCATCTGGCCGGCGTTCTTCGCGTCGCCGCGCGGCGAGGTCAGCCCGCTGCTGCGGTTCGAGGGCGCGGGCCGCTCGCACGCGGTGCGTGTGTACACGCCGCCGGGCTACGCCGAGAACACGCTGCGGCGGTTCCCGGTGCTCTACATGCAGGATGGCAAGAATCTGTTCTTCCCCGACGAGGCGTTCGGCGGGCAGGAGTGGCGCGTCGACGAGACCATGGACCGGCTCGACCAGATGAACTCGGTACGCAAGGTGATCGTCGTCGGCGTGGCGCCGCACGAGCGGATGGTCGACTACACCGCGCCGGGGTACGACGCCTACGGCCGGTTCCTCACGACCACGCTCAAGCCGGCGATCGACGCGGGCTGGCGCACGCGGCCCGAGCCCGCGAGCACGGTGGTGTCCGGCTCGTCGCTCGGCGGCGTGGTGTCGCTGCGGCTCGCGTGGCACCATCCCGAGGTGTTCGGCGGCGCGATGTGCATGTCGAGCACGTTCGGGTTCCAGGACGATCTGTTCGAGCGCCTCGAGACCGAGCCCCGCCCGCCGATCCGGATCTACCTCGACAGCGGCTGGCCGCGCGATAACTTCGACGCGACCAACGCGATGCGCGACCTGCTGGTCGCCCGCGGGTTCACGCTCGGTGACGACCTGCTCGCGTTCAGTTTTCCCGAGGGCACCCACCAGGAGGCGTCGTGGGCCGCTCGACTCCACGTGCCGTTCCAGTTCTTCTTCGGGCGCGCGTGGGCCGCTGCCCGCGCCCGGCACCCGCCCTGAGAGACTGTGAAACCGTCTCGAACCCGGAGTGGAAACCCTGCGCGGCTTGCCGCGTAGGGCGGGCGGAGCCCCGTGGAACCGATCATCCGCGCTACCCTGCGCTCGCATGGCTGGGCTCTCGGCGCGCTTCGAGGCGATCCTGCAGCTCGTGCAGCCGTGCGCGCTGCTCGCCGACGTGTGCAGCGACCACGGGCTGGTGCCGATCGCGGCGGTGCAGCGCGGGCTGGCGGCGCACGCGATCGCCGCGGATCTCCGCGAGGCGCCGCTGCGGGTGGCGCTGCAGAACATCGCCGCGTTCGGCGTCGCGGAACGCGTCACGATCGTCCAGGGGGATGGCCTGGTCCCGCTCGCCGGCCGGGGCGTCGACGCGGTGGTGATGGCCGGCGTCAGCGCCTCGCTGATGGTGCGGCTGTGCGCAGCCGCGCCCGAGGTGCTCGCCGACGTCGGGCAGCTCGTGGTGCAACCCAACAGTGACGCGCCAGCGCTGCGGGCGTGGGCGCGTGCCCACGGCTGGCACCTCCGCGACGAGCGGATGGTCGAGGTGGGGGGCCGGTTCTTCGTGGTGTGTGCGCTGGTGCCGGGGGTGGGCGATGATCCGGCGTACACACTGCCGGGGTGGCCCGCCACCGCGCTCACCACGATCGGCCCGCGCCTGATCGCCCGGCGCGATCCGGTGGCCCGCCGCTGGTGTGCCGCGCAGGTCGCGCGGCTGGCCGGGCTCGTCGGGGGCGCGCGCCGGCTCGCCCCCGAGCTGGCGATGTGGCACGCCGCCTGCCACGGCCTCGCGACCTGACCGATCGGGCGAGTCGCTCCGCCATGACCGCATCCTCAGGCGCCGCGAACGGGTACGTCGACCGGTCACCGCATGTCCTTGCGCGGCTTGATGACGTAGTTCCAATCGCCGTGGAAGTCGTCTCGCTCGATCTGCAGCGCCCGGAACTCCTTGGCCGAGACCCGCTTGCCCGTCGGGTAACGACGACGATCGAGGCGCGCACGGACGACGAGGCCCCCGCGGTTGGTCGTGTTGCCGATGAGGTGGATCACCGTCTCGTAGGTCCGCAGCGGGCGGCCGCGCCAGTTGATCGAGATGAACGAGAACAGCCGATGCTCGATCTTGTTCCACGTGCTCGTGCCTGGCTCCACGGCGCGTAGGTGCGTGCGTGCGAGGATGTTCGCCGCGCAGCCGTTCCTCAAGATCGACTTCCGGTTCGGCTACTCCGACGGCTCGCCCGAGCACACGAATCACCTGATCACCATGCACACGCCGTAGGGCCGGCGCCGAGCCTCACTCGATGATGATCCGGGGCAGCCGCTGCGTGACGGCGGCGCACTGCTCCGGCTGGGTGCGGAACGCGGCGGCGGTGCCGGTGGCGCGCAGGGCGGCATCCAGCGTCGCGACCACGGAGGCGAGCGCGTCGAGGCCGCCGTGCACCCGCGAGACGTCGAGCGTGAGCTCGGCGGGCTCGTTGCTCCCGGTGTGGGTGAGCAGCATGCGCGTCACGCGCGCGAGGTAGGCGTCGCGCAGCGCGGCGTCGCCGCGGAACCCGGCCACCCGCGCGGTCGCCCCGAAGAACAGCACCTGCGGGCGCAGGAACAGGCCGTAGAGGACGTCGCGGACGACGCTGGCGTCGAGCGCGCGCGGCAGCAGGCCATCGAGCGCGCCGGTGGGCTGCCACAGCGTGGCGGCGGTCGCGTCGTCGGACACCACGAACAGGCCGGCCGCAGGGAGCGCGCGGCGGAGCACACCCGCGACCTCCTCCTTCTCGGCGGCGAGCTCGCGCGACTCGACAATCACGAGGTCGAGCGGGCGCCCGTCGGCCACGCTCCGCTCGGCGAGGTCGAGCGAATGCGCGAGCGCGTGCGAGGTCTCGAGCTGGACGTGGCGGGGCAGCATCTGGCGTAGCGATGTGGCCACCGCCGGATCGGTGTGCTGGAGCAGCACGCGCGGCGGATTGCCGAGCACGGCCACGTCCTGCCTGAGCGCCTTGGCCGCATAGGTGCGAATCTGCGCCGGCGTGAACGGCTTGACGAGGTAGTTCACGCCGCCGAGGCGCACCGCGGGCGTGAGCACCGCGGCGCTGGGGGTGGACGCGATCAGCACGACCGGGGTGGTGAGGCCGATGCCCCGGATCGCGGCCAGCGCCGCGGGGCCGTCGAGGAGCGGCATCACGATGTCGAGGAAGATCAGGTCCCAGGGCTCGTTCGTCGCGGCGGTGACCGCGGCTTGGCCGTCGGCGGCGTGCCCGACCTCCATCCCGAACGGCTCCAGCGCAGCCTCGATGATCTCGCGACAGGTCGCCGAATCATCCACCACCAAGACACGCCACATGATTCCAAAATAGCTTCACACACAAACGGCTCGCACACCACAAAGGACCCCACGCCGAAGAGGGGCCTGTTCGACGGGAGACTTGCGGGGGGGCTGTCGACTTGCCCGCGCGCGGGTCCCAGGCTGGCGGCAGCATGCGGGGCAGGGCGGGCATCGGTGCGGTGCTGCGGCTGTCCGGGTGCATGATCCGCGGCCGCACCGCCGCGGCGAACGCCCCGCGTACCGGCCCCGAACGATGGGGCACGGAGGCGCCGCCGGCCTCGTCGGCCTTGCCGCCTGCCCCCTCGGCGGGCGCGGCGGTTGGTTCGGCGGCGCACGCGACCACGGCGACCGAGAGCGCGCTGGATGCCAGCCACGCGAGGGGGCGCCAGCGGCGACGGGGGGGCGACATGGCTCGATCCTCGCGCAAGGCGTTCGCCAGCGGTCGCAGCCATCAACCGCGCGAGATCACGAGGCGGTCGCCAGCCGATGGCTGGCGGCCATCATGGCCTGGCGACAAACCTTGCTAGTCGAACGTCTTACAGTCATCTATGGCCGCGTCCCGCTCCGCCGCACACGGGGAGGCGCCTGCGCGCTGCCGCTGGCCTTGCGCTTGTCGACGGTGGCGCAGAACTCGGTCCAGGCGCACAGCGCGAGCACATCGGGATCGTCGGGGACCGCCGCGTGCGCCGCCTGTGCCGCCGTGAGGGCGGCCTCGAGGTTGTCATTCTTGAGCGCTGCCTCGGCCGGGCGCCATGCTCAAACGCTGGATCTTGTCGGTCCCTTGCGGGTCGCCGACGCGAGCCGCTCGAGGGGCTCGCAGGATGCTTTCCGTCGAGGGCCCTCGCTCTGCTCAACCGCGTCGCCATGCTCGACGGCGTCAGCTTCTCGCGGAGGCCCGCGTCCTCGAGCAGCGTCGGGCCGCGCACGCCCGCCGTGAGCGCGTCATCGGTGCGCGCGAGCGGCAGCCCCTGATCGGTCGCCAGCATCGCGCCCTGCGGGTGGTCGCGGAACGGCTCGAGCCCGGCGACCTTGAGGGTGGCGGTGGGCGACCCGGACGGCCCCTGCGTGTCGATGCCCCTGGCCAGACCGAAACGCTGATCCCGCTGCGTGGTTCTCCCTGGCCGTCGGTGGTCGCGGAACCTGCTAGCGGAGGAGCGACAGCGCCGCCTGCGGCAGCTGGTTGGCCTGGGCGAGGACGGCGAGGCCGGCCTGGCTCAGGATCTGGCCCTTGCTGAGGTTCGCCGTCTCGTTCGCCACGTCGACGTCCCGGATGCGCGAGTTCGCGGCGGCCAGGTTCTCCTGCTGCATCCCGAGGTTGCTGATCGAGACCTGCATGCGGTTCTGCACGGCGCCGACCTTGGCGCGCGCGGACGACAGCTGCTGGATCGCCTTGTCGAACGCACCGATCGCGTTCTGGGCGTTGGTCACCGTCGACAGGCTGGCGGCCGCGATGTACAGCGTCGAGCCGCCGAGCGTCGACGTGGTGAGCCTGGTGATGCTCATCGACAGGCGGTCGTTGGCGGTGTTCTGCGCGCCGACCTGGAAGGTCAGGCCCGCGGAGGCCGAGCCGTCGAGCAGCTTCTGCCCGTTGAACTCGTTGACCGCGCCGATGCGGTTGACTTCGCTCTGCAGCTGCGTGAACTCGGTCTGGATGTAGCCGCGCTCCGTGTTGCCGATCGTCGCGTTGGCGGACTGGACCGCCAGCTCACGCATGCGGGACACGATGCCCTGCTGCTCGTTCATCCCGCCCTCGGCGACCTGCGACAGCGACACGCCGTCGTTGGCGTTGCGCTGGGCCTGCGCGAGGCCGCGGAGGTTGGCCTTCAAGGCCTCGGAGATCCCGAGGCCGGCGGCGTCGTCACCGGCGCTGTTGATGCGCTGGCCCGACGACAGCCGCCCGATCGAGGCCGCGAGGGCCGCCTGGGTCTTGGACAGGTTGCCCTGGGCATTGAGAGACGCGACGTTGGTGAGAATCGAGATCGCCATGTACAGACTCCGGTTTGGGGCTCGGACCCCGTCGGTCCCACTGGCGTAGTTCGCCCAGCCCCGCGCCTGATACAGGCCTGTATCGTTCCAGCATCGGGCCGAGGGAGGGTCGCCCCGGCAGGTCCATCACGTGGCGGGTGCCCGCCCGCGACGCATCCAGCGCCTGCGTCGCCTGCGCGAGCTCGCTCGCCGCGTTGACGATGCCGATCGCCACGTCGCGCGAGATGTCCTGGTCGAGGTTCTGCTCGAGCTGGGAGTGCGCCTTGGCCGCCTCGTCGAGCACCGCCATCGCGCCACCACCGAGGCTGCGCGCGTGGGACCCCTGATCGATCGCCGTCTGGACATCGGTCAGCAGCGTTCGCACCCGCGTCCGGGCGTTCGCGTCGAGCGCATCGGCGACCTGCTCGAGCAGCGGCAGCACGTCCACCCCGTTGGCGGCGGTCAGCCGCAAGCCCGAGACCGAGATCAGCGAGGTCGAGTCCTGACCATGGCGGCGAGGGCGGCGACCGGCACACCGGCGAACCGCCGCAGCCAGTACGTGCCAGCGGGGAGCACGACGAGGATGCCCGCGAGTCCGTCGCGCCGCGCGGCCCGATAGGCGGCGACGAACGCCTTGTTGCGCTGGAGTGGACGAGCGAGATGTCGCCGCACCCGCACCGGCGGCCGAACCACCGGCTTCGACCCGTGTGCGATATGGCCCCCCGCGCCGATGCGGCATCGTCTTCCGATGGCGTCGGCAGGGGCGTCGACGCATGGGTAACATCCGGATGTTCCTGGATAACCTGAACCGCACACCGCTGCTCGCCCGGCTCAGCCTCGCGCTCGACGGCGGCGAGCTCGGCATCTGGGTCTGGGCCCTGCGCGCCAACAGCGTGCAGGTCGACCGGCGCTGGTGCGAGATGATCGGCCTGGATCATGCGTCCACGCCGATGACCCTCGAGACCTGGTCGGCCTGGGTTCACCCAGAGGTGCAGCGGCTCGCGTCGCGCGATGGCGGCAGCCTGCAGATTGTGGACGGAGCGGCCCGCACGACCTTCGCGTGACGGCTGCCGGGGCACCGTGCTGCCTGGCGCACCGCGCCCGCTCCGGGTGCTGCTGGTTGACGACGAGCCGCTGCTGATCAACGCCTTGGCACGCCTGCTGCGCCGTGCTGGGAACCGCGTCACCGCGGCGGCCGACGGGGTCGAGGCGCTGGAGCGCCTGCGCGAAGAGCGGGCCGACGTCATCCTCTCGGACGGGCGCATGCCGCAGCTCGACGGGCCGGGCCTGCTGCGGGCGCTGCGCGGTGACGGCGACCGGACCCCGCGGGTGTTCCTCACCGGCGACGGCGACGCGAGCGACGGCGACCTGGTCGCGCTCGGGGCGTCCGAGGTGCTCCGCAAGCCTGTCACCCTGGACCGGCTGCTCGCGGCGCTGCACCGCGCCGCGGGCGAGTGAAGCGGCGCGCCGGCGAGGTGCACGCCGACCTGCCCACGGCGCTGTACGGGAAATCCCGGCGGCGATATAGTCTTCGCGATGCGCCATCGTTCCCTGCTGCTCGTGGTCCTGGGCAACCTCGGTTGCGCGCAGGCTGGCGCTGGCGAGGGCGCCGACGCCCCCGGGGGCGGTGACCGCGCCGACGCGCGGTCTGCGGATGCGGGCGGCCTCGTCGATGCCGGGACGGCCGACGCAACCAGAGCGATCGACGCCCCCAGCGCAATCGACGCCCCCTCCCCCGTCGACGCCGGGCTGCCCGCGGGGCCGTACGACACCTGCGCCCAGGCCCCTGACGTCACCGCGTCCGCGATGGCGGCCGGTGGGGTCACACTGACGGGCGACACCAGCGCCTACGCCAATGACGTGCAACCTACCGCGGGGTGCACCGGCTATGACAACGATGGACCGGATGCGGTGTTCGCGCTCACCCTGCCAGCCGGCAAGATGGTGACCGCGATGGTGACGCCGACCGGGTGGGACGCCGCGGTCGAGATCATCCAGCCGTGCGCGCTGACGCCGACCTGCCTGGCCGGCATGGACGTGGGGTTCTCCGGTGACGCGGAGACGGCCACCTACACCACCTCCTCGTCGATGACCCTGTTCGTGGTCGTCGATAGCTGGGTGGCCACCGCCAAGGGTCCGTACGCGATCACCATCCAGGTCCAGTGACGGCGGTGCGCCGGCGGCGCGCTCGTACGAACGCGCTGGCGCTTATCTATAGCGGGAACGTCAGCTCGAACACCGCCCCGTCCTCGTTGCGATGGACGAGCCGCCCCTTGAGCTGGCGGGTGAGCGCGCGCACGAGCTGGAGGCCGAGCGAGGACACCGAGACGAGCGAGAACCCGGCGGGGACGCCAGGACCGTGGTCGCGCACGCGCACCGTGAGCGTGCCGTCACCGCGGCGCAGCTCGACCTCGACCTGCGCCGGCTCGCCGGCGTCCTGGCGACCGCCGTACTTGAACGCGTTGGTCAGCAGCTCGTTGAGGATCAACCCGATGGGGCCTGCGGGCTCGGCCGACACCTCGATCGCATCCGCGTCGACGCTGAGGCGGGCGCCCGGCGCGAGCGCACCCCGGACGGTCTCCGCGAGCGTCTGCACGTACGATCGGAGATCGATCAGGCCGAGCGACACCGAGCCGTAGAGATGCTGATGAACGAGCGCCAGGCTGTGCACGCGCTGCGCGCTGTCCTCGAGTGCGGCGCGGGCCTCCGGCGTCGGCACGCTGGTGCGCTGCAGCGACAGCAGGCTCGCCACGATCTGCAGGTTGTTCTTGACGCGGTGGTGGATCTCCTTGAGCAGGGTCTCCTTCTCGCCGAGGGACTCCTTGAGCGCCGCCTCCATGCGCTGCAGCTCGACGACATCACGGGTGCGCTGCGCGACGTTCTCGACGAGGTCCTCTCGCTCGCGGATCAGGCGGGTCTCGCGTTCGTGCGTGGCGGTGACATCCCGCGCCAGCATCACGAGCCGACCGGGGCCATTCCAGTCCACGGCCAGGAACCGAAGCTCGACCCGCCGCTCGCGCCCATCACGGCCGACGAGCACGGCCGGCTCGTCGAGCAGCTCGACGGTCGACGCCGCCGCGCGGTGGGCGCATTCGGCGAACCATCGCCCGCCATCGGCCTCGGTGAACGCGGGCTGGATCGCGCGCAACGGGGTGCCGACCAGCTCCGCATAAGACCACCCGAGCTCGCTGACCGCGCGTCCGTTGGCGTCGACGATCCGGTGCTGGTCATCGATCACGAGCAGGATATCGAGCACGTGCTCGACGACGGCGCGCAGCTGGGCCTCGCGGACTTGCAGCGACTGCTCGGCCTTCAGCCGCGCCGCGACGTCGCCCAGCCGGACGTCGAGCAGGCCATCGAGCTGATCGAACTCGGCTTCGAGCGCGCTCGCGATGCGGCCGACGTCCTCACCGGCGCCGGGGGGCCGGAGCGCGCGCGCCAGCCCTCGCGACCGCGCGAGCGGCTCGCCGAGCTCGGCGCGGACGGCGCGGGCGATCTCGGCCTGGGCGTCGCGCCGGCGCTCGAGCGAGACGTCGCGGATCACGCAGATCACCTGGTCGGGGACGCCGGCAACCGGGGCCATGCTGATGCCGCCGATCACCACCTCGCCGCTCAGCCGGACGAACCGCAACTCGCGCCGGGTCGGGCTGTCGGCGAACGCCAGGGTGTGCGCGAGCATCGCGGCGAGCAGCGCACGGTCCTGGGGGATCACACACGCAGCCAGCGGGGTGTTCACGAGCGCACCTGCGGGCCGGCCCGTCAGCCGGTCGAGCGCGGGGCTGGCATGCACGCACCGTCCCGTCGCGTCGACCGTGACCAGCGCCAGCGGAGATGACGAGACGAGCCGGTGATGGGCCAGGCCCTCGAGGTAGGTTTCGGCGAGCGCGCCCAGCCGCTGCAGCTGCTCGACGTCGGCATCGGTCCACGCGTGGGGCCGGACATCGAGCGTGCACAGGGTCCCCACCGCGCTCTGGCCTGGCCCGCCGAGCAGCGGGACGCCGAGGTAGGCGAGGCCCAGCGCCAGCGTGGCAGGGTTTCCCGCGAACCGCCGATCGGCGCGTGCGTCCGAGACCACCAGCGGACGCTCGCTCGAGATCGCGTGCGCGCAGTACGCGTCATCGCGCGTGCTGCTGGTCTGGGACATGTTGTAACGGGCGATGAAGACCTGACGCTCGCCCTCGACCAGCACGAGCAGCCCGGTTGGCGCTCCGACCAGCTCGGCGGCGAGCGCCGCGATGTGCTCGAGCGGGCGGTGGACCTGGCCCTCGCGCACACCCAGGCGGGCGAGCCGCGACAGCCGGTCGAACTCGTCGGGCGGTTTCGCCGGCGGGGTCCAGCCCGTCATCCTCCGGGAGTGTCCCGTGCGCACGCACCAGGCGCAACGAGCCGGGGCCGCGTTTCGCACCTTCGAACCAGCCTGGAATCTCGACCTGCAGGGTCCCGTGGCATCGTGTCACACCGGGGATGGGCCACCGCACGATTCGCAGGTAAGCTCCCGGCGCCATGACATCGACCATCCAGATCAAGCCGGGCGTGACGACTACCCTCGCGGCGCCTGCGGGAGACGGCAAGGTCCCGGGCCTGCTCGTGATCCACGAATGGCACGGGGTCACGGACGGCATCCGCGCGATGTGCACCCGGTTCGCCGCCGAGGGGTTCCTCGTGGTCGCAGCGGACCTCTATCACGGCAAGGTCGCCACCGACGACGAGACCGCCGCGAGCTACATGAACGCGCTGTCCACCGAGGCCGCGATGGACGACCTGCGGGCCGCGGTGGCCGCCCTCGCGGCCCATCCGCGCTGCAACGGCAAGGTGGGCATCGTCGGCTTCTGCATGGGCGGCGCGATCACGTTCGCCGCCGCCAGCGCGGTCGAGGGGCTCGTCTGCGCGGTCCCGTTCTACGGTCTGCCGGGCCCGGCCTACTTCGACCCGGCGCGGGTCAAGTGCCCGATCCAGGCTCACTTCGCCGCGAACGACACGTGGGCCGTGGCCGACAAGGCCGCGGCCTTCCGCGACGGCGTGAACGCGCACGGCGGCGCGATGGAGTTGCACGTGTATGACGCCGGCCACGCCTTCATGCGCGAGGGCGACGCGCGGGTATACGACGCGGCGAGCGCGGCGTCGGCGTGGTCGCGGACGACGGCGTACCTCCACCGCCACCTGGGCTGAGATCAGCGCTCACGGTGGGCCACGCACGCCGCGCCGGTCCGGAGTGCGCACGCTGGCCCTTGTGATCTCGTCCTGATCGAACGATGGCGGCTCGCGCACCCGCCGCCGCGCCATCTCCCGCACCGCCCGACGTAGCCCCCTGGCACCCTCGCAATCGGCTGATGATCTCGTCCTCCCCCGCGCTCGCTGTCCACGCTTCCAGGTGGCCCTGTCATGAACGTGCTAATAGCCCTCGACGACGAGCCCTCGACCACGAGGTCGCTGGCGGCGCTGCGCTGGCTGACCGAGGTAGCCGAAACGCTCGCCGACGCGGCCAGCCTCGATGAGCTGGCGCGCGCCAGCGAGGAGGTGCTCCGAAACCACTCGGGCGCCGAGGGTGATGGGCTCTATCTCATCGACTTCGCCCAGCCCTCCCGCCCGCTCCGCCTGCTGTCCGCGCGCGGGTTCACCGATCAGGAGCGCCAGACCGCCGAGGCCACCGCCCTGGACGGGCACCCGGGCTGGGTCGTCCGGACAGGTCAAGCCCTGTGGGTCCCGGACACCCGCCTGCAGGCACCGGATCGCCCGTCCAAGGACAGCCCGGGCGGGGGCGAGATCCGGTCGCGCCTGTGGCTGCCGGTGGCCAGGGATGGCGAGGTGTTCGGCGCGTTCGGGTTCGCGAGCTCGACGCCGAACGCGTTCGACGCCGCCGACCGCGAGGTGCTCACGCTGGTCGCGCAGCTGGCGGCGACCGCGTACCGGCGGCTGCGCGCCGAGCACGTGGCGACCCTCGATCGGCGGCGCGCGGCCGACGCCGTGCAGGGCCTCACCCGCACCCGCTTCGCCGCGCTGCTCGGGGCCATCCCCGACGCCGTGCTCGGCGCCGCGGCACGACGGGCGCATCGCCTACTGGAACGATGCGGCGGCGGCCCTGTTCGGGCAGACCGCCCACCTGGCGCTCGGCCAGCCGCTGGCGGCGCTGATCCCGGGCCTGGGCGAGCCCACCGACGATTCGGCCGTGCGAGAGGTCGAGATCGTCCGCGCCGACGGCCAGACGCGGCTCGCCGACCTGCGCACGAGCCCGATCGCCAGCCTCGACCAGCGGCTCGTGGTCTACGTCCTGCGCGATGCGTCCGAGCGCAAGCGCCAGCAGGCCGACCGAGAGCGTGAGAGCGCCGAGGCCCGCCGTCACGACGCCGTGTTGATCACGGTCCACGACAGCGCCGACCTGGCGGTCCCCGCCCTGCTGACCCAGGTCACCCGCGAGCTCGTGCGCGCGCTCGATGTCGACCGGGTCGGCGTGTGGCAGGTCGCCCCGTCGAACAACGAGGATCCGGCCGCAGACGCGATCATCGCGCTGCACCAGCACGATCGGGCCGACGGCAGCCACACCAGCGGGCAGCGCCTGGAAGCGCGCGCGTTTCCGGCGTACTTCGCCGCGCTGCGGACCGACGCGGCGATCGTGGCGGACGACGCGCACGCGCACCCCGCGACCGCGGCGTTCAGCGCTTCCTACCTCACGCCCCTGGGCGTGGTGTCGATGCTCGACGTGCCGCTGCGCGCGCTCGATGGCCTGCGCGGCGTGATGTGCGTCGAGACGCGTAGCCCGCGAACGTGGAGCGCCCCCGAGATCTCGTTGTGCGGTGAGGTCGGGCGGTTGCTCGTGCAGGCGGTCGAACGCGCCGAGCGCCGAGCGCTCGAGTCGTGCCACGCCGCCATCCTCGCGTCGATCGGCGACGCGGTGGTCGCCTGCGATCTGGGCGGCGTCATCACCCTGGTCAACCCGGTCGCGGAGACGCTGACCGGGTGGTCGGCCACGCGCGCCATCGGCCAGCCACTCGCCGCGGTGGTCCAGCTCGGGCCCGCCGCTGGCGGGGACGCTGAACCACGCCTGGTCGATGCGGTGCTCGCGACCGGGCAGCCCCAGGAGATCCAGGGCGCCGCGCTGCTGCTGCGGCGCCGCGATGGCAGCGCGACCCCGGTCGCTGCGCGGGCGACCCCGCTCGACCATGCAGGCGCCCTCGCCGGCGCGGTGCTGACGTTCCGCGACGTCGCCACGGAGCAGCGCACGCAGCGATCGCTCGAGCTCCAGCACGCGCGGCTACGCTCGATCAGCGAGGCCCTGCCCGATCTGCTGTTCACGGTGACGAGCGACGGTCGGCTCCTGCTCAACACCCGCGCCGACCACGCCGACCTGCTCGTGCCCGCGCACGAGATCCCGGACCACACGCTCCGGACGCTGTTCCCGGCGGACGTCGCCGACGAGCTGCTCGCGAAGATCGCGCGGGTCATCGACTCGGGGCAGGTCGAGTCCGTCGAGTACACGCTGGCGGGGCCCGCCGGTCGACAGTGGTTCGAGGCGCGCATGGCGCGGCTCGGCGCCGACGAGGTCACCTGCATCGTGCGCAACGTCTCCGAGGTCCGCGAGCAGCTCGAGGCGCAGCGCGAGCAGCGCGCTCGCCTGGCAACGGTGCTCGAGTCCACCGCTGCGATGATGTACGCGGCGGTGCTCCCGACGTTCGAGCTCGATTACATCAGCGATTCGGCGCACGAGCTGATCGGCTACGCGCTCGAGCAGTTCGCGGATCCAGCGTTCTGGCAGGACCGGCTCCACCCCGACGACCGCGACCGCGTGCTCACCGAGAGCGCCGACCTGGCGACCCGGGGCCACCTCGCTCGCGAGTACCGGTTTCGCCACGCGGACGGTCGCTGGGTGTGGCTGCACGACGAGCTCCGCGTGGTGCGTGACGAACGCGGCGAGCCCGTGCGCGCGATCGGCGCCGCCTTCGATGTGACGACCCGCAAGCAGGACGAGCGCCGGCTCGCGATGCTGGTCGCGATGCAAGCGATCGTCACCGAGGTCTCGGGGGCGTACCTCGCGGGGACCGAGCTCGCCGCGAGCGCGGTGCGAGACGCTGCCCTGACCCGCATCGGCGAGCTCGCCGGCGCCGAACGCGTGCGCCTGTACGGCGTCAGCGACCGCGCCGTCGCGCTGCTCCACGGGTGGCCCAGCGCCGCTCCCGGCGAGGCGGTCCTCACGCTCGACGCGATGCCATGGCTGCCCGCGGCGCGCGCGGCGACCGGCGCGATCTGGCTCGCCGCTGACCAGCTGTCATCCCCCGGTGCGCGCAGCCCGCGGGTGGAGCCCGACGCCAGGACGGGCGCGCTCGCCGCGCTCGCCCAGATCGAACCGAGTCGCGACCTCCTGATCGTGATCGACAGCCCCGCCCTCGAGCCGCTCAGCCGCGACGATTTCGGAGCGTTGCTGAAGCTGTTCGTGTCTGCGCTGGCCACGGGCACGAAGGGCATGGCCGACGAACGCGCGCTGCGCTCGCTCAACCAGCAGCTGGCGATGCGCACGGCCCGGCAGCAGGCGCTGCTCGACGTCTCGACCGAGCTCGCGCACACCACCAGCCGCGCTGACCTGCTGGGCCGGCTGCGCGACCGCCTGCGCACCACGCTCGGGGTGGAGTGGCTGTCCATCGTCGAGGTGCGCGAGGGTGGTGGCGTGGAGCTGACCGCCGTCGACGCCACCAGCGCGGGCGCCACCGACCCGGTCGCCTTCGATCGGCAACGAAGCGACGGCGGACCGCTCGACGATTTCACGGAGACGGCGATCGCCCACACGCTGGCGACCTGCCTGCCGGTGACCACGCGCGAGCACGCCCACACGAGGTTCCGCGACTGGGCGCACCTGCATGCGCGGCTCGGCACCCGCCAGTTCGTGGTCGTGCCGCTGGTGTCCGCGACCGGGCCGTTCGGGACGCTCAACGTCGCGCTGCGAGACGACGAGCCCCCCGACCTCGATGACGTCGCCTGGATCGCCCAGGTCGGCGGAACGATGGCGGCCCACCTCGCGCGCCAGGCGGCCGAGGCCCAGCGCAGCCAGCTGCTCGCCGAGCTCGAGCGCCGCGTCGACGAGCGCACGCGCCAGCTCCGCGCCAGCGAGGAGCGGTTCGAGACGTTGTTCCAGCACGCGCCTCAGGCGCTGCTGATGTTCGATGTGGAGGGCCGCATCGTGCAGTCCAACCGCAGCGCGCGCAGCCTGTTTGGGTACGACGAGGCGAGGCTCATCGGCCTGCCAGCGGACGCGCTGCTCCCCCCCGACTCCCGCCATGGCCACGCCGCCTTGATGCGGATGTACACCGACAACCCAACCACGCGTGCGATGGCGCAGGGACGCGTCGTCACCGCCCTGCGTCAGTCGGGGGAGACCTTTGCCGCCGAGATCGGGCTCGTGCCGCTCGACGTCAGCGGCACGCGCCAGGTGCTCGCCGGGCTGACCGACGTCAGCGCGCGGGTCACCGCGCAAGCCGAGATCGCCCGCTCGCTCGACGAGAAGGAGACCCTGCTCAAGGAGATTCACCACCGGGTCAAGAACAACCTGCAGATCGTGTCGAGCCTGCTCATGCTGCAAAGCGAGATGATGCCGAGCCCGGCCGCGCGCGCCATGCTCGAGGAGAGCGTGTATCGGGTCCGCTCGATGGCGCTGATCCACGAGCAGCTGTACAGCGTCGACTCGCTCGCGCGCGTCGAGCTCGGCGCGTACGCCCGCACGCTCGGAGAGTCCTTGCGGACCATGCTGGCGCCGCACGCGACGCTCGGCGTGGTCGCCGCGCCCGTCGAGGTCTCGGTCGAACTCGCCATGCCGATCGGGCTGATCCTCAACGAGCTGCTCACCAATGCGTTCAAGTATGGCGTGCCCGCGCATGGCGCCGCGCGCCCGGACGGTGCCGCGCGCCCGGACGTGCTCGTCGAGCTCGACAGCGCACCCGCGCACCTCACCCTGACGGTGATCGATCGCGGCCCCGGACTGCCGGCGGGCTTCGATCCAGCGCGAGGCACCACCCTCGGGATGCAGATCGTCCGATCCCTGACCCGCCAGCTGCGGGCTCGCCTCACCGTGAACGACACCCCGGGCGCCCGGTTCACGCTGGTGTGCCCACGCCAGCCATCCAGCTGACGCACCAGCCGCCGCAACGCGGCGAGCGCGGGCAGCGCCACCCTCGGGACCGGAACGCCGACGATGTACGGGGGCCAGGTTGGGTGGTACCTCTACGAGCGGATGTCGGGCAGCCCACCAGACCAGCCAGGGGCCACCGCGTTCGCGGTGCTCGGCGTGGCGACCTGGCGCGTCGAGCCCGGCACGCAGACCGTCATTGGATCGCCCGAGCTGGCTGCCTTGCTGGGGCTGCCGGCCGGCGCCGCCGTCGATCGTGCGGTGCTCGAGAGCGCGCTGGCTGCCGCGCATGGCCCCGAGCTGGCCTCGCTGCTCGCGGGCGAACGGTCGGTGCTGGAGGTCGAGGTCCGGGCCCCCGGCGCCTCGCGCTGGCTCCGGCTGGCGGTGGGCGCCCCCGATGCCAGCGGTGTCGTCGCGGCCGCCGCCATCGACATCTCGACCCAGCGCGCGATCGACCGCGAGCGCGAGCTGCTGCACGCCATCGCCCGACGCACCGACAACGCGGTGATCGTGGCCCGCCGTGACGGCTCGATCGAGTGGGTCAACGACGGGTTCATGCGCCTCACGGGGTTCACGCCCGCAGAGGCGGTCGGTCAGCACCCGGGCGCGCTGCTCCAGGGCCCGGACACGGCCACGGAGGCACGCGCGCTGATGCGGCGGGCCCGCGCCGTGGGCGAGCCGTTCGCGCTCGACGTCCTCAACTACGCGAAGTCCGGACGCCAGTACTGGGTCCACATCGACGCCCAGCCGACCCGGGACACCGCCGGTCAGGTCACCGGCTACATCGCGGTCCAGACCGACGTCACCGAGCGGCGGGTCGCCGCCGCACGCGAGCACGTTGCCCAGGCGGTCGCCGCCCGCTTGCTGACTGCCGTCACGATCGAGGCGGCCGCGCAGGGCATCGTGGACGAGCTCGTGCAGGTCCTCGACGTGCGCACGGCGCAGCTGTGGCTCGTCGAACCCGGTCAGCCACACCTCCAGTACCTGGTCGGTGCGTGCGCGGACGAGGCCAGCCGCGACTTCGTCGAGATGACGCGCGCGGTGTCGTTCCAGATGGGCCACGACTGGGTGGTCGGCGTCGGCGCGCCCGGCAGCGCCTGGGGCACCGGACGGCCCTGCGTGAAGTCCGACTTCTGGGAGGATGACCGGACCGGCCACAAGTCTCGACGCGCGGCAGCGGCGATGCGCGCGCGGATCCGGACCCTGTGCGCGGTTCCGGTGCGCGGTCCGCACGGCGTCATGGCCGTGCTCGAGGTCGGCGGCTCGCACTCCTACCCCGGGCACGAGCGGCTGCCGTCGCTGATCGAGCGCATCGGCGAGCAGCTCGCATCGTTCATGCTGCAGCTGCTCAGCCGGCAGGCGTTCGAGGCGCTGTTCCAGCACAGCCCGGACGCCTTGCTCCTGCTCGATGAGCGCGCGACCATCCAGCGCGCCAACCTGCGGGCGCGCACCCTGTTCGGGACGATCGAAGGTCGACCGCTCGGCGACCTGGTGGATGATGCGGGCGCGGTGCTCGCGGACGTCGGTGGTCCCGGAGCTGGGTTGCGGCGCTGCGCGGCGCGGCGCCCGGGCGGTGGCGCGTTCCCGGCCGAGCTCGCGAGCGCGGCGGTCACCGCGGACGCGCAGCCCGGCGTGCTGGTGGCCGTTCGCGATCTGACCGAGCGGCTGCAGATGGAGGAAGCGCTGACCCGGTCGCTGCGCGAGAAGGTCACGCTGGTGCAGGAGGTCCATCACCGCGTGAAGAACAACCTCCAGATCATCTCCAGCCTGGTGTCCTTGCAGGCCAATGAACTAGACTCACCGGAGGTTCGCGCCGCCCTGTCCGACACCGCCAACCGGGTGCAGTCGATGGCGCTCGTCCACCAGCAGCTCTACTCGCACGACGATGTGTCGAGGGTGCCGTTCGACCAGTACCTGACCGCGCTCGGCCGCTCCCTGCAGTTGTCGCTCGACCCGGCGGCGGAGCTCGAGGTCGACCTCGAGCCAGCCGAGGTCGACGCCGAGTTCGCGGTCCCGTGCGGCCTGATCGTGAACGAGCTCATCACCAACGCGATCAAGCACGGCCGCAGCGCGGACGGGCGCTGCCGCATCCGCGTCACGCTGAGCCAACGCGACGGCGAACTCCACCTCGAGGTCGCGGATCGCGGCCAGGGCCCCGCCGTGGAGCCCCGATCGGCCTCGATGGGGTCCACCCTGATCGCGGCGCTGGTTCGGCAGCTACGTGGTAAGATATCGACATCATTCGACGATGGAACGATCGTCCGGATCGAGCTGCCCACCAACCTGCTGCCACGACGGTCGCCGTGACGGAGCGCTCCGGCACGCGAGCGCCGCAGGTGACCACTTTCGGAACGTCGCGCTTGGCCGAACTCACTAAAAGACTGGCAGACTACCCCGTGGGGAGCCGGAGTGCTCGGGCGAGTTGGTACAGCGACCGTCGTGCGGACCGGATGGAAAGGTTTAATCAAACACAATGAGGTCCCCCACGCCAGCGGCGCCTGCGAACGCCATCGACGCCGAACGCTCGGCAGCGGGCATCCCGATGGATGCCCCGAACAACCGCAAGCGCGTGATGATCGTCGAGGACGAGGCGCTGATCGCGCTCGATCTCGAGCGCCGGCTGGGCCGCCTCGGGTTCGAGGTCGTCGGCGTGGCCGACAACATGCTCGATGCGATCGAGCTCTTCACCCAGACCCAGCCCGAGCTCGTGCTGATGGACATCTCGATCCGTGGGCCCGCCGATGGCATCGAGACCGCCCGGGCGATCGGCAACCTCGGCAGCCCGGCGGTGATCTTCCTGACGGCCTACGCCGATGAGGCTACGGTGCGACGTGCCGTCCAGACGTCGCCCTACGGCTACCTGCCCAAGCCGATCGACGAGCGAGCGTTGTTCGCGACCATCGCCGTGGCGCTGGAGCGGCAGGCCGCGGCGAATCGGCTGCACCTGCTCGGGGCGACCATCGAGACGGCATCGATCGGCATCCTCCTGATCGACGCCAGCACGGACGCCCGCACGATCGTGTTCGCCAACGCGGCGTTCTTCCAGCTCAGCGGGATGACACGCGAGTCCGTGCTCGGAACGACGCCGAACCTCATGGCGATCGAGCAGCACGCCGAGCCGGTTCGCCGGCTGAGCCGGGCGCTCGCCGACCGAACCCACGAGGAGGCCACCATCGAGGGTCGCAACGCCCGCGGCGAGCCGATCTGGTTCCATGTGATCCTGTCGCCGAACGCGGAACGGTCTGGACGGATCCGGCACATGCTGATGTTCTATCGCGACATCACGCGCGAGCGCCGCGCCGAAGCCGCGCTCGCCGAAACCATGCACCTCGAGATCGCGAACCAGCTGACCGCCGGGGTCGCCCATGACTTCAACAACCTGCTGTGCGCGATCTCGGCGTTCGCGGACCTCGCGCGCGATGAGCCCGACGAGGCAGCGCGCGGCGACTCGCTCGGCGAGGTCATGGAGGCGTCGCGGCGCGGACAGTACCTGACCCGCCAGCTGCTCGAGCTGTCGCGACGGCCCGCGGCCGATCGGACGGCCAGCGCGGATCTCACGCAACTGCTGACCGAGACCCGCGCCATGTGCGAGCGCCTCGCCGGGCCCAAGGTCGTCTACGAGCTCGTGCTCGACGCGCAGCCCGTGTTCGTCCAGATCGACGCGACGTCACTCGAGCGGATCCTGCTCAACCTGGTGGCCAACGCGCGGGACGCGATGCCGAACGGCGGTCGGATCGGGGTGCGCGTCAACCTCGTCGACGAGGGTGCCGGGACGGCGGACGCTCACGAGGTCGCGATGCTGGAGATCTCGGATACCGGGACCGGCATGGACGCTCGCACCGCCGCGCGCATCTTCGAGCTGACGTTCTCGACCAAGCCCGGCGGGACCGGACTCGGCCTGGCAACCTGTCGCATGCTGCTCGAGCGCGTCGGTGGTGCGATCGCGGTGCGCACCGCCCCGGGACAGGGCTCGACCTTCACCATCACGCTTCCCCTGGCGGACGGCGCGGCTCGACGGCCTTCCACGAGCAAGGTGATCCCGGTCAAAGAGCGGATGGTGGGGGCATCCTGCCTGCTGGTGGAGGACGAGCCATCGCTGCGCAAGGCCTGCGCGCTCGCGCTGACCGAGGCCGGGTTCAGCGTGGTCGATGTGGCCTCGGCGGAGGGGGCATTCGAGAAGCTCGACGCGGCCGCACCGGGGCTGGACCTGGTGATCACGGACCTGATCATGCCGGGCCAGGGAGGTGGCGCGGTGCTCGAGCACGCGCTCCGCACGCATCCCGAGGCCGCAGGGCTCGTGATCACGGGCTACATGGACGAAGGCACGACCGACCTCGGGAGCGCCGTCGAAGTGCTGTGGAAGCCGTTCACCGCCGCCAAGCTGGTTGAGCGCGCGATCGCCGCGGTCCACGCCGCGCGTCGGGATGCGTTGTAAGACCTACGGGACGGCACCACGCGCGCGACATTCTGCACCTCGGACCCGACCAACCGCCGGGTTGAGTCCTCCCCCGTGGCGCTCCGGCCAGTCCGCTCAGGCCACGATATCGAGCAGCGTGCCGACCATGTCGTCGGCCGTACGAATGGTCGCCACATCGGCGCGTAGCTCGTGCTTCGCAAGGATGCGATCCGCGACGGCGTCCACGTCGCCGGCACCATCGGTGCGCGCAGTCTTCACCGCGGCTCGCTCGAGCCGCTGGCTGGCTGCCTCCATGCCCCGGCGGGCTGCGTCGAACGCACCGTTGATGCTCATCGACGAGTACATCGACCGATTCGGGATCCGGTACAGCCCGATCGCGAGCGGCGGGGGCGGGCATGCTGATGCGCGGCCTGTCGCTCCTCCTGCTGTTGACTCCGCCCGCCCGCCGTCCGCGGCAGGCCGTCCCGGTGCGGCGCGCCGGCCCTGGAAGTCGAGCCCGTGGACGGGTCGCCGCGGGGCCCACTGGCGTATACTGTGCTCACGCATGAGGGGCATTGTGTTCACCGAGTTCCTCGACATGGTGGAAGCGCGCCACTCTCTCGCGATGGTCGATGCCGTGATCGCGCGCTCCGGAATCGCCTCCGGAGGTGCCTACACCGCGGTCGGTAACTATCCCGCGGCCGAGATGCACGCCCTGGTCGGGGCGCTCGCTGCCGAGACCGGGACCTCGACGTCCGGCCTGCTCGAAGCGTTCGGTGAGCACCTCGCGATCACGTTCGCTGCCGGGTACCCGCAGATGTTCGCGCTCCACCGGACGGCGATGGAGTTCCTGTGCCGTGTCGAAGACTACATCCACATCCAGGTGCGTTCGCTCTACCCCGACGCAGAGCTGCCCTCGTTCGAGGTCGTCGAGCGAACGGACGACCGCGTCGTCATGGTCTACCGGTCACCGCGAGCGATGAGCGCGCTCGCGATCGGCCTGATCCGGGGGGTGGGCCTCCATTTCGGCGAGCCCCTCGCGGTCACGGCCGAGCCCCTCGCAGTGGACGGCTCGGCGGTGCGGCTCGTGATCACGCGTGTCGCGGCGTGAGCGCGCCCCCGGACGATCCCGAGGTCCTGCGCCGTGCGCTCGCGCGCGAGCGCGCCGCCCGTCGCGAGGCCGAGCACCTGCTGGAGTCCAAGGCGCGCGAGCTCTACGAAGCCAGGCTCGAGCAAGAGCGCCTGCGTGCCGATGCCGAGGCGCAGGCCGAGCAGCTGCGTTCGCTGAGCGCGGCGGTCCCCGACCTGCTGTTCGCGATGCGCGCCGATGGTACGATCTCGGCCAGCCCGCAGCGCGGATCGATGGATGAGGCCGAGCTCGGCCGCCATGCGACGCCGCGCCTGGCAGCGGCGGTGACGCGGGCGCTCGAGGGCGGCGCAGTCGAGCGCATCGAGTACGCGCTCGGCCCGGGCCAGCGCTTCGAGGCCCGGGTGTCGCGCATGACCGACGCCGAGGCCACGGTGCTGGTGCGTGACGTCACGCTCGAGCGACGGGCCGAGGCCGAGCTGCGCGCGCGCGAGGCCACCGCCGTGGTCCGGCGCGAGGGTGCGGAGCGCACGCTCGCCGACGCGCTCGCGGCGGTCCAGGCCGGGCTGTGGGAGTTCGACGCCGCGACCGGTCAGCATTGGTGGTCGTCCGAGACCTACGCCCTGTTAGGCTACGCGCCAGGCGAGATCGAGCCCTCGCTCGAGGCGCTGCGCGCACGCGTCGAACCGGACGACTTCGCGCGGCTGATGACGGCCCCGGAGCCCGCCCAGCGCGTCGTCGAGTATCGCATCCGCCTCCCCGAGGGCGGCGTGCGGTGGTGCCGCGACGTGATCCGGATCGAGCGCGACCCCGAGGGCGCGGTGATCTGCCGGCGCGGGATCATCACCGACGTCACCGGCGAGCGGCTCAACCAGCGCCAGCTCGCGCGCCTGGCAGAGGTCGCGAACCGGACCGACAACCCGGTGGTGATCACCGACCTCGACGTTCGCATCGAGTGGGTCAACGCGGCGTTCACGGCCAAGACCGGGTACACGCTCGACGAGGTGCGCGGGCACACGCCGGGCCGCATCCTGCAGGGGCCTCACACCGATCGCGCGGCGGTGGCGCACATGCGAGCGGCGATCGCGGCGCGCGCGCCGTTCGACTGCGAGGTGCTCAACTACGCCAAGAGCGGGAGCCAGTACTGGGTCCAGATCTCGTCCCGGGTCGCGCTCGACGATCGGGGTGAGCCGCTGGGCTTCATCGCGGTCCAGACCGACACCACCGCGCGCCGGCTGGCCGAGCAAGCCGACAAGGTCGCCGCGCGGGTCGCCGCGCTGCTGCTCGCGAGCGATTCGCTGGAGAGCGCCGCCGACGCGCTGACCCGGTCGCTGGTGCGCGAGCTCGACGTGCGGGTCGCCCAGCTATGGCGAATCCCGCCCGGGACCGACGAGCTGCAATACGTCGCGGGGGCGGCCGCCGAGGCCACCGGGGCCGCGGGCGAGGCGTTCGTCCAGCTGAGCCGGGGGCTGGCCTTTCGCGTCAGCCCTGACGCCGAGATCGGCACCGGCATTCCGGGCGCCGCGGCCTCGGCGCGTACGCCGTTCGTGCAGATGGAGCTCGCGCAGGCCGGATCGCGACGCGCGGACGCGGGCCTCGCGGCCGACATCCAGACCGTGTGCGCCGCGCCGATCCTCTCTCCCACCGGCGTGCTGGGCGTGATCGAGCTCGGCGGATCGCGGTTCTATCCGGGCCATGAACAGCTGCCCCGGCTGCTCCAGCGCGTCGCCGAGCAGGTCGCGGCGTTCATGCTGCACGACAACAGTCGCCACGCGTTTCGCTCGGTGTTCGAGCTCGGCCCCGATGCGCTGCTGCTGCTCGACGACGCGGGCACCGTGAGCGCCGCCAATGCCCGGGCGGTCACGCTGTTCGGGCCGGTCTCTGGCACTCGCGCCAGCGCGCTGTTCAACGACGGAGCCGCGCTCCATCTGCCCGGTCCGGAGGGCTCGGGCGCGGCGGAGATGCTCGAGCAACGCGCACGGGGCGCCGCGGGCGAGTTCTGGGCAGAGGTCAGCGTCGCGGCCACGCCGACGGCGGGGACCCAGGCCGCCATCCTCGCGATCCGCGATCTTACCGAACGCCGGCGGATCGAGGCCGCGCTGACCGAGAGCCTGCGCGAGAAGGACACGCTGCTCCGGGAGGTCCACCACCGGGTCAAGAACAACCTCCAGATCGTGTCGAGCCTGCTGTCGCTGCAGGTCGATGGCATGATCGACGCCCAGGCGCGAGCCGCGCTCGATGACACGGTGCTTCGGGTGCGGTCGATGGCGCTCGTCCATCAGCAGCTCTACAACTCGACGCGGATGGCCAGCATCCGGCTCGGGGACTACGCGAGTTCGCTGTGCCTCCAGCTCCAGGGAGCGCTCGCACCGCGCGCCCAGCTGCGCGTCCACAGCGAGCCGGTCGAGGTCGAGGTCGAGGTCGACGTTGCCGTGCCGTGCGGGCTGATCCTCAACGAGCTCGTGACCAACGCCATCAAGCATGGCTGCGGATCGGATGGCAGCTGTCAGATCGATGTCACGGTACGGCCGACCGACGCCGGGTTCGAGCTCGTGGTCACCGATCGCGGACCGGGGTTCGCCGCCGACGCGCTCGCCCCCGCGGTCGCTCGCTCGCTCGGCATGACGCTGGTGCGCACGCTCGCCCGGCAGCTGCGCGCGCGCCTGACGTTCGGGTCCGACGGCGGCGCCCGGGTCACGGTCGAGGTCCCTCGCTCCCGCACGGAGACCACGGGGGATGGCCGCCTGCCGGCGTGACCTCGACGAGGCGCGCCGACCTGCGCATGGCGCTGTACGGGGAATCCTGACGGCGACAGGATGACACCTCGATGCGCCGTGGCTCGCTGCTGCTCGTGATCCTGGGTAGCTGCGTCGCGGGCGGTCCCCAGCCCCATGATGGACCTGCCGGGGCGCCCTCCCTCGGCCCGATGCTGGAACGATACAGGCCTGTATCAGGCGCGGGGCTGGGCGAACTACGCCAGTGGGACCGACGGGGTCCGAGCCCCAAACCGGAGTCTGTACATGGCGATCTCGATTCTCACCAACGTCGCGTCTCTCAATGCCCAGGGCAACCTGTCCAAGACCCAGGCGGCCCTCGCGGCCTCGATCGGGCGGCTGTCGTCGGGCCAGCGCATCAACAGCGCCGGTGACGACGCCGCCGGCCTCGGGATCTCCGAGGCCTTGAAGGCCAACCTCCGCGGCCTCGCGCAGGCCCAGCGCAACGCCAACGACGGCGTGTCGCTGTCGCAGGTCGCCGAGGGCGGGATGAACGAGCAGCAGGGCATCGTGTCCCGCATGCGTGAGCTGGCGGTCCAGTCCGCCAACTCGACGATCGGCAACACGGAGCGCGGCTACATCCAGACCGAGTTCACGCAGCTGCAGAGCGAAGTCAACCGCATCGGCGCGGTCAACGAGTTCAACGGGCAGAAGCTGCTCGACGGCTCGGCCTCCGCGGGCCTGACCTTCCAGGTCGGCGCGCAGAACACCGCCAACGACCGCCTGTCGATGAGCATCACCAGGCTCACCACGTCGACGCTCGGCGGCTCGACGCTGTACATCGCGGCCGCCAGCCTGTCGACGGTGACCAACGCCCAGAACGCGATCGGTGCGTTCGACAAGGCGATCCAGCAGCTGTCGTCCGCGCGCGCCAAGGTCGGCGCCGTGCAGAACCGCATGCAGGTCTCGATCAGCAACCTCGGGATGCAGCAGGAGAACCTGGCCGCCGCGAACTCGCGCATCCGGGACGTCGACGTGGCGAACGAGACGGCGAACCTCAGCAAGGGCCAGATCCTGAGCCAGGCCGGCCTCGCCGTCCTCGCCCAGGCCAACCAGCTGCCGCAGGCGGCGCTGTCGCTCCTCCGCTAGCAGGTTCCGCGACCACCGACGGCCAGGGGTCGCAAGGGGGCCGGGCCGGCGAGGACGAACGGGCCGGCCTTTGGGCCCGCGAATGGACATCTCGATCGCCCTCGCGGTCGATCCATCCCCGGGGGCGTCGTTGCTCCTCGGTCGCGTACCGACGGGTACACTCGCTCGTCGCGCCTCGCCCGCGGGGCGGCTCGCCCGCGATCATCGATCGATTTGTCCATTCGCGGGCCCTTTGCGGCGAAGCCGGGCAGGGCGACCACGGTGGCGAGCGCGATCATCGCCACGGTGCGCTCGCATGGCCACGCGTGCGTCGTTGCGGCGTGAGCATGGCCGACACCGGCCCCGAGTTCCAGCACCTCGCCGGGCCCATCGTGGCTTGCCGAATGGTCATCCGAGCAGGGCGACCAACGAACCGTCGGTCGTGCTCCACGAACCCAGCTCCACCAACGCACCGTCGGTCGGGGCGTTGCGGGCGATCATGCGAACAGGGACAGCCCCTAGAAGACGCCCAGCCAGGCGAGGGCGTCATCGACGATGCCGCTCACGTACTTGTCCTCGGTCCAGTAGTAGAGCTGGTGGATCGTGCCAAACCACTGGGAGTTGGCGCGGCTCACGTCCGGCATCCCGCTCTGGCCGCTGATGGGGGAGCGGGTGCCGGAGGCGCGGCCGGTCGCATTCTCGACGACGAACAGGACCTTGCCATCGGGGGTGTCCGCCATCTTCACGTTGTACGAGCCGAGCATGTGGGTCGTCAGGCTGAGCTCGACCCCTTCGCGGATGAACTGGAGCGCGCCGAACCTGCAGTAGTGCGACGTCGCGCCGGTGCTCGCGTGCTTCCTGCGCGCCGTCATCAGGCCCTCGTCCTCGCGGACGACCGCCGTCATCGCGGACGCCGGGCCAAACTTCACGTGCTCCGGCACGGTGAGATCGTTGGTCGCGAAGGCCGCAGTCAGGCCGAGGGGGCCGAGCGTGGGGTCACCCTCGGTGTAGCCGGCGAGCTGGGCCATGAGCGCGGCATAGGGCCCGCCGCCACCCGCGCCAGCCGTCGCGGTACCGCCGGTTCCCCCGACGGCGCTGGGGGCCGCCCCGCCCGGTGGTGGGGCCTCCTGCCGCTGGACCGCGCGGCCGCCACCACCGGCACCGATGTCACCGAGCAGGCCCTCGGCCGACTGCCCGGCGACCACCGCGTCCGCCACGGCGTCGGCATGGCGTTCGTACAAGTCCCCGGGTGTATCGAGCCCGCCTTTGAGGTGCACCCCGGCCCGCTGCTGCACCACGTGTGCGGCCTCGTGCGCCGCCGTGTGCAGGCTCGGCGACTCCTTGAACGCCACGTCGTTGCCGCTGGCGTATGCGGTCGCCTGCAGTCGCTCGCTCGCGACCGCCGCCGGCCCGCCGACGTGAGCCTGGATTCCACGGACGTCGTGACCGCCGAACGCCGCCTGGACCCGGTCGAGATGGGGGAGGGCATCGCCGGCCCCCGTCGTGCCTTCCGCCGCGATGCGCTCGACGCTGGCGGTCGACGCATCGCCGCCGATGCGCTCCGCGTCGCCCGTGTCCACGGCGCCGCGCCTCTGCACCGCCGGCGCGTCAGCGTCGGATCGAGTGCTGCGCGGAACCGCACCATGGACCCGCTGCACCAGGGTACGCTTCCCCGGCGCAGGCTGCGTCTCGGTGGCGCGCGACGACTCCGTTCCCGGTCCCTGATTTCGTCTATCCCGCACCGCGAGGACGGTAGCAGCCCCGTGTCCGTCGGATCAATTCTATTTGTAACCGTTCACGCGGCGACTGCGGTTGGCAGGTCAGTCCGCAGGTCAGTTCGGAGGTGCTCGGGTAGCAGCGACGGAGTCGGCGTGCCATGAAGCGCAGCCGCACACGCGTCCTTGAGGAACCCGTAGAGGTCCCGCTTCTGCGTGCGGAGCGTCTGGCGTGCTGTCAAGAACCGCTCGATGAAGCGACGGCCCTTGGCGCTGTCGCTGCCGAAGCAGCCCTTGCGCATGAGCACGGCGAACCGGATGGCCCGCTCGGCGGCGTTGTTCGTCGGATCGACCCGCTCGACGTCAATGAACGTGAAGAACGCGGCCCGCAACGTGAGCATCTCGCGGCACATGCCGCTGACCTTGGCGATGGACAGACCTTCGCCTTGTTCGAGCAGCGCGAGGCGCAGCCCGTCGTCCGCGGTCCACGGACGCCCATCAGGCCCCAGCACGTCGCCCGCGTTGGCGAAGCCCGCGGCGTCGGTCCACGTGACCGACGTCGAGGGGCTGTCGCCGAGGTGCACCGTCGTGCCGCCGAACGCGTCCGTCCAGCCGCTGGCGTGGGCGTAGACGTTGTCGCGGTGGGTCGCGGTCGGGCCATCGTAGTCGATGACGTTGTAGAAGGTGTTGTGCGCGAACGTCACCGCGCCCGCGCCACCGCTGCCGCTGCCGAAGCGCACGACGTGGCCACCGCCATTGGCGAACACGTTGCCCCGCACCGTCAGCGACCCGAGGTCGTCGCCCTGCTGGAGCAGGAAGCTGAACAGCCAGATCTGCTCGAACACGTTCTGCTCGAGGACCAGGCTCCAGCCGCCGACCCCGGTGTACGGATTGAAGACATCGCGATGCGCGCCATCGTCCGGCGGGTCGGCCATGTTGATCACGCTGCCGCGGAGGGTCAACGTGCCGGCTGGCTCGCCGCCGAACGTATCCTCGTAGAGGGTCTTGACGAAGTGACAGGCCTCAACGGCATGGCGCGCACCATCACGCGCCGAAGCGACGGCCTGCACAGCTCCTCCGCCCTCATCGCCCTGCTCATGCTGTGCTGCTCAGGCTTGAAGCTCGAACCGATCATGTTGCGCCCCGGATCCACCCACCCAACCTCGATGAGAGCCTGACTTGCTCTACAGTCTGGCCATGACGCCTTCGACGCTTGCAAGTCTGGTCGCTTCGATGGCCGTCGTCACCGGCTGCGGCGCGGTCTCCGACCCCGGAACGGGAGGCCCCAGCGATGCGGGTGTGGTCTCGCGACCGGTGGAGGTCGTGATGTTCACGCACATCGAGGATTCGACGCCGGCCGGGACGCTGGGCAGCGCCCAGTGCCAGATCGCGTACCAGGCGATCCGCGGGCGCCTGGTCGAGGTCGCGGAGCGAGCGAGGGCCCACGGGCTGCAGTGGGTGGTCCAGCCTGACTGGAAGATCCTCGAGGCCGCGCTGCTCCACGAGGACGCATCGCTCACCGCGACCACCGCTGGCAAGAACGTGTTCGCGTATCTTCACGAAGATCTCGGCGTCACCATCGATCCGCACTCCCACGAGAACGGAGGCTACAACTACGCCGACGTCGCCTACTTGCTCGGCGAGCTCGGTGTCGGGGGCAGCACCGTGATCGGCGGCCACATCTGGGACCCGGCGCTGCCTCAGTTTCAGCAATGGGATCGCTTCCGCGCGCCCGTCGGGGGCCTCAAGTACCCCACCGCGAGCTGGGGCGGCAACATCCTGATCGGTGCGGGGACGCCCAATCACGTCAACGATCCGCTGATCAGCGGGGCATGGCGTCCGCTCGATCGCGATCACTACTTCGATCACGATTCAGCCGGCAACATCATCGCGTTCGGAGCCTGGGTGGACGAGGTCGCCGGCGTCGAGGAGCTGGTCGCGCGGCGCGGTGACGGGACGGTCTCGGATGCGGTGATGCTGACCGCCGCGTGGAACATCGGGCCGAGGCAGTTCTCATCGGCGACCGGTCCCGACGAGGTCGACGCCGCCGTGTTCTCGCCGATCGCGGCCCTGCGCGACCAGGGATTGATCGATGTCACGGACTTCACCAAGCTCGCTGCGCTCTGGCAGAGCAGCTACGGGGGAATCGCCGGGACCTACACGCGCTAGCTCCCCGTCGGCCTGGGCCGTGGCGGATCCAGGCGCTCGTCACGATCGCCGTCGTGACGTTACGTGTCGAGCGCATCGCCGAGATCCGCACGGGCGACGCCTGGCGCAACATCGTCGACCAACTCGCGCGCATCAAGGTCGTCGAGTACGAACACACCGGCGTCCGCATCCGGTGGACCAGCGAGATCGATCGCGAACTCACCGCGCTACTCGCCAAGCTCGGCGTGCCAGTGCCGCCCAAGCTACACACTGACGTCACCGAGATTGTTAGTACTGCCGATCAGTCAATCAGTAATTTGACCTATCGCCTGGGATCACGGCACCTTTGGGTTGATCATGCGTATCTATCTGGAACTAAACAGTAAACTGTGCCTGGATCGGGGCTCACGGGTTCAACGTCGGGTTCGACGTCGCCCCGCGGAGGTGCGCCCACACCCGCGCGATGCGCGGGCCAGGTCATGGCAGATCGCATCCTATGCTAGGTTCCCCGCATGAGACACGCGGCAGTCTGGTCGCTCGCCATCGCCCTGTCTGCGTGCGGACCCGCGCCCGCGGGCCGCGGCGCGCTCGATGGCGGCGGCAACGCAGGCGTGGACGGCGGGGGTGGGAGCACGGCCGACGCGGCGGTCGGTGACGATGGGTGTAGCGCGGCCGCCAGGCTGATCTACACCATCGACAAGGACCTGCGGCTGTCCGCGTTCGATCCGTCCACCAGGACCTTCACGGATCGAGGCACCCTCGCGTGCCCGGCCGACATCGGCGCCAAGCCGCTGTCGATGGCCGTCAACCGCGCGGCGATAGCCTACGTGCTCTACAACTCCGGCGAGCTGTTCGCGGTGGACACCGCCACGCTGGCGTGCACGGCGACCACGTGGGACCAGGACCTTCGGCTCTACAGCTTCGGGATGGGATTCTCGACCGATCAGGCGGGCGGCACCGCGGAGACGCTGTTCATCGCTGGCGAGGATTTGTACACCGGCCCGCCGATGCTGGCGCGGCTCGACACCTCGACGTTCCTGGCCACGAAACTCGCGAACCTGTCCGGGCAGCCCGAGCTGACCGGCACCGGCACCGGCGAGCTGTGGGGGTACTTCCCGTCGTCGGTGCCGCCCCAGCTGATCCGCCTCGACAAGGCGACCGGCGCCGCGCTGCAGACGTACGCGATCACCAACCCGACCGGCGCGCCCACCTCGTTCGCGTTCGCGTTCTGGGGCGGCGACTTCTGGGTGTTCCTCTACCGCAGCACCGACACCGCGACCTCGGTGTACCAGCTCGACGGCGCGTCCGGCGCGCTCGTGAGCACGACCTCGACCACCGGCCGCCGGGTCGTCGGCGCCGGCGTGTCGACGTGCGCGCCGCCCGTGATCCTGTAGCGCCGGTTCGAGCCGCGGCGACAGCGATCGGCGAAGGGTGTGGCTCGTTGGTGACGGTGCTCGTCGGCAACGGTTTTGATCACGTGACCAGCGTGAGGTGAGCGTGTACGACGTGGGGACTAGCCCTGACCCGATTTCGTGAACACCGCCCGACGGCGTGGTGGGCCTTCTCCGCCTCGACGAACGCGAACCTCACGTCCGTTCCGTGGCGGATGCCATGACGTTGCGCATCGTGGGCGACCAGCTCGAGACCGACATCGCCGGCGCCCGCGCGGCCGGGATCGACGCCGCGCTGGTCACCGGCATCTCGCGCTGGCGCGGCGGCGCGGCCGCATCCGACCTGGTCCCACACTGGCTGCTCGACGGACTGTGACCGGCCGGGCGCGTCACGGCAAAATTCGCTATCAGGGAAGGAGCCGCCGGGCCGCTCGCGTACCATGGGACGATGTCTCGCGAACGACGCACGTCCACCGGCTCGGCTGACACAGGTGGCGCGAGCTCCGAGGGCAGTGTCGGCAAACGCACCCTGACCCAGCGGCTCCAGCCCCGCCTGCGGGTCGGGGCCTCGTCCGACGTCCACGAGCAGGCGGCCGACGCCGCGGCCGAACGCGTGACCAGCGTGCTCCACGGCGGCGAGGCGGCACCGGCCGCGCCGCTCGCGATCGGCTCGGTCGGGGGGGGCGAGCTGCAGGGCAAGGACGCCGATGCCGGCGAGGCGCCGGCCAGCGTCGAGGCCGCGACCCGCGGCGGCGGTGGGACCGCCCTCGACCCGACCACGCAGAGCCGCATGGCAGGCGCGTTCGGCGGCCACGATTTCTCGAGGGTGCGCGTCCACACCGACGGCGGCGCCGCCGCGTCGTCGGCCGACATCGGCGCCCGCGCGTACGCGGTGGGGCAAGACCTGTTCTTCGGCGATGGCGCGTACCAGCCCGGCACCGCCGAGGGTGATGGCCTGCTCGCGCACGAGCTGACTCACACCGTCCAGCAGGGCCACAGCGGCGCCGCCCAGCGTCGGGTGGTGCAGCGCTTTGGCGGCCCGGGCGATCCGCCGTCGCCGGCCCAGGCCGGGCCCACCGCCACGCCCGGCGAGGATCCGATCGACAACGAAGGCAACCACTACCGCACCGTCGGCGGCAAGTCGCACATCACCGCCGCGCCGGTGCATCCGGTGCCCGGTCACAGCGGCAAGTTCGAGGCGCTGCCGGCCAACCCGCTCGCGACCTTCAACGCGCTCATGGCCCAGGTCGAGGCGGCCAAGGTCACGCAGCTCGCGACCGCCGACGGCTTCGCCGGCGGTCGGGTGCCGCCGGCGGACTACAAGTACTGGTTCGCCAAGGTCTACTACTACGTAACCCAGCACGAGCTCGCCGCGATCCGCGCCGGCACCTACCAGTACCCGATGATGAAGGCGCAGGAGGTGATCTGGTTCAACAACGCCTACATGGCCAACGTCCAGCGCTGGGCCTCGGGCGCGCAGGCCGAGTGCGAGCCGCACTGGCGGCAGGCGTTCACCAACGCCGAGAGCCAGGCGTCGACCGAGGTCGACACGCTCACGCCGCTGATCGGCCAGACGGTCGGCGGCGGGGTCGGGCTCGCCGCCGGCGCGGCCGGCGGCGCCGTGGTCGGCACCTTCGTCTTCCCCGGGATCGGGACCGCGGTCGGCGCCGGGCTCGGCGCGCTCGGCGGTGCCCTGACCGGCATGATGGCGGGCGCGCCGGCGGCGAACTCGCTGTCGGCGGGCGCGCGCCGGGTGATGGCGGCGCTGCTGCCGTCGATGCAGGCGCACATCCGCTTCGATCTCCCGCGCGCGATCGCCGGCTGCTTCCAGTCGTACTACGCGGGCCTGCCCGGCATCGGCCTCGGCGACTTCCACCCCGACTTCGACGCGATGGGCCCGGTGTTCGACCAGGCCCAGACCAGCCTCAATCCCGAGATCGCCGCCGCCACCGGCGTGCCGGCCAGGGTGCTGACCCAGGCCGCGACACACGCGTTCCCGGCCTACTTCGACGTCGCCGCCGAGCGCCGGACCACGTGGACAAAGTCGGCCGAGCTGGTCGCCGCGCACACGGCGGGCGCGACCAACCAGGCGTCCGAACATCGGATGCGCGCGGTCACCGGCGCCGGCTCGCCGGTATCGGGCGCCAGCGCCTACCAGGTTGACGGGCATGACATCTCCGGGTTCGACTGGGGCACCAACCCCGGCACGGCCCCGCCGCAGACCATGCCCACGCCCCCGGCGCGCGGAGGACACTGATGAACCCGACCACCGAGCCTCCCGCCGCGATCAAGCAGTTCGTCCTCGCCGGCGGCCAGATGGACGTCGACACCATGTTCGGCCTGATCGACTGGCTCATGACCCACGCCCCCGACTGGGCGCGCAGCCTCGACAGCCCGGCGCTGCCGGCCGACCGCGCCGAGGCGCTGGCCGACTCGGGCATCAAGGAGCTGGAGCACGTCACGCTGCCGATGGTGCGCAACCGGCTGACCGAGATGACGCTGGCGCTCGGCGCTGGCGGTCAGGTCCGGCCCGCGACCGACGACGAGCGCGCCAAGGTGCTGGCGGCGGTCCAGGTGCCGGCGGTGGGCCGCGCGTTCCCGACCCGGGTCACCAATCGCCTCGATGTCTGGCGCGGCCGCGCCGAGCAGGCGTCGGAGCCATGGTGCGCGACCGCCGACGGCAAGACGTTCTGGCTCGTGCTGAACCCCGACAAGGATCGCGTGATCCTCGTGAAGGCCGGGGCGGTCCGATCACACCCGTGAAGGAGCGCCATAAGAGAGAGCGGCCACAAAGGATGGGATCGAATCTCAGCATCGCGCTGTCCCACGAGCATGAGCGTGTGCACGTTCCTTGATGGTGTTGTGGGCTCGGTAAATCAGGGCATTCCCGTTTCCGTTCCCGCAGGGTCCCAAGGGATCGCGGGAACCGGAACCGGGAATCAGCCCACGAGGGCGTAGCCCGCGCGGTCCTTGCGGACCTTCCCGCCGCCGAAGGACTGCGTGCCGTTCTTCGTCCGGTCGAGCGGATCGAGCGGCGCGAGCACCGCCCCGCTGTTGTCGATGCCGCGCGGTTTCGGCGTCACGATCTGGCCGTTGGGGAGCACGATGCGCACGAACTTGGCGCCGTGGAAGTCGAGGTGCCACAGCCCGTGCACGTACGCGCTCTCGTAGCTGCGGGTCTCGCGCGCCTCGAAGATCTCCCGGCTGTGGTCATGGGCCGTGATGTCCTCGGGGCCGCGGCGCTGCCGGCGCTTCTGGCGAACCAGCCCGCGCTCCTTCATCAGCCGGCGGACCGTCGTGTACGACGGCGCGTGGCCCTCCAGGTCGCCCAGCTCGGTGTGCGCCACCAGGTTGTCGGCGTGGAGCAGGTAGCTCCACGTTGGATGCGCCTGGTGCTGCACCCGATCGCGGCCACGACAGCCGACGACACCGACCGCCGCGTCCCGGCGTCCTTCCGGATCTTGCGCCGCAACGCCTGCACCGTGTCGCCGTGGCCGGCGGCCTTGCGGGCCAGGTGCCACCAGCGCTCGATCGTCGAGAACGCGAACTGCACGGGCGCGCCGGTGTTCGGGTGAACGTACGTCCGGGCGGCGAGCGCCTCGAGGGCGGCGCGCAGTTCGCCGCGGTCGGGCGGTCCCGCCAGGAGCACACTGATGATCGCGTGGCGCAGGTTCGCCCACCGCTCGTGGCGGCGAGGCGTCGCCGAGGTCGTCGTCATCGTGGTCATGATCGGCGTCCACGTCTACGCCCCGCGTCACGACCTCGATACGAGCATCCTCTGCGGGTCGCGCGTGCCCCTCACGATGCGCTCGCATCCAGGTGGGGCCACGTCGATACCGGCGCGAGCAGGCGCAGCAGCCCGAACACGGCGTCCTCGGCGATCGCCGTCAGGCGCGCCATCAACGAGGTCGGCAGCGCGGCCTCGTCGACGGCCGACGCCAGCCGCCCGCGCAGGCTGGTCCAGAACCGGCTGGTCGCGAACATCGTCGTCCACCACCGGCGCCAGCGCACCAGCGTCCGCCGGTCGATGCCGATCAGCGCCGCCAGCCTGGTGACCGCGATCTTGGTCGGGCCCTGCTGGAGCGCCGTCGCCAGGACCACGACCGCCCCGAGGTAGACCTTGCGGCCCAGGAACCGCCCCGATGGCGGCGTCCGCCGGCGACCACAGCCCTCGACCGCGCAGCAGAAGCTGTGGCGCCACGCGAACGTCTCGTTCAGGCCGTCAGCCCCGCGCGGCTTGCGCGGGTAGTCGGCGACGTCGAGCCGACCGCCGCTGAGCGCGCACCCCTCCGCCCGGGCCTTCGCCGCGAGGTTGGCGTCGATCCTCGGCCGCAGCACCAACACGCTGGAAGCGACGACGGCTTCGTTGCCCAGAGGGGGCCTCCTTCCGATCTTCCGGTTGAAAGGAGAGGAACCCCTCGCTGGCTTGAATGGTCAAGTTCGTCGAGGGGATTCCGCTATTCCCCTCGCCGTGCCTGCTCACGCCGCGCGTGCTTGCCCTCGAAAACTGCGCTCCTGCTCACGCATCCGCCGACGGTCGCGCGCCGTCAAGCGGTGGGGTGCCGCGCCGGGCCTGCGATTCGGGGGCGGTCCACCGGACGCACACCTGCCACCGCCTCACGATCGACGCCGACTCCTGGTTCCGTCGAGCCCCCGGGCGGACGATCGATAGCGTCAGCCATCCGTGGCCGCCGCCCGACGAGGAATGCCGCCGCCGACCGGGGGCAGCGGGTGCCGTCGGGTACTCCCAGCGAGCTGGAGGTGCCGCTTGACGTGTTGGCAACTTCGCCGACCCGATCGAAGTGCTGCGAATCACTAGACTGTTCGGCGTCGCAAAAGATCCGCACCCATCGGAACGGAGGGGATGGCTCAGATCATCTATGGGTGGTCGCTCAAACTGCAGGTTGAGGAATCCGCACCGTGAACCGGGTTCCAATGCCCACTTCGCTCTGAACTGTGATCGTTCCGCCATGGCTTTCCAGGGCACGCTTGACGATGGTCAGGCCTAAACCGGTGCCCGGTATGTCGCCCACATTGCCGGCCCGGTGAAAGTTTCCAAACAGCCCGGGAAGGTCTTCATTGGGTATGCCGATACCCTGGTCTTGCACTTCAAAAACCACCCCGTTTGCCTCGCGCATCACACGAAAGAGCGCTGTCGCGGCGCTGGGGGTGTATTTGATCGCATTCGACAACAAATTTCCCAGGATATGGCGCAGCAGTTTTTCATCGGCCACGACGGTGTCACCATCCAGTTCCAGCGTCAGGGTAAGGCGATCACCTGGATCGCTTCCCGGCGCCGTCAGTCCCGCCAAGGTCTCTTCGCGCAATCGCTGGCACAGGGCGGCGAGATCGAGGGGGCGGGGTTTGAACTCGAGCGAATTCGCGTCCGCTCGACCAATGGTCAAGACCTGGTCGAGCATCGTGACCATGCGACGCACCGCCAATTCGATGGCGTCCAGGGTTTCATCCCGCTCCTGTGGGGAAAGTTGATCACTGTAGTGCCGTAGCAAATCCTGCGAAGTGAGGATGGTCGTCAATGGTGTTCGAAATTCGTGCGAAGTCATGGACACAAACGTCGACTTGAGCGCATTGAGTTCTATTTGTTGCGCCATGGACCGCTCAAACCGCAGTGTGTCCTCTCGGTTGCGCCGCTCCAAGGTATCGCGTGCCTGTTTGAGTGAAAGGTGCGCCTTCACCCGCGCAAGCAAAATCGGCGGACTGATGGGTTTGGTGATGTAGTCCACTGCGCCGACCTCGAGGCCCATTTGTTCGTCTCGCTCCGCTGTGCGGGCGGTCAGAAAAATCACCGGGATATCGTGAGTTGCAGGATGGGCCTTGAGCTGGCGGCAGACCTCGTAGCCGTCCATTTCCGGCATCACGATGTCCAGAAGAACCAGATCCGGGGCCTTTTTACTATTCGAGATTGTCAACGCGCGCGCCCCGCTGGACGCCACCTTCACTGTGTAGTGCGGCTGTAGCAGATCGTTGATCAACATCAGGTTGGCAGGCGTGTCGTCCACCACCAAAACGGTGAATTTTTTTGGCTCATGCAGGTCGATGGTCATTTCGTCATCCCTTCCATGATGGGTGCGGATCTTTTGCGACGCCGAACCATGCCCGTGATCTTCAGCGGCGCCTGATCGCGCAAGGGTACGAACGTAAGTGCAAAGCGCGCCGGATCCAGATGATCGCGTAGTTGCGAAACATGAGTAACCACCCGAAGCCGACGCGTCCGCAGTCTACCCAAGGGCGCCGGTGGCGTCGATCCCCTGGGCCGCCTTCGCGCACGGCGCAACGCGCACAGGCCGCGGGGGCCGCGGGGGCCGCGGCGCAGATGGCCCGGGTGTTCACGCCGGCGACGGTCGACGAACTCCGCGCGGCGACCGGCTCCAACCCGCGGCAGCGCCAGGCGACGGCGTACCGGCTGCTGGCGGTGGTCGCGCATGGGTACCTGCTCGGGCAGACCCTGGGGTTCGCGCGGCTGCGCGCGGTGTTCGTCAAGCTGTACCGCCCGATCCGGCCCCGCGGGTTCCATCTGCGGTTCAAGCAGGCCAAGGCCGCCGCGTTGTTCCGCGCTGTGCGGCGCTGCGCCGCCTGGTCTCCTCGAGGCGACGGTCGCAGCCGGGCACACCGGCGAGTTGCCGCTGTGGCGAACCCTGGTCCCGTCGCTGCAGCGGGGCATACTCTATCTGCTCGACCTCGGCTTCTTCGAGCGCGCCCTGTTCACGCAGGCGCAACTCGCCGGGGCGCATCTTCACCGCCGATCCGCATGCGCTCGCCGCGCTGACCTACGGCGCGGGCATCGGCCACGTCTTGATCCGTTCACTCCGCATCGTGGCGGCACTCCGTCACGACGTCCCCCTGGAGCAACTCCGCCCCCTGGCCTGCGCGCACCTCGTCCGCGCCTTCGCCAGCGAGCTGATCGCCGCGCTGTTCCAGCCCTGGGCGCACCGCCTGGCGTCGCGTCGTGGCGACCGTCACCGACGCATTGGTCGACTTCGCCCGCGAGCTCACACCCTCGCGATCACACGACCGTGTTGCAAGGCGCCTCGGCGCGGTGGGCGCCCAACGTGATCGGGCATCGTGTAAAGATGGTGGCTCATGCGACTCGCGAGGGCCGGCTTCTTGACGGTCCCTGGTTTGGTCGGGGTGTGGATCTCATCCTGAGCAAGGGCGCAGATTTCTCGACGAGGAACGGCACCGCTTCGTGCATGACAAGTCCGTTCAAGTGGCTCAAGTGCATGAAATCATGGAGGAGAACACCCGCTGATCAGGATGAGAGCCACACCCCCTGGTCGGCGCGGTCTGATAAGACATCGACATTACTGATTAATCTATCGAGAAATGAGATGATCGAACAGGTTGTCACCCGGACATCCTCGACGCATTTTTCGAGACTCATGAGGATTTTCCCGCCATTGCCACACATTACACCGTTGCAAGAAGATAGCGTCTGTGAGCGCCGATCAAAACAAGACTGATGGAGACCTTGGCATGGAGAATATTGATCGGTCAGTGATTCTGGTGGTGGACGACACGCCAGAAAATCTGCAACTGATGAGCACTTTGCTTCGCGACCGTTACAAGGTGCAGGTGGCAGGCAGTGGCGAAAAGGCGCTCAAACTCATGGCTGGTGGGGTGCTGCCTGACCTGGTTTTGCTCGATATTTTGATGCCCGGCATGGACGGCTACGAAGTTTGCAGGCGCATGCGGGCCGACGCCCGCATGCAGCATGTGCCGGTCATCTTTGTGACCGCCAAGTCGGACAGCGAGGACGAGGAGCAGGGGCTCAATCTGGGGGCAGTCGACTACATCACCAAACCCATCAGTCCGGCCATCACGCTGGCCCGGATTCGTACGCACTTGTCGCTCAAACGCGCGCTCGATCTGCTGCAAGACCGTAACCAGACGCTGGAAGACGAGGTCAGGCTACGTACCCGTGAGCTGTCGAGCATTCAAGACGTGACCATCATGGCCATGAGCTCGCTGGCCGAGACGCGTGACAACGAAACCGGGAACCACATCCGCCGCACCCAAAATTACGTCAAGGCCCTGGCGCTGCAGCTGCAACATCACCCCAGATTCTCGTCGTACCTGAGCGCTGAGCAGATCGAACTGCTCTACAAGTCGGCACCCTTGCATGACATTGGTAAGGTTGGCATAGCCGACAGCATTCTTCTGAAGCCAGGTCGGCTGGAGCCGGCAGAGTTCGAGATCATGAAGACCCACACGACCTTGGGTCGCGACGCGATTTTGGCTGCCGAACGGCTGCTGGACTCTCCGAATTCGTTTCTACAGTGTGCCCGCGAGATCGCGCTGTCACACCAGGAAAAGTGGGACGGCAGTGGCTACCCCGATGGACTCAAGGGCGATGCCATCCCGATCTCGGCCCGGTTGATGGCTGTGGCCGATGTTTATGACGCGCTGATCAGCCGCCGGGTGTACAAGGCGCCGATGTCGCACGACGAGGCCTTGAAAATTATCTCTGACGGAAAAGGTAGCCATTTCGATCCTAATATGGTCGATGCATTTCTGATGATTGCTGAAGACTTCAGAGCGATCGAGCGGCGCTTTTCTGATGCGCACTGACGCTCGGGCGGTTCGGCCGATTCTGGCAGCTTTCCTCCAACCTTGACTCATTCAAACCGGAGAGATCTGTGGCGACCCAAGACGATCTGGACAACATCCTTTTCAAGTTCGAGATCACCAGCGCTGATGTCGCCATGGTGCGGCAAGCCGGTGCACTCATCGACGACACCTTGGTGGACATTGTCGGTGAGTTCTACGTCTGGTTGGCCCAGCACGATGAATACAAAACTTTCTTCCGTGGCAATTCGCATATCCTGCAGCGGGTGCGCGACTTGCAGGTTGACCACTGGCGCACTTTCTTCCAGGCCAACCTTGACGATTCTTACTTTGCCTCACGGCGCCACATTGGCGCGGTGCATGCGCGCATCGATCTGCCCAATGAAATTTACTGCGCCGGCATGTGCCTCTCTGACCGGCTGATCGAGGAGCGCCTGCGCGGCATGACGCCACCGCCCACCAACCTGAACAGCATGGCGGCCTCGGTCAGAAAAATGGTGTTTCTGGACAACTACCTGGTGCTCGATGAGATCTCACGCATTCAGAAAGAAAAGATCTCGGCCAACAGCAATTCTTTGTTGGAGATGTCGACACCGGTGACGCCGATCTGGGAGGGCATTTTGTTGCTGCCGCTGGTCGGCATCATTGACTCGGTGCGTACCCAGGACATCATGAACAAGACGTTGTCCAAGATCGCGGAAACCCGGGCCAAGATCTTTGTGCTGGACATCAGCGGCGTAGGTGCAGTGGACACGGCGGTGGCCAACCAGCTGATCAAGATCACCAAGGCTACGTTGCTGATGGGCTGCGAGTCGATCATCTCCGGGATTTCTCCCGCGATTGCGCGCACGTTGGTGGAGTTGGGGAGTCAGGTGGGTGATGTGCGCACCACGGCTACGCTGCGCGATGCGCTGGAAATTGCCCTACGGGCGATTGGAGGAGAACAGGACTTCAATGGCCGACTGCACGACCGGCGGCAGTGAGGGCCCGCTGCAGCCATGCGCTGTGGGTGCGGATCGGTTGCAACGGCAAACAATCGCGTGATTCCAGGGACTTCGATTGATTCGGTCACGCCTCGCACACGACGTGACGGCAACTCCAGCTCGTCGAATGCGTGCGGCGCTCCCGTGTGCAGCGTCCCGTGCGGGCAGTCCTCGTCGAGCGGCGGCTGCGAATGGCCGGCGTGGCAGCTCGCCCGCCATGTGCTCGAGCGAGCCAAGGTCGCCTGTCTATGTGGTTGAAACTGCTCTAATATTCGTCCGTCGCAACAGAGCCGCGCCCGAATGCTTTCCGTCGCGGGCCCTCGCGAACACCCTCCCGCCGCACCGGTTCGTCACCGTCGAAGGCTTGCGGTACCATGGTCGCTCTCGTCATCTCATGGCTTAACCGATCGCACATGGAGCCGCACCCATGAGTTATTCGATGCAGCAGGGCGTCACGGTCACCTTGGTTCGTGGCTGCCTGGTGGTCACGCTCCCGCAGGAACTGGCGGACCGCCAGGCTGAAATTCAAGCTGCGGTGCTGGCCGCGGTGCATGAGACCCGCGCGCGGGTGGCGGTCATCGAAATGTCCGCCGTGAAGGTGCTCGATTGTGAAGAGTTCGTTGGCATCCGCGCCATGCTCAGCATGCTGCGCCTGCTGGGCGCCCGGCCCATTCTTGTGGGCCTGAGCGCCGGCATTGTGGGCTATCTGGTGAGCAACGATGCCGACACCCGGGGGTTTGAAGTCGAGCACGATTTGCAAGCCGCGCTTGACCGAGCCACACGCGACAATGGGACGCCGGTGGTCAGATGAGTCAAGACGACTCCACCGCTTATTTCACCATCTGTGACAGTGCGGACGTGTCTGCGGCGGTGCTGACCACGATACGGCTGCCCATGCTCAAGGAGGCGCCTGAAGTGGATCGGACCATGATCGCCACCATTGTGTCTGAATTGGGCTCCAACATCGTCAAGTACGCCAAACGCGGGGGGCTGCGGGTGTGCCGGACCGAAGACCAAGGCGCGGTGGATATCGACATCCGGGCCGAGGACAACGGCCCGGGCATCCCTGACCTTGCCCTTGCCATGCAGGACCACTACAGCACCGGCGGCTCATTGGGGCTTGGTCTGCCGAGCGTGCGCCGCATGGCGGATCAGTTCTGGATTCGGTCCAGCGAGAACACCGGCACACTGGTGTTCGCCCGCAAGCGTCTGTCCGGCAAGCCCTTGCGCGCCGCGGTCATGCCGCCGCGCCCCATCGCGCTGGTGGCCATGCCGCAGACGCGTCGCGGCGTTGACCCACGCTGGGACGCCAGTGGCTGGGTACGACCGACCGACGGGCACACGGCCTGCGGTGATGCGACGGTGGTCCACGATCTCGAGGGTGGTGTTCTGCTGGCCATCGTCGACGCGTCGGGCCATGGCGCACGGGCCCAGAGCGTTGCTCAGCGGGTGCGCGAGGTCATTGTCCGTGATGGCGGCCCTGATCTGGACCGGCTCATGACCAGGATCCACCAGGACTTGGTGGGCACAGTGGGGGCAGCAGTCGGGCTGGCCTTGGTCGACACCGCGGCGCTCACGTTTCGCTATCTCGGGGTGGGCAACACCCGGGCCGCCACATTTGGCGGCAATCACTGGTACGGCGTGTCAGGCGACGGCCTGGTGGGCAATCGAATGCCCTCGCTGCTGGCGCAATCCAACCTCCCGCTGGCGCCCGGCGACATACTGGTGATGTGGACGGACGGTATTGCAGAATACGCTTGTACCAGACTTGCGGCCACCACATCTTACTGGGATGCCTCGGATATTGCGAAAAAGCTGATTTCTGACTTGGCCAATCCCTACGATGATGCGGGATGTCTGGTGTTTAAATGGCAGGGATGATCGAACTTGGCACCATGCCACTGCACCGACTGGCGTCGGTGTTTGAGGCCCGTCGCCGTGTGTACGAACTGATCATCGAGGTCGAGGGCGGTGACGCGCTGGCGGCTCGGGTTGCTGGCCAGGTCTCGGATGTGGGGCGCTGGTTGGTGCGTTACGGCATCCTGGCCAGCATGTGCGTGCGGGTGCAGGAGGGGCCGGTTGACAGTCTGTTGTTGCTGGAGTTCGCCAGCGCCGAGACCCTGCCCACGCACGCCTGGGCGAACGCGCCCGGTGGGAGTCACGAACCGCGGCGAACAGATGGCTCGGGTGCCGTCATGGTGACCCGCTGCGCCATACCCACCATTCAGGTTGGGTCACATCGATTGATGGCCTTGCAAGGCATCATCGGGCGGCAGACGGTCGATTATTTGATGGACGATCTGCGTACGAAGAACGAAGCGCTGGCAAGGGCCTCTCAAAGAGCCACCGAAGGCGCCCGCGTGAAGTCGGATTTCCTGGCCAACATGAGCCATGAAATACGCACCCCGATGAATGCCATCATTGGCATGAGCCACCTGACGCTCAAAACCAAGTTGGCGCCGCGTCAGCGCGACTATGTGCAAAAAATCGAAGGTTCGGCCCGACATTTGCTCGGCATCATCAACGACATCCTCGATTTTTCGAAGATCGAGGCCGGCAAGCTTTCGGTGGAGAGGATCGAGTTCAGCGTGGACGCCATGCTGGAAAATGTCTCTAATCTGATTGCCCACAAATGCGTCGCCAAAGGCCTGGAGCTCGTGTTTGACGTCGAGCGTGGTGTGCCCAAGCGCTTGGTCGGCGACCCGACCCGGGTCAGTCAGATTTTGATCAATTACGTTAACAATGCCGTGAAGTTCACCGACCAGGGTGAGGTGGCGGTCTTGGTCCGTCGGCGGGCAGAGTCGACGGACGACGTCATCCTGTACCTGGCGGTACGCGATACCGGCATCGGGATCACGCAGGAACAACAGGGGCGCTTGTTCCAGAGCTTTCAGCAGGGGGATGCTTCCACCACGCGCAAGTATGGTGGCACCGGGCTTGGCTTGGCCATATCCAAGAGCATTGCCGGTTTGATGGATGGTGAGGTTGGCGTCGACAGCGTGCCGGGGCAGGGGTCCACCTTCTGGTTCACCGCAAATTTCGGACGTGCCGCATCCGAGCCTGACTTCAACTTGCTGGCGGCGGACCTGCACGGCCGGTCGGTCCTGGTGGTGGACGACAACGAAAATGCGCGCATCGTGCTGCGTGGCCTGCTGGAAGACATCGGCTTGGTGGTGGACGATGTCAGTTCCGGATTTGACGCCTTGGCCCGCATCCATGCGCAAGACCAGGAAGGACAAGGTTATGCCATCGTCTTCCTGGATTGGCAGATGCCCGACATGGACGGCATTCAGACCGGTCGGCGTATTGTGGCCATGGCGCTGGCAGAGAGCCCCCGCCTGGTGCTGGTGACGGGTTTTGGTCGCGACGACGTCATCAGGGAGGCGGAAGGTGCGGGCATGAGGGGTGTCCTGACCAAACCCTTGAATGCCGCCATGGTCTTTGATGTCGTTGCCCAGCAATTGAGTGCGGCGCCAGGGATCTCCTCTGGCCATGCCGGCGCCGCCGCCGGCGTCGATCCAATGGCACGGCTGGCCGGGATCTCCGGAGCACGCGTGCTGCTGGTGGAAGACAACGAGCTCAACCAGGACGTGGCCACTGCGCTGCTGACCGACGCCGGTCTGGTGGTCGAGCTGGCTGAAAACGGTCAGATTGCTGTCGACATGGTCAGGGCCAAGCCCTACGACGTCGTGCTGATGGACATGCAGATGCCGGTGATGGATGGCGTCACTGCGACCCTGCAGATTCGTAAGTTGCCCGGATTCGACGCGCTGCCGATTGTGGCGATGACCGCCAATGTGATGGCCGGAGACCGTGACCGGTGCCTGGCCGCCGGCATGAATGACCACGTGGCCAAGCCGATCGAGCCGCAAGAACTGTGCGCTGCCCTCCTGAAATGGGTGTCGCCTCGCGACGGCCTGGGCCAGGCGCCCCGTGTGCGGCCGCCCGATCCCGCTGAGGCCGCCGAGGCCGCGCCGGCCTTGTCGTTGGCCATCCACGGTTTGCAGGTCGACCGCGCCTTGTGGCGCATGCGGGGCAATGCAGGGCTCTACCAATCGCTGCTGCGAAAATTCGCCATCGGGCAACGCGACTTTGCGGCCATGCTCCTCAGCGCGCTGGATGCCGGCGACCCGGTAACTGCCAAACGCTTGGCGCACACGCTCAAGGGCCTGAGTGCCAGCATTGGCGCTGAAGCTTTGTCAAACCAGGTGGAGCGTCTGGAGTCTTTGCTGACGTCCGCCTCCGATAAACCGTTGATGATGGCGCAGTTGGACCTGGTGGCCCAGGGGCTGACGGCGCTGATCAAGGGAATTGAGGCCCGTCTGGGCGCCCCTGGTCGCGCCGACGACTTGACCTCCTGGGACCCGGAAGAACTGGTCGCTGTCGGCGCGAAGCTACAAGCCTTGCTTGAAGATTCTGACGCCCTGGCATTTCAGTGGTTCGAGCGCCACGCCGCACTGATCAGGGCCGCGTGGCCAGCGCATTCAGCGGCCATGCAGACCGCCGCAGACCAGTTTGACATCGACGACATGCTGACCGCTCTGCGTCAAGCCTTGGCTCAATAGGGGTCGGGTAGCCCGGCGAGGTTCCTCGCCGGGCCCCTGTTCTGGCTCGCGTTCTACCTGTACGGGCTCGCGTTCTGCACGGCGGATCGTCGCGGAGTGGCGTGGGGATATTGATCGGTCGTGACACGTGTCGTTCCGTTCCCGCCTGCTTCAGGGAAGAAGGGAACGGGAACGGACGATCGGCGCTGACGATCACCGAGGTGCATGGGTCCGCGGGCCGTTCCGTTCCCGTCTACGCTTGAGAAGCAGGAACGGGAACGGCCTGGCGGTGGCCCTCGCGAACAACGGCGCCGGCGGAGGCGAGGCGTGTGAGCGCATCGCAGAGACGCTCGTTGCGCACGTGGAACTCGGAGCGTGGCGGCACTGTAATGCGCGCATCAAGGATGGCGGCGTGATGATCGACGTCAAGAGCGCGCGGCCGGCGTCGCTCGAGCCGCCGCGCGGGGCTTGCCGGTGGCGCGGATGGCGCCGCGGACCGCGCTGGTCGAGTTGGTCCCCGCGCCGCCCGCGGTGGCGCCGCCCGCGCGGTACACGGTGTGCGTGGGCGCCTGGCGCGTCGAGGTCGGCGACGACTTCCCCCCCGCACGCGCGGCCTGCTGGTTGCCACGTGGCAACCGGCTCACGGCGACGACTTCCGGCGGCGGTTCGCGCCCCGGCCTCGGCGCGCCGGTCGGGGCCGACCGCCCGGTCACGCCGGTCCGGGGGCCTTCATCGTGCCCGCCTGCGGGCGGAGCGGGATGCGCAGCGCGACCCGCGTGCCCTGGCCCGGCGCGGTGTCGAGCTCGAGGGCGCCGTCGAGCGCGTTGTACGCCTGCTCGTGGACGATGTGCATGCCGAGCCCGCTGCCGCCGGCGCCGCGCTTGGTCGTGAAGAACGGCTCGAACACATGGCGGCGGACCTCCTCGGTCATGCCGACGCCATGGTCCTCGACCTCGATCACCGCGTGCTCGGGCTCTGCCCGGCACCGGACCTCGACCCGACGGTCGGATTCGCCGTCGGGGAATGCGTGGAGCATCGCGTTCTGCACCAGGTTGGTGACGATCTGCGCGATCACGCCGGGCCGGCTGACCAGCCGGACGGGCTGTCCGGACACCGCGCAGGCGACGCCCGCCCGCGCCAGCATCGGCGACAGACTCTGGACCACGGCGTCGAGGTAACTTCGCAGCTCGAACGCCTGCTCGGCCTCGCTGGTCTGATCGACGGCGATCCGCTTGAAGTCCGAGATCAGCGAGGCGGCGCGCTTGGCGTTGGTCGACGCGATGCGCAGGGCGTCGAGCAGCGCGCGGGCGATCTCGAGCACCTGGCGCTTGGGCAGCGTGCCGGTGACCAGCGAGGCCTCGAGCTCCTCGACGCGCTCCAGGCTCATCGTCACCGCGGTGTAGACCACGCCGAGTGGGGTGTTGACCTCATGCGCGACGCCCGCCACCAGCTGGCCGAGCGCGGCGAGCTTCTCGCGCTGGACGAGCTCGGCCTGCGCGGTGTGGAGCCGCGCGAGCGACGCGCTGAGCTCCTCGCTGCGCGTCTGCAGCGTGCCCTGCAGCGCCTGGAGCTCGCTGAGCTGCGCGCCGCGGGCGTCGACCTCGCTGGCCAGCGAGGCGTTGAGCACCTCGTTGCGCTGGACGGCGGTCTCGAGGGAGGCCACCGCGCGCGCGCGGTCCGCGGTCAGGAAGAGTATCAGCCCGAACACGATGCCGCTCACCATGAGCAGGTTCAGCACGAGCAGCCCGATGCGCGTGGTGGACGAGGCGGCGAACGGGACGCTGGCGGCCAGCATCGGATCGAGCAGGCCGCTGATCACGGTCAGCGCGCCGTACAGCGCGAGCCAGACCAGGGCCTCACGGAGCTGTGAGAACGTCATCGCGCCGATGAGCGACACCATCGACCACACCATGACGGTGCCACTGCTGAGGAAGCCGCCGAGCACCCACTGGAACACGAACGGCAGGAGCACGCTGATGAAGACCTGCACGAACCGCGCGGCCCGGAAGTTCCGGGTCCGCGCGAAGGCCGTCAGGTTGAGCGCCGTCAGCGCGACGTACCCGAACGGGATGCTCGCGGCGAGCGCGCGGCCGAACGAGATCGCCATCACCCCCCAGATCACGCCGCCGGCGCTCATCAGCAGGCCGCCGAGCACCAGCATCCGCCGCGCGATCCGGGTCGTGCTGCTCTCCCCGCGCGCGGCGCCCAGCACGGTGAACTGATCCCACAGCGATCGCGGCCGCGCTCCGGATGGCTCGGTCTGCGTCACGTCGGGGTCCGCTGGGGGATCGTGACCACGAAGCACGCGCCGGGCTCGCCGCGATCGATCCGAAGCACACCGCGGAGCTGCTGGACCAGCCCAACGACGATGCTCATGCCCAGGGCGTCGTGGCGCGGTGCCGCTGGCTCCTGTGGCAGGCCTGGACCCTCGTCGCGGCAGCTCAGCTCGATCTGATCGCCCGCGGTGGTGAGCGCGACATGGACGCGGCAGCGCCCGTCCGGCGAGCGGCCGTGCTTGATCGCGTTGGTGATGAGCTCGTTGAGGAGCATGCTGCACGGGATCACCCGGTCGATCGGCAACCAGATCGGCGCCGCGGTGACCTCGACGTCCGCCGCGATATCGAGGCCGGCGGCCACGGCGTGAGCGAGGGTACGCACCGCCGCGCCGAGATCGACGTGCGCGTGATCCTCGCTGCCGTGCAGCAGCTGGTGGACCAGCGCGATCGAGCGGACCCGCAGCTCGCTGTCGACGATCACCGCCTTGGCCTCGTCCGGCAGGTGCGTGCCAGCCTGCATCGACAGCATGCTCGAGATCAGCTGCAGGTTGTTCTTGACCCGGTGCTGGAGCTCCTTGAGCGCGAGGTCGCGGGCGGCGAGCGAGCTGGAGATGTCGGCGACGGTCCGGATCCACTGCAACCGGCTGCGCAGCGCCAGCGTGGCGGCGTGCGCGTACAGCGAGGTCAGCTCCTGGTCCCAAGGGGCGAGCTCGTCCACGGCGCACACCAGCACCGGGCGGACGTCGGGCGCGACGTCGAAGGCGTAGAGCAACACGCCCGGGCGAGCCACCACGCCACCAGGCGGGATCGAGCCGAACTCGGGCGGCGCTCCGCCGTCGAGCACGAGCGCCGCGGCGTCGGCGCCAGCCAGGTCTGCGTACCGCCCGGCCGCCGCGAGCACGCGCGCCGGAGCCGCCCGGTCCGGCGCCAGGCCGGGGACCCCGAGCAGGGCCGCGCCGCGCACGTGCGGGGCGTTCAGCGCGACGATCTCGTCGGTCAGCGTGGAGAACAGCGTGCCCAGCTCGACGCCCTGGAACAGCCCGTTGATGGCGCGCAGCACGCGCTGCAGGCCTTCCCGCTGGCGCCGGATGCCGCGCAGGTCGCGCCACGCGCGGACCCCGCCGGTGACGCACGACACCAGCCGGCGCGCCGTGGTCTCGCTCTTGCCGAGGTAGTCGTGGATGTCGTAGGCGCTCATCACCCGCGACTCGGGCGCCGACCCCGGCTGGCCGGTGCGGACGACCAGCCGGATCGACGGATCGCGCAGCTCCGTCCGCACCCACGCGACGAGCTCGAGGCCCGCCGCGTCCGACTCCATGACGACGTCGACCAGCGCGACCGCGACATCGGCGCGCCCGCGGAGGAACCTGCGCGCCTCGGCGCCGCTGGCCACGCACACCACCTCGAGCTCGACGCCGTCGACCTCGGCGCCGAGCAGGGCGAGCTGCGTGATCGCGCGGAGGTCCTGATCGTCGTCGACGACCAGCACGCACCACCGGCGCGACGCCCCGGCGCGGGCCTCGCGGTGCTCCCCGTTGACGCGCTCGCCCGGATCGGCCGCGCCGTCACGCAGGAGCGCGTCGTCGTTGATGAGCGCGTCGTCGGGCAGGAGTTCGTCGTGGTCGTTCATGCTGCTGGGCTGGTCGCGCGGGAGCAGGCGCCCCAAGGCCCTCGCCTCACGAGCGATCGCCATCCTAGCATGCCATGCGGGCGCGGTCAGCGTCGCGCGGGCGGTCACGCGCACCCGGTGCTGGGGGCCTGATGGGTGCCCGGACGCGGTCCGCTACCTCGGTGCGGATCTCGACGACGTGCCTGGCGCTGCGATGCGCCTGCGGCAGGCTCGGCTTCGACGCGCCTGCGGACGACGTCGCGGGCGTCATCGACGCTGCGGGCGTCATCGATGCCGCGGGCCCGGATGCGTTCGTCCGACCGACCGCGCCTCCGCCGGGGATGCAGATGGTGCTCGACTCGAGTTCTCGCTACACGACGGCGGTCATGCGCGGCGTGCGCGGGGCGGTGGCGGCGGTCGGCGCGGCGTACACCGAGATGGAGGAGCTGCAGCCCAAGCACGGCATCAAGCAGGCCGCATGGCGGTCGTGTTCTACGTGAAGGCCGACACCGTGCATGTGGTCGCCGTCGAGGCCCTGCGCGAGCGCCCGGGCTACTGGCGAACTCGTCTGCGCGCTCGCGGATCCCCTTCGAACCGCCCCCCGGCAACCACCACACCCGGCGCCGCGGTCCCGCCCGTCGGGCCACCTCACGCCGTGCCGCCCGCGTCATCGTCCCCCCGCGTGTCCGTGTTCCTGGAGGTCCCCGAGGCGGCGTGGGTGGCGGCCAACCCCCTCGCGTTCGCGTTTCGGGATCGGTTCCCCGTCGCGCCCGGCCACACGCTGATCGTCACCCGCCGCGTCACGCCGGACTGGTTCACCGCCACCGAGGCCGAGCGCGCCGCATAACGCGGAACGGGTCGACGCCGTGATCATCGATGCGGCGGTCGTGACTGCGATCGTCGATGCAGCGCCGGCAGCGCCGGCCGCACCGGATGCGGCGCTCGGCTCGCTTGCCAAGCTCACGCTCGATTGGCAGCCGCGCGGCGCGACCGTCTACGACCCGAAGGGCGGCGCTCTCGGAACGACGCCGCTCAAGCTCGACTGGCCGACCGGGGCAGCACCCGTACGGTTCACTCTCAAGCTGCGCGGCTACCGGGACAAGGCGCAGGAGCTCACGGTCACCATCAACACGACGACGCGCATCGAGCTCGATCGGATCCCGCGCCCGATGCAACCGCGCGGCAGCGCCGAAGGGCAGCAACGATGGCGATGGCCTCGAGTGTCCCGACTAGAGAATGGGCGGCGTCGGGCAGCCGAACACCACGTCGACGTCGTCGACGACCTTGGACTTGAGCCGGTCACAGTAGCTGCCGTACATCGTCAGCGTCATCGTCACCGGATCGTAGTCCCAGCCGGCGGCGTGCGTCGGATCGCGCGGCACGAGCTCGGTGTTCTCGTAGAACACGTACGTCTGCGCGAGATCCGGCGGCGGAGGATTCACGGTGTAATCGCAGCTCACGACGAGGCCGGCGATCGACTGGAACGCTTGATCGAGCTGAGCCGCCGTGTCGGCCTGGTAGTACTTCGTCGCGCCTGCGAGCGGCTTCCCGCCGGCGATCGCGAACGTATTGAGCTGGGCTGCATCCGTGCCGCTGCCGAACCCCACGACGAACGTCGCGACGTCGCGCATGGTGAACAGGTTGCCGATCGCGGTCTCGGTGCCAGCGTCACCACCCGCGAGGTCGCAGCCGGCCTGCGCGCCGTCGCTGATCAGCATCACGTAGCTCTTGTGCGTCGCATCCGCGAGCGCGGGATCGGTGGCGGCCTGGGTGATGCCGGTGTCGATGTTCGTGACGCATGGCCCGTCGGGATAGTTGGGATCGGTCGTCGCGAGCGCGGCGTTCAGCAACGTGCTGATCGGAGCCGCGTTGTTGTTGGCGACCGGCAACGGGATCGCGTCCTGCGAGCAGGAGTTGTTCGTCGTATCGGGGAACATCGTGAGGCCCCAGCGGACGTCTGTGCTGTACGTCCCGAGCACGCTGGTCAGCGCCGCGACCGCCGCCGACCACTTGCTGGTCTGCGTGCCCGTCAGGTTCGTGCGCATCGAGCACGAGCGATCGAGAACCAGGAGCAGATTCGGCGGCACATACGTCAGGTCGAGCAGCTGACCGCCGCAGCCGCCGATCACGCACATGTTCGAGGCGAGGTCGCACTTCATGCCCGCCCCGCAATCGCCATCGGCGGCGCACGTACCGACCGGGATGCAGGTCAGGTTCGCGCTGCAGATCGTGTCGGGCTTGCAGTCGTCGGTCGACCGGCACGTCCCGTGATCAACGCACTCCCCCGTGGTCGAGCAGATCTGGTCGCCACAGTCCTGGGCGCAGGCCCCGCCATCGGGCCCGTCGCCATCGGTGTTCTTACCGCCACCACAGGCCACCGCGAACACAACGAACACCAGCCACCTACGCATGCCTGCCATCTCAGCACGGTTTGGGCCTCAGTCACCAGACGCCTGTTGCGCGTCAGGGCCCGCGAATGGACATTTCGATCGATGATCGCGGGCGAGGAACAACGACGCCCCCGGCGATGGATCGACCGCGAGGGCGAACGAGATGTCCATTTGCGGGCCCCAAGGCTTCGCGCGTAACTAACGGCGATCGCTTCGATCTCACCACCGTTGACCGCGCCATCGGCCCACCCCAGATCGCCGACCTCTGCGGCGGCACGGCCTTGACGTCCGCCCCGTGGGCGCCCGTCGCGCTCGCACCCGCACGCAGCGGCGCGGTCCTGACGGCGGACCACAGGCTCCGCAGCGCGAGCGGCGTCGCCGCGGCGGGCGGCCGCCTCGAAGCGATGGCCGTCCTCCGGGTAGAGCTCGCCGCGGGGTTGCACGCCAGCACGCAGCTCGCCGCACAGGCGGAGCTGACATCGTGAGGAAACGGTCGCTCGGGGCTCCTCGGGCTCGGGGGCGCCCTCTCGCCGGTCCCGCGCGTGGTAGAATCAGCCCCCTGTGAGTGGTTCGGAGGATTCTGCGGGGCGCCTGCTGGTGGTCGACGATGTCGACGACAACCGGGCCCTGTGCTCGCGCTGGTTCCGGAAGCACGGCTTCGAGGTGCTCACGGCCCAGGATGGCCCGAGCGCGCTGCAGTTGCTCGCCCTCCACCCGATCGACCTCGTGATCCTCGACGTCACGATGCCGGGGATGTCGGGCGTCGAGGTGCTGCGCGAGCTCCGCAAGACGAGGAACCCCACGGAGCTGCCGGTGATCATGGCGACCGGTCGCACGGAGAGCGAGCACATGGTCGAGGCGCTCGAGCTCGGCGCCAACGACTACGTCACCAAGCCGATCGACTTCCCGGTGCTGCACGCCCGGATCGTCGCGACGCTGCGCACCACGGTGCGGGCGCCCGCGCGGCGGAGCGGACGGGACACGATCAGCGCGGGGAGCATCCTCGATGGGCGCTATGCGCTCGAGTCCAAGATCGGCGAGGGCGGCTTCGGCACCGTGTACAAGGCGACGCATCGCGAGCTGCAGCGCTCGGTGGCCGTCAAGGTACTGCGCGCGCCGCACGTCGACGCGGACTCGATCGCGCGGTTCCGGCGGGAGGGCGTCAATGGGTGTCGGATCCAGCACCCGAACGCCCTCGCCGTTCTCGACTCCGGGATCACCGAGCACGGGGTCGCCTACCTCGTGAGCGAGCTGCTCGAAGGGCACACCCTCGAGGACGAGCTCGGCCGTGGCTGGCTGTCGTTCGCGCGCTGCGCCGAGGTGATCGCGCCCGTGTGCGAGGCGCTCGCCGCGGCCCACGACGCCGGGATCGTCCACCGCGACATCAAGCCCGGCAACATCTTCCTGCACCGGGGGCCGACCGGCGAGATCCCCAAGGTGCTGGATTTCGGGATCGCCAAGCTCGTCGGGGCGGGCGTACTCGAGCAGCGGCTCACCGTCGAGGGATGGCTGGTCGGCACGCCCGTCTACATGGCACCCGAGCGGTTCGGCCTCGGCGACTACGACGGCAAGTCCGACGTCTACGCGGTCGGCGTGCTGCTGCACCAGCTGATCAGCGGCGACGTCCCGTTCTCGGCGCTGTCCGCCGGCCGGCGGACGTTCGACGATCCGATCCAGATCGCGACGATGCACCTGCAGGAGCCGCCCGCGCCGCTGCGCCGCGCCGAGCCCGACACGCCGCCGGCCCTCGAGGAGGCCGTGCTGCGGGCGCTCGCGAAGAGCCCCGCCGCGCGCCCGACCGCGGGCGAGCTCGCGGGCCTGCTGCGGGCTGCCGTGGTCGGCGCCCCCCCGACGCGCTCGCTGATGGGGACCCCGTTCAGCACCCGGGTGCAGCGCAGCATCGAGCGGGCCGCCCTGGAGCAGGGAGGGTCGATGCCCACCCTGCACATCCGCGGTGGCACCCCCGAGGAGAGCGAGTAGATGCCGCCGATCGCCATCACGACGTTGATCGGCGACGTGGCGCTCGCCGCGCGGGTGACCGAGGAGCTGGCGGCGGCCGGGCACACCGTGACCACGTGGGCGCCCGGGCCCCGGTGGTCCCCGATGTTCGCGTCCTCGTGATCGACGGGCTCGAGGGCGCCATGGACGCGCTCGACGCTGAGCTCCGGCGCGCCGACCTCCGACCGGGCACGTCAGCCCGCTCGTGCATACTGCGCGCATGTCTGAAGGCATCGCTGACGGCCCGCCCGACGAGATCTCCGATCCGCGCCTGTGGAAGAAGGACGGCTGGATCGCGCGCGTGATCAAGAACGAGGACGACGAGGGCTGGGCGGTCGAGATGACCCGCCGCGGCGACGCCGAGCCGTCGCTGGTCAGCCCGTGGACGATGGGGCGCGACAAGAAGAACCCCAAGCCGCTCGATCACGCCGCGTTCCACACGATGGTCAAGACGGCGAACGAGATCCTGCTGCGCCACGCGCAGGCGGCGCGCGCGCGGCTCCACCGCACCCTGTCCTACGTCGGCGACGAGGGATTGCGGATCCGGGTCGATCTCGACGTGGTGCCGGACGACGACGATCCGCACGCGATCCTCGCGCTGTTCGACGAGCGCACCAGCGAGCCGCTGCGCTCGGGGCGGGTCAGCCCGGCGTTCAAGCTGACGGCGACCAGCGCCCAGCGGTTCCTGCGTACCGGCGAGGGCTGAGCTCGCGGGGGGTCACAGCCCGAGGCGGATGGCGATCCACATCGCCCCGAGCAGCCCGCCCGCGATCGCCGCCATCAGCGGCACCTGGGGCACCGCGTACGGGAACACCATCAGCAGCAGCCCGGCGACCACCTGCGGGGGCCGGCGCTGGCGCTTGCCGTACGAGAACGCGACGAATCCGATGGAGCTGACGATCAGTGATGCGATCAGCTCGGGGCCCATGCGTCAGGCTAGCACCCTCGCGCGCCGGTGCGTCCGCGGATCAGCCGAGGCGGCGGCCGAGGTACACCACGTGGCATTCGGCCCCACTCGGGATCGGATGCACGGTGACCTCGAAGCCCGCCGCGGCCAGGCGCACCGCGTAGGGCGCATCCTCGGCCTCGGCCCACACCGCCAGCACCCCACCGGGCGCGAGCGCCTGGCGCTGCCGGGCGAGGGCACCCGCGCTGTAGAACGGGTCCGTGCGGCCCTGGAGCTCGTCGAACGGGCCCTCGTAGAGATCGAGGATGATCGCGTCGAGCGTACCGGGCGCCGCGCGCGCGATCACGTCGGCGACGTCGCCGAGGGCGAGCTCGACGCGCGGATCGGCGAGGGCGTGCCCGGCCGCCGCGGCGAGCGGTCCCTCGCACCAGTCCACGATCACGCGGTTGAGCTCGGCGATCACGACGTGCGCCGTGGGCGGCAGGACATCGAGCGCGGCGCGCAGCGTGAAGCCCATGCCGAGCCCGCCGACCAGCACGTGGGGCGCGGCGCGGGTCCCGATGCCGGTGAGCGCGAGCTGCGCGAGCTGCTCCTCGGAGCCGCGCGAGAAGCTGTTCATCAGCACGCGGCCGTCGAACCAGATCAGGAAGTCGTCGCCGCGCTGCTGGAGCACGAGGTCCGCGTCCTCGAGCTCGGCGGTCGCGACCGTGGTCCACGTGGCCGACATGCGCGCGGACCATACGCGGGTTCACGCCCGCGGGGTCAGAAGCTGCCGGCGACCGCCAGGCCGCGGTGATCGGGGCGGAGGTCCGGCGTGAGCTGGAACGTGAACCCGGCGTCGCGCTTCGGTGCGACCTTGGTGTCGAGCCCGAGGTACGCGAGCGCGAACCCGGCGGCGCCGCCGAGCAACGCGCTCGTCGCGAGGACCTTGTCGGCGGTGTCGCTGACCGCATCGTCGGGCGCGACCATGTAGCCGAGGCCGGCCCCGACCAGGCTGCCCGCGAGGGTGCTCAGCTCGACCATCACGCCTTGCCCTGGCGAGAAGTCGCGGCCCGCGAGCAGGCGGTCCCCGAGCGCGAGCCCGGCCACGCCGCCCGCGACCAGCGCGCCCGCGAACACGTGATCGTTGTCGACGTCGCCGAGCACCAGCGGGACCGCCGCGGCGTACGCCCCGAGCATGCCGGCGGCGCGCAGCACCTCGCCATCACCCCAGGTGGGCGTCCGGTGGGCGCCGTACAGGTGGCCGAGCACGTAGCCGGCGCCCGAGCCGAGCAGCCCGGCGGCGGCGAGCTGTCGCCCGCTGATGTCACCACCGACCGCCGTCAGCGCGAGCCCCATCCCGACAAGCCCGGTCGCGTCGCTGCCCAGGCTCATCGCGCTGGCGAGGCCGGCGCTGGCGTTCGTGGAGCTGGCCCAGATCGCGGATGCGGTGCCCTCGAGCAGGCTGCCGACCGACATGCCCGCGAGGATCGCCTTCTCGTTGTTGTCATCGCCACCGACGAGCACGAGGACGCCGAGGCCGTGCAGGATGCCGCGCGTCGAGCCGTGCACCCACGCCTCGGTGGTGCCCCATGACACCGGGGCGTCGCGGGTGGCGAGGTACGCGGCGAAGAAGCTACCGCCCGCGCCGAGCATGTACAGGCCGACCGCGGCCTGGCCGCTGCCCGGCTCCGCGAGGACCGGCAGCGTCGGTCCGTACAGGCCGAGCCCCAGCAGGCTGACGCTGCCGAGCAGTACATAGCGCCCGTCGCGGCTGCGCGACGCCGGAGCACTGACCGGAGGGCCGTCGGCGGGGGCACTCGGCGCCTCGGTGGCCCCGGGCGGCGGTGCGGCGACGGCGGGCGCGGTGGGCCCGGCAGCGAGCCGGTCGCGGGCCTGGCGCGCGAGGGCGGCGGCGGTCGACTGCCGCACCGGATCTCGGGACAACGGCGGCCACGCGCTCGAAGCCGGCGGCAGCGGCGGCGAGCTGCCCCTGGCCGAGATCGACGAGCGCCTGCTCGAACGCGGTGACGACCTCCGGTGGATCGGGGTCGACGGCGGGCGCGGGGTCGGCGGGCGCGGGGGCCTGCGCGTCCGCGGGCGCGGGAGCGCTCAGGCCAAGGAGGAGTGCGCCGAGCGCCGCGCAGGCGGAGAGGTGTCGCATGGATTGCGATCGTAGACCGGTCCCGCCCGCGATCGTTGCGGCGTGACGCACGTTCGTGCCGGGTGGCGTCGGGTGACGTCGGCTGCCGCTCGTTGCCGGGCGGTGGTGTCCGGGGGCAGGCGCGGTACGCTGCCGCATGGTCCCGCGCCTCGAGCAGCGCCTCGCCGAACGCACCCGGCCCGCGCGGCGGGTGTGGGGGTACCAGCGCTGGGACCGGCTCGCGTTCCTGCACTGGGCGTGGGACCCGGTGGCGATCCAGGCCACGCTGCCGCCCGGGCTGACCGTCGATACACATGCGGGCGAGGCGTTCCTCGGGATCGTGCCATTCTGGATGAACCGGATCCGCCCGGCGTACCTGCCGCCGGTGCCGTGGCTGTCGTACTTCCTCGAGCTCAACGTCCGCACCTACGTCGTGGATGCGCATGGGCGCTCGGGCGTGTGGTTCTACTCGCTCGATTGCAACCGGGCGATCCCGGTGTGGGTCGCACGCGCGGCGTTCCATCTGCCGTACGAGCACGCGCGCATGACCGCGACCGTCGACGGCGAGCGCGTCATCTATGCGTCGCAGCGGCGCGGCGATCCGCACGTGTCGCGGTTCGAGTACGCACCGGCTGGCGAGCCCACGGCCGCGGAGCCCGGCTCGCTCGCGTTCTTCCTCGCCGAGCGCTACCGGCTGTTCGCGCGCCGTCGCGATGGGACCCTGCGCTCGGGCCAGGTCCACCACGCGCCGTACCCGCTCGCGCCCGCGACCGCCGACGCGTACGACACGCGCGTGCTCGAGCTCGCGGGGTTCGCGGCGCCGGGCCGGCCGCCGGATCACGTCCACACCTCGCGGGGCGTGTCCGTCGAGGTGTTCGCGCTCGTCAGCGGCCCGCCCCGCACCACCCGAACATGAGCCCGGGACAGGGATTCACGCGACCTGGCAAGGGCCGGCGTCACAGGGCGCGCGGTCACTCCGCGTCGGATGGGACACTCCTGCCGGGGGGGCGCGCACGGTCGCGTGGGCGCGCGCGGGGTTGCGCGGCGGGCGCCGGTGGCACCCCGGCTGCACCTCGGGCACCGGCGCCCCGTACACCGCGGTGCGCTCACCCCGAGGAGACAGCGGATGGTCACGGCCACTGATGCCACCGAAGCGTTCGATGAAGCGATCGCCGCCCAGCACCTCGCGCGGCTCCACCGCCGACGGGCGTCCACTCCATCCGAGATCCTGGGGAGTCCGGAATCCGCGAGCGCGGTCGAGGCATGCACGGCGTTCGCGGCGCTCGCCGAGACCTACCACCCGAAGCGCTACCGCACGCTGTCCCTGCCGCTCGTCGATCGCGCGCGCCTGGCGTTCCAGCAGCTCGAGCAGGCCCTCGCGCAGCACCTCGCGCTGTTGTCGGCCCGGCCGACGCGGCGGAGCACCGAGCGTGGGCTGCCGGCGGTGCGGCCGCCGGGGGATGCACCGCCGTGAGGAGCTGGTCGCTGGCCCCCGCCGATCCCGATCACCCGGCTGCTGCTCGAGCACGCGCGCATCCGCGACGAGGCGGCCCGGCAGGCCCGGCGGAGTGCGATCCCCACGCGGGGATCCCGGCCGGTCGCGGACTGAGCCCGCCTCGGGTGGCCCGGGCGGTGGCTTGGGCGGTGGCTTGGGCGGTGGCTTGGGCGGTGGGGGGCGCGACGCGCGGGCCCACCTCCGGGTACGATCGCGGTCGCAGTGAGAGTCGTCTTCCTCGCGCCCCACTACCCGGCGGAGATGCCGCAGTTCGTCCGTGCGCTCGCGGAGAGCGGCGCCGAGGTGATCGGCGTCTCCGACGTACCGCCGGCGCAGATCCCGCCGGACGTCCGCCGTCACCTCACGCGCTACGTGCGCACCGACAGCCCGCTGCAGGACGAGGTCGCCGCGTGCGCCGAGCTGGTGCCGGTGCTGAGCGCGCTCGCGCCCGACCGGATCGAGGCGCTGTGGGAGCCGCTGGTGCTGCTCGCGGCCTCCCTGCGGGACGCGCTCGGGCTGAGCGGGCCGGGGCGCGGCATGACCCGCGACACCGTGCTCGGGTTCCGCGACAAGCAGCTGATGAAGGAGCGGCTCGCGGCCGCCGGCGTGCGGGTGCCGCGGAGCGCGCGCGCCACCACCGCCGCCGCGGTGCGCGAGGCCGCCGAGGCGATCGGGTTCCCCGTGATCGTCAAGCCGATCGACGGCGCGGGCACCGCCGACACCCACCTCGTCGCGGACGCTGCCGCCCTCGAGCCCTGCCTCGCCCGGGTCGCGCACGTCCCGCACCTGATCGTCGAGGAGTTCATCGTCGGCGAGGAGCTGACCTACGACGTCGTCAGCATCGCGGGCGTGCCGGCGTTCGACAGCGTGGCCCACTACCACCCCAAGCCGCTCGAGTCGCGCACGCAGGAGTGGATCAGCCCCGCGCAGATCGTCTACCGCGATCCGCACGCGCAGCCCGAGCTCGCGCCCGGCATCGCGCTCGGCCGCCAGGTGCTGACCGCGCTCGGCATGCAGACCGGGTTCACCCACATGGAGTGGTTCCGCACGCCGGGCGGCGAGGCGGTGTTCGGCGAGATCGCGGCGCGCGCACCGGGCGCCAAGCTGGTCGATCAGATGAACTGGGCCAACGACTTCGACGTGTTCCGCGGCTGGGCGCAGGCGGTCCTGCACGGCCGGTTCGACGAGGTCGCCCACCGCCGCTACCACGTGGGCGTGGTGTTCAAGCGCGCGCGCGGCGCCGGCCACATCAGCCGCATCGAGGGCCACGCGCAGGTGCGCGCCGCGTTCGGGCCGCAGATCGTCGAGGACGCGCTGCTGCCGATCGGTGCCGCGCGCCGCGACTGGAAGAACACGCTGCTCTCGGACGGCTGGATCGCCGTGCGCCACCCTGGCCTCGGCGCCTGCCGCGGGATGATGCAGGCGATCGTCGAGGACGTCCGGATGTTCGCGCGCTAGGGGGCGCCAGGGGATGGCCACCAGCGTCGAGGCCTTCGTCACCAAGAACGAGGGCTCGATGAAGGAGGTCAAGGCCAAGGCCGAGGAGCTCAAGAAGGAACACGCCTCCGTCCTGCCGGTCCGGAAACGGGCCACCCCGCGCGCTCAGCGCGAGCACCTCGTACGCCTCGGGCGGCAGGTCGCGGGCGGCGGGCGGCTCGGCAGGGCCCGCGGGCTGCGGGTCGGCCGGGCGCGTGCGCTGCGGGGCGCGCGGGGGAGCCTGCTCCGTGCGCGGCGCCGCGACCGCCGCCGGCTCGTCGTGCCCGCCGCATCCGAGCCACGCCACGAGCGCGACCGTGCCGGCGAGAACGCCGAGCCGCTGCAGCATCATCCTCGTCACCGCGCTCGTCACCGCGCGAGCATCGCACGCCCGCCGCGGTTCGTCGGTCATGCTACGGTTCGGCAGGGTTGCGCCGGTGCGACAGCGCTTCGACTTCGATGCGTACGTCCTCCTCGAGGAGGGCTCCCCGGTCAAGCACGAGTTCCTCGACGGCGTCGTGTGGGCGATGGCCGGGGGCTCGCCCGCGCATGCGCGCATCGCGTCGAACGTCGCGCGGCTGCTCGGCAATCAGCTCGCGGGGCAGCGGTGCACGGTGTTCTCCTCGGATCTGCGCGTGCGGGTGACCCCGACGGGCCTCGCGACCTACCCCGACGTGACCGTCGTGTGCGGGCAGCTCGAGCTCGATCCGGACGATGTCAGGCATCACACGGTGACCAACCCGAAGGTCATCATCGAGGTGCTGAGCCCCTCGACCGAGGACTACGATCGCGGCGAGAAGCTCGGTCACTATCGACAGGTTCGATCTCTCGAGATGGTGCTGCTCGTCGGGTATGACGCCCATCGCGTCGAGGTGTGGCGGCGATCGGATGGCCGGTGGTCGAGCGACGTGCGGGGCGAGGACGAGGTCATCGACGTGCTGCCGCTCGGATGCACGCTGTCGGTCGCCGAGATCTATCGCGATCCCCTGAGCTGAGCCGACGCGATCAGCGCACGGGCAAGGTCGCGAGCAGCAGGCGCGCGGCGCGCTCGGCGTCGGCGGCCTTGCCGGCGTTCGCCGGGAACACCTGGTGTGCGTGCCACAGCACCGTCCGGGTGCGGTTGTCGACGAGGGTCATCTGCAGGTACAGCTGGGCGTGCTTGCCGCGGCGCGGACCGAGTGGACCGGGTGGATCGATGCGCTCATCCGGCGCGACCTCGAGATCGCCGTCGGACCCTGACCACAGGTCGAGGGCGACGTCGGTGATGCTGCGGTGACCACCGGGGCGAATCGCCGGCAGCCGCGTCGCGTCGCTCGCGCGGTGATCGCGGATCTGGCGGACGCCGGGGCCATCGCGATGGTCGCGCACGGTGGGTGCGGCGCGGTGATCGCGGACCGCGCTGATCGCCTCCTCGCGGTGATCTCGGATCGCGGCGCCGCCGACGCGGGGGGCGCGGCCGGACGACGTCGAGCTCGACGACGTCGAGCTCTTCTTGTCGAAGCGCGGGATCGCGGCCAGGATGGCGACCACGGTGACCGCGACGATCGCGATCGCGATGCCCTTGGCGATCTTGGACCCGGTGCTCTCGCGGCGGGCCGGCACGTACGCCCAGCCGCCGACGTACAGGGTGGCGTCGGCGCCGGTGGTCTGGCCGAGCGTGGCGGGCAGCGCGACCGTCGGCGCGGCGGGGTCCGGATCGGCGCTGACGCCGTAGCTGGCGAGCGCCTCGACCGTGGCGAGCAGGTCGGCGCGGGTGAGGACCTCGGAGCCCGCCGCCTGACCGTCCCAGCCGATCAGCCCGCCGATGCCGTACGCGCGGCGGGTCAGGCCGTCGAGGGTGGCGTTCATGATCCGGGTCTCGGTGCGCGAGCGCAGCTCGCCGGGCTCCACGCGGGCGCCCGGCTCGATGCCGACCGCGAGGTCGAACGGCAGGATGTCGACCGTCACGATGTCGCGATCGCGGGCCACGAACGTCGGATCCGCCACGGAGGCCGCGGTCGTCGGCCACGCACGGCCCCCACATCCGGACGCCACGACCGCGGTGAGGGTGATCAGGGCGACGAGCGCGCGCATCATGGACCTGCACCGAGCAAGGGACGTTCCACGATTCACGCGGCAGATCTCGCGGAGTTGGCGAAGGCCGGCTGTCGCGGTGGGACCACACTGTGATGCCGGGCAACGCCGGCCGGGGGCGCTCCACGCCGCCGAGCGGGTGGCCAGACGCCGCCGCGCCCGGGATCCTCGCGCTGACGCCCCACGTCTCGAAGCCACCCACCACCACGCGGTGGGTCCAGAACACGTGCAGCGCCGGTGCGCCGTCTCTGCTGGGAATTCGGGTCCGGCACAACTTGGACAACTTGTGTGGAATTCGGGTCCGGCACAACTTGGACAACTTGTGTGAATGGCGGCGCGCCGTTCAGGCCGCCGAGCGCCCACGGGCAATCTGCTCGAGCAGTCGGCGAGCGATGGCCGCGACCTCTCGCGCGGGCGCCTCGCGTTGCCGTTTGGTCACCGCCTGCGGCGTGATCGTGAGTGCATCTGCGACCTCGCTGGTCGGGCAGCCGAGATGCACACCGCACGCGATCACGACGGCGCGGCCGAGCACCTCGAGTTGCCCCTTTCGCCGAGACCGGAGCTGGGCGATCGGCATCCCGAGATCGTGCGCGACCAGCGCGACCAGGTGCGTGGCCGCCAGTGCTGGCCTCGCCAGACCGCGCCTCCGCTCGACGCTACGCGCGCGCTCGTAGGCCAGCAGGCGTGCCTCGAGCGCTTCGTCGGTGTTCGCCTCGCCAAGGATCGGGTGGTGGACCTCCCCGTTCACCAGCTGATCGAACAGCTCACCTCGAACGGCCCGCGCACGGCGGAGACCCTCGTCGATGTCGAGCCACGCAGGGGCAGGGGCACCGAGGTAGGCGCGATGACTGGTCCAGGTGCTGTCGCGTGGCCGCGCGCTGACACCGGCCCGCACCGGGTTGTTGTGGATGTAAGCGAGGACCGCTCCGACGGCACCATCGGGGATCAGGACCGTCTTCGGGCCTCGCACGAAGATCGCTCCGATCCGGCCGAGCGAGCGATTGATGGCCTCGGCGAATGGCGTGTGGGCCCTCCGCAGCCAGCCAGCCAGCGGATCGGTCCCCGCCACCATGGCGAGGTGGATGTGATTGCTCATGATGGCGTAGCCGAGGCACCGCCAGGTCGTGAACGTCAACGCGCGACCAAGGAGCGTCAGGTACTCCCGCCGCACCGCCTCCGACCCGATGAAGAACTCGTGGGCGACGAAGCGCGAGATCACGTGGTAGACGACGCTGGGGGCACAATGACGTCGAGGGCGCGACATGAGGATGTCGTCTATCGGCTGCGTCCCGTCCGGGTTGCGTCCGACGTCGTTCACGTCGCGCTGTCCTCGTGGAACCATTGGAGATCGCGAGGAGTTATTTGCCCCGCGCGCGGCCGGTCCAGCTCCGAAGAGGGTGGCGGCCGCGGACTCGTGCTTCCGGCCCCTGCCAGGCAGCATCGAGCCTGTCCTCAGAAGTTGTCGAAGTTGTGCCGGACCCTCGACGCGTCCACCCGACGCACAGCAGCCAGGTTCGTGGCTCCGCGCTCGTCAGGCGCGGGTAGCCGTCCGGGGTGGTGGGCACGCCGGTGTGCCAGCCGTCGAACGACAGCGCGGTCGAGTACGGGTCGAGCTGCGCGGCGCGGGCCGTCGGGCAAGCCTGGTCCTCGCGGTGCCGTCTCCAGTTGTTGAGGACGTAGGCGAGCGCGTTGCGGGCCTGGCGCGGCGATGTGATGTCGGTGCGGTGGTAGCGGTGCGCGAACACCTTGCCGCGGCGGCCGAGGCTGCGGTTGATGGCCTTCGCGGCGAGGATCGCCAGCGCCTGCATGCCTCGCGTGAGGGCGGCGGTGGAGGCCGCCTCGGCGAGCAGGTGGAGGTGGTTGTGCTGGATGGACAGGTGGACGACGCGTACCCCCTCGCGCGCGGCGAGGCGCTCGAGGACGCGCCGGAGAGCGTGGTAGACGGGCCGCTTGCGGAGGCGTCCGACCTCGGGCCGGGTGCGCATGACGACGTGCACCGGGTTGCGCGGGCACAGCGCGGGTCGGGCGCGGTGCATGGGATCGTGGCGTCGACGATCACGCTTGCGCCCGGCGCCCGCGCGTTGACCACCCCACGTTCGCGGCAGTAGATCGAGCTCGCCCTGGACGGCCGTGTTGCCGCCGCGATCCCGCGTGGCCCTGGCGGTGGCCCGCGCCAGCGAACTCCGCACCTTCCCACTCAACATGAGTCAGGCAATAGCATGTTCGTCTGACATCGATGCGTGGTGAGCAAACGAGTTATGCGATAGGCGTACGCGGTGATCGACTCGCCATGTCGGCGGCGAGATCCTCGTCATCGCCGTGCTTGGCCGCCTCGGCGATCCCGGGTCGTCGTCGTGCGCGAGGCGTTCAGCCCGATCGCTTGATTCAGGCAGCAATGCCGGCGGTGCTCTCGCGCTGTGCAGCGTGAGAGACGTCAGGGCCCATTCCGCGGTGGCCCTGACGTCCGGCGCGTTGCTGGCGAGGACCGCGTTGTCGGGGATCTCAGCTCAGGCCGTGCAGCTCGCCGGTGAGGCGGGCCCAGGCATCGAGGGCGGCGCCGACGCGCGTGAACATCGCCGCGAGCTGCGGGCCAACCTCGGGGTCAGGGCGGCGATCCGGATCGCTCCACACGCGGGCGAGGTCGATCAGCTGCCACGCATCGACGCCGATGCTGGTGAGCAACAGCGCGCCGTCACGGGCGCAGGCGACGCGTGCGGTAGGCTCGCCTAGGCCTGCGAGGACCTCGAGGTCGCCGCGCCGGGTCTCTCTCGCGCGCTCCGCAGGCACGAGCGGGACGTGCGTCTCGAGGGTGCGCATGACGGCGCGGGCCCACGCGGCCCACACGGCCGGCAAGGGGAGGGCGAGCGGGGCGCCCCAGGGCAGGGTGGCGCGCAGGCCGATGTCGAGGCGCAGGTGCGGCCGGCGTGTGTGGCTGCGGGTGGCGTGGTCGCGACGGAGGACCTCGGCGAGCAGATCCTCCTCGGTGGTAATGGTGCGGGCGGTGTGGAGCGCGGTCCACCGCCACGCGAAGGTCGCGGTCGCCGTGAACGGCTCGGCGCGCAGGGGCGAGGCGACGATCGAGCTGACGGTGCGATCGAGCGTGCGCGCGTCGAGGGTCTCGTCGATGTCATGCGCCCCGTGGACCTGGAGCCGCGAGGCCCGCAGCGTGGTGGTCCACAGCTCGCGTAGCTGTTCATACGTCATGCGGTCCTCGCGTCGGGTGGGCCCGGGCGGATGGCAGCACCCGTCCGGGGTGCGAGGCGGCCTTGCGGGGAGGGGGCGGAGTTATCCACAGCAAGTTGTGTTGGTTTCGCCGGACCCCTACGCCTTCTGCACAAGTTGTTGAAGGTCGGCCGGACCCCTACGCCGCCCCCCTACGCCGCCAGGGAAGACAATGGTTTACCTGCACAAGTTGTTGAAGTTCGGCCGGACCCCTACGCCGTCGCCTGCTGGCGCGCGTCCGCGACGCGCACGTCCCGCGCGATGCCGAGCCTCTCGAGCACGCGGATGGTCGCGTAGCCGAGGTCGAGCTCGCGGGCTCCAAGCCCCATCCGCGCCGACCACGGGAACTGGTGGTGGTTGTTGTGGAAGCCCTCGCCAAAGCTGAGCGCGCCGAGCACGCGCAGGTTGTAGCCCTGCTCCGCATGGCCGGGCCGCGGGAAGGTGACGTAGCCGCGCGTGTGCGCGAGGTAGTTGCTCGCCCAGAACAGGTTCTGGGTGAGCGCCCACGGCAGCAGCCCGCCCCACCAGACGGCATCCCATCCACCCACGAGCGACAGCAGCGCCCAGCCGGGAGCGGGCGCGAGCAGGTACACGTGATCGAGGAAGCGCATCCACCCATCGGAGGCGGGGAGCGGGTGGTGATCGGGGACGGGCGCGCCGGTGTACTCGCAGAACACCATCTGCACGTACGAGCGGAGCGGGTCGAGGCGGTAGCCGAAGATGGAGGGGCAGGTCGCGCGGTCCTGGTGGTAGTCGCGCTCGCGATGCATGCGGATGAACGAGGAGGGCCCGCCCATGCCCGCGAGGCAGCAGATGTACACGACGCCTGCGCGAAACCACCCGGGCATCTGAAACGCGCCGTGGATGATGCCCCGATGCATGCCGACGGAGACGCCCACGCAGCTCACGACGAACACGCTGAGCGATAGCCACGCGAGGCTCGTGATGCGGAAGGTGGGCGCACCGATGAAGCTGCCGATCACGACGCCGTGGAGGAGTAGCCACCGCGCGATCTTCGTGGGCGCCGGGCGCACGTGGTCCCAGGGGTGCGCTTGTTCGTGGGGCGCCGACACCTACGGGGCCAGGAACGCGTCGAGGTCAGCGTCGACGTGGGCGAGGACGAGGATCAGATCGCCCGGGCGGGCGTCGGCGAGCGCGGTCTGGACGGCGGCGAGCTCGGAGGTGGCGTGGTGGATCGCCGTCGCCGGGACACCCGCGGCGGACAGCGTGGAGGCGAGCAGGGCGGGGACGTCGCCCGCGGCGCGGCCGCGCAGGTAGTCACCCATCTCGCGGAGGTGGACCTGGTGGGGCGCGGCGGCGGCGACGGCCTGCGCGACCTCGGTGATCTCGTCGTCGGGGCGATCGCCGGGGAGGCCGAGGACCACGGACACCCGGCCTCCCGAGGGAGCGGTCAGGGCGTGGGCGAGGGTGAGGACGCCGCGCACGGCGGCCGGGTTGTGGCCGAAGTCGACGAGGACGTGGACGCCCCCACGATCGAACAGGTTGCCGCGGCCGGGGTTGTCGGCGGCCGAGGAGGTGAAGCTGCGCAGGCCGGCGACGATGGCCGCCTCGGGGAGGCCAAGGGTGCTGGCGAGGGCGGCGGCGGCGAGCGCGTTCTCGATGTTGTAGGCGGCGCGGCCGCCGAACGTGATCGGGACGGCGGAGACCTCGATCAGACGGGCGCCAGCGTGGACGACCCAGCCGTCCTCGATCCTCCACGTCACGTCATGGGGGTCCGTGCGGCGAGCGCCCTCGACCTCGGTCTGGGGACCCGCGCCGTCGGTGTGGCGAGCGTCGGTACCATCGATCGTGGCGGTGGCGGTGGCGGTGGCGGTGGCGGTGGCGGTGGCGGTGGCGGTGGCGTGGCGGTGGCGGTGGCGGTGGCGGTGCCGGTGCCGGTGGCGTCGCTCGTGCGGGTCGCGCCGGCGGCGCTGAACCACGTGATCGGCATGGTCAGCCCGAGCGTTGCCGGCAGCGCTGCGAGCACCGGATCGTCGGCGTTGAGGACGACGGCGCGCGCGCCGAGGGTGACCACCGCCTTGACGTGGGCCATGGTGGCGAGGTCGTCGATGCCGTAGGTGCCGAGGTGATCGACCGAGATGTTGGTGATCAGCGCGGCGTCGCTGGTGTCGGTGGCGAGGCCGCGGCGCAGGATCCCGCCGCGCGCGGTCTCGAGGAGGGCGAGCTCGGTGGAGGGGTGGCGGAGGACGAGGCGCGCGGCGTCGGGGCCGCTCCAGTCGCCGGCCTCGACGAGCTGGTCGCCGATCACGATGCCGCTCGACGAGGCGAGGCCGGCGCGCAGGCCGGCGTGGCGGGCGATCCGCGCGACCAGGCGGGTGGTGGTGGTCTTGCCGTTGGTGCCGGTGATCAGCGCCACCGGGACGCGCCCCAGGGACGCCCACTGCACGTCGGCGGGCGCGGGCAGCGGATCGGTGGGCGCGAAGGCGAGCAGGCGCGCGCCGGCGCCCAGCGTGAGCTGATCGTCGTCGATCAGGGCGGGGATTCCGCGCGCGCGGGCGGCGGCGACGAGCGGGGCCAGGCCGGGGCGGGCCTCCGCGGCGATCTGGGCCTCGATGGCGGCGAGCGGGACGGGTTCGGGCGACGCGGCGGCGGGTGCGGGTGGGGGTGCGGGTGCGGGTGCGGGTGCGGGTGCGGGTGCGGGTGCGGGTGCGGGTGCGGGTGCGGGTGCGGGTGGGGGTGGGGTGGGGTGGGGGTGGCGGTGGCGGGTGGCGGGTGGCGGTGGCGGTGGCGGTGGCGGTGGCGGTGGCGGTGGCGGTGGCGGTGGCGGTGGCGGTGGCGGTGGCGGTGGCGGTGGCGGCGGCGGCGAGTGCGGCGGCGGTCGCGGTCGCGGTCGCGGTCGCGAAGGCCACCACGGCGATCGCGCGCTCGTTGACCTCGGTGGCGGCGAGCAGCAGGTCGATCGGGGCGGCGAAGAACAGCGAGGCGCCGCCCGCGTAGCTGCGGGTGTGGATCACGTCGGTGGGCCAGCCGAGGTGCGCGCACAGCCGCACGAGCTCGGCGCGCCACGCGACGAGCAGCCGCGCCGGATCCTCGCCGTCGTCGAACGCGACCTCCGCGAGCGCCCCGGGAGCGGCCGCGTACAGGTTCGGGCCGGTCAGCCGGCGGGACTCGATCAGGCGCATGCGCGCTCGGGATCCACGCTCAGTCGTCCGACTGGCGGGCGAGGCGGACACCGCGCTCGTCGGAGATCACGGTCGCGCCCTCGAGCTGCGACTCCACCAGCGCGCGCCGTCCGGGGGCGATCGCGGCGGGGGCCGGGCCGCGGGCCGGCGCGGCGGGATCTGGCTGCACGCCGTCGGGCTTGTAGTAGATGATCTGCTTCCACGACCGGACGATGTCGTCGCCGAACACCACGAGCAGGTCACCCGGGCGCGCCAGCCCGAGGGCGTGGGCGATCGCGGCCTGCTCGTCGATGATGGTCTCGAACTTGCTGTCAGGGACCCCGGCGGCGCGCAGCGTCTCCGCGAGCAGCGTGGGCACCTCGTGGCGCTTGCGACCGCGCGAGTCGTCGTCGCTCTTGAGCACCATGTAGTCGAACGCGGTGCCGGCGGCCCGCGCGATCTCGCGGATGTCCTCGTCGCGGCGATCGCCCGGGGCCGACACCACGGCGAGGCGGCGGCCGGCGACGTCGAGGCGCTTGACCAGGTCCGTCATCGCGCCCATCGCGGCGGGGTTGTGGCCGTAGTCGAGGATGACCTTGAACGGCAGCTTGTCGTAGACGTTGAGCCGGCCCGGGGCCTGGAAGAACGTGCTGTCGAACGTGCGCAGGCCCTGGCGGATGTTCTCCACCTTGACGCCCATTGCGTAGGCCATCACCGCCGCGAACATCGCGTTCTGCACGTTGTGCATGGCGCGGCCCTCGAGGGTGGCCGGGATCAGGTGCGTCCACACCAGCGGCAGGTGGGTGCTGCGATCGTAGAGCGTGATCATGTGCCCGTGGATCTGCTCCTCGAGCACGGCCGCGAGCCCGCCGCCGGCGATGTGCTGGCGGACCAGCTCGTGGCGCGGGTTCATGGTCACGTAGGCGATCCGCGTGGCCCTCGTGTGATCCGCCATCTGCAGGGTCAGCGGATCGTCCGCGTTGAGGACGGCGCAGTCGCGCGCGACCTCGACGACCACGCGCTTGACCTCGGCGAGCTGCTCGACGGTGTCGATGCCCTTGAGGCCGAGATGATCGCTGGTGACGTTGAGGACGGCGCCGACATTGGAGGTGCGATAGCCGAGGCCGGCGCGCAGCAGGCCGCCGCGGGCGGTCTCGAGCACGGCGAGATCGACCTGCGGGTCGCGGAGCACCATCTGCGCCGCGCGCGGGCCGGTCATGTCGCCCACCACGGTGCGCTCGCCGTCGACGTACACACCGTCGGTGGTGGCGAGGCCGACCTTGCGGCCGTCCATCTTGTGGATGTGCGCCAGCATGCGCGAGGTGGTGGTCTTGCCGTTGGTGCCGGTGATGGAGGCGATCGGGATCGTCGACGGCGTGCCGGGCGGGAACAGGCTCTCGATCACCGGGCCGGCCACGTCGCGCGGCTTGCCCTCGGTGGGCGCGAGGTGCATGCGGAAGCCGGGGGCCGCGTTGACCTCGCAGATGCCGCCGCCGACCTCGCGGTACGAGCGGCTGATGTCGACGGTGATGAAGTCGATGCCGGCGATGTCGAGGCCGATCGCCTGGGCGGCGCGGACCGCCATCTCCTGGTTGTCCGGATGGCAGACGTCGGTGAGGTCGATGGCGGTGCCACCGGTCGACAGGTTGCCGGTGGAGCGCAGGAACAGCGGCTCGCCCGCGGCGAGGATCGTGTCCTGGGTCGCGCCGGCGGCCTCCATCAGGCGCAGCGCCTGGTGATCGAACTCGAGCCGGGTCAGCACCTTCTCGTGGCCGATGCCGCGGCGAGGATCGGCATTCACGATGTCGACGAGCTGGGCGACCGTGTGGACGCCGTCGCCGATCACGTGGCCGGGGACGCGCTTGGCCACCGCGATCAGCTGGCCGTTGACGACCAGCATCCGGTGGTCGAAGCCGGGCAGGAACGTCTCGACGACGATCGTGCGCGCGTGCTCGCGGGCCTTGTCGAACGCGGTGCGGATCGCGTCCGAGGTCTCGAGGTTGATCGACACGCCGCGGCCGTGGTTGGCGTCGAGCGGCTTGACGACGACGGGGCCGCCCAGCCGGCCCGCGGCGCGCACGGCCTCCTCGGCGCTGCGCGCGAGGCGCTGCTGGGGCACGGGCAGGCCGAGATCGCCGAGGATGCGGTTGGTCTCCTCCTTGTCGGAGGCGATCGCCACGGCGATCTGGCGGGTCTCGCTCGTGATCGTGGCCTGGATCCGCTTCTGGTACTTGCCGTGGCCGAACTGGACCAGCGAGTAGTCGTTGAGCCGGATCCACGGGATGCCGCGGGCCTCGGCGGCGCGCACGAGCGAGCTGGTCGAGGGCCCGAGCTGCCGGCGCTCGGCGAGCGTGATCAGGTCCTCGAGCTCGCTCTTGAACTCGAAGCCGGCGGCGCCCTCACCGCCCTCGAGCTCGGCGGGGAGCAGGGCGTGGAGCAGGCGGAGGCCGAGGTCGGCGGCGGCGTCCCCGACGCGCTCCTCCTCGTACTCGAACACCACGTGGTAGGTGCCGGTCGCGCCGGCCGAGCGGGTCTTGCCGAACGTGACCTTGGCGCCCGCGAGCTGTTGCAGCTCGATCGCGACGTGCTCGAGCACGTGGCCGAGCCAGGTGCCCTCCTGCTCGGTCAGGCGGCGGACGAACCCGCCCGCCTCGCCGTACGAGCAGCTGTGCTGCGCGAGGGTGGGCAGCGCCGCGAGGAGCCGGTCGTTGAAGCCCGCGAGCTTCGCGCTCGGCCACGCCTCGAGGGCGCCGAGATCGACGGTCAGGCGCATCACCGGGAAGTGGGCGTACTGGCTGGGGCCGCGGTAGACGCGCCGTTCGAGGATCTTCATGACACTCCGGGGGGCATGGCGACGCGGGTCCGCAGGTCGTAGGTGGCGCCGTTGGTCAGGATGTGGAGCTGGACGCCGGTCATGCACAGGGGCTCGCCCTGCTTGGCGGACGCCATCGACGAGTGGGTCAGGCCCGACACGTCGACGATCGTGATGGCGCCGGTGCCGACCACCTCGAGGCGGTCGTCCTCGTCGATGAACGCCGCGGTGTCCTCGTCGAGCCCGAGGCCGAACGCGAACGGGTTGTACGCGAGCGAGCTGAGCAGGCGGCCGAGGCGATCGCGCTGGCGGAAGTGCTGGTCGATGATCACGCGGTTGGTCAGGCCGAACCCGGGCGCGAGCACGGCCGCGCCGGCCAGGGGCGTGGCCCCCTCGGAGCCGAACGCGATCATGTGCTCGGACAGGATCGCGGCGCCCGCGCTGGTGCCGCCGACGGTGACGCCGCGGGCGTTGCAGCTCCGCACCATCCGGGCGACCTGGGTGCCGCCGAGGATCGTCGACAGCCGGAGCTGGTCGCCGCCGGTCAGGAAGATCGCGCTGGCGCTCTCGAGGTAGTCCAGCCAGTCCATGCGGTTGGCGTCGGCGCGCTCCGCGTAGGGCAGGGCGCGGACGGACGCCGCGCCGAGGTCTCCGAACAGGCGCTCGTAGCGCTCGCCGGTGTCGGGCAGCGATGACGCGGTGGGGATCACGGCGATCCGCGCGGCGGTGCCTCCGGACACGGCGACGAACCGACGCAGCACGCGCGCGTCGTTCATCTTGTCCTCGGCGCCGCCGACCGGGACGATCCAGCCGCGCTGCTGGTCCGAGTCCACGCGCGCAGGGCTCACGGCTTCACTCGCTCGAACATCCCGAACATCATCTGTGTTCTCTCGCGGATCATCCAGCGCCCGCGCGCGATCACGCCATCGAGCGAGGCGTCTTCACCCAGGATCACCAGGTCGGCGTCGTGGCCCACGGCCAGCCGGCCCTTGCGGGGCAGCCGGAGCTGGGCGGCCACGTTCGAGGTGAACATCGGCAGCACCCGCTCGAGCGGCAGGCCGCACGCGAGCAGATCGGCGAGCGCCCCGAGCAACATCGCCGGGCGACCGACGTCCATCTCCACGAGCTGGCCGTCCGCGTCGTACACCGGCAGGCAACCCGCGCCGTCGGAGCTGCAGGTCAGCCGCTCGTGCGGGAACCCCTCGTCGGCGAGGCAGCGGGCGATCGCGTCGGTGGCGGTCTCGTCGAACGCGGTCACGTCGATCGGCACCCGGTGGCTGCTCGCGAGTGCGATCGCCTCGGCGAGCAGGGTGGGGTTGCGGTTGACGTGGGTGGGCTGGAACACGCGCGGCGGCAGCTCGGTGGTGTCGAGCGCCTGGCGGACCAGGGCGAGCCCGCGGGCGCCGTCGCCGAGGTGGAGGTGGACGATGCCGGCCTTCTTGCTGGTCAGCCCGGCGACGTGGCAGTCGGAGGCGATCCGCAGCAGCTCGTCGAGGGTGGGCTGCGAGGACCGGTGGTCGCTCAGCGCCAGCTCGCCCACGCCGATGATCGGATCGACGAAGCAGATGTCCCCTCGGATGCTGCCGGTCAGGGTCCGGACCGGCACCTGGTAGCTGCCCGTGTAGCACCACGCGGACAGCCCCTCCTCTCGCAGCCCGAGGGTCCGGGCGACCAGGTCCTCGATGGTGCGGGTGGTGGAGTCCGTGCCGAGCAGGCCGACCACGCTGGTGATGCCGGCGCGCACGAGGGCGCCGAGCATGATCGGTGGCACCCGGGACGCCATGCCGGCCTCGCCGCCGCCGCCGCCGAGGTGGACGTGGCCGTCGATCAGGCCGGGGATCACCCGGCGCCCGCCGAGGTCGAGTTCGTCGGCTCCCGGGGCGGTGATGCCGGGCTCGGCGATCGCGAGGATCCGGCCGCCCCCGAGGAGCAGGTCGCGGCGGCCGAGGGGCTCGGGCGCGTAGACCTCGGCGTCGCGGAGCAGCGTCAACATGCGGACCCCGACGGTACCGCAAACCCCGTGGCGACGTTGTAGGGTGGCGCCCCTTCCATGAAGCGCAAGAAGCACAAGCGTGCCGGTGGTGTCCCGACGCTCGATCCCCAGCAGCTGGAGATGCTCGAGGAGGCCAACGAGGCCGCCCAGGCGATGCTGTGCCCGGTCGCGCTGATCAAGGCGATCGGCGAGCGCAGCCAGGGCATGGCGGCCGCCGCCGAGTCGACCGGCCGGCTCGCCGACCTCGCGGTCACGCTGCACCCCACCGCGCAGCCGGCGTTCGCGCCGCTGCTCGGCGAGCTGTCCGCCCTGCTGGCCCGCCACCGCGACGAGCTCCTGGCGCTGATCCCGAAGTTCGAGCCGCTCACCGATCACGACGCCGAGCACAAGCACCTCGAGCCCGACGAGGCGCTGTTCATGTCGGTGGTGACCTCCCTGTTCGGCGAGCAGAAAGCCGGCGCCGCGCCCGAGGCCGACGAGGGCTGAGGGATTGCGCAGCGATCCCGACCGGGGGTGGGGACCATCCGCGGCTTGCCGCGTGGGGCGGGGGCCGAGCCCCCGTGGGACCGATCGTCACGGCGGATCGAGCGTGATGCCGTCGTCGAGCGCGTCGACCGGAAGCTGGAGGGCCGGCGATCGAACGGTCAGCGTCAGTCTCTATTCGCTGCTCGGCGGTGCGAGCGGCGCCAGCCTCGGAGCGAGGAGTCGCTTCATCATCGGGCCGGCGAGCAGCGATGTGCCGATCGCCATCGTCACGAGCGACACGAACACGCGATCGTCGATCAGCTTCGCATCGCGGGCAAGGAGGGCGAGGACGATCTCCAGCGCTCCGCGGGCGTTGAGCCCGAAGCCCACGGCGAGCGCCTCTCGCCAGCCGAGCCCGCTGAGCCTCGCGCCGCCTGCGCAGCCGACGAGTTTCGCCGTGGTGGCGACGACGAACACGGCCATGCAGAGCACCGGGTCGAAGGCAGCGAGGAAGTCAACACGGAGCGCCACGGTCGCGAAGAACACGGGCGCAAACACGTTCGTGACGAACTGGTGGAGCGTGATCCGGGTGCGCTCCTGGAGGCGACGGGAGTCCCCGACCATGACCCCGACGATGAACCCGCCGAGGACGGCGTGGATGCCGATCGCCTGCGTGAAGGCCGCGCCCAGCATCGCGAGCACGGCGACGAGCGACAGGACCCGGCCGGCCGCATGATCGGACTGCGCCTCGAGCCGGCCGATCAGGTGGTCGACGATGCGCCGGCCCGGGACGAGGCAGATGATCGCGAAGGTGATGGCGAGCGCCACGGTTTGACCGAGGACCGCGACCTCGACCTGGTGGCCGCGCATCGGCCCCAGCAGGGCGCTGAACGCGATCCACCCGACGATATCGTCCAGCATCGCGACGGCCATCACGAGGAGCCCGACGTCGGTCCTGAAGAGTCCGAGATCGAAGAGCGTCTTCGCGATGACGGGGAGCGCGGAGATCGAGAGCGCGACGCCCATGAAGAGCGCGAACAGCGTCCGGTCGCCGGACGTGCCCACGATGGAGTCCGGAACCATCTGCCCGAGTACGAAGCCGCCGGCGAGCGGCATCAGGATCCCCAGCGACGCGACGGTGAGGACGCTCCTCCGGCGGCGCTGGATGACGCCGAGGTCCACCTCGAGCCCTGCGATGACGAGCAGAAGCACGACCGCGACCGTCGTGAATCCGGACAGCATGTCGGAGGCGCGGCCGTCCGGAAACAGCCACGCGTGTCCCTCGGGCCACAGGCGCCGCAGGCAGGTTGGCCCAAGCAGGATGCCGGTCGTGATCTCGCCGACGACGAGAGGGATCCCTCCGGCCCGCGCGAGCTCGCCGAGCAGCCTCGCCACTCCGAGGAGGACGGCGAGCGAGAGGAGGAAGGTGAATGCCTCGTGACCGTGCATGGGCGGGCCGTCGCAGGTCGCGTCAGGCGCGCCCGAACGCCTGGAAGCCCGCCCGGGTCATCGTGGTCAGCTCATCCAGAGCATGGGGTTGCTCGAGTCGAAAGAGCGCTGCCACACGACGCGTCCCATGTCCTCGAGCTCGAGCGCGGAGGCCAGGCGCAGGATCTCCATGCCGATCGGTGCGCCGGCCTGCGCGGCGAGGAACGCGGCGCGGACCGCCGCATTCTTGATGTAGCCGCCTGACAGCTCGAACTCGGTCGCGAGCAGGGGCAGGTCGAGATCGCGTTCGACCGGCGCCCGCGGCGGGAGGAACGTCTGCCACAGACGCATGCGCTCCTCGATATCGGGGATCTGGAGCCGGAGGTGGAGGGTGAGGCGGCGCTGGAGCGCCTCGTCGAGCGCGGCGTCCTTGTTGGTCGTCAGCACCGCGACGCCGGTGTACTGCTCGAGGCGCTGAAGGAGGTAGTTCGTCGCCATGTTGCCGTAGCGGTCATTGGCGCCCTTGACCTCGGTGCGCTTCGCGAACAGCGAGTCGGCCTCGTCGAACAGGAGCACCGCGTGCGCGCGCTCGGCCTGATCGAAGACCTTGCCGAGCTGCTTCTCGGTCTCGCCGACCCACTTCGACACGACCTGCGCGAGATCGACCTGGTACATGTCGAGGTCGAGCGCTTGCGCGATCAGCCCCGCGAGCATCGTCTTGCCCGTACCGGGGGGGCCCGAGACCAGCCCGATCAGCCCCTTGCCATAGCCGACCCGATCGCCGAAGCCCCAGGTCCTGTAGACCTGATCCTGGTAGCGCTTGCGGCTGATGAACTCGTCGACGCGCGCCATGTCGTGACGCGGCAGCACGAGGTCCGCCCAGGTCGTCGACACCGTGATCCGGCGGGCGAACTCTCCGAGGTCGTTGCGCAGGCGCCGATCGACACCCCCGCGGACGTCGGCGTGGGTGACCATGCGGCCCTGGTCGCGCTGGGCGATCGCCTTGGCCTCCTCGGCCGAGCGCGTGATCTCTCCGGGGGTCAGGTTGAACGCGCGGGCGAGCGAATCGAGCTGGACATCCGGTGCCCGGCAGGCCTTCGGCAGCGCGGTCTCCCAGAGCTGCACGCGGATCGGCTCACTCGGGAGTCGGAGCTGGAGCTCCCACAGCGCGTGGTCGACGCTGAGCCTCGGGGGCTGGAAGTCATCGACGCCGAGGATCAGCGGGCCGCGGTAGTCGACCAGGCGGCGCGCGAGTTCGCGGCCGCCGTTGGCCAGGAGCTCGGCTGGCAACGGGCCGACGTACAGCATCGCCGCACGGACCAGCGCCTCGCGCTGCACGCGCGCGAACACGTCATCGAACGTCGCGCGGTCGACGGTCGAAGGATCGAACGCGATCAGGGGGCGCGAACCGAACGCGGCGATCCGCCCGGCCACCGTGCGCTTCCCGATCCCGGCGGGGCCCCACACCACCATCCACGGTCCCTCGGCTCCGAGGTCGCTCTTCGCCGCCTGGCAGAACGCCGAGACCTCCGCGCGCTGGGCATCGTCGAACCGGAGGTCGTCCAGCGTCGGCTCGGCGCGCGTGAGCTTCGCGACGCGCATCAGCTCGGGCGCGAGCGCGGTCCGGCCACACAGCGTGGACACGAGATCGAACGTCGGCCGGAACGCGCGGTGGCCCATCGAGCTGAAGGCCTCGAACGCCTCTGCAGGCAGCACCTGGAGCAGGCGCCAGCGGAGGAGGGGACGCTCGGGATCGAGCGCGTCGAGGAGCGACACGCGCTCCGAACGCTTGAGCCGGAACAGCTGCGCCACGAGGGCGAGGTCGACACCCCGGCGGCTCGTGGACGGTCCCTTGAGCGCGTTGAAGATCTCGGCGAGCGGCGCGTCGAGGTGCGGCGCGATGGCGACGACGAGCGTCTCGACCTCGAGCGGACGGAGATCGAGGTTCTCGACGAGCCGGCCGAGCAGCGCCTTCTTACGCAGCGGTCCGAGCCTGGCCTCGACGTCCTCCAGCGCCTTGCCGAGCGAGGCCTCGTCATCCACGCCGGGCTGCGCGTCGCCCAGCCTCGCCGTGCGCCGCGCGGCGAGGATCGCCTCGGTCTCTGCGAGTGACGGGTGCCCTGGCTGCGGCCGGATCTGGGCGCGCTGGAACGCTCGAAGCACGCGCTCCGACAGGAGCCAGATCCGGTTCAGCTCCGCGGCCAACCACTGGTCGACGATGACTTTCGTGTCCGATTGAGCGTCCATCCCCGAGGAAAGCTTACCCTGGGCGCGCCTGGGACGGAAACAAGTTCAGGGTCTGTTCGACGACGAAGGCTTCGGAGCCTTGGCGGCCGCCACCGGTACCACCTTGTCGCCCAGGTCTGCATCCGGATCGCCGTCTTCCTCTTCGGCTCGGCGCCGGCGCGTCGCCGAGAACAGGTAGTCCGACGCATCGTCGTCGTCGCTACCCCCCGCGTGTGCGCCCGGCGCGTCGATCGGCACGTCATCGCCGTCGTCTGCGTCGCGGGCGGCGGGCGTACCGCCCGCCATCTCGGTGTCCGCCTCGAAGTCGTGGATGAAGCCCGCGGGAACCTCGGCGTCAGGCAGAGGAAACACCTCGGGATCGCGGAGCTCGTCGATCCACGCGATCAGCGCCTCGGGAGGGGCCGTCCGATGGACGACCTGCGCGATCGCATCCTTGACCACCTCGGCGCCCTCGGCCTCGGCCGCGCCCTGGAGATCCCTCTCGAGGTAGTCCGCCTCGAGCATGTTCGGGGTCTCGACGTTCCGCTCGGCCTCGAAGTCTTCATCGAGAGGGCGGTGATCAAACTCGCTCACCCGGCAGAGAGTAACATCAGCCCTCGAACTCGCCCCCGTTTCCGGGCTCCACAAGGCGACGATTCTGGTTAGACTCGATCTCGATGCTGCGTGAGGGTGCAGGAGGCGAGGGCGAGCAAGCCCGGGTGGTCGCGGACCTGCGCGGCTCCGCCATCGCCGTGATCGAGTCGGGGAAGGTCGTGATCCTGAACGCGCCAGGTCTGGAGGTGACCGCGGAGCTCGGCATCCCGGGTGACCTCGACGACCACGATGTCGACTTCGTCGGCGAGACGGGGCGGGTCGCGGTGCTCAGCCGGACCCGCGGGACGTCCATGCTCCACATCGTCGACCCCGCAGGGCCAACCAAGCTCGGCGAGGTGCAGCTTCGCGTCGCTGTGCGGCTTGCGTGCACCTCCGGAAGCTACGTCCTCCTGACTGCTGGGACCTCGTCCTTCGTGGTCGACGTGACTGCACCCGACCCCGTCGCGCTGCCCATGCCGGTCCGTGGGGAGGTCACGGCAGCCGGTCGGCTTGGTGCTCACGGGTTCGTGCTCACGGTGAGCGGCGCGATCGAGGAGTGGGACGCACTGACGAAGGCACCCGCACGCCGCCTCCGGCTCGATCGTCCGCTCGACCCGTTGTTCCTGGGTGGCAACGCGGTGCGCATCTGGTTGATCCCGAGGGGCGAGCCCGCGTCCATCGATATCGTGATGCTGACGTCGCGGTCGACGCGCCGGATCGAGCTTCCGGAGCCGGTCGCCGCGGTTGACGCTCACGATAATGGCGACACGATCGCGCTGATCGGCGCACGGACCCGTGGCGTCTACATCGTCGACCTGACGCGCGCTTCGGCGGTCGTCAAGATCGATCCCCGACCGGTGACCGACATCGCGTGGCTCGGGCGCGGACACACGCTCGTGATCAAGCCGGTGGGTGGTCCGGTGGAACTGGTCAAGGTCGCGATCTCCGCTGTTCCCGCATCCAGTGACGAGGCCTCTCAGGGCGAGCCGCCGCCCGTGCGCGGGAAGGACGTTCCTCCGGGGGCTGATCCTGGGGAGGCGCCGCGGCGTGTCGTCGCGGGCGGGAGCGCGCCGGCGCGCTGGACCCGCGAGGACATCGACGAGCGCCTCGCCGCGTGGCGTGATCGGTACGCCTCCGACGGGGCCAAGCCCGCCCCCGACGGGACCAAGCCCGCCCTCGTGGAGGTGGAGGTCGCGCCTCGGCAGGTGGAGGTCGCACCTCGGCAGGTCGAGCGCGCGCCGCACGACGTGCGGCGGATGCATCCTGGAGGCTGGCGTGCGGAGCTCGCCAGCTGGGCACGCGCCATCAAGGCGGGCTCGCATCGCGAGCCGCCAGCGATCGGCCGAGGCATCCTCGACGACATGGTCGAGCGATTGCGCCTGTCCGGGACGGTCGGCCAGGCGGTCGCGATGCTCTACGGGGCCTACCTCGGAGGGGCCGCCACGATCACCCCGATCGACCTCGCCAGTGCGCTCGGCTGGGACTGGAAGGAAGCGCTCGGCTCGGGGGCCGTCGCTGACTCGGGCCTCGTGCGCTGGCGCGACGGCCGGATCACGCTTCATCGCGAGGCGATTGCCGCCCTCGACGAGCGTCCTCCGCTGTACGGCACGATCGTCCCGGCCGCGACCTCGACGGAGGTTGCCGTGGCGATCGTGGCTCCGGCGGCCGTCGATCCTGCGCGGCTCGGGGCCTGGGCCGCACCCACGGTCGGCGCGCTGCTCGTCCCGAACGAGCGCGCACACGCGAGCCCGCGCAGCTTCATGTGCGAGGCGCGGATCAGGGGCGTGACGCCGCTCGTGCGGTGGTCCGAGCTCGCGGCGGTGTTGCGTGTCCCGCCCCACCCCGCGGCGATCGTGGTCGAGCACGCGACGACCGCCGCCACCCTCGCGCTCCCCGTTGTGGCAACATGGACAGGCACGACGACGGAGCTTGAGTGATGCAGTGGCCCGACCTGATCTCCTTGCTCCAGAGGCTGTACCTCGACGTCCGGACCTTCCCTGGTGACCTCCTCCGCTTCACGGCGGATCACGACGGCACGGAGGTCTCGTTCGGCGGCTGGCCATGCCGGTCCGCGGCCGGAGGGCTGTGGCTCGCGGTCGCGGTCAAGGTGTGCCCCGTCGATCGGCTGCGCGCGCGCACCGCCCTGGTGGTCAGCGCGACCCTCCCGATCGGAGGGCTCGCGATCGCGGGCGATCAGGTCGTGCTCCGGCAGACCCTACCGCTCGACGGCCTCCGCGAGGCCGATCTGGCTCACGCGCTGCAAGTCCTCGCAACCACCGCGGCCGCGCTCCATGCTCCGGCCGGACCTCACGTGGGCATGTTCCGCTGACGATGATCGGGCCGCCATCGCTCGCGCTGGCGATGCCGATCAACCCGGTCGATCGGGCGAATGACGGCCTCGTTCTCGGTGCGCGGGTGTGGATCCGCGCGTTCTCTCGCGCGCTCGTCGAGCATACCACCCTCGACCGGCTGCGCCTGTTCACGGCCGCGCCCCTCGTCGGCCGCGCGCGCGCGCTCGTCGCCGAGTTCGGCAGCCGGCGTGCCACGCCGCTCCGCTCCGTCGAGGTCTCGCCGCAGGCGCAGCTCGCCGAGGCCGCCACGTGTGGCGAACTGCTCGCTTACCACGAGCCAGATCTCGGGACGGGCGCCATGTTCCGGGTGCGCCAGGCGTATGCCACCCGGGCGTTCCCGATCACGCTGCTGCACCACAGCTTCAGCTACCGCGCGATGCTGCACGACACGTTCCTCCGGATCTTGCTCGACGACACGCGCCCGTATGACTCCGTGATCTGTTCGAGCGTGGCGGCGCGTCAGGCGATCACGACCATCCTCGACATCGTCGCCGACCGGTTCGCCAGCTCGCACGGTGCGCGCCTCGCCTATCGCGGGCGGCTCGACGTGTTGCCTCTCGGCATCGACACCGACGTCTGGCGCCCGCGGGACCGCGGCGACCTGCGCGCGCAACTTGGCTGGCCCGCTGACGCGACGATCCTGCTGTACCTCGGCCGGTTCTCGGCGGCCGACAAGGCAGACCTCGTACCGCTGCTGGACGTGTTCTCGCGTCTCGTCCGCGACCTCCCAACCACCGATCTCGTGCTCGTGCTCGCGGGCAGCGAACGCGACGGCGCGGGGCAGGCGCTCGAACGGCACGTCGACGCGCGCGCGCTTCGGTCACGCGTTCGCATCGTGCTCGAGCCACGCATGCCTCACCTCATGATGGGCGCGGCCGACGTGTTCGTCTCGCCCGCCGACAACATCCAGGAGGCGTTTGGCCTGACGCCACTCGAGGCGATGGCGAGCGGGACCCCCCAGGTCGTGGCCGACTGGGATGGCTATCGTGAGACCGTCGTCGAGGGCGAGACCGGGTTCCTGATCCCGACGACCTGGGCCGCCTGCGACGAGGACCTGTCGCTCGCCTCGCCCTTGCTCGCCCGCGAGTGGCTCGACCACCTCGCCCTCGCGCAGTCGGTCGTCGTCGATCCCCAGCGCCTCTACCGCGCACTCCGCACCCTGATCGAACAGCCCGCGCTTCGTCGCTCCATGGGTGAGGCGTCGCGTGTCCGGGCCCTCGCCGAGTTCTCGTGGCCGGTCGTGATCGCGCGCCACGAGGCGCTGTGGCGCGAGCTGTCCGCGATCGCCCAGGCCGATTCGCGTGGCGCCGATCCACGCCCGACCTACGGCGATCCTGCCTTCTGGGCGGCGTTCCGCCACTACGCCACCCGCGCACTCACGGGGGACGAACTGGTGCGCCCCACGCCCGTCGGGATGGACGTCGCCACCGGCGAGATCATGATGCCCGCGTCACACGGCACGGTCGATCCGGCGATTGCCATCGAGGCGCTGCACCTGCTCGTCGCCGCGCCGGGCGCCACGCTGACGTTCGCCGCTCTCGAGCAGCAGCTGGTCGCGCGCCGGCGGCTCGCGCTCGCGGTCGCGCGCCGGCACCTGCTGTGGCTCGCGAAGTATGCCCTCGTCGAACTCGGCGGCTAGCGCATGCCCGCGCGGAGCTGACGGAGCAGGCCGTAGAGGTCCCAGTTCGACAGCACGACGATGATCTTGCCGTCGGCGACGCCATACATCGACGTGCCGCTCCAGGTGGCGCGAACGCCCGTCGGTGGCACGCCGTTGAACCAGCCCTGCTGCGTGCCGCTCACGTTCCACCGGCAGGCGAGCTTGTCGCCTTCCTCGATCAGGTGCTCGATCTCCATGGTCACGTCGGGGAACCCCGATCGCAGCATCGTGACCAGCGCCTTGACCCCGTCGGTGAGCCCCGGCGCATAGAGCTGATCGATCACATCGACGCGCCCGGCGTTGAACACCTCGGCGACCATCCGCCGGATCAGCTACTTGCTGGCGGACTCGGTCGTCATCGCTTCGCGTCGATGGCAGCCTGGAGAGCGCCTTGCGCGACGACCTGCTGCTCGGCGAGGGTGAGCAGGGTCTCGTCGAGGTCGATCCTCCGGAGCCCGGCGAGGGGCAGCACCTGGCGGATCAAGAGCTCGCCCGAACGCGCGACCGCGAGGCCGCCGACGGCGAGGATGGCGTTGCGCTGGAGGAGCCCGACGGGGGACGTCGAGGCGAGCTTGCCAATCGCCCCACTCACCTCGAGCCAGGTGACACCATCAAGTTCGACCGCCCGCAGGTGCAGCGTCGCGGCTCGGTCCTCGCTCAGCCGGACGGTCACGTCGGCCTGCGTATCGCCAGTCGCGCTGACGGCGCTGGTCGAGGCGACATGCACACAGACATCGCGCCAGGTCTCAATCCGAGCGTCTTCCACGGAGTGACGATATCACTTGGCGGTGGATTTATCGATCAGCGCGGCGAGCCCGAACAGGACGATCGCGGCGCCGAACGCCACGCCGATGCCGATGCCGGTGCGCATCCCGTAGCCTTCCCCCTTGGCAACGACGTTGGTCCCGACAACACCAATGCCGATGCACGCACCCACGAGCCAGGTCCTGTTCGGTTTGTTCGCCACGGGCGCACTGTGCCACGCACTACCCAGGACGGATACCACCGCGTAGTGATGGGGTGTGGCTGGCGGCGGCTCACGCCGCTCGACGGGAGCGCGGTTCCATCACCCCTGGCGCTGATGCACTGGTAGTATCCTTGGTCGCCACGTGAGGATCTCCTTGATTTCCATGCCGTGGGCAGACGCGACCTGACCGCAGGCCTCGCTCGGCGCGCTCGTCGCCTACATGCGCGAGCGCGAGCCTGGCTGGGAGTTCACGAGCGAGTACGCGTACCTCGACATCGCAGCCTCGGATCTCGCGTTCTATCAGGCGGTCGCCGTGAGCGACTTCGAGGGAGAGCGCGTCTACGCCACGCTGTTGTACCCCGAGCGGGCCGACCAGCTCACGGCGTACTGGGCGGGCGTCGCCCCCGGATCCCTGCTCGGCAAGGCGCTCGCGACCCGCGCTGCGCGCGGCCAGGACGTCAACACGGTCATCAGCATCTTGCGCTCGACGCTCGACGGGCACCTCGACACGATCGTCGCATCCCGCAGCTGGGACGGTGTCGTCGTCGGGTTGACGACGAGCTTCTCCCAGCTGTTCGCGAACATCGCGCTCGCGCAGCGGATCAAGGCCGTGGCGCCGACCGCGATCATCGTGCTCGGGGGCTCGACGGTGAGTCCGGTCTCGATGGCGGACTCGGTGCTCGCGACCTACCCGTGGGTCGACTACATCGTTCGCGGGGAGGGCGAGCTTCCGTTCCACGCGTTGTGTACCCGGCTCGCGACCCAGGCGCTCGGCGAGCGGCCACCTCGCGGTGTGGTCTCGCGGCAGATCGCGGCCGGGGAGAGCGGGATGTGGCAGGTCGATGACCTCGACGCACTGCCGATCCCCAACTACGACGCCTGTTACGAGCGCGTCGCGCCGACCGGGCATGGCTTCCTCCCGATCGAGGGTTCGCGCGGCTGCTGGTGGGACCGCGTCGTCGCCAAGTTCCCGGAGCGCGCCGGCGTCGTCAACGTGCGTAAGCACGACCTCTATGCCGCGGTGATCGACCCTGCGGTGCTCGCGACGCTCGCGACGTTTCAGCTCAGCTTCGACCACACGGAGACAGCCGACTGGTCGAGGGTCGTCGAGCGCGTGACCCGGTGGACGTCGGAGTATCGGCCGCACCCGCTGGCTTACGAGGACGGCGGCAGCTACCTGCGGATCTACCGGCGTCGCCTGGAGGACTCCGACACCTTCGAACTGCACGGCGAGGAGGCCGCGCTCTATCGTTACTGCTTGCGGATCCGCAGGCTGCCCGAGATCCACGCGATGTTCGCGGGCGACTCGCGGGATCATGCTTCTGCGCTGGACGGAACCCTCGCGCGACTCGTTGGCCAGCGCCTCGTCTAACAGGACGGCGAGAAGTTTCTCGCGCTCGCGGTCGCGCCCGATCCCGTGATCGCGCTCAAGCGGATCCGCGGGCAACCCGTGGCGCCCCCTCCGACGGAGCCGCGGGCGCACCGGCTGCCGATCCTGCGCTGATCACGCGAACAGATACGCATACGGCGTATCGATGTCGACGTCCTCGGCGACCGCGATCGCGCGGAGTTGTGCTGCGAACATGACCAGCGCGCGCAAGGCCTGCTCGAGGTCGGCCTCGGCGAGCCCGCGCAAGGGCAACGACTGGCGCAGGACCGCGTGATCGCCGGCGATGGCGAGCGCTCCGAACGGGAGATCGGCGTTCGCGACGAGCGCCGAGCGGGTCCGGAACTGCTCCACCATGCACAGCTTGGTCGCGAACGAGATCCATGGTGCTCGGGTCGCGGACAGCAACACCCGGGCCCCGATGGCGTACTCGATGCCTTCGTGGTCGTAGCCGAACCGGAGCCGATCGCCCGGGAAGGTCTGGACGCCGCGGTGGTGTGCTTGCAGGCTCGCGACGAGGCCCGCCCAGTCGTCGATGTACGACTCGGCCGGAGCATCACCAGTCGCGCGCCCGCTGTCAAAGCGGAATGCTCATTGCCGCCGCCCGAATGACACTCGATGCCAGGATCTCGTCCGTGGGGGAAGCGCCGAAGCGGCTGGCATCCTGGGGCGAGCTCTGTGACCACGTGCACGCGACCTATGGCGCTCGCGAGGCCGACGGCCGGATCGGCGTCGCGGCCGAGGGTGCGGCGGCGGTGGTCGAGCTGCGCCCGATCGACGTGCTCGGCAGGCCGTGGCTCGAGGTTCGCGGCGTGTTGACCCGCGGCGGGCAGGCGCCGTCTCGCCCGGTGCTGGCGAAGAACTTCGAGCTCCCGATCGGGTCGCTCGGCATGGTCGACGTCGAGCTGTCGCTGCGCCAGCTCCTGCCACTGGGCGCGCTGCTGGCCGCGGCCCTCGATGACACCATCGCGTGCCTCACGGCCGCGATCCTGGAGGGGGCGCGCACGCCGTGAAGTCCCGCCGGCGCGCGTTCTATGATCCGGCACGCTAGCCGGACCTCGCCGGGATCCGCGCACGCTGGCGGGACCTGGGCCCCGAGGCGAAGGCCGTGGTCGAGACCCTGGGCAACCACATGGAGAAGGTCGGCCCCACGTACGTGATCCCGCTGGTCCCGGTGCCGGAGGATCGCGCACCCGAGGTCGAGTGGCTGTACGGCCAGGCGCGGGAGCTCGCGCCAACGATCACGAGCCTGGTGTCCGCCGTACCCTACATCGTCTCGTTCGCGATCTCGCGCCTCGTCCCGGGGACCGACATCCCGATCCACGAGCACTGGCATCCGCACCTCGTCGCGATGCTGTGTCTGCAGGGTGGTGCGGGATGCCACATCACCGTCGGAGGCGAGCGCCGGGAGTTCGTCGACGGCGAGTACATCGTGTTCGACTACACGCTTCCGCATGGATCGCGCAACGAGGGCACCGAGGAGCGCCTCGTCTTGCTCATGATCATCGAGCCCAAGCTCGCCCGCCCGTCCCTGCGTGAGTGATATGTTCGGGCCACGTATGCCCCCTGCGACCGTCGACCTGTTTCGCTGGCAGGACTTGATCGCGTACCTCGTGACGCATCACGTCGACGTCCGGACCTTCCCGGGCGACCGGCTGCGGATGACGTATCGCCACGAAGGCCGAGCGATTCCGTTCGGCGGCTACATCCTGCGCGCGCCGAGCGGGGCCGCGTGGCTCGTGGTCGCGATCAAGCTGTGCGCCGACCTCGAGCTCCGGCCTCGCCCGGCGCTCGTCGCAAACTCCGATCTCCCGGTCGGGACGATCAGCCTCCTCGCGAAGTTCGGGGTGGTGCGTCAGTCGCTGCCGCTCGAGGGCCTGCGCAGCGATCACCTCGAGCTCGTGCTGGCGGCGCTGTCGAAGCTCTCGGTCGAGCTGCGGGCGGGGTACGGCGACGCGCAGCCTGCGCTCCTCGAAGATGACGACTCCCCCTACGCGTACATCTACCGATGATCCCTCGCAGCGAGCTCACGACATGGGCGGATCGAACGGGCATCGCCGTGCGCTGGCCCGACGAGCTGGTCGGTTCGTCGGACTTCCGCTCCGACGTTCGCATCGATTTCGGTCGTTGCGTCCTGCGCACCCCGGGCGTCGTCATCACGCCAGCGGACGAGGCGCAGGTCGCCACCGCGCTGCGCGAGATGCAGGCCCGCAAGATCCGCTACGTGCTCCGGGGCAGCGGTCACAGCTCCGGTGGGCAGGCGCTGATCGAGGGTGGCGCGGTCATCGATCTGGGGCGCCTCACCGGCGTGGTGGCGCACGACCCGACCAGCGGTGTCGTGCGGGTCCGAGCCGGAACGTACTGGCTCGATCTCGTCGAGCATCTGCTTCCGGATCGGCGCCCGGTCGCCCTGACGACCAACGCGTTCTCGTCGGTCGGTGGGACGCTCGCCGTGGGTGGGTTTGGAGATACGAGCCACATCTACGGGCTGCAGACCGCGAGCGTCAGCGCGCTGACGCTGGTCACCCCCCTCCGGCGAGTGCCACGAGCTCGGACCCGACGACGAGCTGTTCAGGTACGCGCTCGCGGGCCGAGGGCAGCTCGGCGCGATCACCGAGGTCACGATGCCCACGCTGCGCGCGGGCTACACCCTCGCGGTGCGCCGGCTCGAATGGAAGGCGATCGGGCAGTTCGTCCGCGATGCGGTGATGATGAGTGCGCTGCGGATCTACGACTACGCGCGTGTCCGCGTGTTCTGGCGCGAGAGCAATGCCATCGAGGGCATCTGTGGCCGGTTCGACGGGGAGACGCTCACCCCCGAGCCAGGCTTCGAGCTGCTGCAGCCCGCGGAGTGGACCGACCTCGCGACGGTGGACCTTCTCGCGCACCTGCGCGCTGACGGGAATCCTGGCTGGGGATACGCGTGCCCCGCGATCGAGGTGGTGCTGCCGTTGCCAGCGGGACTCGACGCGTGGAACCGGATCAACGAGGAGATCCACCGCTCGGGCATCCTGCCGTACATGCGGCATGGCGCGGCGCTCGCGCTCGTTCCCCGCCAGGCGCTACCGCTCGTACCGGTCCCCGATGCTGCGTACAACCTGATGATCGCGCTCCGCCCGATGGTGCCACCGGCGGAGGTCGAGGCGCTCGTCGAGCCGGTTCGACGGATCGCGGCGCGCGCGGTCGATGTCGGGGGGCGGCTCTACCTGATGTCGGTGGAGCCCGATCGCGAGCGCGTGCGTGCACAGTTCGGGTGCGCCTGGACCCGGTGGGCCGAGCTCAAGCAGACCGTCGATCCCGACGGCCTCTGCAACCCCGGGCTGCTCGTGTCGTGACAGGTCACGAACTCGATCTCGCAGCCCTCGCACCACTGACGCCCGAGCAGGTCCACTGCCTGATCGTCGCCGCCGACCGCTACCCCGTGGGTGAGGTCGATCGCGACGCGAACATCGCGACCGCCGTCACGACGCGCTGCCCCACCGCGCCCGCGCTCGCGCCGACCGATGTCGCCACGCACCTCGTCACCCTGGCTGCGGGGATGACGACGCCGTTTCACAAGTACAGCCTGTTCGCACAGGTGTTTCCGGATCGCTGGTTCACGTTCATGAACTACGGCTGGCGTCCTCCGGAATCGCTCGCCGTGGTCGAGGCGTTCGGCGCCTCTGCGCAGCGGCTCTACGAGCGGGTGGTCGCGGGGCATTCGCTCGTCGATCGCGACGTGCTCGAGATCGGCTGTGGTCGCGGTGGCGGCGCCGCCTGGATCGCGCGGACGCAGGCCCCTCGCACGGTCGTCGGGTCCGATGGCACGAACTCGAACGTGCTGTTCTGCCGGTCCGCCCACGCGGCGCCCGGCCTGTCGTTCGAGCACGCGCTGGCGGAGCGGCTGCCGTTCGCGGACGCCAGCTTCGATGCCGTGGTCAACGTCGAGTCGTGCAAGTACTACCGTCCGTTCGGCGCCTTCGCGGACGGCGTGCACCGCGTGTTGCGGCCCGGTGGGGCGCTGGCTGTCGCGTACTTCGGGCCCCCCGAGATCGTGGACAGGATCGCCGATCGGATCGCCTGGACGGGGCTCCTCCAGCGCGACCGCGAGGATCTGACCGAGGGGGTGCGAGCCGCACTCGCGGCCTCGCGCCGAGATCTCGCGACCGCGCTCGCCGACCAGGTGACCGTCCGCGAGCGTGCGCACTACCTCGACTTCTTCTCGGCCGTCTACGCAACGACGGCGCTGGAGCCCGGCCGATCGCGATACGTGCGCTTCGTGTTTCGAAAGCCGTGACGTATCCTCCAACCGATGACGACGATCGGGTCACGCGGCGTGCGCCGCACTTTCTACGCAGCCGGGGAGTTTCCGGAGCTCGTCGAGCTCCAGCGCGAATGGCCGACGATCCGCGATGAAGCGCGTCAGGCGCTCGACGAACTCGGGCCCGTGCTCGGCCATCCCGCCAGTCAGTCATGGATCTTGCCTCTGGTTCCCGAGGCCGAGGACGCGCACCTGATCCCCGCGGAGGTGTATGCCCGCGCCCGCGCTCTCGCGCCGATCGCGACCGCGCGGTGCTCGGCCATCGCCTACGTGGTGGCGTTCGCGTTCTCGCGCCTGGTGGCCGGCACGCACATCGCGCAGCACGCACACTGGAATCCGTACCTCACTGGCATTCTGACGCTTGACGATGGCGGCGCGAACAGTCACATCGTCGTCGCTGGGCAGCGCCACGACTTCGTCGATGGCGATCTGATGCTGTTCGACTACACGCTGCCGCACGAGTCGAAGAACGAGGGCGAGGGGGATCGGATCGTGATGCTGATGATCATCGACCGCCGGCTTCAGCGTCGCTGAAACGGGCGGGCGACGATCCGCGTCTCGTGCGAAGGCGCCTCGCCGCTGTCTTGCTTGGGCAACATGCCGCTCCGGTACCAGCTCTGAAACTTCTCGCTCGGCGATTCGGCCATCATGTCGTCGAGCGCGCGGCGCGCGGCCGCCCAGCGGTACTGCTCCTCGATCGCGGGATCCACCGACAGCGTCTCCAGCCGGGGCTCGCAGGCGCCGACCCCGCCGCGCGGGACCGGGAAGAAGAAGCAGAACGGCTCTCCCTTCTCGAACCGGATCGGCAGGTTGGGCCGGGTGACCTGCCAGCTCATCGAGAACGTGAACGGCATCCAGTCGGTCTCGACGAGGGCGCTCAGCGGCTGGATCCCGTCCTTGAAGTAGTTCGGCGGGCCGTGACCTCGGGCTGGCGCACCGGAGCGCGCGGGGGGACTTCCTCCCCGAGGGGCCGAGGTTCCGGAGCGAGCCGGTCGGCACCTATCGGGGCGCGTTCGGCAAGTGGGGCAAGGGGGACCTCGCTCGCCACCTGGTGGCGTTCATGTTCATCGACCTCGTCTCGCTGTTCAACGTCACCATCAGCCCGCACTTCAACCTGACGAACTACGGCGAGAAGCTGACGGAGTCCCTCCCTGTGTTCGACCTGCTGGCCGACGAGCTCGCGCGCCCGCCCAACCTGAACGAGCAGATGATGCTCGAGGTCGCCGACGAGCGCATCGCGGGTGATGTCGATCTCGTGTGCCTGACGTGCCCGTTCCCTGGAAACCTCATGGGCGCCCTCGTCATCGGCAACTGGCTCGCGGCGCACCGGCCCGGCGCCCGGCGTGCGCTCGGAGGCGGGTTCCCGTCGACCGAGCTGCGCGATCTCGGCGATCCGCGCATGTTCGACAGCGTCGACTACGTGGCGCTCGACGATGGCGAGCTCCCGCTGCCGCAGCTCCTCGCGCGCATGCAGGGGGACCTGGACGCGCCGCTGAGCAAGACGTTCGAGCGCGTCGACGGCAAGGTGGTGGTTCACCCCGCCGCCACGGGCTGTGCGGCGCCACGGTTCGGGGACCTGCCGGCGCCGGACTACGACGGCCTGGCGATGCAGCGCTACGTGAGCCTGCTGTACCGGCGCAACCATGTCTCGCGCCTGCAGAGCGAAGGCCCGTCTCTCAAGATCACCGCCGCCCACGGCTGCTCCTGGAAGAAGTGCACGTTCTGCGACATCACGCTGCCCTACATCAGCGAGTTCGATCCGATGTCGGCCCGCGAGCTCGCCGATCAGATGGACGCGATGCACGCGCAGACCGGCCTGTTTGGCTTTCACTTCACCGACGAGGCGGCCCCGCCCTCGTTGATGGTCGCGCTGTCGCTCGAGCTCCTGCGCCGCGGTCGCTCGTACCGGTGCTGGGGCAACATCCGCTACGACTCGTACTTCACGCCCGACCGCTGCCGGCTCCTCGGTGCGGGCGGGATGGTCGCCGTGACGGGCGGGATCGAGGTCGGCAGCGACGAGGTCCTCACCAAGATCGCCAAGGGCATCACCGTTCCCCAGGTGATCAAGGTGCTCCAGGCGTTCAAGGAGGCCCGGATCCTGACCCACGCGTACTCGATGTACGGGTTTCCGGGAGAGTCCCGGCAGGACACGATCAACAGCCTCGAGATCCTGCGCCAGATGGCGGCGGCCGACATCCTGCAGTCGGGGTTCTTCCATGTCTTCTCGCTGACCGCCCACGCCCCCGTGGCGAAGAAGCCCGAACTCTACGGGATCCGCATCAAGGCCTCGCAGTTCAAGGGGTTCGCCAACGACACGCTCCAGTACGAGACCGTGGTCGGGGAGCCGCCCTCGATCACGGTCTACAACGCGCTGCAGGCCGCGATCGAGGCCTATGCCCGAGGCGAGGATCTCGAACGCGACATCCTGTCGTGGTTCAAGCCGGGCGACGTACCCCGGCCCACGAACGGTCCCGACCTCGTCTCGCGGGTGATGCGCGAGCCGCACCCAGGCGCGATCAAGGGCGAGGCGCGGCTGTGCTGGCTGGGCGGGGTGCCGCAGTGGTCTCGCGGGTTGCTCAGCGTCGGCACCGAGTACGGCGAGGTCCACTCGCAGCAGGCACCGAAGCGTCTCGCCGAGCAGCTCGCGCGCTGTCATCCGAGTCAGTGGGAGAAAGGTCCACCGAAGCTGTCGACGTTCGAGGACACCACGTGGGTCGAGCCGTTTCGCGCGCGCGGCCTGATCTTGATCTGAAACGGGCGTATCGTGATTCCCGTGACGCAGGATCCGAGCACCTGGCGGGGCCTGGTCCCGTTGATCGCCCAGCGGTTCCCGCACTACGAGCTGTTCGGGGACGAGGCCATCCGGTTCTTGTTCGCCTTCAGGACCGCGTCGCTGGAGACGTTCATCAAGCACCTGGCACACGGGCACTCGTCGTGGATCTCCGTCGGCGTCCGGCTCGCGAACAACCCCACCGGGTCGGATCTCGATCAGCTGAGCCGTGAGCCACATCGGTTCGGGAGCCTGTGCCTCGCCTGGTCGCAGCTGTGCGTCAGCCACAACCTGCCGCTCCGAGGCCTGCGCGCGGACCACCTCGAGTGGACGCTCGACGCGGTCGGCGCGACGACGCTGCACTATCGAGCGATCCTGAACGCGCGTGTGCCGGACACATCATCCCTGGCCTACCTGGCCGACTGACCGACCGCGATGCGGATCGTCGTCTCGACGCTCGGCACGCATGGCGATGTGATCCCGCTCGCGCGGCTCGCCGCCGCTCTCGCCGCGCGCGGTCACGACGTCACGGCGCACGCGTGGCCGCTCTATGCGGCGCTCCTGGCCGCTCCGGGTGTGACGTTTGCACCGTCGGCTGCCGTCGTCACCACCGCCGATCTCGACGACACCGCCCGGCGCGCCGTGCTCGCGCCGACGCCGGGCGCGCAGGTGCGATGCTTCGTCGAGCGGTTCTACCTCGACCAGCTCGACGCCTATCACCGCACCGTCCGCCAGGCGATCGCTGGAGCGCAGCTCGCGATCATCAACGTGATCGATCACGTCGCGCAGGCGACGGCTGATGCGCTGGGCGTGCCGTGGATCGGCTGGCACTCGCGCCCCCTCACGAGCGACGCCCGTCAGGCGGCGGAGGATCAGCTGTTCGGCGGGCTCGACGCCGAGGTGTCGGCGCGGATCTCGAGCGTGGTCGGCGCGCGCACGGCGATTCGCGTGTTCCGGCAGGCCTCGCGCTTCCTCGATCTCGTGGCCGCGTCACCCCAGCTCGTCGGCGCGAGCGCGCCGCCGGGGCGCGCCCACGTCACGGGCCACTGGCTCGCGCCGGCCAGCGTCGAGGCCGAGGCGGACATCGCCGGGTTCGTGGCGGCGGATCCGCGGCCCACGATCTTCGTCACGTTTGGCACGATCCCGGATGCTGGCGGTCGCGCGCAGATCGTCCGCGAGGCCTGCGCGCGCGCCGGCGTGCGGGCGGTCGTCCAGGGCGCGGCAATCGCCGACGCCGACACGCTCGTGATCGCGCGACGGATTCCGTATGGCGCGGTCCTCGGCGCGTTCGCGGGCGTCCTGCATCATGGCGGTGCAGGCACGACGCACGAGGCCTGCCGCGCAGGCACGCCGTCGCTGTGCATCCCGCACTTCGGCGACCAGTACTACTGGGCGCGCATCCTGGCAGAGCGCGAGTTCGGACCCGCGTTCGTGCCACACGTCCAGCTGTCTTCCGCGCTCCTTGCCCCGCGCATCCGCGCGCTGGTGACGGAGCCACGCTACCGTGCGCGCGCAGGGGAGATCGCCGCCACGCTCGCGCAGGAGACCGGGCTCGCTCGGGCCATCGAGCTCGTCGAGGCAAGTCAGAACGAGCTGGCGTAGTCGTCCGCGGCGGCGGTCCTGGCGACCACGAGCGCCGCGCGGAGCTCGGCGATCTTGCCGCTCAAGAACTCGATGACCTCGTCGAGGTTGCGCTGGTCGAGGCCATCGAGGGGCAGGGTCTGGGCCAGGAGCACGCGGTCGCCGGCGACCTCGAGCGCTCCGATCGGGGACTCGAAGTTGTGCATCATCGCGGTCGTGAGGTTGACCTCGGCGCGCGTGGCGATCTCGATCGAGACCTTCACCCATGGCCTCCCCTCCACCTCGACGGGCCGGACCACCACGAGGGCGTCAGCGCGACGGATCTCGAGGCCGCCGCCCTCCCGCGAGGTCGCGGCGTGGGATTGGCGGAGGGCGTTCTCGACGGGCTCCCAGCTCACACCCTCAGCGTAGCGAAACTTGCGGGGGGCGACTAGCCACGACGTACATCGACGGGACATGATCCGCAGGGATGGCGGAGACGGCGGTCGACCCTGCGGATCGGGCGATCTTCTACATCTGCTCGGCGATGTCGAAGCCGCGTGGCGGCGTCAAGCAGATCTATCGCCACGTCGACATCCTGTGCCGCCACGACCATCCCGCGACGGTCGTGCACCCGATCCCCGGATTTCGGGCCACGTGGTTCGAGAACACGACGCCCGTGATCGACCGCACGCAGTTCCGCGCCGCCTTCCGGCCCCACCACGATGTCGTGGTGATCCCCGAGGGGGTCGCGCTCGAGGCGATGCTCGTCGCGCCGCACCGGGTCATCTTCAACCAGAACGCGTACTACGGGTTCGTCGCGCTCGGCCCCGATGTGCCGGATCCGGACCCCTATCGCAACATCGCCGCCGCGCTCGTCGTGTCCGAGCACAACGCGGAGCTGCTGCGGTTCGCGTATCCCGGGCTCGATGTCGTGCGCGTGCTGTGCGGCGTCGACTCCGGCCTGTTCCGCCCGCGCCCGCTGCGCGACAAGAAGCGGCAGGTGGTGTGTGTCGCGCGGAAGGGGGCGCCCGTCAACCTCGCCGTGTTCCATGCGCTCGCGTCCCGCCGCCGCGCGCGTGGGCTGGCGGAGGTGCCGTGGTGCTTCCTCGAGGACCGCGCCCAGGCGGAGGTGGCGCACATCCTCGAGGAGCCGCTGATCGTGCTGTTCGCGTCGGTCGAGGAGGGCTTTGGCTTGCTCCCGGTCGAGGCGATGCTCGCCGGCTGTCTCGTGCTGACTCACGGGACAGGGCCGCAACGTGAGTACGCGCCGGCGCACGCCTGCTACGCGGAGCACGACGTCCCCGGCATCGTCCACGCGATCGAGGACATCCTCGATGCGACCGCCGAGGGACTCGATGCCCGGCAGGCGAACTGCGACGACGCCCACGCCAGGGTCGCGACGGCGTACTCGCTCGCCGCCGAACAGGCCAGTGTGCTCGAGGCGTGGGCGCGCGTGCTCAGCGCGATTCGGCGATGACCCGCGCGGCCTCGGTGATCACCTCGTCGAGGTCGATCGCGCGCAGCCCGTCGAGTGGGAGCAGTTGACGCAGCACGAGGCTACCGGACGCGATCCCGAGCGACCCCACGGCCAGCGCGAAGTTCTTGACCAGCACGGACGTCGGCGGCACGTCACGGAGCTCGCGCTCGAGCGTCGCGAGGACCTCGATCCACGCGCGACCGCCGTGGACGATGCTTCGCACCTCGATCACCGCTCCGGCTACCGTCGCATGAAGCACGTCGTCTCCCGCGTCGGTCACGGCGTGTGTGGCGGCGAGGTGAGTTTGGAGGTCGGCCCAGGTCGTGAACCGACGCATCGAGTCACTCACAGCACGACGATACCACGGTCGTGGATGGTCTACACTGACGCGCATGAGGCGATCATGCGTGGGTAGTGTGGGGGTGCTCGGTGGTGGAACGGCCGGCTACTTCACCGCACTCGCGCTGCGCGCCCGGTTCCCCGCGCTCGAGGTCACGTTGATCGAGTCCAGCAAGATCCCGATCATCGGGGTCGGCGAGGCGACCACGCCGCCGCTCGTGACCTTCCTCCACAGCTACCTCGGGATCGACGTCCACGAGCTGCACCGGGCGGTCGTCCCGACCTGGAAGCTCGGGATCCACTTCGACTGGGGGCCGCCGGGCGGGTTCGACTATCCGTTCTCGTGGGGCGATCTCGCGGACGCGGAGGCGCACGACGGGTCGATCCAGCGAGCGTCGATGGGTGCGCTGATGATGCAGGGGATGCGCGGGCCGGTCGCACGCAAGGACGATGAACTCGTCTCGTTGTTCCCGGCGGTTCGGTTCGCGTATCACCTCGACAACCGGCGGTTCGTTCGGTTCTTGAAGGGCTGCGCGGATCGCGCCGGGGTTCGCTACCGCGATGCGGAGATCGCCGAGGTTGCCACGCGGCCCGGGCCCCGTGGTGAGGGTGAGATCCGGCACCTCAAGACGGCGGACGGCGAGGAGCTCGCGTTCGACTTCTACGTCGACTGTACCGGGTTCCGGTCGTTGCTCGTCGGCAAGACCTTCGAGTCGGCGTTCACGAGCTACGCGTCGACCTTGTTCTGCGATCGCGCGATCGTCGCCGATGTGCCGCATGACGGGCGGATCAAGCCGTACACGCTGGCCGAGACCATGGATCACGGCTGGTGCTGGAACATCCCCATGCGTGATGTCGATCATCGCGGCTACGTGTACTCGTCGGCGTTCTGCTCGGAGGAGGAAGCGGCTGCCGAGATGCGTGCGAAGAACCCCGGGATGGGGGCGCACTGGTCGGTCAAGTTCCGGTCCGGTCGCCACGCGCACTTCACGCGAGGCAACACGGCGGCGATCGGCAACGCGTATGGCTTCGTCGAGCCGCTCGAGTCGACGGCGCTCCACATGGTGATCATCGAGGTCACGCGGCTGGTCAAGCTGCTCGACGCGGACCCGACCTCGCCCGAGGATCACGACCGCGACGTGCTCGATCGTCGGATCGGTGCGCACTGGGATTACCTGCGCTACTTCCTCGGGCTGCACTACCGGTTCAATCGTCGGCTGAACACGCCGTTCTGGCGTGCGTGTCGGAGCGACGTCGACATCTCGGGGCTGGACCAGGTGGTCGACGACTTCCGCGCGAACGGGCCGCTGTCTGCGCGAGGCGTCAAGACGGCGCCGGACGCGGTCTTCGGGGCCGGAGGTCTCGATATCATGCTCCTCGGTCAGCAGGTCCGTGGTGCGCGAGCGGAGCCGCGTCTCGATGCCGCAGCATGGCAGGCGCGGTGCGCCGAGCGCGAGGCGATCGTCGCGCGATCGCTGCCGCACGCGGATGCGCTCCGAGCGTCGGAGGCGAACCCTGCGTTCATGGACAGCTTGCTCGCCGATCCTGCCGGGTGGAGCCAGACGTTGTTGCGCGAGATGCTTTGATCCCGCCGCTTTGACAGCTGATGAAGGCTCGGCGCATACTTCCCATGGGCACTCGGTGAAGGAGGGCGATATGGAGTTCACGCTGACGCAGAGCGAGACGCAGTCGATGACGGCCGACCAGAAGGTCGCCGTGATGGAGTCGATGTTGATGGCGGTGCTCGCAGACGGACGCGCCGAGAAGGCGGAGGTCGCCGAGTTCGACGCGCAGGTCGAGAGGATCCAGTGGAACCTCGAGCTCGCGCAGCTCACGGCCCAGATGGAGGCGGCGCGGACCCGCGTCGTCGCCACCGCCAGCAAGGGTGAGGGCGAGGTGCTGCGGATGATCGGGGGGATCGCGATGCTATTGCCGTCGAACGAGCTCCGGCAGAAGGTGCTCCACGCGATGTGCTCGATCATGGCCGCGAGCGACCTGAACCTGGGTGAGAAGACGATCGTGCACGCGTTCGCGACCGCGTTCGGGATCCCGCTCGAGCGCCTCGAGGCGATCAAGGCGAGCATCAAGCAAGCGCTGTCGACGTAGGGAGCTCGGCGCATGGCAGATGCGCTGTTCGTCTCGCCCCACTTCGACGATGTTGCCTTCTCGTGTGGTGGCCTGGTGTGTCGCCATCTCGACCGTGGTGAGCGCGCCACGGTCGTGACGGTGTTCGGTGGGGCGCCAGGGGAGGGCGTGGTGCCGTTCGACCCATCGCTGGTCGCTGCCGTGCCAGCGGCGTCACCTGACCCGGCAGTCGCGCTGCGCCAGCTCTGGTCGCTGCGGGTCGAGGAGGACCGCGCGGCGATGCGCGTCCTGGGTAGTGCGTGGAGCCACGAGGGGTTCCCCGAGGCGGCGTTCCGCCCCGAGGTCACGGGCTGGCGCGAGATCTGGCGTGCCCCCTCGCTGGCTTCGCGGCCGTGGGTCGATGCGATCGTGGCGCGCCTGGCCGCGTCGATCTCGGCGGAGACGATCGTCTACGCGCCGCTCGCGGTAGGCTCGCACATCGATCATGCGATGTGCTTCCTCGCGGCGAGTGCACTGCGCCGGCGGGGGGTGCGCATCCTCTACTACGAGGACGTGCCCTACGCGACCCGGGCCGGGGCGCTCGATCGCCGCATCGCAGATCTCGAAGACGACCTCGTGGCGTCCACCATCGACGTCACTCCGCACCTCACGCGGCGGATCGAGGCGGCGTCCTGCTATCGCTCCCAGGTCGTGGGCGCGTTCGGGGGGGCCGATCGGGTCGCCTCCACGCTGACAGCGTTCGCGTCGGCGCGCGCGGTGGCCCCCGCGACGTTCGCCGAGCGCGTGTGGGAGCCCACCTGATGCCGAACCGTCGCGACCACGGGCTGTTCTTCCACGCCTACGACCATCAGCGACCGCTCGGTGGCCAGAAGCACACGTACGCGCAGGTCGACGCCCTCGTCGCGGCGGGGTTCGACGCGTGGGTCGTGCACGGCCGCGAGGGCTTCCGGCTCGGTTGGTTCGCCAGTACGACGCCCGTGATCGGCCCGCTCGAGCTGGCGCGACGCTACGAGGTCGATCGCGATCTCGTGGTGCTCCCCGAGGACCTCGGCGCGCAGCTCCGCACGATCCCCGGGCGCAAGGTGATCTTCAACAAGGGCATCTACAACGGGTTTCGCGCGCTCGAGCTCGACGAGCCATCGCCGTACGACGCCCCCGACGTGGTCGCCGCGCTGGCGGTCTCCCCGCACAACGCGGCGATCCTGCGGTTCGCCTATCCATCGCTCCCGATCCACGTGACCCGGCCTGGTCTCGACGTCTCGCGGTTCCCCGGGCGGCCGCTGCGCGACAAGGCCCGGCGGATCGCCTGGGTCGCCAAGAACCCGTCGGCGATCGCCGCGCTCCAGCACATGCTCGCGGCGCGCGCGCGGGGCGGGCACAACGCACTCGGCTCGTTCACCTGGACCCAGATCCACAACCTGACCGAGCAGGCCACGGCGGCCGTGCTCGAGGACTCGCTCGCCTTCGTGTTCCTCGGGATCGAGGAAGGCTACGGTCTCGCACCGCGGGAGGCCGCCCTCGCTGGCTGCGTCACGGTCGCTTACGACGCGGGCACGCTCGCGGGCCTCGATCCGCGTGGCCTGGTGCGCCCCCAGGATGTCCTCGGGATCGCCACCTTGCTCGAGGCGCTCGCGGCCCGGCACCCCGATGGGCTGGCGGACTGGCAGCTCTCGGTCGATGCCGCGCGAGCGCGGGTCGTCGCCGAGGCGGCGCTGGCTGCCGCGGAGGCGATCACCGCGTGGGACGCGATCCTCGGCGCAGCGCGCGCGAGCGCACCCTGACGCCGACCGCCGGTGGCGCCGTCGAGGTTGCTCCCAGTCGAGGTTCACGCCTCTGCAGCGCCGGCCTCGGCGGCCAGCGTACGCACCACCGCGGCAACCGCCTCGAGCTGCGCGGCGGGCGCGTGGATCTCGACGCGCAGCGCGGACATCGTGCAGTCCGAGATCTCGTAGGTGGCGATCATCCACGCGGAGTGCACGAGCAGGTGGTCGGTCTTCGTCGCGTCACCGCGGACGCCGCCGTAGTCCTCGTCGCTGCACGCGATGCCGAGCCCCTCGGCGGTCAGCTTCACGTGGTAGGGGGCGTTCGCGTGCGCGCCAAGCGCGACCCACGGGCCGAGCGCCGCGCCGGGGGCAAGCGTGTCCCACACGTGCTGGACGAACGCGTCGAGCGAGCCTCCCTCCCAGCGAGTGGGCCACGGCGCCTCGACGATCACGCTCGGCTGCTGCCGGTGCGCGGCGACGAGGTCGTCGTGCCGCGTGAGCGTGGCGACCAGCGCGGGGGACCGCTTCACGACGCGGTCCTCCGGCGCGAGCAGCAGCGCCTCGATCGCGCGCAGCGTCTCGACGTCGTCGCCGATCATCTCCTTCATCGCCTGGAGCCGGCCGGCGACCACGCGCGCGATGTTCTCCTCGATCGTGCCGTCGGCGTAGGTCCAGTACACCGGGGCGTAGCGGCCATCGCGGTGGCAGCGGCCCTCGATCTGCGCCATCTGGATCGCGGACCACCGCAGGTCGTGGATCAGCTCGGAGCGCGGGTGGTCGTTCTCCTTGATCACCTCGCCCTGGTGGAGCGAGATGCCCTCCTCGACGGTGAACAGCACGACCTTGACCTCGCCCCGCTGGAACCGCAGGCGCTCGGCCTCGCGCGCGGTGGCGGACAGGCCGCCGTGGATCACCGCGCACGGCACGCCGCCGAGGCCGCCCTCGAGCTTGTCCTTGATCGCGTTCAGGCTCTCGATGAATGCCACCGAGATCGCGACGCGGTGGCCGTTGTCGAGCAGGTCCTTCGCGAGCTCGACGGTGCCGGGCACGCGGATCAGCGAGCCCTTCTGGCGCAGGCGCAGCGTGGCGGCGAGCGCGCCCTTGGGATCCTTGCCGCGCGGGGCGAGCTCCATCTCGCGGCGGAACGCGGTCCACGCCTCCTCGTAGAGCACGCGCGCCTCGGCAGCGAGGTCGATCGGCTCGAGGATCCGGTTGATGGCGGGCCACCCGACGATGTCCTCGGGGCGGCGGCGGATGCCGGCGGCGGGGCGGCCCGGGCCAGGCGCGTCGAACAGCATGGCGCGGACCTTCTCGCAATCGTTGCGATCGCCGCGCCACGCCCACTTGCCGTAGTGGCCGCGGGTGACGCCGAGGTCCTGATCGAGGCACCACTGCTCGAAGTCCTTGAGGTCCTTGGCGCGCGCGCCGGTGACATCCGCGAGCAGCGGCGCGAGGTAGGACAGCTCGAGCGGGTTCTGGCCCGCGGTCGCCGACAGCCACAGGCAGAACCCCGCGTTCGCGACCAGCTTGGCGGCGAGCCTGGAGCGCGCGGCCGTGGGGTTCTTGCAGCGGTGGCTCTCGTCGAGGACGATCACGTCGAAGTCCGGCGCGGTGCCGGCGCGTGCGAGGCCCTTCTTGGTGCGGATCTTCTTGCGCTGTGCCTCGGTGACCTCGAACAGCTTGCCGAGCCGGTCGTAGTTGAGGAGGATGATGTCCTTGCCCCCATCCCCCATCGCCTCGATGGTGCGGCGCCAGTGGGCGACCACCGCGAGCGGGCACACGATCAGCACGCTCGCGACCTTCGTCATCTCGAGGATCGCGGCCCACGCGCTGATCGTCTTGCCGAGGCCGACGTCATCCGCGAGCAGGTAGCCGGGCAGCTTCGCCGCGCGGGCGGCGGCGATCGCCCGGACCGCGGCCTCCTGGTGGGCGCGCAGCGTGACCGCCTCCTTCGGGCTGGACGGCCTCGGCGCGGGCGCGTCGGTCAGCTCGCGCTGGACGTGCATCTCCCACGAGTAGGGCTGAGCGCGGAACGGGCGGAGGGCGGCCGGGAGTACCTTGCCCTCGTGGAGGAACACCCCGTGCGTGGCATCCCAGCGGGCCGCGCTGGCGGTGGCCACCCCGCGCATCGCGAATGGAACATCGAGGACGTGCACCGGTCGGAGATATCACGCCGGCGATCCTGCAACGAGCGACGCCGGCGGCTCGCTTCGCGCGGTCACCGCGCGCGTCAGGGGGCCGTCAGCCTGCAGCAGCGGAACCCGGTCTCCTGCTCGACGACGTTGACCGCCGCGCGCGTGAGCCTGAATGCGCAGGTCGACCCTGCTTGTGGCGTGTCGTACGAGCCGCCTCGCTGGACCGCGATGTCGATGCCGTTGCTCTGACCCGTGATGTCGTCCGTCCACTCCTTCAGGTTGCCGGACATGTCGAAGACCGAGCCGCCAGCGCCCCAGCCGGCGGTGCACGCGGCGCGCTGGCCCGTGGCGATCAAGACATCGTCATCCGCGCCGCCGGGGATCCCGTCGAACGACTCGGTGTTGCAGGTCGTGGGGCCGAACGTGTTGCCGTAGGGCCACGCCGTCACGCTCGAGCTCTGACAGGCCGTCTGCCACTGGGCCCCCGTGCACAGCGTCTTGCCTGCCGCGGCGCATGCGGCCTGTGCGGTGCTGAACGCTGCGCCCCGCCACGGCAGCACGCCTGGGTTGCTGCACGCCCGCGCAGACCCGACGCCGGTCGCCGTGACCGTGGCGTCGGGGTGGGAGGCCTCGTACGCGTCGATGTAGAACGTCGCCAGGCCGACGGTCACGGCGGTCATCGCATCGATCACGCGGTCCGGTCCGGTGCTGTTGTCCGCGATGCCATCGCAGTTGTTGTCGAGGCCGTCGCACTGCTCCGCGGCGGCGGCGCCGCCCGGCACCGTCACCTGGCACACGGCGGGGCCGACGCGGTCCGCCGGGTCGCAGATGTTGGTGCCCTGTGACTGGCACACACCGAGCAGGCCGTTGCCGCACGCATCGCCGAGCGTCAGCTGGCCCTCGTCGATCTGGCCATCGCAGTCGTTGTCGGCCTGGCTGCTGGCCACGATGTCGCCGTCGCACCGGGTCTCGGGGATGATCTGGCCTTGCGCGTTGGTCTGGACGTTGGGGTTGCTGTAGACGCAGGTCCAGCCGCCGCCGGCGGGGTCACAGGTCAGCGAGGTCCCCGTGGCGCAGGCGCCATCGGTGTCACACAGCCCGACCGGGGCGACGAGGTCCGGGTCGGCGGTGTCGATCAGGCCGTCGCAATCGTTGTCGATGCCGTCGCATGCCTCGTTGCCGGTGATCGTGCACGGGCCGAACTCGCAGCCATCGGCGACCACGCCGTTGTTGTTGTGGTAGCCGGCCGCGCACGCGACGATCGTGCACGTGCTGCTGGCGCAGCCCTCGAACGCGTTGTCGAGGTTGCAGACACTGCCGCACGCGCCGCAGTTCTGCGGGTCGGTGCCGAGGTTGTAGCCGTTGCTGGGCTGGCCGTCGCAGTCCTGGTCAAGGCCCCCGACGTCGCACTGCTCGAACGCGGGGAACACCGCGCCCTGGCACACCACCACGCCGCCGGTGCAGGCGCGGGCGCCGAGCACGCACTCGCCGGTGCTGGCCTCGGCGGGCCCGTCCACGCCGGCGACGCACGGGCCGAGGCCGGTGATGCCCTCGTCGAACATGCCGTCGCAGTCGTCGTCGCGATTGTTGCAGACCTCGCCCCCCGCCGCCGGGCCGATCGCGCCGGTGCAGGTGATGGTCCCGCTGCTGCAGCGGTTGACGCCCGCGGTGCACTCGCCCTGGTTGGTGCCGCACAGCGCGCCGCCACCTGGATCACCCTCGTCGGTCAGGCCGTTGCAGTTGTTGTCCTTGGTGTCGCACAGCTCCGGCGTCGCGGGCTTGCTGCACACGATCGCACCCGCGGTGCACTGCTTGACGCCGCCGGCGCACTCGCCCTGGCCGGAGTTGAGCGCGGGGGCCGCGGTGCAGGCATCGCCGATCGTGGGCAGCGCGCCCTCGTCGATCTGGCCGTTGCAGTCGTTGTCGTCGCCGTCGCACACCTCCAGGCCGGTGGGGACGCACGGCCCGCTGTCCTCGGGCGCGCCGTCGCTGGCATCGTCATCGCCTCCGTCCACCGCGTCGTCGGGGGGCGCGCCCCCGTCGTCGGGGCGCGCGCAGTTGAGGCAGTAGTCGTTGACGTTGCACGACAGGTTGGTCGCGGCGCCCGCGAGCAGCGCGGCGAGGCCGAGCAGCGCGCGGTTCACGAGGCGCCTCCCGCGCGCCGGCGGCGCACGAGCCCGATCAACCCGAGGCCGGCGAGCGCGAGCCCGCTGCCCTCCCCACCCGCGGCGCAGCCACCCCCGCCACCGGTCGTGACGAACACGTCGACACCGGCGTCCGGCAGGAACATCTGCACGTCGAAGCAGGTACCGCCCTTGCAGACCTCGCCCGTCGCGCACCTCACGTCGTAGATGACGCACGGATCGTCCTCGCAGACGCCGCGGTTGTTCGGGTTGCACCACTGACCTGTCGGGCACTGCACGGTGGCGCACGGGTCGCTCGCGCAGTTCCCGGTGTCGTCCTGGCACGCCTGTCCGAACGGGCACGGCGCACCACACGGGTCGGCCTGGCACGCACCGAGCCGGCAGCGCTCGCCCGCCGGGCACTCCACGCTGGCACAGCTGCCGGAGCACGCCCCGGCGACGCAGTTCTCGCCCGTGCCGCACCCCACGTCCTTGCACAGATCGAGGACGCACGCGCCGTTGATGCAGTTCTGGTCGGCCGTGCAGCGATCCGGGAACGTGCTGCAATCGTCCGGGCGGCACTCGCCGGTGGGCAGGAAGCAGATGTTCGGCGCGCCGCATTGCTGGCTCGCACACACCGAAGCGCACTCGTAGGCGGCCGGGTTGGACGCGAAGGTGAGGCACTGCTGGAGGTCTCCGGGGACGGCGGGGCACGTCACGCCGAAGCACGGGTCGACGAGGCAGTAGCCGCTGACGCACTGCTTGCCGGCCGGGCAGGGGAACTCGCCGGGGGTGCACTCGAACGCGCACTGGCAGTCGGTGCAGGTCGCGCCCGGGCCGCACAGGTTGCCCTCGTCGACGGCGCCGTTGCAGTTGTCATCGAGGCAGTTGCAGCTCTCGGCGGCGATCGGCTGGCCCTGGCACACGACGGCGCCGTTCTGGCACGACTCGACGGCGCCGCACTGACCCTGCGCGGCGCACGGGCAGTCGTCGGCGTTGCCAGGGATGTTGTCGGCCCCGTCGGGGTCGGTACAGACCCAGTCCTCGTCGATGTTGTTGTCGCAGTCGTCGTCGCTGCCGTTGCAGGTGTCGTCGTTCGGGGCGGCCACCGCGTCGCACTGCTGCGTACCGTTGACGCAGATCAGCTGGCCGACGCCGCAGTTGGACGAGCAGTCCGCGGGCCCACAGGTGCCTGCGCCCGCCACGCCACCGGGGTTGGTGCAGGTGGGCGTCAGCGGCGTCGTCGCGCACTGGGCATCCGTGGTGCAGGGCACCGGTGGCGCCTCGTCGACCGCGCCGTCGCAGTCGTCGTCGAGGTTGTTGCAGATCTCGAGCTGCGGGGTGATCTCGCCGGTGCACGCCGTGAACGTCCCCGCGCCGTTGAGCGGGCAGGTGCGCGAGCCCGGGCGGCAGATGCACTGGGCGCCCAGCGTCTCGCAGCCGGTGGCGGGCGTGTGGCCCACCGCGCCCGGGTTGTTGAGCGGATTGAGCGCCGGGGTGAAGCCGTTGTTCAGGTTCGAGCACGCCTGGATGAACCCGTCGGCGTTGCCGTCGCAGTTGTCGTCGATCCCGTTGCACACCTCGGTGCCCGGTGTCGGGGCGCTGCACGCCTGGAGTGCGCCGCCCACACACGCGCGGGTGCCCTGGCACGTGCCCGTGCCGCACGGCACCGAGGTGCCCTCGTCGACCTGGCCGTCGCAGTCGTCGTCGTCGCCGTCGCAGAGCTCGGTGGTCGGGATGCACGCACAGCTCCCGAGGTTCTCGTCGACCTTGCCGTCGCAGTCGTCATCGATGCTGTTGCAGACCTCGCCCGTCGACGTCCCGCCGGGGGAGGTGAGGTTGCAGGTCAGGCCCGCGCCGCTGATCGCGCACCCCAGCGAGCCGGTGCCCAGGCAGGCGCCGAGGAGCCCGTTGTCACAGGCCGCGCCCTTCTGCGGGAAGTCCTCGTCGATGCGGGTGTCGCAATCGTCGTCGAGGTCGTTGCAGGTCTCGAACACGATCGACGCGGACACGATCGACGCCAGGGTGTTGGCGAGCGCATCGTCGCTGCCGACCAGGAACGCGGTGGTGGTGCCGCCGGCCAGCGCGATCGCGTCGAGCTGTGCGGCCTCCGCTGGCTGGGTCGAGAACCCGATCACGTAGGTGTTGATGCCCTTCAGGCGGAGGCTGGCCGCGGCGGCGACCGGATCGCCCTGGCAGCTCTCCGCGCCGTCGGTCAGCAGGATCACCCCGTACTTGCGACAGCCTCCGGTCGAGGCCAGATCACACGCCTTGATCGGCGTGAGGTAGTCCTCGATCGCCTGCAGCGAGTTCGCGAGCGGCGTCGGGCCCGAGCCGCGGAGCTCGCAGTCGCCTCCACCCGCGAAGTCGCAGTACGCGCCGGGCGCGTCCGCGGGGTCGAACCCCAGCTCGGTGCCGTCGAGCCACATCAGGTGGTTGTTCACGTCCGCGCCGAATCCGACCAGCACGTCCGCGCCGCGGCGAGGCGGGCCGCAGCTGCCCGCGTAGTTGATGCACTCGTCGCCGGGCGTGTCCTTGAGCACCGCCTGGTTGCGCGTCGGAGGGCTGGTGCCGACCACGCTGCACGCCGGGGTGGGGGCCGGGCCGCTGTTGTTGGTCGGGTTGTCGTAGCTGCAGCAGATCGCGTTGCACTCGAAGTTGTGCGCGTTCTGACAGCTGCGATCGATCGACTGGTCCTGGTGGTACCGCGCGAGCGCGAAGTCGATGTTGGGATAGGCCGAGATCACGTTGGTGAGCGCCGTCTTGGCCTTGAACAGGCGCGAGTCGTCGGGCGCCGCGTTGGCGTTGTGGTCGAGGCCAGGGTGGTCGAGGGATCCGTCACCGAAGGTCGGGAACCCCGCGAGGTCGAGCAGCATCGACCCCGAGGTGTCGAGGATCACGGTGAACCGTGTGCGGCTGTCGGTGACCGGCGCCTGACAGGCGGGCACGTCCGCCGGGCACTGCTGTGGCACGCCCGCGACGCACGACTGCTGCGTTGTCATCGCGCAGGCGATCGTCGGCAGGTTGTCGTCGGCGACGCCATCGAAGTCGTTGTCGTAGCTGTCACACACCTCGCCGACGTAGCCACCGGAGATCTGGAGCTCGCCGACGCCACCGCCCGCCTCGCCGCGGCAGATCGAGCTGACCCCACCGACGGCGCCGGCCACGCTGAACACGGCGCGGTCGTTGATGTCGGCCGAGATCCCCGAGAGCACCGAGACGATGCCGCCGCCACCACCGCCGCCGCAGTCGTCAGCGGTCGTGTTCTGCTGGAACGGCGCCGCGCACTCGCCCGTGGGATCGCTCGACAGGCCTTGCGTGTCGCCGCCGAGGCCGCCGGCCGCGCTGACCACGGCGGTCGCGGCGATCGTCACGTGATCACCGGCGACGAGCACGGTCCCGCCCGCGCCACCACCGCCCGAGTCGTTGCCGATGCCGCACCCGCGCTTGCCGTTGGCGTCGAGGGTGCCCGCGATCGTGATCTGGCCGGTCTTGCCCGCGTTGACCGCGGCGAGCACGATCCGGCCGCCGCCGCTCCCGCCGACCATGACGCCTGCCGCGTCGCCGGGATCGAAGCCGTCGCCGTCGAGGCAGCCCTTGTCGCCGCCCGAGCCGCCGAACTCCGGCTGGTAGATCGAGTGAACGAACAGCTGGCCAGCGACCGTCGGGGCACCGTCGTTGCCGCCACGGCAGGTCGTGGCGCCCGGCGCGCGCACGCCTGGGTTGGTCGGGAGCTCGCAGCGCGCCACGGAGCCCTGGTAGGTCACGACGACGCCGAGCCCGCCGGTCGGAGGTGATGGCGGTCGGCTGCAGTCCTCCTCGTAGCCTTGGGGGAACGACGGCGGATTATCGATGGTGCCGCGTCCGCCGCCGCCGAAGTGGGCGCCGCCGCCGCCGGAGTCGCGCACCGAGCAGCCACCGCGCCCGCCCGCGGTGCCGTTCGGGCCGGTGCCGTTGCCACACAGCAGGGTGCGGTAGCCGGCGCCGCGCGCTGTGATCTTCGACGTCGCGTTGATCGTGATCGTGTTCGCCCGCAGCTCGAGGTTGCCGGTGGCGACCTTGTCGGTGCCGTTGAATGGCGCCACCTCGATGGTGCTGTTCGTGAGCGTGATCGTGCCGAACGTGTGGACGCCTGAGAGCTGGCAGGTCGTGTTGGTCAGGGACAGGTTCGCGCCCGTGGGACAGGGCGCGGCGTGCGCGCTCGCGGCGAGCATCCACGTCACGAGGAGGACGCTCCATACGCTGTGAACCATGGCCTCGAGGATATACCGCTTCGCTCGGGAACGTTGCGCCATGACCCGGTGGTTCCGGATTCGCTTCAGTCACATGCACATGCACCCGGGCCGAGCGTCGATCCGTCGGCATCCCGGGATCCTGCAACGAGCGACGCCGGCGGCTCGCTTCGGACCGGGCCGCTTGCTATGAACGGCCGCCCCGGTGACGACGCCCCGACGCAACCTCGAACAGGTGGTCGCCGCGATCGCGGACCGCAAGCCGTCGCTCGAGCTCGGGCCGGTGGACATCTGCTTCCTGATCGCGCTGCACGTGCGCGCGGAGGGCGCCAACCTGACCTCGTTCACCGAGCAGCAGCTCGAGGACGTGTTCGCGCACGCGCTCGCGGTGATCCAGCCCGAGGCCGATCAGGTCCGGCGCCGCGCCACCCACGCGATCGCCCGGCTGCGCGCCCAGCGGCTGCTCGCGCGCGTGGACGGGCAGGGCGTGGTCCGCACCGGCGAGTTCGCGCTGTCGCGGCTCGGCACCGCGATCGTCCTGTTCTACCTCGAAGAAGATGTCCTGACGCGCGCCAGCCTCGGCCTGCTGATGGGCAGCCTGCGCACCGCGATCACCGACGTGCGCGCCACCGCCCAGGCGACGACGGAGCTGGGCGAGGACCCGGCGCGCTGGCGCGATGGCGTGGTCGGTCCGCTCGAGGTCACGATCAGCGAGCTGGTCAGCGGCATCGAGCGGCGGCAGCGCGGGCTCGATCTCCAGCAGGAGGACTTCCAGGCCGAGATCCGGCGCCTCCTCGAGGCGGACTGGTTCGGCGCGCTCGACCGCTGCCAGGCGCTGCTCGAGTCCACCAGCGCGACCTTGCACGAGCTCAACGAGGTGCTGCTGCGCGACTCGAGCGTCCTGCTCGGCCTGCTGCACGACATCGAGGACCTCGCGGCCACCGCCGGCGAGGCCGATGCCGAGGCCGCCGCGCACCGGCTGATGGACCAGATCGATCGCAGCGTCGCGTGGGGCACCGCCCGCCAGCGCGCGTGGTCGGAGTACTTCCAGTACGTGCACCGCTACCTGCGCGACGTGGTGCGCCTCGATCCCACGCGCGCGCTGACCCAGCGGCTGCGCGATCAGCTCGCCGGCGCCGGAGCGGCGTTCGCGCTGACCTGCGCGGCCGCACCGCCGATCAAGATCCTGCGCACCGTGGCGCCCGCCCACGACAAGCCGCCGGTGGTCCGCCCGCGCCAGGTCCGCGACAAGGAGCCGACCACCGAGCCGGCCGTGGATCCGCAGGCGCTGCTCGATGCCAAGGTCCAGCGATCACTCGACGGCGGCGCGGGCGTCCTGTCGCGCGTGACCGCCGAGGTCACCGCCGAGCTGCCGGGTGGAGAGCGGTTCGTCGAGGCCGGGCGGATCGCCCACACCGTGGCGCAGCTCGCGCGCGTGGTGTCCGGGCACGAGCGCCCGTGGGTGGCGGTCGGCACCGATCTCGAGGTCGAGGAGTGGCGCGTCAAGGGAGGCCGGTCATGAGCGACGAGCGCAAGGGCTACGCCGAGCTGCAGGACGTCATCCTCGATGCGAGCTTCCCCGAGCTCGATCTCGCGCTGCGCCGCGGGCGCCACATCGATCGCGAGGACTTCGCCTGGTACACGCTGCTGACCGACGCGCAGGACCACCTCGAGACCCTGTACCGCCGCTACGGCTGCGAGCTGATCTACAAGGCCGACGGTTACTACTATCTGCTGCCGACCGGCGAGAAGCTGTCGCGCAAGCAGCTCGGCGCGGGCGACATGCTGGTCGGCCAGGCGCTCGCGCTGCTGTACCTCGATCCCGCGATGGTCGAGCGCGGCGGTCGCGCCACCCACGAGGACGTGGTGGCCCAGCTGGTGGTCGTGCTCGGCAGCGACGCGCTGGTCCGCGCGTTCAATCCGGCGAAGAAGCGCAAGCTGGACGAGCGCGTCGCCCAGAAGACCGTGCGCAACCGGGTCGGCGAGGCGATCCGCCACCTCGCGGCGCTCGGGTTCGTGGATCTCGGCGACGACGAGCACCTCAAGCTCCGCCCCGCGCTGCTCCGGTTCGCCGAGCCGGTGCGCGGGATGTCCGCGCCCGCCGCCGCGCTCGCGAAGCTGGTGGCGCTCGGCGAGATCGCGCTGGTCGCGGAGGGCGGCGAGGGGGAGGCGGGGGAGGGCGACGAGGGCGACGGAGGGCGAGGGCGAGGGCGAGGGCGAGGACGGCGAGGACGGCGAGGACGGCGAGGATGCCGCCGACGCCGGCGCGGCGGTGCCGGTCGCAGCGGTGCCGGTGCCGGTCGCGGCGGTGGTGCCGGTCGCGGCGGTGGTGCCGGTCGCAGCGGTGCCAGTGCCGGTCGCGGCGGCGGTGCCGGCGGCCCCGGTTGCGGCCCCGGTTGCGGCCCCGGTTGCGGCCCCGGTTGCGGCCCCGGTTGCGGCCCCGGTCGCGGCCCCGGTGCCATCGGCAGCCTCCGCGCCTGACGAGGAGGACGAGGATCTCGACCCGCCGGCGCCAGCCGACGATCCCGACGACGAGCCCGCCGACGACGTCGATGACGATCCGCCGTACGTCTACGACGACGAGACTCCGGAAGACGACGACTCGTGACGCGCGCGAAGATCGCCGCGCTCGTCCTGGTCAACTGGAAGGGCGTGTTCTACGAGCGCTACCTGCTCGATCGCCACGTGACCGCGCTCGAGGGCGCCAACGGCGCGGGCAAGACCACGGTGATGATCGCGGCGTACGTCGCGCTCCTGCCCGACATGTCCAAGCTGCGATTCACCAACCTCGGCGAGACCGCGGCCACCGGTGGCGATCGCGGGATCTGGGGCCGGCTCGGCGAACTCGGGCGGCCGTCGTACACCGTGCTCGAGCTCGACATCGGGGGCGAGCGCGTGCTCGCGGGCGTGCGCCTGCTGCGGACCACCGAGCCCACCGTCGAGCCGACGGCGTTCGTGATCACGAAGCTCGGCCCGGCCGTCCGGCTCTCGGACCTGCTGCTGGTCCGGCGCGACGATGGGGATCACGTGCCCGAGCTCGACGAGGTGCGGATGGCCGTCGACCGCGCGGGCGGCGAGATGGTGACGTTCCGCGCGATCAAGGACTACTTCGCCGACCTGTTCGATCGCGGCGTCACGCCGATGCGGCTCGCGGGCGACGAGGAGCGCAGCAAGCTCAACGAGATGCTCCGCACGAGCATGACCGGCGGCATCTCGCGCGCGCTGACCAGCGAGCTGCGCGGATTTCTGTTGAAGGAGGAGACCGGCCTCGGCGACACGCTGTCGCGCATGCGCGCCAACCTCGAGGCGTGTGCGCGCACCCGCAGCGAGGTCGGCGAGTCGCGCCGGCTCGAGCGCGAGATCTCGGCGATCTACGAGGCCGGCACCGAGATGTTCGCGGCCACGGTGCACGCCGCGCGCGCGGCGGCGGCCGAGTCGGAGCGCGATCTCGATCGCGCGCGCCCGCTGGTCGACGAGGCGGTGCGGGTGCAGCGCGAGACCACGTCCGCGATCGAGGACCTCGCCGTCCGGCGCCAGGCGGTGGAGGCCCAGCTCGCGGCGGCCCGGGCCGAGCTGTTCGCCGCCGGGGCCGAGCGCGACCGGGCGATCGCGGCGCAGGTGGTGGCGAGCCGCCTCACCGCGCTCGAGCAGGAGGTGGCGGCGCTGTCCGCCGCCGAGCAGCAGGCGCGCAGCCGGCAGGTCGCCGCCACCGCCGAGCGGACCGCGGCGCGCCAGGAGCGCGGGCGCGCGCTCGAGGCCTACGACCGGGCCGCGCACGGGCTCGCGGACCTGCAGGCCGGCCTCGACGAGCTGGTGCGCCGCGCCCACGGCTACCGGCAGCTGGTCCGCCGCCTCGACGACGCGCGCCGGCTGCTCGCGCGCCCGGACCTCCAGGCCGAGGACGCCGGGGCCGCGATCGCGGCGATCGATGACGCGCGGGTGGGCCTCGAAGCCGAGCGGTCCCGGCTCGCGCGCACCGGCCGCGACATCGAGCTGCGGCGCGAGGAGCACGCCCGCGCCCGCGCCGCGCTGCACGCGCTCGAGCCCGGCTCGGCGGCGGCCACCGGGGATGCGGCGTACGCGTGGGCGCGGTCCACGCTGGCCCGGCTCGCCGAGCGCGAGGCCGCGGTGGCCCGGGGCCGAGACCTCGAGCGCGAGCGCGGTCAGGCCGAGCGGCTCGCCGAGCGCCAGGCGCGGGCGCGCGGGCTGGCGGCCGAGCTCGGGATCGCCCTCGTCGACGCCGAGGGCGGGGTGGTCCGCGCGGTCGTGGCGGACATCGAGGGGCTCGAGTGCGAGCTGCGCGAGCTCGATGCGCGCGTCGACGCGCGCCGCGGGGAGGCCGTCGAGGGCCGCAGGCGCGAGGCCGAGCTGCGCGCCGCGCTCGCGGGCCTCGACGAACGGCTCGCGCGCTGGGACCGCGCCGGCGCGCTCGCGGGGCGGCTCGCCACCGCCGGCCATGGCACGCCGACGTCGCGCGCCGAGGTGTCCTCGCTGCGCGATCGCCTCGCCGAGGAGCAGCACGCGCTCGCGGCGGCGCGCACCCAGCTCGAGGCCCGGCGCACCGAGCTCCAGCAGCGCGCCACCAGCGTCGAGCGCAGCGGCACCAACCTCGACCCCGAGCTGCTGCGCCTGCGCGACGAGCTGGGCGCCGAGCTGCTGGCGAGCCGGTTCGAGGACCTCGACGTCGCCGCGGCGAGCTGGGTGGAGGCGCGCCTCGGCCCGCTGACCGGGGCGCTGATCGTCGACGATCTGGACGCGGCGGCAGCCGCGGTGGAGGCCTCGGCGCGCACGGCGCCCACCGTGTGGCTGGTCCACGCTGGCGCCGCGCTCGACGTGGCCCCGCCCGAGGATCTCGCCGAGCTGACCGAGGTCACGGACGTGGTCAGCCCCGAGCCGTTCGGCCTGCGCGTCACGCGCCGCTTGCCGCGCCCGAGCCTGGGGCGGCGCGCGCGCGAGCGCCAGGTCAAGGAGCTGTTCGACGCCATCGAGCGCGCGGGCGGCGAGCTCGACGAGCTGGCGCAGCGAGCGGCCGCGGTGGCCGGCTGGCGCCGCGACGTGGACCAGCTCGAGCCGCTCGCCGAGGCGCTCGCGCACGGCGCCCCGGGCGACGACGAGCGCGCCGCGCTGACCACCGAGCTCACCACGCAGGCGGCGCTCGCCCACGCGCGCGACGACGAGGCGGCGACCAGCCGGGCCCGGGTGACCACCGCGCGCGCGCGGCTCGATGCGCTGCGGCGGCTGCTGCCCGAGTCCGGGCTGCTCGGCGGGGTCGATCACGCGGCCCGGGCCGACGAGCTGGCGACGCTGTTCGCCGATCGCGCCACGATCAGCGACGAGCTGGTGCGGCTCGCACCGGCGCGGGCGGTGCTCGCCGAGCACCTCGACGTGCTGCGCACGCCCCCGATCGACGACGAGGCCCTGCGCGAGCGCGCGGCGCAGGCGTCGGCCGTGGAGGCGCGCCTCGATGCGATCGCGGTCGCCCGTGCGGCTCTCGACGACGTGCTGGTCCACCGCCACGCGGCGGGCGATGGTGATGCCGACGCCGGCCTCGATGCCCGGGCCCAGCTCGCGCCGGCGCTCGAGGCGCAGCACGTGGAGGCCCGGGCCGCGGTCCAGGCCGCCGCCGACGCCGAGGGCGTGGCCGAGGCCGCGTGGGAGGCCGCCACCGCCGCCGCGCACCAGGCCGAGGCCGCCCGCCTCGCGGTGGTCGCGCACCGCGATCGCGCCGTGGCGGAGCTCGCCGCGCTGGGGGCGCTGCCCGAGGCGGCCGCGCGCGATCTCGATGCGCTGCGCGCGCGCGTCGAGCAGCTCGATCGCGAGTCGCGCGAGGTCACCACCAGCGCCGCGCTCGCGGCCGAGCGGCTGGCCCGCACCGGCCAGGCCGTGATCGACGCGCGCGCTCAGCTGACCGCGGCGACCCGCGAGGCCGGCCCCACGCTCGAGGCGTGGACGCAGCTGCGCGAGCGCGCCCAGGCCGATGGGCTGCTGCACGCGGTGCTCGCGGGCCCGCGCCCGGACCGCACCAGCATCCAGCTCGCGGCCGATGCGTGGAGCAAGCGCGAGCTGCTGCTCGATCGCGTGGCGCGCGCGCGGGGTGGCGAGGAGCTCGCCGAGCAGGTCCGCGGCAACGCCCTCGACGGGCTCGGCCACACCGCCACCTGGCTGTCCACGCGCGAATGGTTGCGCCTCCGCGTGCCGGCTCAGGTCGCTGACGTCGACGAGCCGCTGATCGCGCTCGAGCGCCTGCGCGAGCACCTCGACGTGCTCGAGAGCCGGCTCCGGCGGCAGGAGCTCGATCTGCGCGGCGCGTCCGAGGACGTGGCCCGCGGCATCGACGTCCAGGTCCGCCGCGCGCACGGCCAGGTCCGCCGGCTCAACCAGCAGCTCGACGGGATCCGGTTCGGCAGCATCCACGGCATCCGCGTGGAGATCCGCCGGATCGACCGCATGGAGCAGATCCTCAAGGCGCTGCGGCTCGGCGAGGCGCAGGAGCTGCTGTTCCTGACGGCCGTCCCGATCGAGGAGGCCCTCGACGAGATCTTCCGGCGTTATGGCGGCGGCGGCCGTGGCGGCGGCGGCAAGCTGCTCGACTACCGCGAGTACGTCGAGCTCGTGGTCGAGATCCGCCGCCAGTCCGCGGGCCCGGGCGGCGCGTGGGAGGTGGCGAGCCCGACCAAGCTGTCGACCGGCGAGGCGATCGGCGTGGGCGCCGCCCTGATGATGGTGGTGCTCACCGAGTGGGAGCGCGACGCGAACTTGCTCCGCGCGAAGCGAAGTGGTGGATCGCTGCGGTTCCTGTTCCTCGACGAGGCCAACCGGCTGTCACGCGACAACCTCGGCGTGCTGTTCGATCTGTGCAAGAACCTCGATCTGCAGCTGCTGATCGCGGCCCCCGAGGTCGCGCGCGCCGAGGGCAACACCACCTACCGGCTGGTCCGCCACGTCACCGACGAGGGCCAGGAGGAGGTGATCGTCAGCGGCCGCCGCGCGACCGCCACGATCCACGAGTCGGCGCCAGCCGAGGACAGCGAGCCTCCGCTGGCCGGTGGACCGGAGCCCACGCCCGTCCCTGGCGCCGAGGTCACCACCAGGCTCGAGCCCGGGCCACCTTCGGGGTGATGCGCGCATGGGGGTCAGCGGCGGACTGGCCGTGCATACCGCCGTGGAGCCGTGACCGGTGGAGCCGTTACCGGCGGAGCCGTGACCGGCGCCGAAGCGCGTCCGCTCTCGGTCGAAGCCCGTGGCTCACTTGGGCATGAGGACGGTGTCGATCACGTGGATCACGCCGTTCGAGGCCTCGATGTCGGCCTTGACCACGGTCGCGGCGTCGATCTTGACGCCGCTGGTGGTGTCGATCGCGACCTCGCCGCCCTGGACCGTCTTGGCGGTCTTGAGCGCGCCCACATCCTTCGCCATCACCTTGCCGGGGACCACGTGGTAGGTGAGCACCGCGGTCAGCTTCGCCGCGTCGGCGAGCAGCGCTTCGAGGTCCGCCTTGGGGAGCTTGGCGAACGCCTCGTCGGTCGGCGCGAACACCGTGAACGGGCCGGGGCCGCTCAGCGTCTCGACCAGGCCCGCCGCCGTGACGGCCGCGACCAGGGTCTTGAACGATCCGGCCTCGACGGCCACGTCGACGATGGTCTTGGCCGCGGCAGGCGGCGGCGTCGCCGGGGTCGGCGCCGGCTCGATGGCCTTGGCGGGTTCGGCCACCGGCGCCTTGGCGGGCTCGGCCGGGGACTTCATGGGCTCCTCCTTCTTGCAGCCGAAGGCGGCGAGCGCGAGGACAGCAGCGAACGAGGCGATGTGCTTGGTCATGGCGCCTGAGATGGACGCGAGGCCGCCCGCGTTACGCGATGGTGTTCTCCCCGCCCGGGCGCGCACCTCCTGCGACATCATGCCGCACCGCTCGGTTCCACGGGGCTTTGCCCCGCCCCACGCGGCAAGCCGCGCGTCACGGTTCGTCTATCCTCGTCACGCATGGAGGTTGGACGACGAGCCCTGCGGCGCGGCGCCGGCGGGGTCGCGCTCGTCGACGGGGTGCCTGCCGTGGCGGGTCCCGGTGAGGTGGTCGTCGAGGTGGCGTACGCCGGGGTGTGCCGGACCGACCTCGCGGTCGCCGACGGGCTGATCGCGGTCGCGCCCGGTCGCGTGCTCGGCCACGAGCTGTCCGGCTGGGTCGACGGGGCGCCGGTCACCGTGATCCCGTTCGCGCCGTGCGGCGCGTGCGCGTGCATCCGTGGAGGCCGGTGCGAGGCCCCGCGCTGGCTCGGCGTCGATCGCGACGGCGCGTTCGCCGATCAGGTGGTGGTGCCCGCCCCCAGCGTGCTGCCGCTGCCGGTGGGCCTGTCGCTCGTGCTGGGGGCGTACGTGGAGCCGGTGGCCGCCGCGCTCGGAGTGCTGCCGTGGATCACGCCCGGGGCGCGGGTGCTCGTCGCCGGGGACGGGCGGATCGCGGCGCTGACCGCGCGGGTGATCGGCGCCCACGGGGGCGAGGTCGTTCGCGCCGGAGGGCGTGGCGCGCTCGCGCCGCGCTCGTTCGACGTCGTGATCGAGCACGGCGGCCTGACGCCGGCGCTGGTCGCGGCGGCGCGCTCCGGGGGGGTGGTGCTGGTGCGGAGCCGTGGCGCCCGCGCCGTCGAGCTCGACGCAGGGGAGCTGGTGGCGCGCGAGCTCAGCGTGCACGGCGTCGGGCATGGCTCGTTCACCGAGGCGATCGACTGGCTGCGCTCGCGGCGAATCATCGTCGATGATCTGCTCGCCGAGCCGCGCTCGCTCGAGGCGTACGCGGAGGTGCTGGGGGCCGCGCGCGACGAGCAGCGCAAGCAGATGTTCGTGCTCGCGGGGGCGGCGCGGCGCTGATGTGTGGTGTGGTCGCGGTCGCGGGGACGGCGGCGGTCGCAGCGGCGGCCGGTCCCGGGCTGGATGCGGCGCTCGCGGCGCTCGCGCATCGCGGCCCCGACGGGCGAGGCACCTGGCGCGCGCCGGACGGCGCCTGCGTGCTCGGCCACCACCGGCTCGCGGTGATCGATCCTGACGGGCGCGCCTCAGCCGATCGCGAGCGAGGACGGCGGCGTGGTCGCGGTGGTCAACGGGGAGCTCTACGGGTTCGAGGCGCAGGCGCGCGGGCTGGTCGCGCGTGGGCACCAGCTCCGGTCGCGGGGCGACGCGGAGGTGCTCGTCCACCTGTACGAGGAGCTCGGCGACGAGGTGGTCGACCACCTGCGCGGCGAGCTCGCGTTCGTGCTGTGGGATGTCCGACGTCGTCGGCTGCTCGCGGGACGTGACCGGCTCGGCGTCAAGCCGCTGCTGTGGACCCGGTGGCGTGATGGCCTGGCCCTGGCGTCGGAGGCGAAGGCGCTGTTCGCGCTCGGGGTTCCCCGGCAGCTCGACGACGAGATGCTGTTCCACGCGGCGCACACGCAGTACCCGTGGCCCGACCGGACGCTGTTCGCCGGGATCCACCAGCTCGAGCCCGGGACCGTGCTGAGCTGGCGCGCGGGCGAGCCGCCGCAGCTCCGTCGCTACTGGGACCTGCCCGACGGCCCGGCGAGCGGGCCGCCCCTCGCCGATCTCGACGGCGCCGCCGCCGCGCTGCGGGACGCGCTCGACGACGCCGTCCGCGTCCGGATGCGCGCGGACGCGCGGGTGTGCGTCCAGCTCTCGGGCGGCATCGACTCGTCCGCGGTCGCGGCGCTCGCGGTCCGCGCAGGCGGGCTCGACGCGGCGTTCACCGTGGGGTTCGACCACGACGGCGCGCACGGTGGGTACGACGAGCGGGGGCACGCGGCGGCCACGGCGGCCGAGCTGGGGGTGCCGCTGCACGTCGTGCCCGTCACCGCGCGCGACATCACGGAGCACTGGCCCACCGCGGTGGTCCATGCCGAGGGCCTCGCCATCAACGGCCACCTGGTCGGCAAGTGGATGCTGTCCCGCGCGATGCGCGCCGCGGGCTTCAAGGTCGCGCTCACGGGCGAGGGGGCCGACGAGCTGCTCGCCGGCTATCCGCACCTGCGCCAGGATGCGGGGGTGGTGCTCGCCGGTCACGCGGCGTCGCGTGGGGTGATGCTGCCCGCGGGCGACGCGCTGGCGCTCGATGGTGTGCGTGCCCGGCTCGGCCACGTCCCCACGTGGCTGGCCGCCAAGGCCGGGCTGGGACATCGCGTGAGGATGCTCCTCGCGCCCGATCTGCGGCGCCGGTTCGCCTCGGTGGATCCCTACGGGGCGCTGGTCGACCGGCTCGGTGCGGCGCGGCTGCGAGCGCTGCTCCCGCTCCACGCCTCGGCGAACACGTGGATCCGCACGGCGCTGGCCCAGTACATCCTGCGCACGCTCGGCGACGGCATGGAGATGGCGCATGGCATCGAGGGCCGGGTGCCGTTCCTCGATCACCACGTCGCCGAGGTGGCGCGCTCGATCGAGCCGGCGCTGCTCGTGCAGGGTGCGCTCGACAAGCCGGTGCTCCGGCGGGCGATGCGGGAGCTCGTGCCGGCGGCCGTGCTCGCGCGCCCCAAGCACCCCTTCCTCGCCCCGCCGCTGACGCAGCTCGCACCCGCCCTGGTCCAGGATCGGCTGCGCACCCACGCCGCGCGCTCGTCGCTCGTCGATGGGCCGGCGCTGCGCGCCGTGCTCGATGCGCTCCCGCGCATGGCGCCCGCGGAGCAGCAGGCGTGGGATCCGGCGCTGATGCTGGTGCTGTCGGCCGCGCTGCTCGAGGCGCCGTCGGCATGACCGCGCTCGCGATGATCACCGCCGCGGCGTCGCGCTGGGGGACGCGGCCCGCGATCGAGGACGCGGATGGTGTGGTCACCACGTACGGCGAGCTGCTGGCCCGCGCTCGGGCGGCGGCGACCACTCGCTCCGGTGAGGTGGTCGCGGTCCCGGCGGCGCGCTCCGTGGAGTTCATCGCGGGCTGTCTGGGGGCGTGGCTCGCCGGGGCGGCGTGGATGCCGGTGGACCCCCGGGCGCCCGCGGCGCGCGCGGCCGCCGTCCACGCCCGGGTGCACGCGGCGGCGCGCGCCGACCTCGCGTACGTGATCGCGACCTCCGGGTCCACGGGCTCGCCCAAGGCGGTCCTCGTCGGTCACGCGGGTCTGCCCGGGCTGCTGACCGCCCAGGTCGAGGCGTTCGCGCTCGGGCCGGAGGCGCGCGCGCTGTGGGTGCACGCGCCGCTGTTCGACGCCTCGCTGTCGGACTGGGGCACGGTGCTCGCGAGCGGGGGCACCCTCGTGCTGCCGGCGGCGGCCGCGCTGGCCTCCCCGGCGCGGCTGCGCGACGAGCTGACCGACCGGTCGATCACGCACGTCGATCTGCCGCCGTCGCTGCTCCGCTTCCTGTCGCCCACCGAGCCGCCGCCCGGCCTGCGCGTGGTGGTGCTCGGGGGCGAGCCGTGCCCGGTCGCGGAGGTCCAGGCGCTGGCGCGGCGGCTGCGGGTGGTCGTGGTGTACGGCCCCACCGAGGCGACCGTGTGCTCGAGCCTCGAGGTGGTCGACCCCGAGCGGTGGGCCCGGCCGCGGATCGGCGCCCCCTTGCCCGGGATCACCTACGATGTCGTCGACGGCGAGCTGTGGATCGCCGGTGCGTGCCTGGCCCTCGGGTACGCCGGCGAGCCCGAGGCCACCGCGCGTGCGTTCGTGGAGCGAGGTGGCCAGCGCTGGTACCGCACGGGCGACCGCGTCGAGGGCTCCCCGGACGGCCTCGTGTTCCGGGGGCGCCTCGATCGCCAGCGGAAGCTGGGTGGCCACCGGGTCGAGCTGGATGACGTCGAGGCCGTGGTGCGGCGCGCGCCCGGCGTCCGCGAGGCGGCCGTGGTGACACGTCGGGTCGGACGGCAGGAGCGCATGATCGCGTGCTGCGAGGGCGACGTCCGCGCCGCCGACGTGCGGGGCTGGCTGGAGGCGCAGCTGCCGGCGTACCTGGTCCCGGCGCAGATCCTCGTCGGCGCGCTGCCGCGCACCACCACCGGCAAGGTCGATCGGGCGGCGCTGGCCGCCGCTCCGGTGGTGGTGGCGGCGTCCGCGTTCGTCCCGGTGGATGAGGTGGAGGCCGAGCTGGCGACGCTGTGGCGCGATACCCTCGGCGTGGAGGGGGCCGCACTCGACGACCGGTTCCGGGATCGCGGGGGAGACTCGCTGGCAGCCCTCGGGCTGCATGCCGCGCTCGCGGCCTGTGCGCGGCCGCTCGCGCCCGAGTTGCTGGCGTCGAACCCGAGCCTGCGCGAGCTGATCGCTCACGTCCGCGCCGCGCCCGTCGAGCGACCGCTCACCGTCGGCGAGTGCGAGGAGCGCGGGCGCGCGGCGCGGCGGCCCCCGCCGGAGCGCGGGCGGGCCCGTGGGGACGTCGTGCTGGTCACCGGTGCGACGGGGCTGCTGGGGTCGGCGGTCGTGCAGGCCTGGCGGCGCCGTGGACGCCCGGTGATCGCGCTCGTCCGGGCGCCGGACGAGCTCGCCGCGCGGCGCCGGCTCGCGGGTGCGGGCATCGAGCAGGCCGACGACGTCGAGGTGGTGTGCGGCGACGTCGCGGCCCCGGACCTCGGCCTGGCGCCCGCGGCCTGGGCGCGGCTCCGCGACCGCGTCAGCGCGGTCGTGCATGCCGCCGCGCGGATCGACGTCGCGGGGGCGTGGAGCGCGCACGCCGGCGCCAACGTCCGCGGCACCGCCGAGGTCGTGCGGCTCGTCGAGGCGGCCGGGGCGGCGCTCCACCACGTGTCGACGCTCTCGGTGTTCGCGGCGACCGATCGCGCGGCCGGCACGCACACCGAGGCGTGCCGGGCGGTCTCCGACGCCTGCGTGCACGGGGGATACGCACAGACCAAGGTCGCGGCGGAGGCGCTCGCGCGCGCGGTCGAGGGGCGCGCAGTCCCGACCACGATCGTCCGTCCGGGGCTGCTCGTCAGCGGGCGTCCGCGCCCGGGCGATCAGCTCGCGATGACGCTGCGCGGGCTCGCGCGGCTGGCCGCGTACCCCGCCGGCGTCGAGCGCCAGGAGCTCGACCTGACGCCCGTGCCGCGGGCGGCCGAGGCGCTCGTCGCGCTCGCCCTGCACGCGGAGGCCGGCGGCGGCGACGCCACGTACCACCTCGCGGCGCCCCACGCGACGAGGTTCGGTGATCTGGTGGAGGGGCTGCGCGCGGCGGGGGCGACCGTCGAGCCCCTCGCGCCCGCCGCCTGGGCTGCGCGCGCCCGCGCGGGGCTCGGTGATCCGGACGTGGCCATGGCCTATCTCTCGCTCGGGCGCGCGCACGCGCGCGGGGCCACCGCCAGCCGGCTGCGGCCGTTCGATCTCGTGCCGGCCACCGAGGCCACGTTCGCCACCGCGTGCACCGAGGCGCTGCTGGCGGTGCTCGGCGTGCCCGCGCGCGAGGCCTGCCTCGACGAGTTGATCGCGGGGGCGCTCCGCGCGGATGGTCGAACCGAGGAGGCAGGTCCATGACTGACTGGTGGTCCGCGCTGTACGACGACGTGCTGGCCGACATGCTGCTCGAGGGGACGAGCCCCGAGGAGGTCGCGGCCACGGTGCGGTTCCTCGTCGATGTCCTCGGGCTCGAGCCCGGGGCCCGGGTGTTCGACCAGTGCGCCGGGATCGGGCGGCTCGCGATCCCGCTGGCGGCGTGGGGCGCGGAGGTCGTCGCGGTCGAGCAGGCGGCGACCTACGTCCGGCGCGCCGAGGCGAGCGCGCGGGTGGCCGGCGTGGCGCTCGAGCTCGTCACCGGCGACGCGTTCGAGTTCGTGCCGTCCCGGCCGTGCCGGGGCGCGCTGAACTGGGCGACCAGCTTCGGCTATCTCCGCGACGACGCCGGCAACCTGCGCATGCTGCAGCGCGCCCTCGAGGCGCTCGAGCCGGGCGGCCGGTTCGCGCTCGACTTCCTCAACGTCCCCGGCGTGCTGGCGGGGTTCAGGCCGTGCGAGATCGACCGCCGCGGCGACGTCATCATGCTGCGCGCGAGCCGGCTCGACCTGGCCGCGGGGTTGCTCCACAAGGTGTGGACGTTCATCGGCAGCGACGGGCGGCGCGTCGAGCGTCCCAGCACCGTGCGGCTGTACACGCCCGACCGGCTGGTCGCGCTGTTCGGCGAGGTCGGGTTCACCGACGTGCAGGTGTTCGGTGGCGTGGACGGGCGCGCGATCGCGCTCGACGCGCCGCGCTGCATCGTGGTCGGCGCGCGCCCGCGAGGCCCGCGATGACCTGGGACGTTCGCCGGGACGCGCTCGCGGCCCCCGCGTTGCGCAGCGCGCTCTACGGCGGCGACGTGTTCTTGCGCCCGTCGACCGCGCCGTCGCGCCGGCTGGTCGCCACGGTCCGGACGCGGCTCGCCGAGCTGTTCGCCTGCGCGCCGGACGCGATCCGCGATGCCCCCCGGGAGCTGCCCAACGCCGAGCTGTTCGCGCGCATCGGGGAGCTGCGCAAGGAGCTGTACCTCGCGCCCCACCACCACGAGGCCGTGCGCGAGGTGGTGGCCGCGCTCGGGCTCGATCCCGCGCGGGTCGCCTTCGATCCGCTCCGCGTGCGCGTGATCCTGCACCAGGGGCACGCCAACCCGCTCGCCGCGGCGGTCTACTACCCCCACCGGGACACCTGGTATGGGCACCCGCCCGGGCTGATCAACTGGTGGATCCCCCTCGACGATCTCGCCGCGCCCGAGACGTTCGAGTTCTACCCCGAGCGGTTTTGCGCGCCGGTCGCCAACGACAGCGAGCGGTTCGACTACGGCGACTGGGTGCGCGAGGGATGGGCGCTCAAGATCGGGTGGCAGCGGCTGACCGCGGGGCTCGAGGCGCGCTACCCGCGGGCCGAGCTCGACGTGGATCGTGGGCGAGCGGTCGGGTTCGCGTGCGCGGCGGGTGACAACCTGGTGTTCAGCGGGGCGCAGTTCCACGCGACCCTGCCGCAGGCGACCGGGCGCGCCCGGTTCAGCCTCGACTTCCGGATCGTCGACCTCGACGACCATGCGGCCGGCCTGGGCGCCCCGAACGTGGACAACCGCTCGCGGGGATCGGCGCTCGTGGACTACGTCCACCCACGCTGACCCGCCGTCGTCGAGGATCCACATCCGGTCGCCGACGCGGAACGTCTTGCTCGACACCGAGTTCGAGCTGATCGAGCTCTGCGTGCCGCTCGAGAACCCGGGCTTGTCGCCGTGGAACACCGTGACGCGAGCGCGGGGGAGTCGCGGAGTGATCCACAGCACGTTGTGTTGGTTTCGCCGGCCCCCCCCCCTGTTCACATCCGTGTCATCTGGTCGATACTGACGGGGATCCACAAGCTGACCTCCCTGTTCCTGTCGGTCGCCGCCCTCGGCGCGTGTGGTGATGATCTCGCCGGCCCGACCCCAGCGACGCCGCTCGTGGGTACCAGTACCGTCGAGTTCGGCGCCACCAGCTGCGGCACCACCGCCTACCCGCGCACGTTCGTGATCTCGAACAGCGGCGACGACCCGTTCGAGTACTCGGCCGCCCTCGGCAAGGGCGCGGCCTCGCCGTACACGGTGAGCCCGGCGGCCGGGACGATCGGTCCCCGCGGGTTCGCGCTGGTGACGGTGATCTCGACGGGGATCCCGCAGGTGTCGTCGACCGCCACCAACCTGTACGGCGACACGCTCACCGTGACCACGACCGCGCCCGACATCGCGCCGCTCACGATCGCGATCACGCAGACCGCGTCCGGCGCGATCCTGTCGGCCCCCACGGCCCCGGTCGTGTTCGCGACCACGCAGACCGTCGGCGCGGCTCCGACCAGCCAGGCGGTCACCATCCAGAACACCGGCAACGCTGCCGCGTCGGTCACGCTGACCAGCTCCAGCTTCTCGTTCGGCAGCGCACCGACGGTGGTCCCGGGCGGTGGGAGCGCCCCGGTCTCGCTCCAGTTCGCGCCCGAGACGAGCGGCTCGATCCGGGGCGATCTCACCGCGACGGTGGACGGCACGACCTGCGGCCCGACCACCCTCTCGGTGACGGCGACGGGCACCGGCTCGTTCGCGGGCACCGCGGCATCGGTCTCCCTGATCGGGGCGGCCGCGGCTCAAGCGGGATTCGCAGACCGCGTGTGTCCTCCTGACCTCGGGCCACGTCGCGTGCCTGGGCTCTGACGAGATGGGGGTGCGCGGGCGCGGGCCCGACTCCACGCCGCTCGTGCTCTCCCGGCCGACCCTGGTCCGCACGCAGACCGGCGTGCTCGACGAGGTGGTCGAGATCACGGGCCTCGGCGCGCAGGTGTGCGCCCGCCGCACGGACGGAGACGTGCTGTGCTGGGGCAACGTCGCCGCCGAAAACATCCGCGATGATGTCCAAGGGACCCCCTACGCGACGCTGGTGTTCTCGGGGGCAACCGCGATCGCGGTCGGCTACAAGGTGGCGTGTGCGATCACCGGCGCGAGCGGCGTGCTCGAGTGCCAGGGGACGCGTCCCACGAACTGGAACGACGTCTTGATCGCGAACTGGGCCGTGACCGGCGCCGCGAAGCTCGCCCTCAACGGCGGCGGTGGCTACGCGCTGATGCCCGACAAGACGGTGCTGTCGTTCGGCGTGGCCAAACGTGGCATGCGCGGGAACGCGGACGCGTCGAACTCGCCCGCGTCGCCGGTGACGGACCTGACCGATGTCGTGGCCATCGCGGGCAACGTGGTCAAGGTCAACAGCTAACGCCGGGGGCTCGGTGGGCGGCGCGTGTGCCGTGAAGGAGGACGGGACGGTGTGGTGCTGGGGCGCGGGACGCCACGGCCGCAACGGCGATGGCACGGAGGACGCGCGGAGCGCGCCGGTGCAGGTGCTGACCGCGGTCGACGACGCCTCTTACCGGCGCGACCGCGATCACGGCGGGGCGCGCGCATCGCTGCGCCATCACGACCGACGGCGTGTACTGCTGGGGCCGCGGCAATGAGGGCCAGCTCGGCCGCGACGCCGGCGATAACAACGGCTACGCCGCGCGGATGGATGCCGCGGTCACCGACGTGTTCACCCAGATCAGCGCCACGGGCCGGGGCACGTGCGGGCTGACCTCGACCCACCGCGTGCTGTGCTGGGGCGATACCCCGGTGTCGGGCTCCAGGACGCCGGTCCCGGTCGCGGAGTTCGAGCCCGCGCTCTGAGAGACTGTGAAACAGTCTCGAGAACGGGGTGAGAGCCCTGCGCGGCTTGCCGCGTAGGGCGGGGCGGAGCCCCGAGGAACCGAGCGCCGCCCTCGCGGGCGCGGACGCCCGCCAGGTGCGTGGTATGCCGCCCGGGTGACGGACATCCGGCATGCCGCGATCGCGGGGCCGCTCCTGCCCCCGCTCGACGAGATGAGCGCGCTGTGTCCGCGTTGCCGGCGGCTGGTCTCGCCCGCCGCGCCGTGCCCGCTCGACGGCGCGACCCCGCTGGACGCCCACACGAAGGAGGCGCGCGAGCGGCTCGTCGAGGTGATGTGGGGGCCGCTCGCGGAGCGCACGGCGCTGCAGGCGGTCCGGGTCCCGGCCGGGTCGCAGCGGCTCACCTCCGGCCTGCTCGGCGGCACGATGACGCTGATGGCGATGGTGTCCGCCCACGTCGCGCCCGTGCTCGCGATCGCCGCCGCCTCGTTCAGCGCCGTGGCGTGCGGCGCGCTGCGCGGGCCGCGCCGGCGCGTGCTGGTGCCCGCCGACGCCACCGCGCTCCCCGCGTTCCCGGTCGTCGGGCGCGGCCAGATCGAGAACGCGCGCCCGCTGACCGCGCCCGGCAGCGGGCTGCAGTGTGCGGCGTGGACGATCGAGCTGCGGCACGAAGGCAGCTGGGGGGCTCGCACCACGCTGCGCGCCGGGGCGAGCGCGGGCTTCGACGTCCGCCTCGACGGGGGTGAGCGCGTGCGGGTCCCCGCCGGGGCGCTGTGGATCGACGGGCCGCTGTCGCAGGTCGACGACGAGGACGGCGCGATCGCGGATCTGCTGCGCGTGCTCGATCCTCGCGGGGCCACCGCCGACTGGCCGCTGTTCCCGTACAACGTGATCCGCGAGTCGACGCTCCCCCTGTCCGGGACGGTCGAGGTCCGCGGCCAGGTCGCGTCGCGTCCGCTCCAGGACCTGGCAGGCCTCACGTACCGCGAGGCCGTGCCCAGCGTGCTCGTGCCCGTCGGTCTGCCCGTCCTGCGACGCGCCTCACCGTGAGCTGCACATGTGTGGTGAATCCTGCGCGCCGCAGTACGTCAGACCTGGATTACTCTGCGCGTTCACCCTGTCCCAGGAGCCCTGATGCCCACGCTTCGCCCCATCCTCCTCGCGCTCGCCGCCCTCGGCATCAGCGCGTCGTCCGGCCTCGCCCAGCCCACGGCCTCGCGACCCGCGCCGCTTCCGCCCGTGCGTCCGTCCCAGGGCACCACCGTCGACACCACCGGCTGGACGCTCCTCGGACAGCAGCCCGTCGGCGGCCGCAAGGACCGGGACCCCATCGACGTCCCGGCCTACACCGGTCGGTTCGACGAACTGATGGTGGTCGTCCGCGATTCGGACGTCGTGATCGAGGACCTCGTGATCACGTTCGCCAGCGGCGAGCCGTTCAAGCCCGTCCTCCGGCACACGTTCAAGGAGGGCGCGTGGTCGCGCGCGATCGACCTGCCCGGTGACAATCGCCGGATCGTCTCGATCGACGTGATGTCGCGCAACCTGCCCGGAGGCGGCCGCGCGACCGTCGCGTTCTACGCGCGTGATCGCAAGGCCGTGCGGCCCGTGCCGCCGGTGCCCGCGCCGGGCGCATTCGATGCCACCGGGTGGACGCCGCTCGGCGCTCAGACCGTCGACGGCCGCCGCGATCGCGACACGATCCGCGTCCCCAAGTGGATGCCCGTCGACCAGCTCGTCCTCGTGGTCAAGGACTCCGATCTCGAGCTCAAGGACCTGACGGTCGAGTTCATCGGCGGCAGGACATGGTCGCCGCGGCTCGCGCACACCTTCAAGGAGGGTGCCCGGTCGCGCGTGATCGACCTGCCTGGCAAGGACCGCAAGATCCGGACGATCAAGCTCGCGTACGCCAACATCGCCGGTGGCGGGCGTGCGTCCGTCGAGGTGTACGGCCGTGACACCGGACGCGCCGCACCCACGCCGGTGGTGCCGCCGACCTGGGAGACCGCGGGCTGGGCCAAGCTCGGCGATCGCACCGTCGATGGCTGGCGCGATCGCGATCGGCTCGTCGTCTCGTCGCCCAAGGCGTTCTCGGAGCTGACGTTCGCGGTGTCGGGCAGCGACGTCGCGGTCACCCAGATCGTCGTCACGTTCGGCAACGGACAGAAGCTGACGCTCGACGATCGGCTGGTGTTCGCCGAGGGCACGCGCACGCGCCCGATCGATCTTCCGGGCAAGCTCCGCAAGATCCGGTCGATCGAGTTCGCGTACGCGAACCTCCCCGGCGGCGGCCGCGCGACCGTCGAGGTGTGGGGGCGCAGCAAGCGCTGAGCGGCGGCTCGGTCAGGCCCGGCGCGGCCGGAAGCTCGCGCGCTCGGTGGTCGCCTCGATGGCGGCCATCGCCGCGAGCACGAGGTCCTCGCGCCACGGCGCCGCCACGACCTGGACACCCACGGGCAGGCCGCGGCTACCGGTCTCCACGGCGCGCGCCGTGCGATCCGCCGGATCGCTCGACGCCGCGCGATCGCTCTCCTCGTCGGCGGGCAGGCCGAGTACGTTGAACACGACCGTGTAGCTGACGGGGTCGATCAGGTCGGGGCTCGCGCCGTGCGTGAACGCGGGTAGCCCGACGGGCGGGCACACGACCACGTCGACGTCGCGCCAGGCGTGCAGGGTCTCGAGCAGGAACCGGCGGCGCTCCGCGAGCACCTCGACGTAGGCCGCGGGCGTCTCGGGGCGAGGTGTGGCCGCGAGGCGCGCGAGCCGCGTGCGCCCGGTCGCCGCCATCACGCGCGCGGCCACCCCACCGGCCCATCCGGGCATCGCCGCTGCAGGGGGTGTGGGGCAGCTTACCCCGCGGCCACGCGGCTGTGGTGCACATCATGTGTGAGCCGATTCCCCGCGCATTCGGACCGCAATCCGGGCGATGACTATGGCCGTCTCACCCGAGGAGTTACGCGATGAGCGCGAAGCAGATCCTGTTCGTGTCCGTGATCCTGGGTGCCAGCGTGGCCCCCGCCGCTGCCGAGGTGATCATCGACGCGCCCACCGCGCGTCCGCCGCACAGCTGCGGCACCCGCCAGGCGCCGATCGCGCTCGCCTCCGACAGCACCCCGGGGATCGCGCTCGCCCCGGGCGGGCAGCGGACGATCTACCTCAACAAGAACGGCGGGACCTACCGGGTCATCAACGGAGCGACCAGCTCCGCCACCAACACCGCGACCGCGAACGTCAGCGCCGCGGGCACGCTGACCGCCGTGATCCCGCCGGTCAGCAACCAGTTCAACTGGCCCGTGATCTCGGCGTGTGTGGTGGACTACTTCCGGCCCTACAACATCCGCGTCGTCGAGAGCGAACCCACCAGCGGCCTGTACGTCGAGGCGGTCGTCGGCGGGTTCGGTACCGAGCTCGGGTTCGGGGCGAACCAGCTGTTCGGGATCGCCGCTGCGGACAACTTCTGCGGCGTCACCGAGGCCGGCATCGCGTTCTCGTTCTCCGAGCCGCACCGCAACGTGCCGGAGCGCGACGCGGAGCTGTGCGCCACCATCGCGCACGAGGTCGGGCACCTGCTCGCGCTCGAGCACGCGGCGCTGTCGACCGACCTGATGTCGTACGTGCTGGTCTCGGACACCAGCTCGAAGGCGTTCGTCGATCAGTTCGGCGCGTGTGGGACGGGGCCGCAGGATCAGATGCAGTGCACCTGCACCGGCGGGCAGACCAACTCGTACCAGCGGCTGGTGGCCGCGATCGGCACCCGCCCGACCGAGACCGTGCCGCCCACGATCTCGGTGGTCTCGCCCGGCGATCGCGCCACGGTGGCGCCGGCGTTCGAGGTGGTCGCGAAGGCGACCGACGACATGGGGATGTCCGACGTCTACGTCACGATCGACGGCATCCAGGCCGGGGCGAGCGAGACCCCGGCCGGCGACTCCTACACCGTCAAGGTCACTGGCCTCACCGAGGGCGCGCACGTGATGTCGGTGGTCGCGCGCGACCTCGCCGGGAACACCACCGCGGCGCAGCGGACGCTGACGGTCGCCAAGCTCGGGTTCGGCGAGACCTGCCTCGACAGCAGCGCGTGCGCAGGCAACATGTGCGCGATGACCGCCGACGGCGATGCGTTCTGCACGCAGACGTGTGATCTCGCGGGCGGCGGCACCACGTGCCCCGCCGACTCCACGTGCACCGCCGCGGGTGCCTCGGCCGTGTGTGTGCCGGACGCCGGGGGCGGCTGCGGCTGCACCTCGACCTCCCCGGGCGACGGCCTCGGTGCCCTGCTGATGCTCGGGCTCGGCCTGGTGGTGTCGCGCGGCCGCCGGCGCGCGCGCGTGGCCGATCTGGGGTAGCGGTGGGGATGTGGGGGCTGTCGCTGGGGTGTGATCTGCCGATGTCCCGATCAGCGTGACGCCCTCCGACCGCCGCCAGCACTTCCGCCTCGTCTACCCGCTCCGGGAGCGGCCGATGCTGAGGCTGCCGGGCGGCGACGTCCAGGTCACCGACATGTCCGAGACCGGCCTCCGGTTCTGGGCGCGTGATCCGGACCTGTTCCTCGCGGGCGACGAGATCGACGGCACGATGCTGTTGCCCCACCGGCGCGGCATGTTCGTCGTCCACGGGCTCGTCGTGCGGCACGAGCCGTCCGGCGCGGTCGCGGTCCACCTCGCGCACCACTGCGAGCTGCCGTTCGCGTTGATCATGAGCGAGCAGCGGGCCTTGATCCAGCTCGGCATGCTCAGCAGCTTCTAGGGAGGTTTGGTGGTAGGAGGGGGACATGATCAGCCGCACCTCCACGCACCTCGCCCTGTGCCTCGGGCTGGCCGCGCTCGCCGCCCCCGCGTGCACCCGCGACAAGCCCTCGGGCGTGCGCCAGAACGCGCCGGCCGCACCGGCGACCTCGGCCACGCCGGTGCCGACGCCGGCCGCCGACCCCCACGCCGGCATGGGGGCGGCGCCGACCGCACCCGCGGGCGCCGACGCGATCCGCGGCAGCGTGCTCGAGACCATGGACTCCGGCGGCTACACGTACGCGCGGATCGATCGCGGCGGCGCCGAGGTGTGGACGGCCGGGCCGCAGACCAAGCTCGCCGTGGGTGACAAGGTCGAGGCCGCGGGCGGCTCGCTGATGTCGGGGTTCCGCAGCGAGACCCTGAACCGCACGTTCGACCAGATCTACTTCGTCGGCTCGTTCGGCCGTGCGGGCGCGGCTGCCGCGGCTCCGGCCGCCGATCCGCAGGCCGGTGCGCCCGCGCCGGTCGCCGGCACGCCGATGGAGAAGATCGCGCCCGCCGAGGGCGGCACCGCGATCGCCGACGTGTTCGCCACCAAGGACGCGCTCGCCGGCAAGCCGGTGGTCGTTCGCGGCAAGGTGGTCAAGGTCAACAACGGCATCATGGGCAAGAACTGGCTCCACCTGCAGGACGGCACCGGCGCGGGCGCCACGGCCGACTTGCTGGTGACCACCGACGAGGTCGCCAAGCTCGGCGACGTGGTGGTGGCGCGCGGCACGCTCGCGACGAACCAGGACTTCGGCGCGGGCTACAAGTACGACGTGCTGCTCGAGAGCGCGAAGCTCGCGGCCAGGTAGTCCGTCAGCGGATCGTCAGCCGCTCCGCGATCAGCTCCCGCACCGCGGCCACGCGCGGCCACGCGCGGCACGTCGCGCAGCGCGCGGTGCCCGACCAGCCACAGCTCGCCCACGGGCAGCGCTCGCCATGCGGGTCCGAGCGCCCGCCCGGGGGGGATCGGCGTCAGCCCGTGGATCGCGTGGTACGGCTCGGGCAGCAGCACCACGCCGAGCCCGGCGCGCGCAGCGGCGATCTGGGTGCCATGGTGGCTCGACCGCAGCACCGGCGGGGCGCCCACGTGGGTGGTCAGCCAGCGCTGCTCCGGCAGGTGGGCGAGCTCGGGGCCCCAGCTGATCCACCGCGCGTCCGTGGTGCGGCGCAGCGTCCCGAGCGCAGCCGCGTAGGTGAGATGCGCTACCAGCGGCAGCGGCCGTTCGTCCTCGACGACACCCGGCTCCGGGACACGTTCGGGGTGCAGGCCACCCCGTGGGACGAGGCGATCACCCGGACCATGGCGTGGGCGCGCACGCGCTACGCCCCGAAGCCCACCCGCCACGAGGCCTGACTCCGACCGGGGACGCGGCGGCCGCGCCGTGATCCGTGCGCGATCGCGCGTGGACGCCGACGCCGATCCCGGCGCAAGATGCGCGCATGTCCGATCGCTTCGACCGCGGCGAGAGCCGTCGCACGGTGGCCCGCCGGGAGACCCGGATCTCCGGTGAGCGCTCGGCCAAGCTCGCGCACCAGCTGATGAAGCTGCACGAGACCTCGCTCGAGAAGCTCAAGCTCGATGGCGAGCTGCGCGACGTCATCGATCGCTCGCGCAAGGTGACCGCGATGGTCGCGCGCCGCCGCGCCGAGCGCGAGCTCGCGGGGGCCCTGCGCGGGCACGACCTGGGCGACATCGTGGCGCGGATCGCCAACGTCGAGGCGACCGGCAGCGCGGAGCCGCGGCTGTTCGCCGCCGCGGAGCAGTGGCGCGATCGCCTGGTCGCCGAGGGCCTCGTCGCCGCGGCCGAGTTCCCGGGCGGCGCCGTCGATCCGCTGCCCCAGCTGATCCAGAAGGCGCGCGCCGAGCGCGACTCCGGCAAGCCGCCGGGCGCCGGCCGCGCGCTGTTCCGGTTCGTGCGCGAGGTGCTCGAGCAGGGCGAGACGCAGCGGCGCCTGGCCGAGGCCGAGGCCGCCGACGCGGGCGACGACGACTGATCAGGGCGCCGTCGCGGCGGTCTTCATCACGCGCTCGTAGTAGTCGCCGAGCTTGCCGCCCTGGGCCTGATCGGCCCTGGCCTTCGCGAGCTCCTCATCGATCAGCGTGCGGAAGTTCTCGATCGGCCGCGCGCCTTCCAGGTACCGGCCGTTGATCCAGAACCCCGGGACGCCGCGCTGGCCGAGGGTCTCGAGCCGCTTCTTGTCGCGGACCAGGCCGGCCTGGCAGGTGACGAGGTCGCGGTCGTACTGCTTGAGGTCGAGGCGCAGCTCGCGCGCGAGCGCCTCGAGGTCACGCACGCGCTGCTCGAGCGCCGCCGTGCGGTCCGCCCGGGGCCGCGCCGGCGCCGGCAGCGGCTTCTCGGCGAGCTGCTCGGCGACCGCGGGGGACAGCAGGGTCGTGCTGGCGACGAGCACGCACAGGAGGGAGGTCAGGCCACGGCGCATGCCGCGACGGGATCACCGCCTCTTCGCGCGCGTTCAGCTCACCGACAGCAGCGGAACCCGACGTTCGGGAAGAAGAACGCGTCGTTCGCCAGGGTGAAGCTGATCTGGCAGGACGAGCCCGGCACCTCGTTGTTCGAGGCGCCGCCACGCAGCGGGTTCTGGCCGGTGGCGCGCGCGGCGGTCCACTCCTTCACGTTGCCGGTCAGGTCATACGCGTCGTTCGCGCCCTGCTCCGCGTAGCAGCGACGTCGAGCGCAGCCCGCGGGCAGGATCCCGTCCTGATCCCCCGCGGCGACCGCGTCGGTATCGTAGTCGTCCACGTTGCACGTGGTCGGCTGCGCGGTGCGCGGGTTGGTCGCGTACGCCCATGCGTCATCGAACGTCGGCGTCGTGGTGCCCTGGCGGCTGACCGCGATGGTGTCGACGTGGAGGCCGTCCTCCCGGGTGTACAGGCTGAACGTGTGGGTGCCCGCGGCGGTGGTGGTGAACGTCGGGCTCGACACCCACTGCCAGCGGTCGTTGAGCGTGGTCGATACGTTGCCGCCGTTGGCCGCACCCGCGACGGTGCCCGCGGTCAGGCCGGTCCACACCGCGTTGGAACGAGAGGCGAACGGCAGGATCACGGTCATCGAGGCCGTGCCATTGGGCGTGACGTCGTCGGCGAACGATCCCGGGTTGCCGGTGCTGCCCGCGGTGAGGGCGCTGGCGGCGATGCCGAGCTCGCCGGTCGCGGCGGTCGCGAGCTCGCCGAGCAAGGTGTAGCTGGCCGGCGGCGTCACCGTGACGGTCGCGCTCGCCCCCAGGTGCCAGCCCGCGGCGGCGACCACCACCCCGTCGGCCGCGAGGGTGCCCGCGCTCGGTGGGTTCGGGGCTCCGGTCGTGGTGGTGGTCACCGACGCTGACACGATGCCAGCGGTGTTGATCGCGCCGGCCGAATACACCGTGATCGTGCTGTACGTGATGGTCGCGGTCCCGCCGGTCACCACGTACGGCGTGTAGGCTTGCGCGCCCGCGACCGTCGCGACACGGTACGACATCGAGAGTCGGCCGTCGTTGTTGCCGTCATCGTGGGCCTGGCTGCGGATCTCGGTGAACCCGGCCTGGAGGGTGTGGGTGGGGATTCCGTTGGTCGACGTCGTCCACGTCGTGATGATCACCAGATCCCCGATCGCGGTGGCGGCCGGGGCGATCGGCGCGACGGTTGCGCTGGTGGCCGTGGTGCCGCGTGTGGGAGATGTCGAGCGCACGCGCAGCCACACGTTGTATGTGGTCGCGTTCAGCAGCGTGAGCCGGTAGTCCAGCCGCGACGACTGCGCGAGCGCGTTGGTGGCGCTGGGCACGGAGAAGTTGTTGTCCGGTACCTGCATCGCGGTGATGCCGTTGAAGCTGGTCGGCGACACCCGGGTCCACGCGCGGGTCGCTCCGCCGATGGTGGTGTTCGCGAACGCGTCCTCGGCCTCGATGAACGTGAAGTCGGTGACCGCCGCGGTGGCGGGGCCGGCGACGGGGTAGGTGACCGTTGGCATGCAGGTCTGCTGCCACTCGGTCTCGGTGCACAGCCGCGCGCCGACCGCGCTGCACGCCGCCGCCGCCTGCGGATACGTCACGTTGGTCCACGGCTGGCGGCCGGCCGCCGAGCACACGTGGGTCTCGAGCGCGTTGGCGGCCAGCGCGTCTGGTCGCGAGGCCTCGTGCTTCATCATCTGCACGGCCGGCGGTGAGGCCCGGGATCGTGATCCAGTCCTGATCCGGGAGGTTGCCGGTCGCGGCGCCATCGTCGACGATGCCGTCGCAGTTGTTGTCGAGGCCGTCGCAGCGCTCGGTGCCCGCGGTGCCGCCCACCTGGGTGATCTGGCACACCGCCGGGCCGGTGCGATTGGAGGTGTCGCAGATGTTGGTGCCCTTAGACTGACACACCCCGAGCAGGCCGTTGCCGCACGCATTGCTCAGCGTGGGCTGGCCCTCGTCGATCTGGCCGTCGCAGTCGTTGTCGGCTTGGCTGCCCGCGACGATGTCGCTGTCGCAGCGGGTCTCCGGGATGATGTTCCCCATCGCGTCGGTCTGGACGTTGGGGTTGGCATACACGCAGGTCCAGCCGCCGCCCGCCGGGTTGCACGTCAGCGACGCGCCGGTGGCGCACGCGCCGTCGGTGTCGCACAGCCCGACCGGGGCGAGCAGGTCCGGGTCGGCGGTGTCGATCAGCCCGTCGCAGTCGTTGTCGATGCCGTCGCACGCCTCGTTGCCGGTGATCGTGCACGGGCCGAACTCGCAGCCGTCGGCGAGCACGCCGTTGTTGTTGTGGTAGCCCGCCGCGCACGCGACGATCGTGCACGCGCCGCCGGCGCAGCCCTCGAACGCGTTGGCGAGGCTGCACACCATGCCGCACGCGCCGCAGTTCTGGGGGTCGGTGCCCAGGTTGTAGCCGTTGCTGGGCTGGCCATCGCAGTCCTGGTCGAGGCCGCCGACGTCACACTGCTCGAACGCCGGGAACACCGCGCCCTGGCACACCACGACGCCGCCGGTGCACGCCCGGGTGCCGAGCACGCACTCGCCGGTGTTGGCCTCGGCCGGGCCATCGACGCCCGCGACGCACGCGCCCAGGCCGGTGATGCCCTCGTCGAACATGCCGTCGCAGTCGTCGTCGCGGTTGTTGCAGCCCTCGCCGCCCGCCGCCGGGCCGATCGCGCCGGTGCAGGTGATGGTCCCGCTGCTGCAGCGGTTGACGCCCGCGGTGCACTCGCCCTGGTTGGTGCCGCACAGCGCGCCGCCACCTGGATCACCCTCGTCGGTCAGGCCGTTGCAGTTGTTGTCCTTGGTGTCGCACAGCTCGGGCACCGCGGGCCGGCTGCACACGATCGCGCCGGCCGTGCACTGCTTGACGCCGCCGGCGCACTCGCCCATGCCCGAGTTGATCGCGGGAGCCGCCGTGCACGCCTCGCCGATCGTCGGCAGCGCGCCGTCGTCGACCTGGCCGTTGCAGTCGTTGTCCTCGCCGTCGCACACCTCGAGGCCGGAGGGGATACACGAGCCGGCGTCGCCGCCGTCGGTGGCGTCGTCGCCGCCGCCGTCGTCCTGCGCATCCTCGGGCGGGCCGCCGGCATCGTCGGGGCGCGCGCAGTTGATGCAGTAGTCGTTGACGCCGCACGACAGGCCGGAGGCCGCCGCGAGCATCACCGCGAGCCCGAGCAAGCCATGACGCAGGGCGCGGTTCACGCTGCACCTCCCACGCGCCGGCGGCGTCCGAGGAGCACCAGGCCCAGGGCGAGCAGCGCGCCGCCGCCGGCACCACCACCGTGGCCCGCGTTGCACCCACCACCGCCACCGGTCGTGACGAACACGTCGACGCCGGCGTCCGGCAGGAACATCTGCACGTCGAAGCAGGTGCCGCCCTTGCAGACCTCGCCGTCCGCGCAGTTGACGTCGTAGATCACGCACGGGTCGTCCTCGCACGCGCCGCGGTTGTTCGGGTTGCACCACTGGCCGCTCGGGCACTGGACGTTGCTGCACGGGTCGCTGACGCACGTCATGGTGTCGTCCTGGCACGCCTGGCCGAACGCGCACGGCGGGTCACACGGCTCCGGCTGGCACACGCCGAGCCGGCAGCGCTGGCCCGCCGGGCAGTCGACGCTGGCGCAGCTGCCGGCGCACGTGCCCGCCACGCAGTTCTCGCCGGTGCCACACACGACGTCCTTGCACAGGTCGAGGACGCACGCGCCGTTGATGCAGTTCTGGTCGGCCGTGCAGCGGTCCGGGAACGTGCTGCAATCGTCCGGGCGGCACTCGCCGGTGGGCAGGAAGCAGATGTTCGGCGCGCCGCACTGCTGGGACGCACACGCCGACGCGCACTCGTACGCGGCGGGGTTGGTCGGCGAGGTGCGGCACTGCTGCTTGTCGCCAGGCACGGCGGGGCAGGTCACGCCGAAGCACGGATCGGCGAGGCAGTAGCCGCTGACGCACTGCTTGCCCGCCGGGCACGGGAACTCGCCCGGGGTGCACTCGAACGCGCACTGGCAGCCGGTGCACGTCGCGCCGGGGCCGCACAGGTTGCCCTCGTCGACCGCGCCGTTGCAGTTGTCGTCCAGGCAGTTGCAGCTCTCCGCGCCGATCGGGTTGCCCTGGCACACCACGGCGCCGTTCTGACACTGCTCGACGCCGCCGCACTGGCCCTGCGCCGTGCACGGGCAGTCGTCCGCGTTGCCGGCGATGTTGTCCGCGCCGTCGGGGTCGGTGCAGGTCCAGTCCTCGTCGGTGTTGTTGTCGCAGTCGTCATCGGTGCCGTTGCAGGTGTCGTCGTTCGGGGAGGCCACCGCGTCGCACTGCTGGGCGCCGCCCACGCAGATCAGCTGGCCGACGCCGCAGTTGGACGAGCAGTCGGCCGGGACGCACGAGCCCTGGTTGGCCATACCCGACGGGTTGTCGCAGGTCGGGGTGAGCGGCGTGTTCGCGCACTGGGTGTTCGTGGTGCAGGTCACCGCGCTGGTCTCGTCGACGTTGCCGTCGCAGTCGTCATCGAGGTTGTTGCAGATCTCCAGCTGCGGGGTGACCTCGCCGGTGCACGACGTGAACGCCCCGGCGCCGTTGAGCGGGCAGGTGCGCGAGCCCGGGCGGCAGATGCACTGCGCGCCGAGCGTCTCGCAGCCCGAGGCCGGGGTGTGGCCTGCGGCGCCCGGGTTGTTGAGCGGGTTCTTGGCCGGGAGAAAGCCGTTGGTCAGGTTCGAGCACGACTCGGTGAACCCGTCGGCGTTGCCATCGCAGTTGTCATCGATGCCGTTGCAGACCTCGGTGCCCGGCGTCTGGGCGCTGCAATCCTGGAGCACACCGCCCACGCACGCGCGGGTGCCGAGGCAGGTGCCGGAGCCGCAGGGGAGGGACGTGCCGTCATCGATGCTGCCGTCGCAGTCGTTGTCGATGCCGTCGCACACCTCGGTGGTCGGGACGCACGCGCAGCCGGTGACGTTCTCGTCGACCTTGCCATCGCAGTCTTCGTCGAGGCCGTTGCAGCCGAACGGCGACCTCGTTGCTCGCGCCGCCCGGCGTGCCCGCGGCGGTCGGGTTGCACACGCCGGTCTGGCAGGTGCCCGCGACCTGGGTGTTCGCGGCGTTGGCCACGCTGCACGCGGTGCCATTGACGGCGCTCGCGCACTCTGGCTCGCGTCCCGCGCTGCACTGGGTGCCGGCGCCATCCGCGCGGCAGCCGGTGGTCCCGACCACGCGGCACACGCCGAGCCGGTTGTTGCTGCACGCGGTGCCTGTGGTGAACCCCTCGTCCGCCGTGTTGTCGCAGTCATCATCCACGCCGTTGCACACCTCGGTGCGGATCGCGTCGTCGAGGATCTGCGAGATCGCGAGCTGGAGGCCGGCCTCGTCGTTGGCGTAGAAGCCGTCGTTGCCGGGGAGGTTGCCGGTCAGGCTGCCGTTGATCGCGATCTCCTCGATGTCGGCATCGCCCGCCGCGATCCCGAACCCGATCGGCTTGGTCTCGATCCGGTAGCGGCGCCCGTCGATCACGGTGCTGTTGAGGAGAGTGGTCGCGGCGACGTCGGCGTCACCGCCGCAGGTCTCTTCGCCGTCGGTCAGGAGGATGGTGATGTAGGGGCGACACTGGGAGGCGCAGCAGTTGACCGTGCACGTCGGGCTCGGGTTGCAGCCCGAAGGCAAGAACGCCGTCGTGGTCGGGTCGTTGCGGATCGGGTCGAACCCACCGAGCGCACCGGTGGCAGCGGGCCACATCGTCGTGCCATCGGTGGCTTGCAGACCCTGCCAGTAGCGGTGGGCGCCGAGCAGTGCGCCACCCAGCGGCGTCCAGCTGCCGGTGCCCCAGATCTCGTTGATGGAGGTCGGCGCGGTGCCGGTGGCCGGCAGCGCGCAGGTCCCGCACGCATTGTCGGTCAGCGCCGCGGCGAGCTGGTTGTTGCCATCGACGAGGCCGGTCATCATCTGGAGGAGGTTGTCGCTGCGCATGGCGGCCGTGCAGCTTGTGCCGCATGCGACGTCCGAGCCGTCACAGGCGCAATCAAAGCAGTCGATGCCGCTGGTCCGCAGTCATCGTTGCCGAAGCCGTCGATGTCGCCGTTGGCGTCGCACGACGTGGCGAACGAGCCACTCGGCGTCTCGCGAAATCGCGACAGCGCGAACACCATGTCGCCGTAGCTGTTGACGATCCGGTTGATCGCGCACTTGGCGTGGTTGAGCCGGTTGTCGAGGCCGCCGCAGGAGGGCGGACCCGCGCCGGTCGCCGCGTCCATCGAGCCCGAGGTATCGAGGATCATCACGACGTAGGGCTTGAGGGGCTCGCTCGACTGGGCAGCTGCCGGGCGCGGCGTGAACAACGACATCAGCGCGACCAGGGCCAGCCACGCGCACCGCTTCGACATGGACCCCATCCTACCGTGCAGCATTCGTGCTCCGCGAGCAGGGTTCGGTCATGATTTGGCTTCGACCCGAAATCAGGGTGATGAACCCCACATATGTGGGGCCGGCACATTCACGCCCGGATGCCGCGGACCACGAGCGCGACCAGCTCGGCGACCACGCCCGGAGCCTCGGCGGGGGTGAACCCGTGGCCACCCAGGTACGCGAACAGGGTGGCCTCGACCAGGCCGATCACGGCGAGCGCCGACACCCGTGGATCGACGTCGCGGATCATGCCGTGGGCGCGGGCGATCTCGGTCAGGGCGATCGCGCGGGCCTGGATCTGGGCGGCGAGGGCGTGGATCGCGCGGCGGGCCCCGCCGGCGGGCGCCCGGACCTCCTGAAGGTACAGCCGCACGCCGCGCGCGTGGCGCCCGACGGCGGCGGCGAGCTCGGTGGCGAGCGCCAGGTAGATCGCGGCGACCTCGGCGGGTGCGCCGCCCCGCAACCGGGCCTCGCAGCGATCGAGCGCGACCCGGATCTCGTCGGCCACCGGCGCCAGGATCTGCTCGACCAGCTCGGCCTTGTCAGCGACCAGGCGGTAGAAGCTGCCCTTCGCCATGCCGGCCGCGTCGACGATGTGATCGACCGAGACCGCCGCGGTGCCGTCGGCGAGGAACCGGGTCAGCGCGGCCACGCACAGCCGGTCGAGGTTGGCGCGCCGTGCGCGATCTCTCACTCCCCCTGTGGGGCCCGGTCGCTTCCCGGGCAGTTTCGGCGGCTTGCGAACAGGGCTTGAAGGCGACCGCACGGGTCTGTATATTGTGACCATCCAGTCACGATTTCAAGAGGTGGTCCCATGATCGGCATCCCCGTCGCGCTCGCCGTCGCCAACGCCACCGAGTGGCTGGTCCACAAGCACCTGCTGCACGGGCTCGGTCGCAAGAAGGACAGCTTCTGGGCGTTCCACTGGCACGACCACCACAGGAACACCCGCAAGAACGGCCACGTCGATCCGGACTACAAGGCGCCGCTGTTCAGGCGGTGGAACGGGCAGAGCAAGGAGGCGGTCGCGCTCGCGGTGGCCACGCTCGCGCTCGTCCCGCTCGTCCCGCTCGCGCCGTTCTACGTCGGCACGATGGTGTACTGCGCGGTCAACTACTACCGGAAGCACAAGCGCGCGCACCTCGATCCCGCGTGGGCGCGAGCGCACCTGCCGTGGCACTACGATCACCACATGGGGCCCGACCAGCACGCGAACTGGTGCGTGACGCACCCGTGGATGGACGAGCTGATGGGGACCCGGATCCCGTACGTCGGGACGGATCGCGAGCGGGCCGATCGCGAGCGGGCGGATCGGCGGGCGGCGCGGGCGCAGGGTCCGGACGAGCCGGCGGCCGTGGTTCCGGAAACACCGGTCGCCGTCACGGGGTAATGTCGAGGATGTGCCGCATGACCCGCGAGGGTTCGACGCGAGGGTGCGGTCGAGTAACCTGAACCGCCGGGAGCCGGGCGATCAGGCGCGGTGCTTGACCGGCGCGCGATGAACACGTCCGCTCCGAGGGTGACGCGCTTGCCGGGGGCGGCCAGATCCTTGACCGTGGCGGGCGTGGCGCCGGGCGCTGCTGCGGCCGCGCGGCGAACCGCGACGGGCGCCTGGCCGAGCCGCTCGATCACGGCGTCCGCGAACCGCTGCGTGGCCGACCGCCGAGCCCGGCGCCGCGACGTCCGCCGTGGCCACGCGCTGTTCGAGCGCGGCGAGCAGCGCGTTCTCCACGCGCAACGCGAGCGCGTCCTCGTCGAGGTGGCGCAGCATCATCACCGCGGACAGCACCACGGCCGACGGGTTCGCGATGTCCTTGCCGGCGATCGTCGGCGCGCTGCCGTGCACCGCCTCGAAGATCGCGACCTCCGCGCCGATGTTCGCGACCTCCGCGCCGATGTTCGCGCCGGGCGCGAAGCCCAGGCCGCCGACCCGCCCGGACGTGAGGTCCGACAGGATGTCGCCGTTCATGTTGGACGTGACGATCACCTCGAACGCCTCCGGGGTGCGCACGAGCTGGTGCGCACAGGCATCGACGAGGATCGTGCGCGGCTCGATCTGCGGGTACTCCTGGGCGACCTCCTCGAAGGTGCGCTTCAGCAGGCCCTCGGTGCGCTTCATGATGTTGGCCTTGGTCGCGCACGTCACGCTCGTGCGGCCCTCGGCCACCGCGACCTCGAACGCGAGCCGCACGATCTTCTCGCAGCCCTTGCGGCTCATCAGCTTGAGGCACTGGGCCACGCCGGGCGTCTGCTGGTGCTCGATCCCGGCGTACAGGTCCTCGACGTTCTCCCGGACCACGATCAGATCGATCCCGCGCCCGCTGAACGGCGTCGCGACCCCGGGCAGCTCGCGGATCGGCCGCAGGTTGCCGTAGGTCTCGAACAGCTTGCGCAGCGTGACGTTCGCGCTCTTCTCGCCGAACCCGATCGGGGTCTCGAGCGGCCCCTTGAGCGCAGCGCCCGCGCCGGGCGCTGATCACCGTCAGCCCACGTGCTGGTGGAGCCAGCGCACGAGCGGCGCGAGCGCGACGGCGTGATCGCCGAGCCAGGTGGCGAGCTTGGCCTGGTGGAGGATGCCGCGTGGCAACTCGCCGATCGAACCCGTCAGGCCGCGCTGCTTGAGCAGCTCCGCGCGCGGATGATCCGGCGCGAATCCCTTCGGCACCTTCTTGTAGTCGTCGTGCCCGCCGACCTGGTAGCCGGCCTTGCGCAGCTTCGTGATGATCGGCACCAGCGCGTCGCCCGGCTTGCCCACCACGGCCTTGCGCCAGCGGGCGAGCTGGGCGGCGTCGAACTGGTACGCGCCACAGCCGATCATCTCCTCCTCGAGCCCGAGGTGGACGTAGACCGCGGCCATCCCGCCCTCGCCGACGCGCTTGCCATCGACGGTGAGCACCGCGCCGATGTGGGTCTTGTACGGGGTCTTGTCCTTGGCGAACCGCACGTCCCGGTGGATGCGCATGATCTTGGGCGTCACGACCTGCGGCTTGTAGACGGACGCGATGCGGGCCTGGACAGCCGCCAGAAGCGCCGTCATCGGCGCCACCCACTCGCGTTCGTAGCGGTCCTTGTTCTCGACGAACCAGTCGCGGTTCATCTCGATCGCGACCTCGTGGAAGAACGCGGGCGCGGTCTTCGGGAACCCGGTGAACGTGGGCGTGGTGGGCGGGGCCTTGGCCATGCTCGACCGTACTACGTCACGGCTCGGGGTCGATCAGCTCGTCGAAGCGCGCGCCGAGGCCATACTGTGCACAGGTCGCGCGGATCTCCGCGGCGTCCGCGTCGGGGTTCAGCTCGACGAGCCTGACCACGTCGGCCTTGGCCGAGAGCGATCCAGCCGCGAGCTTGAGCGCGATCAGATCCGCCAGGCCAACGCAGCGGATCGGTGAGCCCGGCGTGATCGGCGTCGCCCGCTGGATCGCGCTGGTCCCGGGGCCCCTGCGGGGCCGGAGTGGATTGTAGAAGTTCACGATCTCGACGAGATCGAGCGGTTCGCCTTCGTCGTCCTCGTGCTCCCACACGCGGAGGACACCGCCCAGCACATCCTGATCGTCCGGCAGCTGCAGCCGTGTGTGGAGCCCGAGCGCGGCGAGCCGTTGGTCGAGGAGCTGGAGCTTGTCCAGTGAGGAGACCGAGACCCCGAGATCGAGATCATTGGTCGCGCGGACGTAGCCGTGAAAGGCCAGGGCCGCGGCGCCGATCAAGGCCGTGGAGATCTGGAGCTCGGTCGCCGCGGCGACCACCCGCTCAGCGAGCGGCAGGCTTGGCGCGGGCGGCATCCCCCAGCTTCCTCAGGACGCGTCCGCGCCGTCCGAGCTCGAGGGCGAGCGCGATCCGGTCGATCGGCGACATGCGTGCGTGGTGCGCAGTCGCGGAGGTCCGGTGCGGGTCGTTGCTCGCGCTTGGCTCTCGAAGGTGTCGTGCGGCGATCCGCATGACCCAAGCGTGCAACGCATCGAGTGAAGGGTCAAGCCCTGGGGCCTGCCCGGGGGGGCGCCGCTCCCTGCTCCTTCTTCCGCAGCGCCTTGTAGACCGGGGAGCCTTCCTTGCTGGCCTGGGCGGTGACCTCGTCGGCGATCTTGTCGGCGAGCGCGACCAGGTCGAGCGGGGTGGGGCTGGTGAGGTCGACCTTGAGGGTCTCGGTGACCTCGGCGCCACCCACGTTCGCGGTGACGGCGATCGTCCCCTTGAGCTGGCGCAGGGAGCCCTCGAACTCGAGCCCCTCGATCTCGATCAGATCACCGCCCGCGACCACCATCTGGCCGACCTTGTCGACCGCGCTCCACCCGCTGAACGCGGCATCGGCGGCGGACTTGCCGGCCTTGATGGCGGCGAGCGAGGCCGTCACGGCCTGCAGGCGCAGGTAGCTCGTGGACTTCCGGATGCCGTCGAGCGAGTCCTCGGCGGCCTTGAAGCCGCGCTTGGTGACCTCGAGGGTCTCCTCGGCCGCGTCCATCACGTCGCACAGCCGCCACGCCGGACCGAGGTCCTCCTTGCACTTGTCCTTGGCCCGGGCGATCGCGCGCTGGGCCTTCTTGAAGTTCTTGCGCGTCTTCTTGACCGCCTTCTTGGCGATCGGGGGCGTGGTCGCGCCGGTCTTCGTCGACGACATCGTGCCGAACACCGACACCGTGTTGATGTCGACCTTGTCGAGGCCGAAGGCAGTGGTCCACGGCTTGCCCGTGGAGCTGCCCTCCACGCGAATCTCGTAGCCGCCGCCGCCGTTCGCCGTGGTGAACGTGAAGGTCGCGAGGTGGGTGAGCGCCTGCTCCGCGGTGGGGTACGCGACATCGAACACGTCCTTGTTCTTGCACGGGCGCGCAAGGAAGCGAGCCGTGCCGCGATGTACGCGGTCGCTCCGGATGGCGGCGCGAACGGGCGGCGCGAACGGGCGGCGCGAGCGGGCGACGGGCCCGGCGCGCGTGGGCTGGTCGCTGCCGGCTCCTCGTGGCGCGTCGGTGTCATGGGCATGACCGCAGGCGTTGTCCCCAGCCCCGCGGTCTGGCCTCGGACGTGTGGGGCGCCCATCTATTCATCCGGTCGCGCCGAGGCTGGTCGCGAAGGTGCCGCGTGAACGCGCTCCGATGCCGACCGGTCAGTTCGGCGCCGGCGCTGGCGCCACGGCGGGCACGGGGCCCGGGGCCGGGGCCGGGGCCGGGGCCGGGGCCGGGGCCGGCTCGTCCTCGGTGTCATCGTCGGTGTCGTCGTCGCTGCTGGAGATCTCGTCGTCGCTGATCGTCGGTGCCGGCACCAGCAGGGAGGCGACCGTGCGCTGGACCCCGCGGTTCCACAGCACCTTCGCGTGGTTGAGCGCGTTCTTGAAGTGCTTGTCCTCGAACCCCAGCGTGGCGGAGGCGTCGGTGACGAGGAGGTGGTTCCACGTCGCGACCGTGTAGCCCTCCTTGACGACGTAGACCCGGAAGCTGCCCTCCTCGTCGGCGTGCTTGTTCACCATCGACGTCACGAGCGAGCGGATGCCGCCCTTGATCATCGGGATCGTGTCGTGGCCCGACTGCTTCTTCGGCGCCTTCCAGTGCTTGTAGTGCGCGCTGTTCAGCAGCACGGCGGGCTTGCCCTTCACGCCGGCCTTGAACTTCCACCCGCCCGGCGCCTCGGCGGGCGCGGGCGCGGTGGTGAGGGCGACGAGCAGCGACAGCACCAGCGTCAGCGTGGAGGTCTTCATGCGAGATCTCGCAGCATGCCCCGGCGTGCGGGCGCGGCGCAGGCGGGCTGTCCGCGACGCGGACGGTTCGAGGCGGATCGCGGCCGTCACGTGCACGCGAGCGTCCGCTGCGCTGGAGACATTGGCCTCGTGGATGCACGGCTCGCTCCTGCGCCCGCGGGCCGCTCGACGGGTGCCGTCGTCCCCGCGGGTGTCGCGTTCCCGCGGGAATGTGGGCGCGCGCGTGTTCCCTGGTCGGTGCCGGTGGATCGTGGTCGTGCCGTGTGGTCTCCTTTTTTGTGTCCGGATACCGGACAGAAGTGGCCTGGTTGCGTGATTCGTCGTATCAGATGGGGCTGATAACAGTCGACGTATGGACATGGTCGATCCGGACCGAGGGAGCGAGGCGGAGGCGTCCGGCGCATCGATGGAGGGGGAGTCCGCGGGTGTGCGGCTCCTCCGACGTGGTGATGCGCTCGGCGACGAGATCGCCGAGCTGGCGGCGCACCTCGACGCAGCGACGCACCGGCTCCTGGTCGCGCTGCGCGAGTTCGAGGACACCGGCGCCTGGGCAGAGCAGGGCTTCCAGACCTGCGCGAACTGGTTGAGCTGGAGGGTCGGCTGGTCGCTCGGCGTGGCGGGCGAGAAGCTGCGCGTCGCGCGCAAGCTGCCCGAGTTGCCACTCGTCTCCGAGGCGCTTCGTCGCGGCGATCTGTCGTACTGCAAGGCCCGGGCGATCACGCGCGTCGCGACGCCCGTGGTCGAGGCGGCCCTCGTCGAGGACGCCCGCTACACCACGGGCGCGCAGCTCGAGACCCTGTGCCGCAAGTACGCCTCTGTGCAGCGGGCGAGTTCGCCGACCGCCGAGGACGACGACCGCTGGGTGCGCCGGCGGGTCCGCCGCAATGGCATGATCATGATCGAGGCCTCGCTCCACGCCGAGGAGGCCGAGCTGGTATGGGCGGCGCTGACTACGGGACGGTGACCCAGGCGAGGTTCGTGATGAACTCGCCGGTGACGGCGCAGTCTCGGACCCGGGTGGGCGCGGACCACGCGGTGCCGGTCCACGTCACGCGCTCGAGGTGGTCGCAGTTCTGCGGCTGGTCGTAGACGTTGTAGACGAGGGTGGTGCCATCGGGGCTCCACACCACGTCGCCGACGTCGAGGGTGGGGGACACGGCGATCGGAGCGGTGGACGGGGCGTCGAGGTCGAGCATCTTGAGGCGCGACGGGTCGGTGGTGTCGGCGAACACGAGGCGGTGGCCGTCGGGGGCGAGCACGGGCTTGCGGGCGCTGGCGCGGAGCATGGTCTCGGCGCCGGTGGCCAGGGTGCGGATGTGGAGCGCCACGCCGCTCGCCGCGCCGTACGACCCGGCGCTGTCGTGCGCGGACGAGTGCCACCCCGACGGCGAACACACGCCACGAGCCTCGCGTAGTACTCTCGGCGCATGGACCGCTGCGCGCGAACGCTGGTGCTGGGCCTGCTGCTCGCGGGCGTCGCGTGCAAGCCGGAGGTTGCACCCGCGTGCAAGCCGGAGGTCGCACCCGCGTGCACGCCGGAGGTCGCGCCCGCGTGCACGCCGGGGGGCGTCCCCGCGTACGCTCCGGCAGTCGCGCGGCCCGGCGATCCCGCGGTGCCGGTCGTGCTCGATGCCGCCGCGCCGGTCGCGGCCGGAGCCGTCACGCCGATCATGCTCGACGCCGCCGCGGCGCAAGCACCACCGGATCGAGCTGCTGATCGCGCAGATCGATCCCGTGCTGCACGGCGTCCGTCTCGGCTACCGGCCCGATCGGAGCAACGTGATGCCGTGGACGTGGCCGACGCACCTCGAGCCGGCGAAACTCTCCCGGCTGGGCGTCGAGCTCGAGCGGCTCGCGCACGCGCTGCCTGCACTCGGGCCGCTCGACGCGGCGGCCTCGCGCTACGGGCGTGACACCCTCGCGCTCGCGACAGAGCTGCGGACGATCGTCATCGGGAGCCGGCAGGCCGAGGCGGACCCCGGCGCCGCCCCGCCGCCTCCGCCGCGTGCGGAGGTGCTGCAGCCACTGTTCGCGCGCATGCGCGCTGGGAGTCACGCGATCCACGCCGCGCTCCGGGCGGCGGCCCCCCGCCCAGGCGCCCCGCTGGGCCCCTGGCTCACGCTCGAGCGGCGGTGCCTGGAGGCGGCCGAGGTGCTGGTCGATGTGCCGTCGAGCGTGGCGGAGGCGCCGGCGGGTGCGGCGGAGGCGGTCGACCTCGAGGAGCTCCGCCGCCGTGCGCGCGCGTGTACGGCCGCGGCGATCGACCTGTTGGACACCGGCAACAACGTCTATCACGCCGATCTCGGGCTCGGGGTGGGAACCTCGCTGTTACGCGAGGTCGCCCGGCTGCGCGATGGTGGGGCGGTGTCGTGGGGCGGCAACCTCGGGCAGTCGATGCAGTACCTGGCCGCGCAGGGCGTGGCGGGGCTCGACGCATTGCCGTAGCGCCGGGCCGGCAGGCGTCACTCGACGCGCGTCGACAGCGCCACGAACGCGGTCGGCGCGATCTCGCCGGTCGCCACGTAGGAGGCCTGATCCGCGCTCGGTGAGGTCGCGTGGCAGTCGGCCGGGCCGCCGCCGTGGAGCGTGGACAGGTCGGTCAGCGCGGCCACCGTGTAGACGTGCGCGCAGTACGCGTCGCCGCACGCCGGCTCGCCGGCGAGGTCGGTCACGCGGGTCGTCGGGACCGGAGCGGTCGAGGCCCGCATGTTCACCGCCAGGAGGTCGGTGCACCGGTCGCCGCGCTGGTCATCGCGGAGGCCGACGGCGGGCAGCCGCTCGCCGGTGGTCGTCGTCCGTGCCTCGAGCCACAGGCGGCCCACGCCCTCCACCGCGCTGGTCAGCGGGGCCCCCACCGCGGGATCGATCTCGGCGCCGGCCGGGACGTAGCGGTTCTCGGGGAACGAGAACGCGGGCCCGCAGGTCTGGTTGGTGAGGCCGTCGACGGTCCCCAGGTGCTCGGCGCCGGGCGTGGTGTAGCGCTGGCCCGCGTCCAGGACGGGGGCGACCAGCACGCCGCCCGGCGGCGAACCCGCCTCCGGGGTTGACCACCGCGTCGGGATCGCACCGGTTCGCGGGGCGCGTGCGGTCGAGCCGGGTGCGGTTGCTGTGGATCCCGCGCGCGGTGTCGGCGATTGCGCGCGCATTCCAGGAGCCGTCGCTGCCCGTCAGAACGTCGAGGGCGAGGTGCGCGCCGCGGGGCGCCAGGGCGTGCGTGCCGGCGACCAGCAGCGCCAGAGGATATCCCGGAACGCTGATTCTCTCGAGTGGCGCTGGACACCGCGCCCATCCCGGTCAATCTCGGCGCATGTTCGATGTCCCCGTGGCAACCGTCCGGCGCGCCCCGGTGGAGCCTCGGCTGATCGCATGCCTGGCCGCGGTCTACCTGATCTGGGGCTCGACCTACCTGGCGATGCGGTTCGTGGTCGCCGAGCTGCCGCCGCTGCTGACGGCGAGCCTGCGGTTCGGCTCGGCGGGCCTGGTGCTGCTGGTGATCGCGAAGCGGCGGGGCTCGCCGTGGCCGCGCCTCGCCGACTGGCTGCGCGTGCTGCCGATCGGGACGCTGATGTTCTGCGTCGGCAACGGGTTCGTGGCGATCTCGCAGCGGTCGGTGAGCTCGGGCGGCGCCGCGGTGGTGTGCGCGACGATGCCGCTGTGGGTGGGCGTGCTCGGCGTGTTCACGGGCCAGCGCCCGACGCGGCGCGAGTGGCTGTCGCTCGCGGTCGGGTTCGCCGGGATCATGATCCTGATGGGCGGCCCGTCCCTGCAGGGCGAGCCGCTCCACCTCGTGCTGATCGTGCTCGCGCCGGTGGGCTGGGCGCTCGCCTCGCTGCTGGTGCGGCGACTGCCGGGGCCGGTCGGCAAGGACGCGTTCCTGCTGCCCGCGATGGAGATGCTGACCGGCGGCGCCATGCTCGCGATCGTGGGTGGGCTGCGGGGCGAGCACCTGGCGCACGACGTCACCGCCACCGCGTGGCTCGCGCTCGGATACCTGTGGCTGTTCGGCTCGCTGATCGCGTTCACGGCGTTCACGTGGCTGCTCCGCAACACGCGCGCCGCGATCGCGACCAGCTACGCGTACGTCAACCCCGGCGTGGCCGTGGTGCTCGGCACGCTGATCTCGGGCGAGCCGCTCGGCGCCACCACGCTGATCGCCAACGCGGTGATCGTGGCCGCCGTGTGGCTCGTGCTGCGGCCCGGCCCGCGGCCGGTGGCCGTTGCCACGCCGACCGTCGGCGACGCGGTCTGAGCCGCGCCTCCCTCGCCGCCCGATGCCACGCCGACTGCCATGACCGCGCAGCACGGCGTGGGTCGCCCTGGGTCGATGCACGCACGGATGATCTGGGTCATGAAGATGGTCGCGATCACCGCGGTCGTGGCGAGCTGTGGAGGTGACGACGGCGCGGGGCCCCCCGACGCGGCGGCGGTCGTGCTCCTCGATGCCGCGATCGACGCGTCTCCGCCGCGGGAGATCTACGCGGGCAAGGTCGATGACCAGTCATCGGTGTGGACGTCGCTCGGCAACGGCACGATCGCCGCTGGCAACGCCTCGAGGGCAAGGTCCACGCGAAGGTTGCGGTGGTCGATGGTGCCCGAGCGTTCGTCACGAGCACGAACCTCACAGGCCCGGCCGTTGCACACCCCCGACGAGTTGCCGCGCTACGCGGGCTCGGCGTCGGAGCCGGTCTCGACGCCCTCGAACAGCGGCGTCGACAGGTAGCGCTCGCCGGTGTCGGGGAGGATCGCCAGGATCACGCTGCCCGCGGGCGCGTCCTTGGCGACCTTGAGCGCCGCGGCGAACGTGCCGCCGCACGAGATCCCGACGAACAGGCCCTCCTTGTGGGCGAGCTCGCGGGCGGTGCCGATCGCCTCGGCGTCGGTGACCGGCACGGCGCTGTCGTAGATCGAGCGGTCGAGTACCGAGGGGATGAAGTTCGGGGTCCAGCCCTGGATCTTGTGCGGCTTGAACTCGGCCCCGGCGAGGAGCTGCGCGGCCTCGGGCTCGGTCATCACGACCTTGACGTCGGCGCGGGCGGCCTTGATCACCTGGCCGGCGCCCGTCATCGTGCCGCCGGTGCCCCAGCCCGTGACGAAGTAGTCGAGGCGCTTGCCGGCGAAGTCCTGGAGGATCTCGGGGCCGGTGGTCTGGCGGTGGTAGGCCGGGTTCGCGAGGTTGTTGAACTGGTCGGCGAGGAACCAGCCGTGCTTCTCTGCGAGCTCCTTGGCCTTGACCACCATGCCGAGCGCGCGATCGGCCGCCGGCGTCAGGATCACCTTGGCGCCATATGCGCGCATGATCTGGCGTCGCTCGACCGAGAACGACTCCGCCATCACCGCGACGAACGGATAGCCGCGGGCCGCACACACCATCGCGAGGGCGACGCCGGTGTTGCCGGAGGTGGCCTCGACCACGGTCTGGCCGGGCTCGAGCACGCCACGCCGCTCGGCATCCTCGATGATGCCGATCGCCAGGCGATCCTTCACCGAGCCGCCCGGGTTGAAGTACTCGACCTTGACGTACATGGTCGTGTGGGCGGGAGCGAGGCGGTTGATGCGGACGATCGGGGTGCGGCCGATCAGCTGCGTGATGTCGTCGTAGATCATGCCTCGACGGTCGCCCCGGGGCGCAGCGGTGTCAATCCACTCAGGGTGGGGGGCGCGCGCTTGTGCGAGAGGGTGGGGATCGGTGACCCTCGGGTGGCGGTGCTGCGTTGATCAGGCGACCACGCCGGCGTGCGCGATCAGCTCCTGCATCCCTGCGTCCGCGGCCGGGCCGGGCTGGTTGAAGAACCCGTGCGGCGCGCCCGGGTAGATCACCAGGCGCGTGGGCAGGCCCAGCGCCTCTCGCCGCGCCGCCAGCTTGCGCGCCTGATCGACCGGCACCAGGCCGTCGTCGTCGCCGTGGAGGAGCAGCGTGGGGGCCGCGGGGTGCGCCCCGCCCGCCGGGGAGCGCGCGTGCCAGGTGGCGCGGTCGCCGGTGCGGAACAGCAGCCGCGGGAGCAGCGTGGCGAGCGGGCCGCGCAGGTGATCGAGCTCGTACAGGCCGAAGCAGCACGCGACGCGGGCGATCCGGCCAGGCTCGGCGCTCGCGGCGAGGTAGGCCAGGGTGGCGCCCGCCGACGAGCCGACCAGGGTGACCGCATCCGGATCGAGTCCGAGCGTGGGCGCGTGGGCGTGCCAGAAGGCGACGGCCGCGCGGACGTCGGCGACCGCTTCGGTCAGGCGCCCGCCGCGGAAGATCAGGCGGTAGTCGATCGTACACACGGCGATCCCGGCCGCGCACAGCCGGCTGGCGAGCAGGCGCGTGGGCTTCATCCGGCGCGAGCCGATCACGAACGCGCCGCCATGGACGAGGATCGCCGAGGCGCCCGTCGGGTGCGCCGGCACGTAGACGTCGGCGTTCGGCGGGATCCCGCGCAGCGCCTGGGCGCGGTACGCGACGTCCCGGTGCGTCGGCGCGATTTCGTCGGCGACCGGCCCGCGCAGCGACGCCACGGCCTGCAGCACGGCGCCGTAGCGCAGGGTCACGCGGCGCCGCCCTCGGTGGACGCGCGCGTCAGGGCCTCGAGCTGGAGCTCGAGCCCGAAGCTGAAGATCTCGCCCTGGTAGCGCGGCTCGAGCCACGCGGACACGGCTTCGACGCGCGGGAACTGGCGGCGCAGCGCGGCGGTGCGCGGGTCCTGCGGGCCGCGCGGCGCCGCCAGCTCGTTGAGCCCGAACCCGTTGCAGTACGAGCTGACCACGCGGTAGTAGCGCGCGACGGTGCGGTCGTCGATCCCGCGCTGGCGCCCGAGCTCGAACAGCCGTTCGAGGAACGCGTACGTGGCCTCGCTCGCGAACCGCCGGGTCGCGAGCAGCGGGAACGCCCGGGGGTGCGCGTGCGCGACGCCGCGGTAGGCGTGCGCCACCTCGCGCAGCGCGCTCACCCAGTCCCGCGGATCGCGGTCGATCACGAGCGCGCTGACCTCGGCCATCACCTCGTCGACGACGGCATCGAGCAGCGCGTCCTTGCTGTCGTAGTACCAGTAGATCGCCATCGCCTCGCAGCCGAGCGCGCGCCCGAGCTTGCGCGTGCTGAACGCCTCGAGGCCCTCGGCATCGATCACGCGGAGCGCGGCGGCGCGGATCACCTCGGCCGACAGCGCGACGGGGGCGCGGCCCTGGGGGCGCGGGGGCGCGGCCCTGGGGGCGCGGGGGCGCGGCCCTGGGGGCGCGGGGCGCGGCCTTGGGGGCGCGGGGCGCGGCCTTGGGGGCGCGGGGCGCGGCCTTGGGGGCGCGGGGCGCGGCCTTGGAGGCGCGGTGCGCGCTCGCCACGCCGGTGGTCACGGCCGTGGGCATCTCGTCACCGGGCCGCGGGCAGGGCGGTCGTGGCCACGGGGCCCGGCGGGGGCGCGTCGACGCGCGGCTGCGAGGCGGGCGCGCCCTTGCCGAGCTGGTAGGTCCCGGCGTGCTCGGCGCGGATGTCGCCGGTCGCAGGATCGAGGAGCCACGCCATCACCAGCTTCGGCGGGACCCGGATCACGGTGGGCGCGCGGTAGGTGTCAAACACCTGATCCCACAGTGGCGAGGTCACGCCGAAGTTGGTGCGCCCGTCGACGAAGTGGTGGTGGAAGTGGTGTCGGCGGGCCCAGCGTCCGTACGCGCCGATCCCCGGGTGCGTGTGGTCGCGCCGGTGCAGCCACTCGTAGACGCCGTAGAACGCGAGGAACCCACCCACGAAGGCGGTGCCGGCGACGGTGCCCGCGAGCGCGAGCGCGGGGCCGATCAGCGCCGCCCCGACCACGGCCGCCGCGATCCCCTTCTTCCACGTGGGCGCGAAGTAGTCCCCCTCGATGTGGTGGCGGATGTGCTCGACGCCGAAGGGCGTGCGCCGGAACCGGCGGTCGTGGCCCATCCATCGGTGGATCAGGTACTCGAGCAGCGTCCAGGTCCCCACGCCGGCCGCCGCGGCGAGGGCCGCCCCGACGATCGGGGTGATCACGCCGCGCTTCCCGCTGGGCCCATGCGGACGAGGCGTCCCGGGCGCGCGCCGGTCATCACGCCGTCCACGGCGATCGGCACGCCCGCGACGAGCGTGGCGCGGTATCCCTCGGCACGCTGCACGAGGCGGCGGCCGCCCGCGGGCAGGTCGAGCTGCATCTGCGGCCGCAGCAGGCGAAGCTGGGCGAGGTCGATCACGTTGAGATCGGCGCGCATGCCCACCTCGATGGTGCCGCGGTCGGTCAGGCCGATGAACCGCGCGGTGTCGCGCGCCTGCATCCGCACGACCTGCTCGAGTGGCAGCCCGTTGGCGCGATCGCGGGCCCAGTGCGACACCAGATAGGTGGGCATGCTGGCGTCACACACGGTGCCGACGTGTGCGCCGGCATCACCGAGGCCCATCAGCGCGCGCGGGTGGGTGAGCATCTCGCGCACGGCGTCGAGGCTCATGCCGGTGTAGTTGTAGACCGGGAAGTAGAGCAGGGCCTTGCCGTCGTCCTCGAGGAGCGCGTCGTAGATGTGCGCGAGCACGGGCTTGCCGGCCCGGCTGGCCTCGCCCGCCATCGACTGCATCAGCGTGGGCTCGTAGTCGGGCAGCGCCTTCATCGGGAACAGTCGCATCGCCACCATCCCGAGGTTGGCGAGGAAGAAGTCCACGAGCGGCGGGATGGGGGTGCTGTCGCCGGCGACCTTCTCGCTGGTCTCGGTCAGCATGCGCGCGCGCAGCTCGGGGTCCCGCATCCGCGCGACGCGCTCGGCGAGCGGCAGCTCCGCGATCGCCTTGTAGGACGGGAACCCCATGAACGGGTGGAACGTGGCCTCGAGGCCGATCAGCACGCCGATGCCGCGCGCGCCGATCTGGCAGCGCATGTCGAGACCGCGCTCCACGGCGCGCTCGATGCGCGCGAGGATCTGGCGCCACTGGTTCGGCGCGTGGTCGCGCTGCATCGTCGAGATCGAGACCGGGCGGCCGCCGGTGGCCGCGGCCATCGCCTCGATCAGATCGAACTCGGGCTCGAACCGCTCGGGGCCGCGCATCATGTCGAAGTCGCTGACCGCCTGGAGCACGCCGTGGTCGAGCCCGACGAACGCCTCCGCGATCCCGGTCAGCTCGCGCGCGTCCACCTCGGACGCGGGGGTGGCGGCGCCGCGCGCGGTGCGGTGGTTGTCGCTGCGGCCGGTGGAGAACCCGGCGGCGCCGGCCGCGAGCGCGGCGCGCAGCAGCCGGCGCATCTCGGCGATGTCGGCGTCGGTGGCGACCTCGTCGGCGACCGCGCGGTTGCCCATCACGTACATGCGGAGCGGGTCGTGCGGGACCTGCAGCAGGAAGTCGATCGCGTGCGGCATCGCGTCGACCACGGCCATGTAGTCCTCGAACGACTCCCAGCCCCACGGGATGCCCTCGGCGAGCGCCGAGCCCGGGATGTCCTCGACGCCCTCCATCAGCTCGATCAGGGTGGTCTCGCGGCCGGGGCGGACCGGGGCGAACCCGACGCCGCAGCTCCCCATCACACACGTGGTCACGCCGAGCGTCGAGCTCGGGGACAGCTCCTCGTCCCACGACACCTGGCCGTCGTAGTGGGTGTGGATGTCGACGAAGCCGGGCAGCACGTGGGCGCCCTGCGCGTCGAGCGTGCGCGTCGACGGACCGGGGCAGGCGCCGATCGCGACGATCCGCCCGTCCGTGACCGCGATGTCCCCCGTGAACGCCGGCCGGCCGGTGCCGTCGACGATCGTACCTCCGATGATCTTCAGGTCGTACATGGAGCCCGTGTTTTACACCGTAAAACGGACGCCCGGCAACCCGATAGATCACGCCAGCCGCCCCACGGGGGGTGACGGCCGGTCGCCTGGCCCGGTAGAGGTCAGGGATGGACGCCCCGTGCACGCTTCCGGAGATCCTTGTGGATCCCGCGCTGCGCGCCCGCCTCCTCGCGATCCCGGATCTGTGGCGACGCGGCTGCGAGACCCTGTTCGCCGAGAACTACTACCCCACCCGGTTCACCGCACGCGTCTCGCCGCTGGCGCGTGCGCGCCGTGCGCGCCCGGCGCCTCGATCTGCCGTTCGCCGCGGGCCGCTACGACGGCATCGAGCTCGACGGGCGGTGAGCGATCATCAGTTGTCGATTGTCGCAGGGCGCGGGACGCGGACGCGCTGGCTCATGCCCCGGGGCGCGGTCTTGCGCCGCGCCTGGGCCGCGGCGCCGGTGAGCGACTCGACGCTGTACGGCTTGTCGACGAACCCGAGCGCGCCATCCTCGAGGCAGCTCTGGGCGTCCTCCTCGAGCGTGTAGCCCGAGACCAGCAGGACGCGGGCGAGCGGATCGCGCAGGCGCAGCGCGCGGAAGCAGTCCGCGCCGCCGAGCACGGGCATCGACATGTCGAGGACCACCAGGGCGATGCCGGGGTTCTGCGCGTACACCGCGAGCGCCTCCTGGCCATCGCGCGCCTCGAGCACCTGGTAGCCGTTCGCGGTGAGCACGCGACGCGCGAGCCGGCGCACCTGGTCGTCATCGTCGACGCACAGGATGGTCGCGGCGTGGGTGTCCTGGACGAGCGGCGGGCTCGGGCGCTCGGGCGACGCAGCGAAGCTGTCGTCCGCGGGCAGGCGGAGCATGTCGTCGACGACGGTCTCGACGACCACGCGCTCCTTGCGGTACGTGCCGCGGCGGGCGAACCCGACGAGGGTGCGGGTCAGCGCGGCGCCCCGCTTGGTGGACTCGATGACGCCGTCGAGATCCTCGCGGTACTGCTCGCGCGCGGCGTGCTGCTGGTCGGCATGCTGGCGCATCAGCTCGATCCGCACGGTGAACTGCCGCCCCACCTCGTGCAGCATCAGCGAGGTGACGGCCGCCGTGCTCCTGCGAGCAGCGCCTGATCAACCTCGACCACCACGCAGGCCGCATCGGCCACCCACGGCCGCGTGAGAGGGAGCTCAGACCAGCGTACCGAACAGCGCGCCCACCCCGTAGGTGAGGGCCATCGCGAGGGCCCCCCACAGGCCCACCCGCGCCGCGCCCCGCAGCGCCCCCGCTCCCCCGATCGAGGCCGCCAGCGCCCCCAGGCCAGCGAGGGACGCGAGCGCGACCCCCGGAACCACCAGGGGGACCAGCTGGACGGGCACCAGCGCGGCGATCCCGAGCGGCAGCACCGCGCCCACGGTGAACATGCCGGCCGAGGTCAGCGCCGCCACCACGGGCCGGGCCCGCTGGGCATCGACGATCCCGAGCTCGTCGCGCGCGTGGGCCCCGAGGGCGTCGTGCGCCATCAGCTGAACGGCGACCTGCGCGGCGAGCGCCGGATCGAGGCCGCGCTTCACGTAGATCCCGGCGAGCTCGTCGTGCTCGTGGCCATTGTCGGCCGCCAGCTCGCGGCGCTCGCGGGCGAGGTCGGCATCCTCGGTGTCGGCCTGCGAGCGCACCGACACGTACTCCCCCGCGGCCATCGACATCGCGCCCGCGACCAGGCCCGCGACCCCCGCCGTGAGCACCGCGTCGGAGGCGGGCGTGGCAGCGGCGACCCCGACCAGCAGGCTCGCGGTCGACACGATGCCGTCGTTGGCCCCCAGCACCGCAGCGCGCAGCCAGCCGATCCGCTCCGCGCGATGGCGTTCCTGGTGTCCCACGGTGGGACTCTATGCCGTGCGGGAGCCGTCGGCGATGTACGATGGTGCGGCTGGCGTCCATCCGGGTGTGGCGTCAGGGGGCCGTGTCGATGCTCAGCTAGGCGATGTCGCTGCGCGCGTTCACGGACTCGAGCGCGTACCGGTCCGCGAACGAGCGCGCGAGTCCGAGCTCGGGGGGCAGCGTCTCGCCGCTCGCGACGACGTGGGCGGTCACGCCAGCTGGTTCACAGCTCGCAGAACGTGGCCGTGGCGGTCGGATCGAGGTTGATGTCGTCGCCCGCGCCGCAGTCCAGCACGTCCGCGCCCAAGCCACCGTCGAGGATGTCATCGCCGGCGAGTCCGGTGATGGTGTCGACGCCGGCGCCGCCCTCGAGGACGTTGTCGGCGGCGTTGCCGGTGATGGCATCGGCGCCGGCGCCCGCGGCCAGGGCCTCGACGTCGGTCCCGATCGTCGTGGCCTCGCCGGTCTCACCGCCGGGGGTGACGCCATCCATGACGATCGTCAGGGCGTTGGTGCGCGCCGAGTAGTCGACCTTGTCGACCCCGGTGCCACCCGTGATGGTGTCGCTGCCCTCCGCGGCGGAGCCCATGACGAAGGTGTCGTCCTCGGTGCCGCCCGACATCACGTCTGCGCCGCCGCCGCCGGTGATGGTGTCCGCGCCCGCGCCGCCGTCGATGCGGTCCGCGCCCGCGCCGCCGTCGATGACGTTCGCCGAGGCCGAGCCCGTGATGGTGTCGATCGCCGAGCCGCCGAGGACGTTCTCGACGTCGGTCGCGATCTTGTCGGTCTCGAGGGCCTCGCCGCTGGTCGCGCTGTTGTCGAGCTTGATCACGGTATCGGCGGAGCGCCCGCTGTAGTCGATGGTGTCGGTGCCGGCGCCGCCGGTGACAGTGTCGCCGCCGTTGGCCGCGGCCTCCTCGTCGAACGTGTCGTCGCCCGCCTCGCCGAACAGCTGGTCGAGGCCGGCGCCGCCGATCAGGGTGTCGCTGCCGGCGCCGCCGTAGAAGATGTTCGCGCTGAGGTTGCCAGTGAACGAGTCCGCTCCGGCGCCGCCCTTGACGGTCTCGACGTCGTCGGAGATCTTGTCGGCCTCGCCGGTCTCGCCGTCGTTGCCCGTGGTCGTGCCGTCCATCGTGACGGTCAGCGCCGCGGTCCGCGTCGAGTAGTCGACGACGTCGGAGCCCGCGCCGCCGACGTAGGTCTCGGCGCCATCATCGGCCGTGCCGGTCTGAAACGTATCGACGCCGTCACCGCCGTCGAGCGTGTCGTCACCGTCGCCGCCGCGCAGGGTGTCGTTGCCGAGGCCGCCGTAGACGGTGACCGCGGTCGCGAACGCCGCGCCGGTGGCGGCGCTGCCGGCCGCCGAGAACACGTCGGCGCCGTCGCTCAGCGTCACCGCGAACGTCTCGACGTTGGCCGCGGTGATGTCCTTGGTCGCGTCGCCGTTGACGACGATGCCCGAGGCGCCGAACGTCACCGTGTCGGCGGTCTTGGTGCCGCGGATCTTGAGCGCGTCGGTCCCGGTGCCGAGATCGACGGTGATGCCGACCAGGGTGGCGGTGCCGAGCGCGAACGTGCCAGCGAGGTAATCGAGGATCACCGTGTTGGCACCGGTCGAGCCGGTGATGGCGACCTGCTTGAGCGCCGTGCCCGTGGCCAGCGCCCCGCCGCAGCTGTAGCCGTTGATGAGGAGGGCGCCGGTCGTGCTCTTGTTGATCAGCGCGATGTCCGCGTCCAGGAGCGCGATCGCGACGACGCCGCCGGAGGTCATGGTGGTGCAACGGAGGCTGAGATCGGTCAGGCCCTCGGCCAGCTCCTCGAGCCCCTGGAGGTCCGAATCGACGGGATCCGGATCAGCGGTCGGAGTGGTCGCGCATCCAGCGAGGATGGCGGCGGACAGGTAGGTGCGGATCGCGTGATTCATGACGGTTTCCCTTACGTTTGCGATCTGAACGTGACACGGAGGGGTTCGTCCGGGTGGCGAACGTTTCGAGTGGGTAGATCTGCGATCCTGGGCTGTCATGAAGGTTGGGTGGGTGGCCAGAGCCGGCGAAACGCGGCTTGGCCGGCCCTGGGGTGGGCGCATGAAGGACCTGGCGCCGACGAGAAGTGCGCACGGCAGCAACGGTAGGCTGGTGGTTCCTACGCCATCCAATCTGCCGAAGGGCTACCGTGGGCCTCAAGAAGGTACCCTGCCAGCTGCTCGGGCTGGAATGTACCCGCGTGGTCGATGTCATGGATGTCACGTTCGTGAACGATGGGCTGCTGGTGGACGTGGCGCCGGCGTGGCGCCGGCCCCGCTGCTCGAACTGCGGCCACGCGGGGCCGGGCTACGATCGGCAGCGCGACCGGCGCTGGCGCCACCTGGACCTCGCGGGCATGAAGTTCCACCTGCGGTACGGCACCCGGCGGGTCGACTGCCCGCGGTGTGGCGTGACGGTGGAGCACCTGCCGTGGGCCGACGTCGGCTCGTGGTTCACGCGGCCGTTCGAGGACCACGCCGGGTACCTCTCCCAGCGGTGCGATAAGACGACCGTGAGCAAGCTGATGCGGGTCGCCTGGACGACCGTCGGGCGGGCGACCTGCTCGACGGGCTGACGCACATCGGGGTCGACGAGCGCTCGTCCCGCCGCCACCACGAGTACGTCACGGTCGTCGTCGATCACATCGCGGGTCGGATGCAGCCCCGGACTCAAGATCTGGAACGGGCGGACGAACCAGCCGCCATGCGCGTGAGTTCCGCGGGTGCCCGGCATGCCCGCCTGGTGTGCGCGGCCCTGCTCGCGTGGGCCCCGGCGGCCCATGCCTACGAGCTCAAGTCCACCTCCGCGGGCGCGCGCGTCCACTGGGCGGCGGGCGAGGTGGTGATGACCCCGGCATTCCTGGCGGCCCCCGAGGGGGTCGCGGTCGACGCCGCCGAGGGGGCGCTCGGCGCGGCCGTGGCGACCTGGCAGGCCGAGCTGGCCGAGACGCCGGTCGCGCTGACCATCGGGGCGGCCGATCCGGTCCCGCTGATCCACGGCACGGACGGCGTCAACCAGGTGCGGTGGGCGTTCGCCACCGAGGACCCCGACGTCGAGGATGGCGTGCTCGCGCTGACGTTCATCGCGTACCGCACCTCGGATGGCGAGCTCGAGGATGCTGACATCGTGGTCAACGCCGCGATGTTCCGGTGGGTGACCAGCACGGATGGTTGCGCCGACCGGTACGATCTCGAGAGCGCCCTCACCCACGAGCTCGGCCACCTGCTCGGGCTGGCTCATGCGATCGGGCAGCCGGACGCCACGATGTTCGCCACCGGGCAGCCGTGCGAGACCCTCAAGCGCGATCTCGCGCTCGACGACCAGCGCGGGATCGAGGCGCTGTACGCCGGCGATGTGCCGGGCGCGGTCCCGCCCGCGGGTGGCGGCTGTGCGAGTTTCTCGCCCGGCGGAGGTGCGGGGCTGATCGCGCTCGGCGTGCTGGGCGTGGTGCGTGGGCGGCGGCGGCGCCCCCGGCGGGCCCGCAGCGCCCTCGCCGTGGCGACGCTGCTGATGGTCCCGGCTGGCGTCGATGCCGCGCAGCTGCGGCGCCTCGAGCTGCCGGAGCTCGCACATCGCGCGGCGCTGGTCGTGCGCGGGCGCGTCCGGGTGGTGGTACCCGCGGCCGATGGCACGCTGGCGACCGACGCCACGATCGTGATCGACGATTGCCTCGCCGGCGAGTGCCCGCGCGAGATCGTGGTGCGGCGCCGCGGCGGCGAGCAGGGCGATCGCGGGCTGTGGGTGGATGGCGAGGCGGACCTGCGCGCGGGTGCCGAGGTCGTCCTCTACCTGCGGTTCGACGCCGCGGGCCGGGCGCGCGTGCTGGGTGGCGTGCAGGGCGTGCTGCGCGTGGCCCGCGGGGCCGGGCCGGCGCTCGCGATCCGCGATCTCCGCGCGCATGAGGTCCAGAGCGCGGAGGGGCTCCACCCGGGCGGTGTCGACGTGGTGCTGCTCACCGCGGTCCCCGCCGGGCGGGCCCGATGACGGCGGCGCGGTCGCGGCGCGGCCTCGCCACCGTCGGGGCGCTCGTCGCGTGGCTCGGGCTCGCCGGGCTGGGGGCGGGCTGCGCTGGCAGTGGCCTCGGCGCACCGTGCGGGCGCCACACGGACTGCGCCCCCGGGCTGGCGTGCTCGGTGCTCCTGACCTGCGCCGTGCCGGTCAGCGAGGAGGACGCCGGCGTCGAGGACGCACCCACCGACGATGGCAACCGGATCCCGCCCGGCCCGGAGGCCGGCTACGAGGACGCCGCGGTCGATGCGCCGGCCGATGCGCCGACCGATGCGCCGGCCGATGCGCCGGCCGTCGACGCGATCTGAGCGCGAATCACACGCACTGCGCGCCCTCGATCACCTCGGTCGGATCCGCGTCGCCCGCGCACTGGAGCCGGCACGCGGAGTCCGCGCTGCACGACACCGAGCACGACACCGAGCACGCACCCGTGCACACCACCGTGCAGGTCGCGCCGGCGGCGCACGACACGCTGCCGCTCGCTCCGAGGGGCACGTCGCACGAGCTGCCCGCGCAGCTGACGCTGCACGACTCGCCGCAGACCCCGCTGCACGCCGCGTCGAGGGGGCACGACAGGGAGCAGCGGTCGCCGGCGCACGCCGAGTCACCGATCTCGCACGACGTGCCAGGGTCACACGCACACGAGCTGCCGGTGCACGTCGGAGGTGGCGTCTCGCTGCCGCAGGCGGCGAGCGCGAGCCGGGTCGAGACCACCGGCGAGGTGAAGCGCATGCGTGAGCGTAGCCCGGTCGCGGCCGTGGTCGCGGACATCTCGCGCACGTCGTCGGGGGCCGCGCGGCCGGCTCGTCTGCGTGCGGAATCTGTGCGTTCGGCCGGCAGCTCGACCAGGCGGATCGGCCAGGATGTCGGGATGCGCTCGTTCGTGGTCCCGCTGGTGCTCCCGCTCGTGCTCGCGGCATGTGGAGCGGCGTCGTCGCCGGCCAGCCGCGCCGAGCCGCCGGTCTCGTTCCCGCTGGCTCCGGCGCTGGGTGCCGCGTGTGAGGGCGCGCGGCTGCTCGCAGTACCGCTGGATCGCGCGGCCCGGGGGCCGTGGGCGGTCGGCGCGCGGACCGTGCGGGTCGACGATCTGACCGCGGAGGTGTGGTACCCGGCGCGGCCGGGCAGCGACGCGGGGCAGCCGCTCGTGCGCTACGATCTGCGCACGGTGATGCCAGCCGCCGAGGCGGCCAAGATCCCCGACGCCGACAACGCGTGGCTGACGTGCGCCTGCGGGCGCGACCTGCCCGTCGACGACGCCCACGGGCCGTACCCGGTGGTGCTGTTCCTCCACGGCGCGGCGTCGTTCCGCGCCCAGAGCGCGTCGCTGATGGCGCACTGGGCGAGCCGCGGGTTCGTGGTGATCGCGCCCGATCTGCCGGGCGCGGGCCTCGCCGACGTGCTCGGGGGCGGCGGGGGCTCGCCGCTCGGTGCGCCCGGGCTGATCATGGACGTGATCGCGCGCGCGCGCGGACCCGAAGAGGGTGATCCCCTCGCGTTCGTGCGCGCGCGGATGGACGCGGCGCGTGTGGGCGTGGCGGGGCACTCGCTCGGCAGCATCCTCGGTGCGACGATCACGGATCACCCGGAGATCGGCGTGCGGATCTCGATGGCCGGCATGGCGCAGCCCGAGGCGGGGGTGTCGACGCTGCTGCTCGCCGGCGATCACGATCAGATCGCCTCGGCGGACGCCGCGCGCGCGGGGATCGCGGAGGCCCCGGGGCCGGCGCGGCTGGTGGTGGTGCGCGGCGCGGGTCACCTGGCGTTCAGCGATCTGTGCACGCTCGGCGCGGACCGGGGGGGTGCGCTCGCGATCGCGGCGGCCCACGGGATCGTGGTGCCGGCGATGATCGCCACGCTCGCGCAGGATGGCTGCCGCCCGACCGATGCGCCGGTCGCATCGACCGCACCCGCGATCCGCGCGGCCACCGCCGGCGTTCTCGAGGAGCGTCTGCGCTGTGATCCCGGTGCGGCCACCGCGCTGACCGCGCTACCGGCGACCTTCGACGTCGAGGTGGTCGAGCGCCGCGGCGCTGTCCCCTGAGCGACTGTGAAACAGTCTCGACCACCGGGTGGGAACCCTGCGCGGCTTGCCGTGGAGGGCGGGGCGGAGCCCCGTGGAACTGACGGTGGTGGGCCGGTGACCAGGCCGGGTGGTCCGCAGGGTTATCGCCGCGTCCTGGGGATGCCAGGCTTCCGGCGACATGCACAGCTCGCACGTGGTGGCATCGCTGGCGGGCGCACTCGCCGCGGGAGCCTGCGGCACGGTGGTCGGGCTGAGGCCGGCGACGCCGGACGTGCTGGCGCAGCGCGACGTCGTGCTGGTGTTCTATCGCGGACACTGGTGACTGTGGGCTCGACGAGCGCGAGGTCGTGATGCCGCTCGGGATCAGCCGGCTGCTGCGCGTGCGCTGAGGGTGATCCGTCAGTAGGCGCGGGGGCGCGGCGTGCTGCTCACGAGCTCGGCGACGCGGACCGCGTACTCGGAGCACTCCCGGAGGATGACGCGCAGCCAGATCGCATCGAGCCCGAGCCACTGAGCGTGAACCCGCGCCCGCGCGGCGGCCTCGAGGTGGGTGGGATCGCGGCGGAGCTCGACGAGCGTACTCACGAGATCCACGATCGATTTCTCGGTCTCGTTGGTCGGATCCACGGCGAGCGTGACGGAGGCGGGCAGGGACCACCCCGCGATCGCCATCGCGGCGGCCTCGCGGTGCATGGTGTCGACGGCGGCCGCGATCACCTGCAGCGACGGCATCTGGCCGCAGCGCCCGTCGATCAGCTGGCGGGCGAGCGCGCGCAGCGCGAGCGTGCGGCCGACGCCGCTGATCACGGCCCGCAGGAACACGCGATCGTAGCGGGGCAGGCGCAGGGCCTGGGCGAGCGAGCTCGACGTGAACGCGACCACCAGGCTCTCGGCGTGCGCGGCCTGCCACAGCGTCGGGAACAGCTCGTACTCGGCGCGCTCCTGGAGCTCGAACAGCGCGCGCGCGGACACCGCGGCGGCGATCGCGCCGACCTGCTGGAGGCCGAGCGTCAAGACCGCGCTGCGCAGATCGTCGAGCGGCGCCCCGCTGCCCGCGTACATCGCGGAGTTCGCGGCGACGACGATCTCGGCGACCACCGCGGGGTCCAAGTGGAGGACGCGGATCAGCTCGTTGACGTCGAGATCGGGCTTCTCCACCATCTCGAACACCCGCGCGGCGGCGGCCGGGAACGCCGGAACCTTGAGCTTGCCGTCGTAGACCATGCCGCGGATCCGGGCCTCGACCTCGGACACCTCGGCGCGGTCCGGGCCGATCGCGATCGGCAGGTCGAGCATCGCGATCAGCACCTTATCGTCGGCGGGCAGCGCGGCGGCACCGGTCGGGGGCCCCAGGGCGGCCAGCGTTGCCGCCGTGACCCGGGGCGCTCGCGTGGCAGGGCCCGTCGGCAGCCGCCTGGCCGCGACCACCGCCCGGGCGCGCTGCGGGCGCCGGATCCACTGAGTGAGCCATCGAAACATCAATCGGGTATTCGGCCAGTCAGCGCGACGGTCGAGTCCTCCAGTTCATGCGAACCTGGTGGCGCCGCCCGTGGCGAACGGCGCGAGGGCGGTCAACGTGGCATCGAGGGTACTGCGGAGATCGTCGAGGTCGGCGAACTCGCCACCCGCCGCGGTGTGCTCGATCCGCGCGCACACGCTCGCGAGGGCGATCGCCCCCAAGTTGGCCGACATCCCGCGCAGCGCGTGAGCGGCGCGGCGCAGTGCGGTCGCGTCTTCTCCGGCCACGGCCTGCTCGAGGTCGGCGACGTGAGCCGGGACGAGCCCGCGGTACATCTCGATGAGCGAGCCGAGCGCCGGCCGACCTCGCCGATCGGTGAGCTCGCGCAGGAGCTCGAGGTGCGCGTGGTCCAGCACCGGCGCGTGTGTGGGCGCGGTGGGGGACGCGGTGGAGGGCGCGGTGGAGGGCGCGGTGGAGGGCGCGGTGGAGGGCGCGGTGGGGGGCGCGGTGGGCGCCGGGATCGAGCAGGGGGCCTCGAGGTCATCGAGGACCCGCCGGAGGTCTGCTGGCATCAGCGGCTTGAGCACGAAGTCATCCATGCCGACCTCGAAGCAGCGCCGCCGGTCCTCATCCAGCCCGCTCGCGGTGCACGCGATGATCGGCACCCGGGATCGAGGCGACGGCAGCGCACGGATCTGCCGCGTCGCCTCGAAGCCATCGAGCACCGGCAGGTGACAGTCCATCAGCACGACGTCGTACGCCGTACGCGCGACCTCACCCAGCGCGGTCAGCCCATCACCGACGACCACGACCGCGTGGCCGAGCTGCTCGAGCAGCATGCGCGTGGCGCGCTGGCCGAGCGGGTTATCCTCGACCAGCAGGATGTGCCGGGGGATCGACGGCGTGGTGCCGGGCCCGGGGGCCAGGCGCGTGGGGTGCTCGATCAGGCGGCGCGCGGGGGCCTTGTCGAGCACGAGCTCGACCGTGAACGTGCTGCCCACGCCGAGGCGGCTCACGACGGTGAGCGTGCCTCCCATCAGCGCGACCAGCCGCCGCGAGATCGAGAGCCCGAGTCCCGCGCCCCCGAATCGTCGGGTCGTCGAGCCGTCCACCTGCGTGAACGGCTCGAACACGCGCTCGAGCTGTTCCGGATCGATGCCGATGCCGGTGTCGATCACGTCGATCGTCAGCCGGGTCTGGGTCACGCCAGCATCCGCGCAGCGCACGTCCACGCGCACCGTGCCGAACACGGTGAACTTGATCGCGTTTCCGATCAGGTTCGAGATCACCTGCCGGATGCGGACGTGATCTCCGAGGACAGGGGCGTCGGGCGCGCCCGTCACGGACAGCCGCAGAGGTAGCCCGCGCTGGGCGGCCACGGCCTCGAGGGCGGACGTGGTCGACCGGACCAGGCTTGCCAGATCGAAGGGCGTCAGCTCGACCGACACCGCGTTGGCCGAGATCCGCGACTCGTCGAGCAGGTCATCGACGAGGCGGAGCAGCGTCCGGCCCGCGCTCTCGATGTCGTCGAGGACGTCGCCCGTGGAGGCCGGCAGCTCCATCGTGCGGAGCACCGAGGTCATCCCGATGACGGCGCCGAGGGGCGTGCGGAGCTCGTGGCTGACGTTCGCGAGGAACTCGGTCTTCGCCCGTACGCTGGCGAGCGCGGCGTCGCGCGCGGTCGCCAGCTCGGCCGACTGCGTGGTCAGCTGGGCACGCGTGCGCTCTCGCTCGGTGATGTCCTCGACGAGATAGAGCCGTCCTTCGCCCGGGCCATCCGAGCCCGCGAGCGGCGCCGTGTGCAGCCGCAGCGAGCGGCCGTCCACCAGCCTGAGGTCTTGCTCGACGACGCCGGTGAACGGCCCGAGCCGGGGCTGGTCCTCGGGGATCACCCGCGCGACGAGCGCGTTCGGCAGCAGGCGCGCGCGCGTGGACGGCAGGGGCGGGAGTCCCCACAGGCGTCCGAACTGCGGGTTCGCGTACAGGACCCGATCGCCGTCGAGCACGCACAGCCCGAGCGGCATGGTGGCGGTGATCGCCGCCAGGACCGCCTGGCGGCTCGCGATCTCGGCCGCGGCCTGGCGGTGGTCGATGAACTGCTCGAGCTTCGACGTGATGTCGCCGAGCAGGTAGAGCAGATCATCGGATCGCTGGATGGTCGTCGGCATCACGAACGCGATCACGCCGAGGACCTCGCCGGACAGCGCACCGGGAGGCCGCACACCGGGCGCTGGACCCGGGCGGAGTTGGCCCTGACCCTGACCGTCGGTGGGTCGAACGGATCGACATCGGCGATCGGCGCGAGCAGCTCGAGGGCCTGCGCCGTCGTGACCTCATCGAGGATGCCATCCGCGATGCCGTACCCCGACGGCAACCACATCGGCTCGCCGGTCGCGAACATGCTGGCGATCATCCCGCGGCTGGTGCCCAGCTGCAGCGGCGGCACCGCGGCCGCTGCGGGGGTCGCGGTCTGACACACCAGCGCCTCGCCTCGCCGCAGCCAGGCGCTGGCGGCGTCACAGCCGAGCGCCCGGGCGAGCGCGGTCACGAGCAGCGGCAGCGCCTCGTCGAGCGACGCGCTGTCGGCCAGCACCCGCGACGCGGTGTACAGGGTGGTGATCTGGTTGTGGGCGTCCCGGACCTGGGCTCGCTGCCCGGTCAGCCGATCCGCCATCGCCCGGACCTCGTCGAGGGCGCTCTGCTGGGCATGCGCCAGGAACAGGAAGTCGATGATGGCGTCGTGGACGGCGAAGTCGCTGATCGTGAGGCCGAGTCGCGCCAGGTCGTCGGCGCTCGTCAGCCGGGGGGAGACGAGGAACAGCAGGGAGGTCGCAGCCTCGCGCGCGATGATCTGCCCCTTGAGCACGAGCGGGTGATGCGATGCTCCGAGCGTGCACGTATCGCGCGCGCGCTCCCGGAGGTGCTGGTAGGTGAGCGGACCCTGCGGGCGCGTCACCGTGAAGTGATCGGACAGCAGCGCGCCGGGGGTCAGCGAGGGCATGATCTTCGCGAGGCTGCGACCGACCTGCACCACGCGCAGCTCGGGATCGATCGTGAAGTGAAACGGGAACACCCGCTCGAGCTCGTCGCCCGACAGCCCGGGCGGTGTCACGGAGTGGCCACGCGCAGCAGGAACTCGTCGTGCGCGGCGTCGACGCCGCGCAGCACCGTGTGGGTGATCGTGACCGGGGTCCCGAACCGCTCGCCCAGCCCGCGGAGCAGGCCGAGCACCATCGGGGCGAGGCCATCCCGGGACGAGCGGTAGATCAGGCGCAGGTCGCCGTCATCGAGTCGCACGCACTCGAAGTGGGGCATCCGGTAATCGGGGAAGGTGTGCTCGATCCGGCCGTGCAGTGCGTCGAGGTTGGTGAGGACTTCGGCGACCGAGCTGCCCGCGAGGTCGAACAGCGCCCCGTACCCGGCGCTCCCCGTGTAGCGGACCCAGTGGGCGCCGAACTGCTCGAGCACCTCGTGCGCGCTGAGCCCGAGCTCCGTGCTCGCTGCGGCGACCAGCCCGAACGTGACGCTGTCGGGATATGCCTGCATGCTCGAGAACGTGTCGCCGGGGAACCCGCTCGCGGCGCAGACCCGCCTCCAGGCGTCGTCGCCGTGGTGGGTCCGGATCAGATCCTCGATTCCCCTGTTGACGAGTCCGTACATGTGACCTCGGCGAGCCTCCGGGCAGACGTTCGATGAGCCGCATCGACCCTGCGGCGGGTGAGAAGAGCGGAGGAGCGTGGCGGGGCCGATGTGTATCGTCTCGGGGCGCGTCGCAGTGCTGCTGTCCCTCGATGAGATAGCGGAGCGAGCCATGCGATCCAGATGCTGGGCGCGGGGCGAAGTCCTGAACCCAGGATAGCACGCCGCGCGCCAAGCTCGAGGAGCCACCGGCGGGATGGCACGAGCGCACGCGAGAGTGGTTCGCTGCGGGGAACGCGGAGGGCCAGACGCTGGTCGTCCCGGCGACTGCTCACGAGCGAGACGCCGCCGCGGCGCTGACGTCCCGGCTCGAGATAGCGGCGCGCGGCCTCGCGAAGGCGACCCGGCGCTGTTCTGGGGTGCGCCGTGGCCTGCAGTCCAAGGCGCGGTCGTGCGATGGTCCCCGCGTGACCTCGATCCCGGCCTCTCCCCTGGTCTCGATCCCGCAAGTCCACGATCTCACGGTGTTCGCCGGCCCCGGGGCCGCGCCGGATCCGTGGCTCGACCTGGTGATCGAGGTTCCCCACGGCGCGACCGTGACCTCCGACTTCACCGCGCTCGCCGCCCAGCTGACCAGCCCGCTGCCGGTCGGCCTGGTCGACTTCTTTCACGTCAACACCGACGCGGGCGCCCCCGAGCTGGCCGACGCCATCGCCGCCGGCCTGGTCGCGGGTGCGCCGCACCTGGCGGTCGCGGTGGTGCGCTGCCGGATCCCGCGCACGTTCATCGACTGCAACCGCCGGATCGACGCCCCGGCCGCCGACTTCAAGGCCGGGAAGGTCACGCCCGGGCTGATGCCGTGGATCACCACCCCCGAGGACCGCGCGCTCCTGCGCGGGCGCTACGACCAGTACGTGGCGGCGGTGGCGAACGTCGCCGGGCGGCTCCACCCGGGCGGCGCGATGCTGCTGCTCCACAGCTACGCGCCGCGCACGGTCGACGTCGAGGTCGATGGCGACATCGTGACGAAGCTTCATCGCGCCTACGCTCCGGCGGTGGAGCCGACCTGGCCGCTGCGGCCGCCGATCGACGTGATCAGCCGCGAGCTCGACGGCACCGACCACGCGCCGGTCGCCGTCGTCGACGCCCTGCGCGCCGGGATGGCCGCCCTCGGGATCGAGGTCGCCGACGGTGCGACCTACCCCCTGCACCCGAGCACCCTGGCGTTCGACCACGTGCGCCGGCTGCCCGGTCGGGCGCTGTGTGTGGAGGTGCGGCGCGACCTGCTCGCGACCCCCTTCGTGCCGTTCGCCCAGCAGGTGATCGGCGTCGCCGAGGTCGATAAGCTCTCGGGGCCGTTCGTGAGTGCGCTCCAGCGTTGGTGGTAGATCCGCCGCTCTGATAACGTCATCGAGGCCTCGTGAACCTGCTGTTCGTCGCGTCGGAGATGGCCCCGTATGCCAAGACGGGAGGCCTCGCAGACGTGATGGCCGCCCTGCCGGCATACCTCGCCCGTGCGGGGCATGACGTGCGGGTCGTGATCCCGCTGTACGACACCGTCGACACCAGCAAGTCGCTGTTCGAGGCGGTGATGGAGATCGAGGTCGCCCTCGGCGCCCTCCGCTATCAGACCAAGATCTTCCAGGTCGCGCGCGGGCGCGGCCACCCGATCGTCTACTTCGTCCACTGCCCCGCGCTCTACAACCGGGGCCGGCTGTACACGAGCGACGGCGACGAGCACCGCCGGTTCCTCGCGCTGTCGTACGCGGCGCTGCTGCTGTGCCAGCGGCTCGAGTTCGCGCCCGACATCGTGCACGCGCACGACTGGCAGGCGGCGCTGCTGCCGCTGATGCTCAAGACGATCGCGTCAGGGGATCGCCGGTTCGCGCGCACGCGCTCGCTGCTGACGATCCACAACCTGATGTATCAGGGGAGCTTCCCCGCCGCGATCGGGCCCGACACCAACCTCGGCAGCTACGCCCACCTGTTCCACCAGGAGCTGCTCGCCGCCGGGCGGATCAACTTCCTCCTCCAGGGCCTGCTGTACGCCGACGGCGTCAACACGGTCAGCCCCACGTACGCGCGCGAGATCCAGACCGCCCAGCACGGCGCCGGGCTCGACGGGTTCCTCCGTGCGCGCACCACCACCGTGGTCGGCATCCTCAACGGCGTCGACTACGACGAGTGGTCGCCCGAGGCCGATCGCCACATCCCGTTCCGGTTCAGCGCGTCGGATCTCTCGGGCAAGGACGCCAACAAGCAGCACCTCCTGCAGAGCCTCGGCCTGCCGTACGTGCCGCGCGCGCCCGTGCTCGGGGTCGTGTCGCGGCTGGTCGGGCAGAAGGGGTTCAGCCTGCTCGGCGGCGTGATGCCCGATCTGCTGCGCCGCCACGGCTGCCAGCTGGTCGTGCTCGGCAGCGGCGAGCCCGGCCTCGAGGACATGTTCGCGCGGCTGCAGCGCGCGTTCCCGCGCCAGGTCTGCTTCTACAACGGGTTCCAGAACAAGCTCGCGCACCAGATCGAGGCCGGCGCGGACATGTTCCTGATGCCGTCGATCTACGAGCCGTGCGGGCTCAACCAGATGTACAGCCTGCGCTACGGCACGGTGCCGATCGTCCACCGCACCGGCGGCCTCGCCGACACGGTCCGCACCTGGGACCCGCGCACCGGGCGCGGCACCGGGTTCGCGTTCGAGCACCACGACGATGCGGGGCTGCGCTGGGCGCTCGGCGCGGCGCTCGCGACCTACCGCGACCCCGCGCAGTGGCGGCGACTCCAGCACAACGGCATGGCCGAGGACTTCTCCTGGGACGTGCAGGGCAAGATCTACGAGCGCGTCTACCAGAAGCTGGCGGCATCATGACCACGCACATCGTCTTCATCGAGCCACGGTTCCCCGCGAACCAGAAGCAGTTCATCCGCGGGCTCGCCGAGTGCGGCGTCCGCGTCAGCGCGATCGGCGAGGGGTCGAAGGACTCGCTCGACGGCGAGCTGCGCCACTGGCTGACCCACTACCAGCAGGTCACCAACGTCACCAGCGACCGCCAGGTCTTCGACGCGGTGCGCTTCATCCAGCATCACGCCCACGTCGACCGGCTCGAGGCCACCGTCGAGGCCCACATCATGTGCGCGGCCCGCGTGCGCGAGGCGTGCGGGATCCCGGGCACCAGCACCCGCACCGCGTTCCTGTGCCGCGACAAGCCGGCGATGAAGGCCGCGCTGCGCGCCGGCGGCGTGCCGTGCGCCGAGTCCACCGGGGCCGCCACGATCGCCGAGGCGCGCGAGTTCATCGAGCGCGTCGGCTACCCGGTGATCGTCAAGCCGCGCGACGGCGCCGGGGCGTCCGGGGCGTTCCGCTGCGACAGCGACCGCGAGCTCGACGCCGCGCTGCGCTCGTCTGGAATCGGCGACGCCCCGGGCACCCGCTCGGTCGCGATCGAGGAGTTCATCGAGGGCCACGAGGGCTTCTTCGACACGCTCACCCTCGGCGGCCACGTGGTCCACGAGTTCGCCACGCACTACTACCCGAACGTGCTCGAGGCGATGCGCGCGCGCTGGATCTCGCCGCAGTTCATCACGACCAACCGCGTCGACAGCGCGTCGGGCTACGACGAGGTCAAGCTGATGGCCCGCAAGGTCGTCCGCATCCTCGGCATCGAGACCTCGGCGACCCACATGGAGTGGTTCGCCGGCCCCAGGGGGCTCAAGTTCTCCGAGATCGGGTGCCGGCCGCCGGGGGTGCGCGCGTGGGACCTCTACAACGTCGGCAACGACATGGACCTCTACCGCGAGTGGGCGAGCCTGGTCGGGCTCGGCCGCACGGGCCAGTACCCGTCGCGCCGGCTGGCCGCGGGCATCGTCGCGCTGCGCCCGGATCGCGACGGCCGGATCTCGCACTACGAGGGCCTCGACCAGATCCGCGAGGCGTTCGGCCCGCACCTGATCGACTGGCACATGCCGCCGGCGGGCACGCCCACGCAGGGCGTCGAGGCCGGCTACATGGCGAACGCGTGGATCCGCATGAAGCACGAGAACTTCGATCACCTGCGCCACATGCTCGACCTCGTCGGCCGCACCGTGAAGGTCCGGGCGCACGGGTGAGCCGATGACCCTCGCCAACCGCGATCTCGTCGTCGTTCTCGGGCCACAGCCCGAGGAGGGCGGCGGTGCGCACAGCGCAGGGGGGATGCTGGCGGAGCTCGGCATCCGGGGGAAGGTCGCGCTCGTCCACGCCGGGTACCAGGAGCGCGAGAGCGAGGACGCCGCGATCATCGCCGCCCTCGGCGTGCCGACGGTCAACCTCCGGCTCCACCAGCGCGCCACCGAGGTGTTCGCGAAGGACGTGGAGTTCACCGTCGCCTACCAGGCGCGCCAGCAGCGGCTGCGCCACATGCAGAGCTTCTACCGCGTGCGCCTCGACAAGACCGAGGACGCCGCGCGCTCGATCTCGGTGCGCTACGTCGATGCCGAGCTGCTCGAGCAGGAGGAGAAGGTCTCGGTCGACCAGTTCCGCCAGCTCGACATCGACCACATGGAGCGGTGCGCCGCGGTGCGGGCCGCATTCCTCGCTCGCTGGCGGCCGCACGAGCGCGAGCTGATCGCCCGCCACCGCGCGGAGATCCAGGCCGACATGGCCGGCTGCCAGGCGCTCGTGATCTCCGGCGGCCACGTGGCCTCGCTGCTCAACCGGCTCGCCCTGTTCGACGTGCTCGACCTCGCCGCCGGCCTGCCCGTCCTCGCGTGGTCCGCGGGCGCGATGGTGCTGACCGACCGGATCGTCTTGTTCCACGACTTCCCGCCGTACGGCTCCGACACCGCGCAGATGCTCGACGCCGGGTTCGGGCGCGCGCCCGGCATCGTGGTGCTCCCGGATCCGCGCCGCCGCGTCAACCTCGAGGCGCGCAGCGGCATCCAGCGGTTCGCGCGCCGGATGGCGCCCGCCACGTGCGTCGCCATGGACGTCGGCGCGTTCGTCGTGTTCGAGGCCGGCCGGATCGTCAGCGCCGCGGCCTGCCGGCTGACCACCACCGGCGACGCCGAGCCCCACTGGGACGGCGAGCCCAGCCGGTTCTCGACGCCGTACCTGCGTGGAGTGCACGTTTGAAGTCCCTCGCGATCCAGGAGCTCGAGGCCGGCCCCCGCACCCCGGAGGCGGTCGCCGCGTGGATGAGCCGCCACACGTTCCCGATCGTCGCGGGCTCGGCGATCACGTTCGTGTGGCGCGGCGACGCCGAGGCGGTCCACCTCAAGCACTGGGTGTTCGGCCTGCCGTCGTCGCAGAACCTCGCCCGCGTCGAGACCACGGACATCTGGCACCTCACGCTCCAGCTGCCCGCGGCGTCGCGCGTGGAGTACAAGCTCGAGGTGGTCAGGGGTGGCCACGGTCAGTGGACCCAGGACCCGCTCAACAAGAACTTCGCGCGGGATCCGTTCGGCGCGAACTCGGTCGCCCACGGCACCGGCTACGAGATCCCGGCGTGGATCCAGCCGAACCCGGCCGCGCCGCGCGGGCACCTCGATCAGATCTGGATCGACTCGAAGACGTTCGGCCGGCGCGAGTTCGGGCTCTACATCCCGGCCCGGTTCCAGCGCACGCGCCACTACCCTCTGCTGGTCGTCCACGACGGGCACGATTACCTGCGCTACGCGTCGCTCGGCACCATCCTCGACAACCTGATTCATGGGCTCGAGATCGCGGACTGCATCTGCGTGTTCACGACCTCGCCGGACCGGCTGCACGAGTACGCCGATGACGAGCGCCACGCGCGGTTCCTCACCGAGGAGCTGGTGCCGTACGTCGAGCGGCTGTTCCCGATCGAGGCGCAGCCGCAGGGCCGCTGCCTGATGGGCGCGAGCTTCGGCGCGGTCGCGACGCTGTCCACCGCGGTCCGCTACCCGGGCTATTTCGGGCGCCTGCTGCTGCAGTCCGGGTCGTTCGCGTTCACCGACATCGGCGATCGCAACCACCGCGGCCCGCTGTTCGATCCGGTGGTCGCGTTCATGAACCGCTACCGGTCCGAGCCCACCGTGATCTCCGAGCGGATCTTCGTCAGCGTCGGCATGTACGAGTCGCTGATCTACGAGAACCGGTCGCTGGTCCCGATGCTGCGGTCGACCGGCATGGACGTCCGCTACACCGAGGCGCGCGACGGCCACAACTGGGAGAACTGGCGCGATCGCCTCCGCGAGGGCCTGTCCTGGCTGTTGCCAGGCGCCTTCCTCCACGTCTACGAGTAGCGTCAAAGGAGAGATTTCGATGGCACGCATCACGCGCAAGATCGGGTTGTCGCTCGGGGCCGACATCTGCTGGCCGGCCTGCTTCGAGGGCATCCTCAAGGACCTCGATCTCGCGATCGAGCACCAGGGTGACACCGTCGAGATCGCGTGTGATCGCGTCTCGATCGAGCCGTTCGATCTGCGCCAGCCGTGCAGCTACGACGTCGTACTCGACCGGCTCACGCACTGGTATCACACGAGCCGCGAGTGGATCAAAAAGTCCATCGTGATGGACGGCCTGTACGTCCTCAACAACCCGTGGTCGGTGCAGTCCAACGAGAAGCACACCTCGTACGCCGCGATGATGGCGCTCGGGATGCCGATCCCCGAGACGTGGATGGTGCCGCCCAAGAGCTACGAGCCGACCGCGGACCTCGCGCCCACGCTCAAGGCAGTACGCGCGGCTGTTCGACCTCGGCGCGATCGGCAAGAACAGTCGGCTACCCGCTGTTCATGAAGCCGTTCGATGGCGGCGGCTGGCGCGCGGTCAGCCGGTGCCCCGACGAGGCCACGCTCCGCAAGAACTACGAGGAGAGCGGCAGCGCGATCATGCACCTGCAGGCCGCGGTCAACCCGTTCGACAAGTTCGTGCGCTGCATCGGGCTCGGGCCGCAGACGTACCTGGTCAACTACAACCCGGACGCGCCGCTCCACGATCGCTACACGCAGGACGTGAACTTCCTCGGCGACGAGGACGCGCAGATCCTTCGCGACACCACGCTGACGATCAACGCGTTCTTCGGCTGGGACTTCAACTCGTGCGAGTCCCTCCGCAGGGATGGGGTGTGGCACCCGATCGACTTCGCGAACCCGTGCCCTGACTCGCAGGTGACGTCGCTGCACCGTCACTTTCCGTGGCTGGTCAAGGCCAACCTCCGGTGGTCGATCTTCAACGCGGTCACGAAGCGCCCGTTCCGCAAGAACCTCGACTGGGAGCCGTTCTACGCGGTCGCCAAGGTCGGGGACATGCCGTACCGCGACAAGCTCCGCGCGTACGCCAGGATCGCCAACGACCGGTTCGAGACCGCGCGGTTCGAGGAGTTCTGCGCGCAGCACCTGCCGCACCTCGATGAGGTCGCCTGGGAGTTCTTCGGCACGCAGCCGGCCAAGACCGCGATCCGCGCCAAGGTCGCCGCGCTCTACCCGAAGCACGAGATCGAGCCGTTCACCGAGCTGTTCTGGGGCCGCGTCCAGGCGTGGCGCAACGACCACAAGACCGCAACGACGCAGGGGGCCTGATGGCGACGCGCAGCGACAAGATCACGGCCCGGTGGTGGAGCGAGCGGGTCCAGCGTGAGACCACTCTCGTGCGCTGGGGCAGTTTCGGCCAGCCGGTGCTGCTGTTTCCGACCGCCGGCGGCGACGCCGAGGAGGTCGAGCGGTTCCACCTGATCGGCGCGCTCGGCCCGCTGATCGACGCGGGCAAGATCAAGGTCTACTCGTGCGACAGCGTCGCCGGCAAGGCGCTGGTCAGCCGCGAGGGCTCCCCCGGGCACCAGATGTGGGTGCAGAACCAGTTCCACCACTACGTGCGCCACGAGGTGGTCCCGGCGATCCGCGCCGACTGCAAGAAGCCGGACATCGGGGTGTGGGCCACCGGTGCCTCGATCGGCGCGTTCCACGCCACCGCCGCGGTGTGCCGGTTCCCCGACGTGTTCCACCGGGCGCTCGCCATGAGCGGCACCTACGATCTGCGCCGGTTCTTCGACAGCCAGGCGTTCTCCGATGAGTTCTGGGTGTCCTCGCCCCTGCACTTCGTGCCGACCCTGGAGGGCCGGCACCTCGACGTACTCCGGACCCGGTTCATCCAGTTCTCGTCGGGGGAGGGCAAGGCCGAGGCGATCTGGGAGTCGTGGTGGATGGCCAACGTCCTGGGCAAGAAGGGCATCCCCAACAAGGTCGATTCGTGGGGGCCAGAATGGACCCACGACTGGGTGACCTGGCGGAAGATGCTTCCGCAGATCCTGGACGAGTGGACGCGGGGCTGAGATCCTCGCAGGGGGGCATCGATGACGACAACGACGCGGACGCACAAGGAAGTCGATGGGCAGCTCGAGGGCGAGCGCCAGCGCGAGTTCATGAGCGCGCTACTCGATGACGTGCGCGCACTCGAGCACATGATCGCGCACGACCTGTTCGAGAAGGGCGTGCGGCGCGTCGGCGCCGAGCTCGAGATGTTCTTGATCGACGACGCGTGGCGCCCGGCCCGCGGCGTGCTCGAGGTGCTCAAGCGCCTGGCGCCGAGTACGCACTACACCACCGAGCTCGGCCAGTTCCAGCTCGAGGCCAACTGCGATCCCCAGGTGCTCGAGGGCGCCGGGTTCGCGCGCCTGCACGCCCAGCTCGACGAGCTCGTGGAGCGCGCCCGCAAGGCCGCCGCCGAGGTCGGCATGGGCGTGGTGCTGATGGGCATCCTGCCGACCATGCGCAAGCAGGATCTCGGGCTCGACAACATGGTCCCGAGCCCGCGCTACCAGCAGCTCAACCGGATCGTCACCGCCATGCGCGGCGGCACGTTCGAGTTCTCGATCAAGGGGCTCGACGAGCTGATCCTCGACCACGACTCGGTGATGCTCGAGGCCTGCAACTCGAGCTTCCAGGTCCACCTCCAGGTCACCCCCGAGGAGTTCCCGCGGTTCTACAACCTGGCGCAGCTACTCGCCGGTCCGATCATGGCGGTGTCGACGAACTCGCCGCTCGTGTTCGGCAAGCGGCTGTGGGCCGAGACCCGGATCGCCCTGTTTCGCCAGGCCGTCGACCTCCGCAACAAGCGCAACCAGATCCGCGAGACCGAGGCGCGCGTCAGCTTCGGCACGCGCTGGGTCCGCCACTCCGTCGTCGAGATCTTCAAGGAGGACATCGCCCGGTTCCGCGCGCTCGTGGGCACCGACCTCGACGAGAATCCGATGGCGATGATCGAGCGCGGCGAGGTCCCGAACCTCAAGGCGCTGCGCCTCCACAACGGGACCATCTACCGGTGGAACCGCGCCTGCTACGGCATCAGCGACGGCAAGCCCCACCTGCGGATCGAGAACCGCGTGATGCCGGCCGGCCCCAGCACCATCGACCAGGTCGCCAACGCGGCGTTCTGGGTCGGCATGATGATCGAGATGGGCGCGCGCGGCGACGACATCACCCGCCGCATCGACTTCGACCAGGCCGCCGCCAACTTCTACACCGCCGCCCGTGAGGGCATCGGCTCGCACTTCGGCTGGCTCGACGGCGAGGAGATCAACGCGCGCGAGCTCGTCCTCGAGCGCCTGCTCCCGCTCGCCCAGGCCGGCCTGCGCCGCCAGAAGATCGCCGAGGACGACATCACCAAGTACCTGCGCGTGATCGAGCAGCGCGTCAGCACCGGGCGCACCGGCTCGCGCTGGCAGCTGTCGAGCTGGAACTCGCTGCGCGACCGGTCCACCCCGGGCGAGCGCTCGAACGCGCTGGTCGCCGCCACCGTGCAGCGCCAGCTCACCGGCCGCCCGGTGTCCGAGTGGGAGCGCGCCCGCCTCGACGAGTGCAAGGTGACGCCGAACAACTACCTGCGCGTCGAGCAGTACATGACCTCGGACCTGTTCACGGTCCACGAGGACGACGCGATCGAGGTGGTGGCCAACCTCATGATCTGGGAGAGGATCCGCCACATCCCGATCGAGGACCACGACCACAACCTGATCGGCGTGGTCACCCACCGCGCGGTGCTCAAGTTCATCATGAGTGGCGGCTCGCCGCGGCGGACCCCGGTGTCCGCGATCATGAAGCGCAGCCCGGTCACGGTCACCCCGGACACGCCCACGCTCGAGGCGCTCCAGACCATGCGCCGGCTCCAGGTCGGCTGCCTCCCCGTGATCCAGGAGGGCCGCCTGGTCGGCCTGATCACCGAGGAGGACTTCATGGACATCGCCTCGAAGCTCCTCGAGGACCAGCTCGGGGCGCACGATGGCCACGCGGAGCCCGCCGGGGCCGTGCCCACCGAGGCCGATCCGTTCGACCCGAGCACGCCGGTGGCCGCCGCGGCGCCGCTGCCCACCGAGCGCAAGTCGTCGCCGCGGATGCCGGTGCCGAGCAAGCCGTTGGAGTCGCCCGACCCCACCGACTAGCCCCGCGGACCGCGCTATGCTCGCGCGGTGAAGCCGTTCACCCTCGCGGAGACGACGCCCGGCCAGTTCTCCCTGCTCCTGACGGCGTTCACCCCGGCCGACGACGTGTTCGCGGACTGCGGGCACGAGGGCGGCGGGTTCGGCTGGGAGGCCGTCGCGCGCCAGGTGCTCGCGGAGCAGCCCGCGCTCGAGGACCGCGTCGCGTTCGATCCCGAGCCCGAGCGGTTCTGCGCGTACGGGCCCGAGCGCGAGCCGCTCGCCCAGCTCGGCGCGCTGCTCGCGGCGCTGTTCCACGCGCCCGATGCCCTGCGCGCGCTCCTCGGCGAGCAGGCCGAAGACCTGTAGGGCGCGCTACGCGGGCCGGGTCACGGCGTGCTCGCGGAGCGGTGCTGCGTGCAGCTGCGCGACAGGCAGTCGGTGTCGAACCAGCACGCCGCGCCGTCGACGCCGTTCCCCATGCAGACAGGGACATCGGCCAGCCCGGGTGACAAACGATCAGATCAATCGAACCGGGCGGGTTGCGGCTGGACGGCGAAGGCCAGCCGGCGATCGTCCCGCTCGAGCTTGCGCCGGTTGAGGCGGTCGCATGCGTCGCGGAGCACATCGTTGACGGCAGGGTCGCGCGGGTTCTCGTAGAACACGACCAACTCGTGGTCCGGCGACGTCTCCTTGCGGCCGCGGACCGACAGACCCTCGGCGATGAGAGCATCGAGCCGTTGCCGTCGCGTGACGAGCGCGGCGTTGGCTCGGCGCTGCGCGGTGGCACGCTCGCTTGCCGCGGCCTCGAGGGTCGGCTCCTTGGCGATGAGTTCGTGCAGCGCCTCGCCGTCGCGCGCGGCGCGAGCCTCGAGTCGCTCCAGCTCGGTGACGACCGCGACGTTGGCGACGATCCGGCCGCCGTTGCCGCGATGCTCGGCGAGTCCCACCGCGGCCCCCTCCTTGAACGCGTTCTCCTGGACCGGCCACCGGCGGTCGTAGAGGTCCGCGAGGTCGGCGCCCTCCATGCCGAGGGCGAGGCCGGTCGTGAGCAGCACGGTGTCGCTGTCGCGATGCTTGCGCCGGATCAGGAGCGCACCGATCTCGAGCGCGCGGCCGCGGGTCTTGTGCACCAGCGTCGCGTGCGCGATCCGCAGCTCATCGTGATCGCGGTACGGGCATCCAGCTGAACCCCAGCATCCGGAGCTTGGCGTCGATCGTCTGCGGCTGTTCGTGGACGAACCGCGGCCACGATCGCACGCGGCCCTCGGCCTTCTCCTCCGCCGTGCGCAAGTGCGCCGCGAGCTGCGCCCCGGGCATGCGGCGGCGCGCCCGGTTGTACCGGGCGGTGAACTGGCCGGCGGCATCGCGCCCGGCGACGTCCCGGGTGGGCGTCTGCCCCTCCGCCGCTTCGAGGGCTGCGGCGGCGACGCCCACCACCGCCCTCGTCAGCGCCGCGATTCCGCCGGTCTCGGTCTCGGCGGCGGCGAGTAGCTCGCCGCCAGCGAGTGGCAGCTCGACGACGAGGGTGCGGCCTTGGCCGACGGCCTGCTTGCGGGCGTACTTGCGCCGCTCCGTGCGTCGATCAGCGCCTCGAACCCCAGCTCGCGGTAGCTGGGGATCCGGCGCAACGCCCAGCTCCGCCGATTCGCCGGCAACGCCTGCGCGATCGCCTCGTTCAGCGAGCGCCCCTTCGCCTCGGCCGCCAGGATCCGCTTGATCACCACCTCATCGCGGGTCGCCTGCGCGACCCGGAGCTGCCACGTCGCGTCGGTCACGCGCGACCGGACCCGGATCAGCGGCAGGCTCGTCGGCTCGTACACATCCACCGTCGATCATGCCCTGGCCCTCGAGTCAACGGGGCCGACGGCCAGATCGGCTCGTCGTCGGCCGCACCGCATCGGCTCGTGCCTCCGTCGGCCCTACGCGCCGTGCGATGCGCCCGCCCGGACGTGGTGGTGGCGGACGTGGACGGGCCCCACTTGCTGTTCCAGATCACGCCCGCCGCCGCGATGGCGGGTCTGCGCGACGTGCTGCAGCGAATGTTCACCCCGCGCATGGCTTGACGGCAGCGGCGATGACGAGGCCATGCCACTCGACGCCAGCCCGTTGATGCCTGACGCGGCGCCGCCGCACCTGGTTTCGGCGGACTGGGCGCTGTTGGTCGGCGAGCTCGGCGAGGGCATCCTCGCCGGGCGGCGCCGGGGATCGCGCCGTGCTCCGCGTCACCGCGCCGCTCGCCAAGCTCGACGGGAACCTCCATGCGCCCAGGTCCCCGGCCTCGACCTGCGTTCAGCGACGACGCGACCGCGCGGGTGCCGCCGGCGCGGCTGGCGCGGCTGGCGCCGATCATCGTGCGGCGCCAGCCGCGCGCAACGTGTGCAACTCCGGTACACTGCCAGGTGGTGGTTCCCGTGGCCGGCCCAGCCCGACGCTTGCGTCGCTGCGTCCACGTGGTTCGCCGCGCGGCCGTGCTGGGGGTGGTCGCGTCCACACTCGTGACGCCCGCGGCCGACGCGCGCCCGAGCGGCCGTCGTCCGTACCGCGGCCTCGGCGTCGAGGCCGGCCTGGGCAACCTGTCGATCAGCCAGCTGGCGCAGACGCCGGACGGCCTGCTGTGGGTCGGCACCGAGGACGGGCTGTACCGGTTCGACGGCGAGGAGTTCGAGCGGATCGGCGCCGCCCAGGGGCTGCTCGGCGACGAGATCCACGTCGTGCTCGCCGCCGGTGACGCGCTGTGGGTCGGCGCGGACCTGGGCGTGGCGCGGCTCGTCGGCGGGCGGGTCGTCGAGACCAGCGCGGGCCGAGGGCTGCCGCCCGGGCCCGCGCACGCGATCGCGCTCGGCCCCGATGGCGCGGCGTGGGTCGGCACGCCGAACGGGCTGTTCCGCGCCGTCAGCGCGCGCCCCGGCGCCCGGTTCGAGCTCGCCGCCGGCTGGCCGGACGGACCGTGCGCGGCGGTGTGGGCGGGGGCCGACGGGCGGGTGATCGCGGCGCGCGGGCGAGAGCTCGCCGTGCTCGATCCGCCAACGCCCGGGACCGCGCCGGCGCCGCGCCCGTGGCGCGTGCTCGGCGCGGCGGCCGGGTTCGGGGTCGAGCGGATCGCCGCGATGGCCACGACCGGTGACGGCGCGCTGTGGGTGCGCTCGGTCACGCGGCTGACCCGCTGCGATCGCACGGCGACGACCTGCGAGGACCGCTCCGCCACGCTGCCCGACGTCAGCGAGATCGCGGCGCTGTACGTCGATCGGGCCGGCGCGCTGTGGGTCCCGACCCGGGCCGGCGTGTCGCGCCTCGACCCGTCCGGCGCGTGGGAGCACCTCGGCGCGTCGAGCGAGCTGCCCGGCGGCACGGTGGTCGCCGTCCTCGAAGATCGCGAGGGGTCGCTGTGGCTCGCCGCCGACCAGCTCTATCAGCTGTTCGGGCGTGGGCTGTGGCGCGCCCACGACACCGCGACCGGCCTGCCAGGCTCGACGGTATGGGCCGTGGTGCGGGATGCGGCCGGCGCGCTGTGGCTGGCCACGAGCGCGGGCGTGTTCGAGGCCGGCGCGTCCGGCTGGCGCGGGTTCCCCGGCACGACCGAGCACGCCTACCAGGCGATCGCCGCCGGGCCGCCCGGGGTGCTGTACGCGGGGCGCAACCCGCCGGCGGTGGCGCGGCTCGACCTCGCGGCCGGCACCACCACCCTGCTCGGCGGCGCCGACGAGCTCTCCGGGGCGGACTCGATCGTGCAGATGCTGTGGCACGACGGCGCGCTGTGGATCGGGCTCGAGCGCGGCGGGCTCGTGCGCATGGCCGAGCACGGCGCCGCCCCGGCGTGGAGCCGGGTCGCGCTCCCGGGCGGCGGCCCGCGCGACAGCGTTCGCCAGCTCGTCGCGGACCGCGCGGGGCGGCTGTGGGCCGGCGGCAGCGTGGGGCTCGCCGTGCTCGAGCGCGGCGCGTGGCGGCGCTACACCACGCGCGACGGGCTGGCCGACGACGACCTGATCACGCTGACGGTGCGGGCCAGCGGCGAGGTGTGCGTCGCCTATCTTGCGCCCCGCGGCGTCGACTGCTTCACGCGGCGCCCCGATGGGGCGCTGGCCGCGGCGCGCCACCTCGGGACCGCCGACGGGCTGCCCAGCGACAAGGTGTACACGCTGGGCGAGGACGCCGCGGGGCGGCTGTACGTCGGCATGGGGGTCGGGGTCGAGATCGTCGACGGATCGCAGCTCGAGCACGTGTCGTCGAGCACGGGCCTGGTCGGCGACGACTGCGTCGCCAGCGTGTTCCTCGCCGAGCCCGACGGCCGCGTCCTGATCGGGACCTCGCGCGGCCTCGCCGAGTTCGATGGCGCGCGGTACCGAGGCCCGCTGCCGCCGCCGGCTTCCCTCATCACCGAGGTCCGGATCGGCGACGCGGTGGTGCCGGCGGGCCGCGTCGTGCGCGCGCCCCGGCCGGGTACGACTTCGCTGGAGGTCAGGTTCGCGACTCCGCGGCTCGCGGGGCGCCGCCAGATCGAGCAGCAGATCCGGCTGCTACCGCTCGAGTCGGCGTGGCGCACCTCGACCCGCGACGAGGCGCGCTACGCGCAGCTCCCGCCCGGACAGTACGTGTTCGAGGTCCGGGCCCAGGCCTCGCCCGGCGTGTTCGGCCCGGTCGCGCGCATCGAGATCCAGATCGCGCCGGCGTGGTGGCAGACCCGATGGGCGCTGGGGCTCGGGCTCGCGCTGGTGGGCGCCGCGCTGGTCGCCGGCGTCGCGTGGCGGGTCTGGATCGCGTCCCGCCGCGCGGCGCGGCGCGAGCGCATGCGCGCCGACGAGGCGTTCCGCGCCGCGCTCGAGGGCCTGCCCGATCCGGTGCTGGTGCTGCGCGGCGCCACGCTGGTCCACGTCAACGCCAAGGCGGCCATGGCCCTGGGCCACGACGCCCCGGCCGCGCTGCTCGGGCGGCCGCTCGAGGCGCTGCTGCAGCCCGACGACCTGGCCGCCGTGACCAGCTGGCTCGCCGACGTGCGGGTGGCCGGGCGGGTGACGGCGTCGCGCGAGGTCCGGCTACTGCGCGCCGACGGCGCCGCGGTGGGCTTCGAGTTTTCGTCGCAGCCGGTCGAGTTCGACGGCGCGCCCGCGGTGCTCTCGATCGCCCGCGACACCACCGCGCGCAAGGCCCTCGAGGCCCGGCTGCTGATGTCGGACCGGCTCACCTCGCTCGGCACGCTCGCCGCCGGGGTCGCCCACGAGATCAACAACCCGCTCGCCTACATCAAGGCCAACCTCGACCTGCTCGGCGAGGAGTTCGCGACCGCCCACGGCGCCGCGAGCCCGGCCGCCGCGACCGCGCTCGCGGACGCGCTCGACGGCACCACCCGCGTGCAGCGCATCGTCGGCAGCCTCAAGGCGTTCTCGCGGGTCGAGCGCGAGGTCCGCGAGCGCGTCGACGTCGCGCGCGCGCTCGAGGCCGCGCTGCGCATCACCAGCAACGAACTCAAGCACCGAGCCCGGCTCGTGACCCAGCTCGGCGCGCTGCCCGCGGTCATGGGCGACGAGTCCCGGCTCGGGCAGGTGTTCATCAACCTGCTGGTCAACGCCGTGCACGCGATCCCGGACGGCGATCCTGCGCGGCACGCGGTGACCGTCGTGGCCCGCACCGACCACGACGGCCGCGCGATCGTCGAGGTGACCGACACCGGCGTCGGCATGAGCGAGCAGCTGCAGCGGCGGATCTTCGAGCCGTTCTTCACGACCAAGGACGTCGGCAAGGGCACCGGGCTCGGCCTCTCGATCTGCCTGGGCATCGTGCGCGACATGGGCGGCGAGCTGGAGGTCGACAGCGCGCCGGGCCGCGGCTCGACGTTCCGCGTCGTGCTGCCGCCGGCCCTCGCCGCGGACCTCGGGCCAGGGGGCCGCGTGCGGACCGTCAGCGTCGCGCCGCCGCACCAGGCCACCGCCCGCCGCGACATCCTGATCGTCGACGATGACGATCGGCTCCGCGACACCCTGGGGCGGACGCTCGGCAAGGCCCACGCCGTCACCCTCGCGCGCTCCGGTCGGGACGCGCTCGACCGGCTCGAGGCCGGCGCGCGGTTCGACGTGATCCTGTCGGACCTGATGATGCCGGAGATGACCGGGATGGAACTCCACGCCCGGCTGCGCGAGCTCGCGCCGGACCAGGCTGGTCGCATGGTGTTCATGACCGGCGGCGCGTTCACCGCCCACGCCCAGGCGTTCCTCGCCGGCCTGGACAACCCCGCCCTCGAGAAGCCGTTCGAGCTCGCGGTGGTGCGCAAGCTCGTGCTCGAGATCCACCCCCGCGCCGCCCCGCCGACCGGCGAGTTCGCCGCCGTCGCGGCCGCGCCGGACCCGCCGGCCGGGTGAGCGGGCGACTGGCCCGCCACGAGCCAGGCGCGGACGTGCGCGGCGCCCGTCACAATGGGGCGATGCCGTCCTCGCCTCGCCACGGCCTCGTCGCCGCGCTGCTCGCTGCCGCGGGCTGCGGCGCACCGGCCCCCAGCCTCGACGACCCGGCGCCTCCGGACGCCGCGCTGTCCGCCGCGCCGATCGTCCGGGCCGTCACGCCGTCGCCCGGCGCGGCGCCGGTGGCCCGGTTCGCCGTCGAGGCGCCCGCCGGCACGCGCGTGCTGGTGTACGCGACCGCCGACTGCACCGGCGCGCCGCACGCAGACCTCCCCGCCGAGCAGCTCGCCGCGACCGGGTTCGAGCTCGACGTCGCGCCGGGGCAGCGCGCCATCGCAGCGCGCCCGCGTCAGCCTGCTGCCGTCACCGTCACCGTCGAGGCCGGCGCGGCCCGCGCCGGGCCGGGTCATTGCCGCAGCGCGCACGCGCGGCCGGCGCACTGGCCCGCGGCCGAGCCACACCGCAGGCCGCCGCCGCACGCGCCGTCGCGCGTCGCGCCGGCGCTGGTCGGCAGCACATGCGCTCGACGTCGGCGCAGGATGAGCGGCAGGCGACCGAATCACGACTGATGGCAGCGTAAGCAACCCGTCCACGGGAGTGGATCAAGCCCAGTCTCGCAGTCACCGATCAGCGCGTAGTCTTCGAGAGGGAGCGACATCGGCGTGACCGTACCGCCGCCGGGCGGGGAAGTCTGGCAAGCTGCGCCACCCGTGACCGACCAGCCGTTTCTGTGGTTCCTTCATCAGCCCACCTCGGTGGCGTGGATGAAGCGCGAGCTCGCGGCGCGGCGTCCCGAGCTGCGCTTCGCGTTCTCGCGTCCGGGCCTCACGACGTTCAAGGTCGACGACGCGCACGCCGAGGATCCACCGCAGAGCTCGTTCGCGCGCGCGTGGGGGCGCTCGCTCGGGCGCGCGACGACGGTCGACGAGATCCTCGCGCTCGCGCCGCGCGAGGCCGTTCGCCTGCACGTGTTCGAGCGCGATCCGGATCGCCCCGCCGACGAGCGCACCGCGGCGCTGGTGAACACGCGCCCGGCGGCGCTCGAGGCGGCGTTGCGCGCCGCGGCTCCCGGTCGCTTTTTCGATGGTGCGACCGCGCTCGACGGCGAGTACGTGCTCGACGTGATCACCGCCCCGAGCGAGCAGCCCGACGACGGTATCTTCGTCGGCTGGCACCGCCACGATCGCAGCCACGGGGCGGCGCCTGGGGGCGTGGCGCACGTGCCGATTCCGGCGAACGCACCGTCGCGGGCGTGGGCCAAGATCGAGGAGGCGATCCGCTGGTCGGGCCTCGCCCCGAAGGCCGGCGAGCGCGCGGTCGAGCTCGGCTCCGCGCCGGGTGGGGCGAGCTTCGCGCTGCTCGAGCGCGGCCTCGAGGTCCACGGCGTCGATCCGGGCGCGATGGTGCCCGCCGTCCTCGACTATCGCGGCGTCCACGGCAATCGCTTCTTCCACCACGCGATGCCGGCGGCCGAGGTCGACAAGCGCGCCATCCCGCGGCCGATTCACTGGCTCGCGAGCGACATCAACCTCGCGCCGATGATCGCGCTGCGCTACGTCGAGCGGTTCGTCGCGCTCGCGCGCGGCACGCTGAAGGGCGCGTTCATCACGCTCAAGCTCAACGACGACGGCATCTTCGAGGCGTTGCCGCGCCTGATGTCGCGCGTCGAGCGCCTCGGGGGACGCGAGGTGCGCTACACGCAGCTGCCGTCGCATCGCAGCGAGATCGTCGCGATGTTGAGCTGGTAGTGGCGACCGTCGCCTTTCACAAGCCGTACGGCGTGCTGTCGCGGTTCACGCCCGACGGCAGCAAGTGGAAGACGCTCGCCGAGTTCGGGTTGCCGAAGGATGCGTGGCCGATCGGCCGGCTCGACGCCGACAGCGAGGGCCTCCTGATCCTGTCGTCGGACAAGTCGCTCGTCGACAAGCTGCTGTCACCACGCCGTGAGCACGCCAAGACCTACTGGGCCAACATCGAGCGCATCCCGACCGAGGTCGCGCTCGCCGAGCTTCGATCTTGCGTGACGCTCGATGGCACCCTCACGCGCCCGTCGCGCGCGCACCTGATCGAGCCGCCCGCGATCCCGCCGCGCGATCTGCCGATCCGGTTTCGCAAGTCCGTGCCCGCTTGCTGGCTCGAGCTGCAGATCGTCGAGGGGCGCAACCGCCAGGTCCGCCGCATGACCGCGGCGGTCGGGCATCCCACGTTGCGGCTCGTGCGCGCGTCGATCGCCACGTACGCGCTCGGCGAGCTGGCGCCCGGCGCGTCGCGTACGCTCGACAGCGCCGACCTCGCACGCCTGCTCGCGAGTCAGTAGCGGCCGGTGGAGGGATACTCGACAGGTCATGCCGGCTTCTCGACCACGCTACGTCTCGCTCGAATACGCGGGACACGATCCGCGCGCGTGCGCCGAAGAGTTGCTCGTCGCGATCGCCGCGTTCGCGGGTGACGACTACGTGCCGCACGGCGTGTCGTTCGAGATCACGTGCATCGATCCAGGCGACGCGCAGGTCGAGAATGGCCGGCCGCCGCGCCCGTACTGGTTCATCCGCGGCCCCGGATTTCACGACGCGCGGATCTCCGATGACGATGTCGTGTCGGTCGTCGAGGATCTGCCGCCGACGCACGCCATCGTCGTCGTGATCATCGACGAGGCGCTCGCGCAACCGGCCACGAGCCTCACGAGCCTGACCGAGATCCGCTGGGAGGGTGGCGCCGGCGGCTTCGAGCTTCGCGGCACCAATCGCGTTCGCACGGCGACGCTCGACCTCGTCGCCCACGACGCCGATCCCGAGCTGTTCGAGCGGGCGTGATTAGCGTCAATTACGTTTGCCGGCTGGCGACAACTATTCTTGCCGGTCCGACGGGTGGTTCACGCGGGGTGGATCTCGGTGGGGTAGTTGTCGTCGCGGGGTGATGTAATTGTCGTTGGGTTGGTCGTTGTCGTCGACTTCGGGTCCTTCCGTTTCTTGGCGTCCTCGGCGCGGACGCTGCCGCGATCGATCTCGAGGATGGTGGCGTGGTGAACGAGGCGGTCGATCGCCGCGGCGGTGGTCATCGGGTTCTTGAAGATCCGGTCCCACTCGCTGAAGACCAGGTTGCGGGTGATGATCAGGGACCGACGCTCGTCGCGCTCGGCCATGAGCGTGAAGAGGACCTCGGCCTCGTCGGCGCTCGGCTGCACGTAGCCGAGGTCATCGAGGATCATGACGTCGTAGGCATCGAGCGCGCGCAGCGCACGAGGCAGACTGAGATCGCGGCGGGCCGCCAGCAGCTGCTGAACGAGCTGGTAGGTCGGGATGAACAGCACGCTGACGCCGGCGCCGACGAGCGCGTGACCGAGCGCGCACGCGACGTGGCTCTTGCCGACGCCCGGGCGGCCGAACAGCAGGACGTTGTCGCCGCGCTCGACGAAGGCGCCGCGGGCGAGGTCGCGCGCCTGGATCAGAACATTGCGCGGGACGCGGGCCGGGTCGAGCGTGTCGAACGTCTTCGCCGGCGGGAGCCGAGATGCGCGCCGGAGGCGCTCGACGCGGCGTTCACGACGAGCCTGCCATTCGTTGTCGAGCACCTCGGCCAAGATACCGAGGGCCTGATCGCAGCCGGCGTCGAGGAACCGCTTCGTGGTCTGCGCGGCGGCACTCGACAGCTTGAACTCGGCGAGGAGCTTCGTGATCCGGTCGCCGACCTCGGGCGTGTAGACCGTCATGCGGCACCGGTCATCGTGATCAGCTCGTCGTAGACGCCGAGATCGGGGACGCCGATCTCGACATGGGGAATCGCCGACGTCGTCGGCTGCGCGAGCGCCTTCACAGCGATCAAGTCGAACGCCTCGGCCTTGTCGAGCAGGGTGTCGAGCGCGCGGGTGACATCGGCCTCCGACGTGCTCGCCGCGAGGTGCAGGATGCGGACGTACTCGACGTCGGCGCGATCGCCGCGTCCGGCACAGAGGGCATCGTCGCCGCGCCGGAACGTCAGCGACGGGAACAGATCCTCGCGGTACCGGTAGGCCGCGAACGCGCCGGGCTTGCGCACCAGCGACCAGATCACGTGGCGGTAGTCGATGCGGTGATTCTCGCCACCGCGCAGTCGCGGCATGGTCTCCAGCAGCGCCTTGCCGATCCAGATCTCGACGAAATCCGGATGAACGCGAGCCTTGAGCTTGTGGCCGATCAGGCGCGACGGGACCGAGTACGCCCGCTTCGCGACGTGCACAGTGCTCCACGTTCGCACCGTCACGTCGACCTCGGTGTACTCGGGCAGCCGGTGACTCGGCAGCGCTTTGAGCACGGTCCGCTCGTGTGCGAGGTCATCGGCGCGCCCCTTGTGGAAGCGCTCGTCGACGACAGCTCGGGCCCACGCGAGGTAGACCTCGACCGGCGGGAAGTCGCGGCTGCCCCGCAGCTTCAACGCCTGCCCGAGAGCGACCTTGAGCAGGTCGTTGGCGTTCTCGACGACGCCGTTCTGATGTGCCTCGCCTGGCTCGATCCGCGACGACTCGAAGCCGTCGTGATCGACGACCTGGCCGAACCGCTTGGTCAGTGCTCGACCGCCTGTGTCCGCCAGGTCGTGGGTCGCGGCCGAGAGATTGCCCTGCCGGATCGTGTTCGGCACGCCGCGCAGCTCCCACAGCGCACCCTGGATGCCGGCGAGCAACGCCTCGTACGTCTCGCCCATCGCGAGCGAGATCTAGCGCCAGCCGCTCCACGCCAGCACGAACTGGAACATCAGGTGGACGACGTGCACGCCGGCGATCGTCACGGCCAGCTTGCCACCATGCGTGAAGTCGAACGCGCCGAGACGACCGGGCACATGCTCTTGAGGGAAGAACACCCGCCCCGACCGTCGAAACGCGACGTGTTCAGGTCGCCATCAACACGCGGGTGCCGGGCAATTCTTCCCGGGTTTCGATCCCCAGAAAACCGTCCACACAAATCACAGGTTACCTGCTCCATGGGAGCATCCCCGCGTGCCCGGCCCCACCGAATCACTGCTCGCAGCCGGGGTTACATTTCGGCCCGCGGAGGCCGGCGACGACCGCGATTTCGGGAAGTACCTCGCGCAGCCGCCAGCGCTGGTCGCGACGCCGCAGTCCGTGGACGAGCTGGCGCGCGCGATCGGCGCGCTGTTCGCGCAAGGAGCTCCCTACGTTCTCCGCGCCACCGCACACAGCTCTGGCGGCCAGACCCTGACATCCAGCGTGCAGATCGCGACCGCCGGCGTCACCGGGATCGTGGCGCGTGACGACGCGGCGGGCTGGATCGATGTCCTCGGAGGCACGCGGTGGCTCGATGTCGCGGAAGCTCTCCGCCCCGACCGCCGGCCGGTCTCGCTGACGGACAACCTGGCGACCACCGTTGGCGGGACGCTCGCCGCCGGCGGCGTCGGGGACCGCGCCTGGATCGACGGGCTGCAGCTCGCGTCGGTGCTCGAGGTCGAGTGGATCGCACCCGATGGCACGCGGCGCGTCGTCACCCGCGCGGATCCGGAGCTCGGCTTCTTGCTCGGCGGCCGCGGCCAGCTCGGCGCGTTCGGCCGCGTCCGGCTCGCCACGATCGCGCGCTCGCGGTTTCTCGCCGGGCACATCGCCGCGTGGGATTCGATCGCCGCCTACGCCCGCGCCGTTGCACAGCTCACGTGGCACCCGACGTACGAGGTCATGCGCGCGACGCTGTTCTGGCGCCGCACCGGAGCGATCAACGTCCGCGCGATCCTCGCGAGCTTCGTCGAGCCCGGCGCGTTGTCGCCCGCGCTCGACGAGGCGCGCCTGCACGCGCTGCGACCATCCACCGGCGACGTGATCGAGCCGGGTGATCGCCACGAGGTCGCGGCGCAACCCCGCACGTGGAGCTATGCCTGCCCGGCGCTCGAGCTCGCACTGCCATGGGACCAGGCCGGGCTCGATGCACTGCACGAGGTGCTCGCCGCCGTCGACGCGGCCGGACTGCGCCCGCACCTGCCCGACGGGATCGCGCTCGCGGTGACGCGGATCGTGCCCGGACTCCCGCTCGCGCCGACGCCCGGAACCGGCGCCTGCTGCTTCCTCGCGATCCGCCCGCAGCTCGCCACGGGCGAAGCGGCGCATGCCTTCGAGCCGGCGCTGCGCGCGATCGGCGACCTCGCGCTCGACCGCGGCGGAAAGCTCTACCTCATCGGCGTCGAGAGCGAGCGCGGCGACTTTCTCGACCGCCAGTTCGGCGCGGCGCTCGCGCCGTGGCGTGCGTTGAAGGACCAGCTCGATCCCGCGCGTCTGTGCAACCGCTGGAAGCTGTAGCCCCCTCCTGGCGGCGGCGGCGACGACGAAGCATCGCGCCATGCGCACGCTGTTCCGGTTGTGGCACCGCGCGCGTGACGGCACCCTGACGCGCGCGGAGCTCCACCTTGCGGCTCGACCCGTGCGGCGCCGAATGCTCGCGCTGCTCGAAGAAGGCGAAGGTCTGTCCATCGCCAAGGTCAGCGGCATGTGCCGCGAGATGCTCAAGCTGCGGGCCGCGTTCTTCACGTTCATGGACGTCGAGCGGGTCGAGCCGACGAACAACCCCGCCGAGTGGGCCATCCGCTTCGCCGTGCTCATGGCGCATAGAAACGACCCGCAGCGGCGCGGCAGGCCTCCGGAGCCGGCCGGTGCCTGCGCCGGCGCGCGATAATCCCGTTCGATTTCGAGGATCTACGCCGCAGAACAAACCAGGGGAGTAGCGGTACGGGCTTGTCGTAGAATGCGGCATGGGGTTCGACGAACTACATCGTGACTACTTCGGGTGGGGGCCACAGAAGCCAGACGGCAAGGTCAGCGGCCCATTCGCGTATGCAGGTTCGGAACGGACGGCGGGTGGCGATACGCGTGGATGGTCGGTCGGGGCGGGTTTGGTGTCCGGGCCGATGGGGGATGGCGCGCGAGGCGACGTCCTCGAGGCCCAGGCTCACCTCGGTGGCTGGCGCGATGAGAGCGGTCGTACGAACTACGGGATCGAGGGTGACGCTGCGCTGGCGCGCGTCGGGATCGAGCGTGGCGGTGCGCTCGGTCCGATCGGTTTCGACGTCGGCGCCCTGACCGCCAACGCCGGCGCCAAGGTCAACAACGAGACCGCATCGATCGGCGCGCAAGCCAACTTGATCGAGGGTTCGATCTCCGCCGGCACCGACGAGCACAACGGCCGGTTCGGGATGTCGGCTGGCGTCGGCCTGGCGGGGCGCGCCCACTACGGCGACGCCGACAACGATGGAGTCCGCGAGCTTGGGTTCGGTGCCGACTTCGGCCCGTTCTCGTTCGACGTCAAGTCCGAGCTGCTAGGTCATGCGTGGAACGGGATCTCGGCCGCGGGCTCGGCGATCGGCAATGGCGTCAGCTCTGCCTGGGACTCGATCACCTCCTGGTGACAGCCCGACGGTACTAGAGCTCGCCCCACGGCTCGAACGCGACGAGGGTTTGCGACCGCCCGAGCCGGGGCGCTGGCAACGCCCTGATCGAATCACGGAGCGTCACGAACTGCCGCGTCAGCGCCGGCAACGTGTCGGCTCGTGCATCGCCGAGCAGGCAGTAATAATGCGATGAGGATCGCAGCAGCGCGATCAAGCGAATCAGCAGGCCGCGATCGGTCCGAACGTGGAACGCCCACTGCCGACCCACGAGCGCGTCGATCGACAGCTCGATCATCCCCGCAGCCTCGTCGAGGACGGTCGCTGGAAGCGGTGGGCCGAACGGCAGCGCTCCGAGTTCGAGCCGAAGGTCTCCCCCGTGTGGGGTCGCGGGATAGACCGTGATCAGCTGATCGTCGGCCGGGTAGCCGGGCGGAAACCAGCACGCGGTCAGCGGCAATGGAGCGTAGCTCGACCAGCCTGGCGGCGGGGCGTAGTCGAACCTGCGCCGCCGGGGGTGGCCGAGCATCAACCGGTCTTCCACCGCGACCGTGCGCACCGTCTCGGTGAGCGCGGCAAACGCCGAGGGACTCGACGCCACGCCGCTCAGCTCGGCGTACCAGTCATCGCCGAACACCACCGCGAGGACCCGATGCAGCGGTGCGCCGGCGCGGACTCCAGAAACCGCGACCCGTACGGCGTACTCGCCCTCATCGGTGAGGAACGGCGTCACCTGCGGCGATGCGTGCGCGACGAACGCCGGGTCGTCGCGGTCACCGAGCAACGCCTGCAGCGAACGAATCGGCGTGACCCGCTCGCGGTAGCGGAGGACTCCTGCGGCCGGACCGCGCGGATGCACGAGGCGCACAGCGTCACCGGCCACCTCCCAGCTCCAACCGGCGACCCGTGCGATCACGACAGCGACGACTCGCGGAGCCGGGCGGCCTCGTGGGCGACGTACGCGAGGACCTGATCGAGGTGCGCGAACGACAGCCCGTCGAGCGCGAGGACGGCACGCAGCACGTACGTGTCTTCGGTGATCGCGACCGCGCCGATCGCGAGGGTCATGTTGTGGACCAGCACGACACGCTCGGCAACGCGGTCCGTGGCCACGATGTCGCTCATGACGATCAGGTGAGGCTGCCCGAAAGCCTGCGCGAGTTCGACGCGCTGCCGCTGCACCACCTCGTCCACCCCGTTCGCAGCCTTGAACTTCCAGCCGAGACCAACCCAGGCAGGTTCCTCGACCGCGAGGATGAAGGTCTCGCGCAGGTGTGTCTTCGTCTCTTCCCATGTTGGCATCGTGGTCCCCTATCCGATCCCGCGATCCACCAGGCAACGGCGGACCCTCGCGAGCTCTTCCTTGTCGTAGGTCTTGTAGATCTGCAACCTGCCTCGTGGCCAGTGCAGGCTGATCTGCCGTGCGAGCCGGACGCCGCCCATGCCATCGGTCCAGTCGATCCCGACGCGGACCGAGAGCTCGGAGCGCTGCGCGAGCACGTTGTCATCGGGATCGCGCAGCCCACCACCATCGAGCGTGACGACCCGGGTCCGGGGGGGGCGGCGGCGCCGCCAGATCACCACCGTCACCGCGAGCAGCGCCGCGGTCAGGCCGAACAGGACGAGCCCCGCCCCGACCTGCGCCATCGCCAGCTGCACGACTCCGTTGATGGTCAGCAGGGCTACCAGGCCTGCACCGATCAGCGCCCCCAGCGCGGCGCGGCTGCGCTGGGTGTGAACGAAGCAAAGCTTGTCCTCCGCGACTTCGATCATGAACGGCTTCTCGTTCGCGAACACCGTCGATGCCATCCCGATGACCGTATCCCGTTTGCGGTCCGGAGATCGGGGGGCACGCGTTCTGCAACCGTGATTTTTGACCTCGTTGCGGACCTTTGACTCAGGTTACACTTTGTCGCACCGATGTCCGAGCGTGTCCCGATCGCAATCCCCCTGTTCGTGATCGCCATCGGGCTGCTGTTCGTGGCCAGTGGCGCCATCCGTCCGGAGTTCGTCTGGGAGCTCGGCAAGCTGCGAAGCGGCCGAGCGTGGCTCGGCGACGCCGCGCTCGCAGCGGTCTTGATCGTGTTCGGACTCGCGCTCGCGGCGGTCGGCGGCATCTTGTTGCGGCGGCGGTGACGTGCTGCCGCCGCTGTTCGCGGTGTGGCTCGAGCACGCCCTCCACCTGCCGATTCCGCTCGAGCCTCGTTCGACGTGCAACGACTGCGCGATGGTGGCGGCGCCCGGACGCGAACCACCAACGGTGCCGTTCCGCGCCGAGACCAAGTGCTGCACCTACCAGCCCGACCTCGCCAATTTTCAGGTCGGCGGCATTCTCGTCGGCGCGACGGCGGAGCGCGCCGCCGGCGCTGCCCCGACGCTCGCGTGGGCGAACGACGTTCTCGACATGCGGATCGCGAGGCGCACGGGGATCACGCCAGCTGGAATCTCGGCGGACGCGCTCGGTGGCCTGATCTACGAGCGGATCGTCGGCCCGTCGATGCCGGCGTTCGGGCGGACCAAGGAGGCGCGCTGCCCTTATTATCTCGTGCAAGGTGGCCGCTGCGGCGTGTGGCAACACCGCAACGCGATCTGCTCCACGTGGTTCTGCCGGTTCGAGCGCGGCATTCGAAGCAAGGTGTTCTGGCGTGCCGTGCAGGGCCTGCTCCGCGGTCTCGAGCGGACCGTGAGCACGCACGTGATGCTCAGCTTGGACGTCGGCGCCGCGGCCCTCGAGGCGATGTTGTTCCGCGATCAGCGTCCCGATGGCGCGGTGACGGACGCGGTGATGCCCATCGACGCGAAGGCGTATCAGCGGCTGTGGGGGGAATGGGCGGGACGCGAGCGTGCGTACTATTCGCACGCGTACCACATCGCGAGCGCGCTGACCGGCGCCGAGGTCGTGCGCCTGGGAGGATCCGAGCTCGCGGTGCTGATCCAGATCGCAGCGCATGCGCGCGCACGCCTCGACGACAACGAGCTCCCGGCGCGGGTGTCTGCGAGCCCCGACGTGCTTTATCAGATCGGTCCACGCCGGGTTCGCGCGGCGCCCGCAGGCCTCGGCTACGATCCGCTCGAGCTCGATCGTGCGGTGTTCGATCGCGCGAGTCAGTGGCGCGACGAACCCGTGCACGCGATCATCGCGGGTGACGCCGATACCCCCGCGGTCGACGCGGCGACCGTGAGGCGGATGCTGGATTACGGGGTCCTGATCCCCGGGGCCGAGTAGCGTGCAGCTGGTGTTCGTGCTCCCGCACCGGCTGGCGACGTCGGGCGTGACGGCCACCATCATCGCTCCTTGCGCTCTCTGGCTCGCGGCAGAGCGGCTCGCGCCGGCGCAGACCGGCACGCGTCGGCGCTCTGCGCTCGAAACAACGACTCGATGCGGCCAGGCGATCGAGTTGTCGGTGCTCGAGGCTGGCGACCAGCTGCGCGTCGTCGCTCGAGTCCACGTCTTCGATCGGGTCGGCGCGGTCGTGCTCGACGGGCTCGCCGCGAGCGATGACTGGAGGGCAGAGGTCCTCGCCGCGATCGAAGGTATCGAGATCGTGTTCGATCCGGATCCGCCGCTCGCGATTCGCACGTGGTGGAGCCTGCCGTGAGGCCGCGGCTCGCGCTCGCTCCGGCGACGCTGATCGAAGCGCGGTTCGCGCCAGTCGCGACGCGGAGCGGTCGCGTCACGCCCGATAGCTCGCTGCCGATCTCCCTGTTCGTGGAGCCAGAGCTGCTCGGCGCACTCCAGGCCCTCGCCGCGGAGCTCCGCGAGGCATGGCGGCGGATGGTCAGCGCCTCGCTCGGCCGTGGCCAGCCGCCGGCGCCAGGGCCGCTCGCGGCGGTCCTCGCCGCGCTGGCTCGCGAGCTATGGGCGGCGTCGCCGACGCTGATGGCCCGAACCGAGATCGCGGAGCCGTTCCGGCTCGTCCCCACCTCACCCGTGCAAGCCGCGACCGTCCAGTTTCCGCTCGACGCGATGACGTTCTTCAGCGACCGCGTCCGCACGCACTGGCGTCAGGCGCCGGTCAGGATCGACGTGCGGGAGACGCTCCCGGCGATGCTCGCGCTCCTGCCGCTGCTCGTGGAGGGGGTCGAGGACGAACAGCTGGGGCGGCTCGCGACCACACTCCCTCGCCAGCTCCGCGACGGGTTGCACCAGCTGCGGTTCGCATCGTTCGTGACCACGGCCCTGCCTCGGGCACGTCGCGAGCTGCCGCGCGATTCGGTCGCGCACCTCGGGCATGCCACGTTGCTCGCGAACCTCGATGGTGCGTACGTGCTCGTCGACCCCTGGTTCCCGCCTCCAAGCCTGGCGGACAGCTCACGCCCGTGGGCGGTGTCCGAACTTCCGCCGCTGTCCGCGGTGCTGTTCACGCACCATCACTGGGATCACCTGCACCTCGACACGCTGCTGCAGTTCGCACGCACCACGCCGCTCTACGTGCCCCGGCAAGCGTCCTCCCAGCTCCTCGGTCCCCGCTCGAGCGCCCTGCTCACCTACCTCGGGTTTCACGAGGTCCACGAGCTTGCCGCAGGGGTCCGGATCTGCCTCGGTCCCCGTGCCGAGATCCTGGCGCTGCCGTTCTATGGGGAAGATCCGACCCGGCTCGGCTTTCGCGGGCTGACCTACGTGTTGCGCACCGGGAGCGCCGGTGCGCTGGTCCACGTCGATAGCGGGCCCGACGCGGACGGCCGTGCGCTCGCCGACGATCCAGCGCTCGCCACCATCGTGGACTCGCTCCGGATCGCGCCCGTGCTCGCCACGCGGCGGCAAGAGCGTGGTTTCATGATCGAGCACACGTGGGAGTTCTTGTTTCGTGACGTCTCCGAGTGGGTGTCGCCGGCGGAGAACTGCTGCAACGACGCCGCGGCGCTCGCGCACCTGGCCGCGATGACTCGGACCGAGCGGCTCGTGCTGTACGCCGAAGGCGGTGCGGACTGGTATCCGCCGGGCACTGACTTCCTGCGTGGTGCGGGGCCCAGCGCACGTACGTTGCCGTTCGAGTTTCTGGCCGACCCCCTCGACGTGATCACGGAGCGCGTGCGCAGCGTTGGCGCCGCGGTCGTGCTCAGCCGGCCGCTCGACGTTCACGCGATCGGTTGAACCGACCCATACGCCGACAGGCTTGCGCATAAGTAACACAAACCGTGGTTTCGGATCGGTGGCCTCCGAGCGGCCAGCCTGGGGGTGGATGACCGGGTGGATCGATGCCGCGCGCAATGTAAACGTCGAGCGCGACCTCACCCTGGGCATCGATGATCAACCGGAACACATCGAAGATGTTCTTGAGGTCGAGAGTGTTCGCGTACAGCAGCATCAGGCGCATAGTTTCGCATGGCGCAGTGGGCGCTGTTCCTCACGTGCTGTAGGAGCGGCCGATTCCAACACTACTACGTCATGAATTCGTCTCCGAATTCCGGATGGATTCCGATCGGACGTGAAATTTCTCATCGAGGTGCGCGCACGCAGGCCTCCGTCGTGATCAAAGGGAGCATGGCGAATCTGATGAATGCTGCCGCAGAGCGGCGGCTGTCGGAGTACTTCGACCGCATCGGGAGCCGGCTTGGGCGGAAGGGCCGGCGCGCGTCGTTCGCCCTCTACGCCGAAGGTGTGTTGGGTGACGGCGAGCGCAAGAGCATTGAGCCGATCTCTGCCCGCGCGTGTGCGGACCCTGCGCGGGCCGATGCGGCGCACCAGCGACTCCTGCATTTCGCGCTCGACGCGCCGTGGAGTGATGCCGACGTCCGCCGCGAGGCCGCGCGATACGCACTGGACGCGATGACGTCGCGAGAACCCGTCGACTCCTGGATCATCGACGACACCGGGTTCCTGAAACAAGGCAAGCACTCCGTCGGTGTTCAGCGGCAGTACACCGGCTCCGCCGGGAAGACGACGAACTGCCAGGTCGGGGTCAGCTTGACCGTGGCGACCCGCACGGAGCATGTGCCGATCGACTTCGGCTTGTACCTACCCGAGAGCTGGACCGAGGACCGCGCGCGTCGGCGCGAAGCGCGCATTCCTGACGACGTGCAGTTCGCGACCAAGCCGGAGCTCGCGCTGCAGTTGCTTCGACGCGCCGTCGAGAACGGGGTTCCCCCGGGGCTCGTCCTCGCAGACCAGGCCTACGGCACGTCGCGGGAGTTTCGGAAGGGCATCCGCGAGCTGGGCTTGCACTACGCGGTCGCCGTCGATCAGCGATCGGTCGTGATGGTGTTCGACAAGCTCGGGCGTCGACGCGACGAGGTCATCAGCATCATCGACCTCGCGCACCGCATCGATGCACGAGGTGGATTTCGGCGATGCACCTGGCGGCAGGGTACCGAGCAAGACTTCTCGGCTCGGTTCGCGCTTCGGCGCGTCGTCCCTGCATGCCAAGGCGCGCATGGGGTCGAGAAGCGCGAAGCGGTCTGGCTGCTGATTGAATGGCGCGCCAACGAAGCCGAGCCGGCGAACTGCTTCCTCTGCTCGCAACCGGGGCGACAGCCGAAGAAGAAGCTGGTGCGACAGGTGATGCAGCGCTGGCGAATTGAACGGACCTACCAAGCTCTCAAGGACGAGCTGGGACTCGACCACGACGAAGGCAGGCGGTTTCCCGGCTGGCACCATCACATCTCGGTCGTCCTTTGCTGCTACGCGTTCGTCATCGCCGAACGTGTGCGGCATTTCTCCCCCTCGGCCAGAGGGTCGGTGGACGACCACACGCAGTCAATCGCGGCCTGAGCGTCACTTCATCGACAGCTTCGCCACCATGCGGCTCGCGATCGCGCGGGCCATCGCGCGCTGGCTCCCTCGTTGCCCTGCCTGCCACGCGCCCCGGCGAGCAGGCACCCGCGGTCCTCTCACATGACGCAGTAGTGGTAGGTCAAGCACAGCCTTCGTCGTAGGCCGCCACTACCGGGCACAACCGCGTTCGCGCAGGGCGGTGCGCATAGCCCTGACTCGTGGGAGATGCACGTCCAGCGCGAGCTGACCGATGCACCCGCACCGAAGCCGTCCACCCCGAAGGAGGCGGTCACGCTGCGCGCCCACCAGGAGGCCGCGGTCCGGGCGATCGCCGCCGCGCGCGCGGCGAAGCTGCCGGGCTACCTGCTCGCCGATGACGTCGGCCTCGGCAAGACGATCAGCGCGTGGGCCGCGATCCTCGAGATGACGAAGGTCGCGAGCGTGCTGATCGTGTGCCCGCTCGCGGTGGTCGCGCACTGGCGCCGCACCATCGAGGCGATGGGGGATGGCGGCAAGGACATCATCCTCCTCAACTACGACCGGCTCGGGAAGCTGTTCGAGGTCACCGAGGCGCAGCGCAAGAAGATCCGCACCAAGAAAGGCCTCGCGCGCGCGGGCACGGCGCCGGACTTCGACGTGATCGTGTTCGACGAGAGCCACCGCTGCAAGAACCCCACGGCCGCGCGCTCCAAGCTCGCCGTCAAGCTGGTCGCGAATGCGGAGTTCTGCCTGTGGCTGTCGGCGACCGCGGGCCAGAACCCGCTCGAGCTGAGCTACCTCGCGCCGCTGCTCGCCGAGGTCACCGGCGCGCGCGCCAAGGACCTCAAGGACTTCGAGCAGTGGTGCCTCGATCAGGACCTCGGCGTCACCCGCGGCAACGACGGCAAGTGGGCGTGGCGCGGCGATCGCAAGGACTGCGAGAAGGTCCGCTCCATGCTGTTCGACGCGGCGGGCCCCGGTCGCCCGGCCGCCGGCATCCGCCGTCGCCCCGAGGACATCGTGGGCTGGCCCGCCATCAACCGGATCCTCGAGCCGATCGACCTCGATGCCGAGGCGCGCGTGCTCTACGAGGAGGCGTGGACCGCGTTCCGCCGCGAGATGGAGCTCGCCCCGCGCGGCAAGGACCCCAAGGGCGCGCTCGCCGCCACGCTGCGCCTGCGCCAGAAGGGCTCGCTGATCCGCGTGCCCGGCACCGTCGAGCTCGCCAGGGACCTGCTCGACAACGGCCACCGCGTCGCGATCTCGGTGGCGTTCATCGAGAGCCTGAACGCCATCAAGGACAAGCTCGAGGGCGGCCTCGGCGGCGTGCCGTGCGCCCAGATCCACGGCGGCCTGTCCGCCACCGCGCGCGAGGCCGAGCGCCTGCGGTTCCAGCGGGGCGAGGTCAAGGTCGTACTGTTCACCGTCGAGGAGGGCATCTCGCTCCACCAGGGCGAGGTGATCAAGGAGAACGACCACCCGCGCTCCGAGCTGATCCACGACCTGCGGTGGTCCGCGATCCAGATGGCGCAGATCGAGGGCCGCTGCCACCGCGATGGCCGCTACGCCCCGGTGTACTGGACCTACGCCGACGGCACGATCGAGGAGAACATCGCGCGCGTGGTCGCCGGCCGTCTCCAGGCGATGAAGGAGATGATCGGCGACGACGTCGAGACGCTGCGCGCCATCGAGGCGCTGCTGCTCGCACCGGAGGACCGGTCGTGAAGCGGTCCGCCGCGCTGATCGCCACACTCACGCAGCACGACGAGCTCGTCGCCGCGCACCGCCGGCAGCCGTGCGTGCTCGTCGACGCGCCGTGGCCCGCCGACTGGGAGGGCGGATCACTCGACGCGTTCGTCCAGCACGTGTGGGACACGCTCGCCCCCGGCACGGCGCTCGGCCCGTGGGTCTCGCTCACCGCACACCCGAACGCCCCGTACCACGTGAAGCTGACCGCCGAGGGGCACGGCATCGCCTGCAGCTCGGAGGACTACGGCGGCGTCCGCGGCGACGCGACGACGACCGACCTCCTGCTCGTGCACACCGCGTGGATGATCGAGACCTACGAGATCTCGGACTGCACGATGTCCGCGCTGCGCATCGAGATCCACGCGCCCGCCGCGGAGCTCGAGGCGGTCGCCGCGGTGGTGCGCACGCTCGCTACCCTGGCCGGCGCCGTGACGTCGTAACCTGGGCCGAGGGATTCGGCCTGTGACCGCGCGCCGCGCCTGCGCTACGGTGCCCGCATGGCCGAGTTGACGTTCCGGGACTTCGCGATGGCGGTGATGCAGGGCAACCTCGACGGCGCCGCCACCACGCTCGAGACCCTGCTCGGACTCGCCCCGGCCGACGCCCGCACCGCCACCGCCTACTTCAAGGCGCGCTCGGGAGATCCGAGCTTCCTGCCGAAGGCGATGAGCCTGCGCACCGTGGTCACCGGCGGCAGCGACGCCGAGATCGGCGACCTGCTGGTCGAGTGCTTCGGCCTCGCCGCGGACACCCGCGCGACGGGCGTCGCCACCGTCCGCGCGCGCTACCCGCGGAGCTGAGGTGGGTATGTCGAGAGCGGAGGACGAACTCCACCGGCTGGCAGACGAGCGCCAGGCAACGCTGCTCGCGACCGGCACGTCGGTGTCGTGGGATGACGCGCAGGCGTACGTGCGCGCCCTCGGCCGTGGGGAGCATCCGCGCACGCCACCGGCCCGCAATCTCCGTCGCGGACCGCCCTGAACCCTCCGTTCCCGATCGGGAATCTCCGACGTCGATTGGCCCTCCCCGGTCGCCAAGCTTCCCGTACGGGAACATTCACCTTGCGCGCTCCACGCCGGGCCGCTATGTTCCCGTACGGGAAGATGAGCGAGGACACGCCAACGACGGGGCCGCAGAAGGTGACCAGCACCCGTGAGCTGGGAGCACTCGTGCGTGCGGTCCGCAAGGAGGCCGGCCTCGACCAGGCGACCGCCGCCGGGCTCGCCGGCGTCGGGACCCGGTTCCTCGGTGACATCGAGCGCGGCAAGCCCACCGTGCAGCTCGGGCTCGTGCTCCAGGTGCTCGAGCGGTTCGGTCTCGAGGTCACGGTGGCCCGTCGAGGTGGACGCGGCGCATGACGGACACGCTCGAGATCCGCGCCGGCCAGGCGCGCGTCGGCACCCTCCGGCGTGACGAGCGCGATCTGCTCGCGTTCGCCTACGACGCGGACTGGCTGACGCAGCCGGCCCGGTTCCCCGTGTCGCTGTCGCTGCCGCTGACTGGCGATGTGGTGGTCGGCGGCGCCGCGCGTACGTTCTTCGCCAACCTGCTCCCCGAGGGCGCCGCGCGGCAGGCGGTGTGCTCGCGCCTCGGGATCTCCGTGGACAACGACTTCGGGCTCCTCGCCGCGATCGGCGGCGAGTGTGCGGGGGCGCTCTCGCTCGTGCCACCGGGCACCACCACCCGTGACGACCAGGAGAACAGCTACGAGGAGCTCAAGGGGAAGAGGCTGCGCGATCTGGTCGCCGTCGATGCCACGCCGCTCCTGATCGGAGGCGCCACGACCCGGCTCTCGCTCGCCGGCGCGCAGGCCAAGCTCCCCGTCGCGGTCCTCGACGGCGCGCTCCACCTGCCGATCGGTGCGGCGCCGAGCACGCACATCCTGAAGCTCCCCAACCCGCGCTACCCCCACCTGCCCGAGAACGAGGCGTTCGTCCTCGGCCTGGCGCGTCACCTCGGCCTCCGGGTCGTCGACGCCGAGCTGTTCACGGGGACAAAGCCGGCGAGCCTCCTCGTCGGCCGCTACGACCGGCTGCCCAGCGGCGACCCGTGGCCAGTGCGACGCCTCCACCAGGAGGACCTGTGCCAGGCGACGGGCTTGCCGCCGACGCGCAAGTACGAGGCCGAGGGCGGCCCGTCGCTGGCGCGCGCGTTCACGCTGATCCGCGCACACACGAGCCAGCCGCTCGTCGAGGTCCGGCGCCTGCTCGAGTGGCAGGTGTTCAACATCGTGGCCGGCAACTCCGACGGGCACGCCAAGAACCTCTCGCTCGTGTACGGCGAGAGCGGCACCGAGCTGGCGCCGTTCTACGATCTGGTCTCGACGCGCGCCTACCCGAGCCTCGATCGGAAGCTCGCGATGAGCGTGGGCGGCCGGCACAACCCCGACGAGATCGGGCGCGCCGAGTGGAGCGCGCTCAGCGAGGACGTGGGGCTCGGCGAGCGCGTCGTGCTCGAGCTCGTGCGGGCCCTGACGCAGCGGACGCTCGACGAACTGGCGAGCTGGACGCGCGCGTTTCGCGAGGCGCACGGCGCCCACCCGATTCTCGACACCGTGCCCCGCGCAATCACGCGCCGCGCCCGCCGCCTGCTCCGCGCGCTCGCGCCGGCTTGACGCTCGGCGCGCCCGCGATCCACGGGGTTACGCCCCACAACTGGTGAACTGGTGTCTGACTCCGCCGCGGCGTAGGGACGCGGCATGACAGCCCGACCGATGGTGTAGATGATGGTGAGGACGATGGCCCTGACGGTGGCGCTCCTCGCGTGCAAGAGCGGCGGCTCGAACGCCCGCGAGGGTGGCGCGCGCGTGACCAGCCCGGCGATCGATGCGCTGCTCGCCGGGGTGCCCGGCGACGCGCTCGCCGTGGGCTTCATCGATCTGGAGACGCCGCCGCGGGCGCTCGTGACCGGCGGGGTGATGCCGCTCGACGAGGCCGCGCGCCAGACCCTCGACAAGGAGCTGCGGCGCATCGTTCCGCGGCGAGAGCTCGTTCGAGTACCTGCGCGGGCGCGGCCGCGTCGCGTGGGGCGTCCACGCCAGCTTCCTGTTCGACGTCGCTGACGGCCGCACGCTGGTGTCGACGCCGTTCACCGGTGTTAGGGAGCAGCCCCGACAACGGGAACAACGGCGGGATGAAGCGGGCTGCGTGATGGTGACCGGCCGCGACGCCATCAGCCAGGAAGTTGGCCCCGGTCCGGATCGTTGACGAGGATACCGGCCGCGGCCGTAGGGCTGGGCATGTCGCTCGCCGAAAGTAGGTGACGCCGAAGGTGCGATAACACCGACGGCGTCGTGTCCTTGGTCGCCCCCTTGCATGACAGCGACCAAGAACACTCTCTCTCATCGTCCACCGCGTCCTCGACGTCAAGCATTGGCTGCAGCGACCGCCCTCGGTCGAGGAGGCGCGACCGGGGCGATGCCCGCAGTGCGATGCGGCCAGCCGCCCGATCGGCGGCCCGCTGGGCCTGCACGGCCACGGCCTGCGGGACCGGCAGGTTCGAGGCCCCCTCGAGATCGCGGGCGTGTCGACGACCTCGGTGATCGCCTGCCGTCGATACCAGTGCGTCGGCTGCGGCGCGGTGGTCATGGTGGTCCCACGTGGGATCGAGCCACGCAAGCACTACGGGCGCGCGGCGATCTGCCTGGCGCTGGCGCTGTGGGCGATCGCCGGGCAGCCGACGACGGTGGTGCGGGATCGGGTGGGTGCGTGGCCGAGCCGCGTGGCGCCGAGCTGGCGCGCGCTGCGGCGCTGGGGCCTGGAGATCGCGGCGGGCGCCTGGTCGTGGTGTGCGGCGGCCGCCGGGCGCGCGCCGCGAGCGGCCGCCGCACGCGCCGCGCAGATCGCCGCGGGCTGCGCGCCGCCGCTGATGCCGGGGCCGACCTGGGAGCTGGCCTACGCAGGAGGTGCCGCGCTGCCCTGACGTGATGGCCACCAGGCCGCGCCTCGTCGAGGATTCGGCCCCACCGCGTTGGGTGCTGTCCGAAGACCGGACGTCGTGAGACGTAAAGAAACGCGCCGTCGACCCTTCATCACCCTTCACCCGGCGGCGCCGGAGCACCCCGCATGTCCAACGATGAGTCCCTTCGCCCACGCGACCACGCCGAGGCGGTCGCCCTGTTCCGCGCCGAGGTCATCGGCGCGCTCGCCCGCCGCGAGTTCGACCACGGCGAGCTGGCCGCCGCGATCCGTGCGCTGGCCGCCGAGCGCTACCGGCCGCCGGGGAGCGCAACGGCACGGCAGATCTCGGTGCCGACGCTCGAGCGCTGGCTGTACGCATACAAGGGCGGTGGCCTGGTGGCGCTCCTCCCGGCGCCGCGTTCCGACCGCGGGCGCGCGCGCCAGCTGACGCCGGCGCTGCGCGAGCTGCTGCTCGAGATCCGGCGCGAGCACCCGACCGCGTCGGTGCCGCTGATCCTGCGCACGCTGGTCGCCGATGGCCGGCTTGGCGCCGGGGTGGTGTCCGCTACCACCGTCGCGCGGCTCTACCGCGACGCCGGGCTCGAGCGCGGCGTGCGCCCCGATGGCCACACCCGGCTGCGCTGGCAGGCTGACCACGCGGGCGCGCTGTGGCACGGCGACGTGTGCCACGGCCCGACGCTGCGCATCGGCTCGACCACCAGGCCGCTGCGCATTCACGGGCTACTCGACGATGCGTCGCGCTACGTGGTCGCGCTCGAGGCCCGCCACACCGAGCGCGAGGCCGACATGCTCGACGTGTTCTTGGCCGCGCTGCGCCGCCACGGCGCGTCCGACGCGCTCTACCTCGACAACGGCAGCACCTACGTCGGCGAGGCGCTCCGGCTGTGCTGCGAGCGGCTCGGCATCACGCTGATCCACGCCAAGCCCTACGACGCGCCGGCGCGCGGCAAGATGGAGCGGTTCTGGCGCACGCTCCGTGCCGGCTGCCTGGACCACCTCAGCGCCATGATGTCGCTGCACGACGTGCAGGTGCGGCTGAACGCGTTCCTCGACGAGCACTACCACCGCGCCCCGCACGGCGGGTTGCTCGGCAAGACCCCCACCGAGGCGTGGGCCAGCGCGAGCTGCCGCGCCGTCGACGAGCCGGCGCTCGCCGCCGCGCTCACCGTGCATCGCCGCCGGCGCGTCCGCAAGGACGGCACCGTCGACCTCTCCGGCCGCGTCTGGCAGCTCGATCAGGGCTTCCTCGCCGGCCGCGTCGTCACCGTCGTCGACGCCCACGCCGGCCTCGCCGGCGAGCCGGTCGCGCTCCACGACGGCCACCGGTACCCGCTGCGTCCCTCCGACCCGGTCGCGGCCTCGCGCACCCGGCGCCGCCGCCGCGGTGAGGTCCCACCGCCCACCATCCCGTTCGATCCCGCCGGCGCCCTGCTCGACAAGGCCGCCGGTCGTCCTGCACGCCACCGCAAGGAGAAGCCGTGACCTACCTCGAAGCCTTCGGGCTCAAGGAGCCCCCGTTCTCCAAGGAGATCGCCGACGCCGACCTCTGGCTGCCCACCTCCAAGCAGGCCGTCGCCGACGGCCTCCTCGACGCGCTCACCGAGCGCGCCTCGGTGGTGCTCGTCGGCGAGCCCGGCGTCGGCAAGACCTGTGTCCTGCGCGCGATCCGCCACCGCGTCGCCGCCGCCGGCTACCGCCTGACCTACTCGCACAACGCCACCCTCGGCCGCCGCGACTTCTACCGGCAGCTCTGTCTCGCGCTCGGGCTCGCGCCCGCCGCCACCGCCGGCAACTTCTTCTACGCCGTGTCAACGCACGTCGAGGAACTCGCCCGCGAGCGCGTCCATCCCGTGTTCCTCCTCGATGAGGCCCACCTCCTGCATCAGGACACCCTCGACCACCTCCACATCCTGCTCAACTACCAGTGGGACAGCCGCGCGCTGCTCTCGCTCGTGCTCGTCGGCCTCCCCGAACTGCGCGACCGCCTGGCGCTGCGCCGCAACCGCTCCCTCTACTCGCGCCTCCATCACCGCCTCGAGATCGAGCCTCTGCTCCCCAGCGACACCGCCGAGTACCTTCGCCTCCGGCTCCGCCACGCCGGCTGCGATCGCGAGCTGTTCGCGACGGACGCCGCCGCCCTCCTGCACGAAGCCACCGCCGGCGCCATGCGCGACCTCGACCGCCTCGCCGCCGCCGCACTCCGTGAGACCGCCAAGAAGAAGCGCAAGCTCGTCGAGCGCGACGTCGTCGCCCGCGTCATCGAGGCCGACACCCGGGAGCGCGATCGCTGACCCGCTGCGTATTTCACCGACGGTGATCGCCATCGCCATCGTGCACGCCACCCGGCGGGGCACGATGGCCATCGGCGTTCCGGACCAGGTCGCCCACGCCGCCGATGCTCATCGCCGACGTGACGAACGCCCGTCGCCGCGATGAGGCCCATCGATCAAGCTGCCTTGATGCCCATCAACAGGGGCGCCTCGTAACAGTAGGGCGGGACGAGGGCGACGACGCGCTGCCAGAACGCCAGGTCGTCCCACAGGGCCGGGTTGCAGAGCTATGCGCTCTGGGACGGCGACGCGGTGGTTCACGAGCTCCGCGACGATGCGCCGTGCGTGACGTGGCTCACCGAGCCTGGCACCCACACGCCCGTCGCGCGGGTCGAGGGCGACGCGCGCTGGTCGGTGCTCACCGACCACCTCGGCACCCCCGAGGCGCTCGTCGACGAGGCCGGGCAGATCGCGTGGCAGGCGCAGCTCGACCTCTACGGCGTGACCCGCACCGACGTCGCCCAGGTCCCTTGCCCGTGGCGCTGGCCCGGACAGTACGAAGACCCCGAGACCGGGCTCTACTACAACCGCTTTCGCTACTACGACCCCGAGGCGGGGCAGTACATCAGCCCTGATCCGCTGGAGCTCGACGGCGGCCCCACGCTCTACGCGCATAGCAACTGGCTTGCTGGTTGGCCTCAAGCACCAGATCGTTGAAATGTTCCGGGCAATTTGTCTCGCCGGGCGGAGCGGCTGGCGCCGATGCCGTCGATCGAATCGTCTCTTCTTTATCGTACGTGGTAACGAGAAAGAAAATGACACCCGTAACGATTACCGCGGCCAGGCCGAGGAAGAGGCTAATCCTAATAACCTTACGATTTGACTCTGCTTCTTTTCGTTGGTGCTCATTCATAATCCGCTTCCTTAAGTCGCAATCCCAACTGGTTTAGGTAGTTCGCCGAGCGGGTATCTTGGCTGCTGGTGTCACGGCACACTCAGGCGATGCCTAATTGGGTTGCGGTGCTAATTGCCGTGGTGTGCATCTGCTTCCCGTTAATTTTCATTGTGCCAGTAGCGCTTCGAGGTCTACGCAATCGCCGGCTGCTCCGACATGGCCTTACCGCACGCGCTACCGTCGCACGGCTCATGACGACGGGAGCGGCAGTCGACGACCAGATCGTGCTCGAAGTCATCCTGACCGTTGAGCCTGCTGAGGGACCTCACTTCGAAGCAACCGCCCGGCAACAGTTCTCATTGCTAGACGTTCCCCAGTTGCAGCCCGGCCAGATCGTGACGGTGAACTACGACCGCACCAACCCAAGCGCTGTCGTCGTCAGGTGCCAAAGTAGGATCGGGCGATAATGACGCCCCCGCAGCTAGCGTCGCGGTGCCGCCATCGTCGCAGCATCGCCCTTCACCAGCGCCGCCACGCCCCGATCCTCGGGCTGGTCAGTGCGCGCGACGAAAGCGATAGCTGCGGGTGATGGGCCGCTCGAGGTCGGCCCACACCCGCGTGCCGGTGCCGGACAGCCTGTCCCAATAGGCAGCGAGGTCGTCCGCTGACACCGTCGCCCCTTCCTCCTGCACGTACGAAGTGAAGTCTTCGAGGCTGGTGAAGTCGAGGGCGAGCGCGGACATGGCCAGCGCGGCGGCGTTCCACTGTGCCGGCTTGAGATCGGCCGCGCCGGCGAACGTGCGGCCATCGATCGCCTGGAATGCGGCGTCGAGGCGGTCGTCGAGCTTCGCCAGCGGGATCACCGACAACGCGATGATGCCCGCGCCGTCCAGCGCCATCGCCAGCAGCGCGTGCGGCTCGCCCAGCCCGGCGAGCAGCTGGTCCGTCGGCTCGCCAGGCAGGCCGAACACGCTCGCGTGCTCGCGGAGCACCGTCGGAAGTCGATCGATCGTGGTGTTCAAGTCCTCCCACGCGGCCTTCATCTCGGAGTATCCCATCGGCCGAAGAGTATCACCGAGACCGCCGATCGTTGGCGTACCGGCGGCCCCGCGCATAAGTAAAACAAACCGTGGTTTCGGATCGACGGCCTCCGAGCGGCCAGCCTGGGGGCGGATGACCGGGTGGATCGATGCCGCGCGCAGTGTAAGCAGCGTTACAACGCTGGGCTCCAGAGCGGGCCGCGGACGCAGCTGGGCGCTCATCCCGCCTGCGTGGAGGGGAGGGGATCGGTAGCGGGCTCGATCATGCGCCGTCGAACCACGGCGGAGGAGGTGCGAGTGCGCAGGGATCGGGCGGCTCGGTCGGGAGGCCGAGGTGCTGGAGGATGGCGCGGCTGGCGTCGCCGGCGGGGAGCACGGCGAGGATGCGCATGGCGCCGCCGCAGGTGTCGCAGCTCAGGACGTCGATCGCGAACACGCGCTTCATCAGCGCGGCCCAGGCGAGCCGACGGAGCGGGCCGGCGCGCGTTCCGGCGAGGACGTCCGACGCGGAGGCATCCCCAGGCACGACGGCGGCGCGGAGCGCGTGGTGGGGTGCGAACACGCCGTGATCGCGCGTGAGATGAGATCGCGGCGGTGGAATCAGGGTCGCGAGCCGACGCAGAAACTCGACAGGCGTGAACGCGAGCTCGGTGCGACCGTCGCGCAACGGACGCTTGAGGGTCATCACGACCCGTCCCGCCGGATCGCGCGACAGCCGGGAGCTGGCGACCGGCGAGCGGGCGCCGGATCGGCACAGCCGCTCGAGGCCCTCGCGATCCGCGGCATCGATGAGCCGATCGGCGTGGAGCGAGTAGCCATCGAGGAACGCGGACCGGTGGCCGGGCCTGGGCACCGCGCCGCGGCCCGCAACGGGGAGGCTGGCCACGGCCTCGGCTTGTTCGGAGGCGAGCAGATCCGGCGGAGCGTTGTTGTCGCCCTGGAGCGCGAGGCGGCGCTGAACGACGCGGTGGATCGCGCGGGCGATCTGCTCGAGCAGCCGGACGACGTCGTCGTCCCACGGCGGGGGCAGCGGATGAAACGCGACGGCGCCGTCCGGGCCGGCCGCGAACACACCGTCGGGGAGCAGGGCGTGAGCGTGGCAGTTGAGGTTGAGCAGCGAGCCGAACCGCTGGATGAACGTGACGGCGCCACATTGTGGATCGCCCTTGCCATGGGCGCGAGCGCGGCGACGTTGCCAGGCGAACACCTTGCGCAGGAACACGCCGAGGACCTGCGTGAGGAGGTCGGGGTCGCGGGCGAGCAGGAACCGGACCTGCCGCGGCAACGACAGCACCCACTGTCGGTACGGGACGACCGGGAGCACGCGATCGACGAGGTGGGCCGCGGTGCCGGCCATCCGGCGACTCGTGCACGACGGGCAGAAGCCGCGGGTCTTGCACGAGAACGCGACCAGCCGCTCGTCGCGACGAAGCGCGGATAGCCGAACCCGTGCTCGGAGTGATCGCGGGCACGCGCGAGGAGCGCCGGGAGATGGTCGCGGACGACGCCGTGGAGCGTTCCGTCCTCCGGCTGGCGGCGGGCATACGCGCGCGCTGGCGCCGTCGAGAGCTGAGCCGCGAGCATGTTCGCCGGTGCGTGCAGGCAGGGACCGTGCCGCGCGCCTGCTCGAGACATCTCGACGACTTGGGAGCGTGTCGGGTGACGCGGCGTCCGCCGGCTGGACGCTCATCGATCATATGTCCGGACCGCGGACAGATCGCTGGTGGCCGTCCCGGCGTAGCTCGTCGGTTCGTCGAGCGCGAGCGCCGCGTCGATGGGCCAAGTCCTGGCGTCGTCAGCGCTGGGGGGGACACCCGCTCTGCGTCGCGTGCCGGCACCCGCTGGCCGGTCCCATCGTGAACGCGGCCGTCGTCGAACCTCACCAGCCGATCGTCGTCTCGACCACGTGGCGCAGCGCCGCGCGGACCAACGCGGCGGCCTGGGCCTGCGTGACCCGCAGCTGGACCGCGCGCGCCCGGATCGGGGCGTACGGCTTGACGACGAACGCGCGCAGCCGCGCGACGCCCAGGGTCTGCCCGAGCAGGTACCCATGCACGAGCACGGCCAGCAACCGGTACGCCGTGGCCTGGCGCTGCCGCGGACCGTCGCCCGTCGCCGGCGTGAACACCCGGGCCATCTGCGCCGCGGCCCGCTCGGCCCCCGCGGCTTGTGCGCGTTGCGCCGTGCGCGAAGGCGGCCCGGTGGATCAACGCCACCGGTGCCCCTGGGTAGACTGCGGACGCGTCGGCTTCGGGTGGTTGCGCATGGTTTGCAACGACGCGACTCTCCAGATCCGGAGCACGTTGCAAATGCTTCCGAAACCTCAGGGCCCGCGAATGGACAACTCGATCGATGATCGCGGGCGAGCCGCCCCGCGGGCGAGGCGCGACCAGGGAGCGTACCTGGCGATACGCGACCGAGCAGCAACGACGCCCCCGGGGATGGATCGACCGCGAGGGCGATCGAGGTGTCCATTCGCGGGCCCTTACGCGAGCCGGCGCCGCTAAAGATCACGGGCATGGAGGTGCCCCTGCACCTGGCCGGCGCCGTCCGTGGTCTGCGCATCCACGCTGTTGGCGTCCTCGCGGACCACCGTGTCACCGACGGACGCCTCGTCCGCACCAGCTCGCGCCCTGCGCGTCGTTGGGTGGGGCCACGTGGTTCGTCGGCGAACGAGTGGCCTTCGACGCGTTGAGCGCATCTCCGGGGCGCCGAAATTCGCGTGGTACCGAGGATCACGCGCGGGTGATGTGCGAGGAGGTCGACGATGTTCACCGGTGGGGTCACGACGGACGAGCACGACGCGCAGGGCGCAGCCGCCGGGCGGCGTCACGAGGCTGGGCCCCGGTGGCAGGTGGTGCTCCGGCGCCTCGAGGAGATTGCGCGGTCGCGCGTGCGGCTCGAGGCGATCGAGAGCGAGCTGATCCTCGAGACAGACGCGTGTGACCTGCATCGCCACCAGGGCTACGGCTCGCTCGCCGAGTTGCTCGAGCGCCACCTGCACTACTCGCGTCATGGCGCGAACGAGCGCATCCGCGTCGCGCGCGAGATGCAGGCGCGCCCGCAGCTGCGCGCGGCCTTCCAGGCGGGCGCGCTGTCGTTCGCGCACGTCCGCGAGCTGACGCGACCAGCGACAACCACACTTCGGATGCGGTCCCAGGGGTGTGGCGCCGCGTCGCCCCGGCTCCGGTCCGCCCGGGGCGCGGGGCGTGACGCCGCCTGCGTGGTGGACCGCCGCTGGTTCGCGCGCGGCGCGCTCACCGGCCAGGGCGACCCGAGGCCCCCCTCCACGAGCGCGTCGAGCCGTGCTGCGCGGGGCGCCACCGGATCGCGCGGGCGGTGCCCGCCGTCCGGAGCTTCTGCGAGCGCCACGCGGTCTACGTCGGGAGGCCCCAGCGCGAGCGCGGCGCCAGCGCGCCACGCGTGGTGCACGGTCAGGCCACGCGCTGTTCCTCAGATGTGATCGATGATGAGGTTCCCACCACGGTTTCGAGACTGTTTCACAGTCTCTCAGCGCGGCAGGTCCGCGACCGCGAACTCGATCGGCAAACCCAGCGGGCGCAGCACGTCACCGTCGCGCAGCGTGAGCGCGGTCGCGTAGCCGGTCGGGGAGCGGGCGCGGTAGACCTCGACGGCGAGTTCGCCTGGGCGAGCCACATCGACGATCCAGTACTCGGGCACGCTGGCCTCGGCGTAGATCGGCAGCTTGATGCGGCGGTCCTTGCGGAGCGAGGAGTCCGCGATCTCGATCTGCAGCACGGCGGTGCGCGCGGTGCGCCGCGTGCCGATCGGCTCGAGCGAGACCGCGAGGTCAGGCTCGGGCTCCGAGTCGTTGGTGGCGATGAACGGCAGGGCCGGGCGCACCACGAACTCGTCGGGGAGCCGCCGGTCGAGTTCACGCGTCAGCCACACCATCACCGCCTGGTGCGGGCGCGAGATCCGGCGGACCTGGCCTCCGGCGATCACGTAGAACGCGTCCGCATCCCCGCGCAGCTGCCGGGGCGTCCCGGCGACGGGGATCGGCGGCGCGGGCGCGTCGAGGCGGACGAGCGCGCCCGGAGGATCGATCCGGAACTGCGCGGGGTCGGTCAGCATGTGACGGCGCGATGGCGGTGCTCGACGAGGCGGCCAAGGCGCACTCCCGGCTCGAGCAGAACCGCGACCAGGACATCCCGCGCTCCGTGGAGATCGACCTCGTCGACGCTGCGAGCGAACTCGCGCAGGCGACGCAGGCGCTGGATGCGTCGCGGGCGGGCACCCGCCACGTGATGGACCTGCCGGGGCGCCCCTCCTCGGCCCAATGCTGGAACGATACAGGCCTGTATCAGGCGCGGGGCTGGGCGAACTACGCCAGCGGGACCGACGAGGTCCGAGCCCCTAACCGGAGTCTGTACATGGCGATCTCGATTCTCACCAACGTCGCGTCTCTCAATGCCCAGGGCAACCTGTCCAAGACCCAGGCGGCCCTCGCGGCCTCGATCGGGCGGCTGTCGTCGGGCCAGCGCATCAACAGCGCCGGTGACGACGCCGCCGGCCTCGGGATCTCCGAGGCCTTGAAGGCCAACCTCCGCGGACTCGCGCAGGCCCAGCGTAACGCCAACGACGGCGTGTCGATGTCGCAGGTCGCCGAGGGCGGCATGAACGAGCAGCAGGGCATCGTGTCCCGCATGCGTGAGCTGGCGGTCCAGTCCGCCAACGCGACGATCGGCAACACGGAGCGCGGCTACATCCAGACCGAGTTCAAGCAGCTGCAGGACGAAGTCAACCGCATCGGCGCGGTCAACGAGTTCAACGGCCAGAAGCTGCTCGACGGCTCGGCCTCCGCGGGCCTGACCTTCCAGGTCGGCGCGCAGAACACCGCCAACGACCGCCTGTCGATGAGCATCACCAGGCTCACCACGTCGACGCTCGGCGCCTCGACGTTGAAAGTCTCGGGCGCCAGCCTGTCGACGGTGACCAACGCCCAGAACGCGATCGGTGCGTTCGACAAGGCGATCCAGCAGCTGTCGTCTGCGCGCGCCAAGGTCGGCGCCGTGCAGAACCGCATGCAGGTCTCGATCAGCAACCTCGGGATGCAGCAGGAGAACCTGGCCGCCGCGAACTCGCGCATCCGGGACGTCGACGTGGCGAACGAGACGGCGAACCTCAGCAAGGGCCAGATCCTGAGCCAGGCCGGCCTCGCCGTCCTCGCCCAGGCCAACCAGCTGCCGCAGGCGGCGCTGTCGCTCCTCCGCTAGTCCTTTGACCGAGGCTTGGTGATGCCAGCCGTGGCTGTCGCTGCCGCGAGGCGCGACCCCGGCTACTGGCGATAGGCCGTCACTCCGCGAACATCGTGACCTGGGTCGCGACCAGGTCCGCCAGCTCGCAGGCGATCCGCCAGTCGGGATGGCGGAGCAGGATGAAGCCGTCGGAGACCAGCGTGTTCTTCCAGTTGCGGCGCGGGGTGCCCGGCGGCAGCAGCTGGTTCTCGACGACGAACCCGCCGTACTGGCGCAGGAACTCGGACAGGCCGGTGATCCGCGTGATCTTGCCCTGGCCGAGGGCGCGCTTGAAGATGATCGCGGCGTTGTACTTGCGGTGGGTGGACGCCTCGAAGCTGTGCCAGCACACGGCGCGCGCCCACTCGCGGAACAGGTCGATGTCGCAGGTGTAGTTCATCTGGTCGACGAGGTGCGCGCCGCCCGGGCGGCACCCGATCTCGCCGAACACGACCTCGCCGTCGGGCTTCTTGAACCACTCCATGTGGGTGAAGCCGTCGCCCATGCCGAGCGCGGTCAGCACCTGGCGCCCGAGCTGGATGCCGTCGCTGACGGCCGGCTGCGCGAGGTTCTTGACCGTGACGATCACGGGGCTGATCCACTCGTTGCTGCGCGCGATCAGCGGCTTGGGCAGGTACTGGGCGACGTTCTCGAACACCGGCGTGCCGCCGACGCTGACCGTGTCGTAGGTGAACTCGTCACCCTCGATGAACTCCTCGACGCTCGCCTCCGGCACGTGCTGGGTCTTGGCGAGCACGAGCTCCATCTCACGCGCATCCGCCACGCGGAACGTGTCCGCGCTGCCGGCGCCGGAGATCGGCTTGAACACCACCGGGTAGCCGATCGTATCGGCGGCCTCGCGCGCCTCCCTGGCGGACCGGATCCGGGCGGCCCGGGGCACGCGCAGGCCGGCGGCGGCGACCCGCTCCTTCATCAGCTGCTTGTCGCGGAACCCGCCGACGGCCTCGTAGGACATGCCGGGGACGCCCAGGCGCTCGCGCAGCCGGGCCGCGGTCAGCACCAGGATCTCCCAGTTGGCGAGCACGCGGTCGATGCCGCGGCCGCGCACCCAGGCGGTGACCCGCTCGACGACGTCAGCCTCGTCGAGGAGCCGCGGCACCTGGAGGTAGTCGTGCAGGTGGCGCTTGAGCGAGGCGGGCAGGGCGGACCGGGGCTGGTCCCCCACCCCGAACACCTTGGCGCCGACCTCGGCCAGGCCACGGGTGTATTGCTGCATTTCGGGCGGATAGGAGCAGCCCAGGAAGACGACGTTCATCGGGCTCGATTGTCGCACCGTCTGGCGTTACAAGGAGGCCGATGCGCAACGTCGTGTTCGCCGCCCCGTTCCCTGCCGAGACGACGATGCGGTTCGCCCGGGCCGCCGCCCGGCTCGATGGCGTCCGCCTGCTGGGCATCGCTCAGACCCCGCCCACCGGCGACGACGCGAACATGTTCGCGGACCTGGCCAAGGTGGAGGACGGGCTCGACACCGCCCAGCTCCTGATGGCAGCCCGTCGGCTCGAGCAGCGCCATGGCCGGATCCACCGCGTCCTCGGTATCCTCGAGCCGCTCCAGGACCAGCTCGCGGCCGTCCGCCAGGCCATGGGCGTCCCCGGCACCTCGCCCGCCACCGCCGACCTGTTCCGCGACAAGGCCCGGATGAAGGACGAGCTGCGCAAGCACGGCCTGCCGTGCGCCCGCCACCAGGTGATCCGCAGCTGGGCCGACGCCGAGGCGTTCGTCGCCCGGGTCGGGTTCCCGATGGTCCTCAAGCCGCCCGCCGGCATGGGCTGCAAGTCGACCTGGCGGATCCAGAACGCCGACGAGCTGCGAGGTGCGCTGCAGGCCCTCCACGCCTCGCCCTCGAACCCGGCCCTCGCCGAGGAGTTCCTGCGCGGCCGCGAGTTCAGCTTCGAGACCATCACCATCGGCGGCCAGGTCCAGTTCCAGTCGTGCTCGCGCTACTACCCCACGCCCCTCGAGGTCATGGAGACCCCGTGGATCCAGTGGGTGGTGGTGCTGCCGCGCGTGATCGACGGCCCCGACTTCGCCGACGCCCGCGCCCTCGGCGTGCGCGCCGTCGAGGCCCTCGGCCTCGACACCGGCATGACCCACATGGAGTGGTTCCGCCGCGACGACGGCTCCCTCGCGATCGGCGAGATCGCCGCGCGCCCGCCGGGCGCCCAGATCGTCCGCATGAACAGCTACGCCTACGACACCGACATGTACCGGGCGTGGGCGCGCGCCGTCGTCGACGATGCCTTCGACGGCCCGTGGGAGCGCAAGTACGCCGTGGGCACCGCGTTCCTGCGCGGCGTCGGCCGCGGCCGGGTCGCCTCGGTCCGCGGCGTCGAAGCGGTCAACGCCAAGGTCGGCAACGTCGTCGTCGAGTCCAGGCTCCCCACGCTCGGCACCCCGCGGGCCGACAGCTACGAGGGCGACGGCTACGTGATCGTCCGCCATCCGGACACCGAGGTGGTGAAGGCGGCGCTGCAGACGGTGATCGAGAACGTCCAGATCACCTACGGCTGAGCCGGGCGCGCCGATGACCCCGTTCGCTCCGCACTTCACCATCACGAACCGCGTCACGGCGGCGCTCACCGCGGTGGAGCGTGCGCGCGGGTTCCTCGAGGCGGCGACCCTGTCCGAGGACTGGGTGCGGCGGATGAGCCAGCGGGCGTTGCTGCTGGAGGCGCACCACACGACCCACATCGAGGGGACGCAGCTCAGCATCGCGCAGGCCGAGCAGCTGTGGGCCGGCCAGGCCGTCAGCGGCGCGGACGCCGATGACGTGCGAGAGCTCCTCAACTATCGGCAGGCGTTCGCCCTCGTGGGCGAGTACCTGGCGAGTGGCGCGCCGCTCAGCGAGGGGCTGATCCGGGAGATCCACAAGCGGCTGGTCGAGGGCGTCCGTGGTGGGCGCGCGATGCCTGGCGAGTGGCGCACGATCCAGAACTTCGTCGCCAACAGCAGGACGGGGGAGATCGTGTACACGCCCCCGCCACCCGCGGACGTGCCCATCTTGATGCGAGCGCTGGTCGAGTGGCTCCGTGACGAGCAGACGATCCACCCGGTCCTGGTCGCCGGCATCGCCCAGTTCCAGCTCGTGCACATCCATCCGTTCGTCGACGGCAATGGGCGCGCATCGCGCCTGCTGTCGACGCTGTGCCTGTACCGCGCCGGCTACGACTTCAAGCGCCTGTTCACCATCAGCGAGTACTACGATCGCGATCGGGCCGCGTTCTATGCCGCTCTCCAGGCGGTCCGCCAGGCGGACATGGACCTGACCGGGTGGCTCGAGTTCTTCGTCGACGGCCTCGCGACCCAGCTCCAGGAGGTCAAGACCAAGGGCGAGCAGGCCATCCGGGCAGACGTGCTCGCGCGCTCGAGCCACCTCAACGCTCGGCAGGCGATGCTGGTGGCCGCGTTCCTCGCGCGCGCGGAGATGTCGCTCGCAGACTGCGAGCAGCTCCTCCCGGACGTCGCTCGCCGGACGGTCCAGCGAGATCTCCGGGACCTGGTCACGAGCGGCCTGGTGGCGGAGGTCGGCCACGGACCCACGGATCCGGCGCGCCGCTACCGGTGGATCGAGCTGTGACAAGCTGTGACAGCGAGCTGTGACAAGCTGTGACAGCGAGCGGTGGCAGCGATAAAACGTAGCTGATTCGGATGCTTGTGTCGGTATCCGGTGCCGGCTGAACCCCGCCAGAGCGGGGCTGTCATCGACGTGCGGCTCCACCATTGACCTGCCATCGCGAGCGATGCGCGGACATCAGTGTCTTAAGTGTCATGGGCCTCTCCCCATGTGCGGCATCGTCGGCGTCTACGCGTTCCACGCCTCCGCTCCCCCGGTGGAGAACGGCTCGAACAGGCGGACGCTCCGGGGTCCGGAGAAACCAGCACAACTTGCTGAGGATAACTCCCGGTCCGATCGGGCGTGACCCCGGCGGCTCGACGCGGCTGACGAGTGCTGGGGCTGGCTCCAGGGTCAGCGCTCGTTCACGGCCGCCCAGGCAGCCTCGCGCCCGCGCAGGCGGATCTGCGCGTCGAGAAAGGGCCGGTCCAGGCAGTCTCCTGACACGTCGAGCATCGACCGGATGTCGCGCAGGTGCTTGCCGGAGCCGCCCTCGCGGAAGTCCTCCCCGACGGCGCGAGCGCGTCGAGCCGTGTCGCCGACGGCCCAGGCGGTCCACGTCGGATCACCCGGGGGCGGCGCGGGGCACGGTCAGTGTGAACCGCGCGCCACCGAGCGGCGATCGCCCTGGAGCGAGCCGTCCACCGTGCGCCACGGCGATCCGGCGTGCGATCGCGAGCCCGAGGCCGACGCCCGCGCTGCGAGGTGCGATGTCGGAGGAGCCGCGTCGAAATGGGGTGAACAGGTCCTCCGCACTCGCCCCGAGTCCCGGGCCATCGTCATCGACGACCACGACGACGTCATGGCCGGTCGGGGGGCCGAGGCTCACGCGAACGTGACCGCCGCGAGGTGTCGCCGCGATCGCGTTCTCGACCAGGTTCCGGATCGCGGTCTCGAGCATCACGGGGTTGCCGTCGATCTGATCCGCGGTGTCGTCGGCAGGTCCGGCGAGCGAGACCCCGGCGCGCTCGGCGGTGGCCGACAGCTGCGCCACGACCGCGTCGACACACTCCACGACCCGGACCTTCACGCGCGCCGTCGGCGCATCGGTGCCGACGCGGGCGAGCGTCAACAGGCCGCCGATCAGCGTCGCCATCCGGCGCAGCTCGTCGAGGGTGGCGCGCCCGGTCGCCTCCCACTCGTCGGTCCGCCGCGGATGGCGGAGCGCGACCTCGAGATCGGTCGCCATCACGGCGACGGGGGTGCGGAGCTCGTGCGATGCATCGGCGGCGAACCGCGCGAGCGCGCCGAACCCACCATCGAGGCGGGAGAACAGGTCGTTGAGGGCGATCACGAGGTCCCGGATCTCATCGTCACCCTCGGGGACCGGCAAGCTGCGCCGGAGGTCGTGGGCCGTCGTCTCGCGGGCTGCGCGGATGGCGTCCTCGAGCGGCCGCGCGCTCCGTCGACTCAGGGCGACGGCGGTCACGGCGGCGGCCGTCAGCGCGAGCGGCGCCGCGATCGCCATCGCCCCGAGGATCAGCTCGACCGCCTCGCTCGTGAACGAGTCACCGAGGGCCATGTCCGCGTCCGCGTCGTCGATCCACACGATCGCGAGCGAGCCCGCGGCGAACAGGACGAGGGCCAGCAGGGTGCTCGCGATCGAGCTGACGAGGAACCGGCGCCGGATCGATCCGCGCGCCATCACGTCACCACGCGTGCGCGGTAGCCGAACCCGCGCACCGTCTCGATCTGGAGCTCGGCGCCAGCGAGCTTGTTCCGCACGTGCCGGACGTGGACCTCGACGAGGTTGGTCCCCGGGTCGAAGTCATACCCGAAGGCGTCGCGCAGGATGTCGCGCCGCGGGACGACCTCGCCGAGCCGCGTGACGAGGAGCTCGACCAGCGCCCGCTCGCGGGGCGAGAGCATGATTCGCCGCTCGGCGACCATCACCATGGGGTCACCCGTGACGAGCTCGAGGTTGCCGGCGCGGAGGCGTCGCCGTGGGACGGGCTCCACGCGCCGCAGCGTGGCCCGCAGGCGCGCGAGCAGCACGGCGAACGCGAACGGCTTCACGAGGTAGTCATCGGCGCCGCTGTCGAGCGCCTGCACGCGCTGCTCGACCGCGTCGCGCGCCGTGAGCACTAGGATCGGGACCTCGCTGCCCCGTCGGATCTCGGCGATCACCTGCTGACCATCACGATCAGGGAGCCCGAGATCGAGGACGATCGCGCGGAGGCCACCGGCGGCTGCGCGCGCGAGCGCCTGGCCCGCCGTTCCCACCGCCACCGCGTCGAACCCTTCCTCGGTGAGGCCCTGGATCAGGCTCGCGGCGAGGCGAGGCTCATCCTCGACGACGAGGACCGTCATCGGCGGATCCCCTGGCGTGCGCCGCGATCCGTCTTCGAGGTCCCAGTGTGCCAGGCGCGGAGCCCACGCGGGGCGGGTCCTCTGCGAACTTCATCAAGCCTTCATCTGCGCGGAGGGTCCCGTGCGGTACGGTCTGGCAGTCGTCCCGGTGAACCCACGCATGGCGTCGGGAGCCCCGGGCCTTCGCTCCCAGTCACGCCTGCTTCACCTGACGTCTGAAGGGATCGCGCCATGATCAACTCCCGCTCCGCCCGCGTCGTGCTTGCCTTGCTGCTGGCCTCCCTCCCGGCCCTCGCGAGCGCGGCGCCTGCCTGTCCGACCGTCGTCACGGACGCCGCCCGGAAGGCGTTCCCGGACGCCAAGGTCACCCGGTGCGTCGCCGAGGGGGCGATCTTCGAGGTCGTGATGCAGCACAAGGACAGGTCGATCATCGAGCTCGACATCTCGGCCACGGGCCAGATCGAGCAGATCGAGGAGGTCGTCGCGTCGGTGCCCGAGGCCGTGACCCGGGCGTTCGCCGCCCGGTACCCCAGGGCGACCATGCTCAAGGCCGAGAAGCAGACCAAGGCCGACCACAGCATCACGTTCGAGCTCGCGTTCAAGGCCGGCAAGACCTTGCGGGAGGCGACCTTCCGCGCGGATGGAACGTTCGTCGAAGAAGAGTAGCGCGTGCGGCTGGTCGTTGTCGTCGTCACGCTGCTCGCCACGACCGCCGCCCGTGCGGAGGAGGCCCCTGTCGCGGTGACGCTCCCCGATGTGCTCGCGCGGGTGTCCAGCGCACCGGCGGCGCAGGTGATGCGCCACGAGGTCGAGGCCGCCGAGGCGCTCGTCGCGGCGGCGCGTGCGTGGCCGGATCCGTCGCTGCGGATCGAGGCCCACCGGCTCACCGCGCGCGTGGTGGCCGGCGCCACGATTCCGCTCCCGGTGCTCGGTACGATGCAAGCCACCAGGCGCGCGGTGGCCGCGCAAGCCGCGGTCGTCCGCGCCGAGGCCTCCGTCACCCGTCGCGAAGTTCGTCTCCACGCGGTCACCGCCTGGGTCTCACTCGCGCGCGCCGACGGCGAGGTGGTCGCCGCGGCCACGGCGGCGAGCCAGGCAGCCGAGCTCGAGCGGATCGCGGGGGGGCGCCTCGATGCCGGTCTCGGTGCGGAGGTCGACGTCTCGGTCGCGCGGGCCGCGCGAGCCCGCGCGGGGCTGGCGGCGGCGGTCGCGCGGCGGGCGCAGCAAGCGGCGGCGGCCGACCTCGCCGGCACCGCGCGGCTGGGACCCCATGCGGCCGCTCATCACCGCCGGGCCGCTGCCTGGCCGCGAGCCGATCCTGATCGAGCTGCTGCGCCCGCGGTTGCAGGAGCACGCGAGCCGCATGGCCGCGAGGCGAAGGGTCGATGCGGCCGAGGCGACGATCGCGCAGGTTGACTCCCAGCGCCGTCCCGGTCTCGCCATCGAGGCGACCGTCTCGGCGCTGGACCCGACGACGCCAGGGACCGACGTCCAGGTCGCGCTGTCCCTCGAGCTGCCGGTGTTCGCGCACACGGGCGATCGCGTGCGCGCCGCGCGCGCCGCCGCTGCGGCCGAACGAGCGCGTCTCGGCGTGATCGAGACCGAGCTGGGCGCGGGCCTGGCCGCCTGTTACCGGCGCTGGCAGGCCGCCAGCGAGCGCGTCGAGGTCCTCGAGAACGACGTCCTGCCCGCGCAGGCGCGCGCGGCCGACCTCGCGGCCCAGGCCTACCGGGAGGGCGCTCGCGACCTCGCGTCCGCGCTCCAGGCCAATCGCGATCTCACCGCGGTTCGCGCCGAGGTGATCGCCGCGCGCGCCGATCTCGCGATGGCCTGGGCTGACCTCCACGACGTGGCGGGCGACGAGCTGGGCGGTCCCGATGCACGCTGAGGGCCAGCGCATGGATCGACCGACAGGGCGCTCTCGCGCTGCGAGCGCTGGTCGTGGCGTGGGCTGGGTCACCCTCGTCGCCTGGGCGATGGTGGCCACCGGCTGCGGCAAGCCGTCCGGGCCTGCGGCCGAGGACGAACCTGCGACCGCCGCGGTGACGTGCCAGGCGGCGACGGCGGCGGACGTGGACGAGGTCGTCGAGGTCACCGGGGTGATCGCACCTCCGCCGAAGCTCGATGCGATCGTCAGCTCACCCATCGCGGGCCGCGTGTCGCGCGTCGCCGTCGAGGAAGGCGACGTCGTCGCGGCTGGCGCCCTGCTCGCGACCGCCGACGTCCGACGCCCACGGCGCGGTCGAGGCGGCGGCGGTGGTCACCGGCGGCTTGAGGTTGAGGCTCGCCGCCGACCAGGACCTCGCGCGCCAGCAGCGGCTCGTGGACACGGGCATCGGTGCCCGTCGCGATCTCGATGAAGCGCGCGCGAAGGCGGCGGCCGCAGCGGCTGAGCTGGAGGCGACGAACGCCCGCGCGGGCCTCGCGCGCTCGAACAACGCGCGGCGCGAGCTGCGCGCCCCCCACGCGGGCATCGTGCTGCACGTGTGGAAGGGTGTCGGCGAGAGCGTCGATGGGACCACCGCGACGCCGGTCGCGCAGGTGGCGGACCTGTCGACCCTCGAGCTGCGCGCGCAGGTGCCCCCGGCGGCCCTCGCCCCGGTGCGCGAGGGCATGGCCGCGACCGTCACGATCCTGGGTGTCGAGGGCGCGCTGGCCGCCAGGGTCGCGCGGGTCGCCCCGGCGGTGGATCCCGTCACGTTGCTCGGCGGCGTCCGGATCGCGATCGACGGCACCCACCGGATCACCGTGGGCAGCGCCGCGACCGGTCAGATCGTCGTCGCCCGGCGGCCCGGCCTGGTCGTCCCGGTGACGGCCTTGCGCCGCTCGATGGTCGGCGCCGATGAGGTCGTGGTCTGTGATGGCGGCATCGCGCGCGTCCGCTCCGTCGAGGTCGGCCACCGGACGGCGGCGGTCGTCGAGATCACGCGGGGCGTCGCACCCGGTGAGCAGGTCGTGACCGATCACGTGCTCGGCCTCGGGAGGGCCAGCGGCTGACGGCCCCGGCCGGCGGAGCGAGGTGAGCCATGATCGCAGGACTTCGCCGCCACGCCGCGGTCGTGTGGCTCGGTGCGCTCACCCTCGCCGTGCTCGGCGCGGTGGCCATCTTCACGCTGCCGAGCGGCATCTACCCGGAGATGAAGTTCCCGCGCGTGGTCGTGGTCGCCCACGTCGGCCAGCTCTCGCCCGGGCTCGTCGAGGCGCAGGTCACCCGCCCGCTCGAGGAGGAGCTGGCCACCGTTCCGGGCGTCCGCCACGTGCGCGCCCGGACGATCCGGGGCGCCGTGGAGCTGTCGCTGCAGCTCACCGACGACGCCGACCCGATGCAGGCGCAGAACGCATGCCAGGTCGCGGTCGATCAGGTCACCCTGCCGCCCGGCACCACGACCGTGGTCGAGCGCGTCCTGCCCACCTCCGTGCCGGTGATCACCTTCAACCTCAGCGCGGCCCGGGGCGCCACCACCGATCCGCGCCGGCTGCGCGACGTCGCCGAGCGGATCGTGCGGCCCGCGTTCGTGCGCGTGCCCGGGGTCGGCGGTGTCGAGTTGCAGGGCGGCCGCGTGCGCGAGGTGATCATCCAGATCAAGCCGGCCGAGCTCGCGGCGCTGCACATCACGCCATCGCAGCTCGCGGCGACGCTCGAGGCCTCCGACGTCGTGGTCACGGCCGGGCGGGTGTTCGATCAGCACCAGACGCTGCCCGTGGTGCTCGACGCCCAGGCGCCCGACCTCGCAGCCTTGAGGCGCCTGCCGATCGCGAGCGGGCCGGCCGGGCCGGTCCTGCTGTCCGCCGTCGCGGACGTGGTCGAGGGCGCCGCCGACCCCGATGTGATCGTCCGAGGTCCGCGCGGCGAAACCGTCGCCCTGTCGGTCGCCCGCCTGCCTGGCTCGAGCACCGTGGCGGTGGTCGACGGCATCATCGCTGCGGCCGCCGCGCTGCGCGCCACCCATGCGCTCCCGGCGGACGTCGAGCTGACGGCGGTCTACGATCAGGCCGAGCTCGTCACGGAGTCGATGGCGAGCGTGCGGGACGCGATCCTGATCGGCATCGCGCTCTCGCTCCTCGTGATCGCGTTCTCGCTCCGTGACTGGCGCGCGGGCGCGATCGCCGCGCTGCCGGTGCCGGTCACGCTGCTCGGCACGTTCGCGGTCATGCGGTGGTTCGGCGTCACGCTGAATCTGATGTCGCTCGGCGGCCTCGCCGTGGCGATCGGCCTCGTCGTGGATGACGCCATCGTCGTCGCCGAGGGCATCGTCGCGCGCATCGAGGAAGGTCACGAGGTCGACGCGGCCGTCGAGCTCGGGGTCCACGACATGGTCGCCGCGGTGATCGGGACCACGTTCACGACGGTCGTGGTGTTCGCGCCGCTGGGCATGCTCACCGGGGTCACGGGGAGCTTCCTGGGCGCGTTCGCGCTCACCCTGGCGATCGCCGTGCTGCTGTCGATGGTCACGTCGCTGACGCTGATCCCCCTGCTCGCGAGCCACCTGAAGCACCGACCGCGCACGCACGCGTCGCCGACGGCCGATCGCGTGGGCGCGGCGATCCGCTGGCTCGTTCATCACACGTGGGTCGCGCTCGTCGTCGTCGGCGTCCTGCTCGGCGTCGGCTACGTCGCTCAGCGCGACCTGGCCACCGGGTTCCTGCCGGCGATGGACGAGGGCGCGTTCGTGATCGACTTCTCGCTCCCCGCGGGCACCTCGCTCGAGGAGACCGACCGGATCAACGTCGCGGTCGACCGGGTGCTCGCCGCGATGCCGGAGGTCGTGGCGTTCACGCGACGCACGGGCACCGAGCTCGGCCCCGCCACCGCGACGCTGCAGAACGCGGGCGACATCATGGTCCGGCTGGTCGCGCCCGGCGCGCGCGACGAGATCGAGCACGTGATCGAGCACGTCCGGGAGCGGCTCCATGACCAGGTCCCCGAGGCGCGCTTCGAGTACATCCAGGTGCTCCAGGACGTGCTCGCCGACCTCGCCGGAAACCCCGAGCCCATCGAGATCCGCGTCCTCGGTGATGCCGCCGGTGCGCTCGATGCGTGGGCCGCGCAGGTCGGCGAGGCGCTCGGTCGACGCCCCGAGCTCGTCGACGTGTTCGATGGCCGCGAGGGGCTCACGCCGATCCTGCGCTCGACGGTCGAGCCGCTGCAGCTCGCGCGCCTCGGGCTCGACGCCGCCACCGTGGGTCGCGATCTCGAGATCGCGATCGGCGGTCGTTCCGTCGCCCAGATCGTCCGGCCCGAGCGCGTCATCGGCGTCCGCGTGCGGTACCCCGACGAGGTTCGCTACTCGGCCGTGGCCCTCGCGCGGTCGCCGATCGCCTACGGCCCGCGCGCGCTGCCGCTCGGCCAGCTCGTCGCGTTCGATCGACCGCTGTCCCCGGCGATCCTGCGCCGTGATGGCCTGCGCTCGGTGCTCGTGATGCACGCCTCGACCCCGGGCGGTGATCTGGGCGCCGCCGAGGCAGCGGCGCGTGTTGTGCTGCGCGAGCTACCCCCGCCGCGGGGCGTCCAGATCGAGGTCGGTGGCCAGGCCGCGTCGGGGGCCGCCTCCCGGCGAGAGCTGATGGGCGTCGCCGGGATCTCCGTGCTCCTCGTGCTCCTCGTGCTGGTGGTCCAGCTCGGCGCCGTCCGGATCGCGCTCGTGGTGCTGATCAGCGCGCCGCTGTCGACGGTCGGCGGGCTGCTCGTGCTGGCGCTCACCGGGACGCCGCTCAACATCTCGTCGCTGACGGGGCTGATCCTGCTCGTCGGCCTGGTGGTCAAGAACGGGATCCTGCTGCTCGAGTACGCGCAGCGGCGGGTCGTCGAAGGTCAACCGCTCGCCGACGCCCTCGTGGCCGCGGCGCGGCGCCGGCTCCGCCCGATCCTGATGACGACCGCCGCGACCCTCGCGGGGCTCGCGCCGCTCGCGCTCGGGATCGGCGCCGGCGCGGAGCTCCAGCGTCCGCTCGCGATCGCCGTGATCGGCGGCCTCGTCCTGTCCACCCTGGTGACCCTGGTGGTGACGCCGGGGCTGGCCGTGCTGGTCGCCCCTCGTCGGATTTTGCCCGCCACAGCGCAAGCAGCGCGACCTCGTCAGGCGTGAGCGCGCGCTACCGCGGCAGCGCGCCGAGCTCCGCGAGCACGGCCGGCGACAGCGTGCGTCGCGCGGCCTCGTTGGTCGCATCGAGCACCACCGGCACGCGGACGCCGGCAGCCCGCGCCTCCTCGACCCGGCCCTCGCACAGGCACCAGCGGTCGCCCGGGCACCAGGCCCGGGAAGCCGCCGCGCGGCGTGACGAGGTCGTTGCCGCGCCCCTTCGAGAACGCGAGGAACTCGGCGGTGACCGCGCCGCACACCGTGTGGGCCCCCGCGTCGTCGACGCCGGTGCGGCAGTAGCCGTCGCGCACGTAGCCGGTGAGCGGCGACGTGCCGCACAGGGCCAGGGGCGCTCCGGTGACGGCGCGCACCGCCCGGCGCCATGGCGGTGCCGGGGGCGGCGAGGCCCAGCGCGCAGCGGTCGCCGGCCGGCGCCGTGGGCGTCGTAGGCGTCGTACTCGGGCCGGGCGGGCAGGAGGTGTTCGTCGGCGTCGGCGCGGGTGCGGCGCTCGCGGTGGTCGAGGCAGGCGTGCCGCAGCCACCCAGCGCCAGCAGGACCCCGGCGAGCCGTCTCGTGATCATCGCTGCACGCTAGCCGGCAGGTGCGGATGGGGCACGCGCACAGATTGCCGCAGGGCGGTGGTCCCGTTCCGTTCGTCGCGGGCTCGGCGCGCCCGCGTTCGCGCGGCGGGGTCATGCGAGGCTGCCGACGTGGTCGCGCCGTCGCGTCATCGCTACACGCTGCAGGACGACCTTGCAGTCGAGGAGATGAGCGCGGTGCGCCACGAGTACCTCGACGGCGAGGTCTTCGCGATGGCGGGCGGAACCCCGGAGCACGCGGCGCTGTCCGCAGCCGCACTCGTGCTGCTCGGCGAACGCCTGCGAGGCGGCCCATGCCGTCCCTCCAGCAGCGACCTCCGGATTCGAATCGTGGCCACGGGCCTCGCCACGTACCCCGATGCCGCGGTGATCTGCGGCGAGTCGGTGCGCGACGCGACCTCGCCGACGCACGTGACCAACCCGAGCATCATCGTGGAGGTGCTCAGTCCAGGCACCTCAGACTACGACCGCGGGGAGAAGCGGGAACACGATCAGCAGATCGTGTCGTTGCGAGACTACGTGCTGGTCGCGCAGGACCGCCGCGAGGTCGAGGTGTTCGCGCGCACCGACGCCGGTTGGGTCCACGAGATCCATCGCGGCGGAGACATGGTGACACTCACCGCCGCCGCCGTCCGTTTCACCGTCGACGAGCTCTACGACGCCGCCGGGCTCTCGAGCCCCTGAGGCCGGACGGCCGGCGAGCAGCTCGCAGCGATGTCGTGCGATCGTCCTGCGCGGCCGGAGCGCCGTATGTTCCAGACCAAGGTCAAGCGATGCTCACTTTCGGGATGAAATCGGGTGTACTCGGGTCACCGGCGCGGGTCAGCGGCCGCGGCCCGTACTCAGGAGTCTTGAGATGCCCGATCGGGAGGACACCACGCTCGAGCTGTTCGCGAGCTTCGTGACCGAAGCGCAAGCGCTTCTCGCGGTGGACAACGTGTGCGTTCACCTGCTTTCCTATGACAAGACCCGCCTGGTCTGCCAGGCGGTCTCCAGCGGCTTTCGCGCCTCGCGGCTCGCGCAGGGGCTCGACATCACCGCGTCACCGGGCGCGCAGGCCGCGATCGCTGAGCGCACGAGCGTGCGCGTCGATGATGCGACGACCGATCCCCGCGTCGCCCAGGTCGCGCGCGAGCGCTACGGACTCCGCGCATGCGCGTACGTGCCGCTCGTGGTCGAGGGCGAGGCCGTGGGCGTCGCCGTGTTCAGCTTTCAGCACCCTCACGTCTGGACGGACGCGGAGGTCCAAGCCGCCGAGGCGCTCGTCGGCCAGCTTCAGCGCAAGCTCCGCACACCGTCGCAGCGCAGCGAGGCGCTCGCAGGCCCGCCGCTCGACCAGCTCCTCGATACCATCCCGGCACAGCTGTGGGTGCTCGATGGAGCGTTCTTCACCCGCTGGGCGAACGACGGCACCGGCTCGGCGGCGGCCGCGCCGATCGGCTCGCCCGAGCGGCGCATCAGCGTGGACGCGCTCCTCGGCGCGCCCGAGGGCGGCCCTGAGCTGATGCAAGGCATCCAGGCCATCCTGGCCGGGAAGCAGCGCCGCCACGTCGCCGTGGTGTCCGCGTACGACGCGTTCTGGCACGTCACCGCCGCTTCCACCTCGCGCGGCGACGGCCCCCAGGACAGCGTTGCGCTCGCCGTGATGGACGTGACCGAGTCGATGCTCGCGCTGCGCTCCATCGAGGCCGCGCGCAACATCAACGCCCTGGGGCGCCTCAGCGCGAACGTCGCGCACGAGATGAACAACCTCCTCCAGCTGGTGCTCGCCCTCGTCGAGGACATTCAGCAGAAGCCCGACGCCGTCGCGCTCGCGCGGTTTTCCGAGAATGTCTCGCGTACCGTGCAGCGGGGTGTCTCCCTGACCCGGCAGCTGCTCTCGTTCGCGGCTCCCGACCACAGTCCCCTCGAGTCGTTCGACCTCACCGCGGCGTTGACGGCATGGTGGCCGCTCCTGCGGCAGTCGGTGGGGCCGAACCGCAAGCCGCGCCTGATCTCCAGCGACGAGGCGTGCATCACGGCGCCCAAGCGGGAGATCGAGCTCGCGATCATCAACGTGCTGGTCAACGCTCGGGACGCCAGCTCGCAGGGGAGCCCCATCACGGTCTCCATCGACGACGCGGGTGACTTCGTTCGGCTGGATATCGTCGATGTTGGTGAGGGGATGCCCCCGGAGGTCCTGGCGCGCGCCACGGAGCCGTTCTTCACGACCAAGCGCGCGACCGAAGGTACGGGCCTGGGCCTCGCCTCGGTGCGCCGCATGCTCGAGTCCTGTGGTGGCCGCTTGGTCCTTGCGTCCGCGCTCGGTAGAGGGACGACGGTCTCGATGTATTTCCCGCGGCAGCGGGCCGAGCCGGTCCGCCCCGATGGGTCCGCCTCTGCGGTCGGCGCGGAGGCGCATCGCGTTCTGTACCTCGAGGACGACCCGAGCCTCGGCGCCGCGATGAACAACCACCTCCGCCTTCGCGGTATGGTCGTGCGCTGCTTCAGCTCCGTCGCGGACGCCCTCACGGCCTGGCGCGCCGAGCCGACGTGGCCGACTGCCCTGCTGACCGACCTCGCGCTCGAAGATGGCAGCGGTCTCGAGGTGGCCGCCGTGGTGGCCCGCGAGCGCCCCGACGTGCGCGTGGTCATCTACTCCGGCCACGTGTCGGCGGGGGATCTCGAGGTCATCGAGCAGCACGCGTGGACGCTGCTCGAGAAGCCAGTCCAGGTATCGCTCATCCTGGCAGCGCTCGGCGAGAAGCCGCAGGCGAAGCACTGACCGCGGGTGCGGGCAGGTCAAGCCGGCCGGGCTCGCGGCGCTGCACATCACGCCGTCTCAGCTCGCGGCGACGCTCGAGCTCGAGGCCTCCGACGTCGTGGTCACGACCGCGGGGCCATGCTCGTGCGCGCCGACTGCTCGGACGCGAACCTGGTCGGCTGCGATCTCCGGGACGCGGATCTGCGCGGCACGGACTTCGAGCGAGCCGACCTCACCGGGGCCGATCTGCGCGGCGCCCGCCTCGATGGCGCGAGCTTCCTCGATGCCCGCACGGTGGGCGTGCGCTCGTGACGCGCGAGCATCGCGGGCCTGGTGGTCGGTGGTGGCGGCGTGGGGGGAGCCCGCGCCCTCCGGGCAGGCGGCGCGCCGGGTGTTCGCCACGGCGCGTCTCGCCGACGGCCGCCGCTGCGCGCTGGTGCTGGGGCCGGCGTTGGCTGCGATCTACGTGACCGCCGAGAACGAGGCACGTGCGCGCGCGGTGCTGGCAGGTGCGACGCCGTCGAGACAGGGGCACGACGGCACCGCCGAGCCCGGTCTGTCCCCGCTGATCGACAAGGTCGACTGCGCGGGGCTGATCCGGTTCACCGGCTCGCTCGAGCAGCTCCTCACGGAGTACGTCGGGACGATGGTCGAGGCGCATGGCGCCGCGCTCGCGCGCGTGTGGACCTCCAACAGCGAGGACGGCAGCCTCCACCTGGTGGCGAGCGCCGGCCTGTCGCGCGCGGTCGCCACCAGAGCGCGCTCGGTGATCCGGCTGTCGAGTTATTCGTTCAAGGTGGGGTTCGTCGCCCGCACGGGCATCCCGTACGTCCACACCGGCCGCGAAGGCGATCGCGACTTCGATCGCGCGTGGATCAAGCGTGAGCACCTCGAGAGCGCCGCCGTGCTGCCGCTGGTCGCCGACGGTCGGCTGGTCGGCGTGATCGCGCAGTTGTTCCGGTGCCGCCTCGAGGTGGCCGACGTGGGGCGGCTGCAGGCGTCGGCGGCGCTGTGCGAGGCGTGGCTCGGCAGCCTCCACCGGCGTCGCGCGGCCCCGGTCGCGAGCTGAGTCCGGCCCCGGTCCTCGGCCTCGTCGGGGGCGGGCTGTCCACGCTCACCCGCGGTCCGTCCGCAGGGTGGCGACATCGAGGGAGAGCTCCGTGATCCGCCGGTACAGGGTCGCGCGGCCGATCTTGAGGAGGCGTGCGGCCAGGCTGACGTTGCCGTTGGTCATCCGCAGCGCGCGCTGGATGGCTGCGGCCTCGACCTCCGCCATCGACAGCGTCGCCGAGATGGGTGCGGGCACCTCGGGCAAAGCGACCGCGACGGCCTCGGCGCGGGCCGCCTCGATCGGTGGAGGTGGGGGCGGCGTCGAGTCGAGCGGGGGGAGCTGGATCGTGGGCAGGCGGGCGTCGTTCTCTGCGGGCGACATCAGCGGCACTCGCTGGCTCACCGGGAGCGGCATGCGCACGCTCGGCGAGCGGGTGGCCGCCCGCAGATCGGCCGGCAGGTCGCCGAGGGTGATCTCGTCGCGCTCGCACGACAGCATCGCGCGGTGCACGACGTTCTGCAGCTCGCGCACGTTGCCGGGCCAGTCGTAGCGCATGCAGCGCGTCGAGCGCGTCGGCGGAGATTCGCCGCACGGTGAGGCCGGTGTCGGCGCCGATCTGCTTGAGGAACGCGCCCACCAGCTGCGGCACGTCCTCGCGCCGCTCGCGCAGCGGGGGCACGGTGATCGGGAAGATCACGAGGCGGTAGTACAGGTCCTCGCGGAACCGCCTCGACTGCACGTCCTGTTCGAGGTCGCGGTGGGTCGCCGACACGATCCGGACGTCGACCTGGATGTCCTGCGTCGAGCCGAGCCGGCGGATCGTGCGATCCTGGAGCGCGCGCAGCAGGCTCGCCTGGGTGGCGGCGCTCATCTCGCCGAGCTCGTCGAGGAACAGCGTCCCATGATCCGCCTGCTCGAACCGGCCGTGGTAGGTCGCGGTCGCGCCCGTGAAGGCACCGCGCTCGTGTCCGAACAGCTCTGACTCCTGCAGCGACATCGGGATCGCGGCGCAGTTGACCGGCACGAACGGTGAGCTGCCGCGGCCGGACATCGTGTGGATCGCGCGGGCGACCAGCTCCTTGCCCGTGCCGGTCTCGCCGCGGATGCACACGCTGACGGGGTTGCTCGCGACGCGGGCGATCTGCCGCCGCAGGGCCTGCATCGGTGCGCTGTCGCCGATCAGCGTGCTGATCGAGCGGTTCTCCAGCTCGATGTTGAGCCGGTGGACCCGCCGGGTCAGCTGGCGCCGCTCGAGCGCGCGCGCGACCACCGTCTGCAGCCGCGCCTTGACGACCGGCTTGACCAGGTAGTCGTACGCGCCGGCGCGCATCGCCGCGACTGCGGACTCGATCTCGGTGTCGCCGGTGATCACCACGACCGGCAGCTCCGGGTCGCGCAGCTGGAGATTGGCGAGCGCATCGAACCCGGAGTCGCTACCGAGGCCCAGATCGAGGCACACCACGCCGAGGGTCTGGAGATTGGCGTCGAGCAACGGGCGGCTACTCGCGTACTCCGCGGTCGTGTGGCCCGCGCCCTCGAGCATCGCGGTCAGGATCAGCCGCTGGGTCGGATCGTCATCGACGATCGCGATGGTCGAGGGCTCGTCGGGGGTGGACGGCATGAACTCGGATTGTATCGCACTGAGACAGTCGATGTAGGGTGTGTCTCGATTCGAGACGCCATCGTCGTCGTCGAGGGGGGGCTCGGGCGGCATTCACCGGCCTCCGTGCACCGGGCGCACCAGCGCGAGGCGAGCGACATGTCAGGGCAGGTGCGCTGTGGGGCGTCGCCGTTCGGAGATGAGACAATCGTCGCGGCATCGGGCTTGCTTCGCGATGGGCGTATGTCTCCTCATCGATACGCTCTGATCGCCACGACGGAGCGCGCCACGGGAGAGACGCTGTCCCGCCTGGTCACCGCTCGTGGCCTCGAGACCGTGGTGCTGCGCGACGGCGATGCGGCCGTCGCGTTGCTGCGCGAGCGGGGGGTCCCGGCGCTCACGATCGTCGACCTGGCGCTGCCCCGGGTCGATGGCTTCGGGGTGATCCGCGCGCTCCGCGCGCTCGCCCCGGCCGCGACCGCGCCGGTGGTGGCCGTGTCCTCGAACCTCGCGCTCCGCACGCGTGCCATGGACCTGCGCCACTCGCTGGGTATTGGCGCGGTGCTGTCGATGCAGCTGACTGTGCCGCGGATCGACCAGCTGATCACCCAGCTGTTCACCTGCGTCGTCCCCTCCGTGACCACCGGGCTGTGGACCTCTCCGACGCAGCCCCCGGTGACCGACGAGGCACCCGCGGCAGATCCCGCCCGCGAGGTGGCGCGCGAGCGAGAGCGCGATCTGCGCCAGCTGGTCATGAACGCCTCGCCGTCGCCGGTACTCCAGGCCCAGGTCAGCGCGCTCGCGCGCCTGTTCGGTGTGTCGAGCGTCCTCGTGTCGCTGGTGACGCGCGATCGGCAGTTCTTCAAGGCCTACCATGGCATCGTGGGCCAGCTGCTCGCGGAGCGCGGCACGCCGAGCGACCTGGCGGTGTGTCGCCACGTCGTCGAGGATGATCGTCCTGCGGCGCTGATCGTCCCCAACGCCTTCGAAAGCCCCGAGTTCGCGAGCCACCCGCTCGTGGTCTCGGGTCTGATCGGGAGCTTCGTCGGGGTGCCGATCGTGAGCCCGACCGGCATGGTGCTCGGCACGCTGTGTGTCATCGATGAGGGCATGTGGCTGGGCTCGGCGCAGATGGTCGACGCGCTGCAGATCGAGGCGCGCGCGGTTGCCATGGTGCTGTGTGGGGAGCGGCTGCGGGCACGGCAGCTCGCCCGAGGGAGCCAGGCGGTCCCCGTGAGTCCGGCGGTCCCGGTGTGCCGCATGATCCCGCGCCCGGCCGTGGCGCGTCGCTCGACCCGGCCGAACGCGGTCCATTCGCCGCTCGCGCGCCCGGCTTGAGCCGCGCCCGCGGCGCGAACTCGGGCCGCCAGCCACGCCACGACCCGGATTCGGTCGTATCGTGGGGTCGTGGGGCTGCGGGACATCCTGCACTACCGGATCCTGGACAAGCTCGGCCAGGGGGCGATGGGCCAGGTAGTCCGCGCCGTCGATCAGAAGCTCGGGCGCCAGGTCGCGCTCAAGCTGCTACCCGCTGACGTCGCGGGGGATCCGGGCTGGGAGGCGCGCATGCTTCGCGAGGCGCGCGCGGCCAGCCAGCTCAACCACCCCGGCATCGTCACGCTCCACGATATCGAGCACGACGCGGGCCGGACGTTCCTCGTCATGGAGCTGGTGTCCGGCGAGCGGTTCCGCGAGGTCGCGGAGCGCAGCTGTCCCTGGCGCCGCGCCGCCGCGCGACCTCGGCAACGCGGTCGGGTATCCGGCGTGGACCCACGACGGCGCCGTGCTGACCGGCGACACCGCCGAGCCGCTCGCGCGCGGCTCGTGGCAGGACACCGACCCGATCTCTCTCGATGGCCGGCAGCTGTTCGTCACCTCCGACCGGCTCGGGCCCTACCACGGCTGGCTGATCGACCTAACCGGCACCGCGGCGGCGCGCGAGGTCACGCCGCCGCACGCGCTCGGCACGTCGCCGTCGCCTGGCGGCACGCTGGTCGCGTACGCCGCCGCGGGCGGTCGCGGGCGGTCGCGGCGAGATCGCGGCGGGATCGCGGTGGTGCCGGTCGCGGGTGGCGCGCCGCGGGCGCTGCCCACCGAGGCCGCCGACGCGGCGCCCCGGTTCACGCGCGATGGCGCGCACGTGCTGTTCGAGCGGATGGGCGCGGGCGTCCGCCAGATCTTCGTGGTCCCGGTCGCGGGCGGCGCCGCGCGGGCGCTGGTGTCCGGCATGCAGGTGGCGCCGTCTCCGATCGACGACACGTTCGTGTACGTCACCGAGCGCGACGCCGCCGGGATGCGGCGCGTGATGATCGCGGATCTCGCGGGCACCGCGCCGCGCCCGCTGCCGGGCCTCGAGCCGCGTGCGTGGCAGGTGCCGCGGTTCGCCGCCGACGGGGCGCGCCTGCTGTTCGTGAAGGGCTACCAGGACGTCGTGGTCGTGACGGTCGACGGCAGCGCGCCTCCGCGCACGCTGTGGTCCGCGGGCGTGTCGAGCATCAGCGTGGCGAGCTGGGCCGGGCCCGGCGACGAGGTGATCGGCTCGATCTCGGCGTACGAGGGCGACCTGTGGCTCGCCGACGGCAGGTTCCCGTGAGCCTGCGACAGCGCGCACGTCGCGGACCTTCAAGCGGGCGGCGGTGGTCGTCGCGCGGACGACCTCGCCCGTCCTGGGTGATGTGGCAGAACACGTGTGTGGTCGTCGGCGAACGGGTGCGGCCCGCCCCGGCCCGCCTGCGGGACGCCGGCCTCGAGTGCTCCTCGGGGCACGCCGCTGCGCGTGCGCGCTCGCCCGAACTCGACGGCGGCTCGCCTCGTCGGGCCAACCCGCACCGAGAGGGTGCCCACGCGTGGCTGTCCGGAGTGCGTGGTGGCCGCGGGATACCGCCGCGCGATCACCCGCCTGCCCGGGCCCGCGCTGACCTGGGAGCACGGCGCGCCGGCCGGGGTGTCGCTCGCGGACGTGGACGTCCACGACGTGGTGCCCGTCGACGCCGCGCGCGTGTGCTTCTCGATCGAGCCTGCGCCACGCGCCCCGCCGCTCCACGCGCCAGCGCCGTCGCTCGCGCTCCGGCTGTGTGCGCCGCGCGCGGCGGTCAGAACGCCGACTGGTTGATCTTCTTGCCGGGCGAGTATCCGCCCATCGACCCGTTGACCATGTAGTGAAGCGCGTAGGTGGTGCCGACGATGTCCGGCGAGCGGTTGGACGACACGTTCGAGACCGCGGCCGGGTAGGTGAGCTGGGCGAGCGTCGCCATCGCGGCGTTCGTGATGGTGATGGTGTCGCCGCCGTCGTTGAGGCCGAGCTGGCCGGTCGACGCGACCACCCAGCTGGTCACGCCCGCACACGCGGGGGTGCCGCCGGCCCACACCACGATCGCCTTGCCGGGCTCGAGTTGCGGCGCGCCCATCGCGAACGCGTGGCGGACGGAGATCGCGTCGGCGATCGTCACGCCGGTCAGGTCGAGGACCTTCGACGACACGTTGACCAGCTCGAGGTACTCGTCGGTGGTGCCGACGATGTCGCCGTCGCAGTTGGAGTCGGTGGTGTTGTCGGCGGCCATGAACTCGTTGAGCACGAGGTCGCCGGCGACCGGCGCGACGGGGACGATCGTCGCGATCTGCAGATCGACGAGGTAGCGGCTCGCGACGTCGGAGGCGTAGTAGTTGCTGACCCGGAGGGTGTACGTGCCGGCCGCGAGGCGCCCCTGCGTGGGCACCGCCAGGTCGTTCGGCCCGAGGTACGAGCACGAGGCGTCGCCGTCCTGATCGTCGCTGTACAGCGGGGAGTTGTTGGTCACCGGGTCGCCGCTCGCGTTGAACAGTCGGATCAGCGTGTCGAGGTCCGGGGTGCAGTCGAGGTTGGTGACGGCGCCGCGCCCGGTGTAGTCGGGCAGGTTGTCCATCGAGTCGTAGGTCTCGATGGTGACGACGGCAGGGGCGGTGAGCGTGAACTGGTAGAGGTCGACGTCGCTGGCGGGCAGCGCGCCGCGCAGGATGTGGTTGCCCGCGGTGATCACCTGCGCGGTCGTGTCGTTGGGCTCGACCTCGAGCACGTCCGCCTCGAGGGTGCAGGTCGCCGAGCAGCGATCGCCCGAGGCGGTGTTGTCGTCGTCGCACTCCTCGCCGGGGTCGAGCGCGCCGCTGCCGCACGCCGAGCCGCACACCGACGGCTGGCCGGTGCACGCGTAGCCAGCCTCGACGTCGCACGCCGGGCTGCAGCCATCACTCATCACGAGGTTGCCGTCGTCGCACTTCTCGACGAGGTCGAGGGTGCCGTCGCCGCACTGGCTCGGCGTCGCGGTCACGGACAGGTAGTAGCCTCCGCTCTGGCTGCTGTCGGAGCCATCGACGACGGCGTAGTAGGTGCCGGCGGGAAGCGCGGTGTACGTCAGCGTCTCGGGCGAGGTGCCGAAGCCGTCGTCGGAGCAGCCGTCGGTCAGGCCGGACTCGACGACCTCGCTCGCGCCGTCGCAGGCGATCGCGAGCAGGCGCAGCGTGCTGTCGAACGTGGTGCCGGCGGCGATCGAGATCGAGACGTCGCGGGTGTCGGGGATCGAGAACTTCCACAGGTGGTCGTTGCCGCCGCCGGCGGTCGAGCCGTCGCACGGGCCGGCCGCGACCTGGTCGGTGCTCGCCGAGGTGTCGCCCATCACCGACGCGGTCAGCCCGCCGCCGCCCGGCTGCAGGTCGAGCACGAACGGATCGGCGCAGGTGCCCGTGGGGGCGATGCAGTCCGACGGCTCGCCGGTGCACGTGTAGCTGGCCTCGACGACGCAGAACCTGCCGCAGCCATCGCCGTCGACGAGGTTGCCGTCATCGCACGCCTCGGTGCCATCGAGCTGGCCGTTGCCGCACTCGGTCTGGCACCGGCGCGAGCAGCCGTCGCCATCGGCGGTGTTGCCGTCGTCGCAGGTCTCGGTGGCGACGTCGACGTCGCCGTTGCCGCAGGTCGAGACCTCGGTCTTGCACAGCACCGAGCAGCCATCATCGTTGAGACTGTTGCCGTCGTCGCACTGCTCCGTCCCACCCACGTCACCATCGCCGCACACGGCGGGGGCCTCGTCGCCCCCTCCGCACGCTGCGATCCCCACGAACACCAGGAGTCCCAGACACGCGCGCATCGTCATCAGGGCCCGGCGATAACACGCGAACCCCGCCTGATAACAGGGGAAACGCGCGCGGGCCTCGCGTAGGATGGAGCCACCGTGGACGACCGCACGACCCGCTGGGAGGTCACCGCCGCCGCGATCCCGGGAGCGCTCGTGATCGCGGTGCTGTTCCACCTGTGGCCGACCGGCCAGTTCCTCCAGCGGACCTGGCTGGCGATGCCGGTCCACGAGCTCGGCCACGCGGTGACCGCGTGGTGGTGCGGTTTCGGCGCGATCCCGACGGTGTGGAAGACGATGATCCCGGAGGAGCGCGGCCTGGTCTGGGTGCTGGTGGCGGGGCTCGAGGGGGGGCTGTTCTGGCTCGGGTGGCAGCGTACATGGATGGCGCTGACCGGCGCCGCGCTCGGCCTCGCGCTTCTCCAGCTGATCGGCACGCAGGCGCAGCCGGACACGGCGCGGGTGTGGATCACGTTCGGCGGCGACGCCGGGGGGATGGTCCTCGGCACGCTGCTGATGGCGAGCTTCTTCGTCCCCAGGCTCGCCGAGCACGGCCTGCGGTGGGGCCTGCTCTCGATCGGCGCGGCCGCGTTCGTGGATCCGTTCGCGACGTGGTGGGCCGCGCGCACCGATCCGGACGTGATCCCGTTCGGCGAGATCGAGGGCGTCGGGCTCTCCGATCCGACGAAGCTGGTCGAGGAGCACGGCTGGACGATCGCGCAGCTCGTCGGGCGCCACGTCACCGTCGGGGTGGTGTGCCTGGTGCTGCTCGGCGCGCTGACGGCGTGGCGGAGCTGGCTCGCCTGGCGAGATCGCTGAGAGACTGTGAAACAGTCTCGAACCCAGGGTGGGAACCCTGCGCGGCTTGCCGCGTAGGGCGGGGCGGAGCCCCGTGGAACTGAGAGCGGTCACTCGGCGGCGGCGAGCTGCGCCTTGATGAACGCGAGCGCGGCGGGGAACGCCGCCATCAGCCCGGGCTGGGCGAGCAGCGCCTGCTGGACCACACCCTCGAGGCGGAAGCTGGTGGCGGCGTCAGCATCGGCCGAGGCGGTGACCAGCGCCTTGGCGAGCCCGAGCGCGGTCGCCGGGTGGGTGGCGAGCTGGGTCACACGCTCGGCGACCCGCGCCTCGAGGCCGTCGATGTCGGCGACCACGTCGTGCACGAGCCCGTAGCGCTCGGCGGTGCGCGCCTTGATCAGCCGGCCGGTCAGGATCAGGTCGCGCGCGCGGGGCTCGCCGACGGCGCGCACCAGGCGCGTGGTGCCGCCGACGTCCGGCACGATGCCGAACGCGATCTCGGGGAGGCCGAGCACGCAGTCCTCGGTGACGACGCGGAGGTCCGCGGCGAGAGCGAGCTCGAGCGCCATGCCGATGCACACGCCGTGCAGGGCGGCGATCACCGGCTGGTGCAGGCGCGCCATCCGGTGGAACACGTCCTGGAGCTGGTGGTGCAGGTGCAGCCACGGCGTGCCCTGCGTGGCGCCGAACACCTCGGCGAGCAGCGCGGTATCGATGCCGGTCGAGAACACCGGGCCCGTGCCGCGCAGCACGACCACGCGGACCGCGCGATCCGCGCCGATGTCGTCGAGGGCGACGCCGAGCTCGCGCATCGCGGCGCCATCGAGGGCGTTGCGCTTGTCGGGGCGGTCGATCCAGATCGTGGCGACGGGACCCTGGCGGTCGAGCTGGAGGCGGCTGGTCATGGGCGCGAGTCTAGAACAGTCCTGATCCGTCCAGGGCACCGGCCGGCTTGACCGGCTTGAATCGATCGCGGCCCATGCGGGTGCCGCAGCGACGCGCATCCTTCCTGGGCGTTCGACGCACCAGGTTACGAAGCCGTCGCCCCGCCGAGGGCATGTCGCTCCTGACGCGGACTCCAGGACACCAGCGGAGTGACCGGCTTGGATCGATCGCAGCCGAGGATGGCCGCCTGGCGACGTGCATCCGTCGAGGGCGAGCGGCACACGTGGCGCGTGGCGCGTGGCGCGTGGCGCGTGGCGCGTGGCGCGTGGCGCGTGGCGCGTGGCGCCGCGGCCAGCATGTCGCTCCCGACGTCGAGCGCGCGGCGCTCGCAGAGGCTCCGGAGGCAGTGGGGTTAATGACAGGTGCAGGTGCGCTGGTGGCTGGGTGCAACCGGCGGTGCGCGCCGGGAACCCAGGGCTGGTGCGATCGCCGCCTGGTTGGCGACTGCCGACCTCGCACGTGCTGCTGCCTGGGATCGAGGGGTCGATCATGGATGTCCGGGATTCGGACGACTCCAGGATCTCGCAAGGTCGATTCGTGTCGATTCTTGTTGACGGAGTTTCGGAGGCGCTCGCGACGCGCGGCGAGGGGGCGCGCGGAACACGTCGCCATTCGCACCAGATCGAGCCGTGCGCGCCGTGAGTGGGGCGCGCCCGATTCGTCGAGAAATGAGTGCGTTCCTGGGCGCTGAGCGCATCTCCGGGGTGCCGAAATTCGCGTGGTACCAAGGAGCACGCGCGGGTGATGCGCGAGGAGGTCGACGATGTTCACCGGTGGGGGCACGACGGGCGTACACGACGGGCAGGACGAGTCCGCCGCGAGTACTGGTGTTGCCGAGCCTCGGTGGCGCGTGGTGCTGCGCCTGCTCGAGGACAACGCGCGGACGCGGGTGAAGCTCGAGGCGATCGAGACCGAGCTGATCCTCGAGGCCGACGCGTGTGACCTGCATCGGCATCTGGGCTACAGCTCGCTCGCCGAGCTCCTCGAGCGCCACCTGCACTACTCGCGGCATGCCGCGAACGAGCGGATCCGCGTCGCGCGCGAGTTGCAGGCGCTACCGCAGCTCCGCGCGGGCTATCAGGCGGGCGCGCTGTCGTTCGCGCACGTCCGCGAGCTGACCCGGATCGCCACGCCGCAGACGGAGGGTGCGTACCTCGCGGCCGCTGCCGGCAAGACGTCGCGCCAGGTCCAGCAGCTGTGCTCGGGCAAGAAGGCCGGCGATGCGCCCGAGGCGCCGCCGGATCCGGCGCTGGTCAAGCACACGATCGTCCTCGAGCTGGGTGGCGAGGCGTTCGCGATGTGGCGGCGCGCGCAGCAGGTGCTCGAGTACGAGGTGGGCGAGCGGCTGTCCATGGATGAGCTCGTGATGCAGCTGTGCTCACAGGCGTTCGCGCCGGCGGTGTGCGCCGCGGTGGCTACCGACGAGACCTCCGCGGTGAGTCCCGATCGCGCACCGGCGCCTGAGGTTGGTTCGGGCCAGTCCCGCGGGAGGGACACCATGATGCGGACCGGGGACAGCGCGATGCGGACCGGGGACGCCGCCGAGGTCGGTTCGGACCGGTCCTGCGGGACGGGCGCGGCGCTTCGACCCGCCGAACCGGCGCCCACCGCGGAGCGCGCGCGCACGCGAGCCCGCGGCCTCCGCGTCGCGCCACCGCTCACGCTGCACGCGGTGACCACCTGCCGGCGCTGCCAGCGCGCCACCGTCAGCGCGGTCGGCAGCGCCGAGCCCCTCACGCCCGCGCAGCGCGACCGCGCGCTGTGCGAGGCGATCCACGTGGGCGACCTCGAGACCAGCGACCGCACCCGACCGACGCTCACCGTGCCCAGCGCGATCCGGCGCAAGGTGGCGATCGCCTGCCACCACGCGTGCGTGGTGCCGGGCTGCCGCAGCCGGCGCTTCCTCACCATCCACCACCTGCGCTACCAGGCCCACGGAGGGGGCCACACCGTCGAGAATTGCATCCTGCTGTGCTTCGCCCACCACGCTCGCCTCCACGAGGGGCGGCTGCGCATCGAGGGCACCGCGCCGCACGGCCTCGACATCGCGTGGCGGCACCCGGCGACGACTGAAGAGCTGGATGCGGGTGCGGATGCGTGGGTGTGGCGGCGCGTGCCCCCGGATCCCGTCGCCCACGGGCGCGGATCGTGACCCCATGCGCGGTGAGGACCTCCGCCACGGTGCCGCTTCGCGCGAGGTGCCCGTGCGTGCGCGGCACATGGCGGGCGCCGCTTCGCGCGAGGTGCGCATGCGTGGGCGGCGCACGGCGTTCTTCCCGGCCCCGGCCAGCCTTGGCGCGTCCCCGAGCGCGCCCGGGCCGTGAGCCGCGCAGGGCGCCACTGGAGAGCTCGGACGGGTCCGCCTTCCGGAGCTTCTGCGAGCGCCCCGCGGTCTACGTCGGGAGGTGCCAGGTCGAGCACGGCGACCGCGGTCCACGTCGGGGGGGCCAGAGCGAGCCCGGCGGTAGCCTCCACGTGCAGTCTCGAGGTCCTTGCACACAGCGTGCGTCGTACGTTCCAGCGAGCACATCGCCCGCGGGTCGCGTCGGCCTCGCGGTGATTCTGACCGATCGGTGTTCTGGACTCTCGGAGCGCACGGCGCAGCAACGACGCGCCCGGCGATGGATCGCGCGGTTCGGTGTCATCGGTATGGCCTGGCCCGGACCCGCAGGCGGCGGGCCTCCACCGCGCCCGCCCGCCCCCTCGATCGCAGCTCAGGCGGCGTCGGCCTCGCCGGCCAGGCGCGCGAGCTGGTGATCGATCACCGGATCCGCGCCGCGGGTGCGGAGGGACTCGAACGCGGTCCGGGCGCCGGCGTGATCCCCGGCGCGCAGCAGGGCCGCGGCGTGGTCGTAGGCGTCGAGGGTGGCGCGCCGCGGATCGGTCTCGGGCAGCAGCTCGTAGACCTCGGTCGCTTCCTGCCGGCCGCGCAGCTTCATGGTGTCGAGCCAGCGCGCCTCGTCGCGGCGCCCGGCGGCCTCGACCAGCGTGCCCGAGACCACGATCCGCGCGCCGAACACCTTGCACAGGCCCTCGAGCCGGGACGCGACGTTCACGGTGTCGCCGATGATCGTGTACTCGAGCTTCTGGCTCGAGCCGATGCTGCCGGCGACCACCGGCCCGGCGTGGATCGCGAGGCCGATCTCGAGGGGCGTGCCGCCCACCGCCGCGCGGGCGGCGTTCCACGTGGCCAGCTCCGCGAGCATCGCGAGGCCGGCGTTCGCGGCGTTGACCTCGGGGATGCCCGGGGTGTCGAGGGTGCCCCAGTCCGCCATGATCGCGTCGCCGATGAACTTGTCGACGCGGCCGCCGTTCTCGGAGATCACGCGCGTCATCCGCTCGAGGTAGTCGTTGAGCATCGCGACGACGTCCTCGGGGGCCATGCCCTCGCTGAGCGTGGTGAACTTGCGGAGGTCGACGAACATCACCGCCACGTGGCGGCGCTGGCCGCGCACGGCCTCCGAGCGGTGGAGGAGCATCTGCTGCACCACCTCGGGTGACACGTACTGCCCGAACGTCTGCTTGATGAACTCGCGCTCCTGGAGGCCCACCGCCATGTCGTCGAAGTGGCGGCCGACCACGCCGAACTCGTCGCGGCGCGCGAGCTGGGCGCGCACGTGCAGGCGCCCGGACGCGATCGCGTTGGTGGCCTCGACGATCCGGGCGAGCGGGCGGCGGACGCTGTGGCTGACGATCCAGGCGAGCACCGTCAGCACCCCGACCGAGACCGCGAGCACGGTGAGCGTGAGCATCGCGACGTCGCGCTTGATCGCGGCGAGCCGCGTGGCGCGGACGTCGAGGCCGACCAGGCCGACCGCGGTGCCGTCCGGTGCGCGGACGGGCGCGTAGCCCGACAGCACGGTGCCCCAGGCGTCGGTGTACGGCTCGGTCTCGACGGTGGGCCGCTCGAACCCCTCGAGCATGTGCATGCTCGCCAGCGGCGTGTAGGGCTCGCCGGGCTTGCCGGCCGCCGCGTCCGCGCGGATCACGACGTCGACGACGATCTCGAGGATCCCGGCGGTCGGGCCCGGTCGGAACACGTAGATGTCGGAGAACTCGGGCTCGGCGGCGGCGACCGCGCGGAACTGGCGCGCGATCCGCTGGTACGCCGCGCTGGGGATGTCGGCCTCGGTGCGGATCGACGCGAGGTCCTCGGGGGTGATCGACGTCGCCAGCGCGGCCGCCGCGATCCGCAGCCGCGCCTGGAGCGCCGACAGCTCGGTGTCCACGCCGCGCACGTAGAACACGCCGCCGATCGACAGCAGCACGGCGAGCACGAGCACGCCGTACATCGCCGACAGCCGTACGTGGAACCGCTCCTACTTCCGGAGGCCATCGGACGTCGAGCCAGGAACCCCCACGGCCCCATCCTGGCCGGGATCCGGCGGCATCAGGCCCCAGCCGGGCTCCCAGCGCGGGCGCTCGCGGAGGCCCCGCCAGGGCAGGCGCACGCGCGCGGCCGGCGCGAGGATCGCCTGCAGCTCGACCTCCCCTCGCGATACCTCGATGACGATCCAGTGGCAGTAGGGGAGCGCCGGATCGTGGCTCGTCCACTTGCTGCCGGCGAGGCGGCGCGGGTGGCGGGGCTCGGGCGGCGCGGCGGGCATGGTGTTCTGGTGCGATGCCCGTCAGCGCCCCGAGGTTTCCGCCGGTGGGCGAGCGCGGTCGTCGACCTCCGCACCCAGCGTCAGAGATCGTCTTCGATCAGCGGCACCTTTGGTGCCGTGGGCTTGGTCGTGGGCTTGGTCGTGGGCTTGGTCGTGGGCTTGGTCGTGGGCTTGGTCGTGGGCTTGGTCGTGCGCTTCTTCGGCGTGGCGCTGGGTGGCATTGCCGACGGTGTGGGCGCGGTCACCACGGCGGTCGGCTCGATGGACGCGGGGGGCGCGGCGACGTCTCCGGGCGGCGCGGCGACGTCTGCGGGCGGCGCGACGAGGTCTGTGAGCGGCGCGACGACGGTGGGCGTGGGCGTGGGCGTGGGCGTGGGCGTGGGCGTGGGCGTGGGCGTGGGCGTGGGCGTGGGCGTGGGCGTGGGCGTGGGCGGCGCGCCGGGTGCGGCGGCGGCGGACGGGGGCGCCGAGTTCGAGCCTGGCTCGCGAAGCGCGACAAACCCGACGCCCGCGATCAGCGCGACCGCCCCGAACCCGAGCGCGAGCCCGAGCCCGAGCCCGAGCCTGCGGCGCGAGGCAGGGATGGGGGCGGGCTGGACGAGCGATTGGCCGGTGGCGGCCGACAGCGTGGTCGGCGGGCTGGCGAGCGATGCCATCGTCGCCGGCGCGGCGTCAAGCGGGGGCGGCGCGGGCGTGTGGTTGTCGCCGGTGCCGAACACCGGCGTGTACATGCGCGGCGCCGGGGTCAGGTGCGCCGACATGCGCCCGTGGTCACCGCCGGTGAGGTGCTGCATCGACGCGCGATCGGTCTCGGTGGGAGAGGGGGCCCAGCCGTCGCGTTGCGCGATCTGCGTGAGGTAGGCGCCGAGATCGCGCGCGGTCTGCACGCGCCGGTCGGGCTGCTTCTCGAGGAGGCTCATCACCAGCGCCTCGAACTCGGGGCTGACGGACGGCATGTGCCGCGAGGGCGGCTCGGGCTGCTTGTAGAGGTGGGCCCCGATCAACTCGCCCGCGCCGAGCGCCACGAATGGCGGGCGCCCGGTGATCAGCAGGTACAGGATGCACCCCATCGAGTACAGGTCCGCGCGGTGGTCGACCGCCCCGGTGCCGCTGCACTGCTCGGGTGACATGTACGTGGGGGTCCCCATCACCGCGCCGGTCCGCGTCGCGGTGCCGGCGAGGCCGATGTCGGTCAGCTTCGCGATCCCGAAATCGAGGAGCTTGCAGCGCTCGCCGAGCGGCGAGTCGGGGTCGGGGATCACGAAGATGTTGTCGGGCTTGAGATCGCGGTGGACGATCCCCTTGGCGTGCGCGGCGGCGAGCGAGCTGCACACGCCGCGGAGCACCATCGCGGCCTCGCCCTCGGGGATGGGGCCGCGGATCTTGATCCGCTTCGAGAGCGTCATGCCCTCGAGGAACTCCATGACCAGGTACGCGAGGCCCGTGTCCATGTAGCCGAAGTCGAAGATCTCGACGATCCCGGGATGCTTGATCGCCGTTGTCGCCTTGGCCTCGTTGAAGAACCGGTTGACGATGTCCTTGTTGGCGCAGAACTCCGCGTGGAGGATCTTCACCGCCGCGAGCCGCCCGATCAGCATGTGCTCCGCGCGATAGACGGCGCCCATGCCACCCTCGCTGAGCTTGCCGAGGATCCGGTAGTTCCCGACGATGCTGCCGATCATGCCGGGCGCCCCCGGCGGCGGCGGGTGATACCGAACAGGGCGAGCAGGAGCGGCGCCAGGCTCGCGGCGCCGCTGCTCGTGCTGCAGGAATAGTACGTGCTGTCTTCGGGGATCCGTCCGTCGATCACCTCGCCGGTGCCGTTGCCGGTCAGCGGCACCTCGACCATGCCGCTGTCGTGGCGGATCTGCAGGGTCGCGGTGAGCTCGCCGGGGTTGTTCGGCGAGGTCACGACGACATAGGTCGCCGACGTGCCGGGCGCGAGCGTCGCCTCCACGGGCACGTCCAGGATCTCGAAGTCGTCCTGGTTGGGGCCCGTGATCACGGTCTCGATCAACGTCAGCGGCCCGGCGTTGCAGTTGGTCACGACCAGCATCTGGCCCGGGGACGAGGCCCCGACCGACACGGTCCCGAGATCGAGGGAGATCGGCGTCGGGGTGACGCCGGCGGGCAGCCCGACCGCGGTCAGGCTGATCGTGCGCGCGGGCGCGTTCGGGATGTCGGTGTTCACGTCGAACGATGTGGCCAGGCTGCTGGCCTCGGTCGGCGTCACGGTCGCGGTGAAGCTGACCGCGTTGGTGTCGATCCCGATCGGCCCGTTCGTCGGCAGCTCACCCGCGAGCTGGAACGGCGCCTCCGGCTGGGTTACCTCGGTGAGCCTGAACGTGCCCGGGTTGTTCTTCAGCACGAAGAACTCCGCCCGGGCGGTGTTGCCGATGCAGACGGGGCCGAGGTCGACCGCACCGTCCGGGCTGATCGACATCGACGTCATCAGCGCGGCGCCGAGGATGTTGATCGCGCGGGTCTGGGCGCCGTCGTGGGTCACCTCGAGAGTGCCGAGCGTTCCCTGGTCGACCGCGGCGGTCGGCGCGAACCGCACCACGACGTTCGTGGACTGGTCGACGCCGAGGACGGTGCCGTCGGTGGGGCGCGTGACGAACGCCAGGTCGGTCCCGGTCAGCGCGAGGCTGTTGATCGTCATCGGCGCGGTCCCGCTGTTCCTCAGCGTGATCGGGAGGTCGGTGGGCTCACCGACACGGGTCGCCTTCTGCGCCTGCGTGCCGTCGAGCAGCGCGGGGCTCGACGGGCCGAACACCAGGTTCGAGGCGATGCCGGTGCAGCTCACCATCAGCGCAGTCATGGGGGCGGCGGGGTCGCTGGTGGCGATCTGCAGGGTCCCGGTCACCGTGCCGGTGGCCGCCGGGGCGCACGTGACCGTGAACGGGTCCGACCCGCCGCTGGCCGCGACGACGTGCGACCCGGTGATCCCGGACGCCACCGCGAAGCCCTTGGCGAGCGACGCGCTGTCGAACGCCACCGAGGACACCGTCAGCGGCTGGGGGCCACTGCCGAAGTTGCGCACGAGGACGCTGACGCCACTCGAGGTGTCGCCGACGCGGATCTGGCCGAAGTCGATCGCGCTGCTCGGCGACACGTCGAACCGGACGGTGGGCTCGGTGCCGCGGCCGGTCAGCGTGAACGTCGTGGGCGTCGCGTCGATGGTCACCGTCACCACGCAGCTGACCTGCGCGGCGACCGTGGGCGTGAACACGGCGGTGAAGTCGTAGTTCGTGGCGACGTAGCTGGGGCAGTTCGAGCCGCCCGTGCAGACGTTGCTGACCGTCGTCGGGAGGCCCGGCGCCGTCACGGAGAAGTCGGGGCAGCTCTCGGTGATGCTCGTGACCTGGTTGCTCTGCGAACCCGAGGCCGGCCGGACGGTGAACGTCGACGGTGCGGACGTGACGCCGACCTGCACGTTGCCGAAGTCGAAGTCCTGGAGCGGCAGCGTGACTGCCTGCTCGGTGCCGCCGAGATCGAGGCTCTCCACGCAGGCGACCACCGCGAACAGCAGCGGCAGCACCACCGGCGCTGCCCTCGTCAAACTCAGGCCGAACCGATGGACTCTCACGTCGTAACGATCGACCAGCCTCGGGCGCGTGTCAACGAACCTGCGACCGGGCCGGCGAAACGTTCAGGGGGGAGAGGTAGGCCTCGGGCGCCATCAGCGCACCATCTCCTTCACGTATTCGTACTCGTGGCTCGGCGTACCGCCGGGCACCAGGCCGTACGCTCCCAGCATCGCGATCGCGACGCCGATCGCCAGTGCGAGGCCGCGGCGGCTGCTGACCCGGACGATCGCCCAGCCCGCGAGCCCGAGCGTCAGCGCGAGGTATGGCATCAGGCCGAACGTGCCGTGGAGCCCGATCAGCTCTCCGACGTGGGGGGCGACGAGGTCGTCGACGAGCAGGTGGAAGGTCACGTCCCGCAGCGGGTTCTTCACGCTCTCTGGCCAGTACGGGAAGGTCGCGGCGCTCAGCGTGTAGATCACGACCCCGACCAGCACGGAGGAGGCGATCGCGCCGAGCATCAGCGGGCGCCCGCGCAGGGCGTCGACGTGCATGGCGACCAGCGGCAGCAGGAACGGCAGGACGGCCGTGATGTAGCGCGGCCCGACCGCGCCGCCGCCCCGCCAGAAGTTGAGCGCCGAGATGAACAGGACGTAGACCACCGCCACGCTGATGCAGGTGAGCGCGATCCCACGGTCCCCCGGAGTGTGCGGACGGCGGACCATCTCGTTGCCGCCGTACAGGGCCATCAGCAGCCACGGCGACAGCGTGACCAGCCCGTTGTCGAACGCGAACAGCGAACCGCGGAACGCTGCCCACCGCAGCTCGGTGAGGCCCAGGAAGCCCTGCTGGTGGTAGATCGCGAACGTCGTCGAGGCATCGTAGCCGGTCCGCCATGGGCTGCCGAAGCACGCCTGGTGGTAGGCGAGCAGCACCAGCACCGGCACCGCCGCCGCGAGCGCCGCCACTCCCGCGACCCGCGCGAGCCGGGGCAGGTCGTGGCGCAGCCGCACGACCACGTAGACCGCGACGGGGATGCCGCCGAACACGGCCTGGTAGTCGACCAGGGGTGCGAGCCCCGCCAGCGCCCCGGCGCACGCCATCATCCGCAGGCCCCGCTTCCCGTCGAGGACATCGAGGGTGAGGATCCACGCCGTCGCGATGCAGATCGCCGCCAGCTGGTGCGAGAAGTAGAGGACCGAGTACGTCAGCGCCATCGAGCCGAGCCCGTACGCGACGACGACCAGGGTGCGGGTCGCCGGGTCCGGGGTGAATCGCGCCAGGAAGCCATGAAGCAAGAGGAGGAACAGCAGCGTGGGGATCACGCCGGTGGTGACGCGGCACAGCCACACCGAGGTCGCCAGGCTCGGCTCGCCCGCGATCGCGTTGATCGCGGCGTACACCGGGACGGCCAGCATCGACGAGCCGGGCGCCTTGTTCGAGTAGCTGTGCCCGCCGCTCTCGGACACGTCGAGGGTGGTGCCCCAGCGGGCGACGCCGCGATCGATCGCGAACGTCCCGTCGTGGACCATCGCCTTGACGAGGTAGACGCGGGGCAGCTCGTTGGCGCTGCGCAGCGTGGGGAAGTACGGAAACACGTAGAGGTACGCGCACGCGATCGCGACGAGCCAGCCGTGCCGCCGCGCCCACGCGCGGATCCCCTGCGGGTGAGTCAGCATGCCCAACCCCACCTGCATATCACCGCGCTCGCCGCGTCCGCCATGGACGAGCGCGCGGAGTCGCGTCGGTGGCGTGCTGGATCGGGGTGTCGCTTTCGCGGTATCCCTGCGCCATGACGGCCGAGGTCGAGCCACCACGCAGCCCGAGGGGCGCGCGCGGGGCGCTCACCGTGCTGGCGGTGTTCGTCGGGTTGACGGTGGTCCTGGTGGCCGCGCGCGCGGGCGAGGTGGGGCTGTGGGACTGGGACACCTACGCGCGGATGCACTTCATCCACCACTACGAGCCCCACATCTGGGTCGACGGGCACATCCTCTATACCGGCGTGATGCGCGTGCTGATGGCGCTCGGCCTCGGGGATGCCGCGGCGATCGTGGTCCTCAGCGCCGCGTCCGCGGCGGGGTTCGTGTGCCTGCTGTGGTGGATCTGTCGCCGCGAGGGCCTCGCGCCCGTCCCCACGGCGCTGGTCCTCGCCGGTGGAACGATCGGCAGCCCCGGGCTCGTGGAGCTGTTCTTGATGGCGGAGGACAACCTGCTGTACCTCCCCGTCGTCCTCGGGATGTGCTGGCTGCTCTACCTGCGCCACGGCGAGCGGCGCGACGCGATCCGGCGCGGCATCGGCATCGGCGCCCTGGTCGCGGCCGCGATCCTGATCAACGTGTCGCTGCTGGTGATCCTGGGGCTGTTCGCCGCGGCCCCGATCATGGCGGTGCGCGATCGCACGCGGGCGCTCGGCCTGGGCGTCGCGCTCGCCGCTGCGGTCGCGACCTACTACCTCGCCCACGTGGTCCCGTTCGGCGGGGCCAAGATCGCCCTGCACGAGTTCCTGCCCCAGGCCCTCGGGCTCAAGGACTTCTCGCACTCCACCACGCCGCTGCTGTCGCTCGCGCGGTTCGAGCAGTACCGGGGCGGGTTGCGGGCGATCGGGGTGGCCCCAAGCATCCATCTGATGAGCGCGCCCCCGTGGCTCACCACCCTGATGCTGGGGGTGATCCCGAAGCTGGTGGTCGTGCTGTGGGCGGCCGTCGGCGTGTGGCTGGTCCGGTGGCGGCGCGAGGAGCTCCGTGCGGCGTTCACCACCCGGCTGGATCTGCTGGCGCTGATCGCGGTCGGTGCGGCGTTTCCGTTCTTCTACGAGCCGTACATGATCGAGCGCTGGGACCTGTTCTGGGTCGGCGCCGTGTTCGGCCTGGTGCCGTTGTTCAAGCTCCGGCCGTCGCGGGTCGTGGTGGCGCTGGTGGCCGCGGCGATCGCGCTGCAGGGGGTGGGCACCGTGGTCACGGTGCTCCACCACCACGGCGTGGCCTGGCCCACCCCGGGGCTGGTCGAGGCACGCGCGACCGCGCGGCTGGTGCGGGAGCGGTACCCGGGGGTCGTCGTCATGGATCTCGGGCGGGATCGCCTGCTGCTCGCCGAGTTCAGGCGCCGGAGCGGGACCCGGCGCGTGGTCCTGGTGGGCGAGCGCGACGGCGCCGTGACCTGCATCCGCATGGTCGACCTGATCGAGGTGCCGTCCGATCTCGCCGAGGTCCAGCGCGCGCTCGCCGAGGCCCAGGGCCCGAGCTACTTCGATCCGGAGCTGTCGCCGCGGGTGCGCGAGGCGCTCACGCCGGCCGCGCCCCGGTAGCGCTACAGGCGCGCGGACGCGCCGATCGCGGGAATGAACGAGGTGGCGTTGATCGTGCGGAGCGTGCCGCCGAACTCGACCACCATCTGGGGATTGAACACGTGCTCGACGCCGACCTCGACGATCACGGCGAAGTGGCGGTTTGCCACGATCTCGAGCCCGGCGGCGCCGCGCACGCCGAACCGCGCCCCGTCGTTGAAGAACACGGGGATGCCGGCGGCGACGAACGGGCGCAGCGTGCCGGGCAGGAACGCGAAGCTGGCGCCGGCGAAGCCGCCGAAGTTGGGGCCGACGATGCCGGCCGCGCGGGCCTGCAGGCGGCGGGTCACGTCGAACACGCCACCGATGAGTGCGGCGCCGCCGCCATTGATGTCGAAGTGACCGATCGCGAGCACCCCGAACCGGCTCCGCGGCCGGGCGCGCTCGACCTCCGAGGGCACGGAGATGAACACCTTCTCGGCGACGGGCTCGGGGTCCACGATCAGCTCGACGGTGACCGGCATGACCTGCCCGACCGTGACTGCGCCGGTGACCTCGAACGGCTGGAAGCCCTTGCGTCGGGCACGCAGGGTGTACGGGCCAGGCACGAGCCGGTAGCGCGCGCCGAGGGCGGCGGGGACCCAGTCGCCCGTGTTGAGCTGGAGCTCGGCCTCGGCGGGCGCCGCGATCTCGAGCTGGCCGAGCTCCTTGTCGAGCGTGGTGATCTCGGTGGTGACCTCGGCCGAGCGCGCGGGATCGGCGTCCGCGGAGCCGAGGTAGCGCTGGTACGCGTTGGCCGCGTCGGCGCTCCGGCCGAGGAGCTTGAGCGTGGTGCCGATGTTGAGGAGGATCTTCGCGCTCGGGAACCGCTGGTAGGCGTCCTTGAACACGGCGAGTGCACCCAGGTAGTCCTGCGACTTGATCAGCTTCACGCCGAGCTGCATCAGCTCCTTGGCGTCGCCCTTGCTGGCGTCGGCAGCAGGGGCGGGCTGCGCGTGCGCCACCCCGGCGCCGAGTCCAAGGCCGATGATGACCAGGAGCGAGCGCAGCTCGCGGGACGGACCATGGGAGGCGTGCACTACCTGGAATCATACATCGCCGCTGCCGGCCGCGCGCGTTGCTCGATCACACCCGCGCGCGCGCGCCCGCCGCGGCCCGGGCCGTGGCATCCTGGCGCCGCATGCGTCAGCTTCTCGCACCGATGGCCCTCGCGACGACGGCCCTCGCGACGATCACTCTCGTCGCGAGCTGCAAGGACGCCGATCCCGCTCGGCCGCCGCCCACGCCCGCGCTGACGAAGCCCCTCGCGATGGCGCCGCGTCCACCGCCGGTCACGCGCGCGCTGCCCGAGCTCGACAAGCCCGCCAGCTGGACGGTGTCGTCCGTCGAGAATGCACAGGCGAACATCACCGCGGCGGGGTCGGGCACGCAGTTCGCGGTCACGCTGACGACCGCGAACAACAGCTGGGCGGATGTGTTCGCCCCGCTCACCATCGACGCAACCGCGATGCAGACGCTGACGTTCCAGATCGAGCTGCAGGCGGACGTGCCGACGGTCCTCTACGTCTACCTCAAGCACCAGGACCCGGCCGAAGCGTGTCGGTTCCGGGTCGACGTGTCGGCGTTTGGCGCAGGCCCTCGCACGGTCTCGCTCCCGCTCGCCGACCCGGAGTGGAAGACCGCCGGCTTCTCGCTGGCGAGCGTGGCCGTCATGCACCTGGTGGTTGACGACGCCAGCGACGCCGACGCCGGCCGCGCGACGCTCGGGGTCAGCGGCTTCCAGATCAAGTCCTGACCCCGCCGCGACGGATGGTGCCCCGGTGAGAACCGCTCAGCTTGCCACCTTCGTCGGGCTGGTCGTGGTGCTCGCCCTTTATGTCATGTGGAACTGGGCCGCGATCGGGCCGCCGATCGCGGCCGCACTGGCCGCGCTCCGCTAGTCATGGCGACGATCCTGCCGTTCCTCGCGCACGCGCTGCTCGCGCTCGCGATCTGGCCGTGGACCCACCTGTTCGAGCGTCGTGCGACGCTCCGGATGCTGGCCTGCCTCGTCGGGGCATCGTGGTGGATCGTCACGATCCAGGTCCTGCTCGGCTCGGGGCAGCTCGCGCCGACGCCGGTGCGCGCGCTCACGCTCGCGATCGTCGTGACCCTGTTCGGCGGCTGGTTCCTGAGCGGCTGGCTGTGGCGCCGGCGCCACCCGCGACCCGCGCCGGATCCGTTCGCAGGCGCGTTCGCCCTCGCGACGCGGCCGAGCCGCCTCGGGATCGGGCTGGGGGTATTCACGGCGCTCGTCTACATGCTCGCAGCCGGCATCGGCCTGCTCGCGCCGTCGACCCTGCAGGACACGTTGAACTACCACCTCACGGCCGTCCTCCACGCCGCGCAGACCCACTCGCTCGATCGCTTTGCGCATCCCGCGCGGCAGTTCTTCTATCCCCAGGCGGGTGAGCTGCACGCGCTGTTCTACTACCTGTGGAGTGGCGCGACCGGCGGCTCGCTGCTGGTCGCGGGCATCGCGCTGCTGCCGTCGGGTCTCGTCGCGGGCGTGGCGGTTCGCGCGGCCGCCGAGGCTCTCGGCCTCACGCGGTGCCTGGTCTGGCTGGTCCCGGCGACGATGCTGGCGCCGATCGTCGTCGTCCAGTCGATCAGCGGCTACGTCGATGTCGCGTTCGCCGCGTTCGTGCTCGCCGCGCTCGCGTGGGCGATCGTGGCGGCGGCGCAGGGCCGCTACGTCGACGTGGCGCTGTGCGGGGTCGCCTCGGGGCTCGCGCTGGGCGTGAAGGTCTCGTTCGTCTACTTCAGCGCCCCGATCGTCGTGGTCCTCCTGAGCCGCACGGTCGGCCGCGCCCTGGTCCGCGGTGGGCTCGCCCGGGCGAGCGCCAGGATCGTGCTCGCCCTCGTGCTGTTCGGGATCGGCGGCGGCCTCTGGCTCGGCCGCAACTGGGTCGACACCGGCAATCCGCTGTTCCCGAACCGCGTCACCATCGGCAGCACGGTGCTGTTCGACGGCCCGACGGAGATCGTGTTCAACACCGAGATGCGAGGCTGGTTCGTCCCGGAGACCTCGCGGTGGTGGCGCTATCCGTTTCACGAGACGTTCCAGGGCGTGCCCGCCTACAACACGGAGACCGGGTTTGGCCCCCTGTTCGCCGCCGGCGTCGTGGCGATGTTCGTCGGGCTTGTCGCCGCGTTCCGGCGGCGCCAGTGGCTCGTGGTCAAGGTCCTCCTCGCCACGCCCCTGACCGTGCTCGCGTTTCTCACCGTCAACCCGTTCCACACGCCGCGCTACGTCGTGGCCGTCCAGGGCTTCGCGCTGCTGGCGCTGGCGTACGTCCTCGAGGTCGTCGGGGCGCTCACCCCCGAGCGCACCTGGCTGACGCGCCTCGAGCGCGCGGTGATCGTCGCGACCATCGGCCTCGCGGGGCTCGCGGGCCTCGCGGCCACGAGACCTCAGCTCCCGACGGTGCTCGCGAAGTGGCGCCACGAAGCCTGGAGTCCGCGCGACCACTACACCCTGGTGTTCGGCGAGATCGGCGCGGCCTTCCACTGGCTCGACGAGCATGCCGCGGCCGGTACCGTCGTGAGCTTCGTCAACGATCGGTTCGTGTCCCCCCTGTTCGGGTCGCGCGCGCTCAACCGCGTCGTGTACATGTCGGTCGACGGCGACGAGGGCTCCACGGTCGGCCAGCGCGCCGCGACCTATCGCCAGTGGCGCGCGTTCCTGGCACTCGAGCGCGTGACCTGGATCGTCGTCTGGAAGTCGGAGTTCGTCACGAACCAGCGCGCGGAGCAGTGGATCGCCGAGCACCCGAGGGACTTCGAGCTCGTCGAGGACTTCGGCGGCCGGGCGCAGATCTATCACCCGCGGCTCGAAGGTGACGCGCTCCCCACCGCGCCGCACGTGGCGGACCTCGGTTACCCCTCGAGCTGGTCACTGGCCGCCCGCGAGGCTGCGCGCGTGGAGATCGCCGCCGCGCCGGCCGGCGTGCAGTTCGCGTTCGCCCTGGAGGGCGCGACCAACAGCTGGGTCGATGTCCGCGCCCCGGTGGAACTTGACGCGACCTCACGGCGCACGCTGACGTTCACCATCGAGGCGCGCGCCGCCCTGCCGACCGTCCTGTTCGTCTACCTCAAGCACCAGGACCCCTCGGAGGCGTGCCGGTTCCGGATCGACGTCCCGGCGCTCGGCCCCGGCCCTCACCCCATCTCGCTCGACCTCGCTGCCCCGGACTGGAAGAGCCCCGGGTTCTCGCTCGCCCAGGTCGCCTACCTCCATCTGGTGATCGACGATCGGAACGACGCCGACGCCGGCCCCGGCACGCTGCGCGTCAGCGCCTTTCGCTGAGGGTCAGACCCAAAATCACCAGTTCTTCACCTCTGTCGGGCGCCGCGGCGCAGGTGGTGAACGGGTGTCTGACCTGTCTGACCTGTCTGACCCTCTGGTCCCGGGCCTCCTTGCCGAACCTTGTCAGCCGCTGCCGGCGGTTTGCGTCGTAGGCGCGGCTCGCAGGTCGCATGCTGTGGCCATGCACCGGAGACTCGTGATGACGCAGACGCTCGTGATGCTCGTGATGCTCGTGGTGACGGGGGCCGCATGTGGAGGCGCGCCGGGACCGGGCGGGGACGCGGACGTGGTGGGCCCGTTCACCGGCCCGGTCCACCGGTTCGTGGTCGACGAGGTGGTCCTGCCGTCGAACTCGACGTTGCGCGACGAGGTGTCCGTGAACCTCGATGGCCAGGGCCGGGCCGACAACCAGCTGTGGAGCGCCTTCAACCTGCTGGAGCTCGGCGGCAACCTCAACACCCATGGTGCCGACATGATCCGCGCCGGCGCGTTCGCCTCGGTGGTCGAGATCCAGGCCGACGATCTCGACAACGACGGCGCCGTCGGGGTGACCTACGTCGGCGCCGAGGGCGATCAGGCGCAGGTGCTCGGCGGGCGGATCGTCGATGGGGGCTTCGTCTCGAACCGCACCGCCACCGCGCGGGTGCTCGGTCTGGCGACGCTGCGGCTGCCGGCGATCGCCGACGTCGATCCGTCGGTGATCGTCATCGACGCGATGGAGGCCGAGCTGACGCCAGACGGGCAGGGCGGGTACACGGCGGTGCTGCGCGGCGGCGTGGGCGAGGACGCGCTCGCGGAGACGGCGCGCGGGCTCCGCGCGATGATCCTCGCCGATCCCCAGGGGCACCCCGACGCGATCACGTTGTTCGACGTCGATCGCGATGGCGAGGTCTCGCTCGCGGAGATCACGAACAACGCGCTGATCGAGTCGGTGTTCACTCCCGACGTGATGCTATGGGTCGACGGCGCCTACGAGCCTCGGCGGTCGCTCGCCCTGCGCGTCCACCTCTCGCCGTGCGCGGTGGGGGCGTGTGTGGACGGCACCCCCGGACCGACGTGCTTCGACCGCGTCCGCAACGGCGCCGAGTCCGATCTCGACTGTGGCGGCGGGTGTCGCGCGTGCCAGGATGGCGAGGCCTGCACGGCGCCGTCCGACTGCCAGTCGAACGCATGCACGACCGCCGCCGTGTGCGCGGCGCCGAGCTGCGGGGATGGCGTGGTCAGCGGGTTCGAGACCGGCGTCGACTGCGGCTGGAGCTGCGCAGCCTGCGGATCGGGCGCCGCCTGCGAGAGCGACCGCGACTGCGCGAGCGGGCGCTGTGGTGCCGCCATGCTCTGCCCGTGATGTGCCCGCTCGATCCGCAGCAGCGTGGCCTCGCCCGGGGTGCTGCGTCGACGGGCGCGCCCCACCGCCGCCTCGCTACAGGTTGACGCATATGCTGGTATCTAATACGCTCGTATGTATGAACGTCGACCGGCTCTCGATCACGCTGGACCCCAAGCTGGGAGCTGCCGCACGCAAGGCCGCGAAGCGCGCGAACGTCAGCCTCTCGGCGTGGATCGCCGAGGCAACGGCAGATCGAGTTCGCAACGAGGCGCTTGGTCAGGCCCTCGATCAGTGGGAGGCGGAGGCTGGTTCGTTCACGACACGCGAGCTCACGGATGCAGCCGATGCCCTGGGGCTGGGATCCCCGCGCGGAAAGAAGCGCAAGTGAAGGCTGTCCTCGACGCGGGTGCGTTCGTCGCGGTGGAAAAGCGCGACCGGCGGGTGGGGGCGATGCTTCGCGTCCTGCAGCAGCGGCGCGTCTCGTTGTGGACCAGTGCGGGCGTCGTCGCTCAGGTCTGGCGACAGGGTGCCAGGCAAGCTCTGCTCTCGAAGGTACTGGCGGGTGTCGGGGTTCGCGCACTCGGGCCAGGAGACGACAAACGCACAGGGGAGTTGCTCGCGCTCGCCGGCACAGACGACGTGATCGATGGGCATGTCGCACTCGTCGTCGAGAACGGAGATCAACTACTGACGAGTGACCCGGACGATCTCGACCACTTGCTCGCAACCCGCGGCGTCGACGCGACCATCGTCACGATGTAGCAGCCAGGCGCTGACGACGGGATCGTCATCGAGGTGTCGCGGGACCTGCGGGAGGCAGCAGGTCTGCCAGTGAGTCGGGTTGCCGGTCAGTTCCACGGATCGGCGAGTGCTGGGTCGGCGAGCCGCGCGTCGTCGGTCAGCGCCCCGAGGAACGCGAGCAGATCGGCGCGGTCGTCAGCGGTCATCGCGAACGCGTGCACCAGCGGGCTCCTGATCGGGCTCGTCGCGCCGTCGCCGGAGAGCGGTCCCTCGTCGATCCGCCGGCCGCCGCGCGCGTAGATGTCGAGCACCTCGGCGAGCGTCGCGACGCTGCCGTCGTGCATGTACGGGGCGGTGACGGCGACGTTGCGCAGCGAGGGCACGCGGAACCGGCCGACGTGCGTGGGCTCGCCGGTGACCTCGGCGAGCCCGAGTGTCGGTGGCGGGGTAGGCGCCGGCGCCGTCGAGGTCGTACAGGCCGGTGTTGAAGAACTGGGCACCCGCGGTCGTGAAGTCGAACCCGGCGTGGCAGCTCGTGCAGCCGAGCGCCGGTGAGTTGAACCGCGCGAACCCGCGCTGCTCGGCGGCGGTCAGCGCGCCGGATTCGCCGGCGATGAACCGATCGAACCGGCTCGAGCCGGAGACGATCGTGCGCTGGAAGCTCGCGAGGGCGCGCGTGACGTTGGGTGTCGTGATCGGCGCCGCCGTCGTCGGGAAACGCGTCCGCGAACAGCGCCCCGTACACCGGCTCGGTGGCGGGCCGAGCGACTCGAGCACGCCCTCGTCGGGCGAGGCCGAGCTCGACGGGCGCATCCCCGAACATCGGCACGCGAGCCTGGTGCGCGAGCAGGCGTCACCGTGTGATCGGCCCAGGTCAGGCTCGCGCGGTAGCCGATGTTGACGAAGCCGGGCGCGTTGCGGCGGCCGGGGGCGCCCGTCGAGCCGATCGACGTGGCCCGCGGCGCGGCGAATCCGCCCTCGGCGGCCGGCAGCGGGATGTCCGCCGTGGCGTAGAAGTCGAGGCCGGCCTCGACGAACAGCGGCCCGGACAGCGCGCGCGTCCCGAACACGCCGATGCCGTTCATCCGGCACTCGGTCCAGCCCTCGCCAGGCCGGGGGTCGCCCTCGCGGCGGAACCCGTAGCCGCCGACGCGCACCGCCAGCTCGTACGGCCGATCGGCGGCCTGTCGGGCGGCGACGGTGAGGGGCTCGGCGCGAGCGGCCTGAGCGGCGAGGGTCAGCGTGCCCGCGGCGAGCGCGGCGGTGGCGTGGAGGAGGGGGCGCATGGGGACAGGCGCCAGCACGGCGCGCGCCGTGACCCGGACGGGCCGATCCGTGCCGGCGGGTTCTCGCCGGCGGGGCGGAGGCGACCGCGGCGGGCGTCGCGCACGCGGGCCGGCGTGGTGGATTCCACCACCGGTGTGGGCGTTCGCGACGCCAGGGCCTGCTAGCCTTCGGCCCGTGTCGGAACCCCTGACCTACCAGCTCGAGAACAAGGTCGCCGTCATCACGATGGACGACGGCAAGGCCAACGCGCTGTCCGCGGCGATGATCGACGCGCTGCTCGCGGCGCTCGATCGCGCCGAGGCCGAGGCGAGCGCGGTCGTGCTCGCGGGCCGGCCCGAGCGGTTCTGCGCCGGCTTCGACCTGCGCGTCATGATGAGCAGCCCGGCTGCGGCGACCGCGCTGCTCAAGCAGGGCTCCGCGCTGCTGATGCGCCTGTACGGGCTGCCGCTGCCGCTGGTGATCGCGGCGACCGGCCACGCCATGGCGGGCGGCGCGCTGGTGGTGCTGACCGGCGACGTCCGCATCGGCGCGGCGGGCGCGTACAAGATCGGCCTCAACGAGGTCGCGATCGGGCTGCCGGTGCCGGTGCTGGCGATGGAGCTCGCGCGCGATCGCCTGCACCCCACCGAGATGGTGCACGCCACGCTCGGGGCGAAGATCTACGATCCCGAGGGCGCGCTCGCCGCGGGCTACCTCGACGCGGTGGTGCCCGCCGCCGAGCTCGCCGCGCGCGCCATGGCCGAGGCCACGCGGCTCGGCGGTCTCGCGCGCCACGCGTACAAGGCGACCAAGCTGCGCCTGCGCCGCCAGACCATCACGTACATCAACGACACCGCCGAGGAGGACATGCGCACCCTCCTCGCGCCGCAGTGATCGGGATCCCGTGCGGCTCAACAAGTACCTGAGCGAGAGCGGCGCGTGCTCCCGCCGCGAGGCGGACACGTTCATCGAGGAGGGCCGCGTCACCGTCAACGGCGTCCCGGCGACCCTCGGCACCCAGGTCGAGGACGGCGACGAGGTCAAGCTCGACGGCGACACCGTCGGCCAGGCCCGCAAGAAGTCGAAGCCGGTCTACATCGCGCTCAACAAGCCGGTCGGCATCACGTCCACGACCGAGCGCAGCGTCGCGGGCAACATCGTCGACTTCGTGAACCACGACGAGCGCGTGTTCCCGATCGGCCGGCTCGACAAGGACTCCGAGGGGCTGATCCTCCTCACCAACGACGGCGACATCGTCAACGAGGTGCTGCGCGCCGAGCACAAGCACGAGAAGGAGTACGTGGTCGCCGTCGATCGCGCGTTCGACGCGACGTTCCTCGACGTGATGGCCGCGGGCGTGCGGCTGTCCGACGCCACGACGAAGAAGTGCGAGATCACGCGGCTCGGGCCCAAGATGTTCCGGATCGTCCTGACCCAGGGCCTGAACCGCCAGATCCGGCGGATGTGCGAGGCGCTCGGCCATGACGTCGAGGCGCTGCAGCGGGTGCGCATCATGCACATCCAGCTCGGGCAGCTCCCGGTCGGGCGCTGGCGCAACCTGAGCGAGCAGGAGATCGCCCCGCTGCTGCCGAAGGCGCGTCGACCGCGGGTGGCGGTGGCGCGTGGCGGTGGCGGTGGCGGTGGCGGTGGCGGTGGCGGTGGCGGTGGCGGTGGCGGTGGCGGTGGCGGTGGCGGTGGCGGTGGCGGTGGCGGTGGCGGTGGCGGTGGCGGTGGCGGTGGCGGTGGCGGTGGCGGTGGCGGTGGCGGTGGCGGTGGCGGTGGCGGTGGCGGTGGCGGTGGCGGTGGCGGTGGCGGTGGCGGTGGTCGGTGGCGGTGGCGGTGCGCGTCCCGGTGGCGGTGGCGGTGGCGGTCCCGGTGGCGGTGGCGCGTCGGCGGTGGCGGTGGCGGTGGCGGCGGCGGTGGCGGTGGCGCGTCCCGGTGGCGGTGGCGGTGCGCGTCCCGGTGGCGAGTGGCGGTGGCGGTCCCGTCCCGGTGGCGGTGGCGGTGGCGGTCCCGTCCCGGTGGCGGCGGTGGCGGTCCGCGTCCCGGCGGCGAGCGGCGGTGTCGCGTCCCGGTGGCGAGCGGCGGACCGCGTCCCGGTGGGAGTGGCGGTGCGCGTCCCGGTGGCGGCGCGCGTCGGCGGTGGCGGTGGCGGGCGTCCCGGCGGTGGCGGTGCGCGTCCCGGTGGCGGTGCGCGTCCCGGTGGCGGTGCGCGTCCCGGCGGCGGTGGCGGGCCGGGCGGGCGGCGGCCGTCGTGGCGGCCGCTGAGCCCTCGATGATCCGCGGTGCGCGGCCGATGTCTCGGTCGAGCCCCGTGAGCGTCATCGGCCGAGGATCTCGCCGCCGCCCGTGTGGCGCTCGCCCGGCTCCGGCTGGGGCGGGCGCTGCGGTGGCAGACGCTCGTGCGCGAGCTGCTCGGCGGGCTCGGGGCGGTGGTGCCGGGGCTCGGTGCTGATCGCGGTGTTCGCGCTGGTGCTGCTCGCGGGCGGGCCGCGCAACGTGTCGGAGTCGCCGGTCGTGATCGCCGGGGTCGTGCTCGCGATGTTGAGTGCGCTGGCGATCGGGATCGGCGGCATGCCGATCGTGATGGGCGCGGTCCTCGGCGCGGCGCTGCACGTCGTGCTGCTGCCCTGGTACCTGGTGCGCGGCGTGAAGGCGCTGCGGCGGGCGAGCTGGCGGCGGGACGCAGAGGCGCTGCTCGATCGCGACGGCGTGGTGCCGATCACGTGGGCTGCCGGCGTGGACGGGCGGGCCGCGGTGCTGATCGAGCTGGTGCGCGCGGAGGTCGGACTGACGTATGCCGACCGCGCACTGCGGGCGCCGCCGCGCGAGGCGGGCGATCGCTGCGCGCACTGCGGCGGCGACTGCGCGGCCGTCGGCGAGGGGGTGTGGCGGTGCCGGCACTGCGCGCGCGAGGCGTTCGCGCCGCTGCCCGCCGCCGTCGAGCTCGCGGCTGCGCGGGCGGCGCTCGATGCGGTCGCCGCGGGTGACGTCCTGCCGCTGTCTCGCCGCGCGCTGTGGCGGGTGTTCCGCGAGCGGCATGGCGACGACGTACCGCGGGGCGCGCCGGCGCGTGGCGTGGATCGGCGGGGCGTACCTCGCGTGTGCGCTGGTCGCCGAGCTCGGCTGGCGGTTGCACGTGCGGTGGCTGTCGGACCGTGCCGCTCCCCGGGCATCGTGCTGCTCGCGCTCCCGCTGTTCTACCTGCTGTCGGTCGCCGTGCACGCGTGGTTCCAGCTGCGGTTCGTGCAGTTCGGGCCCGGCGTCGCCAGCTACGACCGCGCGCTGCTCGGCGAGGTCCTGACCGCGGTGGCGCTGCAGGGCCGGATCGGGCGCGCGCAGCTGGCCGCGCACCTCGGGATCTCGGTCGATCACCTCGCGGGGGTGCTCGCGCGGTTCGAGCGCCTCGGCGGGGCGCCGGTGCTGATCGATCGCGAACGGGGCGAGCTGGTCAGCCTGCTCGCCGTCGACATCGGCGCGCGGGCATGCCCTGCCTGCGGGGGCGCGCTCCAGCCCGGGCGCGGCACGGCGATCGCGTGCGCCCACTGCGGCGTGATCCTGCGCGCCCGGCGGGGCACGCTGGCGCTCCACGGCTGAGCCGCGGTCGACCTCGCGCTCGTCGTCGCGAAGCGTGCGTCAGCTCAGGCGGGCGCGCGCCTCGTCGATCGCCTCGACCAGCCGCGCGAGATCGATCTCGGCGTCGGCGGCCTCCTCGGCCCGGGGATCGCCGACGACGAGGACGTGTGTGACGTGGTCCGCGAGCTGGAGCGGCGCGGCCACGGGATCGCGCGCGTCCGCCGAGCTGGGTGACGAGCTGCGCCTGGGCCGCGCCGGTGCCGGCAGGCGCGAGGTCGATCAGGCGCCGCTGGGCGTACGCCTGGTGGACGATCGTCGGCGTGCCGAGCGGCACCTCGATCGACGCGGGCGGAGCGTCCTGGAGCCCGGCCCCGACGGCGAGCTGGCCGCGTGCCACCGCGCCATCGATCGCGAGCAGCACCGCATGGGTCCACCGGGTCCCCACGTAAGCCATCACCACGTCGAGGAGCCACGGGATGTCATCGATGTCACCGAACGATTCGATCAGGGCCTCGATGCTGCCCTTGGCGCTCTTGCCGCGGGCGAGCTTCTGGGTCGGGATCGAGACCGGCAGCGCGGTGCTCGCGCGGCGGGGGATCCCGGCCGTCGGCGCGGGCGCGGGGATCGGGGCCGGCGCCGGGGCCGGGGCCGGGGCCGCGGTCTCGATGTCGATGTCGATGTCGATGCCGATGTCGATGTCGATGCCGATGTCGATGCCGATGTCGATGTCGATGTCGATGTCGATGTCGATGATCCGAGATCCGGCTCCGGCGGTGGAGGCGTCGGCTGGGTGGCGGCCCGGGGCAGCGGCTGGGTGGTGGCCCGGGGCGGCTGGGTGGCGGCGACCGGTCGCGGGTTGTAGCTGTGCTCGACGAGCCGCTCCATGTAGCGCGCCGGCGCCACGGCGAGCATGATCGGCCCGAAGATGGTCCGGCCGAGGCGGGCGGCGAGCGCGGGCGACGGATCGCGGGCGGCGATGATCACGGTGCCGTTGGCCTGCCGGCCGATCGGGACCACCATCGCACCCCGCCCGAGCTCGGCGGGGATCAGCGCGGCGAGGCTGTCGTCGCGGTGCTCGAGGTGGCGGTGCAGCACCGCGGGCACGGACAGCTGCTCCCCGAGCGCGCGCGACGCCTGGTCGAACCCGAGCCCGCCCTGGGCGATCAGCAGCGAGCACAGGCGCTGGCCCGTGTCGATCTGAGCAGCCAGCGCACGCGCAAGGCTGTCGTCATCGACCCAACCGTGGTGCAGCAAGATGTCGCCGATGCGCATCGATCCGGTACGTCCGGACGGTTATTACCATGGGCCCCGGCCGTGGGCCTGGTTTGGCGCATCGTGGCGGGGTTCCAGCCTGTGCCTGCTCCTGGGCAGGTCTCCGGGGATCCGGAACCGCGGATCGAGCCGGCCGACCGGACGCGCGACCGAGAAGCAGCACATGGCCGGAGCACACTGGAATGCCATGTGGCCGAGGCCAGCGGACCGCTGGGCGTCAGCCGCCCGGGACCAGCAGCGGCGCCTTGCGTGCGGGCGGCCCGGAGGCCGGCGCACTGGGTTCGGCGTCCTGATCACAGGCGCGGTACGCCTCGCACGTGGTCGCGGCGGCCCCGCACTCCGCCTGCACGCGCAGGCCGGCGCGCAGGTCGTCGGGGAGCTCGTTCCACAGCGCGCGCGCGTTGGGCAGCAGCTGGTCGGTCTCGCCGGTGATCGAGGCGCGGCACAGACCCCGCCACCGATCGAGCACGATCTCCCAGGCCTGGCCCTTCACGTCGCCGTGGTCCTCGCAGCGGTCGTACATGGTGGCCGCGCGCGCGCACAGCTCCTGCACCGCGCCGACGTCGCCCGGCTTGCACGCCGCCAGCAGCCCGAGCGCGGAGATCGCCGCGCTCAGGGCCAGCGTGGCGGACAGGCGGCGCATCCCGCCCACGGTATCACGCGGCGGCGACCCGCTGCGGCAGCCACACCTCGTCGAGGAACCGGAGCAGCTCGCGGTTGAGCCGATCAGGACGGAGGCGCCACTCGACGATCGAGCTCGCCTCGACGATCCGCGCCTGCGGCATCTCCTTGGCGATCCGGTCGGCGTCGCTGAACGGGTGGATCGGATCGCGCATGTGCCCGATCACGAGCGTGGGGTGGGGCAGCAGCCGGCGCTCCTCGATCGGCGGTGCGACGCGACCGAAGATCAGGCCGTCGAGCACGGCGATCGAGGCGGCGGGATCGCGGCGCACGAAGTCGATCAGCAGGTCGATCAGGAAGTGGGTCCGCGGGATCAGGCGGGTCGCCTTCGACAGCAGGCCCATCAGGCCCTGGCTGGCGCGCAGCGACAGCGCGAGCGGCACGAAGGCGGCGGCGGCGGCGGGCAGCGCGTTCTCGAGCACCGGCATCTCGAGCACGAGCGCGCGCACGCGCGTGGGCGCGGCGACGGCGGCCTCGAGCGAGACGTTGGCGCCGAGGGAGGTGCCGCCGATCACCGCCTGCGGCAGATCGAGGTGGTCGAGCAGCGCGATCACGTCCCGGCCGAACTGCTGCATCGAGTACGCGCTCATGTCGTACGGCTGCGCCGAGGCCCCGTGCCCGAGCATGTCGGTGGTGATCACGCGGTGGCCGCGCTCCGCGATCAGCGGGGCGAGCCTGGTGTACATGCGGCTGTCCATCAGCAGCCCGTGCGTGAGGACCACGACCCGCGGCCCGGTGCCGTAGGTGGTGTAGGCGATCCGCCGTCCGCGGTGGGTGAAGCTCGAGGCGTCGGGGGACATCTGGTGACATGACGGTAGCAAACTCGCCGCGCGAGCGTGCGACCACGGTGAGATCCTGGTGGCACGACCTCGGAGCCCTCCGCTTCGCGCGTGGGGCGAGCCCGAGGCCGCAAGGTGGCTGCGCCGCATCCCCGACCCGCGGATCCATGAGCTACGCGCCGCGCAGGAAGCCATGCGCGACGCCGACACGGGGCATCCGGTGGACGACGGGAGGCAGGTGGCGATCGGGTTGCACGAGGTGACGGGCGACATGCGCGCGCCACGCCGAGACTGGCCGACTCCGCGATTCGTCCAGGACCACATGCTCCAGGAGCCCTGGGCCTGACGTGCAAACAGCGGCTTGCGCCGCCTCGCGACCCGGCCCGAGAGCTCCACGGCCCAGTCCACGTCGTCGAGGATCTCGCTCATGACGGATGACTTCCCGCTCTAGCGTCGCCGTCGTCAACCCCACCTCTTGCCCGTCCCCTCCATGAACGATGCGCGGGTCGCCGGGGTCACGTGTGGCCTGGCGTGGTGCGCCCAGCGGCCGCCGAGGCGTCACGGCGAGGTGCTCGTCAGCCGCTGACCCTCAGGGACAGCGCGAAGCACACCGGCGAGGGGTGGCCCTCCTGGTTGAGGTACGGCCGGTAGCGCCATGTCGCGAGCGCGCTCGCCAGCGCGGGCGGCATCGTGGCGGGGCCGCGCACGAGCTTGGTCGACGTCACGCGGCCGGCGTCGTCGAGGCACACCTTGACGAGCACGTCGCCGACGCCGGCGATCGCGGGCAGCGAGCCCGAGATCCGGCTGACGGCGGTCGCGGCGACGACGGGGACCCGCGCCGGCTTCGCCGCGGTCACAGGCACAAGCGAGGGCTGGGTCGGGGGGAGGGCCGGGCGCGGGTGCGCGGGCGGGGGCTGGGTCGGGGGGAGGGCCGGGCGCGGGTGCGCGGGCGGGGGCTTGGCCTGGGGTCAGGGTCGGGGTCGGGGTCGGGGTCGGGGTCGGGGTCGGGGTCGGGGTCGAGGGCGAGGTCGAGGTCGAGGTCGAGGTCGAGGTCGAGGTCGGGGTCGGGGCGGGAACGCCGGTGTCCACGCGCGCGGGCGCGGGCGCGCGCCGGTCGACGGGCGGCCGGGGGCGGGCCCCTGGTGGCGTGGTGAGCGCGAGGCCATCGGCCGCGTCCACGGGAGGCGCTGTCGGCGCGGCCGCATCCGGTGCGGCGCCGGTGGTGACGGGCTCGCTCGCCGGGGCGTCGGCGGGTGCCGGTACGACCGCCATCGCGGTGGCGCCGCCGGCGGCATCGGCGGGCGCATCGGGCGCAGGTCGCAGCGCGATGCCGAGCGCGGCACCGAGGACGACGAGCGCCCCCAGCCCGATCACGAGGCGGCGGCGGTCCGGCGTCGGCCGGGCGGCGGCCCCGTCGCGGCCGGTCACCGGGATCGCCGGCCGCGCGCCGGGCGTGACCATGGTGGCGTGGTCGCCCGGGCCCGCACTCGAGGGGATCTGCGAGGCGCGCAGGTTGGGAATGCTGAAGTCCGCGCTGGCGTCCGCGCCGGGGTGGACGGTGCTGGCGTCCTCGCCCCAGATCTCCGCGGCCACGGAGATCTCCTCCTGCGAGCGCCGCAGGAAGGTCCGCGACGTGGCGCGCAGCGCGGACGGCTCGTCGCGCCCGTCGAGGCTGGCGGTGGAGGCGCGCCCGTCCTCGGCCGGCGCGATCAGGCGCAGCCACTCCGCCACCAGCGCAGCCGAAGCGCGCTGCTCGGCGCGATCGGCGATCGCGTCGAGGCCACGACGGAACGCGCCCGCGCTCGCCAGGCGGCGGGTCGGATCGCGCTCGAGGGCGTGCAGGATCAGCGCGTCGAGCTCGGGTGGACACAGCGGGTTGTGCTGCGACGGGGGCGCGACCGGCTCCTCCCGCAGCTTGCGCATGGTCTCGAAGTCGGTGAGCGCGGAGAACAGCGGTGACGCGGTGACGAGCTCCCACGCGACGACGCCCATCGAGAACACGTCCGCGGATGGCCCGATCGCGCGGCCGTGCGCGATCTCGGGCGCCATGTACCCGAGCTTGCCCTTGGCGAGCCCGCCATCGGTGTGGAGCGAGCGGCTCGCGGCCTTCGCGATGCCGAAGTCGATCACCTTGGCATGCCCGGTGCGCGCGACGATCACGTTCGACGGGGAGATGTCGCGGTGGATGATCCGCAGCGGCTCGCCGGTGTCGTCGACCATCGTGTGCGCGTACTCGAGGGCATCGGCGAGCTCGCCCAGGAGCGACAGCACGATCGGCAGCGGGATCGACTGGTTGGCGCGGCTGGCGCGGCGGAGCAGCGTGCGCAGGTCCGCCCCGGCGACCAGCTCCATGGCGATGTAGTAGACGCCTCCGATCCGGCCGAAATCGTAGACCTGCGCGATGTTGGGGTGGAGCAGGATCGACGCGACCTTGGCCTCGCGGATGAACGACTCGACGAACGCGGTGTCCTCGGCGAGGTGGGCGAGCATGCGCTTGAGCGCGACGCTGCGCTCGAACCCGTCGGGCCCGCGCTTCTTGGCGCGGTGGACCGTCGCCATGCCCCCGAGCCCGAGCCGCTCGGACAGCTCGTACGGGCCGAACATCTCGGGAGGGCTGGGAGCGGGGGGCACGGGTGTTCGCGGAGCGGTCAGAACAGCGTCAGCTGGAGCTTGCCGTAATAGAAGCCGCCGCTGGTGCCGAACTGACTGACGTTCCGATTGTAGACGAACCGGCCGAAGCTGGTGTTGGCGACCTTGGCCTGGCGGTCGGGGAACGTGTTGAGGAGGTTGTCCGCGCCGATGCCGAGGGACACGCTGTTCGTCACCTGCCACCCGACGTCGAGATCGAACAGGACCTTGCCGCCGAACGTCTCGTCGGTGCCGGGCGTGTCCGAGCGGTAGCGCACCTTGCCGAAGTAGCTGGCACGCGTGAGCACCGACAGCCGCGCCCACTCGTAGCGTGCGGACACGAACCCCTTCTGGCGCGGGACCGCATCCTCGAGCTGGTTCTGCGCGGCGCGTCCGAAGAAGAACGTGCGGAGCTGGGCCGGATCTTCGCTGAACCGCTGGCGCAGCGAGCGCGGGAGGTTGACGCGGGTGACCTCGGTCTTCGAGAAGTTGGCGAGCAGAGACAGGGTGAGGGTGCCGGCGCTGGTGGCGAGCGCGTAGTCTGCGACGACGTCGAGGCCCTTGGTGTCGGTGTTGACGGCGTTCGCGAAGAACTGCGCCTGGCTGACGCCGGCGAACGGCGAGAGGATGTCGGCGACGATCGGGTTGTCGCTCGTGAACTGGCTGGTCAGGACGATCCGGTCGCGGAGCCGGATGACGTACCCGTCGAGGCTCAGCGACAGGTTGTCGAGGGGCCGGTACGCGACGCCGCCGCTGAGGTTCGTCGAGCGCTCCTCGCGCAGCTGGGGAATCCCGAAGGCGCGCGTCACCGGGCTCGCGTTGTTGCTGGTCAGCACCTGCGCGGGCTGGAGGACGCCGGTGGAGTCCGGCAGGAACAGCGTCGACACGTTCGAGAACCACAGCTGCTGCAGCGACGGCGCGCGGAACCCCGTGCTCGCGGCGCTGCGGAGCGCGAGGCCGGGCGCGAGCGTGGCGCGCCCGGCCACCTTGCCGATCCAGGACTGCCCGAAGTCGCTGTAGTTCTCGAACCGGCCGCCTGCGTCGAGGGCGATCCGCCGCGTGATCGAGCTCTCGACGCCACCGTACACGCCGATGTTGTCGCGCGTGCGGTCGATCTCGTTGTTCGGCTGGAACCCGGGGAACACCTGCGCGCCGGGCAGCTTGGGCTGCGGCGGGTTACCGTACGTGCTTTCGCCGAGAGCGTACGACGGCTCGTCGCCCGCGACGATCTGGTACCGCTCGACGCGCAGCTCGCTGCCGAGAACGATCGCGGCGGCGCGGACGAGCCTGGTGGACAGCTTGTGGAGCAGGTCGAAGTTGGCGACCGTTCCGCTCGCGCGGACGGAGCCGGCCGCGAACGTCGTCGGGCTCGACGTCCCGAGCGAGGCGTTGACCGAGTTCTCGATGTCGAACCGGAACGAGCTGGTGCCGTGGGTCAGGCTGGCATCGACGTTCCACGCCCCCCGGCGACGCATGCCCACGGTCACGGCGGAGTCGTCGAGCGTGGGCCGGATCACCGGCAAGAAGCCGGTGGGGAACAACTGCGGGACGTTCTGCGCCTCGTCCTTGGGGAGGCGGTAGAAGCCGGTGGCGCGGCCGCGGCGGTGCGACAGGTCGCCGAAGCTGTACAGGACGACGGCGGGGGCGACCGGGACCTCGAGGTTGTACGCGCCGATGCCCGCGGTGGAGGCGGCCTCGCCGATCTTCATCGCGAAGTCGCTGCTCGAGCGCCCGCGGGCGTCGAGGAGCTGGGCGTCGAGCACGGGATCGTCGCTGTAGACCGTGCCCGTGTAGGCGCCCGCGCGGTCGGTCGCCTCGCGCTGGAGGAACTCGCCGGTGACGTTGACGAACCCCTGGCCGAGCTTGAATCCGTAGTTCACCGAGGTCTTGAGCTGGGCGCCGTCGCGCGAGGCGGTGATCCCTGCCTGCGACGAGACGTCGACGACGGCGGTGGTGTCGCGCGTGACGATGTTGATCACGCCCGCGATCGCGTCCGAGCCGTACTGGGTGGCCGCGCCATCGCGCAGGATCTCGATCCGCTCGATCGAGCCGACCGCGATCGCGTTCAGGTCGGTGCCAACGGTGCCTCGCCCGAACGTGCTGTTGACGTGGAGGAGCGCGCTGCGGTGGCGGCGCTTCCCGTTGACGAGGATCAGCACCTGATCAGGGCCGAGCCCGCGGAGGCTCGCCGGGTCGATGTGGTCGGAGCCGTCCGCGATCGTCTGCGGCGTCGACAGGTACGAGGGCGCCAGCGAGTGCAGCACGCGGCTGGTCTGGGTCCGTCCGCTGCGCGCGATGTCGTCGCGGGACACCACGTCGATCGGCACGGTGGCCTCGACGTTGGTGCGGGGGATGCGGGCACCGACCACCACGATCGTCTCGTTGAGCTGGAGCTGCGTCGACAGGGCGAAGTCGAGCGGGGCCGCCGCGCCGCCGATGACGTTGACGATCCGCTCCTCGGGCCGGAACCCGGGGACGGTCGCGCGCACGGTGCGGACGCCGGGTGGCGCCGACAGCTCGTAGCGGCCCTCGTCGTCGGTGGTGGTCACCGCCTTGCTGCCGACGATCGTGACGGTGGCGCCGGCGAGCGGGGCGTCGAGCTCGGGCGCCTCGACGGTGCCGGTGATCGTGCCCATGGTGGCCGCGCGCGGGCTCGCCCGTGCCGGCTCGGCGGATGGATCGTCCGCGGGGGCTGGCTCGGGCTGCGCCCGGACCGGTCTCGCCAGCGCGAACATCGTCACGGCGCCCACGGTTCCCACGGCCCAGCGCGCAGCTCCCATCCCGTCATGCTCTCACGGCTGTCGGCCGCATCAGGACGGTCATCCCGTTCGATGGGGTCGCCGATCAACGAGCCGCCGTGCCCACCCGTGCCCACCCGGGCCGGTCCCGTGGCATGGTGCTCGTCGGATGCGGATCGGGATCGTCGCGCTCGTCCTCCTCCTCGGTGTCGGTGCCGCGCTCGCGGTGTGGGTCGGGGAGCGGCTGCACGTGCAGCGGCGCAAGGCCCGCGAGCGCGCGGACCGCTGACGTCACCCCCTCCAGGTAGGCTGTACACCTGTGCAGCTGCTCATCGCGGAGAAGCCGTCCGTCGCGCGCGATCTGGCGCGCGTGCTGGGCGTGCGCGCGAGCGGGCAGCACGCGTTCGAGGATGACCGGCGCGTGATCACGTGGTGCATCGGCCACCTGGTCGAGCTCGACGAGCCGGCCGCGTACGACGAGCGGTGGAAGGCGTGGCGCCTGGACACGCTGCCGATGCTGCCGGCGGCGTTCCAGCTGCGGGCCTCCAAGCACGCCGCGCCGCACCTCAAGGCGGTGGTGGCGCTGCTGCGCGACCGGCGGTTCACCTCGGTGGTCAACGCGTGTGATGCCGGGCGCGAGGGCGAGCTGATCTTCCGCTACGTCTACCAGTACGCGAAGGCGAAGCTGCCGGTGCAGCGGCTGTGGATCTCGTCGCTCACCGACGAGGCGATCCGGCGCGGGCTCGGCGCGCTGCGGCCGGGCAGGGAGCTGGACGCGCTCGGGGATGCGGCCCGGTCGCGCTCGGAGGCGGACTGGCTGGTCGGCATGAACGCCACGCGCGCGATCACCGCGAAGGGCCGGATGGCCGGCCACGATGCGCTGTACACGATCGGCCGCGTGCAGACGCCCACGCTCGCGATGCTGGTCGAGCGCGAGCAGGCGATCCGCGCGTTCGTGCCGCGCGCGTACTGGGAGGTCCGCGCCGAGCTGCGGACCGCCGCCGGTCACACGTTCCAGGCGAGCTGGCGCCACGGCAAGCTCGCGCGGCTCGCCACGGGGGCGCTCGCCGACGAGGTCGTCGGCCGCGATCACGCGCATCGCGCGGCGGGGGATCCGGTGGGGCCGCGCGTCGAGCGGGTGCGATCGCGCACGGTGCACGAGCCGCCCCCGATGCTGTTCGATCTGACGTCGCTGCAGCGCACGGCGAACCGCCGGTTCGGGTTCTCGGCGGCGCGCACCCTCGAGATCGCGCAGGCGCTGTACGAGCGGCACAAGCTGCTGACGTATCCGCGCACGGACTCGCGCCACCTGTCGACGGACGTGGTCCCCGAGCTGCCCGGCGTGTTCGGCGCGCTCGCGGCGGTTCCGGACTACGCGCCGTTCGCCGAGCGGCTGATCGCCCAGCCGCCGCGGCCGTCGCGGCGCGTCGTCGACGATGCCAAGGTCAGCGACCACCACGCGATCATCCCCACCGCGGCGACCGCGCGGCTCGGCGGCCTCGATCGCGACGAGCTGCGCGTGTTCGATCTGGTCGCGCGCCGGTTCCTCGGGGTGTTCTTCCCGGACGCGGAGATCGCGGCCACCGAGGTGTGGATCCGCGTCGGGCCGGGCGCGGCGCACACCCTGCCGGCCGAGCGGATCGACGAGCGCGACGAGCGCGCCGATCGCGCCGAGCGCGGTGGGGACACCGGCGATGGCGAGGTGCCGATGGTGACCGCGCTGCCGCCGCCGCCGGATCGCTACCTCGCGCGCGGGCGCGTGCGCCTGGTCGCCGGCTGGCAGGAGGTCGCCGGTGTCGGCGCCGCGAGCGACGGTGGCAGTGGGCGCGGGGACGAGCGGGGCGGGCGCGGGGACGAGCGAGGCGAGCGCGAGGGGGCCGCACCGGCGGCGCTGCCGATCCTCGCCGAAGGCGAGGCGCTCGATGGCGCGTTCCGCGCCCTGGCGCGCGAGACCACACCGCCGCCCCGGTACACCGAGGCCACGCTGCTCGGCGCGATGGAGGCGGCGGGCAAGGCGATGGACGACGACGAGGCGCGCGCGGCGATGAAGGATCGCGGCCTGGGCACGCCGGCCACCCGCGCGTCGATCATCGAGACGCTGCTGCGCCGCGCCTACGTGGTGCGCGACAAGACACACCTGGTGCCGACGCCGATGGGCATCGGCCTCGTCGAGGGGCTGCCCGTCGAGAGCCTGGCGTCGCCCGAGCTGACCGGGGCGTGGGAGGCGCGGCTCGCCCGGATCGCGCGCGGCGAGGACACGCGCGCGGCGTTCATGGCGGACATCACCCGCTACGTCGAGGAGCTGGTCGGCGCGATCCGCGGTGCCCCGCCGCCCGCGGCGCCGCCGCCCGGCGAGGTGGTCTCGCAGGCCCGCGGTGGCGAGGCGTCGCCGAGCCCGTGCCGGGGCGAGCGTGGCGGGGCGTCGCCGAGCCCGCGCCGGGGCGAGCGTGGCGGGGCGTCGCCGAGCCCGCGCCGGGGCGAGCGTGGCGGGGCGTCGCCGAGCCCGCGCCGGGGCGAGCGTGGCGGGGCGTCGCCGAGCCCGCGCCGGGGCGAGCGTGGCGGGGCGTCGCCGAGCCCGCGCCGGGGCGAGCGTGGCGGGGCGTCGCCGTCGAGCGGTCGCGCCGAGGCTGTGCGTGATCGCGGTGACGCGCCTGCGCGTGACCGCGGCGGCGAGCCCGCGCGTGCGCGCACCTCCGGATCGCGTGGCCCGGCGGTGGTCCCGCTGGCGCCCCCCGGCTCGGCGTGGGGCCCGTCGTCGCACGATGCAACCGCGCCCGTGGATCACGGGGCGGCGCTGGCGCGTCTCGAGGCACCGACGCTGGTGGCGCGGGCGTCGAGCTCGTCCCGGTCGCTCGCCCTGCCTGCGGTGGCACCGGCGCGTCCGCGCGCGCGTCCCGTGGGGGACGGAAGCACGGCGCCGGCGCGTCCGCGCGCGCGTCCCGTGGGGGACGGAAGCACGGCGCCGGCACTGAAGCGTGCGCGTCCGGCGGGCGACGGAACGGCACCCGTCCGCCCGCGCGCCGGTATCGCGGCGCCTGCACTGGGCGCGAGGCTCGTCGACCTGGTGTGTCCTCGTTGCCAGCGCGGCGTGCTGATCACGGGCAGCCGGGGCTGGGGCTGCGAGCGGTTCCGCGAGGGCTGCACGTTCGTGATCTGGTTCGACACCGCCGGGCGCCGGCTGACCGCGGGCCAGCTCCGCGAACTCGTCGTGCGGGGCAAGACCAAGAAGGCGCCGTTCGCACCGCTGCGCGGCGGCGCCGCCGGGAGCGAGATCGAGGGCCGGCTGATCCTCGATCCCACGGCCGAGGGAGGCACGCGGTTCGAGCCGGGGTGACGGTGACGGTGACGGTGGCGGTGGCGGTGGCGGTCGTCGATGACCGGAGTCAGGGAGCCCGCGCCTGCACCCGCGCCCGCGCCGCACGCGGGTGGCCGAGCCGCGGCCGCTCGGGCGGTTCCCGAGGCCTCACCATCGGCGGATTCTCCTCACGGTCTCGTCGCCGGTCGAGGAAGGACACCGGGGGGCACGCGCGTATCAATTTCTGCACCGCCTTCGCACCGCGCCACCGCCCGTCTCGTGGCGAATCGGCGACTGCGCGTCCGCCCGCTGTTCTTGCTCCACGGATGCACCGAATCTGCGGGTCGTGCAGGGTGTGATCCGAGCGCCGATGCCGTGCCTGCGCCGCCCCTCTCGAGGCTGATGCCGCGTTCTGCGGGGTGTGCGGCCAGCGCGTGCGGGCGCGCGCGAGCACCCTGAGTGGGGAGGTGTTACACGGGCGCTATCAGGTCCTCCGCTGCCGTGGCGCGGCGTGCTCGGCGTGATGCGGCAGGTGTGCAGCTCGCTCGGCGAGGCGCACGCGCGCGGGATCGTCGACCGCGACCTCAAGCCCGCGAACCTCCACCTCGGCGCGGACGGCGTGATCCGGGTGCTCGACTTCGGCGCGCCCAGGTTCATGGTCGGCGGCGCGTTCGATGACGGCGCGGAGCTGACCGGCGTGGGCCAGACCATCGGCACGCTCGACGCCCGCGCCCACGTAGCGCCCGCGCGCTGGCGGTGCCGCCGCACACCGGGTAGGGTGACGCTCCGCGTGCGCGTCCTCGCCTACGTCTACCCGGGCTGGCACTCGATCCCCGAGCGAGATGCCTCGTTCTACGCCGGGTTCACCGAGTGGGATCTCGTGTACGCGTCGCCGCCGCGGTTCGACGGGCACGTGCAGCCTCGGCTGCCGCTGTGGGGCCGCTATGACGATCGCGATCCCGTGGAGGTCGGGCGCCGCGTCGAGCTGTGCCGCGCGCACGGCATCGACGGGCTCGTGTACGGGTTCTTCTGGTGCCGCGGCAAGCGCGTGTTCCAGGACGCGCTCGATCTCGGCTACCTCGGCTCGGCGGCCGGGCAGCAGTTCCCATTCGCGCTGATGTGGGCCAACCGGATGCCGCGTCGGGTGCTGCCTGTCCGACGAACGGACACGCCGGTGATCGAGGCGGACCGGCTGGTGCCGTCCGATGTCGCGGACTTCGTCGAGCTGATCCGCTACCTCGCCGAGCGCTACTTCGTGCGCGACAACTACCTGCGCATCGATGGCCGCGCATATTTCTCGATCTTCGACTCGACGTTCCTGATCCAGGAACTCGGCCTCGAGGGCGTGCGCGAGGCGATCACCCATGCGCGCGCGGCGCTGCGCAGCGGCGGGTTCCCGGAGGTGCACCTCGCGGCGATCGAGCCGAGCGACGCGGTGATCGAGCAGGTCCGCACCCTCGGCTTCGACAGCGTCACCAGCTACGTGCTGCTGCCGGACTGGAAGGGCGCGTTCCTGCAGGACTACGACGAGCGCGTCGCGATCCGCGCGGCCCAGTGGCCGGGCCTCGCCGCGCGGGCCGGGCTGCCGTACCACCCCGCAGTGTCGCCAGGCTGGGATGCGTCGCCGCGCGGCGCGGACTTCGGCGCCGAGCGTCCGCGCAAGTACCCGTGGTGGCCGGTCGTGGTGGGCGAGCATCCGGACCGGTTCCGGGCCGCGGTGGTGCGCGCGGTCGAGTTCGCCCGCGCGAGCGCGCTGACCGAGGACGAGCGGCTGGTGTTCGTGTCCTCGCTCAACGAGTGGAGCGAGGGCCACTACCTCGAGCCGGACACCCGGTTCGGCCTCGGCTGGATCGAGGCGGTGCGCGACGGCCGTGCCGCGGATCCCGGGCCCGCGCGTGAGGCCGATCCGGTGCAAAAACACACGTGATCTCGGGTGCCTGCGCGTTCGGGGCCGGGGGTGACGAAAACTTGGTCCCGGCGGTGGGGACAAGGGACAACCATGAGGCCCCCCGGAGGCCTCATGCAGACGCGCTCGCTCTCCTCGCTCGCCCTCGTCGTCCTCGCGGTCCTCGCCGCGCCGGACACGCGCGCTCATGCCGAAGGCCGCAACGCGATCCGCGCCGTCACGGTGGACGAGGCGGACGGGACCACGCGGGTCCACGTGCGCGGTGGCCAGACCCCGACGTTCACGGTCTACAAGCTCGAACGGCCGACGCGCGTGGTCGTGGACATGCCGCGCGCGGAGCTCGATGACGCGCTGAGCGGGCCCGACAACGCCACGGTGCTGACGCCGAACACGTGGGCGGTCAGCACCGTCGGGCTCCAGGAGATGGAGGACAGCGGGCGCCTGGTCCGCGTGATGGTGACGCTGGCCCGGCCCGGGCGCTACGACGTGCGCACCGACGGCACCGAACTCGTGATCGTCGTGATGCCGCGCGATCCGGCGCCGCCCGCCGCGACCAGTCCCGATGCCGATGCGGTGGCGAAGGCGCGCGCCGAGGCGCAGCGGGCGCGCGACGCTGCGTCCACGGCGCAGGCCGAGGCCGCGCGGTTGCGCAAGGTCGCCGCCGAGCAGGCCGCGCGCGCGGCCGCCGCGCAGAAGGCCGCCGAGGACGCGAAGAAGAGCGGCGATGCCGCGAGCCAGGCCGAGATCACGCGGGCCCGCGCGGCCGCGACCGCGGCGCAGGCCGAGGCCGAGCGCGCGAAGCGCGAGGCGGCGCGAGCGAAGGAGACCTCGGTCGCGGCGACCCGCGAGGTCGCGCGCGCGCTCGCCGCGGCGGAGAAGGCCGCGCAGGACGCGCAGGCCGATGCGGCGCGTGCGCGCCGGGAGACCGAGCAGGCGCGTCAGGAGGCGCAGCGCAGCCAGGCCGAGCTCGCGAAGCTGACGGCCTCGGCGCGGGCGCAGGAGGTGGCGGCCCGCGAGGCGACCCGGGACATCGAGGCGAGCCGGCGCGAGGCCGAGGCCGCCCGGAAGGCGGCGCGGGAGGCCGAGGCGGCGCGCGAGGCCGCGCTGCGGGAGGCCGAGCTGGCGCGGCAACAGATAACGCGCGCGCGCGAGGCGGAGGCCGCGAAGCAGCAGGTCCGGCGCGAGGGCGACACCACGAAGCAGCGCGATGCGCAGGCGGTGGCGCGCGAGGCCGAGGCGGCGCGGGCGGCGGTGGCGCGCGAGCTCGAGGCGGCCCGGCGCGACGCCGCGAAGGCCCGCGCCGAGGCCGAGAACAGCAAGCAGGAGCTCGCGCGGGCACACGCCGATGCCGAGCGCGTGCGCAAGGAGGCCGAGGTCGCGCGGGCCGCGGCCGCTGCGCGTCCCCCGGCGACCGACGACGGCGCGCGTGGCGCAGGTCGCGTGGCGAAGGCCGCGCTGGCCGCGGCGCAGGCCGAGGCGGCGCGGGCCCGCGACGAGGCGGCGGCGGCGCGGGCCGAGGCGGCGCGAGCCGAGGCGGCGCGGGTCGCGGTCGCGGAGCGGGCGCGACCGGCGCAGTCCGCCGCGACGAGGGCGCGCGTGGCGAGGTCCGTGATGGGCAAGGCGGCGCTGGTCGCGGCCCAGGCCGAGGCGGCGCGCGCGCGCGACGACGCGGCCGTGGCCCAGGCCGAGGCCACGCACCTGCGCGACGTGGCGACCGAGCAGGCAGCGCGCGCGGCCCGGGCGCAGCGCGCCGCGGACACCGCGAAGCGCGCAGGCGAGCGGGTGGATCGGGCGGAGAGCGAGCGCGCGCGCGTCGCGGCGGACACCGCGCGTGCCGAGGCGGGGCGTGCCATGGCCGAGGCGGGGCGCGCCACGGAGGCGGCGAAGGTCGCGCAGCGGGAGGCCGAGCGCACGCGCGCCGCCGCCTCGCAGGCACGGCGGTCGCCGCGGCCGAGGTCGAGCGCGCGCGGCGCGAGGCCGATCAGGCACGGCAGGAGGCCGCGCGTGCGCGCGACGAGCTCGCGGCGCTGCGCGAGCGCGACGTCGCGGACGCCGCGATCGAGCGCGCGCGGTGAGCCGCCGCGGCCCGCGCCGAGGCGGACGCGCTGAAGGCCGAGGCGGCCGCCGCGCGCGACCTCGCGAGCCGCAGCCAGGCGCAGGCCGCCGCCTCCGGGGGCGATGCCGCGGCGCGCGCGCGGAGGCCGAGCGGGCGCGCAAGGAGCGCGAGGCCGCACTCGCCGAGGTGGCGCAGGCGCGGGCCGAGGCGGCCGCCGCCCGGGCCGATGCCGAGGCCGCGCGCCGTGAGGCGGCGGTCGCTGCCCGTGCCGCAGAGGTGGCGGTGCGGCCCGTGTCGCGGAGGCCGCGAAGGTGAATGCCGAGGCGGCCCGTGCGGCCCGTGCCGCGGAGGCCGCGAAGTGTGCGCGGGGTCCGACGGCCACGCTGTCGCGGAGGCCGCGAACGTGAATGCCGAGGCTGCGGCCCGTGTCGCGGAGGCCGCGAACGTGAATGCCGAGGCGGCCCGTGCGGCCCGTGCCGCGGAGGCCGCGAAGGTGAATGCCGAGGCGGCCCGTGCGGCCCGTGCCGCGGAGGCCGCGAAGGTGAATGCCGCGGCGGTCCGTGCGGCCCGTGTCGCGGAGGCCGCGAAGGTGAATGCCGCGGCGGTCCGTGCGGCCCGTGCCGCGGAGGCCGCGAACGTGAATGCCGAGGCGACCCGTGCGGCCCGTGCCGCGGAGGCCGCGAACGTGAATGCCGAGGCGGCCCGTGCGGCCCGTGCCGCGGAGGCCGCGAAGGTGAATGCCGAGGCGGCCCGTGCGGGCCGTGTCGCGGAGGCCGCGGGGCCCCGCACCGCGGCCGGCTCGCCCACCCGGCGCCACCTGGCCGGCTCGGTCTCGCCGGTGCTCACGCGGCCGGACACGCGGCCGGACACGCGGCCGGACACGCGGCCGGACACGCGGCCGGACACGCGGCCGGACCTCGCCGTCGTGGTCGTCTCTCCCGCGGCGATCGCGGATGACCGGTCCCGGGTGCGGGGCGTCCGGTTCGCGGGACAGGAGGGCAAGGGCGAGATCACGATCGCGGTGTCCGGCCGGCCGCAGATCACGCTCGGCGTGGTCACCCGTAGCAAGGCCGAGCTGATCCTCGATGGCGTCGAGCTCGACGTCACTCTCGAGCGCACCCTCGACGTCATGCGGCACGGCAGCCCGATCCGCACCGTCACCACGATCCGCGATCCCAAGGTCGTCGGGCGCGTGCGCGTGATCGTCGAGCTGATCACGCCGGCGACCCCCTCGGTGCGGCGCGCGCCCGACGGCTCGATCGTGTGGAAGATCGTCGGCAACGACCTCGCCTGAAGGCGAGGTGACCCGTGCTCGAGTCCGGGGTGGGGATCCCCGCGGGGCGGGTTGGCGCGCGGGGTTCGGGCGACGACCGCGGTCAGCCCGCGTCGCGGAGCACGCGCTCGACGACGCCGCGCGCGATCGGGTGGTAGCCGCCCTGGAGCTGCGCGAACAGCGCGTGGGCGTGCGCCCGGGTGCGCGGGTCGTGCGCGAGCCCCTGGTAGAGCGGGCGGAGGAACTTCATCCGCCCGACCGTCCCGAGGACCTCATCGACCCGGGGCAGGACGGCGTGGTGGCCGGATGCGAGCGCGAGAGTGAGCCACGCGACCAGGATCTCGTAGTTGGTGCTCGCGGTGAGGTGGAAGCGGGCGTCGAGCGCGGTGAGCGTGGCCTCGGGTGCGGGGCGGGGCAGGGAGTCGAGGTAGAGGATCCACTCGGCGGGGGCCCACGTGCGCGCGAGCTCGTCGGGCGGCGGCTCGCCGGCGAGGGCCTCGATCGCGGCGAGCCGGGTCGAGGTGGCAGCGGGTGCGGTGTCGGGCACCCCCTCGCCATCGATCCAGCGGGCGGCGTCGACGCGCGCCAGCACGCCGGGGAGCTCGCGCTCGACGTGCGCGAGGAAGTCGTCGGTGGTGATCGCGCCGAACCGGAACGCGGCGAGGTAGCGCCTGAGCCAGCGCGTGAACACGTCGCGCCCGACCGCCCGCTCGATCGTCGTCAGGAACAGGCAGCCCTTCTCGTACGGCACCTTGGAGTACGCATCGTCCGGGTCGGCGCCGGTCAGGTCCGTGCGCAGGCGCGTGAGGGAGGGGCGGTCGGAGAACTGCGCGATCGCGTGGTCGAGGTCCCGGCGCCCGATCGCGGTGTGGAGCGCGGCCATGTCCGGGCCCTCGAGCGCCTCGACGATCCGCCGCTCGGCGTACACGGTGAACCCCTCGTTGAGCCAGAAGTGCTCAGCGCTCGCGTTGGTGACGAGGTTGCCCGTCCACGAGTGGGCGAGCTCGTGCGCGAGCACCGCCACGAGCGAGCGATCGCCGGCGATCACGGTCGGCGTCAGGAACGTCAGCCGTGGGTTCTCCATGCCGCCGTACGGGAACGAGGGCGGCATCGTCAGGATGTCGAACCGCTCCCAGTCGTACGGGCCGAACAGGTCCTCGGCGGCGACGATCATGGCCTCGACGCCCCCGAACTCGGCGGCCGCGCGCTCGAGCATCGCCGGCTCGGCGTACACGCGCGAGCGAGGGGACAGGTCGCGCCACGCGAGATCCCCGACGGCGAACGCGAGCAGGTACGGCGGGATCGGCTGCGGCATCTCGAACCGCTCGATCACCTCCGCCGCCACCTCCGCCACCTCCCCGGTCGGTGCATCCACCCGCCCGCGCGACGCGGCGGCCATCACCGCCGTCAGTGCGCGCGGGACGGTGAGCGCGGCGGTGTACGTGATGCGGATACCCGGCGAGTCCTGCAGCGGCACCACCGACCGTGCGTGGATCGCCTGGCACTGGCTGAACAGGAACGGGTGGACGCCGCCGGCGGTCTGCGCGGGCGTGAGCCACTGCAGCGCCGACGCCGCGGGGGAGGTCCGGTAGCGCAGCCGCACCGCGGTGGTGCCCGAGGGCAGCTCGAGCCGGAGCCGCGCGCCCAGCACTGGATCGGCCGGATGGAGCACGTGCGGGATCGCGGCGCCGACCACCGCGCCAGCCGCGACCTCGACCGCGTGGATGGTCAGGTCGCGCGTGTCGAGATCGAGGGGACCCACGGCGGGCGCCGTGAACCGGAGCGTGACCTCGGCGTCGAGGACGTGCGCGGCGAAGTCGATCCGCGCGGTCAGCGCGAGGTGCTCGGTCCGGGGCTGGGTGTCATCCGCCACCGAATGGGGGTCGCGTCGGGCCATGCCGGAGTCATACAGCTGCAGCTCCGGCGTGTGTGGATCGGAGCCCGGGAGCCCGCCCGGCGCGGGCGAATCGCGCCCCTGCCGCCCACCTGTGCGCGGAGCGCACGGTCGCGGGCCTCACGGTGCCCGCCCGGGCGCGCCCGCCGGCCTGGCGCTTGCTCGCTGACCTGCCGACCGATGTGCTGCTTGTCCTGGATGGCCCTGATCAGTGGCGTGCTGCTGCTGATGGCGCTCGCGTCGTCGTACGTGCGCGACCTGCCGATCACCACGTCGGCGGTGGATCTGGCGCTCGGCCTGGCGCTCGGGCCGCTCGGCGTGGGCCTGCGCGCTCTCGACGTGCTGGCCTCGGCCGTCGACGTGGAGCGGATCACCGAGGTCGCCGTGATCGTCGCGCTGTTCGTCGGCGGGCTCAAGCTGCGCCTGCCGTGGCGGGCCCCCGCGTGGCGGGCCCCCGCGTGGCGGGCGGCGTTCATGCTCGCGGGCCCGGTCATGATCGCGACGGTGCTCGGCATCACCGCCGTCGCGCACCTCGCGCTCGAGCTCGCCCTCGGCCCGGCGCTGCTGCTTGGCGCCGTGCTCGCCCCCACCGATCCGGCGCTCGCGAGCGCGGTCGCGGTCAACGACGCCGACGCCGACGATCACGACCGGATGCGCGACGGCCTCAGCGACGAGGCCGGCCTCAACGACGGCATGGCGTTCCCGTTCGTGGTGTTCGGCCTCGCGTGGATCACCCACGAGGGCCCTGCCACGTGGACTACCTCGGCTACGCGCTCCGCCACGGCGGGACGGTCGGCCTGGCGCGCGAGATCGTCGGCCTCACGATCTCGGTGATCGCGCTGTCGGTCGTGCTCCACGGCGTCACGGTCACGCCGCTGTTGACCCGGTACGAGCGCGCGCTCGACCAGCTCGACTGAGAGACTGTGAAACCGTCTCGAAAACGGGGTGGGAACCCTGCGCGGCTTGCCGCGTAGGGCGGGGCGGAGCCCCGTGGAACCGAGCTACTCGTTCAGCAGATCGGCGGCCCAGTCCTTGGTGTCGACCAGATCCTCGGTGCGGACCGCCTCGGGGGGCGGGCCGGCGGCCAGCTGCTCTTCGATCAGCGACGTCATCTTCTCGACCTCGTCGTGGACCAGCGCCTGGATCAGCCCGTGCTTGGGGCTGGCGGCGCGCTCGCGGGCGATCTTGACGTCCCGCACCGCGGTGGCGACGTTGCGCGACGTCACCTTGAGCTCGCGCGCGAACAGCCAGTGCGACAGGGCGTCGCCGTAGTCGGCCGCGGTCTGGAACCGCTCGTCGGAATCGCGGGCGAGCGCCTGCCGGACGATCGCCTCGAGCTCGGCATCGACCTTGGGGTTGAGCGCGCTGATCGAGGGGATGCGCGCTGCGCGAACGAGCTCGACGGTGTTGTGCGGATCGTCGGCCGTGAACAGGCGCCAGCCGGTCAGCATCTCCCACGTGATGATGCCGAGCGAGAACACGTCGGCGCGCGCATCGACGGCGAGCCCGCGGCAGGCCTCGGGTGACAGGTAGCTGAACTTGCCCTTGACCATGCCCTCGTCGGTGATCTCGAGCTGGCTGGCGGCCTTCGCGAGCCCGAAGTCGACGACCTTCACCTCGCCGTTCTTCGACAGCATGATGTTCGGCGGGGACACGTCGCGGTGCACGATCGCGAGCGGCTTGCCGGTCTGCGGGTGGTCGAGCGTGTGAGCGTAGTGCAGCCCCTTGCACGCCTCGGTCATGATGTGGATCGCGAGGCCGATGTCCTTGGTCTCGGCGTCCTTGTGGTGGCTGATCAGCGCCTTGAGGTCACACCCGTCGACGAACTCCATCGCGAGGAAGTACGTGCCGTCGGCGGCCTTGCCGATGTCGAACACCTGCACGACGTTCGCGTGCTGGAGGAACAGCGACAGGCGCGCCTCGTCGAGGAACATCGCCACGAACTGCGGGTTGGTGGTGAGGTGCGGCAGCACGCGCTTGATCGCGACCGCCTTCTTGAACCCCTTGATCGACTCGGCCGTGCCGCGGAACACCTCCGCCTGACCGCCGCCGCCCAGCCGCTCCAGCACGGTGTACTGCGTCTGCATGCATCGCGACGGTCGCCCGGACTGGCGGCGGGCGCAAGGGCGACCTCCGCGGGGGCGCCGGTCAGAGCGGTTCGACGGTGACCACGCCCTGGCGCGGCGTCTTGATCGCGGGCACCGCGTCGGGCACGCACTCGAGGACGGTCTCGCGGTAGTCGTAGGCGAAGTGCGAGGCGTCGACGGGGACCAGCGTCTCGACGCCCTCCCAGCGACAGCCGTCGGTGAGCCACGCGCGCGTGGTGAACGTGACCGGCCGCAGCTCGCCGCCCTGGAGGGACACCACGACGGCGCCGTGATCCCAGGCGGTCAGGTAGATCGCGTCGCACCGGACCTCGGCGTCGAGCACCAGCCGGTGCCGGGTGACGTCGGGCTGCGACGCGACGAAGTACGCCGAGCCCGCGAGCACCGCCGCGCTCGACAGGAGGGCCTTGAGGACAGGTGCCGTCAGGGCGTGGTGCATCTCCTGATGGTGACGTGACCGCCGCCGGTCCGCCAGGACGAAACGATGTCGGACATGCGCCTACGTCAGCGCAGCACGGGTTCGAGGTTCGGCAGCCTCGCCGAACGTCACGGGACCGCCGGCCGTGCCGTCAGGAGCGACTCGATGCGGGAGAACCCCTCGAGGTCGACGTCGAGGTCGACCGCGGAGACGAACACCGCCTTGGCTTCGATGCTGGGCGGAATCGCGCCGCTGACCGTCACGGTGGCGAGCCCGACGGTCGCCGTGCAGGTCACGGACGGCGCCAGGTGCGCGAGGGTCAATCGCACGTCGTTGCCATCGAGGACCCCGCCGACCGGAAGGAACTCGATCGGTGTGTAGGTGACACCATCGAGCGTGTAGACGAACGACAGCAGCAGCTCGCCTGCGAGCAACACGAGGTCGCAGAAGTAGTGCCGGAGCCCGCCGAGGTCGCCGATCTGGAGCGAGACGGCGTGGTCCCCCGGGCCGACGGCGTTGACGTGGCCGCGGATCTCGAACACCTCCCGCCCCGGCGGCTTCACCTGCCGCGCGGAGATCGCAGTGCCGATCCCGGCGAGCCGGAGCTGATCGGGGATGTACTGCTCCTGCGAGTCGAAGATCCACTCGGGCTGCCGGGCCAGGAACGGATCGAACAGCGCGAGGCGCTCGGTGGCGAGGGCCAGCGGGTCACACGCGTCGCCCACGCCATCACCATCGGCGTCGGCGGCGTCACCCGCGCGGAGCGGGCACGGGTCACACCCGTCGTCGAGCCCATCGCCGTCGTCGTCGTGGCCGGTCACGGTCACGCACGGCGACGGCGCGCCGGGCCCCGCGGCGTCGCCCGTGACGTCGCCGAAGCCGAGGCGCCCGCACGCGCTGAGCAGCACGGCGGCGCCGGGCGCACGCCACCGCGCGGGAGCTCGGTGCGACGTCGTGTGGCCGATGTGGTGGCCGGGGAGCATGAACCGAGCGTACCGCGGCGACGTGAGCGACGGGCGCGAACAGGCGCGCCCCACTGTCAGCGAGGAAGAAAGAGCAGGTCGAAGACCCGCGGGAGATCGGCACCGGACGCGGGTGAGAACGGGGTGTGGCGCACGCCGTCCGAGCCGAAGGCGGCGTAGCCATGGGCCGCCATGAGCGCGCGCACGGGTGCCTGCATGGTGCGCGCCCCCCCCGATTTCGGCCCGCGCACTTCGCACCAGCGCGCGGGCCGTGACGGCGCCTGGAAGAGTCCGGACAGGCCCGCGACGACGCTCTCTTCGGCCCCCCTGGGCTTGTTTCACGCTCGTGGACAGCTCGTGGGAACCGTGTGGCTGCAGGACCCGGGTCGCTCAGCGTCGCAGGATGACGTCGTTGATCGGCGTGACGTTCATCCCACCCGGATGACCGTAGGAGACGTTCGCGGTGAACGTCGCGGTCCGCGGCGTGCCCCTGCCCCACACCCACAGGCCGAACGGCGCCGCGCTCGTGATCTCGTGGCGGCCGGTGCTGCACGCGCCCACCGCGGCGAAGTCGCCGGTCACGAGGTCCACGCGCGCGTACTCGAACTCCCCGGCGTCGACCGGCTGCCAGCCGGTGACGGTGCCCAGGCAGTCGAGGACGACGGCCTTGTACGGGCCGTCGCCGGCGCGGCCGTGCACGAGCACGAGCACGAGGCTGGTCTCGGGGTAGGTCGGGTCCGCGAAGAACACGTACTCGGACAGGTCCTGCTCGGGAGGCACGCTGACGACGAAGTCCGGATCAGGTAGGGCGGTGTGCGTTCCGGGGGCAATGGCTAACGGTGGTGCCCCGCGGGGGAACCCGTGCCCGTCTGCGTCACCCCGGGCATGGCTATTCTCGTGCAGAGCATCGAGCACTGGATCGAGGCGTCGATGGCGGGGATGGATCGACCGCGAGGGCGATTGAGATGTCCATTCGCGGGCCCTAAGGTACAGCGCCCGTGTCGCTCGACGCCGTCCTGACCACCACCGCGCTGCGCTCGCTCGCGGGGTACGCGTACGCGCGCGGCGATGCGTACTGGCGCGAGGGGCGCGTGGTCTCGTGCGACTGGGATGCTGCGCGGGTCGAGGGCGTGGTGCAGGGCGAGGCCCGGTACAGCGTCCTGCTCACCACCGAGGGCAACCAGCTGGTCGCGGACTGCAGCTGCCCGGTGGTCGCGCCGGCGTGCAAGCACGCGGTGGCGGTCGGGCTGTGCTGGCTGGCGCGCCGCACATCGGCGGCGACCGTGGCGGCGACCGCGGCGGAGACCGCCAGCGGGGCCACCGTGTTCGCCACGCGCGCCGAGCTCGAGGCGTGGTGCGCGGCGAACGACGTCACCTACGCGCTCGCGATCGCCGCCGAGACGGTGCTGCACCAGCTGCCCGAGGCCAGCGGTCTGCGCTATGCGCTGGCGAGGCTGTCGCTGCGCGAGATCGGCGCGCTGCAGGGCGCCGAGCGCTACGTCGGCGGGCGCGGCGCGGCGGTGGCGGTGGCGTCGGCCGCGTTCGAGCTGGTCCGGCTCGAGGCGGCGAGCGTCAGGGACGGGATCGCCGAGGAGGACGCCCGCCCGCCCGGGCCGGCCGATCCCGCGTGCGCGGCCCTGTGGCACCGGCTGCTGGCGGTGCGCGCCGACCTGCGCCGGGATGCATCGCCGCGCTGCCGCGCCGCACGGGCGACCGGCGAGTGGCGGTTCGAGGAGGGCGCGGCGACCATCGCGTGGCGCGAGCGCGACCGGATCGTGCGCGGCGGCATCGACTGGTCGGCCGCGCCGGTCACTGCACGCCTCGCGTTCCCCGACGGGATCAGCCAGGCGCTCGAGTGCGCGTGCCGCGCGCGGTTCGGCCACTGCACGCACGGGCTCGCGCTGATCGACGCCACGCTCGACGTGCTCGCGGATCCGGAGAAGGCCGCGGTCGGCCGGTCGCTCGCCACCGAGCTGCTGCGGCCGGGCTGGTCGCGCGCGCTGGTGGAGCTGGCCCGCCTCGACGAGGTCAGCGCCAAGCCGCGCCCGCCGATCGAGCTGTGGTGGCGGTTCGAGCAGGAGTTCGGGCACCTGACGCTGACGCCGGTGGTCAAGAAGCAGCTCAAGAAGGGATCGATGAGCGCGGGCGCGCGGATGACGCCGGCGCGGCTGCTCGAGGAGCACCGCGCCCAGATGCTCGAGCGCGACGTGGTGATCGCCGAGCAGCTGCTCGCCTGGGACCCCGGCGTGCGTGCCGCGGGCACCTACCCGGTGCGCGCGGTGGCTGCGCTGGTCGGCCACGCGCGCGTGCTGCCCGAGGCAGGCGAGGAGGCGATCGCGGTGCGCCGGGTGGCGCTCGGGTTCACCGCGCTGCCCTCCGGCGATCACATCCGCCTCGAGCCCGCGCTCGACGGCGAGCGCCTCAGCCCGCGGCTGCTGACCGCGCTGATGGATGCGTTCGCCCCCGGCGAGCCGCTGGTCACCATCGAGCCCGGCGGGCCCGCGCTCGTGATCGACGTCAGCGACGACGCGCGCGGCCTGTGGAACGTCCTCGCCAGGCATGGTGACCTGTTCCCGCCGGAGAGCCACACGCCGCTGCTCGAGCGGCTCGGCAAGCTGGAGCAGCGGCTGCCGATCCACGTGCCGCGCGAGCTCAAGGGCACGCAGGTCGCCGGCGACACCACCGTGGTCGTGCGCGTGCGGCTGCTGCCCGACGTCACGCTCGAGCTCGAGGCGTTCATCCGGCCCGGGCCGGGCGCGCCGCTGTTCCCGCCGAGTTCGGGCCCGCGCGACGTGATGCTGCTGCGCGAGGGCGAGCGCACGTACGTCCGGCGCAGCCTCGGCGAGGAGCTGCCGCTGGTGCGTGGCCTGCTCGCCCGGCTGCCGCTCGAGGGCGCCGACGAGGGCCCGCCGCTGTGCTTCCGGCTGCCCGATCCCGACCACGCGCTCACGCTGGTGGCGGCGCTGCAGGAGCCGCCGCCCGGCCTCGAGGCCGAGTGGATCGAGATCCGCCCGTCGGTCAGCCCGGCCGCGCAGGTCAAGCAGCTCAAGGTCACGATCGACACCAAGCGCGACTGGTTCGGGATCGCCGGCGAGCTCAAGGTCGAGGCCGGCCGGCTCGAGCTCGCCGTGCTGCTCGACGCCGCGCGCCGGCAGCGCAAGTTCGTGCGGCTCGACGAGCACCGCTGGGTCGAGCTGTCGCAGACGCTGCGCGACAAGCTGCAGGCGATCGCGGACCGCACGTTCACCGCCAAGGACCGGATCGAGCTGTCACCCGGCGCCGCGCCCGCGATCGAGGCGCTCGCCCTGGCCGGGGCCAAGGTGGCGGCCGCGCCGTCGTGGGAGGACCTGACCGCGCGCCTCGCCAGCTCGCGCAAGCTGCGCCCGAAGCCGCCGGCCACGCTGGTCGCCACGCTGCGCGACTACCAGATCGAGGGCCACGCGTGGCTGTCGCGGATCGCCGCGTGGGGCGCGGGTGCGTGCCTCGCCGATGACATGGGCCTCGGCAAGACCGTGCAGGCGATCGCGGTGCTGCTCGATCGGGCGAAGCTCGGGCCCGCGCTGGTGCTCGCGCCGACGTCGGTCACGTTCAACTGGGTCGACGAGCTCAAGCGGTTCGCGCCGTCGCTGCGGCCGGTGGTGTACGGCGAGGCGGGCGACCGCGCCTCGTGCCTGGCCAGCCTCGGCAAGCGCGACGTGCTGATCGCGAGCTACGGCTTGCTGGTGCGTGACGCCCAGGCGCTCGCCGGCCGCCCGTTCGCCACGCTCGTGATCGACGAGGCGCAGGCGCTCAAGAACGCCACCACCCAGCGCGCCAAGGCGGCGCGCGCCCTCGACGCGGGGTTCCGGCTCGCGCTGTCGGGCACGCCGCTCGAGAACCACCTCGGCGAGCTGTGGAGCCTGTTCGCGGTGGTGTTCCCGGGCCTGCTCGGGAGCTGGGATCAGTTCCGCGACCGGTTCGCCACCCCGATCGAGAAGGGCAAGGACCCGGCCGCGCAGCAGGCGCTGTCGCGCGTGATCAGGCCGTTCCTGCTCCGCCGCACCAAGAACGAGGTCGCGCGCGAGCTGCCGGCGCGCACCGAGATCGAGATCGCGGTGGCGCTGTCGAAGGAGGAGATGGGCCTCTACGAGGACGCGCGCCTCGCCGCGATCACCGAGCTGCAGGCCAGCACCAAGCACCTGCGCAACGAGCAGCAGCGGTTCGCCGTGCTCGCGGCGCTCACCCGGCTGCGCCTGCTCGCCTCGCACCCGAAGCTGTACGATCCCACCTCGAAGCTCGCGTCCTCGAAGCTGCGCCGGCTGTGCGAGCTGCTCGAGGAGCTTCACCGCGGCGACCACCGCGCGCTGGTGTTCAGCCAGTTCACCTCGCACCTCGCGCTCGTGCGCGCCGAGCTCGAGGCCACCGGCTACCGCGTGCTCTACCTCGATGGCGGCACGCCGGTGAAGGAGCGCGCGAAGCTGATCGCGCGGTTCCAGGCGGGCGAGGGCGACGTGTTCCTGATCTCGCTCAAGGCCGGCGGCACCGGGATCAACCTGACCGCCGCGGACTACGTCATCCACCTCGACCCGTGGTGGAACCCGGCCGTCGAGGACCAGGCCACCGATCGCGCCCACCGGATCGGCCAGACCCGCCCGGTCACCGTGTACCGGCTGATCGCCCACGGCACGATCGAGCAGCAGATCCTCAAGATGCACGCGGACAAGCGCGCGCTGGTCGCCGGGATCCTCGAGGGCACGGGCGCGGCAGCCCGGCTGTCGACGGGCGACCTGCTCGCGCTGCTCGCCGCGGGTGACGGCCAGGTCGAGGACGACGCCGGCGCCTGACCGGGCTCGACCGGTTCGCGGATGCGGGGTGCGGCGGAAGCGTAAGGGCCCGCGCATGGACAAATCGATCGATGATCGCGGGCGAGCCGCCCCGCGGGCGAGGCGCGACGAGGGAGCGTACCCGTCGGTACGCGACCGAGGAGCAACGACGCCCCCGGGGATGGATCGACCGCGAGGGCGATCGAGATGTCCATTCGCGGGCCCGAAGCCTCCTCACGGGCGCGCGGACGCCTCGGTCCGGTCAGCACTGGTAGGTGATTCCCTCTTCTCGCCGGCGCGGTCCTGGCGCACGCTCCCTCCCGGATGAAGTGCACGTTCGCGACCTTGGTCCTGGGCTGCGCGATCTGGAGCGGCTGCGGCGGGGACGAGGGTGGTGGTGGTGGCCCGGTCGACGCGGGCCCCGACTGCGGAGACTGCACCCCCGACGCCGCGCCCCCGGTGTGGGCGTTCACCGACGTCCACGGCCTGCCCAACCTCGACGACGACGACGCCACCGGCGGCACGGACTGGGCGCAGCCCCTGTTCGCCGGCGACGACGACATCGCCACGCTGACCCTGCCGGCGCGCGATCTGGCGCTGATCCCTGCCGGCGGGGACCTCGCGCTCAGCCTGACCGGTGCGGTCGCCACGACGCGGCTGTTCCAGGGCGGCGTCCACATCCTGGGCGCCGAGCTGGGCACGGGGCCGGTCACGGTGGTGCCCGTCCCCGGCGCCGACCTCGCGCTGCAGATCGAGTTCGGCACCTACGGCGCGGCCGCCACCCTCACGCTCGCCGCGCAGGACAGCACCGGCACCGCCGCGGCCACCACCACGGTGCAGCTCCAGGCCGCGCCGCTGATCATGAACCACCACCTCCAGCGCGCCGAGAAGGTGTGGCTGGTCGCGGTCACCGGCAACGAGGACATGGTCGCTGCCTACCAGGAGGTGCTCGGCGCGGCCGTCACCCCGGTGCCCGGCGGCGCCGTCAACGGCGACGTGTGGATGCAGGACGAGTTCGAGTTCGCCACGCTGACCGGTGACGCCAGCCAGCGCGTCGACGTGGTGATCGACTCGATCCGCAACCGCGGCCTCGACGCCTATGGCGGCACCTTGACCCGCGTGGGCCCGAGCGACGGCTTCGCCCAGACCTGGGGCAACCCGCAGCAGCGCACCTCGTACGACTCGTTCGGCAACCTCGAGGCCTCGCCCCCGGTCACCGTGGGCGGTGTGCCGTACCCGTTCGGCAGGATCTACTACGGCCGCGTCGGCACCGCGGGCATGAGCGCCACCCTCGGCACGTTCCTCGCCGCGCAGAAGATCCAGGCGCCGTTCACGCTGCCGACGAACTGGCTGTGCGTCGGCCACGTCGACGAGTTCTCGAGCTTCGTCCCCGATCCCACGGCGCCCCAGGGCTTCCGCCTCCTGATCGCCGACACCGACGCCGCGTGGTCCGTGATCGACGGCCTCGTCCGCCGAGCGCGTCGCTGCCCCTGTACGGGCAGAGCCACGGCTACAGCCACCGTCGGCGCGCTGCGCACCGACACCAGCCTGCGCGCCCTCAACGCTGACCTCCAGGCCGACTACCTCGATCCGATCACCGAGACCTTCAAGACCGAGCTCGGCCTGACCGACGCCGACATCATCAAGGTCCCGAGCTTGTTCGAGCAGGTCAGCGGCTGCAACGGCCGGGTCGCCGCGCTGATCCCGGGCATGGTCAACCTCGTGGTCGCCAACGTCGATGGCGCGACCACCCACGTGCTGACCGCCGACCCGTTCTTCCGCGCGGTCATCGACCAGTCCGTCGACCCGATCATCGCCGCTTTCGAGGCCGCGCTGCCGGCCTCCCTCGTCCTTCACTTCGTCGACGACTGGGACACCTACCACCTGTCCCTCGGCGAGGTGCACTGCGCCACCAACGTCCGCCGCACCCCCACCGAGACCTGGTGGACCGCCGCGCAGCACCTCCTGGGAGGGCTCTGATCATGCGCTCGCTGCTCACCACTTCCATCGCCACGCGCCCCGAGACGCGCGCGCGACCCGCCACCGCCCGCCGGATCATGCGCGCGCTCCTCGCCAGCTCGCTCGCGGTCCTCGCCGCGTGCGCCGCACCGGACACCGCGCCTGACCCGGTGAGCGCCACGCCGCTGGTGGCGCCCGCGCCCGTCGCCTCGGGGGTGCCCGGCACCTGGCGCGACCGCGTGCGGGTCCACGCCGCCGAGCTCGCCGCCGCCGATCCGGCGCGGTCCTCGACGCTGCGCGCGCTCGCGCCGGCCCGAACCCGCGCCGGCACCCCGCGGTTCACCGACCCCGCGATCCACGATCCGCGCGCCGCCGCCGTCCTCCTGCAGCGCCTGGTCGACGGCGGGGACCCCGCGCCCGTGCGCGCGGCCCTGGTGGAGGCGCTGCCCCGCACGGGCGGCCTGTACGCGGACGCCGTGCGTGAGCTGGTGACCGCCGAGACCTCGCCGGAGGTGCGCATGGCGATGGTGTTCAGCGTCCGCCGCGCGCCCGCGGTCGACGCGCTTGCTGTGATCGCGGCCGGGCTCGCCGATCGTGATGGCGAGGTGACCGCCGAGGCCGCGCGCGCCGCCGCGGCGCACCCCGATGGCGCGCGCCTCGCCCCGGCGCTCACGACGGCGCTCGCGGCTGCCGATCCATCGACCCGTGCGGAGGCTGCCCGCGCTCTCGGGGTGCTGGCGATCTCGCCCGCGACCGGCGCCCTCACCGCGCTCCTGGTCGATGCCGAGGCCGAGGTTCGCCTCGAGGCCCTGCGCGCGCTCGACCGGATCACGCCGGGCGCGCTCGCCGGGCTGCCCGCGGTGCGGGCGCTGGCGGCGGATCCGGATCCGCGGATCGCCCGGCTGGCCACGCGGCTGGCCGCCGGCGCGGCGAGGTAGCGCGGCGCCCGGAAGGACGACCCGCATCGCGCGCGGTCACACCCAGGGCACGAGCGCGAGCCGCCCGACGACGACGACGATCGCCAGCGCCAGCGGCAGCAGCGGCGGGGCCGGCGACTCCTTGAGTTCGAGGTGCGTCTTGACGGCGCCCGCCATGAGGATCGCCAGGCAGATCGCCGCGACGGGCGTGAGCACCGGGAGGACGTGGAGCACGCCCGGCAGAATCAGGCCGGCGCCGCCGAGGACCTCGGCCGCGCCGAGCAGCTTGACCCGGTCATCGGTCCACGTCTTGGCCCACACCATCTTCTCGGCGACCTTCACGCGCGGGGTGACGATCTTGAACAGGCCGGCGCCCACCATCATCAGCGCGAGTAGCCCCTGGACGATCCAGATTGCGAGGTTCATGGCGGCAGTATGCGGTCGCGCGCGGGTGGCACAAGACGTCGCCAATGGGCAGCATCTGCTACAAAGTGATCCCAATGCAGAGCCCCTCGGAGCCGCTCGAGACCGCCCAGCTCCAGGCGTTCACGCGCATCGTCGAGGCTCGCTCGCTGACCCGCGCGGCGATGGAGCTGCGCGTGCCCCGCGCGACGCTCGGTCGCAGGCTCGCGCGGCTCGAGCAGCGCCTCGGCGTGCGGCTGCTCAAGCGGACGACGCGGCGGCTGTCGCTGACCGACGCCGGGCAGTCCCTGTACCAGCACGCGCGCAGCGTGCTCGACGCGGCGGCGCGCGCCGAGGCATCGGTCCAGCGCGGTGACGGTGCGCTCCAGGGCGACCTGCGGATCTCGGTGCCTCCGGCGTTCAGCGAGCGGCTGAACGACCTGGTGGTGGCGTTCGCGTGCGAACACCCGGGGGTCCGCGTGCTCGTCCACGCATCGACCCAGCACGCCGACCTCGTCGGTGGCAGCTACGACGTCGCGCTGCGCGCGTCGCAGCACCTCGAGCCCGGGCTGGTCGCGAGGACGCTCGCGCGGTTGACGCTCGTGGCGGTCGCGTCGCCGGCGTACGTGAAGGCGCACGGCTCGCCGCGGACCACGGCCGATCTCGCCACCCACCGGTGCCTGATGCTGTTCCAGCGCGGGGAGATCCCCGAGACGCACTGGCCGCTGCGCACCGGCAAGCGGCTGCGGGTCACCGGCGCGTTCTTCGCGAACGATCCGGTGCTCCTGGCGAGCGCGGCGAGGGCGGGGCTCGGGATCGCGCTGCTGCCTTCTCCTGTGGTCCGCGCAGAGCTCGACGCCGGTGCGCTCATCGCGGTCCTGCCGAAGGCCCTCGGCGTCGAGGCGCGCCTGTCCGTGGTGTTCGCCGAGCGCGAGCTGCTCCCGCCGCACGTGCGCGCGTTCATCGATGCGCTCACCCGCTGGGGGCCGACGGCGCTGATCGACGCCCGCGGCGCGGCGCCCGCGCCCCGCGCCCGCGCCCCGAGCCGCCCATGAGCCGAGGGAGCCGAGGGGTCCGGCGAACCCAACACAACCATCTATGGATAACTCGCACCCCACGCGGCTGCACGCGGGCGCGGATCGGGCTCACGCTCCACGCGGATCCCGCGTAGCTGCTCCGCTGGGCAGCGGCCTGTACGCACGTTGGCGCTCGCGTACATCGGACCCCTTGCGGACCCGGATCGCCCGGCCCGGGAGATGGCTCGATGCCGGGCGCGAGGCCGCGCAGATCACCGCCCGCTGACCTGCGCGCGAGGCGCCTGATCGACGCCGTGATCCGGGCCGATCACGGCCCCCCGGCGCGTCGGCGGCGTGCAACGCTGCCTCGCCATGTCCGGATCACTCCTGGTCGTCATCGTCTCCTGTCACGTGAAGGCCGAGTTCGTCGCGGCGTTCCGCGATGCAACGCTGGTGAACGCCCGCGCGAGCATCGGCGAGCCCGGCATCGCCCGGTTCGACGTCCTCGAGGATCGCGAGGATCCCACGCGATTCACGCTGATCGAGGTCTATCGCAGCGCCGACGCCCCGGCTGCGCACAAGGCGACCGCCCACTACCTGGCGTGGCGCGACGCGGTCGACGAGATGATGGCGGATCTGCGCAGCTCGCGGAAGTACGTCAACGCGTTTCCCGACGACGCGAGCTGCTAGGCGGCCCGGCGGCGGCGGGTGCGCTCGATGAGCCAGGTCACCACGGGCAGCGCGGCGATCGTGGGCAGCACGTAGAACGCCGGGCTGCCGAGATCCGCGCCGCGCGGGCGGTACACGCCGCCGTGCGCGAGGCACACGCCGCCGTAGAGCGCGAGGATCAGTGCGCCGCACGCCTGCCACAGCCGCAGATCCACCAGCGCCGGGTCGCTGTCCGGCGAGCGGACCGGCGCCGGCGTATCGAACACGACGCCGCGCCAGCGATCGAGGTCCCACAGGATCAGGCCGAGGGTGCCGAGCCACATCAGCGTGGCGACGATCGCCGTGGGGACGACGCGCGTGCTCCAGCACAGCCCGACGATCGCGGTCAGGATCGGCAGGGCGAGCAGGGCGCCGAGGAGCGCGCGGCGCTGGGTGAACAGCAGCACCGCGGCCGCGAGCTGGAGCGCGCCGACGAGCTGGTAGAACCAGCCGGTCGCGTGGAAGGCGTGCAGGAAGCCGTGGAATGGCCCGGTGTTCGCGGGATCCGTGAATGGCTGGTCGAGCAGCTTCTTCATCGCCGCGGGGACGAACGCGAACCCGATCAGGAAGCGCAGGTTGATCACGCACAGGTGCGCCCACCGCGCGCGTCGAAGCCCGGTCAGCAGGTGATCCATGCGTCGCGCAGGATGCCATCTCCGCGGCTCGCCGGACACGCGGTGGGCGGTCGCACGGCGAGAGTGCTCACAGATGCTGGTGACCGATGGTGTCGTCGTCACGATCGCGTCCAGGGCGATCCGCAGCTTGCGATCGTCGTCGAACATCGCGTCCACCGCGATCGTTTGAGCGCGCGTGTCATCGTGGGCGTGCCCGATGATGAGGTCATCGACGTCGTCATCGCGGCCACGTCGTTGGAGGTCGGTCATCTCGAGTCCTTGGTCGAGGAGGTTGTCCCCAGCCCAGGATGCGAGCCTCGTGCCGCCAGTGCTGCGACGTGCACCGACGGGAGGTCTCCGGCGGTGCGGCGCGCTCAGCGCATCGCCAGGATCACGGCCGTGATGATCAAGCCGATCACCGCTAGCGCGATCAGGTAGAGCAGTGCGCGCGACTTCGCAGGCGGCGTGGCCATGACCGAGTCACTGGCCGAGGGCGAGGTGACCTGCGCCGCGGGCGCGTGGACCGGGGCGTGCTGCGGCTGCGCGTGTTGCGGCTGCGGCTGCGCGTACTGCGGCTGCGCGTGCTGCGGCTGCGGCTGCGCGTGCTGCGGCTGCGGTTGCGCGTGCGGCTGCGGTTGCGGTTGCGCGTGCTGCGGCTGCGGTTGCGCGTGCTGCGGCTGCGCGTACTGCGGCTGCGGGGCCTGCGGCTGCGGAGCCTGCGCGCTGGTCGTGGCAGCGGCGGCGAGCAGCGCTTCGCCCGCGGCCTGCTGCGACTCGAACTGCCGGGTCGCGGCCTCGTACTCCTGATCGATCACCGGAGCGTCGATCGGGGCCGGGCGCGGCGCGGCGGCGGCCAGGCGCGCGCGGTTGGCCATGATCGCGGCCTGGACCTCGGCGGGGGGCACGAACCCGAGCATGGTCGCGGCGGCGGCGCCCTTCGGCGATGGGCCACCGGCGCGCGCCGGTGCGGGCGCGGGGGCGACCGGGGCAGGCGCCGGCGCGACGGCGGCCTCGGCGGCAGCCTCGGGAACATCCCAGCCGGCCGTGACGGCGCCGGGGGTGGGCTGCGCGGCCCAGGCGGGTACGGGCGCGGCGGGCGGCGGGGCCGGCGTCTCCGCGGGCATGTCGGGGACGTCCCACCCGGCGGTGACGGCGCCGGGCGTGGGCTGCGCGCGCGGGGCCGGGGCCGCGCCACCGGGGCCGGGGCCGCGTGCATCGCGGGCACGTCGGGGACGTCCCAGCCGGCGGTGACCGAGCCGGCGGCGGGGGCACCCGCGGCGGCGACGGGGCGGGCGCGGCGGCAGCGGCGGGCGCCGGCTGGCGCCGCGGCGGCAGGGCGCGTGCATGGCGGGCACGTCGGGGATGTCCCAGCCGGCGGTGACGGCGCCGATGGAGGGCGCGGGGGCGGGCGCCTGCGGGCGTGGGGGCGGCATGGCACCCGCGAGCGTGGTCGGCGCGAACCCGGCGGCCGCGGCGGCGGCGGGCGACACGTCGGGGATGTCCCAGCCGGCGGTGACGGCGCCGACGGCGGGCTGCGCGCGCGCGGCAGGCGCGGCGGCAGCGGCGAGGGCGGCGGGCGACAGCGGCGAGGGCGCGGTGGGCGTGTGCATGGCGGGCACGTCGGGGATGTCCCAGCCGGCGGTGACGGACGGCTGCGGGACGCGGCGGCGGGAGCGGCGGCGGCGGCGAGGGCGGCGGGTGATAGCGGGGACCTCGGTACAGGGGCCGGGGCCGCGTGCATCGCGGGCACGTCGGGGATGTCCCAGCCGGCGGTGACGGCGCCGATGGAGGGCGCAGGCGCGGGCGGTGTGGCACCGGCGAGCGTCGACGGGGGGAACGCGGCGCCCGCGGGCATGTCGGGGATGTCCCAGCCGGCGGTCACCGCTCCGATCGCCGGTGACGGGACATCGTCCACCAGCTGCGCGCGATCGTTCGGGCACCACATCGCATCGTCCCCATAGACCGCCTGACACGTCGGGCACCGCTTCATGCCCACGAACGTACGGCTGAGGCGGGGGGCCGCGCCAGTCCGTGGCGATGCGAGTGTCCGGGCCCCCCTCCGGCTGCCTCGTGGGCGGGCCTGGGACGCCGCCCGGGGGGCGGATGACCTCGGGGTCCGGCCGAGCGCCCGTTACCCGACCGGGCGCTCGTGCATCCAGCGCGCGAACGCCTCCACGAGGACGCGCGGGTCGTCGAGGGCGCGCTCGGCGGCCTTGCGCCCGACCTCGTGCTCGAGGGCGTAGGTGAATCGCGTGCCGTGCTCGCGCGGCCTCGAACCGGGCAAACCCGCGCACCGCGCCATGCTCGCCGGGGCGCGGCTCCCAGCGGATCGATCCCTCCGGCCGGGCCGCCTGCACGACCTGGCAGCGGGCTCGTAGCGGTACACCAGCGAGTAGATCAGGTTCTTGCCGAACTCGAACTGGATCTCGGCGGGCAGGCCGTCCTCGCCGTACTCGATCACGAGCGCCTCGCGGAGGCCCGGCACCCACGCGGTCAGCGCCGAGGGGCTGTTGAACACGCGCCAGCACTCCTCGACGGGGCGCGCGATCATGGTGTCGACGATCTGCACCCTCGGAGCCTACCGCATCTATCATCCGCGCCGATGCTGCTCCGCTGGCTCACCGATCGCCGCCGCGCCCGCCTGCTCGACACCCCGTTCCCGGCCGCGTGGGCCGAGGTCCTGGGGCGAAACGTCCGCGCGTACCCGCTCCTCACCCCCGACGAGCAGCAGCTCCTGCGCGACCTGGTCCAGGTGTTCATCGACGAGAAGCACTGGGAGGGCTGCGGCGGCCTCGAGCTCGACGACGAGATCCGGGTCACGGTGGCCGGCAGCGCGTGCCTGCTGATCCTCGGGCGCGAGCACGACCTGCTGCGCGAGGTCGAGTCGATCCTGGTGTACCCGAGCGCGGTGATGCTGCCCGCGCAGGCCCGCGGCACGTTCGACGGGCGCCCGGTCGTCGACGATGGACCCACGCCGGTGCTCGGCGTCGCCCACGGCGGAGGCCCGGTGGTGCTCGCGTGGGACTCGGTGCTGCAGGGCGCGAGGAACACCCGCGACGGGCGCAACCTCGTGCTCCACGAGATCGCCCACAAGATCGACTTCCTCGACGGGGACGCCGACGGCACCCCGCCGCTCGAGACCGCGGCCGCGCGCGCGGCGTGGGCCCGCGTGTGCCACGAGGCGTTCGTCGCGCACCAGGACGGCAGCGCGGACCTGCTGCGAGACTACGCCACCACCAACGAGGCCGAGTTCTTCGCCGTCGCGACCGAGGTGTTCTTCGAGAAGCCCAAGGCGATGGCGCGCGAGGCGCCGGCGCTGTACGCGCTGCTGCGCGGGTTCTACCGGCTCGATCTCGCGGCGCGCTGACGGCGCCGGGCTCGAACTCGCGGCGCGCTGACGGGCTCGAACTCGCGGCGCGCTGACGGCGCCGCGCTCAGCCGCGCTTCATGTTGCGCGCGTTGCCCTTGGCGAGCTTGCGCGAGCCGGGGTTCGCCTCGAGGACCTGGCGCGCCAGCTTCTGCAGCTCGGGGTGCACGCGGAACTGCGGCGACAGGAACCGGCCGAGGTAGTTGAGGTCGTCGGCGGCGAGCGAGGTCAGCTCCTGGCGCGCGGGGCCGCGCTGGTTCGACGCGAACTTCGCGAACACGCTGGCGACGCGGAGCTGGATCGCGATCTGCTCGGCGTTCTTGGCCGGCAGCTCGACGGTCTCGATCAGCGCGAGCGCCTCCTTGGGCTTGCCGGTCCGCGCCCACGCCTCGGCGACCAGGGCGGCCGCGAACGGGCGGATCTCCTTGCGCTCGGGGTTGTCGAGGTTCATCGAGCTGCACGCCTTGGCGGCGTCCTGGGTGCGGCCCATGCCGAGGTAGAGCTGGGTCTTGAGCAGCGCGACATCGTCCTGCATCGCGGCCGGGTACTTGCCGTGCTCGATGGTCTCGATCAGCGCGAGCGCGGCCTTCGGATCGTCCTGCGCCATCAGCTGCGCGCGCGCGAACACGTTGGTCGGCGTGCCCGCGTCCTTGCCATCGGTCAGCTTGGCGAGCGCCTCGCGTCGGGCCTCGGGCGAGTCGGCGGCGCCCTGGAGCAGCGACACCAGGCCGCGCTGCTTGGTGAGCAGGCGGAATGCCCAGATCAGCACGCCGATCAGCGCCAGCGTCAGCACGCCGACGATCACCATCAGGATCACGCTGCCGGTCTGGATCGCGAACGCCCACACCAGCAGGGTGACGACCGCGATGATGACCAGGTTCTTGCGCTTCATCCCCCCGATCTCGGGAGGCGCCGCGGCGGCCGGGGCGGTCTCGGACTCGGTCGTGCTGTCGTTCTGCGTGGCCACGCCCTGCCGTACCTGGCCCGCCGGCCGACGGCAAGGGGTCAGACACCCGTTCACCGGGCGCGGAGTGTCCGGCTTACACGGAGCCGCCACCCGCTCACGCCCCCGTGCACCACCAGGCGGACCGCGAGTGGACCGGTGGCGGCCGCTTCACCGGCGTGGTTCGCTGGTGATCGACGCGCGGCGCCGACGCGATCCAGCTGACGGAAAAGAGTTCGCCCACACCTCGTACATTTATCTTTAATTCTAATCACTTGAGTTCGATATGCGGAAGGTGCACGGTGATCGGGTGGGCACCACCGCTGCGACCGCTCGCTCCGCCCCGACCCGCCGCCTCGGCCGCTACGAGGTGATCAAGCACCTCGCGCAGAGCGGCATGGCCGACGTCCTGCTCGCGCGCACGACCGGGATCGAGGGGTTCGAGCGCCACGTGGTGATCAAGCGGATCCGCGCCGAGCAGGCGCGCGACGAGCGCTACGTCCAGATGTTCCTCGACGAGGCGCGGCTCGCGGCCTCGCTGCACCACCACAACGTCGTCCAGGTCAACGACATCGGCGAGGAGGGCGGCGAGTACTTCTTCGCGATGGAGTACGTGCACGGCGAGGACGCCCGCGCGCTGCTGACCCGGGTCAGCGAGCAGGATGCGCAGGTCCCACTCGAACACGTGCTGACGATCGTCACGGCGGCGGCCGCCGGGCTCCACCACGCCCACGAGCAGCGCGCCCCGCACCGGACGCCACTCGGGATCGGGACCGCGCCCGGGACCGCGCCCGTCCCCGGGACCAGGACCGCGCCCGCCGCCGGTGGGTCCGCCACCGTGCGTCGCAAGCGGCCCGCCCGCCGGGTCCCCGTCGCGCCCCCGGTCGGGCCGCGGTGGGATCCCGACACGCTGTTCCCGCGCTGACGCGGGCGTCCGTCGCTCGCGGCCGAACGTATCGATGGGGCCGGGCCGCTGACGGGCGTAGGACTTCGCGCCATGACGCACGCGCGCGCGATGCTGGTGATGGCGCTCCTCGGGGCCTGCGGCGGCGGTGACGCCGTCGCCCCGGATGCCGGTCCGGCCGCGCCCGAGCCGGTGGCCTGCGAGGCGCGCCCGGTGACCGCGCCCGGGGCCACCACGTTCGTCGACATCTCCGCGGCCAGCGGCATCCAGGCCGGCAACTACGTCGAGAACCCGCTGGTCGCGATCCCGATCAACGATCACAGCCGGCTCGGCTTCGCCGACATCAACGGGGATGGCTGCGACGACATCGTCGCGCACGACCTGTTCCCGAACCCCAAGGCCGGCGTGCCGTTCACGCACCTGGTGTTCCGCAACAACTGCGACGGGACGTTCACCGAGGTCAGCGTGGCGTCCGGCCTGCGCGACGTGCAGGCCGGGTTCTTCGCGTTCGGCGACGTCGACAACGACGGCGATCAGGACGCGTTCGCCGGCCTCGACATCCCGCTGCCGAACCTGACCAGCTCGCTGTGGCTCAACGATGGCACCGGCGTGTTCACGCGCAAGCCCGCGAGCGGGATCGAGGGCGCGGTCAACGGGACCACCTCGAGCGGCGGGGTGTTCGCGGACTTCAACAACGACGCCAAGCTCGACCTGTTCGTGGCGAACGGGCAGACCAGCTACAACGCCCTCGACGACCTGTTCCTCGGCAACGGCGACGGGACGTTCACCAGGGCGACCTCGAACCTGCTCGGCCAGATCGCGAACCCGTCGAACGGCCTGACCACGTGTGACTACGACGACGACGGCGATCAGGACGTCCTCGTCGCGGTCTACGGCGTGTCGCAGGGCGGCGCGCAGAACATGCTGTTCCAGAACGACGGCGCGGGGAACTTCACCAACGTCGCCGTCGCGACCGGGTTCGCCAGCCTGCCGACCGGCAACTACTGGATCGCCGCGACCGGCATGGGCACCACGCCCGAGCCCGGCAAGACCGCGGGCACGTACGTCGGGTCGAACGCGTTCGGCCTCGCGTGCGAGGACGTCGATCGCGATGGCGACCTCGACGTGGTGGTGTCGTCGATCTCCCACCCGGGTGGCGACTACAACCGCACCTGGTCCGATCCGACCGTGCTGCTGCTCAACACCGGCGCCGCGGGCGGCTACACGTTCGAGAACGGCTGGCTGGCCAAGGGCCTGCCGTACAACGAGGGTGACGTCGACGCCGCCAGCGTGGACTTCGACAACGATGGCCGCCTCGACATCTCGCTGTCGCGCACGGACAAGTACGAGGGCGGCTACACCACCGAGAACCAGAAGGGCTGGTTCGGCCTGATGCACCAGCAGGCCGACGGCCGGTTCACCGTCCTCGACCGCAGCGTCGGCCTGACCGACGAGGACGGCGGCCCGGGCATGAAGGGCGCGCAGAACCACGCGTGGTCCGACATCGACCGTGACGGCGATCTCGACCTCCTGATCGGCGCGCGTGATCAGGGCGGCGGCCGCGCGAATCTGCTGTTCCGCAACGACCTCGGCGCCGCGCACCACTGGCTGCAGGTCCGGCTCGTCGGGGACGGGGTCAACGTCAACCGCGATGCGATCGGCGCGCGCGTCACGCTGCGCACGGACACCGCCACGCTGGTCCGCGAGGTCAAGGCGACGCGCGGCACCTACAACTCGATGGACGGGCGGACCCTCCCGTTCGGGCTCGGCGACCTCGGCTGCGCCTACGCGCTCGACATCCGGTGGCCGGACGGCACCACGCAGACGCTGACCGCGCCGGTGCTCGGCATCGACAAGCAGGTCACCATCACCTACGGCGTCGGCCCGGGCTGAGCCGCCGTGCCGGGGCACACCGGCACGCGACCCCTGTGAACCGATGCGGCCTCGGCGTCGATTCGCCGACCTCGCCATCGACGTGCGGGCGCGCATCGGGCCTGTCCAGACCACGGACAACGAGTGCTTCGCCCCGTTCATCGTCGAACATCGTCTTCGAGGCCCCTCCGAGTGCGAGCGGGTCGGAGGGACCGCCGGCTGCGCAGCCGGCGAGCCCTCTCCTCTACCACCGCGACTCGATCCCGCACTACTGGCTGGCAGATCCACGCGACCAGACGCTCACGGTCATGCGCTGGGGCCCGGATGGCTACATCACCTTGCTCCGCGCCGAGCGTGGCGAGATCGTCCGCGCCGAGCCGTTCGACGCGATCGACCTCCACGTCGGCGCGCTGTTCGGCGACGACGAGCCGGCGTAGCGCGAACCCACGGCGTCGGCCCGGCCGGCGCCGCGCACACCGGCAGCGGCCAGTGCCGCTCGATCGCGCCGAGATCGGGTGTCAGTACGCCGACGCCGGCGGTGAACCGCAGCGTGCGCCCCGCCGGGGTGCGCGTGAACGCGGGGACCTCGCCGACGCCCTTGGCCGTGGCGGGCGTGCAGTCGTGGCAGCGGCTGTCGTCGTCGTGCGGGGTCGAGCGCTGCACCGCGCGCACCACGCCCGTGGTCGCCTCGAACACGACGTAGCCGTCACCCGCGGTGCCGGTGATCGCCCACAGTTCGCCGTCGAGCCGGGTCGGCCGCGCCCCAGGGTTCCTGACGGCGTGTTCACAAGGGTTGGAGTTCGAAGCGGAGCGGTAACCGTTCACGACCCTACGGAGCATCAGTGCCTCGACGTCCGGTGCGCTTCATGGCACGCCGATTCCGTCGCTGCTCCCCGAGCATCTACGAACTGATCTGCGGACTGACCTGCCAACCGCAGTCGCCGCGTCAACGGTTACAGCTTGCGTACTCCTGCCTACATCTGGTTGAGATAGGATTCAGGCGCGTGTCGTCGCGATGGTTGTTCGTCCTCGTCCTGGCGGCCTGCGGTCGTGATCCGCGGCCCGCGATCGGTGATGCGGCACCACGCAGCTGCCCGACGCACCTCGACCTCGAGCTGCAGGGCTCGGAGTCCCGGTTCGAGCCCGGGTACACGGGGCTCGCGCACAAGGTTGGCCTGGCGACCGGCTCGAACCTGTCCGTCGCGATCACCGAGTGTGATGAGTCATGCCGGCGATGCAGCTTCACTGGACCGGTGCGGCCGCCGCTGGCCGTGCAGAGGGTCGTGGCCCAGCGCTGCCTTGGCGCGCTCGCGCAGGTGTGTACGACCGATGACGACTGTGGCGTGGGCGGGTCGTGCCGGTTCGTGTTTCCCCCGATCTCGTCGTCGTTTGGCACCCCGACCTGCTCGCTGACGTACTTCGAACCGGTCGTCGCGGCGGAGACCTCGGCCGTGCAGGGCGTGTTCGACCTCCAGACCGGCGAGATGGACATGGCCGTCCTCAACCTCGCCGTCGCCGTCACGCTCGGTGCATGCCAGCAGTGCAGAGAGGACACCGCGCCATACGACGGCATCCAGGGAGGCCTCTGCACGATCTCAGGTGTCCCCTCAGATGTCCCCTGTGATATCGTCGGGATCGGTACGCTGTTCACGGCCCAGACCAGCTACGACTGCCCGCTGGGGACGCTGCTCGCCACGATTCCACTCCCCGGAACCGCCGCGACGACCGGGACGCTGCGCTGGACCATGGATGCGTCCCGCCCCAACTGCACCGCGATGGGCGCCACGGGCAAGGACTGCTGGTGTGGCATGTGCTCCACTGGGACCTCGTGCATCAAGGACGGTGACTGCGCGGTCGGCAAGTGTGGCGTCGCGAGCGGGCCCGCCAGCGCGACCTACACGACGAACAACCACAACTGCGCCTTGGGCGTCGGGACCTGCAACTGGGATCCTGTCACGCGCCGCGGGCGCTGTGCCGACGACGTGACCACGCCGTGCTTTCCCGATTCGGGCAGCATCGTCGCGGCGGGGTCATCCACGGTCGACAAGGGGTTCTACATCTCGAAGATCGCGACGCTGCGCTGCATGCCGTCATTTGGGGTGCCCACGGATCCCGCAGCGGGGTTCCCGGGGCCGATGCTGTTCGAGGCAACGTTTCGCGTCGCGCCGAGGACGGAGCCGTGACCGTCAAGGCGGGGCTCGGGGCGGTCGGGCTGGCATGCGCGGTCGCCGCGTGCAGCCTGCTCGAGAAGCCGGCGACCGAGCTCGTGATCACCGTCGACACGACGTTCGGGGTGCCCTGCACGATCGATGCATTACGCGTCGAGGTCATCAGCGCAGGCGAGGTGATCACCGAAGAACTCGCCTTGTCCGACGCGGATCTGCCTGGCTCGATCGTCGTGGTCCCCGAAAGCGATCCAGGGCAGGTCAGCGTGACCGTCACCGGGTTGCTGGGTGGCGAGGCGTTCGCGTCTGCGACGGGGCTCGTTGACCTCGCCGACAAGCTCCGTCTCGAGCAGCGCTTCGTTCTCGATCAGAGCTGCGTCCCCGGCCCGTGTCCTGCGATCGGCGTCGGCGGCTACGTGGGGCTTCCGCCACCACAGCCCCGCCACGGCTGCGGAACGCGTGGCTACCGGATCTCTCCAACATTTCTGACCATGCGCGACGCGTGCGACATGCAGCAGGTCGTGATGGCCCGCATCCTCCCCGGGGCCGACGAGCAGGAGCTCCCCTCACCGCTGACGCCTGCGCTCCCCTTTCCGTTCACGTTCTACGGTGAGCCGGTGTCCCAGTTCTGGGTCGGCACCAACGGATACCTCGCGTTCTCCGCCACCGCGCCCAACCAGCTGATCAGCATGATCGGGGCGGCGGGCACGCTCTCCGAGCGGTTCTTGGTTCCTGCGATCCTGCCGTTCTGGGACAATCTGCGGACCAGCCCCAAGGGCGTCTGCCTCGCGGTGACCGGCGAGGCACCCGATCGGATGTTCTGGATCACGTGGAAGGAGGCGTGCGTCGCCTCGGGAGCGCTGGCCTGCGGCGGTGTGGACCAGGGCACCTTGACGTTCACCGTCGCCCTCGAAGAGGGCTCGCATTCGCTCTACGTCGGGTACCAGACGATGTCCGGCGCGGGCGATCGGTCCAGGGGGCTCACGGCGACGATCGGCGTCACCAGCGGCAGCCCGGCCTGCCGGGTGAGCGAGTGTTCGAGCGAGGGTGTGTGCGAGGACGGTGCGCAGTGCGGCTACACCGAGGTCTCCGCTCAGGGGATCGTGAACCCGCTGTCCACGTTCCGGGTGGCGCCGCGATGACGATCGAGACGTTCACCAAGGGTCAGCGGATCGGCGACTACGAGATCATCGGCCGGCTGCGCGCGGGTGGCATGGCCACCCTCTACCTGGGGCGTCGTCACGGCGCGGCCGGGGTGTCCCGGACCGTGGTCATCAAGGTCGTCCACCCGCACCTCGTCGAGGACGAGCTGATCGTCAAGATGTTCATCGACGAGGCGAGGATCTCGTCCCAGATCAGCCACCCCAACGTCGTCTACATCGAGAACTTCGGCGAGCACAACGGTCGGTACTTCATGGTCATGGAGTACGTCGAAGGCTGTTCGCTGGAGGAGGTGTTACGCACGATGCACCGCGCGAACGAGCAACTCGATCCGGCGCTGGCCGTCCACATCGCGATGGAGGCCGCGGCCGGCTTGCACGCGGCTCACGAAGCGCTGGGTCAGGATGGCGAACCACTGGGCGTCGTGCACCGCGATGTCAGCCCGTCGAACATCCTGCTGACGCGGGATGGCCGCATCAAGGTGATCGACTTCGGCATCGCCAAGGCGCGCGGGCGGCTCGGTGAGACCAAGACGGGCGCGAGCTTCAAGGGGAAGCTGCGATACATGGCCCCCGAGCAGGCGTGGGGACGTTCCCTCGATCGCCGGGTGGACAACTACGCGCTGGGCGTCGTGCTGTGGGAGCTGCTCACCACGAGGCAGCTATTCCGCGCCAATGATGACATGGCCGTACTCGAGCTCGTGCGCAACCCGGTCGTGCCGCCCCCTGGCTCGCACAACCCGCGGGTGTCCGCCATGCTCGACGCGGTCGTGCTGCGCGCCACGGCCGCGGACGCCGATCTCCGATACCGGACGCTCCGGGAGTTCACGGGCGACCTGATGCGCGCGATGCCCGAGGCGAGCAGCGTGCCCGCAGAGGCGCTGGGCCGGCTGGTCACGCGGGTCCGAGCCACACTCGGGATGAGCGAGGCTGAAGACCAGAAGGGCACGACCCCACTCGCCGCGCCCTTCTCGCCGTCATCGTCGCACGACGCGTCGATGGTGATCGAGCCCGTCCGCGATACGTCGCTGGGAGGTGCGGTCGGTCAAGTGGGTCGCCCTGATGTGCGCGCTCGTCCTCGCCTCGGGATCGCGATAGCGATCACGATCGCCGGGGTGCTGGTCGCGGCGGCGATCGTCGTCGTCGGGCGCTCGTCAAGCGGCCCGGCTCGCGTGCCCGCCGTGGCTCCCGCGAGCCACGCCCTCCGACCGGACTCCGCGCCGCCGAGTCCCGCCGCGCCGCCGAGTCCCGCCGCGCCGCCGAGCCCCGCCGCGCCGCCGAGTCCCGCCGCCCCATCGGTCGTGATCACGGCGCCTGGCGACGCCGGCGGTCCCCCGCCGGTCGACGGCGTCACGCTTGGCGGGAAGGATCCGGCTGACACCACGCCCAGGCCAACGCGGAAGCCGAAGCGAAAGGCCCCGTACGTCACGGTCGATGGCACGGTGCTGGCCCCATGAGGTGGATCGGCGCGCTGGTCGTGATGTTCGCGATGGTGGCGAGCGAGGCGCCCCCCGCTCAGGCGGAGACGCGCGCAGCGAAGCTCAAGAACGCAGGAATGTCCGCGGCGAAGAAGAAGGATTGGGAGCTCGCGCGCAAGAACTTCGGCGACTCGTACGCGCTCGACCCGCTACCGCTCACGCTGTTCAACCTCGCGAGCGCACAGCGAAACACCGACCGCCTCGTCGAGGCGCGCGCGAGCTTCCTGAGGTTTCTCGCCGAGACCAAGGACCGTGGTGAGGCCAACATCCCCAAGTTTCGGAGCCTCGCCAAGGACGCCCTGCTCAAGCTACAGGTCGAAATCCCGACGGTGCGCGTGCGCGTCACAGGCGTCGCGCCGCCGTACGTCGTCGTGGTGGATGGGCGCGCGATTGATGGTCAGCAGCTGAAGCGGCCAATCGCCATCGACCCGGGTGAACACACGGTCCTGGTTCGCCGGGGTCAAGCGGAGATCGACCGCAAGAGCGTGGCGGCCGGCAAGGGCGACCGGATCGAGACCGATCTCGTGGGCAAGCCGTTGCCCATGGCGGTGCTCACGCTGCCCGCTCCGAGCGCCACGACGCCGCTGGTGCCGCCATCACCGCGCGCGCGGCGGGCGCGCCGCAGCTTCCTGTCGTCGGACTGGTTCTGGGGCATCACGGGCGCCGTCGTCGGAGCGGTGGTGATCGGCGGCAGCTACAACTACTACCAGACGCATCCGGAGGCCGCGACCCGGGGCACGCTGGGTGGTCCGATCGAGCTTCCCTAGACCGCCAGGGCCCGACCGGTCACCGCCGCCGTGACGAACATCGCCGCCGTGCCCCCCATCGCCGCCGTGCCCCCCATCGCGTCCGTTGTCGAGAGCGTCGCGACATCGATGCCGTCGTCGCCAGCGCGCGTCGGGGTGACGTACATCGTGAGGTCGCCGGGCGTCACGCACGCGGCTCGATCGTCCTGTGGCGTGTCGAGCCCCGCGATCTGGGTGCCCCTGGTCCCCGGTGATCTCGGTAGATGTGGTCCCCGTCGAGGTCGGTGGCGACATGGTCACCGGATGCCATCAATTCAACCCTTGTGCCGACGCCGTCGCCACGGTTCTATCAGCCCATGAAGCCCGTGCTGTTCGCCATCCTCGCCCTGGTCGTCGGCGGCTGCGCCAGCGCTTCTGGGTCCGGCCAACCGGACGCTGATCCCAACGTCCCCGACGCCGACCCCAACGTCCCCGACGCCGATCCGGCCGCGCCCGATGCCAACCAGACCACGTGTTCGACCGCGCCGTGCGACCTGATCGACCAGTGCGGCTGCACCGGCGGCATGCCGGCCTGCGACATCGACTTCACCGACCTGATGGGCAACGCCTGCCGACCGGTCACTGTGCCCGGCGACACCAACGACACCTGCACCTCGGTGGCGCAGTGCGCGGGCGGCTACGTCTGCGTCGGCGGCGGCACCAAAAGCTGCAAGGAGTACTGCGACGCCGACCTCGACTGCGGCACGCCACGCGGCAAGTGCGTCATCCAGTTGACCAGCGGGGCGCCGGCGGTGCCGATCGCCGGCGCGATCGTGTGCTCGAGCAACTGCGATCCGATCGCCAGCAGCAACGCCGACTGCCCGACCAACTGGAGCTGCGACCTGTTCACCGCGACCTTCAACACCGTCGAGCACGACATCGTCGACTGTCGCCTGCCGGGAACCAGCACCCAGGGCCAGCCCTGCAACCAGACCACCCAGCTGTGTGGCCCCGGGCTGAGCTGTTACAACAACGGCACCGGCACCGTGTGCGGCGAGATCTGCCGGCAGCCGATCGTCGCTGGCGACTGCGCGGCCGGCACCTGCGGCGGCTTCACCCCGCCGTTCATCATCGCCGGTCAGGAATACGGGGTCTGCGCTCCCTAGCCTGGGTTTCCAAAGACCAGAATTCGGCCAAGGGCCCGCGCATGGACCTCTCGATCGCCCTCGCGGTCGAACCATCCCCGGGGGCGTCATTGCTCCTCGGTGGCGTACCGACGGGTACGCTCCCTCGTCGCGCCTCGCCCGCGGGGCAGCGCGCCCGCGATCATCGATCGAGTGGTCCATTGGCGGACCCTGACGCCCCCGCCTGATCAGGTTATCCACAGCAAGTTGTGCTGGTGTCGCCAGGAACCCTGGCGGAGGAATCGCCGCGCGGGCCCATGCGTTCACCTTCCGCCCGTGCCCCGCTCCGCGCGCTGCCTCGTGTGGATGGCCCTCGCCGGCGCATGCGCCACCCGCGTCGCGGGGTGGTTCCGTGGCGGCCTCGCCGAGGCTGAGGCGCCCCCGCGCAGCTCCCGGTTTCGGAAGGCAGACTAGCGGAGCGGCTCGAGGACGTCGCGGAGCTGCTTGCGCGCGCGGTGAGCGCGGATCTTCACGTTCGCGACGCTGATGCCGAGCGACGAGGCGGTCTCGGTCTCGGTCGAGTCGACGCGCGTCAGCATGACGTCGCGGTACTTCGGGTCGAGGCCCGCGAGCGCCTGCGCGACGATCCGGGCGGCCTCGGCGTCGGCGAGGCAGGTCTCCGGCGACTTCGCGTCGTCGGGCACCTGGATCGCGAGCGCCTCGTCGGTCGGCGCCAGGTGCTCCTTCGAGCGGCGGCGGCGGCGCAGGTGGCCGAGCGCCGTGGTGGAGGCGATCCGGTACAGCCAGGTGCGGTAGCGCGAGTCGCCGCGGAATGACTCGCGGTGGCGGTAGGCGAGCATCAGCGCGTCCTGCGTGACGTCGTCGGCGTCCTCGGAGCTGCCGACGATCCGGCGGGCGACCGCGTAGACGAACCCGCGGTCCTCGGGACCGAACGTGACCTGATCGCGTGCAGACTGCATCAGCGGACTCCGGGGGCGCGCAGGAGAGTGAGAACCTCGGTGCGCATCGCCGGGTCTGTGGCGAACTGGCCCCGGTGCGCGACCGTCGTCATCAGCGCGCCCTGCTTGGCGACGCCGCGCATCTTCATGCACATGTGCTCGGACTCGATCTGCACGGACACGCCGCGCGGAGACAGGTGGGTGACCATCGCGTCCGCGATCTGGCGCGTCATGCGCTCCTGGACCTGGAGGCGGCGCGCGAACGTCTCGACCGTCCGCGCGATCTTCGACAACCCGACCACGCGTCCATCCGCGGGCAGGTACGCGACGTGCGCGACCCCCGCGAATGGCAGCATGTGGTGCTCGCACAGGCTGTGGAACTCGATGCCGTTGACGAGCACGAGCTCGTCGCCGCCCTCGTTGAAGACGGTGGCCAGGTGCTTGCCCGGGTTCTCGTCGAGCCCCGTGGTGAGGTCGCGGTACGCACGCGCGACGCGCGCTGGCGTATCGAGCAGGCCCTCGCGATCCGGGTCCTCCCCGATCGCCAGCAGGATCTCGCGGACGGCCCGCGCGATCCGCGGCAGGTCGACCACGCGGGGGGCCGTGCCGCGGTCAGGAACAGCGGAGAGGCGTCCACAAGTGGACGATTTGCCGTTCAAGTCGTTCATAACGGTCACTATGAACGGTTAATCGTCCGTGTCAATGAACGTTTAATCGTTCATGTGATAACGCCACGTGATTGCTTGCAAAAAAAAATATCGTGTGCGATCTAGCCCCCCGTCGACGGTGCCACAATATCGGTTTTGAACGTTTTGCACGGTCGGGGGGGCCTGTAACTCCGCGGAGGCCACCGCCATCATGGTCAGGACCCATGCGCCAGCTGTCTCCCCGAGAACTCGCCGAAGCGCTCGGAGTGAGCGAGTCATCGCTCAAGCGGTGGGTCGATGCTGGCAAGATCGTCGCGACGAGGACCGAAGGCGGGCACCGCCGCATCCCGCTCCCCGAGGCCGTCCGGTTCATCCGCGAGACCGGGGCGCCTCTCGCGCACCCCGAGATCCTCGACATGCCCGAGGTGGCGATCGCACAGCAGCGTGCGGTCAGCGGCAACGACCGGCTCCTCTACTACCTGCGCGATGGCGACGTCGTGGGGGCTCGCGGATGGCTGCTCGCCCGTTATCTCGGTGGTGCGTCGATCGCCGAGATGTGTGACGGGCCGATGCGCGACGCGATGGCGACCCTCGGCGAGATCTGGCACCACGACGACGCCGGCATCTTCGTCGAGCATCGCGGCACCGACGTCGTGCTGCAATCGCTCGCGCACCTGCGCAACCTGTTCGATCCCGGACCGAGCGCGCCGCTCGCGGTCGGCTGCGCGCCCGAGAAGGATCCGTACTTGCTGCCGTCGTTCATGGCCGCGACGGTGCTGGCCTCGGTCGGCACTCGTGCGGTCAACCTCGGCCCCGACACGCCGCTGGTGGCCCTGCGCAAGGCGGTCGAGCACCACGCGCCACAGCTCGTGTGGGTCAGTGCGAGCGCTGCGCTGGTGCCCGAGCGGGCGCAGGCGTTCGCCGAGTGGCTGTCCTCGCTGCCGTCCACCATCATCACGGTGGTCGGCGGTCGAGCGAGCGATGCACTGACCGCGCTCGTCCCGACGCTCCGCAAGGTGCAGTCGATGACGGAGCTGGCGAGTGTGGCCAGCGAGCTCGCCCGGCGTCCCGCCCACCGCGGCGCCGGGCTGGAGACGGTCACGCCCGGCGGGTGACAGCCGCGAGCGTCCGTGAAGCCCGAAGCTTCGTGGAGCGGGCGAGCGTGCCCGGCACGTGGGTCGGCCGAGCTGACGCGACGTGGGGCGAACTGGATCGCACCGCATGCGACCGCCCGTCTCCTCGGTGGCTACGCGCGCGTCGCCGGAGTGGGCGACCCGGACGCATGCGGTAATTCGCACGAGCCGTCGGGCGCGCAGCGGCCGGTCAGCCGCAGCCGGTTGGCCGCGAACACGCGGTACCCGAGGTGCAGCAGCAGCGACAGCGGCGGGACGCGGGTGACCGCCACCAGCCAGCCGAACCCGATCGCCGTGTAGAGCCTCCGGAACACCTCGACGCCCTCGATCCACGAGGCGTCGGGCAGGCGCCCCCGGATCCTGGCCATGAACTCCTCCATCGTCCTGCCGTAGGTGACCGGCTCGAAGCCGGCGGCGGTGATGTCGGTGAACTGGATGTGCGCGCGGCGATCCTTGCGCATCAGCATCCGGATCTCCTTCATGCAGAGCGGGCAGTCACCGTCGTAGAACACCTCGACGGTGGCGCCAGGGCGCAGGGCGGGGGCGGTCATCTTGGACCTCGCTTACATCGGGGGCAGGAGCACGGTGTCGATGACGTGGATCACGCCATTGGTCGCGGCGACGTCGGCCTTGATCACCGTCGCGTCGTTGATCTTGACGCCCGCGCTGGTGTCGATCTTGAGCGTGGCGCCGTTGAGCGACGTGGCCTCGGTCATGCCTGCGACCGCGGACGACGACACGTTGCCGGCCACCACGTGGTACGTCAGGATGGCGGTCAGCTTGGCCTTGTCGGCGAGCAGCCCCTCGACGGTGCCGGGCGGCAGCTTGGCGAACGCCTCGTCGGTGGGCGCGAACACGGTGAACGGACCGGGGCCCTTGAGGGTCTCGATCAGGCCCGCGGCCTCGATCGCGGCGGCGAGAGTCTTGAACGAGCCGGCGGCGACGGCGGTATCGATGATATCCGCGGTGGCGGCCGGCGTGGTCGCGGGGGCCGTGGCGGGTGCGCTCTTGCCGCCACAGGCGGCGACGCCGACGAGCAGCGCGAACGTGAAGCTCTTGAGGATGGTCATGTGGCCGCTTTGACTCCACCCGCGTCCGTTCGGTTACAGCTCGACGCGCAGCGTGGCGTTGATGGTCTCGCGCAGGTAGCGGGCGGCGAGCTGCGTGGTCGTCTGCGAGCCGGGGCGCAGGGGGGGGGCGACCTCCATGATGTCGCCGCCGAGGAGGCCGATCTCGGTGCCGAGCCGGCGGATCAGCGCGATCACCCAGTCCGGATCGAGGCCGTCCGGCTCGGGGGTGCCGGTGGCATCGGCCCAGGCGGCGTCGGTGCCGTCGATGTCGTTGGAGAAATAGACCGACTGCGCGCCGACGGACTCGAGATGCGCGATCACCCCGTCGAGCGCCTCCTGCGGGTGGCGGCGGCACTCGTCGGCCCAGAACTGGCGAACGTTGAGTGTCCCCTCCCAGTGCGCGCGGTCCTTGCCCGAAGCGCGCGTGCCGACCTGCACCAGCCGGCCATCGCGGCCGAGCAGCTCGTTGGCGTGATAGGACCAGGTCGCGAAGCAGTACTTGATGCCGAGCCGGTTCTCGAGGAGATCGGTGTGGGCATCAGGCTGGACGATCGACCACCGGTCCGTGCGCGCGCGCGACAGCGCCGACACCACCGGCCACGCGCACGAGTGATCGCCGCCGATCACGAACGGCGCGATCGTGGGGTTCTGCCCGAGCACGAGATCGAGGGCGCGCTCGGTGATCGAGAGCGGCGAGACGGGCAGCCCGGCCTCTGCGTGGTGCGGGTAGAGCGCGCGCCGGGTGGCGCGCAGCTGCGGCTCGCTCAGCATGTCGTCGTGCAGCAGCTGCGGCACCACGAACACGTCGCCGAGGTCGACGATGCCGGCCGCCTCGAGGCGCGCGCTCCAGTCCGGCACGAGCTGGAGCAGCTCCGCGCGGATCACCTGCGGTGCGAGGTTGGCGCCGCGCACGAACCCGGCGCCCACGTCCGACGGCACGCCGAGGATCACACCCTTCGCGGTGGCCACGCGATCGAGCTGCGCGCGGAACCGGGCCTGCACCTCGGCGTCCGAGGACACGCCGTACAGCTGCTGTTGCAGCCGGGCCTGCGCGGCCCGCCCGGTGGACACCAGGTGCAGCCCACCGGCCGCGGGGCGCAGCAGCAGCTCGAGCTCTTCACGCCAGGTCATCGACATCACCGGGGAGCATGCCACGATCTGGCGGGTCGCGGCCCGGACGCGCTCGTCGCGGCGGGCATCGTGGGCTACTACTATGCTCGATGATGGAGCGCCTCACGGACGCCGGGATCGCGCCCGCGCGGTTTGGGGTGCGCCGGGCCGAGATCGCGGATGCCGACGCGATCGGCCGCGTGCTGGTCGAGAGCTGGCAGAGCAGCTACCGCGGCCTGCTGCCCGACGACGTGCTCGCCACGCTCGATCCCGCTGCCAAGGCGGCCTCACGGCGCGCGCTGCTGCGGATCGGCCAGACGCTCGAGCTGGTGGCCTACGACGCGACCCACGGGGACCTGGTCGGGTTCTGCAGCGCCGGGCCCGCGCGCAAGAGGCCGGTCCACGTGGCCGAGCTCTACGAGATCTACCTCCTCGACCGGGCCAAGCGGCACGGCGTGGGCCGCGAGCTCCTCGAGTCCGTCATGGAGGCGTGCCGGCGCGGTGGCTGGACCGCGCTGATCGTGTGGGTGCTCGACAGCAACCTGCACGCGCGGCGGTTCTACGAGGCGCTCGGCGGGCGCGCCGCCGGGCGTGTGGACACCGTCGTGCGCGGGGCGCCGGTGGTCGAGCGGGCCTACCTGTGGGACCCGCTGTAGGCGCTCACTCGCGGACGAGGCACAGGCGCGAGGCGCCGAACCCGGTCTCGGCGTCGAACGCGAACGCCCACAGCGTGCCATCCATCATGACCAGCTCGTGCGCGCCGGGCAGGGGGCGGAGGTCGACGCGCGTCGACACCAGGTTGTCGTTGTCGTCGAGGTAGCCCACGACCAGCTCGCCCAGCTTGTTGAGGTAGCTGACCCAGAACCGCTCGCCGTCGAACACGACGCGGGGCGAGGTGCCCTCGGTCGCGAGGATCTTCACGTTCGCGATCTCGTTGTGCGCGCTGGCGCGGATGTTCGATAGCATCACGCTGTCGCCACCCTGCCAGACCAGCTCGCCCTCGCGATCGGCGTAGCTGGTGGCGAGCCGCGCGCCCTTGCACGCGAAGTCCTGCGTCGAGGCGATGCCCGACGACAGCCGCTGCAGGTGGCACGAGGTGGTGGTCGACCACGCGATCATGCCGTCGTCGCCATAGGCCGCGCTGGTCATCCCGGTCGGCACCGTGCGCGAGAACACCTCGGTGTCCGTCGCGGTCCAGCCGCTGTCGAACGTGGTCTTGAGCATGCCGCTCGTGCCGCCGGTGGCGGTGAAGCGGGTCTCGCGGGCCGTCATCACGACCGCGTCGCCCAGCAGAGCCCCGCCGGTCGTGGTCAGCTTGCGGTGATCGCCGAGGTCATCGCGCAGGATGCTGATCGTGGTCGCCGTGCCGTCGGTCAGGCCCACGACGAGGCGCCCGTCGGACACGCTGGCCGACACGTCGGTCCACTTGCCGTCCATGATCTGCGTGCCGGCGGGATCCCCGATGATCAGGCCTTGCCCGTCGAGCAGGAAGCCCCCGAGCAGGCCGCCCGTGCGCGGCACGTGCAGCACCGCTGCGCCGTTCGCGGTGGGCACCACCGTGAGGTCGACATCCTTGCTCGCGGTCTGCACCTCGCTCCAGCTGCGCGCCGCGCACACCTGCGGCATCAGCTTGCCGACCACCCCGTTGTCCTCCACTGCCCCGCCGAGGTCTCCCAGGTCCTCCGTCCCGGCACCGTCGCCGAGGTTGTCGCCGCATCCCATCAGCACGAGTGAGAGAGCGAACAGATGACGCATGACACCAAGATTCAGTGATTTGGGGTTTGGATGGAAGATGTGGAGTTCAGAATCCGCAGTCTTTTTGATCCGCACAGCTGCCTACATGCTCGCATCCCCTGTGGATCTCCGTTGAGAAACTGGCATCGAGCCGCGGCGCTTCGATAACCACATGCGTGGCGGAGTGCGATGTTTCGCGCAGACGTGTGTTTTGTTGCCCACACACCGTGTTGCGCGGATCACGTGCACGCGTTGCCGGGCGCGGGGGCGGCGCAGGCGCAGGCGCACGCAGCGAGACCACCCTCGACCACGGGAGATCGGCCTGCGGACTCAATGGTCGAGCGCGCCCTCGCGGATCCAGACCAGCAGCTTCACGTCGTCGGGATCGCTCGGGCTCGCGAACGTGATGTTCGGGTGGCGATCCGGCGGATCCTCGCGCGACGGCAACGTGAGCACGAAGCTGGCCTCGGGGGAGCCGAGGTTGACGCGAGTGCCGGGGCGCTCCTCGACGAGCCCGCGGTCCGCCAGGTGGGCGCCGCCATCGAGGAACACGCCGCCGAGATCCTTGCCCGCGCCGCCACCGGTGTGGCACGCGACGCAGCCGCGGGCCGCGAACAGCGGGTAGATGCTGGCCGCATAGCTGACGCTGGTGGGCAGCACGGGCGCGCCATCCGTGACCGTGGCGGCCGTCAGCGTGACGCTGCCGGGGAGCACCGGGGCGCTCGCCATGTCGAGCGTGACGACGCCGGTCGGCACCTCGAAGAACACCGCCCAGCCCGACGCGGTGGTCGCGGTCGCGTCCGGGAGCGGGGCGAGCGACGCGCATGCTTGAGCGTGTTACCGATGAGGCGCGCGTCGAGCAGGGCCTCCGAGACCCGCGCATGCAGCGCGAGCGCGAGCTCGTCCAGGTGGGGCGCCCCGGTCCGGGCGGCGTGCTCCTGGCTCGGGCTCGTGCGCCACGATCCGTCCGGTTCGGGCACGGTGCGACGGACGATCTCGTCGTAGGACTGCGCGACGGGTGGTGGTGGGTAGGGGGCGCGGGCCATCAGGTCCGACGGTGCAGCGCGGATGCCATCCGCGTCGGAGGCAAGGTGTGGCCGCGCGCTCGGGCCGCGCACCCGCGCACGTTGTGACGTCGACGCGCAGGAAGATCACCGATCCCTCCTTCAAGACCGTGAAGGCTGGTCGCGTCGCTGGTGGTACCGGAGCTGCATTGGCACCAGACACGTCTCGACAACCGTCTCGTTCGGCGACTGACGGGCGTTCCACCCTCGCCGGCGTTCGCCAAGGACCCCCGCAGTTGCGGGTCCCGCCGGCCGCATCCCCCATGCTGTCCGGCGGGTTGTTTTTGCGTCAGCGCGCGGAGGTCGCCAGCTCGAGGAGCAGCACCTGGGTCGCGAGCACGGCGTCGATCCCGAGCGCGACGATCGCCGGATCATCGGGGGCGCGGTGGCCCAGGAACATGTCGCGCCACAGCGCGTGGAGCACGCGCTCGGGGGGCTCGGTGACCGCGGGCTGGTCGAGTCCGGCGACCCACGCGAGGTCGTCGCCGAACAGCTCGAGTTGCCAGGCGCCGGGCCCGCCGTGCGCGAGATCCGGGACGAACCCGAACAGCGCCGGGCGCGCGCCCCCGGGGACCGCGGTGGCGAGGAGCGCGAGGTCGGCGGCGCGGAACCGCGCGGTGAGGCCGGCCGCGCGGGCCGCCGCATCGAGGTGTCCACGCCCGGCCTCGTACCGCGCGCGGGCGAGCGCGAGGGCGAGCGCCTCGTCGGCGCCGGTGGCCGAGGCGTAGGTCGCGGGCGGCTCCACGGGGGCCACCTCCGTCGGCGCCGCACCCCGCAGCTCGAACCCACGGCCGCGCGGGAGTGCGCGCGTCGGATCGAGCCTGCCGAGCGCGGACACGTCGGCTCCCACGATCTGGTCGGCGCGCAGCGCCTCGGCTACATAGATGTCGGCGACGCGCGCGGGCGCCGGGGGCGCGAGCACGAGATCGGGGCGCACGCCCGCGACCTGCTGCGCGTAATGGAGCGCGAACCAGGCGGGCAGGCGGGTGACCACGACGATCCCCGGGCCGGGGGGGAGCTCTCCGACGAGGTCGGTGGCCAGGTGCGCGGGCGCGGCGCCCGGATCGTCGACCGTCACCGCGGCCCCGGCGGCGAGCGCGGCGCCGAGCAGGGGGGCACCCGCCGCGGCGGCGATCAGGGTGCGCCGGGGCGAGCCCACCGCCCGCACCACCGCGCCCGGCAGGATCGCCGCGCCCACGGCGAGCAGCGCGAGGGCCGGCGCGGCCGCCGGATCGACGACGATCGCGTGGGCGAGCACGAGCGTGAGCAGGCCACCGAGGGGACGCGCGGCCGGCAGGCCGGTGACCGCGCCGAACGCCGTGCCGAGCAGGCCCGCGCCGATCACGACCGCCGCGGCGCCGCCTCCCGAGGCGATGACCATCGCCGTCAGGCTCGAGCCGGCGCCGGGCAGTCGCCCGCTGGTGTCGCTCCACAGGGCGACGATCCCGAGCCCGAGGGCGGCGGTACCCGCGGCGAGCAGCTCCGCCCGCGTGCCGCGCCGGGACAGCCACGGCAGCACGGCGAGGGCGAGGCCGGCGCCGAGCCACGGCGCGCTCCCGATCACCACCCCGACCGCCAGGAGCGTGGTCACCGCGCGCCGCGGCGTGGGCGTGCGCGCGTGCGCGAGGGCGGCGGCCACCGTCCACACCACGCCCGCCGCCGTCAGCATCGCTGGACCGGCGGTGCCGGCTGCGTCGTGGAACGGGGGCGCGAGGAACAGGAGGCCCGCGCCGACGCCGGCCGCGGCTGGATCCCGGGGCAGGAGCGCGCGTCCCGCCGCGACGACGCCGGCGAGCGTGGCGGCGCCGAGCACCGCCGCGAGCAGGGCGAGCCGGGTCGCGACCTCGCCGAGCGGGAGCTGCGCGGCGGCGCCGGCGAGCAGGCCATACAGCGGGGCGCTGGCGGCGCGCTCGAGGTGGGCCGCCAGCACCGCGTGCGCGGCGCCCGCATCCCACGCCGGCCCGGTCGCGGCGCCGAGAACGAGGGCGACGAGCGCGACCGCGAACACGGCGGGGACCACCCCGGGAGCGCCGGGCGCGGCGGCGGCACCGGCGGCGGCACCGGCGGCGGCACTGGCGGGCGGACTGTCGGCGCGGGCGGACACGGCGCACAAGCCTGCCACGAACGCGGTATGATGGGACCCGGCGCATGGCACAGATCCGGTTCGTCGATGTGTGGGTGCGCGCCCCGGGCTCGCCGCCGAGCCACTATCGATCGGTCATGGTGATCACCGAGAAGTGGGCCGAGCAGCGCGTGCTGATGCGCGCCTACGCCGATAGCCGCGACCAGACCCGGCCGACGATCACGCTGTACGGCGTGGAGCTCGCGATCGGGCCCGCCGGGATCGACACCAACGGCCCGTGGGGGATCCACGTCGGCGAACAGGTCGAAGGCGTGGCGCAGCAGGTCAAGGGCCAGCTCGAGGGCGCTGCCCGGCGGATCGCGGGCAGCAAGGGCAACCCGCCGCGGCTCCAGGACGAGGAGTCGACGTTCGATCGCGAGCCGACCGCGCACTGGGGCCCCGGTGCTCCGCGCCTGGTGCCGCGCCGGCCCGCCGCGCAACCGCCCCAGGTCGACTTCGTCCAGCCACCGCCGGCCACGCGCGTGCCGCAGGCGCAGGCCGCGGCGTACATCCCGCAGGTCCAGGTCGCGGCGCACCACGTGCCCGCGCAGGTGCCGAGCGCTGCGCCGTCGAACCCCGAGCTCCGCAAGACGCCGCTGCCCCGCGTGCGCGGCAGGCCCCGCCCGAACGCGCCGGTCGGCGCGCGCACCGCGCTCGGCTACCAGTCGGGCTCGGGGGCCCAGTCCGCGATCGTCCGCCTCGGCCTCGCCCCGCAGGTGTCGGCCCAGCTCGGCCGGATCGTCGAGCACGTGGTGCCCGCCGATTTCCAGATCGACACCCGCGAGCGGCGCGCGCTCAATGCTCTCGGCGCGCAGCCGCTGACCGCCCGCGCGCTCGGGCACCTGCTCGGGATCTCCGACGCGGTGGCGTTCATGGAGGAGCTGACCCGCAAGCTCGAGAGTTATGGCCTCGATCTGATCGATCCCGGCGATCCGGTCGGCGACGAACCGAGTTACCGGTTCCGCCGCTGAGCGGCCCCCCCTGTGGGCCCGCGCCGCGCGTGAGCTCACGAGGGCGGCCGCGTGAACACCATGTGATCGCCGGGGCACCGGCGGAGGGGCCGGGCCGGCGCCAGGGGAGGGGACGGTCCGCCGGCCGCCTCTGACGCGGCGTGGCGCGCCGAAAACCCTGTCGAAATCCCGATCCCCCGCGGGGGCCGTGTGGTAACCACTGCGTCCGCCATGCAGGTACGCATCGAAGACGTTTCGCCCGTCGAGAAGAAGATGTTCGTGGAGGTCCCCTGGGAGACCGTGAGCGTCAAGCTCGGCGAGGCCTACAAGGACCTCGGAAAGGGCGTCGCGCTCAAGGGCTTCCGCAAGGGCAAGGTCCCGCGGCCGGTGCTCGAGCAGGTCTACGGACCGCGCGTCAACGCCGAGGTCGCATACCAGCTCGTCCGCGAGTCGTTCTTCCGCGCCAACGCGGAGCACAAGCTCGCGGCCGTCTCCGAGCCCCGCGTCGAGGAGGCCGCCCCGATCAAGAAGGGCCAGCCGTTCACGTTCAACGCCATCATCGAGATCAAGGGCGAGGTCGTTCCGCAGGACTACCACGGCCTCACCATCGAGCGCCGCACGCTGACTGTCGCCGACGCGCAGGTCGACGAGGCGCTGGCCGCCCTCCGCCGCGAGCACACCGAGCTCCGCCCCATCGAGGGCCGCGAGCTCACCGCCGCTGGCGACATCGTCGGCCTGACGGTGACCGGCACGATCGGCGAGCACACGATCAACCAGCCGCAGTTCGCGGTCGACCTCGATGACCCGGAGCGCGAGCCGCTCCCCGGCATGCGCGCGGCGCTGATCGGCATCCCGCTGTCGACCAAGGACCAGACCCTCGAGCTCGAGATCCCGGCCGACCACAAGGACGAGTCGATCCGCGGCCGCAAGGCGACGCTGGTGTTCTCGATCATCGAGGCCCGCGCCAAGGACGTTCCGGAGCTCGACGACGAGTTCGCCAAGGACACCGGCAAGGCCGAGACCCTCGACGGCCTCAAGGCCGCGCTCCGCAAGGAGCTCGAGGACAAGGAGCGCGCGGGCATCGACCGCGAGGCCCGCGAGGCCGTGCTCCGCGAGCTTGTCAAGAAGAACCAGATCCCGGTGGCGTCGACGCTCGTCGAGCGCGCCGTGGAGATGCAGTACCAGCGCCTGCGCCAGATGCTCGGCATGAAGCCGGAGAAGGGCAACGCCGGCCTGTCGGACGAGCTCAAGGACAAGATGCGTCCCGCCGGCGCGGACGAGGTCCGTGGCCAGCTGGTCCTCGAGGCGATCGCCGAGAAGGAGGACATCAAGGTGTCCGATGCCGAGGTCGACGCCCACGTCGAGCAGACCGCCAAGTCGCGCAACACGCCCGTGGCGCGCCTCAAGGCCGAATGGCAGCGCGATGGCCGCCTCGACAACGTCGTGTACGGCCTTCGCCAGGACAAGGTCCTCGACTTCCTGGTCGGCGCCGCGGTGGTGACCGAGGTCGAGAAGCTGACCGAGCAGGGCACGCCGATCCCATCGGCGCCCGAGCCCGAGCCCGAGCCCGCGCATGAGGGCCACGTCCACGGCCCCGACTGCAACCACTGAGAGACTGTGAACCAGTCTCGAAGCCGCCCTGCGCGGCTTGCCGCGTAGGGCGGGGCGGAGCCCCGTGGAACTGAGAGCCTGGTAACGAGCGAACCCCGCTCGACGGGACGGCGGCCACCTCCGGGTGGCCGCTGGTCGTTTCGGGGCGGCCCGCGCGCAGCGGGCGCTTCAGGGCTCTTCGACGGTCACGCGCTCGAACGACCCGACGAGGTAGCGGACCAGCTCGGCGACGACGAGGTTCGCGATGGTCCGGTCGTTGTCGAGGACGTAGACGCCGCGCTCTTCGATCTGGACGGAGACGGCGGGCATCGCGCTGGGGGCTGCGCCGGCGCTTGCCCGCCGCAGGTCGAGACCGCCTGCGGTGCGCGCCACGACGACGACGGGTATCTCCGCGAAGCACGCACGCCCCGGCAGGCGCTCGAGGAACGTCTCGGCCGAGACGACCACGGGCGACCAACCGCCTCCGTCTGCGCGGATCCGAAGCTCGATTCTCGGCGCCGCTGATCACCGACGCCTCGGCGCAGCCGCGCGTGCCGGCGGCCCTCGATGTGGAGGTGACGCTCCCTCCCGAGCCGGCGGCGTTCGCCTCGCTACTCGTCCGCGCGCCGGACGGCTGGCAGGTGACCGCGCCCGATGCGGCCACGCTGGCCGGGCTGCGCGCCGCCGCTGGCCTCGCCGCCGATGCCGACGTGATCGTGCCGCTCGAGATCCGGCTCGCTGGACTCGCAGGCGAGCCGCTGATCGCGACCAAGACCGTGGCGCTCGGTGCGCACGTCGACAACCTTCCGGTCCCGGTGATCCTCGTCGATGGGGCCGCGCCCGCTGGGGCGATGCACGCGGGCACGGAGGTGCAGCTCGCCGTCGCGGCCCCCTCGAGGCCCACAGCTACCGGTGGTTCTCATCGGTCGGGGACGTCACCGGCGTGACGCGCGCCGAGGCCACGCTCGACGCCGAGGCTCCGCCGCTGGACCTGCCCGGGCAGGTGGCCGTGGTGGTGCGTGACCAGGCGGGCGGCACGGCGTGGGCGCTCGCCGCGGTGGAGGTGGCCCCGTGAACGTCATGGCCGTGAGGACTGCTCGTGCACGGATCAGGCGCGCGGGCGCGCGCAGGGATATAACCGCCCGATGGAGTCCGACCCGACTCAGGCCGGCATCGAGGGCGAGAAGCACCCCACGGTCGCCGAGCTGAAGGATCCGTCGCTGCCGCACATCCACGAGCACATCCAGGCGTGCTCGATGTGCCAGTCGGTGGTGGCCGCGGCGGATCTCGGCAGCGTGCCAATCGCGCTCGAGCTGCCCAGGGGGCTGGTCAGCGAGACCGCGTTCGCGTGGCCCGCTGACCCGATCGCCCGCGGCGGCATGGCGGAGATCTTCGCCGGCCAGGACAAGCGGCTCGGGCGCACCGTGATCCTCAAGACGCCGCGCGATGGCGACGAGCTGCCGGCGGGCATGGCAGACCTGTTCCGCCGCCGCGTCACCGCCGAGGCGCGCATCCTCGCGAAGCTCCAGCACCCGTCGATCGTCACGATCTACGAGCTCGGCAAGGCGACCGTCGGCTGGCCGTTCTGCGTGATGGAGAAGGTCGAGGGCGTGGCGCTGCGCGACCGGCTCGACGAGCTCGCCACGCTGGAGGAGGACGGCGTGCCTCGCACCCGCGATCGGCTCGAGCTGCTGTCGAGCCTGGTGTCGATCGCGGAGGCGCTCGCGTACGCACACGAGCGCCGCGTGGTCCACCGCGACTGCACGCCCAACAACATCATCCTCGGCAAGCGCGGCGAGGCCACGCTGATCGACTGGGGGATCGCGCGCGATCTCGACGCGCCCAACGCCGGCGAGGCCGCCAATATCTACGATCAGCCGCCGTCGATGAGCGGCCGGATGGTGACGATCAGCGCGGGCACGCCGCCGTACCTGCCGCTCGAGCAGACGCAGGGCCGCGCGGCCGAGCCGAGCTTCGACGTGTACAGCTTCGGCATCACCCTCTACGAGGTGCTGTCGGGGCAGACCCCGTTCGCGTGGAAGGCGACCAGTGGCGCGGGCGAGCGCACCGAGCAGCTCGCGGCGTTCCTCGACTGGCTCAAGGCCGGCGAGCCGTCCGCGCCCGCGATGCCGCGCGATCCCGAGCTGTCCGGGATCATCGCGCGGGCGATCGCCCCCGACGCGTCGGTGCGGTTCACCTCCGACGAGCTGGTGCGCGCGCTCAAGCAGTACCTGACCGGCGATCTGGTGTTCTCCCACCGCTACTCGGCCCCCGGCCGGCTGGCGCGGTGGGCACGCCGCAACAAGGCGGCGACGGTCGGGCTGACCTCGCTGGTCGCGTTCGCGATCGCGGGCGTGCTGGTGTGGGGCTACCTGTCCCGGCAGGCGCGCGAGGAGGCCGAGCTCCGCGCGGTGGCCGCCGCCGCCCAGGCCGATGCGAGCCAGAAGGGCCGCGCCGCCGACGAGGCCACGCGGATCGCGGACGAGGCGCTCGCGCGCGCGGACCAGGCTCAGCGCGAGGGCAAGAACGCCGACGAGCTGAGGCGCGAGGCCGAGGACAAGCGCAAGGCGGCCGAGCAGCTGCGCAAGGCGGCGGCCGCGGCGGCCGATCGCGCCAAGGGCGAGGCCGACGACGCGGTCAAGCTCTACCAGGAGGCGATCGCACAGAAGGAGGCGGCCGATCGCGAGCGTACCGCGGCGGCCACCGAGCGCGACGCCGCGCGCGCGTCGCAGACCGAGGCCGAGCGGCTGCGCGACGGTGCCCGGTCGGCTCAGGTCGACGCGGAGCGCCAGCGCGATGCCGCGCGCGCGGCCCAGGTCGAGGCCGAGCGGCTGCGTGAGGCGGCGCGGGCGGCCGAAGCCGAGGCTGCGCGGGCGCGCGATGCTGCGCGCGCGGCGCAGACCACTGCCGAGCAGGACCGCGAGGCGGCGCGGGCGGGCCAGACCCGGGCGGAGCAGGAGCGCGAAGCGGCGCGGGCGGCGCAGACCTCGGCCGAGCGCGAGCGCGACGATGCGCGGCGGCGGATCGCCGATCTCGAGCAGCGGCTGCGCGAGGCGTCGTCGAGCCCGCCGCCTCCCGCGCCCGCGCCGGGCCCTGCGCCGGGGCCGTGAGCCGGTGAGCCCGGCGTGCGGCGCCCCGCATGCGCGTGATCACGCCCGCGGCGTGGGTCCTGCCGCCGTCGCGCCGCGGGGTGACATGCGCATGATCATGCCCGCGGCGTGGGTCGCGCAGCCGTCGCGCCGCGGGGTGACATGCGCATGATCAGGCCCGCGCTGTGGCTCACATCGCCGTCGCGCAGCGGGCGCGGGGTGACATGCGCGTGATCACGCCCGCGGCGTGGGTCGCGCAGCCGTGGCGCAATGGACGCGGCGTGACGCACGAGATCGTTCGCTGGCCAGCGCTGCCGTCCGCACCGCTGGCGTCACCGGATGAGGCGCTCCGCACCGGCCTCGAGGCGCCGTACGAGCTGCGGATCAGCCTCGCCGCGGTCACGGCGGACGGCCCGTTCTCGACGTTCCCCGGGCAGCGCCGGTGGTCGATCCTCGCGGGCGCGGGCGGCGTGGCGCTCGCGCCCGATCCGGCGCGGGCCGGGCGTACGGATGTCCCGGCGTTCGCGACGGTCCGCCTCGCGGCGCCGGGTGCCGTCGTCGAGCTCGATGGCGCGGTGCCGCTGGTCGCCCGGCTGCTCGGCGGCCCGACCCACCTGCTCAACGTGCTCGCGACGGTGCCGGTGGCGTGTGGCGCCGGGCCCACCACCCGCGCGGTGCTCGCGGTGATCGCCCTGGTCGACACGCCCACGCTGCCGCGCTGGCACGCCCGGGTGTTCGACGACCCCGCGGTCACCGACACCACCGGCTGCGCGTGGGTGACCTGGGCCGCCGGCAGGCCCTGACGGCGACGCGGTCAGCCCGGCGTCAGCGGCGCCACAGCTGCGCGAGCTGGAGCTCGATGCTCTCGAACGGCGCGAACCGGCCGAGCTCGTCCTCGCCCGCCGTGGCGACCACGCGGTAGGTCGCGCCGTCGAGGGCGAGCACCTCGAGGGTGTGGTGGATCGGGTCGATGTACCAGATGTGGCCGACCTTGCCGGCCGCGTAGATCTCGCGCTTGCGGCCGCGGTCCTGGCGCGCCGTGGACGGCGACATCACCTCGCACACCCAGTCCGGCGCGAGCTCGAACATCGTGAGCTCGGGGATCACGGGCATCCGGGCGCGCCGCCAGCCCGAGATGTCCGGCACCAGCAGGTGCGTGCCGAACCGGTTCTCGACGTCCGCGAGGATCACCCAGCCCGCGGGGCTGTCATCGTGGCGCATCGGGGTCAGCAGGGCAGGGATCTCGGTGACCACCACGGCGTGCGGCGACGCTGCGCGGGGGAACGCGTAGAGGTCGCCATCGATGATCTCGCCGACCCACGTGTCCGGGATCGTGTAGAGGTCGGCGTAGGTGGCGTTGCGCTTGAACGGGGCGCCCATGCCCTGCAAGTCTACCGCGCGGGCTGCGCGGCGCAGCAGGCTTTCGGTGGTGGGGTCGGGCGCCGGATCGCGGGGCGTGGCCATGGTCAGAACTCCGTCCCCAGCCACTCGGCGATCGAGCGGAACGAGCGGTCGCCGACCACGACGTGGTCGATGATCGGGATGCCGAGCAGGCGCCCCACCTCGCGCAGCCGGCGCGTCAGCGCGATGTCCTCGGCGCTGGGCGTGGGATCCCCCGACGGGTGGTTGTGCACGAGCACGCCGCCGGCGGCGGCCATCCGCACGAGCGGCCTGAACACCTCGCGCGGGTGGACCTCGACGCCCGCGACCGAGCCGCGTGCCACCTCGACCACGTCGAGCAGGCCATTCCGGATGTCGATGCCGATCACGATGAACAGCTCCTGCGCGAGCCCCGCGAGCCGCGCGGCCACGATCCGGTGGACGTCCTCGGCGCGCCCGAGGGTGGCGCGGTGCGCGACCGCCTCGACCGCGCGCCGCCCGAGCTCGAAGGCGGCCGCGATCCGCGCCGCGCGCGCGACGCCGATCCCCGTGATCTGGGCGAGTTCGCGCGGCGAGGCCCGCGACAGCGCCCCGACCCCACCTGCGGAGCGCACGAGGTCGGTGGCGACCGCGCGCACGGGTCGGTCGCGGGTCCCGGTGCCGAGCACCATCACGAGCAGCTCCTCGTCGCCGAGCGAGTCCGTGCCGGCCCGCCACAGCCGCTCGCGCGGACGGTCGTCGAGATCGATCGACGGCGTGGCGGGCGGCGACGTGGCGGGCGGCGACGTGTCGGGCCCTGGCTCCAAGGTGTCGTTGCACAGCTGCTCCATCGCAGCGATTCAAGCAACCCGCGTTCCAGGGAGGGGCGCGTGCGAGGTCGCGTGGTTACGCGCGGCGCTGGCCGCCGGCCGGACGTGGTGGCCGGCCACCGCCGGACATCGGCCGGACGCGGACCGGAGGTGCGATCGATGGTGCTAGGCTGGCGGGTGATGTTCGTGTGCCCGGAGTGTGGCGCGGCAGCGGCGGCGGCCGGCGCGTGTACGGCCGATGGCACCGGCCTGCGCGCGATCGGCGAGGATCTGCTGCTCGGCACCACGCTCGGCTCCTACCGCGTGGCCAGCTTGATCGGCGTCGGGGGCATGGGGCGGGTCTACAAGGGCGTGCAGCCGACGATCGGCAGCCGCGTCGCGATCAAGGTGCTGTCCCGCGAGTGCAGCGACCGGCCCGATCTCGTTCAGCGGTTCTTCGCCGAGGCCAAGGCGGTCAACCTGATCCGTCACGAGAGCATCGTCAACGTGCTCGACCTCGCGATGCTGCCCGACGGCCGACCGTACATCGTGATGGAGTTCCTCGACGGCTGCGCGCTGTCGGACCTGATCACGCCACCGACCCCGCGCGGGCCGCTGCCGCTCGGCGGCGTGGCGCGGCTGCTCGCTGAGGTGCTCGACGCACTCGGCGCCGCGCACGCCAAGGGCATCGTCCACCGCGATCTCAAGCCCGACAACATCTTCATCACGCCGGGCGGGCGGCCCAAGGTGCTCGATTTCGGGATCGCGAAGCTGACCGACGCGGGCGGCGGCGTCAGTTCGAGCACCCGCACCGGCTCACTGCTCGGCACGCCGCACTACATGGCGCCCGAGCAGGCGAACGGCCGCCCCGTCGATCATCGCGCGGACCTCTACGCGCTGGGCGTGATCCTGTTCGAGTGTGCGACGGGCCGGCGGCCGTTCGCTGCGAAGACGCTGTTCGATCTACTGCGCAAGCACGTCGACGAGCCGCCGCCCTCCCCGCGGTCGCTGAGGCCCGATCTTCCGATCGCGCTCGAGCAGGTGATCCTGGTCGCGCTCGCCAAGAGCCCGGACCAGCGGTTCGGCAGCGCGCAGGCGATGAGCCACGCGCTCCAGCAGGCCTCCGCATCCGTGCCGCCGGAGCAGTGGACGCCGCTGGTCCCGACCGCGAGCATCACGGCCCGGCCCGCGGGCTGGGCGCCGCCACTGCCTGCGAGCTGGGGGCCCACCGAGCCGGCCGTCCATTCTCCGGGGCAGGCGCCGTCGTCCCCGCCGGGGCAGGCGCCGTCGTCCCCGCCGGGGCAGGCGCCGTCGTCCCCGCCGGGGCAGGCGCCGTCGTCCCCGCCGGGGCAGGCGCCGTCGTACTCGCCGGGGCAGGCGCCGTCGTACCCGCCGACACATCCGTCGTCCCCTCCGCCCACCCACCCGGCGACGGCGCACCCGACCCAGCCGGACGGCCCGCCCACGGTCGCGGCGCCGGGCTCCCGCCTCGGGCTGTGGTTCGCGCTCGGAGCGCTCGCACTGGTCGGCGTCGGGATCACGGCGGCCGTGGTCGCGCCGGGGACCCCCGCGTCGTCGAGCAACGGGCCCGCCGAGGCCTCGGTGTCCGCGCCGTCCGCGCTCGCCGCCGGCGGTCCGTCGGTCGCGTCGCCACCGGCCACGCCCGCATCGCCGCCGGTCGTGGCCTCGCCGCCGCCAGTGGATGCCGCCGCGCCGCCTGCGGACGCGCGCCCGACCGTGGCCGACCTCAAGGCCCAGCGTGCGGCGGATCCGGAGGGCACGCAGATCGCCGAGGCGCTGCCGCCCACGCCGGCTCCGCTGCCGCCCACGCCGGCTCCGCTGCCGCCCACCGCGCGCGCCGATGGCTGGTTCGAGCGCCACCCGGTCAAGCCGCCGGTCGATCTGACCCGGCTCGACGTCGATCGCTTCATCACGTGGTCGATCGCGGAGGCCCGGCGCACCGTTCCCGACGCCGCGCTCACCCGCGTGGATGTCGACGCGGTCGCGGTCACCGGCAAGGCCAACCTCGCGCTCGGCAATGGCGGCTCGATCGACGTGCGGTTCAGGTCGGCGGCGCGGGCGAAGCTCACCTCGGGGCTGCCGCGCGGCACGAGCGGACCTACACCCGCGTGTGCGTTCCGGATCGCGGCGAGTCCGGGCGACAGCGAGATCTACGAGACGTCGGGGCCGTGCACCGAGGAGGTCGTGCCTGCGCCACGCTGCTCGATCGCGCAGGTGTGGAGCAAGGCGCTCGCGCTCCAGCCGGACCTCGCGGACGCGGTCGCGGACATCACCTACACGCGGAACATCGTGAACCACCGGGTGGTGTGGATGTTCTCGATCACCGACAACGGCACGTCACTGATCAGCGAGCAGTTCCCCGACGACTGCTGAGGCAGGACCTGCGAGGGACCCCTCGATCGCTCTCGCTCTCGCGGTCGCTCTCGCTCTCGCTCTCGCTCTCGCGGTCGATCCGTCCCTTCGCAGGCCCTACCAGCGGCCGGTCGCGCGGCGCAGCTGCGCCCACGCGTCGGCGAGCTGCCACTCCGCGGAGATCATGTTGCCCTCGGCGCTGGTCACCGCGAACTGTGCATCGGCGAGCTCGATCTGGCTGCCGAGGCCCTGCCGGTAGCGCGCCTCGGCGAGCTGGAGCTGGGCGCGCGCGGCGGTGACCGCCTCGGTCGAGGCGCTGACGTTGGCGCGGTTCGCGATGATGCGCGCGCGGGCGGCGTCGAGCTGCGACGTCAGCGTGACCACGAGGGCGTCGCGCTGGGCCTGGATGTTGACCAGGTTGGCGCGCGCCACCCGGGCATCGGCGGCGGCGCGGCCACCGTCGTAGGCCTGCCACTGGAGGGTGAGCCCGGCGGTCCAGCTCGGGGCCTGCCCCGGGTCGCGGGTGTCGGGGGCCCAGGCGCTGCGCGCGGTGGCGGTCAGCGTGGGCCGGCGGGTGGCGAGGGCTGCGGTGATGCTCGCCTCGGCGGCGGCGATCTGCTTGTCGAATGCGAGGATCTCGGGCCGCTGCGTGCGCGCGTTGCCAACCAGGGCAGGCAGGGGCGGGGGCTCGTCGGCCGGCGGGGTGGGCCACGCCGCATCGATCGACAGCGTGGTCTCGGGATCGAACAGGCCGACCGCCGAGCGCAGGTTCGCCAGCGCCACGGCCGCATCGCTCTGCGCCTGCGCGAGGGTGGAGCGCGCGGTGGCGGCGCGGGCCACGGCCTGCGACACCTCGATCGGGTCCTTGGCCTGGGCCGCGACGAACTTCCGCGCCTCGTCCACGTGCCGCAGCTCGCTGACCACCGTGGCATCGGCCACCGCGATCAGCCGCTGCCGCGCGACGGCCTCGAGGTACGCGATCGCGACCTGGCTCTGGATGTCGAGCGTGGTGGTGCCGCCGCTCGCCTGCATGGCGGCCGCGCTGGCCTCGGCGGCGCGGATGCTCGCCGCGGTCTGGCCGAAGTCGTACAGCCGCCAGCTCGCGCTCGCGGTCAGGCCGGTGCCGAGGAAGGGCTCGAAGAATCCGCCCTGCACGGTGGCGCCGCTGTTGATCACGCGCGCCTGCGTCGAGCCTGCGGTGCCCGCGGCGGACAGCGTGATGGTGGGGCGGCGGTTGACGCGCGCCTGATCGATGCGGCCGCGCGCGGCCTCGAGCTGCGCCGCCTGCTGGCGGAGGGAGGGCTGGTTCTCCAGAGCGAGGGCGATCGCGCGATCGAGGGTGAGCGCCTCCCGGCGCGCCTCGGCGTGCGCCCGTGGCGTCGCGCCCGCGGCGACGAGCATTGCGCACGCCGCGAGCAGCGTGGCGGCGCGGCGGGGCGACAGCGTCGTCATGACTCGTACCTCAAGGCGGTGATCGGATCGAGCTGCGAGGCCCGGATCGCGGGGTACAGGCCGAACCCGACGCCGACGCCACCGGCGACGGCGAATGCGATCCCGGCGGTGCCCGCGGGGAAGAAGAACTTCCAGCCGAAGTAGCTGGCCATGTACTTCGCGGCGCCGTAGCCGAGCGCCAGGCCGAGCACTCCCCCGACAGCGGCGAGCACGAGCGACTCGACGAGGAACTGCGTCATCACGTCGATCGGCCTGGCCCCGACGGCCATGCGGATGCCGATCTCGCGGGTCCGCTCGATCACGCTGACCAGCATGATGTTCATCACGCCGATGCCGCCGACGAACAGCGACACCGCCGCGACGATCGCGAGCAGGGTGGCGATCCGCTGGGTGGAGTCCTGCTGGGCCTTGGCGTACTCCGCCGGGTTGCGGATCCGGAAGTCGTCCTCCTGCGAGCTGTCGAGCTTGTGGCGGTCGCGCAGCACCGACGTGATCTTCGCGATCGTGACGTCGGCCTGGTCGTCCTCCTGCGTCGACACCAGCAGCTGGCCCTGGATGTACTTGCCGACCCCCTTGGCCAGCTTCTGCTGGTAGGTCTTGACCGGGATCACGACGATGTCGTCGTTGTCGCCCATCGGGCCCTGGCCCTTGGTGGCGAGCACGCCGATGATCTCGTACGGCTGGCCGCTGATCCGCAGCACCTGGCCGACCGGGCTCGCCTCGCCGAACAGCTGGACCGCGACGGTCTTGCCGATCACCGCGATCTTCGCGCTGCCGTTGCCCGTGTCCTCGTCGAACATCGCGCCCTCCGTGGCATCCCAGTTGCGGATCTGGAACCACACGGCGGTGGTGCCGTTGACCTGCGTGTTCCAGTTGGCGTCCTCGGACGCGACCTGCGTGCCGCGGGCCTGGAGCAGCGGCGCGATCCACTTGATCGTCGAGACCTCCTGCTCGAGCGCGGTCAGATCGTCCCAGGTGATCGACAGCTTCGAGCCGGCGCCACCGGCGGCGCCGAAGCTCTGGTTGGAGCTGTTGGTCACGATCAGCACGTTGGTGCCGAGCGAGGCGAACACCTCCTTGACGGAGGCCTGCGCGCCCTGGCCACCGGCGACCATCGCGATCACCGCGCCGATGCCGAACACGATGCCCAGCATGGTCAGCAGCGTGCGGACCCGGTTGCGCCACAACGCCCGCAGCGCGAGCTTGAACGTGGTGAAGATGCTCACGCCACGTGCTCCACGGGTGGAGCGACGGCCCGGACCGGGACCTGCGCGCGGTCCTCGATGATCAGGCCATCGCGCAGGGTGATCACGCGCGACGCATACGCGGCGATGTCGGCCTCGTGGGTCACCAGGATCACGGTCTTGCCCTGGGCCACCAGGCCCTGCAGGATCGCCATCACCTCCGACGAGGTGCGGGTGTCGAGGTTGCCCGTGGGCTCGTCGGCCATGATCACCGGGGCGTCGGTGACCAGGGCGCGCGCGATCGCCACGCGCTGCTGCTGGCCGCCCGAGAGCTGGCTCGAGTGGTGGTCCTCGCGGCCCGTGAGCTGCACGCGCGCGAGCGCGGCCATCGCCCGTCGGTGGCGATCGCGCGCGGAGACGCCCTGGTACATCAGCGGCATCTCGACGTTCTCGAGCGCGCTGGTGCGGGACAGCAGGTTGAAGCTCTGGAACACGAACCCGATCATCGTGCCGCGGACCTGCGCGAGCTCCGCCCTGGACAGCTTGGCCACGTCCCGTCCATCGAGGACGTAGCTGCCGTGGGTGGGCTGATCGAGGCAGCCCATGATGTTCATCAGCGTGGACTTGCCCGATCCGGACGTGCCCATGATCGCGATCGACGAGCCGCGATCGATGGTGAGGTCCACGCCGCGCAGGGCCCGGACGAGGTTGTCGCCCATCACGTAGGTGCGCTCGATCGCGCGCATCGCGATCAGCGCGGTCATCAGAACGCTCCGGTGCGGCGCATCGAGGTCGCCTTGACGCCGGTGATCTCGGTGATCAGCTCGTCGCCCGGCTGGAGCTCGCCCTCGACCATCTCGGTCGCGGAGCCATCGGTCAGGCCCGGCTTGATCAGCACCATCCTGGGCTTGCCGCTCTCGAGCTTGTAGACCGGCTTCTTGTCGCCGAAGTTGCGGCCGGGGCCGCCAGGGCCACCACCGCCGGGGCCGCCAGGGCCACCACCGCCGGGGCCGCCAGGGCCACCACCGCCGGAGCCGCCCGAGCCGCGCTCGCGCCCGCTCCCCGAGCCGCCGCCCGGCCGGCCGCCGAGCTGGGCGAACACGGCCTTCATCTGCTCGCGGGTGGGCTTGAACCGGAGCGCCGCGTTCGGGATCTTGATCTTGTCGGTGACCTGCGCGAGCACGAACGTGACGTTCGCGGTCATCCCGGGGCGCAGCGACTTGTCGGAGTTGTCGACGTCGATCACGGCGTCGTAGGTGACCACGCCCTGCGTCGTCGTCGGGGCGTTGCGGACCTGGCGGACCACGCCCTTGAACGTCTTGCCGGGGAACGCGTCGACGGTGAACGTCGCGTCCATGGTCTCGCGCAGCAGCCCGACGTCGGCCTCGGCGACCGCGGTGTCGATCTGCATGCGGGCGAGGTCCTCGGCGATCGTGAACAGCACGGGCGCCTGCAGCGACGACGCGACGGTCTGCCCGAGCTCCACGGCGCGCGACAGCACCACGCCATCGACCGGCGAGTAGATGGTGGCGTAGGTCAGGTTGAGCCGGGTCTGCGCCAGGTTCGCGGACGCCTGCGCCGCCTGCGCCTTGGCCGCGAGCAGGGATGCGCGCGCGGTCTCGAGTGCGACCTCGGCGGCCTCGACGGTGGCGCCCGCGATCAGCTGCTGCGCCTGCAGCGTCTGCTGCCGCGCGTACTGGCGCTCGGCGTCCTTGACCGCGACCTGCGCCTTGTTGACGTTGGCGCTGCCGAGGGCGACCGCGGCCGCGGCCTGGGCGATCTGCGACTGCAGGACGTCGGGATCGAGCCTGGCGATCACCTGGCCCTTCTTGACCGGGCTGTTGAAGTCCACGTTGAGCTCGACCACGCGGCCCGAGACCTGCGCGCCGACCTGCACGGTGCCGCGCGCCGACAGCGTGCCGGTGGCGGTCACCTGCGCGGCGATGTTGCCCTTGCCGACCTGCACGGTCTGGAACGTGATCTTGGCGGGGGCCGACGCCCACGGCTTCTTCCACACCAGGATGGCGACGCCGCCACCCACGACCGCGAGGATGACGAGCCTGGTGAGCAGAGCCTTGAGCTTCACGGTGGGCACCTTGATACCAAGCCAGTCCGCGGGGCGCGGGTTTCTGGCAACAAATGGGAGAGCGCGAGCTCTCTCAGGCGCCGAGGACGCGGCGGATGGAGGCTGCGAACGCGGTGAGGTCCACGAGGTGGTTGTGGACCACGTCCTCGACGATCGCGAGGTCGACGGCGGTGTAGCCATGGACCAGCACGTTGCGGAAGCCAGCCATCCGCCGCAGCGTCGCGGCCAGCGGTGGGTCGATCCAGCCGGCGGCAGCGAGCTTGTCGAACAGCTCGCGGTTCGTCGCGGGCTCGCCGAGGCGCTGCTCCGCGACCACGTGCGCCGCCACGTCGAGGACCGCCTGGATCGCGAGCTGGAGCGTGTGCTCGACGAACCGCTCCTCGCGGATGTCCACGCGGATGAGTTCGATGCGCGCCGTCTGGGTGAGCTCGTGCACGCATGTCTCGAGGAACGCCAGCCGCTTGAGGAGCAGCGCCTCGTCGGTCATGGCGCGGCCCGTCGGTACAGCTCGAGGTAGGGCAGGAGGTCCCAGTACTCGTTGCGGAGCCGCACCTCGAACCGGACGCGTGCGGCGCGATCACCCTCGTACACGAGCACGCCGTCACGGAGCACGCGGTGCACGAGGTCCGACGGTGCGTGGTTCAAGACGACGAGGTCGACGGGGAGCCCGAGCACGCCGCGGAGGTCGTCGGCGAGGTCGAGGCCGAGCCCGTCGAGCGTGCGGGGCGGGTCGGTCCGGAGGAGCACCCCGACATCGACATCGCTGCCGGGGCCCGCGGTCCCGCGCCCGACGCTGCCGAAAACGTACACCGCGGCCGCGTCGTGCGGATGCGCGGCGAAGTACGCCGCCAGCTGATCGAGCGGACTCGTCACACCAGAACTGTACCGCGTTCGCCGACGAGCCGGCGCGTCGGGATCGAGCCCGGCTACAGGGGGACCACCCTGGAGCAACGATCCACAGCAGGTGTCGGCGTTCGGCATGGATCCCGCGCCAGGCCCCGCGCGGCGGCGCGGAGTCATCCACAGGAGGTTGTGCTGGTTTCGCCGGACCCCTGGCGCCGGACCCCTGGTACGCAGCCCGCGCCGGCGCGGTCACGCTATGCGCAGACGAGCTCGCTCACCGGCACGCTGCGGCGGTGCGCGGACTGGCGATGACCCCGGTCGATCGATGGTACTTTTGACACCATGACCATGACTCGGTGTCCGGCCTGTCTTCGTCTTGTTGACGCCGCGGCTTCGAGTTGCGTGTTCTGCGCGGCCGCACTGCCCGCGGCGCCCGCCCGCGGGCCCGATCTGCCCAGGCGGTTCGCCCGCGCAGCGGTGTTCGCCGGGGCGGCGCTCGTGGCGGGCTGTGTGGAGGACCAGGACCCGCGCATCGCGCCGAGTGGTGTGAGCACCAGCAGCGTCGATCCCCAGACCGTTCTCAGCACGGTGCTGTCCTCATCCACCCGGATCACGGTGAGCTGGATGCCGCCCAGCGGCAGCACGCTCGACCACTACCGGATCACCGCTGCCGACGTCCTTGGCGGCGCATCACTCACGTTCACGGCCGCCGCAACAGCCACCAGCGCTGTCCTGAGCGATCTCAAGGCGGCAACCGCATACAGCATCACCGTCAGTGCCTGTGCGGATGTCGCCTGTGCCGTGGAGAGCTCGGCCAGCGCGGTCCAGGGCATGACAGACAAGGAATACTGGCAGCTCCAGGGCAGCGGAACCACCACCGCCGGGCTGAGCCGCATCGTCAGCGACGGCAATGCACGTATCAGCGCTACCCGGTTTGGCCCGGAAGCGGGCGGCGTCACGGCCAACCGCATCCAGCTGTATTACGGCCCCAGCTTGGTATCGGGTCGGCAGGCGCTGTCGACGGCGCTCACCACCAGCGCGACCAGCGCAGCGTTGCCCTCGAGTTACCTGAGCTTCGTGAGCAGCGGGGCAACCACAGGGCTGTTGACGCCGACCCCGGCCGCCACGCTGGTCGAGACCGTGGCGACCGGCCAGGGTGTTCCGTTGTCAGCGGCCATGGGCGGCAAGGTGAGGGTGTTCTTCGAAGCGCAAGGGGTAGACCGCAAGACGCGCATTTTCAGTATCGACAGTGTCGACGGTCATACCGGTCAGGACTTCAACAGCAGCAGTTCGACCACGTGTTCAACCACGGCTGACTTCTCTGTCGGTGGCGGCTGTGCAGTCTCGGTGGCTGTCGGGGTGGAAGGTGACACGGTGGCGCCCAGCGCCAAGATCCTGAATGCCCGCCAGAACAAGGTCGGCTACCCGACCCAGACCGACTGGCGCTGGGACGGTGCACCAGGCACGTTCATGGTGTTCACCAGCGGCAGCGTTGCGGGCTGCAGCACGGCGAACCGGACCCACGGCTATGCTGTCTGGAACGGCAGCACCTGGGACGTGCAATACGACGCGACGGGTTGTCCCAAACTCTTTACCAACGTGCAGGCAGCGTTTCCGATGCACATTGGCGGCGTGGGATACAAGCTGTACTACGGCGACACCGCCAACACCACCGGACAGCTGGCCAGTCCGTTGCCCTTCCTCGGCCCCAAGAGGCTCATCTATGCCGATGGCGCCACGTCAGGCTTGGCGGACAGGGTCGACTTCGAGGATTGGGAAAGTCAGGCTGCGGCCCGGGACGTTGCCTTTCTGTGGCCCAGTGGCGATCTGCTGGACGCCACGGCGGAGGGGTACATCGACGATTTCCACTTCATGGCGCCGACTGGAAGCCTTGATCTGCAGGTCATGTACCTCGCGATCACCAACGGCACGCAAGTGCCGCTGGGTGCAGCAGCGGTGCTGCTCAACCCCTGAGGCATCCCCTCAAATCAGGTCGAACACCTCGCGGAAGATCGCGCGACGATGAACCCACGCATCCTGGTCCTCCGACCGAGGCGGGACCAACCGGGGTCCGGACAACCCAGCACAACTTGCTGTGGATAACGTTCGACCCGCGGCGACGGCTGACGGTGTCCTCGAGGCTCATCACGCCAGCAGCGTCGGCACGCCGTACCTGGGGATGACCGCGTCGCGCGTCAGGAGCGTCAACCCTTCGACGCGAGCCTGCGCGACGAGCATGCGGTCGAAGGGATCACGGTGATGGAGCGGCAAGGCCCGGAGCGCATCGGCGTGCCGGACGGTGACGGCGAGTGGCTCGAACGCCTGGCCGAGGACGACATCGGCGAAGTCGTCCGGCAACTCGATCTTGCCGATCGCCTCCTTGATGCGGAGCTCCCAGATGCTCGCGGCGCTGAAGAAGATCAGGTTCTCGGGCGCGGAGATCGCCCCCCGGGCTCGATCTCCAAGCAGTGGATCGTCCCCGAGCCACCACAGCAAGAAGTGCGTGTCGAGCAGGAGCCTCACGGCTCGATGCCAAATGCCGCGGCGAGATCCGATGGAAGCTCATCGAAGTCGCCATGAATCGTGATGCGCCCCTTGAGCGCGCCGGGCACGCGCTTGGTCGCCGCCCCCGTGTACCGGACCAGCCGGGCGACGGGGACGCCAGCCTTGCCGATCAACACCTCCTCGCCCTTGCTGACCGCCTCGATCAAGGCGGATAGCTCTGCCTTGGCCTCCGATATGTTCTTGAGAATCATCGCTTTTTAAGTAGACCAGACCTGGTCTGGGCCGTCAAGAACCGGGGGCCAGTCGGCGCGTCCGCGCGCGAACGAGCCAGCGGGGGCGATCAGCACGTCGTCGAGGCCGCCGGTCCCGTCGTGGTGGAGCAGGCGCGCCTGCACCCGCTCCACCCTGGGCGGCAAGCCGCGCAGGGTTCCCACGTTCCCACCCCGTTGTTCGAGACTGTCTTGCGTCGGTCAGAGGAGGAGGGCGTCGCCGATCTCGTCGAACGCGCCCGCGCGCCAGCGAGTCAGCGGGCTGCGGCCCATCAGCAGATTCTCGGTCTCGGCGAGCACCGCCTCGAGGTCGATCAGCCAGCATTTCGGATCGTGCGCGGACCGCTGACCGACCTCCTCGGGGAGCTCCGTCGGCGGCATCCACGCCACCATCTTGTGGCTGATCCCGCCGATCAGCGCGCGCACGCCGACGTTGCCGAGCCGGCTCGCGAGCAGCCGATCGAACGCAGAGGGGCGGCCGCCTCGGACCACGTGCCCGAGCACGGTCACCCGGGTCTCGATGCCCGCGGCGTCGGCGCCGGGGGCAGTGTCGCGCAGGCGGGCGTCGACGAGGTCCTTGAGGCGATCGGTGGGCACCCCCACGCCTTCGGCCTTGATGATGAGGACGCGGCGCGAGCGCCGGCTCGAGCGCGCGCGGACCGTCAGCACGGTCTGTACGATCTGGTCGATGATCGCGGCCTCGGGCTTGCCCGCCTCGGGGAACAGCGCGAGGTCGGCGCCGACGGCGATCGCGGAGGTCATCGCGAGGTAGCCGCAGTCGCGGCCCATCACCTCGATGATGAAGGTGCGATCGTGGGCGGTGGCGGTGTCGGCGATCTTGTCGCACGCCTCGACGATCGTGTTCATCGCGGTGTCGACGCCGATCGACATGCCGGTGAACCCGAGGTCGTTGTCGATCGAGGCGGGCAGGCCGACGACCTTGAGCGCCGGGCCGGCCCCGACCTCCGCGGGATCGCCGAGGTGCATCGCGCCGGTCAGCGAGCCGTTGCCGCCGATCACGAGCAGGCCGTCGATGCCCCGGTTCGCGAGCACCGTGCGCGCCCGGTCGCGGACCTCGCGCTGGTGGAACTCCTTGCAGCGAGCGGTGCCCAGGATCGTCCCGCCCTCGCGCAGGATCTGGGACACGTCGCCCGGCATCAGCGGGACGAACGTGTCCTCGAGCAGGCCCCGGAAGCCGCGCTCGACGCCGACGATGTCCGCTCCGAGGGATCTCCCGACGAGCGCCGCGGCGCGGATCGCCGCGTTCATGCCGGGGGCGTCCCCTCCACTGGTGAGGACGGCGATGCGCTTGCAGCCAGGTCCAGGCATGGGGGGAATGTACGCTAGACTCCATCGATGATCCGGACCGAGCACCACGGGCCCGTGACCACCGTGATCCTCGACCGCCCGGGAGTGCGCAACGCCGTGGATCGCGCCACCGCGGAGGCGCTCGCCGATGCGTTCCGGGCGTTCGACGCCGACGACACCGCGCGGGTGGCCGTCCTCGCCGGGGACCACGGCACGTTCTGCGCGGGCGCGGACCTCAAGGCGCTCGCCGCGGGTGCGCCCAACCGGGTCGCGCCCGATGGCGACGGCCCGATGGGGCCCTCGCGCATGCTGCTGAGCAAGCCGGTGATCGCGGCGATCGCCGGGCACGCGGTGGCGGGTGGGCTCGAGCTCGCGCTGTGGTGCGACCTGCGGATCGCGGAGGAGGACGCCACGCTCGGCGTGTTCTGCCGCCGGTTCGGGGTGCCGCTCATCGACGGTGGCACGGTCCGGCTTCCCCGGCTGATCGGCCTGTCCCGCGCGCTCGACCTGATCCTGACCGGCCGCGCGGTGAGCGCCAGCGAGGCGCTCGCGATCGGGCTGGTCAACCGCGTGGTCCTGCCCGGCGAGGCCCTCGCCGCCGCGCAGGCGCTCGCCGCCGAGCTCGCCGCGCTGCCGCAGGCCGCGCTCCGCGCCGACCGGATGAGCGCGTACCTCCAGCACGACCTGCCCCTGCCGGAGGCGCTCGCGCAGGAGTTCGCGCTCGGCGGCCGGGCGCTCGCCGAGGCGGTCCAGGGCGCGGCCCGGTTCACCGCGGGCGTCGGCCGGCACGGGGGGCCGGCGTGAGCTCCCCGGTGCCGGGGCTCGTCGTGGGCGCGGCGATCGCGGCCCTGGTCGTGGCCCCGCTCGCCGGGTGCGTGATGCGTGGCCTCGCCAGCCCGCGGCTGACCGGCACCTGCCAGGGCGCGTGCGCCCACTACGTCGCGTGCAAGCCCGGCCACCCCGAGACAGCGCGCGGCCAGTGCGAGGCAGAGTGTCCGCAGGTGTTCGCGGACCCGGACTCGCTGATGGCGTACGAGAGCCTGACCTGCGCCGATGCCGTCGAGTACATCGACGGCGCCGGGGCGCAGACCGTCAGCGCGCGGTGAGCTCGCGAAGCCCGGCCGGAGCACCGCGGCGGTCAGCCCCCGGTGGCATGATGGCGCCGTGACGGCCCCCCCCACGGACCCGGCGACGCCGGAGGTCACCCTCGACGGCACCGTCGAGCGGTTCGTGTTCCGGGACGAGGAGTCGAGCTTCACCGTGGCGCGGTTCACGACCGGCGCGACCTCGCAGGTGACCATCCTCGGCGAGCTGGTCGGGGTCACCGAGGGCCTGCCGCTGCGGTTGCGCGGCACCTGGGTCGAGGACAAGAAGTGGGGCAAGCAGTTCCGCGTCGCCACCTACCAGCTCAAGGTGCCGGAGACGCTGCTCGGGATCGAGCGGTTCCTCGGCTCGGGGCTGATCCCCGGCATCGGCCCCGAGCTCGCCAAGCGGCTCGTGGGTGCGTTCGGGATGGACACGCTCGAGGTCATCGATCGCGCGCCGGCGCGGCTGACCGAGGTGCCCGGCATCGGCGCGGGGCGCGCGGCCAAGCTCGCCGAGGCGTTCGCGGCGCAGCGGCACGTGCAGGACGTGATGGTGTTCCTGCGCGGGCACGGCGTGTCGAGCGCGTTCGCGGCGCGGATCGTCAAGAAGTACGGCAAGGACGCGATCAACGTCGTGCGCGCCAACCCGTACCGGCTCGCGCACGAGGTGTGGGGCATCGGGTTCCGCACCGCCGATGGCATCGCGATGAAGCTCGGGATGGCGCGCGACGCCCCCGAGCGGATCGAGGCCGGGCTGCTGCACGCGCTCGAGACCAGCACCGAGGACGGCCACCTGCACCTGCCCGACGAGGGGCTGTTCGCGGCCGCCGCCGAGCTGCTCGGCGTGCGCGCGGAGCTGGTGACCGCGCGGCTGGGCGCGCTCCAGGAGCGGCAGCTCGTGGTCCGCGAGACGCTCGGTGATCGCGGGCCGGTGTCGGCGCTGCCGTGGGCGTTCATGGCGGAGGCCGAGGCCGCGGCGCTGCTCGCGGAGATCGTCCGCACCCCCGCGCGCGGGATGACGCTCGACGTCCACGCCGCGATCCACGCGTTCGAGGCCGACACCGGGCTCCAGCTCGCCGGGCAGCAGCGCCGTGCGGTGGAGGCCGCGCTGACCGACAAGTGCGTGGTGATCACCGGCGGGCCCGGCGTCGGCAAGACCACGATCGTCAAGGCGATCGTCAACCTCGCGCGGATCGCCCACTGGAAGATCGCCCTCGCGGCGCCCACCGGCCGCGCGGCCAAGCGGCTGTCCGAGGCCACCGGCGCCGAGGGCCTGACCATCCACCGCCTGCTCGAGTACCAGCCCCACGAGGGCGGGTTCCAGAAGACCGCCGACAACCCGCTCGACGTCGACATCGTGGTGATCGACGAGACCTCGATGGTCGATGCCCTGCTGTTCCGCGCGGTGCTCGCGGCGCTGCGGCCCGCCACCCAGCTCGTGCTCGTCGGGGACATCGATCAGCTGCCCTCGGTGGGCGCCGGCGCGGTGCTCGCCGACGTGATCGCCTCGGAGGCCGCCACGGTGATCCGGCTCACCGAGATCTTCCGCCAGGCCGCCGCGAGCAAGATCGTGGTGTCCGCCCACGCCATCAACAGCGGCGAGCTCCCCGATCTCGACACGCCCGCCGGCGCGTTGACCGACTTCTTCTTCATCAACCGCGACGACCCCGAGGCCGCGCGCGCCACGATCGTCGAACTGGTCGCCGAGCGGATCCCCACGAGGTTCGGCTTCGACGCCGTGACCCAGGTGCAGGTGCTCGCCCCCATGCACCGCGGCCCGCTCGGGACGGCGGCGCTCAACGCGGCGCTCCAGGCCAAGCTCAACCCGGCGGGGCAGGGCACCGTCGAGCTCGCGCGGGGCGAGCGGCTGTACCGCTGCGGCGACAAGGTGATGCAGCTCAAGAACGACTACGACAAGGGCGTGTTCAACGGCGACATCGGCGTGATCGCCGGTATCGACGCCGAGAACGTGGTCCGCGTCGAGTTCGACGGCCGCAGCGCGACCTACGAGCGCGGCGAGCTCGACCAGCTCGCGCACGCCTACGCGGTCAGCATCCACAAGAGCCAGGGCTCGGAGTACCCGGCCGTGGTCATCCCGGTGAGCACGCAGCACTACATGATGCTGCAGCGCAGCCTGCTCTACACCGCGGTCACGCGCGGCAAGAAGCTGGTGGTGCTCGTCGGCAGCCGCCGGGCCGTCAGCATGGCCGTCAACAACGCGGACGCCAGGCGCCGCTACACGTGGTTCGCCGAGCGCGTTCGCGCCGCGCTCGGCTGATCGGTCCACCTCAACCCCGATGGGCACGCTCCAGGCACAGCTACAGGGATTGGCGGGGGTGGTCTGGCACGGCGAGGCGCCTACCAGCCTGAACGCGGACGAGCTGTGGCGATGGGTGGCCCGGATGTCCACCGTCCCCGTTCAGGTCGTGCCGGATGTCGATCCCACCGTTGCGCTGGCGGACATTCTCGTGGAGGTACTGCGAGACGCGGGCGTCCCGTCGGTCCCCGCCCGCGGCTACCTCGCCGTGTGCGGCGTCGACCGCGGGGCGCTGCACGGCATCGGGATCGAGTCGGCGGCGGCGCTCGCCTCGCTGCTGGCGCTCGCAAAGGATGGTGCGCTGCTCCTCGTGGTCCCTCACCCGGAGGGCGGGCACGTCGCCGTCGCCGTCGACACCGAGGAGTGGGACCGCCGGTTGTTCGCGCGCCGGCTTCCCTGATGCGGCCCGTGCGGAGGACCTGTTCCGGCAGCGCCGCAGGTCCTGACGAGAAATTGAGCGTGCGAGGCCCGGCGTCGGGTCCTGGCGAGCCGCGCCGCCCGGGTGCGTCAGCGCCGCGTGTCTTCGAAGTAGAACACGGTGATCGCGATGCAGTGGAACGCCTCGTCCGAGGACTGCGTCACCACCATGTCGGTCACCTTGCGCTGCGGGTGGTTCGCGAGCCACGCCGAGATCTTCTCGCCGAGCTGTTCGCGATCGGCGACCATGGTCGCCGAGAACACCTTCACGCCGTTGAACTTGACGTCACGGCGCAGGATCAGCTGCCCGGAGGTGTTCGCTTGATTGGCCGACATCGTGCGCCCAGCCTAGCACGTGCAAAGTTCCGAGGACACGGTACACGCGCGATGAGGCGCCGGGGCGATTCGCCCCACACTAGTCCTCGTCGTCGAGCGCGCGGTCGAGGGCGTTGGCGAGCTTCTCGGCGTCCTGAGGCGACATCGGCGGCGGCGTGAACGCCTTCTCGGCGGTCTGGACCAGCGCCAGCATGCGCGCCTGCTCGACGGACAAGCCCGAGGAATCGCTCGTGATCCACTCGTCGAGATCCTCGGTCAGCCGCTTCTTGGCGAAGCGGGCCTCCTCGCCGCGGGGGGTGATGCCCGGGGCGGGTGAGCCGTGGCGGCGGTAGCTTATCGAGCCGTACGCGTTCGCGAGATCGGTGCGGAACTCACCCATGTCCTGATAGCGGAGCGCCGGATCCTTCTGCATCGCCTTCATGACCACGGCGTCGGCCATCTCGGTGATTTCCCGATGCGGCGCGAACTCGCGCGGTGACGGCGCGGGCGTGTGGATGTGCATCGACAGCACCTCGCTCGACTGCGGGGCCTCGAACGGCGGGCGGCCGCACAGCATGTCGAACATGATCACGCCGAGCGAGTAGACGTCCGCGCGGTGATCGACGTCCTCGCCGCGCGCGGCCTCGGGCGACATGTACTCGGGCGTCCCGAACACGGCACCCTGGACGGTGTCGGCCATCAGCTCGTCCTGGATCAGCACCTTGGCGATGCCGAAGTCGAGCACCTTGACGAAGTCGTATGACTCCTCGCGCTCGGTGATCCAGGTCTGGTCCGGCGCCATCCGCACCAGGTCGCGGCGACCAGGCTTCTTGAGGAGCATGATGTTGTCGGGCTTGAGATCGCGATGGATCACGCCGACGGCGTGCGCGGCCTCGAGCGCGAGCGCGATCTGGTTGGCGACGTTGAGCGCGCGGTGCAGATCGACGGCGCCGTCCTTCTCGATCAGATCCTCGAGGCTCTTGCCCTCGAGGTACTCCATGACGAAGTACACCGGACCGTCGGCGAGGATGCCGAAGTCGGTGACGTCGACGATGTTCGCGTGGTTGATCGACGTGGCGGCGCGCGCCTCGCGGAGGAACCGGTGGATCGCCTCCTGGTAGCGGGCGAACTGCGGGTGCAGCACCTTCACCGCGACGGGCTTCTTGATGTAGACGTGCTCGCCGCAGTAGACGGTGCCCATCCCGCCGCGCCCGAGGATGCGATCGAGGCGGTAGTTGCCGATCGACGTGCCGAGCCGCGCGATGTCCTCCTCCTCGACGAGCACGGAGGAGTCATGGAGGCAGAACCGCTCGGCGTCAGGGAAGCGGGTGAAACAACGCGGGCAGACCTTCACGGGCACGCGTCCTGGCTAACGACCGGTCCGGAACTGAACGAACAGCGTCAGGTACCGGTTGTCGTAGAACGTCTCCCCGTCGGGGGGCTTGACGTTGAGGAATGTGAACTCGCCGCCGATGTCGAGCTTGCGGCTCGGCGAGAACTGGATGCGTGCGGTAGCGGGGACGGTGAACTGGTTCGTGGTGTCGAAGTCCCGGATCTGCAGGGTCGCGAAGATCACGACCGAGAGTGCCTGGATCGGGTTCGTCGAGATCCCGAGCGACGGGTTGAGGTCCGGCTTGGTGCCGTCGAGATCGATCGTCATCAGCGTGTCGAGCGCGACGATCGCGATCTCGGGCTTGGCGACGTACCGGAACGGGAACCCGAGCTCGATGCCTGCCGTGGTGGGGCTCGCGTCGTACGTGCCGTTCGGCAACGTGACCGTGGTTCCCTCGGCATCGGTGAAGTCCTCCAGGACCGGGATCGCAAAGCGGCCGACGCGCAGCGCCGTCCGGAAATTGACGAGGTCGTAGGCGAGGGCACTCTCGAGCCCGGCGTACAGGTTGAACTGCGCGAAGCTGTATGCGTTCGTGAACCCGAACAGCGCGGTCACGTGGTCGCGAAGGCCGTACTCGACCTCCAGGTTCGCGCCAAAGCTCTCGAATGCGCCCTTCGCGCTGACGTCGACGCCGACCCCGAGCCGCGCCTGCAGGATCCCCTGCGTCATGGTGAGCGGGCGTTCGAGCTCGCGGATGGGGTAGGTCTTGAGGGTGAACAGGCCGCCGGAGGTCACCGGGGGCTGGTCGCTCTTGTCCTCCTCCTCGTCCTCCCCCTCGCCCTCGTCGCCGCCCTCGTCGCCGCCCTCGTCGCCGCCCTCGTCCCCTCCTTCGTCGTCGCCGCCGCCGCCATCCTCTTCTTCGTCATCGTCCGCAGCAAACGCGGACGCGGGCTTGTAGCCCACGGAACCCAGGCCAAGAGCGAGAACGAGTGCGAGCCGGAGCCCGCGCGATAGCGAACGCATCACCACCTCAGGGGAAACTCTAACGCAATCACCCGCGCATTGCCTCGGATCCCATCCGAAAAGCCGAAGGGCCCGTCGGTAAGTCCGACGAGCCCTCCAGCTCGAAATGAGTGGTCAGCTCAGGCGCTGACCGGGTGTGGCGCGACCGTCCGCGCCACCTCATCTCAGCCCTTCTTCGGCTTCTTGGCAGGCGCCTTCTTGGCAGGCGCCTTCTTGGCGGGCGCCTTCTTGGCGGGCGCCTTCTTGGCGGGCGCCTTCTTGGCGGGCGCCGCCTTCTTGGCCGGGGCGGCCTTCTTGGCCGGGGCGGCCTTCTTGGCCGGGGCGGCCTTCTTGGCCGGGGCGGCCTTCTTGCGCTTGCTGCCGCCGACCTGGCGCTCGGTGCGCTCGACGGTCAGGTTGCCGCTGCCGTCAGTCCCGACGAAGTACATGTACTTGCTGTAGTCCAGCTCGACGCCCGTCGTGGCGGCCTTGGTCTGCTTGCCCTTCGGCTGGCCTGGCTTCTTCAGAGGAGCCGCCCAGATGTCGCCCTTCTTGATGAAATACAGGTGGCCGGACTCGCGCTTCGCATCCGTCTTCGCAACTGTCTCGCTCATGTCTCAAATCCTCCAAAAAAGATGAATCAGGATTGACTGCACGTTACATGAAGCGATCGACGTCCACTCCGGAATCCGGAGAAGAAATCGTCGTCGGGAACGGGAGAGATCTCCGTCGAGGAATGGGCCGGGGGGGCGGGGACCCCGATTCCTCGTCGGGGAATCGGCTGTGGATAACCGGTGCTCGACGACGATTCTCGATGATCTAAATCCTCGTCGGGAAACAGGATTTCGTCGTCGGAGATCAGCGCCGCCGGGGCGGTTTTCGACGAGGTTTGACCCCGGATCCCACCCGCTCGCACACCAGCACCTGGCTCTCGGCCGTCCCGTCGAGGGGGGCCCACGAAAAATCGCCGTAGCGCTCCACGACCCGCAGGCCGGCGTGGGCGACCAGCGCCTCGAGCTCGGCGGGGAAGTACTTCCGCTGGGTCAGCTTGACGATGTTCGTCGGGCCACGCCCGTCGGCGGGCTCGTAGTAGAGGCGGATCACGACGATCTGGCTGATCGGATCGTAGTCGTGGTTCGTCGAGTAGATCATCGCCCGGCCGGTCGTCGGGTCCGTGAACCGGGTCTTCGCCCAGCGCTTCCCCGGATCGCGGAGCAGCCAGGCGAGATCGGGGAGCTGGACGTCGAACGCGAACGCGCCGCCGGGGGTGAGGTGGGCCGCGACCCGGCGCAGGCAGGCGTCGAGCTCGCCGCGGGTATAGAGGTGCTCGAGGACGTTGAACGCGGCGAAGGCGAACGGGAACACGCCCTTCGCGGTGAACGTGCACAGGTCGCCCTCGAGCGGCGTGACCCGCGTGGTGGCGGTGCCGGGCAGCCGGGCGACCCGGCCGGTGAGGCGGGCCAGCATCGCGGCGGACTGGTCGACGGCGACCACCTGGTGGCCGTCGCGGGCGAGCGGGATCGTCACCCGCCCGGACCCCGCGCCGAGCTCGAGGATCCGCCCCGGGCCGCCGAGCCGGCGCTGCGCCAGCTCGCGGTAGAACGTGACGTCAGCGCGGCGCCGCCGGTACTCGTAGTCGTAGAGCGCGGCGTCGGCGTAGTGCTCGCGCGAGCCGGCGTCGATCAGCTCGGCGATCAGCCGTGCCTCGTCGGCGCGCATGCCTAGCGGCGGCGGCCACCGCGACGGCGGCGGCGGCGCTTGGTCGCGGGATCGCTGTCGTCGCCGTCCTCGTCGTCGCGGCCCTCGCCGGTGGAGGTCACCTCCGGGAGGTCCCCCACGGGCTGGCCGGTCGAGCGCGTGAGCAGCTCGAACAGCAGGACGGCGTCGTCGATCAGATCGCGGCCGCCGGCGAGCTCGGCCTGGCCACCCTTCTTCCGGGCGGCCTGCAGCTTGCGCTGGGCGAGCAGGATGTAGCGCAGCCGCTCGCTGTCCTTGCGGGTGACGTGGAGCTGGACGATGACCGGGTGGACGAGCTCCTGGAGCGCGCCGTGGAGGTCGGGTCCCCGGGGCTCGGGGTCGGCCGGGTTGCCGAACACGAACGGGGCGATCAGGGCCCCGAGCGCGACCGCGTTCGACGGGTCGCGGCCCTCGGCCACGGCACGATCGAGCTCGGCCAGCGCCTGCCACGCGAGCTGGCGGCGCCTCACGATGTCCCCGGTCACCGGGGCGTAGGTCGGCTGGACCGGGACGGCGGCCACCGGGCGGGCGGCGCGCACGGGGACCTCATTGGCCCACACGCGGTGCCAGGCCTGCTCCTCGGCGTCGAGCTCCTCGGCGTCCTCGTCGAGCTCGCCGTCGACCGTGGCGACGGTCGCCATGCGCTCGAACTCGTCCGGGTCATCCGGGCCGTACTCGGCCGGATCCTCGTCGATGTACTCGAGCATCGGCACCGTCGGCCGCGGGGTGGTCTGGGTGGTGATCGTCGGCCCGGCCAGCGGCGCGCCGGGGCCCTCGAGGAGCCCGGCCAGGTAGGGCGACAGCACCGCGAGAACGTTGGTCTCGACCATCAGCTCGAACGAGCGGCGGGCGGCGCCGCCGCGGAGCAGGCGGTGGATCTCCTCGAGCAGGCGGGGCGGGGCGCACTTGCTGATCTCGCCGCGCCAGCGCAGCAGCGCCTCCCACGTCGAGGGCTCGAACCCGAAGTCGAGGCGGGCTGCGAACTTGATCGCGCGCAGCATCCGGACCGGGTCCTCCTGGAACCGGACGTCGGGATCCCCGATGGTCCGGACCAGCTTGGCGTCGAGGTCGGCGAGCCCCTCGACGTGATCGATGACCTCCTCCTTCTCGACGTCGTAGAACAGGCCGTTGATCGTGAAGTCGCGGCGGCGGGCGTCCTCGGTCTCGTTGCCGAACACGTTGTCACGGCGGATGAGGAGGTCGAGTTCGCCTTCCTCCTCACGGGGGTTGGCACGGAAGGTGGCGGTCTCGATGATCTTCGAGCCAAACACCACGTGGGCGAGGCGGAACCGGCGGCCGATGATCCGCGAGTTGCGGAACGTGGCCTTGATCTCGTTGGGGGTGGCGCTGGTCGCGACGTCAAAGTCCTTCGGCTTCTTGCCGACGAGGAGGTCGCGGACACAGCCACCGACGAGATAGGCCTTGTAACCAGCCCGGTTCAGCTTCCGCACCACGCGGTCGGCATCGGCATCGATTCCATCGCGGTCGAGCGTAGGCATCGGTCGCCCACCCGTACCACGCGGCTCGAACGGCGCGCAAGTACGCGAAGTCACATGAGTGCGTGCGGGAGTGACTCGGGGGTGGCGGGAGCGCCGGCCGCGCGCCTACCGCGACCGCAGCCAGATCTTGCCCCACGGGTCGAAGAACGGCGCGGTATCGGCCGGCAGGTGGAGCTCGCCGTCGCCGATCAGGGGCTCGTATCCGCGGGCGACCACCATCACCGTGTACGTCCCGGGGATCGGCACCGGCTGCTTGAGCTGGACCTCGCCCTGGGTGTTCGACCGGCCCCACGACAGCACCTGGTCGTCGAGCCGGTTGACGTCGACGGCCGCGGCCTTGACTCCGGGGCGGAGCACCATCACCAGGGCGTCGCGGACCGGCGCCTCGGTGGCGGCGTCGACGACGCGGCTCGCGATCCGGATCCCGCCCTCGGCGGGCGCCTCGACGGCGGATGGCTGCATCTCGACGGCGTTCATGCCCTCGCGCGGGGTCCACCCGGCGGCGGCGATCGCGAGCAGGTCGCTCGCCGTCGACAGCGGGCGGACCAGGCCGACCTGCGAGGTCTCGACCAGCCCACCGGTCGCCGGCTTGCGGGTGCGGAACGCGGCGGCGATCCCGACCAGCCGCCCGCGATCGTCCACCACCGGGCCGCCGGAGTTGCCGTGGGTGATCGATGCATCGGTCTTGAGGTAGTCCTTGCCGCTCGCGCCGTCCTGGCCGGTCCAGCCCTCGACCTGGCCCTCGGACAGGGTCAGCCCGCCGCCGCCGACGTCGGGGTAGCCGAGCACCCACAGCCGCTGGCCCATCTTGACGTCCGCGGACCGGGCCTCGAGGAGTGTCGGCCACAGCGTGCCCTGGGTCGGGTTCCAGGCGCGGCCGTCGAGGTCGGTGTCGCACTTGATCAGCGCCAGATCGAGGTCGATCTGGTACTTGCCGCGGCTCGGCCGCCCGGCGCACCACAGCTGGGGCGCGCGATCGGCGGTGCTGAACCGCCCGATCACGAACACATCGTGGACCCGCTCATCGCGGTCGTGGATGACGTGGTAGTTCGTCAGGATCGAGCCGTCCGCGCCGACGATCACGCCCGAGCCGCCGCCGCGCGGCTTGAGCCGGCCGTCGACGAGATCGGCGGCGACCACCATCACCGTCGAGTCGAACGCGCGCGCGACCGCGTTGGGGTACGTCCGCTGGATCAGCGAGCGGGTCTGCGGCACCAGCGGCAGCCCGGTCTGGGTCGGCACGCGCAGGGTCGGGGCGACCACCTCCTCGACGCGGGCGATCTGGTCGGGCGCGCCGAACACCGTGATCACATAGATCTGCTCGCGATCGATGGTCGCGTACTCGAGCGCGTGGTCGACGCGCGGGACGTCGCCCTTCTCGCTGACGTGGGCGTAGCGGTAGGCGGTGCGCAGCCAGTCGTGGCCTGCGACCGAGCGGACCTCGCTGCCATCGAGGGTGTAGAGCTCGCCCCAGCGGGTGCGGCGATCGAGCTCGAGGCCGGTGACGATGTTGCTCCACGTCGGCTTGGCGTCGATCATCACCTCGAGGCGCGCGGTGGGATCGAGCGAGGACGTGAACGCGACGTGGTAGACGGCGCTCGGCGTGCCCGGTGCGTCGCGGTTGTCCTGGACCAGCCGCGGCGGCGGGGGGGGGACCGGCTCGGGGAGCAGCCAGGTGGTCGAGTGCGAGAACATCAGCCCGCGGTTCTCGAACCGCGCGGTCGGCGGCGTGACCAGGCCGCGGTGGACCCGGCCCGCGATCACGATGATCACGAGCGCGAGCAGCAGCACGAAGATGTCGTGCCGGTGGTACTGGACCTTGAGCTCGGCGACCTCGGTGCGGGCGCGGTCGCGCAGCCGCCCGATCGCGGCCGCCGCGATCTGGACCGGATCGAGCTCGTCCTCACCCTCGTCGCCCGGCTCGGGGGCCTCGGGGGTGGCGCCCGGCTCATCGGTGCGCGGGATCAGTGACAACGACACCCGCAGCGACGGGACCGAGGCGCGGCTCGCGCGGGCGGCGACCTCGTCGGTGCTGCCGGCGGGGTTCGAGTGCGCCTCGGCCTGGGCGGCGACGTCCGCGGCGAGCGCACGCAGGATCCGGTCGCGCGTCATCCGGACCGTCGTGGCCACGTCGGAGCCGGGGGGATCTTCGGGCGGGGGGCCGGTGTCGCGCGGCGAGCTCGGCGCGGGCTCGCCCCCCTCGGCGACCGCGCGGCTGCGGGCGCGGGCGGCCTCGATCGCGGCCCCGGCGGCGGCGGCGGCGACGATCGCGGCGCCGCCGGCCCTCGATGTCGCCGACGATCTCCTCGACGATGCGGGCTGCCTCGAGGGCGGCGGCGCGCGAGGTCCGGCGCGAAGCCGGCATCGGCGTCGACGGCGGCACCGGCGGCGGCGCCGCGCGGCGACGCGCCGGGCGGGCGCGGCGACGGCCGGGCGGGCGACGGCGACGGCCGAGGCGGCGCGACGACCGGCCGGGCATGGCGACGGCCGGGGCGGGCGTGGGTGCCGCCACGGCCGCGGCGTCGTCGGCCGCGTCGCGCGCCGCGTCGGGATCGGCGGCCCGCGGTCGTCGGGGCGTCGGGATCGGGCTCACGCGCCCCTCCGGAACGGCGAGCGGCGGAGCAGGTGCTGCGAGACCAGCCAGATCACCACGAACACCGAGGTCGCGAACGCCGCGGCGTAGCCGACCCCGCGCCACGGGTGCTGGGCCATGCCCGTGGTGACCACCCAGTTCTCGATCACCCGGAACTGGCCGTTGAAGGCGGCGGCGAGCAGCAGGCCGAGCATCACGAACAGCCCGCGCACCGGGGCGCTCCGCTGCGAGAACTTGGCGCGCCCCATGACGTAGCCGAGCAGGCCCGCGAACGAGGCGTGGGCCAGCGTCGTGACCACCGCCTGGGCCGCGCCTGCCGACAGGTGGACCTGGTGGCCCTGGCCGGACAGCCGGTGGTAGTTGACCCACACCGCGAACCCGGTGCCGCACGCCATCATGTAGACGATGCCGTCCATCGGCTCGTCGAACTCGGACGACAGGTAGACCGTGTAGCGGACCACCGCGTACTTGCACATCTCCTGGGCCAGGCCGATCACGAGGACGGCGTAGAGCATGCGGTCCGTCGAGAACGGGTCGAGCCCGTGCATCGCCAGGGCCACGCCGGGGGCGGCCTGCTGGTGGATGAAGTCCGCCAGGGGGGCCGCGACCAGGGCCCCCAGCACCGCCACGCCGGCCACCAGCTGCTTGGGCTCGGGCTCGTGGCGGTCCATCAGGTAGAAGAACCCGATCCAGAACACCGCCGGGATGCCCGCGGCGATCCCGGCGACCAGGGGGCCCAGGTGAACGGGACCGTCGAGGCCCGCCACCAGCTCCACGAGCCAGGCGATCAGCACGAACGACACCAGCCCGGCGATCAGCACGAACTTGGTCCCGACCAGCACCCGGGCTCGGCGGAGTGACCACCGCGGCCTACGCATCTATGAAAGCTTACCTTCCCGGCGGCTGGCGTGCGGACTTTCGGCAACCTAGAATATCGCTCCCGGTAATATGGCGAAAAATCGAGGCACTGACGCGCAGTTGATGACCGTCCACGAGCTGGCCGCGTACCTGCACCTCGACGAGGGGACCGTGACGAAGCTGGTCACGGCGGGCAAGATCCCGGCGGTCACGGTCGATCGGCAGTTCCGGTTCCGCCGGGACGTGATCGACGACTGGATCGAGCAGCAGCTCGTCGGTGACGACGAGAGCTTCGCCGATGTGCCCGACGGGATGCAGCTCCCGCTCGAGGACCTGCTCCCGGACTCGGCGCTGATCACCACCATGCGCGCGAAGACGCCGGTCGGCGTGATCGAGGAGCTGGCGGCGCGCGCGTACACCAACGGCTGGCTGCTCGACAAGCCGTGGTTCGTCGGCGCGGTCGTCGAGCGCGAGTCGCTGTCCTCGACGGCGATGGAGGGCGGCGTCGCCTTCCTCCACACCCGGACCAAGGACAAGGGCAAGATCGGCCGCCCGTTCGTGATCGTCGGGCGCTCGTGGGAGGGCATCCCGTTCGGCTCGCCCGACGGCGGCCCGACCTACCTGTTCTTCCTCCTCGGCCTCAAGTACGACCGGCTCCACCTGCCGATCCTCGGCCGCCTCGCGCGCGCGCTCCGCAACCCCGCCACGATCGCCCGCCTGCGCGCACTGTCGTCGCCGGACCAGGTCCGCGCGCTGCTCCTCAAGGAGGACGCCGAGCTGCGCGCCGGACGCGCCGATCACATCCAGGAGCCCGCGGAGTTCCAGCCGCGCCTCGACCGGCAGCTCCGCCTGCGCGCGATCCGCCGGATGCAGCAGGCCCGCGTCGTCGCCCTCGAGCCCCCGAAGCCGGCGCCGCGAGCCCGCAAGCCCGCCGGCGCCCGCGCCACCGCGACCAAGGCCGCCGCGGCCAAGGCCGCGCTGATCAAGGGGCCCGTGACCAAGCTCTCGACGACCAAGCCGACCCCGAAGAAATAGGGGGCGCAGCGGCGCAGCCGGGCGTGAAACTGGCCCGCCCGGAACCCCGCACGCTACGATTTTTCTCCCATGCCGATCGCCTCACGCCTCGCCGCCGTCGTCCTCGCGGTGCTCCCCTCCGCCGTGGCCGCCGAGGCCGCGGCCGACGTCGTCGCCTCGACCCACGCCGCGGATCCCGGCGACCAGGGGGTGGGCGCCGAGGTCGGGATCGCCAGCGGCGGCGCGCTGACGCCGGGCGGCCTGCGCGTCGCCGGGCACTACCTCTACCAGCTGTCGCAGACCGACTGGTTCGACGGCGCGGCCGCGTTCACGTTCGGCGCGGACCGCGCGGGCTGCACCACTGACGGCATGCCGCCGCTGACCTGCAACCACGGCTTCACCGACGGTGATGGCGTCGAGATCTCCGCGAGCGTGCGCCGGCTGTTCGCGCCGCAGGGGGCGTTCCGCCCGTTCGCGCGCGCGGGCGTGGGCATCGCGCTGGTGCGGTTCGCGGCCGACGACGTCGCGGGCGTGGCGGTGCCGCTCCACCTCGGCGCCGGCGTGCGGGCGCGCGTGGCCCCGCGGGTGGCGGTGGTGGCGCAGGGCGACCTGCAGCTCGGCCTCGGCGGGTTCAACCGCGGGCTCGGCGTCGAGGCCCAGTTCGGGATGGCGTTCACCGCGGGCGCCGAGTTCGACCTGCGATGACCCCTGGGCTGCGATGACGCGGTGGCGCGGGCGCGCGCGGATCGCCGCCGTGCTCGCGCTCGTGGCCGGCGGGCCGGCCTGCCGGCGTGAGCGCCCGGCGCCCGCGGCGTCCACCACCACCCTCGCGCTGCGGGTCACCGCTGGTGCCACGCCCGACGGTGCCGCGCCGGTCGGCGCGCGGGTGCTGCTCCTCGGCGCCGATGGCGTGCCGGTCCGGATCGGCGCGATCGACCTGTACGGCCAGCGCCAGGGTGGGGCCGCGTGCGAGATCGCGGCCGGCGTCGTCGGGTCGTGGGACGGGCTCGTGCTCGCGACCGGGCTCGCCGAGGTACCGATCGGCGTGGACCGCTGCGCGCCGTCGCCGGCGATCCCGTACGGGCGCTATCGCGTGGTCGCGTGGCGCGGCGTCGAGTACGAGCGCTGGGAGGGCGAGGTCGATCTGACGGCCGGCCGCGGCCGCGTCGAGCTCGCGATCCCCCTCGAGCGCGCGTGGACGCCGCACGGCTCGCTCGCCGCGGACCTGCACGTGCACGCGCGCGCCTCGAACGACTCGCGGGTCCCCAATCCGCAGCGCGTGGTCGCGCAGGTCGCGGCGGGGATCCAGGTGATCGCCCTGTCCGATCACAACTCCAACGGCGATCTCGACGCGGACATCGCCGCGCTCGGTCTCGAGGATCGCGTCGCCTCGATCGCGTCGAACGAGCTGACGTCGGACGCGCTGCACGTCGGCGTGTACCCGGTCGTCGTCGATCCCGCGCTGCCCCGTGGCGGCGCCCTGTCCGACGCGCAGCTCGCCGGCGCGGACGCGGCGCGGCTGTTCGCGCACGCGCGCTCGCTGCCGGGGCGCCCCGTGATCCAGCTCAACCACCCGCGGTTTCGCCACACGGCGCTGTTCGACGCCACGGGCTGGGATGGCGTGGCCTGGCCGCCGCCGTTCCCGCTCGAGTTCGACGCCGTCGAGGTGATCGCGGGCTACTCCGCGTTCAACGCGCCCGACGATCGCCGCCTCGACGATAGCGTCCGCGATTACCTGACGCTGCTCGACCACGGCCACCTGATCACGCCGCTCGGCAACAGCGACACGCACGACCTCAACTGGGTGCTCGATGGCACCGCCCGCACCTACGTCCTCGTCGACGAGCCACGCACGCGCCCGCTCGACGAGGCGGCGTTCCTCGCGGCGCTGCGCGGGCGGCGCGTGGTCGCCACCACCGGACCGTGGCTCGACGTCGAGGTGGCATCCAGCGAGGGCGCGACGCCGACCGTCGGGCCGGGCGGCGCGCTGGTGGCGCGCGGCCGGGTGTGGCTCGACGTGACGGTCGCGCAGGCGCGGTTCGTGAAGGTCGAGCGGCTGCGGATCTCCGTCGGCGGGCCCGCGGGCCCCACGCTCGCGCACGTGGTCGAGGTCCCGCCGGGCGTGCGCACGCACCGGTGGGCGGGCGCGATCGCGGTGGGCGGGGCGGACACCTGGATCGTCGTCACCGCGGATGGCGACACGGCGATGCCGCTCGAGATCACGGGCTCCTACCAGCGGGACAAGTGGAAGCGCGCGGGCGTGACCCCGTTCGCGATCACCGGGCCGATCCTCGTCGACGGGGATGGCGACGGGCGGTGGCGCCGCGGGGATGCGGACGTGGACCTCGGCGCGCCGCGCTGACGCGCAGGGCCTGCGACGGGACCGCTCGATCACCCTCGAGCGATCTGTCCCGTCACGGGCGCTTACTTCGTCACGCCCTTCGGCAGCAGCAGCCAGTAGCGGCCGGGCGCGCCCATCCGGCCGCCCCGATCGGCCGCCGCGCCGTCGTCGCCCCAGTAGATGTCGCCGCGCACCGCGCCCTGGATACCGCCGCCGGTGTCCTGCGCGATCAACAGCTTGGTCCACGGCGCGCTCGTCGTGGTGCCGGGGATCGGGGCGCGGGTGGCCACCCACACCGGCGTCGAGTGCGCCACGAACGCGCGATCCACCGCGATCGAGCGCTCGGGGGTGAGCACCACCATCTGCGAGCCGATCGCGCCCGGCTGCGGCGACTCCTTGAAGAACACGTAGCTGTGGCTGTGGTCGACCACCTCGTCGAACCGCCCCGGGTTGGTGGCGAACCACCGGCGGATGCCCGGCATGGTGCCGCTGCCCGGCGCGGTGAGCTGGCCCATGCTCTTGAGCACGCCACCGACGCCCCGGTACGCGCGGCCGTTCTTGCCGGCGAACTCGAGCCACACCACCGAGCCGTCGTCCATCACGGCCTTCGCCGAGCCCTCGATGTGCGCGAACAGGAGATCCACCGGATCGCTCGCGTACATCAGCTCGAGCTGCTGCCCGGCGAGCGCGCCCTTGCGGATCTCGGGGCGGGTGAAGTACGGGACGATCGCGCCGGTGGCGTCGAGGCGGCCCCACACCCGGCGCCCGTGCGCGTCCGGGATGTGCTTCGCGAGATCGATCATCACGAGGTCCTTCGGGCGCCCGTGGACCGGGAACTGGTAGGCGCCGTGCCTCGTGCGCGACGCGCGCAGCTCCTGGACGAAGTAGCCGGTCAGCTTGCCCTCGGCGCCCTTCTTGCCCGCGGCCAGCCACGGCGCGAACTCGGCCTCGAACATGACCTTCGCCGCGGCATGGTTCCCCGCGGGCACGCGCGCGGCCGCAGCGCACACCTTCCGCCACTGGCGTGCGAGCCCGCCGTGACCATCGGTGCCGACGGGCTCCCCGTCGGCGAGCTCGGCGAGCCTGGCGCACGAGCGGAGCAGGGACGGGATCGCCTCGGCGTGGCGATCGTCGGGCCAGCCGGGCAGCGCCGCCCACGCGACGCTGGTCAGCTTGAGTTGATCGTGGCGCGGCGGCGGGACCTCCGCGGGCTCGTCGACGCACGCCGGCGGCGTGAGCGCGCTCTCGGCGTGGGCCCGGGCGCTGGTCAGCGAGGCGGCGAGCGAGCAGGCGAGGACACCGAGGGTGAGCGTGCGCATCCGGCGAACGATGACAACGCCCGGGCCCGGGGGCAAATTGCGCGCCCGAAACGGCGAACGGGCACCCGCGGTAGGTGCCCGGTCAGTCCAGGGAGGGAGCCGTGATTACAGGCGGATGTTCGCGCCGACCGAGAGGCCGTAGAAGTCGGCCGCGTCGGCGATGCTCGGCAGCAGGACCTGCGCGTACGCGTCGATCTTGTTGCTGATCGCGTAGAGGCCGGTCAGCGTGAGGCCGAACGGATCGAAGAACGTGCTGTCGGGGACCGCGTCGCCGAACAGTTTGATCGACATCATGTTGAGGTCGACCGCGACGGCGAGCTCGGGGGTGGCCTGGAAGCCAACGCCGGCGTTGACGTTGAGCTGGAGGCCGACCTCGGGCGCGATACCCAGGTTGAGCAGGTTGTTGCCCGCGCGCGCGAACAGCTTGTCGGAGATCAGGTACCGGAACCCGGCGCCGATCGAGAAGCCGCTGAGGACGTCCGCGCCGTCCGCGAAGTTGAGCGCCGTCGACACCGATGGGGCGATGTCCATCTTCGCCGTGTCGTGCAGGGAGTAGGCGCCGTACAGACCGAGCGACTCGCTCCACTCGACATCGGGGTCGATGCCGAGGCCCGTGCTGAGGCCCGCCTCGATCTTGTCGGTGATGCCGTAGCCGGCGCCCACGGCGAGCCCGGTCGCCGAAGACGACACCGAGGTGCCGGCCAGCGGATCCGTGATCGACAGCTTGAGCGTACCGCAGCGCCGGGCGGACCTCGATCATGCCCGCGGGGAGGGTGAGCGGGCGGTTGATCAGGGCGGCCGGGTAGCTGTCCTTGGTGAACGGGCCGATGCCCTGGCCGGCGGCGGCGGGCGCCTCCTCGGCGGGCGGGGCCGCCGCGGGCGCGGCCTCACCCTCGGCGGGCGCGGCGGCCTCGCCCTCGGCGGGGGCCTCGCCCTCGGCCGCGTCCTGCGCGAGGGCAGGGGCGGCGAGCGTGGCGAGCGACAGCGTGGTGAGCAGGAACTTGGACAGGTGCTTCATGGTGATTCCTCGAGAGGACGGACCGGGGGACGGCGCGCAGCGCCAGCCGGTAGCGCTGGTCACCCCTGGTTGATGCGCCGAGCGTAAGACGGCCGTGTGCGCCGTCCAAGTTTTGCACCGTCGATGAATCGCGGTCCTGCGTGGGCGCGGCGCGTCATCGAGATGTCAGCGGGGCGCGTCATCGAGATGTCAGCGGGGCGCGTCATCGAGATGTCAGCGGGGCGCGCCGCCGCTGTCACAGCGCCGTGTAGTCGTAGCCGACCGAGAACTGCAGGCCCCACAGCGTGCGGAGCGTGTCGCCGTCGCCGATCGATCCCGGCATCCAGATCCCCGCACGCCCGTCGAGCCGACCGAACCGGTACCCGCCACCGAACCCGGCCTGCAGGCGGGTGTTCGAGCTGTCGAGCCCGCTGCGGCTGGCGCGCAGGAAGTTGAGGCCGAGGTCGCCGTAGAGGAACACGTTCGTGATCGAGAGATCGTACGTCACGCCGCCCATCACCGGGATCATGAGGACGCTGAGATCGTCGACCGCGGGCAGGTTGTAGACGACCCCGGCGCGGACCGTCAGCGCGAGCCGATCGCTGAGGCCATAGGTGAAGCGGCCGAGCACGCCCACCGCGAACGTGACGAACTCGCCGGCGTCGCCGCCGGCCCACTCGCCGAACGGCAGCACCCCGATCACGTCGCCGCCGATGGTCCTCGTGCCCTTGCCGCGCGGCAGCTCGCCGGGCGGCGTGGGGGCCGGCGGTGCCTCCTCGACCGGCGCGGCCGGGGGGGCGGGCTCGGCGACGGGGGGCTGGGTCGGCGCGAACTCTGGCTCCTCGCCGGTGACCTCGCCCCCGCCGGCGACGGCGGGACGGCTGGCGCCGAGCCAGGTGGCGGTGAGCAGGGCGGCGGTCCGCAGGGTGGTCGATCGCATCATGGCCGGCTCCTCGAAGAGTCGAACACGGTAGGGCGGCGGCGGCGCGCGGGCCAGGTTTTCGGCGCGCACGCCGAAACGCGAACAGGGCCCGCGGGGGCCCTGCTCGTGGGTGCGCCGGAGGGGGGCGCGGTTACTGGATGCCGGTCGGGCGCGTGAACACCTCGACCCAGTTGTCGTCGAGCGCGTTGGCGGCCGGCAGGTTGATCACCCACGTCGACATCACGATGTCGTTCGAGCGCAGCGCCGTCGAGGCGAAGAACCCGTAGGCACCCGGCCACGGGTCGGTCGCCCCGGCGATCCCGATCCGCGCCCACGTGCCGTCCTGGTACCGGTTGGCCATCAGCAGCTCCTGCGTGGTGGCGTCCTGGTAGACGACCATCGGCGCGGCGCCGTTCACGAGCTGGAGCGAGGCGTCCTCGCCGACGAAGTGGAACTCCGGCTTGGGCAGGCCGTCGACGGTGGTGCCGACGATCCGGTAGCCGTCGTCGATGATCTCCGGCGTCGAGCCGGTGGCATCGGTGATGTACTTGAGGTCATCCGCGGTGGCGCCGACGTACGCGACGTGGACCACGCCCGCCGTGTCGACCGCGACCGACGGCGACCAGCCGGCATCGACGTTCGCGCCATCGAGCACGCGCGGGGCGCCGAACGTGCCGGTCTGCGTGTTGAACTTCGACAGCTTGAGGTCGCCGTTGCTGCGGTCGTAGTACACGACCACCGGCGCCTGGCTCGGCAGACGCGCCGAGTCCACGAACAGGCCGAGGCCCTCGGGCAGCGGATAGATGTTCGGGTTGGCGGCATCGAACGGCGGCAGCGGCGCGGTGTCGACGGTCCAGAACATCCAGTCGGCGGCGCTCGTCGGGTTCGGGGTCTGGGCCGCGGCGAACCGGACCTCCGCGCGCGCGCCCATGGCGTCCTGGATGTGCGCGAGGTACGCGACCCCCGGGTTGCCGTTGGTCGAGTTGAGGGTGAGCGAGCTGTACATGCCGGTCAGCTCGCCGCTCTCGCCGAGCGAGCGGCCGGTGCCGGTCTCGATCGTGTGGATCTGCCACACGTCGTTGACCTTCTGCGCATACTTGAGCGAGCTGGTCTCGCGATCGAAGTAGGTCACCGAGGGCTGGCCGGCAGGGTTGACCGCGATGCTCGTGTACATGCCGACGTCGAGGCCCGAGGCGTCGATGCCGCCGCGGATCAGCGAGCCCGGCACCGTCACCGGCACGTCGGGCACGCCGTCGACCCACTCCCAGCTCTCGACGGGCACGCGGCCCGGCTCGACCTTGGCGACCACGAGGTCCCCCCAGGTCTGCGCGTACGCCGACACCCAGATCGCGCCGTCAGGACCGGTCGCGACGTCGGAGTAGGGGCCGATCTTGCCGGGCGGGATGTCGAACGAGCACACGCACTCGCCGTCGATGCAGAACGGCAGCTCGCCGCGCTGGCACAGCTCGGGGCTGCAGTCCGCGGTCAGCTCGCACGCCTGCGCCGCGGTGTTGCCACAGCTGCAGCCGGGCGCGAGCGAGATCGCGGCGGAGGCGCCGAGCCACAGCCCGACCGTGGTGACCAGGCGGCCGACGCGGTGGGTGCGAAGCGTGCGCGCCACGCGGGCGAGCCGGCGGCGGGGGCGACCGAACAGCGCGACGCCGACGAGCAGCGCGAGCGCGGCGCCACTGCCGGACGGCACGCCACCGGACGCACCACCTACCTGGCACGAGCAACCCGAGCCATCACCGCCCGGCGTGCCGTGGAACGGCGTGACCACGGCGATCGTCTGGTTGCCGGCCTCGTCGCGGGCGAACACGGCGAGGTCGCCGCCGACCACCATCGCATCGACCTCGGCGCGCGACAGCCGCGCCATCGCACCCGTGGTCCACGCGGTGGTCGGGGTATCGCTGCCCGGCGCGCCGAACGCGAACTCGACGACATGCTCGCTGACCACGTCCCACACGGGCACGGTCAGGACCTCGTCGTCCCACGCGGCCTTCGCGGTCGCGACCTTCGGGCCGACCGAGTCGATGATGACCGGGGTCTGGGTCTCGAACGAGGTGGTGCGGTAGTCGCCCTTGATGCGCGACTTGAGGCCGATCGTGTACTTGCCCTGCCACGCGAACGCGGCGTCGCGGATCACGAGGCCGCCGATGGTCGACGTGGTGAACGGGTGCCACAGGCCGTTGTTCAGGTTGTAGCTCCACTCGATCTCGCGGCCACGATCGTCGAACCGATCGACGTCGAACGTGACGGTCGGCATCGCGCCGCCCTCGCGGTGGAGCATCGAGTTGCGGATCTGCGCCGGCTGCGGCGTGGCGACCTCGCGGAGGCGGGCGCGGGCGGTGCTCTGCGCGGCGGGGGTCTCCAGCTGCGCGTCCATCGCGACGACCGCGGAGCGGGCGAACGCGTCACGCTCACCGAGCACGCGCATGGCGGCGCTCGAGCCGAGCGAGGCGGTCAGCGCGAGGAACTCGTCCTGCGCGGTGGTCACCTTCTTGATGGTCAGGTTGGTGAGCGCGAACCCGGCGAACGACGGCACGTTGATGGTGCCGAGGTTGCCGAGCAGCGGGGTGACGAGGTCGAACACCGCGGGGAGCACGGCCTCGAGCTCGGCGGCGGTCTCCTTGACGAACTCGCTGTTGAGGACCTCGAGCTGGACCTCGGACGACGACAGGCCGACGAGCATCGGGCGGATCACGGCGGGCTGGCCCGGCATCTGCTCGAACTCGAGGTTGATGCCGACGTTCAGCGTCAGGTCGAGCGTGAACGCGCGGACGTAGCGCTCGTAGAGGAACGCGTAGAAGTCGACCTCCAGGTTGCGGAGGTGGATGGTCATCGCCGGCGAGCTCGCGGTGTTGTCGCCGATCGTGAAGTCGATCGCCTTCTGCGGCCGGGTCACCAGCAGCAGCGGATCGTTGCCGGTGTCCGAGGTCACGTCGCCGAGCGACTGCACGAGCAGGCTGATGGTGCCGACGTTGAGCTGGTTGATCGTGCTGGTGCCGACGCCGAGGCACATCGCGCCGGAGGTGACGAGGTGGTGGCCGGCGAGATCGAGCATGGTCTCCGACAGGCCCATCGCGATGTCGGCGGTGGGGTCCGGCATGCCGTTGAACGCGCCCGCGGCGGCGAGGCCGAACGTGCCGCGGCCCGCGACCAGGGGCAGGTTGTGCGGGGGCGCGCCGAACGCCGGGACGCCGATCGGCGGCACGCACAGCGCGGGCTCGCTCGACAGCGGGACGCCGTCGGGGCGGGTGCCGCCGCGGCTGCTCGGGTCCTCGTCGGCGTTGATGCCGGTGATCACGCCGAGGCTCATGCCGCGGGTGGTGGTGTCGAGGCGGACGTAGCCGCCCGGGACGATCCGGCTCTCGAGGAAGCCCTCGGTGCCGGGCGACACGCCCTCGAGGACGTTACCGATGTCGACCATGCCGGCGATCCCGAGCGGGCTGGGGAGGAAGCCCTGGATGATGTCGTTGATGGCGGGCGTGAGCAGGTCGATGATGAACTCGCCGATGAACGAGCCGATGATGTCGGTCGACGAGGTCAACGGCGATGTCGGCGATATCACCGAGAATGCCGCAGCCGCTGAATGTCGAGGTTCAGCGTTGAAGCTGGTTGATCTGCTTCAGCGAGTTCGAGGGTGAGCTCGCCACTCGGACGGGTCGGATGCCCAGCGCGATGTCGACGCTGCCGCCGAAGCTGTTACGAGCTCACGGCCGAGGGTGCAGGACGCGCCGACGCCGATCAGCTGCCCTCGCAGCGCGATCGATGACGAGATCGACGTCGACACGGTCGCCGACGCGTTCAGCAGCGTCCAGGTTCAGCGTCTGGTCGTTCGATGACGGTCGGCGTCACCGAGTTGACCGAGACGTTGGCCTTGCAGCCGGGCGCGCATCCACCGGAGTTCGTGTGGCACCACTCGGCGCCTGTCCCAGCGTGCTGGTCGGCTGCCGGTCGCGCCCTGCGGGACGCAGAACCCGCCCGCGAGCTGCGAGTTGAGCAGGCCCGGGATGATCGCGGTGAGCTTGTTGAAGCCCTGCTGCGTCACGCGGATCTGCGCACCGCCCTCGATGGTCTGGGTGGCGGGCAGCCCGCCCTGGGGCAGCGGCTGGACCGCGCCGCACGCACCGCAGCCGCCGAGGTTTCCACATGCGCCGAGAGCGACGACGAACATCGTCGAGAGCACGGCATTGAGGCGAGTCGATCGTACGAACACAGAGTCCTCCCGGCAGGAGACCGCCCATGGCCTCCCGATCCAAAGATCGACGTATAAGCCGAACGCTGATGGCTTGGAAGCAGAATCAGCGACCTAGCCCCCCGATACTGTGAGCCTTTTCGGAGCCGGTTCCGGGCGGACATGCCGCGGTGCGGCATGTGGACGTTCAACGACTTGGCCGGTGCGGCGTGCGCTTGGATCCACCGGCAACCACCATGCGCATGCGCGGTCATGTGCGGCGCAGGGGATGTGGGTCGCGGTGGTGGGCGCGGTCCGCGTCGAGGCGAGGCCCGCGATCGCCCGGACGGCGATGTTCCGCAGCTCTCGTGGCGGTATGTGCGCGAGGGGCCCTTGACAGGGTGCGTCGCGCCCCGCTATTTACCTGCGCGTCGCGAGGGTCCGTAGCTCAGTTGGATAGAGCGCCGGGCTTCGAACCCGTAGGTCGGGCGTTCGAGTCGCCCCGGACTCACTGACAACTCAAGACGACACGTTTCCAGCCCGGGGGCATAGCTCAATGGTAGAGCATCGGACTCTTAATCCGCTGGTTGAAGGTTCGAGCCCTTCTGCCCTCACCCGATAGACTGGTCGACTGACTCGTTGAAAACGGCCGCTTCTCCTCGGAGACGGCCGGTTTCTTCGTCTCGGAAGCCGCGATGGCGCTGATCGCGTCATGCGTGCCATCCGCGCCATGGATCGCCACCGGTTCTGGCACACCAGTGACACACGGATTGGCCGCGCCGGCGGTGCCCGGGTCGGTCGTGAACACGCCCGGGAACGCCGGCAGGCGCGCCATCGCCTCGCTGCGGTTCTTGGGGGCGAGGTGGCCGTAGTACCGCTCGACCATCTTGGAAGCACCCACCAGCTGAACGCCGTCGCGAGGTCGACCAGCTATGCAACCTGGTCGCGCTCGGCAGCGAGCCCGAGGAGATCGAGCATGCGGTCGAGGCGATCCTGATGGCGATCTGGACGGCCGATGACTGGAGCGCGGCGATCCGCCGTCCGCGTCTTGCCGCCGATGAACCGCTGGATCCCGATCAGCTTGCTGATTGGCAGCGTCGCCTGGCGCAGGCGTAGTGTCAGAGCGGTGGCTCGATGCCGCGGTTCGCGAACCAGACGGCGACGATCTCGATGAGATTCTGATCGGGTTGGAAGCGGTAGTAGAGGTGCCAGCCCGAGCGCAGAAGCAGTCGCCGGACCTCGCCGCGAAGTCGGCCGCGATGATGGATCACGGGCGCGAGCTGGGGATTCTCACGCAGCATCTCGCCAGCGTGCTCGATCTGGTCCAGCAACGGATGATCGGTCGCGAAGCCGTGCTCGGCGATCCACCGCTCGTCCGCCTCGTCGAGCATGCGGCGAGCGTCGATCGTGTAGGCGATCGTGATGGTCACGTCAGCGTGTCGCGCGAGCGGTGCGCTTTGCACGAAGCGCGGCCATGACCTCGTCGAAGGGCACGGTCTGGCCGGCATCGGCTTGTGTGAGCGAGCGGTCGATCGCGGCGTACAGCTTCTCGCGATCGGCGTCGTTCATCCCGTCGTCATCGCCTTCGACGCTGGCGAGCAGCGCATGAGCGATCTCCAGCCGCACGGGCTCATCGAGCGCGAGGAGCTGCTGGAGGAGCTGTTGCGGGACGGCCATGCCCCAAGCCTACCCGAGCGCGCGGCCGAGGTCGACGGTGGCCTTTCGAGCTGGTCACGTGACACCGGCGTGCGACCGCTACTTGACGATCCGCAGTTTCGGTAACGATGCCGGACGCTTGAGGATCTCCGGCCACGGGGCTCTTGATCCGCTGGTTGAAGGTTCGAGCCCTTCTGCCCTCACCCGAACGACTGGTCGATAGACTGACGAAAGCGCCGATTCCACACAGGAATCGGCGGTTTTGGTTTCGGCGCACGTCGAATCACGCAGAGTCTGCCCATGGCGCCCACCGACGAGACGCGGTTCACGTGGGAGCTCCCCGGGGGGTGGTCAGCAGCGGCTGCTGCACGCGGATGTGCACCGGGGCGGTGTGACCTTCACGGAGGAGACGTCGAATCCGAACGACGGCGGCCTGTCGTCGTGCGGCTCGCGCTCGTTCGAGGACGTGATCGCGGCCGGTGTGCCCGAGGTCGGCGACGATGACGTGGCTGCGTTGATCGAGCACCTTCGCGCGCGCCCCAGGACACCTCCGGACGATCCCAACGCATGGGACCCTGACGGTGACTCGGTGCTGGCGCACGCTGCGCGTCGCGACGACAGGGCCGAGATCGAGCGCCTCCTCGCGCGTGGCGCCCGCCCCAACGAGGCCTGCCGGAGCGGCGCGTTCCCCCTGCAGCACGCCGCGGTCGGGCTCGCGCTCGCGGCGATCGAGGTGCTGGTGTCGGCGGGGGCGCGCGTACGTGACGAGATGCTCACCAGCGCGTTCTGGGCCAAGGGGCCCGACGATCGGCGCGCCGCGTGCCTCACACGCTTCATGGCCGCGGGCGCGAGCCCCTCCAGGGAGCTCGTGTGGCGCGCGGCAGCGTTCGGGTGGACCACCACGCTGGGCGTGCTGCTCGCCGGCGGCGGCGATGCGAGCCGGGCCACGCCCACCGGAGGTCTCGCCATCGTCGACGGTGCGCGCAGCCGCGAGGTCCTCGCGCTGCTGATCGCCGCCGGAGCCGACGTGCGCGCACGCGACGCCCTCGGCCGCTCCGCGCTCGAACAGGCGATCGTGTTCGGCAACAGCGACGCAGCGCTCCTCCTGATCGAGCACGGCGCGCTCGCGGACCTGCGCCCGCACGAGCTCGAGCGCGCGCGTGCCCTCGCGGTGGACCACCAGCATGCGCAGGTCGAGCGCGCCATCAGCGACGCCACGCGCTGACGTTGACCACATCGTGAGGCTCAGGTCGGTGCGGTCGCCGCACCGGGGACGAGCACGTCGTCGCGCGTGGCGAACGCGCTCGCGATCGCGGCCTCGTCGTGGGCATCCCCGATGACCGGATCGATCGTCCGCGTCGAGCGTGGCGTGGCCTGCGCATAGAGGTCGAAGTTCGGTGCGCGCTGATCGACGTCGACCAGCTCGCCGATCACGCGCGGCCCCACGAACGAGAACAGGTGGGACCTGGCGCTGAGCAGGGTGCCGACCCGCGCCGCGCCCAGCACCGTCGTCGCGTGGTTCGTGCAGTTGCCATACAGCGTCCCGGTGACCTCGAGATCACCGAGCACGACGATCTGCCCGGTCGTGACCAGGTGATGCGCGCGCAGCGAGCCGAACACGACCAGCGTGCCGGCGCGGAGCCGCTGCACGATCCGTCCCGTCACGGTGAGATCGCCGCGCACGTACAGCGCCGTGCCCTCGCTGGGGAGCCGGAGCTCCTCGATCGCGACGTCGCCCTCGGCGATCTGCGGCGGACTGACGAGCGCCTCGACATCGAGGACCACCTCGACCTCGCCGCGGTCGGCCAGCGTGAACGCCATCGCGTGCTCCGCGAGCATCGCCCGCACCTCGGCGAGGGTGCCCGGGCGCGCCCATGGATACTGCGGGGCACCGGCGACGACCTCGGCGGCGCGGGCCTCGGCGGCGGCCTGCCGGCGCTGCTGCTCGGCGGCGCGCCGCGCTTGCTCTTGCTCGCCCACCGATCGCACGACCAGGCCCGCGTCGGCGAGGCCGCGGAGCTTCGACAGATCCTTGAATGACCCCATGCGTCATCTTAGCGCCCTCGAGCGCCCTCGAGCGCCCTCGAGCGCCCTCGAGCGCCTTCGAGCGCCTTCGAGCGCCTTCGAGCGCCTTCGACTGGTCGCGACGGTTACAATCCGGACCCGAACCGTTATGCTCCCTCGATGAGAACTCTCGCGTTGATCCTCTGCTGCGCGGCCACGGCGCTCGCCGGCTGCGTCGAAGACCTCCCGCTCGGCTCCGCCTGTGGCGACGGCTTCGATGTCGAGCGCGGGATCGTCGGCGACTTCGGCGCGGGGGAGGCCGCGCAGAAGGTCGAGGCCCTGCTGCACGCCTCCGCCGATCTCCACGCGGCGTCCACCGCGGTCGAGGCCGACGTGCTCGGCGCCTGCACCACGATGGCCGCCGACCTCGGCATCGCGGCGGGCGAGCTGGCGCCGGCGTCCGGCGAGCTCGCGGTCACGAGCGCGTGTTCGCGCGTGGCCGCGGAGATCGACGCGATCATCGCGACGATGCCCGCGGGCGTCGCGCTCGGCATCGCGGTCACGCCCGCCTCGTGCAACGTCGATCTCCAGGTCTCGGCGACGTGCGCCGCCGAGTGCGACGTGTCGATCACCGGCGATGCGATGGTCGAGTGCCGGGGCGATCTCCACGGCGCGTGCAGCGGTTCGTGTTCGGGGGAGTGCTCGGTGCAGGGCTCCGCGAGCTGCGCCGGCGCGTGCAGTGGATCGTGCACGGGCAGCTGCTCGGGGACCTGCCACGGCACGTGCGCGGGCACGTGCAGCGCGATGGATGCGCAGGGCAACTGCGTCGGCACGTGCAGCGGGACCTGCACCGGCACGTGTTCGGCGACGTGCGCGGGCACGTGCACCGGGACGTGCACGGCGAGCGTGACGGGCTCGTGCAGCGGCGAGTGCACCGGGAGCTGCGACGCGCAGTGGCAGGCGGAGTGCACGGGCGAGGCGGACGTGATGGCCAGCGCGGAGTGCAAGGCTGCCTGTGACGTCAGCGCGAACGCACGCGCGGCCTGTGATCCGCCGATGGTGACGATCGTCGGCGTCGGGCTCGTCGATGCCGCCGCCGCCGCGCGCGTGAACGCACTCGTGCTGACGCTCCGCGCGAACTACCCCGCGCTGCTCCGCGCCCAGCAGCGGGTGCAGCTCACGATCGCGCCGTCGCTGCCGGGGTTCGCCACCGCCCTGCGCGCCGCCTCGACTTCGCTGCGAGACGTCGGGGTCAAGGGCGCCGCGTGCATGACGGTCGCGGTCGACGCCGTCGTCGGTGTGGCCGCGCAGATCAACGCATCGGTGTCGGTCAGCGTCGAGGTCTCGGCCTCGGTGTCGGCCTCGGGCTCCGCGAACTGACGCCGCGCGACGGGGGCGCGGGCTCGAGGCGGCCGCAGCGGTCGGCGACTGCCACAAACGGGGCTGCAGCTGTCAGTCTGGTGGTCCTGCGGCCTCTGCAACACGCTGATCGCCGAGGGCTTCTGGGGCGGGCACATCGGGCCCTGGTTTCACCGCGAGACGTTCGGGTTCAGCTTCTGGGATGACGACCCCGGCACCACCAACACCAACGCTATTCTGCGGGCGAAGGGGTCGGGGACCCTGATGCCCAGCCTGTACTGCAATCCGGCCGAGCCAGGCTGTGACCCCAGCACCACGGGGCCTGGCTTCGCCGCGTAGTTGACCCCGACATCGGCTGCGTGTACTGAACGTATGTTCATGCAGCCAGCCAGCTCTCCGCTCTCCCTCGTCGAGTCGCCGGTGCCCGTCGCGAGCAGCGCGCCGGTCCCGGCCTCCGTCCAGGCGGTCCTCGACCTGTTCACCACCCACCTCGCCGCGGTGACGTTCCCCGACGTGGACGCCGCCACGCTCCGCGCCCGCGCCGACGAGCTCCGCGCCGCAGCGAGCAGTGTCGCGAGCGCTCGCGAGGCGCTCGCCCGGGCGCTCACCGAGACGGAGGCCCGCGGCGCCGCGCTCGCCGATGCCGCCGCGCGCGCCGTCGCGTACGCACGGATCTACGCGGCCGCGCACCCCGACCGCCAGCCGATCCTCGCCGCCCTGGCACGCCTCGCGCCGCCCTCCGCATCGCCGAGCCCGGCCGCGGAGCCGCGCCGCCGGGGGCGCCCGCGCAAGATCCGCGAGGGCGCCGAGCTGTTCGAGCCGACGCCGCCGCGCTGACCCGTGGTCCCCGCACGGCGGCAGGGCGTACACTCGAACGTCATGGGATGGTTCGGGCGCTTGTTCGGTGGTGGGGGTGGCCCCGGCGAGAGCCGCGGGCAGACGCGCGCGCGGCAGCTGCTCGACCGGACGGCGGCGCTCGCGGCGCTCGCCGACGTCGTGATCGTGCAGAAGGACGAGTACCAGTGCGAGCTGCGCGGGACGCTGCGCGGCATGCCGGTGCGGATAATCGTCGACCACGACGGCGAGGTCCGCGAGTTCCAGCTGCGCTACGACAGCGCGGCGAGCGCGTACATCGATCTCGAGTACGATCCGGATCGCAAGGCCAGCACCGGCCCGGCGCTCCCCGCGTGGGACGAGGGCGATGTCGTGATCGACGTCGGCCCCGGCGTGTTCATCGACGGGAGCGACGCCCGGAAGGAGCACGCGGCGTTCCTGCGCCTGCCTCCCGATCTGCAGGCGCGGGTGCTCGAGACGATGAAGCGCCGCCAGATCATGTACTTCCGCTCGCGGCCGAGCGAACACGACATCCACTTCCACGACAGCGGGCGCGAACTGCCCGACAAGCCGGCGGCGTATGCCGAGGTGCTGCTGCTCGCGGGCGAGGTCGCGCGCGCGCGCAGCGCCACCTCGCCACGCGCGACGCGGACCCGTGACGACGAAGATGACGGTGATGCCGACGGTGACGACGACGCCGCCACGCTCCACGATGCCACGACGCTCGCGGGCCAGATCGCGACCCGCATCCCGGGCGCGACCGTCGTGGTGCGCGCGGACGATGCCTGCGTGGACGTCGGCTGGACCGAACACGGCACGTCCCTGCGCCTGGTGCTCGACGCCGACAGTGACAGCCTCGATGTCGAGGTCCGCGCCGAGGGGGTGGTCGGCGACTTCGATCTCGAGTGCGATGTCGACGTCGTCGTCGCCCAGGACGACACCGAGCGGCAGGTGTTCTTCGACAAGACGGTGTACGTCGCGGGGCCGCTCGCGACCGTCCGCGCCCAGGCGGCGCTGCTGCAGGCGGTGCCGGCGGCGCTACTCGACGAGGTCGTCCGCGCGATGACCGAACTCGATCTCGGCGTCATCCACCTCCAGGATCAGCTGCTCACCGTCACCGCGGGCGATCTCGCGCACGTCGTCGACCAGGGCGCTGCGGGCACCCGGATCGCGCGCCTCCTCGCCCGGCTCGCCGCCGCGTTGCCGCGCGGTGCCGTCGTGTTCACCTCCGAGCCTCAGGGCTGCGCGGCGTGCGCGGCGCTGTGGTACCCGACGCCATCGCGTCGCTCGTGCCGCCACTGCGGCGCGGGCGCATGACCGAGTTATCCACAGCCAGTTGTGCTGGTTTCGCCGGACCCCTCCGTGGCTACGGCGTGAGTGCCTTGGCGGCGGGGCGGGCCTGCAAGCGATCGACATAGGCCTCGAGCACCGGGCGCTTGAGGCCGCCACCGTGGTTGTGCTTGAAGATCAACACCGCGCCGATGACGACATCGGCCGCGGTGAATCGCTCGCCGAACAGGTACGGCCCGGCGCCGAGCTCGCGCTCGATCACGTCCTTGGCGATCTCGAAGTCGGTCCAGCCGCGGAGGTCCGGCGTGCCGACCCCGAGCAGGGTGTCGGCCATCGCGGGCTCGAGCTGGGTCATGGCGTACACCACGAGCGAAAGGTAGCGGCCCCGCTCGGGCGAGTCAGTCGGGAGCGCGAGCCGCGCGGCGGGGAACCGGTCGGCGAGATAGAGGCAGATCGCCGCCGTCTCCCACAGGCGGGCCTCGCCATCGATCAGCGCCGGCAGCTTGCCGGCCGGGTTGATCGCCAGGAACGCCGGCGCCTTCTGCTCGCGCGCGGCGAGGTCGACCGGGATGAGCTCGTAGGTCGCATCACACTCGTCGAGCATCCAGTGGATGATCGTCGAGCGGCTGCGCGGGTTGTAGTACAGCTGGATCGCCATCCGCTCGCGATACCACGCCTGCGGCCACCGAGCGAGCCGTCAACCCGACCTCGTGCGCGAGGTCCTCGATCGCGTCGACATCGCTGACCACGCCACCGCTGCGGGCCGCCTCGGTCCGGCCGGTCTCCACCAGCGCGTGCGCGAGCGTGGGCGTGTCGACCCGCCGGGCGACGGCGCGCGCCATCGAGGCGGCGTTCTCGACCAGCAGCACATTCTCGCCGTCACGGAGCCGCTCGCGTGCACCACCGGTGGCGTGCGCGACGACCGGGGGCCCGCTCGCCGTGCGCGCCCGTCGGTGATCGCGAGCGTGGCGTCGAGCGGGCACCGCGCGTTATACTCGTCAGCATGAGGACCCTGGGGATCGTGTGCGTACTCGCGGCCGTGTCGCTGAGCTGCGCGTCCGGCAACAAGGCCGTCGGGTGTGATCCGGCGGCCGGGACGTGCGAGACCGACGCCGGGCTCGACGCGGCGGGGCCGGCGATCGATGCGCCGCCCGATGCGCGGCTCAACGGCTTCGGTGAGGCGTGCACCGACAAGACGCAGTGCGACAGCCAGATCTGCATCCTCGCCGGGACCGGCGGCCAGTGCACCCAGCTGTGCGGCGAGTGCCCCGACGGGTACGGGTGCCTCGGCGTGACCGGCGTCGCGATCGAAGGGCAGGTCTCGTTCGTGTGCGTGCCGACCTCGAACCAGCTGTGCACCACGTGCACGCTGGACTCCGAGTGCACGCTGCTCGGGATGGACAAGTGCGTGACCTACGCTGATGGCGATCGCTACTGCTCGCGCGACTGCACGACCGTCGGGTGCCCGACCGGGTACGGCTGCGAGGACGTGTCGATCAGCGGCGCGACCTATCGCCAGTGCATCGCGACCAGCGCGGCGTGTGACTGCGATGCGACGAATCCGGGGGCGATGCAGCCGTGCTCCATCCCGACGCCCTGGAACGTGTGTGAGGGCACGCAGACGTGCGCCGGCGCGACCGGCTGGGCCACGTGCGCGCCGCCGTCGACGACCGATGATCCCGATGGGGCCTACGTGGACGCGAACTGCGACGGCATCGACGGTGATGCCACGCGCGGCATCTTCGTCGCGGGGGCGGGCGCGGACGACGCGACGTGTGGCCTCGTCTACACCGATCCGTGCGGCACCATCGCCTACGGCATCCGGCGCGCCGCGCTGAGCGGCCGCACCCACGTGTTCGTGCAGACCGGCACGTACACCGAGGTGCTGGTGATGACCAACAACGTCTCGATCTGGGGCGGCTACGACGTCAACTGGCAGCGCGGGCCGTACAGCAACGCGGCGAACCGGGTGCGCGTGGTCGGCAAGCTCGACGACACCGTCGGGGGCGACAACCAGTACCTGACCGTGCGCGCCCATGGCGTCGTGTTCACCAGCCGGATCGACAACCTGATCCTCGAGGGCCCGGCCGCGGTCGGTCCGGGCAACAGCAGCTACGTCGTGCACGTCGCGAGCGCCGACATCGCGCTGACCAACGTGCAGATCGTCGCGGGCGACGGCGCGAACGGGATGGCCGGGATGACGGGGCTGGACGCGAGCTCGACCGCGGCCGCGGCGACGGGTGGCACCGGCGGTGCGGGCTCGGAGCAGACGGACTGCAACGGCTCGTCGCGTGGCGCCGCCGGCGTGGCCGCCAGCAACGTCTGTACGAGCTCTCCGTCCAGCCGCTCGATGGCCTCGGGCGCCGGCGGCGCCGGTGGCAAGATGGACTCGAGCTGCCCGTTCAGCCTGAGCGCGACAGCGGGCCTCGGCGGCGCGGACGCGTCGTTCGTCCTCGGCGGCTTCGGCGTGGCCGGGGGCGGCGGCCCCGCGAACGCGAGCGGCTGCAACTCCGGCGGGGGGACGCCCGGCGGGACCGGCACCTCGGGCCACGTGCAGAACGGTGACGCCGGCGGCGGCGCGAGTAACGGCACGGTGACCGGCGGCTACTGGAGCGGCAACACCGGCGGCGCAGGCGTCACCGGCGAGAACGGCGGCGGTGGCGGCGGTGGCGGCGGCGGTGGCGGCTGTGATGAAGGCACCGATGCCTGGGGCCCCGGCGGCGGTGGCGGCGGTGCCGGTGGCTGTGCCGCGCGGGGTGGCGGGACGGGCGGCACCGGCGGCGGCGGCAGCTTCGGCGTGGTCGTCGTCAGCAACTCGACCGTCGCGATGACGGGCTGCGCGATGGTGCGCGGCCGCGGCGGTGATGGTGGTGCCGGTGGCGCGGGCGGGATGGGGCAGCCGGGCGGCGGCGGTGGCGGCGGCGGCACGAACCAGGGCGCGAGCGCCGCGGGCCTCGGCGGCGGGGGCGGCCACGGTGGTCACGGTGGCGGCGGTGGTGGCGGCAGCGGCGGTCGCTCGGTCGGTATCGTGAACACGCCCGGCTCGACCGTCACCGATGACTGCACGTTGGACGCAGGCACCGGCGGCGCAGCCGGTGCGGGTGGCAACACGCCCGGCGACGGCAACGATGGTGGCGCGGGCGCGGCGGGCACGGTCGAGACCCGACGCATGTGCGCGAGCGCGACGAGCTGTTAGTCCAGGGTGGGCGGGATGCTCGGCCGGCCTGGCCTCGAGCTCGTGCTCGCACTCTCCGGGCGCGGGCGCCTCGCGTTCGATGCGCTCGCCGATGGCGGTGGCAGCGATGGCGGCGGCGACGCAGACGCCGAACTGTCGGCAGACGGCACGACGCTGGTGTTCACCTCGGACCGGCCGGGCGGCGCCGGCGGCTGGGAGCTCTACGAAGTCACGCGCGGGTGCCTGTGATGCGGCGCTGATCGTCTCGATCCCACGAGGGCTCCGCCGGCTCCGCCCCGCCCTCCGCGGCAAGCCGCGCAGGGTTCCCACCCCGGTTTCGAGACCGTTTCACAGTCTCTCAGGCGCACGGGGCTCAGCGCCGCGCGTGCGGGTGCGTGCCGGTGATCTCGACCCAGCGCCGGATCGCGTCCGCCTCGAGGCGTGCGAGATCGACGCCCGCCGCGGTGGCGACCTCGAGCTCGGCGCCCCATGTCGTGCCCATCGGAGTCGGATCGTCGCTGCCAAGCACGCAGTGGACGTGCGCGGCCTGCAGCGCGCGGAGCGGCGTGTGGCCGCCGTGGGCGCGCTCGAGCGCGGCGAGCGCGGTGGGGATCAGCAGCCGGTTGCTGGTGGGGCAGACCTCGAGCGTGACGCCCTCGCGTGCGAGGCGCTCGAGAGTGGCCGGGCTCTCGAGGGAGCGGACGCCGTGGCCGATGCCGCGCGGGGCGAGATCCAGCGAGCGCTCGACCGAGGCGGGGCCGGCGAGCTCGCCGGCGTGGATCGTGAGGTCGGGCAGGTGGGCGCGGAGGTCCTCGAGGATCCCCAGCAGGCCCTCCGGCAGCGGCTCGGTGTCGGGGCCGGTGACGATGCCAAGCACGTCGAGGCCGACCAGCGCGGGCGCGTGCTCCGCGACGATCGCGGCGAGCGCGCGGTAGTGGGGCTCGCTCTCGAACGTGCGCGACAGCCCCAGCCGCAGCAGCATCGGCGTGGCGGTGGCGGCGGACACCTCGTCGCGGGCGGCGATCACCTCGAGCAGGATCGGGCGAGCGTAGCGCTCGGCGAACTCACTCGGGGCGACCGCGCGCCAGTCGAGCCGGCTGTTCTCGATCAGCGTGCGCGCCATCGAGAACAGGCTGAGTCGCATCTCGAAGCCGTCGGTGTCGTGGGCCGCCTCGCGGAACGCCGCGCGGGCGAGCGCGCCGATCGCCGGGACGCTGACGTAGGCGGCGCGCGCCTTGACGATGCACCGATAGAACAGCGTGGCGTCATCGGACGGGGCGGCCATCGTGACCGCGGCCACGAGCTCGCTCGGGGTCCGGTACCTGCCGGCGGCGGCGTCGTAGAACGTGGGGTCGTGGATCTCGAACTGGCGCGCGACCTCGAGCAGTGCGGACGGGCTGTGCGAGCCCTCCAGGTGGCGGTGGAGATCGAGTCGCAACATGCCGTGGCATACCACCTGGCCCCGGCTCGCGTCGATCTCGCGGGTTCGCGGTGGTCCGGCTCTGGCGTCTCGCTGACAATGGCAGGCATCAAGCCGCGCCCCGATCCGGCCGACTCCGCGGTCGGTCCCGCGGCCACGGTCGCCGAGCTCGAGGAAGGTCTCCGGCAGCTGCACCGGATGGAGATGCAGACCAAGCTCACCCTCGAGCGGGTCGAGGCGCAGGTGGCGGCGGCGATCAAGGTCCTGCACCGCGCCGAGCTCGTCAACGAGCAGGTGGTCGAGGCCGAGGCCGACGTGCAGCGGATGCGGATCTACGAGAAGCGGCAGAGCGATGCGCAGGTCCAGCTCGGCCCCGATGTCGACAAGCACACGGTGGCGACCTCGCCGGTCGACTGCGCGACGCTGCTGCCGCCGTGCAAGGCGCGCTGCTGTCGCCTCACCGTCGCCCTCGACTTCAAGGACATCGAGGACGGCCTGCGCTGGGAGTACGCGCGCCCGTACCTGCTCAAGCGCGATCGCGCCACCGGGTACTGCGTCTACTCCGAGGCCACGACCCACGCGTGCAGCGCCTACGACGTCCGCCCGTCGATCGGCCGCACGTACGACCGCCGCAACGACGCCCGGGTGGGGGCGGACTTCGAGGCCCGGAAGCCCGCCCCGTGGCGCGATGACGTCGATCCGGCGCCGCCGCTCGTACAGACCCGCCTCCCGACGTCACCCGCGCGCTGAGCGCTTGCGGAGCAACCTCGAACGGGGGTGGGGACGTGGGGACCCCACGCCCTGGGGGCGGGGGGCGCCCGCGTGGGCCTGACCCGCCGGCCGCGGTCATGGCAGGATGCGTCCGTGGCGCACTCTCCCGATGGTCAGGTAGCACCGCCGGGGGGCGCGCTCGCCCCCGTCGATCCGGCGCGGCGCAGCGTCGTGACGTTCACGATCCAGGGTGATCCGTGGCCGGTGATCGGCGCGTGGGCGCAGACGCACCGGTTCGCGCCGCGCGCGCCGCAGACCGGCAACGTCAAGCTGTTCCAGAAGGGCACCGGCCTGATGACCGCCCCGATGCGCGCGCAGTTCACCCAGCAGGGCGTGACCATCGAGCTGCAGGCGTGGGTCCACAACCCGCTGATCGCGCGGATCTTCGCGCTGTTCATCCTGCCGGCCGAGATGAACCTCCGCTCGGGCGGGTTCCGTGCGGTGCTCCCGCGCAGCATCGCGCGCAAGGCCGTCAACGAGCTGCTCGCCCAGGTCGGCGCGCCGCCGATTCCCTAGCCTGTCGGTGCGTAGCGCTGCGCGCGCGGGTCCCACGCGTGGACCGCGGGGCCGTCGCTGACGTCGAGCGCGCGCACCACCTGCTTGATCGGGCGGAAGCCGTCCGTCATGGGCAGCGCGTCCACGATCCGCAGGCGCCGGGGACGGGCGTACTCGGGCAGCGTCGCGACCGCGGCGGACAGCGCGTCGAGATCGATGGTCGCCTCGGACTGGAGCTGGACCGCGGCGATCGCGAACTCGTGGGCTCCATCCTCGTCGGCGCGCCCCACGGCGATGCACAGCGCGACCGCCGGCACCTCGTAGAGCGCGTCCTCGATCCGGGTCGAGGCGACCGCGCCCTGCCGCGTGTGGATCATCTGGCTCACGCGATCGACGAGCCAGAAGTCGCCCTCGGCGTCGACCTGCGCGACCTCGCCGGTCACGAACCACAGGTCGCCGGGCGCGAACGCATCGCGCAGCAGGCGCTTGCCGTCGATGTGCGCCACGTCCGCACCGGCGCGCGCCGCCAGCCGCGCGATCAGCATGCCCGGCTCTTCGAGCAGCGCGTGGACCAGGTGGCCGGCGCCGTCGCGCTCGAAGTCGGCGGTGCCAAACCGCCACGCGGCGACCACCACGTCCGGGCTGCCGGGCAGGGGGCGGCCGACCGAGCCGAGCTTCTGGCCGCGCGCGTTGGCGAGCACCGCCGACGCCTCGGTGGAGGCGTACAGCTCGAGCACGCCGACCGGGCCGAACCGAGCGACGAGCTGGCGCCACACGTCCGTGCGCAGGCCGCTGCCCGCGAACAACCGCACCGGGTTGTTCTTCTCGCCGAGCACGGGCGGCGCATCGACGAGCCTCCGGCACATCTCGCCGGCGTAGTAGACGACGCTGACCCCGTAGCGGCGGACCTCGTCCCAGAACGTCGCGGGCGCGAACTGGCTCGCGAGGGCGAGCCGCGCACCCCCGACGAGCGCGGAGCCGGCGGCCACCAGCGTCCCCGACGGGTGGTGCAGTGGCAGGCAGCAGTACACGGTGTCGCGCGTGGTCAGCGTGGCGGCCGCGGCCGCACCGAGCGCCGAGAACGCCCACCGCCGGTTGGTGATCCGGGTGGCGCGCGGCGGCTCGTGCACGCCCGCCGAGACGAACACCATCGCGAGGTCGCGCGCACGCCCCGGGTCCGGCTTGTACCAGGCGGGCAGGGTGACGGTGGCTGGATCGATCGCCTCCATGTCGACCACGCCGGCGGGCAGCGCGCGCCTCTCGCCGGGTTGCCATGGGACCTCGCCGACGCCGCCGAGTACGAGGACCTCGAGCGCGAGGGTCGCGCGCGCGCGCGCCGCGTTGCCGGGATCGGTGATCAGCACGTCGGCCTCGCCGAGCTCGATTGCGCGGGGGAGAACGGCGTCGGGCGTGTCGGGCGACAGCAGCACCGCGACGGCACCGAGGCGGTTGAGCGCACACACGAGCGAGAGGTGGCTCGGGCGAGACTGCATCATCACGCCCACCTTGTGGCCCGGCTTGATGCCACACGCGATCAGGCCGCGGACGACCGCGTCGACGCGGCGGTTGGCATCGGCGTAGGTGAACGCGCGCCCGCGGAACAGGAAGAACGTGTGCTCGCCGATGTTCTGCGCCTGCTCGCTCAGCGCGCGGCCGAACGAGATCAGCGTGTCGTCCTGCAGGCTGCGCAGCCGCTGGAGCCGCGGCAGCTGCCAGCGGGCGTTGTCGAGGTAGCTGCCGAGATCCTCGGACAGCTCGGCGACGCGATCGAGCGCGGCCTTGGCGGTCTTCTCGAACAGCTCGCGCGCGAGCTCGAGATCCGAGTCGTCGTGATCGTCGTCGTGATCGTCGTCGTGATCGTCGTCAGGCTCGGCCAATGGTGGCGTCAGTAGCTCGGCGCGCACGTCGACCGCGTGCTCGGGGACGGGGCCGTGGCCCTCGGTCCAGCGGATCCACGCGACCACGCTCGGCCACGTCACGGTCAGCGCGGTCGAGCCGACGACCAGGCCGAAGTGGCCGGCCTTGACGGTGATCTCGTGCATCGTGGTCACCCCCAGCGCGGCGCGGCGGATCCCGCGGACTGCGGCGGGCCGGCCCATCTCGTCGCGGCTGCCCACGAAGTACAGGATCGGGCACGTCAGGTCGGCGAGCGTGACGGTGTGGCCATCGATCACGAATCCGCCGGACTGCATGCGGTTGCCGACGATCAGCTCGTCGACGAACTTGCGGAACGCTGGCCCGGGCCACGCCACGAACCCCTGGCCGCCGAGGAACAGGCGCTTGGCCTCGCGCTTCTCGAGGGCGGTGCGATCGTGGAGGTTCTTGACGAAGTCGACGAGCTGCAGCGCCTCCTTGCGGATCGACAGCAGCTTGAAGCCCGTCGAGGTCAGGAACCCGGGCAGGCCCTCCATCCGCGCGAGCGGCCACGCCAGCGCCGAGCGCAGCCCCGCGACCAGGCGCTCGGTGACGTCCTCGTCGAGCCGCACCGTGCGGTGGAGATCGACGGGGCTGCCCATCGTGATCACCGACGCCAGGCCCGCGGACCGGCGGAACGCGGCGGCCTGGTAGCAGAACATCCCGCCCTGCGAGTAGCCGGCGAGGTGGACGTCGTGGCCGGTGGCCGTGCGGACGAGGTCGACCGCCTCCGACACCGCGCGCACGTGATCGTCGAGGGTGCGCTCCATGCCGCCCTCCTCGTGCTCGGGCGCGCCGAAGTCCACCATCCACACGTCGACGCCGGCGCGCGCGAGGAACGCCACCGCGCTGACGTCGGGCGAGATGTCGTAGACCTCGGACGCCACCATCAGCGGCGGCACCAGCAGCAGGGGCGCGGCGCTCGCGGCCAGCGCGCCATCGGGCCGCGCGTAGCGGCGCAGCCGGTAGACGCGCTCCTCGTGCATGATCTCGAACGCCGCCCCGTAGGGCGCCGTCAGGCGACCGGCGCGCGCGAGCTCGAGCGCATTCTGCCAGGCCAGGCCGACCCGGCGGAGGCGCCGGGCCCACCACACCTGCCGCTTCCGGCGGGTGGTCGGGTTGCCTCGGACGAGGCGCGGTTCACGGTCGACGGCCATTTCGCCGCCGAGTATATCGGGGATCCGCCGGCCTCGCCGGCGAGCCGGTACCCGACGCTGCGCTTGCTCTCGATCAGGTCGTCCGCGTGGACGCCGGAGAGCTTGCGCCGGACGCGGTGGACCCGCTCGCGGACGTTCTCGCTGTCGGCCTGGACGGAGCGGAACGACAGCGCCTCGGCGATCTCGTGCCACGCGACGTACGCGAGCTCGTCGTCGGTGACCGTGCGGCGCCGCTCGACGAGCAGTTGCAGCAGACCGAACTCCATCTCCGCGAGCTCGATCGACGCGTCGTTGATGCGCAGGACGCCGCCATCGACGCGATGCGTGAGCGGAGCGTGAGTGTTCCGGGAGTCTCGACCCCCGTACTGTCACGCAGGCGCCACCGTGGCCTGGCGGCGGTCGGATCGTTCGCGCCGGGTGAGCGGGCGTCGAGTCAACGCCCGTCTGGCAGCTGCTTCTTGGCCTTGTCCCCGAACAGGCGCTGGCGCTTGCCGGTGCGGTTGTACTGCACGGCGTAGAGCGCCCCGGCGATCCCCGACAGCGGCATCACGACCATCAGGACCGGGAACAGCAGCAGCGCGGGCAGGCTGCTCACCAGCGCGGCGAACGCGAGCCACGCGGCCGACGCGGGCACGGCCTCGCGCAGCGAGCCCGCGTACAGCCAGCCGAGCGGGCCGAGCACGAGCGACGCGACCCCGGCCTTGACCCACGACTTGTCGCCGGCCCTCGGCGCGCGGGTCAGCTCGGCCTTGACGCCCTGGGCGCGCCGCGCGAGGGCGAGCGCGCGGCCAAACTCGTCCTCGCGGTCCTGGTCGTCCGCGCGGTCGTCCCGCGCGGTGCTGTCCTTCTTGACGATCGCGAGCTGCCGGTCGCGGGTGGCCTGCGTCTCGGCGTCGGCGGCCTGCTTCTGGGCGCGCAGCCTGGCGAGCGCGGCTTGCTTGCGAGCGCGCTGGACGTCGGCATCGGCCTTGACCTCCGCCTCGAGGGCGGCGAGCCGCTCCATCACTGCGCGGTCGTGTTCGGACACGCCTCCGATTATGGCATGATCCTCGCCAATGTCGCTGCGCATGCCGGTCGCTCCGCCCCTGGCCATGCTCGTGGTGGCCGCACTCGGATGCGGCGGGGGCCGCGGCGCGGACGATCCCACCACGGCGAAGCAGAAGCTCGCGCAGGAGCCGGAGGAGCAAGGGGCCTCGGACGCCAAGGCGGGGACGAAGAAGTGGGGCAAGTGGCGGTACCAGGGCGACCGCAGTGCGTGCTTCTACGAGCTGCGCGGCACGTGCTTCAAGACCGAGAAGGCCGCGTGTACCGCCGCGAAGTGCAAGGCGAGTGCGACGTGTGTGACCGCCGGCGCGGCGCCCGCGCAGATCACCTGCAAGGCGGGCGTGGCGCGCCGCTGAGGGATTGCCCGGTCATCCCGATCGGAGTCGGGGCGTGCAGGGCTTGCAGCGAGGGGCGAGCGCGGAGCCCCGGTGGGCCTGAACGGCCGCGGGGCGGTCGAGATCAGGCCGCGGCCTTGCGGGCGATCACCTTGGGGATCCGGACCCGCGGTCCGATCCGGAACTCCATGCGCTTCACGTTGCGATAGAACTCGCCGTCGATGATCGGCGCCATCAGATCGGGGCCGGTGGCCTCGAGGATCATCTCGCGGCACGGCCGATCGAGGATGTCGCGGCCGATCATCTCCGCGCCGCGCGCCATCCGTGGGAGGTTGCGGATCACCGCCCACGGGCTCGGCGTGCCGACGATCGCGTTCATCAGGCCGGGCTGGTCGGCCTTTCCGAAGAACCGCAGGACGTTGCCGAGGTTGATCGACATCGACGCGACGTGGACGCCGGTGAACTTGTCGCCGGGCAGGCGCATGCCGTCGAGCGTGACCGTGCATCCGGTCGGCTCGAACATGTCCTTGGCGTAGTGGGTCATCTGGCCGAGCGGCAGGCGCGACAGCGGGGACATCGCGATCGGCACCGACGCCAGCGTGTTCGCGACGACCTTGAGGATCGTGCGCGGGTTCGGATCGGGATCCGCGTAGTACTTCGAGTAGAACCGCTGGCCCACGCCGCCGGCCGCCGAGGCGAACCCGTAGGTGCGGAACGGGACCTCGACTCCATCGACGATCTGGATGCCGTCGATCACCATCGAGTCGACCTCGGTGTCCTCGATCACGACGCCGTCCTCGACGTCGCGGCGCAGGCTCGCGAGGATGCCCTCGGCGTCGCCTTCGATGCCGACGTTATTGGCGACGAAGTCGATCGTGCCGCCCTTGGTGGGGAGCGTGAGCGGCAGGGTCATCGCCCCGCCGACGAACTCGTCCTCGGCGAGGACCTCCATGCCCATCCGCAGCATCCAGTGCAGCGCGCCGTCACCGCCATCGGCGACCCAGAACCGCGCCCGCTTGCGCAGGAACTCGCGGAGGACCGGCTTGATCGAGGCGATCGACTCGGTCGAGTGGACCTCGCCGAACCCCCCGACGATCGCCTGGAGCCGCGCCGCCCGGTCCGGACGGTTCTTGTTCTTGCGGCTGTTCGGATTGGTGATGACACCGATCTCCATGATGGCGAAATCACTGCAAGAGGTGGGCGAGACGCAGCGCGTCGTAACCACCTGTAATCACGTCGTGATGGAGGGCAGAATGCGGCAGGCTGCGTAGCCCCTTACGCGCATGGGTGGATAGGGGCCGTGCCACTGGCGCCAACCGGTGGCGAGGCGCAGGCGCGCGGGCGGGCAAGGTGCGGCACGCGACCGCATCGCGGAGACTGTCCCAGGTGCGATCCGCGGCGGTCCTGATCCTGGTGATGGCGTGCGGCGCCCCTGCGGTGACGCCGGTTCTGCGGCCGGCGGCGCCCGTGCGTGCCGCGCCCGCGCCGCGGCCCGAGGTCGTCGTGCGGCCCGCCGAGGTCGTCGTGCGGCCCACCGAGGTCGAGGTGGTGGGCTACTACGCGGCGCACGCCCCGGTGCAACCGCCGCGCGCGCCGCGCCCGGATCCAGATGCGGCGCCGGTGGCGAGCCGATCGGCTACGTGTTCGGCGACCGCGAGGTCGACCTCGCCCCGCTCGGTGATGCCCCGCCGGGTGATCGCTGGTGGACGCTGACGCTCGACTCGCCGTGGGGCGGGCTGCCGTTCGCCGCGCGCGGCCCCACGCCCGCGGACCTGGTCACCTGCCAGCCGTCCGCGCCTACTTCCCCGTGAACCGCGGCGGACGCTTGGCGAGCAGCGCGGCGATGCCCTCGCGCGCATCCTCGGTGGCGATCGAGGCCGCCTGCGCATGGGCCTCCGCGCGCGCGGCGGCGCGGACCTCGAGCGCGAGCCCGCGCCGGATCGCGGCCTTGGTCTCGCGCACCGCGAACGGCGCGCTGTCCGCGATCGTCCGCGCCAGCGCGAGCGCCGCGGGCAGGACCTCAGCGACGGGCAGGGCCCGGCTCAGGATGCCGAGCCGCTCCGCCTCCGCGCCGTCGACGAGCTGCCCGGTGTAGAGCAGCTCGCTCGCGCGGGCGAGGCCGATCAGGCGGGGCAGGAGGTAGCTGATCGCCATGCCGGGGGCGAGGCCGAGCCTGACGAAGTTCGCGCCGTACTTCGCGTCCCGCGCGCCGATCCGGACATCGCACACCAGCGCGAGGCCGAACCCGCCGCCGACGGTGTGGCCGTTGAGCGCGCCGATCACGGGCACCGGCAGATCGAGCAGCGACAGGAACGGCGTGTACATCGCGTACGAGCGCTCGTGCGGCTCGCGGTCGTCGCCCTCGCGCTGGATCACGCTCTTGAAGTCCGCTCCCGAGGAGAAGCACGCGCCGGTGCCGGTCACCACCACGCAGCGCACTGGCGAGGTGGGGGTGGTCGTGGCGGCGGCGGCGGCGGCGCTGGCCACGGCGAACGCGTCGAGCAGCTCGGGCGTCATGCTGTTGCGGTTGTCAGGGCGCGCGAGGGTGATCACCCCCACGTCGCCCAGCGCGTCGAAGCGAACGGCGTCAGACATGCGCGCAGCCTACACGGGTGGCGGGGCCGGTGGAACTCGCACGCGGTGGATCCCGGGACATCTCTGGTGCGGCGATCTCAGCGCGATCTGCAGCGTCCGCAGTCCGGACAGTCAGTGCCTGTGCGGTTCCGGGAGGTTGCGGCTGGCACTCCCGCTGCAATCGAGCCTGGCCATGACCACCAAGCTGTCTGCCCTGTTCGCGACGCTGATCCTGGGCTTGATCCACTCCCGTAGGCGGGCTGGGAGTGTCGCCGCTACGGCTTCCGACGCGCGCGACTTCGCGCCGGAGTTTCGAATGCTACTGCGAGCTGCTTGAAGGGCTCACGTTCAGCAGGCGTGGGTTGACGAGTTCGCGTCGGTTGGATGACCGCCCATTCATCGATGAGCTGGCGCTCCGAGAAGCGGACCGCGACCAGGGTCTCCTTCGGATCGTTCGTTGGCCTACCGCCCGGCATGAGTATTGTTATACATAAATTATTCCCTCGGTCAACGAGTATTGTTATACGACATCGGCGCGACGAATATTGTTATACGGAATCTCGGGCCGCCTTGGGTGCGGCGCGTTCGGCGGCGTCCCGGCTCTCGTCGAAGCGCCGCTCGTGCTCGGCCGGTGCGACGTAGCCGATGGACGAGTGACGACGGCGCTGGTTGTCGAACACCTCGATGTAGTCGAACGCGAGGTCCTTGGCGCGCCGAATCGATTCGAACGTCTCCCCGAGCTCGAACTTGAACGTCGAGTTCCAGCTCTCCATCGCCGCGCTGTCGTAGCAATTGCCCGTGCGACTCATGCTGCACACGATCCCGTGCTGCTCGAGCAACTCGCGGTAGTCCTCGCAGGTGTACGTGCTGCCCCGGTCGGAGTGATGGAGCAACCCGATGTCGGGCCGCCGCCGCTTGATGGCCGCCGCCAGCGCGGCCATGGTGAGGTGCCGGTGGTTGACTGCGCTCATCGCCCACCCGACGACGACCCGGGCGTAGAGGTCCACGATGACCGCGAGGTAGAACCGACCGGTCGGGGTCAGCAGCTCGGTCGTGTCACCCACCCAGCGCTGGTCCGGCGCCGCCGCCTCGAACTCGCGGTTCAGCACGTTCGGGGCGATCGGTTGGTCGTGCTCGCTCATCGTCGTCGAGCGCTACCGTTTGCGAACCCGTGCAACGAGCTCGCCCTCGCGCATCAGCCGGATGACCCGATTCCGGCCGACGTGCTCGTCCTCGAGATCGGCGTGCACCCACAGGCTGCCGTACGTCTTCCGGATCTGGGCGAACGAGGCGGCGATCTTCACCTTCAGCCGCTCGTCCTTCTGGTCGTGCGCCGACGGCACACGCTTCAATCACGCATAGAACCCGGACGCCGACACCTTGAGCACCGCGCACATGATGACGATCGGCCAGGTGGACCTCTCCGCGAGGATGAACGCGAACTTCATGCGTTCTCCTTCGCGAACAAGGCCACGGCTTTTTTCAGGAAATCGCGCTCCATCTTCACGACCCTGAGTTCCTTCCCGGAGAGGCGGCGCAGACGGACTTCACGCACGCGGACGAGCTCGCGGTGACGATCGTGGGGCAGGTGTTCGTGCACATGCTGTGCGTGTTCGTGCTACCGTGTTCGAACTCGCAGTGCGCGACGATCTGCTTGTCGGAGTCGATGGTCGCGTTGCGCAAGGGCGTGCAGCGGGCGCTGTTTCAGATCGGCCGGCGACCCGAGTGGCACCAGACCGACAACTCGACGGCCGCGATGCACCGGATCCCCGCCGACCAGGTAGGCGAGGTCGGAGGCAGCAAGCGGCCGTTCAACACCGAGTACCTGGCGTTGATGGCGCACCTGGGGATGAAACCGCGGACCATCATGCGCTGGGCGTGTACTCGTCCACAGCTCCGCTGCCCTGATAGCATCGAGTGCTACCAGCCGGGAGCGAAGCGCATGAGTGACGGAAGGGATCGCTGCCATCTCTCACGCCGGAAGAGGGAGCCACTGATGACGTTCGACCCGAGCCAGCACGTCGGGAAGACCGTCGTGATCCGCGGCACAGCGTATGACGCGCGGGCCGGTGCGATCGTCGAGCTCGCGGATCGCACGCCGATCTACATCGCGGGGCTCGCCGAGTGGGATCCTGGGCTTCAAGGCAAGCCGCTCGAGGTCACCGGGTTGCTCAAGGAGCTCGCGGCGCGCGTCTCGCCGGTGCCCGCCGGTGGGCCGCAGCTGCACGGGCTGGCGGCGCCCAGCTTCGTGCTCGAGAACGCGACATGGACCGCGCTGCCGTGAGGCGTGCCGCGCTGATCATGATCGCGGCTTGCGCATGCATGAGGAGCTCGTCGAAGGATGACCACGCGACCCCGGCCGCCACCGGTCCGTCTCAGGCGCCTACCCCGGTCGTACAACAGACCGCACCGAGCTCGCCAGCGCCAGCGGCCGCACCGGCCAAGCCGCGCACCGCGATCCGGATCGACAGCGTTGCTGGTGCCCGCGCGGCGATCGGCTCGCTCGTTCACCTCGAAGGCGTCGGCGACAACGCCAAGCTCGGTGCGGCGGTCGTCAAGGGCGACCTGGTGGTCTACTGCAGCGACCGCAAGGACGGCTGGGACGAGCGCAGCCTCCCGGTCATCGTCGAGGGCGTGCTCGGCTACACGAGCCAGGCCAAGGCGCGGATCGGCGGCGACGGCAGCATCAGCGCCGGTACAGGCGAGGCGATCTTTCAGATGACATGCGACGTCGTACGCTGAGTGCTGCGTGCGTACGGGATCGGAGCATCAGCAGGTCCTCTGAGTGTTCCGCCGCCCCTGGTGGACGGCCCGTCGCTCGCCACGAACATCAGCTCGTCGTCACCGTTGTAGTCCTGCGCCGGGAGGTAGCTCAGGTTCGGCGGCGCTCCGATCAGCGTCCCGTGCTGGGGCGTCGCAGTCACCGTGAAGTCGATCGAGGTATCGTCGCTGTCGCTGTCGCTGCCGCGCAGCGTGATCCCGATCGATTGATCCTCGGTGGCCGAGATCGAATCCTGGATCGCCACCGGCGCGGCGCCGGCAATCACGTGGAGCAAGATCGTCGCCGGCTCTGAGGCAGCCTGGCCGTCGCTCGCGCGGTACACAACCCGGTCATCGCCGGCGAAGTCGACGTCGGGGACGTAGGTGAATGTGCCGACGTCGCTCTGGATCGCGCCGTGCTAAGGGCCCGCGAATGGACATCTCAATCGCCCTCGCGGTCGAGCCATCCCCGGGGGCGTCGTTGCTCCTCGGGGCGGCTCGCCCGCGATCATCGATCGATTTGTCCATTCGCGGGCCCTGAGCGTTCGAAGGTGTCTCCGAGTTCGGTCTTCAAGCGAGCGAAGGGGGCGCAGGGGGCCACACACTCGATGGTAGACTCTGACCGCGTGCGGCTCTCCTTTGGATGCCCTCCCCCCGAAGGCACGACGGTCCAGATCGCGACGGCGTGCCCGTTGCCGCTCGATTGGTATCGCTGGCGCGATGCGCTGCTCGGTGGGCCGCCGCTCGCGCCGATCGTCGAAGGTTTCACCGACCCCGAGGGGTGGTCCCTGACGATCGTCGAGGTCGTTTTCGAGGGTGGAATCCGCACCCACGCGTTCTATGCGGTGTTCGATCACGCCACGCACGCGTTCGCGACGATGCCCGCCGATGCGTCCGACGAACTCCGGGCCGCCGTGCGGGCGACGTTCACCCAGGCCACCCCCGTCTGGCCCGACGAGATCTGCGCGCTGGTGGACCTGTGATCCTGATTCCGGATGGCTGGCGCACCGAGAGCACGATCGGTTCGATCGTGTTCGCGAGCCCGGATCGCACCACGCAGGTCCGCTACCGGATGCGCGTCGCGCCGCTGCGCCGGTTCGCCGATGTGTTCGACGAGACGCTCGCGACCCTGCGCGAGTGGAGCACCGATACGGCCGCCCCCCGAGAGCGGCTCGTCACCCACGAGGGCGAGCACGCATACGGTGTCTCGCTCGAGGGCAAGTGGCTCGGCACCGAGGCACGCCGGTTCATCGGCGTGATCTACGGCGATGACTACCTGAACGTCCTCGACGTGGTCGCACTCGGCACGGACGCAGCGGATGCGCGTGCGCGGATCCTGTTGCACGGTGCGTCGCTCCATCTCGGTGTTCGAAAGCGGCGCTACTTCTACGATCGGCCGGCGGAATGGCACGGCCACGCGACCGGCCTCGTCACCCACTGGTTCCCGCCGCAGTTCCCCGCGCGGCCGTCGACGATCATCGTCTACCCCGCGAACCCGACCCACGAGGAGCCGCACACCGTGTTCGACGCCGTCGTGGCGCACCAGCAGCGGGCAGGCGCCGAGCTCCGCGACGTGTCATTGCCCACGCCGATCCTGGGGCGTCAGGACCTCGATGGCTTGCACTGGCGACTGACCTGCGCGCCCGGTGGAGGTCCGACGGTCCATCGCGATCTCGTCGTGTTCGTCCGCCACTCGATGACGTACGCGCTGCAGCTCGACGCGCTCCGCGCGAGCGATGATGACGCGCGCGCGACGTTCGTCGCACTGGCGCGCTCCGTCGAGCCGGTGCCACAAGGCGGGATCCTCGCCGGCGACACCCGGACCAGCCTCGCGTTCTCGCACTACCTCTGACCGAGCGCGTACAGCTCTCCGAACATCGCGAACACCTGCGGGATCTGGCTCAGCGGGAACTGCTCGCCGCGGAGATAGCTGAGGAGCTCACCGGCCGTCACGCCGTCGCCGACCAGCTCGCCGATCCCAGCGACGACAGGGTGTACCGCGCGGCCGTGGCGCTCCTGCCCGTTCCACCAGAACAGCGAGCACCGTCCATCGGCGTCGACGGCCAGCGCGGTCGATGTCGCCTGCCAGCGCACCGCGAGGTTCGTGACCACGCGCTCGAATTGTGGCGACGCCTCCTCGGCGTTCATCGGTCGCCCGCGCGCGACGAGCAGCGGCACCGTGCGCCGCAGCTTGATCCGGAGCGGTGGAGTCGGCTGCTGGAGCGCCGACAGTATGCCCATCACGCGGTGCAGCTGCGGCATCGCATCGGCCCATCGCCGGATCGTCGCGCAGTACCCGGCGTCGTCGAACACGTGCGGGAACAGGCACCGGCTGCAGACGTCCTTCGCCGCGCAGGTCTCGCAGCCGCGCTGCTGTGCGGTCGCCGCGGCACGTGTCGCGTACGTCTCGATCAGCGCGGCGAGCGTGGTCGTCGACGTCGCGAGCGGTGCGCCGTGCGTGCATGGCCGCACGGTGCCCTGGCGATCGAGGATCGCCCCGACCGCGCCACGTGTGACCTCGGCCGGGACGCACGTTCGCGCCCCGAACCGGCACGCGTCGTGGAGCCCGATCGGCAGCTCTCCGTCGATCGTGACGAGCCCGTCGCGGATCGCGGTGATCAGCTCATCGAGGCGCGTGAGATCCGCGGCGTCGTCGACGACAGCGAGCATCGGCAGGCGCACGGGCTGCTTCTTTCGCACCGGCCGCGGCGCGAGCTCGAGGTCACGGAGCGGTGCGTAGCGCACGCGGACCATCGCAGCTTCCTCGGGCCGCGTGACGACGACGGTCCCCGGCGTGCTCGCCGCACGCGTGATCTCGACGAGGAACCGGTGTCGCGAGGTCAGACCGGGGATCGGGACATCGCTGCTCGCGACCGTGAACCACTGCTGCTTCACGGCGGCGGGCATCGGCGAGACGCGGACATCGAAGCCATTGCGTGCGTGCTCGGCGAGCACCGAGTACGTCATCGCCAGGTCTTCGCCGTCTGTCCACTCGCAGAACGTCGCGACGACCACGCGCCCGGTCGGCGTCGAGAGTGGCGCGGCCGCGCGTAGCGCCTCGAGGCGGAGGCTGGTCGGCGACCTTGGTGTAGTGCGGGGCGGTCAGGACGAGATCGAACGTCTCGCCGTGCACGGGCTCGAACAGGTGCCCCTGGCGAAACTCGAGGCGTTCGGTGATCCCATTGAGCGCGGCGTTGAACTTCGCGAGCGTCAGCGTCGGCTTGTAGAGGTCCGTCGCGATCACGGTGTGGCCGCGCACGGTGGCCTCGATCGCAACGATGCCGCAGCCGGTACCCATGTCGACCACACGACCGGGTGCCGCGCCGTCGAGCTGCGCGAGCAACGCGTCGGTCTCGGGCCAGACATCCTGGCGGTACTCGCCGATGCCGCCGCCGAGCGACATCGCGTAGAAGTGGTTGCCGTGGCGGCGCATCGACAGCGTGCCGTAGAACTGCGACGTGCCGACGATCAGGCCGAACGACTGCAGCACGTACGCGATCTCCGGCGGGACCGCGGTCGGCACCCGCCGCGCGTGCGGCCGGAACAGCACGTCGAACGTGTCAGGCGCCTCGCGGACCAGACGGCGCAGCACGTCGCGCAGTGCGATCAGCTCGTATGGCGGCGCATCGAGACGTAACGACGGTGGGCTCGTCACGGGTCACTGCTCCGGAATGCGTGCTTCGAAGTCGATCCAGATCCGCTTGTCGGTCCGGCAGTCATAGCGGCGACAGATGCCGGGGCGGTGCTCGTACACGGTGCAGTGGCACGTGCCGGGCTCGTTGTGAACGCAGTAACCGTCGGGGCGGCGCCCGATCTGGTACGGCTTGCTGTAGTCCCAGCGCACGACGCGCTCGTCGAGATCCTGCACCGAGAGCGGGAACACGAGCGTGCAGCACTTCGCCTTGCACAGGTGCACGCGCGCCTCGCAGTCGATCTCCGGCAGCTTCTCGAGCTTGTACTTGTCCGGGATCAGCGAGACCTGCGGCGAGATCTCGGCGCGCGACTTCTCCTGCTCTCGAGCCAGCGTGATCTGCCGGCGCTGCTCGTACTCGTCGACAGGAACCACGCCGCGCGCGATCATCGTCTCGACCAGCGCGTAGAAGCTCGCCGACAGATCCGCGAGCTTGGCCCGCGTCTGATGCTCGACCATGTGGTTGAAGCGCAGGCCGCGCTCGACGTCTTCGGGCAGGATCGGCAGTCGGACACGTGCCGGCGGATCACTCGCAGGCGGCTCGTCACCCTCGGAGCTCATGCGAATCAGTGTAGTGCGGCCGTTTGCTACGAGGGCATCACGAGCGCGGAAATCGCCTTGCTCGGCTCCGCACCGTCGAGCGCGACCGCGCGCAGCGCCGGGGCGGCCTTCTCGGAGGTGCCGACCACGACCCGCGCGACGTGGAGCAGACCTTGATCCGTGTAGCCGATGTCGAGCGCCACGACCGTCACGCGAAAGAACATCTCACCGGTCTCGCGGTTCGCGGTCCACGCGCCCATCAGCGAGGTCGAGTTGAGCAGCGATGTCGCCTCGAGGATCGCGGCGCGCCGATCGGCGGGCACCGAGTAGGGCTGGCGCATCGCCAGCATCACCATGCCTCGCGACAGGTGCGGGAGGATCATCAGTGGCGACGGCTGACCGAGCAGCGCGTAATTGATCGCGAGCTGGCCGACGTCGTCGTTCGCGCGATACTCGTACTTCTGGCGATCGCACCACGCCTTGAGGTTCTCGTACGACAAGACGAATCGAGCCATGTCCTGGGGTTCAGCCATACCGGGACTGTATAGTAGGGCGTGATGAGGCGCTCTCTCTCGTCGATCGCGATCTGCGCGCTCGCGTTCGGTTGCAAGATCAGCAAGCACAAGCCCGAGGGCGAGGGCGAGCCCCAGACCAAGGACACGGCGATGACCACTCCGAGCCTTCCTGGCACGACGCTGACTCCCGAGCAGCTCGCCGATCTACGCGCCTACGTGATCGCGGGCTCGACGCTGCTCGGCCGACCCGAGCTGACACCGACCGATCCGGCGGTCGTCGACCGCTGCGTGATCGAGTCGCTCGTCGACGGCAGGTACCCGGCGATCGGCAAGGAGCGCGATGACTTTGTGTACAACGCCTCCAGCTGCCTGATCAGCTGGCTCAGCTACAAGGAAGATGGGCTCGCGTACCTGTCCAAGCGGATCGAGGAGCGCTACGCGCATCCCGTGATCGCGCGCGACGGCGATCTCGTGCGGATCGACGCGGGAGTCGTGCCGGGCAAGGTCGGTTTGCACAAGGCGATGCTGCAGATCCTGAGGTCGCCGCTGATCGAACAGGGCGAGCTGATCGCCTCCGAGGTCGGCCGCCTCCTGTCCCTGGGGATGACCCAGCATCCGGGCGCCAGGACCTACCAGGTCGAGGTCGATATCCCGGCCACCTGGAAAAAACCGGCGTGGACCTACCGCTTCGATCGGGCCGAGGACACCATCCGGATCTACACGGACAACTGGACCGACAAATTCTATGTGACCGGAAAGCTTGCCGGAAAGCCGGATTCCGTGACCTCGCTCTACCACACCAGCCTGACCGAGCAGCCGCTGGATCAGCGGCCGATCCGCTCGACCGAAGTTCCCAAGAAACCGCGGTAGTTCCGGCCGACCGCCATCGTATTATGCGGCATGAGCTTCGACCTCATGGAGCGCTTCCGTAATGCCTGGGGCTGGGCCGGCGGACACGAGAGCAAGGACGGCCACAAGGTTCACGGCGGCGCCGACGTCGGAGGCTCGACTCTCCACGGCAAGTCGTCGGCGAACGATCTGCTCGGCGGTCTCGTCGGTGGCTTCGGCTCACCGATGGACTGGAAGGGCGCTGGCTTCGGCGGCACGGCCGACGCCAAGGTCGCGAACAAGGAAGGCGAGTACCTCGGCGGCGAGGCCGGCTTCGGCGCAGGCGTCGGGTACAGCACGTTCTCCGGAGACGAGCAGGGCTACAAGACGAACGGCGGCGCCCTCGCGGGTGGCTATGTCGTTCCCGTCGGCCTCGACACCGGCAACAAGGATTACCAGGCGAGCGCGTCGACGAACTTCTACAAGGCTGGCGGCATCAGCGGCTACGGCTTCGACGACGGCAAGGGCGACAGCGGTCACGGCGCGAAGGGTAGCTACGTCCCGATGGGGATGATGGACACGAACCTCGGGCTGAAGACCGACTACGTCGATGCCAGGGCCCACGCCGACAACATGTATTTGAACAAGGTCGGCGGCGAGGCGAAGTTCGGCGAGAAGGACGGGACGTACTACGGCGACGTCTCCGGCTACCAGAAGATGGGCATCGAGGGCTACAAGGGCTCGCTCGATACCGGCATCGGCAAGTTCAACAGCAGCGCGGGCAGCGTCACCTACGGACCGCAGATCGGCGGCGGCGGCAGCTACGACTCCAGGACCGGCGCGGCCGAGCTGCGCGGCAACTACCAGGACGGCGTCGAGGCCAAGAACCTCGGCGTTGGCTACAACTCGCCCGGCGGAGCGGTCTCGACCGGAACCGACGTCGGTCAGGTGAATGACGGCAATCGCGCCCAGGGCAAGATGAACTGGGATCCCGAGAAGGGTCAGTTCACCGCAGATGGCTCCTACCGCGGCGGCGGCGTGCAGGTTCAGGACATCAAGTCGCACACGAAGATCGACGGCATCGTCAATCACAACGTCAGCCTCGGCGAGATCTCCAACGACCTCAAGATCGACGACGCGCACTTCGAGGCGGACTCCAAGCACTTCAAGCTGGGTGCCTCGGTCGACGGCGGCGGAATCCGGGTGGACAATGCCAAGCTCGACACGACGTTCGGATCCGGCCCGAACGCGGTCAACGTCAACGCGGGCATCGGCAGTCTCGGCAGTGGCGACTCGATCAAGAATGCCTACGCCCAGGGAAACTTCGAGAGCTGGGACAAGGCCTCGCTCCAGGCCGGCTTCGAGGAGCTCTCGTACGGTGGCTGGTCCGGCAAGGATCTCAAGGCTGGCATCAAGGGACCGTATGGATTCGAGGCCAATGCCGGCGTCGGCGAGTTCACTCAGGGTCTCAACGCAAAGAAGTTCGACGCCACGCTCGACAAGCATGGTCTGGCGGCAAAGCTTCTCCACGCCGACTACAGCTCGACGACCGTCAAGGACGCGAACCTCGACTTCAAGCTCGGCGGCGCGTACAGCTCGAACGCCAAGCTCGGCGAGCTCGGGCTGAACAAGGCGATGGTCGATCGCGCCGAGGCCGGTCTGACCTGGGACAAGGGCCTGTACGCGAGCGCGAAGGAAGCGTCGTACGACAGCGTCTACCTCAAGGGGCTGTCCGCGGATCAGGCGATCGGCGGCGATCTCTACAAGAGCCACCTCGGCCTCGGCGAGGGCTCGTACAACAGCTTCTACGGCAAGAACATGTCCGCGGGCATCGATAGCAAGGGCATGAAGGCGCACCTCGAGGACGGCAAGTATCGCTACCTCGCGGGCAAGGACATCGAGGCCGATATCTCGCTCGCGGGCGGCGCGGTCGGGCTCGGCGTCGGCGCGAAGGAAGCGTCGTTCGGCGGCGTCGACATCGGCAAGCTCGACTACAAGAGCGACTTCCGCAACACCGATCTCTCGCTGCAGAACCTCGGCGCGCACGGCTTCAAGAGCAAGGACATCTACGGCAAGGCCAACATCGGTGACCTCGGCCTCGGTCTGGGTGCGAAGGAGCTCAACATGCTCGACATCAAGGTCGGCAGCGCGGAAGCTCACACCAAGAACTTCGGGCTCGAGGGCAACGCCGCGGTCAAGGACGCGCAGCTCGACGCGCTCAACATCAAGGGCGGCCACGCGGGTCTGTCGTGGGGCGACAAGGAAGCGCTCGGCATCACCGGCGACTACCGCAGCGGTGCGGGCGTCAAGTCGGCCGATGCGAACTGGGATGTGCTCGGCGGTACCGCGAACGCGAAGTTCCAGGATGCGAACTTCGGCTCGCAGATGAACAACGCGCACCTCAATCTGTTCGGCACGGACCTCGCGCTTCCCGACGCCGGCTTCAAGGTCAACGCGTCCGGCGGTGCCAACGCGGATCTCAGCCGCGGTGCAGCCTCGGCGAACCTCGGCCTCGGCGGCTCGAGCGTGAACTTCGCTGGCTACGAAGCGACCGTGCCCGAGTGGGTGCAGGCGCAGGCGAGGGTCGATCTGTCGCGCGGCGCGGTCAACGCACAGCTCGGCGGAGCGAACGGCGTCGGCGCGGATCTCAGCCTCGCGGACGGCAACCTCGACCTCAACGCGTTCGGCTACACGCTCGACGTCGATGAGGGCATCCGCTCGGCGGGCCGCGGCATCGCGAACGGCGCGAGTGCGGTTGGCGGCGCGATCTCGAGCGGTGCGTCGATGCTCTACAACGCGCTGCCGAGCATCAGGCTGCCGAGCTTCAGCATGCCGAGCTGGTAGGCGGCTCGGCGGCGATCGCCGCACGGACGATGGCCTGGCTCGCCGCGAGCGCATCCGCGGTGTGCGGGCGCAAGCTCGGTACCGGCGGTGCGCCGACGTAGCGCACGGCGCGCAGCGATCGCAACGACGAAAGCTCGATCGGCTCGGCGTTGGTCTGGAGGAATTGCTCGCGCAGCTCCTCGCTGCGTAGCAGCGGCGGCGCGACGCTCGCGAACAGCAGGGCCCGGTACGCCATCCCCGAGCGACCGAAGGCGCTGGTCTTGAACGTCGTCGCGCGGGCCGCGAGCGGCGCGAGCGAGACGCGGCCGAGCGCAGCATCGAGGGCGCGATAGCCCTCGAGGAGGTCGTCGACGTGCTCGCGGACCGGGGCGGGCACCGTCGGTGCGATGTCCTTGACCGGCGCCTCGTCGACGAACCTGCCGTCGCGGAGCACCGGCTGGTGCACCGGCAGCGTGAGTGAGCCCCCGGGGTTGAGCCCTCCGAGATCGAGGCGCTCGCCGCCCGCGCCGCAGATCGCGACCGGGAGGAACCCCGCGGCGGCCGGGGAGGGCGCGCCGCGCCACGCGAGGATGCCCTCGAGATCGAGGATCACCGGATGCGCGCCGATCATCCGGACGTTGCGCACGTGCATGTCCACCGCGCGGACCGCCTCGAACAACCGGACCACCATGCCGGCGCGAACAAAGTACGCGCGGACGTCCGCGGCCGCGCATGGCGCGCTGTCGACGAAGTCGTCCCACGTGTGCTCGCCTTCGACGCGCAGTGCACGGACATGAAGCGGCAGCTCGAGCTCTGCGTTGAGCGCGGCGCAGACGTCCATGAACCACGCGGCCGCGGGGAGGGCGTATGGGCGGTACACGGTGCGCCGGCCATCACCGAACGTCAGCACGTGCGCCGAGCGCCGGCTGCCGAGGAATCCGGAGCGGTGCTCGACGTTCGCGAGGATGGCGTCCGGATAGGTCTGCGTCACCGCCGCGGTCAGCTGCTCGCAGTCGCGGCGCCACGCATGCTCGGACTCCGCGAACAGCCGCGTGCACACCGGGTACTTGACGAGGAACGTCTGCCAGGCGAACGCGCTCGCGGGAGGGCCACCGTCGGCGACAAACGCCGTGATCGCGCAGCCGAGCCAGCGGCGTGCAAGCTGCGTGACGAGCGCCCGCTTCGCATCCGCGCTGATCGTCGCGCGCCACTCGATTGCACTCGTCGCGCGGACCAGCTGATCGGTGAACGCAGCGGCGAACGCTCCGCCGTACTGCTCGGGAATCGGATCGTGAATCACAGCCGCCAGGGATGACCCAACTGATCTGGATCGAGCCGATCTTTGAGTGCCGACCACGCCGGCCACGCATCCGCGTACTGGTGGCGGGTCCACCGCACATCGTCGGGATCATCGCCGATCAGATATAGCCGGGCGCCCAGGCTCAGCGCACGCGCGCCCAGCCGTCGCAGCGCCGCCGTGACCCGACGCGCGGTGACCTCGTCGGCGATCTTGGGGCGCAACGCGATCATCACGGCACCGTCGCCGATCGGGGACAGTGGCAACGTGCCGCGTGCCACAACGACGACGGACGCGCCATCCGGCAGATGCGCCGCGAGTCCAGAGCTGCGGACGTCGTCGGTGAGCTGCAACCAGATCGCGACAGCATGCGCGCGCGGCAACACGAGCACGGCGCACGGCGCAAACGCCGGGGCCTCCTGATTCATGGTCGCCATCCGATCGAAGATCAGCGGATCCGACGTCTTCACGGCGCCGCCAGGATCCCCCGGTGGTGCCGCCGCGAGATCGGCGCTGAACGCACCAACGGTCGCCTTGACCCGGGTGTGCGGCACACCGTCGCGCCAGAGCAGCCGACCGCGCACGAACGGATACTTGCCGGCATCACCCGGCGCGGTCAGGCGGTCGACGAGTGCGAGGTAGTCGACGAGCGCATGGTCGGGTTCTCGTAGGCGAGCGCTGCGCTGTGGACTCGGCCGGGCCGGCGCGGGGACGGCGGGGACGGCCGGGGGCAGTTCGAACAGCGTCGGTTCGTCGAGCGGCTGGACGACCGAGGGCCCGACGTTCATGCCGAATGTAGATATACGTTCGGCGTGAGCGTTTCAACGAAAGAGCCCACGCATTCGGTCGATGCGTCGCTCGAGAGCCTCGAAGAACGCCACCGTGCCCTGGTCGCCGAGTTGACCGGCATTGGTCTGGTGCTGCGTGGCTCGATCGCCCAGCGCATGAACCGCTGTGGAAATCCCACCTGCCGCTGCAAAGCCGACCCTCCGCAGCTGCATGGCCCGTATCACGTCTGGACCCGCAAGGTGGCCGCCAAGACCGTCAGCGCCGTGCTCAGCCCCGAGCATGCGGCGCGCTGCAAGGAGTGGAGTCGCAACATGCGCAAGCTCGACCGGATCGTATGCGAGTTCCAAGCGATCGGCCTGCGGGCCGCGACGCTCATTCGCCGCTGATGAGCCCCGCGCCCGGCACCACGTCCCAGTCAGCGGGCTCCACCCAGGGCGTCGGAGCCGGCAGCCGCGGGCCCGCCCAGCTCCGACGCTGCCGATTTCTGCTCAGGCTCTCAGGCTCTCAGGGCTGTCGCGAGACCGTCCGAGTCACAACAACGCAAGATAGTGCACCGACACGACCGACCACTTGCCATCCTCAAGAAACGCGATCAATTGCCCCGACAGTCGATAGGTCTTGTCACCGATCTCGCGATCGAGGTGCGCCTGAACGAACCTCCACGATCGATGGTGCACCTCGTACGGCTTGTCGTGAATCTTCATCGGTGGGTCGCTCGCGAGCAACGCCTTCGCTGCCGGTCCGATCGCGCGCTCGCGCGTCGTGATCACGCCGACGCCGGGATCGTCCCGCAGCGCAGCCGCCGCGCGCTCCGGGGCAACGAGCAGCGCGGTGAGCGGTCCCGGCTCGGTTGTCCGCGGTACCGATTGGCCTGGGCTCGCCCCCGGCTCGTGAACCAGGCCCGCCGCGAACGCTTGGACTCTGTCATCGACGAGAAGCTCGGTGACTGGGGTGGTAAACGCCGTCGTGTCGATGCCATCGCTCGTCTCGATCGCGTGCTCGAACTGGACGGCCATCGCCTCGCCGTTCGTCGCGACACTGACGCGTTCGACGTGGATTGATTCGGATGTGTCGCGCGGATTGAAACGCGTCAGAGAGTGTCCGAGCGTAGCGCCCAGCTGCGCGATCTCCAGTACGGCGGGACGAAGGACGAGCGCGGCCGGGTCCATCGTCGCGAGGAGTGGCGCATTGCCGTCGTACCCTTCCATCGAGAACGTCGCGACCTGGGCATCGATCAGTCGCCGGGCTCGTACGACATCCTCTCGCGAAGCTGGTTCGGGTTTCGCGATCGGGGATGGCGGTGACGTCGGTGGCGGTGGCGACGCTTTCCAGCACGCCGTGAGCAAACACACGAGGATCGCGCGCTTCACATGGACTTCTTCGGCGGATTCCTCGCGGCGGCCAATGCGGTCAGGAACTGCTGGCCGACGGCATCCTGTCGGTTGTCGAAGTGCATGAAGTCGCCGTTGTCACCTTGACTCATCGATGGCTGTGACGAGGATCTGACCTGCAATACCACGGTGCCCGGCGGTTACGGCACCGCCTCTTGCACGACTTCGGGCTCGACCGACGAGTGCCCGGAGGCATCGGTGTGCGACGCGGTCGCGGGCGCCGCGATCACCTGCGTGAAGATCTGCAAGACCTCTGACGACTGTCGCGCCGATCAAGACTGCAACGGCGTCAGCGGGAGCAACGTCAAGGCTTGCAAGCCGAAGCCCTGACAGTCTGCGGAGCGAACTCGAACGGAGGTAGGGACCCTACGCGGCTTGCCGTGTAGGGCGTGGGCGGGGCCTCCGTGGGACCGAGCGCCGCGCCGCCTACGAGCCGCTGAGCTCGTCGAGGAACTGCTGCGCTTCGGCGAACGTCGGATCCTCGCGCAGCGCCTTCTTGGCCCACAGCTCGGCCTTCGCGCGATTGCCGCGCGCGTGCTCGATCTTGGCCTCCCACAGCAGGGCCATCGGGCGGGTCACCGGGGACGGATTGTCCATCAACGTGATCGCGCGCAGCGGCTTGAGCGCGAGCTCGTAGTCTCCGATCTCGGTGGCGAGCTGGGCGAGCTCGGCCGCGACCTCGGCGTTCTTGCGATCGACGTCGAACGCCTTCTTCAGCCAGTTGAGCTGGCCGTCCTTGTCGTTCAGCATCGCCGCGATCCGCGCCATCCGCTGCTGCAGCACCGCGAGCTCCGGCGTGCGCTTCTTTCGCGCGGCGATCGCCGCCTCCAGCGTGCGGCCCGCGTCCTCGAGCTGGTTCGACGCGATCAGCACGTCGACGTTGAGCATCAGCGCCGCGTGATCCTCGGGCCGCAGCTCGAGTGCCTTGTGCGCCGGCACCTGCGCGCCAGCGGCGTCCTGGAGGCTGTACAGCAGCAGCTCCGCGGCCCGCTTGTAGTTCGTGTAGCGCGAGGCCGGATCGCTGCCGTGGTCGGCGTCCGCCATCAGGATGCCCGCGAGGAGGCGATACTCGCCCGCCGCGTCGTAGACCTCACGCAGCTTGTCGCGGAGCAGCTCCACGCCGGGCTGCGCCTGGAACACCACCTCGAGCACCGGCACCGCATCCCCCGGGCGACCGGCGCTGGTCGAGGCCGCCGCGGCGCGCAGGGCCGCGTTGACCTGCGCCTCACCCTCGGTGATGTACGCGAGGCGGGTCGCCGCGGCGCTCACCCCGTCCCAGTGCGAGATCGACTCGTCGAGGTCGCACAGCATGTGGAGCGGCTCGGCGTCGCGCGGATCGCGCTCGATCCAGGTGACGAGGAAGCCACGGCCGCGCTCGAGCTCGCCGTGCTCCGTCAGGAGCTGGGCGAGCTTGAGGGTGGCGACGCGCTCGGTCGGCAGGTCGCTGTCGCGCTCGGCGCGCTCGCGCAGGCGTTCGAGGCCCATCACGAGCGGCTCGGTCGCGCGCTCGGCGTCGAGCCCGTAGGCCTCGGTCAGATCCTCGACCGCGGACGCATCGTCGCCGAGCTGCTGGCGGAAGCTCGCGCGGAGGAGCAGCAGCCCCGTCCGCTCGACGCCCAGGGCCGTCCCGAGCGCCTCGCCGACGGCGCGCTGGGCGGCGTCGAGCTCGCCGGCCGCGGCGAGGACCGCGGCGTGCTCGGTGACGAGATCGACCATGTGCGGCGCGCGCTGGCGGGCCTTGCGGAGCACCTCCGCGGCCTTGAGCGGCTGCGACAGCAAGTTCGCGTACGTGCCGGCCGCGTCGCGCAGCCGGGCGACCGCGGGGCCGTCCGCCATGCGCTCGGCGTCGCGGGTCATCAGCTCCGCGAGCTCGACCCACAGCTCGTTGTCCCGGTACCACTTCTCGAGGCGCGCGTGGATCGCGGCGTCGTCGGGCGCCGAGCCGTGCGCGAGCTCGAGCGTGCGCTGCACACCCTTCGCGTCGCCGGCCGCCTCCCACATCGACGCGAGCTTGCCCGCGAGCTCGGGTGCGCGCTCGGGCGTCTCCACCGCGAGCAGGCGCTCCATCAGCACCGCGCCCTCGCGCGGGTCGTCGTCCTGGCCGAGCTGGCCGACCACGCGGCGCAGGATCTCGCGATCGTCCGGCGCGATGATCAGGGCCGCGCGGTAGACGCGGATCGTGTCCGGCGAGCCGGTCTTCTCGAGCAGATCACCGAGCCGGAGCGCGACGTCGATCGTCGAGTCGCGGTGGCCGCGGCGCTGGGCGTCGTCGAACCGTGACCACAGGAACTCGGCGATGCCATCGTCGTCGCCGAGGTTGCGCAGCGTGGCCTCGTAGAGCTCCGCCGCCTCGAGGTTGTCCGCATCGTCCTGCAAGCAGTCCTTGAGGACGTCGAGGGCGTCGTGGAACCTCTTGAGGTTCTCGATCAGGAACTTCGCGTGCTCGAGGCGGAGCGCGTTGCGCTCGGCCGGGGTCACGAGGTGCGGCAGCGTCGACGAGATCACGTTGCCGAGGCGGTCCCCGTCCCCGGTCTCGCGGTAGATGGTCAGCAGCGGCTGCCACACGGCACGGTCCGCCGGGTTCCGCTCGCGCAGGAACTCGTAGACGTCGGCCGCCAGCTCGACCTGCCGGTGGGCGAGGGCGCGGGTCGCGATCCGCATCGCGAGCCCGTCGATCTGCTCGACCTGCTCCTGGTCGATCGCGATCGGCGCGATCTCGTAGGTCAGGTCGCGCGCCTGGGTGAGGTCCCCGGCGGCGAGCCGGCGCTCGGCGAGCGCGACCACGGCCCACGGCGCGGAGCCGAGGCCCTCGACGGTCTCGCGGGCAGCGGCGACGGCACGCACGAGGAGGGCCTCCGCGCGCTGCTCCTGGCCGTGCTCGACCGCGAGATCGACGGCCTCGCGGATCTGCGCCGGGGTGGCCGACGGCAGGCCCGCGCGGCGCTCGAGGAAGTCGAGCAGCATCTCGGCGTCCGCGCCGTTGCGCGCGACCCGCTCGTACATCGCCATCACGCGCTCGTCGCTGGCATCGTGGGTGGCCGCCTGCTTGAGCAGGCGCCCGGCCTGGGCCCAGCGGGGCTCTGCGGCGAACGCGCGCTCGAGCAGCTCGAAGCCCTGCTTACGGCGGGCGTTGCTGCCGATGAAGATCTCGGCGAGGCGGTAGAGCGCATCGACCTGGGCCGGGGTGGGCTCGGTGTCCGTGCCCGCGAGCTCGAACATCTTGTCGAGCGTGCGCGCCTGCTCGGCGACGTCGCCGAGGGCGGCTGCCACGCGCGCTTGGGCATAGAACGCCTCGGCGAGCCGCTCGCCGAGGATCTCGACCCGGCGGTACAGGTTGGCGGCGCCGGGCAGATCGCCGGCGTCGTGCTCGAGCGCCTCGCCCGCTCGCATCAGGAGGTTCGCGATCAGCGGGGGATCGTCCTTGCGGCGGAGTCGGTCGACGACGACGTCGACGGCCCCGACGAACTTGGCGGTCTGGCCGAGCTTCTTCGACAGCGCGCGCGCCTTCTCGTGCAGGTCGAGCTGGGCGGGCATCGCGTTGATCGCCTTGACCAGGGCGTCGAGCGCCTCGGGGCCGCGTTCGAGCGAGATCAGCGCCTCGGCCATGTCTGCGAGCAGGCGGGCCTGGCTGTGGTGCTCGGGGTTGGTGCCGAGCCGGCGCTCCAGGACCTTGAGCAGCAGGTCGCCCTCGCCGTGGGCGATCAGGCTGCGGCGCAGCCGGCGCACCTCGGCGTCGGACACGGTCGCCGCCTCCATCGCGGACTCGAGGAGCTCCTTGGCCTGGTCGTCCTCGCCGCGCGAGGCCGCGAGCTTGTGCAGCTCGAACAGGACCTCGCTCTGGCCGACGGCGGCCTCGTCGTCACCCGGCGGCTGGCGGCGCACGACGAGCAGCAGCGCGCGGTAGGTGCGCTCCGCCTTGTCGTGCTGGCCGGCGGTGCGCGCCATCTCGGCGAGCTCCTTCTGGATCGCCGCGTTGGACACGTCCATCTTGGACGCGGCTTCCATCTCGGTCATCGCCTCGTCGAGCTTGCCCTCGGCCTGCGACACGCGCGCGAGCTCGACGTGGAGCGCGGCGCGCTCCGGCGAGCGGCGGCGGCCGAAGTCGTTGATCAGCTCGGTGAGCGCGGCGCGCGCCTCGACGAGCCGGCCCGCCACGCGCTGGCCGATCGCCAGCGCCGTGCGGAGGTCCTTGTCCGTGGGATCGAGGAGGAGCGCGGTCTCGAGCGCGGGGATCGCCTGCGCCGGCGAGCCCAGGCGCGTCAGGTAGATCGACGACGCCTCGCGGGCGAACTCGCGCGCGAGCTTCTCGTCGCCGAGCACCGGCAGCGAGCGCGTCAGGTGGCGCGCGAGCGGCTCCCACGCGTCCGCCTTGCGGTAGAGGTCCGCGAGCAGCGTGCGGAGCTCGATCGCCTGGTCCTTGTCGTCGAGGTTGACCTCGATCGCGGCGATCGCGCGGTCCGGCTGGTTGGCCGACAGGTGCGCCTTCGCGAGCTGGTTCACGACCAGCAGGCGCTCGCCGGCAGGCACGGTGCCGAGCAGGCTCTCGAGCCAGGGCACGGCCTGGCCGGGCTGGCTGCGCTCGAGGTTGAGGCGGGCGAGGGCGCGCAGCGAGTCGCTGGTGGGCGCGATCGCAACCACGCGGCGGTGGCCGCTGATGGCGCGCTCGACCTCCTTGGTGTCGGTCTCGGCGACGTGGGCGTAGCGCGCCCACAGCTTGGCGGCGCGCCCGGCCTCGCCGGCGGCCTCCAGGCGCTGGGCCTGGCTCTCGAGCAGATCGGCCAGCGGGCGGTGCTGGCCCTTGCTCGACAGCAGGGCGGACACGGCCTCGATCGAGGCTTCGTGGCCGGGGCGGTCCTCGAGGTTGGCCTTGAGCGCGTCGAGCCGGCCGCCGCGCTCCTCGACGATGCCGACCAGGCGGGCCAGCTCGAGGCGGAGCGTGAGCTTCTTGTCGGCGTCGGTCTCGAGGCCGAGCTGGATCTGGCGCAGCGTGAGCAACTCGGGCACGCGGTCCTCGACGCCGAGCAGGTGCGCGAGGCGCTCGATCACCTCGAGGTCGGTGGGCGCGGCGGCGAGCACGCTGCGGTACATCTCGATGGCGGCGGCGTTGTCGCCGAGCTCGACCGTGGCGAGCTGGGCGGCGCGCATCCGCATCTCGCGACGGGTGGTCGCGTCGAACGGCAGCCGGGCGGCCTCGACCAAGGTATCGACGGCGGCGCGGGCGCGGCCGCCGGTCCGGTTGAGCTCGACGAGGGCGTCGACCGCCCACTTCGCGACCGCGTCGGGCGAGCGTGCCGACTTGATCGCGGCGGTGCCGCGCCAGCCGGCGGTCGCGCGGCCGAGCGCCGCGGACAGGATCTGCAGGGCCTGATCGCGATCGCCGAGCTTGGTGGCGACCTCGGCCGCGCCGACGAGGGCGTCGAGATCGCGCCCGTCGGCGTCCGACAGGCGGCGCAGCGCCTCGAGCAGCGCGGGGGTGGCGCCCTGCTCGCGCTCGAGTGCGACGAGCTCGGTCAGCCAGCCGAGCCGATCGCCGCCCAGCTCGAGGGCCGCGCGCAGCGCGGTGATCGCGGCGGGCTTGTCGTCGCGGCGGTCGCGGTGGAGCGCCGCGAGCCGGTGATGGAGCTGCGCGGCGACGCCGCTCGGCGCCTTGTGCTGCGCGAGTGCGGCGGTCAGCGCGGTGGCGAGCGGGCCATGCGCATCGGCGGTGGTCGCGGCGATCTCGAGGATGCCGAGGAGCTCGTCGTCGAACGCCTCGCGCACGGCCGCGTGGTGCACCACGAGGGCGGCGGCCGGGGTCCACCGGCCGAGGCGGGCGCCGAGGCTGGCGGCGGCGTGCACGGCGCGCCGGTTGCCGGGCTCGGCGTCGGCGACGGCGGTGTACGCGTCGGCGGCGCCGGGCACGTCGTCGACGTGGTCGACCAGGATGTCGGCGTAGGCGAACCGGAGGCGGGCGGCCTCGCGTGCGTCGTCCCCGAGCGCGTCGATCGCATCCTTGTAGGCGATCGCGGCGGTCAGGTAGTCCCCCGTGGTCCGGGCGAGCGACATCAGCTGGTTCTCGACGAGCTGATCGCGGGGCGCGAGCGGGAACGCCTTCGCGAGCTCGCCGAGCGCGCCGGCCGCGTCGTGCGTGTGCTCGATCCGGAGCTGCGCGGCCTCGCGGTGGAGGGCGAGGCGGGTCCGATCGTCGGGCGCCTCTGCCAGCCGCGCGGGCAACAGGTCGAGCACGCCGCCGAAGTCGCCGTTGGTGCGGAGTGCCTGCGCGAGGGCATCGGCCGCCGCGGCGCGGGTCTCGGGGACGTCGAGCAGGGCGGTCAGGCCGGCGCGGGCCGGCTGGCCGTGCGAGTCGATCGCGATCGCATTGCGGTACGCGGCGAGCGCGCGCGCGGGCGCGCTCAGGTGCTCGCGCAGCGCATCGCCGAGCCGGATCAGCCGGCCCACGGTGCGCGTGGTGGCACGGCCCGAGGTGGTCTCGAGCAGGTCCGCCATCTCCGCCCAGCGGCCGGTCTCGGCGAGCAGGTCGGCGAGGGCGACGATGCCCTCTTCGTCGTCGGGGTGGTCGGTGACCACCCGTTGCCACGCACCGATCGCGGCGGCCGCGTCCGTGCGCTGCTGCTGGTGGACCTGGGCGACGCGCACGAGGTCGGCGCGCTTCTGCATCGGCGTGGGCGCCTTGTCGGCGCGGCTCTCGAGGGCGGCGACGAGATCATCCCAGCGCTGCTGCGACTCGAGGATGCTGATCCGGGCGTCCAGGCCGGAGGTGTCGCTCGGGTCGCTGTCGGCGCGGCGCTCCCACAGCTTGAGGGCGCGCTCGGCGTCTCCGACCGACTCGGCGAGCTTGGCGGCCTCGCTGTAGACCGCGCTCCTGGCGACCGCGTTGGGCTCGAGACCGGCCTGGCGCTCGAGCACGGCCAGCCGCTCCTTCGGGCGATCGGTCTGCGCGTAGAGCGCGGCGAGCCGGCGGGTGATGCCCAGCTGCTCGGCGTCCGAGGCGGTGGTCACGGCCGCAGCCTCGACGAGCAGCTCGATCGCCTGGTCGGTCTCGTGCAGCCGCTCGAGCCGGGTGCGCGCGGCCTCGCCGAGGAGCTCGACCTTGCGGGTCGGGTCGGTCGCGGCGCGGCCGGCGGTGGCCGCGCCGGTGGCGTAGCGATCGTGGAGCCCGCCGCGATCGGCGAGCTGCCGCATGGTCTCCTCGGTCGCCGAGGAGCCCGGCGTCATCGCGAGCAGCGCGGCGTAGTGATCCATCGCGGCCGGCAGGTCGTCGAGCTCGGCCAGGCGCGCGCCGGCCTCCTCGTGGAGCCCGCCGCTGCCGGTGGGGTCGAGCGCGATCACGCGCTCGAGGACGCGGATCACGTCGCGAGGGCGCTGCGCGGCGTCGTAGTGGGTGCGGAGCAGGTCGAGGGAGGCCTCGCGGATCGCCGAGGTCGCGTGCGGGCTCTCGATGACGCGCTCGAGGATCGCCGTCGGCTCCTTGTCGTCGTCGGCGACCGCGAGCAGCGGCCTGGCTGCGGCCAGCGCGCGCGTGGGGTCGTCGAGGTTGTCGAGCCACACCGAGGCGATGCGCGCGCGGCTGCGCTCGCGCTCCTTCTTGGACTGGCTGTCGAGCCGGCTCTCCCACAGTCCGATCAGGTCTGCCCAGCGATCGTGGCGCTCGAGCAGGCGCTCGAGGCCGGTGTTGATCTGCGCGTCGTCGGGGACGAGCGGCAGCAGCAGCTGGTAGTAGCTGATCGCCTTGTCGGGCTGGTTGGCGACGTCCTTGGCGAGCTGGGCGCCTTCGCGGAGGAGGCGAACCCGGCGGTTCGTGTCCTTGGTGGACGCGATCGCCACGTCGTAGAGCTTGAGTGCGTCGTTCCAGCGCTCGGCGACCGTGTAGATCACCGACAGCCGCTGCAGCGCGGTGTCCGAGGTCGGCGACAGCGACGTGACGCGGACCAGGATGTTCTCGAGGATCGACGGATCATCGCCGAACCACTCGTCGCAGAAGCTGCCCGCGCGCTCGCCGATCATCTCGGCGACCTGGGGCTCGACGTTCGCGCCGAGGGCCTCGTTGTAGAGGACGATGACGTCGTCCGGCTTGTCGAGATCGGCCGCGAGGCCCTCGACCTGTTCCCACGCACTCACGGCGTGGGGCGAATGCTTGACGGCAGCGGCAGCTTCCTGGAACTGAGACAGATCGGCCATTGAGCTCCCCGGAGAACGCGACGGAAGAACGCGGGTGATGCGCGAGCGTCAGATGTCCGCGAGCCCGATCGCGGAACGAAAAAAAGCATACACGTGATCGGCGTCGCGCCGCGCCCACGTGCCAGCCAGTTCTGGCGGCATGGATCCGGGTCCGTGGAGAGTCTCGCCGTGCGTCAGAACGACTGGTGCACGCCAACCACGCCGGCCACGGGCCCCTGGAACAGCAGTGGCAGCCCGTAGGCGGTTCGCCGGCGCGCCGCGCTGCCGTCCACGTCCTTGAGGAACACGAGGTCGCCGTACCCGCCGCCCTCGATCGGCCGGACCAGTCCGTCGGCATAGACCTCCTCGATCGCGGTGGCCCCGGTGCGGTCGAATGCGTTGAACACCTCGAGGGTGACCGCGAGGCGGCGCCAGCGCGCGGCGAGCCGGAGGTTGGCCTGGGCGAGCATCGGCCCGCGCCCGGCGGCCCCCCGCGGGATCAGCGCCACCACGCCCACATCGGTGACGGCGAACGCACTGCGCGGACGTCCAGAGGTCAAGCTGAGGCGCGTGCCGACATCGAGGGCGATCGGCCCGAGCCGCGTGGTGCGCGCGGCCTCGACGATACAGGCGGTGGCCGAGGTCGGTGGGCAGGGCGCCGACCTCGGTGCCCGACGTGCTGTCGACGTCGAACGCATCGCCGGCGTACAGCGTGGCACCTTGTCGCGGGTCGTACGGGCCGGTGTCGTTCCCGACCGTGCGCCCGAACCCGTAGCCGACCCGGAGCAGCAGCCGCGCGGTCGGGGTGGTCGCGATCTCGGCGGCCAGGATCTGGGACGACCGGAGGGCGGGCAGGCCACCGGACCGCCCGGGGTTGTCGAACCCGGCGGGCGTGGTCTCGAGCCCGCGCCGGAGCCAGCGGCCCTGCGCCCACGCGGTCAGCCGCACCGCACGTGGCAGGCCGACCTCGACCCCGGCGGTCAGCTCGTCCTGCGCCATCGCCCCGATCCCGTCGGCGACCACGAGCGGCGCCCCGGCGTAGGTGCTGCGCGCAGGCCCGGCCGCGGTCTCGATGTCGCGCACCGTGGCGTCGCGCCGGATCACGGTCGCGCCGAGGCCGGCCGGCAGCAGCGCGAAGCTGCGGCCCATGCTCGTCCAGACGCGGGCGCGCCCACCGCCGAGCGGGTCCCACGACAGCCCGAGGCGCGGCGCCAGCTGATCCGAGAAGTGGAGGTACGGGCCGACCCACATCATCTCCCAGCGCAGGCCCCCGTCGACGCGGAGCGCCTCCTCGGGCGACCACGTGTCCTGCACGAACGCGGCCGCGTACCGGGTGCGATACGTCAGCGTCGAGGCGGCGGCGACGTCGCACGGGCCGCCCGGCGTGTCGTCACAGTCACCGTCGACGAACCGCAGCGTCTCGAGGTGCCCGTCGAACAGGCTGCGCTGCTGCTCGCCGCCCGACAGCCGCGTGGTCGTGGTCAGGCGTGCGTCCTCGAGCGTGCCGCCCACGCGCAGGACGTGCGCGCCGGTGGCGTGGGCGACCTCGGCGGTGGCCGTGGGGCGGTCGCCGACGACGTGGGTGAGCGGGCCGGCGCCGGCGCTCGCGAACCAGCCGAACGGTACCGGGCACTGCGGGATCAGCGGGTAGGTGGCGTCGCTGCACCGCTCGGCGAGCACCGGATCGTCGGGGAGCGTGGTCGGCACGTACGCCGTCAGCCGCTGCGGTGTGGTGCCCGCGAGGGCGTCGCGCGCGTGGTCCTGCTGATCGCTGCGGTGCCAGGCGAGCTGGACCTGCGCGCGGGTCCTGGGCCACCGGCCGCGCCACGTGGCGATCGCATCTCCGACGTGGCCCGCGCGGTCGATGCCGGCGGCGCGCTCGGTGGCGTTCGCGAGGAACCGCGCGGTCCGCCGCGCCTGGCCGACCACGGTCAGGTCGACGTGGTGCGGGCCGGCGTCGAGGCCGAGGCGCGCGACCGCGGGGACCTCGTAGTCGTGCGCGCGTGCGTCGGTGCGCAGGATCGGCTCGAGCACCACCTCGCCGGGCAGGCCGTCGATCGCGCCATCGCCATCGGCGTCGACCAGCCGGGACGCCTGCCAGGTGATGTCGGTGAGCGACAGCGAGGGGGCCACGCCGGCCGCGTACCAGGCGCGCCCCCCGAGCAGGCCGCCGAGCGGGCCGTGCGCCACGAGCGAGGCGCTCGCGTCGGGGCCAGCGTCGACCTGTTGCCGGCGCACCGCGTAGCTGCCGGCGGCGGTCGGGCGGCGCCGGGCGTCACCGGCGAGGCCGCCCCACACCGAGGCCTCGAGGACGTGCGCCGCGCCGCCGCGGACCAGCTCGACGTCGATCGTCCCGCCGGTGCTCGTCCGATCCCGCGCCGCGAACCCACCCGCGGAGATCCGCAGCCCGGCGAGGAACGACAGCGGCACCCGGGTGTCGGCGCCGCCGCTGCGGACGCTGTCGGCCGGCGCACCCTCGATGGTCCACCGGCTCTCGAGGCCCGAGGCGCCGCCGATCACCGGCCCGGCGTCGTCGCGGCCGACCCCCAGCCCGTACGCGGCGAGGGCATCGTGGGTGGCGTTGGCGAGCGGCAGCCGCCGCAGGTGGGCGGCCGGCAGGTACGTCGACAGGGCGTACGGCGGCGGGGCGTCGAGCGGGTCCGCGGGGGTCACGCACCCGAACGTCCCCGGCTCGTCACACACGGCGCTCGGGGCCACGGGCGGGGGGCGCGTGCCCCCGAGCCCGAACAGGCCGCGCGGATCATCCGGCGCAGCCGGCTCGTCGGCGCGGGCTGGACCTGCGCTGGTGAGCGCCCCGGCCACGACAGCGAGCCCCGCGATCACGCGCACGCAGCGACGGTATCACGCTGCGGTAACCCGGACCGGTGTGCTTACATCGAACCCGCCGTGCCCGCCGACGACATCCGCGTGACTCCCGTGAACCGCGCGTCGATCGACGCGCGCGGAACGCACGTCCTGTACTGGATGATCGGCGCCCGGCGCACGCGCCACAGCATCGCGCTCGATCACGCGCTCGCGCGGGCCGCCGAGCTCGGGCGCCCGCTGATCGTTCTCGAGCCGCTGCGCGCGGGCTACCGGTGGGCGAGTGACCGCATGCACGCGTTCGTGCTCCAGGGCATGGCCGACAACGCCGCGGGGTTCGCGGCGGCCGGCATCACCTACTACCCGTACGTCGAGCCGGTCGCCGGGGCCGGCAAGGGCCTGCTCGCCGCGCTCGCCGAGACCGCGTGCCTGGTGATCACCGACGAGGTGCCGGGCTTCTTCCAGCCGCGGATGGTCGCGGCGGCCGGGGCGAAGCTGCGCGTGCGCCTCGAGCAGGTCGATGGCAACGGCCTGCTGCCGCTGCGCGCCGCCACCCGGGCGTACCCCACGGCGGCGGTGTTCCGGCGCCACCTCCAGAACACGCTCGCGCCGTTCCTGCTCGTGCGCCCCGCCGCGCGGCCGCTCGCGAAGCCCCCGAAGATCGCGAAGGGTGGCGTGATCCCGCCCGCGATCCTGCAGCGTTGGCCGGCGGCCTCCTCGACGTTGCTGGCTGCGGGCCCCGCGGCGCTCGCCGCGCTGCCGATCGATCACACCGTCGGGCCCTCGCCGATCCGCGGGGGCGCGGTCGCCGCCGCGGCGGTGCTCGACGACTTCATCGCGACCAAGCTCGACCGCTACGGCGTCGATCGCAACCACCCCGACCAGGACGCCTCGAGCGGGCTGTCGCCGTACCTCCACTTCGGGCACATCTCGGCGCACGAGGTCGCCGAGCGGGCGTGGGCCACCGCCGACTGGGACCCGTCGCGCGTCGCCGACGCCGCGGTCACCGGCTCACGCGAGGGCTGGTGGGGCCTGCCCGCGCCGGTCGAGTCGTTCATGGACGAGCTCGTGACGTGGCGCGAACTTGGCTACGGATTCTGCTTCCACCGTGATGACTTCGATCAGTTCAGCTCGCTGCCCGAGTGGGCGCAGAAGACGCTGATGGATCACGCCGGAGATCCGCGCCCGCACGCGTACAGCCTGCGCGAGCTCGAGCGCGCCGAGACCGCGGATCCGGTGTGGAACGCCGCGCAGCGCCAGCTGGTCGCCGAGGGCCGGATCCACAACTACCTGCGGATGCTGTGGGGCAAGAAGATCCTCGAGTGGTCGCCGTCGCCGCAGGCGGCGCTCGCGGTGCTGATCGAGCTCAACAACAAGTACGCGCTCGACGGTCGCGACCCGAACTCGTACAGCGGGATCTTCTGGACACTCGGGCGGTTCGATCGCCCGTGGGCGCCGCAGCGACCGGTGTTCGGCTGCATCCGCTTCATGTCGTCGGCGTCGACGCTCAAGAAGCTGCGCCTCAAGGGCTACCTCGCCCGGTGGTCCGGCATGCCGGCCCAGGCGCAGCTCACGCTGTAGCGCGGTACGCGCGTGGCCGGGTGCTGCCAGATCTCGACGTTCAGTGATCGTGGTCGCAGCCGGGGCCGTGCTCGTGCGTGTGCTCGTGCTGGTGGGCCGCGATCTCCTTCTTGACCTCGGCCATGTCGAGCTTGCGGGCCTGGACGACCAGGTCCTCGAGGGCTGCCGGGGGCAGCGCGCCGGACTCGCGGAACAGCAGGACGCCGTCGCGGAACAGCATGAGGGTGGGGATCGCGGAGATCCCGGCGGAGCCGGCGAGCTCCTGCTGGGCCTCGGTGTCGACCTTGCCGAACACGACGTCAGCGTGGGCCTCGGAGGCCTTCTCGAACACCGGCGCGAAGGCGCGGCACGGACCGCACCACTCCGCCCAGAAGTCGAGCAGCACGATGCCGCCCTTCTCCACGGTGTCCTTGAAGTTCTCTCCGGTGATCTCGACAGTGGCCATGGCAGGAATCTGGCAAGGAAGCGGGGCGGTCGCAAGGGCGAGCGGCACCGCACGCCCCCCCCCGCCACGACCGTGCGAGGACGTCCGGTGGCCCCGTGCGCGGCCCGGACCAGGGTCCGGACCAGGGTCCGGACCCTGGCACGTGCGTTGATGCACCGAGTGCCCGATGTCCCCTCCGTTCAGCGCGGTCGTGGTCGGGTTCGATTTCAGTCACACCGGGTCCGCCGCTGTGGATGCCGAGATCTCGAACCACGCGCTGATCCCCCCGCACCGCTACGAGTACGAGGACCACCGCGTCCTGCTCCGCCCGACGGAGTGGCCGCTGTGAGCGCCCGCCGCGCATCCTGAGCGCATGATCAGGCCCCGGCAGATCCGCGTGCTAGCCTGTGGTGTGGCCAAGCTGCGGATCACGTACAACGCGCCGGTCGTCCTGACCTTCACCCTGCTGTCGGTGGCCGTGATGCTGCTGCCGCAGGAGACGCGTGTGCACTACTTCTCGGCCCACCCGAGGATCGTCGATGGCAGCAGCTACCTCGGCCTGTTCACGTTCATCCTCGGCCACGGTGGCTGGGATCACCTGATCGGCAACTTCATGCTGATCCTGCTCGTCGGCCCGATCCTCGAGGAGCGGCACGGCTCGGTGACCCTGCTGTTCATGATGCTGGTGACCGCGCTGGTCACCGGCCTGGTCCAGCTCACCACGGCCGACTCGGTCCTGATGGGCGCGAGCGGGATCGTGTTCATGATGATCCTGCTCGCGTCGACGGCGAACATCCGCGAGGGCGAGATCCCGATGACGTTCATCGCGGTCGCGGCGATCTACCTCGGTGGCGAGGTCTACCGGGCGGTCGCGCACACCGACAACGTGTCGCGCATGGCGCACCTCCTCGGCGGCGTCTCGGGCGCCGCGTTCGGGTTCCTCAGCGCTCGAGGCAAGCGCGCCGTGAGCGGCACGGAGATGAAGGAGCTGCTGCCCGCCGCGCGCAAGCACCCCGACGTCCCGAACAAGCCGTAGCGGCTGCGGGGTTGGCTCACACGAAGAAGTCGGGCAGCAGCTGCGCGCCCGGCGTCATCGCGTACCCGCTGAGGTCGGTCACGCCTTCGGCGGCGAGCACCTCGTCGTCGATGTAGAAGTTGCCGGTCGCCTCGCGCGAACTGCGATTGAAGATCGCGTACGCCGCGTCGGCCATGATGTCCGGCTTGCGCGATCCCTTCATGACCGTGTCGCCGCCGAGCAGGTTCTGGATCGCGGCGGTCGCGATCGTGGTGCGAGGCCACAGCGCGTTGAACGCCACGCCGTGCGGCTTGAACTCGCCGGCCATGCCGAGCACGCACATGCTCATGCCGAACTTCGCCATCGTGTACGCGACGTGGGGCGCGAACCAGCGCGTCTCCATGTTGAGCGGCGGCGAGATGTTGAGGACGTGGGCGTTGCCGCCGGCGGCGGCGGCCTTGCGCAGGTGCGGGGCGCACGCCTTCGACACCATGAACGTGCCGCGCGTGTTGATGCCGTGCATCAGGTCGTAGCGCTTCATGTCCGTCGACTCGGTGGAGGTCAGGCTGATCGCGCTCGCGTTGTTGACGAGGATGTCGATCCCGCCGAACGTCTCCACGGCCTTCGCGACCGCGGCCTGGACCTGGTCCTCGAACCGGATGTCGCACACCATCGGCAGCGCCTTGCCACCCGCCGCCTCGATCTCGGCGGCGGCGGAGTAGACCGTGCCCGGGAGCTTGGGGTTGGGCTCGGCCGTCTTGGCGGCGATCACGACGTTGGCGCCATCGCGCGCCGCGCGCAGGCCGATCGCGAGCCCGATGCCTCGGCTCGCACCCGTGATGAATAGCGTCTTTCCGCGGAGTGACATGGCGAGCAGCCTACCTCAGCTCACAGCGACGGCGTCGACATCTGGGGCATGACCTTGCCCATCTCGACGTACTCGTGGTGCGCGCCCTGCCACAGGTCCTCGGCGGAGATCTGCCGGCCGGCGCGTGCGGCGATCACGGCGGCGCGCACGACCGCGTTCTTGATGTAGCCGCCGGTCATGTCGAATCGCTCGGCGAGCGCGTGGAAGTCGATCTGGTCGTGGACCCCGGCCGACGGCGGGAGCAGCTGCCGCCACAGCCGGGCGCGCTCGTCGGCCTCGGGCTCGGGGAACCGGATGCGGAAGTTGAGGCGGCGCTGCAGCGCGGGATCGATCGCCGCCTCGGCGTTGGTGGTCAGCACGCTGACGCCGTCGAAGGTCTCCATCCGCTGGAGGATGTAGTTGACCTCGAGGTTGGCGAACCGGTCCTGGGCGGACTCGAGCTTGGTGCGCTTGCCGAACAGGCTGTCGGCCTCGTCGAACAGCAGCATCGCGTGGGCGTCCTGGGCCTCGTCGAAGATCCGCCCGAGGTTCTTCTCGGTCTCGCCCACGTACTTCGAGACCACCGCCGACAGATCGATGCGGACCAGCTCGAGGCCGAGCGCCGAGGCGACCACGCTGGCGGCCATCGTCTTGCCGGTGCCGGGCTCGCCCGAGAACAGCCCGGCGACGCCGCGCGAGATCCCGAGGTGGCGCTGGTAGCCCCAGGTCTCGAGGATCTGCGAGCGCTCGCGGACCATCGCGATCATGTCGTGCAGCGTGTCGAGCACGTCGTCGGGGAGCACCAGCTCGGAGAACAGGGCCTTGCGCGAGACCACGGTGCCGTAGGTGCCGAGGCGGAGTGCGAGCCGGCGCCCGATCGCGGCCTCGAGGGCGGGCAGGTCGAGCCCGCTCCCCTCGACCCGGGCGTAGCGCGCGGCCTCGTCGACGACCTCGGCGATCGCGCCCGGGCCGATCACGTAGCGCGCCGCGAGCTCGGGCCCCCCCTCGGTGAGGGCGTGGGGGGTGAGGGCCGCGGTCCACGCGCGCTCGCGATCGCCGAGCTCGGTCCGGGGCATCGGCACCACGAGGGCTGGGCGCCGCAGCTCGAGCTGGCCGTTGCTCGCGGCGGTGGTCGCGAGGACGAGCCCGGGGAGGCCACCGAGCGCGTCGCCATGATCGCCGGCGAGCCCGCCGCTGTCGTCGAGCAGCGCGTCGGCCTCGACCAGCAGCGGCACCGCGCCGCGCAGGCGGGCAGCGGCGAGCGCGGTGCCGAGCAGCGAGATCCGCACCCGCTGCTCGAACGCGACCAGCGCAGGCACCGGGATCACGCACAGCGGCCGCCCGAGCGCGTGGGCGATCCGCAGCGCGGCGGCCCGGCGTCCGGAGCCGCGAGGGCCGCGCAGCACCACGGCGACGTCGGCGGTGAGCCGGGGCAGCAGCGCGTCGATCGCGGCGAGCGTGCTCGCGGGGAGCGCGACCCCGAGCTCGTGAGTCGGCGGCAGGACCTCGAGCATGCCGGCGAGCGGTGGCTGCAGCGCATCGTCGCCGAGCAGCCACGCGAGCGCGGCGGGCGCCACCTCGAGGCTCGCGGTGAGGCCATCCCGCTCGACGGCGAGCAGCCGGCCCCGGCGCAGCGCGCCGCCGGCCGCGAGGGCGCGCACGAGGTCCCCGGCGGGGAGCTGGAGGACGTCGACGCAGGTCTCGGCGTGGAGGCCGGGCGGGCGGCGCGGCGCGAGTGCGTGGCACAGCTCGCGGGTGTCGAGATCGAGCGCGTACGCGAGCGCCAGCCCGAGCACCCCGGCCTCACCCGGCGCGAGCGCGAACCGCGAGCGCACGAGCCCGAGGCGGGTGGCGCTGGTGTCCTGCGTGCTCGCGGCCGCGATGGCGGCGTCGAGCTCCGCGAGCGCCTTGCCGTGGGTGCCCTGCGGCCGCAGCGTGCCGCCGGCCAGCCGCGCGAGCGCACCTGGATCGCGCAGGTAGATCTGCGCGGGGACGCGCGGGTCCGCGAACCCCGAGCCGGCGTCGAGCCGCCGCAGCAGCGCGGCCTCGGCGTGCAGGCGCAGCTCGGCGATCAGCGGGTCGAGCTCAGTCACCCGGCCTCCGCCACCACGGCGCGGCCTGGCGCGCGGCCTCCTCGATCTCGGCCGGATCACCGACGGAGGTGGGTGGTCGGGCCTCCACGGCGCGCTCGGGTCCGGTCAGCGTGGACGGGGCGGCCTGGGAGGTCACCGCGGGCCCGGGCCCTGCCAGGGTGGACGCCGGGCGCTCGCCGTCCACCGGCGTGGGCGTCGCGGCGGGGTCGACCGGCTCGTCGGGCTTGGTGGCCTTTGCGACCTCCCGCTGCTCGCCGAGCAGCTCCTCCTGCGCATCCTCGAGCTGCATCAGCTCCTCGCGCAGCGTGGCGACCCGCTCGGTCATCGCGGACAGCTGATCGCGGAGGCCCGCGAGCTCCTGCCCGTCGCCTCCGACGAGGTTCGGCTGGAGCACCGCGAGCGCCTGCTCGAGCAGGCTGCGCCGGTCCTCGGCGTACACGAACATGCCGAGGTTCGCGCTCTTGCCGGTGACCGCGGCCTGCAGCGCCTCGAGGGCGCGCTCCTCGCGCTGGGGCAGGCCGAGGTCGGCGACGGTCAGGCCCTGGTGCGCGAAGATCGCCCGCACCGCGGCGACGATCTGATCTCTCGCGCCGGCCGAGGTGTGCCGGATCTCCGCGCTGGCGTGCGCCGCGAACTCCGTCCCCTGCCTGTCGTGCGAGCTGACCGTCTCGAGCTGCTCCTGCAGCTCGAGCTCGAGCCCGTCGACCTGCTTCTCCTCGACGCGCACGCTACGCGATCTTCTCCCACCACTGACACCACCACTCGGCGCCGACCAGGATCCGCAGCTTCGGGTGCCAGCAGTACGCCAGCTTCTCGTCGGGGTTCAGGTAGAACAGGCAGTTGTCGCACTTCTCGTCGCCGTACGGCTTGCCCTTGAGGACGCTGTCCTCGGCCAGGTGCTTGAGCTGGAGCGCGAGCTTTTCGTCGATCTCCTTCGGTTCCGGCTTCGGAAGTGGATCATCGGACATGGCCATAGTCTAACGCGCCCGCGCACTCGAGACACGAGCGGCCGAGGCCAACTGGCGCCGATCTGCGCGGCCAAGGACCGCGTAACGTGGGGCCGGGACCGCGCATCCCGCGAGGCTCACGTGGTCCTGGTGCGCAGCCGCGTCGCGAACCAGCTGACCGTCTCGGCCATGCCCTCGGCGACCTGGTGGGTCGGCGCGTAGCCGAGCGCCGCCTGGATCTTCTCGATCGACGCCTGGGAGTGCGGGATGTCGCCGGTGCGCGGCGGCTCGAACGCGGGCTCGAGGGCCGCGAGCTCGGGCTGCGCCTTGGCCAGGTCGTCGCGGATCATCGCGTACAGCTCCTGGAGGTTCGTGCGCCCGTTGCAGCCGCAGTTGTAGACGGTGCCCGTCACGTCCGGATCGGGGGCGACTGCGGCGAGCAGGTTGGCCTGCACGATGTTGTCGACGTAGCAGAAGTCCCGGCTGCTCGAGCCATCGCCGAACATCACCGGCGGCTTGCCGCCGAGCAGGGACGCGATCCACCGCGGGATCACGGCGGCGTACGCGCCGTTGGGATCCTGCCGGCGTCCGAACACGTTGAAGTAGCGCAGGCCGATGGTCTGGAGCCCGTACGCAGTCTGGAACACCTGCGCGTAGATCTCGGCGACCCGCTTGGTGGCCGCGTACGGCGACAGCGGTGCGCCGATCCGGTCCTCGACCTTGGGCAGACTCGGATGATCGCCGTACACCGACGAGCTCGATGCGTACACCACGCGCCCGACCTGGGCCTCGCGCGCGGCCTGCAGCACGTTGACCACCGCGTCGACGTTGTGCTGGTGGGTGGAGATCGGGTCCTTGAGCGACCGCGGCACCGAGCCGAGCGCCGCCTGGTGGAGCACGATGTCGACGTCGGCCATCGCACTCGCGGCGACCGCGGGGTCGCGCAGATCGCCCTCGATGAAGCGGAACTGCAGCCGCTCGTCGGGGTTGATCGCGAGGACGTCGTCGAGGTTGGCCTGGTGGCCGGTCAGGAAGTTGTCGACGCCGACGACGGTCTGCCCGAGATCGAGGAGGCGCTCGAGGAGCGCCGACCCGATGAACCCCGCGACCCCGGTCACCAGCCACCGGCGGGGCCGGTTGACAAGGTCCTCGCACACCGCGTCGTAACGGGACAGGGTCATAGCGACCAGACCTGGATCCCTCGCGGCGCCACGCCGACGGGGAGCACGCTCTTGATGTCGATCACGGCGCCCCCGTCCTTGACCCGCTCGAAGATGCCGAGCGGGTTGGCGAGGTACTCGGCGTGCGAGACCGCGAGGATCGCCGCGTCGAGCTGCTGGAACGTGTCGAGGGAGCTCAGCACGATGTCGTACTCCTCGAGCGCGTCGTGCGGATTGCCGAGCGGGTCGTGCACCATCGCGTCGATGCCGAACTGCTTGAGCTCCGCCACGATGTCGGGGACCTTCGAGTTGCGCAGGTCGGGCACGTTCTCCTTGAACGTCAGGCCGAGGATGCCGACCCTCGCCTTCTTGAGCGGCACATCGTGCTGCACGAGCATCTTCACGCACTTCTGCGCGATGAACGGGGCGATCGCGTTGTTGATGCGGCGGCCGGCGAGGATCACCTCGGGCAGGTAGCCGAGCTCCTGGGCCTTGGTGGTCAGGTAGTATGGGTCGACGCCGATGCAGTGACCGCCGACCAGGCCCGGCGTGAACCGCAGGAAGTTCCACTTGGTCCCGGCGGCCTCGAGCACGTCCGCGGTGCGGATGCCCATGCGGTCGAAGATCAGCGCCAGCTCGTTCATCAGCGCGATGTTGAGATCACGCTGGGTGTTCTCGATCACCTTCGCGGCCTCGGCCACCTTGATCGACGTCGCGCGGTGCACGCCCGCGGTCACGACCGAGCCATACACCCGCGCCACGCGCTCGAGCGTCTCGGGGGTCTGACCGGCGACGACCTTCACGATCTTCTCGAACGTGTGCTCCTTGTCGCCCGGGTTGATCCGCTCGGGCGAGTAGCCGAGGAAGAAGTCGACGCCGTTGGTGAGCCCGCTGTGCTCGTTCAGGATCGGGCCGCACACCTCCTCGGTGACGCCCGGGTACACGGTCGACTCGAACACGACCACGTCGCCCTTCCTGAGGTGCGGGGCGACCGTCTTGCTCGCGCTGATCATCGGCCCGAGATCGGGGCGGTTGTTGTGATCGATCGGCGTGGGCACCGCGACGATGTAGAACGTGCAGTCCGCGAGGCGCGCCGGATCCGCGGTGAGCTCCAGCCTGGTCGCCGCGGTCAGCTGCGCGGTCGTGACCTCGAGGGTGTCGTCGTGACCCTGCTTGAGCTCGTCGACGCGTCGCTGGCGGATGTCGAAGCCCACGGTGGGCAGCGTGCGTCCGAACGACAGGGCCACCGGGAGCCCGACATAGCCGAGTCCGATGACCGCAATCTTCTCCTGGTCGAGCATGAGCATCGACGAGAGATCACCAGATCTGGCGTCGATGCACAAGCGACCGCACGCTGGGTGTTCGTGAGTGGGCCAACCCGGTGAGGTCGACGAGGACGTGCCCGAACAGGTCGGCGCCCTCGCGCAGGGCGCGCGTGAGCTGCGGTACGACCTCGCCGGCGCGCTCCACCCGCGGCGGGGTCAGCAGCGCGAGCGAGCCGCGCCGCCCGCGCGTCGAGAACACCGAGCCCGCGTGGTCGGGCGCGCGCCCGTGCGCGAGCATCGGCAGCCCCGAGTAGCGGACGTTCGCGTCGACCACCGCCACCGTCCCGCCGGTCGCCTCGCACAGCGCGAGCCCGAGCTGCAGCAGCAGCGGCGGCACGGCGACCGCGGCGTCGGCGGGCGCGAACCCGATCACGCGGACGCCCTCCTCGCGGATCCGCCGCATCACGGGCGCCGCGGCCGCGCGCAGCAGAGCGTGGCGCCGGCCGCCGAGCTCGAGGCCGATCGACGCGAGCAGGGCATCGTCGTCACAAGGTGAGGGCGTGGGGGGCTCGAGCGGCTCCATGGCGTGGCTCGCGAGGTGCACTCCCCGCGCCATGGTGTGGTCGATCGTGCACGTGCTGTCGTCGTACGGCGTCGGGGGCCAGGCGCGCGTCGCGCTCGATCTCGCGATCGGCCAGCGCGCGCGCGGGCACGACGTGAGCGTGATCTTGCTCGCGCGCCCGCTCGACGGGCAGATCGCCGCCGAGCTCGCGGCCGCGGGGATCCCGGCGACCCGGGAGCCCCGGCGCGGTGGCCTCGAGCCCGCGCTCGTCCACCGCCTGGCAACGGTGCTGCGCGCCCGCGGCGCCGACGCGGGGCACACCCACAACCCGCTGCCGCTGATCGACGGCGCCCCGGCCGCCCGGCTCGCGGTGGCGACCGTGATCCACACCAAGCACGGGGTGAATCCCGGCTCACGCGCGCACCGGCTGCTCCGGCGCACCGCCGCGCAGCTCACCCATGCGTTCATCGCGGTGTCCGCCACCACCGAGGCGCAGGCGCGCACCCATCACGATGCCCCCGTGTCACGACTGCACACGATCCCCCATGGCATCCGCCTCGAGCGCTACGCCCCGGACCCTGACGCACGCGCATCGATGCGCGTGGAGCTCGGGCTCGGGGATGCGTGGGTCGTCGGCAACCTCGGGCGGCTCGACCCCGCCAAGAACCAGGCGATGCTCGTGCGCGCGCTCGCGCCGCTGCCCTCGCGCCTGCGCCTCGTGGATGGCGTCGCCGTGCGGGATCCTGTTCCAGGTCAACTCGCTGTCGTTCGCATCTCACTCGGTGCTGCGGATCTTCCTCGGGCTGGTCGGCGCGTGGGCCTCGGCGATTCGCACCCACGTGCCCACGTTCCGCGTCCGACTCGGCGGGGGTGACCTCGCGGCGATCGTCGCCGGCTGCCTGCTGTTCACGTTCGTGGTGCTGCCGATGTTCCTGCGCTGGCAGGGCATGTACTGACCTCTCCCGCGCCTGGCCGAAACGCGGCGCGGGCGCCGGTGAGGGCGGCCGTCAGGACCCGTCAGCTCGCGGCAGCGGCCGGTGGCCGCGCCTGGCTCACTTCTTGTTCGCCGGGGGCTTCTTGGCGGCGGCCGGGGCCTTGGGCGTGGCCGGGGGCTTGGCGGCAGGCGCCGGCTTGGCGGGGGCCTTGGCGGCGGGGGCCTTGGCGGCAGGCGCGGGCCTGGCGGCGGGCGCGGGCTTGGCGGGGGCCTTGGCGGCGGGCGCGGGCGCGGGCTTGGCGGCGGGCGCGGGCTTGGCGGCGGCGCGGGCGCGGGCCTGGCGGCGGGCGCGGGCGCGGCGGTGGGCGCGGCGGTGGGCTTGGCGGCGGGCGCGGGCTTGGCGGCGGGCGCGGCGGTGGGCGCGGCTGGTTGGCGGCGGGCGCGGGCTTGGCGGTGGGCGGCGGTGGGCGCGGGCTTGGCGGCGGGCGCGGGCTTGGCGGCGGGCGCGGGCGCAGGCGCGGGCTTGGCGGCGGCGCGCGGGCTTGGCGGCGGGCGCGGGCTTGGCGGCGGGCGCGGGCTGGCGGCGGGCGCGGGCGCGGGCTTGGCGGCGGGCGCGGGCTTGGCGGCGGGCGCGGGCGCGGGCGGCGGCGGGCGCGGCGCTTGGCGGCGGCGGGGCGCGGGCTTGGCGCGGTGGGCGCGGGCGCGGGCTTGCGCGGCGCGGGCGCGGGCGCGGCGGTGGGCGCGGGCGCGGGCGTGGCGGTGGGCGCGGGCGCGGGCGCGGGCGTGGGCGTGGCGGCGGGCGCGGGCGTGGGCGTGGCGGCGGGCGCGGCGCGGGGCGGCGGGCGAACCGGCGTCACGGGCTTGGCGGGAATGATGATCGGGCGGCTCGGGACCGGCAGCGGCTTGGCCGGACGCGGCGGGATCGGCCCACGGGGCGGACGCTCGTCGTCGTCGTCGTCGTCGTCCTCCTCCTCGGACTTGTCGCTGTCCTCGTCGTCATCGTCGTCGTCGCCGAGGATCGAGCGCACGGGCGCCTTCACCTTGACCGGCTTCTTCGGCTTCTCCTCCTCCTCCTCCTCGTCGTCCTCTTCCTCGTCGTCGTCGTCGTCGTCGTCGTCGTCGTCGTCGTCCTCCTCCTCCTCCTCCTCCTCCTCGTCCTCCTCCTCGACGTCGTCGACGACCTTCTCCTCGGGGCCCCACGGTGGATCGGAGCCGCCACGCCAGCCACCGGTGCCGTCGTCCTCCTCCTCCTCCTCCTTCTCCTCCTTGTCCTCGTCGAGTTGCTCTTCCTCGGCGGTCCAGTCATCCGCGACGGGTGTGGCGACCCCATCGTCCTCGGCGAGGTCGTCGGTCTCCTCGACCTCCTCGTCGTCGTCTTCTTCGGCCTCCGGCTCCTCGACATCATCGTCATCGTCGTCGCGCGGGGCGGCGAGATACGACCAGGGGCGGATGGTCTGCTGTACGACGAGTTCGCTACGCATGGGGGTCTTGCCTCGGCGGGATTCTAAGCATGCGAATGCGCTGGTGTGTCAACGTGGTGAGCGTGCTTTCCCATTCAGGGCGCCCGGGAGGCTGCGTGGGAGACGACCACCATGCGCCAGGACCGAACGTCGCTCGCGCTCGTCTCCCTCGCGGCTGTCCTGGCGACGCTCCTGGCGGCCCGACCAGTGGCCGCTGACCGCATCAGCTACCACGCCACGGCGACCAGCGACGTGGCCTTCACGGACAACGTGTTCTCGGAGCGCCGTGGCTCCCAGGATGGCGATCTCCGCGAGGCCGATCCGCGGACCATCACGTCGGCGGACGCAGGCGCGCGGATCGCCCTCGATCGTTCCGTTCGCCGCCACGCGCTGACCGTCGAGTTCGGCGCCTCGGTGCTCCGCCTCGAGCGCGACGCGCCGATGGCCGATCCGATCGGCAGCCGGCTCGATCGCCAGATCAACCCCCGCGCGCGGGTGGCGTGGCGCCACGAGCTCGACCGGCGCGTCGCCCTCGGCGTCGACGGCGGGCTCGTGTACGTCATCGCCGTTCGGCGAGGATCCCGCCAACCCGGGGCGCGAGCTGTGCGATCCGGCGCTGTAGCCGGTGGTCGGCGTGTCCGCGGACATCACCGACGTGTCGGGCGCCGGGCGGATGTCGCTGCGGGAGGATGTCGCTGCGGCACGACGTGTCCGCGAATCTGTTCCTCGGGCAGAACACGGTCAACGACACCGCGGTGATCTCGGCGGCGATGCCGATCGCGTGGCGCGGGGGGGCCGGCGTCGCCAGCCCAGGCTCGTCGGCCTGGGCTCGGTGTCGGTCACGCGCACGCAGCTCGTCGGACCCGTTCTCGTCGGACCTCCAGAGCTCGATCGGGCGGGCCCGGCTCGACGTCGGCTTCGTGTACGCGGTGCGCCCGGGGTTCACCGACGGCGTGCGCTACGAGCTGATGGTGCAGACCGGGGACAGCACCGCCCAGATGCCGATCACCGGGTTCTTCCGCAACACGCTGTTCGTGACGTTCAAGCTGCGCTACCCGGAGGACCTCGTCGCGCAGGTCCCGAAGCGGCGCGCGAACACGGGCGGCTCGGATCGCCAGGACCTGGTGCCGATCGGCGCCGAGACGGTGGTGCCCGACCTGATCGAGGACGCCGAGGGCGAGGCGTAGGGCGAGGGCATCGGACGCATGGGAAACGGTCGTCAGCTCGGGTAGGGTCGTCGCGGTGCGCGCCGATGTTCCCCCCGCGGTCGCCGCGGCGATCGAGCGCTGCGCGGGCCCGGCGCTGGTGTTCGATGGCGAGCGGCTCGCGCGCAACCTGACCGCGCTCGCCGCGGCCGCGCGGGGCGCCGGCGTCACCGCGCTGTTCGCGGCCAAGTCGTTCCCGCACCCGGCGGTGCGCGCGCTCGCGGCGGCCACGCTCGACGGCTTCGACGCGGCGAGCCCCGGCGAGGTCGACGAGCTGCCCCCGGCGCGCGTGCTGTCGGTGGTCGATCCCACCGGGCGGGCGGGGGCGCGTGGCGCCGAGGTCGCGCGCGTGTGGGGCGCCCGGCTGATCGTCGGGTGCGAGACGCCGGCACAGGTCACGGCGGCGCCGGCCTTCGCGGACATCGCGCTCCGCCTGAGCTCGTCCGCGACCGGGCGCGATCCGGCGATCGGCGCGGTCCTCGATGGTACGGGCCACCGGCGCTCGCGGTTCGGCGTCGACGTCGAGCGATCGGCGCGCGTCGCCACCGTGCGGGCGATGGTCGCGGCCGCGGCGGGGCGACCGGTTGGCCTCCACGTCCACCACGGGCCGGTCACCGCGACCTCGCCGGAGCGGTTCCTCGTGACCGCGCGGGACGCCCTTGCGATCGCAGCGGACGCCGGGCTCACGCCGCGGTTCCTCGATCTTGGCGGTGCATGGCACGGGCTCGCGGATGTCGCCGCGGCCCTCGGCGTGGTGCGTGCGGCGGTGCCAGCGGACATCGAGCTGATCATCGAGCCGGGGCGGCTGGTCGCGAGCGAGGCCGGGTTCGCGTGCGGGCGCGTCGTGGTCGCGAGGGCGCTCGACGATCGCGCGTTGCGCGTGGTCGATCTGTCGCGGATCTGCCACCTGCGGTGGAGTCCGGTCGAGCTGGTCGGCGCGGCGCCGCACCCGGGCGAGGGCGCCGGGGTGCTGGTCGTGGGGCCGACCTGCTTCGAGGACGATGTGCTCGGCGAGTGGACGGTGCCCCCGGGTGCGCTCGCGGAGGGGGACCGCGTGATCGTCCGGCACGTCACCGGCTACGCGGTGGCGTGGAACACGCGCTTCGGCGGGGTCCCGACGGCCGACGTGGTCATCACCGGCACGTAGGCCCGGCACGCAGGCCCGGCACGCAGGCCCGGCGCGCAGGCCCGGCGCGCAGGCCCGGTGATGGCAGGCCCGGTGGTCAGGGCGCGTGGGCGGCCACCCGGCGCGGGCGCCCTCGGCCCGGTGGTGGCGACTCGAGTGGCCAGGGCGCGGCGCAAGCGCCCGGAACTGCGCGGCGCGCCAGGGGTGCGGCGCTTGCACTCCGAGTGCCCACCATGCGCGCCCTCGTGTCTGCCGCCCTGCTCGTGACCGCGTGCGCGAGCAGCCCGGCCGACGACGCGGCCGAGGTCAGCGATGGCAAGGGTGATCGCGCGGCGGGCTCGCGGTTCGACGAGGTCGATCCCACGCACAGCACGCTCACGTTCCGCCGCTACATCAACGCCGCCCTCGACCTGCTCGATCGCGAGGACGCGGAGCTGGCCGGGCTGACCCTGTGGTCGATCGAGGCCGGCTACGTCCAGATCGACGAGCTGCGCGATCTGACCTGCGCGGACTTCCAGCGCGTGCGCGCGGACCTCCCCGATGCCGGCCTCGCCGAGGACGACTACACCCGCCTCCGCACCCGCGGCAGTGACGTGGCCGCAGCCATCGAGGACGCGCTCGCCGGGTACATGTGGAGCAGCCGGATCTACGTGGCGCGTGGGCAGACGGTACGGCGGCTGGCCGCGACGCTGGTCCACGAGGTCAACCACGTGATCAACCGCTCCGAGGTCGGCTACTACGACGACCTGCCGACGTCCGCGTTCATCCACGAGTACCGCGCGTTCGATGCCGAGCGCGTGATCGACCCCGCCGAGTACGAGGGCGTCGATCTCGTCGACTTCGTGTTGACGACGTACGAGCTCGATCGCGCACAGATGGATCCCGCCGTGCTCGCGCAGCCGCTCACGCCGCGCCTGCTGCCCGACGCCGAGGCGTGGCGCGCGCGCCGCGTGCAGGACGACGTCGAGACCGTCCCGCCCGCGTGCGAGTAGCCGCTCAGCCGCCCGGGCCGCCCGACAGGATCACGTAGCTCGCCGGCACCGCGATGCCGAGGCCGACCAGCACCAGGCCGCGCCAGCGCAGGCCGAGCCGCCCCTTGATCATGAACATGCCGCTGATCGCGAGGTACAGCAGGAGCACCGCGTAGGCGTCGGCGAGGTAGGTCCACGCCACCTTGCCGCGGTTGTAGTGGAGCCAGTTGACGACCCGCAGGAACAACCGCGGCGTGCGCGCCTGCACCGTGACCTCGCCGGTGTCGCCGACGGCGGTCACCTGCGCGCCGCTCTGGTAGCTGAGCCGGATCTCGTCGCCTGCGCGGAACACGTCGTCCGGGGTGCCGGTGCCGGCGGCGGCGAGCACGAGCTTGACCGCCTCGTCGTCGGGGAGCTCCGCCGGGATCGGCGCGATCGTGATGGTGTTCTCGATCGAGGTGAAGTTCGGGTCCCAGTCCTTGATGTGGTTGATCGCGAGGCCGGACACCGCGTAGATCACCGTGAACCCGACCGCGAGGTAGCCAACGTCGCGGTGGATCGCGCGCAGCCAGCCGCGCCACCGCTTCTTGAGCGCAGCGCCGAGGCCGCGGTCGGTGCCGCCGCTGCGGGCCGCCGGGGTGGGCGTGCGGGGCGCGGGTGTGGCGCCCTCCGGGTCAGGCATAGCGCTCTTCCTTCCACGGGTCGGCGTGGTTGTGATAGCCGCGGACCTCCCAGTAGCCGGGGCGGTCGTCCTTGACGAACTTCACGCCGGTGATCCACTTCGAGCTCTTCCAGAAGTAGAGGTCGGGGACGAGGCCGCGGACGGGCGCGCCGTGCTGGAGCGCGAACGGCTTGCCGTTGAGGCGGTAGGTGATGAGCGCGTTGTCGCGGGTCGCCTCGGCGAGCGGGATGTTGGCGGTGAAGCCGTGGGCGGCCTCGAGGATCACGTGGCGCACGTCGCCCGCGATGCCGGCCTTCTCCGCGAGCATCGCGATCTGGACGCCCTTCCACTGGCCGCCGAGCAGCGACCACCCGGTGACGCAGTGGACGTCCGCCTCCTTGGTCACCTGCGGCAGCTTGAGCAGCGCCGCGTAGTCGAGCTCGAACGGCGTCTTGACGTTGCCGTGGACCTTGAGCTTGAACGTGCGGACGTCGCCGTCGCCCTCGTCTCCGCCCATCGGCTTCAGGTACTCGAGCGTGCGCTGGCCGGGCGGCAGGCGCGGGCGGCCATCGGGGCGGGCCGCGGCGCGCGCCTCGCGCGACAGGTCACCCGCGGCCAGCCGGACCAGCGATCCTCCCACCGCCATGAACGCGGTGCCGACCGCCGCGGACTTGATGAACTGGCGGCGATCCCAGGCCTTCTGGAGCTCGGGGTAGCGGTCGAGATCGGGGCGGTCACCGGACATCGAATCCTCCAGGCGGGCAGGGAGCATGGCGCACCAGCAGCGTACGCGGGCCGGTCCTCGAGGTTACGACTGACCACGGGACCCGGACGATCAATTTGTTAGATGCCGAAACATCTTGGAGCGTTACGCGCGCCCGTACACGGGCACGAGGGCCCCCGAGGTCAGCGTGTTGTCGGCCGAGACGAGGAACGCGATGGCCTGGGCGACCTCGCGGGGCGTGGGCCAGCCCGCGTGGTCGGCGCCGGGCATCGCCGCCCGGTTGGCGGGGGTGTCGATGGTCGAGGGCACCACGGCGTTGACCAGGATGCCGTCGTTGCGGAGCTCGACCGCGAGGCCCTGGGTGAGCGCCGCGACGCTCGCCTTGGCCGCGACGTACGACGACATCCCGCCGACCGGGGAGATCACGGGGCGCGCCGCGATGTTGACGATCCGGCCGCCGCCGCCGGTGCGGCGCATCGCCTTGACCGCCTCGCGGCACGACAGGAAGCAGGTCGCCGCGTTGAGCCGCCACTGGCCCTCGAACTCGGCCAGCGTGACGTCCGCGATCGGCGTCATCGCGAACCCGCCCACCAGGTGGATCGACGCCCACAGCGCCGGCAGCCCGGCATAGAACGCGGCGGTCGCCGCCTCGTCGTCGAGCTTGACCTCGGGGAGGTCCGCGACGTGGACGACCGCGCCGAGCTCGGTCAGGAGCCCGACGACCCCCCGCCCCAGCGCCCCCCTGCCTCCGGTGACGACGACATGCCTTCCATGCATGACGGCACCCTAGCGCGTCCGGGCGTCAGAGGATGTCGGTCAGAGGATGATGTTGCCGCAGGCGCTCTGGAACTTGTTGACGATGTCGGTCAGCGCGGTGGTCAGGTTGCCGTCGCAGATCGACGTGAACACCGCCTGCTGCGGGCCCTGCGCGTTGGTCAGGTCGACGAACTCCTGGAGGCGGGTCGCCTCGACGGCGCTGCCGAAGCTCGACTCGCACATGGTCTGGCCCGCGATCACGCCGGCGGCCCAGCGCGTGCGGTTGCCCTTGAGCTGGTCGAGGAACGCGACGTGGTCGGCCGGGTTCCAGTCGGTCGGCGGGTTGCCGGTGGCGCTCACCGTGAAGCTGCTGGCGGTCGTCGATCCGTCGTCCTCGTCGGTCAACATCACGATGCCGAGAAGCGCGTCGTCGCGCAGGAAGCCGGCGTTGGTGCCGTCGGCGATGCGTTCGGCCAGCGCCCACTTCGACATCAGCAGCGGCATCTCGTACTGCGGGCCTTCGGTGCCCACGGCGGCACGGCATGCCAGCGCGGTTCCGAGGTTCACGTCGGTCGGCTCGAGCCAGCGCCGGTTGACGCCGCAGTTGTTGCGGAACTCGCCGTTGTCGCCGTTCTCGCTGACCGGCAGGCTCGGGAAGCCGGCACCGAGGGAGAGCGTGAAGGTCAGGTCCTTGCCCGTGGTGGTCACGGCGATCCGGAAGTCGATGTGCTCGCCCTCGGCGTTGACGTAGTTGCTCAGGACCTCAGCGAACGCGGGGAAGTTGTCGCCCAGGTTGTCCTGCTCCTCCGCCATCGAGCCCGAGTCGTCGACCACGAACACGAGGTCCATCTTGTTGCAGGCCTGGGCGACGCCCGAGCCGCTGCCCGAGCCACTGCCATTGCCACCGTCGACGCCGCTGCCATCGCCGTTGCCGTTGCCGTCGCGCGCGTCGGGCGCACAGGCGGTGAGCGCGAGAGCGGAGCCGAGCAGGGCCGAGGCGATCAAAACGGATCTCATGGCGCGGACCCTAGATCAGCGGCCTGAAACCGGACAAGGGATTTCGGAGGGCCGGCAAGGGTTGTCGGTGGATTGACGCGGGCCCTGCCGCGAGCGTGACAGTTCGTGCACGACGCTGCGCAACGTCGCTCGAGTGCAACCAGCTGTGGGCACCCCGCGGTGGCTCGCGCTCGCGCGTGAGGGGCGCCCTGCGGACGGCGGGGCGCGCTATGATGGAGGCGTGGATCGGGGCGACGCGGCAGGAGGGAGCGATCCTGACGACATCGCGACGCAGGCGGCCGCGCCTCTCGCGCTCGCCGACGCCGCGGCCGGTTCCGTCCGCCGACACCGTGATCCTCGGCGTGCGGGCCACCGACCGCTCGACGGGCTCGCGCGCGCCCGCGCCGACGGCAGCCCAGGCGCTCGACCGCGCCGACCTGCCGCGGATGCGGATGTTCCACTTCTTCGGCGTGCTCGCGCCGCTCGGGGCGGTGCTGGTCTCGCTCGTGATCGGCGGCGATCCGCTGGCGCGCCGGCTGTTCTGGGCGGGCGTCGGGCTGGTGTCGCTGGCCAACGTCGGGCTGGTGTGGCTGTCGAACCAGCCCGCGCGCTGGCAGGAGCGGTCCGTTGGCGTGTTGTGGATCGTCGCGACGGTCGGCATCACGCCGGCGCTGTACTACTTCGGGCCGTTCTCGGCGGTGGTGATGGCGCAGATGCTCGGGCTGGTCCTGATCTCGCTCGGGCGCAGCCGGTGGACCTCGCTGTCGATCGCCGGCATCTGCATCGGCGGGCACCTGCTGGTCGCGGTGCCGATCCTCGCCGGCTGGATCGCTGACGTGGGCATCTTCACCAGCCGCGCGAGCGACCGCGCGCAGCTGGCGTTCGCCGAGGTGCTGATCGTCGGCATGCTCGGCGCCGGGTACGCGCTCGGGCGCTGGGCGCGCAGCGCCAACACCGCGGCGGTGGCGGAGCTGCAGAGCGCGATGCGGCTGATCGGGGATCAGCAGCAGGCGCTCGCCGAGGTCAAGGACGACGCCGCCCGCCAGCGCCACGCCAACGAGGGGCGGTGGACCGGCCAGCTGATGGGCGGCTACCGGATCGGCCTCGTCCTCGGCGCCGGTGCGATGGGGGACGTCTACGAGGCGCAGGCTGGTGATGGTCCGTCGGTGGCGATCAAGCTTCTCAACGCGCGGTCGACCCAGAGCGCCACGCTGATCGAGCGGTTCCATCGCGAGATCGATCTCGCCGCGCGCCTGACGTCGCCGCACATCGTGCAGGTGCTCGCGGTGTCCTCCCCCGACGCGGTCGTCCCCTACTACGTCATGGAGCGGCTGCACGGCATCGATCTGGCGGCGCGGCTGCGGACCGAGACCCGGCTGCCGCCGGACGAGCTCGGCGTGATGCTCGTCCAGATCGCGCGCGGCCTCGAGGTGGCCCGGGCGGCCGGTGTGGTCCACCGCGACCTCAAGCCCCACAACCTGTTCCTCCACGCAGGCGGGACCTGGAAGATCCTCGACTTCGGCGTGTCGAAGCTCGTCGGCAGCGAGGGGACGCTGACCGGCGAGGGCGTGGTGGGGACTCCTCAGTACATGGCGCCGGAGCAGGCCTCGGGCGGGGCGGTCACGCACCTCGCCGACGTCTACGCGCTCGGCGCGATCGCCTACCGCTGCCTGACGGGCCGCTCACCGTTCCAGGGCAAGGACCTGTCGGAGCTGGTCTACCAGGTCGTCCACACACCGCCACTCCGGCCGAGCTTGCTCGGGCGCGTGTCGCCGCCGGTGGAGGACGTCCTCGCCGTGGCGCTGGCCAAGGACCCGAGACGGCGGTTCCCCTCCGCCGAGGCGTTCGCCCACGCATTCATCGCCGCGCGTCGGGGGCAGCCAGTTGGCGCCGTGGTCCCCACCGCGGCGTGGACCGGCTGAGGACCTGCGACGGGACCGCTCGATCGCCCTCGCGGTCGATCCATCTCCGGGGGCTTCGTTGCTCCTCGGTCGCGGACCGCAGGGTCCGCTTGCTCGTCGCACCTCGCCTTCGCAGGCCCTTAGGGCCCGCGAACGGACATCTCAATCGCCCTCACGGCCGATCCATCCCCGGGGGCGTCGTTGCTCCTCGGTCGCGTACCGACGGGTACGCTTCCTCGTCGCGCCTCGCCCGCGGGGCGGCTCGCCCGCGATCATCGATCGAGTTGTCCATGCGCGGGCCCGTACGCCTGTGCCTCGAGGGGAATGCTCGACTCGAGGGCCGCGCGGTGCACGTGATCGACGATCACGCGCAGGTGGGGATAGGTCTGATCGAGGAACTCCGCGAGATCGGCGGAACACGCCGAGCCCAGGCAGTCCGCGATCACGACTGTCGAGATCACCTTCTCGTCGGCCTCACAGCGACGGATCAGCTCGAGGGGCGACCGCACCACGACGACGTCGTGATCTGGTGCCCATCGCTCGAGTAGCTGGTCGCGCCTCGCCGCACTCGCGGCGACGATCACGACGCGCGTCCGATTCCACTGTCCCGACCCGCGTGGCCATCGTGTGCTGGTGGTCATGCTCTTGGATTCCCCTCTGGGGGAAGCTGAGATGTGATCATGAGACCACCGTGATGGATCCCACGGCACCTGTCTCCGTCGAGACTTCCACGGCAGGTTCGGGGAGTTTCGGAGTGCGCTGGGTCGACGGCGCGCGATCCGGCCGTGCGCGCGGGCCTGGGCGCATCGCGAGGGGGCGCCCGGCGGAATGGAGTGTCCCGCTCGGGTGCATGTGGGTGGCCACGTGTCGATGTGGTGACGGTCGCAACCTCTCGGGATGGCTCGACTCGGGGACCGCCGCCACGCCGCGCAGAGCAAATGTCGTCGGGCGCTGACAGTCCGCGCAACAGACCATCTCGTGGCGGATGGTTGGCCAACATCACGGAAGCGCCGTAGTCACGGAGCGTGCGCTCTCCGTTCGCTCCCGTCGTCCTGCCGCTCGCCGCGCTGGTCGCCGCGCTCGTGCGGTGGTGGATGCAGGGCTCGGGCAACCTGTACACCGCGCTGTCGAAGCGGTTCTTCGTCCCGGATCCGGATCTCGGGTGGCGCGAGTCGGTGTTCCACCCGATCTGGCTCGGCCTCGAGGTGTGCGCGATCATCGCCGCCATCGCGATCGGCCTCACCATCGGGGCGCTCGTGATCCGCAGGCTCGAGGCGAAGCGCGGCCGCATGACCGTGCTCCGCGTGCTGTCATGGGTGGTCGCGGCGGCGCCGCTGATCGTTCCGATCGCCGCATTCTCGAGCGGCCCCGGCGTCAGCGGTGGGCGCGACACGCTGCCCGCCGACAAGGCCGTGGCGGTCGAGACCGGCATCGAGGGCTCGCTCGACGCCCCCGCAGGCCGCTACGAGGTCGTGCCCCACGCCGGCACCGTGATCAGCGCCCAGCTGTCCGCCGGTGGCGAGACGTTCGACGCGCGGTTCGTGGGTGGCGTCCGCGGCACCTGGCAGGGCGACCCGCGGGACCTCACCACGCCGATGACGGCGGAGGTCCGCGCGGACACCGCGTCAGTCGATACCGGCATCGGCGAGCGCAGCAAGTACGCGCGGGAGGGTTACCTGCTTGCGGACAAGCACCCGCAGATCGCGTTCACCCTCGGCGAGATCATCGCGTCGCGCCTCGACGCGCCCGGCCGCCTCGCGTTCCGGGCGAACGGCACCGTCGGCCTGATCGGGCGCGTCCACCCCGTCGAGATCACCGGCGTGATCACCCACCCCGACGCCGCCGCGCTCGCTCGCCTCGGCCTGACCGGCGCCCACCTTCTCGTGCAGGCGGACTTCTCGCTGCTCATCAAGGACACCGCGCTCGCCCCCGATGCGGGCGACTTCGACGGTGACCGCATCCCGATCCACGTCTCGCTGGTGCTGCGTCACACCGGCGGCTGATTCCACCCTCGATCGTTCGACGTCACTCCTGGGAGTTCATCAAGCAATGTTCAAGTATCTCGTTCTCGCCTCGGTCCTCGCTGTCACTGGCTGCAAGAAGAAGGAGGAGCCAACCCCGGCCCCCACCGCAGCCTTGTCCGGATCCGGCTCGGCCGCAGCTGGCAGCGCGGCGGGCTCGGCCGCCGGTAGCGACACCGTCTCGGCCGCCGCCGGCAGCGCGGACGCAGGCTCGGCCGCCGCTGCGGGCTCGGGCTCGGCCGTCGCGGACACCAGCGCCGATTACGTCAGCGTGTTCGCGAGCCACTCGAAGCCAAAGCCGGATGACCCGGTCGAGATCAAGTTCGAGAAGTTCGCCGTGACCAAGGCGGCGTTCGATCCCGCCAACCTCGAGGGCGGCACCGCGCAGTTCACGCTCGACCTGTCCAGCATCAAGAGCCCGTCCGCCAAGCGCGACGGCCACCTCCAGTCGCCGGACTACTTCGACGTCGCGAAGTTCGCGACCATCACGGTCGACATCGCCAACGTGAAGAAGAAGGACGGCAACGTCTACACCGCCGACGCGAAGGTCAACCTCCACGGCGTCGACAAGACCTACCCGGTCACGTTCGAGGCGTTCGAGACCACGCCCGAGGGCGCGGTCCGGATCCGCGGCGAGCACGAGGTCTCGCGCCTCGACTTCGGCGTGGGCAAGCCGACCACCGACGCCAACGAGGGCGCCGGCGCGACGCAGACGATCAAGCTGCAGCTCACCCTCAAGAAGAGCTGAGCGCGGCCACGGGGCGGGGCCCCGCGTTCGATGCCCGCTCCTCGCTGACCCATGGATGCTACGCTGGTCTCCATGGGGTTTTTCGTTCGTGCTGTCGCCACGGGCTTCGCCATGAGCCTCGGAGCCGCGCTGTTCAAGAAGGTCGCCCCGCAGCTCGGCCTCGCCGAGGACAAGAAGGCCTCCAAGGACGCTGACCCGGCACCGCCGGAGGGTGGCGTCGAGCCCGTCCTCCAGGGCGCATAGGCCACCGCGCCCGCACGATTTCGCGCGAAATGTGTGGGCCGCGGTTCGGCGGTGCGTAACACTCGAACGACGTGCTGGAGTCCAGCAACCTCGCCCCGGGGCTCCTCCTCGCGATGCCCCAGCTCGCGGATCCGAACTTCTCGCGCGCCGTCGTGCTCATGATCGAGCACAGCGACCAGGGCTCGTTCGGGCTCGTCCTCAACCACCCGAGCCCGATCCGCGCCACCGAGCTGCTCGACTCGCTCGAGATGAGCTGGCACGGCGACGACAAGGCCGTGGTGTGGGCCGGCGGCCCGGTCAGCCCGAGCACCGGCTGGGTCCTCCACGAGCCGCTCGGCATCGCCCAGCCCGGCCAGGGCACGATCGAGATCACGTCCTCGATCCTGCTGTCCACCTCGCCCGACCGGCTGCGCGCGATCGGCCGGCAGCCCCCGACCAACATTCGCCTGTTGCTCGGTTACTCGGGCTGGGGCCCTGGCCAGCTCGCCGAGGAGATGGCGCGCGGCGCATGGCTCCACATCGACGCCACCCCCGAGCTGGTGTTCGAGACCCCACCCGACGACATCTGGGCCGCCGCGATGCGCCGACTCGGGGTGAACCCGCGCGACCTGTTCGCCAGTCGCGGCGTGAACTGACCCTGATCCCCGGCCTGCCGTGCGCAGTCCCCCCGTCGCCCGAAACGACGAGAGGCCCCGCGCGAGCGGAGCCTCCCAGGCCGTCCAGTCACGTGGACCAGCCGAGCTCTATCTAGTCGTAGTACTCGGCGCCGAGGTGGGTGATCAGCTCGTCACCCTTGGCGTAGCGGAGCGTGTTCTTCAGCTTCATCAGCTGGATGAACAGGTCGTGCTCCGGGTACAGGCCCTCCGGCGTCATCGGGCTCTTCCAGTAGAAGCTCAGCCACTCCTGGATGCCGCTCATGCCGGCGCGGTGCGCGAAGTCCATGAACAGCGCGAGATCGAGCACGATCGGCGCCGCGAGGATCGAGTCGCGGCACAGGAAGTTGACCTTGATCTGCATCGGGTAGCCGAGCCACCCGACGATGTCGATGTTGTCCCAGCCTTCCTTGTTGTCGCCGCGCGGCGGGTAGTAGTTGATGCGGACGACGTGGCTGATGTTGCCGTACAGGTCCGGGTAGAGGTGCGGCTGGAGGATCGAGTCGATCACGCCGAGCTTGCTGACCTCCTTGGACTTGAACGACTCGGGGTCGTCGAGGACCTCGCCATCGCGGTTGCCGAGGATGTTGGTCGAGTACCAGCCATCGAGGCCGAGCATGCGGGCCTTGAAGCCCGGGGCGAGGATGGTCTTCATCAGGGTCTGGCCCGTCTTGAAGTCCTTGCCGGTGACCGGCATGCCCTGCTTGCGCGCGAGCTCGAGCAGCGCGGGGGTGTCGACCGACAGGTTCGGCGCGCCGTTGGCGTACGGGACGCCCATCTTGAGGCACGCGTACGCGTAGATCTGCGACGGCGCGATGTCGTCGTGCGACGCGCGGAGGCCCGCCTCGAACTTGTCGAGCGACGAGTGGACGTCGGTCGGCGTGCGGTAGACCTCGGTCGAACCGCACCACACCGCGACGAGCCGGTCGCAGCCGTGGGTCGCCTTGAAGTTCGTGATGTCCTCCATGACCTGCTCGGCGAGGTGCATCTTGGACGTGCCCTTCTTCACGTTGGGCCCGGTGATCTTCTTGACGTACGCCTGCTCGAACACGGCCGTCATCGGCTTGATCGCCTCGAGCTCCGCCTTGAGCGGCTCGAGGTGCTTGGACTCGAGGACGCCCGCGCGGACCGCCGCCTGGTAGGCGTTGTCCGTGAAGATGTCCCAGCTGCCGAAGACGATGTCGTCGAGGTTCGCCAGCGAGATGTAGTCCTTGATCGCGGGGGAGTTATCGTCAGTGCGCTTGCCGATGCGGATGTGGCCGAGCTGCGTGAGCGAGCCGATCGGCTTGCCGAGTCCGCGGCGGATCGAGCAGACACCCGCGATGAAGGTGGTCGCGACCGCTCCCATACCGGGGAGGAGGATCCCGAGCTTGCCTTTGGCAGGCTTGACGTCGACGCCTTTCTTCAGTGGCATTGCGAAACTCCGAGTGAGAGAAGGCTGGAAATTGCACCACGACCGGGTGCCTGTCCAGAGGGACGACGCGCACCATGGTGGCAAACATGGTTCCAGGCGTGTCGAATCTCCGACAGGACCCCGTCGGAGTGGCTGGCGGTGGCCGGGGGCACGACCCCGTGTCACCGGCGCGCGAACAGCGGGCGGAGCGCTGCGGGATCGTTGGTGATGATGCCGTCGGCGCCGAGCGCGAGCAGGCGTGAGGCCTCGGCTGGATCATCGACGGTCCAGTAATCGATCCGCAGCCCGGCGCTGTGGCACTTCGCGATGAATGCGGGGCGGTCGAAGCGCAGGGGCCCCTGCTGCACGGGCACCTGGGCTGCGGCCCCGGTGAACGGGAGCTGGCGCCACACCACCGCGGGCAGCCCGAGCAGCGCGGCGACCTCGGCCTGCGCCAGGGCGGTCTCACCACGGTAGCCGGCGCGCCGGACGGCGAGGGCGATCGTCGCGTGGAAGCTCGCGAGGGTGACGCGCTCGGCGGCCCCCCGCGCGGTGATCAGGGCGAGCATCGGCGCGATCGCGCGCGCATCCTGCTTGATGTCGACGTTGAGCCGCACGCCCGGGAACGCATCGAGCACCTCGGCGAACGTCGGCACGCGGATGCCGCGCCCGGCGAACGGCCGGGTGCCATCGGGTGCGACGAACCCCCAGCCGACGTCGAGGCGCTGCGCATCGACGAGATCCAGGTCACACCAGGTGGCCGCGGCGCCGGCCATCCGGCGGGCCGTGTCGTCGTGAACGACGATGATCTCGCCGTCCCGCGTGAGATGGACGTCGAGCTCGAGCGCATCCACGCCGATCTCGAGGGCGCGCTCGAACGCCGGGAGCGTGTTCTCGGGCCGCTCCGCCGCCGCCCCACGGTGTGCGTAGAGCCGGCGCGCGAGCATCAGACGTCGTCTTCGAGCTCGAGCGCCTGACCGGGCATCGGCGGCGGGCGCGGGTCCCGGACCTGCACCACCTCGACGCTGTACTTGATGTCCTTCTCGGCGAGCGGGTGGACCAGGCGGACGTCGACGTCGTCACCGGTGACCTGCTCGACCCGGAGGACGACGTTCATGTCGTTGACGCCCTTGGCGACCATCTGGGCCCCCGGCTTGACGTCGAGGTCCTTCGGGAAGTCGGACCGCTTCATGTGCTTGAGCGGGTGCATCGACGTGTCGCCGAATGCGTCCTTCGCCTTGAGCACGCCCTCGCGCGCCGCGCCCTTCTCGAGCCCGTCGAGGACCTTCTCCAGCCCCGGGAGCATCGCCCCGGTGCCGAAGATGAACTCGACCTGGTTCTTCTCGAGCTGCTGACCTCCTGCCACGGAGAGGTCGACCTTGAGCGTGACTCGCAGTCCCTTCGCGATCTTCACGGGATCCAAGGCTACACGGGCCGGATCCGCGACACAAACGCCCTGGATCGTGAACTCGCTGTCGCACCTTCCGACAGGTACCCGCCGTGGGCGGCGTCATCCGCCCATGGTTGCAAGAACTTGCCCGCTGGCACAGGACACGCAGGATATCGGTTGGTTCGCATGTTCCGCCGCTCGCTCCTCGCCGTCGTGCTCCTGGTTGGCCTCGCCGCGGGCCCCGGGTGCGCCACCACCCGCACCCCCGAGGTCCGGATGCTCGGGGTGAACTCGGCGCCGCGCCGGGACGTGGTGTTCGTGCAGGTGACCAACCCGGCGAGCCGCCCGATGCGGCTGACCAAGCTCGAGTACACGTTCGCCGCGCACGGCAGCACCGTCGCGACCGGCGAGGTCCCGCTGCGTCGCGACGTCCCGGCCGGGGCGGCGGTGGTGGTCGAGGTGCCGATCGAGGGCGGTGCCGAGGGCGAGCTCACGCTGCGCGGCACGCTGACCGCCGAGCTCGATCAGGTCGTGCGGATCTTCACGGTGTCGACCACGACCGCCGCGCGCTGATCGTTGGTGCTCCAAGCGGCGCGATCTCCGGCCGCGCAAAGCGCAACGCAGCCCACGGTTGGGCCGGGGGTGGAGCACACGCGTGCCGGTCCGCCTCCATGTCGGGTCGATCGCCGGCCCGGACGCCGTCAGGATGGGGACGCGGCCCAGGCCCGGGTCGCCTTCGGAGGCGCTCGCTGCCGTCCCCCGGACTGCCACCGCCGGCAAGGGCAAGCAGGTCCGCTCCGTCGGCATCCACCCGGTGCCCAAGGCCGAGGGTGGGGGCGTCTGTCACATCGAAGGGCCGCACGTCCACGTGTTCGCGGCCAACAAGCTCGAGTACCGCGATCGCCGCCGCGGATCGCCGCAAGAGCGACCCGAGCGGACGCACGATCAACCAGCTGATGAAGCTCACCCCGAAGTGACCGCGGGGTGAAGTGACCGCGGGGTAACGAGGAGCAACGACGCCCCCCGGGGGTGGATCGGCCGCGAGGGCGGTTGATCTGTCCGTTCGCAGGCCCTACGTTCCGGTGCGATGTCCTCCACGTGGTCCATGCTCGCCGACAAGGTCCTCGCCGGGCAGCTCACCACCCGCGACGAGGCGCGCGCCGTGCTGCACGCCCCCGCGGACGAGCTGCTCACGTTGCTCGACGCGGCGTTCCGCGTGCGCCGCCGCCACTGGGGGCGCCGCGTGTCCCTCCACGTGCTCGAGAACGCCAAGGTCGGCGCGTGCCCCGAGGACTGCGGGTTCTGCTCGCAGTCGTCCAAGCACGCCTCGCCGAGCGGTGAGGCACCGATGATGCCCGTCGAGGATCTCGTGGCCGGGGCGCGGCGTGCGTACGCCGCGCGAGCCAAGCGCTACTGCATGGTCACTGCCACGCGCGGCCCGTCGCAGCGCGATCTCGACACCATCTGCGAGGCGGCGGGGCGCATCAAGGCCGAGATGGACATCGAGCTGTGCGCGTCGCTCGGCCTGCTGACCGCGGCCAAGGCGCAGCGCCTCGCGGCCGCCGGCGTCGATCGGTTCAACCACAACCTCGAGACCAGCGAGCGCCACTACGACACGATCGTGTCGACGCACACCTGGAAGGACCGCGTCGAGACGGTCCAGCACGCCAAGGCGGCGGGCATGGACACCTGCTGCGGAGGCATCGTCGGCCTCGGCGAGACCGAGGACGACCTCCTCGACCTCGCGTTCGCGCTGCGCGATCTCGACGTCGACTCGGTGCCGGTCAACTTTCTCGACGCGCGCCCGGGCACGCCGCTCGCGGGCAGCGCGCTCGTCGAGCCGGGCTACGCGCTGCGCGCGCTGTGCATGTTCCGGTTCGTGCATCCGCGCACCGACCTGCGCGTCGCCGGTGGCCGCGAGATCACGCTGCGCGCGCTGCAGGCGATGGCGCTGTTCCCCGCGAACTCGATCTTCACGCAGGGCTACCTGACCACCGGCGGGGCCACGCCGCACGCTGACCACCAGATGATCAAGGACGCCGGCTTCGAGCTCGAGCTCGCGTCCGGCGAGACCGTCCCCGCCGATCCCGAGGCGATGGCGGCCCTCTCGGCGCCCGCGCGCCGGCCGTCGCTGCCCCTGGCTCGCAGCTAGATTCCGCGCCCGGGCGCTGCGCACGGCCGAGGCGGCGCTCGATCCCGACGGGCTGTCCACCACGGCGCGCGCCGTGCTCGCGCGGATCGCGCGGGCGGCGCCTTGAGAGTTTGTGAAACAAACTCGAACGGGGGTGGGGGCCCTACGCGGCTTGCCGCGTGGGGCGGGGGCGGAGCCCCCGTGGGACAGAGGGATCTCGTACGAGGACGGCCCGGCCCGGGCGTGCTACGCACGTGGCCATGCGCATCGACCGCGTCTACACCAAGCAGGGCGACAAGGGCGAGACCTCGCTGATCGGCGGCGAGCGCGTGTCCAAGGACGACCCGCGCCTCGACTGCTATGGCACCCTCGACGAGCTCAACGCCACGCTCGGCATGGCGCGCGTCGCCCTCGAGGCGTCCGCCGCCGGGCCGCACTTGATGCCGATCATCACGCGGGTGCAGAACGAGCTGTTCAACCTCGGCTCCGAGCTCGGCGCCGCGGATCCCGATCGCCGCGCCAAGCTGCCGCGGATCGAGGACCGCCATGTCGACGGGCTCGAGCGCGACATCGACGGGGTCAACGACGACCTGCCGGTGCTGACGTCGTTCGTGCTGCCGGGCGGTGGAGCGGCCTCGGCCGCGTTCCACCTCTCGCGGACGGTGTGCCGGCGCGCCGAGCGGCTCGTGGTGTCGCTCGCCAAGCACGAGGACATCGGTGGCGACCTGCCGATCGCCTACCTGAACCGGCTGTCGGATGCGCTGTTCGTGTGGGGTCGCTGGTGCGCGTTCAAGGACGGCCAGCCCGAGCCCCTGTGGGACTCGCGGGCGACCTGAGGCGCGCACCGACCGACGAACCCAGGCGGCGCAGCTCGTCGCGGCCCGCCAGGTAGGCAACCCCCAGCATCGGCAGGCACAGCAGATCGGTGCGGTCCGGGGCGACCGCGGCAGACCGGACGAGGCCGATCGCGGCGGTGAACCAGCCCGCGGCCGTCGGGGACAGCTTGATCGCCGTGAACCCGGCGCCCGTGGCGGCGATCGCCGCGAGCAGCCGTCGGCGCGTCAGCGCGGGCTCCACCGGGGCCCCGGCGCGCCGGGCGATCCACAGGCCGAGCCCGACCACGGCGGTCAGCACCACCGGGGCGGCGGCCAGCCCGGCGAGATCGGACAGCTTGCCGGTCACCGCCGCCTGCCAGCCCCCGGGCCGGGCCCACGGCTTCCACACCCAGTCGTTGAGGATCAGCACGCCCACGGCCGCCAGGACGGCCGGGTGCATGGCCTCCCCGATCGGCAGGGTGCCGTCGCCGCGCATCGCCTGCCGCAGCCGTTCCCAGCGGGCAGGCACACGTATACTCTGCCCGTCGTGTCCGAGCCCGGCAAGTCAGAGACGAAGCAGTCCGAGGGTGCGCAACAGCTGGCGGTGGCCGAGCAGGAAGCGAAGGCTCGGTTCGAGAAGGCGATGAACGAGCTGCGCGAGGGAGCCTACAAGTTCTCGCAGCGCGCTCGTGAGCAGTCCGAGCTGATCATCGAGGAGCTGATCGACCCCGAGGGCGAGACCGTCGAGTCGATCGCCGAGGTCGAGGGCGATCAGGGCGCCGTGTCCCTCGCCCAGTCGCTCGAGCTGATCACGTTCGATACGTGGCTGTTCGGTCAGATCGGCGACAAGGACGAGCTCGACCTCAAGTCCGAGGATCACTTCGACGTCTGGTTCACGTATGGCTCGTGGATCGGCGAGACCATGCGCCGCCGCCACGGCGGTCACTGGCTGATGATGGGCGACGATCCGCACACCTGGCGGATCGGGTTCTCGAAAGTGTTCCTCGAGATCGCGCCGTTCGTGTTCGCGGAGCAGCTGCTGCGCATGGGCTCGGGCGCGACCCGCAAGATGGTCACCGAGATCGAGCGGATCCGGCAGCTCCACGTCGACCAGGAGGAGCGCGACGCCGGCCGCTCGCTGGACCGGTTCCTCGCCCAGCACTACATCCGCCTCCACACGGTCCCGCTGGGGCAGTGGATGTCGATGGACTTCGCTCGCCTCGCCAGGCTGTGGAACGAGGAGCCCGTGTCCTCGCTGATCGAGGCGATCAAGGAGGCCGGTCCCCGGCTCGGCGCCCAGAACGGTCAGGTCGTCGAGCAGGTGGTCGGCGCGATCTCGCGCGCCAAGCAGGACGAGCCGATCGCCAAGCAGACCAACGACCGCGGCCTGTTCGAGGCGATCGCCCAGATCGTGGCGCTCCGCCGTGCCACCGCCCCGATCGCGATCGACATCCTCGAGCGTGTCGTGATGCCGACGATGCACGTGGGCATGCCGGAGAACTTCCCGCCGCTCGACGAGGACGATCTCGGCAACCTCAACAAGGGCATCGAGCTGTTCGCGTTCTTCGTCGAGGTCGTGCCGCACAAGTTCCAGGCCGACGACGAGGGCTTCCTCGGCACGATCCCGCACGAGCAGCTCACCACGCCGTACGCGGACCGCAACGTGCTCGAGATCGGCAAGGGCGACTGGGTCGTGATCAACCCGGCGCACTTCATCCCGATGCTGGCCGAGTTCGATCCGCAGAAGATGCTCGACAAGTACGACGAGTTCGTCCGCTACGTGGCGTCGATCCCGGAGGCCCCGCGCCGCCGTGACGACGGCCGGATGCTCGCCGAGACCGCGCTGCGGGCCCTCGCGGATATCAAGGCGTGCGTCGGGATTGCCGCGCAGAACAACGATGCGCTGCTGTTCCGTCTGCTGCCGCCGCCGGGCTGAGAGACTGTGAACCAGGCTCGAAACCGGGGTGGGAACCCCGCGCGGCTTGCCGCGTAGGGCGGGCCGTAGCCCCGTGGAACTGAGGCGTCAGCGCCCGGTCAGCGCCCGGTCAGCGCCCGGTCAGCGCTCGACGCGATCGCGGCCGGCCTGCTTCGCGCGGTACAGGGCGCGATCGGCGGCCTCGATCAGCGCATCGACCGACGGAGCCGGCGTACATGCCATGCCGATCGACACGGTGACCGCGACGGTGCGGTCGTCGTAGGCGCACCGGGAACTCGCGATCCGGGCCCGCAGCCGCTCGGCGAGGATCCCCGCGGGTTCGATCGGCGTGGACCGCAGGATCACGGCGAGCTCCTCGCCCCCGAACCGCGCCACCACGTCCTCGTCCCGCACCGAGGCGGCGACCAGCGTCGACACGTGGACCAGCGTCGCATCCCCGGCGAGGTGGCCGTGGGTGTCGTTGACGCGCTTGAAGTGGTCGAGGTCGAGCAGGAGCAGCGTCACCACGGTGCCGTGGCGCTCCGCGAACTTGAGCTCGCTCTCGAGCCGGTCGAGGAAGTAGCGCTTGTTGAACAGGTTGGTCAGCGGATCGCGGAGCGCCGAGGCGAGCAGGCGCTCGTGGAACGAGTCGTCGATTTCGTCGTGGAAGGCGAACCGCAGCACGCAGCTGCCGATCGTGACCTTGTCGCCCGCGGCGAGCACGACCGGGCCGGTGATGCGGACGCCGTTGACGAGCGTGCCGTTGCGGCTCGCCAGATCGTGGAGGCGGTGCTCGCCGCCGGCCGCGCGGATCTCGGCATGGACGCGGGACGCGCCGTCGTCGTCGAGGCAGACGTGGCACTCGGCCGCGCGGCCGAGCCGGAGCGCCTCGCCGTCGAGGTGGAATACGCGCCCACTCATCCGCCCGGTCAGCGCCGTCAGCGTGGGGCGGCGATCCGCGCGCGCGCCGGGCTCCCTGATCGCCAGCTCGCCGCCTGGCGCCGTCTCGTCCAGGTCATCCCGCTCCAGCACGCGGTCAGCCTACCGTGAGGACGGTCGCGGCGGCCAGCGCCGTCGCAGGGACCGTGAGGGGGCTGACGGCGAGAGTGCGGCGATCAGAACTGCTTGAGGAGGTAGCAGCCGCCGGAGAAGCAGGTCATCGCCCGCTCGGTGCCCACGTACAGCGTCAGCGGCGGCGCCTTCGGCCGATCCGTGCACGACACGCGGAACTCGGTGACCTCGGCGGGCAGGCCGAACCGCTCGACGATCAGGCGCTCGCCGCCCTCGATGCCGATCTCCGACATCACCTCGGCGAGCGGGCGTGGCTGGTGCGCGTGGGTCACGCCCTCGCACGCGGCCTGCCACGGGCTCGTGACGTTGTCCGCGCCGACCTCGACGGTGCGGCCATCGAAGCCGCGCGCATCCTCCAGCGACAGCGACGATCCCTTGACCAGCACGTGCTCGGCGACGATCCAGGTGTGGACGATCGGCGCGATCGCCGGGTCGACGGGGGGGGCGGCGGGCGTGGCCGGTGGCGAGGCGGTGGCGCCGCACGCCGTGGCGAGCGCGAGCACGATGCAGTCGAGCCGCAGGCAGTGGTGTGCGAGATGGCGAGGCAACTCCACGGGGAGCCAGTTAGACCACGATCCGCCGCGTTGTGGTAGCCCCGCCGTCACGCGAGCGAACCCTCGGCGCCGCGCAGCGGAAGTGACACCACGAACCGCGCACCGCCGGTGGGCGCAGGGGCGAGCGCCACGTCGAGGTCGCCGCCGTGCTCGATCGCGATCTTGCGCGCGATCGCGAGGCCGAGGCCGGTGCCGGTCGCCTTGCTGGTCACGTAGGGGACGAACATCTTCTCGCGCTTGTCGGCGGGCACGCCGGCGCCGTGATCGTCGACGGTGATCGCCACCAGGTTGGTGCGCGCGTCGGCGGCCCAGCTGATCACGACGTCACCGGGGGTGCCGGCCTCTTGCCCCGCGTGGATGCCGTTCTCGACGAGGTTCGCGAGCACGCGCTTGAGGAGCAGCTTGTCCGCGCGCACGGTCACCGCCTCGGTCGGGGGCCGGAGCGTCACGCGCGCGGCCATCGTGGGATCGAGGCGGAGTCCCTCGATCAGCTCGGCGAGTGCGAGCGGTGCGGCCTCCACCTTGGGAAGCGCGCCGAGGGTGCGGAACGTGTCGACGAGCCGCCGCAGCCCCGCGATCTCCTCCTCGACGATCTCGCCCGTGTCGCGGAGCGTCCGCGTGAACCGCGCGTGATCGGTGTCGGCGCCCTTGTACGCGGACACGCACTGCTGCACCGCGAGCTGGATCGGCGTGAGCGGGTTCTTGATCTCGTGTGCGAGGCTGCGCGCGACGTCCTGCCACACCCCCATCCGCTGCAGGTGCTCGACCTGGCGGCGGGTGGCGTCGAGGTCGTCGAGCATGGTGTTGAACGCGTCCCCGAGCTCCGCCATCTCGCCGCGCGCGCCACCGAGATCGACGCGGGTCTCGGGCTTGCCCTCGGACACGCTGCGCGCGGCCGCCACCAGCGTGTCGATCCGCCGCGTCCACAGCGTCGACCACACGACGCCGACGCCGGTGACGAACAGGGTGGTGACGGCGAGGATGATCAGGAACGTCCGCGAGTAGCTCGCGGGGAGCGCGGTCTGGATCTGGGCGACCGTGCGGGTGCCGTCGATCGCGCCCTTGAGGTCCTGCAGCTCCTGCTGCAGCGTGGCCGACACCTCGAACGTCAGCCGCAGCGCTGCGCCACCCTCGCCGATCGGCTGCTCGACGACCTTGTCCCGCCAGCTCGGGCTGGTCGGGGGCCTGGCGGCCTCGGCGATCACGGAGCCGTCGGGCCGCAGCATCGCGAGCGTCCGCAGGCCCGCCTGATCGGGGTCGGCGATGAGCGTCGGCAGATCGGCGCCCGGGTCGAGCGCCGCGATCGCCGGGGTCTGGGCGAGCCGGCCGGCGACCTCGGCGTGGACGCGCTTGGTCATGTCGACGAGCTGGTGGTAGCGGTCGATCGCGTGCTCCATGGCCACCACGCGCGCGGAGGCGTCGCTCGAGGCGACGTTCGCGGCGGTCTTGCCGAGCTGGTCGACGAGGTACGCGGCCACCCCGAGCGGGACCATCACGATCGCCACCAGGACGACGGTCAGCTTGAGCTGGAGCGGGAGCCGCTTGCGGTGCGAGGGCATGAGGATCCGATCAGAGGCGCGGCCGGTAGAACGGCTGCGAGCGGATCCGGATCACGCGATCGGCCTCCGCGATCTTGGGGTTGACGAACACACTCACGAACGAGCCGAAGAACGCACCGCCGCGATCGAGGCCGCCGCCAGTGCCCTGGCTGAGCCAGCGGCGGACCTGCGTGAGCGTCTCCGTCGAGACCGGGTTGAGCTGGACCTCGATCGCGAGCAGGTAGACCTGGTCGTAGGGCACGTCGGCGAGCCGCGCGATCGCGACGTCGTCGAGCCGGGTCAGCCGCTTGAACGCCTCGGACTTGCGCTTGTCCTGGTGCGTGCGCGTGCCGGTGGCCTCCTTGAACCGCAGGTCGTAGACCTCGTCCCACAGGTTGTAGAGCACCTGGCGCTCGAGCCCGACGGCCGCGACCGGCGTGGTGCCGTTGCGCGGGTAGATCCACATCCGCACGGCGAGCGTCGATGTGAATCCGCTGTCGAGCGCCTCGTAGGCGGCCTGGTCGAACAGCTTCGCGATCGACGCGCCGGTGACGTACAGCGTCGCGCCGCGCTCGATGAAGCGCATCCGCTGGACCTCGATGTCCTCGTCCTCGGCGCGCGCGGCCCGCGGCGCACTGACGAGCGCGATCACGAGCCCGGCCACGACCAGAGCGGGGCGGCTCACCGCAGGCGCCCCAGCGCGTTCGCGATCGTGACCTCGAACACGCCGACGTCGGTGTCGATCCGCACGCCCGCGTCCACGTACACGTCGATCGACAAGGTGTCGCTCGGGCCGCGCAGCTCGGCGCGCTCGCCGAGGCCCCACAGCCCGGCGCCGACGAACACGTCGCCGCCATAGACGCGGTTCTTGCCGCTGCCGCGGAACAGCTCGAACGCGTACTCGAGGTTCGCGCTGCCGCCGATGTCGCCGTACGTCGACCGCTCGCCGCGCGGGCCGAGGATGTCGAGCGGGCCGAGGATGTCGAGCGGGGCGGCCGCGGACAGCACCATGCCGAGCGCGCGGGGCGTGAGCATGCGGTTGACGTCGCTGATGTGGATGCGATCGAACCGCGGGGCATCCCCGAACACGACGCCACCGGACAGCTTGAGGCCGAGCGCGTGGGCACCGCCGAGCAGGGGCCAGTAGTGCTCGTACCGGCCGAACACCAGGCCGAAGTCGTAGTCGCCGCCGAGCAGCGACGCGCCGAGCTCGCCGCTGAGCACGACGTGACCACCGCGGTGGGGGAGGATCGGGTCGGGCCGGGTGTCGCGATCGAACGTCAGACCGGTGGTGACGACCCGGCTCTCGCCGCGCTCGAGGTGGAGATCGAGCGGGGTGACCTGACCATCGGGCTGGGTCAGCGTCGGCGCGAGCGGCGTGTCCGCGACGAGCTGCTCGACCCGCACGCCGGCGGACACCCGCGACAGCACGGTGATGTCGTAGGTCACCGCCGCGCGGCCGCCGAACCGTCGGTACGGGAACGCGCGCAGATCGCGCGGCGCGACCTCGCCGGGATCCCCGCCGACCCGGTACGGCTCGCTGCCGCGCACGAGCGTGGCCGAGCCCTGCAGGCCGAACCGGGAGCCGAGGACCGAGGCGTCCCCGAGCCGCATCTCGGTGGCCCACTGATCGCGGCTGCCGTCGATGTCGCCGTTCGCGGCGTAGATGAAGCCGCCGCCGAGCTCGAGCCCGAGGCCGAGCAGGTTGCGCTCGCTGACGTCGGCGCCGACCCAGTACGGCGCGACGTCGGTGGTGCCGAACCACAGCCGGTTGAGCACCACCGTCCCGCGCTCGACGACCTCGACCTCGAGCACGACCTGGCCGCGCTCGCGGCCCTTGCGCATGCCGAGCGTGACGTCGCGAAAGAACCCGAGCGCGAGCACCTGGTAGCGCGCCGCGCGGAGGCGCTTGTCCCCGGCGTGGAGGACGTCGCCGGCCCGCAGCGGGAGCGCCCGCAGGATCAGGTCCGTCTGCGTCGAGCCGTTGCCGATCACCTCGATGTCCTCGATCATGATCAGCGGGCCGAACTCGTCCGGCTCGATCGGCGCGGCGGGCTCGGCAGGCGCCACCCGCGGGAGGGCCGCGAGGAGCGCCGCGAGCAGCACGAGGGAGCACCGCATCTGGCGTGAACGTAGCGCACTGCTCCCGGGCGGTGCTACCGTCGACGCGCGTCCCCGTGACCTGTCCCCACTGCAACGCCCCCAATGCCGATGACGCGCGCTTCTGCGGCGTGTGCGGCCGCGCCACCGCTGCCACCGAGGGCGCCGACTCCGGCCCCGCTGTCACCGGCGGGGCCCCGCCGATGTACGGGCGCGAGATCGCCGGGCGCTACCGGATCCAGGACAAGCTCGGCGAGGGCGGGATGGGCGCGGTCTACAAGGCCGAGCAGATCTCCCTCAAGCGCACGGTCGCGGTGAAGCTGCTGCGCCCCGAGGTCGCCGGGAGCCAGCTGCTGCTGCGCCGGTTCAACGCCGAGGCCGAGGCGGTGGCCAAGCTCAGCCACCCGAACACCGTCAACATCTACGACTTCGGCCAGGACGCCGACGGTACGCTGTTCATCGCGATGGAGTTCATCGAGGGGCATTCGCTCCGCTCGGTGATCCACCGCGAGGCGCCGCTGCCGATCGGCCGGGCGCTGCGGATCGGGATCCAGGTCGCGGCCGCGCTGACCGACGCCCACGCCCACTCGATCATCCACCGCGATCTCAAGCCCGACAACGTGATGCTCCAGGAGCGCGGGCGCCAGCGCGACGTCGTGCGCGTCCTCGATTTCGGGATCGCCAAGCTGCGCGACGACAACCGCGCGACCCAGATGCAGATGACGCAGGCGGGCGACATGCTCGGCACGCCGCAGTACATGGCACCCGAGCAGATCCGCGCCGAGAACATCGACGGCCGCACCGACGTCTACGCGCTCGGCTGCCTGCTCTACGAGATGGTCACGGCGCGCCTCCCGTTCGAGGCGCCCACCGTGCTCGCGCTGCTGTCCAAGCACCTGGTCGAGGTGTGCCCGCCGCCATCGCAGCGCCGCCCCGATCTCGTGATCCCGCCGCAGCTCGACCAGCTGGTCATGCTGGCGATGGCCAAGGAGCCGAGCGCGCGGCCGGCGACGATGGAGCTGTTCGGCGAGCAGCTCGCTGCGCTGCTCGCGTCGATCCCGGTCGACACCCACCAGATCACCGCCGCCCAGGGCGCGGTCGGACCGTCGGGGGCGTACGCCGCGCGCCCCGCGCCCTCCGCGATCCTGGCCGCGTTCACGGGCGGGCCGGGCGGGCCCCCGACGGGCGGGCCCCCGATGGGCGGGCCCCCGATGGGCGGGCCCCCGACGGGCGGGGCCCCTGGCCATGCCGTGCACACGCCGCCGCCGCCCGGAGGCTACGTGCCAGCCGGAGGCTACGTGCCAGCCGGAGGCTACGTGCCAGCCGGAGGCTACGTGCCGCCCGGCGGCCACGTACCGCCCGGGCCGGGCGCGCCACCCTACGATCCGCGTGGCGGCCGGGCCTACGACGCGGGTTCGCCGCCGGCTCCGCGCCGCAGCCGTGGACCCCTGTGGCTCGTGCTCGGACTCCTCGTCGTCGGCGCGGGTGGCGTCGGGGCGTTCGTGGCGCTGCGCGACGAGGGCAGGACGCCGGGCGCGGGCTCTGGTTCGGACGGGGGCGTCACCACGCCGCCCACCGACGACGCGGGCGCCGCGCCCACCGCCGATGCGAGCACCGCCGCCGATCCGTGGGCGGGCTCGACGCCACCGCCGGCGACCGATGCGTGGAGCGGTGGGGGAGCGCGCCCGCCCGCGGCGGCGGCCGCGGTTTCGCAGGACGCTCCGCCCGAGAATCCGGTCGATCCGGACGAGCCAGACGAGCCAGACGATCCCGGCGAGCCCGCCACACACCCGCCCGCGGCCGGCGGGGCCACGGGGCTGGCGCCATCGTGCCGGCGGCTCCTGACGCTGTACGGAAAGATGGGGACCTGCGACAAGCTCCCCGCCGAGACCCGGGCTGAGCTGGTCAAGGCGCGCGCGCAGATGGAAGGGACGTGGATGGCCATGCAGAACACGCCCGAGATCAACGCGATGATGGAAACGAGCTGCAAGCAGGGCGCGGACGGCCTCCAGCAGTCGCTCGCGGCTATGGGCTGCACGTAGCGCCGGAGGTACGCTGCGGGCATGACCCCCGAAGCCCGCGCCGCCATCCGCCTGACGCAGTACGCGCGGGGGGGTGGTTGAGCGGCCAAGCTCCGGCTCGGTGAGCTGGCCCACGTCCTCTCGCACCTGCCGTCGGCGGGATCGGGAGGGGTGCGTCCGGACATCCTCGTCGACCACGGTTACTCCGACGACGCCGCGGTGGTCCTCCACCCGACGGGGCAGGGGCTGGTTCTCACCGCGGACGTGATCGCGCCCCTGGTCGACGACCCCGAGGTGTTTGGCGCGATCGCGGCCACCAACTCGCTGTCGGACGTGTGGGCGATGGGCGGCGAGCCGCGGTTCGCCCTCAACCTGGTGTTCTTCCCCGACGACCTGCTCCCGCTCGAGGTGCTCGACGCGATCCTCGCCGGGGGGGCGCGCGCGTGTGCCGCCGCGGGTGTGGTCGTGGTCGGTGGACACACCGTGCGTGACCCGGAGGTCAAGTACGGCCTGTCGGTGACCGGCGAGGTCGCGCCGGGCGCGGTGTGGTCCAACCGCGCCGCCCACGCCGGGCAGGCGCTCGTGCTGACCAAGGCGCTCGGCACCGGGGTGATCGGCCAGGCGATCAAGAAGGGGACCGCGAGTGCGCCGGCGATGGCCGCCGCGATCGCGTCGATGACCACGCTCAACCAGGGCGCCGCGCGGGTCGGGCGCGCGCACGGCGTCACCGCGGCCACCGACGTCACCGGGTTCGGGCTGCTCGGTCACCTGCGGAACATCGTGCGCGGCTCGAACGTCAGCGCGCGGATCGATCTCGCCGCTCTCCCGCTGCTGCCCGACGCGCGCGAGCTGATGACCGCGGGGGTGTGCCCCGGGGGCAGCAAGGCCAACCGCGCCCACGTGGCCACCCACGTGCGCTGGGCCTCGGGGGCGCCGCTCGCCGCCGAGCCCGCGACCAGCGACGTCGCCGAGGTGCTCGCGTCGCTCGCCTGTGATGCGCAGACCAGCGGCGGCCTGCTGCTGTGCCTGCCGCCCGCGCGCGCAGCCGCGTGTGTCGTGGCGCTGCGCGAACTCGGGCTGCCCGCCGCTCACATCGGCGCGCTCGTCGAGCCCGGCGAGGGCGGCCCGCTGATCGAGCTCACGTCGTAGCCGGCGTCAGCGCAGCGCCGGGCGTGGCGGCATGCGATGGAGCTCAGCCGAGGTAGGCCTCATGGCACACGGCCTCGATGTTGTGGCCGTCGGGATCGAGCACGAACGCGCCGTAGTAGTTCGGGTGGTAGTCCGCGCGCACGCCGGGCGCGCCGTTGTCGGTGCCGCCGGCGGCGAGCGCCGCCGCGTGGAACGCGCGGACCACGGCGCGGCTGGAGGTGAGGAAGCACACCTGGTTACCGGGCGCGCCGGGTGCGCCGCCGGTGCTGATCCAGAAGTCCGGCGTGCCCTTCTCGCCGAACCCGGCGGCCATGTCGTACGTCTTCAGTGCGGCGTAGCCCAGCGGCGCGAGCGCCTGGGTGTAGAACGCGACCGAGCGCTGCAGGTCGGTGACCTTGATCCCGATGTGATCGATCATGGGCGCACCATACCGGCGGTCCGGGCCGTTCGAGTAGACTGCGAGCGTGGGAAACGTACTCCGTAGGGGGCTGGTCGCCCTGCTCGTGATGGTGCCTGGCGTCGCGAGCGCCGGGCGGACGCCGTTCGGATGGCTGCTCGGCACCGAGGTGATGCCCGAGCGCGGGACCGAGATCCAGAGCTGGATCGACGAGGAGAACGGCCGCGAGGCCGCCGACGTGAGGTCGGCGACCTGGGGCTGGAACGCGCTGATCGGCGTGACCGATCGGTTCACCGTCGGATTCCCGCTCGAGATGGTGTGGTCGGACACCGCATCGGCCGCGACCGCGCCGGTGTTCACGCTGCACCAGTACGGCCTCGAGGCGCGCTACCGCCTGGTCTCGAACGACCCCGTCGATGCCCCGCCGTTCGCGCCGCTCCTGCGCGCCGCCGTCAAGCGCGACATCACCGTGCGGGATGCCGTCGTGGTCGAGGCCAACCTGATCGCCTCGACGACGACCTCCACGGGCAGCGTGCTCGTCGGCGTCGACGTCGGATTCGTCGGCTTGCTCGCCCCCGACGACCAGACCCACCTCGAGATCCGCCCCGGCCTCGGCATCAGCGTCCGCGCCAGCGGGGAGCTCCGGCTCGGCGCCGAGGTCTACGGCGAGCTGTCCCTCGACGACAAGGAGCAGTCGTGGCTGGTCGCGGGCCCGAACCTCGCCTGGACGCACGGCCGGTTCTGGGTGTCCGGCGCGTTCGGCATCGGCGTCTACCAGATCGATGCGGCGCCCCGCGTGACCTGGGGCATCATGTTCTGAAGCGCGCACCGCTCGCAGCTCTCGTCGCTGCCGCCATCATCGTGGGGCTCGGGGTCGGTGCGCGGCCGGCTCACGCCCAGCCCGCCGGCCGGGTGGTCGGCACCGTCGTGGTCACCGAGGCCGATGGCGCGCGCGCCCGCGGCGCCGAGGTGATCGTCTACGTCGTCGGCTTCAAGGAGCCCGCTGCCGAGGGTGGTGCGGCCGCCGTCACGATCGCCCAGCAGGGCCGCACGTTCGTCCCCGAGCTGGTGGCTGTCACTGCCGGAGATCGCGTCGCGTTCCCGAACGCCGACCGGTTCCTCCACAACGTGTTCTCGCCATCGCAGGCTCGCCCGTTCGACCTCGGCTCGTTCAAGAAGGGCGAGACCAAGGCCAGGGAGTTCGCCACACCCGGCGTGGTCGACGTCTACTGCAACATCCACCCCGAGATGGCCGCGACCATCCTCGTCGTGCCCAACCGGCGCCACGTGCGGGTCGCCGCCGACGGGACGTTCACGCTCGCCGGGGTGCCGCCGGGGACGTGGACCGTGTTCGCGTACACCCGTCGCGCCGTCAAGCCGGTCAGCACCAAGGTCACGATCGCGGCCGGGGGCGAGGCGCGCGTCGAGCTCGCGCTTCAGCGCGGCGCCGAGCCGAAGCATCTCAACAAGTACGGGGAGGCCTACCGCCCCGAGCCCCCGCACGCGTACCGGTAGCGCGATGGGCGCCGCTGACGACGAGGCCCTGCTCGCGACCGCGGCTGCGCCGGCACCGCGGGCGGCCGGGGCCGCCGTCGACGCGGGGTTGCTGGCGACCCAGGGGGTGGCACGGGCGGCCGGGGCCGCCGTCGACGCGGGGTTGCTGGCGACCCAGGCGGCACCGCGGGCGGCCGGGGCCGCCGTCGACGCGGGGTTGCTGGCGACCCAGGCGGCGGCGCGCGCGCCGACGGACGCGGGTCTGCTCGCGACCACCGCCGCCACCGCGCCTCACGCCACCGGCCTCGACGCGGCCGCGATGTCGGCGGTGCCCATGCGGGCAGTGGCCGCCTCCGCCACCGCGGACCACGCCGGGCGCACGCTCGGTCGCTACCGGCTCATCGAGCGCCTCGGCGCCGGCGCGATGGGCGTGGTGTATCGCGCCACCGACCAGGAGTTCGGCCGCGACGTCGCGCTCAAGCTGCTGCACGCGCCCGACGCGGATCTGACCGATCGGCTGGTGCGAGAGGCGCGCGCGATGGCGCAGGTCAGCCACCCGAACGTGGTCGCCGTCTACGACGTGGGCGTGATCGACGGCCTGACGTACATCGCGATCTGCCCGTGATGCGCGAGGTGTCCGGTCACTACGACAGCGCGGACTTCGGGCTCGGCTCGGCCGAGGACGACGCGACCGCCCGCGCGGCCGTGCACGAGCAGCTGGTGTCGACGGACTGGTCCCTGCTCCGCAACTCCGGCGGCCGCGATCACCCGGCGGTGCTCGCCGTCGCCGATGCCGACGCGCGGCTGGTCTACACCAGCGCCGCGCCCGACGTGTGGCAGACGGAGCTCGGCGCGCTACCCCCGCTCCGCCGCGCCCGCGAGGGCGGCCGCGACAGCTCGATGACGCTGCTCCGCTACGACGAGCCCGCGCTGGTGACCTCGCGGCTGCTCGGCGCCACGACGCCGGGCGGCGTGGCCGTGGTGTTCACCCGCACGCTGCGCGTCGGCGGCACGCCGCGCAGCCAGCTGCTCCAGATCGTCAGCGCGCGCCAGCTGCTCGACGACATCCGCCTCGACGACGAGACCCGGCTGGCGCTGGTCACGCTCGACGGCTCCGCCGATGGCGACGTGCCCGTCGAGGTGGTCGCCGGGGCGATCAGCGGGACGCGCGCCCCCGCTGGCTACCAGACCGCCCAGCGGCTGCTGCGCGATCCGCTCGGCGACGACGGCGTGGCCGGCGGCGAGCCGATCGGCTACCTCGTGATGGCGCGCAGCCAGCCCGCGCTGCTCGCCCTGTTCCCGCACGCGCGCGGCGTGTTCGCGACCGCGATGCTGCTCGCGCTCGCCGGCGCGATCGCCGCCGCGCTGCGGGTGCGGCAGGTGACGCGCGCGCGGGTGTGAGGGGGGGCGGTGAGAGGGAGGCGGCGGCAGGTGGGAGTGTCGGCCGTGTCAGGGCGTCCGGGGCGCGATCGACTGCGCGATGCGTAGGGCCGTCGCGGCGTCTGCCTCCTCGTCGAAGTAGATCGAGGCGTGGAGGTGGCCGGCGTCTCCGAGGACGAGCGCGCTGACGCTGTTCTGTCCATCCTCGACGAGGCGGTAGGTCAGCCGGGTGACCCCACCTGCGGTGGCCTCCCTTACGGAGGTGGCGTCAGGCGACATCCTGGTCTTCGCGGCGGCGAGGCGCGCCGCCTGCGGCTCGCGATGGTCGCTGCTGAAGGCGGCGATCCAGAGCGTGAGCCCCGGGCGCCACAGCACGAGCGAGTCATCCTCGATCCGGCGGGCGAACGGCGAGGGCAGGGTGAGCGACCACGACGAGGTCAACGCGTGATCGCCCTCGACGATCGGGAAGCCGGGCGGCGGCCACTTCCCGCCACGTCGCGCGTCTCGCTCGCTGGCGGCCTGCTCGTCGGCGGTCCCGGGCGTCCAGTCCGTGCCCTCGCACGGCTCGAGGTCTCCCTCGTTCCCGGGGCGCTCGAACGAGGAGCCCGGCGGCGCGTGCAGGAACGGGACGATGTCGCGATCGTAGTTGGCGATCGTGTTGACGTCGTAGACCTCGAAGTTGGCGGGGTCGTCCATGTAGGCCTGCGACTCGGTGCCCGCGGTGAACAGCCAGCCGCTGTCCTCGGGGACCGAGGGTGTCCCGCGGGCCATGTACGCGACGCGCTGGCCGTGGACCGTGATCTTGTCGGACGCGATGCATCCGCCGAGCCCCGAGACCAGCGCGCGGATGTCAGTCGCCTTCAGCTTGAATCGCGTGCCCTTCGCCACGGGGCGGTCGTAGCACAGGGGCCCGAGCTGTCGGCGAGGCGTCGGGCGGTGGCGTGACGCGCGACGCCGGGGACGAGCGCGGGACCTCCCGACGTAGACCGTGCGGCGCTCGCAGAGGCTCCGGACGGGAGGCGAGGTAATGGCGGTCCCGCGGGACCGGAGCGGGTTGGAGGCGGTGAAGGCGGTGCTGTCGAGTCGGGGCGCGGGATGGATGGTGGTCGCGCGGGGACCGGCCAGGTGGTGGCGCGCTCGTGGTGTGCACGGTGGTGGTGGCGACATCGCTGATGGCGTTCACGGACGGCGTTGCGCACAGCGATGCGAAGCCCGCCGTGGGTTGGGTGAACCAGCGAATCCTGGGGCACGATTCATGATGTCCGGATGCCGGACATGTACTGAGCCGCTGATGCGAATTTATGTCGATTTCTGTTGACGTGCTTTCGGGCGAGCGCGCTCCCCTCGGCGGGGGACGCCCGCTCATGCATCCAGGATCGCGCCAGGGTGCGATGTGAGCGCGTCTGATGGCGCCGAGGCGGTTCGTCGAGGATCGAGGTGCTCGGCGACCTCTGGGAGCATCTCCGAAGCGTCGAAATCTGCGTGGTACAGAACATCACGCGCGGGTGATGCGCGAGGAGGTCGACGATGTTCACGGGTGGGAACACGACGAGTGATCCGATTGCGACGAGATGGTCGGTCGCGACAGGCGAGGTCGGCGAGGTCGGCGAGGTCGGCGAGGTCGGCGAGGTCGGCGAGGTCGGCGAGGTCGGCGAGGTCGGCGAGGCGAGCAGCGCCATCTCCACGAGCGAGCCTCGGTGGCAGGTGTTGCTCCGGCTGCTCGAGGACAACGCGCGGACGCGGGTGAAGCTCGAGGCGATCGAGAGCGAGCTGATCCTCGAGGCCGACGCCTGTGACCTGCACCGGCACCTCGGCTACGTGTCGCTGGCGGAGTTTCTCGAGAGACACCTCCACTACTCGCGCCACGCGGCCAACGAGCGGATCCGCGTGGCCCGCGAGCTGCCGAGCCTTCCCCGGATGCGCGCGGCGTACCAGGCCGGCGAGCTGTCGTTCGCGCACGTCCGCGAGCTGACCCGAGTGGCGACGCCGAGGACCGAGCAGGCCTACCTCGACGCGGCGGCCGGCAAGACGTCGCGCCAGGTGCAGCAGATGTGCTCGGGGAAGCGTGCCGGCGACGCGCCCGACGCACCGCCCGATCCGGCGCTCGTGCGTCACGTGGTGATGCTCGAGCTCGACGGGGAGACCTTCGCGATGTGGCGGCGAGCCCACCAGGTTCTTGAGGTCGAGTGCGGCGAGTCGCTCGAGCACCGGGAGGTGGTCGCGCTGCTGTGCCGGCGCGCCTTCGAGTGTGACGCCGGCTCATGTCAGTCCCGCGGGGACTGCGAGGACGCTGGCGCGGACATCCTAGGCCACGCCGATGCCGATGCTCACGGGGGGCCCGCGACCGCCGCCGGGACCGGGACCGCGACCGACACCGCCGCCGGGACCGGGACCGCGACCGACACCGCCGCCGGGACCGGGACCGCGACCGACACCGCCGCCGCGACCGCCACCGCCGCCGCGACCGGCACCGCCGCCGCGACCGGCACCGCCCCCGCGACCGGCACCGCCCCCGCGACCGGCACCGCCCCCTCAACCGGCCCCGTCGCCGCGACCGCCGCCGGGACCGCGACCGACACCGCCGCCGCGACCGACGCCGCAGCCGCGACCGACACCGCCGCCGCGACCGGCACCGAGGCCGCGACCGGCACCGAGACCGCGACCGGCACCGCCCCCGCGACCGGCACCGCCGCCGCGCCGCACACCGCCGCCGCGACCGGCACCGAGGCCGTGACCCAACGCTCTTCTCGAGAGGCTGAGCGCGTCGAAGCATCAACCCGGACGCGTCGTATCCCGGGTCCGGCCACGCTGCACGCCGTCGTTCGCTGTCCGGACTGCCAGCGGGCGACGATCGCGGCGGTTGGAACCGCCGAGCCCCTGACCTCTGCGCAGCGGGACCGCGCGCTGTGCGACGCCGTGGACATCGGCGATCTCGCGAGCGACGCGCTCACCCGCCCGACCAGCGGCATCCCGGCCGCGCTCCGGCGCAAGGTCATGGTGCGCGACCGGTTCGCGTGTGTGGTCCCCGGCTGCCGCAGCCGGCACAACCTGGAGGTCCATCACATCGTGCCTCGCACCAACGGAGGTGCGCACTCCATGTCGAACCTGTCCGTGTGGTGCTTCGCCCACCACCAAAGGCTCCATGACGGTCTGATCCGCGTCACCGGCACCGCGCCCGCGCTGGAGTTCGAGTGGCGGCGCGCCGCGGCCCTCGATGCCGATGAGCCGTTCACCTGGCAGCGGCACAGGCCGGTTCCTGACCGCGCAGTCCCGCGGGACCGGCAGCGAGGTGCGGTGTGACGGCGGTGGCCGCGTGCACCGCGTGAGGCCGATGAGGTGTTCGGCCGGCAGCGGCACCGGCACCGCCGCGAGGTGCTGCGGCTGCTCGACCGTGCGCTTCGTGCGCCGTCAGCCAGCGTGTGGCCGGTGGCCGGACGGCTGGTTGCGGAAGTTCCAGCCACCGTGTGGCCAGTGGCCTGACGGCTGGTTGCGGAAGTTCGGCCGGACCCCCGTCACCCACCAAGCGCTCGAGGCGGAGTGCGGCGAGGCGCTCGAACACCGGGAGGTGATCTCGCTCCTGTGCCGGCGCGCCTTCGAGATTGACGTTGGCTCAGGTCAGTCCCGCGGGGACTGCAACGATGCCGATGCCGATGCCGACGCCGATGCCGACGCCGATGCCGACCTTCAGGCCGCGACCGGCACCGCGACCGGCACCGTGACCGGCACCGCGACCGCGACCGGCACCGCGACCGCGACCGGCACCGCGACCGCGACCGGCACCGCGACCGCGACCGGCACCGCGACCGCGACCGGCACCGCGACCGGCACCGCGACCGCGACCGGCACCGCGACCGCGACCGGCACCGCACCCGGCACCGCCAACACGGCTGCGACCGTGACGGCCACCGCGACCGGAACCGGGACCGGAACCACGACCACCACCCATGCGATCGCCGATCGCCCAGCCGCTGCGGCTGGTTCCCGTGGACGCTCCCCTCGCGATGAAGACTGCACGGGCGCCTTCGCGCACGCGCGTCGCATCCCCCGTCGCCCGACGCTGCACGCGGTCGTGCGCTGCCCGGACTGCCAGCGGGTGACGATCGCTGCAGGCGGAACCGCCGAGCCCCTCACGTCTGCGCAGCGAGATCGCGCGCTGTGTGACGCCGTGTTCATCGGTGACCTCGCGAGTGACGCGCTCACCCGCCCGACGCAAGGGATCCCGGCGGCGCTCCGGTGCCCCGATCGAGCGCGACCCTCGTCCCGCGATCGAGCTGCTCCAGGGCGCCGATGCGTTCGAGCAGGCGCTGGTGACGGGGAACGTCGCGCGCGCCCGCATCACCCCACCCGTACAGATCACGTGGGAGGACGCGCCGGCCTACTGGATCAAGCGCTGGCGAGCGACCACGGCGGCGCTCGTGCAGGCGGACCTCGAGCTCACGATCGCGGCGATCTCCGTCGCTGTCGACGAGCTGCGCGCGCTGCTGACCAAGGTCGAGGACTCCCACATGGCCGGCGCCGCGAGCGAGCAGGAGCTACGTGACTGGGCGACCCAGGTGTTCGGCGCTGCGATCGCCTGCGCCCTGGTCGACCGTGACTTCAGGGTGGCGCCGGTGATCGGCGAGGCGACCGAGCTGCGCGATGGCGACCGCGTCGTGCAGCCGTTTCGCGAGCTCGCGCGCTACCTCGAGGGCGAGACCTCGGTCGAGGCGTGGACGGAGATCTGGGCCGGTGCTGGTGTCGCTGACCACCGACTCGCACCTGCGGAGAACGGGGCCGCGACGTAGCCTGGGCGGCGAGCTCGGGTGTGGCCCTCGCCGAGCATCGCGCCTGTCAGCCGAGCGCGGTGATCTCGTCGTCGGTCAGGCCCGCAGCGACCAGGATCTCGCGCGAGTGCTGGCCGAGCCGCGGCGGCGGATGCGACACCCGCGGCATCCCGAGGGGCGTGCGCGTCTGCTGGATCGGGCCGACGCCGTCGCCTCCGTCCATGGTGAAGAACACCTCGCGCGCGACGTGGAGCGGGTGGGTGGCGAGCTCGCCGAGCTCGGTCACGACCTCGACGCAGCAATCGTGCTGGGCGAGCAGGCCATCCCACTCGGCGGCGGTCTTGCTCGCGAACAGCGCGGCGAGGTCGGCGCGCGTGCGCGCCTGCGCGGCCGGGTTGCCGACGATCTCGGAGACATCGGGCTTGCGGCCGAGCGCGGTGTTGAGCGCGATCCAGAACTTCGGCTCGAGCGCGGCCACGGCGAGGTAGCGGCCGTCGCTGGTCGCGTAGATCGAGTAGCCGGCGAGCCCGCCGTTGAGGGTCTCCGTGCCGCGCGTGGGGCGGGCGCCGCAGTCCTGGTTGCCGAGCTCGGCGGTCAGCAGCGACAGCGCGCCCTCGGTCATCGAGATGTCGAGGTGCGCGCCGCGGCCGGTGCGGTACCGGCCCACGAGCGCGCCGAGGATCGCGGTGGCGGCCCACAGGGCACCACCGGCGAGATCGGCGATCTGCACGCCGGGCATCGCGGGTGCGCCATCGGCGGCGCCGCCCATCGCGAGCACGCCGGCGAGGGCGATGTAGTTGAGGTCGTGCCCGGCGCGCTCGACGTACGGGCCGGTCTGGCCGAACCCGCTGATCGAGCACATCACCAGGCGCGGGTTGCGCGCGGCGAGCACGTCGTACGACAGCCCGAGCTTGGCCATCACGCCAGGGCGGAAGCTCTCGACGACGACGTCGGCGCGATCGACGAGCCGCAGGAACGCCGCGCGCGCGGCCGCCTGCTTGAGGTCGAGCGCCAGCGAGCGCTTCCCGCGGTTGATCGCGAGGTACCGCCCGCCGATCCCGCCCTTCGCCGGGGGAAACGCGCGCAGGTAGTCACCGACACGCGGATCCTCGACCTTGATCACGTCGGCGCCCATGTCGGCGAGCACCATCGTGAGGAACGGCCCCGGGAGGAGCCGTGACAAGTCGAGGACCACGATGCCCTCGAGGGCATCGGCCACGGGACCGAGAACACGGGTTCGGTCCGACATGGTCCCGCCGCCCCTTCGCCTTAGCCCTTGGCGAGCTCGAACAGCTGCTGCAGCTTCATCGCGAGCATCGGATCGCCGGAGACGATCAGCTTGCCCTGGAAGTACAGCTGCATGCCCGCGTTGGGATCGCTGAGCATCGTCTTGAAGTCGTCGTGCGCGACCTGGACGGTGCACTGCGCCTTGCCGCTGTCACCCTTGACGCAGGTCGGCGGGTTGGCGGTGGTGTCCACCGTCCACTCGCCGCCGCCCTCGCCCGTGACCTTGAAGCAGTAGATCGCGTTCATCTCGCGCGCCTTGTCCGGGAACTGCGCGAGCCCCTGCGGAACAAGGTTATCGAACAGATCCTGAGCGTCCTTGGGCATGGTGGCCATGGTCATATCCTCCGACGAGGTTGTTAGCGCGGCCCTCCAATAACAGTCAACGCTGACGGCCGAAAACGACGTCGGGCGCCCCGGCCGGGCGCCCGCGTCACAGCCCGTGGGAACCGGTCACGCCGGTCCCCGGTGGTTCACCCCGCCCGCAGGCCCGCAGCCTCGTCGACGGGATGTCTCGATCACAGCGGGGGCAGGTCGGAGGTCGCGAACGCACAGGCGGTCTCGACGCCCTCGGTCGGGGCGAAGCTCACGTTGTCGGCGTAGAACACCCGGCCGAACTGCGGGTCCCAGCACTCCGAGGCGATCGCGCCGGTGGTGAGGTCCCCGCCGACCAGGCGGGCGTCCGCGCGGCCCTGGCCGTCGGCCATCCACCGCGAGCGCAGCGTGATGTGCTCGGTGGCCGCGGTGCCGCCGGCGTTGCCCTCGACGTCGAACACCATGTCGCCGCCGCCGGCGGCGGTCTCGTTGTAGGCGTAGCTGGCGAGCACGGGCTCGCCGGCGTCGTCGGTCGACATGATGCCGAGCTCGAGGTGGCGCGCCGCGAGGTCATACGTCACGTCGATCTGGCCCTTGTCGCTGGCGCCATCGATCGGGTTGACGCGCTTGCCGGCGTCGAAGTCGATCAGGAACCGGCCGTTGCCCTGCAGCTCGCCCGGGCGGGGATCCGCGACGCCGTCGATCACGACCTCGAACGCCGACCCGACGGCCGTCTTGTTGCGGCCCGACAGCTGGTAGGTGTAGGTGCCATCACCGACGTCGCGGACGTCGAGCTTGTACTCGGCGGGGTCGAGCGCGTCGGACCACGGGCCCCAGGTGTAGGTGTCACCGCTGATCGAGGTGACCGGGAACTGGACGATGGTGTGGATCAGCACGAGGACCCAGCCGGTGCCGCCGTTGAACGTCCGGGTGACGTCGCGGGTGGCGACGTACCAGGGGGCACGCTCGCCGAGTGCGCGGGCCGTGCCGGCGGGCAGGTTGATCCGGACCTGCGCCGAGGTCGGGATCGCCTTGGCGATGCCTGCGGGGGCGGTCTCCTCGTTCTGGATGCAGGCGACCAGGCTGAGGGCGGCGGAGGCGGCGAGGGCGGTCTTGGTGAGGCTCATGGCAATCTCCATGAGCAGCCGGCGTACCAGGTCGGACGTTAGTAATTTAAGTAACTTATGGTGTGGTGTTTTCCAACGGTGCCCGCGCCGCCCCCGGCGCCGTGGGAGGCGCCGACAGTGGGGGCAGTACCGTGACCAGATCGCCGTCGTGGAACACCACGACCGCCTCGGGGGCGCGGTCCGCCGCGAGCGCGATCCCCACGCCGACCGGGTCTGGCCGGGCCACCACGGGCAGGGGGTAGACGTAGATCAGCAGCGCGTTGGCGGCGTACGCGGCGATGAAGTCGCGCTTGATCGAGCGGTCGAGCCGGATCGCGAGCGCCGCGTCCCCGACCGGCGAGATCGCCTGGCCGAGCAGCGAGATCCCCGGCACCGGGGTCCACGCCGCGGTGCCGTTCATCGAGCCGGTGGCGTCGAGGTCGAGCAGCCGGACCTCGGGCACGCCCCCGGACGGGGTGCCGAATGTCGTGATCGTCGCGAACCTCACCAGCGGCGACTGCTCGGGCATCCACACCGCTCCGAGCAGCGAGGTGATCTCGCTGTCGGTCTGCCAGGCGAGCTTGCCCGCCTTCGCCCCGGTCCCGTGGGTGGCGACCAGCTTGCCGTCGACATGCGCGATGTCCCAGCGCCGATCCTGGTAGACGACGGTCACCGGCGGCGCGACCGCGGGGGTCGGGGTGGCCACGCCGGTCGCGAGGTCCACGCGCACGGCCTCGTCGCCGCGCCGCCAGCGCACGGCGGTGTCGCCGTCGAGCCAGACCTGCTGGGGCCCTGCGGCTCCCGCGAACGCGTCGAGCCCGCGGCCGTGGATCGCGACGTAGGCCTGGTCTGCGCCGGAGGCGGTCACCACGCGCAGGCAGCCGAGCAGCGCATGGTCCGCGGGGACCTCGGGCGGCGTCACACACGCACCGATCAGGATCACGGCGTCGGTGGTGGCGACCGGGGGCGCGACGTGGGCGCCGGCCGGCCGCGTCCACGCGATCCCGCCCCGGCGCCAGTCGACCGCGGCGAACCCGAGCTGCGACGAGCTGACCACCGCGAGGTCGCCGAGCATCGCGGGCCCGCCGACGTCGAACCGCGGGACATCCGGTCGCGACGGCAGCGTGATCACGCGCAGCGGCTCGGCGCGGGGGAGGCCGTCGAGCTCGGGCCACGGCGCGGCGGAGGCGGCGTCCGGGAGCCCCGCGTCGCGCGCCACCTCGGCGGGGGCGGTCGGGGCGTGCCGGGCGGCCTCATCGCGGGACTTGCAGGCAGGGAGGACGAGGGCGAGGGCGAGCAGCGCGAGGTGGTGGTGCGTCATGACGTGCGGCGGAACAGCCGGCGCCAGAACGTAGCGCGCGCGGGGGAGGCCGGCGAGGTCTCGGCGTCGAGCGTTCCCTCGGGCACACCACCGGACCCACGGGTGAACGCGTCGGTGATCGCGCCGTCCTCGACGAGCAGCACCGCGGGCGACAGCGCGCGCGAGCCGCTGTCCTCGAACCGCAGCCGGGCGAGCCGCGAGAACCGGGCGAGGCCGGCGGCGTCGTGGGCCGCGGTCGCCACGAGCAGCCCGCGCGCCGGCACGGCCACCGCGAGAACGGGCGCGGCGAGCTCGGCGTGGAGGCCGCGCAGGAACCCGCGGTCGAGGAGCTTCTCGGCGGCGAAGTAGCTGCCGGTGGCGGCGAGCAGCACGAGGTCGTCCGCGTGGATCTCCTCGATCGTCGGGATCACCGCGGGCAGCCGCGCGAGCGCTTCCGCCAGCGCCTCGGCGACGGGCCGCTCGAACCCGGCGCGGTGCAGCACGCCGAACGTGGTCTCGCCGTCGACGCCGAGCACGATCACCGGGACCTCGGGGTGAGCGGCGCCGGGCCCGTCGAACAGCGGCACCCACGCGATCTCGTCGAGATCGAGCGTGGCGCGATCGCGCAGGCTCGGCATCAGCGGGCCGCCGCGCTCGCCGCCGGGCTGCGCGAGCGCCTCGGCTGCCGCGGGCAGCAGCAGCAGCAGGCTCTCGCCGGCGCCCTCGACGACCCGCTGCGCGCGGTTGGTGGGCAGCAGCACGGTGGTGCCGTCGGGCCCCGGGATCTCGAAGCCGAGCGGCACCACGGCGCGGTCGGTGGCGACCCAGCGCCCGGCGGGGAACCGCGCGCGCAGCAGCTCGCCGGTCAGCGCCGACAGCTCGAGGACGCGCCGCCAGTACGCGTGCGGCGCGCCGGCCTTGGGCGGGGGCGCCACCGTGGTCTGGTCCTCGAGCATGCGCAGCGCGACCGCCGGATCTCGCACGCCGATCCGCGCGATCGCCTCGCGCGCGAGCGCCCCGAGCAGCCGCGCCGCGAGCTCGCTGATCGCGCCCGGCGCGCGGGGCCCGAGGGGGGCACCCGGCCGCTCGCCGTGGCGCACGAGCACGGCGCCCGCGCAGGTCAGCGCCTCCAGCACGAGCGGGGAGGGAGGCTCTGCCACCTCGTAGGCCACGCCGTCGACGGCGCGCCCGTCGGGGAGCGTGTACGTCCACGCCAGCAGCACGCGGGCGAGAGCGAACAGCGCCGCCACCGTGGGCTCGCGCTCGATCTCGCTGGCCGGGCGGTGGTCGGCCTGGATCGCGAGGGTGCGGCGTCCCACGGCCGCGGTGCGATCGACGTGGTCGAGCTCGGCGTGCACCGCGCGGCGCGGCTACTCGCCGGTCCTCTTGCGCTTGACCTGGGCCTCGCGGAACCGCTCCGCCCAGCCCTCGATGTTGACCTGCTTGACGCGGGTCAGCGCGAGGGCGCCGCGCGGGACGTCCTTGGTCACCGTCGAGCCGGCGCCCACGTAGGCATCGCGGCCGATGGTCACGGGCGCCACCAGCTGCGAGTCCGAGCCGATGAACGCGCCGGCCTCGATCGTGGTCCTGGACTTGCGGACGCCGTCGTAGTTGCACGTGATCGTGCCGGCGCCGATGTTGGCCTTCTGCCCGATCGACGCGTCGCCGAGGTAGGCGAGATGGTTGGCCTTGGCGCCCGCCATCAGGTGGGTCTTCTTGGTCTCGACGAAGTTGCCCATGTGGACGTCCTCGTCGAGGCGCGACTCGGGGCGGCAGTGCGAGAACGGGCCGACCTGCGCGCGCGCGCCGATCATGCTCTCGGTCGCCACGGAGTACGGCTTGAGGTGGGCGTCGGCGGCCACGGTGGTGTCGGTCAGCACCGAGCCGACGTCGATCCGGGCACCGTCGCCGATCGAGGTCTTGCCGCGCAGCGCGACGCCGGGGCCGATCCACACGTCCTTGCCGAGCGGGCCGACCTCGGCGTCGATGTACGTGCTCGCGGGATCGACCATGGTCACGCCAGCGCGCATCCACGCCTCGTTGATCCGGTGGCGCGCCGCGAGCTCGACGGCGGCGAGGTCGACGCGGTCGTTGATGCCCGCGACCTCGGTGAACGGCGCGTCGATCGAGGTGGCCCCGCCGCGCGCGGCGGCGTGAGCGACGAGGTCGGTCAGGTACAGCTCGCCCTTGGCGTTGTCGGCGCGCAGGCTCGCGAGGTCGGCGCGCAGGTGCCCGAGCTTGATCGCGTAGAACCCGGCGTTGGTCTCGGTGATCGCGCGCTGGGCCGGGGTGGCGTCGGCGTGCTCGACGATCCGCTGGAGCGTGCCGGCCGCGTCGCGCACGAGCCGGCCGTACGGCATCGGGCGCGGCGGGACGGTGGACAGCAGCGCCAGGCCGGCGGGCGAGGCGGCACACGCGGCGGTCAGCTCGGAGATCCGCTCGCTGGCGAGCAGTGGCGCATCGCCGGTCAGGATCAGGACGATCCGGTCGTCGGGCTCGTCGGCGAGGGCGGGCAGGGCGCACTGCACGGCGTGGCCGGTGCCGCGCTGCTCGGTCTGGAGCGCGACCTCCACGCTGCCCGCGCCGAAGCTGGCGTCGAGGGCGGCGCGCACCTGGTCATGCTTGTGCCCGAGGATCGCGACCACGCGGCCGGCGCCCGCGGCGCGCGCGGCGGTGACCACCCAGTGCAGCAGCGGCCGGCCGGCGACCTTGTGGAGGACCTTCGGCGTCTCGCTCTTCATCCGCGTGCCCAGCCCGGCCGCCATGATGAGGACGAGGGGGGCCGGGACCTGTGTAAGCCTCATGTCGGCGGAACCTAGCACCAACCCGCGTGCGCGCGCCGCTTCCCGGCACGGGCGGCGGCGGCCGAGCGTGAGGTGACCTGGGCGCGAAAACGGTGCGTTGCGTGGCCAGGTAGGGGCACAATGCCAGGGTGCGCCAGGCCCGCCCCGTCACCGCCCTGGTGATCGCCGCCCTCACGGGCTGCGGGGCCGAGCTCGATCCGAACCAGCTGCGCGACGCCGCGGCTGTCGCGGATGTCATGGATGTCGTGGACGCGGAGGTCGTGGACGCCCCCGCCGATGCGCGCGCGTGTGCGGGCGGCGATGCCCGCGTCGTCAGCAATGGCGCGTGCCTGGTGGTCTACAGGACCCCGGCGACCTACGCCGGCGCACAGGCCGCGTGTGCGTCGCTGAGCGCGCGGCTCGTCGTGATCGCGTCGGCGCAGACCAACCAGGCGGTGACCGCGCTGATCGGCGGGGTCACCGCGTTCGTCGGCGCGACCGACGCGGTGACCGAGGACACGTTCCTGTGGTCGTCGGGGGCGGGCCTCACCTTCACCAACTGGCGGGCCGGCGAGCCGAACAACGGCAACGGCGGCTTCGAGGAGGACTGCATGGTGGTCGAGGGCGCCCGCGGGGGCACCTGGGACGATCGCCCGTGTGCCCCGCCGCCGATCGGCGCGGGTGCCTACGCGTACGTCTGCGAGTACTGAGCCCGACCGCGACGACGCGATGCGTCGGCCCAGGGTGTCGTCGTTTGGCGCCTGTGTCACCACCGGTGCGATCCTCTTCACAGTGCTCCGCGGGAGGGAGATACTGAGACCACATTGGTAGTCGAGCCCGAAGCGCCGATCACGGAGGAGGCAGGGAAGCCGATCGTCGTCTGTGTGGACGACGACCCGACCATCTTGAGCGCGCTGGCAGGCGCGCTCGGGGAGCGCTACGGCGTGCTCCTCGCGACCAGCGGTGAGGAGGCCCTTCGTCTCGTCGATGCGAACCCGGAGGTGGCGTGTGTGCTCGCGGATCAGCGGATGCCGGGCATGGCCGGGCAGGTGCTGCTCGAGCGGATCTCCCAGCTGCGCCCGCGATGCCGGCGCGCGGTGGGCACCGGCTATCCAGACACCGCCGAGCTGACCGCGGCACTCGCCGCCGGGCACCTGCACTACGTCGTCGCCAAGCCGTGGAAGCTCCTGGACCTGGTCCAGGTCGTCGACCAGCAGGTCGCGGTGTTCCACCTCGAGCGCGACAACCTCCGCCTGGTCACCCAGCTGCGGCACGCCAACAGCCAGCTGCGCGAGCACGAGCAGCAGCTCGAGTCCCGCGGACGCGAGATCACGGCGGCCGCCGAGCAGCTCGCCCAGATGGGTCACCAGCTCGATGCGCTGACCCTGCGCGACAACCTGACCGGGCTGTACACCCACCGCGCGTTCCAGGAGCGGCTCCGCGAGGAGATCGCGCGCGCGCTGCGCTACGGCCAGCCGCTGTCGATCCTGATCGCCGACATCGATGGGTTCGCGACGGTCAACTACGACCTCGGCTACCAGGTCGGGGACGAGATCCTCCGGCGGATCGCGCAGACGCTGCAGGAGGACGACTCGCCCGATCGCGTGCGGACCTCGGACATCGTGGCCCGCTACTCCGGCGAGGAGTTCGTGGTGCTGTTGCCCGAGACCGCCAAGGCCGGCGCGCTGGTCAAGGCCGCGCGCATGCGCGACGCCGTGGGCTCGGCCGACATGCCGGGCGGCCGCACGATGTCGCTGTCGATCGGCGTGGCGAGCCTGCCCGACGACGCGGCCGATCCCGAGGGCCTGCTGACCGCCGCGGAGGCCGCGCTGCGCGGCGCCAAGCGCGGCGGCCCCGGGCGCGTGCAGTTCTTCTCCGGCGGGGATCCGGCCGAGGCGCGCTCGAGCCGCCCGTTCCACAAGCCGCAGGAGCAGATCGACGGGTTCCGGCCCTACCAGGAGCGGCAGGCCGAGGTCACCGCGATCCTCAACCGCGATCGCGCGCTGTCGTGCCTGCTCGTCGATCTGTCGCGCCTGCACAAGGTCGAGCTCGACCTCGGCGTGCAGCACCACAGCGAGATCTACGATCACGCCGCGCGCGTGCTCAACGACCTGCGCGGCGAGGTGCTCGCCCCCGGCGATCTGATCTGCCGGTCCGGCGACGGGGACGGCTACCACGTGTTCCTGGTGCCGCGGGCGAGCGGGAACCGGGTCGACCTCGAGGCGCTGGCGGCCACCGTCGAGAAGGCGGTCGAGGAGGCGCTCGCCCCGATGGTCAAGGACGTGCTGCGCGAGCAGCCGCGGATCACGGTCGGCGCGGCCCGCGTCCTCGGCAACTCGCTGCTGCGCCCCGAGCGCCTGACCTCGCGCCTGGTGGCCGAGGCCGCCGACAACACGCGCAACCTGCGCGAGCGCAAGGCCCACCGCGAGCGCTCGACCCTCCAGGACCTGATCCTCGGCGAGGGCCTGTCCTCGGTGTACCAGCCGATCGTCGACCTCGGCACCGGCGACATCTTCGCCTACGAGGCGCTGACCCGCGGTCCGCGGGGGGCGTCGCTCGAGTCGCCGGCCACGCTGTTCGCGATCGCCGACGAGGTCGACCTCACCGTCGAGCTCGACCGGGCGTGCTTCCGCGGTGCGCTGCGCAACGCCAAGACCCTCGAGCCGGTCCACCGGCTGTTCGTGAATCTGCTGCCGATGTCGTTCTACGACGCGGCGTTCATCGAGGTCGAGGTCGGCAACCTCCTGTCCGCCGCCGGGCTGACCCCCGCGAACATCGTGTTCGAGATCACCGAGAAGCTCGCGATCGAGAACTTCGCGTCGTTCAAGCGCGCGCTCGCGACGTACACGGCGATGGGGTTCGGCGTGGCGATCGACGACGTCGGCACCCGGCACTCGAACCTCGAGACGGTGATGTCGCTGCGCCCGCACTTCATCAAGATCTCGGACGTCCTGGTCCGCGGCATCGCGCGCTCGACGGTCAAGCGGGAGATGCTGCGCTCGCTGCGCCACATCGCGGACACCATCGACGCCGTCATGGTCGCCGAGGGTATCGAGGATCTCGAGGACGTGATCGCGCTGCGCGACCTCGGCCTGCGCTACGGGCAGGGCTACTACATGGCGCGCCCGGCGCCGCCGTTCGTCCAGCTCAAGGACGAGGTCCGCGCCGAGCTCCGCAACCTGAGCCCGAACGTCCAGGCGGTGGCGATGGTCGCGCACGACGACGACGACGAGGACGACCGCGACCTGCCGATCCGCAGGGCCCGGCCGACGACCGGCCGGAACCTCGTGTTCGGCATCGGCTCCCAGAACGCGATCCCTGCGAACGCGTTCGGGCGGGCCGACGACGAGATCACCAACGACTTCGCCCTGCCCCTGGCCGCCGCGGGCGAGCGGCCCCGGCCGCGCGCCTCGGACCAGCCCCCGGTCTCGGAGCCCACGCTACCCTGGCAGCCCCTGTATGACGAGGAGGCGACCGGGGAGGCGCTCCTGGAGAGCCTGCAGAAGCCGGGGGCGGGGGCGACTGGCGAAAACCCGCCGGGGGACGGGCGCGGACCGGGGCGACCCGGTCTAAACTGAATCGCACGTGATGGACCGGAACGCGTTCCACAAGCTCCTGGCGTTCGGCATCGAGCGCGGGGTCTCGGATATCCACTTCGAGGTCGGCTACCCGCCGCACTACCGCCTCCACGGCGAGCTCCTCGGCGCGATCAAGGTCCCGCCGCTGACCTCGCAGGACACCGAGGGCATCGCCAAGCAGATCCTCGAGGATCGCAACACGACGGTGGACTTCACGCGCCGGTTCGCCGAGATCGACGTGTCGTACTCGCTCGCGCAGCGCGGTCGGTTCCGCGCGTCGATCTTCCGGCAGCGCGGGGCCGTCGGCATCGTGCTGCGCCTGATCCCCATCCAGGTGCTCTCGATCGAGCAGCTCAACCTGCCGCCCGTGCTCGCCGAGATCGCCGATGCGCGACGAGGCCTCGTGCTGATCACCGGAGCCACGGGCAACGGCAAGACCACGTCGATGGCCGCGATGATGCGGTACATCAACGAGACCCGGCACGCGCACATCGTGACGATCGAGGATCCGATCGAGTTCATCCACGAGCCGCAGAAGTGCATGATCATCCAGCGCGAGGTCGGCTCGGACACCGAGTCCTTCAAGGACGCGATGACCGCCGCGATGCGCCAGGATCCGGACGTGATCATGGTCGGCGAGATCCGCGACCGCGAGACCGCCTCGATCTGCCTCAAGGCCGCCGAGACCGGCCACCTCGTGCTGTCCGCGCTCCACACCCCGGACGCGATGGGCACCATCCAGCGGATCGTCGGGCTGTTCGAGAGCGACGCGCAGGACGTGATCCGCGACCGCCTCGGCGACTGTCTCCAGGCGGTCGTCTCGCTGCGCCTGCTCGCCGCCAAGGACGGTCGCCGCCGGCTGCCCGCCGTCGAGATCCTCCGCGTCACTCGCACCATCCGCGAGTGCATCCGCTCGGGGCGGCTCGGGGACATTCCGGAGCTGATCCGCAAGGGGCGCGACCTGTACTCGATGCAGCTGTTCGACCAGCACCTGATCGACCTGGTCAACGCCGGCCTGGTCTCGATGGAGACGGCGATCTACGCGTCCTCGAACCCCGAGGAGTTCGAGCGCGCCCTCCGCGTCGAGTAGCCGCCCGCAGCCGATCGAGAAGCTGCGTTCACACGCGGCACACCACACCCGGCCCTGCGCGGCCTCCACGGCTCGGCGCATCCCGGCGGACGGACCGGCCGAAACGACCCGGCCGAAACGACCGAAGGCGCCCGGTCAGGGGGGCGCCTTCAGCGTCGTGCGGGGCGTGCCGCCCCGGGGACATCCCTAGCGGCGGCGGCCGCGGCCGGGGGGCGGACCACCCGCGGCGGGCGGGCTCGAGGGCGCCGGCTGGGCGCTCGGCGGCGGGGCGGACGGGCGTCCACCACCATTGCTGCTCGGGGGCGGAGCGGACGGGCGATTGCCGCCGCCACCGTTGCCACCACCCACGCTCGGGGGCGGACCGACCGGGCGCGCCGGCTGACCACCGCCACCGTTGCCGTTCCCACCACCGACGCCCGGGGGCGGACCGACCGGGCGCGACGGGGGCTGCCCACCACCACTGCCGCCATTGCCATTCCCGCCACCGTAGCCCGGGGGCGGACCGACGGGACGGCCCGGGGGCGGCCCCCCCCCCTGCCCACCGATCTGGCCGGGCGGGTTACGGGGCCCAGGGGTGCGGATGTCGGACGGCGGCCCGCGATCCGGGAACCGGGTGCTCGGGCCGGGCGGGGTCGACGGACCGGGCGGGGTCGACGGGCCGGGCGGGTTGCGCGGTCCCGGGTCACGGATGCCCGGGCGGTTGTCGTTCCAGTCGGGGCGGCCGGGCGGGTTCGGCTGGGTGGCCGGTCCGGGCGGGTTGCGCGGGCCGGGGTCACGAATGCCCGGGCGGTTGTCGTTCCAGTCGGGGCGACCGGGCGGGTTCGGCTGGGTGGCCGGTCCGGGCGGGTTGCGCGGGCCGGGGTCACGAATGCCCGGGCGGTTGTCGTTCCAGTCGGGGCGACCGGGCGGGTTCGGCTGGGTGGCCGGTCCGGGCGGGTTGCGCGGGCCGGGGTCTCGGACGCCTGGGCGGTTGTCGTTCCAGTCGGGGCGACCGGGCTGCGGCTGCGGCTGCGAGATGCCGCCGGGCGGACGCGATCCGCCCCCGGTGCCCCAGCCACCACCGCCCTGCGGCGGGACGATCACGGTCGGGCGGCCGTCGCGGTGATCGCGGACGTTCCAGCCCTGCGGGACGCGATCGCGGGTCGACCAGTAGCCCGGGGTGTAGCTGTAGCGGTTGTCCTGCCAGTTGTAGAACGGCTGGACGTAGACGTAGCCGTCCTGCTGCTGCTCCCAGCGGCCCCCAACCCACACCCACTCGTAGCCGTTCCAGTGCCAGTAGCCGTCGATCCACACGTTGCCGAAGCCGGGCGACACCGACATCTGCTCGTAGAGCGGCTCCGGTGGCATGCTCGAGACGTAGTACGGGTTGGGCTGGCCCACGGTCACGCCGCCCTGTGCGTAGCCGCGGCCGTACCCGTAACCGCTGTTCACAGGGGTCGTCTCTCGAACGACACACGCCTGCGTGGCGAGAGCGAGGCCAAGTCCGCCGATCCATTGAGCAAGGGTCCGTGCGCGCATCGAAGTGCCTCCTGAGGGCTTTACGTTATCCACGTGTGAAGCCACCCTGAATTCCACAGTGTAGTTGACGGTAACCTGGGTCACAAGTACACAGAAACGCCGATGAAACTGAGTTCTCGCCCGGTCGTTCGTCGAGGCCGCGGACCCGATCGCCGCCGTCCGACCACCGACCGTGCCTGAGTGTCAATGCAAGGGCAAGACCAACGCTTCACCTGGACGAACACATGGGCCTCGCACTGACCTCCCGGCGATCGACAGTGGCCGCGGTCGCGAGCGCGCTCGCGGCGATGGCGCTGGCCGCGGCGGTCGCTGGCCGGAGTTGCCGGGTCAGCCAGCCCGGCCCCGAGGTCGCGGTCCGGCAGATGCTCCAGGCCGCCAAGACCGGGGACCGCGAGGGCGTGTTCCGCCTGCTCGCCCCGCGCACCCGCGAGCGGCTGGAACTCGAAGCCAAGCGCACCACCGATCTGGTCGGTGCGGCCACCCGCTACAGCGCCGCCGATCTGCTCTCGATCGGCAGCTCGACCGACGTGGCGGCCCCGACCGACATCACCGTGGTCGAGGAGTTCGGGGACCACGCCGTGGTCGAGCTGGTGTCGCCCACCGGGCGCGCCCGCATGCAGCTCGTCAAGGCGCGCGGCGCGTGGCTGATCGATCTCCCGCAGTACGGCGCGGCGCCCTGAGAGACTGTGAAACAGTCTCGAGAACGGGGTGGGAACCCTGCGCGGCTTGCCGCGTAGGGCGGGGCGGAGCCCCGTGGAGCTGAACCGGGACCGCGGCTTCTCGCCCCCGGGGAAGTGCGGTACCACCGGCCCGTGCCTCCTCGCGTCCTCACGGGAATCAAGCCGACGGGCAGCCCCCACATCGGCAACCTGCTCGGCGCGATCCGCCCGGCGCTGCGGCTCGCCGACGAGGGCCTCGAGGCGATGTACTTCATCGCCGACTACCACGCGCTGACCACGGTCAAGTCCGCGGCCGATCTGCGCCAGCTGACCTACGAGGTCGCGGCGACCTGGCTCGCGATGGGCCTCGATCCCGAGCGCACCCAGTTCTACCGGCAGTCCGACGTCCCCGAGATCTTCGAGCTCGCGTGGGTGCTGTCCTGCTTCACGTCGAAGGGGTGGATGAACAAGGCCCACGCCTACAAGGCGGCGGTCGCGGCGGCGCAGGAGCGCGGCGAGCAGGACGTCGACGCCGAGATCAACATCGGCGTGTACAGCTACCCGGTGTTGATGGCCGCGGACATCCTCGCGTTCGACGTCGACCTCGTCCCGGTCGGCAAGGACCAGGTCCAGCACGTCGAGATCGCGCGCGACATCGCGCAGCGGATCAACCACGTCTACGGTGCCGAGGTCCTGCGGCTGCCGAAGGCCAAGCTCGACGACACCACCTCGATCGTGCCCGGCGTCGACGGCCGCAAGATGTCCAAGAGCTACGGCAACCAGATCCCGCTGTTCGCGGCGCCGAAGCAGATGAAGAAGGTCGTCAACCAGATCGTCACCGACTCGACGCCGCCCGAGGCGCCGAAGGATCCGGACACGTCGACGATCTTCCAGATCTTCAAGGCCGTCGCGTCGGCCGACGAGGCCCGCGCGCTGGCGGACCGCTACCGCGCCGGCATCGGGTGGGGCGACGCCAAGAAGGCGCTCCTCGATCGGCTCGAGGTCGAACTCGGCGAGGCGCGCGGCCGCTACGACGCGCTGATGGCCGATCCGGCGAAGCTCGACGCGCTGCTCGCGACCGGCGCCGCCAAGGCCCGCGCCACCGCCCGCCGGACCCTCGATCGCGTGCGCACGGCGATCGGCATCGCGCGCTGACGCCAGCGGGAACGGCTGCTGCGCGGCATCGCTCCGCTCAGCTGCCGAGTACGTCGGCGGGGCTGGACGCGGTGACGAAGCGCTCGAGGTACTGCCCGAGTTCGTCGGCCGCGGCGGTGCCGAGGCGCTCTTCGTGAACGAGCGTGAGCGGGCCGAACTTGAGGACGAGCAGCGTCCGCAGCGTCTCGCGGCGGCCTCGTTCGAGACCTCGTTCGAGACCTCGTTCGAGACCTCGTTCGAGACCTTGTTCGAGACCTTGTTCGAGACCTTGTTCGCGACCTTGCTCGCGACCTTTGTGGAGTAGCTGTTCTTCGATGGTCATGGCGGCCTCGGCGGTGACGGGGGCGTGCTCGTCGAGCTTGGCATGGAACGCCTCGAGCGGGAGCTGATCATTCACGGTGGTCAGGTAGCGCAGGATCTGGTGGAGTGCGTGGGCGTCCGCGCACGCGGCCTCGTCGAGCGAGGCGCCCCAGAACGCGAGGTTGGCGAGGAGGCGTTCGCGATCGCGGCCGTCCCGGAGCACCCACCAGGTCAGGCGGGGCACCAGCGATGGGAGCCGGGTGACGAGGTCGTGGTTCGACAGCTCGCCAAGGTCCTCGACGAGGACCCGGAGCTGTGGAACGAAGGCGGCGAGGGCGCCATGCGACGCGAGGTGCTCGGGGGTGAACATCTCCTCGAGCGAGCGTGGCGCTGTCCACCCACCGGGGGCGTGGCTGATGACGATTGGCAGGATCACCGGAAGCGGCGCTTGCGGGGCCGCGCGGCGCTCGCGGCTCCAGATCTGGACCAGGTATCCGAGCAGGCGCAGCGGCATGTCGACGTCCACACGGCTCTGGTGTTCGACGAGCACGTAGACGAGGACGCGCGCCTGCTGCGCGCTCGCTGCGACGCTGAACAGCAGGTCGCCGTGGAGATCGGCGAGATCCCGATCGACGAAGGACGGGCTCTCGCGTTCGAGCGTCGTCCAGTCGAGCGCGTTGTACACCTCGCCCGGGAGGACCGCGTGGCACAGCGCGACCGCGTGGGCGGGGACCTCGAACACCGCCTTGAACAGCGCGTCGTGCGGGCGGGTGGTCATCGTGCAGGCAGCGCAAGCAACGCACGCGCCACGCCAGGTGCCCGTGATCTGGTGCATCGCTGTCCGGTCCGTCCGGGGGGTGGCCGCGTCGGCCGTGAACCGGACCTGCGCCGTGGTAGATCGGCGGGATGCGTACGCTCTCCTGGCTGCTCGTGATCGCGGCGTGTGGCGGCTCGTCGGCTCCGCCCGTGATCCCGGCGGACCTGCCTGCGACCACGAAGCCCACCACGCCCATGCCCGATCCCACCTCGACCTCGTCCACGACCTCGATCCATCCCTGGCCTGCGACGCGCACCGACGCGATCGTCGAGACGCTCCACGGCAAGACCGTCGCGGATCCGTACCGCTGGCTCGAGGACGAGCACAGCCCGGAGGTCCAGGCGTGGATGAAGGCGCAGGACGAGTTCACCCGCGCCGAGCTCGGCAAGCTGCCGGGCCGCGAGGCGCTCGTGGCCCGGCTCAAGGCGCTGTTCTACTACGACGCGATCAGCGCGCCGACGCACAAGCAGGGGCGGTTCTTCTACACGCGCAAGCACGCGGACAAGGAGAAGACGATCGTCTACTGGAAGCAGGGCGAGGCCGGCGCCGAGAAGGTGCTGTTCGATCCCAATGCGTGGAGCGCCGATGGCACCAAGGGCCTCGGCGGCTGGTACCCGAGCCACGACGGCAGGTACGTCGCGTACGCGATCAAGGAGAACAACTCCGACGAGACCGTCACGAAGATCCGCGAGGTCGCGACCGACCAGGATCTGCCCGACACGATCGCCGGCACCAAGTACTCCGGCGCGTCGTGGACCGCCGATAGCAAGGGCTTCTACTACACGCAGGTCCCGCCAGTCGGTGCCCTCGGGGGCAAGGTCACGATCGCCGAGCGGCCGGGCTTCGCCGAGGTCAAGCTCCACGTACTGGGCAAGGATGCGGACAAGGACGCGCTGGTCCACCCGGCGACCGGCAACGCCGAGTCGTTCATCGGCGGCTACGTGTCGCGCGATGGCCACTGGCTGATCGTGTCGATCCAGCATGGCTGGAACTCGAGCGACGTGTTCATCAAGGACGCGCGCAAGGCCGGCGCGCCGTGGCAGACGCTGGTCCAGGGCGTCGACGCCAACTTCACCGTGGACGTGTGGAAGGACCAGCTCTACGTCACGACCAACGATGGTGCCCCGCGCTACCGGGTGTTCAAGGTCGATCCGCGCAAGCTCGATCGCGCCGCGTGGAAGGAGATCATCCCGCAGAGCGAGGCCACGCTCGACGGCATCAGCATCGTCGGCAACCACCTCGCCGCGACCTACCTGCGCAACGCCGCCAGCGAGGTCGAGCTGCGCACGCTCGACGGCGCGCTCGTTCGCAAGGTGGCGCTGCCGCCCCTCGGCACCACCGGCGGGATCAGCGGCAACCCCGACGAGGACACCGGCTACATCGGCTACACCTCGTTCACCGAGCCGCAGCTGATCTACAAGACCTCGATCAAGACCGGCGCGGTCACGGAGTGGGCGCGCATCACGCTGCCCGTCGACACCACGAACATGGTGGCCGAGCAGGTGTTCTACCCGTCGAAGGACGGCACCAGGGTCTCGATGTTCCTGCTCTACAAGAAGGGCACGCAGCGCACCGGCTCGAACCCGACGATCCTGTACGGGTACGGCGGGTTCAACGTCAACATGACGCCGGGGTTCTCGTCGTCGCGCGCGGTGTGGATCGAGCGCGGCGGCGTGTACGCGATCCCGAACTTGCGCGGTGGTGGTGAGTACGGCGAGGAGTGGCATCGCGCCGGCATGCTGCTCAACAAGCAGAACGTGTTCGACGACTACATCGGCGCGGCCGAGTTCTTGATCAAGGACGGCTGGACCTCGAAGGCGCACCTCGCGATCTGGGGCGGCTCGAACGGCGGCCTGCTCGTCGGGGCGGCGGTGACCCAGCGCCCGGACCTGTACAAGGCCGTGATCTGCTCGGTGCCGCTGCTCGACATGCTGCGCTACCACCTGAGTGGCTCGGGCAAGACGTGGATCCCGGAGTACGGCTCGGCCGAGGATCCCGCGCAGTTCGCCGCGATCTGGGGCTACTCGCCGTACCGCGTCGGCGCCGACGCCGGCCCGCGTGCGTACCCGGCGGTGCTGTTCGACTCGTCCGACCATGACGACCGCGTGGATCCGCTGCACGCCCGCAAGCTCGCGGCGCTGCTGCAGGCCCAGCAGACCGGCCCGGCGCCGATCCTGCTGCGCATCGAGCGCAACGCGGGCCACGGCGGCGCCGACATGGTCGCGCAGACCGTGGAGAAGGTCGCCGACCAGCTCGTGTTCCTCGAGCGCCAGCTCAAGTAGCGCAGCGGGGCTGACGGTGGTCGATCTCGGTGGTCGGGAGCCCGTGGGTGGCGGCCGTCACGCCCGGCTCACTTGAGCTCGATCGTGCCCCACATCACGACGCCCTTGTCCGTGACATCGGCGGCGAAGCTCGCGCGGCCGTAGAGCGCGGCGAGGCCCTCGTTGAGCGAGGCCTCGGCATCCGACGCGGTGGTGTCCTCGCCACCGAGGCGGCCCACGAGCCGTCCGAACGCCGCCTGCAGGGCGAGGACGCGGCCGTAGTCGTAGGCCATCGCGAGCAGCGGGGCGGTGCCGCCCGCGGGGGCTGTCAGGGCGGTGGTCGCGACCGTCCGCGCCCGCGCGCCCATCGCGAGCACGAGCGCCTTCGCGCCGATCCCGCCGACGAGCTCGCCGGGGAGCTGCACGCCGGGTACCGCGATCGGGTGGAGCTTGCCGTCGGCCGGCACGGAGATCGGCAGCCCCTGCGCCAGCATCTCGAGCAGCGCCGCGGGCTTGTCGGCGGCGAGGAGGCCGAGCGCATCGACCTGCTTCGGCATCAGCGCGTCGCCCAGCACGAGGTCGTAGATCGCGACGGCGCCGCCGGCGATCCCCGCCACCACCGGCGGCAGCGGCTGCGCGAGCCCGCGGATCAGGTCGTCGGTGACCGACGTCAGCTCGCGGAGGTCGCATGCCCCGCCGAGCGTGGCGACCGCCTCGGCCGCATCGCGCGCGAGCAGGCGACCGCGCTCGAGATCGAGCCCGACGCCGATCGCGAGCAGCGGCGTGTTGGCCATCACCGGCTCCAGGCCCGGCACCGCGCGGCGCAGGCCGGCGACCTTGGCCCGCACGTCGGGCGCGAGCTCGAGGACCGCGCCGCCGGTCATCCGGCTCGCGCCGAGCTCGTAGCCCATCACCACGCGCGGGAGCCGGCCCGCGAGGGCGGCGGTCTCGGAGCGGCACCCGGAGCTCGGCGCACCGACGAGGGCGATCGCCTCCTCGAGCATGCGCCGGACGTCGAGGTAGCCGAGGAAGTGCGGGCCGAACCCGTGCGCGCCGTACGCCGCCTGCAGCCCGCGGCTGGTGCCGAGGCTGGCAGGCGGGAGCTGCGAGCCGAGGATCAGCGCGAGCTGGCTGTCGACCGCCGTCGTCGGGCCCATCGCGATCACGAGCTGCCTGGCGGCGATGCTGATGATCAGCGATGCATCATCGCCGGGCTCGAGCCGCCAGTAGCGCCGACCCGCGAGCTCGGCCGGTGCCGGCAGCGTCAGCTGGGCGCGGCGCGCCACCCGCTCGAGGGTGGCGAGCAGCACGTTCTCGTCCGCGATGTCGACCCGGACCACCATCGGCGCGAGCCCGAGGCCGTAGATCACGTAGTTGGGCGTGGCCGTCAGGCCGAGCGAGGCCAGGCCCGCCGCGTCCCCCTTGCCCTCGAGCTCGGCCATCACCGCCGTCATCACGGCGCCGGCCGTGTCGTCGGAGCCACCCGCGACCGCCGCCCGCAGCGCCACGCCGAGCCGATCGCCGACCGCGGCCTTGATCTTCCCCCACAGCGCCGCCGGCACCGGAACGAGGGACGCCATCACGTACGGCGTGTCGGCGGGCACGTGTGCGAGGAGCGCGGGCGAGGGTAGCGCCGCCGGCGCACCCGCGGGGCGGGGCCGCGCGAGCTCCGCGGGCAGGGCCGCGCGCCCGCCCGCGTGATCGTCCTTCTTGCATCCGGTGACGGCCAGCGCCACCGCGATCACCACGCCACCACCGGTCCTGAGTGCTGTCCGCATGTATGCCGCGACTATACCGCCCTGCCGACCCGATCGTGATCGGCGACACGGGGGACCCGGCGCGGAGCGCGCGGCTCTGTTATCACCAGGGCATGAAGCTCGCGTCCTCGCTCCTGCCGGCGGCCTGCGTGGTCGCGCTCCTCGCCGGCTGTCCCGGCAGCAAGGGCTACAAGCGCACGTACGCGGAGCCGACCGCCGCCCAGGTGGTCGAGAAGCTCGCGCTGCAGCGCGCCGCGCGCACCGCGTTCACCGCCGAGAGCACCATGGACTACTGGCTCGGCAAGGATCGCGTGAAGGGCACCGTGCTCGTGATGGGCACGGTCGGCAAGAAGCTGCGGTTCAACGCGCTGTCGCCGGCGGGCGGCGACGTGCTCGCCGACATGGCGTGTGACGGCACCCAGTTCGTCTACGTCGACAAGCAGAACAACTGCCAGCTGGCCGGCCCGTGCGATCGCCAGGCGATCGCGCAGCTGCTGCGGGTGGAGCTCGAGCCCGAGGACTTCCTCCACCTCGCGCTCGGCACGCCGCCGGTGCTCGCGGGTGCGACCGGCACCGTCACCTGGGACAGCGCACGCGGCCTCGAGCGCGTCGCGCTGACCGCCCCGGGTGGCACCCAGGCGATCGTGATCGACACCCGGGCAGGTCGCTGGGACGTGGTGTCGAGCGAGCTCAAGGACCCCGCCGGCACGGTCATGTGGTCGGTGGAGAACGCGGACTTCGAGACCGCGCCCGATGCCGCGTCCGGCGAGCACCGGCTGCCCGGCAAGACCCGCTTCAAGTCGCCGCAGCAGGCGGCGGATCTGCTGGTCGAGTGGGGCGACCGGACGGTCAATCCCACCCTCGACGACGGCAAGTTCGTGGTCACGGTGCCCCCGGGCCTGCCCGTGTGCGGCGCGAAGCCCTGACGGACAATTCGCGCAACCTTCGCGCGCGATCCATCGGGCATGCCGGTCGATCCCGCGTGGTACCGTCGACGTGATGACGTCGTCGATCGCAGGCGTGTTGCTCGGCCTCGCGGTCGGCCTGCGCCACGCGTTCGAGCCCGACCACCTGACGGCGGTCGCGACGCTCGCCACCGAGACCCGGGATGCGCGGCGCGGCGCGGCGCTGGGCGCGCTGTGGGGCCTCGGCCACACCGCCGCGCTGGTCGTGGTCGGCACGGTGCTGATCGCCCTCGGCGCGGTGATCCCGCCGCGGCTCGCCGCGACGTTCGAGCTCGGCGTGTGCGTCATGCTGGTCGTTCTCGGCGTGCGCGCGATCATCGTCGCGCGACGCGAGGGCGTACGTGGCCCCACGCACCACCACCACCACCGGGGCGCGGCGCATCTCCACGCCGGCCCCGACGCCCACCTCCACGTCGGCACCTGGACGCTCGCGTGGCGGCCGCTCGCGGTCGGCCTCGTCCACGGCCTCGCCGGCAGCGGCGCGCTGACCGCGCTGGTGTTCGCGCAGCTGCCGTCGACGCCCGCGCGCATCGCCTACCTCTCGATGTTCGGGCTCGGCTCGGTGTTCGGCATGGCCGCGGCGTCGGCGCTCGTCGGCATCTCCCTGCGCTCGCTCGGCGCGGTCCAGCGCCGGATGTCGCTGGTCGCGGGTTCGCTCTCGATCGTGTTCGGCGTCGCATGGAGCGTGCCGCTGTGGTCGCAGCTCGCCCGAGCGTGCTAGACCACTGACCGGGTGCAGCGATCGAACGCTGCAGGAACCGGTGCTGGTCGGGCCGCCAGCACACCGAGTCATCCACCGATGAGTGGTCCCACGACCCATGCGTCCCTGCCCCCCGAGTCGTGGGGGCCCGCCCGCCGCGCCGCGCGCGCGCTCGCCTCCCCGATCCAGCGGATCCTGGCGATCGAGGCGGCCAGTGGCCTGCTGCTGATGGCCGCGACCGTGCTCGCCCTGGTGTGGGCCAACTCGCCCTGGCGCGGCGCGTACGAGGGCCTGTGGCACACCGAGATCGGTGTCCACGTCGGCAGCTTCGCGTTCGCGCGCCCGCTCCAGTTCTGGATCAACGACGGGCTGATGACGGTGTTCTTCCTCGTCGTCGGGCTCGAGATCCGCCGCGAGATCTACGAGGGTGAGCTCCAGACGCTGCGCCGGGCGGCCCTGCCACTCGCCGCGGCGCTCGGCGGCATGCTCGTGCCCGCGGCGATCTACGCCGCCTTCAACCACGGCAAGATCGGTGCGGGCGGGTGGGCGATCCCGATGGCGACGGACATCGCGTTCGCGGTCGGCGTGCTCACGCTGCTTGGCTCGCGGGTGCCCAACGCGCTGCGGGTGCTCCTGCTCGGCCTCGCGGTGATCGACGACATCGGCGCGATCGTCGTGATCGCCGCGTTCTACACCGGCGGCATCACTCTGTACGGGTTCGGCATCGCCGCCGGCGGGCTCGCGCTCGTCTACGTCCTGCGCGTGGCGGCGTTCCGGAACCCGGTCGCCTACCTGGTGCCCGGCGCGGTCGTGTGGCTCGGCCTGTACGTCGCGGGCGTGCACCCCACGCTCGCCGGCGTGCTCCTCGGCCTGATGACGCCGGTGCGCCCGTGGTTCGGCGCCTCGGGGTTCGCGGAGGCCACGCAGGGCCACCTCGACGGGCTCGGCGGCGCGGACAAGGCCGATCTCCTCGTCCGCCTCGACGCGATCGAGGCCGCGCGACGCGAGGCGGTGTCCCCCGTGGAGTTCCTGATCCACGCGCTGCACCCGTACGTCGCGTACGGGATCATGCCGCTGTTCGCGCTCGCGAACGCGGGCGTCGTTCTCGGCGGCGCGGACCTCGGCGGCGACTCGCTGTGGATCTTCGTCGGCGTGATCGCCGGGCTCGCGCTCGGCAAGCCGCTCGGCATCGTCGGTGCGTCGGTGCTGGCGAGCCGGCTCGGGGTCGCGACGCGCCCGCCCGAGATGTGGTTCGGCGGGCTCACGCTGGTCGGCATGGTCGGCGGCATCGGGTTCACGATGTCGCTGTTCGTGGCGCAGCTCGCGTTCCCCGCCACCACCCACGCCGCGCAGCTCGACACCGCCAAGCTCGGGATCCTGGTCGGCTCGGCCACCGCGATGGTGATCGGCCTCGGCTACGGGATGCTGACCTTGCGCGGGCGCCGGGCCCTGACGGCGGCCGCCGCCGAGGCGGACCTCACGTCGTCGTGATGCCGTCGCGCGCGAGGTCGGCCGCGGTCGCCTCGAGGCTGACCGTGCCGGCCGGGTGCTCGTACCAGCCCGGGTCGATCCCCGCGGGCAGCTTGTCGCGGACCTTGAGGATCGTGAACATGCCGCCCATGTCGATCGAGCCGAACGGCCCGGCGCCGCCGACCATCGAGATGCTGTTCTCGGGCAGCTCCATCGCGTGCATGTTGCCCATGCCGGTGTCGCCCATCGTCATGTAGCCGGGGATGATCCGCCCCACGCGTGCGTCGAGCCCGCGCGTGCTGGCCCCGACGAGGTTCGGGATCTCGTGGCCCATCTGGTTCATCACGTGGTGGGTCATGTGGCAGTGGAACGCCCAGTCGCCCGGGTTGTCGGCGACGAACTCGATCACGCGGCATGCGCCGACCGGCAGCCACGTGGTGGTCTCGGGGATCCGGCGCGCGGGCGGGATCGTGCCGCCGTCGGTGGCGACCACCTCGAACCGGTAGCCATGCAGGTGGATCGGGTGGCTGTCCATCGGCCCGAGGTTGCCCAGCCGGATCCGCACGAGGTCGCCCGTCTCGGCGACCAGTGGCTCGGTCCCGGGGAACGCCTTGCTGTTGAACGTGAGCACGTTGAACTCGCTCATCGCCAGCGGGTTCGGGCGGCGCGACCCGATCGGGATCATCCACTCGTGGGACATCAGCGAGTAGTCGCGCACGCGGCGCCGCTCGGTGGGGCGCTTCGGGTGGACGACGATCATGCCCACCATGCCGAGCGCGATCTGCGTCATCTCGTCGAAGTGCGGGTGGTACATGAACGTGCCCGCGTGGCGCATCGTGAACTCGTACTTGAACGTCTTGCCGACCGGGATCGGGCGCTGGGTCAGCCCGGCGACGCCGTCCATGCCGTTGCCCAGGATCACGCCGTGCCAGTGCACGGTGGTCGGCTCGGGCAGCTTGTTGGTGACGTAGATGCGGAGGGTGTCACCCTCGACGCACTCGATCAGCGGGCCCGGCGTGCCGCCGTTGTAGCCCCACGCCTCGATCTCGAGCCCGGGCGCGATCTGGTGGGTGACCGCCTCGGCGACCAGGTGGAACACCTTGACGCCGCCCGTGAGCTCGAACGGTAGCGTGGCGCCGTTGGGGACGATCACCGGCGTGTAGCTCGCCCCCGCCACCGCGCGCCCGGCCGTCAGCTTCGTCCCGGTGATCGGCACGGTGATCTTGTGCGCGGCGCCGTGGCCGGCGTGGCCACCGACAGGGGGCGGCGTCGGGGCGGCCTGCGCGGTGGCGAGCTTCGCGCGGGCGAGGAGGGCGGCGCTCGCGGCGGCGCCGGAGCCGAGAAAGTGGCGGCGGTTGATCATGGCGCGGCTCCTGTCTGTTCCACGGGGTCCCCGCCCCACGGGGCATGCCCCGTGCGGGCCCCACCCCGGTTTCGAGACTGCGTCACAGTCCCTCAGTGACCCGCCGGTGACCCGGCGGGGGAGGTCATGGGGGCGCGCTCGCCGGCGCCCGAGGAAGGCATCGCGCCGCGCTGCAGGGCGTGGGCATCGGCCGCTGCGCGGTGGAACCGGCGGAGCGCATCGATGTACTGCCGGCCGGCGTCCACCAGCTCGCGGCGCGCGCTCAGCAGCTCGAAGGTGGACGCGTTCATCGCGTTGTACTGCTTGACCGCCTCGTCGAGGATCCGCTGGCGGAGCGGCAGCACCACGGTGCGCAGGTGGCGCGCCTCCGCGTGGGCCTGGAGCACGCGCTGGCGGGTGGCGCGGGCGTGGGCCCGCAGCTCGATCGCGGTGGCCGTCGCCTCGTTGCGGGTGCGGCGCAGCTCGGCGGTGGCGCGGGCGCGCGGTCCCTGCTGCTGGTCGAACATCGGCAGCCCGAGGCTGAGCGCGGGCCCGACGTCCCAGTGATCGCTCGACCGCGAGGTCGCCACGCCCACGCCGAGCGCGGGCAGCCACGCGCGGGTGCGCGCGATCCCGAGCCGGCCGGCGGCGGCATCCGCGTCGGCGGACAGCGCCGCGAGGTCGAGGCTGGCGGCGACCGCGTCGCGCTCGAGCCCGTCGAGGGCCGGGGCCTGCTCGGCGGCGTCGGTGAGCCGCTCGGTCAGCGTCCACCGCGTGTCCGCGCCGGTCAGGCCGAGCACCGCGTTGAGCGCCTCTCGCGCGACCTCGACGTCGAGTTGGGCGCGCGCGAGCTCGATGCGCAGCCGCTCGCGCTGGTCTCGCTCGCGCACGAGGGCGAGCTCGGGCGCGTTGCCGGCGGCGCGCATCCGCTCGACGATGTCGGCCGAGGCGCTCGCCGCGTCGAACGCGGTCTGGCGGAGCTCGAGGTCCTGCTGGGCGGCGGCGACGTCGACCACCGCGCGCTCGACGGACGCGACCAGCGTGACCGTCGCGGCGATGGCGCGAGCGCGGGCGGCGGCGAGCTGGGCGGACGCGGCGCCGCGCCGCTGCGGCAGCTGGAGCAGATCGAGGATGTCCTGGATCACCTCGATCTCGAGCTCGCCGCCGTCGTGGCCCTTGTACTGGAGCTCGACCTCGGTCGGCGCGAGCACGGTGGCGCTGGCGACGTCGCCCGCGGCGATCCCGAGCTCGTCGTAGGTCGCTTGAAGGCGCCGGTTCGAGGCCAGCGCGATCCGCACCGCCGCGTCGCGGTCGAGTGGCTGCGCGAGCAGCGCGGTGATCGCCGCGGGGATCCGCTCGTCGCCCCAGCGAGGCGTGACGCCCACGCGCTGCGCGACGTCGCGCTCGACGGGGCCGAACACCGCGCTGCGCGAGGGCACGCAGGCGGTCGTGGTGAGCGCCGCGGTGAGCGCGAGCAGGCTGGAGCAGAGGCGGCGCATGGCGGGAGGGCGGCTACGGGTGGTCGTGCTGCCCGGCGTGCTCGTCGACGACGGGGGGCGCCGGTGCCGGGGTCGCCGACGACGTGTCGGGCGTGGCGACGCCCGGCCGGAGCGCGGAGGGCGGGCCGGCGAGGCGGCCGGTCGGGGCGTCCGCGCTGGCGGGGTGCGCAGGCGGCAGCGGAGGCCGGCCGGGGTGCACGCGGCGAGCGCGGCCGCCGCGAGCAGCGCGCGGATCACGAGTGCTCCATCGCGCACGTACCACCGGCGAGGTGCTGCGCGTGCATCCGCAGCTCGGCCTGGATCTTGGCGACATCCGCAGGCGCGACCGTGAACATCACCCTGGTGCCGCCCGCGATGTCGGCGGCCTCGGCCTTCGAGTGGCTCATGATCATGCCACCGCCGCCGTGCATGCCACTCATGTCGTGGCCGGCGTGCTCGCCGCCGCCGCCGTGCATCGCGCCCATGTCGTGGCCGGCGTGCTCGCCGCCGCCGTCGGTGCCATCCGGGAGCGCGCCCATCGCGCCGTGGTGCGCGTTGTGCTTGGCGGCCATCGCGGTGACGCGCGTGCGGAGCTCGGCGACGTCGCCGGTGGTCACGAACACCATGGCCGCGCCGGTGCTGGTGTCCTCGACCGACACCGACGTGCCAGGGACCTCGACGGGGCAGCTCGGGTCGGCGGCGGCCGTGGCGGCGGGCGTGGTCGCGGCGGCGGGCGGCGACGAGCCCCCACACGCCCCGAGGGCGAGGGCGGCGGTCACGAGGGCCGAGGACAGGCGTGCGGACAGGGACAGCGACATGGGGAACTCCGGGGGGCAGGACAGCGCGGGTTCAACAGGATGACGCGGCGGGCGCCGTGGCATGACACCTACGCGGCGGCGTTGGCCTTCGCGTCGTAGCCGGCGGCCGAGATCGCCGCGAGCAGCGCGGGCAGGGGCGCCGCGTCGGGGTCGTGCTCGACGGTGGCGTGGTGGTCGGGGAGGCTGACCTGGACGGCGGTGACGCCGGGGATCTCGCGCAGCGCGCGGTCGACATGCTTCACACAGCCGTTGCAGGTCATGCCCGTGATGTCCAAGGTGGTGATCACGAACGGACCCTAGCATGAGCCAACCATCCCCGACCGAGGGCGCCTCGCCGCTCGACGTGCCCGTCCTCGGCATGACCTGCGCGGCGTGTGTGCGCCGGGTCGAGAAGGCGGCCCTCGCGGTGCCCGGGGTGACCTCGGTCGACGTCAACCTCGCGCTGTCCCGCGCGCGCCTGGTGTTCGACCGATCGGCCGAGGGGGCCCAGGACACCCCGGCGCGGGCGGTCGCGGCCGTCGCTGCCATCGCTGCCATCGCTGCCATTCGGGCGGCCGGCTACGAGGTCCCGGCAGACGTTCTGGATCCGCACACGAGCGGTGGCGCACGGCTGGCGGCGATCGAGCAGGCGACCCGCGAGGACACCGCCGGGCTGCAACGTGATGCGATCCTCGCGATCGTGCTCGCGGGGCCGCTGCTCGTGATCGCGATGGCGCACGGCGTGATCGAGGGCACCGCGAGCGTGATCGTGCAGATGCTGCTCGGCACCGCCGTGGTGATCGGCCCGGGGCGGCGGTACCTCCGGGGCGGCTGGATCGCGGTCCGCCACGGCAGCCCCGACATGAACACGCTGATCGCGCTCGGCGCGGGCGCCGCGTGGCTGTCGTCGCTGGTCACCGCCGCGCGCTGGCTCGCGGGGCCGCGCCACCACATGCCGCCGCTCTACTTCGAGGCGGGGGCCGCGATCATCGCGTTCGTGATGATCGGCAAGCTGCTCGAGGCGCGGGCGCGGTCCCGGCTCGCCGAGGCGGTGCGGGGGCTGCTCTCGCTCGCCCCCGCGACCGCGCGCACGCTCGTCGGAGACGTCGAGACCACGGTCGAGGCGGGCGCGCTCGCCGCCGGGGACGTCGTCGTGATCCGGCCGGGCGAGCGGATGCCCGCCGATGGCACCGTGATCGAGGGCACCTCGGCCGCTGACGAGTCGATGCTGACCGGCGAGGCGATGCCAGTCGACAAGACGGAAGGCTCGCCGGTGTACGCCGGCGCCCTCAACCACCACGGCGCGCTGACCGTGCGCGTCGCGCGCGCGGGCGTCGACACCGCGCTGGCCCGGATCGCGCGCGCCGTCGAGGAAGCGCAGGGTGGCAAGGCGCCGATCGCGCGGCTCGCCGATCGCGTGGCGGCGTACTTCGTGCCCGCGGTGCTCGCGATCGCCGCGCTCACCTTTGGGGTCTGGGTCATCGTCGGGGCGGGCACGGGCGTCGCGCTCGAGCGGATGATCGCGGTGCTCGTGATCGCATGCCCGTGTGCGCTCGGGCTCGCCACGCCCGCGGCGGTCGCGGTGGGCACCGCGCGCGGCGCCGAGCTCGGGATCCTGTTCCGCAGCGCCGGCGCGCTCGAGGTCGGCAGCACGATCGACCTGGTGTGCCTCGACAAGACCGGGACGCTGACCGCCGGCACGCCCACGCTGGTCGCCCTGACCGTGACGACCGCCGACGGCATGGCCGGGCTCGACGAGGCCGCGCTGCTGCGGCTGGTCGCGTCGGCGGAGCAGGGCAGCGAGCACCCGGTGGCGCGCGCGATCGTGGCCGCCGCGGTGGCGCGCGGCCTGGCGCTGGTGCGACCGCAGGCCGTGACCGCCGAGCCGGGCGCCGGGCTGACCGCTCAGGTCCTGGGCCACGCGATCGTGATCGGCACCCGCGACCTGCTGGTCGGGCGCCGGATCCCCGTGCCCACCGGCGGCGCGCCGCTGCCCGCGGGCGCATCGATCTCGGAGGTCGCCATCGATGGCGTCCACGCGGGGCGGTTCGCGATCGCGGATCCTCCGGCGCCCACGGCGGCGGCCGCGGTCGCGGCGCTGCGCGCGCTCGGCGTCGAGACCGTGATGATCACCGGCGACCGCGCCGAGCCCGCCGCCGAGGTCGCGCGCGCGGTCGGCATCGAGCGCGTCCACGCCGGGATCAGCCCCACGGGCAAGGCCGCTCTCGTGCGCGAGCTGCGGACCGGCCCGCGCCGGGTCGCGATGGTCGGCGACGGCATCAACGACGCCCCGGCCCTCGCCGCGGCGGATCTCGGCGTCGCCCTCGGCTCGGGCACCGACATCGCCGCGGCCGCCGCCGACGTCACGCTCCTGCGCGGCGGCATCAGCGCCCTCCCCACGGCGCTCGGGCTCGCCCGTGCCACCCTCCACACCATCCGGCGCAACCTGGTGGCCGCATTCGCCTACAACCTCGTGTGCATCCCGATCGCGGCGGGGGCGCTGTCCCCGTGGACCGGCTGGCAGCTGTCCCCGGTGCTGGCCAGCGCGGCGATGTCCCTGTCGAGCGTGTCGGTCCTGCTGTCGTCGCTCCGCCTGCGGAGCTGGGCGCCGCCAAACTGAGGTAGGCTGCGCGTGTTCATGGGCGAGCACGTGCTCGAGATCCGCGACCTCGTCACGGAGTTCCGCACCGACGCGGGGATCGTGCGCGCGGTCGACGGCGTGTCGTTCGAGATCGCGGCGCGCACCACGCTCGGCGTGGTCGGGGAGTCGGGCTCGGGCAAGAGCGTGACGGCGCTGTCGGTGATGCGCCTGATCGCCCCGCCGGGGCGGATCGCGGGCGGCTCGATCCACTACGCCGGCCAGGACCTCGCCACGCTCGCGCCCGAGGCGATGCGGAAGATCCGCGGCAACCGGATCGCGATGATCTTCCAGGAGCCGATGACCTCGCTCAACCCGGTGTTCACCGCCGGGGACCAGGTCGCCGAGGCGGTGCGCCTCCACCAGGGCCTGTCCCGCGCGGCGGCCCGCCAGGCGGCGATCGACATGTTCCGGCTGGTCGGCATCCCCTCGCCCGAGGACCGCGTCGACAGCTTCCCGCACCAGCTCTCGGGCGGCATGCGCCAGCGCGTGATGATCGCGATGGCCCTCGCGTGCAAACCGGATCTGCTGATCGCCGACGAGCCCACCACCGCGCTCGACGTCACCATCCAGGCGCAGATCCTCGAGCTGCTGCGGTCGCTGCAGCAGGACCTCGGCATGAGCATCCTCCTCATCACCCACGATCTCGGCGTGGTCGCCGAGACCTGCGACGAGGTCGTGGTGATGTACGCCGGCCGCGTGGTCGAGCGCGCGCGCACCGAGGTGCTGTTCGCGGCGCCGCGCCACCCCTACACCGCGGGCCTGCTCCGCTCGATGCCGGCCTACGGCGAGGGTGACGAGGCGAGCGCCCGCACCCGGCTCGTCGAGATCCCCGGCATGGTGCCCAGCCTGCTGGCGCTGCCGCCAGGCTGCACGTTCGCCGATCGCTGCCCCGGGGTGCAGACGCGCTGCCGCACCGAGGAGCCGGGGCTGGTGTCGCTCGGTGCGTCGTCGGTGCGCTGCCACTTTCCTCTGCCAGGTCCGCTGCATGGTCCTCTGGCGGGGCCGCAGGCCGAGGCGGCGTCGTGACCACGCCGCTGGTCCGCGCCGTCGGGGTGTCCAAGCACTTCCCGGCCAAGGTGCCGTGGAAGCGGGACGCCTCGCTGCCGCTCGCGACGCGCGCCTGGCACGCGGTGTCCCGCCGCGCCGCCACCGTGCAAGCGGTGTCCGAGGTGTCCCTCGACATCCACCAGGGCGAGACGCTCGGCCTGGTCGGGGAGTCCGGGTGTGGCAAGTCCACGTTCGGCCGCACGCTGCTGCGGCTGCTCGAGCCCACCAGCGGTACGATCTCGTTCGCCGACACCGACGTCACGGCGCTGTCCCCGCGTGCGCTGCGCCCGATGCGCCGGCACATGCAGATGATCTTCCAGGATCCGTACGCGTCGCTGAACCCGCGGATGTCGATCGGCGCGGCGATCGCGGAGCCGCTCGAGATCCACGGCCTCGCGCCCGGCGCGGCGCGCACCCAGCGCGTCCAGGAGCTGCTCGCGAAGGTCGGGCTGCGCGCCGACGCCGCCGGCCGCTACCCGCACGAGTTCAGCGGCGGCCAGCGCCAGCGGGTGGGGATCGCCCGGGCGCTCGCCTGCCGCCCGCAGTTCATCGTGTGCGACGAGCCGATCAGCGCGCTCGACGTGTCGATCCAGGCGCAGATCGTCAACCTGCTCGAGGACCTCCAGGCCGCCGAGGACCTGACCTACCTGTTCATCTCGCACGACCTCAAGATCGTCCAGCACATCTGCGACCGGGTCGCGGTCATGTACCTCGGCCGGATCGTCGAGCTCGCCGAGGCCCGCACGCTGTACCGGGCGCCGAAGCACCCCTACACCCAGGCGCTGCTGTCGGCGGTGCCCCGGATCGACCCGCAGGCCCGCCGCGACCGGATCATCCTCCAGGGGGACGTGCCGAGCCCCCTCGATCCGCCGTCGGGGTGTGCATTCCACCCGCGCTGCCCCGTCAGGAACAAGCCCACGGCGTGCTCCACGGAGCGACCGAAGTTGCGCGTGCTCTCGAATGGCGCTCAGGCCGCGTGCCACGTCGCGGACTGACGCCGAACTGTTGTAGAGTTTTACACGATGGGATCTCGCTCCGGGGAGCTCGCGATGCGACCGCTCCCGGCGGTCCTGCTCGACCTCCATGACGACCTCGCGACGGGCCATCTCGTGCTCAAGCGCGGGCGGGTGTCCAAGACCGTCGAGCTCGTCAACGGCAACCCGGTGTCCACGGCGTCGGCGCCGCGCGACGAGACGCTCGGCCAGTTCCTGGTCGCCAGCGGGGTGATCTCCGAGGGGCAGCACCGTCAGGTGATCGCCCGCAGCACCGTGGAGGGTGGCCGGCTCGGCGAGGCGGTGGTGGCGCTCGGCATCCTGTCGACCGACCAGCTGATGGACCAGCTCGGCAAGCAGGCGCGTCACAAGATCGTCCAGGCGCTGCGCTGGCCGCAGGGCGCCTGGCGGTTCGACTCCGTCGAGGAACCGATCGAGGGCATGCAGCTGCGGATGCCCGACGTCGTGCTCAGCGGCCTGCGCGAGACCTCCGTCGAGCACCTCGACCGCCTCTGGCGGTTCGACGGCATGAGCTTCGAGCTCACCGATCGCGGCAAGCGGCTGCGGGTCGAGCTCAGGCGGGGCTGGGGAGACCGCGTGGTCAGCCTGCTCGGCACCGGCGCGTCGATCGACGACATCGAGCGCGCATTCTCGGACCGCATCCAGGCGCGGATCGCGCTCGACGCGATGATCTTGTGTGATGCGGTCACCGCGGTCGGCAGCGAGGACATCGGCCTCGGGGTGGCCGGCTCTGGCGAGGCAGCCCTCGAGGCGCGCGCCCGCTCGGTGCCGGCCCCGCCAGCCACCTGCACCGGGCTGTTCACCCTGCTGTTCGAGGACGAGGCCGTCCCGGACGAGAGCGGGGACGCGCCGCTCGAGGCCGACGCGGACTTCGGGGTGGTCGCGCTCGACATGCTCGTCGCGGCCTCCGCCGGCAGCGAGCCGATCGCCGCCGTGCGGCAGGCGACCTCGGGTGAGCAGCAGCGGATCAAGGGCGCGGACCACTACGCGGTCCTCAAGGTCGATCGCAAGGCGCCCGCCGCCGCCATCGAGAGCGCGCACCGCGCGCTCCTCACCGAGACCCGCGCCCACGCCACCGTCCTCGCCGAGCTGCGCGACAGGTCCCGGGTCGAGGAACTCGACGCCGCGTATGCCGAGGCCCGGTCGGTCCTCGTCGATCCGCACCGGCGCGCCAGCTACGATCGCGAGCTCGCCGGCGGGGAGCTGGTCCAGGCGCCCCCGGCGATCGACACCGATCTCGGGTTCCGCAAGGCCGAGGAGCTGATGGGGCGCGGCCGGTGGGAGGCCGCGGTCGGCCAGCTCCGCACCGTGATCGCGCGCTCCTCGGGCGAGGCCGACTACCACGCCGCGCTCGGGTGGTCCGTGTGGATGGCGAGCGGCCAGATCGCCGATGGCGCCGAGGCGGCGCGCGATCACCTGAACCAGGCGCTCGCGATCCACCCGGACCATGCGGCCGCGCATGCCTACAAGGGCCGCCTCGAGGCGGCGCTCCACACCGACGACGCCCAGGCGCTGTTCCTGCTCGAGCGCTCGCTCGATCTCGATCCGCGCCGGTTCGACGCGGTGACCGCGATCGAGAGCCTGCTCGTCCCGCGTGGTGAGCTGCGCCGCCTCGAGCGCGTGCTCAAGCGGCTGCTGTTCCGCCTCCGCGACAAGGGCAATGCGCCCCAGGTCACTGCGTGGAAGCGCCTGGCGCACCTCTACCTCGAGCACCTCGACGATCGCGCCGCTGCGCTCGCCGCCCTCGAGTCCGCCCGCAAGCTCGATCCCGCCGACTCCGAGATCCCCGAGCTGGTCGCACGGGCCACCGCCGCCAAGCACGGCTCCGAGCGTGCCGGCTGGGCCGAGGCCCTCGACGATCCGAGCTCCGGCGCCGCCCTCGTCACCACCACGGTTGCCACCGGCCACGTCGATGCCGCGTTCCTCGCCGCCTCCACGATGGTCGCGCTGGGGACCGCGCCGGACACGATGGCCGCTCTCTACGAGCAGCACCGCGTGCGCGGCCTGGCGCTGCCGTCGCGCCCGCTCACCCGCGAGGAGTGGGGCCTGATCCGGCACGGCGACGACGCCGTCGAGCTCGGCGGCCTGGTCGAGCTCCTCGCCCCGGCGATCCACGCCGTCGCGCCGATGACGCTCGCCGAGGGCGACCTCGACGTCGCGATGAAGCTCGACGACGAGTACCTCCCGCAGGCGTTCGCCACCCTCCGTGCCCGGCTCGCGGCCATCCTCGGCGTCGAGCCCGCGCCGGTGTACGCCCGCGTCGAGCTCGGCCGTCAGATCCACGTCGTCGCCGCCGATCCACCCGTGCTGGTGGCTGGCGACGAGGCCCTCACCGCGCCCGAGCGACCCGAGCTGGTGTTCGCGCTCGCCCGGGCGATGACGTTCCTGTGGCCGGGCCGCGCTGTCGGTGCCTCGCGTCCGGGCCGCGTGCTGCGCGCCGTCACCATGGCGATCTTCCGCGAGGCCTCGGGCTCGGAGATCGGCCTCGACGACCCGCTCGCGCCCCGGGCCGCCGCCGCGCTCGCCGCGCTCACCCCCGCCGCGCGCACCGCTGCCCGCGCCGCGGCGCTGCGCCTGCTGTCCCGCAACGCCGGCCTCAACCTGTCCGTGTGGGCCCGCTCGCTCGCACGCACCGCCGACCGCGCCGGCCTGCTCCTGTGTGGCGACATCCCGGCTGCGTTCACGGGCGCCGCCGAGATGGGCGACCTCGACCGCGATCTCCCGGACTTCGCGTACAGCTTCGCGCACGTCAACCTGCGCCGCCAGCTCGACCTCGTCCGCGGGTAGGCAGCGAGTGCGCGGGCTGCTCCTGGTCGTGGGGCTCCTGGCGGCCTGCAGGACCTCGTCGATCCGGGAGCGGTGGCCCCACGTCGAGGACGCCGCCCGCATCGACCGCGTCGAGCTGTACGTGTCGATCCAGCACGACGCCATGATCGGCGTGATGTTCCGCGGCTTCGAGACGCGCATGCAGGCGGGGCTCGCTGCGTGTCACGTCCGCACCACGATCGTGCACGGACGGCCGGAGGGCGAGGAGCTGGGTGGCTCGGCGCCGCGGCTGACGGTGGCGCCGTACGAGGGCCGGTACACCAACGTGCGCGTCGTCGATCAGTACGGCCGGACGCTGGACGAGCGCCGCCCCACCAAGCTCGACGCGAGCTGCCGGAGCGAGCTGTTCGATCCGCGGGTACACAAGGCCACCTGGCGGATGGTCGTCGACGTCAAGACGTCCACGACGCCGAACCTCGACGACGGCGAGGACCTCGCCGAGCTGCTGATCGCGCGGCTGAAGGCGGCGGGCGTGATCACCTGTGGCGGCTGACGAGGTCAGCGCAGACGCGGGCGGAGCGAGGGCGTTCTCAGCGCCCCGTCAGCCGGTAGATGGACAGGGCGAGCAGGCCGAGCGCCAGCAGCCCCTGCAACGACGCGCCCGTCCGCCCGACCGTGCGGCCGCGGAACAGGGCCCCTCCGTCCCAGTACGCGAACGCGTAGGGGGCCTCGGGCCGCGTCCAGGCGCGGGCGACCTTGACCAGCACGGCGATGCACCAGGGCACCGCCGCGACGAGGATGAACAACCTCAGGTGCTCCATGTCCGCTCGACCTCCGGCGCCGGGCGCAACACGGGGAGCGGGCGGGGGCGTCGACCGCAGGCGAGAACACCGCGGTAGCGGTGCTGGCCGCTGGGTGGGTGGGGCGACGGGTCCCCCTCGCCCGGGTGCCGACGCGCACCGTCGAGATCGACCGCCGCCCGCTGCGCTCGGAGCCGGGTAACCGACGTGAGCGGCGCGGCGCGTGGCGGAGCTCGCCGCCGGGGCGATGGGTGGGGTTCCGGTCAAGGCGACGCGACGGCGACCGCGCCGGTGGGCGAGGCGCTGGTGGGCGAGGCGCTGGTGGGCGAGGCGCTGGTGGGCGAGGCGCCGGTGGGCGACGCGCTGGTGGGCGAGGCGCTGGTGGGCGAGGCGCTGGTGGGCGAGGCGCCGGTGGGCGAGGCGCCGGTGGGCGAGGCGCCGGCGGGCGACGCGCCGGTGGGCGACGCGCCGGTGGGCGACGCGCCGGTGGGCGACCGCGACGGCGACGGCGACGGCGACGGCGACCGCGGGCGAGGTATCTCCGGGGAGGCGGGCGAAGGACGCCGCCGTTCGTCTCATCAACCAGTGGCTCAATTCACCAGACTGCTTGCTGACATCTGGAAGTAGTCAGAAATATCGGCGAAATTAGTTGCGATCGACTGAACATCCGCGTAGGCTCGTTTCCATGGTGAAGGGGAGCAGGCGTCGATGGCGCGTGCTGAAAGGGCGGGCAGGGCGTCCGCAGGGAGATCTGTTCGCGGCGCCGGCGAAGCGTCGGCGCAAGCCCGGGACGCGGAGGGTGGGGCGACCGTGGAAGGGGACGCGCGCGGGTTCGCCACACACGAAGCGGGAGGCATTCAAGGCGTCCGAGCCCGTGCACGTGGTGCTGCGCGTTCACGGCGACGTCGGCGGCCTGCGCAAGGGCAAGCTGTTCGCGGCGATCCGGTCGGCGTCGGTGGTGGCGGCGAAGTGGGAGGACTGCCGGATCGTGCACGCGAGCGTGCAGCAGACGCACATCCACCTGATCGTCGAGGCGCAGAACAAGGCCGCGCTCGCGCGTGGGATGAAGGCGTTCCAGATCAGCGCGGCGAAGCACATCAACGCGACGCTCAGCCGAGGCCTGCCCGAGCGGCGGCGCGGTGCGGTGTTCCCGGACCGCTATCACGCCGAGGTGATCCGGTCGCCGCGCCAGGCGCGCAACGCCCTCGCGTACGTGCTCAACAACTGGCGCAAGCATCGCGAGGACCAGCGGCCGTTCGCGCGCACGTGGACGCTCGACCCGTACTCCACGGCGGTGACGTTCGGCGGGTGGAAGGGGCGGGGACCGATCCTGTGGCTGGACGCGCTCCCACCACCGAACCACGTCGGACTGGTCGCGTGGCTCCCGCGAACATGGCTGCTGACCACGGGCTGGCGACAAGCACGGGTTGCTGTCCATGGACGAGGTGCCGGGGCCGCGCCCACGCGCGCCACGATGCGTCACATCTCCATCGAGCGGCTGACCCACGACCTCTCGCCCTACGGCTCGCGTACACCATTGATTCAACGGGGATCCATGGTGCGGTTGCCGCTCGATGAACTCCTGGCCGAGCGCTCGCGGGTGGATCCAACCTCGCGCAGCTGTCCGAGGACGTCCATGCCCATGTCTCTGCTCGAAGCTGGTTCTCGCCGAGGAGTGCACGCTGATCGCCTGACGCCTGCTTGCAGGTATCAGTCTCGAACTCGAGAATCCGTGTCTGACCCGCGAGCCCTGCGAGCCCAGTTCCTCGAGCCGCTCGAGGAGGTGACGCGCGCCCGGCCGGGAACATCGTCGAGTGCTAGGTCTCCCGGTGACGTGGTCGCGATCGTTCACCCGTGCCGACGCTGTCCTGATGGCACGCTCGAAGGCCACCTCGACGGCGGCGTGCCCGCCGTGCTCCCCGGTCCGGATGACGCTCGACGGTGATCCGGTCCCCCGCGCCGCTCCACGTGAGTTGACGTCCTGGATGGACCGAAGCGTGTTGGTGAGTCGACGCGTGGCAGGGCTCCAGAAGGAGCTGTTCGTCCGGCGGTTTCCGGCGATCGAGCGCAGGGAGGTCGATGTGTATCCCGTCGCGCGCGAACCCGGGGTGCGGGCGAAGGTCGCCCTCGACAGCGACGGGCTGGACCCTGACTTCATCCAGCACCTCGTTGGCGACGGGGTGGCGCTCCAGCAGATCGTCATGGACGCGGGTGATCCGATCATCGACGTGATCTCGACCGATCCTGATCCAGCTCGATACGCATGCGCGGCGCTGGCCCCCACCCAGATCGTTCGCATCGGGGTCCACGAGCCGTCGCGTGAGCTCGCGCTGGTGATTCCTGACGACGAGGATCTCGAGCGAGTGCACTTCCAGCTTGCGAGTGATCTCGTCCGCTGGTCGATCGTCGTGCGCCGAGCATCGGCGTTCGAGTCAGGCGGGTGGGAGGCGCCGCCCACCGCGTCGTTCCAGCCACGATCGACGCCCGACCGCGTTGCGTGGTGAAGCGGAGGCCACCGACGGGTGGTCGTGATGGTGGGAACCTGGCGACGGGAGGCCGTGGCCTGTGCCTAGCAGCGGAGGGACCGGCAGAGCGACGGGTGCTGGCGAAACTTCGACAACCTGGACGGTCGCTCCGCGGCGCACGTCGCCGCCGGTCTGCACGAAGCGACGGACCGAGGCATCATGCGACCTCTCCACCCGCACTACTTCTCGAGGAGCGACTCCATGTGCGCGTTCACGGCCAGCTCGATGTCGCCGCGCGGCACGTGGACCTCTCGACGCAGCTCGCTGAACTCGCGCACGCCGAACATGTCCCGGAGGGCACCGAGCGCGAAGTCCGCGAGGTCGACGCAGTCGGTGTGGCGCTCGACAAGCAGGATCCGCTGGAAGTTCGCCTGGTCTCGCGGCCACTCGAAGCCACTCTCCTCGAGCAATCGCACCGTCGCGCTGGTCAGGTGGTCCGAGACGCCCGGGATGTAGCGGTGGGAGCTGATCTCGACGAGGTACGTCGAGCCCCGATCCGCCAGGACCTGAACGTAGGCGCCATCCGGGATCTCCAGGATCACGTACGCGCCATCCCCCGGGCCGAGCGCGCGGCCGTGGAGCGACCACAGCACCTCGGCAAGGTCGGCGCGGTCGTGGTCGGGGAACCCACGTCGACCCGCCGCCATCCACTGCTCGAAGGCCGCACCGCGCACCCGTCCCGCTGCCTCGTGGCCATCGCGGACCGCGTCCGGGCCGAGCGCCTCGACCACCGCTGCGCGGACCGCGGCCTCGGTGCTCGGCCCGACGGGCTCGTTCGCATGACCGTTGACCTCGCCGAGCATCCAGTTCCCCGCGACCGCACAGAGCTCGACGGTGGCGCGCGGCTCACCGCACCACGCGAAGTACGCCGACTGCCCCCGCATCGCCCGATCGACGAGCCTGCCGAGACAGTTGTCCATCCGCTCGCCCTCGGCGCGCATCGCGTCGGCCCCGATCAGCGGCAGGAACCGCGGGCCCAGATCGACGGGGCCCTGGCGTGCCATCGTCGTGGCGAGCGCCGCGTCGGTACACCGGTACAGGAGATCGAACAGGTTCCCCGCGGTCTCGACATCGCGGGCGCCGCGGAGCAGCGTCGGGCGCCGGTCCGGACCGACCTCCTCGAGCGCGCCCGTGATGCGCGCCCAGTGCTCGGCGTCGACGGCGAGCGTGGTCAGCAGCTCGAGGAGCGACGGCAGGCGCAGGGCCACGGGGATCGCGTCGAGCTGGCGCACGAGGGTCGTCGACACCTGCGCCAGGTGGCTGAGCGCACGGCGCGTCTTCGCGTCCCCGAGCTGCGCGAACAGGGCGGTCCAGTCGGCGAGCTGGAACCGCGCCGCGTCGCACCGCTCGAGCGTGTTCACCGCCTCGCCGGGGACCTCGCCGTGGCTCAGGCGCTCGACCACCGTGGCGCGCGGCTCCGTGAGCAGCTCGCCGTAGAGCTGCGCGCGGTCCGCGGGGCCGCGCGCGTCGAGGCCGGCGAGCGCGACGCACGCGAGCACGTAGGCGCGCGTCCCGGCCGGCCCGTCGTCCCAGAACGCCGCGAACCCCGGCGTGGCGCGGGCCTCGTCGAGCCATGGCGCGCAGCGCTCCCACTCGCGGCGGAGGACGGCGCCGAGCATCGACCGGGCCTCCTCGTTCCCGCTCGCCGCGGCCTGCTTGATGTCCGCACCGGTCGGAAACGAGACGAGGATCAGGTGGGCATCGCACCCGCCGCATGTGTACTCCGCGAGCGCGGCGAACATCTCCATGCTCATCCCGCTGCTCGTGCCGGACCAGCCGCACGTGCAGTCGAACGTCTCGTCCCGCCACCCGGAGAAGTAGTCCCTGTGAGCCGCCATGATCTCATCTGTACGCGGTCCTCGCGGGGCAAGGACAGCGTTCGCCGCGGCAACAGCGCGTGCTCGAGAGCGACCGCCTCGCAGGATGACGCAGTTGCCAGACCGAGCGCTTGCGCTGGCCGCTCGGGCGGCCGAAGCTGGTGCCCGTGATGGCGAGTGTGATGACCCCAGGCTTCGATCGCGACCTCTACATGCTCGCGTGGAAGTACGCCGCGACCCATCACCTGGGGCAGCCTTTCCCTGGCACCGATCTGCCGTACATCGTGCACATCGGGGCCGTGGCGATGGAGGTCATGGCCACGCTCGCGGTCGAGCCGTTCGACCGGCCCGACCTCGCCGTGGCGTGCGCGCTCCTCCACGACGTCATCGAGGACACCGCCACGAAGCCCCGGCCGATCACCCACGCCGATCTCGTCGCCGCGTTCGGTGCGTTCGACGCCTCGATCGCAGATGGCGTCGTGGCGCTGAGCAAGGATCCCGCGATCACCGACAAGAGCGCAGCGATCGAGGACAGCCTCGTACGGATCCTCGGGCTCCGGATCCGCGAGGTGGCGCTCGTCAAGCTCGCCGATCGCGTCGTGAACATGGAGCCGCCCCCGAGGCACTGGGGCGCGGAGAAGCGCACGCGCTACCACGCCGAGGCGAGGACGATCCTCGATCGCCTCGGCCACGTCAGCCCGACCCTGTCCGCCCGCCTGCGCGAGAAGATGACGCGCTACGAGCTCCACCTCGATCCCGCGACCGACGCGCCCTCAACCCCGTAGTCACGGACGGCGCGCCGGTCGAGTTCCGGGTGTTCGTCACCCGCTGGCTCGGGACCCAGGGCATCGATCCGGGGACGCGGTCGATCCCGCGCTGGCTCGCGCGGCTGGTCGCCAGCGCCACCGCGTGGATGAAGACGCCGCCGATGTCGAAGAGCGCGTTCGCCGTGATCGCCCACGAGGTCACCATCGACGACGGCAAGGCGCGCCGGGAGCTCGGGTACCAGGGCTCGACGTCGATCGAGGCTGGCCTCGCCGACATGCGTGGCTGAGAGGGCGGGGGCCGCACGGCGGACGACGCCCCGGGGCGGCGGCATGCGGATCCCGCCCGTCGCAGCTTGCGTGATCCTCCCGTGGGCGCCCGTGCGCCGGGCAGGCCCGCTACGACGTCTCGTCGCCGGGCGGCGAATCCTCGGCCGAGCGGGGATCGAGCTCCCTGCGGTGTGCGTCGCGACGCTCGATCTCGTCGGGCCCACCCAGTGGCTCGCCGTCGGGGAGCGTCAGCCCCGCCGCCATCCCGATGACATCGGTCTCCCGCTGGCGCGCGATCTCGTCCTCGGCGAGGCGCCCACCGTCGTCCGACGTCGGGCTGACACCCTGCGCGGCCGCGTCGAGCGCCTCGTCGACGGGGGTGGCCGCCACACCGGCGCTGTTGCCGACCGCGGCGATGCGCTCGGCAGGTACCCGATCGTGGTGAGGTCGAATGTTCATGGGGGCCACGGGTGCAACGATCGTGCTTCCGTCCGACGAGGGATGGCGGCCCTCCGCAGCGTGCGGGGGGGGCCTCGGCCACACCGAGCCGTCCACCACAGCGCTCGGCGTGCGTGACCGCCCGGGGCCCGCCGGGTGGGCAACGCCTCCGGGTCGAGATCGACCGCGAGGGCGATTGCGATGGCCGATCGCAGGGCCTAGGTTGCCCGCGGTCGGGGCCCGCACCCCGGCCGAGGCCCCTCCATGCACCACCTGACGTCCTCGATCATCATCCTGCTGGGTTCGATCGCCGCGTGCGGCGGCAACACCGCGAGCTCGGCGATCGACGCGACGGCTGCGATCGACAGCCCCGGCGCGGTCGAACAGGCGTGCGCGGACGGCGCGGACGATGACGGTGACGGGCTCACGGACTGCGACGACCTCGATTGCGTCGCGGCGGTCGTCTGCGCGGGCACCTGCCCGGTGATCCCGACGCCCGCCGTGGTCCCGGACCGGCCGTTGCCCGACGAGGCGCTCCTCGGGACGGTCCAGTCGGTCACCGCCGGCAGCTTTCACGACGAGTACCTGTTCAACGGCTCGATGCAGCTCAAGGTCGGCATCCGTCGCGAGTGGGGCGGCACCATCGTGTTCTTCGGTCAACACCTGGGCACCCAGGGCATGAACGCCAGCAACGTGATCGACGCCAACGACACCGGGCGCGAGGTGCAGGTGGCGTTCTACGATCCCGACCGCGCGATGCAGGACTGCGCCTGGAACCAGTCGTGCGCGACGACGCCGACCACCTGCCCGAACTCGATCACGTTCCTGGGGTGGAACCCGGTGCAGGGCGGCAACCGATGCAACCGCGGCTCGGGCGTCGAGGCCGTCACCAGCCAGGCAGGCGTGCTGACGGTGACCACGCAGCCGCTGTTCTGGAATCCGAACTGGGATCGGCCTGACTGCGTCGAGCAGGCCTGCACCGACGCCGCGCTCAGCACGCGGCGCTCCGACGTGCGCGTGACGCAGACCCTCCGGTTCGTCCGCGAGCACGTGGTGGAGCTCGAGTACGTGGTGACCAACCTGGCCGCGACCGACCACGCTCCCACCACGCAGGAGTTCCCGACGATCTACACGTCGAACGGCGGCACCGGCACGCAGGACCTGTGGCGCCTGTTCGACTCGACGGGGGCCGAGGTCTCGATCGACATCCCGGCCAACGACGGCTTCAACGTCCGCGACTTCACCAGCCCCGCGGGCTGGGTGACGATGCAGAACAGCGCGCTCGACTACGGCGTCGGGCTCTACAACGAGAGCCGCGCGACCGCGTGGCAGGGCTGGCAGCAGCGTGCCCTGCCGTTCAACAACTTCCGTCCCCAGCTGGTGTTCGGCATCCCGGCGCTGGGGACGGTGCGCGGGCGCTCGTACCTGCTGCTGGGCTCGCACAGCACCATCCGCGGCGAGGCGCAGTGGCTCGACGCCAACCTCGGTCCGTTCGGGACGCTGGATGTCCCACAGGCCGACGCGTCGCTGTCAGGCGTCGTCGCGATCCACGGCTGGGCGCTCGACAACAAGGGCGTCAGCTCGGTGCAGCTCCGGATCGACGGCCAGACGACGGTGCCCCTGACCTACGGCAGCCCGCGCTCCGACGTGTGCGCGGCGTGGCCCGGCTATCCGGCGTGCTCCGCGGTCGGGTACCAGGGGACGCTCGACGCCGGGGCGCTGTCCGCGTGTGCGCACCTGCTCGAGGTGGTCGTGGTCGATACGGACGGCAACGCGCGGGTGGTCGCCCGCCGCCGGGTCACCGTCGCGCCGTAGCCCGATTGCCGGGGCCGGGCGGGACGGCTATGCTGGCGCCTCGCATGGGCCGGCTGCTGCCGCTGATCGCGCTGATGCTCGTGTTCCTCACGAGCGGTGCGCCGGCGTGGATCGTCGAGCTGGCCCAGGACGCCTGCGCCGATCAGTGCACCGACGAGTCGAGCTGCCCCGACGAGGGCTGCGCGGGCTGCTCGGTGATCTGCGCGTCGTGCGTGCGGGCCCACGTGGTGGTGCCGCAGGTGGTGGCCGTGACCGGGCCTGGCGCGATCGCGGTGACCTGGCTCGCCCCCGAGGTGGGTGCGCGGATGCCGGTGGGGCCGCCGCCCGAGGGTGTGTTTCACCCTCCGCGGCGCGCGAGCTGATCGTCAGGTCTGACCGATCGCTCGTCGCTCGTGCGCGCGTCCCCTCCGTGGGCGCGTGCCCTCGCTCACCCGTGGAGCTCGTCCATGTTCGCTCGTCGTCTCGCCGGCCCGGCGCTGGCCGTCTGTCTCGCCCTCACCTCCCTGCTCCTCGGCGCGTGCGCCAAGGACGAGCCCGCCGCGCCCGCGGCCAGGGCCCACGCCGCCCCCGGCGTCAAGCCCGGCTCCCACGAGGACTGGTGCGAGGAGCACCAGGTCGCCGAGTCGCAGTGCACGCGCTGCAGCCCGGACCTCGTCCCCGCGTTCAAGGCCACCGGCGACTGGTGCCCCGAGCACGGCGTGCCGGAGTCGCAGTGCAAGCTGTGCAACCCCGGCCTCGTGATCACGCGCCCGCCGAAGGGCACCTGAGGTGCCCCGGTTCCCGTTCGTCCTCACGGCGCTGCCCGCGCTCGTGACGCTGTCCGCCGCGTGCAAGGACCCCGCGCCTGCGAAGGCTCCGCCGCCCGCCGCTGCGACCGAGGGTGCGATGTGCGCCGAGCACGGCGTGCTCGAGGCGGTGTGCACGAAGTGCAACCCGAAGTTGAGCCCCGTGTTCCAGGCCAAGGGCGACTGGTGCCCCGAGCACGGGTTCCCGATGTCGTTCTGCCCGATCCACCACCCCGAGCGGGGCGGGCGCCCGGCGGGGGACGTGGCCGCGGACGGCGCGCCGCCCGATCGCACCAAGGTCCGGTTCAAGACCGCCGATGCCGCGACCCAGGCCGGCATCACGACGGTGCCCGCGGAGGCGCGTCCGGGCGGCGCCCACCTCGAGGTCACGGCCACCATCACCTACGACGCCACGCGGCGCGCCGAGATCAACGCACGCGCGCCGGGCGTGGTCCGCAAGCTCGTGGTCGACGTCGGGGCGCGGGTCGCCGCGGGCGCGCCGCTCGCGGTGATCGACAGCGCGCAGGTCGGCGAGGACCGCTCGCGGCTGGATGGGGCGAGCGCCCGCGTGGTCGCCGCCGAGGCGAACTTCGCGCGCGAGGGGGAGCTGGTCCGTCGGGGGGTGTCGGCGGTGCGCGATCTCGAGGTCGCCCGGCAGGCGCTCGACGAGGCGCGGGCCGCGCGCACGGCGGCGGCCTCGGCGCTGGGCGTGGTCGGCGCGGGCCGCGGCGGCTCGACGTACACGCTGACCACCCCGCTCGGGGGCACCGTGGTCCGGCGGACCGCCACGATCGGCCACATGGTCAGCGTCGAGGAGGCGCTGTTCGAGGTCGTCGACACCGCGCAGATGTGGGCCGAGCTGGCGCTGCCGGAGGCGCAGCTCGCCGAGGCGGCCCCGGGCCAGGCGGTGACCCTCACCGTCGAGAACCTCCCCGGGCGCATGTTCACGGGCGTGATCGCGTACATCGCGCCCGAGGTCGATCCCACCACCCGCACCGCCACCGCGAGGGTCGCGCTGGCCAACCCCGACGGCGCGCTCCGCGCCCACATGTTCGCGCGCGCGGACATCACGATCGCGCGCGCGGCGCCGCTCGTGATGGTGCCCGTCGACGCCGTCCAGCGCGTGAAGGATGTCGCGCTGGTGTTCGTGCGGCTCGCTCCGGACCAGTTCGAGGCGCGGCGGGTGACGCTCGGCCTGACGCAGGGCACCCACGTCGAGGTCCGCACCGGGGTGACGGCGGGCGAGGCGGTCGCCACGCGCGGCGGCTTCCTGCTCAAGACCGAGACCCTCAAGGGCGCGATCGGCGCCGGCTGCTGCGACGAGTAGCCCGACATGCTCGACACGATCATCACGTGGTCGCTGCGCCACCGCACGCTCGTCCTCCTCGCCTGGCTGGGCATCTCCCTCGCGGGCGTGCTCGCGTTCACGCGCCTGCGCCTCGACGCGTTCCCCGACACCACGGCCGTGCAGGTCCAGGTCAACACCGTGGCGCCCGCGCTCGCACCGCTCGAGATCGAGCGCCAGATCACCGCGCGCGTGGAGCAGGGCATCTCGGGCCTGCCCGACCTCGTCGAGGTCCGCTCGCTGTCGCGGTTCGGGCTGTCCCAGGTCACCGCGGTGTTCGCCGATGGCACCGACATCTACCGCGCGCGCCAGGTGGTGAGCGAGCGGCTGGCGAGTGTCCGCCTCCCCGCGGGGGTGGCCGCGCCGGCGCTCGGGCCGGTCGCCACCGGGCTCGGCGAGGTGTTCCACTACCTGGTCACGGGCGCGTCCGCGACGGAGCTGCGCACCGCGCAGGACTGGATCATCCGGCCGCAGCTCGCGTCGGTGCGCGGCGTCGCGGAGGTCAACTCGTGGGGCGGCGAGGAGCGCCAGATCCAGGTGATCGTCGATCCGGCGGCGCTCCAGGCGCGCGGCCTGGCCCTGCACGACCTCGTGGACGCGCTCGACGGCAACAACCTCAACGCCTCGGGCGGCACCATCGACCGCGCCGGCGAGGGCAGCCTGATCCAGGGCGTGGCGCTGCTGACGTCCGCGCGGGCGGTGGAGCAGGTGGTGGTCACCGCCAAGGGCGGCGTGCCGGTGCTCGTGCGCGACGTCGGCCGCGTGGTCGAGGGCGCCGAGATCCGGCGCGGGGCGGTCACCGCCGATGGCCGCGGTGAGGTGGTGCTCGGCCTCGGGTTCATGCTGATCGGCGAGAACAGCCACGACGTCACCACGCGGCTGGCCGCCCGCCTCGCGGAGGTGCGCAAGTCGCTGCCGGCGGGCATCACCGTCACGCCCGTGTACGAGCGCACCATGCTCGTCGAGCAGGTGCTGGCGACGGTACGGACCAACCTGCTCGAGGGCGCGATCCTGGTGATCGCGGTGCTGTTCGCGTTCCTCGGCAGCTTCCGCGCGGGCCTGATCGTCGCGGTCGCGATCCCGCTGTCGATGCTGTTCGCGTTCGACCTGATGGTGCGCGCCGGCGTGGCGGGCAGCCTGATGAGCCTGGGCGCGATCGACTTCGGGCTGATCGTCGACAGCTCGGTGATCAGCGTCGAGAACTCGATGCGCAGGCTGGCCGAGGACACCTCGGATCGTTCGCGCATGGACGTGGTGCGCGAGGCCGCGCTCGAGGTCCGCCGCCCGACGATGTTCGGCGAGTTGATCATCCTGATCGTCTACCTCCCCATCCTCGTGCTCGAGGGCATGGAGGGGAAGATGTTCCGCCCGATGGCGCTGACCGTGGTGTTCGCGCTGCTCGGCTCGATGCTGCTGTCGCTGACGCTGGTGCCGGTGCTGTCGAGCCTGCTGCTGCCGCGGCGGCCGCGTCACCGCGACGCCCTGGTGGTCCGGGCCGCGCGCCGCGCGTACCGCCCCGTGCTCGAGTTCGCGCTGCGCTGGCGATGGGCGGTGCTCGCCGGCGCCGGCCTGCTGGTCGTCAACGGCGCGCTGCTCGCGCGCACGCTCGGCTCGGAGTTCCTGCCGCGCCTGTACGAGGGCACGATCGTGATCAACACGGTGCGCCTGGCTTCGGTCTCCCTCGACGAGTCCGTGCGCTACGGCACGCAGATCGAGAAGGTCCTGCTCGCCGCCTACCCCGACGAGATCGAGCGGGTGTGGTCGCGGACCGGCACCGCCGAGGTCGCCACCGATCCGATGGGCGTCGAGCTGTCCGACGTGTTCGTCACGCTGACGCCGCGCGAGCGCTGGCGGCGCGCGCACAGCCAGGCCGCGCTCGTCACCGCGATGCAGGGCACCCTCGGCGTGCTGCCCGGGATGCGCACCGTGTTCTCCCAGCCGATCGAGATGCGCCTCAACGAGATGGACGCCGGCATCCGCGCCGACGTCGGCGTGAAGCTGTTCGGCGACGATCTCGAGGTGCTGCGCCTCAAGGCCGCCGAGATCGATGCGCTGCTGCGGCGGATCCCGGGCGCGGCGGACGTGGTCACCGAGCAGGCGACGGGCCTGTCCGTGCTCCAGGTCGCCGTCGATCACGATGCGATCGCCCGGCGCGGCATCGCGGCGCGCGAGGTGCTCGAGGTCGTCGAGGCGCTCGGCGGCATCCCCGCCGGCGAGATCCAGGAGGGCGAGCGCCGGTTCCCGCTCGCGGTGCGCCTCGACGAGCGCTACCGCACCGACGAGGCGGCCGTGCGCGGGATCCTCGTGACCGCGGCCACCGGCGATCGCCTGCCACTCGGCCAGCTCGCGACGGTGTCCACGGTGGAGTCGCCCTCGGTGATCAACCGCGAGTGGGCCAAGCGCCGGATCGTCGTGCAGGCCAACGTGCGGGGCCGCGACGTCGGCTCGTTCGTCGCGGAGGCGCGCGCCGCGATCGCGCGGGACATCGAGCTGCCGCCGGGGGCGTACGTCCGGTTCGGCGGTCAGTTCGAGCACCTCGCGGCGGCCCAGCGCCGGCTCCTGATCGTGGTGCCGCTCGCGCTCGGGCTGATCTTGCTGCTGCTCCACGTCACCTACGGCCGGTTCCGCGATGCCGCGCGCGTGTTCACCGGCGTGCCGTTCGCGGTGCTCGGCGGGATCGTGGCGCTGTGGCTGCGCGACCTGCCGTTCAGCATCTCGGCGGGCGTCGGGTTCGTCGCGCTGTCGGGCGTGGCGGTGCTCGGCGACATGGTGCTGGTCTCGACGATCCGCCAGCTCGAGGCGGAAGGTCGGCCGCTGCTCGAGGCGGTGCGGGTAGCCGCGGATCGGCGCCTGCGCCCGGTGCTGATGACCGCGCTGGTGGCGAGCCTCGGGTTCGTGCCGATGGCGCTCGGCACCGGGCTCGGCGCCGAGGTCCAGCGGCCGCTCGCCACCGTGGTGATCGGCGGCGTGATCTCGTCCACGCTCCTGACCCTCGCGGTGCTCCCGGCGCTGTACGTGGCGTTCGCGCCGCGCCGCCGCCCGGAGGCGACGTGACCCGCCGGCGCCAGATCGTGCTCGGGGTCGGGGCGCTGCTGATCGTCCAGCTCGCCGCTCTCGGGATCTATCGCGTGGTCGAGCGCCGGCGCGTCGCCCCCGCGCCCCCGTTCCGGGTCCAGCTGCTCGCCGATCCCGCGCCGGCGCCGCCGCTGGTGGGCACCCGCGTCGGGGGCGCCGCCGTGGCGCTGACCTGGCCGGCGGCGGGCCCGCGCCTGGTCCACTTCTGGGCGACCTGGTGCGAGCCGTGCCGGCGCGAGCTGCCGGGCCTGCTCGCGCTGACCCGCGCCCTCGGGCTGGAGCTGGTGGCGATCGCCGTGGACGACGACTGGGCCGAGATCGGGCTGTTCTTCGACGGCGCCGTCCCGCCGGAGATCGTGATCGAGCTCGGCGGGGTGGCCCTCCGGGCGTTCGGGGTGTCGACCCTGCCGGACAGCTACCTCGTCGACCCGCGCGGGCGCGTCGTCGAGCGTTATGACGGCGAGCGCGACTGGCGTACCGCGGCGGCGCAGACCCACCTGCGGGCCCGGCTGGGCGCGCTATGATGGCACCGTGGACAAGCCGGAACACCTGCGCCCGGTCGACCCCTCGGCGGGCGGCTGGCTCGCATCACGCCCGGTGGCGCTGATCGCCTGCGTGTTCGGCCTTGCGTCCTTCATCGCGGTCGCGGTGGGGCAGGGCGAGCTGTGGGCGACGCCGTCCTGGTACCTGAGCGTCCCCGGCCTGGCGCTCACGGTGCTCGCGACCGTGGCCTCGGTAGCCCGCCGCGAGCGCGGCCACGTCCTGTGGCTGATCGGCCTCGGCCTCGCGGCCGCCGCCACGGTGCTCGGCTGGTTCGTCCTGGTCGCCATCGTGGTGATCGCCACCGCGGTCCTGATGGTGATCCTGCACGCGTTGATGTGATGTAGATAAGCGCACCGAGGGAGCTGCCTGTGACCAAGACCGACCACGAGCTGATCTATGACTGGAACTCGACCGAGAAGGTCGGCCCGCTGTCGCCGAAGCGGCGGATCCAGTTCCTCGACGAGACGCTGCGCGATGGCATCCAGTCGCCGTCGGTCGTCGATCCCTCGATCGAGGACAAGCTCCGCCTCGTCGAGCTCGCCAGCGAGCTCGGCATCGACTCGATGGACATCGGCTTGCCGGGCGCCGGCAAGCGCGCCGTCGACGACGTCACCACGATCGCCGAGCACATCAAGCGCCACAACCTGCCGATCAAGGTGTCGTGCGCCGCGCGGACGCACGTCAACGACATCCAGGCGGTCATCGACATCTCGCAGAAGGTCGGGATCGAGATCGAGGTGCTGTGCTTCATCGGCAGCTCGCCGATCCGCCAGTACGCCGAGAGCTGGGACCTGCCGAAGATGCTCGAGCTGTCGGCCACCGCGATCGACCTCGCGCGCCGCTACGACCTGCCGGTGGGGTTCGTCACCGAGGACACCACGCGCTCGCGGCCGGACATCCTCACCAGGATGTTCACCAACGCCGTCGAGCACGGCGCGGCCCGCGTTGTCGTGTGTGACACCGTCGGCCACGCCACGCCCGATGGCATCAAGAATTTATTGAAGTTCACGCGCAACATGCTCGACGGCATGGGGCGGCCCGACGTCGGCATCGACTGGCACGGCCACAACGATCGCGGGTTCGGCGTGGTCAACTCGATCTTCGCGATCGAGTACGGCGCGGATCGCATCCACGGCACGGCCCTCGGCATCGGCGAGCGCGTCGGCAACGCGGCCCTCGACCAGATCCTGGTCAACCTCAAGCTCCTCGGTGAGCTGCCCGATCACGATCTCACCAAGCTCGTGCTGTGGTGCAAGACCGCGTCGCAGGCGACCCGCGTGGCGATCCACCCGCAGTACCCGCTGGTCGGTGACGACGCGTTCCGCACCGCCACCGGCGTCCACGCGGCTGCCATCATCAAGGCCGAGAACAAGGGCGATGCCTGGCTCGCCGACCGGATCTACTCGGGCGTCCCGGCCGGCATGTTCGGCAAGGCGCAGGAGATCGAGGTCGGCCACTACTCGGGTGAGTCGAACGTGATCTACTGGCTCAAGAAGCGCGGCTACGAAGCGTCCGCCGAGTTGGTCGCCGCCGTGCTCGGCGCCGCCAAGCGCGGCAACCGCGTGCTCTCCACCGACGAGATCGCGGCGATCATCAAGGACGTCCAGGCGTCGCCGACAGCGTGAGCTCCGACGCGATCACGTCGTGCCAGACCGCCATCGTCTGGCGGCTCGCGCCGGCCGCGCGGTTCAGGCCGAGCGAGGTCGCGTGCGCGGTCCCCGGCGCCGGATTGCCACCGAGGACGCGCCTGGTGCTCACCCGCCCGGAGGTCTGCGCGCTGGCGGGCAGCGTGCGGCGTTCGCCGACCGCGAACATCGCCGGCGCGAACGGCTTGTCGTGACCGGGGCTGCTCCCTCTCCAGCGAGCCCGTGCGCTACCGGCAGACGTTGTCGTCGCACGACATCCCGCTGCAGCATTGACCACCCCCACCGCACGACCCGAGCCGGGACAGGCACAGGTTGAAGTTGACCGTCCCGACCTGGTTGGTATTCAGCGTGATGTTCGTGCTCGTGACCGTGGGGACCTGATCCTGCGGGTATGCAAATGGCTGCATGGTCACCGTCATCGGGTCCCTGCCGTGCGGCGTGGTCGGGTACATGATGTAAGACCCGCTGCCGCTGGTCCATGCGGTGCGGTACGCGGGGCGTGACAGGTGGATCACGGTGTCGAGGCGCACGCCCGCGATCCCTCGCCCGAACGCGTCGGTGACGGTGCCCATGAGGGTGGCATCCGTTGCGGGCACATCGATGTTGTGGACGCCGAGGTTGCGAAGGCCGGCGGTCCAGGCGCCGCTCGTGCCGTCGACGGTGCCCGTCCCGACGTCCTGCCACAGGCCCTGCTGGTCGAGGATGTAGTGGCGGTAGTCGTTCGGGTTCAGATCACCGAACTGGGGCGACATGAAGGTGAGCCCCGAGCCGTCGCCACACACCTTGAGCCCGACGTCGTTCTGCGACGCGGTCACCGCACCCATGCCGGCGGTCACGAGCTGGCCCCCGTCGGTGGTCTCGAGGTCGGACGGCATGACCTGCTGGTCGTCTGCCGAGTATGCCGTGAGCGTCACGTCGACCGAACCCGTCGCGGGCAGGTTGTCAGGGGTACACAGCGATCCACCCGCGAGATCCAGCTGCATCGTCCCGTCGAGGACGGTCACCGTCTCGCCAGCGCCCGGCAGGTTCACGGTGTTGACCGCTCCGCGGTTGCGCATGCGAACGTCGACGTAGGACGGAGCGTCGGCGTCGATGGTCACGCGGCGCACCGCCTCGCTGAAGCCATCGGCGCCGAACCGGACGACGGCCATGCCGGGCACCGCCGTCATCTCGAACTCGCCGGTGTCGCTCGTGGTCACCTGCGTGCCCTCGATCGAGACCACGGCACCTGCGAGAGGCTGCCCGGTCGAGTCGCCGACGGTGCCCCTCAGCAGGGGGCCACTGTTGCCGGTGGCGGCATCAGGATCTGGTATTGCCGGGGGTTGAACATGCCTGGAGCAACAGAAGTCCGAGCAAGCGTGCCGTGGTTCGCATGGTGGGTTTCTCCCTTGGAGGGCCGAGGTCAATCATCAGTGCGCGAGATGGCTGAAGTGGAGTCGTATTGCCGGATCGGCAAGGCACCGAACAGATGGATCCAGAGCTCATGTTGCACGACGCTGCCGAACACGGCGTCGAATCCAGGCGGCACCGGCGAGCAGCGCGAGCGGCAGCGGGAGCGACGTGGGGTGCGTCGTGGTGCAGCCGCCCTGCTTCGGTGCGTCGACCTCGCCGCCGCCGTCGTCGGTGGACGGGACTCCGGCGTCGGGGCCGGCCGAAGGCGCATCGGGACCCACGGCAGCATCGACCGCAGCGTCGGGTGCGGGCGGCGCATCGGGCGTCGCATCGGGCGGCGCATCGGGCGTCGCATCGGGCGTCGCATCGGGCGTCGCGTCGACGGCGGCATCGACGGGGGCTGGTGCGTCGACACCGGCGTCCGGCGTCGGCGGCTCCGGACAGTCCGGGTCTTGCGTGGCGCAGCGGGTGTCGCACAAGGTGTCGGCCCCGCAGTAATCCGTGCCAGGTCCGCAATCCGGATCGATCGGTTCGACGCACGACAGCACGCACATGCCGTCGGCGCCGCAGTGGTCCGGCGCGCAGTCGACATCGACGAGCTGCGTCGCCGTGTTGCAGCTCTCCTGGCACACGCCGTTGGCGCGACACGGATCCGCGCCCTCGAACGTGTCGATCGCGCCCTGGATGAACGTCGTGATCTCGAGCTGGTCCGCGCGGTTGCTCAGGCCTTGCTCGCACGCGGCGTCGCCGGCCGACGTGATCGCGGCGACACGCTCGACGCCACTGCGCCGGAGCAACGAGGGGCCTCCGCTGTCACCGTTGCACTGATTCTTGCCGATCGACAGATAGGCGAGCTGGCTCGAATCGATGTTTCCGATGTTGCCGCCGACCGCCGCGGGGCCGAGGAAGTCGATCGGAAACCGGACCGCGCGGCGGATGAACGCCGTGGTGCCGGGGGTGTCGAGCGGATCCGTGACGCCGTGACCGACGAACGTGAAGTCGGGGCCGATGTAGGTCGAGCTGGTGTCCATCAGCTCGCGCAAGAGCGGGGCAGGCTGCACCGGATCGGCCTGCGCCACCTTGAAGACCGCGAGGTCGTGGATGAGGTCGATCGCATTCGTGTAGCCGGGGTGACGGAAGCGACGAGGTGATCGCCAGCGTGGAGGTCGGACTCCTCGCGTCGGGACCGAGGAAGACCTTGGTGATCGACTGGTCCAGGCAGTGGGCTGCCGACAGGATCGTCTGCCGAGAAACGAACACGGCGCTGCACAGCGGTCCCTGCGAGTCGTTGCCGATCATCACCACGAACTCGCGGTGCGTGTCGGCGACCCCACCGATGATGCCCTGCTCCGAGCGGGACATGTCCGCGCCCTTGCAGCCGGCGAGGCCCATCAAGGCCGCGAGCGTCGAGATGGCGCGAGACCCCATGCCTTCATAGTATGCAGCCGATGTGCCAGGCGTAACCACCAGAAGTTTGTGCAAACTCGCTGAGGACACACGACCCCACGGGAGAGGTGTCACGGCTCGGATGTCCTCATGCCGAGCGTGGGTAGATCACGCAGGATCACTCCGTGAGCGTCGATGGCGTGTAGCGCGTGATGACGTTCGCCCCGTCCCGCACGGCGTTGCATGCCGCCTTGGTCATCCTGAGGGACGTATCGCTCGCCTCGTAGCGGAACCGCTCCAGGGTGCTGTCACGGGCCAGGTCGTCGCTCACCTGGACAGCGCGCTCGACGCCGTTCTGCTTCAGGTAGACGCGGATCAGCTCGAGGTCGGTGGGTGCGGGCGCGAGGGGCCCCACCTTGCACACGATCGTCGCCGTGATGCTGCGGAACAGGTTGACGAGATCTGCGCCACTGCTGGCCACGAAGTGATAGTTGCGGTCGCCTCGCGCCGAAGGCGTGCCCGCGACCTGGGTCATGAACGTATCGAGCGCCGACGAGAAGCCTCTGCGCCGGAGCTCGAAGGTGAAGATCGTGACGCCGGCGTCCCACAGCCTGGTCGCCGCCTGCCGGGCGGTATCGAAGGCGTTGCTGGTGCAGCACGGCTCGCCGTCAGACACGAGCAGGACGTAGCGCCCCGTGTCGATGCCCGCGGTCACGAGGGTCTGCGCAGCCGCTAGCCCGGCGGCGGTGTTCGTCGACCCGCCGGCGTCGTAGGTGTTCATCTTGGTGTTGATCTGGGCCGGTGCCCCGGCGCCGAGGCCCACCTGTGCGAACACGTTGGTGCTGTAGAACACGCCGCTGTAGTCGAGCTCGAGACCGGCGTTGAGCAGCCCTCGGATGCTGGATTCGAGGATGTCGATCGCGCGGCCAACGCCGCTGGTGAACGGTAGGTCCATCGAACCGGAGTAGTCGAGCACGAGCGAGAGCTTCGGGACGCGGCGCTCCGCGGTCGTGAAGGTGAGCTGGGGCAGGTTCGCGACGGACCGCGCGCTCACCTCGATCGAGCCACCATTGAACACCAGCGTCGGTGTGGTGACGCCGGTCGCGGCAGTAGCGGCGATCGTGACCTTGGTCGCGGACTCTGCCACTGACCAGGAAAACCGCATCGGCAGCACGGAGTTGCGGCTCGCGATCGCCTCGGCCGCCGCGCGGGCGGGTGCGTCGAACGGCATGCCACGCTGGCGGACGAACTCGAGCGCCGCGAGCGTCGCGGCGTCGGCTACCCGCTGGGTATCGCTGCGGACGATGCCGAGCCGCGCGACCGTGATCCCGCCGAGCGCCACGACCGACAGCAGCAGCGCGCCCATGATCATCGCCGGCGTCACCGCTCCCCGTTCGGGGTGACGCCTCCTGCGTGCGCCTGGGGGCGTGCGTGAGCTCACTTCGCCTCCAGCGAGATGTTCCCCTTGGCACCGGCCCACGCACCGCCAGCGCCAGCTCCGTCCATGGCGGGTACGGCATCGGGCGTGCTGCCCCCGCCTTCCCACACGGCCTGGGTCGCGTTGCCGAGGCGGGCCGAGCTGGGCGCGAGGGCCTCGTCGGCGCCGAACGCCTGGGTGCGCTCGGGTTCGCTGTCACGCCGCGCCTCGAATGCCGACCGGTTGGCGACGTTGGTATCGGGCCCTGGCTGCGCCTGACGGCACGCGGACGTGGTCAGGATCGTAGCGGCGACGAACAGGATCGATCGGGTCAAGGCTCCTCCGTCGGGGTCAGCTTGGGAGACAGGTTCAAGGCGCGTGGCCGGAGATCGCCGCGGAGCGGCGCGCCCTGCGGCTGCATCGTCTCATGCTGTTCATGCTGTCGACGTGCGCTGCCGCAGCCGACGTCGAGAGCGAGCACGATGGGGAGGCCAGTACCTATCATCTTGCCCGCGACAAGGAGTGCAAGCAAAGTACGAGCCAGCTTTGGCGCGACGGGACTGACGGGTCCAGGGATGAGGCCCGGTGCTCCGGCTTCAGTCACACCGCGCGGGGGGCCGTCATCGTCGTCACCAGCTCGCATCGGCTGTCCTCGACCAATGCCCATGCGCGTGCTCCGCATGCGCGTGCTCCGGACCGACCTGGCGAACTCATGAACGGGGATTCTCCGCGGGGCGCCGCAGCCGTGAGCCGAGTTCGTCCGACAGAACCCGCGATGTCGGATAGATCTCCGCGGCGGGCGATTCTACGAGCCTGAGGGGTCGATAAGCCCCAGGACAAGCGACCCCAGCGCGAGCATCGTGCCGCGGTAACCGTTCACGCGGGCGGTCACCGCCGACGGAGGCCTCCGCACCGGCGACATCGGATACCTCGACGAGGACGGGTACCTGTTGATCACGGGGCGGGTCAAGGAGCAGTACAAGCTCGAGAACGGGAAGTCCGTGATGCCGACGCCCATCGAGGAGCAACTCGCGCTCTCGCCCGGCGTCTCCCAGGTCATGCTGTACGGCGCTGATCACCCCTCCAATGTCGCCCTCGTCGCGATCGACGCCGCCCAGGTCCGCACGTGGGCCCACGAGCAGGGCGTCCCGGTGACCGGCGATCTCGCCGCGGTCCCTGCGGTCCACGACCTGATCGCGACCGAGCTCGGTCGCCTGGCGGCCGGCTTCCGCGGCTACGAGCCCCCGCGGGCGTTCGTGCTCTCCTGTGATCCGTTCTCCAGCGACAACGGCATGCTGACCCCGACGCTCAAGCTCCGGCGGCGCGACGTGGTCGCGCGCTACGGTCGGGTCCTCGACGCGCACGACGATGGCGGCCCGGTGCCGCCCAGCCCGACGGCTCGGCGCGCGCCGGCCCGCCCCGTCCGTCACGCGACCTGAGAGACTGTGAAACAGTCTCGAACCCGGGGTGGGAACCCTGCGCGGCTTGCCGCGTAGGGCGGGGCGGAGCCCCGTGGGATCGAGAGACTGTGAAACAGTCTCGAACCCGGGGTGGGAACCCTGCGCGGCTTGCCGCGTCGGGCGGGGCGGAGCCCCGTGGGATCGAGAGACTGTGAAACAGTCTCGAACCCGGGGTGGGAACCCTGCGCGGCTTGCCGCGTCGGGCGGGGCGGAGCCCCGTGGGATCGAGAGACTGTGAAACAGTCTCGAACCCGGGGTGGGAACCCTGCGCGGCTTGCCGCGTCGGGCGGGGCGGAGCCCCGACGAGATGATCCGCCGCGGCCGCGCTACGCTGAAGACATGGTGGTGATCCCGTCGGAGCGCTGGCTGGCGCCGTCATGAGCGAGCCGAGCGAGCGCGCGAGCTGGCACGACGCGGTGTTCGAGACCACCGCTGCGGCAACGCGGTTCCTCGCGCTGCCGCACGATCAGGTCGCCACGACCGCGGCGCATCACGCCGACCGGTTCGGGGCGCAGCTCCGCGCACGGTTCGGCGCCGCCCGCGATGCGCTGGTCGGGCTCGAGGGCGCGCCCGCGGCCAGCCACGCGGACGAGGTCGAGGCGTGGCTCGCCGAGATGATCGCGGCCCACGCCCGCGGCACCCCGGCCGCCGACGACCTCCGCTGGGGCCTCGGGGCGCACCTCGGCGAGCTGGTGCGGCGCCACGTCGCGGGCGCGCTGATCGGCGCGGCCGTCCCGTAGTACTCGAGGTACCCGGGCTCGACGACGGAGTCCCACCCATCGTCGCTGCACGCCGCGAGCGCGACCGCCAGCAGCGCCGGCCCGATCACGCCACGCCTGGATCGCATCCGGGCAGCGTTGCACGGCCGCGTGGTGGCGTCACGTGGCGTCACGCGGCGTCACGCGGCGTCGGCGATCGGCCAGGCCTGACCGCGCGCGGTGACCACGAACCGGTCGGCGTCCTCGGTGATCCGCTCGGCGATCGCGTGGTAGGCGGGCCCGGCGATCCGGCCGCGCAGCCGGGTGCGGACGTGGGCGTAGAGCGCGTGGTCGGGCGCCTGGCGCAGCGAGGCGTAGTCGAGCTCCTCCTCGTGGTCGTCGTCCCACAGCACGAGGCAGTGGTCGCCCTCCCAGCGGGCGGAGCTAGCGCGCAGGTGGGCGTCCTCGACGTCGACGTAGGCGTAGCGGACGTCGTCGAGCTTGACGATGTCGCGACCGTCCGCGCGGACGTCGAGCCAGCGCAGCAGCGCCTGGCGCAGCCGGGCGTGGGCGATCGGGATGCCCTGGTGCCACAGCGTGCCAGCGCGATCGAGCGTGAGCCCGATCGTCCGCAGGGTCTCGATCATCTCGGGCGTGAGCCCGGGGGGCAGCCCGGGGTGGGGCGTCGTCGAGGCGTCCATGACGACACCTTACCCGCCCCGCGGCGGCGGGCGACCGTCAGGCGATCCGGGCGATCCGATCCTTGGTCAGTAGCTTCTGCTTCTTGAGCCGGCTGACCTCGGCCTGCTCGGCGGGTGTCAGCGAGCGCCTGCGCTCGAGCCGCTGCACCTGCTCGTCGAGGCGGCGGTGCTCGGCGGTCAGCTCGGCCAGGAGAGATTCCTTCGTGGACAGCTCGGTCGTTGAGTCCAACTCGCCCTCCGTCTGGATCCACCAGACCCCCTTGACGATACGCCGTGACGCCCGTCGGGGCAACGTGGACGTCAGCGACGGGGCAGGGCGCCCGGGACGCCGTCGGGGTACTTCACCTCGGCCTCGGACGGCCGGATGTAGGTCGGCGACCCGGCGGTCAGCACATCGAGCCGCGCGCCCGCGAGCGCGAGGCGCGCGACGGCGACGCCCGAGGGCGTGCGCACCGTGGGCGACCACGCCGCCGCGAGCGGCGCGAGGACCTCGGGGTGGGCCGCGAGCGCATCTCCCGCGTAGATCACGTGACCCGCGGCGACCGCAGCAGGCGCGAGGGTGGCGACCCACGCGGCGAGCGCGGCGGGATCCAGCACGCGCTCCTCGCCGACGAGGGCGTGGCCGGCGATCCGGTAGCAGCCGGCGTAGACCTCGCCGCGGCGCGCGTCGAGCACCGCCACCGCCAGGCCGTCATTCACCGCGACACCGTGAGCGGGCGCGGGCCGCTCGGCGATCGCGTCGTACGCGAGCGCGGCGAGCGTGGACACCGCCCACAGCGGGCGGCCGGCGGCGAACGCGATGCCCTTCGCGGTGGCCATGCCGATCCGCAGGCCGGTGAACGAGCCGGGGCCGGCGCCGATCGCCACCGCGTCGATCGCCGAGGGGGCGAGGCCGAGGCCGCGGACCATGGCGTCGATCGCGACCAGCAGGTCGTTGGTGCGCTGGGTCGCCTGGTGGCGGGCCTCGGCGAGGACCACCTCGTCCTCGAGGAGCGCGAGGCCGGCGGTCAGGGTGGCGGTGTCGAGCCCGAGGATCTTCATCGGAAGAACAGCCTCATCACGTCGTTGCGGAGGGCGAGCACGGTGATCACGCCGAGCAGGATCAGGCCGAACAGCTGGATCCGCTCGCGCGTGCGGGTCGACAGCTCGCGGCGGCGGGCGCCCTCGAGGGCGAACACCAGCAGGTGGCCGCCGTCGAGCATCGGGATCGGGAGCAGGTTGATCAGGCCGAGGTTGACGCTGATCAGCGCGAGCATCAGCAGGAAGCTGTCCCAGCCCTGGTTGCCGGACACCGAGGCGACCCGGTACATCATCAGCGGGCCGCCGAGAGCCTCGCCCGGCGTGTCGCCGCTGAGGATCTGCATGAAGCCGCTCGTCATCGTCGAGATCGTCTCGCCGGTGCGCTCGAACGCCTTCGACATCGCGTAGCCGAACCGGCCGTCGATCGGCACCATCGCGCCGTTGCCGCGATCGATGTCGTTGCGCGCGCCGAACACCAGGCGCGTCACGGTGTGGCCGTACTCGTCGAGCTGCTTGCGCCACACCTGCGTGAGCTCGGCGGACGATGTCTCGGTGTTGTCCCCGACGGCGCGGCGCCACGTCAGCTTGAACGTGCGGTTCGGCTCGGACTGCAGGCGCTGGTCGAGGTTGATCCAGTGGAGGATCGGCTTGTCGTCGAGGGCCACGATCAGGTCGCCCGGGCGCAGGCCCGCGCCATCGGCGGGCGAGCCGGCGTCGACGTGCGCGACGAACATCTCGGCGTGCTCGAGGCCGGTGTAGGTGGTGCGGTTGAGCGTGGCGTCGATCAGGGTCTCGGGGACGAGGTCCGCGAACCCGGCGCCGAGCATCGACACCTGCGGCACGCCGGGCATCTCGGTGCCGCGCACGTAGACGATGCTGGTGCGGCGCGCGAACCGGCCGAGCGCGCGCTGGACGTCGCGCCAGTTGCGGACCGCCTGGCCATCGACGCTGATCATCAGATCGCCCGTGCGCAGGCCGGCGCGCGCGGCGGGCGACTGCGCGTCGAGCACGCCGACCAGCGGCACGAACGGCGCGTGGGTGATGCCGGCCCACCCGAGCACGGACTTCTGGCCGGTGCGCTGGCGGAATGTCTCCTCGATCGGGGTCAGGTAGCGCTCGAACGTCTTGCCATTGCGCGACAGCCGCAGCCGCAGCTCCTGGCCGGGGGACGACCGCACCGCGTTCTCGAGCTCCTCCCAGTACCGGACGGCCCGGCCGTTGATCTCGAGCACCCGGTCCCCGGGCTCGATCCCGGCCCGGGCCGCGGCCCCGCCATCGAACACGTCGCCGATCACGGCGGCCGGCAGGACCGTGTGGCCCGCGAAGAACACGAAGTAGATGACCACCGGCAGCAAGAGATTTGCGGCCGGGCCGGCGAACACGATCACGAGGCGCTGCCACAGGGGGCGGCTGGCGAAGCTCCGGCCGGCGTCGGGAGTAGCATCCGGGGACGCCTCGATGCCGAGGATCCGGACGTAGCCGCCGAGCGGGAACGCCCCGATCTGGTACTCGGTCTCGCCCAGGGCCACCCGGACCAGCGGCCGGCCGTACCCGACCGAGAACCGCAGGACCTTGACGTCCAGCAGCTTGGCCGCCACGAAGTGGCCGAGCTCGTGGATCAGCACGAGGACGCCGACCAGCAGCAGGAAGTACAGGACCGACACGTTGGGCCGCCGAGGCTATAGCAGAACTGCTATCCTGCCGGGGACGTGGCCGCGAAGCCGGGACTCAGCGATGCGAAGTTTGACGCCGAGGAGGTCCTCGAGCAGGTCGAGAAGACGCTCGATCGCGTCAAGGCGCTGTACGAGCAGTACTTCCTCGGCATGCAGAAGCAGCCGCCGACGCACCTGCACACCGAGATCGAGCGCAAGATCCGCGACCTGACCCAGGCGGCGATCCGCAACACGGGCCTCAAGTACCGTCTCGCGACGCTGACGCAGAAGTTCGGCTCGTACAACACGTACTGGCGCCGGACGCTGCGGCAGATCGAGAACGGCACGTACCTGCGAAATCTACAGAAGATCGGGCGCGATGCGGCCCGGTCCGGTGCGGAGATCCCCGAGGAGATCCTCGCGTCGATGCCGAAGCTGATGCGCGAGCAGGTCAAGCGCGACCGCGAGGCCGCGCTCGCCAAGCGCCGCCGCGAGGGCGACCCCAGCGCCGACGCGCTGGACGGCCAGGCGGGCGCGGCCGAGGGCGCGGTCGCGGTCGAGCCGGAGGGGCTGCAGGCCGCGCTCGCGGCCGCCGCGGCGGGCGCCGTCGCGGGTCGGGTACGCCAGCAGCAGAAGCACCACCACGTCATCGACCCGGTCGACGACGACGTCGACTTCGACAAGATGTTCTCGGCGATGCAGGACGACACGCAGAACGACATCCCGGTGTTCCGGGAGTTCGCCGAGCCCGCGCCGCCGCCGCCCCGCCCGGCGCCGGCCCGGCCCTCCGCGCCGCCGCCGCTCGCCACCCCGGCCTCGTTCCAGGAGACCACGCCGATCCCGACCGCCCGGGTCCACCGGCCGCCGGCGCACCCGGCGTACCCGGAGACCACGCAGATCCCGACGATGGCGGCGGTCCCGATCGCGCCGCCGGTGTACCCGCCGCGGCACACGCCGCCGGCGCGGCTCTCGCAGCCCGCGATGCCGGCGCCGCCGGGCCGCGCCTCGATCCCGACGATCCCGACGATCCCGACGATCCCGACGTACCCGACGTACCCGATCCCGCGGTCGATGGCGCCCTCGATCCCCGGCCCGCCGGTGGCCGCCGCGCCGCCCGTGCCGCGCCCCCGCGCCGACGCGCAGCCCGGGTTCGCCGCACCGCCCAGCCGGCCCTCGCAGCCCGTGATGCGTCGCCGCCAGCGCCTCGTCACCACGCGAGCCGGCCGTCGCCGCCGGCGATGCCGCCGCGCGCCGACCACCGCCCTGCCGACCATGCCGGTGCGCCCGACCACGCCCGTGCCCGGCGCGGGGGCGCGCCCAGCTCCCGCCCGCCCCGGCACGCCCGTCCCCGGCCCGTCGCCGATGCGCACGCCGCCCGGCATGAACGACGCCGACGTCGCCGCGCTCCACGCCAAGTACGTCAAGGCCAAGGAGGCGGTCGGCCAGGACGCCGGCCCGGCCTCGTACGCCAAGCTGCTCCAGACGATCAACGCGCAAGCGCCAAAGATCATGGAGCAGTACAAGGCCAAGGGTGTCGAGTTCTCGGTGGTCGTCAAGGACAACCAGGTCGTCATCAAGGCCAAGCCGAAGACCTGACGGCGGGCACAACGGGGCTCGTCTCGGGCTAGTCTCCAGGCATGGGTCTGTCGGCGGAGTTTCGCTGCATCGCCGGCTGCGCCGGTGGGTTCCCGCTCGATCAGGTGATCTACCGCTGCCCGCGCTGCGGTGAGCTGCTCGAGGTCGTCCACGATCTCGCCGCGCTGCGCGAGACCCCGGCGGCCGCGTGGAAGCAGACGTTCGGCGAGCGGTGGCGGACCGCCGATGCGGACGTCCCGTGGGGCAGCGGGGTGTGGGGCAAGCACGAGTGGGTCCAGCCGCACGTGCAGCCGGCCAACATCGTGTCGATGCTCGAGGGCGGCACGCACCTGACGCCGGTGCCCCGGTTCGCCGCGGACCTCGGCCTCGGCTCGGTGCGGGTCAAGCAGTGCGGCACCTCGCACTCGGGCTCGTTCAAGGACCTCGGCATGACGGTGCTGGTGTCGACGGTCAAGCAGATGATCGCCGACGGCGCCCAGCTGCGCGCGATCGCGTGCGCCTCGACGGGCGACACCTCGGCCGCGCTCGCCGCCTACGCCGCCGCCGCGAACATCCGCGCGGTGGTGATCCTGCCGCGCGGCAAGATCTCGACGGCGCAGCTGGTCCAGCCACTCGCCGCCGGCGCGCTCGTGCTCGCGATCGACACCGACTTCGACGGCTGCATGCGCCTCGTGCAAGAGCTCGCCGACAAGGAGGGCGTGTACCTCGCCAACTCGATGAACTCGCTCCGGCTCGAGGGCCAGAAGACCGTCGCGATCGAGCTGTGCCAGCAGCTCGGCTGGCGCGTGCCCGACTGGGTCGTGATCCCCGGCGGCAACCTCGGCAACGTGTCCGCCCTCGGCGCCGGCTTCGAGATGCTGCTCGCGCTCGGCCTGATCGACCGCCGGCCGCGGATCTGCGTCGCGCAGGCCGCCCACGCGAGCCCGCTGCACACGAGCTACACGCGGCAGTGGGCGGACCTCGAGCCGGTCAAGGCGAAGACCACGCTGGCGTCGGCGATCCAGATCGGCAACCCGGTGTCGTTCAAGAAGGCCGTGCGGGCGCTGCGCGCGTTCGGTGGCGTGGTCGAGGTGGCGACCGAGGCCGAGCTCGCGGATGCGTCGGCGCACGCCGACCTCGACGGCCTGTTCACCTGCCCCCACACCGGCGTGGCGCTCGCCGCGCTGACCAAGCTGGCGCAGCGCGGCGAGGTCACGCGCGACGACGAGGTGGTGGTGATCTCCACCGCGAGCGGGCTCAAGTTCGCGGATTTCAAGGTCGGCTATCACGAGGCCCGGCTCGCCGACGTGCCCGCCCCGCGCCACCGCAACGTCCCGGTCGACCTGCCCGAGCGCTACGACGCGGTCCGCGACGCCCTGCTGCGGGGGCTGGATCGATAGGGGACGTTCCCGTCCCCTCGGGGGGGGCAAGCCCCCGCCATTCACCTTCACCGCGCGCGACCCGCGCGAACGGCCGGTGCAGGCGCGACCCGCGCGGCAAACTGTCCGCTCGACGAATGCGGGCCCTCATGTAGACTCGTGGTCATGCGATTCGCGGAGATCACGGCCCCTCGCACCTTGCTCGCGCTCGCCTCCGTCACCACGCTGGCGCTCGCCGGCGCCACGCTGATGCCCTGCCCCCGGCCGGCCGTCGCGAAGGTGGCGCGGACGCCGGTCATCCCCCTCCAGCCGATGCGCGGCTGCGCGGAGCGCGCGCAGGCGAAGGCGAAGGCAGAGCCGCGGCCGTACGACGGCCCGCGCGCGGGCGAGCGCCACGGCAAGGCGTTCCGCGAGGTGCTCACCGCCGCGGTCCCCACGCTGGCGAGCTGCCTGCCCGAGGGCATCGACGGCCCGGTGCGGCTGACCATCCAGATCCGCGGCGATGGCCAGGTGCGCGAGGCCGAGCTGACCGATCACGGCGTCCGCGTCGCCGATGACGACATCCAGACCTGCGTGATGGCCGTGGTGTCGGGGCTCGCGTTCCCGACCTCGCCGCACCCGATCACGCTGACGACCCACCTGATGCGGCCCGACGACCTGATCCGCCGTTGATCCGCCGCTGGTCCGCCGCTGGTCCGCCGCTGGTCCGCCGCTGGTCCGCCGCTGGTCCGCCGCTGGCCGCGCTGGCCGCGCTGGCCGATTGGCCCCGGGGCGGCCCGGCTGCATGTTACACCCACGGCCATGCGTGCTCCTGCTGTCGCGGCTGCCCTCGGATGTTTGATCGGTTGTGGTCTCTGGTGTGGTGTCGGGTGTGGCGGTGACGATGGGCCGACCCCGGTGGTCGACGCTGGCATCACCACCGATCACTGCACCTACGAGGCGCTGACGCCGACCGCGCGCGCGGGCGGCACCGTCACCGCGGGCGCGCTGACCGCGGGCACGGCGGACCTCGCGCTCGACGTGCCGGTCGGCACCGCGCTCGGCGGGTACACCGGGCGCGCCGGCTTCCTCAGCTCGGCGGGCAACGTCGACACTCGCAAGATCCCGATGTCGGGCACGTTCAACCCGTCGATCGGCGTGACCGCCGCGCCACGCGTCAAGGCGCTCGCGCTGACCGCGGGCGACGAGACCGTGGTGATGCTGAAGATCGACACGATCTTCGCCTACGAGGGCATGCTGTTCGACATCGAGCAGCGCCTCGGCCCCGCGTTCGCCGGCAAGGTGCTGCTCGCCACGTCACACAGCCACTCGGCGTGGGCGCAGGCGACCGGCCACGGTCCACTCAAGCTCGGCTCGGGCCAGCTGCGCGCGATCGCGTACCAGCGGTTCGTCGACACCGCGGTCGCCGCCGCCGAGGCCGCGCTCGCCGCGCGGGCGCCCGCCACGCTCGGCGTGTTCATGACCTCGCAGTTCGATCCCACCGACCAGATCAGCCGCGATCGCCGCCCCGACAACGACTTCATCCCGGGCGGCACCAAGGACGTCCACTTCGCGATGCTGCGCGTCGACACCGCCGCGGGAGTTCCCCTCGCGATGGTGCCGGTGTTCGGCGAGCACCCCACGCTCAACGGCGAGGACAACCCGTTCGCCTCCGCCGACGCCGTGGGCGGTCTCGAGCGCGTGCTCGCCGAGCAGTTCGACGAGCGCGTGCTCGTGATGCACCTGCAGAGCGCCGGCGCCGATGTCTCCGCCGTCGGGCACGGCGGGATCGACTGCGCCGTCAAGCCGGGCAAGGCCAGCGACCCGTGCTTCAGCTGGACCGGTGAGGAGGGCCACGGCCGCGCCGCCGTCACCGAGCTGATGGCCGCGTGGGCGGCCGCCGGCACCGCCATGCAGGGCAGCCTCGCGCTCGAGATGCTGACGCGCTCGATCGAGACCGGCCCGGACCCGTCCTCGTTCGCGATCCGCGGTGGCACCGTCACCTACGCGCCATTCGACGGCGTGACGCTGCCCGACGGCGTGATCATGGACGGCGCCTCGATCGCCTCGCCCGTCGACGAGTTCAACGCCCCCGTCGGCGCGGCGCTGTGCGAGACCCCGGAGCCGATGTTCCCGGCCGCGCAGATCCTCGGCACCGAGGGCCTGCTGCCGTACGGCTCGTGCCTGCGCCTCGAGCTCGCGGCCGAGATCCTCGAGCCGATCTTCCGCATCGACTTCGGCGTCGACGCCACCCACCCGGTGTGCGAGATGACGCGCACCACGGTGTCGGCGCTCCGCATCGGCGACTACCTGATCGGCACGCTGCCGGGCGAGGTCAGCGTGCTGATCTCGAACCTCGTGCGCGAGAAGTCCCCGGCACCCGACAAGACGATCGTGGTCGGCTACGCGCAGGGGCACGTCGGCTACATGCTGCGCCCCGAGGACTGGGTGCTCGGCGGCTACGAGCCGAGTGTCTCGTTCTGGGGCCCGCTCGCCGCCGAGAGGATCACCGAGAAGATGCTCGCGCTGATGCCGCTCGCGCTGTCGCCGGCCCGCGAGGATGGCACCACCGAGGGCACGACCAGGGTCGCCACGCAGACCATCGTCGATGGCCTCGAGAAGGACGAGCCCGCGATGATGGCGGGCACCGTGCCGGCCACCGTCCCGGCGCAGGTGTGGACGCGCACGGGGACGCCGGCGCAGGCGCAGCCCGCCGCGCAGGTGCCGCGCGTCAGCGGCATCGCGACGTTCGTGTGGATCGGCGATGATCCGCAGAGCCAGACCCCGCACGTGACCCTCGAGCGCGAGGTCACCGCCGGCGTCTATGCGCCGGCCACGCGTCGCAGCGGCCGCGCCGTCGACGATGGCGAGCTCGTGCTCGCGTACACGCCGCTCCCGCTCCAGCGCTCGGGCCCGCAGACGCACTACTGGGCCGTGGAGTGGCAGGCGGTGCCGTGGGTCGGCGCGCCCGGCCTCGACGCGCTCGGCGATCGCGGCGGCGTCGGGCTCGGCACCTACCGGTTCCATGTCGAGGGCAAGGGCTGGACGGTCGACAGCGCGCCGTTCGCGGTGGTCGCCGGTGGCCTGTCGCTCGCCACGCCGACGCTCGCCGGGAGCACGCTCTCGGTGGTGGTCCGCTGGCACGCCCCCGCCGGCTGGCGCCTGATGGACATGGACGTCCGCTCGAACCTGCCGGTGCCGGTGCGCGGCCAGGAGGTCACCGTCGAGCAGCTCGACGGCGGCGGCGCCGTGCTCGGCTCCACCGTGGTGACGACCACGGCCGGCGGTGTGGCCTCGGTGGCGAGCCTCGCGACCGCCGTCACGATCCGCGTGCGGGACCGGTTCGGCAACCAGACCACCGTCCCGCACCCCTGAACAGACGGGGCGCCAGGCTCGACCGAGACGGACTGCGCGCGCTCCCGTTGGGGGCGGAGCGGCAGCCGCCGTGGGCGAGGGACGCGCGGCACGCTCGCCGTCTCGAGGGGCGCAGCGCTGGATCGCCGGCCGCCTGCCTCGGCGGTGACGCCCCGAGGGCGGGCGCGTCGGCGGTGACACCCCGAGGGCGGGCGCGTCGGCGGTGACACCCCGAGGGCGGGCGCCTCGGCGGTGACACCCCGGGTGCCGGATCGTGACCGCCTGGGGGGAGATCGTGACCGCCTGGGGGGAGATCGTGACCGCCTGGGGGGTGGATCGTGAACGCCGGTGGGCAGCCCCCACCTGGGACGCAGCGATTCCAATGGGTTATCAACCTCGGCGCCGTGGTCCCCTGCTTGCAAGCTCTCGCGTCGATGCGCTCGCTCCTGGTGTTCGCCGCTCTCGCCGCGCTGTGCGGCTGGGTCGGCGTGCGGTTCCTGCCGACCACCGAGGCCCGCGCGGCCCGGCCGTCGGCGGTGCGGGCCCAGGAGATCCAGAGCGTGGCGATCGACGGCGGCCGTGGCCTCCCGCTCGCCGCCCTCCGCGCGAAGCTCGGCAGCCGGCCCGGGACGATGATCGACGCCGCCGCGCTCGCGCAGGATCGCGGCGCGATCGAGGGCGAGCTGCTGGCGCGCGGCCGGCTCGCGGCGAAGGTCGAGCCCGCGGCGGTCACGTTCGGTCGCGAGGGCGGGGCGTTCGTGACGTTCACCGTCACCCAGGGCCCGATGTTCAAGCTGCGCAGCGTCCGCGTCGAGGGCGCGACCGCCTCGGACATGGGCGTGGTCACGCTCGGCGCCGGTGACGAGGCGAGCACGGACCGGATCGAGCGCGCGCGCCTGGCGCTCGGCGAGAACCTCGCACGCCGCGGCAAGCCCGGCGCGGTCGCCGCGACCGTCACCCCGGATCTCGCGGCGGGCGTGGTCGACGTCGTGTTCGCGGTCGCGCGCTGACCAGCCTCGGCACGATTCAAAAAAAACGGTCGGAACACCCTCACGATCGAGGTCGAGCTTCCTCGCGACAGCGTCCCGCGAGAAGACCGGGTCGCGTTGAGCGCGGAGCTGCGCACGCTCTGGGCGGTGGGCCAGGTACGCCGCAGGCGTTGCGGAGTCGGCAGAGGTGCGGAGTTCGCCGCGATGCCGCGCGCGGCGTTCATGCGCCTGCTTGGCGAGCACGGTGTACCGGTGATTGACGATCCCGTGGGTGAGCTCCGCGCAGAGGTCCCGGCTCGACCGTGATCGTCGTCCCGGATGCGGGGCTGCTCATCTACCTCGGCGGCGCCGGGCAGCTCGAGCTGCTCCGAGCGCTGTACGAGCGGGTGTTGGTTCCGCAGGTTGCCCACGACGAGGTGGTCGTCGCGGGGGCAGGGGAGGTTGGCGCGAAGGAGGTCGCCGCGGCGAGCTGGATCGAGGTCGAGCGCGTTGACGCAGACCGCGGGCCCGGCGTGAAGGCCACCTCGAGCGCGTTGCCCCGGTCGTGCAGCGCATGGCTGTGCCGAGATCTCCTTCGACCTCGCGCTGTGAGTCGGCGAGCTCGCCGTCGCCCTGCTGCGTGCGCTCGAGGACCCGGTCGTACGCCGCGCGCTCCGCACGAATCTGCGCGGACAGGCTGTAGCACTGGTGCGCGCTCCGCTCCGAGCGAGCCAGCGCGAGGTCGGCGATCGCCCGGGCGATGCGGCCGTTGCCGTCCTCGAACGGGTGCATCGTCACGAACCACAGGTGCGCCTGCGTCGCGACCCGCACCGGGTCGAACGACGAGGGTGCCTCGATCCACGACAGCAACGCCTGCATCTCGTCGGCGACGCGGCCTGCAGGCGGCGCGGGGTAGCGCACGCGCTCGCGACCCGTGCGAGAGTCGGTGGCGTGATGGAACCGCCCTCCGGTCGCGGCCACCACGCGTCCCTCCGCTCCCTCGACCAGACCGCCGCAGGCGTGCCGTCGCGCGGCGAGCTCGCGTGACCCCGCCATGACAGCACCGACCTGGACCTCGGTGACCCCGCTCTCGGGCGCTCCGTCGCTGCGGCCGCTCGCCCGCGTGCTGCTCGACGCGCTCGGCCTCGGCTCGGTGGACCTCCCTGACGCGCTCGAGCTCGTGCCGCGGCGGTCGTGGACGCGCGCGGTCGGCGAAGCGCGGGTGTCGCTCGGGGTCGACACGTACGAGGTCGACCCCTACGGCGGAGGCGCGTCGAAGGTCGAATGGATGCGCGTCGACGGGCTGCCCGACCGCTCGCTGCGGGTGTCCCTGTCGGAGATCGCGTGGGTGGGTCCGGAGCTCAAGGTGGTCGCCGGGGGGGCGCCCGCGTGGGTCGCCGCCGTCGCCGAGGCGGTCGCCGCGTACCTCGCGCAGAACCAGCGCTGACGGCGGCGGCGGACGGGCGGCGATGCTTCTGGTCGGGCGACGCGCGGCTCGTGGCGTTCACCAACCGCCTCGGCGCCAACGGCTTCACCGGCGACGTGTGCGCGTCGAGCGGCGACGGCTTCTTTGACGCGACCCTGGGCGTCATCGAGGGCGCCTGCCGGGGCCTCGCCGCGCCGCCGTAGCGGGCGCTGCGCTCAGTGCGCGCTCACGTGGGCGGCCGCGTCGGAGAGCGCATCGAGGAGCGAACCGGCGCCGGCCACGTTGTGGTGCGTGCGCCAGCGCGCGCGGCCGTCGGGGTCGTCGCAGGCGAAGCGGATCACGTCGTACGGCGACAGCACCCTCCGCCGCGCCCCGTGGTGGATCGCGGTGAGCCGCGCCCGCAGCGCCGAGAACACCCCGGCTGCGGAGTCGTCGAGGCGCGCGACGAGGGCGACGTCGGCGTTGTCCGCGGCGAGGACGTACCGGCACAGGGGTGACGGGCCATGTCGCCCTCGATCTTGAACCCGTAGAAATCGGCGAGCTGCACCGCGCCTTGATGGGGGCAGCGGTGCGTCGCGCATGCGAGGTGCTGCGTGCGAGCAACCTCGCCGCGCAGGTGGAACGGGCTCGATGACGCCCGTGGCGTGTTCGTCCTGTGCGGCGGTCACGACGCGACCTTCGCGGCGCAGGCTGACACCTGGACGTCCGACGGAACGAACTGGACCACAGAGCGGCGACCCCGCCATGCGCGCCCCGGCTGCTCGTCCTGATCCCCGCGATCAACATCGCGATCGCCTCCTGCGCGATCGCGGTGACGCTGTCGCGCCTGCTTGAGATGATCGTCTTGTTCTCGCGCGCGGTCGATCCGCGGGTGCGCGTGATGCAGCTCGAGCGCGCGATCACGCGGGCCCGCCAGCTCACCGGTCCGGTGCCGCCGTCACCGCCACCCGCCGCCTGACTCAGTCGGCGGCGGTCACGGTCCCGAGATCGACGAGCGTCGGTGCCGGGTCGGCCTGGGCCGCCTCGGGATCGGCCGGCGGCGGGTGGAGGACCAGGCGTCCTTCGACCGTGACGGTCTGGTCGGCGAAGCGGGTGACCTCGTCGGCGGGGCGGGGCTCGTGACCCAGGCTGACGAGGGCAAGCGCCCCGTCCCACGTGCTCGGGTCGTAGTCGGTGGCGCGGCCCGCGAGCTCGAGTTGCACCTGACCGAGGAAGAGGGTGGGCTCCTCGCCCTGCTTGCGGGCGACCAGGTCGCGTCGGTAAACGCCGCGCACGCGGACGCGCTGGCCATCGAGCCGGGCCATGTCGACACCTGAGCTGCACAAGGGGAGCTGCGACACGCGGTCGGTCCTTTCGTCGGGCGCCTTCACGCCGCTGGTGCCTCGATCGTGGCACGCCAGCAGCCATGCCGCCGTCACCAGCAGCACCGTCGATGATGGCGCGAGTAGCTTCACTTGTTGGTCCGGACGACCATCGAGGTCGCCATGTTGCCATGGGTGTTCGAGGCCAGGTGTTCCTTGTGGAACGTCTGGTCCTTGTTGAGCGTCCCGTACATGTCGAAGTTCCAGTCACGGTCGACGAACTCGCCCTGCGGCACGCCCTTCGACTTGGCGTACTCGCCGGTGACCGCGAAGTTCTCGAGCGTGATGTTGTCGGCGCCGTCCTTCAGCACCACGCCGGCCCAGTGGAAGTTCCAGGTCTTCTTGCTGGTCTCCTTGAACCCCGGCATGTTGGCCTCGGTGGCCATGTTGTAGGACTCGCCGATGGCCGGGTCGGCGTAGTGGTTGGTGCCGGCGGCCTTGTCGAACGCGTCGCGGCCGGGCGCGATCATCTGCGCGTAGAGCACCTTGGCGTGCTTGGCATCGGTGATCGTGACGATCGTCTTGACCCCGGCCGCCTCGGTGTAGTGCACGCCGCTGACCAGGTAGACGAGGTGCTTGGGGTCCTTCATGAAGTCGGGGAGCAGGTCGGTGTAGATCTGGTTCGAGAAGTTGTGCGGCGTGTCCTGGTACTTCTGGGACGGGTCGTTGAAGCCGGCCGAGACCTGCTCGGTGCCGCCCTTGTCGTAGACGACCTTGCGGTCGCCGTTGAGCTGCGATCCGGTGACCGCGCCCGACGACTTGCCGCAATCGGTCCACAGCGCCATGTCGCCGCTGGTGTCGCCCTCGGAGTCCGCGCCGCCGTCGTTGGCGCTGGTCGCGCCGCCGTGGTGGCCGTCGCCGGCGGCGTGCTTGACCCACTCGGGCTTGACGTGGAGCAGCGTGATGCCGTTCTGGGTCATCGTGTCGCCGGCATCCTCGACCAGCTTGATGTGCGAGCCGTGCTTGCCGACCTTGGTGAGCGCGGTGTTGGCGGTCGCGACCAGCGAGCTCTCGGCGTACAGCGTGCGCTTGGGCACGACCACCGATGCGCCGCTGTCCGACGCCTTGGCCGCGACCCCGTTGACGTTCTGCGCCACGTAGCGCTGCACCGCCGCGCCGTTCGCCGGGGTTTGCGCGCTGGCACCGAGCAGGTCCGCCGCCGATCCGCCAGCGGCGACCCGATCGGCGACCCGATCGGCATGGACCTCGTGCGCGTCGCCGGCGCGACCGACCCCATCCGGGATCGACGCACCGCCGCGCTGCTGCACGACGTGCGCGGCCTCGTGCGCGGCCAGCCACACGTCGGGGCGCTGCTTGAACGCCACCGTGTTGCTCTGGGCGTAGCTCTCGGCGCCGATCTGCTCGCACGCCGCCGCCGCGGTCCCGCCGACCGTCGCCCGCACGCTCGACAGGTCGTGATCGCCGAAGGCGCTCTGGAGCGCATCGAGGTGCGGCAGCGGCGCGCTGCCGGACGCCCCGGCGGCTGCGGCCGCCTGGACGGCGGCGGGTTGCTCGAGCCCGTACGCGCCGATCTCCCGGTGCATCTGGACCGGGGCCAGCCCGGCGGCGGGTCCGCCCCGCAGGTGAACGGCGAATGGGTCTTCGGCGATGCCAGCCGCTTCGGCCGGTCCGGCGGCCCGGGCTTCCGCAGCCGGGGCGGCCTCGCGCCGCTGCACCGGCAGCGACTCCGAGCGGGTGCGCTTGCCAGGAGAACTGCCGGCCGCGTGCTGTCCACCGTCGGAGGCCTGACGTTCACGGGCAAGGCGGTCGAATCTCATCTGGGAGTCCATACGAACCGCGGCCCGGCATCCTTCCCAGGATTCCATGAGGTTGCAGAGGTCGCGGAATGCGCGGGCGAACGTCGTCGTCGACTGGATCGCAGCCGCCAGCGATCCCTGCCCATCCGCAGGCAATGCGCCCTGGGCGAGCAGCGTGTTGATCGAGGTCATCCGAGGTCATCGAACCGGATCCGCCGCCGGCTTGCGCTTCCTTGGCGGCCGCGCCCGCGTCGGCGCCCTCGGCAACTCCGTCGTGGGTAGGGTTGCGGCGGCCACTGCGGTTGCGGCGGCCGCTGCAGGTGCCGCTGCTGCTGCCGATCCTGCTGCCGGCGCACCTGCCGCGGGCTGATCCATCGCCGCCAGCTCCGCCTTGGCCTTCGCCAGCCCCTCGGGCTGCGCGGCCCCTGCCGGCCGTCCCTCGAGCACCGTCACCAGCCCGACCCGCGCGGTCCGCTCCTCGGCGTTGTCCCCGAGTGCCTTCGCGACCTCCACCGCCAGCCCCTGGACCCGCACCTTCCGGGGCCCATACGCGAGCGCGGCCGCCAGCGCCTCGAACGCCATGACATCCGTGAGCCCCGTACGACGCATCCCTTCGCCCACGTCGAGCCACGGCGGCACGTCGTCCAGCCCCAGCTGGGCGCGGTGGCTCGTCCACGTGCTGTCGTGCGGCTGCGCGCACACGCCGGCGCGCACGGGGTTGTTGTGGAGGTACGCGATCACCCGGCCGACGCGATCGTCCGGCACGAGGAGCGCCTCCGGTCCGCGCACGAACAGCGCCCCGATGCGCTCGCGCGACCGGTTCCCCGTGTCCGCGAACGTCGAGTGGACCTGCCGCAGCCACGTCGCGAGCGGCTCCGGGCCCGCGACCATCGCGAGGTGGACGTGGTTGCTCATCACGGCGTGCGCCAGCAGGTCGAGGTACGCGCGGCGATCCGCGTCGGTCGAGATGAAGAACTCGCGCGCGACGAACCGCGAGATCAGGGGGTAGGTGACACCGGGCACGAGGTGACGCAGCGCGCGCGGCAGGGTGCGCGGCCCATCGGCCCGGGCCTCGACCTGGTGCGTGTGCGCTGGAGTGGGGAGTTATCCACAGATGGTTGTGTTGGTTTCGCCGGACCCTGTCTGTAGACTGCTGTCCTGATGGAGCATGCAGGCCACCTTGTCCGGATCCTGAGCGCGCTCGCGGCGCTCTCGGGGTGTGACCTCGTGTTCGGGCTGAAGGATCCAGGGGCGCGCGACGGCGGCGACGCCATCGTCATCGACGCTCCCGCGCCCGCAGACGCCGCCACCGACGCTCCGGAGCTACCGCTGAACGTCGGCTGCCCGATGGACTACCAGGTTCTCTCCTCGGTGACGCCGAGCACGTCGTTTTACCGGCTCGTGAACGCCTTCGCTGTAAGAACCGACTTTGTCACGGCCGCCCGCGACTGCGAGAACGATCGCATCGATCTGACCAACCACACCCACCTCCTCGTGCTGTCGAGCGACAGCGAGCGGGTGGCGGTCGATTCGTTCCTCCAGGGGGGCACGCCGTGGATCGGACTGCACGATCGGGAGACCGAGGGATTCTTCCAGCCGGCCTCGGTGGAGGCCCCCCAGTATCCCCCGCCCTGGGTGCTGGGCCAGCCGACGACCACGGCCGACAACATCGAAGACTGTGCGGTCCTCCAGCCCGCAATCTTGACCATCTACGACGACGAGTGCACGAGAAAGCAATCGTATGTCTGCGAGTGCGACGCGTTCGAGGCCGTCCCGGTGTTGTGACCGCGGGCGCGGCCTGCGGTTCGTGGCGCTGTCCGCGGCTCCCGGGGGGCGGGCGGGCGCGGCCCGCGCGAGCGCCACGAGGTGACGCGACGCGGGCACGGCCCCACCACTCGACGCGCTCCCCGCGCGGCCTGCTGCGCGGCGACGTGCGCGGTGTACGCGTCGGCGGACATCAGCTCGGCCACCTCGCTGGCCTCGGTCGCCTCGATCTCGATCATCCAGCCGGTGCCGCAGGGCTCGGTGTTGACGTTCTCGGGGGTGTCCGTGAGGGCCGGGCTGACCGCGGTGACCTGGCCGGAGACCGGGGCGTAGCGGTCGGACACGCGCTTGACGCTCTCGACGGTGCCGGACCGCTGGCCCGTGGTCACGAGGTCGCCCTCCTCGGGGCGGTCGACGAGCGTGATGTCGCCGAGCTGGTCGACGGCGAACTGGGTGATGCCCACGCGCCAGGCGCAGCCCTGCGCGCGCAGCCACGCGCACGAGCTCCTCGCCCGGTCATCCTCACACGTTGTGCTGGTTCGCCCGCCCCCTGGTTGCCCCCGACGGCGGTGTGCGTAGAATCGACCGCGTGAGCGGCCCGACGCACTCTCGGCACACGATCGACTGCGACGTTCTCCCTCGCTTCACCGCCGCCTACCTGCGCATCGCGGGCGACGAGTGCGCGTTCGTCGAGGCGCACACCGTTTATGCGCTGCCGCGCCTCCTGGGCGCGCTCGCCGAGCACGGCAAGCGCCCCGAAGATGTGCGCTGGATCGTCGTGACGCACGCCCACCTCGATCACGCGGCCGGCGCGGGCGGGCTGCTGGCGGCCTGCCCCCACGCCACGCTGCTCGCGCACCCGAGGGCGGCACAGCACCTGATCGACCCCGCCAAGCTCGTCGCGAGCGCGACCCGCGTCTATGGCGAGGCGCGGTTCGCCGCGCTGTACGGCACCATCGTGCCGGCGCCCGCCGAGCGCGTGCGCGCACTCGACGACGGCGCGACGTTCGAGCTCGGCGGCGCAACCCTGCGCGTGCACCACACCTCGGGCCACGCGAAGCACCATTTCGTGGTCGAGGACCCAGCGCTCTCGACCGTCTACACCGGGGACGCCTTCGGGCTCGTCTACCCGGCGCTGCAGCACGCGGGTCGCTTCGCCATCGCGTCGACGAGCCCCATCGATTTCGACCCCGCCGAGGCGCGCAAGTCGCTCGACCTCATCGTGGGGCTCGGCGCCGATCACGCCTGCCTCACCCATTTCGACGCGGTGAGCGACGTCGCCGAGGTCGCCGCCCAGGTGCGGACGTGGGTCGACCGCTCCGAGGGATGGCTCGAGGAGTGCCTGGCCACCGACGCACCGCTCGAGGTCCAGACGGCGCGCGTCGCCGCCCAGTATCGCGCCGCGCTCGCGGCGCATCGGCTCACGGCCGACGACCTCTCCGTGCTCGCGCTCGACGTCGATCTCAACGCGCAAGGCATCGCGGTCGCGGCCGAGCGCCGGCGCAAGGCCTGAACCCGCCACGGAGGCTGTCATGCAGGTCCCCCTCACCACGTCCGACTTCCTCGACCGCGCGGAGCTTGTCTACGGCGCGCGCATCGGCATCGTCGACGAGCCCGAACCACCGTCACGGTCGGCTTCCCGTTCAGCATGAGCCCGGTGTCGCTCAGCACGCGGTACGGCCCGGCGATCCGCGATGTCCTCGGCTTCCGCCTGTCGTGGGGCATGCGGTTCGGCTCGCACGACGATGCGAAGGACGCGGCTGTTCCGCCATGCCGGGACCATCGACGACGTACCTGGATGCGCGCGTCGCGAACGGTTCGTGGGTCGCGGTTCGTTCGAACTCGGCGAGCCCTTGCTCAGTCACGGTCCAGCTGCGCGAACTCGACCGACATGGCGAGCATCATCACGCGGCCAGGCTGGACCGCCACGGCGCTCCACGCGGTCGATGCAGCCGCGGCGGGCAGCCGGACCGGAGCCCAGCCGAGCGCGTCGAGGTGGAACAGCGCGCGATCTCCGACCGCGAACACGTCCTGCGGGCCGGTGCCCGCGATCGCCGACAGGCTGGTCACGCCGAACAGCGCGGGCTCGACGCTCCACCCGCTGCCATCGATGTCGACGAGGGGCACGCCCAGCACGGCGAACGTCCACGCCAGGCCATCGAAGTGGAGCACCACGCCGGCGTCCCCGCGCGCGCCGACCGCGAACACGTCGTCGGCCGCGGCTCCCCAGATCGCGCGGACGTCGAACCCCTCGACGACCTCGTGCCATCCGATGTGACGACAGCCCCCGAAGTCGAAGCCGCACTGCTGGCATCCGAGCGACCCGAGATCGAACTGCCACAGCAGGCACGTCTCGAACGGCCGCGCGGCCCCGTCGCACGCCTCCCCGGCAGCGACCACGTCATCGCCACACGCGAGGCGACAGTCCGGCTTGCACAGGCCACCGGCATCGCTGTTCGCCGTCGTGCATCCTGGCACCGCGAAGCTGCCGTCGCCGCAGTCGCACTGCTCGTCGGCCGAGAAGTCGGTGATCCCGTTGCCGCAGCTCTCGTTCGACCGGCAGTCGTTCCGGCACCCGTCGAGGTCCAGGCGATTGCCGTCATCGCACACCTCGCCGAACTCGATCCGCCCGTTGCCGCAGCTCGCGATCTCGCAGATCCCCTCCACGCAGTTGCCGGCCAGCCCGGAGACCAGGCATGGCGCCAGGTCCGCGGTGTCAGCGCACGCCTCGAGCTGCTCGTCGCTGATGCAGCGATCGGCGAGGCAGCGCGAGCGGGCCGGGCAGATCAGGTCCGGCGGACAGCTGACTGATGCCGACTCGACGCAGGCGGCAAGGGCGCCGAGCAGGAGCAGGCACAGCCACCCCACGGGTCGTTGCATTCCCTGGATGTTTAGACCAGCGGCCGAGGGGAACTGCCGGGCGTGGCACCTCGGGCGCCCGTGCGCGTGAGGCCGCCGGCCAGCTGATCGAGGAGACCAACCCGGCCCCCGTGACCGAGCAGGGCAAGGGCACGCGGGGCAACACGGTGGCCTGGCAGCTACCCGATCGTTCGCCCGCCGCGCCCCGACGGTTACCCCTCCATCTTGTGCACCGCCACGGGTCGTGGACGAGTGCAAGGTGGGCTTGATCCACTCCCGTAGACGGGTTGGGCGTTTCGCCATCACGGCTATCCCAGGGACGCCGGCGACAGTGGCGTGTCGGAGCGCGAGGCCGCCGTCGAGATGATCGAGAACGCCGAGGTCAAGCCACCGGAGTCGGACGAGAAGGGCAAGCACGTCAACACGGTGGCGTGAGCCCGTAGCGCTGCGCCGAACACGATCAGCGGCAGGTTCCAGATCAAGAACAGGAACAGCTGCTCCTGGGCGTACTTGCCGAACCAGCGCGCGAACAGGCCGAAGCGGAACACCACGATGTTGTTGATCAGGCTCACCGCGAGGGTCAGGTCGTTGAGCGCGAACAGGCGGGTCACCGGGTTGTCGCTCGCCGCCAGCATCGGGTAGCCGTCGCTGACGGTGAAGTCGAGCGCGATCACCGCGACCACGCCGCCGATCAGGAGGTTGGTGAGCTCGAACGCCTCGATCTTCACCTCGCCGTCCCTCGACCCGCTGCAGCCACAGCGCGAGCAGCGGGATGTGCAGCGAGGCCAGGAGCGGGATGAAGATCGACGCCACGGGCTTGTCGCCCTGCCGAACGATCTCGAGGGAGACCCACCGCCGCGCGTGGGTCCGGCCGTGCCAGCCGACCAGGGACTCGCGCTGGATGTTCGCGCGCCCCAACGTCCAGCCGTCGATGGCGACGCCCTCGGCGAGGCGGCTGAAGTCGAGGTCGTCCTGGCGGTGGTCGAGGGACACCCGCGACGCGCTGTCGCGTCGGGAGATCAGCTCGACGCGCAGCTCCCGCAGACAAGCCGGGCGGCGCCGCTACCGGGTCACCGACCGCAGGGCCTCGCTGGATAACGGCGCGGGCCAGTACGCCACCTGGCGAACATGACCGACGAACCCGCCGTCGGCGCCCGGCCCGAGGACGAGGCGCACGCCAGTGGGTGCGAGCCTGACCGCCGGCTCCGACACGACGCGGCCTCCGCCGGTCGCCGCGACCACGCCGTCGCTGCCGTAGGCGGCGGCCGTCGAGACCCGATCGCCTGCCGCCGCGAGCGGCGCGGTCACCAGCGACGACACCGCGCCACCAGCCGCCAGGACGTCGACGGACTCCGCGGCGGCGATGCCGCCCGACGAGATTGCCAGGGTGCTCGCACCACCGGCATCCTCCAGCCGGACCGCCTGAACCGCGGTGGCTGACGCGGCGGGCGGCGGCCGGGCGAAGCTCGTCAGCAGCGTGCCCTCGCCCGGCGAGAGGACGGCGGCCAGCGCCGCTTCTTCGACGGCGGCGAGGTCACCGGCGCGGCTCGCGGCCACGGCGCCCGTGGGGATGTAGCTCGACGGCGTGTCTCCCACCTCGATCTGCTCGCCCCACACGTACAGCCCGCTGGCCCCGTCGCCGACGTACGTGCTGCGCTGCTCGTCGATGACGAACAGCACCTCGAAGCGCCGGCTGCCGCCCAGCGATGGGTGGGTCTGCCAGACGCGGAACCAACCATCGGCGTGGCGCTCGATGCCGTGGGCGAGGGGCGGCACGTAGGACGGCGGGACGAAGCTCTGCTCGGTGAGCAGGTTGTAGCCGATGAAGACCTCGTCCCCGCCGACGTACGCGCCGATCAAGATGAGGTGCCGCTCGGCGGGCTTGACGAACACGCTCTGGGTGTAGAAGCCCGCGGTGGTACCCAGGTAGGTCGTGTCGATCTCCCGCGCGAAGGCCGAGGTCGCCGGCTCCACAAGTCTTTCGGCGGTCATCGTGCCGTCCGGCGCGAGAGCGGCGTCGGCCGTCACCACGGCCTCGCGCAGCACCGCGTCGCGGAAGAAGTCGTCGCTGCGCAGCAGGAGGTTCGTACGGGCGGTCTCGAGCAGGAGCCCCAGGGGCACGCCGGTCACCGGCTCGTGGTCGAAGCGCGGCGCGTCGGCGACGGCCACCGCGATCCGACCATCCTGCCCGACGTAGGTCGCGGTCGACGCGCGCGCAAACGACACCACGCGCGCGCCGGACACCGCGTCATCGAGAGTGCCGCCGTCCGCGAATCGCAGGTCGAGGATCGGCGTCGCGTCGACGGTGGGGTCAAAGCCGATCCGGCACGCGGTGGTGAGCGTCGCCGCGACGAGCGTCCCGCAGGAGCGGAGTCTGCCCACGTCGCTACCATGACAAGGTCGGCGGCCGCGCTGCGCGCACACCAACGCTTTCGTCCCGCGTTTCCTGTCGGCGCTGACCCTTGTCCCACAGGGCCGCATGCCTGTGGTGGCGATCATGATTGACCGCTGAAGGATCCCATCGTTTCGTAAACGGCTGATCTTGCTCCCGAATCGAGAATGTGAGCGGCACGGGAATCCGGATGTCCGGTGGTCTGGTTGAGCGGGGATGCCGCGCTCCAAGCCAGCCCCATCGAAGTCGGTCCGCCGCCGGCGCACCCAAAGGCGCCGCACGGTGCGCCGCCATAGCTTTCGTCGTGAAGGCATCCATCGGACGCTGGGGTCGGTGTTCGAGGACCTTCACGCCGCCCGGATCGACTCGATTGCTCGCTACGCGACGGCGGTCATGCGCGGCGTGCGCGCGTCGGTGGCGGCGGTCGGCGCGGCGTACGCTGAGATGGAGGATCTGCAGCCCAAGCACGCCATCAAGCAGGTCGATCGGTTGATGAGCAACGCGGGCATCGACGTCCATGTGCGCCAGCTTCGCCCGCTGGGTGCCGCGACAGATCGGCACCGCGCAAGACATCCTGGTCGCGCATGGACTGGACCGACTTCGACCACGATGGCCAATCGACGCTGGTGCTGAGCCTGAGTCACCAGCCACGGCCGCGCCGCGCCGCTGATCTGGCTGACGGTCTGGAAGTCGAAGAAATCGCCACACCGGCGCAACGATTACGAGGACGCGCTGACCTGCGCCGGCTGGCCGAAACGATCCCGCCGGATTGCCGCGTGACGATCCTGGCCGATCGCGGCTTCGGCGATCAGAAGCTGTTCGCGTTCCTGACGGAACTGGACTTCGCCTACGTCATCCGCTTCCGCGGTGTCGTCCTCGTCGAGCAGGCGGGCGAACAGCGTGCGGCCAAGGACTGGTTGTCGGCCTCCGGTCGCGCCCGCAAACTCGCGGGCGCGCGCGTCACCGGCGACCGGACCGAGGTCGGCGCCGTCGTGGTCGTGCACGACAAGAAGATGAAGGAGCCGTGGATCCTGGCGACCAGCCTCCGCACCGCGACCGCCGCCGCAATCGTCAAGCTCTACGGTCGACGCTTCACGATCGAAGAGACGTTCCGCGATCAGAAGGATCTGCGCTTCGGCCTGGGCCTGCGCGCGACCCACATCCGCAGCGCCGCGCGCCGCGATCGCTTCCTGTTCCTCCTCGCGATCGCGCAGGTGCTGCTCACGCTGCTCGACGCTGCCTCCGAGCGGTCCGGCCTCGACGTCTACCTGCGTGCCAGCACCGTCAAGCGTCGGACGCACTCGCTGTTCCGGCAGGGAACGTACTGGTACCGCTGCATCCCGACGATGCGCGACGACTGGTTCGATCGGCTGATGGCCGCCTACGTCGCGGTGCTTCAGGAGCAGCGTGAGATGCTGTCAATCCTGGGCGCGATTTGAGGGGATGCTTGAGCTACGAGAACCCTCGCGACACCCTCGTCAACAACGCGCTTCGGGATGCGTGCCAGCGCCTCAACCGCCGCGCGGTGCACCGCGATGACCGCCGGCTCCGCTTCGCGGTCGAGCAGGCGGCCCGATAGGTCGGGTGAGCTGATCCTCCGTCATTCGCGCTGGCCGAATTCCCTGTCGGTGCGTGTACGCGGTCAGGATGCTGCGCAAGGCGCCCGCGGTGCGCCCGCATCGGCCGAGGAGATGACGCTGGAGGCCGAGCGGCTCGAGGTGGCGGCCGAGGATCTGCGGGACAAGCTCGTGCGGCTCGTGCTCGCCAAGGGCTGATCGCGTAGGTAGATCTATGCGCTCGCCGCGACCCTGTGAGCGAACGGCGGGCGCGGTACCATCGCAGCGTGCGCTTCCGCTTTGGCGGCTTCGAGCTCGATGGCCGCGAGGGCAGGCTGTGGCGCGGCGCCGAGGAGGTCGAGCTCCAGCCCAAGGTGGCCGACGCACTCCGCCTGTTCGTCGAGCACGCCGGCGTGCTGCTCACTCGCGAGGAGCTGCTCGCGGCGCTGTGGCCGGGCGTGCACGTCAGCGACGACGCGCTCCAGCAGGTGGTGCGCAAGCTGCGCCGCGCGCTCGGCGACGACCCCCGCACCCCGACGTTCGTGGTGACCGCCCTCAAGCGCGGCTACCGGTTCGCGGCCGAGGTCGAGGTGGTGGCGGACCCGCCGGCGCCGCCGCCACCGCCGCCGCCATCGCCACCGCCGCCGCCCTTGCCGCCGCCGCCACCGCCGCCGCCACCGCCACCGCCACCGCCACCGCGGTCCCGCCACCGCCGGCTCGCCGTCGCCGTCGCCGCGACCGCCGCCGTCGCCGCCGCCGTCCTCGCCCTCGGCGGCGCTCGCGCTCGTCGGCCCCACCTCGGCCCGTGCACCTCGCGCCGCCTCACCCACACCCACGAGCGCGAGCAGGAGGGCACCTTCGTTGATCAGGCGATCGTGTTCGTCGGCAACGACCCCGCCGAGGGTCAGTACGACCTGTTCGTGACCTCGCGGCGCGGTGAGGGGCGCCTCCGCCTCACCCACACGCCCGGCGAGGAGTTCAAGCCGCAGGCGTCGCCCGACGGCGCGTCGATCCTCTACTCGCGCGCCGACCCCGGCGGCGTCGCCCTGTGGGAGATCGCGCCCACCGGCGGCACCGCGCGCCTCGTTGTCGACGCCGCGATCTACGGTGCCTGGTCGCCCGACGGCGCCCGGATCGCGTACGTCGCGCTCGCCGCCGACGGGACCCGCCACCTCGCCGTCCGCCGCCACGACGGCGGCGACGACGAGCACGCGCTCGGCGACGTCTCGCCCGACGTCACCTCGGTCGGCTGGTCGCCGCGCGGCGACCTCCTGTCGTACGTCGACGGCCACACCGCCTGGGTGGTCCCGGTCGATGGCGGCGCGCCGCGCGCCGTCACCCCGCGCGCCGAGTACCTGCGGTCGTGCGGGTGGGCCGGCGCCGACGCGCTGGTCTGCGACGGCAACCTCCTCGGACGCTCCAACCTGTGGTGGATCCCGCTCGGTGGCGCGCCGGTCCCGCTCACCAGCGGCGCCGGCGGCCTCTACCACCCGGTGGTGTCCGCCGCGGGCGACGTCCTGTACACCGCCGAGAACAAGCAGCAGCAGGTCCTGGTCGTCGACGAGTCCGGCGCCGCGCACCCGGTCGCCACCACCACCGCGATCGAGTGCATCGACGCCGATCCGACCGGCGCGGCGATCGCGTTCACCGACTACGACCCAACCCTCGGCGGCACCGAGGTGGTGTTCCAGGATCTCGTCGCGGGGAGCCGCGACGTGGTCGGGCCGGGGCGCTGCCCGCGCTTCGCCCACGCGGGCGGCCGGGTCGCGTACCTGCGCGGCGACGGCGACCGCGAGCGTCTCTGGCTCCAGGACCTCCGCCCGGGCGCGAGCCGGGCGCTCGGGGGCCCCGACCTGACGCCGATCGCCGCGCCGGCCTGGAGTCCGGACGACTCCTGGATCGCGGTCGCGACCACGGCCGGGATGCAGCGCGTCGAGGTCGCCAGCGGCCGGTCGACGATCCTGGCCCGGGGGAGCTTCGGCAACGCCGAGATCTCGCCGGATGGCACGGCGGTCGCCGCGGCCCGTGACGGCGTTGTCGAGCGGATCGACGCGGGCGGCGCGGGGACCACGTCCACCCACATCCCGGCCAGCTACCGCGCCCGCCCGACCTGGACGGCCACCGGGATCACCACCCTCCAGGACGAACGGCACGCGCCGGTCCTGGTCACCTACACCCCAGCCGGCATCGAGATGTCCCGCCGGCTCGTCCCCCGCAATGCCGACGCCAGCACCTGGGGCACCTTCGAGGCCGTGCCCCAACCGACCGGTTGGGTGGTGGTCCAGACCCGCTACGAGAGCGATCTCTATCTCCTGTCCAGCTGCCTGAAATAACAGGCAGGCGCTCCTGGTGCCGGCCCCCCCCCGGGAACAGGCCTCGCGAAGCGATTGAAATGCCATAAGTCGGCGAGCGGTCGGCGAGCGGTCAGGCGCGCCGACCGCTCCAGGCCTGACAATGGGCGCATGCGATCGTTACTGCGCACCGCCCCGCTCCTCCTGTTCGCCTGCAACTGCGTCCAACGGCACGAGACCAGCCCCCGTGACGCCAACCTGACCTCCTCCACCGATGGCCACCCGCCGCCGGGCGGCGACCTGCCGGCCTTCCCCGGCGCCGAGGGCTTCGGCGCCTTCGCGACCGGCGGCCGTGGTGGGGAGGTGTGCTACGTGACCACCCTGGCCGCGTCAGGCGCCGGCAGCCTGCAGGACTGCGTCAGCCGCGTCACCCCCACCTACGTCCTGTTCCAGGTCAGCGGCGTGATCGACGGCCCGGTCCAGCTGACGCGGCCGGACGTCACGATCGCCGGGCAGACCTCGCCCGGCGGCGTCACGATCCGTGGCGGCCTGATCTGCGACAACATCTACGAGCCGGGCAGCGACTGTCGCAACCTCGTCCTCCGCCACCTCCGCTCCCGCCAGGCCGACAGCGACACCCTGCGCCTCGGCGGCACCGTGGACGTGATCGTCGATCACTGCTCGTTCGCCGGCGCGCAGGACGAGACGATCGAGATCTCGCGCTCGCACCGCATCACGATCCAGGAGAGCGTGATCGCCGAGCCGATCGGCGCCCACTACCACTGGGGCGGCGTGCTGCTCAACTACTCGACCACCGCCCACCCGCTCGGCGAGATCACGCTCCACCACGACGTCTGGAACGGCGTGTTCGGCCGCCTCCCCGAGATCAGCTGCGAGGAGAACGGCGACGCGCCCGGCACCGACTGCGCCGGCCACGTCATCGAACTCGAGCTCGCCTCGAATCTGATGTTCGACGTCAGCGACCCGATCTGGCACAACCGCTGCGTCGGCAACAACGAGGGCAACGACTGCCCGGCCTCCGACGCCAACGTCCAGCTCGCGCTCGACTGGGTCGACAACGTGATGATGCGCCGCTCGGGCGCCGGCGACGCGCCGATGATCGAGCCGGCGGTCGTGGCCGCGCCGCACAGCCAAGTCTACTACGCCGGCAACCGGCTCTACGTCGGCGCCGCCGGCAGCTACGCCGACCTGCCGGTGCCGAGCCGCGGCGCGCGCCTGCCGTTCCCCGCCGTCACCGCCACGCCCGCCGCCGAGGTCGTCGCGCACGTCCGCGCCCGCGCCGGCGCGTTCCCGCGCGACGCGATGGACACCCGGCTCGCCGGCTACCTCGACGGCCCCGTCGACGATCGGCCGGCGGCGTGGGTCAACGAGCAGGGCATCGACCGCGGCGACGGCCTCACCGTCGACCCCGCGCCGCCCGCGCCGCCCGCCGATGGCGACGGCGACGGCATGCCCGACGCCTGGGAGACCGCGCACGGCCTCGACCCGGCGACCCCGGGCGCGAACGCGGCCAGCGGCCTGTGCGCCGCCGGCTACCCCGACCTCGAGTGCTACCTCAACGAGCTCGCCGACGCGCTGGTGACCCCGTGACGATCTGCCCGCTTCGATCGCGTCGGCGCGACTCGCGCGCCCTTCGCACCGTCGAGCTCGCCGCCGCCGGCGGCCTCGATCGCGTGCGCGGCGCCAGCGTGACCACCACGCGCGACGCCGCCCGCGCCCTGCACAACGGCGACGCCGCCGGGGTGAGGAACAGCACGGTTGCCGCGCTGCGCGGCATCAACACCTCGGGCGGCGGCGGCGACGCGCTGCGCGGCGGCGCCAACTCGAGACCGCTCGGCGGGCTCTCCGCCGTGCTCGCCTCGGGCCACGCCACGCTGATCGCGTCAGTCCTCGTCGGCGCGAACATCCATGCGCACAATCGCGTGATCCCGATGAACGCCGCCATCCGCCAGCGGCCCCCGCCGCATCATGGCCTCGTCCGTCGGATGTTCGCCTCGTCCGCGATGGCGTTCGCCGAGCTCCTTGACCGAGCGTCGTCCGACGACAGCGATCCGCGCGCCATCACGGCTGAATGGGATCGCTGCGCCGCCGTCATCGTCCACATGTCGGAAGAACCCAACTGGCGGACCAAGCCGTCGATGCTCGACCAGCTAGTGACTGGCGACCGTCGCGCACGACCAAGCGCAAGCTCTCTTCGAGGATGCATGGTTAACCGATCATCCATGGGCACAATTCATTGAAAGGCGTGTGGCGATGACCTTCGAAAACCGGCGGCGCGACAAGTACGGGAACAGCGACGCGAGCGGCGGCGCGAGAGCGATCAGCCCAGGGAAGCGGACGCTCACCTCCGCGCTTTCCGTGCAGCGCAAGGCGAGCACGGCAGCCGCCAGCACGCCTGCGAACCCGGCGACGACCGCACTCGCGATCGAGCCCGCCAATTCAACAGTCGAAGGGACAGCGCCTCCGTCTTCGACGGACGTGCACGCCGCCGCCGAGCGCGGCACCTCTGGCAGTGGGGGCGCCTTGCCGTACGCCGAACGCATCCAGGCCGCCTTCGGTGGCCACGACGTGAGCAACGTCCAGGCGTATACGGGCGGCACCGCGTCCGAAGCGTCGACTGCGATGGGCGCCGAGGCGTACGCGACCGGCAACAAGGTCGCCTTCCGCGGGGCACCGAGCCTCCACACGGCCGCCCACGAGGCGGCGCACGTGATCCAGCAGCGGGCGGGGGTGTCGCTGTCGGGCGGGGTCGGGCAGCTGGGTGACACGTATGAGCAGCATGCAGATGCGGTGGCGGACGCAGTCGTGCAGGGAAGGTCGGCGGAGGGGTTGCTGGATCGCCATGCGGGGGGTGGGTCGAGTGGCGTGCAGCGGCGGTCGCTCCAGCAACACCCGCGCCGTGAATCTGGGACCACGCCGGCCCCGACCGCGACGCCCACCACCCAGCCGGCGCCGACCGCCGACCCCGAGACTCAAATACGCTCGCAGATTGCAATCGTACTAGACGCGGTGGCGTCATTCGCACAGGGCGCCAGGCTGGACTGCGAAGTCCCGGCGGTCCATTTTGTGCGGGTAGCGTTAACTCACTTCTGTCAGCGGCCTCGGGATCACGCGGACGACATAGACGCCAATCACGTGCCCCAATACGCCGTACTGCTCGGACATCTTCAGGCAGCCGGAAGCGCCAAGGCGAGTGCGGACGCGTTTGCGCGAGCGCCGAGCCAGGCGACGCGAACCGCCGCCGCCACGGCTCTCGCCGATCTCTTGCGCAGCCTCGGGATGGACAACTATGGAAACGCGCAGTTTTGGATGACGCTCGGGAGCGCGCCAGTGTCGGTGCCGGGCGGAGGCACGCCCGGTTCGGGCGTCGGCGCGCCCGGCTCGAGCCGCGGCACGGCCCTCTCGAGCACCGCCGCAACAGGGTCACCGGCACCGTCGGCCGCCGACGGCGAGTCCCAGGCCACCGTGGTGCGAGACGCGATCGTCAGCGGCATCACCGGGACGCTCCAGATCCTCGAAGAAGCGAGGCAGGAGGGTATAGACGTCGACGCGACACGTACGCTCGGAAGGGTTCGGACGTGGATGACGAACTTACATGAAGCGCACACGCACTGGGATCAGCTGCGGACGGCGGCGAGCGCGATCAGTCACTGGCAGGTCGCAAGGCGCGCGCGTGACGCCTACTTGAGAGACCGTTCGCCGGCGAATCAACAAGCCTATCTGCGCGCCCTTGGCAACCTGATCTCGGGCTTCGGCGACGCCCTCGCGCACGCGCCCTCTCCGCTCGACGGTTACTCGCCCGTGCTTACGAGCTGCAACGCCGATTTCTTTACTGGAATGGCGCGGAGAATGTCCTCGGTCGCTGGGGTCGACGAGATGGACCGGAACGCCGTGGTCGACGAACGCATCTTCCAGTGAGCCATCCCCTCAAATCAGGCCGAACACCGCGCGAAAAATCGCGTGATGGCGGACCACCGCGTCGTAGGCCTTCATCAGCGGCGCGAGCCTGGTCTGGGCTTGATCCACTCCCGTAGACGGGTTGGGCGTTTCTCCATCACGGCTTCCGACGCGTGCGCCTTCGCGCCGGAGTTTCGAAGGCTACCGCGAGCTGCTTGAAGGTCTCACGTTCAGCAGGCGTGGGTTGACGAGTTCGCGCCGGTTGGATGACCGCCCATTCATCGATGCAGCGCCGGATCGCCTCCGACAGGGAGGAGCCGTCATGCTTGGCGCGTCGCTGCAGGACGACGAGCTGGCGCTCCGAGAAGCGGACCGCGACCAGGGTCTCCTTCGGATCGTTCGTTGGCCTACCGCCCGGCATGGGAATTGTTATACAGAAAGCCTCCGCGTGGTCAACGAGTATTGTTATACGCAATCCGCAAGACGCGTATTGTTATACAGAACATCAGGCCGTCTTGAGTGCGGCCCGCTCGGCGGCGTCCCGGCGCTCGTAGACGCGCCGCTCGTGCCCGGCCGGTGCGACGTAGCCGATGGACGAGTGACGACGGCGCTGGTTGTCGAACACGTCGATGTAGTCGAACGCGAGGTCCTTGGCGCGCCGAATCGATTCGAACGTCTCCCCGAGCTCGAACTTGAACGTCGAGTTCCAGCTCTCCATCGCCGCGTTGTCGTCGCAGTTGCCCGTGCGACTCATGCTGCACACGATCCCGTGCTGCTCGAGCAACGCGCGGTAGTCCTCGCAGGTGTACGCTCATCGCCCACCCGATGACGAACCGGGCGTAGAGGTCCACGATGACCGCGAGGTAGAACCGACCGGTCGGGGTCAGCAGCTCGGTCGTGTCACCCACCCAGCGCTGGTTCGGCGCCGCCGCCTCGAACTCGCGGTTCAGCACGTTCGGGGCGATCGGCTGGGCGTGCTCGCTCATCGTCGTCGAGCGGTACCGTTTGCGAACCCGTGCAACGAGCTCGGCCTCGCGCATCAGCCGGATGACCCGGTTCCGGCCGACGTGCTCGTCCTCGAGATCGGCGTGCACCCGCGGGCTGCCGTACGTCTTCCGGCTCTGGGCGAACGAGGCGGCGATCTTCACCTTCAGCCGCTCGTCCTTCTGGTCGTGGTCCGACGGCCCACGCTTCAACCACGCATAGAACCCGGACGCCGACACCTTGAGCACCGCGCACATGATGACGATCGGCCAGGTGGCCCTCTCCGCGAGGATGAACGCGAACTTCATGCGTTCTCCTTCGCGAAGAAGGCCACGGCTTTTTGTAAGCTTTCGCGCTCCATCTTCACGACCCGGAGTTCCTTGCGCATCGCCGCGAACTCAGCCCGCTCATCGGTCGTGATCCCGGTCTTGCCGCCGGTGCGATCTGCACGCGCATGCCGAACCCAGAGGCTCAGGGACGAGGGCGTCAGGTCGAGATCGCGCGCGACCTCGGCGACCTGCTTGCCTTCCTCAAGGACCAGGCGCACCGCACCTGCCCTGAACTCATCCGTGTACTGCCGGCGCTCGCGCCGCGCGCCGCGCTCGTTCGTTGCCATGTTCGCCACTGTAACCGCCTCTCGTGGTGTGCCCACGGGAGTGGATCAAGCCCATCACGGCGCCGCGGCGCCGTACGTGAGCGTGAAGAACGGCTCCATCGCGGCGAGCAGTGCGTCGACGTCGCCGTGCTCGGGCACCGAGATCCGGCAGATCTGGACGTTCCCCCGCTTCTGCGCGTTCTTGACCTCGGCGGACAGCGCGCCCTGGGTCGACTCCTCGGGGTTGATCACGTAGAACACGTCCGGGCGGCCGTTGCCCGTCGACTGGCCGTAGCTGACGCGGCTCTTGACGAGCGCGGGCGCGTGCTCGAGCAGGTGGGCGACGAACTCGTCGACGAGATCCGGATAGGTCGTCGGCGCGGGCGGAAGGTAGAACGACAGCAGGCCGGTCGCGAGGCCGTCGGCGACCTGCGCGTCCGTGATCGCGTACAGCGTGATGTCGTGCCCCCGGGCGGCGAACGCGCGGCGCAGGCCAGCCGCGAGGTGGATGGTGTGGCGGCTGATCGTGGCCATCCGGGGCACGAGATCAGAGAGGCCGGCGCTGAGCTCGGCGAGCTGCGCGGGGCGGGCGAACGAGTCAGCATCGCGCCCGCGCGCGCGCGCGCGCTGCAGGATCGCGAGTGCCGTCGGCTCGGAGGCGCACGCGGCGACGCCGAGCGTGGTCTTGCCCTTCGTGAAGTACTTCGACCCGCTCTTGACCAGGATGAACGGCCAGTCCTGCGCGAAGCCCTTGGCGAAGATCGGGAACACCGGGGCGAGGGTCGTGTCGACGATCACCGGGACCTTCGGCGCGTGGCGCGCGCGCTCGCGCAGGGCCGTCATCAGGGCCTCGAAGTCGTGCGCCTGGAGCTCGGGGTTGGTCGGGGTCTCGAGGAATACGCACGCCGGGGCATCACCCAGCTCGGCGAGCGCGGTGATCACCCGATCGACGAGCGTCAGCCGGCGGCCGCTCGCATCCTCCCCCATCACCTGGAGCGGCCGCGGCACGATCGCGCCGCTGCGCGCGAGCAGCTCGCTGATCAGCTGGCCGGTGCCACCGTAGCCGTTCTGCGCGTAGAAGAATGCGACCGGCTGGGGCCCGAGGACGTCGCCGACCGCGGCGAACACGGCCGCCTCGGCGGCCAGGCCGGTGCAGAACACCAGGCTGTCGGCGATCTGCGGGAACAGCCCGCGCAGCTGCGTCGCGCAGGCCTGCTCGGTGGCCTCGGCGAGCGGGGGCGAGGTGAGGCCGGCGATCCGCTCGAGCTCGGCGCGCGCGTCGGCGGCGAGCAGGGCCGAGACGGTCCGCTTGCGGATCAGCTGGATCGGCGAGGGGGCGAGGCGCTCCGTGTCGCGGATCGCGAGCACACCGCCGCCCTGGACGGGGAAGCACACCGCATCGGCGGCCACGTCCTGCACGCTGCCGGCGAACGGCTGGGCCGTGACGAACACCGTCAGCACGCCGGGGTCGCGCGGCGGCAGCGCCTGCGTCCAGCCCTCGTGGAGCTCGCAGCGATCCGCGCGCAGGGCCGCGCGCAGCTCGCCGGAGATCGGGAGCGCGGCGTCGGCGTAGATCCGCACCGGCGCCGTCCGGCCCGGCGCCTCGACGACGGCGAGCCACGGCTTGGTGACGGACGCGAACGAGACGCACCGTGCGCTGTGCGTGCAGGCCTGGGTGTACAGCTCGAACACCGTCGACAGCGGCTGGCCCAGGCGTGCGTAGTCGAACGGCAGGTTCACCGCCGCCAGGCGCTCGCGGATCTGGCTCGGGGAGGCGGCGTCGTCGCGGAGGATGTCGGCGAGTGCGAACTCGAACCGCTGCGCGAAGCCCTCGGCCGAGTCGAAGCGCATCAGGTCGTACGTGGTCGCACGGTGGTCCCAGTCGTCGGGGAGCGCGCCCTCGGCCAGCATCCGCGGCAGCGCGCGGACCAGGTCAGAGGCGAAGCGGGGGCCGAGCACGGGCTGGGTCGCGGTCGCGGTCATGGCGCCGGACCATAGCGCGCACCCAGGCGCGTCGCGACGGGTCGGTCAGTAGATGATGACCGGGCCGCAACCGCCCGCGAGCGCGGGGTCGAACTGCATCGACCACGAGAACAGGAAGCCGTTGTCGTCGCCCCACAGATCCGTCACGCGCAGCTCCCACGTCCCGTTGAGGGGCGTCCCGACGATCACGCTCCCCGGCCCCTCGTTCGCGTAGTCACCCGGCGCGATCTTGTCGCCGCCATCGGGGGCGACGACCTGCGTGCCCTGCCAGATCGGGGTGGTCGCCGTCGCCGTGAAGCAGTAGTCGTTGCCCGTGCCGGGCTGCGGCGCGACCCCTGTGGACGCGTCGTCGCCGTCGTTGGCGTCGCCGAGGTAGATCGTCGGCGCGTGACCTCGATCGTAGGTGTGGAGGATCAGGTGGGTCCCGTTGGGCGCCACCAGCTCGATCTGTAGATCGGCGAGCCAGGAGTGCTCGATGTTGAGGCAGACCTTCTGGAGCTGGCTCGCGTTGGTCAGCGTCGTCGCCTGCGCGAACGTCGACCAGATCGCCTGCGAGACGTACGGGTTGGCGCAGTAGCCGGCGACGCAGTAGCCCGAGGCGCACGTGGCGTCGGTCGTGCAGCTACCGCCGTTCTGGTCGATGCCGTCGGGCAGCGCGAGCGCCTGGGTCGTCGGTGGCTCGCAGACCGGGCACGTGTCGACGCCGGAGCAGTCCGTATCGGAGCAGTCGGGCGAGCCGTCCTGATCGTTGTCGAAGCCGTCGTCGCAGATCTCGGCGCCGACCGGCGGGGAGGCGTCCAGCCCGCTGCCTCGAGGTTCGGGACCGCCGCACGCCAGGACGCCAAGCGACAGGACCATGCTGACGGGGAACTTCATGAGCACTCTTCATATCACGGTTGCCGGGCGCCGAGAACGGCGACGAACCCGACCTTCCTGCGCGTGACCCGCCGCACACGCGTGACGTGGCAGCCGCCTCAGCCCGCGAGGCCGACGTCGATGTTCTGGACGTCGTCGTCCTCGTCGAGGTCCGCGAGGAACTGCTCGACCTCGGCGCGGGCGCCCGGGTCGGCGAGGTGCACCGGGTTCTTCGCGCGCCAGCCGAGGCGCATGGTCGAGACGGCCCAGCCGCGGGTCGAGAGCGCGTGGGACACGGCATCGAGGTCGGCGGGCTCGGTGTAGAACCGGACCTCGCCATCGCCGTCGCGCTCGACGTCCTGCGCGCCGGTCTCGATCGCGACCTCCTCGGCATCCGCGTCGGCGGGCGCGGTCGCCTCGATCAGCCCGACGTGCGTGAAGTCCCACGCGACGGGGGTGAGTCGCCCGTTGCGGAACAGGTAGCGGAGGTTCTGCAGCGTGCGCTTGGTGTTGTCCGTCACACACTCGACCATCACCGGCACCTGGTGCGGCGCGAACCCCTCGATGACCAGCGTCTCGTCGCTGGCCTTGTCGTCGAGCAGGCCGGCGCCCTTCTTGATCGCGCGCTCGAGGGTGTCCCGGGGCATCGACACCTTCTTGGCGGTCTCGATCGCGGTCCGCAACCGGGCGTTCATCGCCGGATCGGCGCCGGCCTTGGCCGCGAGCGCGATCTCCTTGGCGAGCTTGCTGAACACCTTGCCCTTGGCGGCGCCGCTGGCCTGCCGGATCCGGTTCTTCCACTGGGCGCCCATGGCCGGCTTCTACCACGGGCCACGCCGGACCCGACGAGCCCCGTCGACCAGCGTCCGCCCAGTTCGTGTTCGGTCTCACCGTCCGGAGGTCCCTGTCGCGCAGCGCTGGCCGGCCGCGAGTCGGTCGTGCAGCGCCTTCACGTCGTCGAACCACGGCGCGGGATCGACGCACGTCGTGGTCCCGTCGGCGCGCAGGTAGCCGAGCTCGAACCCGAGCGTCTGGCCGCGCTCGAGCGCCGCCCCGGGGGCGTCGAGCGGAGGTGGGCGGGCCAGCGTCGCCGAGGTCTCGAGGCGGCCGAGCCACGTGCCCGCCACTGCCGCCTCGATCGCGCCCTCGCATCGCCACGCCGTGTGGTCCTCCCCACCGTTCGGCATCCACCCCTCGACCGCGAACGAGCCGTCCGTTCGCACGTCGAAGGTCCAGGTCTCCCCTTCGTCCGCGGCGAAGTTGTGGACCACCAGTCGCAGTCGTGGACAGGCCGCGGCCGTGTGTGCGCCGGTGGGTGACGACACCCTCGGTGTCATCGGGCTCGGCGCACCGCAGGCCAGGAGGACGCATGCCCATGTCCCACGAAGCGTCTCCCCGTCATCACCGTACATCCTCCCTGTGGTCGCCCGCAGGTGGCGCCGCACGCGGGAGGTGTGTGCCCGTGGCCCGGGCCGCAACCGGCGAGCTGGGCGAGGCTGCCGATGACGAGCACGTGACGAACGGACGTCGGCATCGGCATCGGGATCACCTCGGCTCGTGGCGCGCCGGCAGCACGCCGGTCGGCCGCAGCCGTTGGTCCTCGGGCGGCATGAACCTGCGCAGGCCGGCGTCGCGCCACCACGAGATCCAGCGCGCGGCCGCGGCGTCGCGGTCGCGGCGCGGCAGATCGTGGTGGTAGCCGAAGTACTCGCCGGTCAGGCGGCGGAGGACGTTGATCGCGGTCTCGCGGATCGCGTCCTCCTTGTGCACCAGCCCCTCGATCAGCCACTCGATGCGGTGCCGGTGCTTGGCGCCCTCGAACCAGCGCCGCCACTTGCGCTCGCTGGTGCCGAAGTCCTGCGCTGTCAGCGTGACGAGTGCGCGGCGTGCGTGCTCACTCGCGCGATCACCGCGCTCGAGTGCCGCGATCAGGTCGGGGACGCCCTCGGTGTCGCCGAGCTCGACCAGGGCGGCGGCCGCGGCCGCGACGACCTCGGGGTCACTCGCGTGGACCGCACGGCGGGCGCGCGTCAGGGCGGCCTTGAGATCGGCCACCGGGTAGCCCGCGAGCGCCTCGATCGCCACGGCGCGCACGCCGAAGTCCTGATCGAACAGCCGCTCGGCGAGCGTGAACATCGCGCTCGGTGGGCGCACCTCCACGCAGCACACGGCGGCGAAGAACCGGACGTCGCGCTGGGCCGAGGTCAGCTTCTCGACGAGCAGCTCGCCCGCCGCGCCACCGAGGCGGACCACCAGCTCGAGCAGGCCGCCGTACTGGGCCGCGCGCATCGGGCGCCCCGCGAGCGTGAACCGCTGGATCCGGAGCGTGCCGGGGAACCGCGTGGCGAGCTCGCCGAACAGCTCGGTGGCACGCTCGAGCGCCTCCGACAGCGCGTCCTCGGCCTGGCCCTCGCGCGCGCGCTCGATGTCGTCGAGGATCGCGGCGACCGGACGCGGCGGATCGGTGGTGATCGGGATGTCGACGCCCTGCCCGATGTTCTGATCGATCACCGGCACGTCGGGGGCGGTCGGCGCCTGCCACGGGCCGTCGGGGGCGGGCTCCGCGGCGTACTTGCGGGTCTTGACCGAGTCGGCATCGATCTCCACGCTGGGCGCGGCCGTCGGCGCGCGGTAGCCCGCGCTCTTGAGCCGGACGATCAGCCGGCCGAGCGCCTCGGAGGCCGCGTGGGCGAGGGGGAGCAGCTCGGTCACATCGGCGAGCTCGAGCCGGCTGTTCACGCGGTGTACGACGACGATCGCCACCACGCGCTCCCGCAGCACGATCGGCAGGAGCAGCGCAGTCGGCGGCATCGCGCCGCCGAACCGCAGCATCATGCTGTCGATGCTCGGATCGCCGGTGACGAGCGCGCTGACCATGGGCTGGTGGCTGGTCGTCACCGTGCGAAACGGCGACGCTGCGTCGAGCGGGATCAGCGCGGTCTGCACGGCCGCGGTGTCGAGGCCCTCCTCCGCGATCGCGACGCGCCCGACCACGACGCCGCCCTGCACGGTGAGGAGCCCCGCCCACCGGGCGCGCGACCGCGCGGCGCGCAGCAGCGTGAGGAACACGCCGTCGCGATCGTCGGCGATCGCGAGTTGCTCGCGCGCGGCGTGGATCGCCATCGGCTCGTCGCGGCCCACCGTGGAGATCGGCACCGACGCCGAGCGCCCGGCCTGCCCGCTGTCGCCGGCGCGGCGCCGGGTCGGGATCGCGTCGCTGCCGGGCCGGCGCTCGGTGGGCGCGCGGTTGTCGAGGAACTGGATGCTCGGCCGCGAGGTCGGCGCGGACGCGGTCGCGGTCGCCACGGGCACGGTCGCCACGGGCACGGTCGCCACGGGCACCGCGTCGGGCACCGCGCCCGGCGTGCCGTCGCCGGTGATGGCCTTGACTCCGAGCAGCGTGGACGAGCGGCCCTTGGTCGCCGGCGGCGTGGAGGGCTCGCGCCGCGGCGCGGGCGCGATGGGGGCGGGCGCGATGGGGGCGGGCGCGATGGGTGCGGGTGCGATGGGGGCGGGCGGGCGCAGCGGCTCCGACGTGCGCCGGGTGGTGGCGTCGGCGAGCGAGGCCGTGCGCTCGGTGGTCTCGTTGCGCGCGGGGATCGGAGCGGGCACGGCATCGCGGCGCTCCTCGATGATGATCGTGCGGGGGCGGCCGACCGGCGTCAGCGTGGGATCGACGTCGAGAGAGCGCGCGAGCGTGGTGAACCGCGCGGGTGGCTCCATCCCGTACGCGGCTGCGAGCACGAGGTACCAGCGGAACTCCGGGGCGATCAGCGGCTGGAGTGGGCGATCGAGGAGATCCGCGAGATCCTCGAGGTCGCTGAGTTCGAGGGGCGAGCACACGAGTACGCGCACGGCCTCGCCCTCGAGCGCGAGCGGTACGGCGTGGTAGCGCTCGGCGACCTCGGCGGTCATCAGGGCGAGAGCCGCGGGCTCGATCGCGTGGCCCTCGTCCCGCGCCGCGGGCGGCAGCCCGAACGCGAGCGCGAGGTACTGCGTCAGGCGCTCCTCGGGGACCAGGCTCATCTCGAGCAGGATCGTGTCGAGGCTCCCGCCATAGATCACCTGGCGCTGGAACGCCTTCTCCATGCGCTTGACCCCGACCAGGCCATCGCGAACGAGGAGCGAGCTCAGGCGCGAGGGCATGGTCGTGGTCCGCCTCCGCGCGTCATGTCCGGATCACGTAGGTCCCGGCGATCCAGTCCTGGAGGCCGCGCTTCTCGCTGTCGAAGCCGATCCACAGGAACCCGAGGAACAGCGTCGCGACACCCGCCAGGTACCCTCCACATCGTGCAACGCATCGTGCGGGCGATGGACGCTCGCCATAGACGTCGATGATCTTGATCCGGAGCACCCGCATGCCAACGGTGCGACCGACGACGATCTGGAACACGAGCAGGTAGACCATCCCGATCGCGCACAGCAGGCCCAAACCCATCAGCAGCGCGGGATCGGTGGCGAGTACGAGGTCGATCCACATGTCGACGTCGAACACGCGCAGGTTGCTCGGCGGCAGGTGGATGCCGCCGATCCGGGAGACCAGCAGGGTGATGACCAGCGCCGATGGCACGACGATCGCGAGATCGATCGCGGCGGCGGCGGCGCGGCGCCAGAACCCGACGACGTGGACGCTGGGCGCCTCGCGGCGCGATACACGGGCCGGGGCCTCGACCGCCGGACGCGGCGCTTGCACAGGCTCGCTGACCGCGGCGGGCGCGGCCTCGACCGGCGCCGAGTCGACGACGAGCGCATCCGCCGCGATCGGCGCGGAGTCGACGATCAGCGCCGGCGCGCGGGTCGGCGCGCGGGTCGGCGATCAGCGCCGGCGCGCGGGTCGGCGCGCGGGACGGCGCGGGGTCGGCGCGCGGGTCGGCGCGCGGGTCGGCGCGGGGGTCGGCGCGCGGAACGGCGCGGGGGTCGGCGCGCGGGTCGGCGCGGTGTCGAGCGCGGTGCCGGCGGTCGGCTCGGCGTCCGGGATCGGCTCCGGCACGTCCGGCGCGGACGTGGTGGGTTCGGTCGGAGGCCCATCCACGGGCTCCGGGCCATCGCCACCCAGCTGGGCCGGCTCGCGGTCGGGCATCGACGACGACGACGAACGTGCGGGGCCACGCCTTGGCAAATTCACGGCAGTCCAGGGGAACCGGGCGGTCCGCGCAATCGGGCGCGGCCGTACACGTGCCACGTGCCACGTGCTCGTGCTGGTACCCGGTGGGGGGGGCGCACGGCCCACGCCGGAGACGGTGCTCGACGTGCCCGGATGGTGAACGGGCAGGTGAATGTGCCACGTGTAAGTGTAGGTGGATAAACGCTATTTTACCGCGACTGCGCCGTTCCACGGGGCTCCGCCCGCCCTCCGCGGCAAGCCGCGCAGGGTTCCCGGTCCGGGTTCGAGACTGGTTCACAGTCTCTCAGCTCCGGGTCAGGGCGCGGACGAGGGCGACCGCGACCACCGGTGCGGTCTCCGCGCGCAGCACGCGCGGGCCCAGGCCGACGTGGACGAACCCCGGGAGGCCCTCGAGCTCGGCCGGGGCGAGGCCGCCCTCGGGGCCGCTCAGCACGGTGACGTCGTCGGCGCAGGCGAGCGTGGCGGCGTCGAGCGGGGCATCGGCGGTGGGATCGAGCACGAACCGAGCACCGGCGGGCAGGGCGGCCACGGCGCGGGCGAGATCCCCGCCCCACGCCAGGTCCGGGAGCTGGGCCCGGCCGCACTGGCGCGCCGCAGCCTGGACGGCGGCGCCGAGCTTGCTGATCCGGCTGTCGCGGCGGTCCGGATCGAGGCGCACCACCGCCCGCGCGGCCGTCCACAGGACGATGTCGTCGACGCCGACCTCGACCAGCTTCTCGAGGAGGTAGTCCATCCGATCCCCCTTGATCAGCGGCACCAGGGCCCGCACGTGGGGCCGGGGAGCCGGGATCCGCTCGGGCGGCGCCACCACGAGGACGGTCTCGGTGGCGCCCATGCGGGCGATCGTGGCGGCGGCGCGACGGCCGGCGCCGTCGACCAGCTCCACGGGATCCCCCACCCGCGCGCGGCGGACCCGCCCGAGGTAGTGGTGCTCGTCGCCGTGGACCACCAGCTCGCCGGCGGTCAGCGCCTCGGGCGCGACGAAGATCCGCATGGCGCGCTACCGGCGGAGGGTGACCGACGACCACTGCGGGTCATCGGTGCTCGGGCGCACGCGCACAAGGCGCAGGCCTGCGGCGACGAACTCGTCGGCGATCGGCTGCGCCTGCGGCGTGAGGAGGCCGGACAGGATCAGCGTGCCGCCGGGCGCCGTGCGCGCGATCAGCGCCGCCTTGAGCTCGCGGAGCACGTGGGCCTGGATGTTGGCGAGCACGAGCGAGAACTCCTCGGTCAGCTCGCCGACCGGGGTCAGCGCCGACGCGATCCGGTCCGCGACGCGGTTGACGATCGCGTTGTCGGTGGTGGCGTCGATGCACAGCGGATCGTTGTCGAGCGCCACGCAGGTGGTCCCTGGCCAGCGCTTGATCGCGCCGATCGCGAGGATCCCCGAGCCGCAGCCGACGTCGAGGATGCGGTGCGGGGTGACGTCGAGATCGGCGAGCGCCTGCAGCTCCTCGAGGACGAGGCGGGTGCTGGCGTGGGTGCCGGTGCCGAACGCCATGCCCGGATCGAGGTCGATCACGACGTCGGTGGGCTGCGCCGTGTAGGTCTCCCAGCTCGGGACCACCACGAACTGGCGGGTCAGGCGCGTGACCCGGAAGTACTTCTTCCACGCGTCGCGCCACTCGGCCTCGGGCAGCGCCGTGGCGAGCCGGACCTTGGAGGCGTCCACCGAGGCACCATGGGCCTGCCAGCGGGCGACCGCGTCCTGGGCCTCGGCGAGCGCGCCGGCGGCGTCGGCCTGGGACACCCAGAACACGACCTCGTCCCCGCGCAGCTCCGTGCCGGCGGCGGCAGACGGGATCTCCGAGGCGATCAGCGCGGCGATCTCATCGAGATCGGATGCACCGACGGGAACGACAACTTCGACCCAGTCCACGGTCAGCTGGGTATCATGCACGGGGACGCGTTCCCAGACGCAGCGCCGCCGAAAACGCTACGCGCGCCGTACGAGCGGCGCGCGAGGTGGTCACCACGGTGGTGATCCGTCCGGGTTTGTAGGGACTCAGCGAGCGGGCGCCGGCGTCACGCGGCGCTTCATCTCGCGACGAAGGCGCTTGCGAGCCTCGCGGGTCTTCCGCTTCTTCTTGACGCTGGGCTTCTCGTAGAAGCGGCGACGCTTGAGCTCCTGCAGGATGCCCTCCTTGGACATCTTCTGCTTGAGGATCTTCATCGCCTTCTCGAGGCTGTCGCGAACCTCGACTTCGACGGGCTTTCCGAACGAGTTCTCCATGGGGAGCGCAGTGGGTAACCGATCAATCCGCCGGGGTCAAGGGCATCGCGCCTGAGCCCGTCGGATCGAGGTCGATCACGCCTTGTTGTGCTTGAAGAACAGCGTGATCGTCAGACAGTGGAACTCGGAGTCCGAGCTCTGCGTCACGATCTTGTCCACGATCTCGTGATCCGGGTGGCTGCGGATCCATTCGGTGATGGTCTCACCGAGGAGCTCGCGCTCCTTCGCCTTGGTCGCCGAGAAAACCTTGACCCCTGTAACGTCAATCATCCGCCCATCCTCCTGTGAACCCTGTTGCTGAACTCGTGCCACGGCACCCTCGCGTTCGGCTGGTGCCGAGTTGTGTGGGCGGAATGTACCTGAGGCCAAGTTCCAGTCAACTGGTATAATTACGATATCGGTGGACTCAAATATAAGCATTATCAGTAGCTTACGTCGCAGAGGCCGCAAATGGCCGATGTTTCCCGCGGATCGCGGGTGGCGGTGCGGAGCGGTTCGGTGCGGAGCGGTCCGGTCCGGTCCGGTTACGGTTCGGTTCGGTTCGGTACGGTACGGTACGGTCCGGTTCGGACGGTCGGTTCAGGGTCGGTTCACGGTTCAGCGGTCCGGTTCGGAGCGGTCCGGTTCGGAGCGGTTCGGAGCGGTCCGGTTCGGAGCGGTCCGGTTCGGAGCGGTTCGGAGCGGTCCGGTTCGGAGCGGTCCGGTTCGGAGCGGTTCGGAGCGGTCCGGTTCGGAGCGGTTCGGAGCGGTCCGGTTCGGAGCGGTCCGGTTCGGTTCGGTTCGGTTCGGTTCGGTTCGGTTCGGTTCGGTTCGGTTCGGTTCGGTTCGGTTCGGTTCGGTTCGGTTCGGTTCGGTTCGGTTCGGTTCGGTCCGGTCCGGAGCGTTGTGGCTCGTGACGGCAGGAAGGCCACCCGCGGTGGCTCCGGCAGGTCAGACGAGCTAGTGTCCGGCGCGCCGTGGGCCCCTGCCGCGCGCCCGGGTCGGCCGTGAGGCGGCCCCCAGGTCCTCGTCGTCACCAGGAGATCCCAGATGGGTTGTTTGCTCCACGTCGCAGCCGCTCTCGGACTCGCGACCACTCCGCTCGTCGCCACCGCGCAGCCGGCCGCCCCTGCCAAGGCCGCGCCTGCCGCCAAGATCACCCGGCCCATCGCCGTGGCCAAGCTGCCGGCGATCGAGGTGTTCGCCCTCGCCAACGGCCTGCAGGTCGCCGTGCTGCCCACCGACGCGGCCCCGGTGATCGCGGTCCAGGTCTGGTACCACGCCGGCGCCAAGGACGAGCCGCGCGCTCGCCGCGGCTCCGCCCACATGTTCGAGCACATGCTGTTCAAGGGCACCAAGCACGTGCGGCCCGAGGCTCACGCGCAGTTCCTCAACGGCCTGGGCGGTTACGTCAATGCGGCGACCGACGAGGACGCGACTCATTACATCAACAACCTGCCCGCCGCGTACCTCGACTTCGCGATCCAGCTCGAGGCCGAGCGGATGCGGAACCTCCTGTTCCGCCAGGACGTGTTCGCCGCCGAGCGCGAGGTCGTGAAGGAGGAGATCCGGCAGCAGGAGAACTCGCCGATCGCGAAGGGCTTCCTCCGGTTCCTCGAGATCGCGTTCACCAAGCATCCGTATGCATGGACCGCGGGCGGCAACATCAAGGACCTCGACGCGACCACGCTCGAGGATCTCCAGCGGTTCTACGACGCGTACTACCAGCCGAACAATGCGCTGCTGGTGGTCACCGGCAAGGTCACCGTGGCGCAGGTCAAGCAGTCCGCGGAGACGTGGTTCGGCGCGATCCCGAAGGCCGCCGCGCCGCCGCGCCCCGCCGCGCGCGCGCCCGAGCCGACCCAGACCGCGCGCCGCCGCGAGATCGTCGAGCCGAGCCAGATTGGCCTGACGCTCGTCGGGTTCCACATCCCGCCCGCCCGGCACGCGGACACGTACGCGCTCCAGGTCGCGTCGATCCTGCTCGGCGCCGGCGAGTCGTCGCGCCTCAAGATCCGGCTCAAGTCGATCGACCCGAAGACCAAGCGGCCGCTCGCGCTCGACGGCGGCATGGAGGCGATCGTCCGCGAGGATCCGGGCCTGACCGTGGCGCTCGGCGCGTACCTGGAGCCCGCCCAGGGCGAGGCGATCGAGACCGCGATCTTCGACGAGATCGCCCGGCTGCAGGCGCAGGGCCCGGCCTCCGACGAGCTGCGCAAGGCGAAGAACCAGGTCCAGTCCGGATTCGTGTTCTCGCTCGAGGACGCGGTCGGCCTCGCCGAGGCAATCGGCCGGTCGTGGATCCACACCGGCAGCCCGAGCTCGTTCGTGAACGACGTCGATCAGATCGAGAAGGTCACCGCCGCCGACGTCCAGCGCGTGGTCAAGCAGTACCTGTCCCCCGATCTCGCCACGATCGTGGTGATCCCGCCGAAGGGCCGCTGACATGAAGCGCCTCGTCCTCCTCTCGCTGTCCCTGCTCGTCGCCGTGCAGGGGTGTGGCCCGAAACCCACCCCGGCGCCGATCCCCGTGCTGCCCGGCGACGGCGACGCCAACGTCGCCAAGCCGATCGAGCCACCCACGACCGCCGCGCCCGATCTGTGGGCCGGCCGCACCGATCTGATCACCGCGCCCGCGCCGCAGCCGCCCGCCGCGGTCGAGCTGCCGACGATCACCGAGACCACGCTCAAGAACGGCCTGCGCGTGTTCGTGGTCAAGAGCGACCGCCTCCCGGTGGTGTCGATGCAGCTCGCCGTGCGCGCCGGGCGCATGCACGAGCCACGCGCCCGGCTCGGCGTCGCCGAGGCCACCTCGACGATGCTGGTCAAGGGCACCAGGGGCCACGACGCGCTCGCGCTCGCCAAGGCGATCGACTTCGTCGGCGGCACGATCGCCGCGGACGCGACCTACGAGGCAACCCTGGTGTCGTGCAGCGTGCTCGCGCGCAACGCGAAGACCTGCTTCGAGCTGCTGCCCGAGATGATCACGCAGCCGACGTTCCCGGAGTCCGAGCTCGGCAAGGTGCGCGAGCAGATGCTCGGTGCCGTGCGGCAGCGGCTCGACGACGCGGGCGCGCTCGCGTCGGCGCACGTGCAGAACCTCCTGTGGGGCAACGACCACGTTCGCGGCTGGGTCAACAGCGAGGCCTCGGTGGCGTCGCTCCAGCGCGAGGACCTCGTCGCCTGGCACAAGACCTGGTTCGTCCCCGAGAACGCGATCCTGGTCGTCACCGGCGACGTCGACGCGAAGACCATCAAGGGCGAGCTCGAGCGCGCGTTCGGCGGCTGGGCGAAGCGCGCGGTGCCGCCGGCGCCGACGTTCCAGGAGCCCGCGCTGTCAGGCAGCAAGATCCGCCTGGTCGACAAGCCGGGCCAGACGCAGACCCACATCCGGGTCGCGCAGTTCGGCATCAAGCACGACGACCCCCGGTTCTTCGACTCGCTGGTGTGGAACTACACGCTCGGCGGTGGTGCGTTCAGTTCGCGGCTGATGAAGGTGGTCCGCGTCGAGGGTGGCAAGACCTACGGCGCGAGCTCGAGCTTCGATCGCAACCTCGACAAGGGCTCGTTCGTCGCCGCGTCGTTCACGCGCAACGCGGAGGCCGTGGCGACCACGAGGCTGATCCTCGGCGAGATCAAGAAGATGGCGGCCGAGGGCCCGACCGAGGCCGAGGTCGGCGCGGCGGTCGCGAACATCGCGGGTGGCTACGGGATGCGGTTCCAGTCCGCGTCCGATGTCGGCGCTGCGCTGATCGGCGCGGAGCTGCACGGGTTCGGGCGCGAGTACCTCGCCAACTACCCGCTCGCCGTGGGCAAGGTCGACGTCGCGTCCGCGAAGGCGGCGGCCGCCGAGATCCTCGATCCGCGCGCGTACGTGATCGTGATGGTCGGCGACGCCAAGGACCTCGAGCCGCAGCTCCAGAAGGCGGGCTGGCGGTACGAGAAGGTCGCGTTCAGCGAGCCTGTCTCGTCCGAGCTGGTGAAGCCCGACGCGCCGGTGGATGCGAAGGCGTCCGCCGCCGCGCACAAGATCATCGACGAGGCGCTCGCCGCCAAGGGCGGCAAGGCCAGGCTCGCCGCGATCAAGGCGTTCAAGATGCTCGCCGTTGGCCAGACCGCGATGGGCGGGCAGGCCGTGCCGGTCGAGACCGAGCGCGTGTTCGTGCTGCCGGACCGGATGCGGATCGACGCGACGCTGATGAAGTCGATCAGGATCGTGATCGGCATCAGCGGCAGCCGCGGCTGGCAGCTCGCGCCGGATCAGGCCACCGGCAAGCCCAAGGTCAACGACATCTCCGCCGTGGACCTCAAGTCGATCGAGTTCGAGCGGTGGCGCGAGCCCGAGCTGATCCTCCTCAAGGCGGCGGATCCGGCCGCCCGGCTCACGCCCGCGCCGGACGAGGCGATCGGCGGGAGCCCGCACCACGTGATCAAGCTCAAGGCGCCGTCGGGCAGCGTCGAGGTCCTGCTGTTCATCGACGCGAAGACCAAGCTGCTGACCCGGATGACGTACTCCGACGGCGGCCAGTCCGAGACCGACGAGTTCAGCGACTACAAGGCGGTCAGCGGGATCCAGGTCGCGCACAAGCGCAAGAGCCAGGGCACCGGTGCGGGCGCGCGCACGACCGAGCTCGTGCTCCAGAAGGTGGAGATCGATCCGACGATCGAGCCGACGCTGTTCGACAAGCCGGCGCTGCCCGCGGCGAACTGAGCAGGCTCAGCGCCCGGGCTGGAGCCGCGCGAAGCTGCGGCCGCTGTCGAGGCGGTGCGCCGAGCTCGCCGCCGACACATCGCCGGGAGCGCGCCGGCGAGCGTGTGCGTCGGGAAGAAGCAGGGCTTGCCGCGACCTTCGGGGCAGCGCACCAGCGTGAGCGGGCGGTGCGTGACGTGGGGGAGGATCCAGTCCGCGATCACCGCGAGGTACGCGATCAGCTCACCCTTGGTGGTGCCCTGCTCGGGGGAGCGCACCCGGTCGAGGCTGGTCAGCGCGAAGCCGAGCGGCAGCTGCGCGACCCGCGCGAGCACCTCGCCCTGCGAGGCGGCAGGCCGCACGGTGGGCGGTGGGGCCACGGGCGGGGCGGGCGCGTCGGCGATGTCCTCGATGGTCTCTCCCGACAGGACGCTCTCCGGGAGCTCGGCCACGATGTCGTGGTCATCGCTCGCCGCCTCGTCGCGGCTGTTGAACAGCAACCAGATGTCCAGCTGCCCATCCTGATCGGCCCCGCGCGTCCGGATCAGGTGCCAGCGGCCGTGAAGCTTCTCGCCCTCGAGCACGAACGTCAGGCGGCCCGTCCGGAGGGCCGCGTGCGGCTCACTCTCGGGGATCCACCGACCCCGGTCCCACCCCACCACGGCCCCGCCGCCATGCTGGCCCGCGGGGATCACACCCTCGAAGTCGGCGTCGTCCAGCGGATCATCCTCGGTCCACACGGCCAGCCGGCGCTCGGCGGGCGCCAGGCTCGGGCCCTTCGGGACCGACCACGACAGCAACACGCCATCGAGCTCGAGCCGGACGTCGAGATGCAGGCCGCGCGCGGCGTGCTTCTGGACCACGAACCGGTCCCCGCGGCGGACGAGGGCGCACTCGCCGGTGGACTCGGAGGTGACCTCGAAGTCCCGCATCGCCCGGTACGCTGCGAGGTTCCCCGAGGCGGTGCTGCGGCCCATGTGCACCCGTCAGCCGGTGCAGGCCCTTCGCGGCGCCCACCGCCCTGGCCGCGCGGTCGTATGCGAACGCGCGGTGACGATCACCATCGAGCTCGTAGTGGACGCCGAGCTCGCGCAGGAGCGCCGCGACGGTCGCCGGATCCATCCCCACGGTTTACGGCCCGGGCGCCCTGGTCGTCGCGGGTTCGGTACCGGAGCCTGCATCGGGGGCATGCGCCGGGCGCTGCGAACCCCGTGCCTCGGCAGATGCGCGCCCACGCCACGGCACGCGGGAGGTCACGAGCCGGCGGCGGTGATGCGCTTGAGGAACGGCACGACCTGGCGCGCGGTCATGTCCTCGGTCACCGCTTCGACGCAGTCCCGGACGCCGCCCTGGATGTCGCGCTCACGCGCGCTGGTGGTCGCCTTCGCCGAGCCGCTCGCCGAGGCCGCGCGATTGGCCTCCCACTTCTCGCCGCCATCCTTGCCGGTCCACGGGGCCACGCGGATCGCCACGGTGCACGCGATCTGCGCCTGCCCACCGCGCTTCATGATCTCGACCTTCTTCACCGTCGACGCCACGATGAACGCGCGCGAGCGGCTCGACGTCAGCTCGGCGGACGTCGGCAGCCCGCCCGGCCAGGTCGTCGCGTAGCCGGTGCGCTGGACGCCCGAGGTCACGACCTGCTTGACGCGATCGCTGCCATCCTTGGGCATCTTCTTCGACTGGTCGATCGTCGCGTCGACGTTGATGAACACCGGCGGCTTCTTCGCGCTCGCGGTGCCGCGCTTCTTGCGGAGCGAGGCGAGCGACGCGAGCGTCGCGATGGCGGTCGTCTTGACCTTCGCGTCCTTGTCGATCGACGACGCCTGATCGAGCGCGGAGAACCCGAGTTCGCGCGCATCGTCGGGCGTCTGCGAGTCGATCATCTTCTCGAGCGCGAGCGCGGACACCCGCCGGATCGTCGCCTCGGCATCCCTGGTCAGCGACGATGCGAGAGCGATCACCGCTCGGGGATCCTTGGACTTCGACAGCGCGAGCGCCGCCGCGAGCCGGACCTTGTACGTGCCGCCCTTCTCGAGCTGCGCGATGTTGGCGTCGACGGTGTCGCCCCACGCGATGGGCGTCGCGAGCAGAAAGCACGCGGCGAACATCGCCAGCACGCGGGGCATCTGCCCAACCGTAACACGTACGCTCCATTGCGAAATCTGAGCTAGCTCACGACATCTCCCACCTCCGCGTACGTCGGGCCGCGGATGGCGCGGCGCGCGCGAGGTAGGATGGTCGGCATGTCGCTCCTCGATAGCGCACGGGTTCTCGGCGCGATGGCGCGCGTCACCGCTCCGACGCTCGTCGAGGCCATGCGGGGAGCGCTGACCCGGAACGCCGTCGACGAGCGCACCCGCTGGTTCGGTCGCCGCGTGGTCGACCTCCTGGACATCGATCTGGTCGCGACCGGCGCCGCGCAGGTGCCGCCCGGGCGCGCGTACGTCTACATGGCGAACCACCAGAGCCACCTCGACATCCCGGTGCTCTACGCCACGCTCCCGTCGCCGACGATCCGCATGGTCGGCAAGGCCGAGCTGTTCCGGATCCCGCTGTGGGGGCGGGCGGCGCGCGCGGCGGAGTACATCGAGATCGATCGCGGCGACCATGCCAAGGCGATGGCCTCGATGGCCGCCGCCGGCCGGCTGATCGCGGACGGCGTCTCGGTGTTCATCGCGCCCGAGGGTACGCGGTCGCAGGACGGCCGGCTCGGCCCGCTCAAGAAGGGCGGGTTCCACCTCGCGCTCGGGGCGCACGCGCCGATCGTGCCGGTCGCGATCCGCGGCACGATCGACATCCTGCCGCGCGGGGCCTCGGTGGCGCGGCGCGGGCAGCGCGTCGAGGTCACGATCGGCGCCCCGATCCCCACCGAGGGCCGCGCCCTCGCGGGCCTGATGGCGGAGGTCCACGCCTTCCTGGTCGCGCACGTCGGTGCTTCACAGCACGCCCCGGGCCGACCGGCCCGGTCGCCGAGTTCGCCGAGGTCGCCCAGGTAGGCCGAGGTCTCCCAGGTAGATCGAGGCACCGGGCGCAGAATCAGGCTATCCTCACCCTGTGACCTGGGTCGTCCCGCTGGCGCTCGGGAGCTTCGCCATCCTGCTGATGGTGGTGTTCACGATGCTGTCCGCCCGCAAGCGCCACCACGCGCTGGTGGCGCCGGCGCTCACCGTCGGTCCCGCGGTCCTCGTCCACGACATCAACGACGATCGGTGCACGGGCTGCGATGCGTGTGTGGCGGTGTGCCCGACCAACGTGCTCGATCTCGTCGCGAACAAGAGCCGCGTGCTCCGGTTCGAGGACTGCATCCAGTGCGAGGCGTGCATGTTCGCGTGCCCGACCGAGGCGCTGGTGATGTTTCCCGAGGGGACCACCCCGCCGCCGCTCAAGATCCCGGAGATCGACGAGAACTTCCAGACCGCCGTGCCGGGCCAGTACCTGATCGGCGAGGTCGCCGGCAAGCCGCTGGTCAAGAACGCCGCCAACCTCGGGCGCGTGGCGATCGAGCACATGATGGCGACCGGCCTGCGCTCGGGGGCGATCGGCCGCGGCCCCGGCACCGTCGACGTCGCGATCGTCGGCTCGGGGCCGGGCGGGCTGTCCGCGGCGCTCAGCTGCATCCAGCGCGGCCTGTCGTACGTGGTGCTCGAGAAGGAGCAGCTGATCGCGTCCACGATCGCGCGCTACCCGAAGGGCAAGCTCGTGATGGCCGAGCCCTACGACACGGTCAACCTGTCGCTGCTGCCGGTGTTCGATGCAGCCAAGGAGCAGCTGATCCCGATCTGGCTCGAGCTGATCGACCGGATCGGGCTGCAGGTCCGCCAGGGCGAGTCCGTCGAGGCGGTCCAGAAGGCGGCGGACGGCGTGTTCGACATCCGCACCACCGTCGGGGCGTTCCGCGCGCAGCGCGTGGTGCTGTCGATCGGCACGCGCGGCAAGCCGCGCACGCTGCAGGTGCCCGGCGAGAACCTGCCCAAGATCTTCAGCCTGCTCGAGGACCCGGACGAGCACCGCGGGCGCTCCGTGCTCGTGGTCGGCGGCGGTGACTCCGCCGTGGAGGCCGCGCTCGCGCTCGCCGACGCCGGCGCCCGGGTCACGATCTCGTACCGCGGCAAGGGCTTCAACCGCGCCGCGCCCAAGAACAAGCAGACGATCGAGGCGTATGCCGCCGAGGGCCGCGTCAAGGCCAGGCTCGGCTCGCAGGTGCTGCAGTTCGACGGGGACTCGGTCACCCTCGCCCTCGCGGACGGCTCGCAGAAGCGCTACCCCAACGACGCCGCGTTCGTGCTGATCGGCGCGGATCCCCCGGTGCAGTGGCTCGAGAAGGTCGGCATCCGGTTCGTCGAGAGGCCGCACCAGCACCAGATGGGCAAGAGCGACGACGCCGTGCGCCGCCTGGTGCCGCGCGCGATGGAGTGCCCGTCCGATGCGGCGCGCGCCGCCGCGCAGATCCTCGGTGGCAGCATGGGCATCGCGCCGGCCCCGAGCGACGCGGTCAGCCTGTCGACGCCGATGGGCGGCCAGCCCGTGGCGTTCGGCCCCAAGAAGTGGCTGCGCTCGGCCACCAGCCTGTTCTCGAACCGGCTCGGCACGCAGACCGGGGGCGTCCCGATGCCGATGCCGCCGCCGCGCGCCGACTCGCGCCCCGTGGCGCCCGGCCCGGCGCAGATGCCGGGCATGACCGCGATGGCCGGGTCGGCCTCGTCGACCGCGGCCGGGCAGCGCAAGAAGTTCGACGCGCCGGTCCCGCTGTCCGAGTTCGCCATGCGCGGCAAGGCGCCGTCGACCGGCGTCAGCGCGGGGCACTCCGGCGACGGCCGCCGCGACCAGCTGTCCGCGGGTGAGCGCACGCGCATCCTCCGCATGCTCCGCGACGAGGGCGGCCGCGAGTCCGACGAGGACGGGGACTCGGCGGTCTACATCGGCGGCGCCCCCGCCCCCGGGAGCTCGTTCGACTTCGACATCGACGATCCCCCGGTCGCGCCGCCTCCGCCGTCCCTGGCGTATGCGCATTCGCCAGGTCGGCCCGACCTGTCAGCCAAGCCCGCGGTCGTGATCGGCCTCGCCGAGGCCCAGGCGAGCAGCCGGGCCCGCCAGAAGCGCTCCACCGCCGCCGGTGCTGCGGCGCCGTTCTCCGCCCCGGTCGCCCCGCCATCCAGCAGCGCGCGGGCCCGCAACGACTCGCGGGCGCCGGCGCCCGGTCGCCGCCCGGTCCCCAAGCCGTTCACGGAGGAGAACACCCGCGAGGTCGACGACGAGATCATGAATGCGCTGCGCGCCCACGACGACAAGATGGCGTACCAGCGCGCCAGCGAGGCCACCCGGATCGCGCCGGCTCCGCGCGGACCTGCGCCGCGCCAGCCGGCCCCTCCAGAGCCGTACGATGTGTTCGACGAGCGCAACTCCCAGACGCAGCTCGAAAACGGCGACTTCCACAAGTTCCTGGTCCAGTCGCCCGCGACCGATCCCATCGGCATGACGTTCGACGACGGCGACGAGCACACCCGGATGACCGATGCGAGCAGCATCGCCGCGATGGAGCGTGTCCGGCAGCATCAGCCTGCGCTTCCCGACGAGCGCACGCGCGCGGTCCGCATCCGCGAGGACGGCAGCATGTCGGAGGTCGACTGGGATCTCGAGGGCTGAGCGAGCCAGTCAGCGCTCGTCGCGGCTACCGACCGCGACGGCGACCTTGACGCTGCCGTACAGCAGCGCGACCACGCCGAGCCCGATCATCACCTTGCTCGCGCCGTCTCCGAGCGCGCCGGCGCGCCCGAACCCGGTCCCTCGGGCTCCCTCGCCGGTCAGCAGCACGAGGCCGCCGGCGATCAGCAGGGCCGCCGCGAGCAGGAGCCCGAGGCCGATCGCGAGGTCGCGCTTCACGCTCGCAGTCTAGCGCCAGTCGGGTCGCGGGAGTTCGCGGCTCGCGGGGCGCGACGCCGTGCCGCGGCCGGGGGCTGTGCGCAGACGCCCCATGCGATACTCGGCGACGTGGAGCCAGAGCACGTGTACTTCACGTGGCCGGATCGTCGGCTCCGCCACGTGTGCGCGGGCTGCGGCGCGTGCTGCAAGGGGCAGGGGCTCGCCTTCGACGTGGCCGGCGGAGAGCTGGTCCAGTTGCTCGCGCGGCGCCCGGCGCTGACGGCGTTCTTGCGCCCGCGGGGGGACACGGTCACGGCGTGGAACCCGCGGCAGGGGTGCTGGTTCCTCGCCGACGACGGCCTGTGCCGCGTCGAGGTCGAGGATGGCCGGGCGGCGAAGCCGGCGTCGTGCCGGCTGTTCCCGTTCAACCGCGTGTTCCGGATCGGGGCGTACACCGTCGTCGACTACAACAGCGTGCTGTGCCCGCTGACGATCGCGCCGGCTGGCGCGCTCGACGCGATCGCCCACGCCGACGTACTCGCCGACATCGAGACGATCCAGGATCCGCACGTGGTCGGCGCGCGGCTGCCGGCGCTCGATCCCGACCGCGAGGGTCGCGCGCTCGTCGAGGGCGAGCGCGCGATCGCCGCGGTGCTGTTCGCCGCACCCGGCGATCTCGAGCGCGCGTGGGGTGCGCAGGCCGACGCCACCGCGCTCGCCGCCGAGCGTGCGATCGCGAGCGCGGCGTTCGAGGAGCTGCTCGGCGTGCCCTGGCGCGCGCCCTCGGCCGCCACCCTCGCGGCGGCGACCTGGAGCACGCCGAGCGTGCGGTTCAACGAGCTGTACGGGCCACGCCAGTACGCGGCGCGCCCGGCGATGGCCCCGGTGCTCGCGCGGATGTGGCTCGCCTGGCTCGGGTTCGCCGCGCTCGGCGAGGAGCTCGCGCAGCGCCCGCTCGGGCTGCAGGACCTGGCCGCGCTGTGGAGCGAGCAGGCGCCGCTGCTGCACGTGATCGCGCGCTGGCGCGAGGCGCCGACCCTGCGGCCGGACGCCGTCGTGCTGCCGGCCATCGATCCCGAGCACCGGGTGCGCGGTCTCGCGCAGGCGTTCGTCGCCAACCGTCAGGCACAGCGCCCGCTGGGCGCGCTGATCGCCGCGCTGCCGGGCACGCCGGCGCTGCGGATCCCCGCGCTCAAGGCTGCCGAGGCGGTCGTGCGCGCGGCCTACGCTCGCTGATCTCGCGGGCATCGTGGTTCCTCGACATCAACGCCGACGCTGGCCGGCATCTCGAAGGCCACGGTCCGGACCCTCGATGTCGACGGGGATGGCCGCGTGGATGTCGTCCGCAACCCGTCGTCACCGACCGTGTCGCCGACCGTCCCACGACGGCAAGCTGAAGGCGATCCTCGACGTGATCCGCGTCGTCTGCGCCAACGCCGAGGCCGACCTCGCCGCGCAGCCCGCGCCGCACATGACGAGGCCCCGCGAGGCGAAGAAGCTCGTCACGAACCTGCTCGCCGCACCTTGCAACGTCGCCGTCACTGGTGACGCCATCCACATCCGCCTCGCCCCCGCGGCCAACCGCTCCGAGCGCGTCGCGATCGGCCACCTCTTCACGTCATTCAACGCGCGCGGCCTGTCCCTGTTGATGGCGACCTGAACACGTCGCCCGCTGCCCGAGACCGCGCGGGTCGAGGCGATCGCCGTCGACACGCAGGCGTTCATTCGGCTCGACACCAATCGCTACTCGGTGCCGAGTTGCTACGCGTCGCGCGTGGTCACGCTCTGGGCCGATGACCACGTCATCCGGATCCTCGATGGCGCGGCCCTGATCGCCGAACATCGGCGGTCCTGGGCCCGGCGGCAGATGTTCGAGCAGTCCGCGCATCGCGCCGACCTCCTCGGCGACGGGCGCGGCCCGCGCGCTCAAGGCAGACCTCGAGGAACGTGCGCGGGCCGCCGTCAACCTGGCGCGGCGGACCCGATTTGCCTGCCTGGGGTCGTTCAAGACCATCGACCGCTTCGAGTGGGACCATCCGGAGAAGATCGATCGCGATCTCGTTGACCGCCTGATCGCGCTCGACTTCGTCGACCGCGGCGAGAACGTGCTGCTCAAGGGCGGCCGTGGTCTCGGCAAGACCTTGATCGCGCAGAACCTCGCCCGGACGGCGCTCGCCGCGGGCTTCACCGTGCGGTTCACGACCCTCGCCCCCGCGCTCGCGGATCTCCTCGGGCAAGAGTCGATGCCCGCGTTCGAGCGCCGGCTCCGCCGCTACACCCGCCCCGATCTGCCCGTGCTTGATGAGCTCGGGTACCTGCCGTGCGACAGCCGCGCGGCGGACATGCTCTACAACATCATCAGCCGCCGCCACGAGCAACGGTCGACGATCGGATCGAGCTCGCGCCGTGAACGCTCGTCGCTCGGCGGGTCATCGTCGGGCGCACAGGATCGCGACGCCGTCCTCGACGCACGCGTCGAGCACGTCATCGCCGTCGAGATCGCCCAGCCACAGCGCGGTCACCGCACGGCCATGGCTCGCGGGGGGGAGCACAGCGAGCGCGGTCGACGGGCCAAACCCACGCCCCTGGCTGCGCGCGCATCGCACCTCCCGCGCGTCCGCCGAGCACAGGTCAGCGCGCCCATCTCCGTCGAGATCTCCCAGCGCGCCGAGGGCGGCGGTCCGCGGCGCGCGATCGACCAGGCCAGCGCTCGCGTAGCTCCACGCCGCGCCGTCGCTGGAGCGCGCGCGCTCCGCGGAGGGCCCGCACGCCGCGCCGCCAGCGGGATCCGTCACGCACCAGTCGGCCAGGTGATCGCCGTCGAGATCGTCGACCCACATCGGGGCGTCTCGCGATGGCCACGGCGAGCTCACCTGCGCCGCGCTCGCCGGGCCGCGAGGTGTGCACACCACGCCCCGGGCCTCGAGGCCGCAGACCTCGTCCGCGCCGTCGCCGTCGACGTCGGCGAGCGTCAGCGAGCGATCGGTCGGATCCGCGTCCCCGCTGCGGCTGAACGTCGGGGTCCACGGCTCGGCGACGAACCCGGTCGCCGCGAGCGCGCAGCGGACGCCCGCGGCGTCGCGCCCGCACGCATCGAGCCGGTGATCTCCGTCGAGATCGCCGAGCGCGAGGCTCTCGGGCTCGACGGTCAGGCCGCCTCCGATCGCGACCGCTGGCGCGAACGCGCCGTCGCCGGAACCCGGCGCGCAGCGCAGCCCGCCAGCGTCGACGAAGCACAGGTCCGCGCGGCGGTCGCCGGTGAGGTCGCCGAGGCGGATCGCACGGCCGGGCAGCGGCGGCAGCGTGATGGCGGACGCCGTGACCGTCGGGGCGAGCCGCCAGGTCGGCGCGTGGCCGGCGCCGCATAGCTCCACGCGCGGCGCGCCGTCGCGGGCGCTCAGGCAGCGCAGGTGCGCATACTCCGTGGCTGCCTGCGGCGGCTCCCCCGACCACAGGTGGCCGTCGTCATCGAGCCGCCACCGCTGCGCCGGGCCGCCGTCACACGTGAGCTCGGCGGCGACGGATCCGTCGGGGACGGCCGTCAGGCAGCGCTCCCCCGCGCGGAGCAGCCCGTCGGGTGACAGCCTCCATTGCGTCGACATCGGGCCGCAGCGCGTCAGCGCGACCGCGCCGTCGCCTGAGAGCTCCGCGCACGCGCCGTCGTCTGCGTGCAGCGCGCCGCGGCCCGCGCGCCAGGTCGCGACCGCGTAGCGGCGGTGCAGCCAGTCGGCGTGCACCGGGTCGATCTGCGCGCAAGCGGAGCCGCACCGCGCGCATCCGGTCGCGCACGCCTCGTAGTGGGCGAGCACCTCGAGTGATCTCTGGTAGCTCGCACCCGCGAGGTTCTCGGGCTCGTCGGCCGTCGCGTACCCGCGATACGATATCAGCTGGGCGCTCGAGCGTGCGGCCGCCGCGGAGACCAGCGCGAGCGGGCCGGTCACGAGGTGGTCGGCGTGATCGCGGCCATGGGTGCCTGCGATCTCGAGCGTGCGGATCGTGCGTGGTTCGACCTGCGAGATCACCGCGGCAACCGCGGCGATCAGACCTTCGCGATCGAAGCGGGCGCGGCGGTGGTCCCAGGTCTCGTCGGACACCGCGGTGGCAGCCGGGATGTCGCCCCGCCACAGCCGCAGCAGGCTGTCGCGCTGCTCACCCTGCTTGCCACCGTCGGGATAGCCGAGGAAGACAAGAGACAGGTCCGCCGCCTCGAGGCGACAGTGCTCCGCGGGTTGCCCCGCCAGCTCGATCCAGCCGCACGCCCACCCATCAGCCCACGCGTCGGGAGCTGAATCGATTTGCCCCGTGGCGGCAGAGTAGGCCGCCATCAGCCCGAGATAGCGGCGCTCGGCTGCGTCCACTCCGTGGCTGCCGTTGCCAGCGGTCACGTAGACGTTGACCAGCCCGGCGCGCGCCTCCGCCAGCTCGCCGAGATCGGGCTGCATGAACAGCAGATCGTCGTCGGGGTGTGCCACCACGGTCAGATCCGGAGCGGTGCGCAGCGCTGCCCCTGGCCCGAGCCAATCATCGCCGCAACCAGCCGCCGCGGCGAGCGCCAGGACCGCGGCGGCTCGCATCGCGCGCTCCATCCGGGCAGAGCCGCCGCGAGCGGTCAAGGAAGGACCGGGCTGGGTGAGCTCGCCGCGAGCGTGTCGATCATCGGCGCACCGCTGCTGCCGGAGCCCACGCGGTCGGCCGCCTCCACCGCGGCGGCGGCGATCACGGGCGCGCGGGCCTCCGCGAGCGCGAGCGCGACCCGCGCGAGCCCGTGCGGCGCGAGCCGATCCCACAGCACGCCGTGGACCGCGAAGCCATCGGCGGTCGCCGCGGCCGCGCGCCCAGCCAGGTCCGCCCGTACCAGCGGGCTGCGGGCCACCAGCGCGCGAGCTGGATCGGCGAGCGGGCGCGGGACCACGTCCGCGACGAGCTCGGCCAGGGCGCCGCGCAGCGGCTGAGGAAACTCGCGGCCGAGCACCGGGCTGCGGTACGCAGGCGGCGGAACGGGGCCATGGAGCAGCTGGCCCGCCGCGCTCAGCCGCGCGACCTCCGCGTACGGCGCGGCAGCGAACCACAGCTCGCAGCGCAGCGCGCGTTCGTCACCCGCGGGTTGCGGTGCGCCATCGATCGGCACCAGGCGGCCGATCCCTGCGCCGCGATCGAAGACGATCCCGCCGAGCACGGCGCGCGTGATGCGCTCGCGAAGCTCGACCCAGCCTCCCTCGACGCCGCGCCGCTCGTGCGGGCAGGGCGCGAACTCGAACGGCAGCGCGTCCCGGGCACGTCGTAGTGCTCGGTCCATCGCGTCCGCCGTGAACTCGTGCTCGGTCGCGGTGGTGGAGAAGGACCGCAAGAGCGCCCGGTACAGCGCGCTCGTTGGGTACGGGCCGGCATAGCGGAGCGCGGTGACGCCCGCGTGCGCGGCCAGCACCGCGAGCGCGTTGAGCAGCGCCGGAGCGGCCCCTGGCGCGAGCCGGCCGTGCGCAGCGATCGCGGGGATCCGGTCGGGTCGATCCCACTTGATCGCCGAAAGGGTCGTGGGCTGGCCTGGCCCACCATCCGCGGGAGAGACCCGGTGGGCCGGGCCGAGCAGCGGGTCGTCGATCACCTCGCCGTGCACGACGGCGCCGGGCACCGTGAGCGCATGGAGCGTCGAGCCGGCCCAGCTCAGCTCGGCGTGGACGGTGCCGTCGGCGTCACAGATCCGGATCACCCGCCCGTGGTCCAGCTCATAGCGGGTGCCGAAGCGCGCGGGGAGGGCGGGCCTCGGGCTGCTCGACGTCACCGCTATCATCGCGGCGATCATCGCACGCGCCCGCTCCGCGCAAGATGCCGTCAGCTTCGCGGATCCAGACCTTTCGTCCCGGGGCCTCGGGTGGCAACCTCCGGAGCGCATAGCTATGCGCTCCAGATGGCGCTCGAGCCGGTCGACGGCGCCACCGTCGCGGGGGTGGCGCTGCCCGGCGTGGCACCGGACAAGCGGCTGCTGGTCCAGACCTCGCTCCACGACGCCTCCGTGCCCAACCTCGCCAGCTTCGACCACGCGCGCTCGCTCGGCCTGCCGCGGCTGTCGTCATCGGTGACCGCGCCGTGGGGGTTCGCCAGCACCGTCACCACGAGCGACACCGGCGCGTTCGTGATCGTCGACGAGCACCCCGCGTCCCTGCCGCCCGAGACCAACGAGGTGTTCCACTTCGACACCGTGGCCCACGACAATCCACGCCGCCGCACCGCGCTGCAGGCCCAGATGCAGGCGTTCTGGGCCACCGGCACCGCCGCGGACACGTGCACGGGTGCGTGTGACTGCACCGCCGGCCACTGCGGCCCGCTCCGCACCGCCACCCACGGCGGGACGTAGCGGCCACCCCGCACGGGCGCGTGTGACTGCACCGCCGGCCACTGCGGCCCGCTCCGCACTGCCACCCACGGCGGGACGTAGCGGTCCCCCGCGCGGCGGCGTGACACCGGCCCGCGGCCGCGCGCGGTACGCTGGCCGCGCGGCACGCGTCGCCGCGCGGCACGCGTGACGGCCCCGCCGGCTGACGCGGCGTCAGCGCGGCGGCGTCACCCGCACGGGCGACAGGCTCCCGCTCGCGACGCCGTGCCCGAGCTGGCCTTCCGCGCCGCGGCCCCAGCACCAGAGGTCGCCGTCGACGAGCCGTGCGCAGGTGTGGCCGAAGCCGAGCGCGAGCTCGACGGCCGGGCCGGGCAGACCGCTGGCGGCCACGGGGCTGAGCTGCGGCTCGCTGAAGCCGTTGCCGAGCCGGCCATCGAGGCCCATGCCCCAGCACCACACCGCGCCGTCGCCGATCGCGGTTCACATCGCGACGCGCGACAGCGTGCCGGCCGACGCGTCGCTCGCGGCCGCGAGGCGATAGGCCTCGGTCACGCGGCGACCCGCGATGGCGAACGGCGGGGCGAGGCGGTTGAGCGCGGGCTCGTTCGAGACCGCGCCGCGCTCGTCGCTGGCGCGGCCGCGCCCGAGGGCCGCGCGGGGTGCGCGGTACGGCACGCCGGTCGCGCGGCGGACCTGGATCGGCGTGACGTCGAACTGAGCACGGGCCAGCGCATCGACGGCCGAGACGGGCTCCTCCTCCGCCGGGGCCCCGCCTGATCCCGTGACGCCGCGCGCACCGGGCGACGGACTGCCCGCGCTCGGCGCGTCCCCGCGCTCGGACGGTTCGGCGGAGCGCGACGCGGCGAGCTCTTGCTGGGCGCGGGCCTCGAGCGCGGCCGCCGCCGCTGCGACCGCCCGATCGGCCCCCGAGGGGCTGGCGGGCGCCAGCGCGGCGGCGCGCACCTGGCGGGCACGGGCGAGCGTCTCCTCGGGCGTCCGGCCCTCGGACAGCCGCACCGGCACCTCCCCGCCGATGGCGTAGAGCGCGCCGTCGGGGCCGCGCTGGTAGGTGTATCGGACCGCCCCCGCGAGGCTGCCCGCGACCGCCGCGTGCGCCGCCTCGTGTGCCCGGACCTCCGCGTCGCGGGCCCGCAGCGCGGTGACCTGGCGCTGCTGCTCCGGATCGAGCTCGGGCGAGCCCGCGGCCACGGCGCGGTAGCTGACGACGGTATCGGCCACCGCGGCGGCGGGATCGCGGCCCGGGCCTGGGCTCGCGCCGGCGGCTCCAGCGTCGGCGGCCGCGCCGCGGGGTTCGGCGATCTCGTCGGCGCGCGTCGGGGCCGCCCCCTGCGGGCCGCGCGGCCGGGTGACCGGCTCGGACCGGGCCGTCGAGCCGCTCGGGGACAACCCCATCGACGCGAGATACATCGCCGGGCTGCACAACAGGCAGCTCTGGCAAACGTGCACGCCTACCCCAATACCGCTAATCACCGTTGGTCCTTCACGTCCTCACATCAAGTCTGCGGGGACCCGCTCCCGTGGCCGCGTGGATCCCGAACAAGGCGAACGAGCCCGTGGCTGCCAGCCTCCCGGAGCGGCCCCCGCATCGCGCGAGCCGCGCGCCAGGCACCGCTACGAGTTGCGGCCGGTGACGCCGTACGCGCGCTCGAACGAACGGGCGCGGCCCTGGGCGAAGTCGTCGGGCTGGGCCTGCGCCTCGTTGCGGTCCGTGACGCGGCGGGGACGCTGGGTGCGCTCGGCCGCGGCGGGGCCCTCGGCCAGCGCGGCGCCACCGACGGCCTGGGCCGCGCGGGGCTCGCCGCCGCCGCCGGTCCCCGCCCCGCGCTCGAGCCGCTCGCGCTCGACCTTGAAGAAGTCGGCCATCCCGCTGCGGACGAGCGCCTCGGTCTTGCCGATGTTCGATGACATCGAGCCATCGAGCATCCCCATGGCCTCGATGATCTGCTTGGCCTCGCCGAGGCCCTGCTCGAAGCCCTTGATCGCCTGGACCTGGAACTTCTCCAGCTGCGCCGCGTCCATGTCGGGGTTCTGCAGCTTGTAGGCGTCGTAGATGTAGCCCGTGACCCCGCCGAGGATCCGCCCGGCCGTGGCCTCGGGCGAGCGGTCGTCCGGGTTGGCGATCGAGGCCAGGTAGTCGCTGCGCCCGGCGCGCTCGAGCAGCTCGCCATAGCTCTTGTCGAGCAGCTGTTCGGCCTGCTCGTTGAGCCGCCCGACCTGGGCCTCGACGCCGGCGAGCGGCTTCTGCTGGAGTGCCACGCCCGCCTGGAGCTTGAGTGCCGCGGGCGACAGCGTCACCTCGTCGGCGCGGGACGCCCCGGCCGCACCGGGCGGCGGCGCTGACGCGCCACGCGCCGGGAACCGCTCGGCCGGAGCGATGAGGTCGTAGGTCTGAGGCTTGCCGAGCGAGTTGATCGCCATGACATGGACGCTACCGTCCGGAACTGCCCGCCACAACCAAGATCGTGCACCGCGGCGACGGACGCAGCTCCGTCGATGCCCCCCCGTGCGACGGCGCGTCTGCTTCGACCATGATCCGCCCGACGAAGGTGCGCTCCGGATGGCTGGCCGCCTGCGGTGTCGCGGGTGCATGCGCATGGCCAGCGACCGGAACCCGGCACCCGCCGATCACCGCGCCGCGGTTGTGGGACGAGGCCGCGCTGCGCGACTGGGCGACGCCGGTCGCGGGGCTCGACCGGCCTCCCAGCTTCGCCAGCCCGGCGGAGTACTACGCGCGGCCCGTCGATAACCTGCGCACCTGGCCCGTCGACCATCCCGATCGCGAGCCGCCCGGTTACCGCGAGGGGCTGGTCGCGCGCGGGCCCCAGCCGCTGATCGAACCGGCGAAGCTGACGACCGAAGCCGACTGGATCGAGGCCGGGCGCGTCGTGTTCGAGTCGCTGGACACGCCGGGAGCGCGCAGCGACGACCCCGAGGTGATCGCGTACTACACCAGCGCCGCGGCGATCGACGCGCTCCGCTCCTCCACCCTCGATGTCATGACGGCGGATGGCATCCTGATCGACTACCGCTGGGCGAACGTCGGCGTGCGGCTCCAGGCGGCGCCAACAGGGACGGTGTTCGTCAACATCGCGAGCGACGACCCGCAGGTCGCAAGTACCAACCTGACCCAGCTGAGCTTCACCAGCGCCGAGCGCATAGCTCGCCGCGGTCGAACGTCGGCAGCGTGACGCCCTGCTTGCGGGCGAGGTCGAGCACGGTGTCGAGGCGCAACGAGCCATCGAGGTGACAGTGCAGATCCGTCTTGGGCAACCGCTGGAGGAGCTCGATTGGGATCTCGGCGGGCGTCGGCATCGTCGAGCCACTATCTCGCTGAGGGCGCCTCGCCTGCAAGCTCGATCGAGCCGAGGCCATCGTCCGCCGCCGTCGCGATCCGGAGGTTCTGGGCGCCGAAGTCCTCGCCGAGAAACCACTGGCTGGGAAACTTCGGATAGCGCGGGACCACGACGTGGGCGCCCTGCGGACCACGCTGGATGATGGCCAGCCGCTCCGCGCTGATCGCGCCGACCGTGCGGTACGTGACGAGGCAGCGCGCGCAGACGTAGACGAGCACCACCGCCGAGAGCACCGCGCACACACGCTTCGCCCACACGGTCGCGAGCTGCGGCATCACCCAGCCGGTCAGCGCGATCGCGAACAGACCCATCGAGTGGACGTAGAGCCGCGCCCCGAGCTTGGGCGACGCGAGCAGGGCGAGGGTCGCGAGCAGACCGGCCGCCCCGATCGCGAGCAGCGCCGCACGCTGCCCGGGTGAGAATCGGACTGTGCGCGGTCCCCCGCGGCGCGCGACCACGGCGAGCACGACCCACGGGATTGACCACACCGAGTACACCGCGAGCATCGCGACGATCTTGAGGTTCGCGACCACGCCGCGGTTCAGGATCCGCTCGAGCATGCCCGCCTGCTTCGCGAGCCCGCCGTAGCGCGCTTGGCCTGGAACTCGACCTTCTCGGTCTTGAACCCGGGCCACGCGAAGATGCCCTTCATGAACCGCGTGCGCTCGGGCATGTCGTTGATGACGTCGACGATCTTGCGATCGAGCAGGCGGAAGTCGCCCGCGTTCGGCGGGATCGCGACGTCGTTCATCCGCCGCATCACCCAGTAGTAGGCGCGCGCCGACGTCCGGTGCAGGAAGCCTTCCTCGGTCCGCTTCGTCCGGACGCCGATCACCATGTCGGCGCCGGCGCGCCACTTCGCGACCCTCTCGGGGATCAGCTCGGGGGGGTGCTGGAGATCGCAGTCGATCGGGATCACGGCCCGGCCGCGCGCGTGCCGAAGGCCGGCGGTCAGAGCGACATCCTTGCCAAAGTTGCGGGCCAGGCTGACGACCTTGATTCGGCTGTCATTCGAGCGCGCGGCGAGAAGCATCCCGCGGGTGTCATCGCGGCTGCGGTCATCGACGAAGACAATCTCCCAGGGGTCCCCGAGCGAGTCGAGCACCGGGGCCATCGCCTCGATGAACGCGAGGAGGTTCTTCGCCTCGTTGTAGGCGGGCGCGACGATGGAGACCACCGGCGAATCCACTGCCTGAGAGTTAGCACGACCCTCGATCGGGGCGCGCATGCACAGCAGCGCAAAACGGCTCTTCGTGTTGACCTTGTACCTGACGGCGATCGCGGCCGAGAGGTTGTCGTGCTTGGTGTCGTATGTCTTGCCGTCGGAGGCAGTTGTCCGAAAATCCTGGATAAGGGCCCGCGAATGGACATCTCAATCGCCCTCGCGGTCGCTCCATCCCCGGGGGCGTCGTTGCTCCTCGGTCGCGTACCGACGGGTACGCTCCCTCGTCGCGCCTCGCCCGCGGGGCGGCTCGCCCGCGATCATCGATCGATTTGTCCATTCGCGGGCCCTAACTGCGTCCGCCTGGAGGTCGCTGTCCGCAACCATCGTCTTCCACCGCCGGAGCAGACACCCGCGCGGGCCACGGTCGCCCAGCGCCGCCTCCCGTGGTGGGAGTTCTGCTGAGACATCTCGCGGCGTTACGCGCCGCAACTGGTGAACTTTTGTCTGACCCCTACCACACCGCGCACGCCTTCGTGGGCGCCATCTTCGTGCCGGCCTTGCACTGGAACGCCTTCGCGAACTCGGGCGTCGCCGACAGCGCGCCGTTGACGCGCCACTTGGCGGGCGAGTGGACGTCGACGGTGGCGAGCAGCTTCTCGTAGTCCGGGCGCATCTTGGCGCACCACGCCTGGCCGAACCCGAGGAAGAACTGCTGGTCCTCGGTGAAGCCGTCGGCGACCACGGTGTCGGGCGCGGCTGCGCGCAGCCCGCGGTAGCCGGCGAGCGCGAGCTTGACGCCGCCGATGTCCGCGATGTTCTCGCCGACGGTGTTGGCGCCGTTGACCTTGCCGCCGAGCACGTCGTACGCGCTGTACTGGTCGATCACGCACTGCGTGCGCTGCTTGAACTGCGCCTCGGTGGCGGGCAGCCACCAGTTGCGCATGTTGCCGTCGGCGTCGAACTGCGCGCCCTGATCGTCGAACCCGTGCGTCAGTTCGTGGCCGACGACCACGCCCATCGCGCCGAGGTTGGCGGGGATCGATGCATCGACCGCGTAGAACGGCGGCTGCAGGATGCCGGCGGGGAACACCATGCCGTTGCGCGCGGGGTCGTAGTACGCGTTGACCGTGGGCGCGGACATGTACCAGTCGTCGCGGTCATCGGGCTTGCCGATCTTCGCGAGCTGGCGCGCCTGCTCGAACGTCCCCGCGGCCAGGGCGTTGTTCGCCCACGCGCCCGGCTCGATCTTGAACGTGTAGGCCCGCCACTTGTTCGGGTACCCGATCTGGTAGGTCATCGCGTCGAGCTTGGCGTACGCCTTGGCCTTGGTGGCCGCGTCCATCCACGCGAGCGCGTCGAGGTTCGCCTTCATCGCGCCCACGAGCGCGTGGACCTGCTCCTCGGCGGCGGTCTTGCTCGCGCCGGCGAACCGGTCGCGTACGAACAGCTGCCCGACGAGATCGCCGAGCGCGCCGTCGGTGCGCGCCACGCAGCGCTTCCAGCGCGGCTCGATCTCGGCCTGGCCGGTGAGCTTGGCCATGAACGCGAACTGCGCGTCCTCGAACGGCGTGGTCAGCAGCGGCGCCACCTGCGAGCCGACGTGGAACGCCAGGTACGCGCGCCAGGTCGCGGGCCGGGTGGTCTTGACCAGCGCGTCGAGGCCGGTCAGGAACGCCGGCGCGCCGACGGTGACGGCGTCGGTGGTGATGCCCGTCTTGTTCCAGAACGCGGCCCAGTCAATCGAAGGCGCGGCCTTCTGGACGCCGGCCTTGTCGAGCCGGTTGTACATGGTCTGGGGATCCCGCCGCGCGACCTTGTCCTTCGACACCTTGGCGAGCTCGGTCTCGAGCGCGACGATGTCGGCCGCCTCGGTCGCCGCGACGGCGGGGGCGCGCCCGAGCAGCTCGAGCACCTTGGCGACGTGGGCCTGGTAGTCCGCGCGCAGCGCCTTCGACGCGTCGTCGTCCTTGAGGTAGTAGTCACGGTCGGGCAGGCCGAGGCCGCCCTGATCGAGGCCGCCGATCACGAGGCGCGCGTTCTTCGCGTCCTGCGTGGGCCCGAAGCTGAACAGCACGCCGAGGCCGGAGGCGTGGAGGTCGGCGATCACCGCCGACAGCGACCTCGCGTCCTTGATCTTGTTGATGTTCGCGAGGAGCGGGGCGATCGGCTTGATCCCCTGCTTCGCGATGGTCGCCTCGTCCATGCACGCGCCGTAGTACGCGCCGAGCTGCTTGCTGACGGGATCGGTGCCGGGGCTGGTGCGCAGCTTCTCGAGGGCGTCGTGCAGGTAGGCGGTGTTGCGCTCCTCGATGTCGACGAAGCTCCGCATCGCGACCGGCTTGTCGGCCGCGATCGGCGTGGTCTTGATCCAGGTGCCACACGCGAACTCGTAGAAGTCGTCACAGGGATCGACCGCGCGATCGAGCGCGGCCGGATCGAGGCCGGTCGAGGCCAGCGAGCGGTTGGTCACGGGCTTGGTCGGCGCGGCGGGCTCGTCCACCGGCGAAGGCGCGGGCGTGGCGACCGGATCCGACCCTGCGCCGGGCGGGGGCGCGGCGACCGTGGTCGACGGCTTCGACGAGCCGCACGCGGCGGCGGACAGGAGCAGCGAGAGGGCAGGGGCGAGGCGACGCATCGCGGTGGGCGTACCATGGAGGAGCGGTCACGGGAGCGCGGCTGGAGCGGGGGCCCGGACGGGGGGCTCGTCACCAGCTCGTCCAGCGCCCACGGTCGGGTGGGCTCCGTCGCCGACCGACCTTGGTCCTCAAACTCGCTGCGGTTCCATGGGCTTGGGCGTGCGCCGGGGCCGCCTCCGAGCGCCCGCGCGCGGATGCCACCGCCGCTTGCTGCCCGGTCCGGCCGCGTGCTAGATCCGCACCCTCCCCGGATGATCCGGAGAACTACTCACCGCCCCCGAGCTCGCTGGCCGTGGCGCCTCCCACCAGGAGTCGTCTCCAGCGCGTGATGACGGAGCGGGAGGTTACCAACGGAAAGGATCTGTTTTATGGAGACGATGGCAGAAGCGACGGCGCAGAACCCGATCAGCATGCGAGCCCTCCTCGAGGCCGGCGTGCACTTCGGGCACAACACGGGCCGCTGGAACCCGAAGATGAAGCAGTACATCTTCGGCGCCCGCAATGGCATCCACATCATCGACCTGCAGCACACGGTGAAGCTGTTCCGCCAGGCCTTCCAGGCCGTGGTCGACACCACCTCGCGCGGCGAGACGATCATGTTCGTCGGCACCAAGAAGCAGGCGCAGGACGTGATCGTGGAGGAGGCCAGCCGCTCGGGCCAGCACTACGTCACGCAGCGCTGGCTCGGTGGCACGCTCACCAACTTCAAGACCGTCAAGGGCTCGCTCGATCGCCTGCGCGGCCTCGAGAAGATGGAGGAGGACGGCACGCTGTTCGCGCTGACCAAGCGCGAGCAGGTGATGATCCGCCGCGATCGCGACAAGCTCATGAAGTCGCTCGGCGGCATCAAGGGCATGAGCAAGGTCCCGGGCATGCTGTTCGTGATCGATCCCCACAAGGAGCACATCGCCGTCGAGGAGGCTCGCAAGCTCGAGATCCCCGTCGTCGCGATCACCGACACCAACTGCGACCCGGACGTGATCGACTACGTCATCCCGGGCAACGACGACGCGATCCGCGCGATCAAGCTGTTCGCCAGCAAGATCGCCGAGGCCGCGATCCTCGGGAACAAGGTCCACGCCGAGCGCGCCCGCACCCGCGGCGCCGAGCGCCAGGACGAGGGCGAGCGCGTCATCCACGTGTCGTCGGGTGGTGATGGCCCCCGCGTCGAGATGTCGACCGGTGGCAGCATGTTCAACCCCGAGGCCTCGGCCTCGCCGACCGCGGAGTCGTGATCATGGCCGAGGTGACTGCAACGCTCATCAAGGACCTGCGCGAGCGCACGGGCTCTGGCATGGCCGACTGCAAGAAGGCGCTCGTCGAGGTCGACGGGGACGTCGACAAGGCGATCGACTACCTGCGCGCGAAGGGCCTCGCCAAGGCGGCCAAGAAGGCCGGCCGTGAGGCCACCGAGGGCGCCGTCGTCTCGTACATCCACGGCGGCGGGCGCATCGGCGTCCTCGTCGAGATCAACTGCGAGACCGACTTCGTCGGCAAGAACGACGACTTCCAGGCGTTCGCCCGCGACGTCGCCATCCAGATCGCCGCGATGAACCCGCAGTTCGTCAGCAAGGACGAGGTCCCGGCCGACGTGATCGAGAAGGAGCGCACCGTGCTCGTGGCCAAGGCCAAGGAGAGCGGCAAGCCCGAGCCCGTCGCCCAGAAGATGGTCGAAGGCCAGATCACCAAGTGGATGAAGGAGATCTGCCTCCTCGATCAGGGCTTCGTGAAGGATCCCGACAAGACCATCTCGGTGGTGCTGCAGGAGCTGGTCGCGAAGATCGGCGAGAACATCAAGATCCGCCGGTTCACCCGCTTCGAGCTGGGCGAGGGTCTCGAGAAGAAGAAGACCGACTTCGCCGCCGAGGTCGCGGCGCAGGCCGGCCTGTCGTCGTAATCACGTCGACCGTTCGGTGAGGGCCGTGGCGCGCGAGCGCTGCGGCCTTCGTCGCGTCTGGGGGCGGCGCGGCCCCGCGCGGCTACATCACCGGGCAGTCGATCGGGCACAGCGCGGAGTCCTCCGTGGGCGCGCAGGTCCCGTCTCCACAGCTCCCTGCGGCACATGCCGCCAGCGCCTCGGTCCGGGCGGGGTCCTGGTTGGGCGTCGGCCGGCACATCGGCTGGCAGCGCACCCAGCAGTCCGGATCGGCGCAGCCGGCGAGCCCATCGTGATCGGCGTCGTCGTCGGCCGTGAGGCAGCGCTCGGCGGGTTCCTGGACCTGCTCCGACGTCAGCCGCGCCATCGTCGCCGGCTTGCCGTTCGGGCCCTCGCCGCCGAACGCGAGCAGCCCATGGCGGTCGCGCACGAGCGTGTGGCCGCTGCGCGGGCGGGCCTCGACCACCGACACCAGGTCGGTCCAGTCGCCCGTCGCCGCGTCGAACGCCCGCGTGGTGGCCGTGGTCCCGGACGGCGTGACGCCACCGACCAGGACGAGGCGCCGGGACACCGGGTCATAGGCGGCGCCATGGCCACGGCGCGGGTCGGGGGCTGTCGCACCCGGGGCGACGCGCTCGGTCCAGCTCGTGCCGTCCCATTCCCAGGTGTCGCCGAGCACCGCGGTGCTGGACCCGATCCCGCCGAGGTGGACCAGCCCGCCATGCAGCACCGATACCCGCCGGTCGTCGTCGTAGGTCAGCGTGGCCTCGCGCCTGGGTGGGGGCGAGGACGCCCCCGGGGGCACCGGGACCCAGCGTGGGGCGGCGCAGCCGTCGGAGGTGTCGAGCTCCCACCCATCACCGAGTTCGGTGGTCGTGCTGCTCGCCCCGCCGAACATCACCACGCGGTCGCGGCGGGCGTCGTACGCCATGGTCGCGAACGCCCGCGCTCCCGGCGCCGCCCCCGGTGGTCTGGCGATCAGCTGCCAGGTCGTCCCGGTGAACCGCCACGTGGCCGCCAGCGGGGTCTCGGTCGAGTCCTCGAGGTTCACGCCCCCGAACGTGATCAGCTGGTCACACCGGGTGTCGTAGGCGACGGCCACGCCCAGCGTCGAGGCGGGGCCCCGTGCGTCCGGAGGCGGCGGGACCAGGCGCTGGAAGCCCTCGCCGCTCCACGCGAACGTGCCGTCGGGGGTGACCGCGAGCGTGCGGCCGTGCCGTGGATCGTACGCCGCCGCCACGGCGCCCCCGGTGAGGTCCGGACTCGGCAGGCTGACCGGCTGGACCGGATTGACCACGGTGCCGTTCGACTCGAACACGCTGTCCGGCTGGCGGTCGATCGCGACGAACGTGCCGCGCACCGGATCGAGCGCGGTGGCCGCAACGAGGGGGGCCATGTCCGTGGTCACCAGGCTCCACGCAACCGGGGGGCCGTCGTCGAGCCGCCACAGCTCGGTCTTTAATGGCGAAACTGTGCCGACCATCATGTACACGCTGCCGGGCCCACCACTGGCGGCCGGGCGGTAGACCACGTTGATCGGCTGCGACGGGTTGATCAGCGCGGCGGACCAGAAGAGCACGATCTTGCGCCAGCCAGTGGTCGCGGTCAGCTCCCATGTCTCGCGGACGGGCACGATGGCGTTGTTGGCGGTGAACAGCACCATGCGATCGTGGGCCGCGTCGAACGCCATCGACGCGTACGGGTAGGCACCCGGGTGGGTGCCGCCGGTCAGCTGTGTCCATGTCGTGCCATCCCACTGCCAGGTGTCGTCGAGCGAGACGGGGCTGGGCCCCACGCCGGTCTGACCGCCGAACAGGATGCACCGCCCGGGTGCGCAGGCGAGGGCCGCGCCGCGCCGCGCGCTCGGTGCCACGGCGGGCGTTCGCTGCTCCCAGGTCACGCCGTCCCACTCCCAGGTGTCACCCAGGACCGCGAGCGACGCGTCGATGCCCCCGAACATCACCGCGCGGGGACCTTGTCCGGACGGAACCGCGGGCGCGAGCGCGATCGCGGCGGCGCTGCGGGCGGGCGGGCGGACCGGCTGGGCCACCGGCCGCCAGGTCACGCCGTCCCAGCGCCAGAGGTCGTCGAACGCGGTCGGCAGGCGGTCGCTGCTCGGGCTGTCGGGCAAGCCACCACCGAACATCAGCAGGCCATCTCCGCGCGGGTCCGGCACCACGGCCTCGAACAGCCTGGAGGCCGGGATCGCCGGGGTTGCGTCGCGCCACACCCCGTACTCGGAGAGGCACGCGCCGGTGCAGCCGTCGCCGCTGAACCCGGCGAGGCCGTCGTCGCACTGCTCGCCGAGCGGCGCGTCGACGACCCCATCTCCGCACGTCAGCGTCGGCTCGCAAACCTGATCGACGCAGGTGCCCGGCCGGCCGATGTCGCACGCTGCGCCGGGCTCCTTGTTCTCGCAAGCGGCCTGGGCCGCGGGGCTCGCACAGTGGTAGGTCACGGGCTCCGCCACGCCCACGTCCGCGATGCACAGGTTGTCACGGGGACACACCGAGCGATCGGGGCACTCCACCGACGCGCTGGCCGCGCAGGCCACCACCATCGTCAGCGCGCCCACACTCACCACCATGCGCGCAGCGTGCGGCGTTCGTCCCATCCGGAAATTATCACTCATGGCTCGCCGGCAATCCACGAATGGCCGGCGTCTCCGCACCGCCCGCGCGACCTGCCGGCGACCTGCGCGCGCGGGGCATCGCCGCACCGCCCGCGCGACCTGCCGGCGACCTGCGCGCGCGGGGCGCCACCGTCCGGCGCGTGCGCACCGCGGACGGATGCCCGCGGGGACTGCCCCCGGACGGTGGTCTGCGGTATGTCTCCACCGCCGTGAGCAACGCCAAAGCCCAGACCGCGATCACCCCGACCCGCTCCGACAACTATCCGGAGTGGTACCTCAAGGTCATCGACGCCGCCGACCTCGCCGAGAACTCGGACGTCCGCGGCTGCATGGTCATCAAGCCATGGGGCTACGCGCTGTGGGAGAACATCCAGCGAGCGCTCGACGTGATGTTCAAGGACACCGGCCACCAGAACGCGTACTTCCCGCTGTTCATCCCGGTCAGCTACCTCGAGAAGGAGGCGGCGCACGTCGAGGGGTTCGCCAAGGAGTGCGCGGTCGTCACGCACCACCGCCTCGAGCTCCGGGACGGCAAGCTGATCCCGACCGGCGAGCTCGAGGAGCCGCTGGTCGTGCGCCCGACGTCCGAGACGATCATCGGCGCGTCGTTCGCGAAGTGGGTGCAGAGCTATCGCGACCTGCCGCTGCTGATCAACCAGTGGGCGAACGTCGTCCGCTGGGAGATGCGCACGCGCCTGTTCCTGCGCACCGCCGAGTTCCTGTGGCAGGAGGGCCACACGGCCCACGCGACCTCCGCGGAGGCCGTCGAGGAGACCATGAAGATGCTCGGCGTCTACGCCGAGTTCGCCGAGAACTGGATGGCGATGCCCGTGATCCAGGGCGAGAAGACCGCGGGGGAGCGGTTCCCCGGCGCGGTGCAGACGTACTGCATCGAGGCGATGATGCAGGACAACAAGGCCCTCCAGGCCGGCACCTCGCACTTCCTCGGCCAGAACTTCGCCAAGGCGTCAGGCATCAAGTTCCAGGACGACAAGGGCGGCATCGAGCACGCGTGGACCACGTCGTGGGGCGTGTCGACCCGCCTGATCGGCGCCATGATCATGACCCACGCCGACGACGACGGCCTGGTGTGCCCGCCTCGCCTCGCTCCGGAGCAGGTGATCATCATCCCCGTGATCCAGAAGCCGGAGGATCGCGAGCGGGTGATGGCGTACTGCAAGGCGCTCGAGAAGGAGCTCGAGGCGCAGCAGTTCGCCGGCGAGCGCGTGCGCGTCCACGTCGATGGCCGCGACATGCGCGGCGGCGACAAGGCGTGGCAGTGGATCAAGAAGGGCGCGCCGGTCCGCCTCGAGATCGGCCCGCGCGACCTCGAGAAGGACAGCGTGTTCATGGGCCGCCGCGACAAGACCCCCAAGGACAAGGTCTCCCTCGGCAAGGGCGAGCTGGTCGCGACGATCGCGACGCTCCTGCAGGACATCCAGGATGCGCTCTACGCGCGTGCGCTCGCCCACCGGGAGGCCAACACCTGCGTGATCGACACCAAGGAGGCGTTCTACGCGTACTTCACCGCGCCGAAGACGAAGAACGCCAACGACCCGACCCCGATCCACGGCGGGTTCGCGATGTCGCACTTCAACGGTGACCCCGCGCTCGAGGCGAAGATCAAGGAGGACCTCAGCGTCACCGTGCGCTGCATCCCTCTCGGACCCGGCGAGCCGGGCACCTGTCCGTTCACCGGACAGCCGAGCGCCAAGCGCGTCGTGTGGGCGAAGGCCTACTGAGCGCCCCGGCCTCCTACGGTAGCTGCGCGCACAGCACCGGGTAGCTGCGGGTCCCGCACGCCTGGGGGGTCGACGCGCTCGTGCTGGTCCCGAGCAGCGACGTCACCTGCAGGAGCCGCGGCGTGAACGCGTTCGCCACGGCGTAGTCGAAGCACGTCTCGGCGGTGGTGCCGACCTCGGTCAGCGACCTCGCGCCGAGCCAGGCGGTAGCGACCCTCACCGTGCCGCCCGCGGTCATCCCCAGGCTCACCTCGAGGGGCCGCTGGTCCAGCGAGCCCCAGGCGACCCCCGCGCCGTCCGCACGCCGCCACGGGCCCGCGAGGCCGCCGATCCGCGTGCTCGCGTCCTCGGTCGTGGTCGCGAGCACCGCGCGGTAGGTGCCCGGCAGGTTGGCCGCGGTGGCCTCGGCCGCGCACTGCGCGTCCGCGGCGGCGGGGCCGCCCGCGCCGACCGAGAGCGTCTGGAGGGTGGTGAACACGATGCGCCCGGCGGGGAACGGGATCGGCGTGAAGCTGACCGGCACCACGCGTCCCCGCTCGAAGCAGAAGAACGAGCCCATGCCGCACGACGCGCCCCCGTTCCCGGTCGCGAGTACGCCGGCCTGGTTCGGGCTGGCCCCATCGACGGTGAGCGCCGCGCTGGCGCTGGTCCAGTCCGCGCAGGTGTTCGCGGTCCGCAGGCCCGTCGCGGTCGACCCGGTGTGGACCGGCCCCGCCTGGAACACGACGCCCGCCTCGGTGAGCGAGATCGCGCGCGCCTGATCGGCGCGGCCGAGGTCGGTGATCTGATCGAGGAACGGGAGCCCGTCGAGCCGGACCCAGCCGCGCGAGCCGGCCAGTCGATCGAGCGCCTGGACGGCGGCGGTGGACACGAACGCGATGAAGTCGCCGGTCATCCCGGCGGCGGCCGCGCGCGCCACGCAGGCGGCGTCGAGTGCGACCAGCCCGATGTTCGTGGACAGGGTCGTCGACGTCACGAACACCCGGTTCGCGGTGATCGGCGCGCGCGCGAACGTCGCCGTCACCGTCGCGCCGGGCGCCGCCACACAGGTGCTCGAGGCGCCACACGGCGCGCTGAACTCGGTGAGCTCCCAGCCCTCCCACGGCGTCGCCTGCAGCGTCAGCGGGGCGGCCGCATCGACGACGCACGCCCCGGTGCACGCCAGCCCGGGGGCCGTGATGGCGCCCTGACCGACGATCCCGACCCTGATCTGGGTCGCGCCAGGGGGGGCGTCGATGACGGGCGCGTCCTCGCCAGCCCCGACGGCCGGGACCGCCTCGAACCCGAGCCGGCACGCCCCGACAGCGGCGATCGCGATCCAGGACGGGGCACGCACCGCGACAGCGTACTACGAGCAGCCCCCCACCCCGCACGCACAAGGATTCCGCCCGCGGTGGGGGCGCAAGGGTGGGGCGAGCGAGCGGGCTGCTCCCGCCGCCGACCGGTTCCCTTCGCGGGCCGCGGGCGTTAATGTCCGGCTGCCATGCCCGACCCGAAACCCGCGTTCAAGCGCATCCTCCTCAAGATCTCGGGTGAAGCGCTGATGGGGAACCAGGGCTACGGCATCAGCACCGAGGTCCTCAAGATCGTCGCCGGCGAGATCGCCGACACCGCCCGGATGGGCGTCGAGATCGCGGTCGTGGTCGGCGGCGGCAACATCTTCCGCGGCGTATCCGAGTCCGCGCGCGGCATGGACCGCGCGTCGGCGGACTACGTGGGCATGCTCGCCACCGTGATGAACGCGGTGTCGCTCCAGGAGGCGATCGAGAAGCAGGGCGTGGTGACCCGCGTCCAGTCCGCGATCCCGATCTCGCAGCTGGCAGAGCCGTACATCCGCCGCCGGGCGATGCGTCACCTGGAGAAGGGCCGCGTCGTGATCTTCGGCGCCGGCACCGGCAATCCGTTCTTCACCACCGACACCGCCGCTGCGCTCCGCGCCATGGAGATCGGTGCCGAGGTCCTGCTCAAGGCGACCAAGGTCGATGGCATCTACGACAAGGACCCCAACAAGTTCAGCGACGCGCGCCGCTACGAGACCGTCACGTTCACCGATGCCCTGCGCCAGGACCTCAACGTCATGGACTCCACCGCGTTCGCGCTGTGCCGTGACAACGAGATGTCGATCAACGTGTTCGACATGACCACCCGTGGGAACATCCAGCGGGTCGTGTGTGGTGAGCGGGTCGGGACCCAGGTGGTCAAGGACAACCAGCAGACGCGCTTCGCGTAGTAGCCCCCCAGCGAGACCTCACGAGGAACCATGATCAACGACATCGCCAAAGACTCCGAAGACGGCATGAAGAAGGCCGTCGACTCGTTCAAGCGTGACCTCCAGAAGATCCGCACGGGCCGCGCGAACGCCGCGATGCTCGACGGCATCAAGGTCGACTACTACGGTACGCCCACGCCGGTGAATCAGGTCGCGTCGGTGCAGGTCGTCGACGCGCGCCTGATCACGGTCAAGCCGTGGGAGAAGAACATGATCGCCATCATCGACAAGACGATCCGCGCGAGCGACCTCGGCATCAACCCGGTGTCCGACGCCGAGCTCGTTCGCCTGCCGATCCCGCCGCTGACGCAGGAGCGCCGGCGCGACCTGGCGAAGGCCGTCGGCAAGCAGACCGAGGAGGCCCGCGTGGCCGTCCGCGCCGCCCGCCGCGATGCCATGGACATGGTCAAGGAAGCCGAGAAGGACAAGCAGATCACCGAGGACGATCGCAAGCACGGCGAGAAGCTCGTCCAGGACCTGACGGACAAGTACATCGCGATGGTCGAGGACATCGCGAAGGCCAAGGAGAAGGAGATCATGGAGCTCTGAGGCGCGCCCGCGAGCTCCGAGGCGCGCCCGCGAGCTCCGAGGCGCGCCCGCGAGCTCCGAGGCGCGCCCGCGAGCTCCGAGCGGTCGGCTTCCCGATCGCCGCTCGTAGGCTGTGCTGCTCGGCGACCCGATCCGGCGGGGCCCCGTCGCCACGTCGAGGGTGTTGGCGAGGTCCAGGCGCAGCGCGGTGCGCTGCATCCTGGTATGATGCGGTCGATGTCCGGCATCCCGGCGGGCGCCGGCCAGCTTCTCGGCAAGCGGCTCGGCAAGTACGAGATCCTGGCGCTGCTCGCGCTGGGCGGTACGGCGGAGATCTACCTCGCGCGCATCGGCGGCGCCGCCGGGTTCGAGAAGTACGTGGTGGTCAAGTGCCTCCACGATCACCTCGCGGACGACCCGGACTTCGTGAGGATGTTCCTCGACGAGGCGCGCCTCGGGGCGCACCTCGATCACTCGAACATCGTCCAGACCATGGAGCTGGGCGAGCACGAGAACCGCTACTACATGGTGATGGAGTTCCTCGCCGGCCTGTCGCTGGCGATGGTGGTGCGGCGCGCGAGTGAGCGCCTGGCCGGTGGCCGCGTCCCCGCGCCGCTGGTGCTCAACATGATGGCGCAGTCGTGCGCGGGCCTGCACTACGCCCACGAGCGCTCGATCAACGGCAAGTACCTGGGCATCGTCCACCGTGACATCTCGCCGCAGAACCTGGTCGTCAGCTTCGAGGGCGTGGTCAAGGTCGTCGACTTCGGCATCGCCAAGGCCGAGATGCGCGAGACCAAGACGCGCTCGGGCACCATCAAGGGCAAGTTCGCGTACATGTCGCCCGAGCAGTGCGTGGCGAATAACGTCGATCGCCGCACCGACGTGTTCGCGCTCGGGGTGATCGCGCACGAACTCGTCACCGGCCGCCGGCTGTTCAAGCGCAACTCGCCGTACGAGACCTACCAGGCCGTGATCGACTGCGTGGTGCCGCCCCCGTCGAAGATCAACCACGAGCTCGAGCCGGCCCTCGACGAGCTGCTGATGAAGGCGCTCGCGAAGGACAAGGACGCGCGTTACCCGACCGCCGAGGCGTTCGGCGATGCGTTGCTGAGCTACCTTCATCACCGCGGCAAGGGCTCGGGCCCCGGCGACGTCGCGCGGTTCTTCGACGCCACGTTCGCCCAGGAGATCGACGAGCACAGCGCGCGTATGCGCGAGCTGATCTCGGGCCGCGACGTCGAGGTCTCGAAGTGGGACGGCGACGACAAGGACCCCAAGAAGAGCGAGACGCTCGACCTCGGCGGGGACAAGGTGATCCCGCTCGACACCGCGGACATTGCGCACCCCGGCGACACCGAGGATCCCGATGACGATCCGGATGCGGATCCCGATGACGCGCCCGCCGAGGCGACGCGCATCGAGGCCAACCCGCTCGAGCGGCTTCGCGAGATGAACCTGGCGTCCAAGCCGGTGGCCTCCAGTCCACCGGCGCGCGCGCCCGCGGCGAGTGGCGGCGCCGCGCGGTCCCCCGCGGCGCCAGCGCGAGTGCCGTCGGTGGTGCCGTCGGTGGTGCCGTCGGTGGTGCCGTCGGTGGTGCCGTCGGTGGTGCCGTCGGTGGTGCCGTCGGTGACTGGCCGCACGGCGGCGAGTGCCGCGGCGTGCCGGCGCCTGCGGACCGGGCCGAGCCGGCGCTCGACGGCGATCTGCCGCGCGCGCGCCGTCCGGTCCCGCGCTCCGACGCTCGGCGGCGGCCTTCGGCCGCGCCGCTCGGCGGCGCCGGGCGGCGGCAAGGGCCCATTCGCACCCTCGGGGCTGTCGCGCGCCGCCGGCCCTGCCGACGCGATGCGCGTCCGCGCCTGCGCCGGTCCCGCCCGCGCGGCCCGTCGCCGCCGCTGGTCCCGTCGCGCGAGATCCGCCGCCCGCGGTCGGCCTCCGGTCGACGGGGCCGCGCGCGGCGCCCGCAGTCATCAGCCCGCCCGTCGGCTCGTTTCCCGATCGCGCGGAGTTGAGGACGCAGATCGCTGACGACCTGTCCCCGCCAGCGATGCAGCGCGCGCAGCCCGCGGTGCAGGCGGCCGGCCGCCAGACGCAGCCCGCGGTGCAGGCGGCCGGCCGCCAGACGCAGCCCGCGGTGCAGGCGGCTGGCCAGCGCACGCAGCCCGCGATCGCGGCGGCCGGGGCCCAGACGCAGCCCGCGCTCGCGGCGGCCGGGGCCCAGACGCAGCCCGCGCTCGCGGCGGCCGGGGACCAGACGCAGCCCGCGCTCGCGGCGGCTAGCCCGCGCGCGCAGCCCGCGTTCGCCGCCGAGGTGGGGCACCGGGCGACCGAGCTGCAGGAGTTCGCCTTGCCGCCGTCGAGGCAGCACGAGCCGGGGCAGCCTCCACGCGGGCGGTACCCGTCTCCGTCGCAGCCGCCGCCGATGACGAGGGGGGGACTCGACGGGTTTCCGCCCCCGGCCCCGGGCGGGTTTGGCCAGCCGCCACCGGGCTATCCGCAGATGAACTCGCCGATGCAGACCGGGAATGGCTACCCTCCGGATCCGTACGGCGCGCGCCCGTCGATCCCGTCGCTCGCAGATACAGCGGCGCGGCAGGTCGGTGATCCCGGCCCGCAGCATGGCCTGGGCCCGCTGGTGGGGCCGCAGCACGGGGCAAACTTGATGTCGCCGGTCGGCCCGCAGTACGGCCAGCAGGTGGACTGGGAGCAGGCCGCCGGCGTGCGCACGCGGGCGCTGCCCACGTGGGTGATGATCGCGCTGTTCATCGGCGCGATCGGCCTCGCGCTCACGGTCACGCTCGTGCTCGCGCGCATGATGCGCTGAGGGAGTGCGCAGCAGGCCGCTACGCGGCGTGCCGCGTGGGGGCCAACCCCGTCTTCCAGACTGTTCACAGTCTCTCAGAGGATCGGGTAGCGGCAGGCGGCGGCGAGCCGCTCCACCGTGCGGAACCCGGCGCGCGCGTACAGGCGCGCGGCGTTGCTGCCCGCCTCGGCGATGATCACGAGCCGGGCGCCGGGCGTGTACGCGGCGGCGGCCGCGAGCAACGCACTCGCGATACCGCGCTTGCGGTGCGATGCTGCGGTCTGCACGTCCTGGTAGCGCGCGTGGGCGCCGAGCGGGACGATGCCGAGGCTGCCGACCAGCTGCTCGCCATCGAAGACGCCGAGCACATGGGCGCGCCCCTCGACGACCAGCCGCTGCTTCCACGCGGCGCGCCGGAGCAGGAACTGCCGGAAGCTCTCGTCGTGGCGATCGCCGATCGCATACTCGAGCTCGGCCGTGCCCGCGAGCTCGGCCGCGGTCAGCGCGCGGATCGGCAGCGGCGTCGGCGCGGGGACAACAGCGGTCGCGACCATCACCTCGGTCACCTCGACGCGGAACCCCGCGGTGACCAGCTCGTCGAGCGCGCCGACGTCGCCGGCGATGCCGTCCCAGCGGAGCGCGACGTGGCGGATCGCGGGATCGCGGCCGAACTCGTGGGCGAACTTGCGGGTCCAGTACGCGACCTCGCCGACCTGCGGCGGCGCCGGCAGGACGAGCAGGTTGCCAAAGTAGTAGGAGGGATCCTCGGGGGTGACCACCACGAGGTAGTCGTCACGATCGCGCACGTCACCGCGCGTGCGCGCTAACTCCAGCTCGGTCGTCAGGCCCAGGCTGCGGACCAGCATCAATTGCGGACGAGGCCGAGCAGCTTCGACATCGTCTTCTCGTCGGCCGGCGGGAAGTCGTAGTCGAGGAACTCGCGCGACGTCACCCACCGCAGATCGGCGACCGTGGCGGGGTAGGGGCGCGCCTCGGCGGGCAGCTTGCACGAGTACATCGTCAGGTGGACCTGGTAGTCCGTGTAGTCGTGGAGGTGCTCGCCGAGCTTGGCGCCGACCTCGACACGCACGCCGATCCGGCCCTCGACCTCGCGGAGGAGGCAGCCGGTCTCGCTCTCGTCTGACTCGACGCGCCCGCCGGGGAACTCCCACAGGCCGGGCAGCACGGCGTTCGTGTTGCGCTGGGTGATCAGGTAGCGGCTCTCGTGCTCGATCACGGCCGCGACCACGCGGATCACCTCTTTGCCCATCGCCGGGCGATTATCGATGCTTTGGACCGGATTGCAACGCTTGGTCCATGTATGGTGCCGGCCCATGGCGATCCGGTTCGTCGAGATCAAAGCTTCGGATGATGCTGAGGCGCTGAACGCCGAGTGGGTCATCCTCGAGAACGATGGCAAGGCCCCGTTCAACACCCGCGGCTGCGGCATGACCGTTGGCCGCCGCGGCTCGGCCAAGAAGTCACTGCTCGGCATCATGGACCCCGGGTTCGTGCTCCAGCCAGGCGAGCGCATGCGCATGTGCACCGGCAACCCGGGCACGCAGGCGCACGGCACGCCGCCGGCCGAGGACGCGGTGAAGAACTACTTCCTGTTCCTCCCCAGGGCATACCTGGGCGGAGGCGCCGGCACGGTGCTCACGCTGGTGCTGCGCGGCCTGTCGGTCGCAAAGTCCGAGTTCGATCCGGCGCAGCCGGGTGGTCTCGCCCCCGCCGCGAAGAAGTAAGATCGCGGGCGATGATCGCCCCATCTGCCGAGTCGCAGCGCGTGTTCGCCCCCGGGATCCTGCGCGGCGAGGTCGCGCTCGTCACCGGTGGAGGTTCGGGCATCGGGCTCGCCACTGCGCTCGAGATGATCCGGCTCGGCGCGCGCGTCGCGATCTGCGGCCGCAAGGCCGACAAGCTCGAGGCTGCGCGGGTGGCGCTGGCGGCCGCCGCCGAGGGCATCGAGGGCGCGGGCGTGCTCGCGCAGGTGTGCGACATCCGCGAGCCCGCGCAGGTCGAGGCCTTCGTCAAGGCCGTGCTCGCGACCTGGGGCCGGCTCGATGTGGTGGTCAACAACGCGGGTGGCCAGTTCCCGGCGCCGGCGCAGCTGATCTCGCCCAACGGGTTCCTCGCGGTCGTGAAGAACAATCTCGTCGGCACGTTCCACGTCTGCCGCGAGGCCGCGAACCAGTGGATGATCGCCCACGGCGGGCGGATCGTGAACGTGATCGCGAACATCTACCGCGGGTTCCCGGGCATGGCGCACACCGGCGCCGCGCGCGCGGGCGTGGAGAACCTGACGATGTCGCTCGCCGTCGAGTGGGCGCAGTTCCAGATCCGCGTCAACGCGGTTGCGCCGGGCATCATCCTGTCATCGGGCACCTCGCAGTACCCGCCGCAGTTGCTCGAGCGCGGCGTCGCGCAGACCCCGCTCAAGCGCGCGGGCACGTGTGAGGAGGTCGCCGCGTCGATCGTGTTCCTCGCCTCGCCGGCAGCGCAGTTCGTCACCGGCGCCACGCTCCGCATCGACGGTGGCCAGGCGCTGTGGGGCAACCTCTGGGAGATCCAGTAGTGGACCTCGGGCTCGCCGGCCAGCTGTGCCTGGTCAGCGGCGCGAGCCGCGGCATCGGGCGCGCGATCGCCCTGGGCCTGGCGCGCGAGGGAGCGCGGGTCGCCGTGATCGCGCGCGGCGCCGCCGATCTCGCCACGCTCGCTCTGGAGCTCACTGCCGCGGGCGGAGGCCCGCACGCCACGCTCGCCGCCGACGTCGCCACCGCCGAGGGGGCCGCGGCCGCGATCGACGGCTGCGTGGCCGCCCTCGGCGGCCTCGACATCGTGGTCGCCAACGTCGGCAAGTCGTTCGCGCGCGACGCACACGACATGACCGACGACGACCTCGCGCGCTCGCTCGACATGAACCTGTGGACCGCGGCGCGGATCGCCCAGCGCGCGGCCCCGCACCTCGCCGCGCGCGGCGGCGGCTCGATCACCATGATCTCGTCGATCTGGGGCCGCGAGGCTGGCGGCGCGCCTGGCTACAACGTCGCCAAGGCCGGCGTGATCGCGCTCGCCAAGGCGCTCGCCCGCGACTACGCGAAGGATGGCATCCGCGTGAACACGATCGCGCCCGGCTCGATCCTGTTCCCCGGCGGCGGCTGGGAGCGCCGCCAGCAGGCGGATCCCGCGGGGATCGCCGCGTTCGTCGAGCGGGACATCCCGGGCGGCCGGTTCGGCACCCCCGACGAGGTCGCCGACGTGGTCGCATTCGTGGCGTCGCCGCGCGCGCGCTGGATCACCGGCGCGACGCTGTCCGTCGATGGCGGCCAGTCCCGCGCGCTGTAGGAGTTTGGAGGGCGCATCGCCTGCCGTGCGGACCGGCGCTGCCGCCTCGCGAACCTCCGGGAGACCACGACCGCACGGCTCTCGCGGGTGGGCGTCGACCTGCGCGCGGCGAACAACCACCGACGCGTGCGCGAGCTCTAAAAGGTACGTGCGGGTGGTGCGAGTGCCTATCCAAATCACGCTCGCTGGTCTGCCGCCACCCGCTACGCCGCTTGGCGCGAGGTTGTAGGCCGCACGCAGATCTCTGGCGCGATCGGTCAGGGCGTCGCAGGTAGGCGCTTCGCGATGCGCTGGCCGAGGATGCCGGCGCACAGGTAGCCCACGGCCCCGACGAGGAACGTCAGCGTGAAACCGCCGTAGATCGCGATCACCGTCGCGATCACCGTCCCGATCACGGAGGTGGCGCCGTTGACGCCCCAGCCCCACGGGACCAGTGGGCTGTTCGCGTGCGAGAGGATACGCACGATCGACGGGACCATCATGCCCATCGCGACCCCGCTCGGCGCCACCATCAGTACTGTCAGGATGGCGCGCACGGGGAGCGAGGCGCCGATCAGCGCGTGCAGCACCGAGGGCAGAACGAGGCCGCCGATCACCGAGAACACCGCGAGCGTCGCCCCGGCGATCAGCATGACCTTGCCCAGTCGGGCGATCGAGAACCGCGAGGACAGGTACGCCCCAGCGGACGTCGAGAGCAGGAGCGCGAACAGGATCACGACCAGCGAGTACGAGGGATGGCCGAGGAACAGCGTGAACCGCTGGAGCAGGGCGATCTCGACGATCATGAACGCGAGCCCGACGAGGCCGAAGTAGCCGAGCACGGCGCCTTGCCCCTTGGTGGCGGCGCTCGCGTCGCGGCGGCGCCAGTGGAGGATCAGCGGGGCGATCACGAACGCGAGCGCGAGTAGCGTGACCGAGCCGAGCGAGATCATGATCCACAGGCCGGGGTCGTTCATCAACCACGTCGGCTTCAGCAGATCGCCTGCGCGCTTGAAGTAGAAGAAGAACGGGCGATCGTCCGTGGGCGGGCGCAGGTCCTCGGGGGCACGAGCCACGAGGTCGCTGTACGGCCCCGCGTCGAGGTATCGGGCGAGCCCGTTCTTCGGATCCGAGGTCGGGGATACCTCGACGGTGAACCCCGCCGCCGCGCACGCGGCTTCGAGGCGCGCCTGCTCGTCCGGGGTGATCGGCGTGCGCTTCAGGACCATCGTGCCGAGGCCCTTCAGCGTCGCGTAGAACATATGCTTGCGGGCCGCGCCAGGCGCCACGCCCCGCTCTTCGAGCGCCGCCGCCGCGAGGATCAGCAGGCGTGCGGTCTCGCTGCGCGCGCCGGTGTGCCAGCGGGTCATCGTGACGATGCCGCCGTCGGTGACGTGGTCGAGGTAGTCCTCGAACGCCTCCACCGTATACAGCGCGTTCTCGGTCAGTGCGAACGCGCCGGCGGCGGTAGCGGCCCAGGTGTCGACGAGCGAGGCCTGGACGACGTCGTACGAGGCCTCCGCGCGGCGAACGAAGCTGCGACCATCGTCGACGACGACGTCGACGCGCGGATCGAGGTAGAGACCTCCGGAGGCTGCCCGGTACGCGCCCTTCATTATCGCGTCGGCGATGATTGGGTTGACCTCCACGCCCGTGACCTTCTTGGCGCCCGCGGCGAGCGCGAACAGCACGTCGCGGCCACCGCCCGGGCCGATGATCAGCACGCTGTTCGGGCCCCCGACGAACATCGCGTGGCCGAGCGCCGTGATCTCCCGGGTCTGCATTCCCGGGGTCAGCTTGCGCAGGTCCTCGACGTGCGTCGCGGCGCTCGCATCGATCTTGATGGTCAGGGTGTTGTCGACGGTGACGCGCGAGAACGCGTTCCACTGTTCGAACCGCGTGGCCTCCACCTTGACGCCCTTGGTCGTCGGGACGCGGATCAGGTCCCAGCTCAGGTTGAGCAGCACGAGCGCCGCCGCGGCGGCGACCCAGGCCCAGCGGCCGCGGCCTTTGCCCTCGAACAGAGCCGCGGCCACGAGCGCGAAGGTGATCGCGACGAGGACGGCCGTGGGGCCTCCGACGATCGAGAGAACGAGCCCGATGGTGAGCGCCGCGAGGGCCGCACCGGCGAGGTCCCACGCGTACACGCGACCGGTGTCCTGACGCAAGTAGGTCAGCGCGAGCGAGACGGCGAGGCCGGCATAGAAGAATGGTACTGCCGTGATGCCGACCAGGAACAACATCTGCCAGGCCTGGCGCGACGTGAACTCGGGAATCGCGTTGCTGCCGGTGACGATGATGATGTCCATCGGGTTCGCCATCGCGTACGCGACGGTAATCAGCGCACTCACCGCGAACCGCCGCGTCGCCCGCGCCATCTCCCCGCGGACATCGACGGCCAGCCTCTCGCCGGCGACGAACACGTAAACACCACTCGCCGCGATCCCGAACAGGGCGAGTGCCACTGCGAGAAACGTGAAGTGATAGAACATCGTCGCCGAGAACAGCCGGGTGATGACCACCTCGAGCAGCATGTTCGCGAAGCAGATGAGGAAGATTCCCGCCAGCAACGACCGGTCTGTGCGCACGCCGAACACTACCCGACGGGCGCGTGAGTCCGCTGCGGCCTTGGTGTAAAACCTGTCCGTGGAAGCAACGCGAATCGCGCGGGTGGTGACGTGGCTGCGGCGCCATGCGCCCGAGTTCGCGATCACGGCGGCGGCGGTTGCGATCGCGTGGACGTTCATCTACGCGACGCTCCGGCGCACCCCCTCGTTCGGGCTCCCGCTCGAGGACGCATACATCTACCTGACGTACGCGAAGCAGGCGGGGCGGCTCGAGCCGTTCACCTACTTCCATGGTGGCGGCTACTCGGCGGGCTCCACGAGCGTGCTGTGGCCGATGCTGATCGCGCCGTTCTGGTCGCTCGGTGCGCGCGGCCACGCGCTGGTCTGGGTGTCGTTCGGCCTGTGCACGGCGCTGTATGCGGCGACCTGCGTCGGGTGCTACCGGCTGGTGCGGACCATCGCCGGTGCGGTCCCGGCGATCGCGGCGGCCGGCATCACGCTCGGCATCGCGCCGTACGCGTGGACGGCGCTCGCCGGCATGGAGGTCGGGTTCGCCAGCGCGCTGCTGGTGACCACGCTGATCCTGCTCGCCCGCTGCCCGCACGAGGGGCCGCCGTCGCGGCTGCTCGCGGTGTGGCTCGCCGCCACGTCGCTGTCGCGGCCCGAGGCCACGATGATCGTCGTCGGGATCGTCGGCATCGCGGCGCTGATGCGGCTGCGCCAGCGCGACCTGCGCGCTGCGGCGTGGTGGCTCGCGCCGCTGGTCGCACCGCTCGCGTGGGTGACGGCGAACAAGCTGCTCGCGGGCAACTGGTTCCCGAACACCGGCGTGGCCAAGAGCCACTTCTACCTGCCGGGCTTCGACTGGACGTACTGGTGGGACGCGGTCACCAGCCAGAGCGGCAAGATGATGACGGCGCTGTTCTGGGACGGCACCAGCCCGCTGGTGTGGCCGCGCGTGATCGCGGCGTTGTGGGTGATCGGGGCGGTCCGCGTGGTGTGGTGGGCGCGGGCGTCGAAGCACTGGCTGGTGGGCGTGCTCGTCGTGGCCTCGCCGTTCGTGCTCGTGTTCGCCGTGATCGCGTCATCGGGGGCGTGGAACTTCCACAACTACCGCTACATCGCGCCGGCGTTCCCGCTGATCGCCGTGACCGCCGCGTGTGCGCTCGCGCCGCCGCGCTCGACGCGGCCGTGGCAGCTCGGCGGCCTCGCGGTGACGGTGGTGTTCGTCCTCGGGTTCTGGCGCGCCTCACTGCCTGGGATGCGTGCGGACCAGCAGCTGTACGCGCAGAACGTGGTCGATCTCAACCGGCAGGTCGTCACCCTCGGTCAGTACATCCACCGCAAGCTCCCCACCGCCTCGATCATGTTCCACGATGCCGGCGCCATCGCGTACTACGGGGACACCCGCGTGTACGACATGCTCGGACTCGTCACCAACTTCCAGGCCGGCGTCGCGAACAACGGCCCGGGCGCGCGGTTCGAGTTCCTCGAGAACATGCCGCCCGCGCTGCGGCCCACCCACTTCGCGTACTACCCGGGCTGGATGGGGCAGGCCGAGTTCTTCGGCGATGTCGTGCTCGGCACCCCGCTCGGCCCCGCGTTCCACAAGCGCCGCCTGGTCGGCGACGCCGACATGCAACTGCTCGCGGCGACCTGGGATCACGCCCACAGCGCCGAGCGTCCGCTCGAGCCGGTGGCGCACTGGACGGTGGTCGACCGGATCGACGTGGCCGACCTCGCCAGCGAGCGCGCCCACCACTGGCGCGGGGCGCTCGGCCGCCGCGGCTTCGGGGATCCCACCGCGAAGTGGTCGTTCGTCCACAAGGAGGTCGGCGCGCGCGGCCTGCTGCTCGACGGCGGCCGCACGATCCGCGGCAGGGCGGAGGCGTTCACCCTGACCGTCGATCCGGCCCGGCCGGTGCGGCTCGTCTTGCGCACCGGCGGCAAGTCCGGCTACCCGTGGAACGAGGCGTTGACAGCGACGAACAAGCTCGAGGTCACCGCAGGCGGTACCACCCAGGTCATCGACCTCGTGCCGCCCTCGGGCGCACTCGTCGAGGTCATCGTGGAGCTGCCGGCGAGCGGCGCGCGGGAGCTCCCGGTCGCGGTGAGCGCCAGCCGCGCGTACCACGCGTTTCATTGGTTCGCGCTGCAGCCGGACTGAGAGACGGTGAACCCGTCTCGAACCCGGGGTGGGAACCTCATCATCGATCACCTCTCAGGAACACCGCGTGGGCAGACCGTGCACCACGCGTGGCGCGCTGGCGCCGCGTTCGTGGTCGACGACGGCAAGGTCGACGACTTTCACGTGGTCACAGCCCAGATCGCGAACACCTACGAGCCGGGCCTGTCAGCGCAGCACCACGTCGCTGCGGAGCACCGCGCACCCCGACGCGCGTCGCGGTAGCTACTCGTCGTCGAGCGGCAGGCCGAGTTGCTGGGTCGAGGTCATGGGCATGCTGCCGTCGAGGCGGACCACGCCGCTCTCGTCCGTGTAGTCCGCGGCGTAGCGCCGCGCGGACACCGCGTCGACGTTGGCGAGCCGGCTCAGCGCGAGCGCGGCGATGTCGCTCCACGTCACCGCCTTGCGCCCGCTGTCGACGAGGGTCGCCTCGATGTCGCGCGCGATCCGCCGGAGGTCCTCGTCGCGGACGTGGTCCCGGTGGGCGGCCACCCGCTGGAGCGCGCGCAGGAGCTTCTCGCTGTCGAACGGCTCCACGCCGCCATCGCGCTTCTGCACCTTGAGGCCAGGCGCCCCGAGCTTCTCGTACGTGGTGAACCGCCGCTTGCACGCGGTGCACACGCGCCGCCGGCGCAGGCCATCGGCCGTGACGCGGGTCTCGGTCACGTTCGAGTCGCCGGTGCAATAGGGGCACTGCACGGTGGCGGATCGTAGCGCCTCCGGCCGATCCGGCGAAGTTTCCGGGATGTTCGGCGACACTCGAGGTGGTGACCTCCCCCGGTGCCGGGCCCACCGCCGCTCCACCACCACCTGCCTCCCGCCGGCGCGCGCTCGCGGAGCTGGCAGGGGTGTTCCTGCGGCTCGGCGCCACCAGCTGAACTCCGACGACGACGAACACACCGACGCCGAGGCGCCGGGCATCGTCGACGATCTGTAGCGCCCGGGGGCGTCAGCGCGCGCAGCGGAACGCCGCCATCAAGCTCGGCCCGCCGCCGGTGTCGCTCATCCGGTAGAACACGTCGCCGCGCACCGCCAGGACCTCGGGGAACCCCACGCCGAGCGAGGCGAGCCGGGTCACCGTCGCCGTCGCCGGGGTGTCCCAGCCGTCGACGCGGTACACGCTCGATGCGTCGAACAGGTTCGCGCCCGCCCACAGCGTGCCGTCGTCGCCGAACGCGCAGTCGGCGAGCGTGCCGGGCCTGCCGATCGCGATCCGGTGGTCGTAGGTCGCGACCAGCGCGCCGTCGCGCTCCTCGACGCAGTACAGGTGCCCGTCGGCCTTGGCCGCCACGAACCCGACGCACGGCCCGCGCGCGTGGGCGCGATCGACCAGGCACAGGCCCTCGTAGTTGCGCCCGCAGTTGGTGACCTTGGCGCCACACACCATGCCGGTGCCGGCGGGCGGGCGATCCTCGCGTGGCCTGGCGTCGGGGAGATCGACGGGCCCGAGCGGGTAGGCGGCGACGGCCAGCTCGAAGCCCGCATCGCCCGGTGCGCGACGCCACACGCGGATCCACCCTGACGAGCTCACGCCGTGGACGAGGTCACCGCGGCTGGCGAGGCCCTCGATGTCCTGCCCGGCCTCGCCGAGCGGGAGCTGCCCGACCTCGAGCGTGTCGCCACTGGTCGGATCGACGATGCCGTAGGCACCCCGGTTGCCGCTGTCGCTGATCACGAGCAGCGCGGGCACCCCGCCGTGCGTGATCCACGCCGCCGCCGAGGCCTCGGGCACGGGGGTGGTAGCCGCGAACGGCAGAGGCTGACACGCGCCGGGCGCCGGGCCCGCCGCCGCCCCTGCGCCCGGCGCCGAGCCACCGACCTCGGCCGAGCCGGTGGCCACCGGCGGGTGCGCCGCATCCTTGCCACACGCCAGGGCGGCGGGCAGCGCGAGCAGTAGGAACCGGCTCACCACCGCGCTATAGCATCCCGCACGACGATGTCCGAGCGCCGCTACCTCGTGAAGGAGATGTTCGGGCCCACGCTGCAGGGCGAGGGCGCTCACGCGGGCCGCGCGTGTGTGTTCCTGCGGTTCGCGGCGTGCAACCTGGCGTGCACGTGGTGTGATACCGACTTCGCACCCGCGGGTGCCGTGCGGCTGACCGCCGACGAGATCGTGGCGCGGCTGCGCGAGCTCGACACCGGCGCGACCCGGCGCGTGATCGTCACCGGTGGCGAGCCCACGCTGCAGTGGGACGCGGCCGTGGCGGCGGCGGTGCGCGGAGCGGGGTTCATCGTCCACATGGAGAGCAACGGCACGCGCGCTCCCGAGGCGCCGGTGGACTGGCTGACGATCTCGCCCAAGCCGCAGTTCCACACCGCCAGCCTCGCGCTCGCGGATGACGTCGTGCCCCAGGAGGTCAAGGTCGTGGTCGACGATACCGTCGACGAGCAGGTCCTCGATCGCCACGCGGCGCGCTACCGCTGCGAGCACTACTTCGTCCAGCCATGCATGGACGCGCGCCACGCCGACCACCTGGCTCGCACGATCGCGCTGATCCACGCGCGGCCGCAGTGGCGGCTGTCGCTGCAGACGCACAAGCTGATCGGCGTGCCGTAGGACGGCGAGCTGTCAGCCGCGCGCGCGGCTCACAGCGGCGGCGTCTCGAGACGGAGCGCCCCGCGGTCGCCGCGCCGCAGCGGCGGCAGCGCGAGGGCGAGCATGGCGCACACGGCGAGGCCTGCCGGCATGTTGGGCAGCGTCGCGATCCGGGGGGGGCTGGCGCCCATCGCGAGCTCGCCGAAGCAGGCCGCCGGCGTGACCGCATCGGCCGAGCACGCGGTCGCATCCCCGGCCGCGAGCGCGAGCAGCACGGCGGGGGCGAGGAAGAGGAGGAGCCGGAGCATCACGTCCGACGAGGGTAACGGGCGAACACCGCGCTGGCTCGCTTTCCCGCGCTTGCACCTGCTGACGCTTCGCGACCTGACGTCTCGCGACCGCGGGACCGTCCAGGTCAGGTGCCCACGTCAGGTGCCGGGAGATGCGTCCGGGTGGGGCGCCCGGGCGGGGAACCCGGGTCTGGGGTGTCGCGCTGTGTGAGGCGCGCCGCGGCGTGGTGCTGCTCAGCGCGTGCGCTCGGCGTACGCGCGGCCGAGCATGGCCAGCGCAACGGTGGCGACCGCGAGCAGGCCCGGGACGATCATCGCGTACCACAACCCGATGTGGAACCCGGCGCGCACCTTGGTGACGCCGAACAGTGTGATCACGGCGAGCGTGGAGCACATCGCGATCAGGAACGACCATGCCGCGCGGGATCCGAGCTGTGTGTAGCGCAGCAGCGCGATCAGCAGCATCCCCACCACGCCGAGCGTGACGGGCATGACGATGAACACGCCGGCGCGGTACGTCCCGACGGCCGCGTAGAACGACACCAGCGCGAACACGAGCGGGATCCCGATGGCGGTCAGGCGGGGCTTCAACACGGTGGCGATGGCGGCGGCGGCGACCACCGCGCTGAACACCGCGAACGCGGTGCGTGCGGCGCTGACCTGGACGGCCACCTGCGCGGGCGTGCCGAGGTTCTGCGACGCAGCGCGCTCCGCGAAGTACGAGGTGGAGAGCAGGTAGAACGCGACGTTCAGGGCCGCCGCCACGACCGCGATGATGATCGCGACCTGGGTGGCCTGCCGCTGCGTGGACTCGGCTCGCTCGGTCATGGCGAGCGAAGTCTGCGCTACTTGCGCTTCTTGAACAAGGAGCCCCAGAACCCGCGCGGGCGATCCTGTTCGGAGGCGGGCAGGCCTGGGCCGGGGGGCGGCGGGACCTCGGCGGTGACGCCTGGGGCCGGCGTCACCTCGATCATCGGGGCGGTGGGGCGAGCGCGGTCGGAGGTGGTGAACGCCGCGTAGGCGTCGCTCGCGCCGGCCTGGGGGCGCAGCGGCTGCGACTCGAGCGCGAGCTGCGTCTCCTCCTGCTCCTTGGCGTACTCGGTGCGGAACAGCTGCCGCATGAACTGCCGCAGCTCCTTTGGATCGAACCGGTAGCCGGCGATCAGCGTATCGAGATCGGCCGCGAGGTGCGCCGCCGACTGGTAGCGGTCTGCGACGTCGCGCGCGAGCGCCTTCTGCACGATCGCGTCGAGCTCGGGCGTGACGCGGCGGTTGAAGTTCGAGGGCGGCGGGACGTCGGCCTTGCGGACCTTCTCCATCAACGCGAACTCGGTGTCGCCGCGGAACAGCTTCTCCGTGGTCAGCATCTCGTGGAGGATGATGCCGGCGCTGAACACGTCGGTGCGCTGGTCGAGCGGCATGCCGCGGATCTGCTCGGGCGACATGTAGCTGAACTTGCCCTTGAGGATCCCGATCTCGCTGGTGAACTTCATCAGCGCCTGGGCGATGCCGAAGTCGAGCAGCTTGACCTCGCCGTCGTACGACAGGCGCGCGTTCGACGGTGACACGTCGCGGTTGACGATGTTGAGCGGGCGCCCGTCCGGGCCGATCAGCGTGTGCGCGAAGTGGAGGCCCTCGGCGATCCGCGCCGCGATGAACACCGCGTGCGGCACCGGGATCCGCTGCTGCGTCTCCTGGCACTTGCGCACCACCTGCGTCAGGTCGCGCCCGCCGATGTACTCCATCGAGATGTAGTGGCGGCCATCGTCCTGGCCGATCTCGACGGTCTCGACGATGCACTGGTTCGACAGCAGCATCGCGAGCTTGCCCTCGCGGTGGAACATGTCGATGAACCGCGCCTCGCGCGCGAGCTGCGGCCGCATCACCTTGACCGCGAACAGCCGGCGCTCGCCGGACTGCAGCTTCGCCCGGTAGACCTCGGCCATCCCGCCGCGCGCGATCAGCCCCAGCAGGTAATACTTGCCAAACGGGACCGGATCACCCGGCGCTCCCGGCGACATCTTCCCTTCCTGCGACGGACGCTCCGACACGCGATTCCCTGCGCGATCTTACCATGCGTCGCGCGCCCGCGGCCCGATTGCACCCGCCGCGGAACCCCCGTAGCCTGGACACATGGTCCTCCGTGCGAGCGCTGCCGCGGCCGTCCTCCTTCTCGGCTGCGGCGACAACCAGGAGTCCGGCCCCGAGCCGATCCAGAACCCGGTCCGCGGCACCTACGAGACCTGGATCAAGGTCGAGCCGCCGGGCGTCACGTGCGGGGATGGCTCGCCGTACAAGATGTTCGTCAACTACTCGAACCAGAGCGACAACCTGGTCGTCGTGTTCGAGCCCGGCGGGGCGTGCTGGGACTACGACAGTTGCGCCGGCCGCAATGGCATCCGCGGCGCCGCCAACCCGAACGGCATCCCCGACGATCACTGGGAGTTCGCGCCGTTCATCTCGCCGTTCCTGTCCCGGTTCGACGACACCAACCCGTCGCGCACGTGGAACATGGTCTACGTGCCGTACTGCACGGGCGACGTGCACACCGGCCTGGCGACGGTGACGTACCCGGGCGGCGGCACCGATCCGGACCTCACCTTCCGCCACGAGGGCCACGCCGTCGTGCAGGAGGTGGTGCGCTGGATCGACGCCAACTTCACGCACGTGCCCAAGATGCTGTCGACCGGCTGCTCGGCGGGTGGCGTCGGCTCGCTCGCCAACCACAAGTTCCTCCGCGAGGGGGTGCGGGCGATCGAGAAGGGCTACCTGCTCAACGACTCGGGGCCGATCTTCCCGTCGAGCGGGTTCTCGCGGCCGCTCCACTCGATGATCCGCGCCGCGTGGAGCCTCGACGCGCTGCAGCCGCTGCTGCCGGCGAACTTCACGCTCGAAGACATGGGCACGCTCAACACCGCCGTCGCCGACGCGTTCCCCGACGACCGGATCGCGACGACGTTCTTCCGCCGCGACATGAACTTCTCGCTGTACTCGTACGAGCGATTCTACGGGTTCCCGCCCAAGGAGGAGATCCTCCGCATGTGGGACGCGGACACGCAGCTGCTGACCGCGCAGTACGACACGCGCGACAACCTCGACTACTTCATCCCGTACTACCGGAACATCAACGCCAGCCACTGCACGACCGTCCTCAACTTCGCCGGGTCGGACATCCAGGAGCGCGACATGACGCTCTCGCAGTGGGTCAACGACTTCATCGACGACAAGCCGATCGAGAGCATGATCGAGGCGCCGGTCGCGGGCGAGGACGAGTAGCCCGGTCGCGGCGCCGCGAGGCTCAGGGCCCGCGAATGGACAAATCGATCGATGATCGCGGGCGAGCCGCCCCGCGACCGAGGAGCAATGACGCCCCCGGGGATGGATCGACCGCGTGGGCGATCGAGATGTCCATGCGCGGGCCCTTACTGGACGCCGGCCGAGCCGCTGACCTTGGCCGAGACCTCGATGGAGACCTCGAACCGGGCCTGGATGTTCGCGCTGGCCGCGAGCACGCCCGCGAGCTGACCGACGACACACACGCCCTTCTCGCCGAGCTGGCCGATGAGCGTGCCGGACTCCTTGGCCAGCGACGCGCCGGTCTGGACCCACAGGCCGAGCGCCTTGCCGGCCGCGTTGAGCTTGGCCCCCGCGCGGAGGATGTCCGGCAGGCCGGCATTGATCGCGGCCATCGCCTTGTCGAACTTGGTGGTGTCCACCACGGTCACGCTCTCGCGCACGACCTCGACCTTGGGCTCGGTGCACTCGGTCTTGAGGCTGGCGCGGATCTCGGCGGACGCCTTGCACTCGGCGGACGCGTCGACGTCGGCGTAGCCCTGGCAGCTGCCCGAGCACGAGCCGGCGCAGGTGCCGTCGCACGCGCCCGCGCACTTGCCGCTCGCGTCCTTGACCGCGCAGGTGCCGTTGCACGTGCCGCTGCAGGTGCCGCTGCAGCTGCCCTCGCAGGACACGCTGACGTCGGCGACCGCGCGGGCCTCGCACTCGGCGACGAAGCCGGCGGTGAGGTCGATCTTGGTGGTACACACCGGCGGGACCGTGCGGGTCACCAGGCGGGTCTCGGTCTTCGCGCTGACCTGGAGGTTGGCGTCGAGCTCGGCCGAGGCGCGCAGGCACACGTCGCGGGTGGCGCCCGTCGACGGGACACCGAGGATGTCGGCCATCTTGCGGCACGCACCGGCGACCGTGTTCTCGAGCTCGAGGCTGGCGCGATCGAGCTCGGCCGAGGCGACGAGGAAGCTGTACAGCTTGCGGCCGACGGGGTTCGTGTTGATCGTGCCGCAGGCGTCCGGGCTGATGCCGGCGCCTCCGCCACCACCTCCACCGGTGCGGGGGCCCGGGGCGGGACATCCTGTGAGGACGAGGAGGGACAGGCTCAGCGCGGACAGGACCTTCGACATGGCGCGCATTCTCGCGCGGAATCCCCCGGCTCGCGCGTGCCCGCCCGGGTTTTTCGCCCCCGGGCCCGGCTGCGGGGCCTCGCCTGACGATCGCCTGACGATCGCCTGACGATCGCCTGACGATCGCCTGACGATCGCCTCACGATCGTCGGACGCGACCGGTCCATCGGCGGCGCGGCCTTGATATGATACGGGGACGTCGCGTTGCGACGTGGGCCTCAGGTGAATCTTGTCGAACCGACGCGTCCTGGCGATCTCGAGCGACCTCGACCAGCTGCGGCACCTCGTCGCCACGCTGGAGCGGGCGGGCGCCGTGGTCGATGCTGTGCGCTCGGCCGAGGCGATCGCCGGGGCGGTGCTCCCGCACCAGTACGTGGTCTGCGCCGTCACCTCCGACGAGGGCCGCGCGCTCGCGGCGCTGATGCCGCGCCTGCGCCCCCGCGCGCTGGTGGTGCTGGTGACGCCGCAGGCCTCGCTCGCCGACCTGCTCGGTTACCTCGGTGACGATCACGTCAACCACATTGTCGTCGGAACTGATGCCGAGGATGGCCTGTTCGTCACCGCGCAGAAGCTGATGACCGGCGACATCTTCGGCATCGAGAAGTACCTGCCGGCCGGCACGCCCGTTCAGTACGCGCGGATCCACGACTTCGATGGCCGCGGGCGCGCGATCGACGACGTACTCGCGTTCGCCGACGAGGCGCACATGCGCCGCCAGGTGCGCGGCGCGATCGCCCAGGTGTGCGAGGAGTTGCTGATGAACGCCCTCTACGATGCGCCCATCGACGCCGAGGGGCGGCCGGTGTTCGCGGACGTCGAGCCGCACGCGCGGCGCTCCATGTCGACGCCGCGGCCGGTGTCGCTCCGCTACGCGGCCACCGAGACCATGTTCGCCGTGTCGGTGCGCGACCGGTTCGGTCGGCTCGCGAAGAGCACGATCCTCGCGTGCATCGACAAGTGCCTGACCGCGCCCGACCAGATCGATCGCAACACCTACGGCGCGGGCCTCGGCCTCTACCTGGTCGCCAACGCGGCCGCGAGCTACGTGGTCAACGTCGCCGACGGCGTCGCCACCGAGGTGGTGTGCACGTTCGATCGCGGCGCGAAGCGTCCGCTCCGGCTGGTCGGTGTGTTCGTGCACCCGGGGCAGGCCGAACCGCTCGTCACCGGTCAGATCCCGACCACCGCCCAGGGGCAAGCGCCCGGAGACCGTCACGATGGGTGAGCGTCAGTTCGGGCCGTACCGCCTCGTGCGCCAGATCGCGGTCGGCGGCATGGCCGAGATCCACCTCGCCAAGACCAAGGGCATCGCGGGGTTCGAGAAGTACGTCGCTCTCAAGATGATCCACCCGAACTTCGCGGAGGACGAGCAGTTCATCGAGATGCTCGTCGACGAGGCGAAGATCGCCGTGCAGCTCTCGCACGGCAACATCGCGCAGACGTTCGACCTCGGCCGCGTCGGGGACACCTACTACATCACCATGGAGTTCGTCGACGGCGCGGATCTGTACAAGATCTTGCGCCGCGCCTCCGAGCAGGACGTCGAGATGCCGCTCGATGTGTGCGCGTTCGTCGCCAAGGAGATGGTGTCCGCGCTCGATCACGCGCACCGGAAGCGCGATCACTCGGGCCAGCCGCTCGGCATCGTCCATCGCGACGTGTCCCCGCAGAACGTCCTGGTGTCGTTCTCCGGAGAGGTCAAGCTCGTCGATTTCGGCATCGCCAAGGCGACGATGAAGGCCCGCCAGACCGCCGTCGGCGTGATCAAGGGCAAGTACTACTACATGAGCCCCGAGCAGGCCTGGGGCGACGTGATCGACTACCGCTCGGACATCTTCTCGGCGGGCATCGTGCTCTACGAGATGATCACGGGGCAGATGCTCTACCTCGAGGAGGATCTGCAGAAGCTACTCGAGATGGCGCGCAAGGCCGACATCGCGCCGCCGCGCACGCTGCGCAAGGGCGTGCCCGCGCAGCTCGAGAACATCGTGATGCACGCGCTCGCGGCGAAGGCCGAGGATCGCTACCAGTCCGCGTCCGACTTCGCCGCCGATCTCGAGCGGTTCCTGCACGCCTACGCGCCGGCGTTCTCCGCCACCAAGGTCGCGGCGCTGATCAAGCAGATCGTCGGCGACCCGGTGCACGTCGTCGCCGAGCAGGCGTTCCCCAGCATCGAGGTGCACGAGGGCGCCAACGCCACGTTCACGCTCGACAGCGCCGAACTCCTTCAGGATCGCAGCGAACTGCGCGACGAGAACAGCGTCATCTTCAAGCTCAGCGAGCTCGCGAAGCCGGCGGCCCCCGCGGCGAAGCCGCCCCCCATGGCGCGGCCCCCGGTGGCCAAGCCCGGGTTCCCCAAGGTGGTGGCGACGCGCGCGACCGCGCCGACCGAGCCTCCACCGCAGGGGCCGGGCGGCCGGCTCAAGCCGCCCACCGGCAACCTCGGCGCCGCGATCCCGTCGGTGGTGCGGCCCGCCCCGGGCTCGGGCACGATCCCGAAGAGCACGGGCCCGGCGTCAGGCTCGCGCGCCCCCACCGCGCCGGCGCGCCCGGGCGCGGTCGGCACGCCCGCGACGCCGCGGCGGCACGACGAGGAGACCCGCGAGATGTCGCCGGTCACCGGCGGGCCGATCGACGACCTCGAGAACATCGGCGAGCGCACGATGATCACCAAGGCGCCGACGGCCGGCGGGTTCGGCGGCGGCTTCATGATGGACGCCGACGAGGGCGTCGAGGCCACGATGTTCACCGGCGCGCCGCGCCCGGACACCGCGGACGACGACGACAGCAGCACGCGCGACGAGGAGCTCGACGACAACCTCGAGACCGGCGACGCGGACGCGGACGACGATGCGGACGGCGACGACGGCCCGACGATGATGCGGTCGTATGGCGAGCCGGCCAGGCCCGCCGCGGCGCCCGGGACGCGGAGCGGCGAGCCGGCCAGGCCCGCCGCGGTGCCCGGGACGCGGAGCGGCCCGCCGCCGGCCGCACTCGCCGCGAACATCCACGCCCCCGCGGTCAGCGAGCTGCGCAAGCCGCGCCCCTCGCGGCGGACCCCGCCGGGCGGTGTCCCGGCGCAGGGCAACGTGCTCCAGCAGAACGTGCTCCAGCAGATCGTCGGTAAGCAGGGCAGCGAGCCGATGCCATCGCCGGCCGTGCTGCGCGCGCGCCCGGGTGCCGCGCCGGCCGTGCCGCTGCCCCCCGAGTCGGTGCCGGCGCCGGGCCAGCCGCCGTTCCCACCCGCGCCCGCCTATGGCCAGCCGCCGGGGTACCCGCCGTCGGGTCCCGGTCACGCGCAGCCGCAGCCGGGGTATGGCTCGCAGCCGGGGTATCCGCCGCAGCCGGGGTATGGCTCGCAGCCGGGGTATCCGCCGCAGCCGGGCTACGGCTCGCAGCCGGGGTATCCGCCGCAGCCGGGATATCCGCCGCCAGGCTACGGCTCGCAGCCAGGGTATCCGCCGCAGCCGGGGTATCCGCCGCAGCCGGGGTATCCGCCGCAGCCGGGGTACGCGCCACACGGCCACCCGCACGATCCCGCGCAGGGCGGCTATGCCCCGCAGCCCGGGTACGGGTCGCCCGGCGGGGGAGCGCCGAGCCCAGGTGCGCTGTACGGGTTCCAGCCCGCGCCGACCCCGATGTCGCTGACGGGGCAGCTCCGGATATTCGAGGCCGACGAGCTACCGGCGCAATACGACCTCAAGGCGTCGAAGGGGCGGGGCGTCACCTACGTGCTGATCGCCCTGATCTCGGTCGCCGTCGCGGCGGGAGGTACGCTGCTGTTCCTGCGCTCGCAGCGCGAGTCCGCACCCACCCGGGGCAACATCGTCGTCGAGTCCACGCCGGCGGGCGCGCAGGTCACCGTCGATGGCGAGCGCGTGCCCGGCGTCACGCCGCTGACCGTGCCCGATCTGCCCGTCGGCTCGAGCCACAAGATCGCGCTCTCCCTTCCCCGCTACCGGCCTTACACCGAGGAGGTCACCGTCCCCAAGCGCGGCGGCGACGTCCAGATCAAGGCCGTCCTCGGGGTGGTGACCGGCAAGCTGAGCATCAACAGCCAGCCCGGCGGCGCCGACATCGTGATCAACGGGCAGGTGCGCGGGCGGTCCCCCACCACGCTGTTCGAGATCGACATGACCGCCGTGCGCAAGCTCGAGCTGCGGCTCAAGGACCACCAGCCGTTCATCCAGGACCTGTCCTGGCCCGATGATGGTCAGCTCCAGATCGACGCCAAACTCAAGCGCTAGCCCGGTTATGCTGATCGGATGCAGTCGAGGCGTCTGATCGCGGGACTCGGGATGACGCTGGCGCTCAGCGCGTGCGGCCAGCGCGCCGCGGGGGTCGACGCAGACATCGGCGACCCCGTCTACGTGCCCGACGCCTGCGAGGGGCTGCCGTGCTTCATCGTGGACTGCGGCCCCAAGGGCCTGCCGCCGACGACGATCTCCGGCACGGTCTACGCGCCGAATGGCACGCTGCCGCTGTACGGCGTCAACGTCTACGTGCCCGGCGCCGATCCCGGGCCGCTGCCCGCGGGCGTGCAGTGCGACCAGTGCGCGAACGCGCTGCCCGGGGGCGCGGTCGCGCAGACCGTCACCGACGAGGCCGGCCACTTCACGCTGCTCAACGTCCCCGCGACCTCCAGCGTCCCGCTCGTGTTCCAGGTCGGCAAGTGGCGTCGCCAGATCACGATCCCCACGGTCGCCGCCTGCCAGGACCTCGCGCTGCCCAAGGAGGACACCAGCCTGCCTCGGAGCCAGGCCGAGGGCGACCTGCCGAAGATCGCGATCACGACCGGCAGCGCCGATGCGCTCGAGTGCCTGGTCCGCAAGCTCGGGGTCGCCGACACCGAGTTCACCACCGACGCGGGCGCGGGAGCCGTCCACCTCTACGTCGGCACCGGCGCGAACCAGTTCGAAGCCGGGTTCCCCGGCGGCACCGGCATGCTGTCCGATGCGACCACGCTGTGGACCTCGCTCGACAAGATGAAGCAGTACGACATCACGCTGATGTCGTGCGAGTCCTCGCAGAACCCGTCGACCAAGCCTCAGTCCTCGATGCAGGTGCTGCATGACTATGCCGGTCTCGGCGGCCGCGTGTTCATGTCGCACTGGCACAACATCTGGATCGGCGGCGAGAGCGGCGTCCCGGCGCACAGCCTCGCCGACTGGCAGTCGGTCGCCACGTTCGACTACGGGGCCGCCCAGAACGAGGCCACGCAGCTGACGGTCGTGGACCAGACCGTGCCCAAGGGCATGAAGTTCGCGACCTGGCTCGCCAACGTCGGGGCGTCGTCGACGCTCGGGCAGGTCTCGGTCAGCGAGCCGCGCTACACCGCGCAGGCGGTCGATGACGCCAAGGCCGAGCGCTGGGTCTACGTCGACCCGGCGCTGTCGACGCCGCTCGGCAAGACCGGCATCCAGAACTTCCTGTTCACCACGCCCGTCGATGCGACCCCCGCGCAGCAGTGCGGCAAGGTCGTGTTCTCCGACATGCACGTGTCCTCGGGCTCGACCTCGGCCGGCGGCTCCGCGTTCCCGACCGGGTGCGCCGTCACCGAGTTGACCCCGCAGGAGAAGGCGCTCGCCTTCATCTTCTTCGACATCTCGACCTGCGTCGGCGTCCTGCAGTGATCCCTGCCGCGCGTGCGTGGTAACCTGCCGCCCGCATGGTGGCCACAGCCAGACACGCCCCGATGGGCGAGATCACGACGCTCCTCGGTCGCGGCGCGACCTTCGAGGGCAAGCTCACGTTCGAGGGCACCGTCCGCATCGACGGGCGGTTCAAGGGCGAGGTGTTCTCCGACGACACGCTCGTGATCGGCGAGGGCGCGATCGTCGAGGCCGAGATCGACATCGGCGAGGTGATCATCCAGGGCACGGTGATCGGCAACATCAAGGCGAAGCGCTCGATCGAGATCCACGCGCCCGGCCGCGTGAAGGGCGACCTCCACACGCCGAGCCTGCAGGTCGACAAGGGCGTGATCTTCGAGGGGCGCTCGTTCATGGAGAGCGCGACCAAGGCCGCGCCCGTCCAGCCCAAGTCCGTCCCCGCGCCCGTCAAGTAGCGCGCGCGGCGCCCGCCGCTGCGCTCACAGGATCGGGTCTGACACGCACGACGCGATGTCGAAGAACATGAAGGCGAGCGCCTTCTCCTGCGGTGACAGCGTCATGCTCCCGCCGCAGCTGTCCGGGTAGTCGCCGGTATCGGGGCCACCGGACACGTGCATGTCCGAGAACACGACCTTGCCGCAGCGCGCGCCCGGAGCGACCTCGTTGGGTGTCGTGAACTGGAAGTTCTGGATGCCCTCGACGGAGCCGCTCTCCTGCGGCGTCAGGTAGACCCAGCGCTCGGCCTTGGTCGCGTCGAGCCCGACCGAGGTCACGCGCGCCTCGGTGATCGGCAGCTGGCCGCGGGTGGTCGAGCCCATCACGTTGAGCATCCAGGTCGCGAACGAGACGCCCTTCGGGTTGCTGACCTCGTCGATCGTCGCGATCACCGGGGGATTGCCCGGGTTGTCCTGGTTGTCCCAGGTCGCGATGCTGTCCCACACCGCCGGGGTCTGCGGGCCGCCGCTCTGGAACGCGCCGCCGATCCAGACGTTGTGCCAGTGCGAGGCGAACACGCGCCCGCCCAGGTCCGCGTACGCCTTCATCGCGTCGAGTGCGCCCTGCGGCTTGGTGCCGGGGTTCTGATCGCCCTCGCACGACAGGATCACGATGTCGTAGTTGTCGAGGTTGGCGGTGTCCGCCCAGAACGGGGTGGCGGAGGGCAGGGGACCGCTGCCGCCGGCGAACCCGCCCTTGAGGGCGTCGACCCCGTTGCCGTTGAACAGGTTGATGCGGCCGGTGCCCGCGCTCGTCGTGATCTCGCTGTCGTCGACGCCGAGCCGCCGGACCAGGCACTCGAGCGAGTCCGCGCTGCCGGTCGTGATCGCGATCTTGGGGATCGAGCCCTCGGCCTTGTTCTTCGGCAGCCGGGTGTCGGTGGCCGGCAGCGCGGTGGCGCCGCACGCGGTGACGCTCGGGAGCGTGATCTCGCGGCGCCACTTGCCGGTCGAGATCACCAGCGGGATGTTCGTGCCGGAGGGGACGCCCGTCAGCGTGAACTTGCCGGCCTCGTCCGTGATCACCTGGGTCACGGGCGCGCCCGGGAGGACGTCGCCGCACCGGTCGCACACGATCTGGTCGGACACCGGCGGCAGCGGCTGGTTGGGGATGTAGACGTTGATGCCGTACAGCGGCAGGGTGCCGTTCGGCGCGAACACGGTGCCCGTGATCGTGGTGGCCGACATCCCCATCGCCTCGCAGTCGTCGATCCGACACTCGAGGCCGACGCAGCTGTCCTCGCCCACGCAGCGGCCATCGCTCGTGCACCTGTAGCCGCTGCCGCACTCCCCGCCGGAAGCCGTGCACACCGCGTCGCACTGGCCGTCCGGCGCGCAGTGGTACCCGCCGGGGCAGGTGTTGGGCGCGCCCGGGGCGGGGTCGCAGGTGGTCATGCACGCCGCCGGCGGCGGGACCACGTTGTCGCACACGCTCTGCCCTTGCGGCCCATCCCCGCCGCAGGCCCCGACCATCCACGCGAGGAGCACGCCGACTCTCTGGTTCATGATCGCATCGTACAGGTCCTGTGTTCGAATAAGCCAACTATATGAATCAAATGATTAATCTGAACAATTTATGTGTGGCACATCACCAAACTCACATGTCGGCAGAGCGGTGAGCGCCTTGTGGCGGATTGTCGCAGAAAGAACGAACAACCTCGGGCATCCCATCGTTGACAGCCCCACCGCCGCCGACTATAAGCACCCGGCGTTAACCCCCTGGATTCTCGATAGGTTGCGCAGGTAGCTCATGGACCAGACGCCTCTCGTCACGATCGCCTCCGGTGGCCATCCGCTGATCGACATCGATCTGACGGCGGTCGTCCAGTTCGTCCTCTTCGTGCTCGTCTACCTCGTGGCTAACAGGTTCCTGTTCCAGCCCTACCTGGCGCTGCGTGAGCGCCGGAAGGCCGGGATCGATGGCGCGCGCGCGGAGGCCGAGCGGATGACTGCCGAGGCCGACGCCAAGCTCGCCGACTACACCAAGCAGCTCGCGATCGCCCGTGACCGCGCTCTCGAGGAGGGTCGCAAGGTCCGCTCCGAGGCGGCGGCGCACGAGCGCGACGCCACCGACAAGGCGCGGACCCAGGCGCAGGCCGCGATCAACGAGGCGCAGGGCAAGATGCGCACGGAGACCGAGGCCGCGCGCGCGCAGCTCCTTCCCCAGGCCGATGCGCTCGCGCGCTCGATCGCCAGCAAGCTCCTCGGCCGGGAGGTCGCGTGATGAAGATGTCGTCCAAGGTCGGCTCGCTGCTCGCGCTGCCCGCCGCGTTCCTGCTCGCGTTCGTGCTCGCGTTCCTCGCGATGGGCGCCGCCGACGCGTTCGCGCAGCCCGAGGCCGCGCCGGCCGGTGAGCCCGCGGCGGCCGGCTTCGCGCCGCCGAACGACGGCCCCGAGGACGGCACCGCGGACCACGAAGCCGGTGACGCCGAGCCCCACGCGGGCGCGGCCGCCCACGGAGGCGTGGCCGGCGGTCACGAGGCCGCGGGCCATGGCGACCCGTCGAAGCACTTCAACTTCTTCGACTTCGGCTGGAGCAGCAAGGACGCGTACGGCGGCACGTTCGGCGACGGCGTGATGACGGATCACGACGGCCAGGTCGCGGTCGACGAGCACGGCCGGCCGGCCCCGGAGGAGCCGATGTCCGCGCCGTTCATCTTCATGGTGCTGAACTTCGTCATCCTGCTCGCGATCCTCGTGAGCAAGGGTGGCCCGGCCGCGCGCAAGATGGCCGAGGATCGCCACGACCAGATCAAGAACGCGCTCGAGGAGGCGGCCAAGCTCCGCACCCAGGCGGCTGACAAGCTCAGCGAGTACGAGGCGCGCCTCAAGGACGCCGACGCCGAGATCAAGAGCATGGTCGAGGGCATGCGCAAGGATGCCGAGCTCGACAAGCAGCGCATCCTCGACAACGCCGAGCGCCAGGCCGTGCAGATGAAGCGCGACGCCGAACTCCGGATCGCCGCCGAGATCGCGAATGCGCGCGCCATGCTGACCCGCGAGGTCACCGCGGCGGCCGCGGGCGCCACCGAGAAGCTCCTCCGCGAGAAGCTCGTGGCCGGCGATCAGAGCAAGCTCGTCGCGAGCTTCATCACCGACGTCCAGACCACCAGGTCGCAGACCAAGGAGCGCGTGTAATGGCCTCTGGGAGCCTCGCCCGCCGCTACGCCAAGGCCGTCGTCTCGATCGGCACGACGAGCAACAACACCAAGGGCCTCGGCGCCAACCTGGCTGCCCTCGCCGCGGCCATGAAGGAGTCGGCCGAGCTGCAATCGGTGCTGTCGAACCCGGCGATCCGCCGCGCCGACCGCCGCCGCGTGCTCGACGCGCTGCTCGCCCGGATCGCGCAGGAGACCCGCATCGACGCTGCCACCAAGGTGACCGTCGGCAACATCGTGAATCTCCTGCTGGATGGCGAGCGCCTCGTCGAGGTGCCCGCGATCTCGCGCGAGGTCGACGCGATGATCCAGGCCGCGAGCGGTGAGGTCAGCGCAGCGGTCACCTCGGCCCGCAAGCTGTCTCCCGCCGAGCTCTCCAGCATCACGGCCGCGCTCGCGAAGCTGTCGGGCAAGATCGTGAAGGTCACCGAACACGAGGACCGCGACCTCCTCGGCGGCGTCGTCGCCAAGGTCGGCGACGTGGTCTACGACGGCAGCCTTCGTACCCAGCTCCGCACCCTCCGCGACGAGCTCACCAAGTAAGTAAGTAGAGGACTCATCATGGACATCCGCGCCGCCGAAATCAGCGACATCATCCGCAAGCAGATCGAGAACTACGACAAGAAGGTCTCGGTCACCGAGACCGGCACCGTGCTCACGGCCGGCGACGGCATCGCGCGCGTGTACGGTCTGTCGGGTGCCATGGCCGGCGAGCTCCTCGAGTTCGAGGGCGCCGGCGGTGAGAAGGTCAACGGGATGGTCCTCAACCTCGAGGAGGACAACGTCGGTGTTGCGCTCCTCGGCAAGTTCGAGGCGATCCGCGAGGGTGACGTCGTCAAGCGCACGGGCCGCATCGTCGAGGTGCCGGTCGGTGAGGAGCTGCTCGGCCGCGTGGTGAACGCGATCGGCGTGCCCGTCGACGGTGGCAAGCCGCTGGTCGGCGACAAGCGCCGCCAGGTCGAGATCAAGGCGCCGGGCATCATCTCGCGCAAGTCGGTCCACGAGCCGATGCAGACCGGCATCAAGGCGATCGACGCCATGATCCCGATCGGCCGTGGCCAGCGCGAGCTGATCATCGGCGACCGCGGCGTCGGCAAGACCGCCATCGCGATCGACACGATCATCAACCAGAAGGGGCAGAACATGTTCTGCTTCTACGTCGCCATCGGCCAGAAGCAGTCGACGGTCGCGACGGTCGTCGATCGCCTGACCAAGGCCGGCGCGATGGAGTACACGACGGTCGTCCTCGCCGGCGCGTCGGAGCCCGCCCCGCTGCAGTTCATCGCGCCGTACACCGGCGTCACGATGGCCGAGTACTTCCGCGACTCCGGTCGCCACGCGCTGATCGTCTACGATGATCTCTCCAAGCAGGCCGTCGCGTACCGCCAGCTGTCGCTGCTCCTCCGCCGCCCGCCGGGCCGCGAGGCGTACCCGGGCGACGTGTTCTACATCCACAGCCGCCTGCTCGAGCGCGCGGCGAAGATGTCGGACAAGGAGGGCGGCGGCTCGCTGACCGCTCTCCCCATCATCGAGACCCAGGCCGGTGACGTCTCGGCGTACATCCCGACCAACGTCATCTCGATCACCGACGGCCAGATCTTCCTCGAGGCCGACCTGTTCTACTCGGGCGTCCGCCCGGCCGTGAACGTCGGCATCTCGGTGTCGCGCGTCGGTGGCGCTGCGCAGACCGGCTCGATGAAGAAGATCGCCGGCCGCCTCCGCCTCGAGCTCGCGTCCTACCGCGAGAAGGCGGCGTTCGCGCAGTTCGGCTCGGACCTCGACAAGTCCACGCTCGCGCAGCTCAACCGCGGCGAGCGGATGGTCGAGATGCTCAAGCAGGGCCAGTACGAGCCGATGCCCGTCGAGCAGCAGGTCGTGATGGTCTACGCCGGCACCAACGGCTTCGTCGACGACCTCCCGGTCGCCGTGCTCGGCCGCTACGAGGCGGAGCTGCTGTCGTTCCTCACGTCGCGCAAGGCCGATCTGCTCACCGAACTCAAGTCGGTCGGCAAGCTCGACGACGTCAAGGACGAGACCGGCAAGAAGGGCCCCGGCGCCCTCGAGAAGAAGCTCCGCGAGGCGCTCGCCGAGTTCGCCAAGCAGTTCTCCGTCGAGGAGAAGAAGTAGGCGCCATGCCGTCGCTGAAGGCCATCCGCACCCGCATCACGAGCGTCAAGAACACGCGCAAGATCACGCGCGCGATGAAGCTCGTCTCCACGGCGAAGCTGCGCCGTGCGCAGGAGGCCCTGATCGCGGCGCGCCCGTACACGCAGGCGATCAGCCAGGTCGTCAGCGAGCTGTCGGCGGTCGCCGGCACGGATGCGCACAAGCTGTTCGAGGAGCGCCCGCTGTCCAGGGCCGCGATCGTCGTCATGACGAGCGACCGCGGCCAGGCCGGCGCGTTCAACGCGAACGTGCTCAAGGCCGTCCAGAAGTACACCGCCAACGAGCTGTCGGGCGCCACCGAGGTGTCCCTGCGGATCATCGGCAAGAAGGGCAACCAGTACTTCGCCCGCCGCCGCGCCACGGTCACGAGCTTCGATCTCGCCCCCACGGGCCTGACCGCGCTCGAGTCCGCGCGCGAGACCGCGAACCGCGTGATCGCCGACTTCCTCGCCGGCAAGGTCGACCACGTCTACGTGGTCTACAACGAGTTCAAGAACGCGGCGTCGCAGGCGGTCCGGGTCCGGCAGATCCTGCCGGTCGTCCCCGAGCCGACGGCGAAGGCCGTGGTCGCGGCCGACGCGACGTCGTCCTCGGACTTCATCTACGAGCCCGGCAAGCTCGAGCTGCTCGAGAAGCTGGTGCCGCTGTACGTGCAGATCCTGCTGTACCGCGCTGCGCTCGAGTCGATCACGTCGTTCTTCGCGTCGCAGATGACGGCGATGGAGAACGCGACCAAGAACGCTGGCGAGATGATCTCGTCGCTCACCCTCCAGTTCAACCGCGCCCGTCAGGCGTCGATCACCAAGGAGCTCGCCGAGATCGTCGGCGGCGCCGAGGCTCTCAAGGGTTAAGGAACAGACCATGGCTACCAATGACTTCTCTCCCAACAGCATGGGCCGCGTGGTCCAGGTCATCGGCCCCGTCGTGGACGTGGCGTTCGACTCGGCCGAGCTGCCGGAGATCAACACCGCGCTGCTCCTGACGAACCCGTCGATCGACAAGCGCGAGGACAACCTGACGGTCGAGGTCGCCCAGCACCTCGGCGAGCACACGGTCCGCTGCGTCGCGATGGACAACACCGACGGCCTGATCCGCGGCCAGTCGGTGAAGAACACCAACGCCCCGATCTCGGTGCCCGTCGGCGCCGAGGTCCTCGGCCGCATCATGAACGTCGTCGGTGAGCCCGTGGACGAGGCCGGCCCGATGAAGACGACCAAGCGGTCGCCGATCCACCGCTCGGCCCCGAAGTTCACCGACCAGAGCGTGGCCGTCGAGATGTTCGAGACCGGCATCAAGGTCATCGACCTCCTCGCCCCGTACCGCCGCGGCGGCAAGATCGGCCTGTTCGGTGGCGCCGGCGTCGGCAAGACCGTGCTGATCCAGGAGCTGATCAACAACGTCGCGAAGAAGAGCGGCTCGTACTCGGTGTTCGCCGGCGTCGGCGAGCGCACCCGCGAGGGGAACGACCTGTTCCACGAGCTCGCCGAGGCCAAGCTGTTCGACGGCTCGAGCGTGCTCTCGAAGACCGCGCTCGTGTTCGGCCAGATGAACGAGCCGCCGGGCGCTCGCCAGCGCGTGGCCCTCGCGGCCCTGACGGTCGCCGAGTACTTCCGCGACGTCGAGAAGCAGGACCTCCTTCTGTTCGTCGACAACATCTTCCGGTTCACCCAGGCCGGCTCCGAGGTGTCTGCACTCCTCGGCCGCATCCCGAGCGCCGTCGGGTACCAGCCGACCCTGTCCACCGAGATGGGTGGGCTGCAGGAGCGCATCACGTCGACCAAGGACGGGTCGATCACCTCGGTGCAGGCCATCTACGTGCCCGCCGACGACCTCACCGACCCGGCGCCGGCGACGGCGTTCGCCCACCTCGATGCGACCACGGTGCTCAACCGCGCGATCACCGAGAAGGGCATCTACCCGGCCGTCGATCCGCTCGACTCGACGTCGACGATCCTCTCGGTCGCCGTCGTCGGTGAGCGCCACTACAAGGTCGCCCGCGAGGTGCAGCGCCTCCTGCAGCGCTACAAGGACCTGCAGGACATCATCGCGATCCTCGGCATGGACGAGCTGTCGGAGGACGACAAGGTCACGGTCTCGCGCGCGCGCAAGATCGAGAAGTTCATGGGCCAGCCGTTCCACGTCGCCGAGACGTTCACGGGCATGAAGGGCATCTTCTGCTCGCGCGAGGACACGGTTCGCTCGTTCGAGGAGATCCTCCAGGGCAAGTGCGATGATCTGCCCGAGCAGGCGTTCGAGATGACCGGCACGATCGACGACGTCCGCACCAAGGCCGCTGAACTCGCGAAGCGGGCGTAAGTCATGGCCGAGCTCAACACGATCCTCGCGGTGAACCTGGTCACGCCCAAGGGCGTGCTCGCGCACACCGATGCGGACAGCGTGCAGGCCCCCGGCGAGCTCGGCGAGTTCGAGCTGCTGCCAGGACACGTCCCGCTGCTGTCCGCGCTCAAGCCGGGTGTGCTCACGATCGGCACCAAGGCGCGCGCGCAGTTCGCCGTCGGGCCGGGCTACCTGCGCGTCGACCCGAGCGGCGCGGTCGAGATCCTCGTGGAGCAGGCGCTGCCGTCGGCGAACATCGACCTCGAGGCGGCCCGCAAGGACCTCGCCTCGGCCGAGGATGAGCTCGCCAGGTGGGGCGACAAGCCCATGGACGGCGACCACACCAACCTCCTCGCGCGTGCCGACTGGGCGCGCGCGCGGATCGCCGCCGCCACCACGCACTGAGCCGGACGGCGTCAGGCGTGGAGGACACCGTCCGCGTTCGCTGTCCCTACTGTCGCGAGTGGGTCGACCTCTACGTCGATCCCGACACCACGGGCGTCCTCGTCGAGGACTGCGCCGTGTGCTGCCAGCCCTGGCAGGTCACCGTCGAGCGCGATGGTGGCAAGCTGCGCGTCCAGGTCCACCGCGCGCAGTGAGCGTCGGCGGGTGACCCGGCCGCGTGCCTGCCCCTCGGTCAGCCCGCCGCGCAGCTCGCCGCTGGCGCCCCGGCTGGCCTGCGCCCGTCAGGAACCATCGCGGTCCGGGGCCTCGTGGGTGGCGCGCTCGTGCTCGTGCTCGCGGTCACGGCCCTCGCGGGCGCTCGCCGCCGCGGCCGCGGCGCGTGACGCCCGGGGCGTGCTCGGTGAGCCGGACCACCCGCCCGCGCTCCGTGGGCCGGGCCATCCGGCCGGGGCGATGATCGCGTACGCTCCCCGGGTGGGGCGTGTCCGGGCATCGGTGTGCGCGTGGCGGTGACCCTGTCCCGCACGGTGCGCCGCGTGCTCCTCGGCCTGGCGGGCATCGCGTTCGTGACCGGCGCCGTCTACCTGTGGCGCACGGGCGCCGTCACGCCGCTCACCGTCAAGGCGTGGCTGCTGTCGCAGGGGCCCGCGGCGCCCGCGCTGTTCGTCTGCGCGTTCGTCGCCGGAGCATTCCTCGGCCTGCCCGGCATGGCGTTCGTGATCGGCGGGCGCCTCGCCTTCGGGCCCTACGTCGGCTACGCCGTCGGCCTCGGCGGGGGCCTGCTCGCGGTCACCGTGCCGTTCGTGCTCGCGCGGCGCCTTCGGCGGGCGGGCTCGCGGCCGTGGCGCCCCACGCAGCGTCACCTCGCCCGCGCGTTCGCGATGCTCGAGACCCACCCGTTCCGCGCCGTGCTGATCCTGCGCCTCGTGCTGTGGTTCAACTCGCCGCTGTCGTACGCGCTCGCGTTCACCACGCTACCGCTGCGGACGTACGTCCTGGGATGCCTGTGCGCCCTCGGGCCCGTGGTGGCGATCGCCATGGTCGCGACCGGCTGGTTCGTGTAGACGGCCGCGCCCCTCAGCGACGAGCGCCGACCCTGCGCAGCTGCTCGGGTGGTCCGGCGAACACGTTCAGGTCGACGTCGCCGCGGATGCCCGGCACGCGGCCGAGCTTGCTGCGCTGCCAGAACTGCCACGCCGTCCACGGCGCCGGGATGCGCGGGCATCCGTCCGTGTAGTGCGCGAGCCACAGCGGCTGGATGCCGAGGTCGTCCGCACCCACGGCATCGCGCCAGAACGCCGGGCTGGTGTAGACGATCGGCTCCACGCCGAGCCGAGAGCGGACGCGGTCGACCCAGGTGCGCACGCCGATCGCGACCTGCGCGGGGCGCAACCCGCCGGTCTCCTCGACGTCGATCGCGGGCGGCAGCTCGCCCCGGTCGTGTGCGAGTGCGGCGAGCATCCGGTCCGCCTGCGCCGTGGCCGACTCCTCGGGGCGGAAGTACTGGTACGCACCGCGGACGATGCCCACCTCCCGGGCCGCGCTCCAGTTGGCCGCGAAGCGTGGATCCTCGACGGTCATCCCGTCCGATACCCGGACGAACGCGAACACCACGCCCGCACGCCGGACCTTCAGCCAGTCGATCCGGTCCTGGTGATAGGACACGTCGATGCCGGGCGTCGTCGGGCCGCCGGTGCACGTGGGCGCGGGGGCCACATCCGCGCGCCGTGCCCGCCGGGCGAGTTGCACGATGAGCGCGGTCGCCGTGACGAGCACGACGAGCAGCACGAGGCCGGGGACGCGCTGCGAGCGACGCACCCGGGGTGAACGCTTGGCGCGGGACAGGCGTCCTCCGTAGCACGTCCCCTGACGCCCCGCGCGGTCGGTGTCTAGACCGCCCAGGCTCCACGCCTGGAACGGCACCGCCACCGGCAACAAGATCGCCAACTCGGCGATCCACCTCGGGCTGTGGGTCGTCCCGGTCTACGAACTCGCGATCGTGGCCGACTTCCTGATCTTCAACAACGTCGAGTTCATCACCGGCACGCCGGTGTTCACGTAGGCAGCGCTACTCGCGGACGTCCTCGCGCTTCCACGCCAGCCGCGCGGTGACCGTGGCCTTCTTGCCGGTGCCGATCTTCACGGTGAGGGCCTTGGTGCCGAGCGAGGGGTGCCACGCCTCGAGTGTGTAGCTGCCCGGCGGGATCCCGGTCAGCGTGAACGCCCCGTCCTCGCCGGTGACGGTGACAAACGGATGGTCCGTGACCACCGCGTACGCGTGCATCCACGGGTGCACGTCACACACGACGTCGATCACGTCCCCGGCCGCAGCGGTCGCTATGAGCGCGAGGTCGGCGGCCTTCGGCGGATGCGGCTTGTTCCACAGGTGCGTGCCCGCGATCGTGCCGTGGACGTTGTGGAACGTGCCGTCGCTGTTCCTGATCGCCAGCGTCTGGCCCGGCATCACGCCGACGACGCGCGGCGCGTACATGCACTCGTGCTGGTCGATCACCACCGGCGTGGTCGGCGCGGGGAACGTCCGGACCGTCGCGAACGTGCCCGGCTTGATCCGCACCAGCACGTCCTTGAGCTTGCCCTTGGTGACGATCACGTCCTCGGCGTCGCGCGCGATCCGGGCGCAGTACGGGTCGGTGTCGCGGCGCAGGGCGGGGCGAGGCGGCGGCTCTCCTTCGAACAGGATCGTGCCGCGGATCGTGCCGGTCGCGGGGGCCCGGGCGGCCGGGCCCTTGGCAGCAGGAGCCCTGGCGGCGGGGGCCTCCGCGGCGGAGGGCGTGACCGTGGCGGCGCCGGCGAGGATGCCGAAGGCGAGGAGGGCAGGGAGCGGCACGGCGCGCATGGAGGGCCTTTCGACGAGGAGTGGCCCCAGTTTGTTCAGGTGGGTCGGCCCGGCGCAAGCACCCGCGGGTGGGTCGCCGCGCGAGCATCGCCCGAACCGGGTAGAATATCTGCGTGGTGGAGCTACCCGTGCGCCTGGGGGACCTCGCGGCCGTGCCGCCGGCCCTGGCGTACCGGCTGCGTGACGCGCTCGCCCTGGCGCCCACCTCCGGCGGCGAGCTCGAGGGCGTGGCCCGCGAGCGGCTCGCGCGCCTGACCGATGACGGCGAGGCGTGGCTGCCGGCGGATCCGGCGCTCGCCGAGGTCGGCTACTGGATGATCGAGGCGCGCCACGGCGTCGAGCTGCGGCGACGCGGCTGCCAGTGGCTGACGATGTTTCCCACGGCCGAGACCGCCCGGCGGCTGGGCGCGCTCGTGCTCGATCCGGCCACGCCGGTACCGGTGCGCGAGCAGGCGACGTGGACGCTCGGGTACCGGCAGCTCCGCGGCCTCCACGCGAGCGTGTGCTGGTCGGCCGAGGCGGTGCAGTTCGCCGACGAGGCGCTCGGCAAGCTCGCGGACGCCGCGACCGCCGCGGGCACGCTGACCAATCCCCAGCTCGCCCCGGCGCTGCGGCACGTGCAGTCCGAGCTGACCGCCGCGATGTTCGCCAAGGCCCCGGGCCTGTGGGGCGAGGCGCTCGAGGCGTACGCCTCTGCGCCGCTCGCGCGGGTGCTGTTCGTCTCGATCGGCGACATCCCGGCGCAGCACCGGCTGCGGGTGCTGCGGCTGGCCGCGGCGGCGCTCGGCGAGGAGGCGGTGCCCCTGCTGGTGTCGCGCTCGGCGGACGCGCCGATCGACGAGCAGCTCGAGATGCTGTACCTCGCGCTCACGTTCGGCGGCGAGCGCCACCTGCCGCGCCTCGAAGATACGCTGCGCGGGCTCGCGTTCGCGGATCTGCTGCGCGCGCGCGCCCGCTGGCATCTCGCCCATCCCGGCGTGGTCCCGACGGTGCGCGGCCTCCGCGTGGCGCGCCAGACCGCCGTGATTCCGGCCGCCGAGCGTGCGCTGCGGTGCGGTCAGGCCGCGGACGATCTCGGCGCCCTGACCGCGTTCGCGCGCCACGCCGAGGCGTACCTCTACACGCTGTGGGGCTGGATGGTCCGGGGCGCCGGGGATCCATCCCGCGCGCGCACGCTGGTGGCGGCGCACCCCGAGTCGCAGCAGCTCGTCGGGGAGCTCTACGTCGAGGAGCTCGCGCGCCGCGGCCGCGTCAAGCAGGTGATGATCGCCGCCCAGGCGCTCCAGTGCATCGATGCGGCCGCGCTCCAGCTCGCGATCCACGGTCGCCCGCTTGCCGCCCTCGAGCTCGCCGCCACCGCGCGTCACCACACCGCCGAGCTGGTGTGTGCCCGGGTGCTCGCCTGCTATCGCGCGGGCCGCCCCGAGCTGTCCGCGCGCCTCCTCGCCGAGGACCTGCCGCCCGCCGAGGTCACCGCCGAGGTCACCAGCGACGACGCGTCGTCCTCGTTCCCGGGCCCGCACGAGCGGTGGATGCTCGCGCACGCGCCGGCCGAGCGCCCGGCGCTCCCCGCGATCGCCGAGGGCATGAGCGGCGTGATCGCGCTCGCCCGGCCGGCGCCTCTCGACGCAGAGCCCGACGTGGCCTCCCTCGACGGCGCCGCCGCCGTGGTGCGCCGCCTCGGCCGCGGCCTGGCCGGCGCCGCCGTGTTCCTCGCCGGCACGTTCGAGACCCTCGACAAGGGCGCCATCACGCGCGCCCTCGAGGCCGCCGGCGCCCGCCTCGTCAGCGGCCCGGTTCCGGGCACCGACTACTACGTGCACGGGGACTGGTGCCCGGTGCAGACCATCGCGCAGCTCGAGCGGCAGGGCGCGCGGCGGATCAAGCGCGGAGAGGTGGAGGGCGTGTGAGGGCCGCGCGGGAAGCGCGCGGAGGGGTGAATCGCGGGGCTGTGCCCCGTGAGAGGGGACGGGCACGTCCCCTGTCGATCGCCGTGGAGGGGATCTAGGTGCCTGCCCTCCGCAAGCCCCACCGGATCGCGTTCCTCCTGCCCGAGGTGGCGATCGAGGGCGCCGACGTCGCGCACGCCCACGAGGTGGCGCTGCTGCTGTGGATGGCGTGCATCGAGGTCTGCCAGCACCACCCGGGCCTCGCCGTGTACGACGCCGAGTCGCTGCCGCTGGTGCCCGCCGAGGGGCACTTCCGCCCGCAGCACGCCACGCTCGGTGCCAGCCCCGGGGACGCGTTCTGGGGCACCACGCGGCGCGACGAGCTGGTCTGGCTCGAGGTGGGGCTGCCGAAGGCGGGCCGCGTGCGCCTCCACACGCTCGACCGGGCCGGCGCGCGCCAGGCGTTCGATGCCCTCGGCAAGAACCTCGGCGAGCAGATCCAGCAGGTCCTCGCCGCGTGGCTCGTGGCACGCGGGCTCGCGGCGCTGCCGCGGCGGTTCGCGCTGGTGTCGGCGGAGGAGGTGATCGCGACCGTGCGGGTGATCGCGCCGGTGCTGGTCGAGCAGGCGCGCGCGTGGGCGCTGCCGACGGCGCCCGCGTGGTCGATCACGCCCGACGAGGACGTCGCCGCCGATGATGTGCCCGATGCGGTGCCGGCCGGCGCGGCCGAGGACCTGACCGGCGCGATCGACCTCGCCCTGGTCACGTTCGACGAGAAGATGGCGCCGCCTCCCGTGGCGGAGCCCGCGCCGCTGGCGTCGGTGGCCGTGGTGGCCCGCGCGCGGGTCGCGCGCCCGGCCGCGAACCGCGTGCCCGCGAGCGGGCTGCGGCTCGCGGCGGTGCGGCTGCTCGCGCTCGCGCTGCGCGAGGATCTCGACGACCTGATCCTCGTGCTCGATCCGGCGCAGCCGCAGGCGCTGTTCGCGCAGATCCGCGCGGCGAGCGGCGGCGGACCCGTGGACTTCGCGCGGCTGCGGCAGGTGATCGCGGCGGCGCCGTGCTGGGCGCGCCCGTACGCCGAGCTGCGCGGGGGGGCGGATGCGCCCGAGGACACGCCGGTCGCGCCCACCGAGCTCGAGTCGGTGGCGGGCGCCGGGCTCGCCGCGCTGTGCCGGCCTCAGCACCAGGACGTGATCGAGCGCGTGGCGGCCCGGCTCGAAGACGCCGGCCTCGGCGACGAGGCCGTGCGCCTGCTCGAGCGTGCGCAAGGCGCCCACGCGGCGGACTCGCGCGCGCACATCGCGCTCGTCGAGCGGGCGCGCACCACCGGCCGGGAGGGCCGCTCGCTCGAGCGCGCGCTGCGCGCCGCGCGCCTGCACGGCTGCCCGATGGATCCGGACCTGCCCTGGTATCCCGATCAGATCCAGGTGGATCTCCTCGTCGCGGATGCGCTGATGCGGGTCGGGCGGATCGACGAGGCGATCGCGCTGCGTGCCAACCGGCTCGAGGGTCGCGAGGCGACCTGGCCGCGCCATACGCGCGTGCTCACCGCGTGGCGGACCGATCCGCGCTACGTGGCGTGGGCCTACGCGCGCGAGGGCGCGTTCCGGGGTGATCCCGCGCGCGCCGTCGAGGGGTTCGGGCGGATCGAGCCTGCGTCCGACGTCGACGTGGCGCTGCTCCTCGACGCCCTGGTCGCGATGGGGCGCGAGGATGATGTGCCGCTCGCCTGGGCCCAGTACGGCCGGGGCGCGGGCCACACCGGGCCGGTCGCGCGGCTCGCGGCGGCGCGCTGCCTGATGGCGGCGGGGGAGTGGCGGCGCGGGCTCGAGGAGCTGTGGCGCGTCGAGCTGACGGAGCCGGGCCGCGACGAGCACGTGGCGATCGCCCGGTGCGGGCTGCTGCTCGCGGGGGCGCCGCTCGAGGTCGCGGAGCTCGCGCTCGGGGAGCGCCTGGTCGTGGGGGCCACCTCGCTCGCGCGGCGGATGGCGCGCGACATCGCGGACTTCGTGCCCGGCGCTGCTGCGAGCTCGATGGTGACGCGTGCGCTCGGCAAGCTCACCACCGTGGAGTTCGATCCGGCCTCGCTCGGCGGGTTCGCGCCGACCGCGCGCAGCCGCCGCGCGATCGACGCGCTGTTCGCCCAGATCGGGCCCGTGACCGGGCCGGGCGCCGCCACCGATGCGTTGATCCGCTGCGACCGGCTGGTCAACCGCTGGCTCGAGGTCGTGTTCAGCGAGGCCAGCGAGGACGATCCGGTCGCGCTCGCGCAGGCGGCGGCGTACACCGCCGGGCAGGCGGTCGGCCGCTACCTCGCCGCCACCACGGCGCCGGCGAACCCGATCGCGGGCGGGCTACGCGTCGTCGCGGGTGAGGCGCTCGCGCTCGTGCGCCGGCACCGCACCGCGCTCGGGGATCGCGAGGCGCGCGCGCTGTGTGGCGTGCTCGATCCGCTCCTGCGGCGCGTGGACCGCTGGCTCGGCAGCGCGTGGCTCGGCACCGTCGAGCGCAGCTGCGCCCTCGACGAGCGCGCGCGCGGCGACGTCGCCGGGTTCGTCGACGCGCACGGCACGGTCGCCGCCCGCATCCTCGGGCCCGAGGAGAGCGCGGTGCTCGCGGCCTCGATCGCGCGGCTCCATCGCAATCGCCCGCCCAACTGGGCGGCCGCGGTGTCCGCGCAGGCGATGCAGCTCGCGCACCACACCGGCTACCTCGGCGCCGACGAGTGGGCCGATGCCACGGCGGCGCAGCTCGCGGCCGGCGAGATCGAGCCCGCGGACGCGATCGATGCGCTCCACACCGCCGCGTACCTGGTCGAGGGCATCAGCGCCGGCCCGGCGGTCCACGCGGCGCGGGTGCTGCTCGTGGCCAAGCGTGGGCCGGCGGCGCTCGGCGTGCTGGCGGCCGGCCTCGGCGCGGCGCGGCCGGGCTGGCGCGACGCGCAGCTCGCGACCCTCGCGGATGCGTGGGCGACCATCCTCGTCGACACGCCGCTCGCGTTCGATCAGGTGGCCGCGGCGATGTACCTCGCGCTGCAGAAGGGCGAGCCCGCGCGCGCCGAGAAGCTCGGGCGGTGGGCGGTGGCCCTCGATCCCACCAACGCCGAGGCCCACCGCAACCTCGGCCTCGCGCTCGCGCACCAGGGCAAGCCCGCCGAGGCGCTCGTGCACCTGACCCGCGGGACGCGCGCGCAGGCCACCCAGATCCTGGCGGGCGTGCTGTACCAGACCGGCGCGCTACCCCGTGCGATGGCGGTGCTCGATTATGCGAGCCGCTGGTACGTGCGCGCCGACCAGTGGCTGACGTTCGGCGGCATCGCGTACGCGGCGATGGACAACCCGCGCACCGTCAAGGCGTACGCTCTCGCGTACGAGCTCGATCCGGCCGCGTTCGATGCCTCGCAGCTCAACGCGTACGCGGGGGTCCTCGACGAGGTTGGCGACGCCGCGACCACCGAGCGGATCGCCGAGCACCTGCTGCGCGCCTTCGGGGAGGATCTGACGTTCCGGACCTCTGCGTGGAATCACCTCGCGTGTGCGCGCCTCCGCCAGGGGCGGTTCGAGGACGCCGCGCGGCTCGCGGGTGATGCGGTGGCGCAGAACCCGCTCCCCGACAATGCGGTCGCGTTCGCCGCCACGCTGGAGCACGCTCGCGCTCACACCGCCGCCCCGCCGCCGGCGCCGCCGCCGGTCGCCACGGCGGAGCCGGTGTTCGCGCAACTCGCGGCGGGTGAGCATGCCGCCGCGGCCGCGCAGCTCCACGACCCGTCCTGGCGTGTGCGGCGCGCGGCGCTGACCGCGGCCCGGTTCCGGTTCGCGTCGGAGAGCGAGGTCGAGGTGACGCCGCGTGCGTACGCCGCCGCTCTCGCGGTGCTGGCACATACCACGGGCCTCGAGGAGCGCGAGGCGATGATCGCGCGCGCGCTCGCGCTCCAGATCCGCGAGCAGGCGCACTTCGCGCGGGATCCGGTCCCGCGGCTGGGCGACCGCATGACCCGCGCGGCGTTCCACCACGCGTTCCGCGCGCGCGGAGGGATCGTTCTCGGTGCGCCGGCGAAGCCTCCGCGCGCGTTCGAGGATCGCGTGGTTGTCCCGGGGAGCAAGCTCGAGCGGATCAGCGACTATGTGGCGCTGCTCCGCGATCTGGCTGCCCTCGCGCCTGGCGAGGCCCTCGCGCAGTTCGATCTCGACGAGGTGAGCTACGCCGAGGTCGGTGCAGCGTGGGGCGCGGCCCTCGACGCCGATCCGGCGCTGAGCGAGGCCGTGGCCGCTCGCCTCGCGCTGCGGTGATCGCACCTGTCGCACGCCGATGACGTGGGTGGCGTCCCCGCCGTCGCCGTGGCCGTCCGCCTCGATCTTGGGCGCCGTCCGCAGCCAGCCGTGAGACCTTCAGGTCGCGGTCAGGCCGCCGTCGACGGTGATCACGCTGCCGGTGGTGAACGACGAGACATCCGACAGGAGGTAGACGGCGGTGCCCGCGATCTCGGCGGGCTGCGCGTGGCGCGCGAGCGGCGTGCGCTTGACGACGTGCTCGCGCAGCATCGGGTTCTGCACGATCGCCGCGGCGAACTTCGTCTCGACGAGCCCGGGCGCGATCGCGTTGACGCGGATGCCGGCGCCGCCGAGCTCGAACGCCAGCGTCTGGGTCATGCTGATCACGGCGGCCTTGGTCGCGCCGTAGATGCCCTGCATCGGGGCGGCGCGCAGGCCGGCGACGCTCGCCACGTTGACGATCGAGCCACCACCGCCACGGACGCGCGCGTGCCGGACCAGCGCCCGGGCGCCATACAGGTAGCCGCGCACGTTGACCTCGAAGGTCTTGTCGATCGCGGCGTCCGGCGTGTCGATCATCGGGCCGAAGTACGGGTTGGTGGCGGCGTTGTTGACGTAGCCATCGACCCTGCCGAACCGCTCGATCGCCTTCGCCATCATCGCGTCGACGTCCTCGGCCTTGCCGGTGTGGCACGCCACCGCGAGCGCGCGGTCGCCGAGCGCGGCCGCCACGCGATCGAGGTCCGCCTGCTTGCGCGAGGCGAGCACCACCTGCGCGCCGGCGTCCACGCACGCCTGGGCGATCGCCTCGCCGATGCCGCGGCTCGCGCCGGTGACCACGATGACCTTGTCCTTCAGCATCCGGGGACGCTACCACCGGGAGTCCGCACACGTTGCGCGTGCGGCTGGCAGGGCGGGGCGTGCAGTCGGCCTACGTCGACGGCGCAGGTGTCACGAGCACCGGGTTCGTGCCCACGTACACCAGCGGCACGCAGCGCATCACGCTGGGGCCGTGGGCGCTCCCCGGGCGGGAGAACATCCGCGGCGGACGCCCGCGGGGGTGCGGCGGCTGGTCGCGATCACCCCTGGAAGCCACGGGATCCGCCCGGGGCCGGTTGACGCGACGCGTAAGTATGGCCATAAACTGAATGACGGTTCATTCAGTCCGCCGCTCCCCCCCACGCGAGGCCCATCTGCGATGTCGACCCAGAACTATTACAAGGCCAACCTCCGCGACCTGTCGTTCCTCCTGTTCGAGCAGTTCAAGCTCGACGAGCTGATCGGCAAGGCGCCGTTCGGAAACTGGGGCAAGGACGAGGTCCTCGCGGTGCTCGAGGAGTCGTACGGCTGGGCCCAGAAGTACATGGGCCCGTACAACCGCTCGGGTGACGAGGTGGGCTGCACGCTCGTCGATGGCCAGGTGCGCGTCCCGGCCGGCTTCAAGGAGGCGTGGGACGCCCTCTACAAGGCCGGCTGGCGCACGCTGTCCGTCGAGGAGGAGCACGGCGGCCAGGCCGGGCCGTTCACGCTGCAGATGCTGGTCGAGGAGTTCCTGTGCGGGGCGAACACGAGCCTCAACATGTACCCCGCGCTCACGCAGGGCGCCGCCGACGTGATCCTCACGTTCGGTACGCCCGAGCAGCACACGCGCTGGGTGCCGAACCTGCTCAACGGCCAGTGGGCGGGCACGATGTGCCTGACCGAGCCGCAGGCTGGCAGCGACGTCGGCGCCGCGACCACGCTGGCGTTCAAGCAGGCGGACGGCACCTTCAAGATCAAGGGCACCAAGATTTACATCTCCGGCGGTGATCAGGACATCACGGACAACATCGTCCACCTGGTCCTCGCCCGCACGCCGGAGGCACCGTCGGGCACCAAGGGCCTGTCGCTGTTCATCGTCCCGAAGAAGCGCCTCGACGGCTCGCCCAACGACGTCGCGGTCGCTGGCATCGAGCACAAGATGGGCATCCGGGCCTCGGCGACGGCGCAGCTCGTGTTCGGCGAGAGCGATGGCTGCGTCGGCGAGCTGGTCGGCGCGGTGGAGCAGAAGGGGATGTCCCAGATGTTCCAGCTGATGAACTTCGCGCGCATCGGCGTCGGGTTGCAGGGCATCGCGCTCGCCGGCAGCGCCTACCTCAATGCGCTCGACTACGCGAAGGACCGCAAGCAGGGCAGCTCGATCAAGCAGTGGAAGGACGCGAGCGCCCCGCGCGTCGCGATCATCGAGCACCCCGACGTCCGGCGCATGCTGCTCGACATGAAGTCGCGCGTCGAGGGCCTGCGCGCGCTCGCCGTCAAGCTGACGATGCACGTCGACACCGTGCACGCACTGACCAAGACCAGCGGCGACAAGGCCGCGATCGAGTACCACCAGGGCCAGGTCGATCTGCTGGTGCCGCTGATCAAGGCGTACGGCAGCGATCAGGCATTCCAGATCTGCGCGACCGCGATCCAGGTCTACGGCGGCGCCGGCTACCTCAAGGACTGGCCGGTCGAGCAGTACACGCGCGACTCGAAGATCTTCTCGATCTACGAGGGCACCAACCACATCCAGGCGATGGACCTCGTCGGCCGCAAGCTGATGCAGCGCGGCGGCGCCAACGTCCAGGCGTTCGGCAAGGACGTCGCCACGTTCGTCGCCAGGAACAAGGACCACGCCACGCTCAAGGACGCTGTCGCGGTGCTCGGCCAGGCGATCGAGGCGCTGACCACCACCGGCGGCAAGTTCATGCAGTGGTTCGGCGGCGGCAAGATGGAGATGGTCCCGACCGTCGCCAACCGGTTCCTCGAGATGATGTCCGAGACCACGATCGGCTGGCTGCTGCTCGAGCAGGCCGTGATCGCGGAGGCGGCGGTCGCCACGCTGCCGGCCGACCACCCGGACCACGCCTTCTACACGGGCAAGCGGTTCGGCGCGCAGTACTTCGCCTACAACGTCCTGCCGGGTGTGGCCGCGAAGGCCCAGATGATCGCGCGCGAGGACCGCACCTCGCTCGACATCCCGGTCGACGCATTCGTCTGAACGGCTGTTCATCTCGCCGCCCCCCCGGCGGCCGGGGCGGTTCCACGTGAGGGGACCCGATCGGAGGCCGGGCGGGCGGGTCTGTAACGCGGTGCGTTGTCCAGGTTGGCGCCCTCGGATCGGGGTCTGCCGTCCTCCGCCGCCAGCTACGGGAGTCGCCACCCCGGGCCGATCCACCTGAGATCATGGGTGCGCATCCCGCTGTCCCGCTGGCTCGACAGTTGCGACACTGGCTGACATGAGGACTCGTGCGGCTACCAGACTTGCCATGCTGGCCACGCTCGGAATCGGCGTCACCGCGTGTGATTCCGATGATCGGGTGACCCCCCTCTACAACCACTCCAACGGTCGCATCGTCATCGAGATGGACCAGGAGCTCGACGGGTCCGAGCAGCTGTTCACCCGCGCGCGCCGGGGCAACTTCGGCACCCTCGACTGCGCCCAGCTCGCGCAGGAGATCGCGCCGGTCGAGGACACCGCGGGCAAGCGCATCGACGGCCCGGTGGTCGACAATGCCCTCACGAAGGCGTTCTACGACGGCCCGGAGTGGATGGACCCGACCCCCGAGATGATCGCGCAGGTCGCCAGCGGCGTCGACTCGATCATCGACGTCTGCATCATGGATGGCTCCAAGGTCGTCCGCCGCATCGAACGCGACCTGTTCCAGGCGTGGGACACCGCGCGCCTGCAGGGCCTCGGCGGAAAGGCCGACGAGCCGAGCGGCGAGCAGCGGATCAACAGCCCGGTCGGCTACGGCGAGCGCTGCATCGGCGAGCTCGGCGAGATCCCGTTCTTCGAGAAGACCGGCGAGGGCGAGTACGGCACGTACAGCTGCCTCGACTCGACCCCGATCCCGATGACGGTCACCGGCGCCGATGGCTCGGTGAACGCACCGATGACTCCGGGGGTGACCGAGCCCAAGTGCGACAACCCGCAGTACATCTACTCGCTGTGCGAGTCCGGCCCGCGCGTCGCCTCCCGCATCAACGAGCAGGGCACGCGCTGGGTGCTGCTGTGCCGCAAGGCGAAGACCGAGAACGGTCAGTTCAACGACATCGCGATGATCGGGTCCAACCCGTTCACCGGCAAGACCTGCTACTTCCAGAACGCGCTGTACTCCAAGACCGACGGTCTCAAGGTCCCGCACCCCGCGGACAAGGAGAAGTCGGCCAACCTGTGGGCCGGCGTGCACGGCGGCGAGGGTTCGGGTATCCAGTGCGCGAGCTGCCACTCGACCGACGCGTTCATCCACACCCCGTGGATCGACGGCGCCAAGGACCAGAACGGTCGCCCGGTGATCCCGAAGATGGGCGTCGACCCGGACTTCGCGCTCGGCGCGAACGACACCCCGTACGCGATCGTCAACCGCCGCGGCCAGGGCTGGACGATGCCGACCCAGATCGTCTCGGCCGAGGCCAACGCGTGCCTCAAGTGCCACCGCATGTCCTCGAGCGACCGCTGGTCCAAGGACTGGCTGACCCGCCTCAACGGCACCGACACCGGCTGGACGGGCATCACCACCGACCTCGGCAACCAGGCCGAGCACAAGTTCTGGATGGCGCCCGACCACACGTACGCCAGCCAGGCGGAGTGGGACGCGTCGGACGCGAAGCGCGCGCTCGAGTTCATCCAGGCGTGCAGCGACACCCCGACCGGCGCCGGCTGCGTCACCAAGCCCGTCCCCGAGACCCTGGGCAGCACCGAGGGTGGCGGCCGCCTCCGCAACCCGGTCAGCCTCACCGACGACGCGCTCGCCGACCGCGCCTCGACGATCATCGGCTTCAACCAGGCCGCGCCCTCGCAGGTGTGCGCCGAGTGTCACTCGCCCAACGCGCTGACGCTGCGCGACTGGCAGGACAAGACCACCGAGGCGGTCGCGACCTGCCTCAAGGACGCCGACGCGACCGGCGAGGTCGTCAACAACACCACCGGCAACATCCGCGTCGAGAACCGCGAGTTCAAGCACATCACCCAGCTGGACGTCGCTGCGGGCTCGTTCCTCGAGGTCTCGATCACCGGCAGCGGTGACATCGACCTCTACATCAAGCGTGGCAGCGAGCCGACCAAGGAGTCCTACGACTGCCGTCCGTTCGCCCAGACCTCGACCGAGCGCTGCGACAAGTCCACGTTCAACGCGGCCGGTCCGGCCACCTTCTACGTCGGCCTCAACGGCACGGCGGACGGCTCGGTCAAGGTCACCGCGAAGTACACCAAGCCGCCCGTCGGCGTGATGAAGGCGGCGGACCGCATCGCCTGCTTCCGCCTCGAGGCGGCGAGCGCGGACTCGCCGTACACCCCGGCCAAGCTCGGCATCTACTCGGCTGGCGCTCACCTCGGCTGGTTCCAGGACACGTTCAAGGCGGCGTTCCCGGTCGAGGGCGGCAACACCTCGGACACCTGGGCGCTCGAGTACGGCCGGTTCAAGAACCGCGCGTCGATGCCGAAGGGCAACCACCCGCGCCTGACCCAGGCGGAGTTCGACGTGGTCGCCGAGTGGTTCGCGCGTGGGCTCCCCCGGATGTCCTCGTACCTCGCGCCGGACACCGGCCCGACGTCGTGCAGCCCGTCGATCACCGCGGCCGTCGGCCAGCACCGGACGATCATGGCGACCCAGGGCTGGGGCGCGCTCAACCGGCAGGCCGGCATGAACATGTACGGCTGCGCGGGCACCACCGACCCGACCCGCTGCCTGGCCTCGATGCCGCTCGCCAGCACCAAGGCGTACGGCGCCGGCTGGCAGAAGACCGGCAACCTCCGCGTCCTCCGCGAGCTCGCCTTCAACACCTACTACTGGATGCGCAGCTCGGCCGATGGCCGGTTCGTCGGCAACGGCGCGACGGGCGGCAACAGCATCATCTCCGACCTCCAGACGAACAAGGACATCAAGGTCGACGCGGCCTACGACCCCGGCTTCTTCCCCGACAACCGCGGCTGGATGTTCCAGGGCACCCCGATCGGCGCGGCGTTCTGCCAGATGTCGCTCCTGGTCGCCAACCCGGACGAGATCAACTTCTCGGAGTCGGCGTGCAGCTCGGTCGGTACGGTCAGCCTCTACCAGCACCTCGGCGCCGGCCTCGGCGGCGGTGACTACTTCGCCATCAACAGCCAGTTCACCAGCGACAACCCGTCCGCGGGCGAGACCGGTGACCCGGCGGCGGCGTTCGGCAACACCGCCGAGATGAAGTTCACCCCGATGGTCTACGACGGTACCCACTACGTCGGGAAGCAGGACGTCAAGGTCGCCAGCCCGTACGAGGGGGACAGCGTCCTGTCGCCGTCGACGCAGCTCGTGATCAGCCGGTTCGGCAACAGCAGCGGCCACCTCGGCTACGTGGTCCGCCGCGTCGACGCGACCTCGAACGGCACCACCTACTCGATCAGCACCACCGAGATCGGCCGCTACTGCGTGCAGGGCGCGAAGCCGTCGATCTCGTTCGACGAGAAGTACTTCGTCACTCACCACTACATCACCGCGAACGACTATGCCGAGCTCGGCTTCTCGTCGGCCTCGGACCCGAAGTTCCAGGAGCTCCTGTCCAAGGGCACCGCGAACATCATCCTCGTCAACCTGGTGACCGGCGCCCGCACGCTGGTGACCACGATGCAGCCCGGCCAGTTCGCGCTGTTCCCGCACTTCCGCTCGGACGGGTGGTTCTACTTCCTCGTCCGCGACACCAACTCCGGCAAGGAGTACGTGGTCGCGAGCGACGCGGCGCTCGGCAACCTCTGAACGACGCGGGCGCGGTGCCCGAAACGTTCACCGTGTAACCGTCGACGGCGCGGGTGGCTCGAAGCCGCTCGCGCCGTTTTCGTTTTCACGTACACTCGTCGAGGCCGCCGTGACCACCCGTTCTCGCACGCACGCGGTTCACTCGCACCTGGCGCTGCTCGCCGTCGCCCTCGTGGGTGCCTGTGGCGAGGACGACAAGACCGCGGCCTGCGATCTCGGCCTGGAATCGATGACCGCGAGCGCCGTCACCATCCAGGATCGCAAGGCGATCGGGCTCGCGGCGCCGTACGCCGCCGATCTCGCGATGGCGGCGCGCGAGGACGAGCTGCGCACGTCGATCGCAGCCCGCCGCGCGGTCGCGTGGCAGGCCGTGGAGCGCGCGCTGGCGCCGGTGCCGCTCGGGGATCCGGGGCTCGCCGCGGCGTTCGGCGGGCAGCCGTCGATCCCGGCGTGGCACACCTGGTACGGCCGCGACGACTTCGAGCGCGTGTTCAAGAAGCTGTACCGGGACCTCGGCACCGCGGGCCGCCAGGCGCGCGCGCCGATCGACGCCCAGGCCGGCCTCGCGTGGAACGTCGACGCGCTGTCCGAGCTCCCCGAGTGGCCCGAGCAGCGCTACCTCGACTACCTCGCCGCGGTCGACACGCCGGAGGAGGCGGGGGGCCTCGGAGGGGTGTCGCGCGTGGCGTACAGCCCGGGCGCGCTCGCGCACCTGCTCACCAGCTACCGGGAGCAGGCGGCGTGCCGGACTGCCCCCGAGCCTGATCCGTTCGAGCTCAGCCCGGCGCGCACCGGCCAGCTCGTCACCCACGCCGAGCACCTCGCGCTGGCGTCGTGCGAGTGGCGCGCGCTCGGGCCGTTCCAGGCCGGCGCGGATCCGGTGACGGTGACCTCGCGCGGCACCGGCGACGCCGACGTCTATGTCCGCCGCGGCGCACCACCCTCGCCGAGTGCGTTCGACTGCCGGTCACGGGGTGGGGCGAGCGACGAGGCGTGCTCCGTCGAGGGAGCCGGCCCGGTCTACGTCGCCGTGTTCGGCGCGGCGGCGAGCGAGGTCGATGTCGACGTCGCGTACCTGTCCGCCGACGTCCTCGAGCCCACCTGCCTCGACGGCGAGATGCCGCGCGACGCCGTGCTGATCAAGGCCGACTGGCGCCGCCAGATCACTGGCGAGCTGATGCCCGTGTTCGACACCTCGGCCTCGCGCGTGGCCGACCGCCTCGAGGGCGACGTGGTGTGGAACGCCGATGGCGCGGCGAGCCCACCGGCGACTGACATCTACACGGTCACCCTGCCGAGCGGCGCGCGGTTCCGCATGCCCGCGCTCCACCTCGCCACCAAGGAACTCGACCACTGGCTGTGGATCACGCTGTGGTACTCGCCGAGCCCGGATACGGATTTCGGCGCGGATCGCCCCGCCTCGATCGCCGCACTGCCCTGGCCCGTGGGGCCACTACAAGATGTGCGTCGCGACCTCGTACCTCGAGGGGGATCCCGATCCACGCGGCGGGTTCACGGGCCCGCTCGGCGATGCGCTCGCGGCGGTGCACGGCGGCGTCGGCGCCCCCACGTGGTGCTCGAACCCGTACATCGAGGCGGGGCCAGGTAACGCGGCGACCAATTGCATCGGCTGCCACCAGCACGGCGGCACGGCGCGCACCGCCGAGAGCATCCTCGCCGACGAGCCGCAGTTCGGCACCACGCGCATGCGGAACAACTTCTTCACCGACTATATGTGGGCCGTGAAGGGCGGGGGTGGTGAAGACCTGTCAGGCATCGTCCAGGGCGAGATCGACTACTGGGCCGCCAGCGAGTGATCCGCGGGCGCTGGGTGGTGATTCGCGCGACGTTCCTCACGGTGTGCAAGGCTCGTGCGGTGTGCACCGCGCACAGCGCCTGACCCCGGCACTGGCGCACGCCTGGATCCGCCCGCTACGATCGGCGCATGCGTCACCTGATCCTCGCCTGTTCGCTCCTCGCCACCTCCGTCGGCTGCTCGGACGACGACGCGATCGACTCCAACGAGGCCGCGCGCCGCGCGTACCTCGGCCTCGACGGCTCGATCGCCAAGTCGATCACCCTCGGCTTCGAGGGCTTCAACGCGGCGAGCAGCGCCAACATCGCGCCGCAGACCACTGTGGGCACCGCCCCCGACGGCACCAGCACGCTGACCATCACGGGCCAGGTCGATCAGGGCTCGTCCGCCAACAAGGGCATGCGCCTGTACGTCGGCATGGTCGCCTACTCCGATGGCCCGTTCGCGATCAACGACGACGGCGACACGATCGTGGTGACCCACGATACCGACGTCACGGCGTCGCTGCAGCCGTTCCTGTCGCTGCAACTCAAGACCATCCCGACCGGCACGATCGACGGCATGCTGACCGGGCTGTACCTGCTGACCGGAGATGACATCTCCGGCGAGTTGACGCTCGACCTGACGTTCAGCGGGGCGATGATGGGCACCGGCCAGGCCGATGTCGCGAGGGTGCCGGGCTCGACCACCGTCACCGGCACCGCCACCAACGGCGACGGCGGCGTCTACGATGTCAACGTGACGCTGTAGCGCCAGGCCGTTGCGCGCGGGGCCGTTACTGCGGCCCGACGAGCACGAACAGCGTGACCGCGATGATGATCGCGACGATCGCGACGATCGTGATCGTGAATGTGCTCGACTGGGGCCCCGGGGCCGGCCTGGGCGGCGCGGGGTTCATCGGCATCGGGGCCTGGAAGCTGCCCTGCTCCGGCGGGCCGCCCTGCGCGGGGGGACCGCTCGAGGTCTCGCCCCGCGGGGACCCGAACTCGTTGCTCCGGCGCGCGAGCGAGACCGACATGTCGATCCCGAGGCCGATGGACGTCGGCTTGCTGAACGACGCGGAGCCCTGCGAGATCGACACCTTCATGCCGCCGGACTCGCGGTTCTGGGCCTGCACCTGGGTGGGGCCCGATCCGGACGCGACCCTGCGGGTCATCGACGCATCGCTGATCACCTCCATCGATGCCGGAGATGCGCGCCGCTTCCTCGTCGGCGAAGATGGTCAGTAGATTTGTGATGCTCGAGCCCGAGCTCTCGTACCCGTAGGCGCGCGTGACCTCGCTGAGGATCGCCACGATGTCGTGGCCGGTGTGCGGCCGCTGGTCGGGGTTGGGCGACAGCATGCTGGCGACCAGGTTGGCGATCGGCTCCGGCACGTCGGGGACCAGCTCGCGGACGGGCTTGTAGTTGCCGGCCCGGATCTTCTTGAAGATCTCCTTGGGCTCGGTGCCCGAGAACGGCATCGCCCCCGTGCACAGCAGGTAGAAGATCACGCCCAGCGAGAACAGGTCAGACCGGTGGTCGAGCTGCTGGTTGGTCGTGTGCTCCGGCGACATGTACGACCACTTGCCGGCGATCATGCCCTTCTGGTGCTCGGTCACCGACGACATCGCGACACCGAAGTCCAGCAGCTTGACCGAGCCGTCGTAGCCGAGCATCACGTTGTGCGGCGACACGTCGCGGTGGACCACGGCCAGCTGCTTGCCCTGCATGTCCGTCGACCAGTAGGCGTGGTGCAGGGCCTGCGCGATCTCGCGGACGACGTAACAGGCCGCGCCGATCGGCAGCTGCTGGCGGTTGGCCCGCACCTTCTTCAGGACATCGCGCAGGTCCTTGCCGTGGATGTACTCCATGGCGAGGTAGAGCGCGCCGCCGACCTCGCCGACGTCGAGGACCTGGACGATGTTCGGGTGCGTGAGGCGTCCGGCGATCTTTGCCTCGTTGAGGAACATGTCGACGGCGAGATGCCGCGACTCGAGGAGCTGCCGGAGGATCCGCTTGAGCGCGACTGGCTTCTCGAAGCCGCCGATGCCGACCTGCTTGGCGAGGAACACCTCGGCCATGCCGCCCGCGGACAGCCGCTTGACGATCTTGTACTTGCCGAGAATCATGTCGTCGGCCGTGAGGTTGGCCGATGCCGCATCGCCGGCCTGCGCCACGTTGGCGTCGGTCATTGCGCGCGACAGCACTTCCTTGCGGTTGGCGATCAGCTTCGCGCTCGCCTCGGGGACCGAGTTGCTGGCCTTCTGGAGCGCCGGCAGCAGATCCGCCGCCAGCGTGCCCTGCATGGTCCCGCCGCAGGTCGAGCATACCTGGTCGTTGAACTGCGGCGGCCACGATAGCGCCGCGAGGTGGTGGCTCTCGGCGGCGCCGCGGCCGCAGTCCCTGCAGACGTACGGCACGAGGATCGAATCGACGACGATGTTGCGGGCGATCGTGAATGCGTCCGCTGCGTTCGCGAGGACCGCATCGGGGACGTCGACGAGGGTGACCGACGGGACCTGGCTCGCCAGGCTCTTGAGCAGCCGGCGCCACTCGCGCTGGCCGGCCGCATCGAACCGCTCGATCTCCGGCGAGGTCGAGCACGACCTCACCCTCGGCGCCGACCAGGAACGGGCGGGCGCGGAACAGCGCGCCGATCGTCCCGATGATGCGGAAGTAGGTCACCGACCCGTGGATGAGCTTGATGATCTTCGGCGGCTTGTCGGCGCTCGTCTCGGTCGAGGTGTAGAGGCCCTTCAGCGCGAGCATCTGGGCCGCGGCCGGGTGGAGCGACGACGGGGCGTACTTGCTGACGAACGAGAAGTAGCTCTCCGGGCTCTCGTCGAACTCGAGCTTGCCACCGCAGCGCGAGCAGTCCTTCTCGGGCACGCCGCCCTTGGACAGCGCGGCCTTCTCGGTGAGCACGTCGACGGGCTCGCCCGACTCCATGCCGCACGACAGGCACGTGTAGGGCGCGATGGCGGTGAGCACCTTGCCGGGCCCACCGAAGTTGAGGACCATGTTCAGCTGATCGACGAAGAACGTCGGGCACCCGAGCAGGTACAGGTCCGTGATCGTCTTGGGCAGCGCCTCGATGCCCTTGATCCACTGCCGCACGCCGAACGAGGTCATGCGGGTCATGCCCGAGACCTCGAGCACGAGGGTCTTGATCCCCGGTGTCATCGTGCCGAAGCCGGCGAAGTGCTCATCGACGAGCCCCGTCACCGGCACGAGCGCCGCATCGCCTCCTGTCGACACAAACATTCCCGGCTTGGACGTCAAGGACATGGGCTCGGTGTTCTTGGGGTCTCGGGACATCGACTTATTGCTCACGGTTCACTTCGACCTCAGCTCGAGGTTGACCGCGCGCTGCGAGTCGGGTGTGGAGACAGCCTCATGGGCCATGTTCCACGACCGCGGCTTCTTGCCGTCGCGGAAGTACAGGTGGAAGGCGAACGGGCGTGGCCCAGGTGAGCGCTTGGCTACACCGACCATGATCTCGGTGTGGCTGCGGGCATCGACCGAGATCGCGACGAAGGAAGCGTTGGAGAACACCCGCCACATCCCGAGGCCGGCACCGCCCATCGACTCGTCGACCTCGACCCCCATGTCGGTGCGCGAGCACCGCGCGAGCACGCTCATCAGGCGCTCGCGCGTGAGGGATCCGAACGGATCCTTCACACGCACGATCGCGAGGTCGGCACGACAGCCGTAGGCGAGGTCACACGCAAGCTGGTCGGGCAGCACCACGTCGTCCGTCCGCGAGATCGGCTTCTCGAGAGCACCGGCAGCCACCGGCGCATCGTAGAACGCGTTGGTCAGCAGTTCCTCGGCGACATCGCGCAGCTGTTCGATGGTGCGGTTGCTGACGCCCTTCGCCTCGAGAAATCCGCTCATCCGCTCGAGGCGCTCGACGCGCTTGATCGAGCGAGCCAGACGGATCCGCCGGCCGCCGACATCGGGTCCCAGCCAGTCGAGGAGCCGGAGCTTCGAGGTCCCCATCGATGACGTCACGTGAGCGAGGTGCTCCGTCGCGAACGGATGGTCGAGCAAGCTGCTGCTCACCGCGTGAGACAGCCACGGGTAGGGCCCCAGCCAGCCGATCGCGGACGCGAGCGTGCCGCTCGCCACGCCGATCAAGCGGTGGGGGCGCGCGTTGACCGGGAGCCAGCTGACAGCCTCGAGCCCGGCGCCATCGATGAACGCCACCGCGTCGGGATCCTCGAGCGCGGCGACGAGCTCATGGATCGAGCCGACCCGCGTACCGGGTTCACTGGTCGTCAGGGCACCCGATACGATGCGTTCCTCCTGCACCGTCAGGGATGGATCTTCGATCCAGACGACCGGCCTCACTCCGGGGATGATACCCTCATCTCGAGCGCGTCGTCGACCGCAGGGGCGGCAATCACGCGGACCCCATGTGGGTGAAGGACTGTTCGATGAGTCCGAGGTCGTCGTCGAGCACCGGCACCCCGGACCACCGGTGGCTCTGCCGGCCGAAGAACAGGTGGACGGCTGCGGGGCGGACGCCGCGCCGGCCCGCCTTGACGTCGACGGCGACGACGATGTCCGTGAGTGCGCCGGGGATCACCGTGATCGTGACGGCCGTGGCCGCCGAGAAGATCCGCCACATGCCGAGTCCCGCTCCGCCGCGGCTCTCGTCGAGCTTGACCTCGGACATTCGGCTGATCCGGTTGAGGACCTGCATCAGCCGCGGCCGCTGGAGCGCGCCGAACGTGTCTCGCACGCGGATGTAGGCGGTTGGACCCTCGATGCCGTAGCTGATCTCGCACGCTCGCTCGGCGGGGAGCGCGACATCCTCGGTGCGAGAGCGGGGGCTGTCGACGTACCCCGCCTCGGCCGGCGCGTTGTAGAGCGCGTTCGTCACGAGCTCCTCGCACACGTCGTTCAGCGTGCTCAGGATCCGCTCGGAGACGCCGTGGCTCACGAAGAACGCGTGGATCCGCTTGAACCGCGTGCCGCGATGGCTCGCCTGGTTGAGCAGCGCCACCCGACCCACCCCGGTCGGGCCCAGCATGAACTGCTGCCGCCCGGTCAGCAGGCGGTCCCGGATCAGCTGCAGGTGCTCGCCGGCCTTCGGCGCCGTCAGCAAGGTCGCCTGCAACACGTGCGATAGCCACGGGTAGGTATCGAGGATCCGGACCGTGGCGGCGAGCGCATCGACCGGCGACTGGTCCATCACGGCAACGGTCGGCGAGCCCAAAGCACGGTGGTCGACCTGCCCGAGGCGATCGATGTCCACGAAGGTCACGCGTCCGCGCACCGCCGCCGCGGTCATGAGTTCGGGGTCGCTGCGAACCAGGATGCACGGTGCCGGCAGCACGGATCGCAGGAGCGACCCATGTTTGTCACTCGCGTAGATCACCGACGAGCCTGACATCCACACAAGTGTGACTGCACTCCCCACCGATCTCAAGTTCCTTCGAGGCGGGGGCCCGTCCGCCCGATGTGGTGGCGTGTGAGGGAGGGCGCCGACGGGACTAGAAGTCGTCGTGGTTGGCGAACGCGCCCCCGGGCTTCGGCCCCACCCACTCGACGACCGCGAACGTCCAGTCGTCCTCCTGCGGCGTCGTACCCTGCGCCTGCGCGGCGGATGCGACGATCTCGGAGGCGACATCCCGCAACTGCTTGCCCGCCGTGCGCTCGAAGATCTGCCCAAGCTTCCGGAGCCCGAGCGCGTTGCCGCTCGGGAGCATGATCTCGGGAATACCGTCCGTGTACAGGAGGATCCGATCGGCGGGCTCGAGCTGGCCGTCGAGGCGGCCGGGCTCGAAGTCGCCCGCCGTCCCGAGGGGCGTGCCCGCGCAGAACAGCGTGCGGTGCTTGCCGGACTGCCCGAGGCTGATGATCGGAGGCGCACCGGCGCTGAACAGGGTGAACGCGCCGGTGAACTCGTTGAGCTCGAGCGCGGCCATCGTCATGCTGTACTTGCCCTTGCCGACCTGAAGCACGACGCGGTTGAGCACCTCGAGCGCCTCGCGGACATCGGCGAAGCCGTTCTCGGTCAGCACGCGGAACGCGGTCGCGACCGCGGCGGTCACCATGGCGGGGCCCGGGCCGTGCCCCGTCACGTCGCCCACCAGGATGGCGTAGCGACCGGGGAGCTTCTCGTGCCACCACCAGTCACCCGAGCACGACTCGGCGCCCTGGTAGAAGCCGACCAGCCGCACGTGCGCGTCGTTGGCCTCGGGCGGGTCGGGGAGAAAGCCGGTCTGGACGGCGCCGGTCAGGGCCAGGTCGCGCTCGACGACGGCGAGTCGACCCTCGCGCTCGACCCGGCGGACGCGCTGGCGCTGCAGGTAGAACACGAGGAACACCAGCCCGGCCAGCAGCAGCAGGTAGACGACGTAGGCGGCCCACGTGCGCCAGAACGGCGGCGTCACCCGGAGCGTCAGCGCCACGCCCTTTTCGTTCCAGACCCCGTCGCGATTGGCGGCGCGGACCCGCAGCGTGTAGCGCCCGCCATCCAGCTTGGGGTAACTCGCGTAGGGGCGATCGGTCTCGATGAACGTGTCGTCGACGCCCTCGAGCTTGTACGCGTAGCGGGTCTTCTCCGGTGCGGCGTACGACAGCGCCGCGAACTGCACCTCGAACGAGTCCGCATACGAGACCGTGATCGCGGGCAGGGTCCAGATCGGCTTAGCGAGCTTGACGTCTTGGTTGTAGATCTTGAAGCCGGTCAGCGCGACCGGGGGCACGTAGGTGTCGCGCTTGATCTCCTTCGGGAGGAACGCGTTGAAGCCGTCGCTGCCGCCGAAGTAGAGGCGCCCGGTGCGGCTCTTCATGTAGGCGTTCTGGGCGAACTCGTTGCCCTGGAGGCCGTTGAAGACGTCGTAGGTGTTCCAGGTGTTCTTCTCGGGCGCGAACTGGACGAGCCCGCCGCCGTTCGTGCTCATCCACAGCTGCCCGTCATCATCCGGCAGGATCCCGAACACCACGTCGTTGGTGAGGCGCGAGTTCGAGACCGTGAACCGCTGCACCTTGCCGGTGGTCAGGTCGATCCGGTTGAGGCCTGCGCCGTAGGTCCCGGCCCACGCCACCGGGGCCTTCGGATCCCGGTAGATGCACAGGACGTCGTCACTGCTGAGGCTCGCGGGGTCGCCGTCCTTGTGGCGGAAGCTGGTCGCGGTCGCGGCCTTGGTGTCGAACCGGACAAGCCCACCCTTGGCCGCGGCGAGCCACAGGACGTGCGCCTCGACCGGGTCCTGGACCACGGAGTAGATGTGGTTCGAGCTCAGGCCGGGCACGTTCTCGGTGGTGAACGCGGTCAGCGCGTCGGTCTTCGCGTCGTACCGGACGAGGCCGCCGCCCCAGCTCGCGAACCACACGTTGCCGTCCGCGTCCTCGAGGATGTCCCACACCGTGTCGACCGGAAAGCTGCTGGGGTCGTCGGGGTCCGGCTTGTACTGCTTGTACGCCAGCGTGGTGGTGTCGAACGCGACCACGCCCTGGCCCTCGATCGACAGCCACATCGTGCCGCGGCGATCTCGATGGACCGCCGGGATCCAGCCCGTCTCGAGGCTGAGCGAGTCCGCCGTCCCCGCCGCCCCGAGGGTCGTGTAGGTGGTGATCCGTCGCTTGTCCCAGTCGAATCGCATCAGGCCGGTGTGGAACGTGCCGATCCACACGCTGCCGTCGGTGTCCTCGTAGAACGAGTTCGTGGTCTGCGTGCTGGTCCGGTACCGACCGAACGAGGCCTGCGCCGGATCGAACCGGCTGACGCCGTTGACGAATCCGCCGACCCACATCACGCTCCCCTCGTCCTGCAGCAACGACTCGATGCCCTCGACGGCGAGGCCGCGGGGGTCGGTGGGGTCGTGGTGGTACTGCTCGATCACCCCGGCCTTGTCGATCTTGTTGAGGCCGTTGAGCGTCCCGATCCACATCGCCCCCTCGCGGTCCTCCAGCAGCGCCTTGATGTGGTCGGCGCTGAGCGAGTCCGGATCGCTGGGGTCGTTCCGGTAGCGAATGGCCTGCAGGCTCACCGGATCCATCACGACCAGCCCCGCGCCGTCGGTCCCGGCCCAGACCTTGCCCTTGTCCACGACGTGGATCGAGGTGATCGCGACCGCGGCCGCGCCATCCTCGTCGGTCAGCGGGAACGCGGACGTCATCCCGGTATCGGGATTCCAGCGGCGCAGCCCCTCGTTCTCCGTGCCGAGCCACAGGGTGCCCTCGGCATCGACATCGATCGCGGTGATCACGGTGTCGAGCGGATCGGCCTGGTAGGCCACGAACGTGCTGGTCGCCGCGTCGAAGCGGTTGAGCCCGCCCCCGCTCATGGCCAGCCACATCCGGTCCTTGCGGTCCCGCAGGATGGCCGTGATCCCGGGCGAGCTGAGCCCTCCCTTGCTGCCCGCGCCGTAGCGCGTGAACTTGTCGGTCGAGGGGTCATACACGCTGACCCCCTTCTCTCCGGTGCCGATCCAGACCTTTCCGGTGGCATCGAGTGCGAGCGCCGTGATGTAGCTATCCGAGATCGACTGAGGATCGGCGTCATCGGGGCGATAGACGCGCATCCGCGTCCCGTCGTAGCGGGCCAGGCCGCCCTGGGTGCCGAGCCACATGAAGCCCTGCTGATCCTGGACCATCGCGATCACGTGGCCGTTGGGGATGCCTTCCTCGTAGCCAATCCGGTCGACGACGATCGGCGGTGCGAGGCGCTTCACCGTCGGGGTGGGCGCCTTCATCGCCGGCTGCGCGGGGGTGGGCGTCACCGTCGCTGCCGCCAGGGCCGTCGCCGGTCCGCCTGGCGCGGGCCGCCGCCGTTGCGCGTGTGTCTCGCCGGTCAAGGCAATCACCGCCGCGAGCAGAACCAAGGTTCCGTGGCGCACCATCAGCACGCCGCACCCTAACACCGTTGGGCCGCCGGCCGTGCGTACGCGGCGCGGGGACACGCGCGTGCCTGCCTTGGAGGGCCCGTGAACGAACGGGACGGGCGATGCGCGCACCGGCGACGGACCGCCATGTATAGTGGCCGCGCTGCATGGTCCAACAGGCGAACCCCCCCTCCGCGAAATTCAGCCTCGAGCGCACCGTCACCGGAGACATCACGTTCTTCGAGATGAGCGGTGTCATCGACGAGGGATTCGAGGCCAAGAAGGCCGCTGACACCGTGCGCACGAAGAAGGTGGTGCTGGACCTCGGGAAGACGCGCCGGTTCGCGTCCTGGGGCATGGCGCAGTGGACCGAGTTCGTGCGCGTGTGTGGCACCCGGGACCTCTACGTCGTCGAGTGCTCGCCGCAGGCGCTCGGCCAGTTCAACCTCGTCACGGGCCTCCTCGGCCACGCCAAGCTCGTCAGCTTCTACGCGTCGTTCCGGTGCGTCAAGTGCGGCGAGGAGTCGGACAGCCTGCTGGTCGTGCCGTCGGACCGCGACCAGCTCGCTGACGCCGAACTGGTCTGTGTCCCGTGCGGCGGTGCCGCGCGCATGGACAAGTACACGGCGACGATGTGCGAGTCGATCGCGGCGCAAGCGCCGTACGACGTCGAAGACGACGTCATCACGTTCCTTCGCTCCCGCTACCGCTACGATATCAAGCCGGATCTCCGGCGGTTCCGGGCCGGACGCCGATCGACCAAGGGCGCCACGTACCTCCGCCTCACCGGCGATGTGACGGGGGTGCCCGAGGCGCTCGCGTCGGCGTGTGAGGCGACCACCGTCCTCGATCTCGAGGGGGTGACGTTGCCCTCGATGGAAGACAGGGCGTTCGCTCCGTGGCGGACGTTCATGCGCGGGGCGCTGCCCAACGTCACATCGCTCCAGCTGCTCGCGTGCCCGGTCGGGTTTCTCGAGCAGGCGATCACGGCGGACGACCTGATCAAGGTCAAGGTGCGGAGCTTCACGCTCGCCTACCCGTGTGCGACGTGCGGGATGACCTCGACCCAGAACCTCGACGTGGCCGCGAACCTCGAGCACCTGATCGACGGGCGGATCCCGGCGATCTCGTGCACGACGTGCAAGGAGCCCACCGAGGCGACCGTGTCGTCTGGACTGGCGGCGCTGATCCGGCGCCTGCCGGCCCGCGAGGTCGATCCGGCGCTCGACAAGTTCCTCGACAAGGCCCGGGCCGAGCCCGCGCAGGCCCTCGAGGACGGGCTCGCCGTGCGCGCGGCTGCGCCCGCGGAGAAGGCCCCCGGCGGTCAGGCGCGCACGCTCTACATCGCCTCCGCGCTGCTCGTGCTCGCCGCCGCCGTGTTCGTCGCTTTCGGGCTGGGGCTGTTCAAGGATCGTGATCGGGCTGCGCCCGTCGTCGCCGGCACGGACACGATCGTCGTGCCGCGCCCGGTGGTCACGGTCGAGCGGCCGGACTGGGTCGTCTCGGATCTGCCGCTCTCCGCGTTCTGCCAGGATCTGGTGAACCGGCTGATGTGCGTTGGCGTGTCGTCGTATCGCGCCTCGCGCGAAGAGGCCCTCGTCGATGCCAACGAGGCAGCCCTCGACGAGCTGCTGTTCACCGTCGGCCTCAGGATCAGCGATCCGTTCTTCCGTGACACCGTGATCCCGATGTACGCGGAGACCCGCTCGAAGGCGCTCGCGGCGCTCCAGTCTGCCGACATCGCCCGCACCGGGAGCGACTACCTGCAGGCCGCCGAGGTGATCCGGACCAGCCGCAAGCGGGTGGTTCAGCTGCTCAGGGCCTCGGGTGGCCCGGCGGTGCCGGTGCAGCGCTCGGACTGGTACTGGGAGGAGTACGCGAGCGACAAGGGGAGCGGCAGCACGGAGACAGAGGAGCTGGTGTTCGTGCGATACGACGTGTCGCTCGACGTCCTCAAGGCCCTGGTCGAGCGCTTCGGGACGACCTCGCCCGTCCTCGGCTCCACCGTGCTGACCGCATTCCCCGCGGTCGCGTGGAGTGACGCCGGGTTCCCGGGCGGCGTCATGGTGGTCGCTCCGGCGGGCCCGTTCGCGGCCGCCGGGATCGCCGCGAAGGACGTGATCTCGGCCGCCGCGGACAAGCGCATGACCAGCGCCGCCGAGCTCGCGTCGGCCGCGGAGGGCACCGGCGCGCTCGCGCTGTCCGTGCGGAGCGCCGGCGCCCAGAAGACCGTCGCCGTCACGCGCTGATCCGCGGCCCGCGGGATCAGGGGCGCACGGGTTCGTCGATGGTCACGGCGCCCGCGCGCGGCGCCAGGACCTCGACCTCGCCCGGTGGCCGGTTCGGCCAGCGAACACGGATCTCGACCACCGGGTCATCGGCGAGGGCGAAGTACGCCTCGGCGGGGCCGGCGGAGTGGATCACGCCGCCGTGGCCAATCGCGCGGGCCTGTACCCGTCCGCTTGCCTGCTGGATCGTGACCACGGCCCCGATGCCATCGCGGTTGGCGACGGTGCCGCGCAGTCGCACCTGCAGCCACGCGCCTGGCTCGGGCCGAAGGGTGTTCTCGTACAGGCGGAGTGGACCTTCCTGCACCGCCACGAGCACGTCCTGGTCCCCGTCGTCATCGAGGTCGGTGCTGATCAGCGCGCGCGCATCGAGACACGGGATGCTGGGCGATCGTTCCTCGAAGGCGGTCGCCGGGCCCCGCGTGTAGAGCTGCACGGGAGGCGACAGGCGTTCCTCGGTCTCTCCGTTCGTGAACAGCACGTCATCCCGGCCGTCGAGATCGAGGTCCGTGATCGCGGCGCTCCACGACAGCAGCAGGCACCACGAGTACGTGGTGCCGGGAAGGCAGCGGTCGTTGATCCGAGCGACCCCGGCCAGGCCAAGTTCGCGGGCGCGCTCGTCGTAACCACCGTCCGCACGGCGGACAAAGACCTTGTTCGCGCCGAAGTTCGGGACGAGCAGGTCGAGTCGACCATCCTGGTCGAAGTCGGCGAGGAGCCCGCCCATCGAGCTCCGCGGCTCCGCCAGACCGAGTTCGGCGGCGATGTCCGTGAAGCGAATGGCGCCATCGGGCCCGACCCCGTCGTTGCGGAGGAGCGCGTCGACCGGGTAGGCGGACGCGCGGATCGGCCCGGCCCCGGCGTCCGCGGCAAACGTGTCGTTGGCAACGTACAGATCTTGGTCTCCATCGTCATCGACGTCGAGGGCGGTGGTGGTCCACGTCAGCCCGCTGTTCTCCAGGTTGGTGAGTTCGAACCGAAGCTGGCCGCGGTTGAGGTACACGCGGTTGGTGGTGTCCGCGACACGGGTCAAGTCGAGGTTGCTCAGGAACAGATCCAGCAGCCCGTCGCCATCGAGATCGACGGGGAGGATGTGCTCGGTGGTCCCGGTGCCGGTCAGTTCGGCGATCGGCTCGAACGTCCCGTCGCCGTGGTTCGCGAACAGCCGCAGGACGCCAGGCCCCGCGATGACGACGTCGCGGTCACCGTCGTTGTCGAGGTCCGATGACGCGATCGCCGAGACCGGTGCATCCGCGGGGAGCCCGGTGTCCGGCCGCTCTTCGAACCGAAGGCCCCCGCGGTTGCGAAATGTCGTCAGGCCTCCGACCCGGCGACCGGCGACGATGTCCGGACGGTCATCTCCGTCGAGGTCCGCGACGGCGAGGCCGCCCCCCTTGAAGTCGAACGCCGCGTAGTGGAAGTCGACGCCACTCTCGCTGGTCACGTCTCGGAGGCCGCCGACCAGGGGGCCTCGAGGCCCGTCTTCGCACGCAGCGCCCACGATGGGCTCGCTGCCGCAGGCTCCGAGCGCTGCCAGGCTGATCAACGCACGTGCCCGCACCTGTCGAAGGAGTGTAGCGCGTCCTCCGCCGCTGGGCGCTCTCAGCGAAGCGCGCCGACCTCTGCCTGCAGCGGCGCCCCGCGCTGGAGCCGCTCGACGTTGCCGAAGGCGAACGCCAGCGTGCGCTCCCAGCTCGTCGTCGTGAGCCACGCCGTGTGGGGGGTCAGCAGGACGGTCGGCATCGAGAGGAGCGGATGGTCGGCTGCCGGAGGCTCGGTGTGGAGGGTGTCGAGGGCTGCGCCCGCGAGGTGCCCACGCTCCAGCGCGTCCGCGAGCGCGACCTCGTCGACGAGCTCCCCGCGGGCCGTGTTCACCAGGTAGGCACCGCGCTTCATCTGGGCAAGCGCCGCACCATCGATGATGTTCGCCGTGCCAGCGGTCAGGCGGAGGTGGAGCGAGACCACGTCCGAGGTCGCGAGGAGGACCGGAAGCGACACCAGCGGGATGCCATCGCGCTCGACCTCGCCGGCGCGGTGGGCGAGCGCCTGGACCTGCATCCCGAACGCCTGGGCGAGGCGTGCCACGCGCATGCCGATCGCGCCGAGCCCGAGGAGCCCGAGCGTTCGACCGGCCAGCCCGTCGAAGGCCATCTCGGCAACGCTGTCCACGTCACCGCTCGGCAACTGCCACGGCTTGGCGATGCGCCAGCCGCCGGTGACCACCGCGTCGTGCTGCCAGCGTAACCGCCGGCACATGGCGAGCATCATCATCAGGCAGTGCTCCGCGACGATCGCCGACGTGGTCTCGCCCACCGTGGCAACCCTCACCCCTGCCTGCGCGGCCGCCCCGATGTCGATCAGCTCGTGCCCCGCGCGCATCAGCTGGATCAGCGCGAGGCGGGGTGCGCGCGCGAAGAACGCGCTGTCCATGCGGGCGCGCGGCAGCCCGAGGAGGCAGTCTGCGAGCGCGAGCTCGGCCTCGTAGTTCGCGTGGGAGGGGGCCCGGATCGTCAGCGTGCACCCGGCGGGGACCATGGCCTCGGCGAGCGCGCGCACGGAGCGCGGGAGGTTGGGGGTGAGGAGGATGCGCATCGTGGCTCCGGCCCGCGGTCAGTCGTTCCGCGCGAGGATGCGGATCGTGTTCATCAGGACACCGAACTGGAGCGGCTTGCCCAGGCAGAGCAGCTTCTCGTCGTCGGTGGCCGCGAAGGGCCTGAGCTTGTCGGGGGTCCCCAGGACGATCAGCGGCAGCTCGGCAGCGATCGGGGTCGAGCGCACGGCCTGGTACAGCTCGAACGCGCTAACCTCGATGTTGTCGATGTCGATGATGGCGAGCGTCGCGGGCGTGGACGCCACGTCGCGGAGCCACTCGTCCACGCTGGTGACGATCTTCAGATCCAGCGGCTCCTCGTCGCGGAGCTCGGACCAGTTCTTGACCTCCTGACCGTAGACCTCGCGCAGGAACGGCTCGGACTCGAGCAACACGACGCGGCTCGGCTCCTCGGGCGCGACGAAGATCTGCGTGCTCGAGTCGAGGACGTCGATCAGCCACGCGCGGACCTCGGGCGAGGGATCGATGAACGCGAGCCCCGTGGCCGGCCCCTCGGGGTGGCTCGCGGGCTGCGACCATTGAGCCACGGCCATGATCTGCACGGGCTCGACGAAGCCGAGGAACGAGATGTTGAGCAGGATCATCTGCCCGACCTCGAGGCTCGTGTTGATCCGCACGCCCCCCTCGGACAGATCGCTGAGGTAGTTCGAGCGGAACCCGGAGGCGGACTCGAACTCGACCTTGAGGACGAGGTCTTGGCGCTGGTGGAGTCGCTTAACCTGAGGCGGAATGGTCACGTGCCGTACTCCGTGATGAGCCCGACGAGTGCGTCGACGTCCTCGAGCGAGACCCAGTTGTAGATCGAGGCGCGCAGGCCGCCGGCCGAGCGATGGCCCTTGAGGCCGATCATGCCCCGGCGCGCGGCCTCCGCGAGGAACCGGGCTTCGTCGTCGGCCGTCGCCAGGAAGAACGTCACATTCATGAACGAGCGCGCCGTCCGGGCCGCGGGGACCCGGTAGAGCTCCGGCCTCGCATCGAGGGCGGCGTAGAGGCGGCGGGCCTTCTCGCGGTTGGTGGCCTCGATCGCATCGATGCCGCCGATCGCGACCGCGTGCTCGAGCACGTGCCGCATCGTCGCGACCGCGAACGTCGCGGGCGTGTAGTACAGCGACGCGTGCTGGGCGTGGGTGGCGTAGCGCCACACGGTGGGAATGTCGCGGCGCGCGCTCGCGATCAGGTCCTTGCGCATGATCACGGCCACCGCGCCGGCCGGGCCGAGGTTCTTCTGGGCGGCCGCGTAGATCACGCCGAACTTCGATACGTCGATCCGGCGCGACAGCAGCTCCGACGTCATGTCGGCGACAAGCGGCACGGCGCCGGTGTCGGGGAACTGGTCCCACTGCGTGCCGTAGACGGTGTTGTTGCTGCACAGGTGGACGTACGCGGCGCCCGGATCGAACTCCATCTCGCTCACCGCCGGGATCCGGCGATACACGCCGTCCACGTCGCGCGAGTCCCCCGCGATCCGGGCCCGCCCGACCAGCGCGGCCTCGTCATACGCCGCGCGACCCCACACGCCGGTCACCAGGTAGTCCGCCGAGCGGCCCTCGGTCAGGAGGTTGAGCGGAAGCATCGCGAACTGGGTCCGCGCGCCGCCCTGGAGCAGCAAGATCTCGTGGCTGTCCGGGACCGAGAGCAGCTCGCGCAGCAGGGTGATCGCCCGCGCCTGGACCTCCTCGTAGGCCTTGCCTCGATGGCTCTGTTCGATCACCGAGATCCCGGTCCCCTCGAAGTCCACGAGATCTCGCTGGGCCCGCTGGACCGCCTCGCGGGGGAGGGCCGCTGGGCCGGCGCCGAAGTTGATCTTCACGAGTCAGCCTCGGGCGAGATCCCGCGGACCTTGCGGCTGTGTGCGAGAACCCGATCGACGAGCTCCCCCGCAGAGCCGAGGTAGGACATGGGCTCGAAGATGTCCTCGATGATGGCACGATCGAGGACCAGGCCGAGGTCGTGGCTGGCAAGCGCGCTCGAGCGCACCGTCTGCCCGCCGTCGATCGCGTCCTGCGAGAGCCGGTGCACCATCGTGAACGCCTTGTCCTTGCCGATCCGCTGGCCGAGCAAGAACGTCAGCGCCTCGGTGCACGCGAGGTCCGCCAGCTTGCGGGCGGTGACCTCCATCTCGGCCTTGCGCACGGTGATGCAGCTGATCACGATCTTGGTCAGCGTGCAGCGCGGTGAGCGTGTAGTGACTGACGCTGGCGACCGCCGGCCACTCGAGGCGGGTCCCGCGGTAGTCGCGCTCGTGCTCGACGATCATGCACTCGAGGCCGAGCGAGACCTGGGCCCGGCACAACCGCGCGAGCACGACGATTTGCTCGGCGTTCTCCGGGTTGCGCTTGTGCGGCATCGTGCTGCTGCCGAGGCGGCCGGCATCCCAGCGCTCCTCGAGCTCGCCGAACTCGGGCCGGCACAAGGTGCGGATCTCGTCGGCAGCCCGGGCGAGCACCGCCGTGGTCGAGGCCAGCAGGAACACGAACTCGGCGATCCGATCACGAATGACGTGATAGCCGACGTCCGGCACCCCGAGGCCGAGCCGCTCCGCGAACCTGTCGAGCAGCTTGACGCCTTGTCCGCGGAAGCTCGCCATCGTCCCGACCCCACCCGCGAGCTGCGCGACGAGCAGGCGAGGGCGTGCCTCGCGAATCCGCACCAGGTGCCGGGTCAGCTCGTCAATCCACCCGGCGACCTTGAGGCCGAACGTCGTCGGCAAGGCCGGCTGAGCGTGCGTGCGGCCGACGGTGAGCTGGTCACGGTTCGCCTCCGCGAGGGTGTCGAGCCTGTCCAGCACCTCCAGCAGATCGGCGTCGACATGATCGAGCACATCCCGCATCTCGAGGGCCTGGCCGGTGTCCTGGATGTCCTGCGTGGTCGCGCCGTGATGGATGAACTGCGAGGTGTAGCTGCCGACGTTGGTCTGGAGCGCCCGGAGCAGCGGCACCAGCGAGTGCCCGGTGGTCTTGATCCCCGCGCTGATTGCGGCCAGGTCGAGCAGCTCGATGCGGGCCGAGCGGGCGATGATGTTCGCCGCCTCGAACGGGATCATCGCGAGCTGCGCCTGGGACATCGCCAGTGCGACCTCGACGTCGAGCCAGCGCTGGAGCCGACATACGTCGCAGAAGATCTGGCGGCTCGCAGGCGTCGAGTACCCGCCCTGGTGAAACATCGAATCGACGACATGGCTACGCTCATGGCGGCACGCGTCGGCTCCCGCGTGGTCATGGGGATGCTCCGGGGTCATCAGACGGTCGTGGCCTCGTTGCTACGGATCACCCGCCCCGGAAGTTCGCCCGTCATGTTGCCGTCGCGCATGATCTGGACGCCGTGAATGAACGTGGCGACGATGCCACGCGCACGTGCGATCAAGCGACGCCCGCCGGCGGGCAGGTCGTCCGCGAACACGGGCGGATCTGAGCCGATCGTCTTCGGGTCGAACAGGCAGATGTCGGCGTGGTAACCGGGCTTGAGGAGGCCCCGGCGCGCGATGCCGAACACCGAGGCCGGGTGGGCCGTCAGCTTCCAGATCGCGTGCTCGAGCGACAGGGCCTGCTCCTCGCGGACCCAGTCACCGAGCAGCACGGTCGGGTAGCGCAGATCGCACACCTGGTCCACGTGGGCGCCGGCGTCGGAGATCCCGAGCATGAAGCGGGGCTCCTGGAGCAGCGACCGAACGACGTCCCGATCGAGGTTCGCGCTCTCGAACTGGTACAGCGTCTCGAGATCGTCCTCGAGGGTGAGGTCGAGGAACGTGTCGAGGGGCTCCTTGCCCAGCGCGCGAGAGATCGTGCCGATGGTCTGGCCGATGTACTTCGCGCCGAGGTCGGCGCGGCCGGTGCCGGCGACGCGCACGCGCTCCCAGGGGATCTTGCGGATGTGGTCCTTCTGCTCCGCCGCGGCGCGCCGACGGAACTCGGGATCCGCGTACAGCCGACGCTGCTCCTCGACGGTGCCGTTGAGGGCGGGCCGCCAGACCTCGAACTCCGAGAACTTGAACGGCTTCTTCATCGTGTGCATGAACACGATCGGCATCGGCGACACCTGCGGCACCACCTTGTCCGCGAGATCGCCGAGGCGCGCGAGCTGCTTGGTCGCGAAGTCGAGGTCGCCCGTCATCGCGACCATCGGCAGGAACGACACCGGCCGCTGGCTCTCGTCGACGAGGAACCGCAGCATCGCGACGTCCGCATCGTTGATGTACTGGACGCCCTGGCGCAGCGAGTCCAGCGCGACCGTGACGACGCCCTTGCCAGCGTCGCGCAGCACGTTGCACAGCGCGCGGAGCTCGTCCTGGCTCGCGTTGCGGCAGGCGAGGGGCCGGCCACCGAAGCCGCGGTGGTTGGCGAGCAGGTCGGTCGAGAAGCCGAAGATGCCGTCCTCGACGGCGGTCTTGAACATCGCCGTCATCCTCGCCAGCTCGTCCGCGTTCGCGGCGCGCTCGAACGAGGCCTCGCCCATGATGTAGTGGCGGAGCGGCGTGAGCGAGACCAGCGTGGCGATGTTCACGCCGAGGCCGCTGCTCTCGATGTGGTCCATGTACTGCTTGGGGGTGTTCCAGTTCCACTGGACGCCCTGCTTGAGCACGTCGTAGTCGATGCCCTCGACGTTGACGAGGTCGCGGAGGAGGAACTCGCGCGTCTCCTCGCGCACCGGGGTGAGCCCGACGCCGCAGTTCCCGAGCACCGCACTCGTGACGCCGTGCCAGCAGCTCGGCGTGATCTGCTTGTCCCACAGCACCTGCGCGTCGAGGTGGGTGTGCGGATCGATGAAGCCCGGCGAGACGACGAGTCCGTCGGCCTCGATGACGCGGGAGGCGCCGCCGGGGTCGTCTCGCCCCACGTGGCGGATGACGCCATCCTTGACTGCGACGTGTCCCCGGAAAACTGCACGTCCGGAGCCGTCGGCGACGCGAGCGTTCTTGATCAACAGGTCAAACATTACTTCTTCCGGGTGGGCAACAGGCCGAGACAGGAACCGTTCCCGATCGTGGCCCGCCCCGCGCTGATCATAAGTCAGGAAACCTGGATGCGAAACCCGACCGCACCCAGATCGCACCCCGTGCGGGGATCATGACAGCGCCGGACACCACGACGGATGGTGTGCGACACGGCGGCTGGTCGGAGGCGGAATGTGTACATGTCGCAGACGCGCGGCGTTGAACCGGCTCACGGAGGAGCTTGGAGGCTGCGCCGGGCGAGGGCGCCCATCGTCTCGATGGTCGTGAACGTCAGGTGCGCAGCGAGGTCGGGCCGGGCGCGGACGACATCGAGCGCACCCGCGACCCGCGCGGCGTACTCGGACGCCGTCTCGAGGTGAAATCCGAGCACGACGAACACGTCGCGAGTCGGCGCCGTCGCGAGGCGTTCGCCTGCCCGTGCGATGGCCCTGACCAGCTCGTCAGCATCTGCATTGTCGGCGATCGCGGCGAGCGGTAGCTCGACGATCGCCGCAACCGGATCTGCGAGCAAGAATGGCTGCGTGGTCGCGTCGACCATCGGCCACAGCTCGCGCACACGCTCCGAGAGCAGCCCATACGCGGCGTCGAACTGGTCGGGGTGGGTCGCCGAAGAGTCCACGGTGAAGCCTTCCGCGCGGAGCGCGCGCATCACCTTCGGCGTCCCGAGATAACCACCAGCGCGAAAGCTCTGCGATACAGGGCGGCCGCTCTGCGCGAGCAGTGTGCGAGATGTGCGCAGAAGCGCTCGCAGCGCGACAACATCATAGGCGTCCAGGTCGGTGTCGAAGCCGCGATCACCGCTGTCGAACTCGAGCAGCGCGTCGGTCCCGGTCAGGAACGAAGGTGATAACCGGGGGGCAACGGCGCTCGCCTCGACGAGTGACCGCCAGCCGTGCACGTGGACGGCGAGTTCGTCACCGGCACGCACGAGCCGCTGCAGCGAGCGAGTGACCTCCGCAGGGGGCGCGCCCGACGTGTAATAGGCCGCTGACACGAAGTGCGTGATCGGCACAATGCCCGCGCGGCGCCGCAGGTCATCCAGGGCGTCGACGGCCTCCGGCGTGATCTCCACGCCTTCCCAGTCGATGGTCAGCGCGATCACGACATGACCGCGCGAGGGTGGTGAATCGGTCGCGCACGCCCCAAGCGTCGTGACGAGGACGAGCAGGAGGGCGCACGCGCGCGGCGCCATGAGGGTAGGGTATCCCAAAAACGATTCCGTGATCTGGCGTCGCTGTGCCCTTACACGTTAGATTGATCGTAGGTGTATTTCCAATGACGCGAGGTCGGGAATCGGCGTTGAACTGGCTGACGGTGCCTGCGCTGGCGGTCATCCTCCTCGCTTCGGCGGGACGTGCACGAGCGCAAGCATGGGTCGGGCCCAGGGGCGGCCTCGATGTCAGCCTGGACTACAATCTCGGGAAGTCCGACAAGGTGATCGGCAACGGGGACCTGGAGTTCCCGGACGCCGGGACCACGACGCACCAGATCACGCTGGCCGCCGAGTACACGCCGATCGAGAAGCTCTCGGTCGCGATCGGGTTGCCGATGGCGCTGCTCAAGTACACGGGCAGCGATGCCTATCCGCACCCGGGAGGCGGCCGCTACGACGATGGTACCCTGCACGCCACGCTCACGGATCTGCGGGCCGGCGCGCGCTACCAGCTGCTCGACGGCGTCGTGGCGCTCAGTCCCGCACATCGGGGTCACGGTCCCGGTCGCCGACTACGAGACGATCGGCAACACGGTGGGCGGGCGTCACCTCAAGGCGGCGCACCTCGGGCTCAGCATCGGCAAGACGTTCATCGACGCGCTCTACGTGCACCTCTCGTACGAGTTCAGCCTCGTCGAGACGTACGACCGCGTCGCGGACACGGCCAAGTATGGCCAGAACCGGAGCGACGTCGCACTCTCGGTGGGCTACCAGTTCATGGAGGGCAAGCTCGACGTCTCCCTCGCGACCAACGCCCGCATCACCCACGACGGCGTCAGCTTCAACGACTTCGCGTCGTCTCACGCCGGATGAGGTGCTCTACCACGACGCGGTCCTCAAGGAGCAGATCGTCCTCGTGGGTGCCGGCCTCGGCTACCGGGTCAGCGACACCGTGGGCGCCACGCTCGCGGGACGCGTGTTCGTCGCAGGCAACAACACCCAGAACGCGAGCGTGCTCGCCCTGGGTGTCTCGTGGTCGCCCGAGCTCTGATCCTGCGGTCGCTGCGCGGTGGCGCGTAGCGCGGTCTTGTGGAGCGTCCCGAGTTGGACCTAGAATCGGCTGTGCGGATTCAATCGCGCGTGTCGCCGACGGCTCGCGGCTACGTTGTTGTTTCCTCGTGTGGACCTGATGCTCGGAGCGGTGACGCTCGCCGGCTGCTCCAAGGCGAAGCAGGATCCTCCGGCACCTTCGCCCGGCACGGCCGCACCTTCGCCCGGCTCGGCCGCACCTTCGCCCGGCTCGGCCGCACCTGCGGTGGCCCTCCAAGGCATCGGCCGCGGAGTGGTACCGGGTCGTGTTTGGAGAGAAGCAGGGAACCGCCATCCCCGTGTTCCTCCACGTGCCGGCGTCGGGCGACGAGGCGTTCATCGTGACGGGGCCCGAGCGGGTCCGCGCGAAGCTGGTATCGCGTCCGCCTGCCCTCGCGCTCGAGTTCGAGATCTTCCGCACTCGAATCACTGCCAAGGCCGGACCCGATGGTGCGCTCGATGGGGCGTTCGAGTCATCGTCGGGGTCATGGGGCGCAGCCTCGCTGTCGATCCATGCGACGCCGGTGGCGAAGCCGGATCCCGCCCTCCGCTTGCCTGTGGCCCCCGGCGGGCCCGACGCCGCGGGCGTGTGGAAGATCTCCTTCCCCGACCAGCGTGGCAAGCTCACGATCAAGCACGGCGAGGGCGCGGAGCTGACCGCCGCGCTCGCGTTCCAGACCGGCAACCTGGCGTTGATGGCGGGCTCGCAGGAGGGGCGGACGGTCCGGCTGTCGGCGTTCGACGGCGCGGCACCGTTCATGTTCGTCGGCGAGCTCGACGAGAAGGGCTCGGCCCTCACCGGCACGTGGACGGCGGGGCAGGCGCTCGCGTGGAAGGAGGCGCTGACCGGCGAGCGCACGCCGGACTTCGAACTCGAGATCCAGACCCGGCTCGTCAGCACGCGCCCGAAGCTCTCGATCCCTCAGATCGCACGGGCGCCGTACCTGGGCAAGCCGCTGATCGTCGAGCTCGGTGGGAGCTGGTGCCCGGCGTGTGGCCACGCCTCGGTGAAGCTCAAGGAGCTGCAGGCCACGCACGCAGCCGCCGGGCTGCAGGTCGTGTCGCTCTCGTACGAGTTCACCGAGGATCCTGCGTACAACAAGACGCAGGCCAACGCCTTCAAGGCGAAGTATCAGATCCCCTGGGAGGTGATCCCCGTCGACGGCGATCTGGACCGGTACAACGAGATCCTGCCGCCCGGTCTCGAGGGCATCGACGCGTCGGGCTTCCCGATCACGATCTTCGTGGCGGCCGATGGCGGGATCGAGGGCTTCCACACCGGCTTCCCGCCCGCCGCCTGGAACGAGGTGCACTCGGCCGCGGTCGCAGAGTACGACCGGCTCGCGAGCTTGATCGTCGCACCGCGCAAGTAGCAGGCACACGGCCCGCGAGGGCTTACTCCTTGGGCACGAGCATCACGCGCCGGTTGCGACCGTCGCGGGCGCCGTACTTGAGCTTGGTGTCGCCGAACGCGGCGACCTCGAGGCGGGCGCCATCGACACCCTTGCCGATGAGGAATTCGCGGACGACCTCGGCGCGCTTCTGCGACAGCACCAAGTTGGCTTCGTCGCTGCCCGTGGGATCCGCGTGGCCCTCGATGACCAGGCTGACCGCCTCGTTGCCGGCGAGCCACTGTGCGTCCGTGTTGAGGGCATAGATCGCCCGCCCGGTCAGCGTGGTGCCACCGAGGCCGAAGTTGACCTCCTTGCGGAAGGCGACCGCCGCGACCGCCTTGGGCTTCCGCGCCGGGGCTGGCGTGACCTCGGGGGGAGGGGAAACCGGCGGGGTGACCTCGATGCGCGTGGGTGCGACAGGCGGGGGCGTCACGGGCCGTGCCGGCGGGCGCGGGTCGACCGCCGCCACGGCGGTCGCGCCGGGCCGGGGCTTCACGGGGCCCGTCGGCTCGGTGATGTCCTTGGTGTCAACGAGCGTCCGCGGCTTGACGACCTCGGGACCGGTCGCGATCGGCTTCCGGTTGACGCGTGCGGCCACGACGGCGCGTCCAACATCCGTCCGGACCGGCCGGCGGGCGACCTGCTTTTCCACGGTCCGGACATCCGCCGTGACATCGCCCGAGCGGACGAGGACCTGGGCCCCCGGGAAGGCGGCGCGGGCATCGGCTCCGTCAGCAGAATCGACGACGATGATGGCGTACTGCCGACGCTTGGCCGCAGACGCGCTCGGTGCGACCTCGACCTTGTGGCCGGCGGCAACGAGCTCCCGCTCGAGACGGCCAGACTTCGAGCCGATCAGCAGCACCTCCGACGGGTTCGACGAGTGCGCCCCCGCCTTGCGCGGTGCGGCTGTCTTGATCGTCAGCTTGACTCCGCATGCATCTGCTGGCAGCGGATGCGCGTGGACGAGGATCGCGGACAGCACGGCGACAAGACCAGCAACGTTCCGCTTCATCAGGAACGAATGCTAGCAGCGCGGTTCTTGGTTCACAAGGCGAGTCAGTGACGGTCGATCTCGAAGCGCACGGCCAGGTCGGTGTCGTGGACATCGACGGCACGCGCCTGGCGCTCGCCTGTGGCCGCGGTGAACGCCAGCTCGTACGTCCCCGGCGACAGCGTGCACGTCGCAGGCACCGGGACGTCCGCGCAGTGGGGCGCCCTCGCGACCGTGACCGTTCCCGGCACGCTCGCTTCGATCCGGATGTCTGTCCCCGGTGCGAGGACGCCGCCGCGCTCGAGCGTCCCGTCGCCCGGAGGGGCGATGGCCTCGACCGCGAGGGGCACGTAGCCCGGCATCGTCAGAACGAAGCGGCGAGGAAGGTTGACCTCGACGAACACGTCGGCCGGGGTGTAGGTGCGATCCTCCAGGGCTCCAGCGCTCGCGTCGAGCAGCCGAACCCGGGCCCCCGGAGGTGTGCTCACGAGTCGGACGCGGGCGAGCGCCGGATCGCGCGTCAGCGCCTCGACGTGCGTGTGGGTGCGGCCGGGCGGTGGCACCTGCACCCTGATGTCGGCGGACGTGTACCCGCGATGGTCGAGCTTGAGCGCGACGTCAGCGCCGGGGCGCAGGTGCGTCAACATCGCGGGTGTCTCGCCTGAGCGCACGCCATCAACCCACACGCTCGCGCCGGCGGGCTGTGACTCGACGCGCAGCGTCGCCGCCGGCGGAAGCGGGGGCGTCCGCACGAGCCGTGCCGCCAGGAGTATCGCGGCGCCCACCGCCACGAGCGTGGCGCCTCCGATCACAGCGCGACGATGACGCGTGAGGAGGCCGGCCATCGGCGTGGGGCGCAGCGCGCGCGCCGGCTTCCGGCCCGACACCAGGGCACCCGTGACGTCGCTGCGCTCCGTGATCACGGTGAGCTGGCCGAGCCGCGTCTGCTCTGCGCTGACGTTGAACGTACAGACGGCCTCCGTCGCCAGACCAGGCACCAGGTGGAAGGCGACGCTCGTCGCCTCGCTGACCATCAGGAACAGGCCCACGCCTGCGCCTCCCTCCTTCCGATCGACCTTGTCGTCGGCGTGCAGGCACTTGTACAGGACACGCAGGATGGTTGCGCGTTCCAGGCTGCCGAACGCATCTCGGACCGAGAGTCCAAAGGTCACGCCGTCGAACGCGTACTGGACCAGCACCGCCTGATCGATGCGAAGCCCGGTGCGCGTTCGTACGGGCACGTTCGCGAACACGTGGACGCCCTCGTCGTCGACGGGGGCGTCGTACAGAGCGTTCATCAGCATCTCATCGATGCACTGCTCGATCGCGACCCGGGTGGGTCGAGGCAGGTTGTGCTCCGCGACGAACGCCGCGACGTGTTCGATACACGATGTGCGCTCGAGGTAGTCGTGCACCGTGTGCGTGCGGACCTCGACGTCCGCGCCGAGCGTCTTGCCGAGTCCGAACAGGTCTCGGGTCAGGAGCCTCGCGGCGATGGCGGTGAGCTGATGTTCCAGCAGATCTTCGGCCACGAGCAGGCTCGCGACGGTCTCGGACGCCTGCATCAGACTCACGAACTGCGCCAGGTTCGCCCGGGGCAGGACGATGACCACGTTGCATCCGCGCGGAACACGTGACAGCACCGTGCTGCCCGCCTCCGCGAGGTGTCCGTCGAGATGAACCACGCACAAGGCGACGTCGGTCTCTCGTGGGGCGAGGTCCGTGAATGTTGCGTGGAGTTCGACCAGCCCGCCTGTCGCGTCGAGGGCCGCGACCAGGCGAGGGGCGAGAGTCTCGTCCGCGCACACCGCCATGATGCGCTGCCGCCTCACGCGCCCGAGTCTATCCCACCCCGATCCCGGCGGGGCGGGCCGCTGCGCGCGCCGGCGGGCGCATTGCCCGGGCTCGACCTCGAGCGGCGACCGGGGCCCAGGCCGCACCCGGCCAGCCCCGGCGGATTCCTCGATGGCGACGGTGGGCCTGCCCTCGATGCCGGCGGGCTCCTCGTGCCTGACCAGCCCGACCGCGTGATCAGGAAGATCGTCGGCTCGCTGTGAGTCCGGCGCGCTGATCCGTACTAGATTTGGCGCGGATGGACCTCGACCCGGACCAGGACTACACCGTCGAACTCGGGCTCGACGAGCCGGATGACCCGGCGGCCCTGGCCCGCAAGCTCGCGGCGCAGCTCGAGGTCGACGTCAAGGCGCTGCCCCCGCTCGAGCTGCGCAAGCGCTCGATCGACGCGCGCAAGGGCCGGATCCGGTTTCACCTGGTGGTCGGCGCGGCGCAGCCGGCGGAGGTGGTGGGCGGCGCGCCGCTGCGCGAGGTGTCCGGGCCACCGGTGGTGATCGTCGGCGGGGGCCCGGCGGGCCTGTTCTGCGCGTACGAGCTCGCGCGCGCCGGCGTTCCGTCCGTGATCGTCGATCGCGGCAAGCAGGTGCAGGCGCGCCGCCGCGATCTCAAGGGCCTGACCCAGCACGGCACCGTCGAACCGGACAGCAACTACTGCTTCGGCGAGGGCGGCGCGGGTACCTACTCGGACGGCAAGCTGTACACGCGCTCGCACAAGCGCGGTGACGTGCGCGACGTGATCGAGGTGCTCGCGCTCCACGGCGCCCCGGCCGACATCCTCGTCGACGCGCGCCCGCACATCGGCTCGAACAAGCTGCCCAAGGTGATCACCGCGATGCGGGCCAGCCTCGAGAAGGTCGGTAGCGAGCTGCGGTTCGGCGCGCGCGCCACCGAGCTGGTGGTGCGCGACGGCCGCGCGATCGGCGTGCGCCTCGCCGACGGCGGCGAGGTGATCGGGCGCGCGGTGGTGCTCGCCACCGGGCACTCGGCCCGCGACGTCCACGAGATGCTGATGCGCGCGGGCGTGCAGCTCGAGGCCAAGCCGTTCGCGATGGGCGTGCGGATCGAGCACCCGCAGCCGCTGATCGATCGGATCCAGTACGGCCGCGCGGCGGGACACAAGAAGCTGCCGGCGGCCGCCTACCGGCTCGCGTACACGCCGAGCGATGGCCGCGGCGCGTTCTCGTTCTGCATGTGCCCGGGCGGCTGGATCGTACCCGCCGCGACCGAGACCGACGGCCTCGTCGTCAACGGCATGAGCCTGTCGCGGCGCGACTCGCCGTACGCGAATGCGGGGCTGGTGGTCGCCGTCGAGCTCGCGGACCTCGACCGCCTCGGCCTGCCGCGCCCGCTCGGTGGCATCGAGCTGCAGCGGCGGCTCGAGCGCGCGGCGCTGATCGCGGGCGGCGGCATGCTGCGCGCGCCGGCCACCCGCGCCACGGACTTCGTGCGCGGCAAGGGCTCGAGCACGGTGCCCAGCAGCAGCTACGAGCCGGGCCTGCAGGCCGGGGACATCGGCGAGGTGCTCGATGCCACGGGCGTCCCGCTGGCCGCGCGGCTGCGCGAGGCGCTCGCGCCATTCGATCGCCAGATGCGCGGGTTCCTGACGGAGGAGGCCGTGCTGATCGGCGTCGAGTCGCGGACGTCGTCGCCGGTGCGCGTGCCCCGCGATCCGGCGACGCTGACCTCGCCCGATCTCGCGGATCTGTACCCGTGCGGCGAGGGCGCGGGCTACGCTGGTGGCATCGTCTCGGCCGCGCTCGACGGGATCCGGATCGCGCGCGCGATCACACACGCCTGACGCATCGAGCTCATCAGCGGCGCGCCGGGTGCTCGCGGCGTCGAGCCCGGGGCGTCGCCCACGCGCCGACGCAGTCGTAGACCGCGATCTGCTCGCCGAGCGAGCTCACGTGGTCGGCGGTGTTCGGGAGGCACGTCCACAGCCCAGCCATCACCGAGCTTCGAGGGGGTGCCTCGACGCCGATGTGGGGGAGCCAGAGGTCTTCGCAGGCGGTCGCATCGCTCAGGCGTGGGAAGCAGTCGCCGCGCCAACCAGCACGTCGTGCAGCGCACCCGCGCTGGCGTCCCAGCCGCCCCGTGCACCCAGCGCGGAGACCGCCGCGGCCGCGTACGGCGTGGCCAGCGAGCCCACGATCCCGGCGGCGAGTGAGGCGGGAGCGCCCGGTGGGACCAGCGCGCCGAGGACGTCCGAGGTGAGGAGATCGGGAACCCCGCCGACCGCAGTGGCGATCACGCGGCGGCCGCTTGCCAGCGCCTCGAGGGCGACGTTGGGGGTGCCCTCGACGTGGCTGGGCAGCACCAGCACGTCCGCGGCGGCCATCCACGTCGGGATGGTGGCGAGCGGCTGCGGCCCGCGGAGCGCCGCACCGGGATCGTGGTCGCGGGTGCCGACGATCCGCGCATCACGCGTGTTGGGCGGTTCCTCCGCCGGTCCCGCATCGACGAGCTGCCGCAGTTCTGGGACGTGCGGATCGGCAGGATGAGCCTGGTCGGCCCGCGGCCCGAGCGGCCCGAGTTGCTCCGCGATCGATCGTATGCGATCCCGCTGTTCGAGGAGCGCATGCGCGACGTCAAGCCGGGCATCACCGGGCTCGCCCAGATCTCGCTGGGCTACACCGGCTCGATCCCCGAGGGCAGCGCGATCGCCAGGCTCGCCGCGATACTGCAGAACCCGTGGCAGCTCGAGGAGACGCGCGGCTCGCTCGCGGACGACATGCGGATCAAGCTGCTCTACGACTTCGCCTACACCGCGTCCCTCGAGGGCATGGGCACGTTCCTTCGCACCGAGCTCGCGATCATCGTCAAGACGCCGCTCGGCATGCTGCGGATGACGCAGGGGCGGTGACGGCCCCGGCCTTGGCGAACCCTGGTAGCATCGAGGCGTGGATCAGGTCGCGCCGGCGCTCACCCAGTTCCTCAACGAGTTCAAGCGGGTCGCGAGCGCGATCGTCGACAGCTACTTCGTGGTCGATCACGAGCGCCGCATCGTCGACTTCAACCGCGCGTTCTTCGCGCTGCTGCCGCGCCAGCTCGGCCGCGGGCTCAAGGGCAAGCACTGCTTCGAGGTGCTCAACCTCAACATCTGCAAGACCGACTGCATCGCCAACCAGTGCTGGGCCACCAACCGGCACGTGCGCCTCGACGAGATCTCCGGCTCGATCGCCGGGGAGGAGCAGAAGCTGCGGTTCATCCTGTCGGCGGTGCCGATCACCGACGAGCACGGCAACCCGGTGGGCGCGCTCGAGATCCAGCGCAACGTCACGGACGAGGCCGTCGTGCAGATCAAGTACCAGGAGATGCTCGAGAAGGAGGCCCGCGAGCGCGAGCGCCTGGCCAACCAGGTGCGCACGCGCACCAAGGAGCTCCTCGAGACCAACCAGCTCCTGCTCAAGACCCAGAAGGAGCTGCTCGCCTACAAGAAGGGCCTGACGGTCTAGGGTTCCGGCCGCCCGCTGATCAGTGGGCTGGTCAGCATCATCCGCTGGTGGGTGCGGCTCGGCACCGCCGGCACGCGCCAGATCTGCTGGGCGTACTCGCGGATCGAGCGGTCTGACGAGAACCGCCCGGAGCGCGCCGTGTTGAGGATCGACGAGCGCACCCAGCGCTCCGGATCCCGCCAGCGGTTCTCGACCGCGGCCTGGGCGTCGAGGTAGGCGCGGAAGTCCGCGAGGACGAGGAACGGGTCCTTGTCGAGCAGCTCCTGCACGAACGGCTGGAACAGGCCGCGGTCGCCCGGCGAGAATGCGCCCTGGCGGATCAGCTCGAGTGCACGCGCCAGGTCGGCGTCCCTGGCGACCTCCTCGGCGGGGCGGTAGCCGGCCGCCTTCCTGGCGAGGACCTGCTCGGCGTCGAGCCCGAACAGGAAGAACTCGTCGGCGCCGACCGCGTCGCGGATCTCCACGTTGGCGCCATCGAGCGTGCCGATCGTGAGCGCCCCGTTGAGCGCGAACTTCATGTTGCCGGTGCCCGACGCCTCCATGCCGGCGGTCGAGATCTGCTCGGACAGGTCCGCGGCAGGGTAGATCCGCTGCGCGTTCTTGACGTTGAAGTCGGGCACGAACACCACGCGCAGGTGGTCCCGCGCGCGGCTGTCTGCGGCGATCGCGGTGGCCACGCCGTGGGCAAGGCGGACGATCAGCTTGGCGGTCCAGTACGACGGCGCGGCCTTGCCCGCGATCAGGATCGTGCGCGGCGCGCCGATGTCCTCGCCGTGGCGGATCCGCTCGAGCAGAGTGATCGCATGGAGCAAGTTGAGGTGCTGGCGCTTGTACTCGTGGATCCGCTTGCACTGTGCATCGAGCATTGCCGTCGGGTCACAGACGAGTGTGTGGCTGTGCCGCAGCCAGCCGGCGAGGGCGACCTTGTTCGCGTGCTTGACGGCCGCCCAGTCAACCCGGAACGCGGGGTCCTCGGCGAACGCCTCGAGTTCGCGCAACCGGTCGAGGTCCGACAGCCAGCCGGTGCCGATCGCGTCGGTGATCAGCTCGGCGAGCCGGGGGTTGGCGAGGGCGACGAACCGGCGCGGCGTGACGCCGTTGGTCACGTTGGTGAACCGCTCGGGCCACATCTCGGCGAAGTCCTTGAGCACGGTCTCGCGCAGCAGCCGCGAGTGGAGCGCCGCGACGCCGTTGACGTGGTGGCTCGCCACGGTCGCGAGGTGCGCCATGCGGATGTTCTTGTCGCCGGCCTCGCCGATCAGGCTCATCCGGCGAGCACGCGCCTCGTCCTCGGGGAACCGGGTGCGTACCTCGTCGAGGAACCGCCGGTTGATCTCGAAGATGATCTCGGCGTGACGGGGCAGGAGCCGCTGCATCAGCGGCAGCGGCCAGGTCTCGAGCGCCTCCGGCATCAGGGTGTGGTTGGTGTACGAGATCGCGCTCGTGGTCAGCTCCCACGCCTCGTCCCACCCGAGGTTGTGGACGTCGACGAGCAGGCGCATCAGCTCGGCGACCGCGAGCGAGGGGTGCGTGTCGTTGAGCTGGATCGCGAACACCGAGGCGATCTCGCGGATCGAGCCGCGCATCAGCAGGATCCGGATGCTGTCCTGCAGGGCGCACGACACGAAGAAGAACTGCTGCTCGAGGCGGAGCTGGCGGCCGGCCGGGCTCGAGTCGTTCGGGTAGAGGACCTTGGTCAGGTTCTCGCTGCGGATCTTCGACTCCACGGCGCGCCAGTACTCGCCGATCTGGAACGCATCCAGATCGAACTCCTCGTCGGCGACCGCGCTCCACAGGCGGAGGAAGTTCGTGGTGGTCGTGCCGTAGCCCGCGACCGGCACGTCGTAGGGCACCCCCTTGACGATCCGCTCGGGCACCCACCGCACGTGCATGCGCCCGTGCTCGTCGGTCCAGTTCTCGGTGTGGCCGCCAAACCCGACGGCGTGCTCGATCTCGTAGCGCCGGATCTCCCAGGGGTTGCCCTTGCGCAGCCAGCGGTCGGTGCGCTCGACCTGCCAGCCATCGCGGATGTCCTGATCGAAGATGCCGAACTCGTAGCGGAGGCCGTGACCGATGGCGGGGAGATCGAGCGTGGCCGTGGACTCCATGAAGCACGCGGCCAGCCGGCCGAGGCCGCCACTGCCGAGGCCCGGCTCCTCCTCGGCCTCGAGCAGGGCGTCGAGCGTCACGCCGGTGCCCTCGAGCGCGTGCGTGGCGGCCTCGGTCAGCCCGAGCGCGAGCAAGTTCGCGCCGAGCTGCGGGCCGATCAGGTACTCGGCCGACAGGTAGATCAGCGCGCGGTGCTTGTTCTCGAGGAACGTCCGCATGCTGTGGACCCAGCGGTGGCTCAGGCGGTCGCGCACCGCGTACGCCATCGCCAGGTACAGGTCGTTGCGAGTGGCGATGCCCGGGTACGTGGCGAGCTCGCTGTAGAGCTTCGTGGTGACGTCCCGCCGGAGGGCCTCGGCGTCGTCGGCGTGCGCGGTGCTCTCGGCCATCCGGCCACCTTAGGGCCCGCGAATGGACATCTCAATCGCCCTCGCGGTCGATCCATCCCCGGGGGCGTCGTTCCTCCTCGGTCGCGTACCGACGGGTACGCTCCCTCGTCGCGCCTCGCCCGCGGGGCGGCTCGCCTGCGATCATCGATCGATTTGTCCATTCGCGGGCCCTTACTACCGGCCCCGGGACTGGGCCGGGGGCCCTCGAGAAAACGGCGTGAGATCTGGGCGGTCAAGGCGGTTGACACGCGGCGTGCCGCGCGACCCGGCGGGGCATCGCCGCCATGCGGACCGTGTTTGACCTTTCCTGGTGGCATGTCCGCGCGCGACGGCGGCAGCGCAGCATCCGCTGTCGAGCACGTCGAGGGTGAGGCTGGCCCTCGCCTCGGGTGGGGTGCCGCGGGCGCGCTCGCCGGCGCTGGCCTGGCGGTCGTCGAGTCCGCGTTGTTCCCGGCGGGGGAGTCTGCGCTGTCGGTGCTCGCCGCCACCGGGCTCGGCATCCTCGTCGGGGGCGCCGGCGGGATGGGGCTCCACGCCGCCGACCGTGCGCTGAGGCGCGTGCCCGGCGGGGTGGTCCGCGTCGCCTTCCCCGCCCTCGCGGCGGTGCTCGGCCTCGTCGTCGCCTCGCGGCTCGGTGCGTTCACGCGGCTCGGTGCGTTCGCGCGCCTCGGTGGCTCCTGCCACACGCTCGCCGTCGGCGTGCTGGTCGCGGGAGTCCTCGGCGGCGCTTGGACCGGCTTCGCGGCGAGCTTGATGCTCGCGCCACCCGCGGTGTCGGCGCTGGTGCGTACCGGTCAGCCCGTCCCGCCGCGGATCCTGCTCTCCGAGACCTGGCGGATGTCGCGCACGGGCGACGTGTTCACCGAGTTTCGATCGACGCCGGCAGACGAGGTCGCTGGTCGATCAGGCCGAGCTCGGCAACACCCCCCGAACTTGATCGAGCGCGAATCACCGGGCCCGCTGGGCGACTACCTGTTGCACTACCTCGAGGAGACGAGCGAGCACTCGTTCGCCGCCCCGTGAGCCTGGCGAACCCGGCGCGCGTCGCTACTTCATCATCACGAGGTACGCGAGCACCCCGATCGCCGCGATCAGGACCACGATCAGGACGATCACGATCGGGTTCGAGCGCGGCGTGGGCGGCACGGCGCTCGTCACCTGCTGTGGCGCGAAGCTGAAGTTGCCGCTCGGCATCGCCTGGCCGCCCGCGCTGTACTGCGCGCTGAACTGGCTCGACGGTTGGCTGCCGGGGCCCGGGGGCGGGCGACTTCCGAACTGCGGGCGGCTCAGCGCCGGGGCCGACCCGCTCGGCGGCCCGGACGGGCTCCGTGACGACGGCGTGCTCGCGCGCTGGATCGACGGCAGCGACGGGACGCTGACGTTTGGCGTGGAGGCCGTCAGGCTGGGCGCGCTCGCGCGCGAGCGAACCTTGCCCTTGCCGGTCGCACCCGCGTCGCTGACGCGCGCGACGACACCGTTGACCCGGTCGGGCTCGGCGATCTTCTTGTGGTTCGACAGGAACGCGAAGTACGAGTCCGGCATGTCGTCGAAGTCCATGACGAGATCGCACTCGTCACAGCGGCACGTCGGCGGCTCGTGCGGCGCCGGGCCCATGTCGGAGGCCTCGACCAGCAGCACCTTCTCCTCGTCGCACTCCGGGCAGAAGTAGGGGACGTAGAAGCTCTTGACGACCCCATTGCCGGTGAAGTTGTTGACGAGGTTGATCTGCGCGACGATCGCGGGCGAGCACTCGACGAGCACCGAGCGGGTGCCGTTGTTCTCGAGCTTCGAGAGCCAGTTCACCCAGTCGCGCACGCCGCACGAGTTGATGCGCTCGATCTCCCCGAGGTCGATCACGACGGTGCCCGTCGGGATCTTGTCGACGAGGTCGGTGAGCTCGTTGTCCTCGTCGATGACGCCGCCGAGCTTGACGTAGCTGACGTCAGCTCGGTGCTGAACCGAGGCCTGGAACTTCTGACTCATCGCTCCTCCGGCGCTCCGTAACGGCGGTATGGCTGATTACACCGCTGGTGCATAACTGACTGTACCTCCAAGTCTACGCCGCACCTCCGCGCCGATCCAGGGAGCCCCGGGCGATTCGCCAATCGCCTCTCTGTAGGTCAATGTCGGGAGCCTGCCTCAACCGGCCGTCAGGCCGTCGCGGAGCTGCTGGTAGTCGTCGGACAGGTAGAACCGGACGAGGTCGGGGCCGCCGAGCACCGAGCCGAGGGCGACCGTGGCGTCGTGGCTGTCGGGGCGCTCGCCGGACAGCCGGGCGACCGCCCAGATCGCGGCCGCAAAGTCGTCGCATGCGAGCAGGCCCGCCCGCTTGGCGCACGCGAGCATGCCGTCGATCCACGCGCTGGCATCGACGTCACGCGCCCCGGCGTGCTGCTCGAGGACCTTCTGGGCCGCGGGGCTGGCGTTGTTGACCAGGTCGGCCGCTGGGCCGGGGATCTCGGCGTCGGCCGCGAGGAGGGCGCGCAGCAGGGCGGCGAGGTCCTTGCGCTGGCGCGCGCCGAGCTGCAGCAGCATCGCGTAGCCGCCGCGGATCGCCTCGAGCGCATAGCCGACGAGGAACCGCAGCACCGGCTCGGTCTCGACCAGCAGCATGCGATCGAGGACCAGCACGCGGCGCGGGAACGAGGTCACCGCGATCAGGCCGGGTACGCGCTCGGCGACGAACACGTCGGCCTCGACCTCGAACAGGAACCCGAGCTCGTTCGCGAGCTGGAGCAGCCGCGGGTCCGCGGCCTGGGCGGGCGTGAGGTTCTCGCCGAGCGACGGGGCCGAGCCCTGGAGCGAGAGGGGCTCCGCGAACGCGGAGAACACGTGGCCGAGCGGCTCGCGGGCCGCCGGGGTCAGCAGCAAGCGCTCGCGGCGATCCTCGTCGAGGGGCGAGCGCAGCGGCAGGGGCGTGCGCACGGCGCGCAGGCGCTGGGCCGTCGAGCGGTCGGCCTCCTCGGCGAACCCGAGCAGGTCGAGCGCGGTCAGCACGCGGTTCGCGCGCTCGACGTCGGCCGTGCGGGTGTGGAACGAGGCGAGCAGGCGGTAGGCCGGCGCGTGGTGGATGTCGCGCTCGAGCACCTTGCGGAGCTCGCCGATCGCGCGGGGCGGATCGTCGACGGCGTAGATCTCGGCGAGCGCCACGCGATCGCTGGCGCTGTCGGGCTCGACGTTGAGGATGCCGCGGTAGGCCTCGATCGCGGCGGCGCGATCGCCGGAGGCGAGCAGGATCCGCGCGAGGCCACGCTGGAGGGGCACGGCGGCGCGCGGGCCGCCCTGGGCCATCGCGGCGTGCGCCGCCTCGATCAGGATCGTCTCGGCCTGGCGCTGATCGCCGGCGTCCGCGGAGCGCCGGGCCAGCACCAGGGCGGGGGGGGCGTAGGCAGGGTCGTACTCGGTGGCGCGGCGGTACTGGGGCGCGGCGGCGCGCGGATCCCCGGCGGCGTCGAGGATCCGGCCCTTGTAGTAGTAGTAGCGGGCGAGCGCCTCGGCCGACAGCTCCACCCCGGGGGCGCTCGCGAGCTCGATCACGCGATCGATCGCGGCGCGCGCGTCGGCGTAGGCCCCGATCAGGAAGCACTGCTGGGCGAGCTGGTAGTACGCGTCCTGGTGCTCGGGGGCGGTCTGGAGCACCTCGCGCAGCACCGCGATCGCGCGGGGAGCGTCGAGCTGGCTGTCGCCGTGGAGCAGCGCGAGCCGCATCCGCGCGCGCAGGCGATCGTCCGCCGAGGTGCCGGGCGCCTGGAGGAACAGCTCGATCGCCGCCACGGCCTGGGTCCACCGGCGCATGTCGGCGTGGAAGTCGACCACCGCCGACAGCACGGTGAGGTCGTCGGGGGCGAGCTCGAGGGCCTGCTGGTACAGCTCGGCGGCCTGATCGAGGTCTCCCTCGCGTTCGATCAGCACGGCGCGGCCGACGTGGACGCGCGCGAGCAAGGGGCCGACGTCCTCGCGCTTCTTGTAGACCTTCTCGAGCTCGCGGTAGGCGGTCTCGAAGTCCCACGCATCCGGCCGCTCGCGCACGAGGGCGCCGAGATCGTCGAGGGCAGCGGCGCTGGTCGGCTTGATCTCGAGGGCGACGATCATGCTCTCGGCGGCCGCCCGCGGGTCGCCGGTCATCCGGGCGACGATGCCGCGCTTGCGGTAGAAGTCGCTGCGGGTGGTGGGGTCACCCTCGCGCATCGACTTCTGCGCGAGCGCATCGGCGATCGGCTGGGCCTTGTCCCAGGCGTGGCCCGCGAAGTGGTGCTCGAACAGGGCCTGGTTGGCGGGCAAGCACTCGGGGTCGACCTCGAGCGCGGTCTCGTAGAACCGCAGCGCGCGCTCGGCATCCCCGAGCTGCTTGTCGTAGACGCTGCCGATCTGCGCGAACACGCCGGCGCGCTCCTTGTCGTCCTGCCACAGCTTGACCTCGAGCTCGAGCGTCTCGATCACGCGGGGCCACTCTGCCCGGCGCCGGTACAGGTCGCGCAGGCCGTGGACGGCGGGCAGGCAGGTCGCGGACGCCTTGATTGCCGCGTCGTAGTAGCGGATGGCGTCGTGCTCGCGCGCGAACTTGGACTCCATCACCGAGCCCGCGCGGAAGTACAGCAGGGCCTTGGTCGAGCGGTCCGTGGTGACCTTGATCTGCTTCTTGGTGATCTCGATCAGGTCGGCCCACTGCTCGGTGGACTCGTAGATCCGGCCGAGCGCGTCGAGCGCCTCGCGGTTCTCGGGCTCGATCTCGAGGATGCGCTTGTAGTGCTCGGTGGCGGTGTCGACGTCGCGCGCGCCTTCCTCGGAGGTCCGCGCGATCTTCTTGAGCAGCTCGATCGACTCCTCGGGATCGGCCACGTGCGCGAGGCGCAGCTTGAGCAGATCGACGAGCCCGGTGTTGTCCTGCTCGTTCTGGTAGTGCCGCTCGAGGCTGGCGACCGCCGCGGGATCCATCGGATCCACCGTCAGGAGCTTGTGCTGGAGCCGCATCGACAGCCGGTGGTCACCGACGTGCTCGGACGCGATCAGCGCGGCGGCGCGCAGGGCCTCGGCGCGCTTGGCGGGATCCCGCTGGCTCTCGCCGCGCTGCTCGTAGGCGTCGATCAACGGCTTCCACGTGCCGAGCTTCACGCACAGGCTCTCGAGGACCTTGACCGCCGCGGTCGGCTGGGCGTCGACCTCGACCACCTTCTGGAACGAGCGCACCGCTTCCTCGAGCTGGCCGAGGAAGTTGAGCTGCACGTTGCCGCGCCGCGCGTACAGATCGCCGAGCCGGTAGGCGCGCGTGGCGCCGTTCTCGACGTGGGCGATCGCGCTCTCGTAGAGCTGCATCGCCGCGGCCCAGCGCTCCGCCTTGTAGCAGACGCGCTCCATGGAGGTGAACACCTCGCGGTTCGCCGGATCCGCCGCGAACGCCGCGGTGTACGCCGCGAGCGCGCCTTCGGTGTCGCCGCGCGTGGCGCGCAACCCGGCCACGCGCGCGTACAGCTGCGAGCGGGTGGGCAGGTCGGCGGTGCTCTCGGCGCGGACCTCGAGCACGCGCAGCAGCTCGCGGTCACGCCCGCCGCCCGCGTACAGCGCCTCGAGCGCGGTCGCCGCCTCCTCGTGCCCCGGCCGGAGCTGCAGCACGTTCTCGTAGGCGCCGATCGCCTCCTGGATCTTGCCGAGGCGCTGGGCGCGCAGCGCGCCGAGCTCGAGCATCAGGGTGGTCTGTCCCTCGAGATCGGTCGCGGGCAGCGCGTCGAGCGCGCGCTCGAGCACGGGTTCGAGCGCGGCCCAGCGCTCGGCGGCGCCGAGCAGGCGCACCAGCTCGCGCTGGCGGGCGGCGTCGTAGACCCCACCCTGGGCGAGGGTGAGCATGCGGATCGCGCCCTCGCGATCGCCGAGGTGCTCGGCGTACAGCGTGGCGAGCTCGCTGGCACGGCGGGCGTGCTCGGCGGGGGTGCCCGCGTCGTCGAGCTGGCGGCGGCGGATGTCGACGAGCTCGGCCCACGCGCCCTGGTGGGTGAGCGCCTCGCCGAGCACCTCGAGGGTGTGCGGGCTGCGCCGGGCGCCCCGGAACGCGCGCGCCAGCTCCTCCCACATCCCGAGGGCGCGGGCGGGCGCCTCGATGCCGGCGAGCGCGTCGGGCTGGTTGGGATCGGCGGCGAGGACGTCGAGGTACGCGAGCACGGCGGCGCGGGGATCGCGGCCGAGCTCGGTGAGCAGCTGCGCGATGTCGTGCTGCAGCAGCATCCGCCGCTGGATGCCCGGCTCGGTGGCGAGCTCGGCGCGGGCGGCGGCGAGTGCCTGATCGGGCTGGCCGGCGGCGCGCAGCAGGCGCACCTGCTCGCGCAGGGCCTCGGTGCGGCCGAGCTCGACCGCGCGCTGGAGCACCGCGAGCGCGGCCGGGATGTCCCCGCGCCGCTCCTCGCCGCGGGCGATGTCGACGAGGATCTCGGCGCGCTTGATCGCGGTGGGGACGAGCTCGGCGGCGCGCCGGCGCAGCTCGAGGGCGCGATCCCACGCCTGGCCGCGGTCGCACAGGCGCGCGAGGGCGAGCAGCGCATCGGGGTCGGCCGGGCGCTCCGCGACCATCCGCTCGAGGGCCGCGCGCGCGCCGGCCGGATCCCCGAGGTGCTCGTCGAGCAGCTCGGCGTACTCGCGGGCGGCCTGGGCGCGCGCGTCCGGGCTCGCGAGCGACAGCGCGAGCTCCGCGAGCATCAGGGCGAGCGCGTCGTGGCGCTTGCTCGTGCGGTACACGGCGGCGAGCGCGGCGCGGCAGAAGGGATCGCGCGGGCCGAGCTGGGCGGCCTGGCGCAGCGTGTCCTCGGCCTCGACGAAGTCTCCGCGCGCGAGGTCGACGATGCCGCGCGCACACCACAGCGCGGCCGCGCACCGCGGGTCGGTCTCGGCACGGGCGGCGTCGGCGTACGCCAGCGCGAGCGCGTCCTCGTCGCCACCGCGGTGCACGCGCGCGAGGTGATCGCGGCTGGTCGGGACGCCGGCCTCGGCGACCGCGCGCGTCCACAGCCGCGCCGCGTGGATCGGCCGCTCCCCTGGAGGGGTGAGGCGCTCGGCGATCGCGGCGGCCCACCGCAGGAACCCGCCGCCGCGCGCCTCGAGGCGGGCCACGGTGATGGCGGTCGGAGCGGTCAACTCGAGCAGGTCGAGCCAGCGCTCGGCGACCGGGCTGGTGATGATCTCCGCGAGGGCGCGCGCGAGGTCGAGCGCCTCCGGAACACCGGCCGCGGTGGCCAGCTCGACCGCGCGCCAGATGTGGCTGCCGGCGACCTCGGGGCAGCTCGCGCCGACGCCCGCGGACAGCGCGCGGTGCGCCGCGATCGCGAGGGCGTGGTCCTTCGCCCCGCCGGCCGACCAGGCGGTGCGGAGCTGCGCGATCCGACGGGCCGCGCCCGCGCGGTCGGCGGCGGGCTCGTCGGCGAGCTGGGTCCACAGCGCCGCGGCCTGCGCGTGCTCGCGATCGCGCTCGAGCTCGGCGGCGACGGCGTGGCGCGTGGCGAGCGCCTCGAGGTCGCCCTCGGGCAGCACGGTCAGCAGCTCGGCCCGCTTCTCGAGCAGGGCGAACCGCCGCTCGTCGTCGAGGGCGGTCGCGGCGGCGAGGCCGACGTCGAGCACGCGCAGCCAGCCGAGCGCCGCCGGGCCGGGCGCCCATGCCGGCGCCGCGGTCACCCGCTCCCAGCACAGGTCGAGCGCGCGGGAGGGCTCGTCGAGCCGGTCGAGCAGCAGCGCGGCGGTGGCCGCGACCTCCTCGGGCGATGTGGCGGAGGTCTGCGCGTCGCGGCGCAGCTCGATCACGCGCGCCCAGTCGCCGCAGGCGGCGTGCGCGAGCGCGGCCACCTCGCGCAGCTGCGCCGTGACCACCGACGGGGCCTGCAGCAGGCGGTCGCACAGCACGGCGGCGCGATCCGCGCGGCCGTGGCGCCACAGCCACGCCTCGGCGATCTCGAGGCCGAGCACCGGATCGCCGCCGAGGCGCTGATCGACGAGGTCGAGGGGGCCGGGATCCGCGGCCGCGAGGGCCGCCGCGATCCGCATGCGCGGGGCCAGCGGGTGCCGCTCGGCGAGCTCGAAGAACCGGCTCGCCTCCTCGGCCTGGTGGCGCGCGTCCCAGCTCGCGAGCGCGGTGCGGACGTAGAGGTCCGCCATCCGCCCGTCACGATCGTCCCCGGCGAGCAACGTCTCGGCCTCGCTCGCGACCAGCTCGAGCACGCGCTCGACGAGCGCGCTCGCATCGGGCGTGTCGAGGTTGCGCGTGACGTCCCCACCGTCGTCGCCACCGGGCCCACCGAACGACACGTCCGTGCGCGCGGCCATCGGGGCAATCGGCGGTGCGATCGGCGCGCGCGGGATCGGGGGTGGCCTGGTCACCGACGACCTGCGGATCGGAGGCGGCTCCGCCATGGACAACCGAGCGTAGCAGGGACTCGGGAAAAGGAGCCAGGGCCGGAGGTTCCCGTTGTATGGTGACCTCGATGAGGGCGCGCCGGGCGATCTGCGTCAGCCGGGACGAGGGCGTCCGGCGCGTCGTCGCGCAGGCCCTGGCCGAGGCCGGCGTGGCGATCGAGCACGTCGACGCGCTGCCGGCGGACTGCTCGCACGCCGCGCTGGTCGTCGTCGACCGGGCCACCCGGCAGCAGGCCGGGGACCAGCTCAGGTCGATCGCGGCGCCGGTCGTGGTCGTCGGCGACGACCTCGACGACGATGGCCTGATCACGCTGATGCTCGAGCAGCCGGTCAGCCACCTCGTCGAGGATCCGTCAGATCGCCGGCTCGGGGTGACCTCGGCCAAGCTCGCCAGCGGCGACGTGTTCGGCATCGAGAAGTACCTCGCCGAGGGCGCGTGCATCGGCGAGCGCTCGCTGCGCGCCGAGGACGACCGCCGCCGCACCGTCGACGAGGTGTGTGCGTGGGCCGAGACCGTCGGGGCCCGCAAGCCGGTGATCCACCGGATCACCAGCGTCGTCGACGAGCTGCTGATGAACGCCCAGCGCGAGGCCACCCCGGCGGCCGATGGTACCGGCGCGGGCGCCGCCGCCCGCCGGGTCGTGGTGAGGTGGGCATGCGACGGCGAGACGCTCGCGATCTCCGTCGGCGATGGGCTCGGCACGCTGCGCCAGCGCGACATCATCGATCACCTCCGCCGCGCGCGTGCCGATCGTGGCCGCCCGCAGCCCGCGGCGCTGTCCTCGTCGGGCGGCGCCGGCCTCGGTCTCTATCTGGTGCTCGCCAACGTGGCGTCCCTGGTGGTCAACGTCGCGGCCGGGCGGCGGACCGAGGTGGTGTGTCTATTCGAGCTCGCGCCGCGCTCGCAGCCGGCGGTCGGCGCGGGCGTGCGGTCGCTGCACGTGTTCCACACCGTGTCCTGAGAGTTTGCGGAGCAACCTCGAACGGGGGTGGGGACCCTACGCGGCTTGCCGCGTGGGGCGGGCGCGGAGCCCCCGTGGGACCGTTCGGCGTCAGCGGCGGACCACGCCCGCGCCGAGCACGAGCAGCGTGCCGGCGCCGACGAGCGCGAGCCCGCCGCTGATCTCGGCCTGGCGGAGCGCCGCGAACGCGCCGGGCGCGCCGACGTACAGCGTCCACCAGCCGGCGAGCCAGGCGATCTTCGCGCGCCGCACGGCCGCGGGCTCGACGGACAGCGCGGCGGTCAGGCGGGCGAGCTCGATCGGGGGCCGGCGCAGCCGTCCGCCGAGGGCGAGGCCGTACACCGTGGCGCCGCCGATCGTCGCGATCAGCCACGGGGCCGGGTCCGCGGGGTGCGTGAGGCCCACGATCACGAGCACGAGGAACACGAGCGCGCCGAGCGCGAATGCCATCGGGTAGCGGCGCCGCATCAGGCGGGCGTCCTTGCCGTACGCGAGCGCACCCGCGCCGAGAAGCCCCGCGATCCCGCGCTCGAGCGCGGTGGGTGGCGCGATCTCGAGCTTCGCGAGGCGCTGGCGATCGAGCGCCGAGACGTCCCGCAGGATCGTGCCCATCAGCGGCGGGGCCGACGCCCGCAGCAGGAGCACGGCGAGCACGCTGCCAGCGGAGATCGCGGCGAGCACCGGCACCGCGGGGAGCGTCGCGGGGGCGCCGGTCAGCCAGCCGCTGGACAGCAGCACCAGCGAGAACAGGATCGTCGACGCGAACCCGGGCAGCGCGCCGAGCGCCGCCGTCGAGGGCGCGGGTGGTGAGGCGGCCGCTGGCGCGGGGCGCCCGCGATCGATGCCGGCGGCCCGCCGCAGCGCGGTGATCCGCTCGGACTGCCCGGCGGCGACCAGCGCGGCGGCGGCGAGCGCCACGGCGGGCAGCAGCAGCATGGCGGCGAGCCCGAGCGCGGCGGCGAGGGCGAGGTGGCGGAGGGCGAGCTCGCCCGAGATCCGCGCGAGGGGCGCGGCGGCGAGCATCACGGTGAGGGTGGTGGCGGCGCCCGCGCGCACGCACCGCCACAGCGCGGCATCGAGCAGCGCCTCGCCCGGGATCGGGAGCTGGGCGAGCAGCGCCGCGTCGGCGCGCCAGTACAGGTGGAACGGCACGCGCATGAAGGCGAGCCCGAACGCCACCAGCGTGCCGGCCAGCCAGGCGTGGCTCGCGGCGGCCGGCGCCGCGCCGCTGCGCCAGGTGATCCAGCCCGCGAGTGCGGCGCCGGTGAGCAGCGCGATCGACGAGGGGCGAGCCGAGGATGCCGCCCGTGCGCGCGCGCCGCTCGTGGAGGGAGGCCCAGCGGATCAGCTGGCCCGAGGTCACGTGGGGCCCTCGTCCGCGACCAGCGACACGTAGAGGTCCTCGACGGCGGACGGCCCGCCCGCGAGCAGCGCCGCGAGCTCGGCGCCGTGGCGGTCCGCGATCAGCTTGCCCTTGTCCATCACGAGGATGCGATCGCACATCTGCTCGGCGACCCCGAGCAGGTGGGTGGACATCAGCACCGCGGCGCCGCGGTCGGCCGCCGCGCGCAGCGCCGAGCGCGCCGAGCGCGAGGCGTGCGGGTCGAGGCCGTTGAGGGTCTCGTCGAGCAGGACCAGCTCCACGCTGCCGACGAGCGCCGCGGCCAGGCCCACGCGCTGGCGCATGCCGAACGACAGCTCGCGGCATGGGCGGGCGGCGATGTTCGCGAGCCCCAGCGACGCGAGCACCACCTCGGCGGCCGCGCGATCGCTGCTCCGCGCCTCGGCGACGAACGTGACGTGCTCGAGCACGGTGAAGAACTCGTAGAGCGCGGGCGGCTGGTCCGCGAACCCGACCTTGCCGCGCGCGGCGCGGGGCGCGGTGGCGAGATCGACGCCCGCGACGGTGATCGTCCCGCGCGTGGGCACGACGGTGCCCGCGATCGCCGACAGCGTGGTGCTCTTGCCCGCGCCGTTCGGTCCGAGCAGCAGCGCGATCTCACCGGCGGCCAGCTCCAGCGACAACCCATCCACGGCGAGGCGCTTGCCGTAGTGGATCGTGAGTCCGTCGACCTTGGCGATCACGCCCCGTGTATACGACGGCGGAGCGGGCCTCCGCACGTGGCACGTGGCACGTGGCACGTGGCACGTGGCACGTGGACCTGCACGGTCAGGCCGCGCCCAGCCGCCGCGCGGCGTCGGCGCCGCCTGGCTCCGGAGGAGCGTGCGGCCATCGACCCGGGGGGGCGGCTGCCCGCGCACGGGGGCGCCCGGGCAGGCACCTGTGTATGATGCCCCGGTGGCGGTGACCTATCCAGGGACGGTGTCGCCGGTGCGGGGGCTCGACCCGTTCGGCGAGGCCGAGCGGGATGTTTGGCACGGCCGGGAGACGGAGCGTGATGAGCTCGCGAAGCTCGTCACCAGTGATGGCTTCCGCGCGGGGCTACTGTACGGCGAGCCCGGCGTGGGCAAGACCTCGCTGGTGCGCGCGGGCCTGATCCCGCACCTCCGGGACCACGGGATCGTGGCGCTCGCCTGCGAGGACCTCGCGCAGCCGGCGGCGAGCTTCGCGGCGGGCCTGTCGGCGTTCGGGATCCAGCCCAGCGCGAACGAGCAGCCGGCCGCGTTCGTGACCCGCGCCGTCACCAACGCCGTCGCCGGTCAGCCGTTCGTGTTCGTCGTCGACGACATCGACCTGCTGTGCGCGGACGACCGCGCCGTGGTCGAGCTCGCCGATCTGTTCTCGAAGGTGGTCAGCCGATCGGGCGGTCGTGCGCGGTTCCTGTTCGTGTGTGCGAGCGAGCGACAGCACCTGCTCGGCGCCCTCGAGCGCCGCACGGGCTCGCTGTTCCCGCCGGACGCGCGGTACGAGCTGGCCCGGGTCCCGCTCGCCCTCGCGAGCCAGATCTTCGACCGCATGCTGTCGCTGTCGGGCGTGGCCGCGGATCCGCCGCTCGCCGACGCAGTGGTGCAGGGGCTCGGGCGCGGGCAGCCGCTGCTCGCCGCCGATCTGCAGATCGCCGCGATGGCGATGCGCGATCTCCGGATCAGCTCGCTGCCCGCACTCGCCAAGCTCGGCGGCCCGAACGAACTCGAGTCCGCGTGGCTCCACGACGCATGCCGGGCCACCGGCAACGAGCGCTCGGCGCTGCGCCTGTGCGCCGAGCTCGCCGTCACCGGGCACGTGCCGGTCGCGGCCGAGACCGTGATCCGCCGGATCAACCTTCACGGTGCGTTCGCGCAGCACGCGCTGACCGTGCTCGAGCAGCGCGGCGTGATCTGCCGCGCCGACGCCAGCGGCACCGCGTGGATGTTGCGCCACGAGGTGCTGACCCCGCGCGTGCGCGAGCTCACCGCTCCCGCCCGGGCGGCCGCGCGGCGCGGGTTCGACCTCCTCGGCTCGAAGACGCAGACCAGGCAGCGCCTCAAGCTGCGCGAGCTGTACGCCCTCCGCAGCGAGGGGATCGTCGCGGTCACCCCGGAGGAGCGGGCGGTGTTCGAGCGCAGCAAGCGGTACTACCTGACGATCGCCGGCGCGATCGCCGCGGCGCCGTTCGTGATCCTGATCCTGATCTGGCTGTCGATGCGCGGGAAGGTCTACTTCGACCTCGATCCCCACGCCGGTGGGGACCGGATCGTCGTGCGCGGCGGGCGCGCGGGCCTGTCGAGCTTCCACTGGCTCCCCGGCGGGTTCGGCGACGAGCGCGCGGACACCGGCCTGACCCGGCCGATGGTCGCGCCCGAGGCGTGGAAGAAGATCGGCGCGCACGATCTCGGCGCGGGCGACGCGGACTGGGACGCGATGCTGGCCAGCCTGATGGCGCCCCAGCTCGGCGGGATGGTGGCGTACGCCACCACCGGCGACGAGGCCGCGCTCAAGGGCCTCGAGTCCGCCGCCAAGGGGCCCGACGATCTGGCCGAGCTGCTCACCTCGCTGCGCTCGATCGCGCGTGGCACCCCCACCGAGATCGCGCTCGTCGAGCTCGCGCTCAAGACCCCGTCGCCGGCCGTCCAGCGCGCGGCGGTGGCGCTCGCGGGCAGCGCGGCCCAGCGGCGCAGCGACGTCTACCAGGACACCCTCGCGGCGGCGCTGATCGCCTCGGATCCAGAGCTGCGGCGGATCGCGTTCGTCTCGGTGCGTAGCCTCGGTGACCGCGGCCGCGCGCTGTTCTTGAAGGCGCTCGACGGCAACCCGGAGGCGAGCATCCGCCGCGAGCTCCTCGTCGAGGTCTCGATCGAGACCGTCGGCGACGATGGCCCGACGGTGGCGAACATGGTCACCGTGCTCGCCGACACCGACGCCTCGCCCGCGCTGCGCGAGCGCGCGAAGACCCAGATCCGCGGCGCGCTCACGCGGGATCCCGCGGGCACCGCCGCCGAGCTGACCAAGCTCGTCGCCAACGACCGCGCCCCCGCCGACGCGCGCATCTACACGATCGGCCTGCTCCGCGAGCTCGATCCGCTGCCCCAGGTCGGCGACCTCGTGGAGGCGGCGCGCACGGCGTTTGCCTCGCGGTCCGCCGCGGTCAAGGCGGCGGCGCTGCCGCTGTACGCCAAGGCTGATCCCGTGCGCGCTGGCGGCGCGCTGTCACAGATGCTCGAGGACAAGAAGCTCGACAAGTCGCTGCGCGTGGCCGCCGCGCTCGCGTGGGGCGAGGTCGCGTCCACCAGCAAGCAGGCCGCGCAGCTCGCGCTCGATCGCATGCTCCTCGACGAGGACACCGAGGTCCGGGCGGCGGCGGCGGCGGCGGCGGGCAAGGCCGGCCGCGCGTACCAGGAGAAGCTCATCAAGATGGCCAAGTCCGAGAGCTACGTCGTGCGCATCGGCGCCGCGCAGGGGCTCGCGGCCAGCGCCGACGCGGGCGCCAACCTCGGCGTCGCCATCGACGGCATCGCGCAGCTGTGGAAGGAGAAGGGCCGCCCCCGCCGCGAGGCCGCGCGGGTCTACGCCAACCTCGCCAAGCGCAAGCCAGCCGCCGTGCTCGCGTACCTGTCGTCCGCGGCCCGCACGCCCGAGGATCCGGCGCTCCACCCGATCGGCGTCGAGGGCCTGTGCAACGCGGCGCTCGCCGGCAACGCCGAGGCGCGCCGCCTGCTGGCCCGCTCCACCGACGATCCGTCCGCCGAGGTCCGCAAGCTCGTGATGGCGTGCGTCGCCGACGGGCCCGAGCCCGCCAAGAACGGCGTCGGGATCGCCACCAAGCTCGCGGGTGACTCCAGCAGCGAGATCCGCGCGGACGCCGCGCGCGTGCTGTCGCTGTCCGCGGCCAAGGGCAACAAGGGCGTGGGCGAGGCCCTGGTCCGCCTGCTCGACGACAGTGATCGCGACGTCCGCGTGATCGCGGTGCGCGCCATCGGCGGTCTCGGCGCCGATGCGCCCAAGAGCGCCCAGGCGAGGATCGTCAAGCTGTTCGAGCGCGCCGACGAGTTCGAGAAGATCGCCCTGCTGCGCTCGGCGCGGCTGATCGGCGCCGAGGAGCTGATCGGCATCGCGGTCGCGGATGTCTCGCCGATCGTGCGCGTCGAGGCCGTCGATGCGGCGCTCGGCTCGGGCATGCGCGCGGGCGCCACGCTGGCGGCCGCGCTGGCCGATCAGGACCCGCAGGTCCGCAAGGCCGCGCTCGAGCGGCTCGCGGCGCAGAAGGACAAGCTCGACCCAGCCATCCTCGAGCGCACCCTCGCGCTCGCGGTCCGCGATCCCAACCCCGAGCTGTCCCAGCTCGCGCTGACCACCGTGGCGCGGCTCGCCCCCAAGGAGGCGGTGTCCGCGCGCCTGACCCGCTCCCTCGGCTCGCGGATCGAGCGCGAGCGCGGCCAGGCCGCCGCCGCCGCCGTGGGCCTCGTCGAGCGCGACGCCGGGCTGACCGCCCAGCTCCTCGAGCCGCTGCTCGCCGATCCCTCGCACGACGTCCGCGTCGCCATGCTGCCGGCCCTGGGCGCCGCCTACGCCAAGACCAACGAGCCGGAGAAGCTCGCGGGCATCCTCCGCGAGTCCGAGACCAACGCGATGCGCCGCCTCGTCGTCGCCGCCGCCTTCATCACGCTCGCCCGCACCGATGCCGGCCGCGCCGCCACCGAGTCCGCGCTCGGCAAGGTCGTCAAGAGCGGCCCGCCGATGGCGCGCCAGACCGCCCGCCTCGTCGGCGGCCTGATCGGCGCCAAGGCCGACGGCCTGGCGTTCCTGCAAGAGCTCGTCCCGTAGGCGCTCAGCCCGCCGTCTGCAGGCCGGCCGCGATCCCGCCGATCGCTGTGAACACGATCCGCCCGAGTCGCTCGGGATCAGGCGCGCCAGCGCGGCGGCGGCGCAGCGCCTCGATCTGCGCGTGGGAGAGCACGTCGAGCGCGTGGTTGCGGCGCGCCACCGAGGACGCCAGGTACGGCCGCGCGGCGAGTGGCGTCGTGATGCCGAGCGTCACGGTGAGCGCAGCGACCGTCCTCGCGTGCTCGGCCTCGATCAGCGTGAACAGCCGGGCGGCCTCGGGATCCGCGAGGAACGCGTACTCGCGGGCGACGTCGATGTCCGACCGCACGAGCGACATCTCGCAGTTGCGGACCAGGCCACGGAAGAACCGCGACCGCCCGCACAGCTCGCGCACGCCGTCGACGCCGAGCTCGGCGGCCGCGATGTTCATCAGGTGGCACCACAGCGCGTACGCGCGCGCCACGTCCTCGAGCTCGGTGTCCGTCAGGTGCGAGACCTGCTCGGCGAACGCGTGGCGCCCGCCCGGGAAGTCGCCGCTGCGCAGCTCCCTCGCCGCGGCGCCGAGCCGCTGGCACAGCGCATGGGCCGCCGGCCCGCCAAGCGCCGTCACCGCGCTCCACAGGGAGGCGGACAGGCGGTGGATGTCACGGTCGAGCAGGGCGGTGTCGTGTACGATCTGGTTGTAGCGCGTGGCGCTACGGCGGGGATGGAAACACGGTCCAGCGGCGGACGCGGATGGGAGCGGGTAGCGCCTTCGAGGTGTACTCGAGCTCCTCGAGCGTGACGCCAGCGAGGAGCTCGGCGACGCCGGGGGACTGGTACGTGGCTTCGCTCATGGCGATCTGGTGGCCCTCGGCGAGGGCCTGGAGCTTGGCCGCGACGTTGACGGTGCCGCCGAAGTAGTCCGCGTTGGCGTTGAGGCGGACGGCGATGCACGGGCCGGTGTTGAGCGAGATCCGCAGCCGGATCGGGGTGTCGGCGCGCGTGGGGTGGAACGCCTGGTGGATCCGCTGGGAGGCGCGGACGGCGTCGACGGGGTCGCAGAACGTGGCCATCACGGCATCCCCGATGGTCTTGACCACGGCGCCGTTGCAGGCGGCGACGATCGCGAACAGCTCGTCGAAGTGGCGCTTGATCTCGACGAACGCGGCCGGGTCCCCGCGCTCGGCGTAGAACGCCGTGGAGCCGACGACGTCGGTGAACAGCAGGGTCTGCTGGCCGATGCCGAGCCGGACGTCCGCGCCGATGTACTCGGCGGCAAACAGGTCGCGGAAGTCCTGGAAGCCGAGGAGCTGGCCGGCGCGCAGGGCGTGATCGCTCCAGGTGGCGCGCTCGACCACGAACATCTGCGGGGCCTCGCCCTCGTTGACCAGCTCGAGCTCGGCGTCGATGTGCGCCGGGACCACGGCGCCATCGGGTGTGGTCGCCCAGGTCAGCTGCGGGGGCCCGTCGTCGCTGACGTCGAGGTACCAGCCGGCCGTGCGCCCTCGCCGCGCGCGGTAGCGGCCGGCGGCCAGGTGGGGCGCGACGCACACGCGTGCGCCCGGGGCGAGCAACCACTGCAACCGGATGTGGTCCTTCCTGGCGGGCTCGGCGCTGCAGTAGACCTGGTCTGGCACCGTGCGGATCGACGGGTGGACCCGGAACGTGACCTCGACGGTCTCCGGAGCGTCGGTGGCGAACGTGACGTCACACGTGGCGCAGTTGCTCGATGTGGCGATCGTGGCGAGCGCCGGGTTCTCGTCGCGCACACCGCGGCAGTGGGGGCACACGGTGTCCCACGACAGGTCGAGCACGCCGGCGCGGGTGGCGTGGAGCGCGACCCGCAGCAGCTCGTGCTCGGGCAGCTTCCACACGCGCGCGCGCTCGCGGATCTGGATGCGGTGGAGATCGGCGTCGTCGCCGGTGCGGATCCAGTCGAACAGCGCCTCGACGCACGGCCGGTGCAGGCCCTGGGCGACGAGCGCCTCGCGCTGCGCCCGCAGCCGCTGCTCGGCGGACTCGGCGAGCGCGGGCGGCGCCAGCTCGAAGATCGCCGGGCGCTCGCGATCGAGCTGCGCCGCGAGGGCGGGGAGCACCCGCCGGTAGGCCTTCTCGAGGCTCGGGAATCCGATCCTCAGCGCCAGCGCGCCGAGCACGCCGCGCGTCACCGCGCCGAAGTAGATGTACAGCCGCGTGCCGGTCGGCGTGGGCTCGAGCCGGAACACCGAGGCCATCACCGTCATGAAGCCGCGGTCGTAGAGCCGCGTGCAGGTCAGCCACTGGTTCGCGACCCAGTTCCACGGCAGCTCGGTCCACGCGTGGACCACGCCGCCCGGCTTCGACGTGCCCCAGCGCTGGCCCTCGCGCTCCTCGAACCGCATCTCGGCGGCGCCGAGCGCCCGGTTCATGCGCGAGGTGTCCGCGATGTGCGGCCACAGCGCCTCCGGAGTGCACGGCAGGTCGAACACGAGGAACCGCTCGATCCGCTTGCCGTGGGCGTGCGGCTCGGGGAACGGATGGAGGGCGAGTAGCTGGGCGAGCGTCAGCGGGCCCCCGGTGGGGTTCCCTGCTACGCTCCGGGTCGACGTCGCCATGCCAACGACAGTGTATCGTAGCTGTCCACTCTGCGAGGCCACCTGCGGCGTCGCCATCGAGCTCGAGGGTGAGCGGGTGCTCTCGGTGCGCGGCGACGACGCCGACCCGTTCAGCGGGGGCTACATCTGCCCCAAGGGCACGGCGATGGGGGACCTCCACCACGACCCGGACCGCCTGCGCCTCCCGATGGTGCGCACCGGTGACAGCTGGACCGAGGTCGGCTGGGACGAGGCGCTCGATCTCGTCGCCACCCGCCTGCTCGACCTCCGCGCGCGCCACGGCCGCGACGCGCTCGCCGTGTACCTGGGCAATCCCGCGGTCCACAACCTGGGCCTGCTCACCTACGGGATGCTGCTGACGCGCACGCTGGGCACGCGCAATGCGTACTCGGCGACGTCGGTGGACCAGCTGCCGCACATGCTCGCGGCGCTGCAGATGTTCGGTAACCAGCTCCTGATGCCGGTCCCCGACATCGATCGCACGGATCTGTTCATCTGCCTCGGCGCGAACCCGCTCGCCTCGAACGGCAGCATCATGACCGCTCCCGACGTCCGCCGCCGCCTGCAGGCGATCCGCGCGCGGGGTGGGCAGGTGATCGTCCTCGATCCGCGCCGCACCGAGACGGCCGCCAAGGCCGATCGCCACCTGTTCCTGCGCCCCGGCACCGACGCGGTGCTGCTGCTCGCGATGATCCACACCGTCCACGCCGAGGGCCTGGTCCGGATCGGCGCGGTGCCCGCGACCGGCCTCGCCGAGGTGACCGCCGCCGCGGCGCCGTGGTCCCCCGAGCGCGCCGCCGGGATCACGGGCGTCTCCGCCGACGACATCCGCGGCCTCGCCCGCGCGCTCGCCACCACCCCGCGCGCGGTGCTCTACGGCCGGCTCGGCGTGTGCGCGCAGGAGTTCGGCGGCCTCGCCGCGTGGCTGTGCTATGCGGTGAACGCGCTGACCGGCCACCTCGACACCCCCGGCGGCCTGATGTTCACCACGCCCGCGGTGGACCCGATCCCGCTCGCGAAGGCGCTCGGCATCGAGGGTGGATTCGCGCGCTGGCACAGCCGCGTCAGCGGCAAGCCCGAGTTCGGCGGCGAGCTGCCGGTCAGCGTCCTCGCCGAGGAGATCGAGACCACGGCCGACGAGGTGCCGGGCGCGCAGGTCCGCGCGCTGCTCACGATCGCCGGGAACCCGGTGCTGTCGACCCCGGGCGGGTCGCGACTCGAGCGGGCGCTGCCCGGGCTCGAGCTGATGGTCGCGATCGATCCGTACCTCAACGAGACCACGCGCCACGCCCACGTGATCCTGCCGCCCACGTCGCTGCTCGAGCGCTCGCACTACGACGTGGCGCTCAACGCGTTCGCGGTCCGCAACGTCGCCAAGTACGCACCGCCCACGTTCGAGCGCGGGCCCGATCAGCGCCACGACTGGGAGATCTGCCTCGGCCTGTTCACGCGCCTCGGGCTGCCCGGGGGACCGCTCGGCGAGGCGCTGCTCGGCGGGGGCCGGCTGGTCGACCAGGTGGTCGGGCAGGTCCTCGGGCAGGTGCTCGGGCCCGCGGCCGGCCACTCGCTCGGCCACTCGCTCGGCCACTCGTTCGGGCAGCTGCTCGGCGGCGTGGGGCGCGCACTCGGTCGCGCCGTCGATCGCGTGGGTGGCCACCTCGGGCCCGAGGCCGTGCTCGATCTCGCGCTCCGCGCCGGCCCGCACGGCGCCGGGCGGGGAGGGCTGTCCCTCGCGAAGCTGCGGGCGGCGCCGCACGGCCTCGACCTCGGCGCGCTCGTGCCGCGGCTGCCCGGCCGCCTCCACACCCGCGATCGCAAGGTGCACCTCGCCCCGCCGCCGTACCTCGCGGACCTGCCGCGCCTCGAGCGCCGGTTCGCCACGCCGCCGGCCGGCGATCTGGTGGTGATCGGCCGCCGCGATCTGCGCAGCAACAACTCGTGGATGCACAACACGCCGCGGCTGGTGAAGGGCCCGCCGCGCTGCACGCTGCTGATCCACCCCGACGACGCGGCGCCCCGCGGCCTCGTCGATGGCGCGCGCGCGCGCGTCACCACCTCGACCGGCGCGATCGAGTTGCTCGCCGAGCTCACCACCGACGTGATGCCCGGCGTGGTCAGCATCCCGCACGGCTGGGGCCACGGCCGTCCAGGCACCCGGCTGACCGTGGCGAGCACCGTCGCCGGCGTCAGCCTCAACGACATCCTCGATCCCGCGCGCGTCGACGAGCTGTCGGGCACCAGCGCGCTCACCGGCCAGCCCGTGGAGATCACGCTCGCATGAAGGACGCGGCCCTGTTCGAGCGCATCGGCGGCGACGCCCTGCGCACCGTGATCACCGCCTTCTACGAGCGCATCGTGCGCGACGTCATGATCGGCTACATGTTCGCGGACATCGTCCGCACCAGGGGACGCGCGCACCTGATCGAACGCGAGTGGGAGCTGGTCGCCGCGCTGCTCGGCGCGCCGGGCGTGACGTACGCCGGCCGGCCGATGCGCGCCGCCCACGCGCGCCACCCGATCTTCGGCGGCCACTTCGAGCGCCGCATGCAGGTCCTCCGCGAGACGCTCGCGGATCACCACGTGGACCCCGAGGTCCAGCGCGTGTGGCTCGAGCACTCCTTGTCGCTGCGCAGCCAGCTCACCGGCGATCGCGGCTCGGAGTGCAAGGACACCGGCGAGGGCGGCCGCGAGATGACGCCGCCCTCACCGTCGACGGGACCGATCAAGCTGGGGAGACGCGGATGACGGACACGGCCACGGGAACGCACGCTCTGTCCACCGAGGCGGCGCTCGCCCGCGTGCGCCAGTTCTATGACGAGTTCTCCGGAGCCTGGATCGACCGGCTCGAGGAGCTGTACGCGCCGGGCTTCAGCTTCGACGATCCGTTCCACGGCATCCAGGGTGACCACGCCGCGCTGCGGACGTACTTCCGCCGCGTCCTCGAGGCCGCCCTCGCCGACAGCCGGTTCATCGTCGAGGACACCGCCCGGGGCGCCGATGGCGCGTACCTGCGGTGGCGCTGGGAGTGGCGTCGCCGCCACGCCGATCCGCTGCACCGCGTGCCCGGCATGACCCACGTCCGGTTCGACGACGACGGCCGCATCCTCACCCACCGCGACATCTTCGACGCGGGCGAGGGCTTCTACGAGGCCCTGCCGGTGCTCGGCGGCGTGCTGCGCGCGATCAAGCGGCGGATCTGACGCAGGTCACGGCGCGAGAACGGCGTCGATGCTGGGCGCGAACAGGATCCGCTCGAGCGCCCGGTCCAGCTCGAGCGGGGCGGCCGATGCGAGCCGCCCCTGCTGCACCGACGTGAGCGGGCCGAACTTGAGCTCGAGGAGCCGGGTCAGCGAGGCCACGAGGCTTTGGTGGCGGCCCTGTTCGATGCCCTGTTCGATGCCTTTCTCGATGCCCTGTTCGATGCCTTTCTCGATGCCTTTCTCGATGCCTTTCTCGATGCCCTGTTCGATGCCTTTCTCGATGCCTTTCTCGATGCCCTGCGCGATGCCTTTCTCGATGCCCTGCTCGACGCCGTGTTGAATCAGTAGCTCTCCAGCGGTCATGGCAGCCTCTGCGGTTCGGGGTGCGTGCTCTCGAAGTTTGCCACGGATCGCGTCGAGCGAGACCGGATCTGCGACCAGGGTCAGGTAGCGCAACAGCTGGGCGACGGCGACGGGATCCTCGACGGCGACCAGCTCCATGTCGGCGGCCCACGACGCGACGCTGGCGAGCAGGCGGGCCGGTTCGCGCGCGTCGCGCAGGAGCCACCAGGTCAGCCGCGGCACACGCGCCGGGACGCGCGCCACGAGGTCGGCGTTGGACAGCACGGCGAGATCCTCGACGATGATCTGGAAGGACGGCCAGAACCTGGCCAGCGTCGGTTCCCTGATGAGGTCCGGCGCGAACAACTCGTGCAGCGAGCGGGGTGCGGTCCAGCCGCCGGGCGCGTGGCTCAGCACCACGGGGATGATCAGCGGCAGCGGCTGTGCGGGCTCGGCCCGGCGGGCCCGGAGCCAGATCTCGAGGAGGTAGCCGAGCAGGCGCAGCGGCATGTCCACGTCGGGGCGGCTCTGGTGCTCGACGAGGATGTACACGAGCGCGCGGGACGGTGCGCTCGTGGTGGCCCCGCGGATCTCGACGCCGAGTATCAGATCGCCGTGGAGGTCGGCCAGCTCGCGGTCGACGAACGACGCGGGCTCGTGCTGCAGCGTCGCGAGGTCGAGGAGCGCGAGCAGGTCCAGCGGCAGCACGGCCCGACACAGGGCGGCGGCGTGCGCGGGCACGCTGAACACGGCCTTGAACAGTGCATCGTGGGGCCGTGCCGTCATCCTGCGCGATCCCCAAGCACGTGGAGGGCCAGCGCAGGTATCCGAGATCACGAGGTAGGTTGTCCGGGCGCGGTCGCGGCTCGGACATCGTGTCCGGTCGCCGGACCTGGACCGGCGAACTGGTGGAGTCATCCACAGCAGGTCGTGTTGGTTTCGCCGGACCCCTCAGGATGGCCGGTGCCACGCGCGCGCCGCGAACACGATGACCTCGACGATCAGCGTGAGCGCGAAGGTCATGGCGGTGCCCGCGACGGCGACCTGGACGGACGGGATCACGACCAGCCACAGCGGCCCGGGCAGGGTCACGTACGGCGGCGGGAACACCGCCCACAGGAGGCCCGCGGGGATCATCGAGAGGGCGAGGCCGACCCACGCGATGCCGCTGGCGGCGGCGAGGCGATCGGCGAGCGAGGGCTGCTGGCGGAGCGCCCACAGGTTTGCGGCGAGCTGGCCCCCCGTCGCGACCAGGCCGTAGCGGAGCAGGGTCCCGGCGAGGTGGCCCTGCGCGGGCAGCAGCGACGGAGAGAATCGCTGGCCGAGCACGCCGATCAGCGCGTAGTAGACGACGAAGAACGCGGGGACGGTGACCGCAAGGATGCGGACGTCGAGTCGCAGCACGCGCCGGCGCACGAGGACTCCCGCGAGGAGCCCGGCGGCGAGGGCGCCGAGCGCGACCAGGCCGATCCGCCCGGCGCGGTGCTCGGCGAGATCGCGCGCGGCGCGGCGTTCGGCGGCGGCGACCACCGCCCGGGTCGTCGCGAGCCGGTGCTGGTCCGCACGGTCGAGGTGAGCGCGGCCAGCCGCGTCGAGCGTGAGGATCTCCGTCAGCGTGCGGCCGAGGCCGTGCCCCGGTGCGGGCAGGCCGAGCAGCGCGGCCACCGTCGGGGCGATGTCGATCAGGCGGGCGTCGCGCGGCGCGGCCCCGGCGAGGATCCCGGCGCCCGTGGCGATCAGCGGCACCGCCACCACCTCGGGCTCGAGGCCGCCGTGACCGCCGCGCGCGGTGTGGCCGTGGTCCGAGGTGACGAGGATCGCGTCGAGCGCGAGGTCGACGTCGCCGAGCACTCGGGCGAGCGCGCGATCGGCGACCTCGGCGGCCTCGCGGTACTGGTGGCTGGCCCCGCCGTGGTGGTGGCCCGCGGCATCGGGCGCGCCGAGTAGCAGCACCACCAGCTCGGCGTTCCCGCCGACCAGCGCGCTGCCGGCCTCGCGGAACCCGCCGGGCCACGGCGCGTAGCGCGCGTCGTCGAACGGCGAGCGCAAGTTGGCGTCCGGTGCCCGCACCGCCGCGAGCAGGGCCGGGTCCTCGCCGCTCTCGAGGTGAACGTCGTCGTCCTCGATCACCATCGGCGCCATCGGCGTGGGGAACACCGGCGGGCTGCGCCAGCGCAGGAACAGCCGCGGTAGCACGTCGTAGTCGGTCGCGCTCGCCGCCCGCAGGCCCGCCGCGCGGACGCGGTCCATCAGCGAGTCGAGCGGCACCGGCGTGGCGTGGTGGTTGGTGCGCACGCCGCTCGCGATCGGTGTGACGCCGGTCAGGATCGAGACGTAGTTGGGGCGCGACCACGTCGGGTAGTGCGAGCTCGCCGCGGCATCCACCCCGTGCCGGCGCAGCTCGTCGAGGAACGGCAGCTGGTACGAGCGGTCGTAGCGCAGGCCGTCGATGATCACGAGGAACACGCGCCGGGCGAGCCGCGGCGTCCCGGGCGGCGTGACGACGGGCGCGATCTGCGCCAGGGCCGGGGTGTCCTGCTCGAGGTCGCGCATGAACGAGGCGCCCGCGCGGCCGGCCTGCAGCGCGCCGCCGAGCCCCAGCGCCAGCAGCACCAGAGCCGCCAGCACGACCTCGCGCGTGGGGGCGGTCGTCCTCGGCCGCGCGGTGATCATCATGGAGTGTAGCGTTCACCCCCCGCCTGGCCATACCCTCTCGCGATGCGCCTGCCCTCGCTCGGTCTCGCCCCCCTGGCCCTCCTGGTCGCGTGTGGAGGTGGAGGTGGAGGTGGAGGTGGTGTCAGTGAGGATGCCGCGCCGCGTCCGACCCTGTTCGGCGGGACGCGCCCCGTCGAGATCGAGGCCCCGGCGACCCTCACGCCCGGCAAGCTGTACCCCCTGGTCCTGGTCCTGCACGGCTTCGGCGCCAACGGGTTCGCCCAGGCCGCCTACCTCCAGATGAGCGGCCTCGCGGCCGCCGATCAGGCGCTGGTGCTCGCCCCGGATGGCACCCCCAACACCAGCGGCCAGCAGTTCTGGAATGCCGATCCGGCGTGCTGCGACTTCGGCAACCAGAACCCCGACGACGTCGCCTACCTCGGCGGCCTGATCGACGATGTGTCCGCGACCTGGCCGGTCGACCCGAACGCGGTGTTCGTGGTCGGCCACTCGAACGGCGGGTTCATGGCGTACCGCCTCGCGTGCGAGCGCGCCGATGTGATCTCCGCGATCGGCTCACTCGCCGGCCTGGCATCCTCGAGTGCGGCGAGTTGCACGCCGACGCGCCCGGTCGCGGTGCTCCAGCTCCACGGCACCGCCGACGCCACCGTCCCCTACACGGCCACCGGCAGCGGGATCGGGGCGGTCGGCGCCGAGGGCTCGGTCGCCCAGTGGGCGGCCCACAACGGCTGCGACATGGCGCGCACCGCGGGCACCCCCCTCGATCTCGACAATTCCGTGAGCGGCGCCGAGACCACCCCCGCGGTCACGACCGGCTGCCCGGCCGAGGGTGCCGTCGAGCTGTGGCGGATGGAGGGCTCGGGCCACATCCCGATCCTGGCCAGCGGCTTTGGCACCACGTTGTTCGCGTGGTTCGTCGACCACCAGCGTTCGTGAGTGGCCGACGCCCGGGCCTCGTGATATCCACGGACCATGTGGTACCTGGGCTCCGTTCCGCACCAACCCGACGTCGAGAGCTAGAGACGGCCGACCGTTTCGCTCTCCCCCGACGACGTACACGACACCCCGGCTCCGCCCCGGGCGCGAGGACTGCCATGGACACCCAGCTCAAGATGCTCGGCCGCGAGGCCCCTGAACTCGCTGCGATCAAGCACATCAAGCCCGCCGTCGATCCGTCGACGCTGCACCACCGCCAGCTGCTCGATGGCGCGTTCTGGCAGAAGATCCCGGCGTACCGCCAGGTCGACGAAGCCACGTTCCTCGACCACCAGTGGCAGGCCAAGAACACGATCACCAGCCCGCAGAAGCTGCTGTCCGCGGTCCAGGACCTGGTCCCTGCGAGCTTCTACGAGGACGTCACCGAGGGCTTCAAGCGCTCGCCGATGTCGATCCGCGTGTCGCCCTACCTCCTGTCGCTGATCGACTGGAGCAATGCGTACACGGATCCCGTGCGCCGCCAGTTCGTCCCGGTCGCCTCGCGCCTGCTGCCGGACCACCCCAAGTTGACGCTGGACTCCCTCCACGAGCAGGAGGACGCCCCGGTCGCCGGCCTCACGCATCGGTACCCGGACAAGGCGCTGTTCCTCGCGCTCGACACCTGCCCGGTGTACTGCCGGTTCTGCACGCGCAGCTACGCCGTCGGCGTCGACACCGACGAGGTCGAGAAGGTGTCGCTGAAGGCCACCGAGGATCGCTGGGCGCGCGCGTTCCAGTACATCTCCGAGCGCCCCGAGCTCGAGGACATCGTGGTCTCGGGCGGCGATAGCTACCAGCTCAAGGCCCGCCAGATCACCCTGATCGGCAACAAGCTCCTCGAGTTCCCCAACATCCGCCGCATCCGGTTCGCGACCAAGGGTCCGGCCGTGATGCCGATGAAGCTGATCACCGACACCGAGTGGCTCGACGCGCTGACCGCCGTCGTCGAGCGCGGGCGCAAGCTGCACAAGGAGGTCGTCCTCCACACGCACTTCAACCACCCGAACGAGATCACCGCGATCACCAAGCGCGCTCTCGACAACGTGTTCGAGCGCGGGATCATCACGCGCAACCAGTGCGTGCTCCAGCGCGGCGTCAACGACGGCATCGCGACCATGCAGCTCCTGGTCAAGCGCCTCGGTCACTGCCAGGTCCAGCCGTACTACGTCTACGTCCACGACCTCGTGAAGGGCGTCGAGGACCTGCGCACCACGCTGCAGACCGCCCTCGACATCGAGAAGGCCGTGCGCGGCACCACCGCCGGCTTCCACACCCCGACGTTCGTCGTCGACGCGCCGGGTGGCGGCGGCAAGCGCGTGGCCCACAGCTTCGAGCACTACGACCGCGACACCGGCATCTCGGTGTTCACCGCCCCCTCGGTCAAGCCCGGTTACTTCCTCTACTTCGATCCCGTCGACACCCTGACGCCGGACATCCAGGAGCGCTGGAAGGACAAGGCGTCGTCGGACCGGATGATCGAGGACGCGATCGGCAAGGCGCAGGCGAACGTGGCCGCCAGCGCGCGCGCGTCCAGCGTCCGCTGAGCGTCGTGCTCACCGACGACGGTGGCCCGGTCCGGCGCAGCGCCCTGGGGCTCGCCGCCGCGGCGCCCGCCACGTTGATCCCGAAGGCTGCCTTGCTGTTCGCGTTGAACGCGTGCTCGTCCCAGCCGCGCGCTCGCCGCGAGAGCGGCGAGTTCCGTGTGCTGGCGAGCCGCTTCAGTGAAGAAGGGGCGCGCGTCGTCACGGACGCCGGGTCCCCGTGCGAGCACTGAGTTCGCCGCCACGCACATGAGTCTCGAAGAGAGCTGCCCGACTCAGGCCCCACGGAAGCCACGCCTCTCCCGCCGATCCCGAGGGGCACCGCCACCTCGACGACGTGAATGGGGCAGATGTCCATCGAGGACCTGGGCCGCGCGGGCGGATCGGCCACACGCGCGTGGCCGCGGCGTTGATCGCCCACATTGCTCGCCACGTGTCGGTGACCGGGTTGTAGATGGCACCGTCGCTCAGGATGCCGGGGCAGGCGCCCATCGGCCCATCGCAGCCTCCCCGGACGATCACCTCGCTGCCCGTCATCCTGCCATGATGGACGCCGTGACCTCGGCGGCCGGTCACAGCACGCCGGTGTTCTCGAGCTTGTCGAGCGTGGCCCACCACGACAACTACCGCGACCCACGCGAAGAGGCCGATGGGGAGATGCCGTTGTTGGGCGAATCTAGTTGACGTCAGGCATCCGGGGCCTGCGGAACGCGATCACTGCGGGCACCAGTCATAGCCAGTGGGCACTGCAAACTCGGCCGTATCCTTGTCGATGCTGCGCAAGAAGTTCACCAGGTCAGCGAGATCCTGGCCAGCCGGTGCAAAATTGGCAGCCGCCGCAGTGCGATGGCCTTCGAATCGCGCGTCACTGAACAGTTCTTCAAGCGTGCGCGCTTGCCCGTGGTGCAGATACGGTGCGCCGAGCGTCAGGCCATACAGCGCAGGTACGTTGTATCCACCGCGGCCTTGCGCGCGAATCGTGGTCGACATGCCAATCGCAGTAGGCGCGCTGCGCACTTCGAGCGCATCGGTCGCAGCGAGGTTGCCAAGCACGCCGAACGTCCCGACGTTGCGCAGCACACACGACATCTGCGCGGGCGGCAGGTTCACCACGGCGCCCAGCGCGTCTAGCCCGCCGGGGTCAGCCGCCGCGAGCTGCGGCTCGATCTGCTTGCCGCCTTCATGCAGCGTCCACACCGCTGGCCCGGCGCCGCGATTGAAGAGCTGCCCCGCCAGCGCGGTGTTGTCGGCCTCCGACGGGGGATTGCGGAACCGTCGAGACACCGTCCAGCCAGCACCGCCGTGACACTGGATACACGCACCCTGGGTCTCGAACAGCGTCCGGCCGCGCCCCACCGATGCGGCATCCACGTTGCGTGGCGCGCGCGCCGGCCGCACCGTCTTCACGTACGAATCGAGGACGTCCCAGTCAGGCAATACGCAGCCGCCGGCCTCGGTGTCGTTGCTGACCTTGACGGGCTTGCCGAGGTTGCCGCCGAGGGCAACCGCATCTTCGGCGGCAACCGTGCCGCACACTTGCCCGGCCTTGGGCTTCGTGACGGCGCCGAGGCCGCCCGAGACATCTCGCACGTTGCGTTCGAAGTCGTGGTGCTCATCGAACACGCCGGTCCAGTTGAAGATGCGTTGCTTCATCCCTGCTGCGCCGTGGGAGAACGAACCATCTTGCGAGGTGGTCTGGCGAGGGCCGGTGCCGAAGATCCAGGTGATGTTGTCGCTCAACGCATCGGGGTGACACGACCCGCACGACGACCAGCCCTCGCCATTCTTCGACCAGCGCCCCCTCCCCGTGAAGTAGAAGCGCTTGCCGATCTGCACCCGCTCTTCCTCCGAGCTCGGCGTCGGGAAGCTCGCCGATTCGACCGCGTCCAGCAGTCTTTGCTGCTGCAGATCGATCACGCCCAGGCGACGCGATACCGTGCAGTGCACGAACGCCTTGGTGCCGTCTTCCTTGATCGCCATCCCGGTGGGGTTCTTGCAGCCCTGGCCAGCACCAGCTGTGCCCGTGATGTCCATCTGCTTGTTCACTGACGATCCAAACGTGACGCCCGTCGCACTGAACGTCATGCGTTGCACGCCGTCGGACGCGCGGCTCACCGCATAGGCGACCTCGCGACCCGGCACCATCGCCACATCCTGGATGTCGCCCATCATCAGCCGAGCACCGGTCGCCTTCACGGTCGAGAAGTTGACGCCGGCGGCCGTGTCGATGATCGACGTGATGCCCTTGGCCAGCACGATGGTGCCACCAGCGGCCTCGGGTACCAGTGCCCGCGTGGCCAGGTCGACCACATACACGGTCGAGAAGACATTGCTGTTGAAGCGCACCGGAATCGCAGGAGCCGCGTTGAGTGCTGCCACGTACGCCCGACCATTCGAGATCGCGACGCTGGCGAGCTGATTCGGCGACGCGAACACCGCAGCGCCGGTTCCGCGGACGTCGTCGGTGTCTGCTGGCGGATTCGCAAGATCACGCTTGAAGCCGGTGTCCAGCGCTGGCAGGTCAATCACCGCGGCGGTCGTCAGGTCGGTGGCGTTCAGCAGTCGCAGGACGCCTTTGCGTGAATCGTTGGCGCCTTCGATCCCGATCGGAGATCCGTAGAACTCGGGTACCACGATCAATTCGTCGGCGTCCGAGGTGTCGCCATTGTTGGTCACCGCGATCGCGCGCGGGTTCGAGAGCTCGGTCGTCGACGCTGTCTCGGTCATCGTGGTGGTGTCGATGGCGCTGACGCGCCCTTCAGCCCACTCGCTGACAAACAGCGTTGCCCCCGTGGGCGACAGCGCAATCCCGGTGGGCTCGGAACCAACCTCCACCTGGCCCGCCACGGTCGGGGTCGCGGTCTCGGCGCCGGTCACCTTGACGATGGCCGCCGCGGCGCGCAGCGCCACGTAGAGCGTCTTGCCGTCGGGGGAGAACACCACGCTCGATGGTTCGTCACCCACCTGCACCACGGCGATCCGAGCATTGGTTGCTACATCGAACAGCGACACGCTGTCGCTGTCAGGGTTCGCCATCGCAACGACGGTCTCGGCCGGGTTCAACGCCACCGGTGCTGACCGTGATGGAAACTTGGCCACCACCACCACGCCAGGCGGGCTGTCGGCCGGGGGGGCGTCCGTCGTGGCGGCGTCCGGTGTGGCGGCGTCCGGTGTGGCGGCGTCACCGCCGCAGCTGGTGGTGATGGCGGCCGTCAACAACGTGAACGACAGCGAGACGGCGCGCGTGCGCATACGACCATGAAGCATAGTTTTTCCTCTGCTCGAGCCTGCGCACCACCCTACGAGCGTCGCCATCCGCCTGAATTGATTGATGTGCGCAATCGTGCGTGATACCCATGAACATGGGACAAAAGGCCGGTATCGCCGCGGTGCAGCGGCTGTTCTTGGTCGAAAACATGGCCATTGCCGAACGCGCAGCTCGCCAGGCGCTGGCCGGTTCGCGCTATCGCATCGTTGCCGTTGCCAGGTCTGTATCCGCGGTGCAGATCCGACTGCAGGCGGCCCTGGCATTCGATATTGCCCTGGTCGATCTACGCCTCGATGACGGCAGCAGCGGCATCGATGCGATCGCGTGCATGCGCCAGGCCAGACCTGACGCGCCGATCATCTGCATGAGCCAGCTGTACGATGCGGGGAATGTCCAGGCGGCGTTGCAGGCCGGTGCGATCGGCTTCATTGCCAAGAGCGACACGTTCAGTCTGGTGGGTGCACTCGACGACGCACTGCAAGTGCTCTCTCCGCTGTCGCCGCGCGCCGCACGCTCGCTGGTCGCGCAGGTTCAGGCGGCGCCCCGTCCCAACGCTGCGCTGGCGATGCTGTCGAAGCAGGAACGACAGGTGTTGCAGTTGCTGGGCAAGGCTCGCACGTACCAGGATGTCTCGGGCAAGATGGGCCTGTCTCTGAGCACCGTTCAGACGTACATCAAGCGCCTCTACAAGAAGCTTGGCGTCCGCACCAAAGCGCAAGCCACGCAGATCGCGCTACAGGGCCAGACGCCGTCCGAGCCATGACCCGCGATGCGCTCGATCAGGCGTTCGCGGCACGCGCGCGCGAACAAGATGCGCTGGTGTTTTCAGTCATACGCACTCCGGCGGCAGTCGTCATGATCGCCGTGGTCATGACGATCGTGATCGCAGGATACTGGCAAGATAACAACCTGCTGGGCCAGGCGGTGATGACGATCGGGGCCGTCGCATTCACCGCCGTCAACATCGCTGCGGCGATCGTATTCAGACGGTTCGGGTCTGATTCGTTCGGGCACAACCTCATCGATCGCATCGAGACGGTCGTCCTCGGCGTTGCCTCGGTTGCTGCCGCGCGTTACATCACCAATGCGCACGTGGTGGTGATCATCGGGTTGGCGGTGTTCGCGCTGCATTCGTCGATGTCACCGATTCGTCGGCGGTTCTATCAGGCCTACTTCATCTCGGTGCCGATCGCATGCGCGTGGGCGCTGCAACAGCGACAGGCTCCGACCCGCGACATTGCCATCGTGGTGGCAAGCGGTCTGGGGTTGTTCGCTATCCATGTTGCGATTCAAGGCTACATCGTTCGCCACACTCGTTATGTCGTGCAGCGTGAGATCGATGCCTGTGCTGTGTCGGAGCAGCAGGAACGCGATCGCATTGCACGCGATCTGCACGACACCGTGATGGCGCAATTGTTCCAGCTGCAGACCATCGCGCAGAACCCCGGAGGCGCGGCTGACCCGCAAGGCTTCGCCAACGAAGTCGCGCGGTTGACCAGGATCGCGAGTCGAGATGTCTACACGTCGGTGGCCAAGCTGTCATCGCAAGTGCCAGTGGCAAGCAAGCTGCTCGCCTTGCAGGTAGAGAGTGAGCACCTCTGTCGAAATCTGAACATTCCGTGCGAGGTCACGGCGGCGGCCAGCGGCGGTGAGTGGTTGAGTGTGGATGACTGTGATCATCTGCGCGGGATCTTGCTCGAGGCCCTGCGCAACCTTGTTCGCCACGCTGACGTGGCCGCGATCAAGATCGAGATCTGCGCCTCGGCGTTCGACGTCCTGCGCGTGACGGCGCAACTGGCGACGCCAGGCAATCGCCCCGGTGAGGCGAGCTCCGATGGCATGGGGCTCGGGCACCAGTCGCTGCGTGAGCGCGCCCTGGCGCTGGCGTGCACGATCTCCACTGACTTCGGCGCTACCGTTTCAGCGTTCCGCGTTTCGCGGTGTGACCCATCAGCGACCCCGAGATGACACGGTGGCCTCGGCCGCGATCTGCGTCGACCCGAGATCAGAAGTTGACGACGCGGATGCCGCCGTCGGGCTCGCTCAGCAGCGCGAGCTGGGGCTGGCCGTGTGCCGTGATGCCGACCTGGATCACGTCCCCGCGCTGCAGCTGCGAGCACGGCAGCGGCAGCGTGACCCGGCGCTCGCCGGCGCGGACCTGCACCAGCTTCTCCCCGACGAACACCACCTCGGCCGACATCATCCTGGGCGCGACGCGCGGGCGGTGGATCGCCGGCTGCCACAGATCCTCGACGAGGTTGCCGAGGGCCGCAGGAGCAGAAGGGGGCAGCGCGGCGTCGATGCGCTCGCGCAGCGACGGGGAGCCGTCGCCGAGGCGTGCGAGGTAGGCGGCGGCGGCGGCGCGGGTGAGGGGCGCCGCGTGGTGGTCATCGAGCACGCCCTGCGCGCGGGCGACGGATAGCGGCGAGCTGTGGCCGATCTCGAGCAGCGCGAGGAGCGCGTACGCCGAGGGCGGCGGGGCGGCCTCGATCGCGGTGACGTACGCCGGTCGGAGCGCGGGCACGTGGACGGCGATGGCGGCGGTCGCGCGGTCGTGGGTGCCGATCCAGCCGATGACGTCGAGGGCGTGATCGATGAAGGTCTCGACGAGCCGCGCGCGGAGAGGGCCATCGAGCGTGTCCACCAGCGCGACGTAGCGGGCGGTCACTGCGGACACCCGGTCGGCGACCGGGCCGCCGGCGCGCACGATCTCGAACAGGTGCGGGGTGGCGTGGACGGCGGCCGGGTACAGCACGCCGTGGCCGAGCGCGTGCTCGAGGAACACGGCGAACGCGTCCTCGATCTCGGCGGGGACCCCGGCGTACAGGGCCGCGTGGCGGAGCACGGAGAGCGCGCTGGGGACGTTGCCGCCGGCGCCACCGCTGCCATCCGACGGGCCGCGGGCCCCGAGCACGCCGCTCCAGGTGACCTCGGACCTGTGGCGCACGTGCTCGACGGCGAGGCGCGCGGTCGGCTTGTGGCGGTCGCTCGCGTCGCTCATCGCTGATGACCTTACAGAAGCTGACCTCGCGGTGGGGGCGGAATCTTCCCCCGGAGTTCGGGCGAGGCGGTCCGACCACGCTCTGCTCTCGTTCGACGCGGCGGTCGCCGGCTCGGAGACCTCCGCCGAGGTGCAGACCACGATCAAGGCCGCGTTCGAGGGCCTCCAGCTCGACGTCATCCTGACGACCGGCGCCGACGCGCAGCTCGCGCACGCGGCCACGCCCGCCAGGTGACGCACCGACGCGCACGGTGTAGGTTTGGGCGATGAGTGAAGCGGCGCGGCGCCTGCGGGTACGCGTGATCGAGGGTGTGCTGGAGGGGCCGGGGCGCTGCACCACGGATCGGCGGCGGGCGGCGTTCGCGCACGCGGGCGGCGAGGGCGGCGCGCAGGCGCTCCTCGACAAGGCCACCCGCACGGCGTGGAAGGTGACCGACGAGGAGGTCGCGGCTGCCCGCGCGGCCGGGGTGACCGAGGATCAGCTGCTCGAGCTGGTCGTCGCGGCGGCGCTCGGGCAGGCCACGCGCCAGCACGACACGGCGCTGGCTGCCGTCGCGGAGGCGTTCGCGTGAGGCTCACCGTCCTCGACGACGGTCACACGATCGGCAAGAAGGCGCTGTTCGTGGTGATCCGCCTGCTGTCGCGTCACCCCGTGCCCGACGTCGTCAAGACGCTGATGTACCGGCCGGAGTTCTTCGGCGGTGCGATGAACAAGCTGTTCCAGGAGGTCATGCGTGGCCCGTCGGAGTGGGCGCTCGCCGACCGCGAGCTGATGGCCGCGTACGTCTCGAAGACCAACGAGTGCGAGGTTTGAACGCGCTCCCACGGCGCGGTCGCGTCGCAGGTGATCGGGAAGACGGTGGTGCAGGCGGTGCTGGCGGACGTGTCCACGGCGGACATCCGTGAGCCGCTGCGGGCGACGCTCGGGCTGCTGCGGAAGGTGACGCGGGATCATGTCGCGGTGACGGCCGTGGACATCGCGCCGCTGATCGCCGCGGGCGTGACGCGCGCGCAGATCGAGGACGCACTCGAGGTCGCGTTCGCGTTCAACGTGATCACGCGGCTCGCGGACACGTTCGGCTTCGAGGTCGGGCCTGACAGCGCGTTCGAGGCGAGCGCGCGGCACCTGCTCGAGCGTGGCTACCTGATGTGACCCGCCGGCCTGCGCGCAGGGCTCAGGCGATCACGGCGAACGTCTGGTGGTTGTACGCGACGAGCCGACCATCGGGCGTCCACAATTCGCGGGTCTCGAGGAAGTAGCCGTCGCTGCATACCGGCGCGGTGCCGCGGTAGAGCAGGGGGGCATCGGCGTCCACGCCCGCGAGATCGCCGAGCACGTCGAGGGTGAACGCGATGGTCGCGATCGGGCGCGGCGCCGCCAGCGCGACCAGCGGCGCCGGCCACCACACGTCGGCGAGCGCGGCCAGGTACGCGGCGTCGCGCGCCGGGCCGGGATCCCGCGCGCGCACCCAGCCGACCGTGTGCGCCGCCTTGCCGGTGAACGGCGTGCCCTCGACGAGCCGGTACTCGAAGTGCTGCGCGAACTCGGGGAACGGTCCCCCTGCGGCCGCCGGCGGCACCGCCGGCACGTCCCGCCACGGCGGGGCCACGGGCGGTTGCAGGGTCAACCACGCGAGCGGCGCGCCGCCGCGCGAGCGGGCGAGCATCGCGACCACGTGAGCCCGGATCTCGCCGTCTTGCTCGAGCTCGGCGCGCGCGGTGGTGACCGAGCTGCCGGCACGCAGAACGTGGACGTGAACGGTCGCGGGGCCGCTGGCCACGGGGGCCAGGAGCTCGGCGGTCAACGAGCGGAGCGTGCGCCCGGGGTCCCCGACGCGGTGCTCGATCGCGCGCAGGAGGCTCGCGATGGTGAACCCACCGTAGGCGCCGCGCCCCTGCCGCCAGCCGGCGGGCACGTCGAGCCTGTAGCCAGCGTCGACGGGGGTGGGCGTGGTCAGGGTGGTGAGGCTCACCCCGGGTGCGTATCAGTCGATCCGCTCGATGACCAGCCGTCCGCCGCGCTGGCGGATCACGAACCGCGCCGCGCCGCTGGCGCCGAAGCCGCCGCCGAACGGGCCGCCGCCGCCCGCCGCCGCCGCCGCCGCCGCCGCCGCCGAACGGGCCCCCGCCACCGCCGCCGAACGGGCCGCCGCCGCCGCCGCCGAACGGGCCCCCGCCACCGCCGCCGAACGGGCCGCGCCACGCGCCCTGCCCGAGCACCTCGACGCCCCCGCGCGCGCCGCCGCCGGGGTACCCCCCGAACTGGTCCTCGACCAGCCGCGCCATCAGGCGCTCGCGCGTCCCCATGAACCACAGCATCGGCGCGAGGATCAGCAGCTGGTACGCGCCCATCAGGCCGAGGATGCCGAGCCCGACGGCGACCACGCGCGCGACCGTGACCGAGATGTCCGTCGCGCGGACGAAGCTCATCCGCTTCGCGAGCGCGGCGCGCAGGATCCGCCCGCCATCCATCGGCAGCGCGGGGACGAGGTTGAACGCGGCCAGCACGACGTTGATCCAGCCGACCAGGCTGACGAGCTCGCTGCCAGTCAGGGCCCCCACGCCGAGGCCGAGGCCGCCGAGCATGATCGACACCGCGGGGCCGGCCGCGGCGATCGCGATCTCGTGATCGGGCGTGCGCGGCATGTCCTCCATCTTCGCGGCGCCGCCGAGGAACCCGAACTCGATGCCGGAGATCCGCACGCCGAGGCGTCGCGCGACCACCGCGTGGCCGAGCTCGTGGAGCAGCACGGAGCTGAACGCGAGGCCCACCACCAGCACGCCGACCAGGCCACCGAACGCGACGAACACGAAGCCGAGCAGGAGCAGGAAGCTCAGGTTGATCTCGATCGGGACGCCGAGGATCGTCCCGAGGCGCCAGGACTTGAACATGCGTACAACGTGCGCACCCTGGTGCCCGGCGTCAATGCTCCGCGCCACTCGCCCCATCGGCTCCAACTTCGCGTGGGGCCTCGGGGTTCCGGGGCGGCTACCCGGTCGGGGAGGCCACCGCGTGGGGAGGCCAGGCGGTGGCGGCCGCGTGGTCGTCGCCAGGCGCCGGGCGATCCACGAGTTGCCCGATCCGGCGCGCGAGTTCCTCGCGGTCCTCGGGGGCGATCCACGGGATCGCGACCTTGCCGAGGTCGTCGCCGCCGGCGTCGGCGAACCGGATGTGGTCGCCCCACACGGTCACGCCGAACCGGGAGCGCACGACGATGGTGCGGTCGGCTGCGTCGCCCCGGGCGGCGGGCAGGACGATCCGCCCGTCGTCGTGGATCGCCATCGCGAACCGGGCGCGGTCGCGGAACAGCCGGCGCGCGTGCACCACGAACCGGTCGCCGTGGTCGGCGAGCAGGACCTTGTCGAGCCCCCGCCCGATCTCGAAGGCGCGGCGGACATCCAGGGCGCGCGGGGCCAGCTCGGCGCGCAGCCGCTGCGCCAGGCGGTCGAGGGCGGCGAGAGCGGGCAGGCCGGCGGGCTCCATCAGGTTGATCGCCGCGACCCCGAACACCCGCTGCATGCCGGCCCGGCCCGGGTGCTCCGGATCGAGCTCCAGCCACACCCCGAGGTCCTCGTGCGGGACATCCCGGGCGACTACCAGGCGGCCGGTCAGCGGGTGCGAGGTCCGGCGGTCCCGGGAGCGCTGCGTCCGGTGGTGCACGGCGACGGTGGCGAACCGGTCGGTGACGATCAGGGACCGGTCGGCGACGGTCAGCTCGATCGCCCGGGGGGCGAACCGGGCGGTCAGCGGGCCCTCGGCGGTCGGCGCCTCGAGGTGGTCCCCGGCCTCATCGCGATACGCCACGAGTCGAGGGTAGCCGAGGCGGCGGTCGGCGGGTATAACCGCCGCCGCGATGAGCGCCCAGTACACCTACGTCATGAAGGACCTGCGCAAGCTGGTTCCCCCCAAGCGCGAGATCCTCAAGGGCATCTGGCTGTCGTTCTACCCGGGCGCCAAGATCGGCGTGCTCGGCAACAACGGCGCCGGCAAGAGCACGCTCCTCAAGATCATGGCCGGGGTCGACAAGGACTTCCTCGGCGAGGCGTGGCCGGCCCCGGGCCTCAAGATCGGCTACCTGCCGCAGGAGCCGCACCTCGACGAGACCAAGACCGTCAAGGAGAACGTCGACGAGGGCGTCGCCGAGACCCGCGCGCTGCTGCAGCGCTTCGAGGACCTCTCGATGAAGCTCGGCGAGGACATGCCGCCGGCGAAGATGGAGAAGCTGCTCGAGGAGCAGGGCCGCCTCCAGGACCAGATCGAGGCGTGCAACGCGTGGGAACTCGACCACACCGTCGACCTCGCGATGGACGCGCTGCGCTGCCCCCCGGGCGACGCGGAGGTGTCCAAGCTGTCCGGTGGTGAGAAGCGCCGCGTGGCGCTGTGCCGCCTCCTGCTCAGCAAGCCGGACATGCTGCTGCTCGACGAGCCCACCAACCACCTCGATGCCGAGAGCGTCGCGTGGCTCGAGCGCACCCTCGAGGAGTTCAAGGGCACGGTCGTCGCCATCACGCACGATCGTTACTTCCTCGACAACGTCGCCAAGTGGATCCTCGAGCTCGACCGCGGCGAGGGCCACCCGTTCGAGGGCAACTACTCGGGCTGGCTCGAGCTCAAGGCCAAGCGCCACAAGGACGAGGAGCGCCAGCAGGACGCCCGCCAGAAGATGCTCGCCCGCGAGCTCGAGTGGGTGCGGCTATCGCCCAAGGCTCGCCAGGCCAAGAGCAAGGCGCGCCTCAACCGCTACGAGGAGCTGATGAACGAGGCGCAGCGCGAGAAGCGCGACCCCTCGCTCGAGATCATGATCCCGCCCGGCCCCCGCCTCGGCGGCGAGGTCGTGTCGTTCGAGGGCGTGTCGAAGTCGTTCGGCGATCGCCTGCTGATCGACAACCTGACCTTCAAGCTGCCGCGCGGCGGCCTGGTCGGCATCATCGGCCCCAACGGCGCCGGCAAGACCACGCTGTTCCGCATGATCATGGGCGTCGAGAAGCCCGACAAGGGCACGATCAAGATCGGCGACACGGTCAAGCTCGGCTACGTCGACCAGAGCCGCGATGCGCTCGACCCCGACAAGACGATCTTCGAGGAGATCAGCGAGGGCATCGAGAACCTCACGCTCGGCGAACAGTCGGTGCCGTCGCGCGCGTACGTCTCGAGCTTCAACTTCAAGGGCCAGGACCAGCAGAAGCGGGTCGGCATCCTGTCCGGTGGTGAGCGCAACCGCGTCCACCTCGCGAAGATGATCAAGCGGGCCGGCAACGTCCTGCTGCTCGACGAGCCCTCCAACGATCTCGACGTCGACACCCTGCGCGCTCTCGAGGACGGCCTCGAGAAGTTCCCGGGCTGCGCGGTCGTCATCAGCCACGATCGCTGGTTCCTCGACCGGATCGCGACCCACATCCTCGCGTTCGAGGGTGACAGCCACGTCGAGTTCTTCGAGGGCAACTTCGCGGACTACGAGGCCGACCGCAAGCGCCGGTTCGGTGACGACGCGGATCAGCCGCACCGCCTGAAGTACAAGGCGATGCCGAAGACGCTGTAGCCGCGACTCAGCTGACAGACGCACGCCGCGCGCCCGGGCGCGTGCGCATGCGCAACCGACGCGAGGGCGCCCGCCCTGGCGCGCCCCCGGTGGATGGTGGCCCGCTGGTGTGAGGTGTGCAGCACGGCGCTCCGATGCCGAAGCGCCCCACCTCGCCGCAACCCGCGCGCTCCTCGCTTCCGCCTGTCGCCGAGCCGGGCCGCGCGCCCCGGCCAGTGAGCGATCCGCCGTTCGATCCCATGCCGGCTCCGGGCTCGGCCATGCCCGCGGCGTCCACGCTCAAGGTCATCGCCCTCGAGCCGTTCCGCGACCACCCGCAGGGCGCGATGCTGACGACCGATCAGGGCCTGCCGCTCGCGCGCACCGATGACTCGCTCAAGGCGGGCGTGCGTGGCCCGACGCTGCTCGAGGATGCGCACCTCCGCGAGAAGCTGACGCGGTTCGATCACGAGCGGATCCCCGAGCGCGTCGTGCACGCGCGCGGCAGCGGGGCGCACGGCTACTTCGAGCTGTACGCGCCGCTGCCCGCGCTCAGCCAGGCGGCGTTCCTCAACGACACCTCGCTGCGCACGCCGGTGTTCGTGCGGTTCTCCACGGTGGTCGGCTCGCGGGGCTCGGCGGACACCGTGCGCGACGTGCGCGGATTCGCGACCAAGTTCTACACGCCCGAGGGCAACTTCGACCTCGTCGGCAACAACATGCCGGTGTTCTTCATCCAGGACGGCATCAAGTTCCCGGACCTCGTCCACGCGGTCAAGCCGGAGCCCGCGCACGAGATGCCGCAGGCGGCATCCGCCCACGACTCGTTCTGGGACTTCGTCTCGCTCGTGCCCGAGTCCGCCCACATGGTGATGTGGGTGATGAGTGACCGCGCGCTCCCGCGCAGCTACCGGATGATGGAGGGGTTCGGGGTCCACACGTTCCGCCTGGTCGCCGGCAGCGGCGCCACCCACCTCGTGAAGTTCCACTGGCGGCCGCTGCTCGGCGCGCACGCGCTGGTGTGGGACGAGGCGCAGAAGCTCGCGGGCAAGGATCCGGACTTCCACCGGCGCGACCTGTGGAACGCGATCGAGGCCGGCGCGTTCCCCGAGTACGACGCTCGGCATCCAGGTGATGAACGAGGGCGACGAGGTCCGACAAGTCGACTTCGACCTGCTCGACGCCGACCAAGCTGGTACCCGAGGAGCTCGATGCCCGTGACAGCGGATCGGCAAGATGGTGCTCGATCGCAACCCGCAGAACTTCTTCGCCGAGACCGAGCAGATCGCGTTCCACCTCGGCAACCTCGTGCCCGGCATCGAGGTCACCAGCGATCCGCTGCTGCAGGCCCGGCTGTTCTCGTACGTCGATACCCAGCTCTCGCGCCTGGGGGGGCCGAACTTCGCGGAGATCCCGATCAACCGGCCGATCGTCCCCGTCGCCAACCACCAGCAGGACGGTCTCCACCGCGCCACCATCAACACCGGCGCGGCGAACTACCACCCGAACTCGATCGGCGGCGGGTGCCCGTTCCTCGCCGGGGACGCGGGCTTCGTGCACCGCAAGGAGGCGCTCCACGGCCACACCAGCCACGACCGCAGCGAGAGCTTCCGCGACCACTTCAGCCAGGCCACGCTGTTCGTCGCCAGCCAGTCACCGCCCGAGCGCCGCCACCTGATCGAGGCGCTGCGGTTCGAGCTCGGCAAGGTGACCCGCCTGCCGATCCGGAGCCGGGTGCTCGGCATCCTCCGCGAGATCGATCCCGAGCTCGCGGCTGCGGTGTCCGCCGGCATCGGCGTGCCCGTCCCCTCCGGGCCCGTGCAGGTCCCGCCCGGCACGTCCGCGCCGGGCCCGCGCACCGACAACGGCGGCATCACCCGCTCGCCCGCGCTCAGCCTCGACAACCAGCCGCGCGGTTCGGTCGCCACCCGCACGGTCGCGGTGCTGACCGCCGACGGCGTCGACGCGGCGGGCGTGGAGGCCATCCGCGCGGCGCTGGTCGTTCAGGGCGCCCTCGTCGACGTGATCGCGCCCGTGCTCGGCGCCGGCATCGACAGGACGTTCCGGACCGGCGCGTCGGTGTTCTACGACGGGCTCGTGATCGCGGGTGGCGCGGGCGCGCGGGCGCTGCTCCGCGATGGCGACGCCATCCACTGGGTCCGCGAGGCGTTCAAGCACGGCAAGCCGATCGGCGCGGTGGGGGAGGGCATCGCGCTGATCGAGCGTGCCGAGCTCGGCGTCGACCTCGCACCGGAGGACGGCCCCGACGTCGTGATCGCGCAGGGCGTGGTCACGTGCGCGCGCCGAGCGCCGGCGTACGCCGAGGCGCTGCTGCAGGCGCTCGCCGCTCACCGCTACTGGACGCGCGCGGTCGACGGCATCCCGGCGTGAGGCGAGGGCGCCAAACTCCGCGGCTCGTGCCTCTGGCCGTGTTCGCGACATCGCGGGCTGCGCTTACGGACCCATGGACCAGGCTCCACGCGCTGACCCTCGTCTCTCCCTCGTCGTCGCGACCGGCTGCGCCGAGCAGCGGGCGCGCGTCAACACGCCGGCCGCGGGCTCCTCCGCGACGGACGGCCTGCAGATCGGCCGCCACGCGCCGAAGGTCGGAGACAAGAGGACCAAGGTGAACGACCAGGCGATGGTGATGGCCATCGCGGCCGGGGAGTTGACGATGGTCAAGCACACCGAGGAGACCCGCGAGATCCTCGCCGTCGATGGCGACGTCATCACCAAGGTCAAGATGTACCTGCACGCGTACGCCAAGAGCCAGACCTCGGGCGGCAAGACCCGGGACCTCGCGTCGGTGGTCGCCGGCAAGGCGTACATCGTGTCCCGCCAGGGTGGCGCGATCGAGGCCACGGTCGCCGATGGTAGCCCGGTCTCGGCGGCCGAACTCGAGGAGCTCACGGACGCGAACAAGCGCCTCGGCAAGCCCAATGCGATGGAGCAGATCGTCGCGTCCAAGACCTGGAAGGTCGGCGAGAAGGTCGTGTTCTCGCCGGATGAGCTGGCCGCGAGCAACAAGCGCAACGCCGAGGACGGTGGTGGCGAGCAGTTCACCGGCCTGACCATGACGCTGACTGCGGTCGAGGCGGGCGTGGCGACGTTCGCCATGGAGATCGCGATGGCGGTCAAGCTGCCGAACGGCTCGCTGGGGGTCCGCATCACCGGCGCGTCGCGCCTCGACGTCGCGACGGGCCGCGCGCTGGAGGTGGGCGGCACGGGCCCGCTCGAGGGCAACCTGGGTGAGGCGGTCACCGGCACGATGACGATGAAGGACGTCTACACGTACTGAGCACGCGAGCGGCGCGGGTCCCCGGGCTCACGGGGGCTCCGCCGGCTCCTCCCTCGTGGCAAGCTGCGGCTCAGTGCGTGGTGAACCACGCCCGGATCTGCTCGGGCGACGTGGCGAGCCACTCGTGCCCGGCCGCATCGTCGACGATCAGATCGGCGCTGATGCCCTGCGCGACGAGCTGCGCCTGGTAGGGCTCGGCGGTGAACAGCGGCACGGTGACGTCCGCCCGCCCGTGCAGGAACCGGGTGGGCGGATGATCGGCGGGCAGCGCCTGTGGGATCTGGCAGACCGCGCCCGCACACGTGGCGTAGCTGCCCGAATGGATCGCGAGCGCGCGGAACACGCCCGGGTAGCTGACCGCCATCCGGCTGGTCATGTAGCCGCCGCTGGAGATGCCGGTGGCGTACAGGCGCGTGGTGTCCACCGGTCCGAACGCGCCATCGCGCACCGCCTGCAGCAGGTCGTCGATGAACGGCTGGTCGCTGGTCGCGCTCCAGGGCACCCCGGAGTTGGTCTGCCAGGCCAGCTCCGGCCGCCGCGAACGGCGCGATCACCACGAAGCCGGCGTCGAGGAGCTCGGCCTGCAGGCGCGCCTGGTGGTACCCGCCGAACGGCGTGTCGGCCGCCACGTCGGTCCATGTGGCCGACGGCCCGAAGAAGCTGCCCTGGTAGACCACCACCGCCGGGAACCCCGCGACCGGCGCGGCGGTGGTCGGCGTCTGCCAGTACACGTCCCGGGTCAGCCCGTTGACCGGGAACGAGGTGGACTCGTGCGAGCAGGTCACCGCCGCCGCGGTCACCGTGCAGCGACGGGTCCCCGGCGCGGCGTCCCCGGCGGCGTCCCCGGTCGCGTCCCCGCCAGCCGGACCCGACGTCGCAGGTGATGAGCTACACGCCGGCAGGGCGAGCAGCACGACGAGGACGGCGCGCGACGGTCACGCCCTCCGGCCTACCATGTCCGCGCCCCGGCGCGGGTGAACGGGGTCCCTTCGGTGCGGTTCACCAGGTGCGCGCGAACAGCTGCATGATCTCGAGGGCCGCTTCCCGCGTGTAGACGATCTCGCCGCGGGTGACCGCGAACACACACTCCTCGAACTTGGTCCGCAGGAACGGCTCGTAGCTCTCGAAGTTGCGATAGGCCATCGTCCAGGCCGCGAATGCACGCGTCTCGGCGGAGCCTTCGAAGAACGGATGAACGGCGTGGTGGCGGCGGTCGTGCCGGACCTTCTCGAAGCACGCGAGCACGGCGTCCTGCGGACCCTCGAGGAACTGCATGTAGTGACCGGCGTTGTAGATCAGCAGCCCGGTGATCGATCTCGATGCGTTGTACGACCGCGCCACGTGCACGATCGCCTGGACGTCGGCGTCACCCGTTCCCTGGGTGCTCTCGCTGATGTAGGCAAGCTGAAAGTTGCTGTTCACGGTGGTCTCCTCGCGATGCGTCCCTTCCCCATATGGGCCATCCGCCCAGTCACCCGGAGACGATGTGGTGACCTCACGGTGCGGGGCTAGTCGTCGATGGTCGGCGAATCGGCCGCGGCCCACGTTTGAACAGAGGGGGCCGCGCGATCTCGCGTGGGCGGCCCTGACCCGGTCCTCCGCCTGCGCGCTGCCGAACTCGGCATGGAGGCCGAGGATCGCGGGATTTCGACATCAGCAGGGTGGTGCCGCCGCCGGCGCGGATCCGCGCAAGGGATGTGAGGGCGCTCGTTGGAACAGAGCGGTCGCTTGACCGAGCGCTTCCCTGACCATCACCTGACGGGGTGGACGATCGGCAGGTGATCACGCTCGAGCCTGGGAAGCGCGGGGGGAAACCGTGCATTCGCGGCCTGCGCCTCACGGTGTACGACGTGCTCGAGTTCCTTGCGTCCGGCATGTCCGAAGGGGAGATTCTCGCGGATTTCCCCGACCTGAATCGCGACGACATTCGCGCATGGCTTGCATTCGCCGCAGATCGGGAGCGAAGGCTCGTGTCCATTCCCGCTGCCTGAGCCAGTGGAGTGAGGCTGCTCTTCGACATCATCACGCGGATGTCGTCGCCTTCTTCGCTGATCCCGAGGCCGCCTTTCTCGCGCTCGCATGAGATGAGCGCCTGAAGCGCGCGTTGCGACGCCATCCCGTCCACGACCGCGCTGGCGAGCCCGGTGGCGTCGCCCGCCGGCCTGGTCGTGAACAACTGCTCGAACGTCAGGCAAGGTCGCGCAGCACAGGTTCGGTCACGTCGCGAGCGCCGGCGGATCTTCACCCCGCGAGCGAGCGGTGCGAGCGGGTGACCTCGAGGATCAGCGGGCGCTGGCGCTCGAGCTCCTCGGGGTCCTTGACCGGGAGGAACCGGCAGTCGGCGCCGGAGCGCGGCACCAGGACGAACCGGCTCGGCACCCGCGCGGTGACCTCGCCGACGAGGCGCTCGAACTGGATGACCGTGGCGCCGTCCACCTGCTTCTCGACGCGGTAGTAGGGCAGGTCGAAGTCGCGGTCGATCGCGGCGGCGTCGAGCACGAACGTGTTGGTGTTGAACACGTCGATCGCGTCCTGGTCGAAGCCGGGCGGGAACCGGAACCCCTCGATGATCTGTGGGGTGCCGTCGAGGAGCGCCGGGGCGCCGCCCTTGTCACCGGGGATCTTGTGGACGACCTCGGCGGTGATCGCGCTGCCGAGCTCGGCGTGGAGGCCGAGGATCGCGGGATCGAGCGTGGCGCCGAGGTTGTCGACGTTGGACATCAGCAGGGTGGTGCCGCCGCCGGCGCGGAACTGCGCGAGGGCGTCGCCGCGGCGGAGCGCCCAGGTCAGGTCGCCGTGGCCGGTGGCGTACGGCGACAGGTCGCCGGCGGCGTCGTGGACCAGCGCGCCGTCGGGGGTGAGGCGGAGCGCGACGAGCTGCGGGAACACGGTGATCGGGTGGCGCGGGCCGGCGAGGTGGTGCTCGGCGACGTGGCGCTCGATCGCCGCGTGGGTGGCGAAGCTCGACATCACCAGCACCGGGATCGGGGCGCCGGCGTGATCGGCGAGCCGCGCGATGTCGTCGAGCTTGCTCTCGAGGAAGCTGCGCGGCCGGCCCTGCTCGTCGCGGTACGCCTCCACCACCGCCTTGACCACGCCGCCGAACCGGGTCGCCATGCCGCCCGCGAGCACGAGCGCGCCGACCTGGCCGTGCTGGAGCATCGCGAGGCCGCGCTCGCGCAGGCGCGCCCGCTCCGCCGTGCCGAGGGGCGGGAGCAACGCGAGCTGCCCGGGCGGCAGCGGCGTCAGGACGCCGGTCACCGCGTTGTCGACGCGGCGCTGGGCGCGCGCCGCGAACCGGTCCTGGGTGGCCTGATCGTAGCCGAACGGGGCGAGCTGGCGCGCGGCGGCGTCGAGGGTGGCGAGCGACATGCGTCCCCGTGGTAGCACGCGCGCGCGGCGTCAGGGCCGGGAGGTCGAGGCCGTCCCGTGAGGGTGATGGAGGCGGACCTCGGCGATCAGCGGCCGGTGATCGCTGGCGCGGCGGGCGAGGTCCGAGTCGCAGCGCGCGAGCTGGAGGTAGTCCAGCGAGCCGCGGACGAAGATCGCGTCGAGCGCGCGCAGCGGGCCCCACGCCGGGAACGTCAGGGGCCGCTTGAGAATCGAGCCGCTGGTGGGGCTGCTCGGCTCGGTGCCCGGGCCGCGGAACCCCGAGGGCTGCAGCAGCGTGCCGAGGCCGCCGTACACGTCGTTGAGATCGCCGCCGACCACCACCGGCGTGTCGGCGTGGAGGCCCGCGAACGGGTGGCTGTCGAGGAACATCTGGAGCTGGAGCTTGCGCTCGAACCGCGCGAGGCCGAGGTGCATGTTGAACACGTGCACGGTGCGATCGATGTCGTCGTGCCGGACGCGCATCACCGCGTGCAGCACGCTGCGCTTCTTCTTCCACCGGATCGACAGGTCGATGTTCGTGCTCTCGGTGATCGGGTAGCGCGACAGGATCGCGTTGCCGTACTGCCCGCCGCCGCGGACGTCGACGTTGGGGAACCAGGTCAGGTGGTTGTGCCCGAGCTGCCTGGCGATCAGCTCCGCCTGGCGATCGCCATTCGAGCGCGGCACGCCGGCGTCGACCTCCTGGAGCATCACCACATCGGGCTCGAGCTTCCCGATCACGTCGATCACCCGGCGCGGCTCGTAGCGGCGGTCGACGCCGCCGATGCACTTGTGGATGTTGTAGCTGAGGACCTTGAGCTTCACCGGGCCTCCCCGAGCTGGCCGACCACCACGGTCTCGTCGTCCGCGAGGGGCTGCCCGGCGCGATGGGCGCCGACGCTGGCCTGCACCAGATCGTGGACCGCGGACGGGGTCAGCCGCGCGCGCTCGAGGCGGCGGAGCAGCTGCTGGAGCCGACGATCGCCGAACGGCGTCCCCGCCGGATCCTGCGCCTCGACCACGCCATCGGTATACCAGACGATCAGATCGCCGGGCTGCAGGGTCCTGGTGACCACCTTGGGCGGCGCGGGGGTGCCGGCGCCGATCAGGTTGCCGCGCCCCACCAGCGCCGACAGCTCGATCCCCTTGTCGGTCCCCTTGTCGGACGGGCGGCACAGGTACGGCGCGGGGTGGCCGCACGACACGAACGTCAGCTCGCCCGCGGTGACGTCGATGATCGCGGCGAAGCAGGTCATCGCGAGCGTGCCGCCGCCGACCCGGCGCACGGCCGCGTCGAGCGCCGCGGCGAGCGTGCGCAGATCGAGGTCGCGCCCATCGCGGCGGACGCACACGTCGCACGCCCCGACCGCCGCGGCGGTCACCATCGCGGACGCCACGCCGTGGCCCGTGACGTCGCCGATCGCGATCAGCACGCGGTCGGCGTCGAGCGGCAGCATCGCCCAGAAGTCGCCGGCGCAGCGGGTGGCGGGCCGCCACGAGCCGATCACGGTGAGCGCGCCGTGGACCTGCAGGCCGGTGCCCGGGAGCAGCTCGGCCTGCACGGTGGCGGCGAGCTCGACCTCGCGGGCGAGGGCGGCGCGGGCGGCGGCGCGCTGGGCCATGCGCGCGTGGAGCAGCGCCTCGGCGAGGCGCTCGGCGGCGCGGTCGAGGAAGTCGAGCGCGGCCCCGCGCAGGCGGCGGGCCTCGCGGCTCGGCAGCACGATCAGCGCGATCAGCTCGTCGGCGGCGCCGACCGGGATCACGGCGCGGGCGGCGTGGCGCTCGAACAGGCTGCCGACCAGCTCGCGCAGATCGGGGGGCACGCTCTCGAGATCGTCGACGAACAGCGCGCCCCGTCGCTCGGCGAGCCACGCCACCAGGAACGGATCGGGCGCCTGCTCGTCGGCCAGGCGCGCGCCCGTGTGATCGGTCCAGCCCCAGTCCGCCTCGGACGCGAGCAGCACGCTGGCGCGGACGCCGACGCCGAGCTCGATGATGTCGATCGCGAGCCGCGCGATCGCGGGGACCTCGACCAGCGTGCGCGCGCGCCCGACCAGCTGCGCGAGCAGGCGCTCGAGCGGGCCCTCGCCGCCGCGCGCGCCGCGGTTGACGAGCCCGATGGTGGCGACCGAGGCGCGCACCGACGCGAACACCAGCCCGAGCGTGATCGCGCGCACCCACCACGGGAACCGCTCGCCGAGGCTCTCGAGCACGAACCAGCCGAGGCCCAAGGACGCGGTGGCGTGGAGCACGAGCAGCGGCGCCCGGGTGTCGACCGCGCGGACGCGCAGCAGATCCTCGACGACGAGCGCGCGCACCAGCAGCAGGCTGCCGATCCCGGACAGCAGCCAGCCGAGCGGGAACACGCCGATGTCGTAGGCGAGGCCGACGTCGATCAGGCCCGCGTAGGTGACCGTGTTCGCGGCGAGCACGAGGCGGAGCTGGCGGCGCTCCTGGGACGGCTTGCTGGTCAGCGCGACCCGCGCGAGGGCGAGGAACCCGCCGATCGAGAGCAGGAGCGTGTGGAGCAGGGCGACCCACGCCCACGGCCCGGCGTTCGGGTACCAGAACCCCGCGAGCCGGCGCACGCCGTCGATGGTGGCGGTGCCGGCCGCGCTGACCACGATCCACACCGCGGCATTGGCGACCCCGAACCACACCCACCACCGGAACCGGCGGTAGCGTCGGATCAGCGCGAGCTGGAGGGCGGTGCCCGAGGCCGCGGCCATCGGGATGGTCGAGGCGCCGAGCTGGAACGCCTGCTGGGCGACGTCCGCGTCGACGATCGACGGCGACAGCGTCATCACGATCGCGTACGGCAGGAGCGCGAGGACGTGGAGCAGCAGCCAGCCGCGCAGGACCGGCGCGCCCCGCATCGTGACGGTGTAGGCGATCACGATCAGCATCGCCGCCGGCGCGAGCGCGAACGGCAGCGACAGCAGGTGCGCCTCGTAGCTCGCGCTCGACCACAGACCGTGCATCGCGGCCGCCACTGTAACTCCCCTGCCCCTCCCCTGCGGGACGCGTTCGTGTACGATGTCACCAACGTGGGAGATCAGCGCCACCCTTCGGGCCCCCGGCCGCCGGGCCTCCCGCTCCCCGCGCCCGCCCATGACGACGCGGCGCCCACCCGGCAGCACACCAAGCCGCGGCCCCCGACCCGGCTCGAGGCGACCTCCGAGATCCCCCGGCTCCCCGAGGTCAGCGTCCACGACGATTCGCGCGTGGACCAGCGGGCCGCTCCCCCGCGCGCGGCCGCGGGGCGCGCTCCCGCGCAGGCGGCGCGCCCGGTCGTCCCCGATCGGAGCCTGCACACGCCGGTGCCGCCGCCGCGCAGCTCGAACGTGCGCGCCCACACCGCGCAGTTCTCCACGCTGATCGGCGGCCGCTACCAGATCGCCCAGCGGATCGGGCAGGGCGGCATGGGCAAGGTCTACAAGGTCACCCACGCCCACCTGTCGCGCACGTTCGCGCTCAAGATCATCTCGAGCACCGTCGCGGAGACCGACGAGGCGCGCGCCCTGTTCTATCGCGAGGCGCGGTTCGCCTCCGCGATGTCCCACCCGAGCATCACCCAGGTCGTCGACTTCGGGGAGGACGAGAAGGTCGGGATGTTCATGGTCATGGAGTTCGTCGATGGCGAACCCCTGAACCGCCTGCTGTTTCGCGAGAAGCGCCTGTCCGCGAAGAAGGCGTGCGAGATCGTGATGCAGGTCGCCGAGGCGCTGCACTACATCCACAAGCAGAACGTCGTCCACTGCGACATCAAGACCGAGAACATCCTGATCTCCGAGCAGGAGCACGAGGGGCAGCGGTCGAAGATGGTCGCCAAGCTCCTCGACTTCGGCCTCGCCCGGTCGCTGACCGCGACCCGGCTGTCGACCTCGCTGTCGGGCACCCCGCACTACGTGGCGCCCGAGCGGATCCGCGGCGAGCCCGCGTCCCCGTCGAGCGACGTCTACGGCGTGGGGATCTTGTTGTACGAGCTGGTGTGCGGCCAGGTGCCGTGGGACGGCCCCGTGCAGAAGATCCTCGCGGGCCACCTCGACGAGGTCCCGCGCGCGCCGTCGTCGCTGGTCGAGAACATGGACAGCGCGCTCGAGACGCTGATCCTGCGCGCGCTCGCCAAGCGCCCGGCGGAGCGCCACAAGGACATGGCGGCGTTCATCTACGAGCTGCGCACCGTGATGGAGATGAACGGGATGTTGCGGCGCGCGCGCGGCCCCGCCAAGCGCGTCGTGATCGAGCAGCGCGGCGACAACCCACGCGACGAGCTCGCCCGGATCGCGTTCGATGCCTCGCGCATCCCGATGGCGATGGTGTCGGCCGATGGCGTGATCGAGACCGCGAACCCCGCGTTCGCGACGTTCGTGATGGGGCTCGCCGTCGAGGTGGAGGGGCTCCCGGTGCGCTCGACCGCGCTCGTCAACGCGTGGGCGACCGCCGAGAGCGACATCGAGCGCACGCTCAAGGGCACCCCGATCCGGCGCGTCATCGAGGTCGACGTCGCCGACGGCCAGGTCCGCCGGCTGCTGCTGTGGGTGGATCCGGTGTCGCGCGATCAGGTGCTGCTCGGCGTGCACCCGCTCGACGGCTGAACAGACTGCGAGACAGTCTCGAAGACGGGGTGGGAACCTCACGATCCTACACACGTCAGAGCTCCCCCGGATGGCCGGCTGAGGTCCCGGCGTGGTGCGCAAGCCGGCCCCCGTCATGTCGGCATTGACAGACGACGGGAATACACGATGCGGCTGGCCGGCCCGTTCGAACGCGACGGCCGGCGGCGTACCCGCGACTGGATTGTGTACCGACGACTGGATTGTGTACCGACGACTGGATTGTGGCGCTCGGCAAGCCCGCCGACGGCACCCGTGGGGAGTTCGGTCAGTCCGCGGGGAGCTCACCCCGACAGCGGGCCGCAGGCCGCTGCGGCGAGCATGTCGCTCCCGACGTAGAGCGCGTGCGCTCGCAGAAGCTCCGGAGGGCGGGGGGACGGCGGTCTCGCGGGACGCGCAGAGCGATGTCCGGTAGTCGGACGACCACCTGATCGCGATGATCGATTTGTGTCGTTTTTAGTTGACGGAGAATTCCGGGGCGCCGCAGCGCGGGGCGCGGAGAGGCGCGGCACACCTCACCATTCGCACCAGCTCGCGCCCTGCGCGTCGTTCGATGGGCCCACGTGGTTTGTCGGCGAACGAGCGCCTTCCAGGGCGCTGAGCGCATCTCCAGGGCACCGAAATTCGCGTGGTACCAAGGAGCACGCGCGGGTGATGCGCGAGGAGGTCGACGATGTTCACCGGTGGGGTCACGACGGACGAGCAGGAGGCAACCTCCGGGCTGGGGCACGAGGCTGGGCCTCGGTGGCAGGTGGTGCTGCGGCGCCTCGAGGAGATCGCGCGGACGCGGGGCAAGCTCGACGCGGTCGAGAGCGCGCTGATCCTCGAGGCCGACGCGTGTGACCTGCATCGACACATGGGCTATGGCTCGCTCGCCGAGTTCCTCGAGCGCCACCTGCACTACTCGCGGCATGCGGCGAACGAGCGCATCCGCGTCGCGCGCGAGCTGCAGGCGCTCCCGCAGCTGCGCACGGCCTACCAGGCGGGCGCGCTGCCGTTCGCGCACGTCCGCGAGCTGACGCGGATCGCCACGCCGCGGACCGAAGCGGACTACCTCGCGGCCGCCGCCGGCAAGACGTCCCGCCAGGTGCAGCAGCTGTGCTCGGGCAAGCGGGCCGGCGATGCGCCCGAGGCGCCGCCGGATCCCGCGCTCGTCAAGCACGTGGTCGTGCTCGAGCTGGGCGGCGAGGCGTTCGCGATGTGGCGGCGGGCGCACCAGGTACTCGAGGACGAGGTGGGCGAGCGGCTGTCCATGGACGAGCTCGTGATGCAGCTGTGCGCGCAGGCGTTCGCGCCGGCGGTGCCCGCGGAGGTGGCCCCCGAGGTGGCCCCCGAGGTGGCCCCCGAGGTGAGCCCCGAGGTGAGCCCCCATGACGCATCGGCGCCTGAGGTGGATTCGGACCGGTCCCGCGGGACCGCCACCGCCGTGCCGACCGGGGCGATCGCGATGCCGACCGGGGTCGCCGTCGAGGTCGATGCGGCCCAGTCCCGCGGGACCGGCGCGGCGAGCCGGAACGCCGGCCCGGCGCCCACGGCAGCGCCCGGCGCTCGCACGCGCGTGCGCGGCCCCCGCGTCGCGCCACCGCCGACGCTGCACGCGGTGACCACCTGCCGGACGTGCCAGCGCGCCACCGCCAGCGCGGTCGGCAGCGCCGAGCCCCTCACCCCCGCGCAGCGCGACCGCGCGCTGTGCGACGCGATCCTCGTCGGCGACCTCGAGACCAGCGACCGCACCCGCCCCACGCTCACCGTGCCCAATGCGATCCGACGCAAGGTGGCGCTCGCCTGCCATCACGCGTGCGTGGTCCCGGGCTGCCGCAGCCGGCGGTTCCTGACCATCCACCACCTGCGCTACCAGGCCCATGGTGGGGGCCACACCGTCGAGAATTGCATCCAGTTGTGTTTCGCTCACCACGATCGCCTCCACGCGGGGCACCTGCGCATCGAGGGCACCGCGCCTCATGCCCTCGAGGTCGCGTGGCGGCACCCGGCGACGAGCGAGGAGCAAGACGCGGGGGCGGGGCCCTGGGTGTGGCGCGCCGTGCCCCTGGAGCCGGTTCGCCCGGGGCGCGGGGCGTGAAGTCGCCCACCCGGTGGACTGCCGCTGCTGCGCGTGGGGCGTACCGCACGTGCGCGGCGCGGCGGCGCGCTCACCGGCCAGGCGCAGCCGTGGCGCCCTCCCCGAGGGCGTCGAGCCGTGATGCGCGGCGCGTTACTGGATCGCGTGGGTGGTGCCCGCCGTCCGGAGCTTCTGCGAGCGCTCCGCGGTCTACGTCGGGAGGCCGCTCGTGCTCCTGAGCCTCGGCGCCGGGTGCGCCACGAGCTCGCCCACGTACAAGCGCCCGGCGTACGTCGTGAACGGCGTGGTGGCGGGGCTCGGGGCCCTGCTGATCGGCTCGTCCGCCGCGAGCCGCGCGGACAACCCCGGCGGCGACGGCGAGACTGCGCCGTTCGTGGCGGTGGGCGGGGTGATGCTGGTGGTCGGGCTGGGCGCGCACCTCGGCTCCCGGGCGCTGACCGGCTCGCGGGGCCACTTGCCCCGCACCGAGGAGGCGACTACGTTCCCCCGCGGTCCGCAGGAGGAACGATGAAGGTCTCGAAGGCTCTGTACAAGATCGTGGTCGGCGCGCTGCTGGCTGCATCCCCGCTCGCGCTCGCGGGTGGTGGTGGTGGTGGCATGGGCGGCACGAGCGGAAGCCCGGCCCCCTCGCCGGGTCCCGGCCCGTGCGCCGTCCCCGCGGGGATGCGCTGTGACAGCGCGAACGCGGGGTCGATCGATCCCAAGGTCACGTTCGAGCGGTACACGGCTGCCCAACGGCCTCGAGGTGATCCTGGTCCCCGATCGCAAGGTCCCGATGACCGCGGTCAGCGTCTGGTACCACGTGGGCTCGGGCTACGAGGTGTACGGCAAGAGCGGGTTCGCGCACCTGTTCGAGCACATGCTGTTCCAGGGCTCGAAGCACGTCGGCGTCGACAACCACTTCGACATCCTCAAGACGATCGGGGTGGACACGGTCAACGGCACGACCAACCCCGATCGCACGAACTACTACGAGGTGGTCCCGTCGAACCAGCTCGAGACCGCGCTGTGGCTCGAGAGCGATCGCATGGGCTACCTGACCGAGCCGCCCGCCGGCGTGAAGGACCCCGCGAACCACTTCGCGCAGAGCCTCGCGAACCAGATCGACGTGGTCCGCAACGAGCGCCGCCAGCGCTACGACAACGTCCCCTACGGCAAGACCCGGTTCGCGATCGCGGCGGGCCTGTACCCCGAGGGGCACCCGTACCGCTACCTGACGATCGGCAAGCACGAGGACCTGACCTCGGCGTCCGCCCTGGACGTGAAGAACTTCTTCCGCACCTGGTACGTGCCGGCGAACGCGACGATCGCGATCGCGGGCGACTTCGACGTCGCCGAGGCCAAGGCGCTGGTCGACAAGTGGTTCGGCAAGTTCCCCGCGAGCACGCGGCCGTCGCCGGTCAAGGTGCCCGCGCCGACCATCAAGAGCAGCGAGGTCACGATCACCGACGACTTCGCCAAGCTCCGCCAGATCGCGTTCGTGTGGCACTCGCCCGCGAACTACGGGGCCGGCGACGCGGAGCTCGACATCGCGGCGAACGCGCTGTCCCGCGAGGGGCCGGGCCGGCTCTACAAGGCGCTGGTCTACGATCGCCCGCTCGCGCAGAGCGTGATCGCGTACCAGTCCGGGAGCTCGTTCTCGGGCCAGTTCCAGGTGGCGGTGACGCTGCGCTCGGACGCGGACCTCGCCGAGGTCAAGCGGATCGTGCTCGCCGAGGTCGCCCGGCTCGGCACCGAGCCGCTGACCGCCAAGGAGATCGCCCGCGTGATCGCCGGCAACGAGGCCGGCGTGATCCGCGCGCTCGAGACGCCGTTCGGCCGCGCCGAGGCGATGCAGGGCTACAACCACTACCTCGGCGATCCGGACCGCGTGACGTGGGACCTCGATCGCTACCGCACGACCACGCCAGAGGCGATCCGCGCCGCCGCGGCCGCCTACCTGGATCCGGCCAAGATGGTCACCGTGATCACGGTGCCGACCGGCCGCGCCCGCCGCCCCGAAGGGAGGCGAACTGATGATCCGCCTCCGCCTGCTGCTGCCTGTCCTGACCGCCCTGTCCCTCGCCGCCGCCTGCAACTCCGGCGCTGGCCCGCGGACGACGACCCCGGCCCCGCCCCCCGTGATGGCCGCCCCGACCCCACCCCAGGAGCGGCCGATGCCCGATCCCCAGCCTGCCACCGTGACCCAGACCGCCGCTCCCCAGGCCCTCACGTTCCCCGCGGAGGCGTTCCGGGACACCCAGCCGGTGGCCGGTGCGCCGCGGCCGTTCCGCCTGCCACAGGTCAAGCCGTTCTCGCTCAGGAGCGGGATCAAGGTCTACCTGGTCGAGCAGCACGACCTGCCGCTGGTCTCGATCGACCTCAACTTCGACGGCGGCTCGGCGACCGATCCCAAGGGCAAGGAGGGCCTCGCCGGCGTCTGCATGGCGATGCTCACCGAGGGCACGCGCACGCTCGACAAGATCCAGTACGCCGAGGCGCTCGCCGACGTCGCGTCGAGCATCAGCGCGTACGCTGGCGATGACTCGCAGGGCCTCACGCTCGCGAGCCTGACCAAGCATTTCCCGACCACGTACGCGCTGTTCGTCGAGACCCTGCTCGAGCCGGGGTTCCGCGCCGCGGACTTCGACCGCATGGTCAAGCGGCGGATCGAGAGCGTGCGCCAGTCCAAGGGCACCCCGCAGTCGATCGCCGGCCGCGTGGCGGCGCCGGTGCTCTACGGCCCGGGCCACCCGTACGGCACGGTCGTGACGGAGGCGTCGCTCGCGGCGATCACGCTCGACGACTGCCGCGCGTACGCAGCGGCGTGGCTGTCGCCGAAGAACGCGCGGCTGTTCGTGGTCGGGGATCTGACCGAGGCGCAGATCCGCCAGCAGTTCGACGGGCCCTCGCTCGCGAGCTGGAAGGGCACGAAGGCCAAGGTCTCCACGCCGCCCGCGCCGACCCCGCCGAAGGGCCGGATCTTCTTCGTGCACGTGCCGAACGCCGCCCAGTCGCAGGTGTCGCTGATGCACTTCGGCCCGAAGCGCACCGCGTCGGACTACTTCGCGAACTCGATGATGGGCGCGGTGTTCGGGGGCGGGTTCTCGAGCCGGATCAACATGAACCTGCGCGAGGACAAGGGCTACTCGTACGGCGCCCGCGGCGGGTTCAGCTACTCGCGGGCCTACGGCCAGTTCGGCGTGAGCGCCTCGGTGCGCACCGACGCGACCTACCAGACCCTGCTCGAGATCGACCGCGAGGTGAAGGACCTGTGGAAGGGCACGCGCCCGGTGGTCAAGGACGAGCTCGCGCGCGAGAAGCTCGGCTCGATCCTCGGGCTGCCGGGCCGGTTCGCCACCGCGCAGGCGGCGCTCGGCCAGTACCGCAGCCTGGTCTACTTCGGGCTGCCGCTGAACTACTACGACACGTTCGTGGCGCGCATCGAGAAGGTCAACGAGGCGCAGGTCCGCGCGGCGGCCACGAAGCACCTGCGGCCCGGGCAGGCGGTCTACCTCGTCGTGGGGGATGGAAACGCCAAGGTGGTCGTGCGCGAGGGCGGCAAGGACGTCCCGTACACCAAGGCGGGCGCCCAGCTCACGCTGCGCGAGGCGCTGGTGGACCTGGCGGCGAACGGGGCTGTCGGAACCGGCGGCCTGGTCGAACTCGATCCCGACGGACACGTCGTGCGCTGATCGCGGTCGCCGGCCAGGGATCTGGCCGCCGACCAACCCACTGATTTTACCCAGTCCCGGTGGTGGCGTGTACGCGAGGTACGCACACCTTATACCCGGAGATTGCACAGTTTTCCTTGATCCTCAGCCGCTCGATCCCCTAGCCTGGTCCGTGATGCTACGCCCTCCCGCCCGGTACCGTCGGAGGCGCGCCCCGCAGCGCGGGACCACGATGGTGCTCGCCCTGGTCGTCCTCACCACGATGGGGACCCTGGCCGTTCTGTCCCTGCAGAGCGTCCGCGGCGGCCAGCGCACGGCCGCCAACGACCGGTTCCGCACGGTCGCCATGTACGCCGCCGAGAGCGGCGCAGCCGCGGCCATGGAGTTCCTGCGGACGAGCCTGAATCCCTCCACCGGGTTCGGCGCGCTGGTGTCGCCGGCGAACAGCGCGCCGCAGCTGCCGAGTGGGATCCTCGGCAACGAGCGCCCGCCCGGCGATGCGGCCAATCCGTTCTCGGCCGACCTGTCCGCCTGGTACGCGGTCGAGATCCTGAACAACCGCGGTGACGCGGGGTTCGCGGCCGGGACCGATCAGGACAAGCGCGTCGTGATCCGCTCGACCGGCCGCGGGCCCGATGGCGCGGTCGCGATCATCGAGTGGGAGGTGCAGGCCGCCGGTGCCGCGCTGTCCCGTCCCTGCGCCACCTACGCGCAGAAGGGCCAGGGCGATGACAACGCCGGCCGCAACGATTGCCTCGGCGCGATCGACAGCTCGCAGTCCGCCACGTTCACGCCGTGATCACGAGGAGAGCCCTGATGAAGTCCACCCTGATGCTCACCGCCGTCGCGCACCTCGCGCTGGCCGGCGCCTCGGTCGCGCAGAGCCTGGTCTGCCCCGCCACCTCCGCGAACACCTCGTTCGCCGGCGCCTCGCTGTCCGACAACTGCGTCGTCGCCGGGCCGCAGGCGTGCACCAGCAAGGACGGCGTCGTGTTCGACGGCGGCAGCAGCCTGCTCAAGCTGCCCGGGTCCGCGGGCAACTTCCAGACGCCCCCGGCCGCGGGCGTGTCGGACCCCGTGTTCTATGCCGCGTCGGCCGACTTCGACCGCGACGGTTGGGAGGACTTCGTCGCGGCGGACAACACCGACCGCATCTACATGATGCGCAACCAGACCATCACGTGCGGCACCGCGGGCTGCAGCGGCGCGCCGGCGGTCGCGCCCACGGTCCAGGCCATCCCGGCGGCGTGGTGGAACACCCTCACCAACGTCCGGCCCCCGGCGTTCCGCAGGCCCCCGAACTCGATCAAGAACCCGGTCGGGGGCGGCAACAAGGAGAGCCCGATGGTCGCGGGGGACTTCAACGGCGACGGCTGGCCCGACGTCGCCGTGATCTCGGCGGCCCACGACACGGGCGTCGACAACGTCCGCTGGCCGACCGCGGCGCGGCTGCTCCTCAACACCCGGAACTGCCGCGACGCCGCCAACCTGCCGCGCGGCGCGGGCATGCTGGCCGTGGGCCAGCCGACGAACGGGGTGTGCTCCGGCGCCGGCCTGACCAGCGGCACGCCGTTCTCCGAGGCCAATCTGTCCTGCACCACCTCCAACCTCGCCAGCTGCACGCGGTTCTTCCCGACGTTCGCGAGCTACGATCTGCGCACCGGGGCGGCGGTGAACTCGACGAACATCGGGAGCACGGTGAACAACGCCCCCACCACGACGAAGCCGGGCGACTTCGGGCCGATCGGCCACGCCGCGTCGAACACGCAGACCGTCGACTGGGACGGCGACGGCGATCTCGACCTGCTGGTCGGCCACAGCAAGGGCACCTGCCCGGGCACGCTGTGCACCGGCACGCCGACGTTCTACTCGGGGATCGACGTGTGGCTCAACAACTGCGCCCAGGCCGCGTCGTGGAACCCGGTGACCCGGTCGTGCGGGGCGCACATCCCGAGCTTCTCGCGCACCGCCGGCACCTGCATGGGCGCGAGCTGCAACCACGCGCAGACGCTGATCCCGTCGACCGCCCACAACACGACCACGGTGGCGCCCACCTCGAACATGGGCTTCGAGACCGGCGGCGGCATCTCCTGGAAGGGCAACCCCGCGTTCGCGTACAAGGACATCGACCAGGACGGCGACTTCGACCTCGTCGTGGGCGCCCCCGGCTGCTGCATCACGGCCGCCCTCACCAGCAACCGCCTGCGGGTGTTCAAGGGCACGTCCAACAGCCCCACTGTCCACACGCTCGACACGGCCAGCCCGATCACGCTGAGCACGACCTCGGCGGGCCACCCCGGGTTCGAGGGCGCCCTCACCGGCGTGTTCGTGTACGACTTCTCGGGCGACGGCTGGCCCGACATCGTCACGGGCGCCGACGGCGCGGCATACAGCGGCACCCTGGGCGGGCGCACGCGCTACTGGCGCCACACCGGTGACGCGGCCGCGCCCTTCGGCGAGGGCGGCTGGCCGTCGTGTGGCGCGGTCAACGGGGCCTGCAACCCCGATCCGACCGCCAGGCTCTCGGAGAACGGGGCGCCGGTGACCGACTTCGACGTCGGCTTCATGATCGACTACGACAACGATCCGCAGCGCACCCGCGACATGGCGCTGACCAACGGTAACAACACGGCCGACTTCTTCCTGTTCCCGAACCGCGCCACGCCGGCGCAGGTGTCGCCGTGCGGCTCGGTGGCCTCCGGCACCCTGCCGACCCCCGCGAGCGAGCTGACCGTCAGCGGCGCGTGCATCGCGCCCTCCGCCACCGTGCCCGCCGGCACGTCGATCGCCTACTACCTCTCCAACGAGGATCCCGCGAACTACCAGCTCGCGTGCCGGCAGACCGGCGGCGGTGTGTTCACGCCGCCGCTCGTGGGCGGGCAGTGCTGCGTGACGTTCCCCTCGATCACGGGGCGCGACGTGGTGTGGAAGGCGGTGTTCGACTCGGACAACACCGACGGCGTCGACGTGTGCACGGCGATCGGGACGACCTCCCCGACCCTCACCAGCGTCACCGCGAACTACACGTTCACGAGCGTCAACGAGCACTACAAGTCGGGCGTCGTGGTCAGCGATGGCGTCACGTACGTGGGCTCGTTCACGCAGCCGGGTGACCGCGGCCACCTGTACGCGCTCGCGGCCGGCGCAGGCACGCGCTACTACGACTTCGCCGACAAGCTCGACGCGCAGGGCTCGCGCCGGCTGTACACGACCGAGCTGACCGGGACCAACCCGACCCGGATCGACGTCGATCCGAGCTCCCCCAGCGCGGAGCTGCAGGCCCGGCTCGGCGCGAGCTCGGCGGCCGAGGCGACGAACGTGATCAACTGGATCACGAGCCCGCGGTTCGGCCTCGGCGCCCCCACGCTGCCGCCGACCCGGCTCGGCGCGGTGCAGGGCTCCACGCCCGCCATCATGACGCCGCCGTATCGCCCGACCTGGTACGCGTTCCTGACCCCGCCGGAGAAGGCGCGCTACGACGCGTTCGCCGTCGATCAGGCCGACCGCGTGCCGCTCGCGATGTTCGCGGCGATGGACGGCATGATCCACGCGGTCATCACGCTGCCGACCGCCGTCGGCGACGCGAACAACGGCACCGAGGCGTGGGGCTTCATCCCGCCGTCGGTCGCGACCACGATGGCGAGTGATCGCACGGCGACGCTGGCGTCTGGCGCTCTCACCATCACGGCGTATCCCGATGGCTCGCCGGCGCTCGTCGACTTCAAGCGCGCCAACAACACCATCGGCACCGCGGCGATCATCGCGGATGGCGCCGGCGCGGACTCGGTGACCGCGCTCGACGTCACGCGCACGGTCGAGCCCGTCTCGTTCAGCGTCACCGGGCCCACGCCGCTGTGGTCGCACCAGCCGGGTGGCAGCGGCGCGGGCAAGGCGACGTCCAAGCCGGGCGTGGCGCGCACCGAGATCTCCGGCCAGGAGGTCTACGTCGTGGTCGCCGGCACCGGCCGGCTCGCGTCGGATCCGTCCAAGGGCCGGGTGGTCGTGGGCTACAACCTCGAGACCGGCGTGGCGCTGTGGCAGTTCGAGCTCGCGTGTGCGCTCACCAGCGACATCACGATCTTCGACACCGATGACGACGGGACCTACGAGCCCGGCAACCCGCGCATCGACGGGTTCGCGGACCGCGCGGTGTTCGCGGACGAGTGTGGCAACGTCTACAAGATCGACCCCGGGCAGAACCTCGGTGGCGACTACATGAGCAACACCGGGCTCGGCGGGATCTCGATCGGCATGTCGAACGGCAAGGCGCGCTACGCGCTGTTCAGCACCGGCCAGGCGGGCGCGCTCGGCGGTGGGGAGCAGCGGCCGATCGTCGGCACGATCGGCGCGCGCAGCGACGGCACGACCGACATGGTGCTGTTCTTCGGCACCGGCGGCACCGAGGGCCTGAGCCCCACGCTGGTCAACGAGTTCTACGCGGTGTACGCGCAGGACGGCACGATTCGGAACAAGCTGACCGGCACGTGCGCCGCCGGGCGCTGCGAGAAGTTCTACGGCGGCGTCGTGGTCACCCCGGACACCGTGATCGTCCAGCGCAGCGTCGATCCGATCATCGGCGGTGGCGTGTGTGACTTCGGGAGCAGCAGCGTCCAGGCGTACGGGCTCAACGCGCCGTACACGCAGGTGTTCGACATCTCGTCGATCGACGGCCAGCCGATCCACGCGGTCTCGGGGCCGCTGTACGGCGATGCCGGGGCGCTGTACTTCGCGACCGTGTCGGGCGAGATCAAGCGGATCGGCGCGCCGCGCGCGACCGTGGCCGGCGCGGACACCGCGGCCGGGCACACGCCGGGGCAGGGCGCCTCCGAGGCCGCCACGTCGGCGAGCGCGCCGTTCACGATGATCGGCTGGCGGGTGGTCCTGTGAGGCCCGTCATCCGGCGGCGGCCGCGGCGCGAGGGCCAGCGCGGGATGACGATGGTCGAGCTGCTGGTCACGCTCGCGATCACGGTGTTCGGGTTCGCGGCGCTGCTCGCCTCGAACAAGGTGCTGTCCGGCGGCACGGCGAGCGCGGGGCGCGCCCAGGAGGCGTCCACGATCGGCGTGCAGACCCTCGAGTCGCTGCGCGCGCGCCGGGTCCAGGACCTGACCACCGAGCTGACCGGCAGCCCGATCTCGACCCCGCCGTTCTCGCGCCCGAGCTACGCCACCGTGGCGGGGCGCAGCGGCGTGACCTACACCGTGGACGTGGACGTGGCGGAGGTCAGCCCCACGCTGTGGCGGCTGCGCACCACCGTCGGGTGGACCGACGACGACACCGGCGCCCCGCGGGCGCTCCCGCTCGAGCTGGTGCGCTCGATCAGGGAGGAGCTGTGAGAGCACGACGCGCAGGCGCCGCCGGCTTCACGCTGATCGAGCTGATGGTCTCGCTCGTGATCGCCTCGGTGCTGGTGTTCATGATGCTGTCCGTGGGCGCCCGCCTCGTGGTGGCGTTCCGGGTCCACCAGAAGGTGTCTTCCGTGCAGCAGGTGCTGTCGGCGACCCGCGGCGCGCTCGAGCACGACGCGCGCCACGCGGGCCTCGGGCTGTCCCAGGGCTTCACGATCGCGGCGGATCTCGGCGCGAACCGCCACGCGCCGGTGCGGGTGATCAACGACGCGAATGGCCCCGACGAGGTCGCGTTCTACTACGCCGATCCCACGGTCGAGGCGGTGGTGATGGCGGCGCCCGTCCCCACGGCGACGGTGCTGAACGTCGACGACGCCACCGGGTTCACCGCGGGCGATCTGGTCGTGCTGTCGACACCCGACACGATCTCGCTGCCCAACCCGCTGTCGGCCGACGACGCGAACATCGCCGTGTTCTCCGCGTGCGTGCTCCAGATCGACAGCATCGCCGGCCAGCAGATCGCGTTCAGCACGGCGCCGCCGTGGGGCGCGGGCGTCAACGCGCACTGCGTCCCGCCAGCGCCATCGACGACGATGATGTATCGGTTCGTGGCCCACCACTGGCGGATCGATCCGGCGCGCCCCGACGAGGGCGCCCTCCAGCTCGATCCCACGGGCGGGATGGGCGGTCCGCCGGCGTTCGCGGATCAGGCCTACGGGGTGTCCGACCTCCAGGCCGCCACGTACTTCTTCGACAACGACGGCGTCGACACGGGCGATCCCGACGCCGACCCCGCGCGCGACTGGTACTCGGGCGCCGCGCAGGAGGCGCTCACCGATCCGGTGCTGGTCGCGACGCAGCTGGTGCCGCCGCTGATGATGTCGCTGAGCGTCGTCGCGCGCACGGACTCGACCGGCAGCGGGCCGGTCACCGCGAGCACGCCGTCGCTCGTCGATCCGGCCGAGGTGGACAACAACACGATCGGGGATCACGCGGCGGTCGCGCTGCCGAGCCTGACCGATCCGCGGCTGATGGGGCAGCGGGTCTACCGTCACGTGACGTTCCAGGTCGACCTGCGCAACACCGGAGTCGGCCGATGAGGGGGCCTCCGTCGAGGCGCGTGCGCCGCGGTCCGGCGGGGTTCACGCTCGTCGAGCTGATGGCCGTGGTCGCGATCATCGGCGTGCTCGTGGGGCTCGCCGTGTCGTGGAGCGAGCCGCCGTCGAAGCCGGTCGACGTCGCGGGGCGGTTCGCGGATCTCGCGCAGGAGGCGAGCCGGCTCGCGTCCAGCCGTGGGCCGGTGGCGGCCGGCGGCGAGCGGACGCGGATCACCGGCAGCGTGGTCGGGGCCGAGGTCCGGTTCTCGCTGACGGTCTACGAGGATCCGCCGATCGCTGCGTGGCGCGACGTCGAGATGGTCACGGTGCCGCCGCACATCATCGCGGACTCGTACGCGCTCGCCGTGGGCCCCGCGGGCACGGCGGCGCAGAAGACCGACTGGGACACGTTCGTGGTGCGCTGCTTCCCGAGCGGCGCGTGCAGCGCCGCCACCCTGTTCTTCAGCGCGGCCCGCGGGCGCGAGGCGCGGGTGTCCGTGCTGCCGCTCGGGACGGCGACGTTCGTGCGGGCGTCGTGGAGCGCGCCCTGAGGGAGGCCCACGTGGGCGCGCGGCGGAGGTCTGGAGGCGCGCTGCTCGTCGGCGTGCTCGTCGCCCTCGGCGGGGGGTGTGGCTCGTCCGAGCCGGCGGGGCAGGGGGCGCCCGCGCCCACGCCCGCACCCACGGTGGTGACCCGCGCGCCGACCACGATCGAGACGCGGCGGCTGCCGGAGCCGGTGGTCAAGCTGCCGCTGGAGCGCTCGTTCCGCCTGCTCGCGCGGGGCGCGGGCGCGGGCGCGGAGCTCCGCTACGCGGTGCGGGAGGGCGAGGTCACGAGCGCGCTGACGATGCGGCTGTCCAGCCGTCAGCTGCGCGCGGGCGCCTGGAGTGCGTGGACGGAGCTGCCGCCCATCACCACCTCCCTGCGGCTCGCGCGCACCGCGCCTGACACCCTGCGCGCGGTCCCGGTGGCGATCGCGGCGACGACCGCCGCGGGCGCGGAGCCGTACGTCGCCGCGTGGGCGCCGCTGGTCGGGCGGACGTTCACGCTGCCGGTCGATCCGCGTGGCCAGCTCGGCACGGTGACGGTCGAGGCCGAGGCGGGCGCCGCCGCCAGCGGGCCAGCGATCGTCGAGGATCTCGTGCAGCGCTGGCTCGCGGTGCGGGTCCCGGTGCCGTCCGAGCCCGTCGGGGTCGGGGCGAGCTGGCGAGTCACGACGGTGCTGAGGCAGCGGCCGGCGCTCGTCAAGCAGACCGCGACGTACCGCCTGGTCAAGCGCACGCCGAAGCGCTGGACGATCGCGGTCGAGGTCGATCGGATCGGCGAGACCCAGGAGATCGTCGAGCCCGGGCTCCCGGAGGGCGTGCGGGTCGAGGTGGTGGCCTTGGTGCGCCGGCTCACCGGCACCGTCGAGGTCGAGCCGGGCGTCGCGCTCCCGGTGGCGGGGACGCTCGCGCTGACCTCGACGCTGCACCTCCGGACCTACCCGGCCACGGGCGCTGCGCAGGAGGAGATCTACGAGGACACCGGCACCGTGCAGCTCGGCACGACTGCGCAATAAGCGGACACCTCCGGTGTGGGCGATGGTGGTCGCGCGACGCTGATCACCGTCGGTGACGCACCGAGATCGCCGATCGGTCGCGCTCGGTAATGACGTGATCTATCGCCGAACCTGGTGATAGCATGATCGATGGTTATGGGCCGCCACATGGGGATTCGCACGCGTGACGAGCGTGGCTTCACACTCGTCGAGTTGATGATCGTGGTCGCGGTGCTCGCGATCCTCGCGGCGATCGCGATCCCGTCGTTCTTCCGTGAATCGTCGAAGGCCAAGCACCAGAGCGAGGTCACGGCGATGATGGGCGAGATCGCCGTCAAGCTCGAGCAGTTCAAGATGGAGTCCGCCAACGGGCGCTACATCGACGCGCCGAAGTGCCCGGGCTCCCCCACGCCGGCCGGCGCCAACTTCCGCACGAGCTGCATCGTCGCCACCAGCGTCTGGGAGACGCTCCGCATCAACCCGCCGGCGACCACCACGTACTGCTCGTACGAGGTCACGACGGGTACCAGCGCGGACGCCCCGGCGCCGACGGGCTTCACGATGGCGCAGACCGCGACCTCGTGGTGGTTCATCATCGCCGAGTGCGACATGGGCAACGACGGCGGCACCAACGCCACGTTCATGGTGAGCAGCATCGACAGCAAGCAGCAGAAGCTCAACGTCGGGCAGTGAGGCAAGCATGCGTCGAGGACCACCCCCGCGAACCAGGAGTCCCTCGAGCAGGCCCGCCCGCGGCTTCACGGTCGTCGAGCGGAGGGTCGTGGTGGCGATCATCGGGATCGTGGCCGCGCTGAACACGAGCGTGGCGTAAGTCGCGCCTTACCGCCGGCTCACCCTCAGCGGACGGCGCCTGCGGGGCCGAGGGCGAACACTGGCAGGCACATGCCTGTCGTCCGCCTGATGTTCGCCGCCCTGCTCGTGGCCACCGTGACGCCGGTGGTCGGCTGCGCGGGTGGCGTCGGCAACTTCGTCTACACCAGCGAGCCGGATCCCCGGCGCGACGAGGTGGTGCTCGGCGTGGGCGACATCGTGGCGATCAACGTGTGGGGCGAGGGCAACGCCGGCCTCAACACCGAGGCCACGATCCGCCCCGACGGGACCATCACGATGCCGCTGGTCGGGGACCTCAAGGCCGTCGGGCAGACCCCGACCGCGCTCAAGATCGCGATCGCCGCCCGGCTCAAGGACTACGTGAAGCTGCAGGGCACGGAGATCACCGTGGCGCTCAAGGAGTGGCGGAGCTGCCGGTTCACCGTGCAGGGGGAGGTCGGCAAGACCGGCGTCTACCAGAGCGATCAGTACGTCACCGTCGCCGATGCGCTCGCCCTCGCGGGCGGCCCGACCCGGTTCGCCAAGCGCGCGCAGATCGTGCTGATGCGGAAGGACCCGACGACCGCGGAGACCCGGCGGATCCCGATCGACTACGACGATCTGGCCTCGGGCAAGCGCGTCGACATGAACATCTACGTGCTGCCCGGGGACACGATCTACGTGCCGTGAGCCTCGTGCCGTGAGCTGCGTGCCGTGAGCCGCGTCAGGGCGCAGGGCGGCGCGCCGGGACCCACACCACCGCGCCATCGACGACCTTGAGCACGAGGACCGGCGCCTCCGTGAACGGGCCCTCGAGCTTCGCGCGGTACAGCGCGAGCGGGCCGCTCGGCGGGGCGACCTCGACGTCGTCGGGGGCGGCCTCCATGCCCTCGCGGTTCTCGGCCTCGTTCGACGGCTCGCTGGCCGGACCGTCGGTCGGCGCCGGCGCGTCTGCGAGCGCAGCGTCGTCCGGGCCGGCCTGCTTGCCCGGCTTCTTGTCGGGCTTGTTGTCCGTCTTCTTGCCGGACTTCTTGCCGGACTTCTTGTCGGACTTCTTGTCGGACTTCTTGTCGGACTTCTTGTCGGACTTCTTGCCCGACTTCTTGTCCGACTTCTTGTCGTCCTGGGTCCGGTCCCCGAGGACGAGCGCCCACCGCCCATCCGCGGCGATCGACGCGCCCGTGTAGCCCTTCCAGCACTTGTACTGGCCACCGAGGGCGCGCGCGATGCACGCGCTGCCGCGATCTTGAAGGAGCAGCCACTGGCTGTCGTGCGACCACAGGATCGGCACCCCGGCCTTGATCGACTTGCGCCGCGCGGCCACGCCGTCGAGCGCAAACGTCATCAGGACCTCGCCGGGGTGGCTCGCGCGCGCGCCGGTGAAGATGGTGTCCATGAACACCCCGGCGGCGCGCGTGCCGTCCGGCGTGGGCAGGAAGCTGCGCAGCGGCGCCTGGCTCGCGAGCTGGGTCTTGCTGCGGAGATCGGTGGCTGGCGCGGACCACACGCCGCCGGCGTCGGCCCACACCAGGCGGCGACCTGCGCCCTCGCCGATCAGCCGCGCACCGGCTGCGGGCACTGCGACGGGGATCTCCTTGCCCGACGCGAGGTGGACGATCACCGAGCCCGGCATCGAGACCGACACCGAGCCCGACACCGAGCCCGCGCCAGCCGGGGGGCGCGCGGACCGGCACAGCACACACGCGCCATCGGCCGCGAGCTGGGCGGGGCCATCCCCGCACGGCAGCGGGGTGAGGGCGGTCGCCTGGCCATCGAGCGGCATCCACGACCACTTGCCGCCGAGGTCCGCGAGCAGGACCGTGCCCTGAGCGTCAGTGCGTAGAGCGCGCACGGCCGCCCTGGCTGGCAGCGTGGCGACCTGCTTCTCGCCCTTGCCGCGCGCGTCGGTGCGGTACAGCGCGGCGCCGCGCGCGAAGATGATGCTCGCACCCGCGAGCTCGTCGTCGGCGTACGCGGTCCGCGGCGCGAGTGCGGTGCTCGTACCGACGAGCGCAGCCGCGAGCGCGAGCGCGTGACCCCGCGCGGCCCGCATCAGCCAACCAGCGTCGCGGCGCGGGCGGCGTCGGCCAGGGTGGTCACGAACCGGCCCTTGCCCGCGATCTCGAGGAGGGTGACATCGCCGAACCGCGGGAGGTGGACCTCGAGCGACTTCACGCCACCTGCCACGGCGGCGGTCTGCTCGAACGCCGGCTTGGTCAGCGGCTTGCCGTCGACGAACACCTCGGACAGGAACTCGATCGGGGCGATCCAGCGCGCGCCATCGCGCTGCAGCTGGTCGCGCATCGCGCCGGTCAGGGCGTCGCTGCGCCGCACGACCTGGTCCCAGTCGCGCTTGCCGAGCGCCGAGGCGACGTCGAGATCGAACCGCTCCGCGGGGAACACCAGCACCACGCCACCGTCGATCTGGTGCGCCTGGAGCGGTGGGCCGGCGGGCTCGGGTGCGGGTGCGGGTGCGGGTGCGGGTGCGGGTGCAGGCGCCGCGGGCCTGGCGGAGGAGGCCGCCACTGCCGCCCTGGCGTCCATCTTCATCGGCGGGCGGGCGGCCACCAGCGGCCGCGAGGGCGCGCCCGGGATCATCGAGAACCGGTCGGTGGCGGCCAGCAGCTGCTCGAGCGCGAGCGACTTGCGCTGGTCCCACGTGCCGTCCTCCTCGAGGACGTCGACGATGAACAGATCGCCGCGCTGCTCGACGTTGATCCCGGTCAGGCCGGCGAGGATCTGCGCGTCGTCGAGCTCGTCGAGGCGCTTCTCGTAGGCCAGGACCTTGGTCTCGAACTCCTTCTGGGACAGCGGGGTCCCGCGGCGCTTGCCGTCGACGTCGACCTGCGGGTCGAGGACGTAGGGCAGGAGCGCGATGCCGCGGAGGTCCCGCACCGAGCGCGTGATCAGCACCGCATCGCCCCAGCTGCCGAGCGCGAACAGGCGGCCGAGCCGGATCGGCAGCTTCGTGCAGGTCTCGATCAGCGCCTCCTTGGCGGGGCGCAGGTCGGCCAGGATCATCGGATCGGCGGCCGGATCGGGGCGCGGCGTGATCACCGTGTCGTCGATCAGCAGCAGGCGCTTCTCGCCGCGCCGACGGAACGGCATCGACGGAGACAGCTCCATCTCCGCGCGCGGATCGATGCGATCGATGTCGAGCAGCTGCTTGCTCTCCAGCGCGTCCTGGCCGCCGAGGCCGTCGATCAGCGCCTTCTGATCGATGGACGCCGTGGCCTGGAACATCAGGTCGGTGACGAGGCTATCAAGCTGCAATGACATGGGATTTCTTTCTACTACAAGTATCCGCTGCGCTGCCGCAAGAGCCACTCGAGACCGAGTAGCCCGATGATCAGGAGGAACAGCCCGGGGCGGCTCCACAGCTCGACGTCGGTGCGGCGATCGACGCGGACGATCCGGGGCGGATCGAACGCGAGGTCCTCGGGGAGCTGGTCGACCGGCCCGAGCGCGACGCCGCCGGTCTCGCGCGCGATCAGGTCGAGGGTGGTGCGATCGCCGACCGGGTCGGTCGAGCTCGGTGCCACCCTCGCGGACGAGGAAGATGTCGCTGGCGTCGATCTGGCGGCCGGCGACGGTGGCGGTGGCCTCGACCCGATACACGCCCGCGGGCAGGGCGGGGGTGCCGCCGAGCTCGTGGAGGGCGGTGCCGTCGTCGCCGACGGTGACCTTGGCCGTGCTGACGAGCTCGGCGGTCGCCGGATCGGCGCCGCGCTTGATCGTGAGCGTTGACCGCGCCCCCGACCAGAGGCTGGTAGTCGCGGCCGAGCAGGCGCACGGTCATGCGCACGGTGGCGCCTGGCGTGTACTCGACCGCGTCGGTGTCGACGTGGAGGTTGCGCAGATCCGGGTCCTGGATCAGCCACCGCATCGTGGTCTCCCAGAACTTGGTGTACTGGCGACCATCGTCGCCGGGGCGCGCGGCGGCGACGAACCCCCATCGCCACAGCGTGTCCGTGGTCACCGCGAGCGAGCGGCCCTTGCCGTACTCGCCGGACACGATCACGGGCATCGGCTTGCCGGTGCGCGTGCGCAGGCGCGGGTGGACGGCGAGCACGGTGGCGTCGGGCTTGGCGCCGGCGATCAGGTTGGCGCCCTCGAGCGGCGGCAGCGCCTTCCAGGCAGCGAGGTTGTCCTCGGCGGCGTAGCGCAGCGAGGTCACCGGGTGGAGCTGCCCGGCAGCCGTCAGCTGCGGGGAGAACCGCTGGGGGTCGAGCAGCTCCTTGCCATCGAACGGGCCGTACAGGTCGACCGGCAGCGCCGCCGCCACGGGCGTGCCGTAGTAGCCGCCGGACGAGAAGCTCGTGGTGCCGCCGAGCATGGCGAGCCCGCCGCCGCCCTCGACGTAGCTGCGGATGTTCTCGAGGTAGGGCTCGATGCCGTAGGGCAGGTACTCGAAGTCCTGGAGGATGATCAGGTCGAACGAGGGCAGCTGCTGCTCGAACAGCTCGCGGGTCGGGAACGGGATCAGCGACATCTCGTCGTTCGACACCAGCGACACGTCGTCCTGCGTGCGCAGGATGAAGAACGAGATCAGGTCGACGTTCGAGTTGCTCTTGAGCATCTGGCGCAGCGCGCGGACGTCCCACGTCGGCTGGCCGGCGACCTGGAGCACGCGGATCTTGTCGCGGATCACGCGCACCATGAAGCTGCGCGCGTTGTTGGTGGTCACCGCCTCGCCGTCGGCGACCGGCGCGGCGATCTCGTAGACGTAGCGGCCGACCCGCGGCGGCGTGACCTCGAACGTCACGGTGACCTCGTGGTCGCCGGCGGGCAGGTCGACCAGCTTCTGGCGGAGCGGCTGGCCGTCGGTGGACAGCGTGACCGGGACCTGGCGGGCGGGCAGGCCCGTGGTCCGGATCACGGCGTCGATGCGGACCACCGTGCGGACGAACGCGAACTCGTCGGCCATCACCCTGGCGACGGCGACGTCCTCGAGGCCGGGGCGCGCGGCCCACACGGTGTGGACGTGGGTGTCGAGCGAGCGCAGGAAGTCCCGCACCGCGCCGTCGCCCGCGTCGTCGCCGAACCCGGCCGTCGACGCGCCGTCGGAGATCAGGATCACGCCGGCGAGATCGCGCCCCTCGTAGCGGGCGCGCAGCTGCTCGAGCGCCTTGCGCAGCAGCGTGCCCGTGCCCTCGGCGCGGCGGGTGGCGAGGGCGGGCAGGCTGGTCGGCGCGAGCGTCTCGGCGAACGTGTAGATGTCGATCCGGTGGTTGACGCCCCACGCGGCGAGGACGTCGCCAGAGGCGGCGAGGAGCTGGCGCACGCGCTCGAGGCGGGTCGGGCCGGGGGCCTGCTCGGCGAGGTCCATCGAGCGCGAGTCGTCGACGAGGATCGCGATCCGGTTCGGCTCGCGCGCGACCTGGCGCAGCTCGACCGCGGGCTGGAGGAACACCACGAGCGCGCCGACGGCGGCGGCCGCGCGCAGGCCGATCATCGTGGCGCGGCGCCACGCCGAGGCCCCGCGGGTAGCGCGCCACGCGAGCGCCACGATCGCGATCACGGTGGCCGCCCCGAGCCCGAGCCCGATCCGGCCCCACGGCGCGAGCATGACCCAGCGGTGCTCGTTGAAGTTCGCCCCCCGGCCGGCCGCGAGCCGCACGGTGACCGCGACCAGCGCCTCCGCCGCGAGGGCCCCGCCCGCGAGGAACGCCGCCACGCCGAGCAGCGCGCCGATCCCGCCGCGCCCGCGCTTGACCGAGTGCACGGTCAGCACGATCAGCACGAGGCACACGCCGACCAGCGCGTACCGCACCACCGAGGGGAACAGGACGATGTTCACGGGCGCTTGCCGGGCGGCGGCGGCGCCGGGGGCGTCGGGACCACAGCGCCGTCATCCGGCTTCCAGCGGCGCCGCTTCATGATGAACGGCACGTGGACCTGGTCGGCCTTGTAGTCGAGGCAGAGCGCGTACATCGCGAGGTTGACGCCCATGCGGAACGCGCGCTCGCGCTGGGGCTCACCGCCCGGCTCGCACTGGAAGTCGTGGTTGCCGAAGTCGTCGCGGGCCCACGCTCCACCGAGGTCGTTGGCCACGTACGCGGCGACGATCCGGCCATCGCGGAACACGCCCTCCATCACGGGCGACAGCGCGAGCCGGCCGAGCGGCTTGTCGAGCAGGTAGAACGACCGGTAGACCACGTGGTCGGGCGGGATCACCTCGAGCCCCTTGCTCGCGCCCGTGGTCGGGAACACCGCGCTCATCAGGCGCCGCACCGAACCGTCGAACGCGCCGTCGGCGGAGCCCTCGGCGGAGTCGATCAGCAGGAACCCGCCGAACGTGAGGAACCGGCGCAGCGCCTCGATGCTGGCGGCGGGCGGCAGCTCGAGCTCGCGCTCGCCCGCGAGGTAGAGGAACGGCGTCTCGTGCAGGGTCTCGGACAGCGGCGTGACGTACGCGGGCTCGAGCTCGACCTCGACCGAGGTCCGCTTCTGCAGCTCCCAGCCGAGCCGGCGCAGCGCCCCCGGGCGCGGGCCCTTGTCGCCGGTGCCCCCGAGCACGAGCTGGCCGAACCGGAACTTCGACGCCGGCCCGATCGCGTGCGCGCGCCGCGACCCGAGCAGCCCCGCGGCCAGCGCGAGCCCGCCGCCGAGCAGCGCGCGCCGTGACAGGCGAGGGTCCCGCGTCATCCCGGGGAAGGTAGCGCCGCCCACCTCGCGAGGCCAGGGTCGTGCAGGCCGGCTTGTGGGGAGCCAGCTTGTTCGGAGATCGAGGGTGCTGCTAGCCTGCGCCCCCGTGCGGCCTTCCCCCTCGATCCTGCCCCTCGTCGCGACCTTCGTGGTGACCCTCGCGCTCCCGGCCGCCGCCGAGGTCGTGGTCCCGCCCCCCGACGCCACGGATGGCACCGGCATCGCCCCGGATGCCACCCCGCCGGCCAGGCCCCCCGCGCGCCGCCGGGCCGCCCCGGTGGTCCGCCACAGCCACCAGGGCCAGGTGCTGGCGTCCGTGCGCACGGGCGTCGGCCTGCGGGCGATCGTGCCGTACCAGAAGGCCACGTTCTGCGGCGACGTCGACCTCCAGACCAGCTCCGGCAACGCCCCCGTGTGTGCCGGGCGGGCGCCGCTGTCGCTCGACCTCGAGCTCGGGTACGGCGTCGGCCGCACGGTGGATCTGTTCCTCGAGACCCGGATCGGGCTCGAGTCCGACTTCGGGCCGATCGCGTCCTCGTCCGAGGATGGCCCCACGATGTTCCACCTGTCGCCCGGCGCGCGGTTCTACTTCGCGGACGGCAGCTCCACCAAGCTGTTCACCACCGCGCAGTTCGTGCTGGACTTCTCGGGCTACGAGGACCCCGGCACCGGCGACGTGCGCGGCGCCGACATCGGGTTCCGCAACATGTCGGGGATCTGGGTCGATCTCGCGCACAACTACGGGTTCTACGGCTACATCGGCGAGACCCTGACGTTCGCGCGCTGGCTGCGGTTCGAGCTCGAGGCGGGCGTGGGGTTCCAGGTCCGCTACCCGTGACCTCATGCCCGATCACTTCAGGCGCCCACCGCGCCGAGCCGCCTGGCAACACGGTCGCGTGATCGCGATGGTTTGAGCGCATAGTTCTCCGCTGCGTAGCGCTATGCGCCTTCGGTCTCTTGCCGTTCTGCTCGCTGCAACATCGACTCGATGCCTGACTCGCCCTCGACGGTAAACGCTGGGGGGCCGGCGCGGCCGATAGCCCCGCCGCAACATCAGCCGTTTGGTCGAAACCCCTCTTGAACGTTCTCGAAGCAGACTCGGAGTGCGCTGACCGCTGCCCCGCGCTGTTCGTCGGTCACTTCAGCGGATCGACCCAGCGCAACTGAGGGAACCGCCCGAAATCGGAGTCGTTCGAGTGGAGCTCGGCTTGGTTCTCGATGGCCAGCGCAGCGAGCTGCACATCGGTCGTGAGATTTCCGGCAGTGCCAAGTTGGCGGAGCAAACCCGCGGCGATCTCCAGGTGCCGGGGCCCCGGCTGCAGGAAACGAACCTGCGGTCGGGTGAACCAGGACTCGACCCGCGCGAGTGCGTCCCCGATCTTCATCGGGGGATCGAAGATCTTCCGATGGGTCGCGACGCGCACGAATCCGAACAATGCTGGGCTCGTGATTCCGATCTCCGTGCGGCCGCTGAGCAGCGCGTCCCACCAAGTCTTCGCATCGGCGTGCTGAGGAAATGCAGACAGATGCGCGTACAGGAGCAGGTTAACATCGGGCAGGATCATCTGCCTCGGCTCGTGCTGAGGTTCTCGATCAAGGCTTCGTCCTCGAGCTCATCCGTCAGGCGGTTGAGGGAACCCGGATCGATCCCCGCTCTGAGCTTGGCCTTGTGCACGCGGGTCCGGTAGGGACCGAGCGGAGCGTCGGCCAGCCGGGGCGATAGACCGCGCCGAATTGCATCGTTCACGACCTGCTTGAAGGGGCGCCGTAGACGGTGCGTCTCCTCGGCGAGAAGGCGCTCGACATCGGGATCCAGGGTCAGGGTGGTTCGCACGAAAGCATCATGATGCCTCTATCGTGAGACGTCAAGATGTGTTCTCGGTGCGGCGCATAGCGACCGCGTCGTGTCCATCCCCGGTAGCGCCGTCCGTGTTGAAGTGGAGCAGATCGAAGATCTGGCCGATGTTGACGGCGAAGCCTTCCTTCCGTTGACCCACGAACACCCGTGCGCTGCGTGCGGCGGGTGGCGGATCGCAGTGGTCTGCACCGTCGGGACACGCCGCGCCAGCCGGCGCCGGAGCGGCCGCGCACCCGGGGATCTCGATGTCGTACATGAACGACCGGGCGTAGTTCTCGTCGTCAGGGATCGTCTTCGTGCCGATGTTGTCGATCGGCTTGCGCATAACAGATCACATCAGTCCTCGCTGTGCGGTCACCGCCACCCACAGCCACGCCTTCTGCTTTCTGTTCTTGGTCCTCGCGCCAGCGGGTCTCGTCGGCGTGCGCCCGGTCGTCGCGCTGGACGTGCGCCAGCGCCTCCTGGAACGAGGGTGCCAGCGCGCGGCTCACCTGGTCCTGCGTCTTGGCCACCATGCCCGTGGACATCGGCACAGGCAGCACCTCGGTCATCACCGTGCGGGTCTGGCGCACGCTCTGCTTGAGCTCGCCCCGGAGCAGGCCCGTCATCGCCTGCACGGTCGGGCCGGACTGCCCCGTCGGCACCCCGGCCGGCAGGTGGCCCCGCGTCACCAGCCCGCACGTCGCGCACCGGACGTCGAGGCACTGATGATCCGTGACGACCGGGCGGATCTCCGGCAACTCGTAGACGCAATGGTTGATCACCGACCCGGTCAGCTCACCCGTGGCGAGGGCCGCGCAACCGTGCGCGCACGCCGGCGGGCGGTCCTGCTTCACGTGGTCCACGAGGACCGGGTCCGCGGCGAACCGCGCCGTGTGACCGGGCTGCCCGCCCCGCTTGCGCCGCTTGCCCCGCTTGGGCTGGACAGGTCGCGTGCCGGGCTGGTCCGACCAGGGCGGCCTGGACGAGTTCCGGGAGTTCTTCCCCAGCCTCGCCTCCAGCTCGACGATGTTCGCCAGCACGACCGCCAGCTGCTGTCGCAGCGTTGCGACCGTCACGACGAGTTCGTCGTATGTGGGCGGTGTCGAGATCTTGCTCTTCAGATCCGATTGCGGCGGATGTCAAGAGGGTCGTGAACGGTTACCCGGGGGCACCACCCCGAGGCGAAGCTGCGGTGGCGCACGGGCGCGCTCGAGCTGGCCGCCAAGGCCGACGTCCGGTGGCGGACCTACGGCCCCGACAGCTACGCCGAGGGGAGCAATCATCCACCGCTCGCCTACGGGGACCGCCGCGTCGATCGGCGGCTACGCGCGGGGCTGGACGCGCGCTACCAGCTGACCTCGCACTGGGCCGTCCGCGGCGAAGCCGACGCGATCGTGCGGCGGACCAACTTCCCGACGTACGTCCCCGGCGTGTACCCGGCGCCCCAGGACTACGACATCGACTGGAGCTACGAGAACTACGTCGTCGAGGCCGGGGTCGAGTACCGCCCCTGACCGGGTGGGCTATAACGCCCGTTCGATGACCTACCGCCTGCTCGCGCTCGATCTCGACGGCACGCTGCTGCGCAGCGATCAGCGGGTGGACGAGGCCGACGTCGCGGCGATCGCCGGGCTGCAGCGCGCGGGCGTGGCGGTCACGATCATCACCGGGCGGCTCCACTCGGGCGCGCTCGGCGCGGCGGAGGCGTGTGCGATCGAGGGCGTGATCGGCTGCTGCGAGGGCAGCCACCTCGTCGAGCTCGCCACCAGCCGGACGCACCACCACCACCCGGTGAGCGTCGAGATGTCGGGCCTCGTGCGCGGCGCGATGGGCGACCACCAGCTCGCGAGCTTCGTGTTCGACGCGCACGGCATCCACCACGATCACGCCGCGGCCCCGTTCGCGGACTACATCCGCACGTGGTCGCCGAACCTGCGCGTCGTCGAGGAGGAGGTCGCGTGGGCGACCCAGCCGCTCGCGGCCGTCGGCATCGGCGACGTCGACGCGGTGGCGGCCGCGGCGCGGATCGTGGCGGGGCAGGCCGAGCAGCTGTTCTCGGTCAGCTTCCCGATCGGCCGCTACCCGGGCAAGCACGCGCTGCTCGTGCGCGCCAAGGGGCCGACCAAGGGCACCGCGCTGACCGAGCTGTGCCGCCTGCTCGGGATCTCCGTCGCCGATGCGGTGTGCGTGGGCGACTGGGTCAACGACATCCCGATGTTCGAGGTCGCGGGTCGCTCGTTCGCGATGGGCGATGCACCCGAGGCCGTGTGTGCGGCGGCCACCGATACGCTGGCCACGCGCGCCGGCGCGGGCGGGGGCATCGCCGAGGCGATCCGCCGCGCCTGGGGCTGAGTGTCCGTGCGATGAACACCGACGGTGATCGTGATGGTGCGGGCGGCGCGTGCGTCCCCGTCGCCGTCGCGCCGACGCACGGGGCCGAGGCCGGTGGTGCCCCCGTACGCCCGTTCGTGGCGCGGCACGGGGGATGCTTGAGCGTCCTCGCAGGAGGACACCATGCAGGACATCATCCGAAAGCATCTCGCTGATCTCGCCGCCGGGGACTGGGCGGGCTACCGCGCCGGCCTCGCCGGCAACGCCGTCTACAAGGAGCTCGCCACCGGCGCCAGCGTCCAGAGCGCCGACGAGTACGTCAAGATCGCCCAGCGGTGGAGGAAGGCGTTCCCCGATCTGACCGGCCACATCCTCGAGTCGTTCGACAACGAGAACCGCTGCGTCGTCGAGGTGCGCTGGGAGGCCACCCACACCGGCGTCCTCGAGAGCTCGTTCGGCACGTTCGCGGCCACCAGGAAGCGCGTCAGCGTGGAGGCCGCGATGGTGTTCACCCTCGAGGGCGGGAAGATCGCCAAGGTCCACCACTACTTCGATCTGATGAAGTTGATGGTGCAGCTCGGCATCTCGACCGGCCTGCCGATCGCCGCGGCGCCGAAGGGCGCACCCGCGGGCGCTGCCCCGCGTCACTGACTATTCGTACTCGCAGGCCCCGAGGCCCGGGCAGATCAGATCGAAGCTGCCGGTGATCTTGATCTGCTTGTTACCGGGGACGACCTTGCCCGCGAGCGCGACGGTGCCGGCGATGTGGCGCTTGTCGAGGGCGGTGATCTCGACGGTGCCGCTGGGGTCGGCGAGCGTCGCCTGACCGAACGCGACCATCACGCTGGCGCCGTCGCTCTTGCCCCTGGCGAACGTGAACTTCTTGGGGCCGAACGGCATGCCGTCGGGGCGGCCACCGCCGGGGAGCAGCGAGAACCGGAACTGGTCGCCGGCGCAGGTCACCGCGTAGCCATCGACGCCCATCATGTTCTTGCGCTCCTCGGGCGGGTACCAGTAGGCGACGTTGGTCGCCTTGATCCCGCCGGGCGAGGTCTGCTCGGCCTTGATGCCGCCCTCGACCTTGAGGGTGCAGGTGCCGAGGTCCGCGGGGGGGCCCTTCTTCTTCGGTGGCGCCGGCGGGGGCGGCGGCAGATCAGCCCGCGCGCTCGACGCCGTGCTCGACGCGGAGGCCTTCATCCCCTGGGTGTAGTCCTCCTTGTCCTCCGCGCAGCCGGCGAGCGCGAGCGCGGCCAGGCACGTGATGAACGATTCGCTGCGGCAGTTTGTCATCCCCAGAGTCATCTTCGAACACTAGACCAGCAGGGACACCCACGGGTGGCGGAACCGGCCCTATACTCGAGGGCGGTGCATCCCAACGAGCTGCTCGACGCGATGTTCCGGTGGGCACACCTGATCGCCGGGATCATGTGGGTCGGCAACTCGATGCTGTTCAACTGGCTCGATCGCAACCTCGAGAAGCAGGGCGAACTGTCGCGGCTCTCGCAGGGCAAGATCTTCATGGTCCACTCGGGGGCCTTCTACGACGTCGAGAAGAAGCTGCTCGAGCCCGGCGAGATGCCGCAGACGCTCCACTGGTTCAAGTGGCAGAACTTCACGACCTGGGCGACCGGGCTGTCGCTGTTCGTGATCGTCTACTACCTCGGCTCGGGCGCGGCCGGCGGCCTCGTCGAGCCCACGGTGCACCGCCTCGAACAGGGCGTGGCGATCGCGCTGTCGGTCAGCGCGCTGCTGACCGGCTGGATCCTGTACGACGCGCTGTGGCGCACGATCGGCGACCGCAACCCGCGGCTCGCGACGGTGATCTCGATCGCGATGCTGTTCGGGACGATCTTCGCGTTCTGCCAGGCGTTCAGCGGCCGCGCCGCGTACATGCAGGTCGGCGTGCTGATCGGCACGCTGATGACCGGCAACGTGTGGTTCGTGATCGTGCCGTCGCAGCACGAGCTGGTCAACGCGACCGCCGCGAAGCGTGACCAGGACCCGACGCTGTCGATCCGCGCCAAGCAGCGCAGCATCCACAACAACTACCTGACGTTCCCGCTGCTGTTCATCATGATCTCCAACCACTACGGCGCGGCGACCAGCCATGCGCTGAACTGGCTGGTGCTGATCTGCGTGATGATCGGCGGCGCGGGCATCCGCCACTTCATGAACATCCGCTACCGCGGCGGTGGCGCCGAGCTGCCGCGCGGGGCGTGGCTGGGGCCCGCGATCGGGTTCGGCGCGTTCGCGGTCGCCGGCCTGATGGTGATCACGCGGATCGCCCCGGCGCACACCGTGGACAGCACCGGCCCGGTGGCGTTCGCGCGCGTGCAGGAGATCGTGGCCAACCGGTGCGCGACCTGCCACAGCGCGCACCCGTCCGACGACGTGTTCCGCGCGCCGCCCAACAACGTGATGCTCGAGACCCCGGAGCAGATCCAGCGGTGGGCGCCGATGATCCGCACGCGGGCGGTCGAGCAGCAGAACATGCCGCTGATGAACAAGACCAAGATCACCGCCGAGGAGCGTGGCCAGCTCAAGCGGTGGATCGACGACGGCGCGAAGATCTAGCCTCGCTCGACGGTCAGTGGCCCGCTGCTGGTCCCCGCCCGGCTCGCGATCCTCGACGAGGTGCTCGCCGATGAGGTTGCGGCGGCGTCCCCGGCTCGCTGATACTCACGGCCGATGTCCGAGCCGCTCCTGATCGTGCGCAGCCAGCGCGTGGTGACCCCCGCCGGCGTGCGTCCCGCCGCGATCCACATCCGCGCCGGGCGGATCGAGCGCGTCGCCGCGTGGGACGACGTGCCGGCGGGGGCGCACGTCGACGACGTCGGCGAGCTCGCGGTGATGCCCGGCATCGTCGACACCCACGTCCACCTCAACGAGCCCGGGCGCACCGAGTGGGAGGGGTTCGCCACGGCCACCCGCGCCGCCGCGATCGGCGGGGTGACCACCCTCGTCGACATGCCCCTCAACTCGATCCCGCCCACGACCTCCCGCGAGGGGCTGGCGGCCAAGCGGGCGGCCGCGCGCGGCCAGGTCGCCGTCGACGTCGGGTTCTGGGGCGGCGTCGTCCCCGGCAACGCCGGCGAGCTCGCGGGCATGGTCGCGGACGGGGTACGGGGCTTCAAGTGCTTCCTGGTCGACTCCGGCGTCGAGGAGTTCGGCTGGGTCGGCGAGCGCGACCTCGCTCCCGCGATGGGCATCCTCGCCGGGCTCGCCGTCCCGCTGCTGGTGCACGCCGAGGTCGCGGGCCCGATCGACGCCGCGGCCGCCGCGCTGGCCACCGCGGACCCGCGCCGGTACGCCACCTACCTGGCCTCGCGCCCGCCCGCCGCCGAGGAGCAGGCGATCGCCCTGGTCACCGGCCTGTGCCGGCAGACCGGCGCCCGCACCCACATCGTCCACCACTCTGCCGCGAGCGCGATCCCGCAGCTGCGCGCGGCCCGCGCCGAGGGCCTGCCGCTGACCGCCGAGACCTGCCCCCACTACCTCCACTTCGTCGCCGAGCGCATCCCCGATGGGGCCACCGCGTTCAAGTGCGCCCCGCCGATCCGCGACGCGGCCAACCGCGAGGCGCTGTGGGCCGCGCTCGCCGAGGGCGTGCTCGACCTGGTCGCCTCCGATCACTCGCCGTGCACCCCGGCGCTCAAGGGGCTGGAGCGAGGAGGGACGGCGGGCGGGCTCAGCCCGACCGCCGGGAGCGCTGACTTCATCAGCGCGTGGGGTGGGGTGTCGGGCCTGCAGCTCGCGCTGCCGGTGATCTGGACCGAGGCGAGCGCGCGCGGCCACGCCCTCACCGACATCGCTCGCTGGATGAGCGCCGCCCCCGCGAAGCTCGCCGGCCTGACCGGGCGCAAGGGCGCGATCGCCGCGGGCGCCGACGCCGACCTCGTGGTGTTCGATCCCGACGCCTCGACCACCGTGACCCCCGAGACCGTGCACCACCGCCACAAGGTCACGCCGTACGCCGGCGAGACCCTGCGCGGGGCGGTGCGCGCCACCTACCTGCGCGGCACGCGCGTCGCCGAGAGCGGCCGTGCGCTCGCCACCGACCGAGGAGCCCTGCTGTGACCATCCCGCTGCCGTCCTTCGCCGACCTGCCGGATCTCGCGAGCGAGACCGTGGGCGGCGCCGTCCTCGCCGCCAACGACGAGTTCTTCGCCGAGAAGGAGAACTTGCTCAAGCCCGCCGCCGCGGTCTGGAAGGACCACCTCTACACCGATCGCGGCAAGTGGATGGACGGCTGGGAGACCCGCCGGTTCCGGCCCGCCGATGGCGTGGCGCCCGGCCCGGGCAGCGACGTCCACGACTGGTGCCTGATCCGCCTCGGCATGCCGGGCGTGATCCGCGGCGTCGTCGTCGACACGGCGTGGTTCCGCGGTAACTACCCCGCGGCCTGCAAGCTGTACGGCACCGAGATCGATGCGCCGCTCGACCTCGCCGCGCTCGCCCACGCCGCGTGGACCGAGATCGTCCCGCACACGGACCTCGCCGGCGACAGCAAGAACGCGATCGCGGTGACCAGCCTGCGGCGGTTCACGCACCTGCGGTTCGAGATCTACCCCGACGGCGGCGTCGCGCGCCTGCGCGTCCACGGCGAGGCGGTCCCGAGCTGGCCGCGGCTGCGCGCCCTCGGCGGCGCGGTCGATCTCGCCGCTCTCGAGAACGGCGCGGTCGTGGAGACCTGCAGCGACATGTTCTTCGGCTCGCGCAACAACCTGATCGCGCCGGGCCACCCGCAGTCGATGGCCGATGGCTGGGAGACCCGGCGCCGCCGCGGCCCCGGCCACGAGTGGGCGATCGTCCGGCTCGCCGCGCCCGGCACGATCGAGCGGCTGCTCGTCGACACCTCGTTCTTCAAGGGCAACGCACCGGCGCTGTGCGCGGTCGACGCGGTGGATGCGCCCGATCGCCAGGTGGGCCCGTCCTCGGCGTGGCGCAGCCTGCTGCCGCGCCAGCCGGTGCAGGCGCACACCCGCCACACGTTCGAGGCGGAGCTGCGCCGGCTCGGGCCGGTCACCCACCTCCGGCTGAGCTCGTACCCGTGTGGAGGCGTGGCGCGGCTGCGCGCGTGGGGCTACCTCACCGCCGAGGTGGTGCCGGGCCTCGACCGCCTGAACGCGCTGCCAGCGGGCGAGGCGCGCGCGGCGCTCGCGCGGTGCTGCGGATCGACGGCGTGGGTGGACGCGATGCTCGCCCACCGTCCGTTCGCCGATCGTGCCCAGCTCCATCGCACGGCCGAGGCCGCGTGGTGGGCGCTCGGCGAGGCCGATCACCGCGAGGCGTTCGGTGCGCACCCGCGGATCGGCGAGGCGAAGGTGCCCGCGTCGGGGGATGCCACGTGGTCCACCCAGGAACAGCAGGCGGCAGCGTCCGCCGAGGCGGCCACGCTGGCGCGGCTCGCGGATCTCAACCGCCGCTACGACGCGAAGTTCGGCTTCATCTTCATCATCTGCGCCACCGGCAAGAGCGCGGCCAGCATGGCGGACGCGCTCGCCGCGCGCATCGACAGCAGGCCGGCCGAGGAGCTGCGCACGGCCGCCGAGGAGCAGGCCACGATCACCCGGCTACGCCTGACCAAGCTGTGCGGAGAACTCGCATGATCACCACCCACGTCCTCGACACCGCGCTCGGCCGCCCCGGCCAGGGCATCGCCATCGAGCTCGAGCGCGCCGATGGCGCGATCTGGCACCTCGTCGGTGGTGGCGTCACCGACGATGACGGCCGGCTGCGCACGCTGACGCCGCCGGGCCCGGTCGCGCCCGCGACCTACCGGATCCGGTTCCAGACCGGCGCGTACTTCGCCGCGCACGGCCAGGGCGGGTTCTTCCCGATCGTCGAGATCCAGTTCACCGTCGTCGACGGCGCGGCGCACTACCACGTGCCGCTGTTGCTCTCGCCGTACGGCTACTCGACGTACCGCGGCAGCTGACCCGCGCTGATCCATCTGCTCAGCCCGCCGCTGCGCGGCATGCCTTCGAGGTGATGCGGCAGCCGGGCGGCTGCTTTCCCATCTCAGTCGAGGACGATCGCGACGCCGCGGGTCCCGTCGTACGCGACGCCCGCCGAGATCGTGGTGTAGCTCGCGTCGAGCAGCAGCTCGCACAGGCCCGAGGTCGCGATCCACGCCTCGACCGCGAGCTGCGGCGTGGCGCCCGCGTTCTGGTACAGCAGCAGGGCGGCCGGCAGCACGGCGCCGTACTCGGTCAGCCGCTGCTTCAGGGTGCGGCCGTTGCAGGCGCCGCTGGCGGCGGGCTGCTGGTGGTGGGCGAGCTCCCACGCCGCCTCGCGCGAGCCGGGCTGGGTCTGCGCGAACACCGTGAGCGCGCCGCGGGTGATCAGGCTCCCGCCGGGGCACGTGATGCCGGCCGCGCGCGCGGCGTTGATGCGCGTGATCACCTCGTCCTCGAGGGCCGCCCATGTCCATGGCGAGGGGCCGCAGTCGGCGAAGCAGGTGTCGCTGGTCTCGGTGGCGCTGCAGTCGCCGTTGCCGCACACGTCCGCGGTGGTGTTGCACTCGGGGTACATCGAGTTGGGGCACAGCTCGCCCGCGTTGCCGACGCACTTGTTGTCGTTCGGGGTCGTGGTGCAGTCCGCGTCGGTGGTGAGGCAGGTCTGGCGGCACACGCCGTCGCCCGCGGCGCACGGGTCCACCGCATCGAGCGGGGCGTCGACATCGGCTGCGAGGTCGGCGTCGACCGTGGCATCCCCGGAACGACGGCCGCGTCGTCGGGGAGCGCGGCGCCATCGTCACCACCGCAGCCAGCGGCGAGACCCAGGACGGCGAACAACATCAATCTCGACATACCCTCTCACCATACTCCCGCCCGGGGGCAGATACCGCCTCCCCGGTGCGTGGGTTACAACGCACATCACCATGTCGGCCCGCACCTCCGTCCCCGAGAAGAAGCTGTCCCGGGCCCTCGCGCGGGTCCACCGCGTCCAGGGTCGCGTCCTCGCGCGCTACCCCGGTGACGCGGGCGGGCGCCAGCCGGTGCACACCGTCTATGGCGGCGCGCACCTGTTCACCAGCGAGACGGCGGCCAAGCTCGGCGCCCTGGCGCTCCGCTCGCTCGACACCTACGCGCCCGACGCGGGCACGTTCGCCGAGGCGATCGGCATCAAGGGCGAGCTCGCCGCCAAGGTGTACGAGCGCGTGCGCGAGAAGCTCGCCCGCGAGGCCGTCGAGGACTTCCGCATCGACTTCGAGGACGGTTACGGCAACCGCACCGACGAGGAGGAGGACGGGCACGCCCTCGCCGCCGCGCAGCAGGTCGCGGCCGGCCACGCCGCGGGCACGCTGCCGCCGTTCCTCGGCATCCGCATCAAGCCGCTCACGCGCGATCTCGCCGCGCGCTCGCTGCGCACCCTCGACGTGTTCCTGACCGAGCTGGTTGCCAAGACCGGCGGCGTGCTGCCGGCGAACTTCGTCGTCACGCTGCCCAAGATCCAGAGCAAGACCGACGTCGAGGTGCTCGTCGACATGTTCGAGGTGCTCGAGGACCGGCTCGACCTGGCGCCCGGCGCGCTCAAGGTCGAGATCATGGTCGAGACCACGCAGAGCATCTTCGACGACAAGGGCCGCTCCGCGCTGCCGCGCATCCACCGCGCGGCCCAGGGCCGGCTGACCGGCGCGCACTTCGGGACCTACGACTACACCGCGAGCTGCGACATCACGGCCGCGCACCAGCGCATGCGCCACCCCGCGTGTGACTTCGCCAAGCACGTGATGAAGGTGTCGTTCGCGGGCACCGGCGTCAGCCTGTCCGACGGCGCGACCACGACCATGCCGATCGCCCCGCACCGCGGGAAGGACCTCACCGACGAGCAGGTCCGCGCGAATCGCGCGGCCGTGTTCGCGGCGTGGCGGCTCCACGCCGACGACGTGCGCCACTCGCTGATCAACGGCTTCTACCAGGGCTGGGACCTCCACCCGGGCCAGCTGCCGGGCCGCTACGGCACGATCTACGCGTTCTTCCTCGAGGGCTTCGCGTCGGCGTCCGAGCGCCTGTCGAACTTCGTCAACAAGGCCGCGCAGGCCACGCTGGTCGGCGACCTGTTCGACGACGCGGCGACCGGACAGGGCCTGCTCAACTTCTTCCTGCGCGGCATCGCGTGTGGTGCGGTCACCGAGGACGAGGCGCTCGCCACCGGCCTCACGCTCGAGGAGATCCGCGGCAAGTCGTTCGTGACGATCATGAACGCGCGCCGCGCACCGCAGGGCTGACCGCCCTCACGTCGCCGAGGGCCGGGAGTCCGGCTCCAGGACCCGCCGATCAGCACCCCGCTGATTGCGCGTGGACCGATCCGTGACTATCCATCAGAGGTGGAGGGTCCGGCATCCGAACGATCCGACGCGGAACCGGCGGGCCCCGATGGGGACGAGTGGCTCCGGCTCGCGCAGGTCGCGGGCGGGGTCGGGCTGTTCGACTGGCGGCTCGGGGTGCGGACCGCGCGCTGCTCTGACTTCCTGTTCGAGGTGATCGGGCGGCCGTCACCGCCCGGCCAGCGGGTGCCGCTCCACGAGGCGGTCGCCTGGATCCACCCCGATGATCGTTCGCGCGTGCTCGCCGAGATCACGGCCGGGCTGGCCGGCGCCGCGGACCACATGACCGCCGAGCTCCGCGTCGTGCGCGCGGACGGGCAGCCCCGCTGGATCTCCTGCCGCGGCGAGATCCGGCGCGACGCGCAGGGCCGCGCCACGCGTGTGCTCGGCGCACTCCAGGACGTCACGGACCGCAAGCACCGCGACGACGAGGTCCAGGAGGCCCAGACCCGGCTGTCGCTCGCGCGCAGCGCGGGGCGCGCGGGGCTGTGGGACTGGCAGATCACGCAGGGCGACACCACTCTCGTGTCGCCCGAGTACCGCGATCTGTACGGCCTCACCCCCGACGAGCCGTTCTCGTATGCGCGCTGGCTCGACCGGGTCTATCCACTCGATCGCGAGCGCGTGGAGGCCTACGGCCGCGAGGTGTTCGCGCACGGCTCCGCGTACAGCTGCGAGTTCCGCACCGTGCACCCGACCCGCGGGCTGCGCTGGCTGGGCTCCGTGGGGCTGCTGGTCCGCGACGGGGAAGGGCGCCCGGTGCGGTTCAGCGGCATCAACTTCGACATCACCCCGCTCAAGGAGGCCGAGCAGGCGCGGCGCCAGAGCGACGAGCGGTTCCGCAAGATCTTCGCGAACGCTGCCACGGGGATCGCCATCACCGACATCCACGGTCGGTTCGAGCAGTGCAATCCGGCCTACACGACGCTGCTCGGCTACTCCGAGGAGGAGCTGCGCCTGCGCGAATTCGCGTCGCTGATCCACCCCGACGATCGCGCGGCCAACGTCGCCCAGGTCGTGCGGCTGATCGCCGGCGATGTCGACTCGTTCGAGATCGAGAACCGAGCGATCCGCAGGGACGGCGAGGTGCGGTGGGTGCGCAAGTTCGTCTCGGTGCTCACCGACGAGGCCGGCCAGCCCGCCCACTTGATGGCGCTCGTCACCGACACCACCGAGCGCCGGCGCGCCGAGGACGCCCTGCGCGACGCCGACCGCCGCAAGGACGAGTTCCTCGCGACGCTGGCGCACGAGCTGCGCAACCCGCTCGCGCCGCTGCGGACCGGCTTCGAGGTGCTACGGCGGTCGCCCGACCGCGCCACCCGCGAGCACGCCCGCGAGCTGATGGAGCGCCAGCTCGAGCACATGGTGCGCCTGGTCGATGACCTCCTCGACGTGTCGCGGATCAGCCGCGGCGTGGTGGAGCTGGTCCGCGGCCCGGTCGCGCTCCAGACCGTGATCGTCCACGCCCTCGATACGGTGGCCCCGCAGATCAGCGCGCGACGTCTCACGCTCACCACGGAGCTGCCACCCGCGCCCGTGATGGTGGAGGGCGACCTCACGCGCCTCGCGCAGGTGGTCGGCAATCTGCTCAACAACGCGGCCAAGTTCACGCCGCCGGATGGCCACATCGGGCTCACCGTTCGCGCGGAGGGCGGCGAGGCGGTGATCCAGGTGCGCGATGATGGCCAGGGCATGGCCGCGGAGCTGCTGCCGCGCGTGTTCGACCTGTTCTCCCAGGCCTCCCGCGCGGGCGGGCGCACCCACGGGGGCCTCGGCATCGGCCTGTACCTCGTGCGCCGGCTCGTCGAGCTGCATGGTGGCTCGATCACGGCTGCCAGCCCGGGGCCGGGGCAGGGCAGCGTGTTCACGGCGCGGCTGCCGATGCTGCCGGCGGTGCCCACCGTGGTGGATCCGGCAGCCGCGCACCGGCCCCTCGTCGCTGGGCGGAGGATCCTGGTCGTCGATGATAACGAGGACGCGGCCGCGCTCCTCGCGACCATCCTCGAGCTCCACGGCCACGCCACCCTGACTGCGCACGATGGCCCGAGCGCACTCGCCGCGGCCCGGGCGTTCACCCCCGAGGTGGCCTTCCTCGATCTCGGGCTGCCCGGGATGAGCGGCCACGAGCTGGCGCGCGAACTCCGGCGGCGGCCCGGCCTCGAGCGGATCGCCCTGATCGCGCTGACCGGGTGGGGCAGCGAGGAGGACAAGCGGCGCAGCGCCGAGGCCGGGTTCGCGCACCACCTGACCAAGCCCGTCGCCATCGCCACGATCGAGGCCACGCTCGCGCGCTGCTGAGCGACGCCGTGGCGTCGACGATGATCACCGGGCCGCGATCAGGCCGGGCGCCCGGCGGCGAGCGTCGGGATGGCGCGGTCGCGGGGATCGGCGGTCACCGCGGCCGGGGGGGACGTCTGCCTCCTCGCCGCCGAGGCGGCCTGCCGCGGCGCCCGGCCGCCTGCCCCCCCGCCGTCGCCCCGGCAGGCCCTGCGGCCCCGGCAGCCCGGTCCCCGGGGCGATGGCGCCCCGGGCGCGGCGCCGAAGAACACGGACTTCGGGCGCTTCCAGGGGCCCAACGTCGCCGACTGGCGGTTGATTCCGCAAGCCCGTTGCGGTCGCCGTCGCGTTCGGGTAAGACACCCATCCGACGGTGGACATAGCTCAGTCGGTAGAGCGCCAGGTTGTGGTCCTGGATGTCGCGGGTTCGATCCCCGTTGTTCACCCCAAGAGTTTCAAGTAGCTACGGCGCACCTCCGGGACGCCCCGAACTCCGCTGCCGCGTGGCTGCCACGGCCGGCCCGAAACCGGCGGCGATGGCCTCCCGCTGGTCGTCCTCGCTGACGTCCATGTAGCGCATCGTGGTCTGGACGGGGGGGACCAGACCGGGGTTGATGCCGCGGATCGCGGTCGAACCGCATGGGCCAGGGCACCGGCCGACAAATACTCAGCGTGCTCGCGCGTCGGCTGGCCCCGTTGACACCACGCCGCGACAGCGCGTGCGGGGCGCGCACACGTGGACCGCGGCGCGCAGGCCGCGGGACACGAAGGTGGTGAGCGGCGATTGCGACGGTGCGGATCGGCGCGATACGGTGCGTCTATGTCATGAAACTCGCTGCACTTCTGAGCCTCGCCTCCACCGGATGCGCGGTTGGCTATTCGGTCGGATACAAGTCGCGTTCCATCGGGGTCGGCAACGAAGGCTCGAGCCTGACCTCCGAGAACAGCCCCGGCAAGATCAGCGGCACGTACCACGAGCTCCGCATCATCGACACGACGGGCCTGTTGCTCGCCGCGATGGTCAACGCCGGCAAGGCCCAGGCAGCTCGCGACGAGGCCGTCGAGAAGGCGCGGTACCAGACGCCCGATCAGGACGGCATGGTCACGGTTCAGGTCGCGTACGATCCGATGCCGATCCTGTCGGGCCTCCTCACCGACCTCCGGTTCCGGTTCGGTCTCGGGCCGCAGGACCTAGAGGTCCCAGCCGACTCGATGGCATCGGGCAGCGTCTCGTTCTGGGAGTTCGACCTGCGGTCGGAGTTCTACACGTTCCGCCCGATCAAGAGCCTCCCGCTGGTGTCGTCGCTGTACCTCGGCATGATCGCGGGCGACATGGACGCTGACGTCATGGGCAACGTCGACCGCGAGCTCGATCTGTTCTCGCTCGATCTCACAGCGGGCGCGACGGCCGCGTACATCGTGACCCCGAATCTGGTCGCGACCGGACGCCTCGGTATCGGCTTCATCAGCCCGCTGCTCAGCGCGCTCGTGGGCGGCGACTACCTGCATCCGCAAGCAGAGATCGAGGTCGGCTGGCGGCCGTGGTCGTCGAACAAGGTCGGCCTGATCATCGGTGGCACCGCGGAGATCGGAAAAGAGTGGGCGCTCACGCGGTCGATGACCACGACGCGGGTTGGCCTCAACGCAACCGTGACGTTCGGCATGCAGGCGCCGCGGCGCAAGCCGCCGACGACGACGGCAACGCCACCACCGCCGACGACCCCGGACACGACGGCGATGCCACCGGACTCCGTGTGCAAGGATCCCGCGAGCGCGTGCCGCCAGATCGAACTCCATGCACCGCCCGAGGTGAAGGCGCCGTTCGTCGAGTGTGCGCGCGTCTCGACCGAGGCCGACAGGACGGGCAACCCCGGCAATCAGCCGGCCACGTGCCGCCGCGCCGGCAACAGCATCCAGTCCTACTACAAGGCGAACGAGGCGACGCTCGCGCCCGAGATGAAGAAGCTGATCGACGTCGCGGCGGCGGGCACGTTCCACCTCGCGAACGTCGGCTACGGCGTGACGGCCGGCCCGAAGAGCGCCGACCAGTGCGCGATGCTCGGCCAGATGTACACGCACGTCGTGCGTTCGATGCCGGATCAGATCGCGACGATCAGAGCGAGTGTCGACGAGTGCCGCAAGCAGTGGACCTGCACGACCGGCCCCGACGGCGACATGACGTGCGCCGCCATGACCCCGTAGTCCTTCGACCGGAGCCTGAAGACCGGCGCGATCCGTCCGCCGGGATCACGATGCGGCAGGAATGCCTGGTCCCTGGTCGAAGGACCGGCCGTTGTTCCTGGTCAGGTCCTCGACCGGGTCCGGTTGCGGGGCGCCTCGGCACCCGGCACCTCCTCGAGTGGCAGCAGGCCATGCCGGCGCCACCCCACGGTCAACAGCCACGACCGCGGCAACCACGCGAACAGCCCCTCGTAGCTCGGCGGCAGCGTGTCCAGCCACAGCACCGGCCCTCTGCCTACCCACCCGCCAAACCGGATCGCCGTCGAGTACGGGTCCATCTTCCACCCCCGCACGAACGGCCGCCGATCCTCGCGGCTCTATGCGCCCAGTTGTTCAAGACGTACGCCAGCGCGTGTCGCGCCTGCCTCGGCGACCGGATGATCTCCGCGTGGTAGCGGTCCGGGAACACCGCCCCGCGCCGCCGCACCGGCAGCGCCAGCACCCGGCTGACCGCCGCGTTGATGTGCTTCGCCGCGCTGATCTGGAACACCTTCTCCTGGGGTGCGATCCTGCTCGTCCACCTCGACGAGGACCGGTCGCGCTATGCGCACGGTACGATCCTCAGCGCCGCGCTGCTGCTCCGCCACTCGCTCGGCCTCGAGGAAGAGGCCACCGCCGTCGAGCGCGCGGTCGATGACGTGATCGCCGGCGGCGCCCGCACGGCGGATATCGCATCTCCGATCGAGCGACCGCTCTCGACCTCCGAGCTCGGCCGGCCCGTGCGCACCGCGCTCGGCGAGGAAACCGCCGTCGAGCGCGCGTCCTGATTCAGGGCGCTGCGACGAAGGTTCCGTACTTCGCGCACTGCGCCTGCGCGTCGGCCGGCGTCTTGATCTTCTCGCTGGCGCTCATCCAGAGCGTCCCGCACCAGTTCTGCGTCGCCGTCAGTCCCTTACTGGACAGGCATCCGCCGACCATCCCGTCACGCGCGCACGGAGCGTCCGCGCCCGCGCCGTCCGACGCACACTCGGCGCCCATCGCCGCTTTGAAGTCCGCACCACCTTCGAGGCAGCCGAGGCCCGGCATCGTGCACGAATAGCTCGGCGCGCCGCACGCAGCGGGTGAAGAACCGCCCGAGGGGGACGAGGTACTGGACTTCTTGCTGCCGCACGCGGCGATGAACAGCAGCGTCACGAGGATCGTTCGAGTGGTCATCGCGCGAGCCTACGAGCGCATCTCACCGGACGCAAGAAAGCGCGCGGCGGACCGATCAGAATGCGACGCCGATACCGGCATTGAACGTGATCGGCATGCCACCGGGCGTTTCCATGATCTGGACCATGGTCAGCATTCCGTCGGCCCCGACCTCGGCGCGCGTGCCCTCCCTCGCCATCCATGACGTCGGGTACGCACGCACATCGATCGTGAGCAGGTCGTAGAACCGAACGCCCCCACCGACCAACGCACCCCCGCCGATCTGCGCGTGCATCGGCGAGTCCGTGATGAAGTCGTCCGGGTCCATGCCCAGCGAGGGGCGCAAGACCGCTATGCGCCCTGCGAGTTGCTGTGCGTAGGGCATTGGAGCATGATGGGCCGATGCGCAGTCAAGTCCGTCTCGTGGCCGCAAGCGTTTGGTCCGTCGCGTGTGGCGCCGGCGGCACGATGACCGGCGCCGGCGGCACGATGACCGGCGACGTCGTCTCGCTGAACACCGCCAACCACAACCTGCCGATCACCGTCGGCGAGCACGCGCAGACCGCAGCGGGCGCGACCAAGGCTGGTTGCGGCGTCGAGATGACCAATCCGGAGTCAGGCAACACCGCCATCTACCTGGGCACGATTACCTGCACGGTTTCGGGTCACATCGTGCGCTATGTGATCACGCAGGCCGGCGTTGATGGCCAGCAGGCGGTGGCCTGCGAAGTGCCCAAGGGACGTGCGGACCTCTGCGACGCCGGCGTGTTCATGAAGTGGTTCGAGGCGGGAGGGAAGTAGTGGCAGCTCACGCGCGCATCGTCGCCGCATGGACGGCGATCCTGGTCTGTAGCTGCGTGCCCGGGCGTGGCACCAGCCGCAAGCTGGTCGCCCTGGCGCACCACCAACTCCGGCAGGACGATCCGGTCGCCGCATCGAAGACGCTCGATCGAGCCGACCAGAACCTCGAGCGAGATCCCGATCCACAGTCGATCGAGGTGATCGAGGGCCTGCGACTCCGGATCGAGAGCCGGCTGATCGAGAAGGCGATCGACTACTACGGGGCGCGCACAGGCGATCACCTCGAGGCCGTCGCTCGCCTCCACGAGCTGCGCAAGCGCGTGCTGATGGTCAAGGCCGATCCGGGGCTGCGCGACCGTGCCGCCCGTCACCTCAACCAGCGTGCCTCGTTCGCGATCGAAGCGGTCGAGCGCGCGCCGGCCGTGCCCGATCTGGCCGCGCTGCTCGATCTCGGAAAGTATCCGGAGCTCGAGCAGGACAACCGCGACCGCCTGGAGCTGCAGCTCAAGCGGGCGCGCGCCGCGCACGAAGCGCGCGCCGCGGCGGCCAAGACGCCCGTGCTCGCGCGGCTTCACCTGGGGATCGCCGCGATCTACGGAGCCCCGCGGCCACCGATGTTCGATCCGGCGAGCGTTCCGGACATCTTCGCGGTCGAGCGCGCGACCTCGATCCGCGCGTCCGTCGCGGCGGGGTGCGATCAGGTGGAATCGGCGCTGCGCTCGCTGGAACGCAACGGCGGATATCGCGTCGACGCCGAGGTCGCGATCACGCGGTGCGCGCACGCGACGCGGATCCAGAAGCGGACCGAGTCGTACACCGTCAGCGTCACCAAGTCGCGGGTCGTCGAGAAGACGTACACCGAGACCGTGTGTACGACGTCGAACGAGCGCGTCACCAAGTGCGACTCGTCGAACTGCGTCGTCACCAAGTACTGGGGGGAGCAATCGTGTTCGCCCGCCGAGCGGACCGCCCAAGTGCTCGAGTACTACCAGGAGGACGAGCAGCGGCAGCGCGAGGTGGCCGATACGATCCACACGCTCACCGTCGATGGGACGGCGCTCCTGACGGTCGATGGCACGCGGGGGACGCCGCAGCCGTGGTCGATCACCAACGAGGCGTCCTCGCGGATCACCGCTGACGGCCCGGTGACGGTCAAGCTGCGCGAGTTGCTCGACACGCCGATCCGGCTCAAGCGCGCCACGGCGGCCGCCGCGCACGCGGCGGCGAGCGAGGCGGCGATGGCACGAGGTACCGCCGAGACCGCGGAGACGGAGAGCGCGATCGCGCTCTTGCTCGGGCACGAAGGCGAGAGCATCTTGTCCAGGACGTATCCGCTCTCGATCGCGCAGTTGCGCTCGGCGTTCGGCACCGCGCCTCCGGCGCTCGCGATCATGGCGACCGCCCCGGAGGAGGTGGTCGAGCCGCTCGCGTTGTCTCGGCTCGACTACGGATGGCTGTCGCAGACCGAACAGGCGCTGCTCGAACCCGCGGTCGGGCGAACGCGCGGGCTCAACTACCAGACCCAGCTCGGCGCGCTCCATGCGTCCGAGGTCACCGCGAGCGGTACGGCGGCGGCCGGCGAGTGGGCGCCAGCGCTCGAGCTTCGGCTCGGCACGCCGCTGCTCGGCCGGCTCAAGCCATTGCACGCGCTGCCGATCGGCATCTACGACGACGCCGCGCTGTCGGGGTATCTAGGGTACAAGGTCGCCGGCGCAGATAGCGCCGCCAACAAGTACACGTTCGCCGGTGGCGCACACTACGCGGTGACGCTGGGGCTCCGCACTCGCCTGTTCTCGATCTACGGCGGGGCGCGAGTGTCGACGCTGATCGCGAAGATCGCCGGCACCAGCGGTCGAGGGTTTGGCGTGCCGTGGTACGGTCAGCTGGTCTTTCGCACCGGGCCGGTCGCGGTCGCGCTCGAAGCCTGGCTGCCCTCCGGGGTCGGAGATCGCGCACGCGGTGGCACCGTGATGGCGGTCAGCCGCGGCAAGCGCAAGGACGGGCACAACGGCATGTTCGGGCTGCGGTTCGAGCAGCTCGATCTCGACGGCTGCGCCGACACCGACGCGGGCATGTGCGTCGACGTCGAGGCCGTGCCCGTAGCGATGTACTCGCTGATCCTCGGCGTCGGATTCTAACGATCCCGACAGCTGATGAGGCCGCAGCGCCGCGCTCTCCTGCTTCGACGTCGCGTGCGTCGAGGGGGCAGCGGTCGTCAGCAGATCCGAACTTGCACGTGGGTCCGAACCCAGATCGAACCGCCGGCCTCGCCGATCCCCTCGGCGATCTCCCCACGGGCGTAGGCGATCGGCGCGCCTCGTGACAGGCGAGGGCGATTCTCGCGGCGGGCGGCCCGGAGTTATCCACCGCAAGTTGTGGAAGTTTCGCCGGACCCCGGACCACCGGACCAGTCGAGTTGCCGATCGCGCTCGCGTGGTAACCTGCCGAGGTGGATCGGCCGTCACCCGAGCAGATCGAGCGCTACCGCGCGATGACGCCGGCGGAGCGGTGGCGGCAGGCCGAGGCGCTGTACTGGACCGCGCGGCGCCTCCGGCATGCGCACGAGCGGGCGCTGCACCCCACCTGGACCGAGGACCAGGTCGCCGAGCACGTCCGCAGGATCTTCCTCCGTGCTGCTACCTAGCCTGATCGAGCCGTTCGTTCGTCGGCTCGATCAGGTGGGGCGGCCGTACATGGTCACCGGCAGCACCGCGGGCATCCTGTATGGAGAGCCGCGGATGACCCATGACGTCGATCTCGTGATCGACCTCCGGCTCAGCGACATCCCGCTGTTCGTCGCCGCCTTTCCGCTCGACGCGTTCTACTGCCCACCTGCGGACGTCCTCGCGATCGAGGTTCGCCGGGGACAGCGCGGGCACGGCAACGTCATCGACCATGCCACCGGGTTCAAGGCCGACGTCTACATCGCGTTCGATGACCTCCACCGGTGGGGCCTCGCGCACCGGCGCGTCCTCGATCTCGATGGGCTCCAGGTCCCGATCGCGCCAGCCGAGTACGTGGTGGTTCGAAAGCTCGAGTACTTCCGCGAGGGCGGCTCCGGCAAGCACCTTCGCGACATCCGGTCGATGCTCGACGTGTCAGGCGACAGCCTGGACCGACCCTTCCTCGACGAGCAGATCCGTCTGCGCGGGCTCGAGCCTGCCTGGGCGGCCGTGAACGAGCGTTGACCGGTCCCGCCGCACACGAGCTGGTCGCGAAGGCCGCGCGCAACCCGCGCCCGGGCGCTTGCCTCGGCGACCTGAACGCCGCCCACCGGGTCACAGCCGCAGGAAGCTGCGGAGCTGCGCGAGCTCGGGGGGCTTGGTGACGTGCGCGTCGAAGCCGGCGTCGACGGCGCGCTGCCGGTCCTGGCTCTGCCCCCAGCCAGTGACGGCGATGATGGTGACCTCCGCGCCGAGCGCAGCGCGGATCCGGCGGCAGGTCTCGTAGCCGTCGAGGCCGGGCAGGCCGATGTCGAGGAGGACCGCGTGCGGCTGGACCTCGGCCAGGCGCGCGAGGCCGGTCTCGCCGTCGAGGGCGATCGTGGGCTGGCCGCCGTGGACCTCGATGCGGCCCCTGGGCGGCGTGAGCAGCTTCGCGTTGTTCGCCGCGTCCCCCGCGCCCTCGCCGGCGTAGCGCGCGCTGTACACGCCGGGCGCGCCGCCGAGCGCGTCGACCTCGAGGCCGCTGTCGTCGGCGAGGGCGGGCAGGCCGGTGGCCAGCGACACCGCGCGGGCCGTCTTCGTCGCGTTGCCCACGAACGTGTCCGCGTCATCGTCGACCTCGGGGATGGTGTTGCCCGTGCGCGCGGTGGCCTCATCGATGCTGAGCACGTCGACGCCGGGCAGCAGCTGGCGGAGCTCCACGAGCTTGCCCCGGTTGCGGGTCGCGAACACGAGCGGGCGCGCGCCGGGCGGGGCGATCACCGGCCCACCACCTTGCGCTGGGCGGCCGCGAACTCGCGCAGGCCGATGCCGGCGAGGTCGAGCATGGCGTCGAGCTGCGTGCGATCGAACGTGCCGTGCTCGGCGGTGCCCTGCACCTCGATCAGCGTGCCGTCCTCGGTGCCGACAACGTTCATGTCGACGTCGGCCTTGCTGTCCTCGACGTAGGGAAGATCGAGCACGACCTCGCCGTTGACCACGCCGACGGACACGGCCGCGACCGGCGGCCGGAGGCCGCGCGCATCGGGGAGCTTGCCCTGGGCGACCAGCTTGTCGATCGCGAGGGCGAGCGCGACCCACGCGCCGGTGATCGACGCCACGCGCGTGCCGCCATCGGCCTGCAGCACGTCACCGTCGACCGCGATCGTGCGCTCGCCGATGCCGGTGAGGTCCACGGCGGCGCGCAGCGAGCGGACGATCAGGCGCTGGATCTCCTTGCCGCGCCCGCCGGGATCGCGCTTGCTCCGGGTGTGGGTGGAGCGGGGCAGCATGGCGTATTCGGCCGTCAGCCAGCCCTTGCCCTTGCCCTTGCCCTTGCCCTTGCCCTTGCCCTTGCCCTTGCCGGCCATCCACCCCGGGACGGTGTCCTCGACGCTGGCCGCGCACAGCACCCAGGTGTCCCCGAGCTTGATCAGGGCCGAGCCCTCCGCGTGCTTCTGAAAGTGCGGGATGTTCTGGAGGGAGCGGAGCTGGTCGGGCCGGCGGCCGTCGAAGCGCATGATGGCGCGCAGGCTACGGCAATCACCTGTGAGGCACAGCGCGAGGTCTGGTAGGATCTCGGCCATGTCGGCGCGGCCTCCGTCCGGCGAGATCGACGAAGGCTGCGCTCCCACGCTGGCGCCGGGCGGTCTCGCACGGGCCGCGGTGGCGGGCTCTGGCGCCTCGCCGCTCGGGCTCGCAGACACCATCGCCAGCCCCGCGCCCGGCCGCCTCGCCGCGGGCAGCCGCGATGGCGGGCAGCGCACCGGCGAGCTGGCTCCCGGCCAGGTGATCAGCCACTTCAAGGTGATCGCGCTGCTCGGGCGCGGCGGCATGGGCGCGGTCGCGCTCGCCGAGGACGTCGACCTCGGGCGCCGCGTCGCGCTCAAGCTCGTCCGCGATGACGCCACGTCCGCGAGCGCCGAGCCCCGGCTGCTCCGCGAGGCGCGGGCGATGGCGCGCGTCGAGCACCTCAACGTGGTCCGGATCTACGAGGTCGGTCACGAGCACGGGCGCGTGTTCATCGCGATGGAGCTGATCGTCGGCGAGACGTTGACGAGCTGGCTGGCGGCGCAGCCGCGCGGCTGGCGCGAGATCCTCGCGATGTTCGAGCAGGCGGGCGACGGGCTCGCCGCGGTCCACGGGGCGGGCCTCGTGCACCGCGACTTCAAGCCCGACAACGTGCTGATCGGCGCCGACGGGCGCGCCAAGGTGTCGGACCTCGGCCTCGCGCGCGTCGACCCCGAGGCCGGCGCGCAGACGTTCTCACCATCGCTGACCCGCACCGGCGAGGTGGTGGGCACACCCGCGTACCTCGCGCCCGAGCAGCAGTACGGCGCCGCCGTCGACGCGCGCGCGGACCAGTACGCGTTCTGCGTGGCGCTGCGCGACGCGCTCCTCGGCACGCGCACGCGCCCGCGCCCGGGCGTCGAGCTGCGGTGGGGCGAGGTGCCGGTGCCGGTGCAGGCCGCGGTGCTGCGCGGGCTCGCGTTCGATGCGACCGAGCGGTTCGCGTCGATGGGCGAGCTGCTCGCCGCGCTGCGCACGGGCGCCGCGACGACCGCCGCGCCCCCGCAGCAGCGGCGGCGCACCCTCGGTGGTGTGGTGCTCGCCGCCGGGGTGGTGCTCGCCGCCGGGGTGGTGCTCGCCGCCGGGGTCACGCTCGCGGTGGTGACCCGGCGCGGTGAGTCCACCGCGTCGGCGAACAGCACGGCTGCGCGGGCAGCTCGCAGCGCCGGCAGCCGCCCCGGCAGCCGCCCCGGCAGCCGCCCCGGCAGCCGCCCCGGCAGCCGCCGCGGCGCCGCCGGCAGCCGCCCCGGCAGCCGCCCCGGACTCAGCGGCCGCCCCCGCAGCCGTCGCCGCCCCGGCAGCCGCCCCCGCAGCCGTCGCCGCCCCCGCAGCCGTCGCCGCCCCGGCAGCCGCCCCGGCAGCCGTCGCCGCCCCCGCAGCCGTCGCCGCCCCGGCAGCCGCCCCCGCAGCCGTCGCCGCCCCCGCAGCCGTCGCCGCCCCGGCAGCCGCCCCGGCAGCCGCCCCGGCCGGCAGCCGCCCCCGCAGCCGTCGCCGCCCCCGCGCCCGTCGCCGCCGCGCCCCCGTCGAGCGGCCAGAAGCCCGCGGCCGACGTCACCCATCCGGGGCACATCGTGGTGCTGCGCGCCACCGTGGCGGCCCTTGGCTTCGAAGGCTACGTGCCCGGGATGACCGAGGAGGTCGTCGAGTCGCTGCTGGGGGCCGAGGCGGCGGTCGCGCGGGTCCAGCTCGCGATGCGGCTGCGCAAGCTGGGCAAGTACGCCGAGGCGCGACGGCACGCGCTGGGCGCGTCGCAGGCGATCCCCAACGTGCGGAACGATCCCGAGAGCGTGTGGCACGGTCGCGCGCTGTTCGAGATGGCGCTGTGCGAGATCGCGCTCGGGCGGACCGCGGAGGCGCAGACGCACGCGGCCGGCGCGAGCACCGTCGCCGGGGGCCGCCCCACGGGCGAGACCCAGCTGGTGTTCGCGCTGCACATCTACGAGTCCGGCAACGCCGCCGGCGCGATGTCCTTGATGACGAGTCCGTCCGTGGTCGAGCACCCGCGGGCCGCGGCGGCCGTGGCGATCTGGCGCGCCGGCACGGGCCTGTGAGCCGGGCGGGCCGCGTCAGCTCTGGGTCGTGAGCAGGCGCTTGGCCTGGTCGCGCACCGCGAACGGGTACGCGGTCAGTGTCGAGGCCAGCTTGAGCTCGTGCTTGGGCAGGAGCCTCAGCACGCGCACCACCTGATCGGTGCCGAGCCGCGGGTTGCACAGCAGCGCGCGGCGGACCTCGGGGACGCCGAGCCAGCCGCCGTTGTTGAGGATCAGCTCGAGCATCGTGCGGGGCAGGGTGCCCATGCGCGCGAGCCGCGACACCTCCGGGGCGGTCAGGCGCGGGTTGCGCAGCAGCGCCTCCCACACCGACTTGCCGTACATCCGCTCGAGCGCCGTCCGCTCGCTCGGATCGGGCGAGTTCGCGACCTTCATCGCCTGGATCATGGTCAGGCCGCGCAGGCGCTCGAAGGCGTTGCGGGGGACCTTCCGCCCGTCCTCGTCGACCGCGTCGTCGTCGCCGTCGTCGTCGTCGCCGGCGCCGCCGGTGGCCTCGAGCGGTGCGTCGGCATCCCGTGGCCCATCGCCACCGTCGCCCGGGCGCCCACCATCGAGCGCCGCGTCGAGATCGTCCTTCGCGGCGGCGACGGAGACTGTGGGAGGCGGCACCGCGGCAGCGGCCTCGGTGCTGGCGACCAGACGCGCGAGCTGCTCCTTCACCGTGGCGTCGAACCCGAGGATCTCGAGTCCGGCGCCGCGCACCGGATCGACGTACACGCAGCGCGCCGCGAGGCGGAGCTCGCCGGCGGGGCTCCGGACCACGACCTCGCAGTCATCGTTGTGGGTCAGGCCGCCGTCCGGGGCGAACACGCCGCCCGACGACAGCTGCTTGACGGCGGACGCGAGCTCGATCACGACCGGTGGCCGACTCATCCCCTCCTATCCTACGCCGATCCCGGGGCGCGCCGCGAGCGCCGGGCGCCGCGTCCATCGGCCAGCCGGGGCATGCAGGGAGGCGGTTCATCGATGAGGCGGTTCCTCGACGAGCCGGTCATTCCGTGAAGGTGATGCGCTCGGCGACCGCGCGCGCGGGCCCGTCCCCCCCACGCTTCACGCGCTCGTAGTGGCCGCGCCCCCCGATCAGCTCGAGCGCCACCGGCCGTGCGGGGGTGGTGACATCGAGGGCGCCGGGTGAGCGTAGTGCGCGCGCCGCCCGCGCGCGCGGGCGCTTCATCCGAACGTCATCCCGAGCGCGGGCGTGGCGACGCAGTGGCCGCCATCCACGACCAGCACGTGGCCGGTGATGTACGCCGCCGCGCGCGAGCGCAGGTACACCGCGGCGGCGGCGATCTCGTCGATCGCCCCGAACCGGCCGGCCGGGATCGCCGCCGTCATCTTCTGCGTGAGCTCGCCCGGCGCGAGCCGCTTCATGCCCTCGGTCTCGGCGATCGGGCCGGGTGCGATCCCGCACACGCGGATCCCGAACTGCCCCCACTCGACGGCGAGGTTCTTCGTCACCGCATCGACGCCGGCCTTGGCCGCCGACGCGTGAATCTGGAGCGGGGTGCCGTGGTAGTGGAGCGTGGCGCTGATGTTGAGGATCAGCGCGTCCTTGCTCTTCGAGAGGTGCTCGAACGCGGCGCGCGCGGCGTTGAACGTGCCGTTGAGGTCGATGTCGATCACGGTGCGGAACCCGTTGGGCGACAGGGCCGCGGCGGGGGCGAGGAAGTTGCCGGCGGCGCCGTTGACGAGCGTGTCGAGCCGGCCGAAGCGCGCCACCGTGGCCGTGATCGCGCGGGCGATCGCGTCCGGATCGCGGACATCGGCGGCGACCGCGAGCACCTCGCGCCCGGTCTCGGTCGTCAGCTCGCGCGCCGCCATGTCGAGGACGTCCTGCTTGCGGCTGACGATGCATACGTCGGCGCCGAGGCGTGCGTAGGCGGCGGCGATCCCGCGGCAGATGCCGGTGCCGCCGCCGGTGACGAGCGCCACGTGTCCAGCGAGGGCGTCGGCGCGGAAGATGTCGAGAGGACTGACCATGGGCCGCATCATGCCCCGCCGCCATCGCCCTCGCACGACCCTGAGAGACTGTGAAACAGTCTCGAAAACGGGGTGGGAACCCTGCGCGGCTTGCCGCGTAGGGCGGGGCGGAGCCCCGTGGAACTGAAAAAACCCGGAACCGCGGGCGCGGGCCGGTGTCTATCCGAGTGAACCCGAACGGCGCGCGCGCTTCCCTGCCGCTTGCCGAGGCCGCGTCGCTCCCCCGAGCGCGCGCCCGTGGTCGCCGCGATTCCGCGAAATCCCGCGCGATCCCCGCTCCCGCCGTCCCGCTCCCGGAGGTCTCTTCCATGCGTGCAACCGACCCGCGCGCGATGGGCCACCTGTGCCCTCGCCATCCTGATCTCCGCCCCCGTCGCCCTCGCCGATCGCGCCGGTCGCCGCTCGATCTCCGAGTGCACCTCGTTCGACCAGACCGACAAGGACGAGACGACGGTGTCGCTCGCGGTCGCCAACAGCTGCACGATCCCGGTCGACTGCAAGCTGTCCTGGCGCGTCGTGTGTGCGCCCGACTCGAAGAAGCGCCGCGCCACGCACAAGGGCGCCGCGGTGTTCACGCTGACTGCGGCCGGCGCGCGCGCCACCGAGGCGTCCGCGGCGGTGTGCGGCGACGACGCGTGGGTGCTCGACTCGGTCAACTGGTCGTGCGAACCCAACGAGGACTGACGGCGGCCGCCTGACGCCGATTGGTGCGGGCCCGCCGATGGTGCGATGATGGCGACGTGCGAATCGCCCTGACCGCCATGCTCGTGCTCGTCGCTGCCGGATGCTCGTCGAAGGAGCCCGCTCCGGTGGTTACCTGCGAGGTCGTCGGAGCGCACGTCCTGTCGCTGTTCTCGCCGCCCGATGCCTACTCGCGCGACGTCAGCGCGGCGATGGCGACCCGCTGCCAGGAGGACGGCTGGGGCCCGGGGATGCGCGCGTGCGTCGTGGGCACGACGTCGGTGACGGAGCCCAAGGGCTGCCGCGCCCAGCTCACCCCCGAGCAGGTCACCCGGCTCGACGCGAGCATCGCCGAGGCCTAGCGCGCCCAGGAGGGCCGCACGATCCCGGAGGCCTGCATTCGCTACGAGGCGCTGATCGAGAAGGTGCAGGGCTGCGAGGCCGTGCCGCTCGACCTGCGGACCTCGCTCAAGGACAAGTTCGGGGCCGCTCGGGCGACCTGGGACGGGCTGGCCAGCACGCGCGGCCTGACCGCGATCTGCGCCGCCGCCCTGCAGTCGGTGCGCCCGGTGGTCTCCGATTGCCCGGGCTCGTCCACCTGGTAGCGATTCTGACCGGTTAGGCCCTGCGACACCCCCGCTGCGCCGGCCTCGCAGCCAGGTCCGGGCTCGTTAGATCCTGCGCCCTCGTCCTGCGTCTGGACTCTCCAGGCGACAACGATTGCCCGAGCAAGACCCCGAGCAGCCCGGCCCCACGGTGCCAGCTGCCCGAGATCCCACGACTCGTCCGGGCGTCGTTCGTCGAGTACACACGTAGTATAAGGACCGAAGGACCATGGTGGATCGCGAGGACATCGACGCGCTGCTGATCGGCGCCCTCTACGGCGAGCTGACGCCCGCCGAGGAGGCGCGGCTGGCGGCGCACCTCGCGTCCCACCCGGCCGATCGCTCGGCGCTGGCGGACCTGACCGACACGCGCAGCCAGCTCCACGCCAGCCGGATCCTCCAGGTCCAGCTCGAGCCCCCCGGCTCGGTGTCCGCGCTGCTGCTGCAGGAGGCCGCGCGCCGTGCGCCGCAGCGGCTCCGCGAGGAGGGCGAGGGCTGGTTCGGGCGGTTCGTGCGCTCGTTCATGATGCACCCGGCGATCGCCGCGGCCGCGATGCTGGTGGTCGTGGTCGGCGCCGCCGCGATGATCTCCTCGCGCAGCGGCAGCAGCCGGCCCGAGATGGCCGACACCAGCGTGGCGCTGTCCAGCAAGGCGCCCGCGGCGGCGCCCGCGATGGCTCCCACGCCCACGCAGCCGGCCCCCCAGGGCGCGATGACCGGCGGGGCGGCGGGCTCGGCGATGCCCGCGCCCATCGAGCAGTACCAGGTCGCGCTCGAGGAGGGCCTGATGGACTCCGCGGCGATCGGCGGCGGCGGGGCGCCTGCACGCAAGCCGAGCGAGGTCGACGCGCGCGCGACCACCGGGGGCGACGGGTTCCGCCCGGGCGCCGGCACCACCGTCTCCGGCGAGAAGAAGGGGCGGGCCGAGGGCGCCGCCACCATGACCAAGCAGGACGCCGCCGGTCCGCGTGGCGGGATCGAGCTGCGCTCGCCCGCGGCGATGCCGAAGGACTTCGACGACGGCGATGGCGACGACAAGAGCGTCGCTCAGGAGGAGACCGAGCTCGCGAACAAGGAGGCCCGATCCGTGGTCGGCGCCGCCGGTGCGCCGGCCGCGATCGCGCCGGCCGCGACCACGCCGGCCGCCCCGACCGCCCGGCCCGACGCCAAGCCCACGCAGCAGTACTCGGCGCCGCCCCCCGCGCCACCGCCGCCCGCCAAGACGGCCTCGCGCGATCGTCAGGCCGCGCCGGCCGAGCCCACCCCGACGACCGCACCCACCGCGAACCAGGCGACCGTCGATCCGAAGCTCGCGTGGGCGCGCAAGCAGCACGCCTCGGCGATCGCCGCGGCGCGCGCGGACCGCTGCGCGGATGCGGCGGCGCTCGCGTCCTCGATCGCGACGCAGGTGCCCGCGTACTACGAGCAGAACGTCGCCAGCGATCGCGCGCTCAAGAGCTGCGTGCAGTACATCGCCGCCGAGCGCCAGAAGGCCGAGGAGCGCGCCCGCGCCGCCAGGGCCAAGACCGCCGCGGACACCAAGTAGCGCCTCAGCGCGGCGCGGCCGCGTCGAGCCAGCGCACGAGGGCGGCCGGCGCCGCGCGCACCGCCGCGAGAGGCGGGGCGGGCAGGGTCGTCGTCGCCTTGGTCGCCCAGAACAGCAGCGGCCCCTCGCCGCGCGCGTGCAGCCGGAGCAGCGCAGCGGCCGCCTTGCCCGCGTACACCCCGTCGAGCCGGATCCCGGGCAGGGCGGTGAGGGCGCGCTCGGCCCGCGCGGTGGGCTCGCCGTAGCCGGCGCCGAGCTCGCGGGGATCGACCACCAGCCGGTGCACGAGCTCGGCCAGGCCGACCGCGACGGCGGGGCCCCCGAGCGCCGCGATGTGCGCGAGCGTGCGGTGCGCCAGCACCGCGGTCCGCACCCGCGACGTGATCGGCCACGGCGTCACCCGGACCGCGTGCACGATCGGCAGGCGCCCGCGCCACGCGCCGGTCGCGTGGGCGAGGTGCAGGCCCGCGAGCAGGCCGGCGGCCGTGCAGGCGCTGCCGATCGGCAGCACGATCCGCGCGGGCGTGGGCGCGACCCCCGCCGCGATCTGCGCGGCCAGCTCGAACACCGCCGCCACCGCGCCGAGCGCGCCGAGCGGCGTGGCCCCGCCGGGCGGCATCACGAGCGCACCCCGCTCGCGCGCGGCGATCGCGAGCGCGGCGAGGGGCAGCGCCGCCACCGACGGCACGACCCGCAGCTCGATGCCCGCGCCGATCAGCGCGCCGGCGTTCTCGATCGCCCACGGGGAGCGCGGCTGCGGGAACAGCAGCGCCGCCGCCTCGAGCCCGGCGCGCGGGGCGTGGATCGCGGTGGCCACCGCGTGGTTCGAGCCGTAGGCGCCGAGCGCCCAGATCCGGCGCGCCCCCCGCGCGCGCGCGTGGCCCAGCCACAGCTCGAGGCAGCGGACCTTGTTGCCGCCGTAGGCGGGGGCCGCGTCCCCCTCGAGCTTGACCCACAGCGGCCGGCCCGCGACCACCACCGCGCGCAGCGGCGTGGGCCAGGTGCCGAGTGGGACCCACGGGATGCGGGCCGCCAGGCGGGGCAGGTGCGCGGCGAGGGCCTGCACGAGCGGAGGTGTCGATCAGTGCGAGTGCGCGGGCGGCACGTAGTCGGGCGGCAGCGAGCCGCCGTCGCCGAACAGGAACGCCTCGCACTGCTCCTTGAGCGTCTCGTGCGACTTCTTCTGCGTCAGGTCCAGGCGGTACTCGTTGACGAGCTTCTTCGAGTGCTCGATCCACAGCTGCCACCCCTGGGCGGACACCGCGTCGTAGATCCGCTGCCCGAGGGCATCGTTGAACGGCTTGTAGGGGAGGCCCGGGAGGGTCTCCTTCAGCTTCACGCAATCGACCATCCGGCTCATCGAGGGGCATTCGAGCGCGTTTCGCCCGCCACGGCAAGCCCGTGCGTGGGTTCGCGCACAGTGCGTGACGACGACTCACCCGCGGACCGGCCCGGTTCGACTAGGATGGCGGTCATGCGACGGCTCTGTTTCGGTCTCGTCACCTCGGCCCTGTTCACGGCGTGCGGGGGCGACGACGACGGCCTCAGCGACTACTTCCCCGACCTGCCCCCCGCCACCGGCGGCGCCCAGGAGGCGTTCGCGGGCGAGGTCACGTCACCCGACCAGCTCGTCACCGGCCCCGCCCAGAGCGGCATGGTCGGCGACTTCTTCATCAAGAACGAGCGGGTCACGTTCATCGTGCAGGCGCCGACCCGCGTGATCGGCGTGATCCCACAGGGCGGCAACGTCGTCGATGCCGTGCTGACCGACGGCACGCGCGCCACCGTCGAGGATCACTTCGGCGAGCTGTCGCTGATCTACCTGCTCGGCCGCACGTGCGAGCCCGACCGCATCGAGATCGTCCGCGACGGCTCCGATGGTGGCGTCGCCGTGCTGCGCGCGATCGGCGCGAGCGGTAACAACGACTTCATCAACATCAAGGGCATCGGCGTGCTGCCCGTCGACGAGGCCGTCGACCCCGACATCGAGGACGGGGTGACCTGCGCGACCACGTACGTCCTCGCGCCTGGCTCGACGACTCTTCAGATCACCCACTCGCTGTTCAACGGCAGCACGATCGAGGTCAACGGGCCGATGGGCACGCTCGCCGACACCGGCGGCAACACCGAGGCGTGGACCAACGCGCGCGGGTTCGAGCGCGCGGACATCTCCTCGCTGACCACGCTGTCCACGCCGCAGCCGATCGACTACGTGCTCTATCAGGGCCCGGGCGTCGCCTACGGCGTGATCCCGCGCCACGCCACGCCCACCGTGCACGCGCAGGCGTTGATCGCGGGCGTGTCGATCTTCTTGCTCGGCAACTCGTCGCTGCTCGAGATCCTCCAGAAGGACAAGTACTTCCTCACGATGCCCCCGAACAAGGGCATCCTGCAGACCTACGACCTCGTCGTCGGCAGCGACGGCGCCGACGTCGAGGCGGTGTTCCGCGCCGGCGAGGGCCAGGCGCTGCGCGCCGTGTCCGGCAAGGTCGAGATCGCCGGCGGTGCCCCCGCCGTGGGCGCGCGCGTCGGCGTCTACACCGACAGCAACGGCAACGGCCAGATCGAGGGCGCCGAGGTGGACGTCGACGGCGACGGCTTCCCCGACGACCGGATCGTGACCTACATCGACGTCGCCGCCGACGGCACGTTCGCCGCGGACCTGCCGGACGCACGCGGCCCGATGCTGCTGCGCGCCGAGATCAAGGACACCGGGCGCTCGCCGGCCGTGGCGCTCGCCGACACCATGACGTTCACCATCCCGGCGCCGATCAAGGTCGACTACCAGATCCTCGACGCCGAGACCAACCAGCCGATCCCCGGCCGCCTCGTGGTGTTTGGCGAGCACCCGGCGTTCCCCGACCAGCGCGTGTTCGAGACCGCCGATCGGCTCGACGGCATCGTCACCCAGCTCCACGCCATCCGCGGCACCACCGTCGACGTCGGGGATGGCGTCGACCCCGCGATCTACCTGCCCGCGGGCGGCACCTACCGGATCTATGCGTCGCGCGGCACCGAGTGGTCGGTGGCGTCGCAGCCGGTGACCGGCGCCGCGAACGTGGACCTCACGTTCTCACTCCGCCACGTCAACCCGACGCCCGGCTACCTCGGCAGCGACTGGCACGTCCACCAGGTCAACTCGCCCGACTCGCCGGTGCTCGCCGACGAGCGCATCCGGTCGGCGGTGTCCGCTGGCCTCGAGATGTTCGCGGTCACCGATCACGACTACTCGTCGGACCTGCAGCCGCGGGTCGCCGAGCTCGGCCTCGCGGACCTGCTCCGCGTGCTCCCTGGCATCGAGGTCACGCCGTTCTCGTACGGCCACTTCAACGCGTGGCCGATGACGCCCGACCTGACGCAGCCGAACCGCGGCGCGATCGACTGGGCGCGCGGCCTCGGCGGCTTCAACATGCTGCCCGGCGAGATCTTCGACACCATGCGCGCGCGGGGCGCCCAGATGGTGCAGGTCAACCACCCGCGCGCGACCGGGTTCGGCGAGTTCCAGGGCGCGTGGTCGCGGGCCAACGTGAAGTACGACTTCGACGCGCGCACGATCTACGGCGACTACCTGGACGCGAGCGTGCCCAGCGACTGGCTGCGCCTGCCCGGCGAGTCGCTGTGGAGCGACCGGTTCAACGCCCTCGAGATCTGGAACGGGTTCTCGATGGCCGACACCGACGGAGACGGCATCGCCGAGAACACCTCGCTCGACCGCGTGATCCGCGACTGGTTCAGCATGCTGTCGCTCGGCTTCTACGTCACCCCGGCCGGCAACAGCGACACGCACTCCTCGGTCAAGGACCCGGTGGGCATGCCACGCACGTACGTCCGCGTCGCGGACGACTCGGCGACCGCGCTCAGCAGTGGCACCGCCGTCGACGCCGTGCTCCAGACCCAGACCGGCGCCAACCAGGCGCCGCGCGACATCGTCGTCACCAACGGCCCGATGATCGACGTCCAGGTCGGCGGCATGGCCGCGCTCGGCCGCGTGTTCCCCTCGGCCACCGTGGGTGGCGCGATCACGCTGACGGTGACGCTGACCTCGCCGGACTGGGCCGCGTTCGACACGCTCGAGGTGTTCGCCAACGCCACCCTCGACCCGATCCCGGCCAACCGGCCGAGCGCCCTGGTGCCGCTCAAGTGCTGGACCAGCCGCACCCTGGCCGCGCTGCCGGCGACCGACCCGTGCGCGGTCGCCCCGCTCGCCGCGGAGGCGATGAACGTGTCCCTGGCCAACCTGGGCGGCCCGGGCGGGTTCCGCCGCCACGAGGCCACCGTGACCGTGACCCTCGATGCCCAGGACATCGTGACGCGCGCGGGCGCCACCGGGACCGACGCCTGGCTGGTGTTCCGGGTGCGCGGCAACAGCGCGATCTTCCCGCTGCTGCCCAACAGCGCGTTCGCGGTCGACACGCGGTCCGCGATCCTGGGCGGCGACATCGACGCCCTCCGCACTGCGCTCACGGGCCGGGGCATCCCGGCGGAGGCGTTCACCGCCCCGGTGTTCGTGGACTTCGACGGTGCGGGCTACCGCGCGCCGTTCGCGCCGCTCTGAGCGTTGGTCGGCCGGGGCCGAGGACCCGCCGCGGCGTGCCGCGTGGGGGAACTCGTCGGCCTGAGCGCGCGTCGGGTGGGTGAGCGCCAGGAGCGCCTCGCGCCGGGCGTCAGGGGTGCTCCGGCCTCGCCGGCGAAGCCCGGGCAGCAAGTCGCGGGAAACCCTCCGGGCGGCACCGGAGTCGAAGAGCCTCACTGACCCACGCGACGGTGGGCGTGCTATTCGATCAGGCAGGCAACCGCATGCAACAGTCGATCTGGGAGCTCATGAGCCATGGCGGCGGCGCCATGTGGGTGGTCGTCATCTTCTCGGTGATCGCCCTGGCCGTGGCCATCGAGCGCGCGATCGCGCAGTGGAGCTTCGTGGCGCGGGCCCGGGTGCTGGGCGAGACCGTCAACCGTTGCCTCGGCCGCGGCGCCCTCGCGGATGGGCGCTCCGCCTGCGAGCGGTCTCCGTCGCCGGTTGCCGACGTGTTCCTCGTCGGCTACGAGCGGCTCGGCCGGGCGAAGCCCGAGCACGTGGTCACCGCCGTCCACCGCGAGCGGCTGCGCGTCAACCAGGACCTGCGCGCGCGCCTGTGGATGCTCGGCACGGTCGGCGCCACCGCGCCGTTCGTCGGCCTGTTCGGCACGGTCATCGGCATCATGGACGCGATGGGCGGGCTCGACCCCGAGCAGACCGTCAAGCTCGGCCAGATCTCCGGGCCGATCTCCGCCGCGCTGATCGTGACGGCGGCCGGCATCCTGGTGGCCGTCGAGGCCGTCATCCTGTTCAACTACTTCAGCCAGCGCGCCAACCGGATCGCGATGGAGCTCAAGCTCCTCACCGACGAGTTCCTCGAGCTGCTGCTCGAGGTGCCGCCCGAGACCGAGCCCAAGAAGGCCAAGGCCGACGACGACAAGCCCACCAAGAAGGCGAAGGGGGCGACCGATGGCGATCGGGAAGCTGCCTGACTCCGGCGACGACGGCGACGAGGGCGGCGAGACGATCTTCGCCGAGATCAACATCACCCCGCTGACCGACGTGTTCCTCGTGATGGTGATCATCTTCATGGTGAGCGCGCTCGCCGTGCAGGTGGAGCGCAACGTCGAGAAGAAGCAGAAGACCGAACAGGAGATCGCCGAGGACGCGGAGAAGCGCTCCGGCATCAAGATCAACCTGCCCTCGGGCGCAGCCCAGGAGATCGATCCGGCCAAGGCGTCCCTGGTGCTGATGATCCCGATCGGGGGCGACGTCGTCGTCGGGGGCAAGCCGATGAAGGATGCCGAACTCGAGAACCTGTTCCGCATCGCGTTCCAGCGCGACAAGCAGACGCAGGTGGTGCTCAAGGCCGACAAGGGCGTGGCCCACGGCAAGGTCGTCAACCTCATGGAGCGCGCGAAGGCCATCGGGCTCACGCGGCTCGCGATCGGGACGAGCGGCGGCGGCTGAGCCTCGTCACGCCGACTACAGCACCTCGCGCCCGTTGAGCTCCTGCGGCGGCCGGGCGTTGGCGTGGAGGTGCTGCTTGAGCAGGTCGATCGACGCGCGCGAGTCCGTCATCGGGCGCCGCATCACGTTCCACACCACGCCCTCGGAGCACGGCGGGGTGGTCAGCGAGCCCTGGTAGCGGAACACGGTGCGGTTCTCGGGCAGGAGCTGGCTCGGATCGAGCGCCTTGCCGAGCTTGGTCTCGACGTCGTGCTTGGCCGGCCACTTCGACCACACCGGCGACAGCGCCTTCGAGCTCGCCCCCTGGTCGTACATCACGCCAATCACGGCGAGCTTGCCCCCGGCGTCCTTGTGGACGAGCTGGATCTCCATCGGGTAGTGCTCGCCGGCGATCACGTGCTCGCTCGGCGTGTGGACGTGGAACTCGATCAGCGCGTAGCGGTGATCGTCGATCGAGATGCTGCTGCCGGGGGCGAACTTGACCTGGAGCGCGTGCCCGCTGGTGATCACGCGCGCGGGCGTGGGCTTGTAGTCGAACACGATCGCGGATGCCGTCGGCGCCTTCGGCGTGATCTCGACGGGCGACTGCGCCTTGCCTGTGCCGCACGTGCTCCACGCCGGATCGAGGTGCCCCCACTCCGCGGGCCCGCTCGTGCCGTCGTACGCCCACGGGCTGTGTGCGTTGGTGGCGTGGGGCACGCTGGCCCCCGTCTCCTCCTTGGCGGGCGCGAGCACCTCCTTGGCGGCCGCGTGGGTGGCGGGCGCGTGGGCGTCGGCCTTCTTCGCGCCGGCGTCGGCGTTCTTCGCGTGGCCATCCGGAGCGGCGTCGGCGTCGGAGCCGGCGTGGCCGTCAGCGTCGGAGCCGGCGGCGTCGGATCCGGAGCCGGTGCCCTCGGAGCCGGCGCCCGAGCCCTCCAGCGCGGCGGTCAGCTTGTCTACACGCGCCTCGAGGGCCCGGATCCTCGAGGGGGCCTTCCACTGCTCGCACGCGCCGGTTCCAGCCAGCGCGAGCGCCACGACGATCCGGCGGTAGGTCACTCCGGGACATTCGGCCGGTGCCGGGAACGTTGAGGGCCGCCCGGCGAGCGCGCCGGGATCCCTCGTGGTGAGTGCGGATTCTCCGACGACGATCGCCCCGGGTACGTGTGGGGTACCGGATCGCCCCGCCCCACGCGGCACGCCGCGCAGGATGCTCCGTTCCACGGGGCGCCGTCCCGCCCTACGCGGCACGCCGCGCAGGGTTTCCTCTCCGGTTTCGAGACTGGTTCACAGGCTCTCAGAGCAGGACGCCGCCGGCCGGCACACCCGCGTCGGGGGCTGGGGCCTCGGCCGGGGCGGCGCTGCCACCGCCCGGCACCGCATCGATCGGCAGCGCCACGCCGGGCGGCGCGTTCGGCCGGCCCGGGTCCCCATCGAGCGCCGGGAGCGTGCCGGGCGCGACGCCTCCGGGACCCACACGGAGCTCGTCGGCGAGCCGGCGGACGTGGGTGGCCCACGCGCCCGCGTCGGAGGCATGGCGGGGCCGGGCGGCGGCCGCGGCGTCGAACTGGCGCGCGGCGTCGATCAGCGCCTCGGAGGCGGTCCGCCGCCGGTCGGAGGCGCGCCCGTACACGACGTCGCCCTGCAGGCGGTCGATGTCCTTGCGCGTGTTGACCCGATCGTCGTCGGAGGTCAGCACGCGCGACACCAGCAGCGCCTGCGTCAGCTGGGCCTCGGCGTCATCGACCTTGGTGACCTCGCGCGCGGTGAGGAGTGCGCTGGCCTGGCCGAGCAGTGCCTCGCGGTACCAGCGCGCGAGCTCGCCGAGCTCCTCCGTCACGCGCGGCCGGCACGCGGCCTCGGGCGGGATCTCGATCGGCTTCCACTCGGCGCCGCCCAGGGGCTCGGCGCCCCACGGCGGGAAGCTCCGGCCCCGCTCGACGACGATCCGGTCGGCGAGGCAGCGGACGTGGTAGCGTGCGCTGTTGACGCGGCCGAGCAGCGCGAACGCCGCGATGCCCGCACCGGCGAGCAGCGCGGCGATCGCGATCAGCATCGGGGCGCGGCGGCGGGATGGGGTGCCTGCGTCGCGATCGTCAGCATCATCGCCGCTCCGGTCGGTCGGCGGGCGCTTCCCGCGGGGTGGACGCGGCGGCGCACCCACGGCCGCGCGCAGGGCGTCGTCCGTGGCGACCGGGGCCAGCAGGTCCGGCGCCGGGATGTCCGGCGCCGGGATGTCCGGCGCCTCGGCGGGATCCTCGGTCGCGGGCGCGACATCCGCGGCGACGGGCGGCGTGATCTCGCCGGCGGTGGTGGCGGCGGGCGCGAGGCTCGCCGTCGGGGCGGAGTCGCCCCACGCGGGCTCCTTGCGGCGAACCGGAGGCAGCGGCTGGATCGGGAGGGGGGCGAACGGGTCGGGCCGCGGGCCGCGATCGTCGCCGCCTCCCTCGCTCACGGCGAGACCTCGACCCGGTTGCGACCGCGGTCCTTGGCGTCGTAGAGCGCGGCGTCGGCCCGCTCGATCAGGCTCGGCATCGACTCGCCGGTCCGCCACTGGGCGATCCCGACGGAGATCCGCAGGATCAGGGCGATGCCATCGCCGACCTCGAACGCGCGCTCCGACACCCGCTGGCGCATGCGCTCGCCGACCTCCCACGCGCGGCCGGCATCGGCCTTGGGCAGCACGACGAGGAACTCCTCGCCGCCGTAGCGCACGAGGACGTCGCCGGTGCGGATCGCGGAGCGCAGGCGGCGCGCGATCTCGGACAGCACCGCGTCGCCCACGCCGTGGCCGTGCTGGTCGTTGACCGCCTTGAAGTGGTCGACGTCCACCATCGCCACCGACAGCGAGCGGTCACGCTCGATCGCAGCCTCGATCTCCTGCGGCAGGCGCTGCATCAGGAACTCGCGGTTGTACGTGCCCGTCAGCGGATCGGTGACGGCGACCCGGTGGAGGCGGACGTTCTCGATGTCGAGGGCGATCGTCGTCGAGATGAACCGCACCAGGTCGAGGTGGCCCTGGGTGAACGCGTCCGCGCGCTCGCTGGTGGCGGTGACCACGCCCACGCGCTCGCCGCGGGCGAGCAGTGGCACGCACAGCATCGACGCGATCGGAGTCTGGTTGGCCGGCAGCATCACGAACCGCGGATCCCCGGCGACGTCGGCGATCAGCGCGGGCTCGCCGTGCTCGACGACCCACCCCGCCACGCCCTCGCCGACGGCGAACGACAGCGTGTGCATGCGCTCGGAGCGCAGCCCGTACGCGGCCTTCGCGAGCAGGCGCTTGCGGTCGGCATCGAGCAGCATCACCGAGCACGCCTTGGCGTCGATCAGCTCACAGACCAGCTCCGCGATCCGCGAGAGCAGGATGCCCGGATCGAGATCGGAGCCGATCAGCTTGCCGATCTCGAACAGGGCCGCGGGGAGCCGATCCAGATCCATCCGTCAGCCTCCCTGAACGTAGCCGATGAAGGGCAGGTTCCGGTACTTCTGCGAGACGTCGAGGCCGTAGCCCACGACGAACTTGTTCTCGATCGTGAAGCCCAGGTAGTCGATCGTGACGTCGCGCTCGGAGCGGGACGGCTTGTGGAGCAGCGAGGCGAGCTTGAGGCTGGCCGGGCGGCGGGTGGCGAGGTTCGCCAGCAGGTAGTGCACCGTGTGGCCGGTGTCGACGATGTCCTCGACCACGATCACGTGCTTGCCCTCGATCGGGCGCGACAGGTCCTGGGTGATCTGGACCACGCCCGACGACACGGTGGCGTCGCCATACGAGGAGATGCCGATGAAGTCCAGGACGATCGGCGCCGCGATGTGCCGCGCGAGGTCCGCCATGAACAGGATCGAGCCCTTGAGGACGCCGATCACCACGACGTCGGCGCCGGCCGCGGCCAGCGGGGCGTAGTCGGCGGTGATCTGGGCCCCGAGCTCGGCGACCCGGGCCGCGATGGCATCGGCGCTGATCAGCTCGGCGAAGGGCTCGGGGGTGCGGTTCCAGGCAGGCGGCGCGACCATGCCCCAATGTATCCCAGTCCGTGGCCGCGATCGGCGCGCGGCGCCGACGGGATCACGCTACACTCTCCTGGATGGTCGCGACGGCCCCGGATCTCGAGTCGCAGCTCGGTCAGCTCCTCGGTGAGAGCACCACCGAGATCGATGTTCCCCGCAAGAACCGCGTGTTCTGCAACCGGAACCTCCGCATGGACTCGATCGAGATGATCGGGTTCGACATGGACTACACGCTGGCCCTCTACCACCAGGACCGGCTCGAGCAGCTCTCGATCGAGCTCACGCTGTCCAAGCTGATCGAGAAGCACGGCTACCCGGAGGCGATCCGGACGCTGCACTACGACCCCAAGTGGGCGATCCGCGGCGTGATGGTGGATCGCCAGCTCGGCAACGTGTTCAAGCTCGATCGCCACAGCCACGTCGGGCGCTGCTACCACGGGTTCCGCGCGCTCTCGAACGAGGAGCGCCGCGCCACCTACCGCAACGAGAAGATCAACCTGTCGAGCGATCGCTACGAGTGGATCGACACGCTGTTCGGCCTGCCCGAGGCCGTGATGTACGTGACGATGGTCGACTGGGCGGATCGCCAGACCGGCACCGTCGCCTACGACAAGCTGTTCGGCGACATCCGCACCGCGATCGACGAGGCCCACCGCGACGACACGCTCAAGAGCGTGATCAAGGCGGACCTGCCGTCGTACATCGTCAAGGACGGCCTGCTTGGCGAGACCCTCCACAAGTTCCGCAGCTCGGGCAAGAAGCTGTTCCTGCTGACGAACTCGCTCTACGACTACACCGCCGCGGTGATGTCGTACCTGCTCGACGGGGAGCGCAAGGCGTACCCGTCGTGGCGCAACTACTTCGACATCGTGATCGTCGGCGGCGCGAAGCCGGCGTTCTTCAACGAGCTGCGCCCGTTCATGGTGGTCGACCAGGTGTCGGGGGTGCCCTCGACGACGGGCGCGGCCCCCGAGGTCAAACACCTGTCCCGCGACAAGGTCTACCAGGGCGGCAACGTCGTCGCCTTCGAGCAGATGACCGGCCTCAAGGGCGAGCAGGTCCTCTACATCGGCGATCACATCTACGGCGACATCCTGCGGTTGCGGAAGCAGCACATGTGGCGCACCGCGATGGTGCTGCAGGAGCTCGAGCGCGAGATCGCGGTCAGTGATCGGATGGAGGCCCAGATCAAGGACCTCGAGCTGCTCGACCGCCGGCACCGCAACCTCGAGTCCGAGATCGACTACCAGACGCTCCGCCTCAAGAAGGTCCAGCGCCTGCTCGAGGATCACGGGCCGAGCCCCGAGCTGCACGCCCGCCTCGAGGAGGAGCGCCGCGTGATGCGGTCGAGCGTCGACACGCTGCGCGATCGCGCCTCGCTGATGCACGACGAGGTCGACTCTCTCGAGCTGCGCCTCGACCGCGCCTACAACCAGCACTGGGGCTCGTGCCTGCGCGAGGGCAACGAGAACTCGCGGTTCGGCGAGCAGGTCAACGACTACGCGGACCTCTACACGTCGCGCGTGTCGAACTTCGGACCGTACTCGCCGCTGCGCTACTTCCGCGCGCCGCGCCGCCCGATGCCGCACGAGGTGTGAGTCCTTCCGCAGGTCACGGCGCGAGCGGGATCACGCGCTCCTCGGCGACGTAGCGGCGCCCGCGGGCGGTGGCGAGCGCCGTCTCGGTCAGCACGCGCGCCTCGGGGTGGAGCCTGCCGGCGAGCCGCGTCGCGTACAGCCCCTCGTAGTAGCTGTCGGGATGGACCTCGACGGTGATGCGCGCCGCCGTCGCGGCCGCGGTCCGGCCGGCCCGCCAGGCGCGCGCGATCGTGGTGGTCTCGCCCGGCGGGATCCGCGTGTCGCCGCGCTCGTGCCAGCTACCATCGAAGGAGATGTCGCGGCCGATCCGGTGCTCCGCGCGCGCGCCGGCGATCGGGGTGCCGCGCGCATCGACCAGCTCGATCCGCACGAACGCCGCCGGCGTGGGCGTGGTGGGCAGGTAGTGGCCGGCGCCGGCGTTGGTGATCTCGGCGACCACCGTGACCTCGCCGGCGGTGCGCGTCGCGCGGGTGGTCAGCGCGTAGCCCTGCCGGAACGTCGCCGGATCGTGCACGCCCAGGAACGTGTGCTCGCGGTTCGGCATGTGGCAGTGCTGGCACTGGATGCCGCGCCGCATGTACGGCCCCTCGAGCCACTCCTTGTACGTGTTGAGCAGCGGCTTGCCGGCGACCGCGCTGCGCGGCGGCAGCTGGTGGCAGGGCAGGCAGAAGTCGCCGCGCTCGTACAGCGCGAGCGTCTGCAGCGGGTAGCCCATCAGCGGCAGCAGCGACGGCGCCACCCCCGGCGGCCCGTGGCGGGTCCACGCGCGCACGTGGCAGCCGGCGCACGAGATGCCCTCGGCGCGGAGCGCGCGGAACTCAGGGAACAGATCGGTGCGTTGCTCGGCGAGCGGCGTGTGGCAGCGCTGGCACGAGGCGGCGTCGTCGGGGGTGAGCGCGTAGTCGATCTGCGCGACCAGGCCCGGCGACGCGGCCGCGCCGTGCAGCGAACCCTGCCACTCGCGCAGCTGCGTGGCGTGGCAGCGCGCGCACTGGTTCGCCGACAGCGACGCCTGCGCGGGCGCGAGCGCGGCGGGGGGGGGGCCCTGCGGCGGGACGGCGGTGCCGAATACCGCGGCCTCGGCGGGATCGCCGTGTCCGGGCCACGCGCCCACCTCGATCCGCGCGGTCCGATCGCGCGCGATGGCGTCCGGATCGAGGCGGCTGCGATCGCGGCGGGCCGCGCGCGCGCCGAGGGCGAGCACGTGGTCGGCGAGGGCCCACAGGTCCGCCGCGGGGATCCCCGCGTAGCCGGGCATGGGTGTGCCGGTCAGCCCGGTGGCGATCGACAGCGCGATCGCCCGGCGGCGGGCGGCGACCTCATCGCTGGCGCGTGGGCGGCGCACAGGCTGGGTCCGCAGGTCGTACGGCGGCGCGCCCATCGCGGCGGTGGCGGGCCCATCACCCGCGCCCCCGGGGCCGTGACATGCCACGCAGCCGAGCTCGGTCCAGCGGCGCGCGCCCGTGGTCGCATCGGGAGCGGGCGCGGGGCCCAGGTCGAGCGGCGCGGCGGGCGGGCTCGCGAACGCGGCCGGCGCGAATGCCTTGACCACCGCGACCAGCTCGTCGATCTCGGCGGGCGTCAGCGTGGCGCCGAACCCGGGCATCGAGGTGCCGGGCGCGCCGTGGCTCAGCGTCGCGCGCAGATCGTCATCCGTCGGCGGGCTCCCGATCGGCGTGGTGCGCCAGCGGTACGCGCCCGCGGTGAGATCGCGCGGGACGCCCCACGTGAACGGCGCCGCGGGGCCCTGGCCGTCCCCGATCGCGCCGTGACACGCCAGGCACAGACGGTCATAACTTCGCCATCCCGGCAGCGCCTGTGGCGAGATCGGGCGCGGCCACCCCCACGCGATCAGCGCGCCACCGACGACGATCGCGATGCACAGGCGTGTCAGGCGCATCCGATAGAACCTGCCGCATCCACGCATCCAATGCCAGATGTGCAGGTACGCCTTGTCGTCGCGGCGGCGCTGACATATCCACATCCCCATGATCCGCACCCAGGTCCTCGGCCTTGGCAGCTACGTCCCCGATCGCATCGTGACGAACGACGAGCTGCCGTTCCTCGACCAGCAGCACGTGCGGCAGGAGACGATCCAGACCGAGACCAACGACGCGTGGATCCGCCAGCGCACCGGCATCCGCGAGCGCCGCTACGTCCCGAACGACGGCTCGATGGCGACCAGCGACCTCGGTCTGTTCGCGGCCAAGCGCGCGCTCGCCGACGCCGGCATGGAGGCTGGCGAGATCGACTGCATCATCTTCGGCACGCTGTCGCCCGACCTGATGTTCCCCGGCAGCGGCGTGTTCCTCCAGAAGAAGCTCGGCATCGCGAGCGCGGGCTGCGCCTGTTACGACATCCGCCAGCAGTGCTCGGCGTTCGTCTATGGCCTGCAGATGGCGGACGCGTTCGTCCGCGCCGGCGTCTACAAGCGGATCCTGCTGATCGGCGCCGAGATCCACAGCCACTCGCTCGAGTTCAACACCCGCGGCCGCGACGTGAACATCCTGTTCGGCGATGGCGCCGGCGCGATGATCCTCGGCCCGCAGGACACCGAGGACCCGCGCGCGGGCGTGATGTACACGGCCGCCCACGCCGACGGCAACGGCGCGATGGACCTGTTCCTCAAGGTGTTCGACATCACCAAGCTGCCCTACGTCGACTACGACCCGAAGAACCCCGCCGAGAACGAGGGCATGTTCCCGAAGATGGACGGCAAGCGCGTGTTCTTGAACGCGGTGCGCGGCATGGTGATGGCCACCAACACCGCCCTCGCCAGGACCGGCCTGACCTGGGACGACATCACCTGGTTCGTCCCGCACCAAGCGAACCTCCGGATCAACGAGAAGGTCGCCGAGGTCGCGAAGATCCCGGCCGACAAGATCCTCAACACGATCGAGATCTACGGCAACACCACCGCCGCCACCGTGCCGCTGACCATCGACCACTGGCGCGCCCAGGGGAAGGTCAAGAAGGGCGACCGGATCCTGTCGAGCGTGTTCGGCTCGGGCTTCACCTGGGGCGCCGCGATCTTCCAGGTCTGACCTGGGTGGGCGTCCGGCGGCGTCCGGCACAACTTCTCCGGCGGGGTCCGGCACAACTTCGACAACTTCTGAGGACGATGGCCGGCCAGGCACGTTGCGGAAGTTGTGCCGGACCCCTGGCTGGCAGACAACTTGTGCGGACGATGGCCGGCCAGGCACGTTGCGGAAGTTGTGCCGGACCCCTGGCTGGCATCCGCAGGCACACCGGGTGCAACCTGCCGTGAGCATGCGACTTCGCCGTCTCGCTCTGTGTCTGGTCAGCGTCCTCGGTGCCTGTGGCGGCGAGGACGACAAGGCCCCTGGCCAGTGGACGCCCGGCAAGGGTGATGGCGTGTTCGAGCTGGTCGAGGCCGGCCCCGCGCCGCTCGGCGCCAGCACGCGCGTGACGCTCGATGGCCGGGTGCCCGCGTACCGCGTGGAGTCGTTCGGCGGCACCCGCCTCCAGATCGACGTGAAGGGCAAGGACGGCGCGGATGCGTACGTGCTGATCGAGGGGCCGCTCGCCGGCGACGGTGATGGCCAGGCGCTCGGCGGCGGCACGATCGTGGGCGAGGACGACGACAGCGGCTACGGCCGCAACGCCCGGCTCGCGGTGACCCTCACGCAGCCCGGCGTCTACCGCATCATCCCCGGCACGTTCGAGTCCCTCTACCTCGGCGAGGAGGCCGACGCGAACCTGACCCTCGACATCGCGTGCAGCGGCGCCTGCGAGCGCGGTGGCGTCGACCAGAAGGCGCTCATCCGCGGCCTGCAGGCGCAAGGCGGCACGGCATTCGCCGAGATCGCCAAGGCCGAGCTCGCGGCGCTCGTCCACGATCCCGCCGCCGCCACCGCGCTCGGCGCGCAGCTCGACTCGATCCTCGCGGACCCGGAGCTGAAGGGCCTCGAGCGGTTCCCCACGATGTCACTCGTACAGATCGGCCTGCTGCGCCCCGCGCTCGGCCAGATCCCGACCGAGGCGCCGGCCCCCGACGTCACGATCACCGGCGACCTGATGACGCTGCTCGGCGCCTGTTCGCCCGACCGCACGGCGCCGGCGCCCGTCGACCCGCGCCTGCCCGGTGTCGGCTACGGCCAGTTCCCTAGCCGCGTGCTCGCGCCGTGTCAGTTCGCGCACGCCGATCCGCTCGCCAAGATCCTCACCGCGCTCGCGCTCGACAACGGCTCGGAGGTCACGTTCCGCGGCCAGACCGTGACCTCGCCGCACGAGCTGTTCGACGCGCTGGTCGCGAGCGGCCACACCATCGAGGTCCGCAACGAGCGGATGTACGCCAACTTCCTGTCGGCCACCATCGGCAACCAGGACCTGATCTGGCCGGTGTGGATCGATACCGGCATCCAGCTGTCGACGGGCGAGAGCTTCACCATCCCGATGGGCCACAGCCACCACGCGTGGCGGATCAGCGGCCCGAACATCAACACCCGCGTCATGTTCTACCTCGGCATCGCGGGCGCCGGCTTCTGGGGCCAGACCGACCAGCGCCCGGCGTGGTCCGGCATGAAGGCCGAGACCGCCGTCACCATCACGCGCGCGGGCGCCGACCTCGACTACCTGCTCGCCACCGTCGACGCCGCGTCGACGTACCTGCGCCGCAACCGCACCGAGCGGATCACCGTCGCCGCGGGCATGCCCGCGGATGGCTACGGCTACGTCGGCGTGTGCAACGACTCCAACGCCGTGATCGAGCACGTCACGCGCGGCACCACCTCGGCGTTCCCGCTCGTCCGCGCCCGGCAGCTCGACTCCTCGTCCACGCTGGGCGACGGCCTCGACGCCTCGCTCCGCGCGCTCCCCAAGGACGCGGACGGCCTGGTCGACGTCAAGGACGCCCTGCGCCGCGCTCTCGCCATGCAGCCCCACGCCGACGACGCGCCGGCGATGTGGGATCCGGTCCTGGCCGCGCAGATCGCTACCGCACGCGGCGATCTGTAGTCAGCGGCGACGGCGGCAGCGCACGAGCGCGAGCACGAGGCCGGCGAGCGCGAGCGGGCTGGTGTGGTCAGTGGCCCCGCAGCAGCCCGCGCGCGGCGGTGCCTCGCAGCGCAGCGCCGGTCCGGGGCGCGGGGCCATGGCGACCGGCGTGAGGGCGCGGACGCTGCCGTCGTACGAGGCGACCACGAGATCGTCCCCGGCGAGGGCGAGGCCGGCGAGCACGGGCACGCCGAGCGCGGTGCACGCGAGCTGTCCGCCCGTGCGGAGCTCGTACGCGCACAGGGCGCCGCTGGTATCGGCGGCCCACACGATGTCGCCCGCGATCACGGGCGCGGCGGCGAACCCGGCCTCGCCGGCGCCGCGGTAGTGGGTGGTCCGGAGCGGGCCCGGGCGTGCGTGCGCCCGCCACAGCTCGCGGCCACTCGCGGCGTCGAGGCCGACGAGGTCGCGCCACATCAGCGGGACCACGAGCACGCCGTGGGCGAGGGCGGGCGCGCCGAGCGCGGCGTTGCCCCACTCGAAGCCGCCGGACTCGAGGCGGGTGCGCCAGCGCTCCTCGCCGGTGGTCAGCTCGAGGGCGATCACATCGGTGGTGCTCGACACCAGGTAGACCAGGCCACCGGCGATCACGGGCGCGGCGTGGACGGCGCGGATCTGCTCGCTGTCGACGTGCCAGGCGAGCGCGCCGGTGACGCGGTCGAACGCGATCACGCCGCCCTGGAACAGGTCGAACACGCCGACGCCGAGGCCGCCCTCGACCGCGAGCGCGGCCAGCGACGCGAAGTCCTGGTGGCGCCCGACGGGATCGCGGGTCCACAGCGGCGCGCCCGCGCGCACCGACAGCGCGGCCACCCGGCGCTGCCCCCCGACGAGGACGTCGCCACCCTCGATCACCGGCGGCGCGGACAGCGTGGCCGCGCGCGCCTCGAGGCCGAGGCCGAGCTCGTGCCGCCAGCGCTCGGCGCCGCTCGCGAGATCGAGCCCGAGCACGGTGCCGTCGAGCTGTGCGATGAGCACCACGCCGTCGTCGAGCGCCGGGCCGCCGCGCACGGGCACCGGCGTGGGGACGCGCCAGCGGACCGCGCCGGTGGCGAGCTCGAGGGCGACCACCCCGCCGCTCGTGCCGTCCGCGAGATCGGTCACGGTGACGACGACGAGGCCGTCGGCGATCGCCGGGGCGCCGAGCACGTGCCCGCCGACGGCGGTCGCCCAGCGCGTGGCCAGCGGCGGCGCGAACTCCCGCTCGCGGGCGCCGGTGTGGGTGGGGCCGCCGCCGAGCTGGGGCCATGTGGCAGGAGGCGTGGGGGGCGCGGGCGTGCGAGCGGCGGGCGCGGGGCACACGGCGAACGTCGTCGTCGTGGCGCCGCGTGGGCCGCCGGGGGTGCGCGCCTCGACGCGCAACGTGTGGGCGCCGGGCGCCAGCGCCGGCAGCGTCGCCTGCCAGCTCCAGCCGCCCGCGGGCCGCAGCGCGATCTCGCCATCGCAGTCGAGGTGCGCCGTGACGCGCGCGGGGCCGGCGTCGAGCGCGGCGGCGACGAGGACGGCCGCGCCGGTGGCCGGGACACACGCACCCGGGGCCGGCGCGATCACCGCGACCAGCGGGCGCTCGACGACCGTGTGATGCTCCGCGGCCAGGCGGCCGTGCTCGAGGGTGATCACGCGGTACCCGGCGGGCGTGGCATCGAGGCCGCCCATCAGCAGCGGCTCGGTGGCGAGCTCGACGAGCCCGCCGTGATCGACCACCCGGTTGGCGTGGGTGTGGCCGGTCAGCAGGTAGTCCACGCCGAGCGCCCGCAGCGCGCCGATCACGGCGGGCGCCGGCGGCGCGTGGGTCAGCGCGACCACGGTCATCGAGGGCGGCACGCGCGCGAGCTCGGCGCCGAGGTACGCCGTGATGGCGGCCTCGGGGAGCGCCATGTTCCACACCACGACATGCACGCTGCCGACGTCGAAGCTGTAGCTGTCGGGGCCGTAGCGCGCGCGCCACGCGGCACCGCCGTCGTACCAGTCGTGGTTGCCCGGCACCGGCACGTACGGCACGCCGAGGTCGCGCGTGCCGGCCTCCACGAGATCGAACTCCGCCGGGCGGTTCTGCTGGGTGATGTCGCCGAGGATCGTGAAGAACGCCGGCGGACTCGGCAGCGCGACCGCATCCGCGGCCACGTGCGCGAGGTCCGCGAAGAACGGCTGCGCCGCGGTCAGGTGGGTGTCCGCCGCGACGACGAACGTCAGCGGTCCGGTCGCCGCGGTGCTCGGGACCAGCGCGATGTCGACGGCGTCCGCGCCGGTGTCGGGCGCCCACGCGGGCCCGGGCCGGAACCCATCGGGCACGCGCACCCACGCGATGCCGCGCGCGCCATCGGGGACGTCGAGCGTGAACGCGCCCTGTGCGTCGGTGACCGTGAACTGCGTGGTGTCGTAGGCCACGACCACGCCGGGCACGCCGAGCTCGCCCATCGACGGCCGGCCGTCGCCGCTGGCGTCCGCGTACACCAGGCCGCGCAGCGGGCGCGCGCTCGCGGTGCCGCTGGCGAGGAGCAGCAGCGCGAGCACCGCGTGCCGGCTACGGATCAAACGGCGAGACATGGGCGGCGGCCTTCTTGTGCTCGAGGAGGGCGCGCAGCTCGGCGAGGACCTCGGGGCGCGCGTCGACGAGGTTCGTCTTCTCGCCCGGATCGGCGTGGATGTCGTAGAGCTCGAGCCGGTCGCCGGTCGCGATCAGCTTCCACCGGCCGCGCGCGACCGCGAGGACGCCGCCGGGGTTCGAGCGATCCTTGATCATCGCCGCGAACGCGAGGCCCTGCTCGGGGTCGGCGGGGCGCCGCCCGGTGAGCAGATCGGCGAGGGAGCGGCCGTCGATGCTGGGCCCGCGCGGCGGCGCGAACCCGGCGAGCTCGACGATCGTGGGCACGAGGTCGGTCAGGCTGACGGTCTCGAGCAGGTGCTGCGCGGGGATGCCGGGGCCCGCGATCACGAGCGGCACCCGCAGCTGCGAGTTGTAGAGGTCCGTCGAGTGGTAGGGCGTGGCGTGCTCGCCGAGCGCCTCGGCGTGGTCGGACGTGACGATCACGACCGGCGCCTGCTCGGGCGCCCGGTGCATCAGCGGGCGCAGCACGTCGGCGAGGATCAGGTCGCTCGCCGTCAGCGTGCGATCGTAGGCGCGCGTGCGCTGCGGGTCGTCGCTCGGCTCGCCGAGGCCGATCGCCCAGTTGTGCGGCTCGATCAGGTGGACCCACACGAACAGCGGGCGGCGCTCGCCGCGCTTCTCGCGCGCGGTCAGCCACGCCTCGGCACGGCGGCCGAGCCTGGCGCCGAGCGGCTCGATCTCGAGGTGCTCGAGGCCGCGCTGGAGGCCGGTGCGGCCGCGCTCGCCCCAGAACCCATCGCAGCACATGAACCCGGCGGTCTCGTAGCCGCCCGCGCGCAGCCGCTCCGCGAGCAGCACGTGCCGCGGATCCACGCGCAGCGCCCAGCCTACGACCCGGCCGCGGACCCGGTTGGGCGCGCTGCCGATCACCATCGACGGGATCGAGCGCCGGGTCACGTTGCTGGGCGCGAGCGCCCACGTGAACACCGCGCCTCGCTCGCCGAGGGCCGCGAGCGTGGGCATCGAGGCGGCGCCGCCGTAGGGTGGCGTGTGATCGGCGCGGACGGTGTCGATCGTGACGAGGATGATGTCGGGGTGCGGCGAGCCGGGCGACGCGACCGGGCGGAACGCCGCCAGGTCGATGTGGCCGCGCACGGCATCGAGATCGAACAGCGCGTCGACCACCACGCCGGTCAGCGGGCGATCGCCCCAGATCTCGAGCGTCATCGCCGGCCGCAGGCGCGTGCCGAGGAGCGCCGTCGCGATCACGGCCGCGGCGAGCACCGCGGCGGTGGTCGCGACGAGCGCGGGGCGAGGCAGGCGCCGCCAGCCGAGGTGGACCCCGAGGGTGGCGAGCAGCCCGGCGGCGGGCGGGTACGCGATCGAGGTGTCGAGCGGACCGAGCCGGGGCCGCACCACCAGGTGCCACGCCGCGGTGATCACGACCAGCCCGGTGAGCCCGGTGGCGCCGAGCACGCGTGCCGGGCGGAGCAGCGTGGGGCGCCCACCCCGGCGCCACCGTGCATCCACGCGCGCCGCGACGGCCGTGCCGAGACGGGCGACGGGCCGGGACACGGCGACCAGCATCATCACCGTGAGCACCGTGATCACGGGCGTCGCGAGCCCGACGGTGACCGGCTTGAACGCGGTGACCTCGGCGAGCCACCACGTGCCGCGATGGACCGCGTACGCGAGGACGAGCGCGCCGAGCCCGAGCATGACGATCCAGCCGACCAGCCGCGGCGCGCTGCCATCGGGCTCGGTCAGCCGCGCGGCGAGATCGCGCGGCCGCCACGCCGTGAGCAGGCCGCGCACGAGCACGCTGGTCGCGAGCAGGGCGGGGATCGCGAGCACCGCGAGGAAGCCCGCGGTCGCCGCGAGCGTGACCAGGCCACCGCCCAGCCCGCGGCTCTCGCCGAGCCCGGCGACCAGCGCGCCCACGCACGCCGCGACCGCGCTCGGCGCGAGCCAGCGCAGCACGCGGATCCGGACGGCGAGAGGGCCTGCCACGCGCGCGAATTGTACTGCGCCCCCGAGAGCGGCGCCCGTTGCTGGCGCACCGCCGTGCTAGCGTGCCGCCGATGTGGCGCCGCCTGCTCGCCCTCGGGTGGCTCCCGACGCTGCTGGTGTGCCTGGCCGTGCTCGCGACCGGTGCGATGTACGTCGGCAACGACCTCGCCGACAAGGACCCGGCGGCGGCGCGCGGGGACGGCCGCTACCGCCCGTTGATGGCCCGCGGCGACGGGCACATGCACTTCCTGATCACGCGCTCGCTGGTGTTCGATCGCGACGTCGACTTCGACGACGACCTCGCGCGGTTCGGCGATCCGTGGAACCAGCCGCGCACCCGCACCGGCCGCAAGCTGGTGATGCAGCAGCTCGGCCCGTCGCTGATCTGGGCGCCGCTGCTGGTGGTGGCGCACGGCGCGGCCCTGGTGGCGAACCTCGGGGGGGCGGACATCGCGTCGCACGGTTACACGATGTTCCACCAGCGGATCCTGTTCGCGTCGAGCGTGGTGTTCGCGTGGCTCGCGGTCGGCCTCGGGCTCGTGCTCGCGCGGCGCCTCGTCGGCGGGAGGTGGGCGCCCGCGTGGGCCGCGGTCGCCGTGCTGCTCGGCACGCCGCTGACCTACTACGCCACGTTCATGCCGAGCTACGCCCACGCGATGGACGCGGCGATGACCGCCGGGTTCCTCGCGCTGTGGATCGCCACCCGCGGGGAGCTCGCGTGGCGCCGGTTCGGGTGGCTCGGCGCGCTGCTCGCGCTCGCGATGCTGGTGCGGCCGCAGAACGTGCTCACCGGCGTGGTCCTGCTCGTCGAGCTGGTGCCGCGCGCGTGGGGGCTGGTCCGGGCGCGCGCCCCGGGCACGGGCCGGGCGGTGCTCGGGCTCGCCGGGCGGGGCGCCCTCGTGCTCGTGCTCGCGCTCGCGGCGCAGCTCCCGCAGCTGCTCGCGTGGCACCAGATGTTCGGCGACTACCTGGCGACGCCGCAGGGCCCGGGTTTCGTGCGGTTCGGCCACCCGATGGTGCTCGAGTTGCTGTTCGGGGCGCGCAACGGCTGGCTGTCCACCCACCCGATCGCGTACCTCGGCGTGATCGGCCTCGGCGTCGGACTTGTCCGCGGTGGGCGCCTCGGGCCCCACGTCCGGGGCGTGTGCGGGGCGCTCCTGCTCGTGGTCGCACTGCAGGTCTACGTCGACGCGTGCGTGCTCGACTGGTGGGGGGCATCGTCGTTCGGCCAGCGCCGGCTGTGCTCGCTGACGCTGCCGCTCGTGATCGGCCTCGCGGTGCTGCTGCGCGCGGTGTCCACCGGGTTCGCGCGGCGGCTCCCCACGGCCGCCAAGCTCGGGCTCGTCGCGCTGGTGCTCGGCTACTTGCTGGCGTGGAACCTCGCGTGGGTCAGCCGCCTGGCCCGGGCGAAGCCCGCGGGCCGTGACGAGACCCCGACGTGCTGCGACGTGCCGCGGCCGCTCGCGTGGGTGGCGCGCCCGATCTACGACCTCGTGGGCAACCCGTTCGAGCTGCCCGCGAGCGCCGTGTTCGCGGTGCGCCACGGCGTGGATCTGCGGCGGTGGGACCAGACCGTCGGTGTGTACCCGCTGGTGCCCCCGTTCCTCGGCTTCATCGACGGCAGCTATCGCCGCGCGGTCGGCACGTGGGACGTCATCGTGCGCGCGCGGTTCGTGCTCGGCGGGTTCGGGCCCACCGGGCAGGGCCCGGGCCGGCGCTGGCGGTGGACCACGGCGCCGCGCGCGGAGGTGCTGCTGCCGCTGCTGGTGCCCGAGCCCCACCGGGTCACGATCCCGATGGCGGCCAACGCCGCGTCCGGCGAGACCCTGCCCGTCGAGGTGTGGTGGAACGGTCGCCGCGTCGCACGCGTCGCGCTCGGCGCCGCGTGGACCGACGTCGTGTTCGACACCGACGCCGGGCTCGGCGAGGGCACGGTCACCATCACCAGCGAGATCCGGCCGCCGCGGATCGTCGGCACCTCCGCCCTGCCGGCGCCCACGGTCCCGGTCGGCGTGGCGGTCGGCACGTGGTCGCTCGGGTTCACCTCGGCGACGCGCGCTCGCTGAGGCAGGGAGCGTGAGGTGGTCCGCAGGGCTTGCACCCGGGGGCGTGTCGCGCTGCACGGGTTCGTCGCGTGGTTGCTGTGGTGGGTGGTCCACATCCTGTTCCTCGTCGGGTTTCGCAACCGCGTGCTCGTGCTGCTCGACTGGGCGTGGTCGTTCGCCACGTTCACCCGCGGCGCGCGCCTGATCACCGGCCCCCACGGCCCGCTGCCGCCGGTGCGCACGATCGGCCCCGACGGCACGGTCGTGATGCCGCCGCCGGCGGCGCTCGTCGCGCTCGACGGCGCCCCGCGGGCCGCGCTCCCGGCTGACGCTCAGTTCCCGAGGCGCTCGACGTGGGTCAGGTCCCGATCGATGGGGACCTCGATCGTGACCGCGCGCTCGATCTTCAGCACCGGGTTGCTGAACCGGATCTGGTGGCGCCCCGGGGCGAGCGAGAGCGTCTTCATGGTCTCGTGCTGGGTCGGGTCGTCGTCGACCGCGAAGTAGGCCCACGGCGTCGCGTTGATCGTGACCTTGCGGAGCGCGATCGGCGCGGGCGCCACCGCGGACCCGCGCTGCTGCCCGCCGCGTCCGGGATCGCCGGCGGCTGTCCGGCGGCCGGACGAACCGGCCAGGGGAGGCGGGGCCGGATGCCGGCCGCCGCGGAACCCTGGGCCGGGGAGGCGCCGACCGCCGCGGAACCCTGGGCTGCGGAACCCTGGGCCGCGGAACCCTGGGCTGGCGCCGCGGAACCCTGGGCCGGGAGCGGGGGCACTGGATCCGCGGGCTCGCGCGTGATGTCCGCGGGGATCATCGGTGCCGTCGGCCGTGGTGTCCGGGCGCGGGGCCGCGCTGTCCGGCGACGCGGGGGCCTGCGTGGCGACCGCGACGGGGGCGGCCTCCGGGGCGCTCGAGCGGCGCAGGGCGACCACCACGAGGGCGCCGGCCACCGCGCTGGCGATCAGCATGACCGGCATCCACGGGGACATCCCGCCGCGCGGCGGGGCGTCCTCGGGGTCGGCGACCCCGAGCTCGCGGCGGGTGTTGGTGCGGGCGATCTGGCCGACCAGGCCGGGCTCGCTGGCGAGGCGCTGCGCCGGCATGCGGGCGGAGCTGCGCACCGGGATGCCGGGCTCGCTGGCGAGGCGCACCGCCTGGTGGCAGCGCGCTGGCCCGCACGACGATGCTCGGCTCGTCGTCGTCCGCGGCGGTGCCGAGCATCGATCGCTCGGTGCCGGTCCCGCTCGCGCCGAGCCCGTCATCGACGTAGCTCAGCAGGTGGCCGCTCTCGATCTCGCCGTCGTCCGGGCCGTCATCGCGGGCGCCGTCCCACAGCTCCTCGAGCCAGGTCGCGAGCTGGCGGGCAGGCGCTTCGCCCCGGCGGGCGGCGCGCTCGGCGACGATGAACCCGTCGAGGGCGGCGAGCATGGCGCGGGCATCGGGGTAGCGGTCCCCCACGGCGAGGGCGGTGGCGCGGTCGGTGATGGTGACGAGCGGGCCGGTGACGTCCGCCGGCCACGGCAGGAGCTGGCCTCCCTTGGCGGCCTCGAGGATCGGCTCGCGCTCGGTGCCGGGGCGCGCGCGCTGGCCGGTCAGCAGCTCGCGCAGCACGAGGCCGAGCGCGTACACGTCGGCGCGCGCGTCGATCGCCTCGCCGCGCGCCTGCTCGGGCGCCATGTACTGCGGCGTGCCGAGCGACCGGGACGTGGTGTCACCGGCGAGCGCGGCGATCCCGAAGTCGGTCAGCTTGACCTCGCCTACCCACGACAGCAGCACGTTGCGCGGGGTGACGTCGCGGTGGACCACGCCGAGCGCGGTGCCGTCGGGGCTCTTGCGGTGGTGGGCGTAGTCGAGCGCCTGGCAGCACTCGGCGGCGACGAACGCAGCGAGCAGGGGCGACAGCCGGCGGTCGGTGGCGCGGGCCAGGCTCGAGCCGAGGTCCTTGCCCTCGATCCGCTCCATCGCCAGGAACACCTGATCGTCGCTCCGCCCGAAGTCGAACACCGGGACGATGTTCTGGTGGGCGAGGCTCATCGACAGCCGGGCCTCGCGCATGAACATCTCGAGGAACCGCGCGTCGCCCGAGCGCTCGGGCCGGATGCGCTTGACCACGAGCAGCTTCTCCACGCCCGCGGCGCGGCGACGCGCGAGGTAGACCTCGGCCATCCCCCCACGCGCGAGCGGGCGGAGAAGCTCGTACCGACCGAGGGCACGGCCCATCCTCCTCAGCATAGCGCGCCTTGGGCCTGCCCAGGGCACGACCGTCGAACGGAGCGTGGGCCGGCTTGATTCCCGCGGGCAGGGGGCCGAAACTCCTGCACGCGTGCGTGCTCTCACGGTCCTGCTGGCGATCGTCGCCTGCCCCCTGGTGGCCGACGCGCGACCGCGGGCAGACGTGGTCCTGGTGTGGGCGCCAGGCGCGCACCTGGCGCCGGTCGAGGCCGCCGCCCGGGACGCCGGCGCCGCGCTGATCGATCGCTCGCCCGCGGCGCGGTCCCCGTTCGCCACGGCGCAGCTGATCAGCCGCGCGATCACCGCGCACGACGCCCTCCAGCTCGACGAGGCCGCGCAGCTGCTCGCGGCGGCCAGCGCCGAGGTCGATGGCAGCGGCGCCGCCGACCTGACCCAGGCCGAGCTCTCGGATCTGTTCCTCTACCGCGGGCTGATCGCCCACCAGCGGGGCGACGCGACCGCCGCCTGGGACGAGCTGGTCCTCGCGGTCACGGCCGCCCCCGCGCGCGTGCTCGACCCGGCGCGGTTCCCGCCGCGCGTCGCCGCGGAGCTCGAGCGCGTGCGGTCCACGGTGGCCAGCCGGCCCACCGCGCTGCTCGGCGTCGACGCGCCGGCCGGCTGCATGCTCGCCATCGATGGCGTGGTCGCCGGGCGCGCGGCCACGCCCCGCGTCGTCGGGCCCCACTGGGCGAACGTCCGCTGCCCGGACCGCGCGCCGTGGGGCGCCCGGATCGACCTGATCGCCGATACCACCCTGACCGCCGCCACCCCGGTGCTCGTGCCGCCCAGCCTCGACGAGGCGCTGATCCAGGCGCGCACCGCCGGCGCCCGCGCGTTCGTGCTCGTCGAGGTCACCGCGGGCATCGCGCAGCTCCGGCTGATCGGCCTCGACGGCCGCGAGCGGGATCGCCGCACGGTGGGGGTGCGCACCTCGCTCGTGCCTGCGGCGGAGGCGCTGACCGCGCTGCTCGCGTCCACGGCGGCGCCGCGCTGGTACCAGTCCCGGTGGGTGTGGGCCACCGGCGCCGCCGTGCTGGCCGCCGCGATCCTCGTGCCGATCACCGCGGCCGCCAGCCGCGACACCACGCCGACCACGTGGACGGTTCGCCCCGACGGGATCCCCGCGTGGTGATGCGCTGCGCGCTCGCGCTGGCCGCCGCGCTCGCCGGCTGCACCGACGAGCTGGCCATCCGCCCGGTGATCGAGCTACCGGTCGGCGACGAGGCCGCCAACCCGTTCGCCGCGGCGACGCCACTCGACGAGATCACGCTGACGGTGGCGCGCGCAGGCAGCGACCGGGAGCTGGTCTCGCAGACGTTCGCGCGCGGCGAGCCGATCACCCTCGCCGGTGCGCCGTTCGGCGAGGCGCTGGTGATCCACATGACCGGGTTCTCGCAGGGCGGGGCGACCTCGTACGGCCGGACGTGCGCGTTCGAGGTCGACGAGGCCGCCGTCGTGCCGGCCCCGCACCTGCTGTTCTCGCGGACGGTCCGGTTCGCCAGCCTCGGCGTCCAGCCGCTCGCGCGCACGGGCGGTCACGCGGTCACGCTCGGCGGCGGCGCGGTGATCCTCGGCGGCCAGGTGGGGGCGGCGCCCGTCCTCGACGTGGAGCGCTTCGATCCTCCCACCGGGCAGCTGGTGTTCGTGGGCCGCCTGAGCGAGCGCCTGGGCGCCGTCGAGGCGCTGCTCGGCACCGCCCCGCCGCGGATCGCGGTGCTCGGCGGCCAGGTCGGCGCGTCCGGCGCGAGCCTCGTCGAGCTGATCGATCCTGCGCAGTCGGTCGAGGTCATCGAGGACGTCCGGATGGCGCGCCTCGGCATCACCGCGACCTCGCTCACGGATGGCCGCGTGATCTCGATCGGCGGGCACGCGCCGGGCGTCGGTCCCGTCGGCACGATCACCGAGGTCTCGGTCAACGGCCCCACCGTGGAGATCCGCGGCCTCCAGGCCCAGCTCAGCTTCCCGCGCACCGGCCACACCGCGACCCGGCTCGGCGACGACGTCGGCGCGTCCGTGCTGATCGCCGGCGGCACCTCGGGCGTCGACGGCCTCGGCCCGCCGGTGCCGACCGCCGAGCTGTTCAAGCCGCTGACCGCGGAGCTGGCGCGGCCGGGCTCGTTCGCGCCCCGGCTGCTCGTGCCGCGCGCGCACCACCACGCCGCGCTGCTGCCCGATGGCAGCGTGCTGTTGATCGGCGGCATCGACGCCGCCGGCAACGCGGTCCGCACCCTCGAGCTGTTCTCGCTCGAGACCGGGTTCGTCGCGGTCGGCGAGCTGCCCGCGGCGGCCGCGGTGGTCGACGGCACGGTGACCGTGCTCCCGGACGGGCGCCTGCTGCTGACCGGCGGGCGCACCACGGTCGGGGGGCCGCCCACCGACTACGCCGCGATCGCGCGCCTCGACCAGCTCGACGGCTCGATCGACATCGTGACCACCGATCGCCTCGCGGTCCCGCGCGCGGGCCACCAGGCCGCGCTCCTGTGTGATGGCACCGTGCTGATCAGCGGTGGCACCGATGCGCCGACGGCCGCCGAGCGCTACAACCCGCCGGCCACCGGCCGTCGCTGAGCGACAAACGTCACGCAGGTCGCTCCGCGGACCCTGTGGGGCGTCCGGGGCCACTCCCGCGGGCGGGATCTGGTTGACAGCCCCTCGCGCACAGGGAGAATTCGAGGTTCCCGTGATGTTCCCCCGACTTGCTGCGCTCGCCTTGCTGTCCCTGCTCGCGTTCGCGTGTGGCCCCCGCCCCGTGCCCGCCGAGGACATCCCCGATGCGCCCGGCCCGATCGTCGGGCTCGTGGAGATCACGGTGACGCCGGCGGACCTCGACCTGCTGATCGACGGCACCACGCCTGCCACCGCGACGTACACCGCGACCGGCCGGTTCGACGACGGCCACCTCGAGGACGTCACGGACCGCGTCGCGTGGACGCTCGCCGACCAGACGCTCGGCGGGTTCACCGTCGGCGCGTTCACCTCGGTGCTGACCCACGGCGGGGTGACCCGCGTGTCCGCCAACCGCGGCGGCATCATCGGCCAGACCGGGCTGACCCTGCGGCTGCGCCAGCGCCGCGTCGATCCGGCCGCGACCGGCCTGCCCACGGATCCCGCGATGCCGTTCACCGGCCCCGCCGCGCCGTCGCGCGCGCCCGACCTCGTCTACCCCAACGACGGCGTGCTGCTGCCGCCGAACCTGTCGCTGCTCGAGGTCCACTTCCTGCCCGGCCCGAGCAACACGCTGTTCGAGATCACGTTCGAGAACGTGCTGACCGACATCAAGGTCTACACGCGCTGCGTGGTGCCGCTGAACGGCGGCTGCATCTACACGCCCGATCCGACGGTGTGGACCTGGGTCGCGGACACCAACCGCGGCAGCGAGCCGGTGATCGTCCGCGTGCGGGGCACCGACGACGCGGGCTCGGGCGTCGGCACGTCCACCGACATCGACATGTCGTTCAGCGTCGATGACGTCCGCGGCGGTATCTACTACTGGAAGACCAGCGGCCTCACGTCGTCGGCGGTGATGCGGTTCGACTTCGGTGACGTCGCGCAGACCGTGGCCGAGGAGTTCGTGGGCCCGAGCGCCTCGACCGGGCCGAGCTACACCGGCGCGGCGGCGCCGTCCGGCGGCCGTTGCGTCGGGTGCCACGCGATCTCTCGCGACGGCAAGAAGCTGTTCGCCTCGGCCGGCGGCTGGGACGCCAAGGACGCGATGCTCGTCGACGTCGCGACCAGGGCGCGCACGGCGACCCCGGCGCGGGCCGCGCTGGCTTCGTGGAACCCGACCGGGACCAGGCTCGTCGCGACGTTCGCGTGGGGCTCCACGTCGACCTACGACCTGATGCTGCTCGACGGCACGACGGGCCAGCAGACCGGCACGATCGCGCTCGGCGCCACCGCCGACACCGCGACCACGCACCCCGACTGGTCGCCGGCGGGCGACAAGATCGCGTTCGTGCGGCAGGGCGCGCGCCTCGCGCAGGAGGCCAACAACCAGCGCTTCTACAGCGGCCGCATCGACACCGTCACCGACCAGGGTGGCGGCACGTTCGGCGGCGCGACGACGGTCGTCCCCGCGGTCGCGGGGAAGAACCGCTACTACCCAGGCTTCTCGCCCGGCGGCGAGCTGCTCGTGTTCAACGAGTCGACGTGCCCGGTGGGCCTCACGACGGACGTCGCATGCAACGCGGACTCCGATCCGTCCGCGACCGTGTTCGTGGTCAAGCCGGAGGCCGGCGCCACCCCGGTCGCGCTGACGCAGGCCAACGCGCGCGGCCAGCTCGACACCACGTCCGAGCTCACCAACTCGTGGCCGAAGTGGGCGCCGTTCGAGTTCCAGCGCACGGCCGACCCGGCGTCGCGCCTGGTGTGGATGACGTTCGCGTCGAGCCGCCGCTACGGCCTGCGCACCCCGCCCGCTGGCTCGGGCAACGCCGAGGCCTCCACGGGCACGCTGGTGTGGATGGTCGCGATCGATCCCGATCTCGCTGCGGCCGGCGTCGATCCGAGCTACCCGGCGTTCGCGCTGCCGTTCCAGGACGTCACCACCTCGAACCACATCGCGCAGTGGACCGAGGACGTCGTCGTCATCCAGTGATCAGCGCGGCAGCGTCCGGCCGGCCTCGCGCCCGGGGTACGTCCGGCCGTTGGCGTCCGGCGCCGCATAGCCGTTGACCAGCACCCGCCGCGGCTGCGCCGAGGTGTTGGGCGTGCTGCCGTGCACCGCGTACGGTCCGAACAGGAGCACGTCGCCAGCGCGGCCGAGCACCGGCACGGCGCGCGCCCGATCCACCGCGCCGACCAGCCGACCGGTGCCATCGAGCGGACACGCGCTCCGCGGCACGAACTCGAGCGGGCCGTTGGCCGCGGTCATGTCGTCGACGAGCAGGAGGGTCTGGACGTACGAGCCGCGCCCGGTGACGTCGCGCCACATGCCCGGGCCCTTGTCGCGGTGCTGGATGTCCTGGTGCCAGTCGAACGCGACCCCGTCGTCCGGCATCTTGAAATGCGCCTGGCACAGCAGCTGCTCGCAGCGCTCGGTGCCGAGGAGGGCGAGTGCGGGCTCGACCAGCCGGGGATCCTCGCTCAGCCGCAGCAGCTCCGGCTCGGCGCCGCCGGCCCACACCACGCGGTGGACCACCACCTCCCCCGCGGGCGGCGCGCCGAGCACGAAGAACGCCCCGGCGTGGTCGCCGGTGTAGCGGAGCGCCTGCGCCGTGGCGTACAGCCGCTCGAGGGCCTCGCGGGCGGCGGCGACCTCGGCCGCGGAGAACAGCCCGCGCAGCACCACGCACCCGCCGTCGTGGAACGTGCGCGTGTCGGCGTCGGACAGCACCACAGGCAAGCGTAGCACCGGCGCGGCCGGGTGGCCGACCTCGAGCATCCGCGCCGTGTGGCGCCGGGCCGCGGCCGGGCCCATTGTTCCGCGGTGGAACCTGGTCGACAGTGTCCGGGTGCCGCTCCCGCTCGACCCGCGCGTGCTCCGCCCCCACTACGCGCAGTTCCTGTCCACGCCGGCCGCCGCGCCGCGCCGCGTGCTGCTGACCGGGCACTCGCACCAGGCGTGGCCGGATGCCGCGCGCGCAGGCCAGGACCAGGCGTGGGCCGACGCGGCGCTCCACGTCGACGACAAGTGGGGGCGCGTGTTCGCGGTCCAGGCCGAGCTGCGGCGCTACGTCGCCGCGCGGATCGGCGGCCGGCCCGAGGACATCGCGTTCGCCGCGAACACCCACGAGCTGGTCGTGCGGTTCCTGTCGGCGCTCGACCTGCGCCGCCGTCCGCACCTGGTCACCACCACCGGCGAGTTCCACGCCATGGATCGCCAGCTGCGCCGGCTCGCCGAGGCGGGTGCCCTGGTGACCTGGGTGGACGCCGCGCCCGCGAGCACGCTCGCCGAGCGGCTCGCCGCCGAGGTCCGGGACACCACCGCGGCGGTGCTGGTGTCGAGCGTGCTGTTCGAGACCTCGACGATCGTGCCCGGCCTGCCGGCGCTCGCCGAGCGGGTGGCCGCGCGTGGCGCGCACCTGCTGATCGATGCTTACCACGCGTGGCACGTGGTGCCCTTCACGCTCGCCGACGTCGGTGGTGAGGGCGTGTTCGTGGTCGGCGGCGGCTACAAGTACGCGCAGTGGGGCGAGGGCACGTGCTTCCTGCGGGTCCCGGCCGGCGCGGGGCTGCGCCCGGTCTACACCGGCTGGTTCGCCGGGTTCGCCGAGCTCGACGCCCCCCGCGATCGCGCGCGCCCGGTGGGCTACGCCACCGACGGTGCGGTCGCGTTCGCCGGCAGCACCTTCGACCCCGCGAGCTTCTACCGCGCGGTCGCCGTCACGCGGTTCATGGAGGATCGCGGGCTCGACCTCGCGCGGCTGCGGGCGCTGTCGCTGGTGCAGACCGACCGGCTGATCACCGCCGTCGATCGGCTCGGCCTCACCCTCGCGACCCCGCGCACGCCGGCCGAGCGCGGTGGGTTCGTCGCCATCGAGACCCCGCGCGCCGCGGCCCTCGTCGATGCGCTGCGCGCCGAGGGCATCCACACCGATGCCCGCGGCTCGCGGCTGCGGCTCGGCCCCGCGCCGTACACCACCGACGACGAGCTCGACCTCGCGATGGCGGTGCTCGAGCGCCTGGTGCGCGGCTCGCTGGAGTCGCCCGCGTGACCCGCGGTATACCGCTGCGGTGACGTGGCTGGTGTTCGTCGGCCTGGCGGTGCTCGTGATCGCGGTCGCGTGGCGGCCACATGGGCTCGGACCCACGGTCGGCGCGCTCGGCGCGGTCGCGGTCGCCGCGATCGGTGGCGCGGTCGGGCTCGAGGACGTGCGCACGGCCGCGGACGCCCAGTGGCGCGCGTACGTGACGCTCGCCTCCGTGATGACGATGACGTCGGCGGCCGAGCGGATGGGCCTGCTCGAGCGCCTCGCGGCGATCATCGAGCCGCGGACCCGCGGGCCGGTCCGCCACGCGTTTCGCGTGACCTTCGTGCTGTCGGCGGCGGTGGCCACCGTGCTCTCGAACGACGCGGCGATCCTGCTGATGACCCCGACCGTCCTCGTGCTGCTGCGCACGGTCTATCCACGGCGTCACCCGAAATTCATGGTCCCGTTTGCCATGGCGGTGTTCGCCTCCGCGGGCGTGGCGCCGCTGGTCATCTCGAATCCGATGAACCTGATCTTCGCCGAGCACGCGCGGATCGGCTTCAACCAGTACTCGGTCACGATGGTCCCGATCGCGATCGTCGGCTGGATCACCGCGTACGTCGTACTCGCCTGGATCTTCCGCGAGCCCCTGGCGGATCCGGCCCCCGCGCTCGGCGCATGGCCGAGGCAGCCTCCGCCGCTGACGCGCGCCGCGCTCGTCGTGTTCGCGGCGGTGATCGCGGTCCTGTGCGCGTATCCGGTGCTGTCGTACCTCGACGCGCCGCTGTGGCCCGGGGCCGCGCTCGGCGCGACGCTGTGCGCGGTCACCAGCCTGGTCGCGGGGCACGCCCCCCGCGATCTCGTTCGAGGCGTCACCTGGGCGATCTTCCCGTTCTTGATGGGGGTGTTCATCCTCGCCATCGCGCTGCAGCGCGTCGGGGTCGTGGACTGGCTGCGCCAGCTCTACGAGACGGCCTCGTCTCCACTCGCCACGGTGGGCGTGACCTCGGCGATCGGCTCGGCCGTGCTCAACAACCACCCGATGTCCGTCCTCAACGCGTTCGCGCTCGAGACGTCACGGGACCCCGCCCACGCGCACGCGTTCGCGGCGCTGGTCGGCGGGGATCTCGGGCCCCGGCTGCTGCCAGTCGGCTCGCTCGCCTCGTTGCTCTGGTACGATCTGCTCCGCCGCCACGAGGTGGTCGTGCGGTTCACCACCTTCGTCCGGGTCGGGATCGTGCTCACCGTCCCGACGTTGACGGTGTCGCTGATCCTGCTGTGGCTGCTGACGCGCTGAGTGACGCCCGGGGGCCCGCCTGTGTCACGGCCGTGTAAGCGATCGGGCCGGTGCGCCGGTTTTCGACGCGAGATTCGTGCGCCTGCCGTCGGATCCGTCAGACCCGAGGATGCGCTCGGTCGTCTGAAGCGGTGGCCTGTGACCAGGCCGGCCCAGCCGCGCCCGGCGCCTCGACCCTCGCAGCAAGGTGGAAGCCCCATGACCTCGAAGCATCCCAGCTGGTTTCTGTCCCTCGCGATCCTCGTCGCCGGGTGTGCCGCGCCCCCGGTGGTGCCGCCGGCCGCGCCCCGGCCGGTCGTCTCGCCACCGCCGGCCGCCCAGGACATCGCCACCGCGGACACCGACGCCGGCACGCTGCGGTCCAAGGTGACGAAGGTGACGGTCTACTCGGACCGCGCCCGGGTGACCCGCACGGCGTCCGTGGAGGTCCCGACCGACGCCACCGTGTTCGCGTTCCGGAGCCTCCCCGGCTGGGTCGATGACGGCTCCGTGCAGGTCGCGGCGAGCGCGGGCCGGATCGTCGACGTCCGCGTCGATCGCCGGTTCCTGTCCCAGGCGACGGATGCGAGCTGGCAGCGCGTCGAGAAGGAGCATGCCGCGCTCGCGAACCAGCTCGCGGCCCTCAACGACGAGATCGCGGTCCTCGACGCGCAGAAGGTCCAGATCGAGTCGATCAAGGCGTTCTCGGTCGCGAAGATCACGCAGGACACGGTGATCGGCAACGTCACCGTCAAGAGCTACGGCGACGTGCTCGGGTTCATCAGCGGCTCGCTGCGCGCGACCGCGAAGGCGCGCCGGGACGTCAAGCTCCAGCTCGACGCGCTGATGCCCCGGTACACCGCGAGCGCGCGCACGGTCGACGAGGCGAAGGGGTTGATGAAGCTCGAGGAGACGACCGTGCTCGTGACCCTGCAGGGCACCGCCGCGGGGGCCGCGACCCTCGAGCTGACGTACATGCTGCCGGGCGTGACCTGGGAGCCGATGCACGAGCTGCGCGCGAGCACGACCGACGCGAAGAACGTGGAGGTCGTGTCGTTCGCGCAGGTCACGCAGACCAGCGGCGAGGACTGGGGCGGCGCGGACCTGGCGTTCTCGACGCAGTCGACGACGCAGAGCGTGGCCATCCCCGAGCTCGACGCGCTGACCCTCGGGGACACGCACGTCGCGACCCGCACGCGCACGAGCCAGGTGTCGTCGTTCACCCGCGCGCAGTCCGCGTTCAAGGGCCAGAACATGATGTGGAACCGGGTCCGGCAGCGCACCGAGGAGCGCGAGCGCCAGAACTTCGAGCAGGTCTACCAGAGCAACATCGACTTCCTCGAGGTGGTGCAGGGGCGGACCGTCTCGATCTTCGAGAGCCTCGCCAAGCGCGGCACCACCGCCCACTTCAAGGCGCAGCGCGCGCAGAGCGTGCGTGGCGACGGCCACCCGGTGCGCCTGCTGATCGGCAGCAGCGTGCTCGGCTCGACCCAGAAGATCGTCGCGGCGCCCGAGCAGAGCCTGTCCGCCGCGCGGACGCTGGCGATGACGAACGCCACCGGTCAGGCGCTGCTGCCCGGCAAGGTCGCGCTGTACCAGGACGGGACGTTCCTCGGCCTGACGGACATCGACTTCATCGCGAAGGGCGAGCGGTTCTCGCTGTTCCTCAGCGTCGCCGAGCAGCTCAAGATCTCGCGCCAGCTCGATCGCAAGCACAGCACGCTCGTCCGCAAGACCCGCAACCAGATGCAGGTCATGTTCATCGTCACCGTCGAGAACCTCGCGGCCGAGGACGCCACCTTCACGCTCGCCGATCGGATCCCGGTGTCGGAGAACCGGGACATCCGCATCGACAAGGTCAGCATCACGCCCGCCGTCAAGGCGGACTCGCAGGGGCTCCTGCACTGGGACCTCACGCTCAAGCCCGGCGAGAAGCGGGAGTTCCGGATCGGCTACCAGGTCGAGTACCCCGCCGAGCTGATCATCGAGACCAACCGCCGCCAGCAGCAGGAGCGGATGTCGCCATCGCCGAGCGCGCCGTCCAAGGCCCGCATCGAGGATCAGATCAAGGCGCTCGAGGACTCGTTCTAGCGCGGCGGCGGCGGGTGCCGACAGGGAACCGGCGAAACCAGCACTACCAGCTGTGGATAACTCGGCGCCCCGGACGCCCAGCCCGGCGCGACCACCACCGGGCTACCATCTGGGAATGAAGCTCGCGGCGCTCGTGATGGTGTGGCTGGTGGCGGTCGCCCAGGCCACGCCCGCCCGCCGACCTGGCCTCCCGGTCGCAGGCCACCCCCGCCACGCGCGACCTGGGCGCCCCTGCTGGCGTCGATCCAGGTCGGCTCGACCCGACCGCAGGTGGTCGCTCAGCTCGCGCCGTACCACCCGACCGAGGAGATGGGCGTGGCTGGTGGTGGCGCCGAGACCGTCCACTTCCGCCTGGACGACCGCTGGCTGCTGCGCTGCTCGTTCAGCACCCGCGGCGACGCCACGCTGCTGGCGGTGGAGCTGATCGCACAGCTCCGCCACGTCTGGGTGGAGCCACCCGCGCACTTCACCGGCGTGTGGACCGTGTACTTCGCGAGCGGCCAGCGCAGCCACGCGATCCACTACCAGGACGGCGCCTACGCCGGAGCGTTCACCTCGTTCCACCCGAACGGCGCGAAGGCCGTGGTCCAGACCTACGGCCCCGCGGGCATCGACGGCGCCGACATCGGCTATCACCCCAATGGCCGCGTCGCCTACCGCGGCCGCTACGCGAGCGGCAAGCGGGTGGGCACGTGGACCCACTTCGACGCACGCGGCAAGGTGACATCGACCGAGCGGCTGGGCGGCTGAGCCGCGGCGTGCGCGGCGGGGCCCACGCGTGTCGTCAGGCCGAGCGCGCTGGTACGCATCGCCCCGAGTCGGCGGCGGCACGCGACCTCGCAACTACCAGATGCGGACCCGCGCGCGGCGTCGCCCGACCAGCGCGAGCACGCCGACCCCGAGCAGCCCGGCGCCGCCGGCGTCGCCGGTCGCGCCGCAGCCGCAGCCGTCCGCGTCCGGCACGATGGTCGCGTAGAGGTGGCTGGTGACCACGATCCGCTGGTTGCCGGCATCGATCAGCTCGACCCGGAACCGGTGCGCGCCCGCGGTGGTGTCGGTGTAGCTGACCGTCGCGTCGTCCGAGGTGACCTCCTGCTGGTCGACCTTGGCGCCGTCGCGCCACACCTGCGCGAACATCCCGGCGCCGCCGGTGACGTGCACGTCGAGCGTGGCCGCCGGCACGGCTGCGACGGTGTCGCCGATGGTCGCGTCGCCGATCCGGACGTCGACCACGGGATCATCGGGGCCGCGCAGCTGCACGATGGTCCGGTGCGCGCGCAGCGCGTCGAGGATCGCGGCCTCGCTCAGGCCGTCCGCCAGAACCATCGTGGTCGGGCTGCCGAGCGGGGACTCGGTGACGCCGGTGCCGGCCCCGGCGCGGTGGTCATCGCTGCCGCCGATGGCCGCCAGCGGGTGGCCGGCGTCCTCCTGCGCGTCCCACAGCGCGATCGCGCCGGGCGTGAACGCGCGCTCGGTCAGCTCCCAGCGACCCGTCAGGACCTCGATCCCGGTGACCTTGCTCCAGTCGGTGTCGGCGTGGCGCCACGCGCACCCGATGCACGCTCCACCCAGATCGAGCGCCGGGTGGTTCACGATCGTGATCCCGCCCTGCGCCACCACGTCATCGAGCACGCCCGTGATCGCGCGCCCGCCCACGCCGATCCGGTGGTCGATGTACGCGCGGGTGCCCACGGCGTTGGCGTGGCCTGCGTAGGTCGTGATCTCGGCCCCGCGCAGCAGCAGGACGTCGGGCGTGGTCGCCTGCAGCGCCGGCAGCAGCGGCAGCTGCGCGCTGGTGTTGTGGTCGGTGATCGTCACGAAGTCGAGCCCGCGGGCGCGCGCGAGCGCGGCGATCGCCGGCAGCGCGGCGTCGGCGTCGCCGCTCTGCTCGGAGTGGACGTGGAAGTCGCCCTGGTACCACCGGCGCTCGGGGCCGAGCACCACGGCGGCGTGGGGGGCGGTCGGCGCCACCGGCAGCGTGGCGTTGTCGCGACACACCACGTCGATCGTGTACTGCCCGCCGAGGGTCCCGACCTGGGCCTTGCCGATCACCACGCGCCACGTGCCCACCGGCAGCGGACCCGCGAGGTAGCCGCGCGATGACTGCGCGACGCCGATCACCGCATCGTCGACGAGCCCGCCACCCCAGCCCCGGAACCCATCGGGCGACCATACGCCCCAGTCGAGGATCACCGCGTCCGAGCCGTCGGTGTGGCTGATCTGGATCTCGACGGTGCCGGCGGGGACGTCGAACGTCACCTCCTGGTAGTCGCCGCCGGCGGCGGGGACGTCGCCGGTGAGGTGCGTGGTGGACAGCACGGCGAGGAGGTGGAGCAGCACGTCCGCATCGTGGGTCAGCTGCGCCCCGACCACAACTGGGACTGCGCTCGTCAGGTGCCCCCGGCGGTGTGCACCACGCGTGCGGCACCCGCCTGATCCCGCGCTGACAAACCAGGTCAGCGAGGACATCGGCGTCTGTTGTGCGCTGTTCGCCCGACGGCGACCGCCAGGTCCACGTCGCGCGTCAGGCGCTGCGAGTGGGGTCCGGCGAAACCAACACAACCAGCTGTGGATAACTCGGCGCCCCGGACGCCCGAGCCTGGCGCGGCCGCCCCCGCGGGCCGCTCGGACCATGAGGCTCGCGGCGCGGGCCGCCGGACCCGCTCGCGCGCGGCTGACGGATCGCGAGGGCGCGCGGTGGCTACTGCATGTGCAGCATGCGCAGCGTCGCCATCACGATCGGCAGCGCGGACTTCACGACGGTCAGGCCGAGCACCCGGCGGCCCAGGCCGTCGACCTCGCGCTGGAACACGAGCGCGCGCAGCAGCGCCGCCTGCGCGGTGACCTGCCGCTGCAGCGTCGTCGGCGTGGCGTCGTCGGCCGGAGCCGGCACCCGCTCGGCCAGGACCACGTCCGTCGCCGCGGTCAGCGCCACGTCCACCGCGCGCGCGAGGGCGCTCCGGAGCGCGAGGACGAACGCCAGCGCCGCGCCGAGCACGAACACGAACAGCAGCGTCATCGAGAGCAGATCCGCCATCTCGCGCAGCACGTCGCGAATCGTCGACACGTCGATCCGCGCGTCGGGCAGCAGGCCCCCGGTCAGGTGGATGAACGCCAGGTTGCCGAGCGCGAACACGAGCGAGACCGTGGCGGTCTGGCCGACCAGCGTGAACGCGTGGCGATATCCGTCGGTCCCCAGGATGTCGCCGAGCCGGGCGCGCAGGTCACAGCGCAGCAGCTCGCGCACCCAGCCCAGCAGCAGCCAGAGCTGGAGCCACAGGATGAACCCGAACAGCAGCCACTCCAGGCTCCACACCGCCAGCAGCATCGCGTGCGCGGGGCGCCCGAGCGCCGCGAGGTCCCAGCGCGCCGGATCGTCGAACGGGATCAGCCCGGTCGCGGGATCGGGAGACAGCCCGAACCACAGGTCGCGCGTGATGAAGCCGGCCGCCACCACGAGCGCGCCGACCCCGGCCCACCGGCCGAGCGCGCCCCGACGGATCCGGCGCGAGGCGTCGTCGTCGAGGCCGACTCCGTGCACGGCGCTGGTCAGCCCGGACGCCCACAGCCCGCCGAGCGCGCGGACGCACACCAGGTGGAGCGGCAGGTACCACAGCTGGGACATCGCGTCGTGGTGCGTGAGGTAGGCGCGGCGATCGACCGCCAGCGCGAGGCCGGTCAGGAACCAGCCGCCCGCGAGCGCGCCGACGAACACGAGGAACCGCGCGGGCGCGTGGGGCATCAGCCGGTCGAGCCACCAGCCCGAGCCGCGGTAGCGCAACGACTCGATGGACCACAGCGACGTCCACGCTCGATCCGCCACGGGCGCCTGCCTGTCCATCATCCTGATGGGAACCAGTCTAGGCCAGGCGACGACTGTCGTGGCCGTCCTGGGCGCGCGACGCGCGACGCGCTACGATCCCAGGATGAAGCCTGCCGCGCTCGACCCTCGCGATGGGCGTGCTCGGCCGGCTGCGCTGATGGCGCCGTCCACGCTCCCTCCACGGGCGCGGGCGCTGCTGTGGGCCGACGGGCTCGCGGGCGCCAGCGTCGGCGTGCTCGTGCTCCTGCTGCACTCGTGGTTCGCCGCCCTCTACGGCCTGTCGGCGCCGCTGGTGCTGGGACTCGGGGCCGCGAACCTCGCCTATGGCAGCTACTCCAGCACGCTCGCCGTGCGCATGCGCCTCGGCCATCCGCCATCGCGCCGGGCGGTCGTCGCGCTCGTGGTCGCGAACGCCGCGTGGGCGGTGGCCTGCGTGGTGCTCGCGGTCGTGCTGCGCGAGCGGGCCACCGCGATCGGGACCTCCGTCCTGGTCATCGAGGCCGTGTTCGTCGGTGGGCTCGCGATGCTGGAGCGCAGGTTCGTGCTCCCGCACCTTCACCTCGACCGGCTCACCCTCACCGTTGCCAGAGGACCGCGAGGTCGAGCTCGATCGCATCGAAGGGCGCGGCGCGCACGCGCTGATCGCCCGATGCGACCAGGACGATGCGGTACGTCGCACCGTCGAGCTCGAGCACCTCGAGGAGCTGCGTCAGCGGGTCGACGATCCAGACGTGCGCGACGCGCTCGCGGGCGTACGCCGCGAGCTTGGGGCCACGATCGAGGGCCGCGGTCGAGGGTGACGCCACCTCGGCCACCCAGTCCGGAGCGAGCACGAAGTAGGGGAGGTCGACGGGCATCTCGGGCATCCGCGTTCGGCGCCACCCCCCGAGGTCCGGCACCAGGGCGTCGCCGCCAAGATGGAGCTCGGGCTCGAACAGGATCAGCCATCCTCCCGGCCCACCTCGGCCGCGCTTGAATGGTGGTCCGAGTTCCTCGCCGAGGGCGCTCGTCGCCGCCGCGTGGCGAGGAGCGGGGCGCGGCGAGGCGTACAGCTCTCCAGCGACCAGCTCACCCACGACGTTGTCGGGGAGGGCGAGCAAGTCGTCGTAGCTGGCGGAGGTGCGTCGCGGCGCGACCATGCGACGAGTCTAGCAGGAGGATCGACACGCGCGCAGGCGGCTCGCCCGGGCGGGTGCTGTAGATTGGGAGCGTGACCACTCCTGACGTGCTCGTCCTCGGTGCGGGCCTCGCGGGGCTCCACGCCGCCCGCCTGCTGCACGCCGCCGGGGTCGACGTCGTGCTGGTCGAGGCGCGCGATCGCCTGGGCGGCCGGATCCTGTCCGTCGATGCGGACGGCCAGCCGAGCGACGACGGCTTCGATCTCGGTCCGTCCTGGTACTGGCCCGACGCGCAGCCGGCGCTCGGCGCGCTCGTCGCGCAGCTCGGGCTGCAGGCGTTCGCGCAGGCGAGCGAGGGCGACGTCATCGTCGAGCGCATGTCGCGCGAGGCGCCGCGGCGGTATCGCGGCATCGCGCAGGAGGCCCGGTCGATGCGCATCGCGGGAGGCACGGCGGCCCTCGTCCGCGCGCTCGCGGGCGCGCTGCCGCCCGCGCGGATCGTCATCGGCGCGCGCGCGACGGCGATGATCCTCGGCGACCACGGCGTCGAGGTGACGCTCGCGCCCGCGCAGGGGCCCGCGTACCAGGTGACCGCGGCGCACGTGATCGCGGCGCTGCCGCCCCGGCTGCTCGCGCACGCGGTCGCGTTCACCCCGGCGCCGCCCGCGCCGACGCTGGCGCGCTGGCGCGACACGCCGACCTGGATGGCGCCGCACGCGAAGTTCGTCGCGCTGTACGACCAGCCGTTCTGGCGCGACGCCGGGCTGTCGGGCACCGCGCAGAGCATGGTCGGCCCGATGGCCGAGATCCACGACGCGACCACGGCCTCCGGCCGCGCGGCGCTGTTCGGGTTCGTCGGGGTCGCCGCGGAGCAGCGCGCCGCGGTCGGCGAGGCCGCCGTGAGCGGCGCGTGTGTGGACCAGCTCGTCCGGTTGTTCGGCCCCGCAGCGCGGTCCCCGCGCGCCACCTTGCTCAAGGACTGGGCCGCCGATCCCCTGACCGCGACCGCGGCCGATCGTGTCCCCGGTGGCCACCCACTCGCCGACGCGACCCCGTGGGTGGACGGGCCCTGGCAGGGGCGCCTCGCGCTCGCGGGCAGCGAGACCAGCCCCGCGGAGCCCGGCTACCTGGCCGGCGCGGTCGTCGCCGCGACCCGCGCGGTCGAGGCCACCCTCGCGCGGCTTGGCCGGTAGCGCTACTCCCCGCGATTCGGCGGGGCTTTCAGCCCGTACTTCTCCATCTTGTAGATCAGCGCGCGGCGCGACAGCCCGAGCCGGCGGGCGGAGCGGGTCTGGTTCTGGCCCTCGGCCTCGAGGGCGGCGACGATCGCGGCGCGCTCGACCTCGGCGAGGTGGCCGCGCACGTCGGCGGCGACCGGGCTGGTGCGCTGGGCGGCGTCGCGCAGCTTGTCGGGGAGGTCGGCGCTGGTGATCTGCTCGCCGCACAGGATCAGGGCGCGCTCGATCGCGTTCTTGAGCTCCCGGACGTTGCCGGGCCAGGTGTAGCCGGCCAGGGTGTGGCGCGCGTCGTCGGCGAACGTGGGGACGGGGCGGCCCTGCTCGGTGGCGGCGGTGCGCGCGAAGTGCTCGGCGAGCGGCAGGATCTCGGCGCCGCGATCGCGCAGCGGCGGGACGACGATCGTGAAGCCGCCGATCCGGAACAGGAGGTCCTGGCGGAACCGGCCGGTGCGGACGTCGGCATCGAGGTCGCGGTGGGTGGCGGCGATCAGGCGGGCGTCGGTGGGGATCTCGGCGGTGCCGCCGACGCGGGTGATCAACTTCTTCTCGAGCACGCGCAGGAGCTTGGCCTGCAGCGTGAGCGGCATGTCGCCGATCTCGTCGAGGAGCAGGGTGCCGCCGTCGGCCGCCTCGAAGAAGCCGATCTTCTTGCGGTCGGCGCCGGTGAACGCGCCGCGCTCGTGGCCGAACAGCTCGCTCTCGAGCAGGGGCTCGGGCAGGGCGGCGCAGTTGATCCGGATCAGCGGGCGGTCGCGGCGGTTCGAGCGGCCGTGGATGGCCTCGCACACGAGCTCCTTGCCGACGCCGGTCTCGCCCAGGATCAGCACGGTCATCGCGGTGTCCGCGATCCGCTCGACGAGGCCGTGCACGCGCTGCATGGTCACATCGACCACGACGGGCGCGGCGGGCGCGGCGGGCGTGGTGGCGTCGGCGCGCGTGACGCGCCCGGTGCGGAGGCCGCTGCGGAGCTGGCCGATCAGCGCATCGACGGTGGTGCCGTCGTCCGGACACAGCGCGGTGGCGGCGTTCGCGATGGTCTGCGCGGCCACGGCGAAGTCGAGCGCGCGCTGCACGGCGGCGGCGCCGTCGGCGCGACCGAGCTCGGGCAGGATCATCAGGTAGTCGTCGCCCGCGTCCTCGGCGAGCAGGTCCATCGGGCGCAGCGTGCTCGCGACCGCGTCGACGACGCCGTCATTGGTGCAGCGGATCAGCGCGACGGTGACGGGCCGGTGGTAGCGGACAGCGCGATCGACCTCGGCGGTCAGGCGCGCCTCGCCGGTGGAGGCGTCGGCGATCGCGCTGGAGCGGCGCAGGCCGCTGGAGACGCCGACGACGGCGAGGATCGGTCCGACCGACAGTTCGTCGCCCGGCGCGAGGCGGCGCACGCCCTCGACCTTGTCGGCGTTGACGCGCGTGCCGTTGCGGCTGCCGAGGTCCTCGACCTCGATGAGATCACCCGTGCGCTTCACGCGCGCGTGCATGCGCGAGACCTTGTCGTGATCGACCGTGATCGTCGCGCCTCTTGACCGCCCGAACGTGACATCGACCCCATCCGGGAGATCGACCACCCGCGAGCCGCCGTCGTCGCCCTGGATCACGAGGAACGCGCGCGCCTCCGTGGCGACGGCGAGCTCCATGACGCCCACCTGAGTCTGGGGTTCCGTGACCATAGGCAGTACCTGATCGTGCACACAGGACGCGACGTGCGCAGCACCGACGACCACAAATTCACGTGGTTGGGTTTTGCGTCCGATGGTCCTGTCATTGCACCATGGAGGGACGATGCGCGCTGTCCTCGGCCTGCTCCTGATCGCCGCCTGCGGGGGTGGGGGGAGCATGCCGCCCCCGACCGATGGTGGGGCGATGTCGGAGGGCGGGCGCGATCCGCGGTTCGCGCTCCGGATCCGGTGGAGCGCCCTGCCGGCCCTGCCGGGGCCCGTGACCAGCAGCGTCGAGGTCACCCACGTGGCGTTCCGGGTGGTCCGGCTGCAGGTGATCGGCGACGCCAGCGGCGGCGAGGCCACGACTGCGCGCCAGCTCGAGCTGGCCTGGCGCGGCTCCGCCGGCGATCCGCCGCCGACCGTGTTCCCGCAGGCGCCGACCGGGCTGTACTCGCAGGTCGCGTTCGACCTCGATGCGCAGCAGGGCATGTCCTACGAGATCTCCGGTGTCGCGCGGGTCGGCGGGGCCCTCGAGCCGTTTCACATCGTCGACACCCAGGAGCTGGCGATCTCGGTCGATGGGTTTGGCGTGACGCTCGAGCCTGGCAACACCGCGGAGATCCCGGTCGTGCTGGATCTCTCCCGCCCGCTGGCGCGCGTGAACTTCACGCAGCTGCCGGTGATCGAGGGCGTCCGCGCGCTCGACGAGAGCGGCCCGCAGATCGAGCAGCTCCGCGAGGATCTCGTGGGCGCGTTCGTCCCCGGCGCCTGATCCGCTACGCGAGCGCGACCAGATCTTCGAACGCCGCGTAGTAGCTGCGCCGGAACGCCGCGAGCGTGGCCACGCCCGCGCTCGCGCGGTGGGTGACCAGGTTGCGGACCGCGGCGAGCGTGTGCATGCGGTGCGCGAGCGAGACGGTGCGCTCGGCGCCGCCCTTGGCGCCGGGGACGCCGACCGTCATCAGGTTCTTGAACCCCGACTCGAGCGCGGCCACCGCGAGCACGCGAACGGCCTCGTCGGGGGGGGCGGTGCCGTGCTCGAGATGTGTGCGGAGGCCCCGTGCCGTGGTGTCTGCCAGCGTCCCTGCCACCATGCCTCCACGGGAACATCGTAGCTGCGGTATAGAGGGCCGGCCGTGACCCTCCGCTATCGCATGCCGATCACCGCCGGCCCGGCCGACATCGACGAGGTCGGCCACGTCTCGAACCTCGTCTACGTGCGATGGGTGCAGGAGGTGGCGATGGCGCACTCGCAATCGCTGGGCTGGGACTACGCGAACTACCGCGCGTTCGGCGCGGTGTTCATGGTCCGCCGTCACGAGATCGACTACGTCGCCCAGGTCAACCTCGGCGAGGCGCTGGTGGCCGAGACCTGGGTCGAGGGCTGGCGCATGGCCTCGTGCACGCGCAAGACCGAGCTGACCCGCGCGGACAAGGTGGTCGCGCGCGCGTCGACGACGTGGGCGCTGATCTCTCTCGGCACCGGCCGCCCGGTCCGGATCCCGGACGAGATCCGCGCGCTGTTCGAGGTCTGACGAGCGCACTCGATCTGGGCGGGTCAGAGTGCGAGTGCCGCGGCCAGGACCTCGGCGAGCGCCGCCGGTGCCTCGAACGTGGGATCGTGGCCCGCGCCCGGCACCACCACGAGCGGCAGGGGCAGCGCGCGCGCGAGCGCGATGTACTTCGCGTCGTCGGCGCCCGCGAGCAGCGTGATCCGCGCGGCGTCGACGGTCGGCCGGTAGTCGGGCATCTCGGCGAGCCCCATCACCTCGAGGCTCCGCGCGAGCTGGGCGGGATCGAGCGTCAACCGGCGAGCGCGCCGCGCCGCGCGTTGCGCCATGGACGCGCGCGCCTGCGTCGCGAACAGCGGCTGCGCCTCCCACGCATCGAGCACGTCGGCGAGCGGGTCGGTCCGCAGCCGGGTGGCCCACGCGGCGTCACTGGCGCGGCGGGCGGCGCGCTCGGCGTCGCTGATGCCGGGGTTGACGCTGACGAGCACGGCGCGCGGAGCGCGGCCGGTGGCGACCAGCCCGAGCGCCACGCGGGCGCCGAGCGAGTATCCCACCACCACGTCGCAGCCCCCCCTCCGCGCGATCGCCTCGGCCATCGCCGCGAGATTGGCCTCCCACGTCGGGGACACCGGTCCGCCGGCGGGGCCATGGCCCGGCAGCGTCAGGGCCAGCGCGGCCGGCCCGCGGATGCCGTCCCAGACCGCCGGATCACCGAGGAAGCCGTGCAGGTAGGCGACGCGCACGGCGCGTCAGAGCACGGTGCTGGTCGGCTGCACGACGAGCTTGATGAACTCCTCGCGGGTGGCCAGCTCGACGAACACGCCACGCACCGCGCTCGTGACCAGCCGCGCCTCGTGCGCGCCGATCCCGCGAGCCGCCATGCACATGTGCAGGCCCTCGATGTAGACCGCCGAGCCCTGGCTACCGAGCTTGGTGTAGAGCGACTCCGCGAGCTCGTGGGTCAGGTCCTCCTGCAGCCGCGGGCCGCGTGCGAGCGTGTGCGCGAGGCGGGACAGCTTGGACAGCCCGAGCACCTTGTCGGTGGGGATGTACGCCACCGAGATCCGGTAGACCACCGGCAGCAGGTGGTGCGGGCACACGCCGAAGCACGTGTTGCCCTTCGAGATCACCATCTCCGTGTACTTGGCGGAGAACGTCTTCGCCAGCAGCGCCTCGACCTCGGCCGAGACCTGGCGCTGGTCGTGGATCAGCTCGTGGAGGCCTTTCGCCGCCCGCTTCGCCGTGTCCGCGAAGTTGTCGTCGGTGACGTCGTAGCCGAGCTTCCCGATGCCTTCGATGATCTTGCCGAAGCCTTCGGTGAACAGGGCGAGGGCGGCGGGATCGAGGTCCATGGGGTGTCCTGGTACGTCGTCAAGATCGCGGTGGTGGCGGCGGCGACGCCCAGCTGCCCGGCGTCCACGATCCTCACGCAGGCGATCGCGTCGTAGCCCGAATTCTGCTGATCGACAAGCGGCGCCCGGTCGATCAGCGGCGCGAGCGCACCCGCCGGCATCGACGCCCGCACCACGGTGACGCGCAGCCGGCGGTGGGACAGCGTCTGATCGTGGTGCGCGACGGCGGTGCCATCGAGGGTGACGCCCCACGTCGCGACGAGCTCGGCGGGCGGCAGCTCCCACAGCCCGCCGAACAGCCCCTCGGGGCGGCGCCGCACCAGCACCACCTCCCCCGCGCGCTCGATCCACGCGAGGGTGCGCGCCAGCACCGGCAGCTCGCTCTGCTTCTTGCGCACCGGCATCACCGGCAGCTCGTCCTGGCGGCCGGTGCGCGCGGCCTCGCAGTGCGTGGAGAGCGGACAGAGCAGGCATCGCGGCGACGTCGGGGTGCACACCGTGGCGCCGAGCTCCATCAGGCCCTGGTTGAGATCGCCCGGCGCGTGGCCGGCGGGCAGCGCCGTCATCAGCTCGCCCGCGCGCGCCCACAGCGCCTTGCCGCCCGCGGTGGACTTGATGTCGAGGGGCAGCGCGAACACGCGCGCGAGCACCCGGGCGACGTTGCCGTCGACGAGCGGGGCGCGCTCGCCGTACGCGATCGAGGCGATCGCGCCCGCGGTGTACGGGCCGATGCCGGGCACCTCGCGCAGCTCGGCCGCGGAGCGGGGCAGGGCGCCGTCCCAGCGCGCGAGCGCCGCCTGCGCGCCCTTGTAGAGGTTGCGCGCGCGCGAGTAGTAGCCGAGGCCGGCCCACGCGGCGAGCACGTCGTCGAGCGGCGCGGCCGCGAGCGTCGCCACCGTCGGGAATCGCGCCATCCAGCGCTCCCAGTACGGGATCACCGTGGCCACGCGGGTCTGCTGGCACATGATCTCGCTGACCCAGATCGCGTACGGATCCCGGGTGCGGCGCCACGGCAGATCGCGCTGCACCTCGCGGTAGTGCGCGACCACGGCGGTCGCGAGCGCCGCACGTTCTCCGCGGCGCGTCACTGCACGCGCAGCGTCCATACGCGCCACGCCACGCCGCCGTCCTTGGCGCGGACGACCAGCGCGAGATCGCCGGCGACCCGGACCTCCTCGTCGGCGAGCGGGATCTCGAGGTAGGCGAGCGGCAGGTCGAAGTCGCGGGTCTCACCGACCGAGGTCAGCCAGTTGACGTCATCCTCCTCGGTGGCCTCGATGGACAGCGTGACGGGCACCTCGCGCGTCGCCACGATCTCGGTGCCGGCCGCGAGCGCGACCCCGTCGATGGTCGCGGACGCGAGCGACGGGTTCTGCGCGGTGGCGCCGAGCCACACGGTCTTGGTCCCGAGCAGCGTCTGCCCCGCGTACGACACGCCGACCTGGAGTGGCACCGGCGCGTCGGCCGCGAGCATCAGCTCGGCGCGCGCGGCCGCGAGCTGCGGCTCGGCCGGGGCGGTCACGAACCACCGCCCACCCTCGTAGGTCAGCGTGCTCGCGAGGCTCGCGGGCGCGATCACGGTGGCGAGCTCGGGCGGCGCCTCGACCGGGCTGGCGGTCGGCGTCGCGAGCAGCGCATCGATCTCGGCACGCTCACCGGCGAGGATCCGCGGCGGCGACGACCGCACCGCGACCACGCGGTCATGATCGAGCTCGAACGGCATCACGAGGTCACCGGCGCAGCCGGCGAGCACCAGCGCGGCCGCGAGCGGGGCGAGCGCGCGGCTCACAGCACCCCCCGCAGGCCGAGCGACGGGATCAGCGGCAGCGACGTGAACGCGGTGCGCTGCGAGAAGTCGTAGCTGTAGAAGTACGTCACGATGCTCTCGTTCAGGTACGTGTTCTGGAGATCGAGGAACGCGGTCATCTGGGCCGGGCCCCACTTCCAGCTGTAGTCGACGCGGACGTCGAGCTGGTGATGGACGGGCGCGCGATCCGAGTTCACGGGGCCGTTGATCGGGAAGTAGATGTTCCGGTCGCTGTCGAACAGCGCGCCGACGACCGGCGTGTTGGGCAGGCCCGAGTAGACCTGGAACCGGCCGCCGAGCTGCCAGTGTCCCTTCTGCCAGCTCGCCGAGGCGTTGGCGCTGTGGGTCTGATCGAAGTCGAACAGGCGCTCCATCTCGCCGGGGCCGTCGACGCGGGTCGAGCGCGAGTACGAGTAGCTGAGGAACGCGAACCACGGCCCCTGGCGATACGTACCGAGCAGCTCGGCGCCGTAGGTCTTGCCGCGGCCGGTGTTGCGGAGCTCGCCCATGTCGTCGCGCCGGAGCAGCGCCGTGCGATCGGTGTAGTACGTCGAGGCCTGCACGCGCGTGCCATCCTGCGGCTCCCACTGGACGCCGGCGATCGTCTGGACCGAGCGCTCCGAGTTCGCGGTCTCCGACAGGAACTCGCTCTGGAACTCGGGCGGCCGGCGGAACGAGCCCGCGGACAGCCGCAGCTTCCAGTCCTCGATCACCTTGATCTCGACCTCGCCGCGCGGCTGGAGCGCGAACTCACCCGGTCGCGCGAACGCCTCGGCGCGGGCGCCGAGCTTGACCCGGACCCGCGGGTCGAAGTCCGCCGCGACCGCGGTCCACGCCGCGAAGTCGGGCACCCACACGCCGCCATTGAACTTGACGGAGGTGTCGTTCGGATCGAACACCGGGTTGGCCTCGCCCTCGCTCGGCTGCTGCGGCAGCGCGAGGTCGATGCTGGCGCGGCCGACCTGGATCTCGCCGCCGGTTCGCCACTCGACGTTCTTGAGGCCGATCGCCTCGGGCTCCACGCGGGTCAGCTCGAACCGCGGCGTGAGCGTCGGGTAGCGCACGTCGATCTTCTGCTGCAGGCCGGCCTCGAACAGGAACTGCTGCGCGAGCCCCGACAGCGCCAGCTTGGCCGTCCACGGGCCGTCCTTGTAGAGCGCGCTCGCGGTCACGCGGACGAACCGCCTGCGGTTGTAGAACCGCTTGCTCGCGGCGTCCTCGTTCTTGGTGGTGTACAGCTCGAAGATGTCGTCGGTGCCGAGCGCGGACACCGTCAGCGTGAGCTTCTGCGACAGCTCGTGGTCGATGCGGAGCTGGCCGTCGAAGTAGCGCGGCACCGTGGTCAGCGACAGGTTGACGTCGTCGGGGATCAGCGACGGCAGGATCAGATCGATCGTCGAGCGGCGCAGCGCGAACATGTAGCGCGTGGCGTTGCCGATCGGGCCCTGCGCGACCAGCCCGCCATCGATCACCGAGACCTCGGCCTGGGTGCTGCGCTTGTCGCTGCCGGCGCGGGTCGTCAGCTTGACGATGCCGGACGACGCGCGCCCGAACGCGACGTCGAACCCTCCCGGGATGTAATCGAGCGACGCGATCGTCTCCGCCGGCGTGATCGAGCGGAACCCGACGTTGTGGAACAGGACCGGGACCTCGAAGTCGTCGATCAGGAACTTCGAGTCCTGGGGCGAGCTGCCGCGGATCACGATGCCCGAGGGCCCGAGCGGGACCTGGAGGTTCACCACGCCGGGCAGCGCGGTCAGCGCGCGGATCAGGTCGCCGCCCGCACCCGGGATGCGCTGCAGCTCCTGGCGATCGAGCTGGGTGGCGCCCGGCGCCTCGGCCGGGGCCTCGCTGCGGACCTCGATGGTCTCGCCGAGCTGGGACTCGGAGAGCAGCACGATCTCGTCGACCACCTCGCCGGTGACCGTGGCGAGCCCGACGCCGAAAGCCTTCGACTCGACGACCAGCGTCGCGCCGATCGCGGCGGCGATCGTGAACCGGCCGGCGCGATCGGTCCGGGTGGTCTCGGGGGCGCCCTCGACCGTCACCTTCGCGCCGCGCACCGGCTTGCCGAGCGCGTCGATCACGCGGCCGGTGACCTTGATCAGGTCTCGGGGCGGTGGAGCGGGCGCCACCGGGACCGGGGCCTGGTCCGGTGCGGGCTGCGCGGCGGCGACGCCGGCTCCCATCACCACGAACACCGTTGCGTACCTCGCGCGCTTCATGAGCGACGGCAGGGTAGCAACGCGCGTGCCTTCCGTGAGCCGACGCCGGCGGCCCATTCAGGCGCGCCTCCGGGCAGCCAGGCCAGGTCATCGGCCGCACCCCTATCAGGGAATCCGACAGCTGTCGGACCGCAGCGGGGGCGATCGGACCCACGTGGACGGTCCTTCCGCAGCACCGTCCGCTACGCGCGGCGGGCGTTCTTGTCGGCGCGCAGCGCGGTGTCCACGCGCTCGGTCAGCTGCGCCACGGTCTCGCCCTCGGCGGCCTCGACCACGCCCAGGCTCGCCGTCACCGTACCCTCGCACAGCTGGGCGTCCGCGATGTGCTGGCGGCAGCGCTCGGTGAACGTCTGCGCGCCCTCGAGCGGGGTACCCGGCATCATGATCGCGAAGTCGTCTCCGCCGAGCCGGAACACCGCGTCCATCACGCGCGTGTGCTTGTTGAGCACCGCGGCCACGTTGCGCAGCAGCTCGTCGCCGGCAGCCTGGCCGAACCGGTCGTTCGCGGTGTCGAACCCCTCGAGGTCGAGCATCGCGAGGCTGAACGTCTGGCTGTAGCGCGTGCGCCGCGCCATCTCCACGTCCACGCGCTCCTCGAACGCGCGGCGGTTGAGCAGCCCGGTCAACGGATCGTGCGCGTTGTCCTTCGGCGGGCGCGGGTACGCGCGCGTCCGGTGCAGCGCGATCGACACGATGTTCGCGAGCAGCCGCAGCGTCTCGATGTCGTCGTCCGAGCCCGCGCCGCCGGCCAGCCCGACCCCGCCCACCGCGTACTCACCGTGCATCAGCGGCACCACCACGCCGGTCCCATCGGCGGCGCGCTGCGGCTTGCGCGTCTCCACCGCCTGGCCCGCCAGGCTGGTCTTGAGCGACGCGCGGACCCCGAGCTGCTTGGCCGTGGTGCCGGCCGCCGCCCGCACGACCAGATCATCCCCCTCGACCAGCTCGATGCTCGCCCCGGCCGCGGCCGTCAGCGTCACGCCTCGGTCGACGACGATCTTCATCACTTCGTCGCCATTCATGCCGGCGGCCGCGATCGCGTTCTGCAGCTCGATGATCGCGAGCAAGCGCTCGGTCCGCGGTGTGGGACCCTGGGTGCTGTCCGCCATGGGCGACATGTTACCCGCCAGGGTCCCGACGGGGGGGCCGGTGGCCGGGATTTGCGGGGCAGCGTTCCCGCCGGGTCAGCGGGCTTCAGGCGCCGCTGTGGCGCCGGGCGAGCGCCAGGCGGTCGCCCCGGCTCGGGCGGATCCGGCAACATCGCGGAAGCCTGTGTGGTTGCGCAAAGCGCAAGTTAAGAATTGCGCAAAGCGCAATCCGGAGACAAGATGAGGAACCAGTGATCAGAAGGATGAACCCATGAAGTGCACCGAGTGCGGAAGCACGATGACCAAGGCCGTGGGCGACCACGTCTACCGCGAGAGCGGCATGGACCACGTCGTCCTCCACAACATCACCACATACACCTGCTCCGACGACGGCACGGTCTTTGTCCAGATCCCGGCGATCGCCAAGCTACACCGCGCGCTCGCGGTTGCGATCGCCGACAAGCCCGCGAGGCTGGTCCCGTCCGAGGTCAGGTTCTTGCGGGATCACCTCGAGCTGAGCAACACGGCGTTCGCGGATCTCATGGGCGTCTCGCCCTCCCAATCGTCGCGGTGGACGACGTCAGAGCCGATTGGTCCACAGGCCGATCGCTTCCTGCGCATGCTGGCGGTCCTCGGCCCGGAGCGCGTCGCACCGGACGAGGCGGTCGAGGTGTCCGGTGAGCCGAGCGAGGCCGACGCGCCGGAAGCGCGTGGCCGCGTGGCAGAGGCGACGCTCGTCGAGATGGCCCGGGTCATCCGGCACCTCCCGACGCTGTCCTCGGAGGTGAAGTCCGTGAACATCGGCCTTCGCCGCAGCAGCGCGGGCTGGCGGCAGGACGCCGCGATGAACACCTGAGTCCGCGGTGGGGGCCGGCACCAGCTGCGGCGCGCACCGCCGCGGAACTTCGCGGTCAGCTCGCCAACGGGTGGATCGCCGGGCTCATGGCCGCCCATGTCAGTCGGGGGGGCTGGCTGGGAGCGCTGTGCTGCCGTCCAGACGCGCGGTCACCGCACAGGGCGGGAACGGCTGCCTCCATCGCCAAGGTAAGACGTTTTACCTTCCGGTGCTTGATCGTTCAAGGTATTGAATTCAATAAGAATACGGCACCATGGAGCGGCATCAGGCGTGGCTTTTTGGGTTTGTCTCCGCGGAGACGCCTGTGACCAGAATCAGGTCACGTTCCCGCGGGAACGTCAGGTGCCGCTGCGGCGAAGGCGTCGAGCGAGTGTCAGGAGGGCCGACACGGCGTCGCGGTCGAGGGCCGCGGCGGCCGTGGCGAGGTCCTTGATCTGGACGGGCGTCGCGGGATCCCAGCTCCTGAATCGCGCCGCGACGCGCTCGCTCAGGAGCCGGAGCTGCGGCCGAGCCGACGGGCGAGGGCCAGCAGGGCGGCGACGGCGTCTCGGTCGAGCACGGCGGCAGCATCGACGGCCGAGACTGCGCCGAGGTGGTGGCTCGGCGCCCCTGGAACGTACCGTTGGCAGGCCAGGCTCTGCCGCACCCGTCGCAAGTGCCTTCGTCGGCGGTTCGAACATTGCGGAGAGTGGGACGCCGAGGCCGTCCGCAAGATCGGTCCACGTCTGGATCGACCCTCCGGAGGTCGCGTCCTCCAGCTTGGTGAGCTGGTTGTAGTTGACGCCGGACGCGAGGGCCAGCTGCTCGCGCGTCAGCTGGAGTTCGTCGCGCAGCTCTCGTAGCCGCAGCCGCAGTCCTTCCTTCACGTCCTTGTGACGCGTCGCCCGGAGCACGCGTCGTGGTGGTGGTGGGCGCTTCGGACCGGCCATCGACGCCCTGAGGGTCGTCCCAACGACCGCAGAGCGTGTTACCGCCTGGCGGCATAGCAGTCAGATACCTCAGTACGGTATGCTCCTCGGCCATGTTGTTCGTGGGGGTGGGCTGGGGCAGGCGCCGATCGAGGCAGCCGCACCGCCGTGACCCGGGAGAGGTGTCATGACGTTCAAGCGCCGTGTGTTGTCCGCGCTCACCAAGGCAGAGCTGCTCGAGCTCGGCCGCGGCCTCGAGCTCGAGGTGAAGGCCGCGATGGTCGTCGACGAGCTGCGCGACCTGCTGGCCAGCAGCAAGCGGGCGAAGCTCGAGCGCCTCGTCACCGCCGACCTCAAGCTCGATCAGCTCAAGGCGATCTGCGAGGCGTGTGATCTCGACCCGGTCGGCAAGGAGAAGCAGCTCCTGGTCGACCGCATCCTGACCGCAGGCGGCCGCGGCGGTGATGCCGACGGCGAGGCCAAGCAGCCGGGCCTCGCGCTACCGACCCCGGACGAGGCCGCGAACGAGGCCGCCCGGTCGAGCCTGGAGTCAACTCCGCGCGCCAAGCGCGCCAAGCGCGACGGCGATGCGACCGAGGACCCGACGAACGTCGTCAGCTACCGCCACCGCGATCGCCGCCGCAACAACCCCGAGGTCGGCATGGTCGCGGTCGACAGTGACCCGGGCCAGCCGAAGACCACGTACGCCTACGACCCTCACCTCGATCCCGTGCGCTCCAGTTCGACGTGGGCCGCGCGCAGGTCGAGAACCTGATCGACGACGCCCTCGCCGAGCGGCGACGAGGCCGCGATGCGCGCGGCGCTCGAGCAGCTCAAGCGGCCAGGCCGAGCCCTACCTCGCGTGGACCGGCAAGGCCGAGCGCAGCGACCTTCGAGGTCGACACGGTCTCACTCCACGTCCACGAGCGCATCGACCCGGCCAGCATCCTCGCCGCCGCCCGCAAGGGCATGACGGCCAGCAAGGCGTTCGGCACCAGCGCGCCGCGAGCGCCGGACGTGCCAGTACGGCCTGTTCAGCGCGCCGTTCGAGAACCTGCCGCTGCGCGACGCGATCGACTTCTACAAGCACGACACGCGGCTGGGCCAACCGGCTGATCGCCGGCGACTCGCTGCTGGTGATGAACTCACTGCTGCAGAAAGAGGGCATGGCCGGGCAGGTGCAGATGATCTACATCGACCCGCCGTACGGCATTCAAGTACGGCTCGCAACTTTCAGCCGTTCACGAACAAACGCGACGTGAAGGACCGCAGTGATGCAGATCTGACGCAGGAGCCCGAGATGATCAAGGCGTTTCGGGACACCTGGGAGCTGGGCATTCACTCTTATCTGACCTATCTGCGCGACCGGTTGTTGTTGGCAAAGCGACCTGCTGTCGCCCGAGCGGGGCAGTGTCGTTCGTGCAGATCTCCGAGGAGAACGTCCATCACGTCCGGGAAATCATGGATGAGGTATTCGGACGCTCGACAGCTTGCTAGCTCCTAGATTACAGTACAAGAAAACATCGGCGGTCAGACCTCAAAGTATTTATCTGGCGACGTGTTGCGGATTATTTGCTTTGGTATGCAAGATAACGTATTGATGACCTAAAGTATTACCAGCCATTAAGCCTTAAAGAGCATTGCGTCGGTGACGGGTCGGGTCGATGTATCAGTTTGAACTTCAGGAATCAGGCAGAAAGGCGCGAAGACTTACAAAAGATGAAATGGAGAATCCTGCAAGCCTTCCAAGTGACTGCCGAGTTTTTCGTTTAGGCGATGTCACTTCTCAGCGTCAAGGTAGAGATTCTGGTCCAGGGTCTGCAATGCATTTTCCAGTTGACGTTAAGGGTTTCTCTTTTTACCCACCAGCGTCACGTGGCTGGACAACAACATCAGAGGGGATGCGTCGGTTAGGAATAGTTGGTCGCTTGGAAAGCCAAGGAGAACGACTGGCATATAAGCGATTTCTCGATGATTTCAATGCATATCCACTAGGGAATAATTGGGTTGATACTGCCGGCGCATCAGATCGAATTTATGTGGTTCAAACGGCGGACAAAGTTATTGAGCGATGCCTTCTCATGACCACCGACCCTGGCGATTTAGTGCTCGATCCCACTTGCGGTTCTGGTACGACCGCCTTCATTGCCGAAAAATGGGGCCGCCGTTGGATTACCTGTGACACATCGCGTGTGGCGGTCACGCTCGCTAAGCAGCGCCTGATGACCGCCGGCTATGACTACTATGAGTTACGCTATCCGCAAGAGGGGCTGCGCGGAGGTTTTATTTACAAGACGGTACCGCACATTACGCTGAAATCGATTGCCAACAATCCGGAGATCGATGAGATTTACGACCGCCTGCACTCCGGCCGTTCGAGGTGGAGGCAGGGGGGCGCCGTGGGACGACGATCTCCGTGGGGAAGGGCTCTTCGTCACTGTCGGCGTGGGAGGTGCCCCCGTCCTTTCCTGCTTCGTGGCCCGCGTCGAGACGCGGGAGGTATTCGACCGGTTCTGCGCCGCTCGGGGCGCCCTTCAGGCCGCGATCGACACATCGATTGCTGCGCACGCTGATCAGGAGATGCTCTTTGATCAGCCCCGAGTAGACCGCGAGCGGCTTCGAATTGCTGGGCCGTTCACCCTCGAAGCTGTTCCGTTTCCGTCGGTGCTCGCTCTCGACGACACCAAGCCCCTCGTCGAGGCCGACACCGCGATCGCCCGCTCCGGCGAGACCTCGCGCCAGCACCAGTGGCGTGACGAGCTGCTGAAGACCGGCGTGCGCGGCAAGAACGGCCAGAAGCTCGAGTTGGTGTCGCTCGAGTCGCTGCCGGACACGCGCCACCTGCACGCGACCGGCGCGCTCGCCGACAGCGGCGACCGCGTGGTCGTCAGCTTCGGCCCCGAGCACGGGGCGCTCGAGCAGCGGCAGGTCGAGATGGCCTTGCGTGAGCACGAGACGCTGGTCCCGCGACCCAAGATGATCCTGTTCTGCGCGTTCGCGTTCGATCCCGAGGCGGCGAAGGACATCGATGCCTTGCGAGGCGTGGTCGCGCTCAAGGCGCAGATGAACACGGACCTCCTGACCGAGGACCTCAAGAAGGGGAAGCGGTCGAACCAGAGCTTCTGGCTGATGGGGCAGCCGGACGTGGAGCTGCGCACGCTCAAGGACGGCAGCTACCAGATCGAGGTCCAGGGCTTCGACTACTTCGACACCGTCAAGGGCGAGCTGGTGTCCGGCGGCACGTCGAAGATCGCGATGTGGATGCTCGACACCGACTACGACGAGCGGTCGCTGTACCCGCGCCAGGTGTTCTTCCCGATGGCGGGCAAGAAGGACGGCTGGTTCCGGCTCAAGAAGGACCTGCGCGCCGAGCTCGACGAGACCAAGCTCGAGAAGTTCCACGGCACGGTGTCGCTGCCGTTCGAGGCCGGCGAGTACCGCAAGGTCGCGGTCAAGGTCGTCGACGACCGCGGCATCGAGTCCCTCAAGATCCTGTCGCTCGATTGAGGGCCCGATGGCACCCCCACGCTCGCTGATCATCAACTCGCCGTACCAGCGCCCGACCCACCACTGGGCCAAGGCCGCCAGCCAGCTCGCGCTCGCCGAGGGCCGCCGCCCTGCGGGCTACGAGGTGTTCGACACGGTCAACAACACGCACCGCGTGGCCCCGCTCGAGCTGGTCAACCGGATCCGCGAGCGCGTGGACGCGTGGCGCGAGGCCGCCTACCCGGGCATCACCACCGTCACGCGCGAGCTCCTGACGCACTGGCACGACCCCAGCGCCCGGAACCTGCCGTTCTACTTCTGCCAGCTCGAGGCGATCGAGACGCTGATCTGGTGGGTCGAGGGCCCAGCCGAGCACATGCAAGGCATCGCGGTGCCCGGCGACAAGGGCCCGTGGGAGCGGCTGTGCGCGAAGATGGCGACCGGCGCGGGCAAGACCACCGTGATGGCGATGGCGATCACCTGGCAGGTGCTCAACGCGCTGACCTATCCGAACCGCACCAAGGCGTTCTCGAAGGCGGTGTTCATCGTCGCGCCGGGCCTGACCGTGCGCGCCCGGCTGCAGGTGCTCAAGCCGGGGCTCCCGGGGAACGCGTACGACGAGTTCGGCCTGTGCCCGTCCGAGGCGCTCCGGCAGAAGCTCAACCGCGCCGAGGTGCTGATCGAGAACTGGCACACGCTGATGCCGCTCAAGCAGCCCGAGCGCAGCGTGGTCAAGAAGGGTGCCGAGAGCGATCGAGCGTTCGTGCACCGCGTGCTCGGCTCGCTCGGCCAGCACAAGGACCTCCTCGTCATCAACGACGAAGCCCACCATGCGTACCGCGTCCCGCCCGGGACCAAGACCAGCCGCAGCCGAGCCGAGGAAGACGGCGTGGACACCGAGGAGGCCACCCGGTGGATCGAGGGCCTCGACCGGATCCACGAGGTGCTGCGGATCGCCCGCTGCTTCGACCTGTCGGCGACGCCATTCATCCCGAGCGGCAAGACCAACAACGACGACCGGCTGTTCGACTGGATCCTGTCGGACTTCGGCCTCAACGACGCGATCGAGGCGGGCCTGGTCAAGACGCCGCGCGTGGTGGTCCGGGACGGCGTGATCCCGGACTCCCAGACGCTCAAGCCGAAGCTCTACCACCTGTACCGCGACCCCTCCGTGAGCGACGACCTCAACCGGCGTGGTGCCGAGCCGACCGAGCCGCTGCCGCCGCTGGTGCAGCAGGCCTACGCGATCCTGGGCGCGGACTGGCGCGCGGTCGCGGAGAGCTGGCGCGCCGCCGGTCACCGGATCCCGCCGGTGATCCTGACGGTCTGCAACAAGACCGAGACCGCCGCGCGCGTGCAGCACTTCTTCGACAGCGGCGACGTCCACTGGCCCGAGCTGCAGGCACCGACGAAGACCCTGCGCGTGGACTCGAAGGTCCTCGACAAGGCCGAGCGCGGCGAGACCGCATCGTCGGACAAGGACTACGAAGCGCGGCTGCACGAGATCGTCGCTGCGAGTGACCTACCCGCCGACACCAAGGCCCAGCTCGTGGCGCTGCCCAAGGAGGAGCTGCTGCGCGCGATCGTCGACACCGTGGGCAAGCGCGGGCAGGCCGGCCAGGACCTCCAGAACGTGATCTCGGTGGCGATGCGGTCCGAGGGCTGGGACGCCAAGAACGTCACCCACATCCTCGGCCTGCGCGCGTTCACCAGCCAGCTGCTGTGCGAGCAGGTGATCGGGCGTGGGCTGCGCCGGGTCAGCCACGACACCGAGGCGGTGGTGTGCCCCGACGGCGTCGAGCGGCAGCTGTTCATGCCCGAGTACGTCAACGTGTTCGGCGTGCCGCTGTCGATCTTCCAGGACGTGGGGGAGGGCGGAGAGGCGCCGCCGCCGCCGAAGGCCACCACGCAGATCGAGTCACTCACCAGCCGCAACCACCTCGAGATCAAGTGGCCCAACGTGGTCCGCATCGAGACGGTGGTGCGCCCGACGCTGGTGGTCGACTGGACCACCCTGCCGATCCTGACCATCGACCCCAGTCCAGATCCCGATCGCCGCCGAATGTCGCGCCGGCGCTCGGCGGCGCGGCGGACATGAGCAAGGTCACCGAGATCGACCTCGAGAAGCTGCCCGAGGCGTTCCGCCTCCAGCGGCTGGTGTTCCGCGCCGCCCAGAAGGCGTTCGACAGCGTGGGGACCCGGTTCACCGGGCGGCGCGAGCTCGCTGATGTTCCAGCTCCGTGCGGCTGGTCGAGCAGCTGTTCGCGTCGGACCGGCTCGTGATCCCCTCGAAGTATCACCAGGACCCGCTGCGGCGCCGCATCCTCCTGGCGCTCAGCCTCGATCGCGGCGTCGAGCACCTGCTCCACGCCGTGACCGAGCAGAACGTCGAGAGGCTGGAGCCGATCTTCGACGAGGACTTCCCGATCGGCAGCACGCGCAGCATGCGCACCTGGTACACGACCAAGCCCTGCCTGCCCACGCAGCGCTCGCAGGTCAACCACGTGGTGGCGGACAGCGCATGGGAGGCGCACACGGCGAACCTGCTCGAGACCAGCGAGCTCGTCGACGCCTACGCGAAGAACGACCACCTGGGCTTCCAGATCTACTACCTGTGGCAGGGCGCCAAGCGTCGCTACGTCCCGGACTTCCTGGTGCGGCTGAGCAACGGTAAGACCCTGGTCCTCGAGATCAAGGGTGTGGCCTCCGACCAGAGCGCGGCCAAGCACGCCGCGCTCCGCACCTGGGTCGAGGCGGTCAATGCCAGGGGCGGGTTCGGCGTGTGGTGCTGCGACGTCGCCTACGACATGGCGACGATCCCCGACATCCTCGCCGTGCACGGTGCGTAGGTGGCGTTCGCCGCCCCGGTGGATGCGAGTGCCCCGCGCCACATCTCCGCGGGAACGTGGTGTGATTCGCATCACGTCCAGGAGGTGTTCGGACGCCGTCTCGTACGGGCCGCGGGCGCCGCGTCGATCGCTGTGCCTGCTTGCGGTGGCGCTGAACGCTCGCGCCGCGTCTCCGCGGAGACGTGATGTGACTGCGGTCACTCTAGAGACGTGTGCGGAACTTGCGGGCGCTCGTCCAGTTGGGACCCGCGCGATGAGCCCCGGATGGGGCGGGGGTGTCAGCCGCCTTGGCTCGTCTCGTCTCAGCACCTGCGCCCACACGATCGCTCGCAGGCGTGCAGCGTGCCGGCGAAACTGGCTCGATCGTCCGTTCATCCGTGGCGGCACATCCGTTGCTGCGTCGAGCAGGGAAACCGCGCCACCCTGCATGGCGGTTCGGGACGCGAGGACGAGGAGGCTGCCCGCGCGGGTCGACGTCGGCGCGCGGATGCGCAAGCGTGCTCGCATGACGTTGCGGGCGATGATGGGGAATGGTTCACGGGTTGTCGGGGTGCTGCTGATGGTGGCCGCGGCCGCCGGCAGCGCGACGGCGCCCCAGCAGCACACCGTGAGTCGGAGCGCGGCGGTACCCGCCAGCTTCGATGCGACGTGGCGCGCGGTGATCGCGCTGTTCTCGGAGCGGACATGGGCGATCTCCAACATGGAGAAGGCCTCCGGCCTGATCGTCACCGATTGGATGAACATTGCCGACGACAGCCCGTTCCTGGACTGCGGCGGGCAAGGCCTGACCTCGGTGGTCCGGACCGAGGTCAAGTTCAACGTCGTCGTCGAGGAGAACGATCGCGAGTCGCGGCTGGTCGTCAACGTCGCGTTCCGCCAGCTTCGGATCTTCAATCAGCAGCAGCGGCTCGTCGACTGCACTTCGACGGGGAAGCTCGAGAACGTGATCCAGGCCGAGGTTGCGCAGCGCGCTCCGCGTGTCCGCGTGGCGACCAAGCGCACCACCGATTCGCCCGCGGCCGCCGCGTTCTTCTGCAGTTCGGCGCCGGCTGACCAGACGATCGCGGCGTGCGCGCGAAGCACCGTCGGCTGCGCGCGGAAGCAGGCGGACCTCGTCGACCAGGTAGGGGACGCGACCCCGTGTCAGCCGGCAGCCGCGGCGGTCTGCTTCACGGCGATGGATGCCGGCGGGACGACGATCGAGAGCTGTCATCCCGGTGCAGCCTCGTGCGCCAAGCAGGAAGCGCGCGCCCGGGCCGATGCGGTCACGTTGCGTGACGTCACGGCTTGCGCGGTCGCTCCCTGAGCACTGCGCGGCAGCCTGGCAGCGGTGCCCCTGGACCCGTCTCCGCGGAGACGTGGCGAGGTCGGCGCCGCTCGGCTGATCAGCCCGGCGCGACGCAGGTCGCCGATGCGGGCACGATCGCGCCATCCGGCTGGACCGAGACGCTGATCAGGAAGCCCGTGCAGCACGCGCCGCCGCACGGATCGTCCGGAGAGGGGCTGGTGCTCGGCTTCGTCAGGATCGACCACGTGCAGGTCCACGGAGCGCCCGGCTCGTCGCTGGCTTCGCACCTGAAGGTCTCGTCGAGCGGGGAGCCGAGGGCGGTGCGCTGCTGCGCCATCATCGCGTCGACGGTAGGGTGGTCGGTCGGGCAGGCGCCGTCGGGGGCCGCCGCCGCGAGGGTGGCCTTGACCGTGGCGGTGTCGAACGGCGTTGTTGCCGTTGCCGCGGCGGGTGCGGCGGGCGTGACGGGGGCGGGCGTCGCGCGGCCACCACAGGCCGCGAGGGTGAGCGCGGTGACCGCACCGAGGATGGCGAGGCGTGTCACGTCGAGCACCCCATGCCGGTGACGGGGCCCGTGGAGCCGTCGTCCTCGATGTAGTGGAGCTGATCGCACGACGACTTCTCGGGGCAGTCGTCGTCGGAGTTGCACTCCGTGTAGCACGTGCTCACCACCCGCAGTGGACGTGGTCGCTGTGGCCGGCGGGGTCGTTGCTGGGGCCGAACACCTCGGTCGCGCCGAGCTCGCGGCACGCCGCCATGAACGAGCGCGCGGCCGCGCTGTCACCCTGGATGCGGACGCCGTTGACCTCGTCGATGTCGAACGCGCGCCCCTGGTAGTGCAGCGATCCCGCCGAGTGGGTGGCGCCCGCGATCGAGGTCACGAAGTAGCGGAACCCGCGCTGCTCGCGCAGCGCCGCCATGCCCGCGAGCAGCCGCTCCGTCAGCATCACGCTGGTGCACGGCGCGCCGCCGTAGCAGCTCGTCTTGGCCCGCCCGCCCGCGGCCGCCGCGGTGATGTTCGAGAGCGGGTCCGCGCCGTCGGCGCGCCCGAACGTCTGGTTCCACAGCGTCAGGGTCTGCGCGCGGTGCGCCGCCAGCACGCGCGTGGCGGCGGCAACCGCCGGGGAGCGGCAGAACGAGCGGCCGGCGATCAGCGCGTTCCACGTGAAGCGGCCGACCACGCCGGTGGCCTCGAGGCAGCGCGCGCGCTGCACCTCGCGGAGCGCCGTCAGCGTGGTTGCCCCGAGGGTCCCCGTGACCGAGAGCCCGGCGCCGAACCGGTTCTTCAGCAGGTACTGGAGGGCCTCGACCGCGGCACCCTGGTCGCCCGCGTCGATCGTGGCGCCCTCGATCAGCTCCTCCCAGGTCGCCCCATGGACGACGGCGTCCGGGGAGAGCGAGTGCGACCGCTGGAACGCCCGCACGGCCGTCGCGGTCGCCGCGTCGAACACGCCGTTCTTGGCGGTCGCGAAGCCGCCCCCGTCGAGCAGGTACTGCAGCGTCGTCACGTCCTGGCTCGAGGCACCGGCGGCGAGCCGCGGCCAGGTGAGGGTGGGACCGGTGCCATCGACCTTGCCCTCCTGCGACGGCGAGTCGATCTCGCCCTCCTGGCCCTCCTCGCCCTCCTCGCCCTCCTGGCCCTCCTGGCCCTCCTGGCCGATGACACACCCCGTGAACAGAAGGATGAGCAGGATCCGGGTCATGTCCGTGCTCTCAAGCAAGCCGCCTGCCAGCTCGCCTTCGTGGCGTACCTGGTCGTATCGATTGTTGAATGAACGACTATCAGGATTGTCCATGTAGCCTTGGTCCGGGGACAGCCCCCCCCAGTCCGGGCCAGCGCCCCCCTGGCAAGTCGGCTGGCCAGGGCGCCTGCCCGTGGCCAATCCAGATAGTTGAACCATGAACTATCTACTTGAGCCTGGGCGCGGGTCGGCCCGCCGGATGCAGATGCGTCCGGCACCCTTTCCCGGAGGAGCAGCCGATGTTCACCCCCCCCGCTATCCTGCGCCTGTGCGCGTCTCTGTCGCTGGTGCTGTCGGCGTGCGTGACCGATATGGATTCGCCGTCGGACGACGAGGGCACGCTCGCGGACGGCAAGGCGGACGGCGCGACCGCCGCCGGCCTGCGCCGCCAGCCGCTGCCAAACAACCAGGATGCCCAGCTCAACGCCGTGCCCGGCCTCGGCGGGCGCTACCTCGACGCGCTGCCGCCGTACGTGTTCTCGCCCCGGCGGCAGACCGACCAGATGGTCCGGCAGGCGATCTCGCTCCTGCCCCCCGAGCTGACCCGCGACGTCGCGTTCCTCCACGCCCAGCGCGTCGCCCAGGACCCGGAGGGCGCCGCCCTGGCGCTCGCCGGCAAGCGCGAGGCCGTGCTGGTCGGCTCCCTCAAGGGGATCAACGGCGCCACCAAGGACGACCCGAGCTTCACGCGGGTCCACGACCAGGAGCTGGCAGCCCTCGAGGTTGCCCTCGCGCTGTGCCGCGACCGCGGGATCCGCGTCCGCGACGTGCTCTACGGCATGGGCGACAGCTCGCCGACCCGCGCCGGCGGCCGGTACGTCCCCAACGCGTTCGCGCTCGCCAAGCGCGACCAGCTCGAGGGGCGCCTGGGCGCCCTGCTCACCCGCTACGGCTACGCCCGTCCCGAGCCGCTGACCTGGGGCGCCGACGAGCTGATGCTCGCGGCCTTCGCCGCCCAGCTGCCGACCCGCACGGTGTCGCTGACCCTGGAGAGCCCCGGCTCGCGCTCGTTCTACGACAGCGACGCGACCGCCGAGGAGGTCACCCTCGAGGCCGTCAACAAGGTCGGCCTCGCGGTCGCCGACGACGCCAGCGCGGACCTCCACCTCCACCTGTTCAGCCTGCTGCCCCAGGCCAACACCGCCGGTGACCAGACCTTTCCCGACGCCACCGAGTACGCCGCGCAGCGCGCCGCCGACCAGGCGTTCGCTGCCGGCATCGCCCGCCGCGGTGCCGCGCTCGCCCGCACCGTGATCGTCGACGCGCGGCTCAACAATGGCGCCCTCGACGCCGCCGCGCTGCCGCCGAGCCCCGACGTGCTCGGCTTCGGCTCGTGGGGGACCGGCGGCAACAACCTCGGCCAGGCCCTGGCGATGGCCAAGATCGTCGCCGCCGCCGAGGACCGGGCCCGCACCGCCGGCGACGCCGCGACCATCGAGCGCGTCACCCGGACCCGGCGCCAGCTCGCCGTCGAGGCGATCGCCCACGACGTGTTCTTCATCGGCTACGCTGGCGGCGCCTCGGGCGCGTCCGTCGGCGACGGGCGCCCCAACGACCTGGCGCGCTGGCTGCGGGACCACGCCCTGCCCGTCGCACCCGGCCAGAAGCTCACCGAGGCGCAGCTCGTCGGCCTGTACCGCGAGGCCAGCCGCCACGCGACGGCCCAGCTGCGAGCCCGCTTCCCCAGCCTCGCCGGCCGGATCCAGTTCGTGCCTCAGCCCTTCAACCGCCGCTTCGAGGCGATCAGCATCTACTCCGAGGGCGCCCTGCCGCAGGCGGGCTCGGTCAGCAGCGAGCTGGTGGCGAACTACCCGGAGTTCCGCCCGGGCGCGACCTACCGCAGCTACGTGGTCTCGCCACCGCGCGACGCGGCCGTCGGCTCCAACGGGCGCTTCTTCGGCCCGTAGGCCGGCCGGCGCTGTGGTGGGTTCGCCGGACACCTCCCTGTCGGCACCGACGTCCGACCGGGCGCTCGGCGCTTCGACCGCGCGTGACCGACGCGGGCCGGGCGCTGTGCAGTTCCCCAGGGCGATGCCCCGTCGAGGAGGGCCCGGCCGAGGCGCCCGCCGACCGACTCGGGAGTCGAGATCTCGGGGCAGCCTTTCGGCGTCGACTGGCGGCGGCAGCCTGCTCGTCGAGATCAAGAGCATGGTCACCGACGCCACCGCGATCGGCGGGCGGGTGGACTTCGCGATGCTGTTCGGCGGCCGCGCCAGCGACGACGTCACGCTCGACTTCGCGCTCGCGGCGTGTGGCCTGGTCGAGGGCGAGCTGTTCCTGGCGCCGGGCGTGGTGCGCCCGTTCGTCGGCCTCGGCGTGGGCGCGTACACCATCGGCTCGCAGACCGTGGGCAACCGCGACGCGACGACGCGCATCGAGAGCTCGACGGGGACGTACCTCGGCATCGCGCCGCAGGTCGGGATCGACCTCGGGCGGGTGCGGCTGTCCGCGACCTACAACGCCGTCCTCGGCGCGGACCTCGAGCTGCGCGACGTGGCCACCGGCGCCGTGCTGCGCGAGGTGTCGCAGAGCTACGCGTCGCTCGAGCTCGGGTTCTCGTTCGGCGGCGAGCGGCCGCGGCGCTGAGAGGCTGCCAACCCCCACCGCGTGGGGGCGAGATCAGAACCGAGGGCCGTTGCCGCGGAGCGCCCCCCAGAGCGCGATGATGTCGACCCGGTGTGCCGCATCATCGGTCGTGTAGTAGAGGTGCAGGGCAGTTCGCGCCATGAGTACCCGCCGGATCCCCTGGATGTGAGCATGCGGGTACCCCGTTCCGATTCCGGGGATGCGTCCGAGCAACGCCACGGTAGCTCGCAGCTCACTGGCGAACAGCATGCGGGCGAGTGGCCGATTCTCGGTCCACCAGGTCGCTGCCGCCCGGGCCTGTTCTCGCGCGTGTGGCGAGAACTCGACCACGAAGTTCATGACAGCGCGTCGATCTCTCGCAGGACGTCTGCCGCGGGGATGCCGCCTTGCTCCCGAAGGCTCGCATGGCCGAGCGTGATCGCGGCATCGAGGGCTGCGCGTTCGTCGGCATCGAGTTCGTCAGGATCCAGAACGGCGATCTCGACGCTCGCACCCTCGGGAAGCCCGGCAGGTTCATCCAGCACCAGCTGCCCACCCTTCACGTGCGCGCGCATGAGCCTCATGTCGGTAGGTTAGCACCCGATCCCGACATCCGAAAACAGCGAAGGGCCCCGCGTGGGGCCCTCCGTCGAGTCGATCCGCGCTCAGGCGAGCGCGAGTTGCCCACTCGTAGTCGTCCACGAGGGACTCCTACGAGTGTGAGGACTCGCCGCCGGCTGCTGCGCAGCCGAGCGGCTCATCACCACATACCGCGAGCTTGCGCTCGCGGATCACTCGTAGTCGTGACCGTGGCCCTCGTGGCCGCCGCCCGACGACTTCTCGTCGCGCTTGGGCTTCTCGGCGATCAGGGTCTCGGTGGTGAGCATCAGGCCCGACACCGACGCCGCGTTCTGGATCGCCGTGCGGACGACCTTGGCCGGGTCGATGACGCCCGCCTTGACGAGATCCTCGTACTGGAGCGTCGCGGCGTTGAAGCCGAACGAGCCCGAGCCGTCGCGGACCTTGGCGACGACGATCGAGCCGTCGACGCCAGCGTTGCCGGAGATCTGACGCAGCGGCTCCTCGAGCGCACGGCGGATGATGTTGACGCCGTAGCGGCGGTCATCCTCGAACGTGAGCTTGTCGAGCGCCGCGATGCAGCGGATCAGCGCCACGCCGCCGCCGGGGACGATGCCCTCCTCGACAGCCGCGCGGGTGGCGTACATCGCGTCCTCGACGCGCGCCTTCTTCTCCTTCATCTCGACCTCGGTGGCCGCGCCGACCTTGATCACGGCGACGCCACCGACGAGCTTGGCCAGGCGCTCCTGGAGCTTCTCGCGGTCGTAGTCCGAGGTGGTGTCCTCGACCTCGCGGCGGATCAGCTTCACCCGCGCCTCGATCGTCTCCTTCTTGCCGGCGCCCTCGATGATCGTGGTGTTGTCCTTGTCGACCGTGATCCGCTTGGCGCGGCCGAGGTCGTTCAGGGTCACGTTCTCGAGCTTCTGGCCGAGGTCCTCGGTGAACGCCTCGCCGCCCGTGAGCGACGCGATGTCCTGCAGCATCGCCTTGCGGCGATCGCCGAAGCCGGGAGCCTTGACCGCGCACACCTGGAGGGTGCCGCGCAGCTTGTTCACGACGAGCGTTGCGAGCGCCTCACCGTCGATGTCCTCGGCGATGATCAGGAGCGGCTTGCCCTGCTTGGCAACCTGCTCGAGCACCGGGAGGAGCTCCTTCATGTTCGAGATCTTGCGCTCGTGCGAGAGGATGTAGCAGTCGTTGAGGACGACCTGCATGCGCTCGCTGTCCGTCACGAAGTACGGAGACAGGTAGCCGCGGTCGAACTGCATGCCCTCGACCACGTCGAGCTCGGAGGTCATGGTCTTGGCCTCCTCGACCGTGATCACGCCCTCCTTGCCGACCTTCTTCATCGCCTCGGCGATCATGTTGCCGATCTCGGCATCGCCGTTCGCGCTGATCGTGCCGACCTGCGCGATGTCTTCCTTGCCCTTGGTGGGGGTCGACATCGCCTTGATCTGGTCCACGACCGACGCCACCGCGGCGTCGATGCCGCGCTTGAGGTCCATCGGGTTCAGGCCGGCGGCGACGAGCTTGGCGCCCTCGTTGTAGATCGCCTGCGCGAGCACGGTCGCGGTGGTGGTGCCGTCGCCGGCCACGTCGGAGGTCTTGGACGCGACCTCCTTCACCATCTGCGCGCCCATGTTCTGGAACTTGTTCTCGATCTCGACTTCCTTGGCGACGGTGACGCCGTCCTTGGTGACCGTCGGCGAGCCCCACGACTTCTCGATGACGACGTTCCGGCCGCGGGGTCCGAGGGTCACCTTCACCGCGTTGGCGAGAAGGTTGAGGCCCTTGGCGATCTCCGAGCGGGCGGCGGTCGAGAAGATGATTTCTTTGGCAGCCATGTGAGTATCCTTGTGTGAGGTAGAAGAAGGGGGGAGAGCGGGAGGGCGTGATCAGTCGAGGACGGCGAGCAGGTCGTCTTCGCGCATGATCAGGTGCTCGTCACCGTCGATCTTGACCTCGGTGCCGCTGTACTTGCTGAACAGCACGCGGTCGCCGGCCTTGACCTCGAGCGCGATCAGCTTGCCGTCCTTGTCGCGCTTGCCCGTGCCGACGGCGATCACCTTCGCCTGGATCGGCTTCTCCTTGGCGGAGTCCGGGATGAACAGGCCACCGGAGGTCTTGGTCTCCTCCTCGAGGCGCTTGACGAGAATACGGTCGTGCAGTGGACGGATCTTCATATGTGCCATGACTCCTGAAGTGTTCGCGGGGACACCTATAAGGCTCGGTTGCTGCCTTGGCAACCCCCGACTTCGAGTGCCAACGAAATAGTATAAAGGTTAGTGTTTTTGAGATCTTGCAATTCCGGGATCTGGCCGGTTTTCCAGCCGGACCGTGCGCCGGGGCGCGCTGTCCGCGGCGTGCACCGCGCGCGGCTCTCCACGCGCCGCTGTCCACGCGTCGCTGACATCCCGGGTTGCGCGGGTCGCCAGGGCACCGGATGTTCGGTGCCAGGCCGCTGCCAGGCCGCTGCCAGGTCGTTGCTAGAACGTTCCGGACAGGCCGGCCGTCGAGCCCGCGACGTACGGCTGGGCGCCGGACACCGCCACCTTCGGCAGCGCGCTCTGGATCAGCCCGATCGACAGGACCAGGCCGACGGCCGACACGCCGCCGGTGATCAGGCCCGCGGTGCACATGCCACCGCGATCGGTGGAGCAGCCGACCGCGGTGAGCGTGATGCCGGTGACGAGACCCATGCCGGCGAACGTGGTGCCGACGATGCCGCCGGCGTAGGCCCCGTTGCTCATCGGCGTGCCGGTCACCATCACCGAGCCCGCGGGGAGCGCCCCGACGTCGAGGCGGATCGGGTTGACCGCCTGCTCGCGCAGCGACACGAACCGGCCGGGCGCGACCCACATCGCGCACGGCGTGGCGCACACCGGCTGCCGGTCGAGGAGCACGTCCCACGGCTGGGTGCCCGAGGACACGAACGTCGCCTGGGTGGAGCCCTGCGGAGGCTGTTGCATCGGCTGCTGCGCCTGCAGGGTCGGCTGCTGCGTCACCGCGGCGCTGGCGGGGGCCTGCGGGCCGAGCGCGCCCTGCGCTGGTGGCGGCCACGCGCCCGGACCGCCCGGACCCGGGCCTGTCGGGGGCGTGTTGCCGGGCTGCGCACGCGCCGCCGTGGCGGTGATCAAGGACGAGAGACAGACAAGAACGTGACCGCGCTTCGACATCAAGGACCTCTGCTGACCGAGGGCGGACGACCCATCTCGCACAGCATCCCCGGCAGCCTCCCTCGCGTCAATGCCCCGGCTCGATCGTGGTACGAACCCGGGCGTGGCGCTGACTGACGACGACTCCCTCCGCTCCGACGCCCAGCGCGAGGTGCCGCGAACGCGGTGGTCGCTGCGGCGGGCACTCGCTCCCGCCCTGGCGGTCGTCGCCACGCTCGGCCTCGCGACGGGAGGCTGCGGGTTTGCGATCCGCCACCCCGCCGCCGCCGCCGCGCTGGTCGGCGGCTCGATCGCGATCACCACGTGCGAGGTCGGCACGGACTTCGACGAGCACGCCGCGTGCGGCGGGATCAGCCTCGGCGCGGCCGTGGTTCTCGGCGGCGTGGTCCTGCTCGCGACTGCGCTCGGCGGCCCGGGCAACACCGTGCTCCGCGCGCCCGCGCCGGCCCCGACGATCGAGGACCCGGCACCGCTCCCGACGATCGAGGACGTGCCAGCTCCCGCACCGGCGCCCGTGACGCCCGCGCCCGCTGCGCCTGCGCCTGCGCCTGCGCCTGCGCCTGCGCCTGCACCTGCATCGTGATGGCGCACCGCGGGTCCTGAACGCCCGCGCCTGCCGTGGTACGCCGCGATCATGGTCGACCTCGTCGCAGAGAGCCTGATCGAGTACCGGTCGCAGTTCCCCGCGCTCGAGACCTGCGTGCACCTGATCTCGCACGCGCTCGGGTGCGTCCCGGCCAAGGCCAAGGACGACCTCGGCGAGTTCTTCGACCTGTGGGCGCGCAAGTCGATCGCCGCCTGGAGCGACTGGCTACCCGAGGTCGCTCGTGCCGCGGAGCGCATCGGCCGCATCATCTCGGCGCCGAAGGGCTCCGTGATCATGCAGCAGAACGTCTCCGGCGTGATGGCGATGCTGGCGTCGTGCCTCGACTACGAGCCGACCCGCAACAAGGTCGTCTACGAGGCGCTGCAGTTCCCGTCGGTGTCGTACGTATGGCAGGCCGAGGCGCGGCGCGGCGCGACGTGCGTGCTGGTGCCCTCGCTCGACGGCACCACGATCGACACCGAGGCGATGTGCGCGGCGATCGACGAGCACACGCTGGTCGTCCCGATCTCGCACGTGGTGTTCTCCTCGGCCTACATCCAGGACGTGAAGAACATCTGCGCGCGGGCCAAGGCGGTCGGCGCGCACGTGATCCTCGACTGCTACCAGTCGATCGGTACGGTCCCGCTCGACGTCGTCGATCTCGGTGTGTCGTTCGCGTGCGGGGGCTCGGTCTCGTACCTGTGTGGTGGCCCCGGCGCGGCGTGGCTGTACGTCCGCCCGGACCTGATCGAGCAGTTCGCCCCGCGCGTGACCGGCTGGTTCGGCAACGAGGCGCCGTTCGCGTTCACGATGCCGGCGCAGGCGTACGCCGACAACACGTGGCGCTACATGGGCGGTACGCCGGCGATCGCGGCGCTCTACCAGAGCCGCGCGGGGCAGGCGATCATCGGCGAGATCGGCGTCCGCAAGATCCGCGAGAAGAGCCTGGTGATGACGCAGCTGTGCATCGACTGGATCGACGAGCTCGGCCTCGAGCTCCATAGCCCGCGCCCGCAGGCGAGCCGCGGTGGCTCGGTGGTGTTCGACTTCGTCGGCGCGGCCGACGTGTGTCGCGAACTCAACCGGCGCGCGTACTTCTGCGATCACCGGCCCGGCGTCGGCATCCGGATCGCGCCGCACTTCTACACGAAGTCGTCCGAGATCGAGCTGTTCTTCGGCGAGCTGAAGAAGATCCGCTCAGGCTCGAGCACCTGATCGACGCCGCCGGCGGCGCCCGACCAGCGCGAGCAGGGTGAGCACCAGCGGCGCCGCGCTGGCGGCCCCGGTCGCGCTGCACGCGTAGAAGCTGGTGGTGTCGCGCGTGCGCGCCGGATCGACGAGCCCGTCGCCGCGGAGCTGCACGAGCAGCGGGCCCTTCGACGACGCCACGGTGAGCGCCGCGATCCGCGGCCCCCGCTGGCGCGGCGTGAACCCGATCTGGAGCGTGGCCAGCTGCAGCGGCGCGAGGCTGGCGGGCAGGGGTGTCGTGCTGACGTCGAGGAACTCGCCGCCCGGCGCGAACATCGGCGGCACGAGCGTGATCGGCTCGGTCCCGCAGTTCTGGATCCGCACCAGCCGGGTCGGCGCCGTGCCGCCCACGGTGATGCCGCCGAAGTCGATCAGCTGCGGCGTGATCGCCCCGCCATCCTGGAGGAAGCTCGCGACCACCCGCGTGGTGACCCCGTCCTGCCCCTCGACGTCGGTGGTCCACACCAGTTCGTCGGCCTGCTCGCCGGCGGTCATCTGCCGCAGCGGCGTGACCTGGAGCGTGGCGCGCGCGCCGCTCGGCAGCTGATACGGATAGGCGACCGGCACGGTGTACGTGAGCTGGAACGGCGAGGTCGCCATCCGCGCGAGCACCGGCTGGGTCGGCAGCCCGACGCGGCCCGAGCCGGTGGCGGTCAGCCCGGCCTCGACCGCGGTGGTCGGCTGGCCCACGCAGAAGCTGCCGGCCGCGATCTCGGCGGCCGCTTCGACGCGCGCGACCACCACGCGGCCGGTGACCGGGACCTCGAGCGTCTCGGTGCCGGCGGGGCCGGTGGCGGTCACGCTGATCGTCGTCGCTAGATCGGCCTCCACGGTGGGGTTGATCTCGACGGAGAACCGCGCCGGGGTGCTGGGGTTGATCGTGCGGACATCGGGCGCCGTCACCGCGAGCCCGGGCGGGCTGGTCGCGAGCGCGGGATCCCCGGTGATCGTCAGCACCGTGCCCGTGGTGCGCAGCTCCACCGTCACCGCGCGCGGCGTGCTGCCCACGCGGATCTCGTCGAGCTCGACCAGCGAGGGCACCGCGTAGAGCGCGCCCGTGGTGCCCGTGCACGTGATGTCGATGGTGAGCGGGCTGCCGGTGACCGCGGTCGGCGCCGCGATCGCGAGCGTGCCCGTGATCGGCCCGGCGCTCGCCGGGGTACACGTGATCTCGACGTCGCGGGTGCCCGACGCCGTGATCGTGGTGGGCGACGGCGTGAGCAGCGCGAGCGGGCCGGCCGCGGGCGAGAGCGCGAGCGCGACGCCAACGAGGTCGACGTTGCCGTCGTTGCGGAGCTGGAGGCTGCGCTGGACCGTCACGCCGACCGGGACCGGGCCGAGATCGAGCGTGGGGGGGGCGCCGAGTTCCGAGGCGAGCGCGAGCGTCGCGCCCTGGCCCAGGCCGGTGAGCGTGATCGTCGCCGGCGAGGTCGGCGCGTTCGACGTGATCTGGATCGCCGCGTCGTGCATGCCGATCGCGCTCGGATCGAACACCACGGTCAGCGTGAACGAGGCCCCGACCCCCAGCGCGCAGGTGCCGGTGATGCACGGCGCACCCGCGACGAACGACCAGGCGGCGTCGCCGGTGTGCGTGATCGCGCTGATCGCGAGCGGCAACGTCCCGATGTTGCTGACCGTGACCACCTCCATCGCCGGGCCCCCGAGCACGTCCTGGGTGAGCGCGACCGCGGCCGTCGAGATCTCGACATCCACGCCCACGGCCGGGCGCGCGCGTGGCGCGGCGCTGGCGACCGCGGCGACCAGCGCGGCCCCCACCAGCACGACGCCGCGGCGCCGCGTCACAGCCGCCCGATCACGCCCAGCGTGGGCACGAGGATGTCTGCATCGAACCGGCTGGTGTCGCCGACGAAGAAGTGCTCGTATCCGATGTCGCCCTTGACGCTCAGGTGGCCGTTGATGCGGAGCTCGATGCCCGCGGCGCCGCGCACGCCGATGCCGATCCGGGTGGAGGCGGTGCCGTCGGCCGCGGCCTCGTCGAAGAGGAACCCCGGCACGCCGGCGCCGAGGTACGGCCGCAGCCACCCGGTGAGCAGGCGGTAGCGCACGCCGACGTACGCGCCCGTCGAGCCCGAGCGCAGGATCAGCATCTCCGCCTCGAACCGGTGGCCGGCGACCGCGAGGCCGAGGCCCCCCGCGAACCCGCGGCCCTCGCCATCGATGCGGACCACGCCGACCACGCCCGACGAGATCACGTCGTCCGGATCCCGGACGACGGGCTCCTCGTCCGCGCCGACCTCGAACGGCACGAACGCGCGGATCTCCTCACCGCCGAAGCCAGCGCGCGGGCGGCGTGCGCGGCCGCTGGCATCGTCGGAGGCGTACTGCGTGCCGGTGATCAGCCAGCCGTCGACCTGCTCCGCGGCCGCGGTCGGCGGGGTGACGGCCGGGGTGACCGTCGCCGGTGGGGTGACCGTCGCCGGTGGGGTGACCGTCGCCGGTGGGGTGACCGTCGCCGGCGGGGTGACCATCGCCGGCGGGGTGATCGTCGGTGGCGCGTCGACCGGCGCGGCGGCGAGCACCTCCTTGGTCTCGCCGTCGAAGCCGTTGACCATGACCTCGCCGATCGCGGCGCCCTGGCGTACGCGCACCAGGTGGATGCCCGGCCGCACGCGGGTCTGGAGGGAGCTGCCGACGGGAATGAACGGCCCGCCATCGATCGAGACGTCCGCCCCGCGCGGCGTGACGCGCACGTTGAGGATCGTCAGCTGCGTATCGAGCTCGATCAGGAGCTGCTTGACCTCGGCGACGCGCGCCGCGCCGGTGGCTGGATCGGCGAGGTAGCGCTGGTAGGTGTTCGCCGCGTCGGCGCGCCGGCCCATCTCCCGGAGCGTGGCGGCGATGTTGAGGAGGATCTTCGGGCTCGGGAACTGGCCGTACGCCTCGAGGAAGTTGGCGAGCGCCTGGTCGAACGCGCGGGCGTCGAGTTGCTTGACGCCCTCGACGAGCAGCGCCTGGGCGCGCGCGCGGGTCGCGGGATCGGGCGCCGCGATCGCGGGATCCTGGGTGATCACGGCGAGCGTCTCGGCGACCAGCCGCGGGTCCTGGACCGGCGCGAGCGGGGCCGCGGCGGGCTGGGCGCGCGCGGACGGAGCGAGCGCCGGCGAGGCGAGCGCCACCAGCGCGAGGAGGGGCAGGCGCGGGTTCATGGGGCTCCGAGATCGGTCTCGATCGGCGATCCGCCCGCGCTGTGCGGGCCGATCTGCGGGGGGCTACCCGTGCGCGGGCTGCGCGGTGGGCGATCCCGGAGCGGCGGGGGCGCCGGGGGAATGGCCGAGCCGGCCTCCTCGACAACGACGATGTCCGGCCGTGCGGGGGGCGGGGCGGGCGCGGGGGCAGGCACGGCAGGGGCGGGTGCGGGCATTGCGGGGATCGGCGCGCTGGGCGTGCGCGCGGTGGAGGCCGCCGGCGTCGCCGCGGTGCGCGGGCCGCCGAGCACGGCGTAGGCGCCGATCGCGATCACCGCCACCACCACCAGCCCACCGACGATGGCGAGCACCGGCACGCGCGCGCTGCGCCGCGGAGCCGGGGGGCTGACGTCGACGCCCACGAGCACGAGCGAGCTGTCGCGGCCCGGCCGCGGGGTCGGGACCCGCCCGCCTCCGAGGGTGGCCAGCGCCTGCAGCAGCGCCGCGGCGCTCGCGGGCCGCCGCACCGGCTCCTTCTCGAGGAGGTGCATCACGAGCGCGTCGAGCGCGGCGGACACCGGCGCGTGGCGGCTCGGCGGCTCGGGCACGGTGAACAGGTGGAGCGCGATGATCTCGCCGGCGCTCTCGGCGGTCAGCGGCGGGCGCCCGGTCAGCAGCTCGTACAGGATGCAGCCCACGGCGTAGAGGTCCGCGCGCCCGTCGACGGTGCCGGCCGCCTGCGCCTGCTCGGGCGCCATGTACAGCGGCGTGCCCATCAGCGCGCCGGTCATCGTCGGCGGGGAGTCGCCGCGATCGGGGTGCGCGAGCTTGGCGACCCCGAAGTCGAGCAGCTTGACCCGGACCTCGCCGCCGTCGCGGTCGGGGACGAGGAACACGTTGTCGGGCTTGAGGTCGCGGTGGATGATCGCTGCGTCGTGCGCGGCGGGGAGCGCGGCCACGATGCCACGGCCGATCGTCAGCACCTCGTCCTCGGGCAAGCGGCCGCGCGCGGCGAGCCGCGTCGCCAGCGTCTCGCCCTCGAGCAGCTCCATCACGAGGTAGGCGCAGCCCGTGGGCGTGTACCCGAAGTCGTGGACCTCGATGATGCCCGGGTGGCGGATCGCGGAGGCGGCCCGCGCCTCGTCGCAGAACCGCGACACCAGCTCGGTGTTGCGCGCGAGGTCCGCGCGCAGCACCTTGACCGCGGCGGTGCGGCCGAGGACCACGTGCTCGGCGCGGTAGATGGTGCCCATGCCGCCGCGGCCGAGCTCCCCGGTCAGCCGGTATCCGCCGAGGACCTCGCCAACCATCGGGTGCCAGTGTGCGCCATCTCGGCCCTCCGCTCAACGGGCCACGGTCGGTGCGGGTGCGACCCACCGTGGTACCGTGCCGGGCGATGCCGAGCCTCCAGCGTCACGTGTTCGTGTGCATCAACGAGCGCCCCGCCGATCACCCGCGCGGCAGCTGCAAGGCGCGCGGCGGGGTCGACGTCCGGGATCGCCTCAAGTCCGAGCTGACCAGGCGGGGGCTGTCCAAGGTCATCCGCGCGAACAACGCGGGCTGCCTCGATCAGTGCGAGCTCGGCGTGACGCTCGTCGTGTATCCCGAGCAGGTCTGGTACGGCCACGTCACGCCCGAGGACGTCGCCGAGATCATCGAGACACACCTGATCGGCGGCGAGGTCGTCACCCGGCTGCTGCTCCCCGAGCAGCCCCACCTCGGCGCCCGCCCCGTGTTCCCCCGGCTCGAGGTCGGGTCGCCCACCGGCGAGGGCGGCGCGTGACATCGCGCGCGGGCGCTCCGGCGCTCGCCCTCGCGGTCGTGGTCGCGAGCCCCTCCGTCGATGCGGCGCCCCCGCCACCGGTCGATCCGGCGGCCCTGCGCGCCGCCGACGCCAACCTCGAGTCCACCGCGCCGCGGCGAGGCTTCACGGGGGCGCTGGCGCTCGGGCCGTCGATCACGATCGGCAACGGGACCGGCAACGGCGGCGCGCTGTCGCTCCGGCTCGGGCAGGTGGCGACGCCGCACACCGTGATCACGTTCGAGATCGCCGGCGGCGCGCAGCTGCGGCGCCTCGGGGCGGGCGCCGAGGCCGAGACCGTGGCCAACAGCGTCCTCGGGCTCCTCGTCGGCGCCCAGCGCTGGATCGGCCCCTCGCTGTGGGTGCGGATCGGCGGCGGCGTCGGCACGTTCACGTGCCCCCAGAAGTGCGAGGGGGCGCCGCTCGGCGACAGCGTGCGCCTGACCGGGCTCGCGGGCATCGGCGGGATCGGCGTGGAGGTCGTGCGTGTCCGCGGCCTCACGCTCGGCGTCGAGCTGTACGCGCTGACCCAGCTCAACCGCGAGGGCCTGTTCGCGACCGGCTCGCTCGCGCTCAGCCTCGGGTTCGACTGACCCCCACGCTACTCGACCACGAGGTCCACGCGCTCGGCCTCGACGAGCGCCACGCCGACGAGGTGGCGGGCGGTGCGACCCGCCACGGTGACCCGTAGCTCGGCGCCCGCGACGGCCGTGATCTCGAACCGCCCGCTGCCATCCGCGCGCGCGAGGCCATCCGGGACGCCGCGGGCGCTCGCGGTGATCCGGGCGTTTGCGACGGGATGCCCGCCGCGGTCGCGCACCACGCCATGCACGCGCCGCGGTGAGGGCGGGCCGAGCGCGAGCTCGGTGGTCGTGCTGACATCGGCGCGGACGTCCGCCTGCAGCAGCACCTCCTGGTCGCGCCAGCGCGCGCGCGCTGACAGCACACACGCCGGCATCCCGTCGAGCAGGAACCGGCCCGCGCGCACCACCGCGAGCCGCGGCGCGCCCGTGACCTCGAACGCACCGCCGAGGACGTCCAGGCAGGTCACGTCGACGAGCTCCACGCTCCCCGTGTCCAGCGCGGTGGTCGTGCCGTCGAGGCGGCCCACCCCCCCGAGCGCGAGCTCGATGCCGGTGCGCGGTGAGGTCACCAGCGCGGACGTGACGCCGCCGCCGGCACCCTCCGCGCGCACGACGTACCGCCCGGCGGGGACCCGGTAGATCCGCCAGCGGCCGAGCGCGTCGGTGCGCTCCTGCTGGCCGCCGCCGCCGTCATCGAGCGCGATCAGCGCGATCGGCGCGAGCGGCACCGGCGCGCCGCGCGCGTCGACGAGCGTGCCCTCGAGGTCTGGCGCGCGCTCGGGCAGCCGCAGCACCACGTCGTCGAACTGCGCGCCCTCGCGGCACCGGAACGTCCGCGCCGGCGACGGTGGTGCGTGCCACGGCCACGCCCGCAGCGTGACCTCGCCATCGTCGGTGGTGGCGAACCGGAACCGGCCAGCGGCATCGATCTGGCCGCGCGGAAAGAACGACGCATCGGTGGGGCCGAGGGGGCGCTCGAGCGCGCCCTCCCCGGCGGGGCGCCCGCGGTGATCGACCACGCGCCCCGCGATCACGCAGCCCGCGCCCATGGTCAGCCGCACGGTCAGCGGCGTGCCCACCCGCATGTCGACCACGCGCGCGCCGACCACCCCCGCCAGCTGCGGGTGGTGCGCCTCGAGCTCGTGCGGGCCCGCCGGAACCTCCAGCGCGAACGCACCCGCGGCGTCGGTGACCGCGACGTGCGTGTTCAGCACCGGGCGCAGCGCGCCGGTCGCCCGCACCACGGCGCCCGCGACCGGCTGGCCGGCGAGGTCGACCAGCGTGCCGGTGATCCGGGTGGTGGGGACGACCGCGAGATCGAGGCCGGCGAGGTCGGCGCGGACCTCGCGCATGGGCACCAGGTCGTCGTCGATGGCCCCGGCGAGGGCCGCGTCGGGCGGGCCGGGGAGCCGGGCGCGAGCCGCGTCGCCGACCATCATCACCACGTCATCGCGGACCATCACCTGATAGCGGCCCGGCGGGACCCGCAGGGCATACGCGCCATCTGCGGAGGTTGCCACGCGCGTCTCCTGGCCGGCGACGTCGCGCGCGGTGACCCAGACGTGGCCTCGAACGCCGGTGGAGCCTCGCTGGTGGACCGTGCCGGCGAGATGGACGAGGGCCGCGACCGGCGCCGGCACGGACAGGCCGAGCGGCCGTGCGCCTGGGCGGCGGCGAGCACGCCCGGCGAGGGCAGCGGCAGCGGGGCGGCCGGGCCGGCGCGCGGCGGTGGGGCATTGCCAAGGCGGCGCAGCGCGAGGGCGCCGACGGCCAGGGCGGTCGCCGCGAGCGCGGCCGCGAGCAGGGTGAGGCGGCGGCGGTTCACTCCACGCGCGTCACTTCCACGGGGGGCTCCGCCCCCGCCCTACGCGGCAAGCCGCGCAGGGTTCCCTCCCCGGTTTCGAGACTGTTTCACAGTCTCTCAGTACGCCTCGATCACCACGGCGGTGATGTTGTCCTTGCCGCCGCGCTGGTTGGCCAGCGCGATCGCGGCCTCGGCGCAGTCCTCGAGCTGGCCATCGCCGCACAGGTCCACGACCTCGCGCTCCTCCTTGAAGTAGCCGTGGAGGCCGTCGCTGCACAGCAGGAACCGGTCGCCGGGGGCGACGTCGAGGTCCGCGGTGTCGACCTGGACGTAGGCCTTGTGGCCAACGGCGCGGGTGATCACGTTCTTGCCGGCGGCCTTCTCGGCCTCCTCCTTCGTGATCATGCCGTGCTTGAGCTTGTAGTTGATCAGCGTGTGGTCCTCGGTGAGCTGGATGACGCTGCCATCGCGGACCCGGTAGACGCGGCTATCGCCCACGTGCACGGCGAACGCGTAGTTGGCGCGGATCAGGAGCGCCGACAGCGTGGTCGACATCCCCTTCTTCTCGGGGTCGAGCTCCGCTATGCTGAACACCATGTAGCAGGCGCTCTTGACGCCGCTCTCGAGCAGGCGCCGGATCTCCCACACGCACTCGGTATCCCCTCCCTCGAGCCGCTCGACCAGCCGGTCGAGGTCCTTGCCTGCGCCCGACACCCACATGGTGAGCTGCTCGACCGCCTCGCGGCTGGCGATCTCGCCCTTGTTGTGCCCGCCCACGCCGTCCGCGACGACGTAGAAGCCGCGGGCGTCGTCGCGGAAGAAGGCGTCTTCATTGATCTGACGCTTGCGGCCGACGTCAGTCTTCGCGACGGATAACAGATTCACAGGACCCGTATCCTATCATGGCGGTCTGCCACCTCGCTTGCTATGATCACGGCCGTGAGCGAAGCGGCGCAGCTGGCGGTCGTGCTCCGCGAGCGGTCGAGCGAGATCCTGACGAGCTGGACCCTCCGCTTCGAGCGCTCACCGCTGCGGTTCCGGCGCGCCACCAAGGCGAGCGCCCACACGGCCCAGGTCGGGTCCCTGGTGGAGGCCCTGGCCGACGCCGCGGCCGCCGGGGGACTCCAGCCCGGGTCGGACGCCACCCGCGAGCTCGAGCGGAGCGCCGCGTTCCTCGGCGCGCGGTTCTCCAGCGAGGGCGCGACCGGGTTCGACATCGCCGCGCTGCTGCTCGAGCTGCGCGACGCCGTGACCTCGGTGGTCGCGCCCGTCCACGCGGCGGACCTCGGCCGCCTGTTCGAGTGGCTGACGGTGATCGGGGTGGACACGTTCGCGGCGTCCGGGCTGCAGAGCCTGCGCGAGCGGGTCAGCGACCAGCTCGAGGTCGGGACCCCGGTCGTCGAGATCTTGCCGCGCGTGCCCGCCGTGATGCTGGTGGGGGCACCCAGCGGCGCCGTGCTCGACGGGCTGCTGGCGCGCGCCTGGATGCTCACCGTGGGCACCGGAGCGCCGTGCCTGATCCTCGAGGCCAACGGGCTCGCCGAGACCGCCGAGGCCGCGTTCCTCGGGGCCTACCGCACGTTCCTCGACGAGGCGAAGGGCAGCGCGCTGCAGGTGCTGCTGGCCGGGGCCCGGCGGCCGCTGCGCGAGCAGATCGCCAGCCTGTCCACCGCCGGGGGCCGCCCCATGCAGCACTTCGAGCGGCTCGACAGCGCGGTCGTCCACGCACTCGAGCGCGCCGGGCACCTGCTGACCCGCCGCGCCTGAGGGTTCCACCGAGCGTCTGCGAGGTGTCCGGACACCAACGCGGGCTGCCTCGGGACGTGCCCGGCGATGGCTGTGGTACGCTTCCGGATCTCGTGGGCGACTCACCCGTCGGCTTCGGTCGGTACACGCTCGTCACGCAGCTCGCGATCGGCGGCATGGCCGAGCTGTTCATCGCCCATTCGCCGGGCGAGCACGGGTTCCAGAAGAAGGTCGTGATCAAGCGGCTGCTGCCGCACCTGGTCTCCGACCCCACCTACAACGCGATGTTCATCGACGAGGCCAAGCTCACGGCCCGCCTCGTCCATCCCAAGATCGCGCAGACGTTCGAACTCGGGAAGGTCGACGACGCGCTGTTCATCGCGATGGAATACGTCGAGGGCATCGACGTGCTCGCCGTGCTGCGCGAGTACGCGGCCGGCAAGCGGCGCGTCGAGATCGAGCTCGCGGCGTGGATCGCCCATGAGGTCCTCGACGCGCTCGACTACGCGCACAACCTGAGGACCGAGGACGGCGAGGCGATGGGCATCGTCCATCGCGACATCTCGCCCTCGAACGTCCTGCTCAGCACGCGTGGTGACGTCAAGCTGGTCGACTTCGGGATCGCGCGCGCGGTCGATCCCTGAGCGCGCGCACAAGAGCCAGACCGGCACGCTCAAGGGCAAGTACGGCTACATGTCCCCCGAGCAGGTGCTCGAGCAGCCGCTCGACGCGCGCAGCGACCTGTTCTCCGTCGGCGTCGTGCTCGCCGAGATGCTCACCGGCCGGCGCTTGTTCGCCGCCGCCAACGAGCTCGACGTGCTCCTGATGGTGCGCGACGCCAAGCTGACCCGGTTCGACAAGTACGGCGAGGACGTCGAGGTGGAGCTCGCCGCGGTCGTGCGCAAGGCGCTCGCGAAGCCGCTCGACGAGCGGTGGCAGAGCGCGGCGGAGTTCCGCGATGCGCTCGCCGAGTGGATGTTCGACCATCGCTACCGGGTGGCGTCGAAGCAGATCGCCGACATGGTCGCCGAGCTGCACCCGCTGATCGTGGAGCGGCGCGCGTACCCCGATGCAGCCGCGGTGGAGGGCTCCGAGGGTGGGCGCGCCCCTGCGGAGGACGGCGCCCCGCAGGTGATCCTCGGCGGCGCCGACAGCATGCCGATCATGTCGGTGAGCTACGAGCCCGAGGCGCCCGCCCCGGGGGTGCCCGCGCACGCGAGCTCGGCCTCGGATCTCGCGGCCGCCGCCGACATCGCCTTCCGGCGCGTGGAGACCGTGTCCGTCCGCCCGCTCGCGGTGCAGGTGCCGCCGCTCGTCCCCTCGGTCGTCATCCCGCCGGCGCCACTCCGGGCCGAGCTCCCGCGCCTCGGCGGAGCGGCGCGGTTCGACGACGGCGTGATCCAGGCGCCGGTGGCGGACCCGATCAGCCGCGCGGTCTCGGCGGTCACCCTCCCTCACAGCTTCGACGAGCTCACCGAGGAGCCGCCGGGCGCTCGCTCGCGAGACATCCAGCTGCCGACCGCCGAGGAGGTGGCGCGCTCGCGGCGGCCGATCCCGCCCGCGCTCGCTGACATCGCCGAGCCGCCGGACGACGCCGGCAACTTCGCGGTGACCTCGCCGCTGCGGGTCCTGTTCAGCCTGCTGACCGCGCGCGCCACCGGCCTGCTGGTGGTCACCGTCGGCGGCATCAAGAAGGACCTCTACGTCCGCAATGGCCAGCCGGAGCACGTGTCGTCGAACATCGCGAGCGAGCTGCTGGGCAACTACCTCGTCAGCAAGGGCGTGCTCAGCGACGGCGAGCTCGCGATGGCCCTCGCGATGATGCCGCACTTTGGCGGCAAGCTCGGCGACACGCTGGTCGGCCTGGGCCTGCTCAAGCCGCTCGAAGTGTTCCGCCACCTGACGCGGCAGGTCCGCTCCAAGATCGTCGACGTCTGCACGTGGACCAAGGGTAGCTTCGCCTGGTACGCCGGGCGCGAGAATCACGCGCGACGCGTTTCCGCTCGACTTCAACGCGTTCGAGATCCTCGGCGCGGGCGCGATGCTGCTGTCCGACGAGCAGGTCGACATCTGGATCATGCGGAACGCCACGCTCAAGCTACGCGCGGCGCGCACCCGGCGCGTCGGCCCCGAGCGGTTCGAGGTCCACGGGCTGGTCGCGATGTTCGATCTGCTCGACGGCCAGCGCATGGTCGCGGATCTCGTCGAGTCGCAGCGCGATCGGCCCGAGCGGCTGCGCGTCGGGCGCATGCTGTGCCTGCTCGAGGCCTGCGACCTCGCGCGCCCGACCTGACGCTCGTCGTCAGCGCTCAGAGGCCGCAGGCGGCGAGCGCGGCGGTGAAGCGCGCGGGCGCCGGCACGTCGATGTGGACGCGCTCGCCCCCGAGCGGGAACGTGATCGACGCGGCGTGCAGGTAGAAGCCGTCGTGGTCGGGCACGGCGTTCGCGCCGTACAGGGTGTCGCCCGCGATCGGCGAGGCGACGTGCGCGAGGTGCGCGCGGATCTGGTGCATGCGGCCGGTGCGCGCGGTGCATCGCACCAGCGCGTGGGTGGCCGAGGTGCGCTCGACCTCGAACGCGGTGTGGGCGGCCAGGCCGTCGGTGTGGTCGACGACCACGCGCTTGCCGCGGTGGACGAGCGGGGCGTCGCACTCGCGGGACACCGGACGCTCCTCGGTGATCGCGCGGTAGACCTTGTCGACGAGGCCGCCGCCGAACGCCTCGCGCAGCGCGCGGTAGACCTCGGGGGTGCGGGCCGCGATCAGCGCGCCGGACGTGCCGATGTCGAGGCGGTGGACGAGGCCGCCATCGCGGGCGTCGTCGCCGATCGCCGCGCATTCCGGCCAGCGGGCGGCGATCCCGTTCGCGGCGGTGCCGCGCTCGCCGGCCTTGAGCGGCTGCGAGGGCATACCCGCCGGCTTGAGCACCACGATCACCTCGGGGCGCTCGAGCAGGACCTCGAGCCGGGCGCCGGCCTCGGCATCGGGCTCGGGCCGGAACGCCTCGCCCGCGACCGGCGTGCGGGACAGCTCGATGACGTCGCCGGGGCTGATGCGATCGCCCTTCTTCGCGCGCTTGCCGCCGACCTTGATCGCCCCGGCATCGAACAGCTCGGCGATCTGCTTGCGGCCGGCGGCCGGGAAGTGGCGCGTGAGCTCCTTGTCGACGCGGTCGGCGGTGGTCGCGGTGACGTGGAGCGGGGGGGCGCTGGGCGGGGTGGTCATACGGCCTCGAGGAGGAGTGCAGGGGTGGACGCGCCGGGCGGGAGCTCGGTGAGGTCAGCGGGGAGCTCGACGAGGGCGTTGCAGCCGACGAGCGACGACAGCATGGCGGAGCCCTGCCGGGGATGTGGGACCGCGCGCAGCGTGGCGCCGTCGCGGGTGACGGTGGCGCGCAGGAAGTGCGCGCGGCCGGCCTGCTTGGTGTAGCCGCCCTCGAGGACCACGGGCACGCGCGGGCGCTCGACGACGGTAGCGCCCTGCATGGCGAGCAGCGCCGGGCGCACGAACAGCTCGAACCCCACGATCGTCGACACCGGGTTGCCCGGCAGGCCGAACACCGGCTGCGCGACAGCACCGGCGCGCACGCCGAACGCGAACGGCTTGCCCGGCTTCATCGCCACCTTGTAGAGCGCGAGCTCGATGCCCGCCGCGGCGAGGGCGGGGCGCACGTGATCGCGATCGCCGACCGACACGCCGCCGGTCGTGATGATGACGTCGTGGTCGGCGGCCGCCGCGAGCAGCGCCGCCAGCGACGCGAGTTCGTCCTTCGCGATGCCGAGGTGCGTGGCCGTGCCCCCGGCCTCCTCGACGAGGCCGAGCAGCGCGTGGGCGGACGAGTCGACGAGCTGGCCGAACCCCGGCTCGGTGGTGACATCGACGAGCTCGTCGCCAGTGGCGATCACGGCGACCCTCGGGGCGCGCGCGACCAGGATGGTGGCGTGCCCGAGCGCGGCGAGCAGGCCGAGGTGCCACGCGGTGAGGCGGGTGCCGGCGGTCAGCACGCGGTCCCCGGGCGCGACGTCCTCGCCGCGGCGCCGCACGTGGCCGCCGACGCGGGCCGCCGGCAGCGTGACGAGGTCCCCGGTCCGCGTGGCGTCCTCCTGCATGACGACGGTGTCGAGGCCGGGCGGCACGGGGGCCCCGGTGAAGATCCGCGCCGCCGCGCCCGCGGGCACCGGCTGCGTGTCGCCCCCGGCGGCCGCGGTCCCGACGACGGGGAGCGTGCCCGGGACGTCCGCGGCCCGCATCGCGTAGCCGTCCATCGCCGAGCTGTCGAACCCGGGCAGGGCGCGGGTGGCGATCACGTCCATGGCGAGCACGCGGCCGCGTGCGCGGGCCAGCGGCACCGGCTCGGTGGGCAGCCGGGGGACGCGCTGGAGCACGGTTCGCACCGCATCGGCGACGGAGTACACGCGCGGACTGTATACGCCCAATACACGGCGATCGCCCGTGCGCGCCGCACCCGGCGTCGACGCGGTCCGGGCGAGTCCCTGATAAGGTCCGCTCCATGAAGGGTGTGCCGCTCCTCCTGCTCGTGCTGTCTGCCTGCTGTCCGCCGGAGGCGACCAAGAAGGTGGCGACGCTGCCGCCGCCCGTGGTCCCGCACGACCTCGCTGTGACCGGAGAGGGCCACCTCGCGAACATCCGCCAGCTCACGTTCGGCGGCGACAACGCCGAGGCGTACTGGGCGTTCGGCGGCGACAAGCTGATCCTCCAGACCAACAAGGCCCCCTACCAGTGCGACCAGATCGAGGTGATGAACGTCGCTGACCGGTCGACGAAGCTGGTGTCGACGGGCAAGGGCCGCACCACCTGCTCGTACTTTCTCAAGGGCGATCAGGAGATCGTCTACGCGTCGACCCACGAGAGCTCGCCGGCGTGCCCGACGCCTCCGGACATGACCAAGGGCTACATGTGGGGCCTGTTCGAGTTCGACATCTTCCGCGCGAACGCGGACGGCTCGAACCTGCGCAACCTGACCCCGAACACGCCGGGCTACGACGCCGAGGCCACCGTGTGCGCCACCGACGGCAGCATGATCTTCACGTCGGTGCGCAGCGGCGACCTCGAGCTGTGGCGGATGGACGCCGATGGCAAGAACCTCAAGCAGCTGACGAGCACGCCCGGCTACGACGGCGGCGCGTTCTTCTCGGCGGACTGCTCGAAGATCGTGTGGCGCTCGTCGCGACCCGCCGGCCCTGAGCTCGACACCTACAAGGCGCTGCTCGCACAGGGCCTGGTCAAGCCGACCCAGATGGACCTGTTCGTCGCCAACGCGGACGGCACCGACGCCCGCCAGATCACGTACATGGCGGGCGCCGAGTTCGCCCCGTTCTTCTTCCCCGACGGCAAGCGCGTGCTGTTCTCGTCGAACTTCCGCAACCCGCGGTCGGCCGAGTTCGACATCTACGCGATCAACATCGACGGCACCGGCCTCGAGCAGATCACGTTCAGCGGCGGGTTCGACGGGTTCCCGGTGTTCTCGCCCGACGGCAAGACGCTCGCGTTCTCCTCGAACCGCAAGTACGTCGTGGATGGGAAGTACGTCGCCACCGGCACCCCCGCGAAGGACACCGACACCAACGTGTTCCTCGCGGACTGGGTCGAGCGGCCCCCGATCGCGGGGGTGGGGACGTCGCAGGTGCCCGACGTCGCGGCGGCGGAGCGGTTCGCGGCCCACGTGGCCTACCTCGCCGGGGACGACCGCGATGGCCGCGGCGTGGGCACGCCGGGGCTCGATGCCTCGCTCGCCTACGTCGAGAAGGAGCTGACGGCGCTGGGCGTGGAGCCCGGTCTCGCGGGCGCGTGGCGCCAGCCGTTCGAGGTCACCACCGAGGTCAAGCGCAACGCCGCGACCGCCCTCACCATCGACGGCGTGACGCTCGGCGCGGCCGACCTCGCGCCGCTGTCGTCGTCGGCGAGCGGCTCCGCGGAGGGCGCGATCGTCCCCGTGGGCTACGGCCTCCTCGACGAGGCCAGCAAGCTCGACGACTACAAGGGCAAGAACGTGAAGGGCAAGATCGCCCTCGCGTACCGCTTCGTTCCCGCCGAGGCCAAGCTCGATGCGGCGACGTCCACCCGCCTCGGCGATCTCCGCTACAAGGCGTTCGTCGCCAAGCAGCGCGGCGCCAGGGCGCTGATCGTCGTCGATGCGGGTGATCCGAAGCAGGAGGAGGCGGCGCTGCCGAAGCTGGCCGCCGCCGAGAGCGAGGCCGGGATCCCGATCGTGGTGATCACGCGCGCGGCCGCCGCCGGGCTCTACCAGGGCAGCCACAAGGCCAAGCTGACCGTCGCGCTCGATCCCGTGCGCACCGCCACCGCGAACGTCGTCGGCGTGATCCGCGCCGGCGCCGTGACCAGGCTGCCCGGCGTGGTCGTGATCGGCGCGCACGTCGACCACCTCGGCATGGGCGGCGCGAGCGCGCTCGATCCGAACGTCAGCGCGGTCCACAACGGCGCCGATGACAACGCCTCGGGCGTGGCGGCGCTGATCGGCATCGCGCGCGGCCTGGCGGAGCGGCGCACCGAGCTCCAGCGCGACGTCTACGTCGTCGGGTTCTCGGCCGAGGAGATGGGCGACCTCGGCTCGTTCCACTACGTCAAGCACCCGCCGACCAAGGACCCGATGATCGCCATGCTCAACCTCGACATGGTCGGGCGCATGCGGATGGGCCAGCTCCACGTGGCCGGCGGCGACTCGGCCACCGAGTGGAAGGACCTGGTCGCGCCGGCGTGCCGCGCCGCGGGCGTGCAGTGCACGATCGGCGGCTCGGGCTACGGCCCGTCGGATCACATGCCGTTCTACGTGGCCGGCGTGCCGGTGCTGTTCTTCTTCACCGGCAACCACCTCGACTACCACACGGCCACCGACGACAGCAGCAAGATCAACGCGGTCGGCGGCGCCAAGGTCGTGCAGATCGCGACCGCCACCGCGTTCGCGACGGCGAACGTGGCCGCGCCGCTGACCTACGTGAAGGCGCCGCCCGAGCTGCTGCGCGGCGGGGACCAGCGCCGGCGCGGCGCCTCGCTCGGCACCGTGCCGTCGTACAGCGAGGATCCGAACCAGCCCAAGGGCGTGCTGCTGTCCGACGTGGTGCCCGAGGGCGCCGCGGCCAGGGCCGGCCTCAAGGGCGGTGACCTGATCATCCAGATCGGCACCACCGAGATCGGCAGCGTCAGCGACCTGATGTACGTGCTGACCAACGCGAAGCCGGGCCAGACCACGACGGTCACGTACGTGCGCGGCGGCAAGACCGACAAGGTCGAAGCCACGTTCGGCGTCCCGGGCCGGCGCTGAGCCGCACGGGCACGGGCGCTCGTGCTCGTGCGCGCGCTCGTGCGCGTGCGGGCGCTCGTGCGTCTCAGAACACGCCGCGACGGTGCAGCACGAACGCGACCACCCCGATCATCCCGGCCGCACCGGCGCCGAGGGTGATCGCGCGCCACATGCGCCGCCGCGGGCGGGCGCGGGCGTCCTCGGGACGCGGGCGCGTGGTGCTCTCGGACGGGGCCGCGGAGCTGAGGATCCACCCCGGCGGGTCGCTGGCGGGGAACGACTCGATGGTCGCCTGTTCCACGATGTCGATCTCGATGGGCATGGCATGCACGGGTGCAGCGCACGTGCCGGGGGGGCAGCTGCCTGACGTCAGGCGTGGCGGCGGCGGCGCACGCTCCAGCGCGCGAGTACGAGTGCGCCGACGGTGCCGGCGAGGGCGGAGCCGATCCGGGCCAGCGACGGGATCACGGTTCGCGTGGGTACGCGGGCGATCTCGCGGGTGACCTCGCGGTCGTCGGCCCACTCGATCACGAGCGCGACGTAGTCCGGGCCCGCGATCGCGGACGTCGGCTCGGGCGCGGGCCAGGGAGCGAAGGGTTCGTTGGTCATGCACCGTGATCCAGCAACGGACGTGCCGTCCGGATGCGTGCGGGCTTCTCCTGGGCACACGTTCCGCGCATGCTCGGGGAATGGCCGATGCGCGCGGGCTGAGAGGCTGTGAAACAGTCTCGAAACCTGGGTGGGAACCCTGCGCGGCTTGCCGCGCAGGGCGGGGCGGAGCCCCGTGGAACTGAGCGGACGGACCCCGGCGATCGCGCTCGGCCTCGCGATCACCGCGCTGGTCGTGGTCGGGGTGGCGCTGATCGTCGTGGTGACCCGTACCCCGGCGCGCACGACGATGGCGGTGGTCCCTGGCGCGCTGCCGCTGTTCGAGCAGGCGGTGCGCGCCGCGGACGTGGTCGCGCTCGAGCGCGCGGGTGGGGCGCAGCTCGTCGAGACCGTGATCGGGCCGGCGGGCCCGCGTGGGCTCCGCGTCACCGATGCGGCGCTGGCGCCCGCGCTCGGGGTCGCGGCCAGCGACGTGATCACCTCGATCGGCGGGCGGATCGTGCGGCGCCCGTTCGACGTGCAGGACGCGGCGCGCGCGGCGCGGACGCAGCGAGTGACCACGGTGTTCGTGGAGCTCGAGCGTGCCGGCGCGCCACTGGTGGTGCGCTGGCGGATCGAGGGGTCGCTGCGCGATGCGTGGCTGGCGCTGCGCAGTCCGGACGCGCCGGCCCCCGGTGTGCTCGCCGCACCTCCGGACGTGAGCGGGCCGGACGTGAGCGGGCCGGACGTGAGCGGGCCGGACGTGAGCGGGATCGTCCGGCGCGATGCCACGCATGTCGAGATGCCGCGGAGCTTGCTCGATCAGCTGATCGCCGATCCGATGGTGGTCGCGCGCTCGGCGCGGCTGGTGCCGGCGTTCCGCGCGGGTCAGCCGATCGGCTACAAGGTTTTCGGGATCCGCCCGGGCTCGCCACTCGCCGCGCTCGGGCTGGTCAACGGCGATCAGGTGCTCGCGGTCAATGGCGAGCCGCTGACTGACCCAGATCAGCTGCGCGCAGTGATCACGCGTGCGCGCGGCGCGGGGCGCGTGCGGCTCGCGCTCGAGCGCAACGGTCAGGCGCAAGTCATCGAGATCACGCTGACTCCCTGACGGGTGGGCGAACTGTCAGGCCGGGGTGATACTGAACATGCGTTCACATGACGGATGCCCTTCGAGAGTTCCTGGCCAAGGCGCGGGCGAGCACCACCACCGGCGGCGCGGCCACCGCGGCGGCGCGGCGCGGGCCCGATGAGGGTCCTGCCCACATCGACCGCATCGATCGCATCGATCGCATCGATCGCCTGGACCGCATCGACCGCATCGCCCCCGCGCTGTCGTCGCTCGACGAGCTCGAGCAGCGCCGCGTCCGCGCCCCGGAGCCGTGGACACTCGGGGCGCTGCGCGGGCGGCTCGTCGAGGTGTCCGCGCGCGGGGCGTCCGCCGCGCTGACCACGGCGGTCGCGCTCGCGCTCGAGGCGCAGCGCGAGGGCGAGCCGGTCGCGTGGATCGTGCCGTGGGGCGGCGGGGGTGGCGCGCCGGTGGGCACGTTCTATCCGCCCGATGCCGCGGATGCGGGGCTGGATCTCGCGGCGCTCGTGGTGGTGCGCGCGCCCTCGGTGCTGGCGGCGGCGCGCGCGGCCGAGCGGCTGCTGCGGTCCGGCGCGTTCGGCCTGCTCGTGCTCGATCTCGGCGCCACGGACGTCGAGGTGCCCACGGTCGCGCAGGGCCGGCTGGTCGCGCTCGCGCAGGCGCACGACGCGGCGGTGGTGTGCCTGACGGACAAGCCGCGGGACAGCAGCTCGCTCGGCTCGCTGGTGTCGCTGCGCGCCGAGGCGCTGCGCCTGCGCACCCGGGACGGCTACGCGGTCGAGGTGCGCGCGCTCAAGGACAAGCGGCGCGGCCCGGGCTGGCTGCGCACGCGCGCGGTGCGCGGCCCGGCGGGGATGTGACCGCGAGCCGGGCCTGATGCGTGGCTCGAGTCCATCCGCACGCACGTTCAGCATGTACTGTGGAGCGGTGGCCTCGCCATCACCTGGAGCTGCGCGATGAAGCCTGACGAGGCCACGGCGGTGCGGCGCTGGCTTCACGGGCAAGCACGCGCGGCCGCGCGGATCCATGAGATCTCCGCCGCGGAAGGTCCAGACCCCGCACAGGCGGTCGCGGAAGCCCTCTCGGCCGTGAACGCGCTCGCCGAGATGGGCATGTGGCCGGGGCCGCGCGACCCTGCGAGTGAGGCCTCCGTGGTCGAGGTGCGCCGCCGCTGGGCCCGGATCCAGAAGCGGGCGATGCGTGGCCGCGCGCGGTGATCGCCGGCTCCAGGACGCGCTCCGCGACCTGGCCTCCGCGCTGACCAAGAGCGGCGCGGCGTGGATGGTGATCGGCGGCATCGCCGTGATCGCGCGTGGCGTTCGGCGGTTCACGGCCGACATCGATGTCGCTGTCCGCGGCGATGCGATCGAGGTCGACGCGCTGCTCTCCATCCTCGGGAAGAAGCGGATCCATCCGCGCATCGAGGACGCGGCCGCGTTCGCGCGCGAGAACCTCGTGTTGCTTCTTCGACACGAACCCTCGGGTGTGGACTTCGATGTGTCGTTCGCCTGGACGGAGTTCGAGTACGAGGCGCTCGAGGCGGCGACGGTCGCGACGTTCGGCACGGTGAAGGCACCCATGGCTCGCCCCGAGGACCTCGTCGTGTTCAAGGCGATCGCCGGCCGCGGCAAGGACATGGACGACGTGGTGGCCTTGCTTGCGCTCTACCCGAAGCTCGATCTCGGGCGCGTGCGGGCGCGCGTCCGTGAGCTCGCCGCCCTGGCGGATACGCCGGAGCTGGCTCGCGGGCTCGACGCGGTGATCAAGACCGCCGTGGGTGCGCGCGCGCCATCGCAGCGAGGGTCGAAGCCGTCGTTGCCGCCACCGCGCCCCGGGCGAACGGGGCGACCTCGTGGGACCGCGAACAAGGCGCCGGCGAGGAAGGCGCCGGCGAGGAAGGCGCCGGCGAGGAAGGCGCCGGCGAGGAAGGCGCCGGCGAGAAAGGCGCCCCCGAAGAAGCGGTGATCCATCCCACGCGGCCGAGCCCGGTCTCGCTCGCGCCTGATATGGTTCTCGACCGGGCACATCACGAGCCCGACCGCCGGTCATGAGCGATCGACGTACGTCCGGCGCGTCTCGCGCAGCCACGCATCGGCGGCCGCGAAGGCACGCGCTGGCGGCCGCGAAGGCACGCGCTGGCGGCTCGTCGGGCAGGGGCGAGCGGGCCGCCTCGACATCGACGGCGGTGATCGCGTCCACGAGGCGACCTCGCCGCAGGGGGCGGCGGGGCGTCCGTCCCCCCACGGGCCGTCGACCTGGCCGACCCAGCGCCGCGGGGCCTCCTCGCGGATGGCGCGGAGGACGTCGTCCGCGCGCTCGATGTCACCGTGCAGCGGCAGGGGGCTCGCGTCGCGCGCGGCCTCGAGTGCGGGCGTGAGCTCGCGGGCCATCGCGAGCACGTCGGGCATCGGCACCTCGCCGTGCTTGATCGCGAGCAGGGTCGGGCGGAGTGCGTCGCTCACCACGACGGACGGCGGATCGCCGCGGAGCCAGCGGATCGCGAGATCGAGCAACCGGACCAGGTTGTAGGCGTTCTTCGGGGGCAGGTCGCGCGGCATCTCGAGATCGGGGAGGTCGGCCGCGCTCGTCGCATACGTGACCAGCGTGCGCCACTCACCGGCCGTGATGACGCCCTGATCCGCCATCGAGCGGTACAGCTGCTTGACGTAGTCACGCGCGCGCCGCACGGCATCCGCGCGTGTCGGTGCCGCGACGGCGGCCTCGTCGGCGAGGCGCTCCGCGACGGCGTCGAGCGCGAGGCCCGGGTCCGCGCGCAGCCAGCGCAGCACGAGGCCGCGGTGCTGTGCCAGGCGCTGGTTGTCCTCGAGCCGGTCCAGCTGCGCGAGCGCGTAGCGGCCGAAGCTGCCGTAGAGCGCCTGCGAGACGAAGCCGTCGCGCATCGCCACGAGCTCCTCCGCCATCGGGTCCACCACCTCCGTCGGCGCGAACAGCATCTCGAGCGTGTTCGGATCGGCGCGTAGCGCCTGCCGGATCACCTTGCCGACCTCCCCGTACGTCGACGATCCGTCGGCCGACACGAGCTCGCCGGGTGGGTCGACCAGCCCCGCGGTCCACGGCATCGGGAGGACCATGACGCCGCGCCGATCCTCGTCGGAGTCCGCGCTGGCCAGGCCCCACGCGCGTGACCCGACGAGCGTGTCGACCACCACACACGCGCGGAGGTCCTCCCCGTGCGCCTCGCGCCGGTGCGCGAACCGCACCTCGCGCCGGTGCGCGAACCGCACCTCGCCCAGCGTCCGCGCCGTCACCTCGGTGCGCAGGTAGCGCGCGCGGGCACCATCGACGAACACGACCTCCACCATGTCGTCGGCGATGGCGGCCACGCGGCCGACCGCACCCTGCCGGCGCGCCTTGCCGGCGATCTCGCGATCGACGCGCGTGACGTCCATCGTGCCCGCGGGCAGCGGGACCGTGTCGACGTCGAGGTCGGCGAGGCCGCCGATCCGGAGGGGCCATGGCGCGAGGATCGCCCGAGCGAGTGCCTCGCCGTGACGCTCAGGGACGCGGCGGCATCATGAACGGCGGGCCGGCCTCGAGGGCGGCGACGTCGTCGGCGGCGAAGTAGCGCGCGGCGAACTCGCGCATCTGGGGGCGCGAGTAGACCTCGGCGCGCGGGTGCTCGATCAGGTCCGCGATCACGGCGGCGACCTCCTCGACGGGCTGGGCGCCGGCGAGGCTGCGCGAGTCCGGACCGCCGTGGAGCGCGCTGGTGCCGAAATCGGTCGCGACGACGCCCGGCATCACGGTGCTGACGTGGATGCCCGGGTGGGTGGGGCGCAGCTCGAGGCGGAGGCTCGTCATCAGCGAGTTGACGGCGGCCTTGGCCGCGCTGTACGCGCTGCGGATCGGCGCCATCGGGATCCGGCCGAGCATCGACGAGACGGCGATCAGGTGACCTTGGCCGCGCGCCTGGAAGTGCGGGACCACGGCCTGGATGCCGTACAGCACGGACTTGAAGTTGGTGGTCATCATGTCGTCGACGTCCGCGTCCGTGAGCTGGGTGACCGGGCGCGAGATGCCGCGGCCCGCGTTGGCGACCCACACGTCGATCGAGCCGAACCGTGCGATCGCCTGATCGCGGAGGCGCTCGTTGTGGACGCGCACGCTGACGTCGGCGACCACCGCGATCGCGCGATCGCCGAGCCGCGCCGCGAGGGCCGCGAGCGGGGCCTCCCGGCGCGCCGCCAGCACCACGCCGCGTGCGCCGCGCGCGATGGCCACCTCCGCGAGCTTCTCGCCGATGCCCGCGGAGGCGCCGGTGATGACGATGACCTTGTCCTGCATGGGTGGAACCTACTCCGGGGCTGCCATCGAGCCCACGCCGGGCGGCGCGTGGTGAGCGTCTCCGCGGAGACGTGCCTGAACGGCCATCACGCGGTCTCCCGTGCCGCGGCGCGTGGTGAGCGTCTCCGCGGAGACGTGCCTGAACGACGATCACGCGGTCTCCGGTGCCGGAGGCGCGTGGTGAGCGTCTCCGCGGAGACGTGCCTGAACGCCGATCACGCGGTCTCCCGTGCCGCGGCGCGTGGTGAGCGTCTCCGCGGAGACGTGCCTGAACGCCGATCACGCGGTCCCCGGTGCCGGCGGCGCGTGGTGAGCGTCTCCGCGGAGACGTGCCTGAACGCCGATCACGCGGTCCCCGGTGCCGGAGGCGCGTGGTGAGCGTCTCCGCGGAGACGTGCCTGAACGCCGATCACGCGGTCCCCGGTGCCGGCGGCGCGTGGTGAGCGTCTCCGCGGAGACGTGCCTGAACGCCGATCACGCGGTCCCCGGTGCCGGCGGCGCGTGGTGAGCGTCTCCGCGGAGACGTGCCTGAACGCCGATCACGCGGTCCCCGGTGCCGGCGGCGCGTGGTGAGCGTCTCCGCGGAGACGTGCCTGAACGACGATCACGCGGTCACCGGTGCCGGAGGCGCGTGGTGAGCGTCTCCGCGGAGACGTGCCTGAACGCCGATCACGCGGTCCCCGGTGCCGGAGGCGCGTGGTGAGCGTCTCCGCGGAGACGTGCCTGAACGCCGATCACGCGGTCTCCGGTGCCGGCGGCGCGTGGTGAGCGTCTCCGCGGAGACGTGCCTGAACGCCGATCACGCGGTCACCGGTGCCGGAGGCGCGTGGTGAGCGTCTCCGCGGAGACGTGCCTGAACGCCGATCACGCGGTCTCCGGTGCCGGAGGCGCGTGGTGAGCGTCTCCGCGGAGACGTGCCTGAACGCCGATCACGCGGTCACCGGTGCCGGAGGCGCGTGGTGAGCGTCTCCGCGGAGACGTGCCTGAACGCCGATCACGCGGTCTCCGGTGCCGGAGGCGCGTGGTGAGCGTCTCCGCGGAGACGTGCCTGAACGACCAGCACGCGGTCTCCCGTGCCGCGGCGCGGGGTGAGCGTCTCCGCGGAGACGTGCGTCGGAGATCATCCTGCGGTCGGCCTGGGCGCGCGCGCCTCGCCGATCGCGCTGCACGACGAGCGGGGCGGGATCGGTCGTCCGAACCATCCGGATTAACTTGCTGGATTGACAACTCTTCTTGGTTTGCTGAACACTTGGTCAGTGTCGCGTGTCGCGTGCCTCGACGTTCCGGCGCTGCCGCTCCAGCTGGTGTGGCGGCGCGAGCCCGCGCTGCGGGCGCACCCCGTGGTGGTGATCGGCGACGACCGCCCCCAGGGCCTGGTGCTGTGGGCGTGCGAGCGCGCGCGCGCCACCGGCGTGCTCGCGGGGCAGCGCTACGCGCACGCGCTGTCGCTGTGTCGAGGGCTGTACGCGAGGGTGGTGCCGGCCGAGCAGATCGAGGCCGCGATCACCGAGCTGCGGACCGCGCTGCACCGGCTGTCGCCCGCGGTGGAGCCCGGTGATGCCGGCACGTTCTGGCTCGATGGCGCGGGGCTCGACCGGATCTTTCTCGACCCGGCCGGAGCGCCCGCCACGGATCCGGCCGCGGCCGCCGTGGACCTGACGAGCGAGACCCGCGGCGCCGCGCCCGGCACCGCGTGGGGCACGGCGATCGCGCGGGCGATCACCGATCTCGGGTACCAGGGCGCGGTGGTGGTCGGGTTCTCGCGGTTCGCGACGTACGCGATCGCGCGCGCCACGCGCCACGGCGTCACCGTGCTGCGGACCGACGCCGACGAGCGCGCCTCGGCGCGGGCGGTGCCGCTCGCGCGCCTCGACATCGCGCCCCGGCTGCGCGACGCGCTCGCGCGGCTCGGCGTGACCACGGTCGGGCAGATGGTGCGGCTACCCGGCGGCGGCATCCTCGAGCGGTTCGGGCGCGAGGCGCACCGGCTCTACCAGCTCGCGGCGGGCGAGCGCTGGGATCCGCTGGTGCCGGTCGCGCCGCCCGAGGCGCCCGACGAGCGCGCGCTGCTCGACGAGGAGGACAACGACGTCGAGCGCCTCGTGTTCGTGATCAAGGCGCCGCTCGATCGGCTGCTCGAGCGCCTCGCCGCGCGCGGCCGCGCCCTGGTGGCGCTCCACCTCGAGCTGTCGCTCAAGTTCGGGGTCGCGCGGATCGAGCTGCGCGCGGATGTCATCAAGCCCGCCGCGGCCACGCTCGACGGGCGGGCGCTGCTGCGGCTCGTTCACCTGCGCCTGACCGGGCAGCCGCCGGTCGCGCCGGTCAACGCGGTGCGGGTATGGGCCGACGACGCGCCCGCCTCGCGCGAGCAGCTCGCGCTGTTCGCATCGCGGCCGCGGCGGGACCTGCGCGCCGCCGACGAGGCGGTGGCCCAGCTGCGCGCCGAGCTCGGCGACGACGCGGTCGTCCGCGCGGTGCTGCGCGACGGCCATCTGCCCGAGGCGAGTTTCGGCTGGGAGCGGCTGGTCCACGTGGTGCCCGCGCAGCCCACGCCGCGGCTCGTCCAGCCGCTCGTGCGCCGGCTGCTGGCCCGCCCGCAGCCGCTGCCCCCGCAGGCCCGCCAGGCCCGCGACGATGGCTGGCTGCTGTCCGGCCTCGAGCACGGCGCGGTGGTGCGGATCGTCGGCCCGTACATCGTGGCCGGAGGCTGGTGGGCCCACGAGGACGGCGTGGCCACCCACCGCGAGTACCACTTCGCAGAGCTCCGCCGCGGCGACTGCCTGTGGGTCTACTACGACCGCACGCGCCGGCGCTGGTTCTGGCAGGGCTCGGTCGAATAGGCGAACAGGGGATGCCTTGGGTGGCCGGTCGGGCCCCTGTTCGCCCCCGGACCCCTGTTCGCCCCGCCTGGGCCCATACCGCTCAGCGGCCCGCGGGACGCGGCCGAGGACGTGCCTCGGTCCCGTCGGTGGTCGCCCGCCGCGCGCGGCGCTGGCGTGGTACGCTTCAGCTCATGTCCCCGCCGGCGCCACCCGCCGACGCCCGCGGGCTCCCGTCCGGCTGGTGGGCGGTGCTCGGCTTCGTGCTGTTCCTCGGGCTGGGTGTGGTGGGATACGTGGGGTGCCGCGCGTTTGTCGTCGACCCGCGGTGCCGGGCGGCGTGTGCCGAGCGCGGCCAGGCCTACGCGTTCCTCTACGCGGGCCAGCGCGGGCCGACGCGGCCGGCGGCATGCGTGTGCGACGGGGGCGCGCGGGTGCCCACCTCGGGCCCTGATCTCATGGTCGGGTGCGGGGCCGGGCTCGTGTTCCTCGGGCTCTTTGCGGCGGCGCGGCTGGCGCCGGGCGCACCCCGGCGGCGCCGCCGCTGACGTCGCCCCGCCGACGGCGCTGCTCAGCGTCGACACATGCGCTCGATGTCGCCGGGAGGGATGGACGAACAGGGACGAACAGGGGGCCGGCGAAACCAAGACAACTTGGTGTGGATAACTCCCCATGCGCAGGGCCGACCGCTATCAGGCGTCACATCCGCGTGTGGTTCAACAGGGTGAAGGTCTGCCCTCCGCGGCGCTGTGCACCGCCCGGCTGGCACGTTGTCAACGTTCGGCTGGCCCCGTCAGCCGCGGCGGAGGCGCTCGATGTCGCTCGGCGCCGGGTGCACGAGCACCGCGCCGGTGGTGCCGTCGACGGCGAGCAGATCGTCGGGGCGGACCCACGCGAACAGGCCGGGGACGTCGCTGACCACGGGCAGGCCGGCGGCGCGGGCGACTGCGATCGCGGCGGGGGACACCACGTCGCTCGCGACCAGCGCGGCGGCGCCGCGGGCCACGGCGGCGAGCGCAACGAATGCGTGGACGCGGTCGGCGATCCAGATGGCGCCGGGCCGCAGGCCGCGCGGCTCGCCGAGTAGCACGCACAGCTCCTCGATGTCGGCGGTGCTCTCGGCGCTGTCGGTGATGGTGCCGAGGCGGTAGGGGACGCGGGCGTACTCGCGCGCGACGGTGCGCAGGCCGCCGGGGGCGCTCGAGGCGCCGGTGCGGGCGGGGGCGCTGAGCGCGGCGACCAGGCGCTCGCGCAGGCGCGCGTCGCACAGCGCGAGGGCGAGCCGGTCGAGCGCGGCGCCGACGGCGGGCGCGGGCGCGTCGGCGAGGCGCTTGTTCGCGCGGCCGAGGTCGTCACGGAGGCGGCCGTAGGCGCGGTCGAGCGTGCGCTCGGGGGCGCCGGCGTCGAACTCGCGACTGTCGCGGCCATCACGCGTGTCGTCGTCGGCGGCGAGCGCGGTCGAGGTGGGGACCACGCCGGCGCGGCCGAGCACGGCACCCGGCGCGTGGGGGGTGCCGGCGAGGCGCGCGGAGCGGGCAGCGGTGGCGAGGCGGCGCTCGATCGCGAGGGTGACGGGCGCGCCGAGCGCGGTGGCGAGCGTCACCTCGTCGGTGGCGAACGCGTCCACGCGGCGCTGGAGCACGAGCACGCCGATCACGCGCGCGCCGCCGATCAACGGGATGCCCGCGAACACCGGGAACCGCTCCTCGCCGAGGCCGGGCACCGGCTTGTAGGCGGGCAGGGCGGCGGCGTGGACGGCGGACACCGGGCGCATGCACTCGGCGACCAGGCCCGTGATGCCCTCGCCGACGGCGAGCGTGGTGCCGAGCGCGGTGGCGCCGAACCCGTGGTTGGCGCGCATCACGAGGCGATCGGCATCGCGGACGTACACGCTCGCGATGTCGACGGCGGCGATCGCGGCGAGCTCGGCGCACATCGCCGACAGCACGCCCTCGAGCGGGCCATCGTGGCCGGCCAGCTCGATCAGGCGCGGGATGCCGTCCACTGCCGCGCCGGGGCCACGCTCCGGTCGGCTGCCGTGGGCGATCTGCTCCGCCGCGTGTTCGCCGATGATGTCCTTCAGGCGCGTGCGGTGGCCGGCGCGGCATCCTCGCGGTCGTCGCCCACCGGACGCTCGCCCGCACCCTGCGCCGAGGCCCCGACCTGCCGCAGGGGCGCGCGGCGCGCCGCCCGCACGTCGGTGTGAGTCATGGACGGTTGAACGCGAACACGTCGTTGAAGCACGCGGACGAGTACTGGTTCACGAATCCCGAACCGGCGTACGGCATCGGTGGGGCGTCGACCTCCTGATATGCGACGAACGGATTGGACGCGCCGTTCACGCCGGTCGCATCCTTCGCCATCGCGTATGGAGCATCCACGCTCCAGCCGGCATCGACTGATCCCGCGGTGCCGAGCGTGACGATCAGCGAGCGGTTCTGGCTCGTGGTCGGGGTCGCGAGCGAGTTCCATGCGGTCGGGGCGGTCGCGCACGCCGTCGAGGTCTTGCCGGTGTCGTAACAGCTCGCGGCGACGCCGGACCACTCGGTCACGATCACGTTCAGCTCGGTGCCGCCGTTCATCACCATGATCGACGTGATGGCAGGCGCGTTGCATGTGACGTAGACGCCGAGCGTCGTGCCGCCATCGATCTCCTGCCACGTTGCAGGCGGCGTGGAGATCGGCCTGCACGCGTTCTGCAAGTCCAGGCCGCCGCAGACCACCAAGACCATGTTGCCGGCCGTGATCGGCGCGAGTCCAATGGTGCCGTCGAGCGTGAGTCCGGCGCCGGCCACAGCGTCGAGCGAGACCGCCTGGACGAGCGGCGTGAACAGCGCATCCGGCGCCGCGTCGGCGGGCGTGCCATCGGGATTCACCGCGTCGGTGATCTCGCCCGCCGGATCGAAGTTGATCCGACACGCCGCGAGGAGCGCGAACGCGGTTGGACAGTAACGCATGGCTGACTGTCTCATTGTCGCGCGATGATTGTATCCGGGGCCGAACAGGGGGCCGGAGAAACCATCACAACCAGTGTGGATAACTCCCGACGCGCACGGATGACGCCCACCAGGCGTGACCCCCGCGTCCCGGTCCGCAGCCCGGCCAGCAGGCTGTTGAAGCTCGGTCGGACTCGGCCGGCCCTCTCGGGCGCTCGCCCTATGCTGCAGGTCGGGCGAGGGCGTCGTCGAGGACGCCGAGGGTGTCGGCGAGCGTGGTGGTGGCGAACAGGCGCGGGCGGATCGCGAGGGCGTGCTCGCCGAGGACGCCGAGGTGCCGGCGCGACATCGGCACGCCGCGCCACTCGCCGCGCTCGTCGCTGTTGGCGGTGACGATCCGCGCGTACATCGCGAACCGCTCGTCGGGGGTGGGAGGCGCCCACGGCTGGCCGGCGAGGGCGGCGTCGGCCTCGCGGAACACCCACGGGTGGTCGATCGCGCCGCGGCCGATCATCACGCCGGCGCAGCCGGTCTCGGCGAGAGCGCGGGTGACATCGTCCGCGGTCCGGACATCGCCGTTGACGATCACGGGGATCGAGACGACCTCGCGGGCGCGCGCGGCCCAGCGCCAGTCCGCGGCGCCGGTGTGGCCCATCTTCGCGGTGCGGCAGTGGATGGTCAGCGCGGCGACGCCGGCGTCCTCGAGGCGGCGCGCGAGATCGACGATCGGCATGTCGGACTCGGGGCCCCAGCCGATCCGGGTCTTGACCGTGACCGGCAGGGCGACGGCGGCCACCACCTGGCGCGCCATCTCGACCATCTTCGCGGGATCGCGCAGCCACGCCGCGCCCGCGCCGCCGCGCACGATCTTGGGCACCCAGCAGCCGCAGTTGATGTCGATGAACGCGGGCTCGGCGGCCTCGGCGAGGCGGGCGGCCTCGAGCAGCAGGGCGGCGTCGGCACCGTAGATCTGGATCGCGGTCGGCTGGTCGTCGGCCGCGAGGTGGATCTTCTTGATCGCGCTGCGGGCGCCCGCGATCAGCTGCTCGGCGCGCACGAACTCGGTGACGCACAGGCGCGCGCCGACCTCGCGGCAGATCCGGCGGTAGACCGCGTCCGACACGTCCTCCATCGGCGCGAGCCACACGGGCGACGCGGCGAGCAGGGCGGAGAAGGCGGCGGGGGTGGACATGGCGGCGGACCTTAGCGCATCGGACGCGAAACCCAGGTGGCTGGATTGACAGGGGTTCTCGCGTACTGAACACTCGGTCAGTGACCGCGTACGCACCGCTGTGGTGCAAGTCGAACTTCTCGTTCCTCGAGGGCGCCAGCCACCCCGAGGAGCTGGTCGAGGAGGCCCACCGGGTCGGGCTGGGATCGATCGCGATCACCGATCGCGACGGGGTGTACGGGATGGTCCGCGCGCACATGAAGGCGCACGAGCTGGGCGTCCAGCTGGTGTGCGGCGCGCAGGTCACGGTCGCCGCGCCGGGCGCGGAGCTGACGGCGTCGCCGGTCACGCTCGGGCGCGGGGGGCTGCACGCGCACGACGGCGCGGACAACGACGGCGCGCACGTCGGCCGCGGGCCAGGCTGGGGCGCCGACACCGACGTGCTGTCGCCGGGCGTGGCGCTCGGCCGGCGCGGGCGCACCCGCCGCGCGAAGCCGCGCCAGCCGCGCACCCCGGCCACCACCGCATCGCAACTCGCGCTCGGCGGCGCCGCCGCGGACGGGAGGCACCCCGATGGTGGGCGCCCCGATGGTGGGCACCCCGGCGGTGGGCACCCCGGCGGTGGGCACCCCGGCGGTGGGCACCCCGGCGGTGGGCACCCCGGCGGTGGGCACCCCGATGGCGGGCCCCCCGATGGCACGCACGCGGGCGGCCCGCTCGCCGAGCCGCCCGCGCTCCCCGACGCGACCTCGCAGCTCGTGCTGCTCGCCACCGATCGCGCGGGCTGGGCCAACCTGACGCGGCTCGTGACCGCGGCGCGCCGGCGCTGCGACAAGGGCGACGCCCTCGCGAGCTGGCGCGAGGTGTGCGAGCGCGCGCCGGGCGTGATCGCGCTGTGGGGCGGGGAGGGCAGCCTGCTCGCCGGGGTGGCCGAGCCGCCGGCTGGCGTGATCGCGGATCTGCGCGACGCGTTCGGCGATCGCCTGTACGCGGTGCTCGCGCGCCACCGCCGCGCCGACGACGTGCCGCGCGAGGCCCGCCTGCGCGCGCGGGCCCACGCCGCCGGGCTGCCGCTGGTCGCCGCCACCGAGGTGCTCTACCACTCGCGCGCGCGGCGGCCGCTGCAGGACGTGCTGACCTGCATCCGCCACGGCGTCACGCTCGCCACCGCCGGCCGCCGCATGCGCGGCAACGACGAGCACGATCTGCGCGCCCCCCACGCGTTCGGCCGGCTGTACGTCGACGAGCCCGGCGCGGTCGCGCGCTCGCTCGAGATCGCCGCGCGCTGCACGTTCTCGCTCGGCGCGCTGCGCTACCGCTACCCGTCCGAGCGCCTGCCCGATGGCTCCACGTCGGCCGCCTATCTCCGCCGGCTCGTCGACGAGGGCGCGGCCTGGCGCTACGACGGCGACGTGCCGTCGAGCGTGTCGCGCCAGCTCGCGCTCGAGCTCGCGCTGATCGAGGAGCTCGACTACCCGGGCTACTTCCTGACCATGTACGAGATCGTGGCGTTCTGCGGGCGCCGCGGGATCCTGTGCCAGGGCCGCGGCTCGGCGGCCAACTCGGCGGTGTGCTTCTGCCTCGGCATCACCGCGGTCGATCCCGTGCGGATGGGCCTGTTGTTCGAGCGGTTCCTGTCGCGCGAGCGCGCCGAGCCGCCGGACATCGATCTCGACATCGAGCACGAGCGCCGCGAGGAGGTGATCCAGCACGTCTACGGCGTGTACGGCCGCGATCACGCCGCGATGGTGTGCAACATCATCCGCTACCGCCCGCGGTCCGCCGTGCGCGACGTCGGCAAGGTGCTCGGCATCCCCGAGACCGCGCTCGATCGCGTCGCCAAGCACCTGTCGGGGTGGGGCGGGGTGGTCGAGCCTACCGCGCTCGCCCAGGCGGGGCTCGACGAGCACGGCGGCACCGCGGTGGCCCACCTCGCGCGGCTGGCCGACGAGATCCTCGAGTTCCCGCGCCACCTGTCGGTCCACCCGGGCGGGTTCCTCCTCGGGCACGAGCCGGTCCACGACATCGTGCCGATCGAGAACGCCGCGATGACCGGCCGCACCGTGATCCAGTGGGACAAGAACGATCTCGAGAACCTCGCGCTGTTCAAGGTCGACCTGCTCGCGCTCGGCGCGCTCCATCAGCTCCACCTCGGGTTCGACCTGCTGCGCCAGCACCGAGGCATCGAGCTGACGATGGCGACCATCCCCGCCGAGGATCCGGACACCTACGACATGATCTGCACCGCCGACACCGTCGGCACGTTCCAGATCGAGAGCCGCGCGCAGATGTCGATGCTGCCGCGCCTGCGCCCGCGCACGTTCTACGATCTGGTCGTCGAGGTCAGCCTGGTGCGCCCGGGCCCGATCACCGGTGGCATGGTCCACCCGTATCTCCGCCGCCGTCGCGGCCTCGAGAAGGTCGAGTACCCGCACCCGTGCCTCGAGCCGGTGCTGTCCAAGACCCTCGGCGTGCCGCTGTTCCAGGAGCAGGTGATGCGGCTCGCCGTGGTCGCCGCCGACTACACCCCCGGCGAGGCCGACCAGCTCCGCCGCGACATGGCCGCCTGGCGCAGCGCGGGGCGGATCGAGCAGCACCGCGATCGCCTGATCTCGGCGATGGAGAACAAGGGCATCGCCACCGAGTTCGCCGCGCGCGTGTTCGACCAGATCCGCGGATTCGGCGAGTATGGCTTCCCCGAGAGTCACGCGGCGAGCTTCGCGCTGATCGCCTACGCAACGTCCTGGCTGCGCTGCCACTACCTCGCGGAGTTCACGTGCTCGCTGCTCAACGCGCAGCCGATGGGGTTCTACGCGCCCGCGACGATCGTCGGGGATGCGCAGCGCCACGGCCTCGAGCTGCGGCCGATCGACGTGATGCACAGCGCCTGGGACTGCACGCTCGAGCCCACCGACGACAGCTTCGGGTTCGCGGTGCGGATGGGGTTGCGCTGGGTCAAGGGCATGCAGCTCGTCGACGGGCAGCGGATCGCCGGCGCCCGCGCGCTGCGGCCGTTCGCGTCGATCGAGGACCTGGTGCGGCGCGCCCACGTCGCCACGCGGACGTACACCTCGCTCGCGGAGGTCGGGGCGCTCGGGGCGCTGGTGGAGCAGGGCGCGAGCCGGCGCGATGCCCTGTGGCAGGTCGCGGGCTGGGTGGCGCGGCAGGGCGATGCGCTGACGCTCGGTGGGGACGTCGCCGGCGAGGTCGCGCTCGCGCCGCTGACGGAGCTCGATCAGATCTTCTGGGACTACTCCGCGTCGGATCACTCCACGCGCGGGCACCCGCTCGGGCCGCTGCGCGCCGAGCTGCGCAGCCACGGCTGGCCCGACGCGCGCGCGATCACGCGCGGCCGCGACGGTGCCCGGATCGACTACGTGGGGATCGTGATCTGCCGCCAGCAGCCGAGCACCGCCGCCGGCGTGGTGTTCATGACGCTCGAGGACGAGACCGGGTTCGTCAACCTCGTCGTGTGGGCGCAGGTGTTCGCGGAGTATGCCCACGTGATCAAGACGACCTCGCTACTCGGCGTGACCGGGCGGCTCCAGATCGCCGAGGGGATCGTCCACCTGATCGCCGAGCGGGTGTGGATCCCGGTGCTGTCGCGGCCGGTGGCCGAGATCGAGAGCCGCGACTTTCAGTGAGGTCCGGGATCTCCGTTCCACGGGGCTCCGCCCCGCCCGCCCCGGCACGCCGCGCAGGGTTCCCACCCCGGTTTCGAGACTGTTTCACGGTCTCTCAGTCCGGCTCGACGTAGTCGAGATCGACACCGAATGTCTCGCGGAGCATACACAGCCCGAGCACCGCGATCCCGATCGCGATCACCCCGACCATCACCGCAGCCCCGACGATGCCGAGCGAGGCCTGGAGTTGCTGGAACGCGAGCGCGAGCAGCACCGCCGAGCCACGGACGAAGTTGGGGGTCGTGGTCGCCACCGTCGCGCGCAGGTTGGTCCCGAACTGCTCGGCGGCCATCGTGACGAACACGGCCCAGTACCCGCCGAACAGGCCGAGGCAAGCGCAGGTGATGTAGAACGCGGTCTGCGAGAGCCCACCGAGCGTGAAGTACGCCACCACCGCGAGCGTGGTTCCGGCGAGGAAGATCGCGAGCGCGCGGCGGCGTGATTGCAGCCACTGGCTGAGCAAGCCCGAGCCAAGGTCGCCCAGCGCGGCGCCGATGTAGACGACCATCAGCGCGGTGGCCGGGCGAGGTTCGGGGTGCAGCCCGAGCGCACCACCGATCCGATCGGAGAACGTGATCAGGATCCCGATGATGTACCAGACCGGGACCCCGACGCCGATCAGCGCCAGGTAGCGCAGCGTCCGACGTCCCATGGTGAACAGCGACAAGAAGTTTCCGCGCGAGACCTTGGCCGCGACCGTGGTGTTGAACATGCCCGACTCGCTGACCCCGATCCGCAGGACGAGCAACGACAGCCCCATCCCACCGCCGATGTAGTAGGCGGTTCGCCAGTACGCGCCCTCGTAGATCGCGGGGATGCCGCCCCCGATGATCCCGGCCGCGACGCCGCCGAGCAGCCCGACCCCCGCAACCACGGCGGTGGCCAGCCCGCGCCGTTGCCTGTCCATCAACTCGGCGACCAGCGTGATCCCCGCGCCCAGCTCGCCCGCGAGGCCGATCCCGGCGACGAACCGACAGATCGCGTACTGATCCACCGTCTGCACCGCGCCGTTGGCGAGGTTGGCGACCGAGTAGGTGATGATCGATCCGAACAGCACCGACAGGCGTCCGCGACGATCACCGAGCACGCCCCACAGGATGCCGCCCAGCAGCAGGCCGGACATCTGCATGTTGAACAGGAACAAGCCCTCGCTGGTCAGCTGCTCGGGCGTCGTGAACCCCAGCTCGATCAGGCTGGGCCGACGGACCGTCCCGAACAGGATCAGATCGTAGACGTCGACGAAGTAGCCCAGGGCGGCCACGACCACCGCGAGCTTGACCGCGCGCTTGCTGGGAGCACTCACGCCGCCAGTGTACGGCGCAGCGCCACCGCGCCAGGGCGGTCAGTCGCCGCTTTTGCGGTGACCGGGAGCGCTCCGCGTTCCGCTCAGGGGCAGGCGAGCGTCAGGCCGAAGTCGGCACCCGCGCGCGAACAGGTTGTCGCGCTACACGCGCAGCAACGGCAGCGCGGCGCCGCTGATCGGGTAGCGGCCGCTGTTCGGGCCGTCGGTGATCCCCGCGAGTTCGCGCAGCGTCTGATGCAGGTGGCCGTACGTGATCCGGACGCCCGCGGGATCCGGCTCGAGGGTCGTGCGGTTGAGCTTGACCGGCTTGTAGCCATCATCGGTGTAGCCGATCCGGCCCGCCGGCACGCCTCGCCCCATCAGCAACGCGCTCGTCACCGGCCAGTGGTCCTTGCCTTGATCCACGTTGAACGTCGGCCCGCGTCCGAAGTCGGCGGTGACCACCAGCGTGATCTGGTCGGCGATCCCCAGCGCCTCGGCCTGGGTCCACAGCGCGTCGATGCCCGCGAGCAGCTTCGCGATCTGTCGACGTTGCCCGGCGTGGTGCTGGGCGTGGGTGTCGAAGCCACCGAGCGCGAGGCTGGATGCCACGGCGAGCCCCCCCTTGAACGCCGCCAGCGACAGCTGGATCTGCTGCTGGAGCGACTCGGCGTCGCCGAGCTGATTGCCGGGGATGTCGATCAGCGTGGGGAGCTCGAGGTTGGCGAGCGTCCCGTCCTCCATCCGTGCCTTGCTCATGGCCGACAGCGCGGCGTCGACCCGGGGCAGGTGCTGCGACTGGGTCAGCGAGGCGACTCGCTCGCGCTGGGCCTGCCTGATTCGATCGATGGTGGTGGGCAGGTGATACGGCGCGGTCCCGGGTGCCGCGGCGTTGGACTCGAAGGGATGGGCGACCTTGACGTAGCCGCCCGCGGACAACCGCGTGGTCGCCACCAGCCCCTGGGTCGCGTCGTAGCCGCCACTCGACACGTACGCGAGAGCCTTGTCACCGCCCAGCGTGGACGCCGCGAGAGCACCGAACGATGGGTACGCCGTACCGCCAAGTCCGCTACCGGCGGCCTGCATCCCGATGTCGTGGTTGTTGGTGCGCGTGTCGATCCCGTTGATCACGCGGACCCGACTTCGATACTTCTCGAAGAACGCGCGGTTCGACATCAAGTAGGGGAGCACACCCAGCTGTGCTGCATCGAGGCCCAGCTCGGTCAGGGTGTCGACGGGCTGGTCGGGGAACGAGAACCCATCCACGGTCCCGATCGCGATCCCCGCCGTGGTGTACCGCTGCAGGGTCGCATCGGCCTTGGGATCGCAGAAGTAGATCGGGTCCCAGCCGCCACTGGCATGGATCTGAACGTAGAACGGACCACCGTACGGTGTCGCCGCGCGGGCCGTTGTGGAGCCGAGCAGGGGGGCAGCGACGAGTGCCATCCCAGCGCCAGCACCGAGTCTGAGGAAGTTTCGACGGTTCATGGCGGCTCCTTACTGGTAAAGGAAGCGGTAGTCGGCGAGCAGGTAGGTGATCACGGCCATCCACGCGCGGATGGTGAAGTTCGTGTCGTTCTCGATCCGGTCGGTCAACGGCAGATCGACGCCGCTGGCGTCCCACCGCCCACGGCACTGGAACACCAGGCTCGTGCTGTTCGCGGCCGTGGTCTCGCGCCAGGTCTCGAGCCACAGTGACCACGCGCGGTTGATGTCGTCGTCATCGGCGACGTGGGTCTCCCCGAGGATCTGCTCGTGGAGGTGGACCAGGCCTGCTCGCACCTTGGCCTCGACCCCCGGTTGTGGGGTCCCATCGACCTCGGGCACATCGGTGATCTCGATCGCCGGGAACAGCGCGCGCGACGCCGGCGGCCTGGTGAAGTCATGGGCGGTGGAGATGCACGCGACCTCGTTGGCCATGCGCCAGGCCACCCCGGACATCATGCCGTTGGGTGTGCGCAGCCGGTCCACGATCAGGTCCGAGTCGATGCCGCCATACGCGATCCGGTAGTCTGCGATCAGCTGACTCCGACGGTCCGTGGTGTTGCGTGCCCATGGCATCCCCGTGACCGCGGCGATCTTGCGCGTCAGCTGCTCGGGCGTGGAGAACTGCGCGGTGCCGAGCGCGCCCACCTCGATCGCGGCGGCACCGTCGACCGGCGCGACGAGGTTGGTCGCCCGGAAGGCCGCCGACTTGACGATGCCCTTGACCACCGTGCGGAAGTTGTAGTTGCTCGCGACGAACTCGGCCGCGATCTGCGAGAGCACCGCGTTCTGCGCGACGAACGCGGCGCGGTGCGCCTCGAAGTCGAGGCTGCCAGCGGCGGGATACTCGAGCGTGGCCTGGCCAGTGAGGGCCTTGAACACCGTGCGGGTCACCGAGATCGGGAACCGCGGGTCCGCCGAGAGCCGGCTCGCGAGCCACGGCAAGGCGCGCTCGTACTCGCTGGTATCGAGCAACTCGCCCTGGTAACCCGCCGGGTACATCTCGGGATACCAGCTCAGCGCCGGGTTCCAGCGCTCGGGGTCATTCGGGGTCCACTTCTGGAAGCTACCCGCGATCGGATCGATCTGCGCATGACACACCTTGCATGCCGGGTCCTCGCGGGTCGGGTTCAAGTAGCTGGTCGACTCCGCCGCATCGACGGGGCGGTCCGCGATCGCGAGGATGTCGGTGGCGAGGAACTGCTGATAGACCATGCGCGCGCGGTGGCGGTTCCGATTGGTGTTGGTCGAAGGGAACCGGTTGAGCCACATCGGCGAAGACAGCACCCCCGCGTGCGGCAACGTGATCGTCGCACCCGCGCGAGAGAACGTGAGCTTGGTGGGTTGCCACTCGTTGGGGTTCGTCGGGTCGGCGAAGGTCAGCCCCGTCAGGCCGTAGATCTGGGCGGACCATGGGTTCACCACCGTGTAGTCAGCGGTGAGGATCTCGGTGAACGGGCGGTTCTCGCGGATGATGTGCGCGATCAGCTGCACGGGCTCGCGCGTGACGGCGAGGTTGCCACGTTCGCGATCGAGCTGGGGCAGCACTCCGAACGTCGCCGTGCTGGCGTTGGGCCAGTCCTCGGTGTTGAGCAGATTGACGGCCCGCCCGGTGAAGCTGAGATAGCGATCGACGAGCACCACGTCGTTGTAGGCCTCGACCACCCAGTCGTAGAACGCGGGCTCGGTCATCGCCTGCTCGAGCATCGCATCGAGCCCCGTGTCGACCGTCGCGGGGTCTCCGACGCTGTCCCGCTCGGCCTGGGTCGGCAACCTGCCGTTCATCAGGAGCAGCGCCTTGCGCAGCGTGTGGGGACCGTCGAGCAACTCGACGCCGTCGAGCGGCGGCGGGACGACGTCTTCACATCCTTCGGTGGGCGTGGCCGAGCGCTCGACGAACTCTTGCAAGATCTTGTACTCGGGGCTGCCCTGCTCGAGCACCACGCCACCACCGTGGTTCTGCTCGCCGAGCGGCTTGAGCAACAGCGCCGAGGTGCCGGCGATCTCGATCGCCGCGACGCTCTTCGCGTTCTCGAAGTTCTCGTCGAGAAAGCCCGGGTACGCGGTGGGCTGCAGCAGCAGCTTGGCCTGCAGCTCGGCGGCGGGTCCGGCGAGCGTATGGCAGCCGATGCAGCTGTTGCCCATCACCTCGCGCCACACCTGCTGTTCGAAGAAGTCTCGGTCCGAGACACATTCGGTGACCGCCGAGTCGGTTCCGCAGGCGGACAGCCAGGCGGCGAGACTGCAGATCAGTGCACGAGCTTGTCGCATCAAGACCTCCCCGGGCCAGCCGTTACCGTAGTGGGTGGGTGGTCGACAGGTCAAGTCTGCCCTTAGCTAAGTAGCTGATTTTAATTTAGCTTATGGTGAGAGTTGTCGAACACGGTGTCAGCGGGCGCGGCCGCTGGCAATCGCCCGGTCACCTCTGTCAGGCTGTGGTCATGGGTGATGGGGGCCGGACACCGGCCGCCGGCCTAACTACTTGGAACTTATGACCCGCTGCCGTGGCGCGCCGCTTGCTATCTGGTGGCGTCATGACCGCACGCACACTCGTCTGCTTGCTCCTGCCCACCGCCGCCTGCACCGGCACCGTCCAGCGGTCCGTCCGGGCGCCGCACCCCACGGTCCCGCTGCAGTCCGGCCAGCCGCTCGAGACCGGCGCCGAGCTCGGCCTCGGCCTCTCCAGCGTCGCCGACGTGATGGCGCCGAAGGTCGGCAACCCGACCGAGGCCGTCGAGGTGCCAGGCACGCAGGGCCGCGCCGAGCTGCGGTTCCGCCCCGGCAAGCCGCCGCTGACGCTCGGCGTCCACTACGAGCACGGGTTCGGCTCGACCTCGCAGACGCCGGACGCCACGCAGGCGCCGGTCGGCGCGGGCGACGTCCGCGGGTACGGCGCCTCGATGCGGTACGCGATCCCGACCAGCACGCCGGGCCTCGTGGTCGGCACGACCGTCGAGCTGACCAGCTGGTCCCTGCCGTACGTGGAGTACTCGACGTGCACGAACTGCATCGAGGGGTTCACCGTGGTCGATCGTGGCCGGGCGAACCCGCTGACGCTCGGCGTGGGCGTCCAGCCGAGCTGGAAGAACGGCAACGTCACGCTGTTCGGCGGCGCGTTCGCGCGCAACCACCCCACCACCGAGCGCAAGAGCGTGGACGAGCTGCTGTTCGACGGCGATGGCGACGTGCGGAGCGGCCCGTTCAATTTGTTGTTGCACGCCGGTGTCGAGGTCGCGTTCTCGCCGGTGGTGTCGGGGATCGTGATCGTCCACCAGAACGTGGTGGCGGATCCGGTCCAGTACGGGCCCGGCGTCGGCGCCGGCCTGTCGATCAAGCTCGGCCGCTGACGCGCTCCCGGGGCTGCGCCGTCACCGCAGTGTGAGGGCGCTGCGACCGCGCTGTCACACGGCGACTGACGTGACGTCAGCGCCGGTGATCTCGACGCGTGTTGTTGCCGTCCGGTCACGGTCCGCGCGCCATCGCGACGCATGTGCTGACTAGGGTGCGCGACAGAAGGCCCCCATGCACCGCATCGCTCGCTCTCGGTCCATCCTGCTCGCGTCGTTCGTCACGGCCGCGCTCGGGACCGCGTACGCCGACGAGCCGGTCGCCCCATCGGCGCCGCCGGCCGAGGCGCCACCTGCGCCGGAACTGCCGGCCCCCACCGCGACCCTGACCGCGACCCTGACGGGCTCCCTGGTCGACGCCACCACCGGCGAGCCGCTGCCGGCCGCCACCATCCAGGTGTTCGGCGTCCCCGGCGGCGACCTCACGGTGGTCGCCGAGCTCGATGGCTCGTACGCGGTGCCGCTGCCGCCGGGCACGTACCGGATCGTGGTCTCGACGCCCACCTACGTGTCCGCCGAGCGGACCGTCACGGTCACGGATGGCCGGGCGCTCACGCTGGACGCTCGGCTCGAGCCGGAGGCCGCGACCGGTGCGGCCGAGACCATCGAGATCGTCGACCGCATCGACGTCCGCAAGGAGTCCGCGGTGCTCGCGGTGCGCCGCGCGGCGACCGTGGTCAGCGACGGCGTCAGCTCCCAGGAGATCGCGCGCACCCCCGACAGCAACGCCGGCGATGCGATGAAGCGGGTCACCGCGGTCACCGTGCAGGACGGCAAGTACGTCGCGCTGCGCGGGCTCGAGGGCCGCTACGTGACCGCGCTCCTCAACGGCGTGCTGCTGCCCAGCCCCGAGCCGGATCGCAACGCGGTCCCGCTCGATCTGTTCCCGACAAGTCTGCTGTCGACGATGACCGTCATGAAGAGCTACTCGGCGGAGCTGCCCGGGCAGTTCGGCGGCGGCACCCTGGCGATCGACACCAGCTCGTTCCCGACGCGGTTCGAGATGAAGCTGGGCGTGTCCACCTCGGCGAACACCGAGGCGACCGGCCAGCAGGGGCTGTCCAACGCCACCTCGGGCGGCGCCCGGGGCTTCCTCGGCTTCGACGACGGCAGCCGCGCGCTCCCCGACGCGGTGCCGCGCAACCGTCCCGTCCGCGGGATGAGCGCCGCCGACACCGAGCGCGTCGGCGAGGCGATGCCCAGCGTGTGGACGCCCGAGGGCACCACGGTGTCGCCGAACCTCGGCGTCAACCTGATGGTCGGTGACTCGGTCAAGCTCGGCGGCAAGCGGGTCGGCTACCTCGGCAGCGCGATGCTGCGCCGCAACTTCGCGGTCCGCGAGGGCGACACCGGGCGCGTCGCGATCAGCAACGGCGACATCATCCAGTCCGAGAGCCTGCGCTACCGGACCGGCACCGCCGAGGCCACCGTGGGTGGCTTGCTCAACGTGGGCATCGACCTGTCGCCCGATGACGAGATCAGCGTGCTCGGCCTGTACACGCACGTCGGCGAGGACGTCAACCAGCAGAGCCTCGGCTACAGCGAGTCCGAGGGCGCGGAGATCGACGTCACGCGGATGATGTTCGTCGAGCGCGCGCTCGGCTTCGCGCAGCTCCACGGCACGCACCGCCTGAGCCGCGCGCACGGGCTCGAGCTGCGCTGGCAGGGCAACGCCGCCACCACCTCGCGCGACGAACTCGACAGCCGCGACCTGACCTACACCATCGATCCCACGAGCGGCTCGCGCCAGTTCGAGGACCAGCCCGGCTCGGGCCAGCACTTCTGGCAGGTGCTCCGCGACACCAGCGGCGGTGCGGGCGCCGACCTCCGCCTGCGGGCAGGCAGGCTGTCGCTGCGGGCGGGTACGTCCGCGCAGCGGTCGGCGCGCGCGCTCGGCGGCCGCCGGTTCCGCTACGTCTACGTGGGCTCGGATCCGAGCGTCCGCACGATGTCCGGCGAGGACATGTTCTCGGCCGGTCAGATCGGCACCAACTTCTCGCTCCAGGAGGACACCCTCCAGGAGGACGCGTACACCGCGTCGCTCGACATCTACGCCGGCCACGTCAGCGGCGAGGTCGAGATCAGCGAGCAGCTCCGCGCGATCGTCGGGGCGCGCTACGAGTACGCGGCCCAGGAACTCGCGAACGGCAGCCGCTACGCGGTCGCGGGCCTCGAGACCTCGATCTCGCGCGGCGAGAGCGACGTGATGCCGGCGGCGAACCTGGTGTACGCGCCGCGCCCCGACATGAACGTCCGGGCCGCGTACAGCTACACGCTGACCCGGCCGCGGTTCCGCGAGCTCGCGCCGTTCCTGTTCTTCGACTACGTCCGCCGGCGCGACATCTCCGGTAACCCCGATCTCGCCACCACGCACCTCCACAACGCCGACCTGCGCTGGGAGTGGTTCCCGAGCGAGGACGAGGTGATCGCGGTCAGCGCGTTCTACAAGCACTTCGTCGACCCGATCGAGCAGGTGCTCGCCAACGTCAACGCCGACGCGACGTTCATGAACGCCGAGGGCGGGGACCTCGTCGGCGGTGAGGTCGAGGCGCGGACCTCGCTCGGGCGGATCACGCCGGCGCTCTCGCGCTTCAAGGTGGGCACCAACCTCGCGGCGATGCGCTCGCGCGTCCAGCTCGGCGCCGACCAGATGCTGCTGACCAGCAAGAGCCGCCCGCTCTACGGGCAGTCGCCGTTCGTGGTCAACGTCAACCTCGGCTGGGCGCACCCCGCGGTCGGTGACGTCAACGTCCTCTACAACGTGATCGGCGCGCGCATCACCGACGTCGGCGCCGAGGGGCTGCCCGACACCTACGAGCGCCCGGTCCACCGCCTCGACCTCGTGGCCTCGCGGCTCGTACGCCGCGATCTCAAGCTCAAGCTCGGCGTCGCGAACCTCCTCAACCAGAGCATCCGCCTCGAGCAGGGGGACGTGGTGGTCAACCGCTACGCCCCCGGCGTGTCCGTCTCCCTCGGCCTCGACTGGACGCCCTGAGCGTCATCTCCACGGGGCTCCGCCCCGCCCTACGCGGCAAGCCGCGCAGGGTCTCCACCCCGGTTTCGAGACGGTTTCACCATCTCTCAGGCGGGCCGCCTTTCTCCTGTTCGTTCTCGCTCACAAAGGACTCTTCCATGATCAAGCACACGCTCTGGGTCGCCGCTCTCGCACTCGCGACCACCGCCGCCTGCAAGGACGACTCGGGCCTCACGGGGGACGACGTGGCCGACGTCGACGCCGCGCCCCAGCCGGACGCCCCGCCGGGCATCACGTTCGTGGACGTCGCCGCCGGTGACATCACGACCGACACCACGTGGACCAAGAACACGGTCTACACCCTCAAGGGCTACGTGTTCGTCGTCGGTTCGACGCTGACGATCGAACCGGGCACCGTGATCAAGGGCGATGCGGGTAGCGCGCTCACCATCACGAGCACGGGCCGGATCGTGGCCGCGGGCACGGCCGCCGAGCCGATCGTGTTCACCTCCAGCAACTCGATGCCGATGTCGGGCGACTGGGGCGGGCTGGTGATGCTCGGCCAGGCGCCGATCAACGTCACCGGCGGCTCCAACCAGATCGAGGGCTTCCCCACCTCGCTTGGTGACCGCGTCCGCTACGGCGGCACCGCGGCCACCCACGACTGCGGTACCCTTCGCTACGTCCGCATCGAGTACGCGGGCTTCGAGCTGGCGCCGGGCAACGAGCTCAACGGCCTCACCCTCGGCGCGTGCGGCTCGGGGACCACCGTGTCGTACGTGCAGTCGCACCTCGGCCTCGACGATGGCATCGAGGTGTTCGGCGGCGCGGTCAAGCTCGACCACCTCGTGATCACCCAGCCCGACGACGACGGGCTCGACTGGGACCTCGGCTGGACCGGCCGCGCGCAGTTCGTGGTGGTGCAGCAGAAGGCCGGCCGCGGTGACAAGGGCATCGAGGCCGACAACCACCCGACCGTGTTCTCGGCGACGCCCCGCAGCGCGCCCGAGCTGTGGAACGTCACGCTCGTCGGTGGCGACGGCCCCACGACGGACAAGCGCCAGGGTGGCCTGCACCTCCGCCGCGGCACCGCCGTCAAGCTGTCGAACGCGATCGTCGCCTACTGGAACCAGTTCGGCCTCGACGTCGACGGCCTCGACTCCGTCGGCCAGGTCGGCGCGGCGCTGACCGTGCAGCACACCTACTTCGTCAAGAGCACCAGCGCGACCGCGGTGTGGCCCGCCGACTTCGACCGCATCAAGGTGTCGAGCAACCCGGACGTGTTCAGCCAGAATGACTGCCAGAGCCCGAGCATGAACTGCCTCGTCGAGGAGACGGTGTTCGGCGCCGCCGCCACCAACCACGTCGATATCGACGTCCAGCTCGGCGCGCCCAAGGACCTGGCCGCGCCGAACTGGAGGCCGGCCACCGGCTCGCCCGCGCTCGCGGGCTGCGCCACCCCGCCATCGGGCCTCGACACCACCGCCACCTACTGCGGCGCGTTCGGTGCGACGGACTGGACCGCTGGCTGGGCGCGGTTCGGCAACTGAGCTGGGCAGGCGGCTCCGCGCAGCGGGGCGCCGGATCGTACGAACGGGCGCGCAGCGACCTGTTCGTACAACGACGAGAGACGCCCACACGCCGCGCAGCGGCGGAGGACGGCGCTCACCTCACAGCGAAGGCGTGCCGCGGAGCGGCCAACGGAGGCGACGTCCTCTACGGCGACACGCGCGCGATCGCCTGCGCGATCGCCGTCTCGCTGACGAACGTGAACGCGCGCGGCCTGACGTTGTGACCATCTCCGGTCGCGACGATCAGGCCGAGCTCGCTCCCGGTGTCCGGATCGAGGCGGTGGATGCCGAGGTCGTCGAGGACGTAGAGCGCACCATCGGGCCCCAGGTCGAGCGCGACCGGGGCCTGCAGCGTCCCGCTCGCCGCCTCGACCACCACGTCGACCAGCTGCCCGGTGGCCGCGACGTAGCGCAGCACCTGGCCGCGGTCCCAGTCGGCCACGTACAGGGTGCCGTCGTCGCGCAGCGCGAGCGACGTGGCGGAGGCGAGCTCCGCGCTGGTGCCGAACGTGCCGAGCAGCACCCCGGTGTCGACGTCCCAGCGCTGGATCGCCGTCCCGCCCGACGGGTTCGCCGCCCCGCCGATGCTCGAGTCGACGCCGACGTAGACGGTGCGCGCGTCGGGCGCGAGCGTCAGATCCTTGGCGCTGCGCATGTCCGGGTAGCCGAACTCGCGGGTCACGCGCCCCGACGCGCCGAGCCCGACCAGGTTGCCGGTGTCGTTGCCGAGCACGAGAAGCTCGCTGCCACGGAACACCAGGTCGAGCGGCTCCTCGAGCAGGGTGGTGTCGGCGTAGAACACGTCGCGGCGGTCCCCCGAGCGCGGATCGTGGCGGCCGATGTCCCCGCGCCCGAACCCCGCGACGTAGAGGTGCCCGCTCGGGCCGAGCCGCACGCCGGCGGGGCGGTCGATGCGGTCCGCGGCGCTCGCGAACACGTCCTCGAACGCGCCGGTGTCGCCGTCATAGCGCAGCACCTGGCTGATGCCGCGATCGGACACGAACAGCGTGCTCGGCGCGGCGGCGTGGCACGCGGCGCAGGCGGCGTCAGGGGCGGTCACGCAGCCGGCGAGTGCGCTCGCGGCCGAGGTCAGGACCAAGAGGCCGGTGCCAGCAGCGCCCATGACATCACGCTACGCGAGTTCGTGACGGTGGCGATGGATTTGTGTCGGCACGGTGACGGTGGCTCGATGTGGGTGCTGGTCGGTGCGGCGAAGCTGTCACATTCGATCACGCCTGCAGGTGGATGCGGGCGTCGCGCAGCCGGGTGAGGAGCAGGTGCTGGCGGCGCAGGGGCCGCCACTCGTAGCGCAGGGCCTCGACCGGGCGCCACATCACCACCCACGCGAGGATCAGCAGCCCCTCGCGGACCGCGTCGACGATCCCGCCATCGCCGAGCCTTCCCACCACCTGCGCGGCGGACAGCAGCAGCACGAGCAGCGTCACGCCGATCGCGAGCGCGACCTGGCCGGTGCGGCGCTGCCGGCGGCTGCGGTCGAGGCGCTCGATGTCGACCGGGGCGGGCGGGGCGGCGCCCCACACCACCACGTCGAACGGATCGTGCCCGGCGAGGTCCTCGGCGGCGGCGAGCAGGTAGTCGAGCTGCTCGACGGAGGCGACGCGGACGTCGATGTGGTGGCGGCCATCCTCGTGGCGGTACCGCGGGTGGGCCGGCATTCGCGCATCATGCCCGGGCCCGCGCGTGGCTGCCGCCGGCCCGTGACCTGGCCGTGACGCTCCCGTCACCTGCGCATGCGGAACTCGGGCCATGCGTCCGCACCCCGCGATCCTGTGCCTCGCCGCGTGCGCGGGCAGCCCGGGAGATGACCGTGAGGGCCGCATCCTCCAGGCGCTGTCCGAGGACAACCTGGTGTGGGCGCGCCGCGATCCCGCGCTGGTGGCAGGGAAGCTCCGCAAGATGCAGCGCGACCCGTACGCGTGGCTGCGCGGGACCGCCAGCCTGTACTGGCGCGACGTCACCGACGCCGGCGGCGAGCGGGCGCCGACGACGTTCGGCAGCCCGGCCGCGTCCCGCGTGCTGCTCGTGGCCGATCCGCACCCCGAGAACCTCGGCACGTTCCGCGCCGCCGATGGCCAGCAGGTGATCGACTGGAACGACTTCGATGCCACCGGCTACGGCCCGTTCACGCTCGACGTGCGGCGGCTCGCGACGGGCCTCGTGATCGCGAGTGCGGGCGATGACGCCGGGCTCGCGGCCGACCTCGCCCGCGCGGTGGCCGCCGGGTACGTCGCGGCGATCGCGCAGCTCGCCGCCGGCGCGCGGCTCGGGCCGGTGACCGCGGGGGCCCACCCGCTGCTCGACGACGAGCTCGCCCGATCGTTGCGCAAGGGCGCGGCCCGCGAGGCCCTCGACGAGGTCGCCCCGCTCGTGGGTGGCGTGCGCGCGTTCGCGTTCGGCGATCTCGAGCCGGTCGGCGCCGACGGGGTGATCGAGGACCGCCTCGAGGCGGTCGACGCCGAGACGTCGGTGTGGCTCGACCGCGCCGTGGCCCAGTGGCGCGCGCAGGTGCCCGCGGGCGCGTCGCTCGGGGACGGTCACGCTGCGGTCGCGCCGGATCGGCTCGGGCGTCGCCAGCTACGCCGCGTACCGGTACGACGTGGTCCTCGCGGGGCCGACGCCCGCCCCCGAGGACGATCGGCTGATCGAGCTCAAGGAGACCCGCGAGGGCCTGATCCTGCGCGGCGTGCCGCGGCTCGCCGCCGCCGAGTGGCCGACCCCGGCGGTGCGCTCGATCGACAGCCAGCGCCGGCTTCACGCGCGCCCCGACGCCGACGCGCTGCTCGGCGCGGCCCAGGTCGGCGGGCTCAGCCTCAAGATCCGCGATCGCGAGGCCTACCAGCGCGGGCTCGATCACGAGGATCTCGCGGCGCTCGCCACCTCCGACCGGCCCTCGCTGCTCGCCCTCGCGACCCTGCTCGGCGGGGTGCTCGCGCGCGCGCACGGGCAGACCGTCACCGAGGAGCAGCTGCCCGGCCACCAGGTGATCGCGCCGCTGCTCGCGGGGCGCGCCGAGGCGTTCGGCGACGAGCTGGTCCGCGACGCGCTCGCCGATGCCGCGCAGCTGCGCGCTGACTTCGCCTCGATGCAGGGCCGGGACCTCGCCCCGCTCGTGATCCCGCCCGCGCTGGAGCTGCCATGAACCACGTCGTCTCGTCCCTGGCCCTCGCCGCCGTGCTCGCCGGTGCGCTCGTCCCGGCGCCCGCGCTCGCGCAGCCCGATGCCGCGCCACCGGAGGCCACCCCGGCGGTCACCGGCCCCGCCGCCACCGAGGTCGCGGCCACCGACACCCCGAGCGTCCCCGCGGCGCCCCCGGTGTTCGCGCCGTGGTCGTCCGCGCCCCTGGTGGTCGACCTCGCGATCTACACGCACGCCCGCCAGATCATGCGCGACGGCGCGGACCTCACCGAGATCCGGCTCGATCGGGCCGAGCTCGGCGGGCGGATCGCGCTCGGCCCGCGGGCGGCCGCCGAGCTCCGGCTCGAGACCGTGCGCTCGGCCGTCGAGGGCGGGGCGCTCGGGGTCGACGGGGACTCGATCGTCGCGCGGCTGCGGTTCGCGCAGCTCCTCGGCACGACGACGCTCGGGGGCATCCAGCTCGACGGGGCGATCGGGCTGGTTCCGGACCCGTGGATCCGCACGGTCGAGGACGGCTACACGCTGCGTCCGGTGTCGCGGTCGGCGAGCGAGCGGCTGCTGGCGTGGGCGCCGGCGGACCTGTCCGCGGTCGGCAGGGTCACCGTCGGGCGGGCGCGGCTGACCGTGGCGCTCGGCAACGGCGAGGGGCTGCGCTACCCCGAGCGCAACACTGGCAAGACCACCACCGCGGTGGTCGAGGTGGTCCCGCTCGCGGGTCCCGCGGCGCGGCTCTCTCTCGCGGCGGTCGTGCGCGACGGCTCGCTCGGCGTGGCCTCGCTCCGCGAGCGTCGCGCGGGGGGCGGCGCCTCGCTGACCACCCCGTGGCTGCGCGCCGGCGCCGAGGTCGTGCAGGCGTGGGGCCTCGGCGACCGGGGCGAGCTCGAGGGCCTCGCCCTCGGGGGATGGCTCGACGCGCAGGTGCAGCCGCGCGTGGTGATCGCGGCGCGGGGCGCCACGCTCGGCCTCGCCAGCGGCGGGCGCCAGACCACCGTGGGCGGCGCGATCGCCGTCGAGCCCTGGCTGGCGCCGGCGCCCGCGTCCACCCTCCCGCGCGGGCGGCTCCGGCTGTGGCTCGCGGTCGATCGCATCACCTCGTCCGGGGATGCGATGCCGGTCGCGGGCGCCGAGCCCGGCGACGCCACCCTCGTCATGCTGATCGCGTCCGCCGACGCGCCGTTCACCCTCACCCAGGATCCCTGATGCGCCTGTCCTCGTTTCGGTTCGCTGTCCTGTCCCTGGTCGCCGCGTGCAGCAACGCTGCGGAGCCGGCCCCCGATGCAGCGCGTGGCGTGGATGCCGCCCCCGGGGATGCCGATCCGCCCGCGGCGCTCGGCACGCTGATCGTCAACGAGGTCGCGGCCGGTGAGACCCCGGACTGGTTCGAGGTGGTCAACGTGTCCACCGCCGCGGTCGCCCTCGAGGATTACTGCTACGTGGATCTCGCGGGCAACCTCGCCGGGTGTGTGCCGTTCGCCGCGATGATGCTGGCGCCGGGCGCGTACCACGCGCAGGATGTCGACGACCTCGGCGCCGGCTTCAAGCTCGCGAGCGACGAGGAGGTGTGGGTGTACCGGATCGCCGATCAGCGGCTGGCGGACGGCGTGGACTGGGCCGAGGGCAACGCCGCCACCGGTACCAGCTTCCGCCGGATCCCCGACGCCACCGGCACGTTCGCCACCGGCGGGCAGACCCGGGGCGCCTCCAACGACTGAGAGTCCCGAACGAAAACGGTCATCGACACGGTCCGGGGCCCCTCGACACCCAGCTCGTCCGGCATCACGCACAGCGCTGAAATGCGGGCTCCTCGGGGTCGGTGCGACGGGGCTCGGCTCGTGTCGATGAACCCATCCTACGACGTCAAATCGACGCGACGCATCCTGCGCGGTGACGCCATCGCAACGTCTCGGCCACAGGTGGGGCAGCCGCCGCGGAGCTGACGCGGAGGGGACGCCCACTCGTCCCGTCTCGTCACCGTCCGGTGACGCCCGCGCAACCGGCTGGTCACGCGTGGGTCGTACGGTCCAACGTGTTCGCCGTGTCTGCCGTTCCCTTCGAGCCAGCGTCGCCGGTGGAGACGCTGCGCGTGCTCGTGATCGAGGACGCCCCGCGGGGGGCGCGCGCGTGGGCGGTCGAGGAGCTTCGCCTCGAGGCGATCCACGCGGAGCTCGGTGCGTTGACCAGCCTGGACGGGCCGCCGACGGCGCCGGTGTGCGTGGTCCGCCTCGACGCATCCGCGTGCGCGCTGCTGGTGCCGCGGTTCGTGGCGTGGGCCGCGCAGAGTGCGGTGCGCACCGGGTTGATCGCGGTGGTGGAGAACGCGTCGACGGAGGTCACCGAGGCGGTGCTCGCGGACGGGTTCGACGACGTGGTGCGGGCGCCGATCGGCACCCGCGAGCTGGTTGCCCGCGTGCGCGCGGTGCACCGACGCGTGTTCTGGAAGGGCACCTCGAACGGGCGCCTGCGGTTCGCAGACCTCACCCTCGACCTGTACGGGCGCGAGCTGTGGGTGGCGGGCACCACGGTCCTGCTGACTTCCGTCGAGCTCACGGTGCTGCGCGAGCTGATGAAGGCGCGCGGGCGGCCGCTGTCGCGCGCCGCGCTGCTCGACCTGGCGTGGGGGGAGGGCGAGCTCGAGGTGTCCGAGCGCGCCGTCGACAACGTGATCCTGCGGCTCCGCCGCAAGCTGCCGCGCCCCGACCTGATCGAGACGGTGCGCGGCGTCGGGTTCCGGCTCGCGCCTACGCGAGCTCCTTGACCGCGGCCACGACCTCGGCGACGTGGCCCTTCACGCTGACCTTGGGCCAGTGGCGGGCGACCTTGCCGTCCGTGCCGATCAGGACGGTCGAGCGGAGGATGCCCATCATCGTCTTGCCGTACATCGACTTCTCGCCCCACGCGCCGTACGCCTCGACGACCTTGCCCTCGGGATCGCTGAGCAGCGGGAACGTCAGGCCGTGCTTGTCGCGGAACGTGCAGTGCGAGGCGATCGAGTCCTTGCTCACGCCGAACACGATCGCGCCGAGCTTCTCGAGCGCGGGGATCGCGGCAGCGAACTCCTGCGCCTCGGTGGTGCAGCCCGGCGAGCTGTCGCGCGGGTAGAAGTAGACGACGACTACCTTGCCGGTGTGCTCGGACAGCTTGACCTTGCCACCGTCGGAGGACTCGAGCGTGAACGCGGGCGCCTTCTTGCCAACCTCGATCATGGGGCTGGCGGTACCACGACCTCGATCGGCTTGCTACGATGTGACGATGCGTCTTGTCGTCGCCACGCTCGGGCTCGCCGCCTGCCTGTCCGCGTGCGGCGGTCGCGATCGTGCCCCGGCGTGGCCGAAGGCCGCGGCGAGCGGTGACGACGGCGGCGAGAGCCTCGCTCCTCGGCAGGTCGAGGTGGTGGCGCTCGAGGAGGCCGACGAGCCCCCGGTCGAGGCCGTGCCCGAGACCGCCGTCACCCCGGACGCCCCGGCCGTGGACGCCGCGGCGGAGCTCCCCTCGTCGGCGGTGCTCACCGCCCCCGAGGAGGTGATCAACCTCGACGACACCGTCATCGAGATCGAGGAAGAGTAGGCGGGGGCGCCGCTGGCAGCGTGGCAGCCGCGGAGGCAGTCGTCAGGGCGCGAGGAAGCAGCCCTGCGCGACGCAGATGCACATCGTGGGTCGGGTCGCCGGGAACATGTAGCCCGTCGCCATGCACATCTCGTCGGTGGCGGCGCTGTCACCGGAGGTGATCGTGCGCTGCGCGTCGGGGTTGTTGTAGGTGCACGAGAACGTCAGCTGGTTGTTCGAGAATGTCTGGAACGGGTTGCCCATCCAGGTTACCGCGCCCGGGTGCTCCCAGTCGGTGCTCGAGAACACCGAGTCGGTGCTCGCCGCGCCGCCGCTGAACACCTCGGTCTTGATCGCCTGCTTGTGGGCGTGGGTCGACATCGACCAGAACTTCATGCCCGCCGGCGTGGAGCAGGTCTTGGTCTGGACGACGTTGGTGCTGTTCGGCGGGATCGAGATCGCGTTGTTGTAGGTCACGTACGCCGCGGTCGGGGTGTAGGGCGCGGCGGCCGGCAGCGCGTCCGCGTTGAGCGTGACCGAGACCGTGAGCGGGCCGTCGGTCGAGTTCAGGTAGTGCATCTGGAAGAACGCGGGCGTGTTGGCCGGGATCTCCTGCGCGAGCGGCTTGCCCGCGCCGTCGTCGGCAGGCAGCGCGACCACCGCATCCGCGGTCTGCGCCGCGTAGGTCCACACCGGGACGTTCGCCGAGGCACCGCCGAACCCGCAGTTGTTCGCGGACACCGTCCCTGGCGGCATCTTGTCGGTCTCGGTCGTGAACATGATCATGTGGTGGCTGCCCGGCGTCATCGCCGAGGTCCACTTGTTGATCGCCATCGCCTCGGTGTTCGGGGTGCGGAAGTAGTAGCAGTAGGTGATCTCGTCGCCCGGCTCGATCACGATGTCCGTCGACTTGACCTGGAACCCGCGCGCAGGCGGCGGCAGCGCGCCATCGCCGCCCGGCGCCGCATCCACCGCGGGCTGGTCGTCACCGGCGTCGTACGCGGTGCCGCCGCAGGCGGCGAGAGTGGACAGCAGGAGGAGCCCGAGTGTGGTGCGGCGCATCGGCGCTAGCGTATCAAGGTCCCCCGCGGGATCCACCCAGAACACACCGGAACGGCCCGCAATCGGGCCCCCCGGCGGGCACCCGGCGTGCCCGTGTGCGCCGCGCCACGTATGCTGCGGGCGATGACGCGCTACGACGTGGACCTGTTCGTGATCGGCGCCGGCTCGGGGGGCGTCCGGGCCGCCCGGGTGGCCGCCGAGCACGGCGCGCGGGTGGCGATCGCCGAGGAGGACCGCTGGGGCGGGACCTGCGTGATCCGCGGCTGCGTGCCCAAGAAGCTGCTGGTGTACGCCAGCGAGGTCCAGCGTCAGCTCGCGGACGCGCGCGGGTTCGGCTGGACGATCGGCGACGCCCGCCACGACTGGCCCGCGCTGATCGCCGCCAAGGACCGCGAGATCGAGCGCCTGAGCACTGCCTACCGCACGCGCCTCGACAAGGCCGGGGTGCAGCAGCTGATCGGGCGCGCCGTGCTCGTCGATCCCCACACGCTGGAGGTCGCTGGCCGCCGCGTGACGGCCGCCCACATCCTGGTCGCGACCGGCGGCCGCCCGCGGCGCCCGGCGACCGGCCGGTGGATCACGTCCGATGAGGCGTTCCACCTGCCGACGCTCCCGCCGCGGATCGCGATCCTCGGCGGTGGCTACATCGGGGTCGAGTTCGCGCACATCTTCGCGGGCCTCGGCGCCGCCGTGACGCTGGTCCACAAGGACACCCACGTGCTGCGCGGGTTCGACCCGGAGATCCGCGAGGCCGTCACCGTGGGGCTGCGCGCCGCGGGTATCGACGTGATCGCGTGCAGCAACCTCGAGGTGCACGACACCACCGTCGAACCCACGCGGGCGCCCATGGCGCACGGGCTCGTGCCACAGGCGCTCACCGCGGCCGGGCGCACGGTCGAGGTCGATCTCGCGATGGCCGCGATCGGCCGCGATCCGGCGTCGCGGGGCCTCGGCCTCGAGGCCGTGGGCGTGACGCTCGATGCGCGCCACGCGATCACCGTCGACGAGTGGTCGTGCACCAGCGTGCCGCACATCCATGCCGTGGGGGACGTCACCGGCCGCGTCTCGCTGACGCCCGTGGCGATCCGCGAGGGGCACGCGCTCGCCGACACCCTGTTCGGCAACCGGCCCACGCCCGTCCGCCACGACCTGGTCCCGACCGCCGTGTTCTCGCAGCCGGCCGCGGCCAGCGTGGGCCTCACCGAGCCGGCCGCGCTCGCGGCGGGGCACGAGCTCCGGATCTACCGCGCGACGTTCCGGCCGATGCGCTACGCGCTCACCGACCGCGACGAGAAGGTCCACCTCAAGCTGATCACCGATGCGCGCACCGATCGCGTGCTCGGCCTCCACATGGTCGGGCCCGACGCTCCGGAGATCGTGCAGGCCGCGGCGATCGCGATCACGATGGGGGCGACCAAGGCCGATCTCGATCGCACGTTCGCGATGCACCCGACCACCGCCGAGGAGCTGGTGCTGCTGCGCTGAACGTCGCCCTGGTGTTGGAACGGGCCGATGAAGCGTCTGCCTCCGTCCGCGCTCGTCGTGCTCGCTGCCTGCGGTGGGTCCGAGCCCTCGCCGTCGCCGGTCGACCTCGTCGATCGTGCGGCGTACGAGGCCGACCTCACCACCATCGCGGTCCTGCGCAGCCCGGGAGCCGCGGGCTGGCAGGACGTGCAGCGCCTGTGCGCGGACCGGTTCGCCAGCCTCGGCTACGAGGTCGAGCGGCACGCGTACGGGACCGGCACCAACGTGATCGGCGTCCGGCGTGGCCGGCACGCTCGAGGCCGCGCGCGTGCTCTCGCTCCGGCCGCACGCGCGCACGCTGGTCGTCGCGTGCGGGGACGAGGAGGAGCGCGGGCTGATCGGCTCGTCGGCGTACGTCGCGCGCGCGCGGGCCGCGGGCGACGACATCGTCCTCGCGCTGGTGTTCGAGATGATCGGCTATCGCAGCACCGCACCGAACTCGCAACAGAGCGATCCCACGCTCGAGGCCGTGTTCCCCGACGCCGGCGCGCAGATCGCGGCCAACGACTACCGCGGCGACTTCGCGCTCGTGGTCAACGACGAATCCGCGACGGCCGCGGTCACCGATCTGCAGGCGACGGCCACCACCGTCGGCCTCCCCGTCGTGAACATCTCGCTGCTCGCGCCGCTCAAGACCTCGATCGACGACCTCCGGCGCTCCGATCACGCGCCGTTCTGGGACGCCGACTACCCGGCGCTGTTCATCACCGACACGGCAAAGGCCGGCGTCTGCCCGTCCGATGCCTCGATGGCCCGTTCGGCGATCTTCACGACCTCCGCGGTCAGCGCGGCGATCCCTCCGGTCTCCGTCTCCGCGGCGGCGAGCAATTCGCCACCCGCAAGTGGCAGCTCGATCACTTCCACCACGCCACCCCGCGCGCGCGCCTTCTTGCGCTCGTACTTGCGCCGTTCGTCCACGCGCGCGAACTCGCGCTTGATCGTCGACTCCGACGGCAGCGGCGAGATCCGCTGCTTGCGCAGAAGCTCGAATGCCTCGTTCGTCGTCACCCGCGGACTCATCTCCCGCGCCGTTTGCACCACCTGCCTGCACGCGACCGACACCTCAGGCTCGCGCGAAATCCGCGAATCGATCAACGCCTCGAATCCCTGCGTCCGGTAGGCCGGGATCCGGCGCCGCGCTCAGCTCCGCCGATTCGCCGGCAGCACCTTGACCATCGCCTTGTTCAATGACTGGCCGCTGGCTTCAGCATCGATCAACGGCCTTCCTGACCGGATCGCGTTATCCTGTCGCCGTCACGCGTCGACATGCCGAGCGTTTCCCCATTCGCCGAAGTCCCTGTCGGAGGACGTCCCGCAGACGGCCTCGCATCGATCGAGTTGTCCATTCGCGCCCCCGTAGTGCAAGGCGCCCGGCCCCGGACGCTCGCTACTGCGCGGCTTCGGTCCACTGGATCAGTGGATCGAACTCGAGCGTCATCAGGCCGGTGGTCTGGTTGACCGCGAGCACGGGGCCGGCGCTGTTGAACGCCCACAGGCGATCACGATAGCCGGAGAGACCGAACAGGTTGGCGCCGATGCCGGTGAGGTTCGAGCGAACGACCGTCGCGGCACCGGTCGACGGATTGATCCGCGCGACACAGACGGTCGCGCACGGGCCGAGGTGCAGCGTGGCGAACAGACCGACGCCCTTGACCCACGCGAGGTCGGAGAAGAACTGCATGCCCTGACCGAACATGCCGACCGTGCTGACCGCGCCGGTGGTGGTGTTGATCCGCACGAGCTTGTCGGTGGTGCCCGCGAACACGATCGACTCGCTCTGGATCTCGCCGGCCGGTGCGACCGTGAGCCCGCCGAGCGAGGTTGCGCCGATCAACGTGCGCCGCTCGGTGACGTTCGCCGTGCCGGGATCGATCGTGATCAGCTCGCTGCCGCCGGGAGTGAGGCCGATCAGCATCGTGCCGTGAAGGGCGAGGCCATCGACATCGATCGGGGGACCCGCGTTCTGCGCGATCGGTCCGACAAGTCGGGTGGTCTTCGCGTCGATGTCGAGCTCGTGGAGCATCTGGTTGCTCGCCGCGAACAGCGGCAGCGGTGCGACCGTGGCGTCGGGGGACGCATCCGCGGCGATCGCCGCATCCGGGCCCGTCACGGGATCGGCGCCACCGGGCGCACCCGGGGCAAGCTCGAAGCCACAACCCGTCGCCACCACCAACACGAGGAGCCCTGAACACCGCATCGCCGCTTCGTACCGCGGACGTTCACCGATAACAACGAAGTTCGGTGATCCGCTCGGACCGCCAAGTCCTGATAAAGTCAGGCATGCGCGCGTGGTGGCTGGTGCTGGTTGCCGCGTGCGGCGGTGGAGACCCCGAGACGGCGTCGTTCGAGGTCGTCGGGCATAGCGACCTCGGGGCGCGCGGAATGAATGCCGCGATCGCGGTGGTCGGGAGCACGGTGTACGTCGGATCGCGGATCGACTCGGCGGGGATCGCGATCGTGGACGTCGCAGATCCGGAGCGCCCGGCGGTCGTCGGCGAGATCGATCGGCCGTTCGCCAGGCTGCCCGGGATGAGCTCGCGCGAGCTGCGCGTGGTGCCCGAGCTCGACCTGTTGATCGTGCTCAACCTGCAGTGCTCGCCGGAGCTGCACGGGTGCGCGGGCGGGGGCGAGGAGCAGAACCTGCGGCTGTTCGACATCCGCGACCGCCGCGCTCCCCAGCTGGTCGCCACCTACCGGATCTCCACGACGCTCGCCGGCCGCTCGCCGCACGAGCTGTACGTGTGGCGTGATGCGAGCCGCACGCTGGTGTTCCTCGCGGCGCCGGATGGTCCGCCGGCGCTCGAGGTGATCGACGTGTCGAACCCCCGCATGCCCGTTCGGGTGGCCGCGTGGGATCCAGGCGTCGACGACATCCTGCACTCGGTCGGCGTCTCGGCCGACGGCACCGTCGCGTATCTCTCGCATCAGCTGAGCGGGCTGCTCCTCGCCGACATCTCGCAGCTGCCGGCGATCTCGCTGATCACACCTCCGTCGGCGGCGCTGCGCTGGGAGCAGCCGATCGTGATGGGCCCGCACTCGGCGGTTCCGTTGCCGGGGCGCGATGTTCTGGTCGTCACCGAGGAGATCTATCCGATGCCGTTCGGCGGCGGCTGCCCATGGGGACACCTGCGTACCGTGGACATCTCGGATCCAGCGGCACCCACGCTGCTGGGCGAGTTCCGGCTCCCCGAGAATGATCCGAGCTACTGCGCGGGGCCGACCGAGCGCGTCGCATTCACTGCTCACAACGTGACAGCGACCAGGGACCTCGCGCTGGTGACCTGGTACGCGGGCGGTCTCCAGGCGCTCGACCTCTCGGATCCCACGCAGCCGGTGCAGCTCGCGGAGTTTCGGCCCGAGCCGCTCGGCGCCGTCACCGTCGAGGATCCCGGTCTCGGCGGCCATGGCGTCGAGATGTGGAGCTATCCGGTGATCCAGAACGGCTTGATCTATGTCGTCGACGTTCGCAACGGACTCTACGTGCTCCGATATCGCGGGCCGTTCGCCGGCCAGGTGACGGGCGAGACGTTCCTCGAGGGCAACAGCAACCTATGAGCCTGATGCGCACGCTCCTGCTCCTCCTCGCGCTCGTTGCTTGCAAGGGTACGCCTGTGCCGCCGCCGCCCTCACCGATCGCGGCGTCCGATGCCGCGCGCTCGAAGCCGGCCCGGAGCAGCGGGGTTCGTCACGACCGCCGGATCGAGCTGCTCTCGATCATCTGGCGGCTTGCCGGCGCCGAGGAGTACACGCGGGCCAACGGCACGCCGTATCTTGACGCGGTCGATCGCACGTTCGCTCCCTTCGCAAAGCATCCGGCGGTCGCGATGGCGAGCGCGCTGCGCCGGTCGCGAGGGATCGGGTTCGACGCACCGATGTGGTTCGCCATCCATCTCGACGATCAGCTGGCGTTGACCAACGTGGAGGAGTTGCCCGCGCTCGATGCACGGTGGACCATCGAGGACGCGGAGAAGCTAGCGACGGTCGTGCGAGTGTTCGCGACGGAAGCGGGGCTCGACGCGTTCCTCGCGCAGCACACCGACTATCAGGCGTCGCTCGTGCGAACGCTTCAGGGCGTGATCGACACGGAGAACCCGGTCGCGTGGTTCGACACGAAGTTCGGCGCAGCCCGGGCGACCTTCGTGGTGGTTCCTTCTCCGATCGCGGGGCAGATGAACTTTGGTCCGCGCGCCACCGCGCCCGACGGAACCCAGCAGTTCTACCAGGTGATCGGTGTGGGCAGCCGCACCGGCGAGATCGTGGCCGACGACCAGCTCGTCTACCTGCTCGTGCACGAGATGGCGCACTCGTACATCAACCCGGTGTTTGCGAAGCATCGCGCCGCGCTCGAGCCGACCGGTGCGAAGCTGTTCGCGCTCGTCGAGAAGCCGATGCGCGCGCAGGCGTACATCGACCCGATGACGATGCTCAACGAGTCGGCGGTGCGCGCCGTGACGGTCAACTACATGCGCGACAGGCGCAGCGAGCTCGCGGCCGCTGCCGCGCTTCGCGGCGAGCTGCGCAACTCGTTCTACTGGGTCAGGGATCTCGCGGAGCTGTTCCGTACCCTTTCGGTCGCTGGCGCGAACAAGCTGGACGGAGACATGCCGCAGCTGATCGCGTTCTTCGAGCAGGCCGCGACCCGCTACGCTGCGGGGCTTCCGGAGCTCCCGTTCCTCGGTCCAGTCGACACCGTGCATCACGGGGATCCGGTGTGGGTCGTCCCGGGCGGCGACGCGTACTCCTACGCACGCGCGATCCATCGCAAGTTGCGCCCGAACGGGACGCTCGTCGAGCCGAACCCGGCGGCGCTGCGCGAGCACCGCGGCCGCGGTCTCGTCGCGGTTGGAACGCCCGCGGACAATCCGCTGATCGCCACGGTGATCGCGAAGGCAGGATGGAAGGTCGGCGCCGATGCGATCTCGCTGGGCGCGCGATCGTTCACCGGCAAGGGGCTCGTGCTGATTGCCTGCTGGCCGCTCCCCGGCGAGCCCGCGCATGGCGTCGCGATCTACACCGCGCTCGATGCCGCAGACCTGAGCGGCATCAACGGCGGCGTTCGGCACGGCTCGAACGACTGGATGGTCGCGCGCAAGCAGGGCGCCAGCTACACGGTTCTGGGCACAGGCGATTTTCCGCGCGCTGCCGACGAGGCCTGGAAGCTGCCCGGCCTATGACGCATCCGACGGCCCGGGCTTGACCCGATTTCGTGGACACCGACGTTACGCCGCAATTCCTTGTTGAGCGAACTCGCGTTCGAAGTCAACAGGGCTCAAGTAGCGATTGTGTGAGTGCCTCCGTTCCGAGTTGTAGAAGCCGTCGATGTACACCGCGACGTCGTCGCTCGACATCGTGGAGGTCGTGCCACTGCGCGTGGTCCTCGAGCTCGAACTTGAGCGACGAGAAGAAGCTTTCGGCGACGGCGTTGTCCCAGCAATTCCCCTTGCGGCTCATGCTGCGCTTGATGCCGTGCGTGCCGAGGACGGCGCGGTAGTCGGCGCACGCGTAGTGCACGCCGCGGTCACTGTGATGCACGAGGCCGTCGGGCACCGGGCGAAGCGCGAGCGCGCGCTGCAGCGCGGTGATGGCGACGGTCGCGTCGAGGTTGTCCGAGACCGCCCAGCCAACGACACGGCGCGCGTACAGGTCCAGGACGACGGCCAGGTAGACGAACCCCGACGCCGTCGGCAACTAGGTCAGGTCGGTGACCCAGACTTGGTTTGGAGCGCTGACCTCGAACTGCCGCGCCACGAGGTTGGGGGCGATGGGCTCGCGATGCTTCGACAGCGTCGTGTTGCGGAAGCGGCGTCGAGCCCGTGCCCGAAGGCCGCCCCTGCGCATGAGCCGCGCGACCCGCTTGCGGCCGACGCGACGACCGTTGGCGCGGAGTTCGGCATGGACCCGCGGGCTGCCGTACCGCTTGCGTGTTGCTGCGAAAACGGCCCGCACCTCCACCTCGAGCACCTCGTCCTCCTGCGCCCGCGACGACGTGGGGCACGTCCGCCAAGCGTAGTAGCCGGAGGGCGCCACGCCGAACACGCGGCACATGAACGCGACGGTGTACATGCCCACGTGGGCGGCGATGGTCGCGTACCTCACGACTGGCTCCTCGCGAAGTACGCCGCCGGTTTTTTTAGAAAGTCGCGCTCCTGCTCGACGACGCGGAGCTCCCGCCGCAACCGCGTCAACTCGGTGCGCTCATCGGTGGTGAGTGGCCCCTGGGCGGTGGGCCGCGCATCCATGGCTGCCTGCTTCACCCAGGCGCGTAGGCACGTGACGGTCAGGTCGAGCTCGCGCGCAACCTGGGCGCTGGACTTCCCCGGGGTCCGGGCGATACGGACCGCCTCGGCCTTGAACTCTGGAGTAAACGACCGGCGCTGACGGGCCGACGTGGACGACTTCTTCATGGACACCTTCATCATGGCGGGAGAGGGATGGGAGGTGTCCACGAAATCGGGTCAGGGCTAATCAGGTCGAGGTGGGGCGGACGTCGGTGCACCACAGCGCGTCGATCGGCGCCGCGAGCAGGCGATCGCCAAACGGGAGCGTCCTGGAACCCGTGTAGAGCACGAGGCCGTGGTGGAACCGCTCGGGTACGCGGGCTTGCAGGTGACGCAAGCCGCTGAAGTCCTCGCCACGCACCGTCTCCCCCGACTTGACCTCGATGCCGACGATCCGACCGTCGGCGGCCTCGAGGATGGCGTCGACCTCCACGCCATCGCGTGTCCGGTAGTGGCGCAGCGTCGCGCGAGTCGCTGCCCAGCCGAGCTGACGCGCAAGCTCGCCGAGCACGAAGTTCTCGAGCAACGGGCCCAGCGCAGCGTCATCGCGGCCCAGGCGCTTGACCGTACGCCCCTGCAAGTGGGCGCATAGCCCCGTATCGACGAACAGCAGCTTGCGCATGCGCACCGCGCGCTCGGTCGTCGACGCGGTCCAGGGCAAGACGCGCTTGATCAGGAACACCTCCTCGAACAGCGATAGATAGCGCTCCAGCGTGGTCGCCGGGAGGCCGGCGTCCGAGGCGAGACGCTCGTTCTTCAGCATCTGGGCTGCTCGTCCAGCGACCGTGGTGAGCAGCTGGTGGAGCGCGTCCCGGCGCTGGATATCTGCGAGCTGCGCCACGTCTCGATCGACGAGGTCACCTCCGTAGGCCGCGAAGAAGCGCTCCCGCCGGCCCTCGTCCCGGCGAACCGCCTCGGGAAACCCACCTCGCGTCACCCGCTCGATGTACTCGTCGCGCGACGCGTTGCCGCTCGCTTGGACGTGGGGCGCCTCGGCGAACACGGCATCGATGAAGCCATCGCGGCGCTGCTCGATCTCTCCTTGCGAGAACGGCCAGAGCTCGAGCGTCTCCATTCGCCCGATCAGCGCATCGGGGAGCTTGCGCAATCCGAGGAGTCGCGCGGAGCCTGTGAGCAGGAACTGGCCTGGCTCGGGCGAGCGATCCACGGCGGCCTTGATCGCGAGGATGAGCTCGGGGGCCTGCTGCACCTCGTCGAGGGCGAGCAGGCCGTCGTGTCGAACGAACCTGTCCGGGTCGGCTCTCGCCGCAGCGAGCGTCGAGGTGTCGTCGAGCGTTCGCTCGGTGCCAGCGCGCCCCTTCATGATGGCGTGGACGAGGGTGCTCTTGCCCGCCTGCCGGGCCCCGTTGACGGCCACGACGCGCGTGTCGGCCAGGGCCGCCGCTGTCGAGGATGCGAGCCAGCGTTCGAGGATCCTCGACATTCCAGTACCCTACAGGGTAGTGGTGGATTTGCCAGCCGCTTGGTGGTGGATCTGCCAGCTACTTGGTGGTGGATTTGCCAGCGACTTGGTGGTGGATTTGCCACTCTGGCCGATCTGGTTGATGGCGATCGCGGCGCGCAGCCGCGGCGTCCAGTGGCCCGCCGGGGGGACGGTGGGGGCCCTGTTCCGCGGTCGCACGGTGGGGCGCGGGGCGGCGGCGCTGCAGGGGCTGGTGGTGCTCGGCCTGCGCATCGTGATCTCACCCGGCGATGGCCGGGGCGGGACACGAGCCGCTCAGCTCAGGCGGTCGCGGTAGTCGCGGTAGCCGAACCGGCGGTGGATCGTGATCGTCTGGGTCGCCGGATCGTGGGTCGCGATCGAGGGCAGCCGCACGCCGTTGAACGTGCTGGTCTTGACCATCGTGTAGTGCGCCATGTCGAGGAACACCAGCTTGTCGCCGGGCTCGAGGCGGCGGTCGAAGCTGTAGTCGCCGATCACGTCACCGGCGAGGCAGGTCATGCCGCCCAGGCGGTAGGTGAACGGCTTCGCGCCCGGATCCGCGGCGTCGATGATCACCGGGCGGTACGGCATCTCGAGCACGTCGGGCATGTGCGCGGTGGCGCTGGTGTCGAGGATCGCGATGTCCATCCCGTTGTGCAGGGTGTCCATCACGCTCGCCACGAGTACGCCGGTGCCGAGCGCGACCGCCTCGCCGGGCTCGAGGTAGACCGGGATGTCGTTCCAGCGCGCGCGGAACGCGCGGATCAGCCGCACCAGGCGCTCGCGGTCGTAGTCGGGCCGCGTGATGTGGTGCCCGCCGCCGAAGTTGACCCACTTCATCTGCGGGATGAACTCGCCGAACTTGCTCTCGAAGGCGACCAGCGCGCGCTCGAGCGCGTCGCTGTTGACCTGACACAGCGTGTGGAAGTGCAGGCCATCGATACCGTCGAGGTCGGTCGCGGTCAGGTTCGTGCGCGTGGTGCCGAGGCGGCTGCACGCACCGGCCGGGTCGTACAGCGCGACCTCGACCTCCTGGTGCTCGTGGTTGACGCGCAGCCCCACGGACACCGCCTTGCCCGCGGCGCGGGCGGCCTCGACCGCCGGGCGGTGCTTGCGCCACTGCGACGGCGTGTTGAGGACGATGTGGTCCGCGAGCGTGAGCAGCTCCGCCATCTCGGCGTCCGAGTACGCGGGGGCGTAGGCGTGGACCTCGCCGCCGAGCTCCTCGCGCGCGAGCCGCGCCTCGGCCACCGAGGACGACGTGGCGCCCGCGAGGTACCGGTGGACCAGCGGGAACGTGGACCACTGCGCGAACCCCTTGAGGGCGAGCAAGATCGTGCAGCCCGCGCGCTTCTGGACGTCGTCGAGGATCTGGAGGTTGGCCTCGAGCGCGCCGAGATCCGTGACGAAGCACGGGGTCTCGACCGAGGAGACGTCGATCGCGCGCGCGGTGTCCGCGCCGAGGGCTGCGCCTGCGCTCATCGGGGTCTCAGCGCTCCTCGACGTGCCAGGGCAGGCCGCGCTTCGCCACGTCGGCGAGGAACGGATCCGGATCCATCTGCTCCATGTTGAACACGCCAGCGCCCTTCCACTGGCCGGTCGCCATCATCACGGCGCCGGTCACCGCCGGCACGCCGGTGGTGTACGACACCGCCTGTGCGCGGACCTCCTTGAAGGTCTCCGCGTGGTCGCAGATGTTGTAGATGAAGAACCGCTTCTTCTTGCCGTCCTTGATGCCCTCGCACAGGCAGCCGATCGACGTCTTGCCGGTGTAGTTCGCGGCGAGCGACGCGGGATCGGGGAGCAGCGCGCGGAGGAACTTGATCGGGACGATGTTCTTGCCCTCGAACTCGACCTCGTCGATCCGCGTGATGCCGATGTTCTGCATCACCTCGAGGTGCTTGAGGTACGACTCGCCGAACGTCATCCAGAACCGGATCCGCTTGAGCCCCTTGAGGTTCTTCGCGAGGCTCTCGAGCTCCTCGTGGTAGAGGAGGAAGCTGCGGCGCTCGCCGACGCCCGGGTAGTCGAACATCGCCGACACGCTCAGGGGATCGGTGTCCTTCCACTCGCCGCTCTCCCAGTAGCGGCCGCGCGCCGTGATCTCGCGGATGTTGATCTCGGGGTTGAAGTTGGTCGCGAACGCCTTGCCGTGCGAGCCGCCGTTGCAGTCGACGATGTCGACGTAGTGGACCTCGTCGAGCAGGTGCTTCTGCACGTAGGCGCAGAACACGTTCGTCACGCCGGGGTCGAAGCCCGAGCCGAGCAGCGCCATCCGGCCGGCCTTGGCGAACCGCTCCTGGTAGGCCCACTGCCACGAGTACTCGAACTTCGCGACGTCGAGCGGCTCGTAGTTCGCGGTGTCGAGGTAGTCGACGCCCGCGTTGAGGCAGGCGTCCATGATGTGGAGGTCCTGGTAGGGCAGGGCCACGTTGACGACCAGCTTGGGGCCGAACTGCTCGATCAGCTTGGTCAGCGCCGGGACGTCGTCCGCGTCGACCTGCGCCGTCTTGATGGTGCGGCCGTGCATCTCCTGGATCTGCGCGGCGATGTTCTCGACCGGGCCGATCCGGCGGCTCGCGAGCATGACCTCGGAGAACGCGTGCGTCTCCATGGCAGCCTTGTGCGCGACCACGCCGCCAACACCGCCCGCACCGATGATGAGGACCTTCGACATGCGAGCCTCTTACCACGAGTGCGGTGCGGCGCGCCCGCCCCGCGGAGGCGATCCAGGGCCCGTGCGCTCGCCCCGGATCGGCCGGCTCCGCGTGAGGGGAGCGTCGTCCGCCGCTGTTGCCCGGCGTGAGGGCGTCGCTCGTCGTGTTCGGCCCAAGGGCCCGCGAATGGACATCTCAATCGCCCTCGCGGTCGATCCATCCCCGGGGGCGTCGTTGCTCCTCGGTTGCGTACCGACGGGTACGCTCCCTCGTCGCGCCTCGCCCGCGGGGCGGCTCGCCCGCGACCATCGATCGATTTGTCCATTCGCGGGCCCGGACCGGCAGCCTCGCGGCCGCCGGCGGGTCTCAGTCGGCCCCGACCTCGGCCTCGTCGGCCGGGGTCAGGTCGCGCCGGACCGCCTTGGTCAGCCGCCTGGCGAACTTGCGCGCCTTCTGCTCGAACGAGTCCCCGCCGGCCTTGCGGGCGGCCTTCATCTGGTCGTCGAGATGGGCGTCGATCACGGCGACCTGGCGCTCGAGATCGGCGGGCGCGATGCCCTGGCTGTGCGTGGTCACGTAGTCGCGCAGCATGATCAGGTCGACCGCGGGGCCGAGCGTCTCGCTGACGGCGGCGAGCTCGGCCTGGATCGCGGCGACCCGCGGCCCGGCGTGCTCGGCGATCAGCTGGAGCTGGTAGGCCAGCTCCTTGGTGCGGCGGCGCCAGGTGTGGAACCAGCTGCGCGAGTCCTTGGCGCGGCGGCGCGCGCGGCGCGCGTCGCCGTACACGCTCGCGACGCCATCGACGACGAGGCTCCACTTGATGGTGGGCGGGAGGGACGCCTGGATCGCCTCGAGCTGCGCGGCCGCGCGCGTGGCGCTCTCGCCGACCAGCTGCGCGAGCTCGGAGCCGGGGGGCTGCGCCTCGGCGGCGTTGTCGAGCACCTTGCGCGCGGTCGCCTGGTCGGCCTCGTCGAGGGGCAGCGCGCCCAGCGTGCCGGGGGCGACGGCGTGGTCGCGCGCGGTCGACAGGGCGCGGCGGGCGTCCCGGAGGGCGCGGCGGACGGCCTTGCGCTCGTTCTTGGGCAGCGCGCTCGCGAGCATCTCGAGGACCGCGCGCGTGCGGCGGAGCGCCTTGCGGGTCTCGTGCACCGAGCTGGCGGAGTTGCCGGTGACGCTGGCGGCCGCGGCCTTGGCGGCGGCGACCGCCTCCGAGAACTCGCGGACCAGCCAGGTGCGGAGGTCCGCCGGTTCGTAGAGCGAGCTCACCTTGCCGCCGATCGGCCCGAGCTTGTCATCCTCGGCGTAAGGGAGGGTGTCGGGAGCGTCAGTCGTCATGGTCGCCATATGCCGAGCACCATACAACGGCGGATCCGGATTACCTCCCCGTCACCTGAAATTCGTCGAGTTCTATCGAAGTTGTCACCGAGCCGTCGGGTATCGTCCACGGACGCATGGTCAAGCCCCTCCTGTTCGATCCGGTCGACAGCCCATTCCTCGTCCCGTTCGACGGGAGCTTCAAGATCAAGAAGGCCCTCACGGAGAGCAAGGACGATCCGGGCAAGCAGCCCAACGTCGAGGCGCTCGAGAAGGCGGTCGGCAAGCTCGCCAAGATCCAGCAGAAGCTGTACGCCAGCAACAAGCACAGCGTGCTGCTCGTGTTCCAGGCGCTCGACGCCGCGGGCAAGGACGGCACGATCCGCGCGGTGCTGTCGGGCGTGAACCCGATGGGCTGCCAGGTGTTCGCGTACAAGGCGCCGAACGACGGCGAGCTCGATCACGACTTCCTGTGGCGGGTGCAGAACAACCTGCCCGAGCGCGGCCGGATCGGGGTGTGGAACCGCAGCCACTACGAGGAGGTGCTGGTGGTGCGCGTGCACCCCGAGATCCTCGCCAGGCAACGCCTGCCGCGCGGCACCGATGATCTGCCGAAGCTGTGGGAGGAGCGGTTCGAGTCGATCACGTCCGCCGAGAAGCACTGGGCGCGTAACGGCTGCGTGGTGCTCAAGTTCTTCCTCCACGTGTCGCAGGAGGAGCAGCACAAGCGGTTCCTCGATCGCATCGAGGATCCCGACAGCCACTGGAAATTCGATCCCACGGACTACCGCGAGAGCCAGCACTGGGACGCGTACCAGGACGCGTACCAGGACGCGCTGCGCGAGACCAGCAAGCCGTGGGCGCCCTGGTACGTGATCCCCGCGGACTCGAAGTCGTTCATGCGCCGCAGCGTCGCCGAGATCGTGGTCGGCACCCTGTCGCAGCTCGATCTCACGCCGCCCACCCTGGACGACAAGGGGCGCGCGGAGCTCGAGCGGGTGCGCGGGGCGCTGACCCTCGAGGCCAAGGGGCGCTGAGCCGTCAGGGGCCGCTCGCGGGTCAGTGCGCGAGGTCGCGGATCGCCGCGTGGTCGTCGCGCGTCGAGAACCGGCCGCGCTCGTCCCGGTGCAGGGTGCCGAGCGCGATGTCCGGATCGTGCGTGAAGAACAGCCGGCCGGCCCGCGCGAGCAGGTCCGTCAGCAGCGCGGTCTTCTCGTCGACCAGCAGCTCGGGGAACCGGTCGTACCCCATCGTGATGGGGAGGTGCACCCACGCGCGGCCCGGGATCAGGTCGGAGGCGAACACGACCGGGCCGGCCGGCATCGCGACCTCGGTGAGGAGCAGCCCGGGCGTGTGACCCGCGCTGCGGTGGAACCGGAAGCCGTCCCCGAGCGCGGTGGCGTGATCGCCGGTCACCAGCTCGAGGCGCCCGGTCGCGGCGAGGAGGTCCGTCAGCACCGGGATGTACGACGCGCGATCGCGCGGGTGGGGCGCCACCGCGCGCTGCCAGGCCTCGGCGCCGACCACGTAGGTCGCGCGCGGGAACACCAGCGCCGGGGGCGCGCCGGCGGCCCACGTGGTCAGGGCCCCGCCGGCGTGGTCGAAGTGCAGGTGCGAGAGCACGACCACGTCGATGTCCGCGGGCTCGATCCCGAGGTCGGCGAGCGAGGCGAGGAGCACGTGGTGCGGCTCGTTCACGCCATATCGCTCGCGCATGGCGGGGTCGAAGAACGCGCCGATGCCGGTCTCGAGGAGGATGATCCGGTCGCCGTCGCGCACCACCAGGCACCGACATGCCAGCGGAATCCGGTTGTTCTCGTCGGGGCGAAGCCAGCGCTCCCAGACCGGGCGCGGCGCGTTGCCGAACATGGCGCCGCCATCGAGCCGCTGGGAGTTGCCGAGGACGGCGGTCAGGGTGCGGGTCACGTGCGTCACTCTAGCCCGCGCCGCAGCCGCGGGCCGCTGATAGACTGACACCATGAAGTTGCGGATCCCCCTCAGCGCCGTCGCGCTCGCGCTCCTCCTCGGTGCCTGCGGCTCGGGCCCGGACGGGCCGTCCGCCGACTCGCTCGCCACCCTCGTGATCGCGCCCGCGACGGCGGAGCTGCTGATCCAGGGCACCTCGCCAGCGCGCCAGCTCTACACGGCGACGCTCGTGTTCCCCGACGGCACCACGCGGGACGTCACCACCGAGACCTCGTTCATCGTCGACAGCGGGTACGGCTCGTTCACCGCGAACGACCTGTCCATGGGCAACCCCGGCAAGACCGCGGTGTACGGGACGTTCGTCGAGAAGACCTCGAGTGCGCAGGTGATCGCGCGCCTGCGGAGCGTGCGCGTCGATCCCTCGCTGCCGGCGACCGCGCCGGACTGGTTCACCGGGCCCGAGACCGCGACCGATGCACCGACGATGGTGTACCCGCCCGCCGACGTGGTGATCCCGCGCAACCTCGGCGACTTCGAGACCCACTGGACCAGCGCCGGCACCCTCGACGTGTTCGAGGTGTCGCTCAGGACCGAGTTCACCGACGTCCGCGTCTACGTCCCCGGCGGCAACGGGGTCGCGGGCTCGGGGCCCAACCCGTCGTGGGCCGCGTTCGCGGCGACCGAGTGGATGGCCGCCGTGGGCCGCGAGAACAGCATCACCTACCAGGTCCGCGGCGTGACGACGGCGAACCCCACCTCGGTCAGCGCGGCGGCGCCACGCCGCGCCAAGCTCAGCAACGGCACGATGGAGGGCGGGCTGTACTACTGGGCGTCGCTGGCCGACGCGGGCGGGGCGACCGGCATCTTCCGCCACGACATGTCCAAGCCCGGCGAGCCGGCCGAGGAGTTCATGACCACCAACCAGACCGGCGGCCGGTGCGTGGCCTGCCACGTGCTGTCCCGCGACGGCGAGAAGATGGCGCTGGTCTACGACGGCGGCAACGGCCCGGGCACGATCGTCGACGTGGCGACCAGCGCCACGCTGCCCTCGACCGGGAACTGGAACTTCGGCACGTTCACGCCCGACAGCTCGCAGTACCTGTCGGTGCTGGAGGGCGCGCTGGTGGTCCGCGACGCCGCCACGCTCACCGTGCTCGCCACGATGCCGTCGGCCGGGCAGGTCTCGCACCCCGACATGTCGCCCGACGGGACCCAGCTCGCCTATGTCGGGACCGGCACGCGCAACACCGACTTCCTGTTCGGCGGCGGCCAGATCTTCACCCGCAGCTACGACGCGGTGACCCAGGCGTTCGGCGCCGAGGTCCCGCTGGTCACCGACGGCCCGAACAATTTCTATCCGTCGTGGTCCCCCGACGGCCAGTGGATCGTGTTCAACCGCTCGGACGATGGGACCGCGAGCGGCGCCTACGACGACGTCAACGCGCAGGTCTGGATCATCAAGGCCGATGGCAGCGTCCCCGCGTTCGAGCTGTCCACCGCCAATCAGGGCCTCGGGCTGACCAACTCGTGGGCGCGCTGGGCACCGTTCGAGTCCACGACCGGCGCGACCAACGAGAAGCTGTACTGGATCACGGTGTCGTCCAAGCGCGACTTCGGCACCCGCCTGCTCAACACCGGGCTCGCCGAGGGCGCCAAGTTCCCCCAGCTGTGGATGACCGCGTTCTACCCGGGCCGGGTCGGCACGGCGGATCCCGGCTCGCCCGCGTTCCGGCTGCCGTTCCAGGGGCTGACCACGCGCAACCACATCGGCCAGTGGACCGAGCGCGTCATCGTCGTGCAGTAACGCGCGGCCCGCGGCGCGAGGCGAGGATTGTTGCGGGGAGCGGGCCCCAGCGTGCCAGGGGCGTCGCGTGGCGGATCGAGGAGCCGGCTACGGCACCATTTGACCCCACTGCGGAGGCCCCCGGGATCTCGAGGGTTTTACCGTAACTCGATGAAATCACGATCGAACCAGGCTGGCACGCGAGGTGCTCCAGGGGATGGCCTCACCCCCTCTCGCTCGGAGCACATCGTCATGAAGCGCAGCCTCCTGTCCGGTCTCGGCCTCCTCCTCCTCACCTCGGTCCAGCTCGCCGGTTGCGCCACGGACGACGATGGGGGCGAGTGCCTGCCCGGCGACATCGACTGCGCGGCGCCCGCCACGGGCGACGGCAAGGCCGACGGCTGGGACTACAAGAACGATCCGGCGCGGATGTCGCAGCGCCTGACCTACAAGCTGTCCGAGCTCCCCAGGAAGGGCAAGCTGACCACCCCGGTGTGGAAGGCGCAGTACCCGAGCGCGGTGCCGGGCCTGCCGGTCGCGTGGGCGGACACCTACTGGCCGACCGCCGACGGCTCGCACAACACCCGCTGGCAGGGCGCCAGCGTGAAGTCGCCGCTCGAGAAGTACGACCAGGCGTTCAACAACGCCGCGGGCTGCGCGACCCAGCCGACCGCGCTGTGCGGCGAGGGCTCGAAGGCCGCCTGGGACACGTACTACGCCTGCTCCGGGCCGGCCGCGAAGTGGCAGTCCAAGGAGTTCCAGGGCGCCGGCCAGATGCACGACGGCCTCGACAACAACAGCGACGGCAAGAAGGACGAGTGCAGCGGCGAGGACGGCAACGATGGCGTCGCGACCTGGTGGGGCACGTGCCACGCCTGGGCGCCGGCCGCGCTGCTCGCCCCCGAGCCGCAGCACGAGGTCACGATCAACGGCGTGACGTTCACCCCCGGTGACATCAAGGCGCTCACGCAGAACGCGTTCGATTCGACCAGCGCGATCATGCTCGGTGGTCGCTGCAACGCCAAGGAGATCACCCACGACGTCGCCGGCTCGGCCAACACCGAGTGCTCGGACGTCAACCCGGGCGCCCTCCACGTCATCATGACGAACTTCCTCGGCCTCGCGCAGCTGCCGCTCGTCGAGGACCGCACGGCGAACTTCGAGGTGTGGAACCAGCCCGTGCTCGGCTACGAGGTCACGAAGCAGGCCGTGGTCTCGAAGACCGCCGCCAACACGTGCGTCGGCCAGACCACGAACAAGACCAAGTGGTCGTACAACACCGCCGCCGCGAAGCTGTACGAGGTCCGCATGCGCGTCGACTACCTCACGGAGTCGAGTGCGAGCGACGAGCCCCAGGGCTTCGCGAACAACACGTCGAACGACGACGTACCACTACATCCTCGAGCTGTCGTCGGAGGGCAAGGTCATCGGCGGTCGGTTCTGCACCGACAGCACCAACACGCACATCGACTTCCTGTGGTCGCCCACCGGCAACCACCGCGCGAGCAACCCGTCGGTGAACACCGCAAAGGTCAAGGAGCTGCTCGCGAAGTCGGTCGCCGCGCAGACCCCGACCCCGACCCCGGGCACGGCCAAGGAGTTCACCGCTGCGCCGAACGCCGCGATCCCCGACAACAGCCCGGCCGGCATCACGGTCGCCGTCCCGGTCACCGGCGTCACCGCCCCCGCGGGCCTGACGGTGTCCGTCGACATCGGCCACACCTACCGCGGTGACCTCGTGGTCGACCTCCTCAAGGACGGCCGCGTGGTCAAGAACCTCAGCAACGCCGCGGGCGGCTCGGCGGATGACCTCATCCAGTCGTACACGCTGACGGCCACCGAGGTTGGCACGTCGCCGAACGGCACGTGGGCGCTCAAGGTCGTCGACACCGCCGCGCAGGACACCGGCTCGGTCCGCAGCGTGAAGCTGTCGTTCCAGTGAGTCGCTAGCGCGCCACCCGCGCGCCGGACCGGATGCCCCCACCGCGGGGGCATTCGTCGTTGTGGCTCAGCGGACGGGCATCCACGCCCGGTGGGATACCGTTGCGTGCAGCAAGAAATCGAGCAGGGGAAGATGCCTGCGCAGCGTGCGACGCTGGCGATGGGGCTTGATCGGGTTGAACCGCCCGAGCGAGGTCAGGCCCTGGAACGGGTTCTTGCGCACCCACGACCACGACCCCATCTCGAGGGTGAGCGGCAAGGTCGTGCCGTGGCCGAGCGCGAGCCGGCGGTCGTAGAGGTGGTCCCACAGATCGCCGCGGATCGTGTACGCCTGTGCGGTCTGCTCGAGCCGGTAGACGTGGTTCGGGAGCGTGACGTCGAGCAGGTGGCCGAGCGCAAGGAACCCGGGGAGATCGGGGACCGGCTCGCGCGTGCGCGCGTACGGGTACCACAGCCGATCCGCGAAGCCGTACCCGGAGTGGAGGTCGACCGCGATCGAGAACGGGCTGGTGAACACCTGGTCCATGACCAGCGCGACCAGGGCCGCCGCCTCGGGCTCCATCGCCGCCTGCGCGGGGCCCATGTACCAGGGGAGACGCGGCGTGATCCGCTGGCCTCCGAGGAGCGGGGTCCCGCCGAGCTCGTGCGCCGGCGCGTTGCGCATCAGATCGACGCCGTTGCCGTTCGCGCGCTGGCCGCGCGTCATCCCGACGGGGTTGAGCAGCGGCACGACGATCACCCGGCAGCGCGTCAGGGCATCGTGCAGCACGGCATCCCACGCGAGCCGCGCGACCAGCGTGGACAGGAACGCGGTCGCGACCTCGGTGCCGATCCGCTCGATGCCGTGCACCCCGCCGACGACGAGCAGCACCGGCGCGGTGGGCGCCGTGGCGCCGAACCGGAACGCGTGGATCGGCAGCTGATCGACGCGGGCGAGCTCGAGCACCGCGTCCGGGATCGCGGCGGCAAGCCGCTCGAGCGCGAGCAGCCTGGGATCGATCGCCGGGGGCCGCCGCGTCACGAGGCGAGCTGGAGCGGCGGCCGGCCGACCCCGACGCGATAACCGGTGGGCGTGGTCTCCACCGCGAGCTCGCGTGATCCGAGGCCGTCCAGCGTCAGCACGGACGCACCGCCGGCGAGCGTGGCCGCGACCGACCTGTCGAGGACGGGGAGCCCGAGCGCAAGCAGTGCCAGCCGCCAGGTCCGCGGCAGCGTCGACTGGTCGACGAGCGCGGGCACCGCCGCGACCGCCGCGACCATGGCCATGAGCGATGGCGCTTGCAGCGAGAACACCGTCTGTGCCCGGACCGGGGGGCCGGCGAGCGAGACCGTGACGCCCGCGGCCGCCAGCGCGTTGGCTGCGACCCAGCGCGCCACGACCGCGCGCGATCGCGGGCTGTCGTCGAACTCGGGGCACGGGCGCAGCGCGAAGCGCGCGTCGAGAGCGAGCCCCGCCAGCCGGCCGATCATGCGGCCTCCGCCAGGCTCCGCGGCACGAAGCCGAGGCGCTCGTACTTGCCGCGCATGCGCTCGAAGGTGGCCCGATCGATCTTCGCGACCAGGCGCTCGTCGCCGGGGCCGTAGTAGTCGACCCGCCGATCGACCTCGGTGGCGCCGAGCATGCGGTGGAGCGCACGTGCCGGCGCGTTGTCCTCCTTGACGGTGAACCAGCACACCTCGACGTCATCGATGATGTGCCGCACGAACGCGCCGATCAGCTGCAGCGTGACGCGCGTGCGCTGGTATGCGGGGATCACCGCCAGCGTCGTACAGAACACCTCCCGGCCGCGGGTGAACGCCAGCAGGTACCCGACCGGGCGGTCACCGTCGAGCGCGATGAAACACGACTCGGCGAAGATCTCGGTGCACAGCCGCAGGTAGTGCGGACACAGCATCTGTTCTCCCATCGCGCCGAACACGTCGGTCTCGAGGGCCGCGAGGGCGGCGAAGTCATGGGTGCAGAGCGAGCGGACCGTGTAGTGGTTCATCGGGACCTCCTCCAGCACACGATGGAGCGCGCACGTAGCAGCGCGATGACGTTTGGCGGGCGTGGTTGCCACGTGTTCGCGACGTCCTCACCAGAGCCTGGTGGCGGCCGCGCGTCACGACGGCGACGGTGGCGCGCCGTTGCCGACGTCGGTTCCTCGGGGCTCCGCGGTGCGCTGCGCGGCAAGCCGCACCGGGTTCCAGCCCGGTGTTCGAGACGGTTGCACGCTCTCTCAGGCGAGCGGCCAACGAGCGCGTCGGCGCGAGTCGTTGCGGAGCCGTGACGGTCGCTCCCGCTCGTCGCGACCGCATTGACACACACGGGCGCCACGGTCCACCTCATGAAGCCGGCGAGGTTGGCCACGGTCGGTGGTGTGCGGGCGACCGTACGGATCGGTCGGTTCGGGTTCGCGGTGCTCGACGCGATCGGGCGTGCACGGTTGTCCCGGGACGGTCGAGCGGGGCGTGCCCGGCGGCTCCACGCCGTGTGCGCGGAGATCGTCCGGATCCACGATTTCCAGATCCGGGTGCGTGGAGCCTGGCCCACCGGGCCCGCGGTCATCGTCGCCAACCACGTCGGCTACCTCGATCCGATCGCGATCGCCTCGTTGCTGCCGTGTGCGCCGATCGCGAAGGGCGAGGTCGCGCGGTGGCCCGTCATCGGCACCGCGGCGGATCAGCTCGGGGTGATCTTCGTCGAGCGCGACTCGGTGTGGAGCCGGGCGCGCGCGCTACGCCAGGCCCACGCGGCGCTGCGTGCGGGGGTGTCCGTGCTGAACTTCCCCGAGGGGACGACCACGGACGGCAGCCAGCTGCTGCCATTCCGGACCGGCATCTTCGGGCTCGCGCGGCTCGCCGGCGTCCCGGTGATCCCGGTCGCCATCCGGTGTGCGCCCGAGCTCGCCTGGCACGGTGAGGCCGCGTTCGTGCCGCACTACGTGTCCACCGCACGGCTCGCCGCACCCGAGGTCCGCCTCGACCTCGGGCACCCCATCGACCCCGCGCAGCTGGCCTCCGATGAGGAGGTGGCCGCGCTCGCCCGTCACCGGATCGCGTACATGTTGCGCGACCAGCTGGAGCCTCATGCCACAGTCATCCGCCTTCGAGTACCTCAGCCACGGCCAGACGCCGTTCTTTCGGCTCCCCACGGTCGGGACGCTCGCTGACTCCATCGACGCGGTCGTGCTCGGGGTGCCCCACGACGGTGGGACGACCTACCAGCCGGGCGCACGGTTCGCGCCGTATCACGTGCGGCGCACCAGCGGCCTGGTCCAGACCTATCATCCCGTCCATCGCGTCGACGTGTTCGCGCGGCTCGACGTCGTCGATGGTGGCAACGTCGTATTCCCACCGTTCGATCGCGCCGCGATGCGCGAGGCGGTCGGGCGGACGATCGGCGATGCGCTGGCCCTGGGGATCGTGCCGTTCGTGGTGGGCGGCGACCACTCGATCACGACGCCGATCCTGCGTGCCGTCTCGGCCGTGCACGGGCCGGTCGCCGTGTTGCACATCGACGCGCATCTCGATACGAGTGGGCCCGAGACCTGGGGAGACGACCATCATCACGGGACCCCGATCCGGCACGCGCTCGCTGGCGGCGCGATCGCCCCGGGCGCGCTCGCCTCGGTCGGCATCCGCGGCCCATGGGGGGGCCCCGGCGACGCCGACCTGGTGCGCCAGCACGACGCCCTGATCGTCAGTCCGGACGAGCTGGCGGCGCGCGGGATCCCGCGGCTCGTGGCGGAGATCCGCGAGCGGTTCGCCGATCGTCCCGTCTACCTCACGATCGACGTCGATGGGCTCGATCCGGCGTTCGCACCCGGCACCGGGACCCCCGTGCCCGGCGGCCTGACCACACGCGAGGTGCTCGGCGTGCTCCGCGGCCTCGCCGGTCTCCGCGTGGTCGGCATGGACGTCGTCGAGATCGCGCCCGCGCTCGACCACGCCGACCTGACGTGTCACCTCGGCGCGCACCTGTTGTTCGAAGGACTCGCGCTGCTCGCGGTGTCGCGCGGCTGACCGCGCCTACTGGATGATGCCGATGCAGCAGCCGTTCGAGCAGTAGGTGCCCACGCCGCACGCGCCCTCGATGCCACACTCGGTGGTGCCAGTCGGGCAGGTCGGGTTGTTGTTGCACGAGGCCGGCAGGTCGGCCGGGTCCTGGCCCGGGCACAGGATGCAGGTGTCGCCGCCGCACTCCGGCGAGCCGCACGAGGTCGACTGCGTGCACACCGGGCACTTGGTCGGATCCGCGAGGGTGCTCGCGTCGCAGTCCGGCGCCGTGCTCGGGTTGGTGGTGACCGTGTAGCAGCCGGTGGCGTCGCACAGCGTGCAGCAGCCGAAGCAGTCGCAGCCCGGGGGCGTCAGCGGCGCGCAGGTGTCGATGCACTGCTGGCCGAGCGGCGTGGTGCCGATCGGCGGCGGGCACTCGGTCGGGTCGTACTGGTTCGCCCCGATCGGGCACGACGCCACGTCCGGCGCGCCGAGGATGCAGCACACGTGGACGTTGCAGCCGTCGTTGCCGGCGCCGGAGTTGCCGTCGAAGAAGCAGTCCTGGTTGACGGCGTCCTTGTTGTCGCCGGGGATGTCCGTGGCGAAGCTGCCCTCGTCGTTGTCGAGGGAGCCCGAGCACTCGATGTCGAAGCCGTCGGTCTGGCCATCGGCGTCGTCGTCGACGCAGTTGGAGCACTGGGGGCCACCCGGGGTGCAGGTGCCGCCGAACGGGGGCGCGTCCACGCCACCGGGGCAGCCGATGCCGATGCAGCCGGCGTCGATCAGGAGGCCGCCGTCACCGTCGATCAGGCTGCCATCGCCGTCGACCAGGCCGCCGTCGCCGGCGCCACCCTTCCCGCCGCCGCAGGCGACGAGCGCGAGTGCGAGGAACGAAGCGCGAGCGACGTTCGTGCGAGTTGACATGGCCACCTGAAAAAGAGCGTCACACGAAGCGCGGGGCGGTGTCGCGTTGTTCCCGGCGGCCTCGCCGACGTTCTGGATGTGGTCATGTGTGCTCACACGCCCGCAGCACCGCTGGTGGTGTCGCGGACGTCACACGGCGGGCGGGATCAGCGCGGGCACGGGCTCGCGATCACGCCCGCGTACGAGAACGACACGGAGCGCAGGATCGGCACCTCCGCGAGAAGCGCGCGATCGAGCTCGCCGGTGCGCGCGCCGAACGGGTACGCGAACGCCGAGATCGCGAAGCCGTCGGCGCGCAGGATCTCGATCGACGGGCGCACTTCGTCGTCGAGGTACGCGGCGAGGCCGAAGTCCTCGACGTACTCGGGGGCCCGGAGGTGCAGTACGCTGTGGGCCTCGATGTCGTGCCCGTCGGCCGCCAGCTCGTGCAGCAGCGCCCGCCGCTCGGCATCGACCTTGTGGTAGCGGGACACGAAGAACGTCACGCGCGCGGCGTGCTCCTGGAGCAGCGGGCGCAGCGCGTACCACGAGCTGATCGAGGTGTCGTCGAACGACAGCGCCAGGCCGGGCCCGGTGACGTCGCCCCGCGCGAACGCGGCGTAGGTGACGAACGGGAGGCCGCGCGCGGTGGCGCCCTCGAGCACGTGGGCGAGCGTCGCGACCTCGACCGTGCGCCCCGGGTCGTGCGCGTACAGCTCCACCACCTCGCCGCGGGAGGCGGCGCGATCGAGCGCGGTGTCGATGCTCGCGAGCGAGTTGCGCGTGACGGTGTCGATGCCGAGTGCGCAGTGCACGGCGCGCCCATCGCCATCGTAGAACGCGCCCTCGACGTCCTCGCCCGGGGCCTGGCAGCCGAGCTGCGCGGGGGCGAGCGCGCCGAGGACAGCGATCACGAGAGCTGGTACCGTCCGGGCGTGCGCGCGCTGGTGGTCTCGGTGTCGCTCGCGACCGTGCTGGGTGCGCCCACCGCCGTGCGCGCCGAGCCGACCGACGTGGTCCGCCGCCCGCTGGTCCTCGCGGCCGGCGAGCTGGATGTCCGGCTGTCCGCCGAGGGCAACTTGCTGCCCCGCCGGCTCGGCCAGCCGCTGTCGCTCGCACCGGATGCCTGGTACGGCGTGACCTCGCGCTGGACGATCGGGCTCGTGCACTCGAGCCGCAGCGTAGACCGGATCGACGCCGTCGCCAGCGTCTGCGTGCGCGAGCTGGAGGGCCAGTGCGAGCGCGCGTACCAGGGCAGCGGCCTCGACGCGGTGTGGAGCTGGCGCCGCGGGGCCCTCGCGATCGCCCCGCGCGGCCGGCTCCTGCTGCGCGGCCTCGAGCCGTGGAAGCCGGCGGTCACCGTCGGCGCGCGCGTGCGCTACGCGTGGGGCCGGTTCGGGGTGGAGAGCGAGCCGTACCTGCGCGTCGGCCTCGCCAGCCGCGATCGTGGCAACCGGGATGCGCTGGTCGTCCCGGTGCGCCTGCTCGTACAGCCGACCTGCCGGTGGGCGCTCGGCGTGCGGACCGGCTGGGACGCCGAGCTCGCCGTGATCGCCGATGGCTGGCACGTGCCGGTCGCGCTGGTCGTCCGCGTCCGCGCCACCGCCCACCTCGACGTCGGCCTCGAGGCCGGGTTCCGCAGCCTGCTCGGCCCGCAGAACAACCACGGGCAGAGCGCCGCGCTGCTCACCGTCGGCTGGCGTGGATCGCTGGCGGAGTAGGGCCGCGCGAGCCCCGCGCGATCGCTCAGACCGCCGCGGCGGTCAGCGGTGCCTGCTCGCGGGTCTGCAGGAACCGCAGCTCCTTGTGGTCGAGCTTGGCGCGGTTGAGCTGCCACTCGTTGCGCGCGAGGAACACGGTCGCGCCCGAGTGATCCTCGGCGATGTTGTCGCGGTTGGCGTCGGAGAACTTCTTGATCTGGCGCGGGTCGTCGGAGTCGACCCAGCGGGCGATCTCGAAGGACGTGCCCTCGAAGTGGCAGGGCAGGTCGTACTCGGTGCGGATGCGATCGGCGAGGACCTCGAACTGGAGGGCGCCGACGACGCCGACGATGAAGTCCGAGCCGAGGAACATCTTGAACACCTGCGCGGCGCCCTCCTCGGCGATCTGCTCGAGGGCGCGGCCGAGGTGCTTGGCCTTCATCGGATCGTCGGCGCGCACGCGGCGGAGGAACTCGGGCGCGAAGCTCGGGATGCCGGTGAAGTGGAGCGTCTCGCCCTCGGTCAGCGCGTCGCCGATGCGGAGCGTGCCGTGGTTGGGGATGCCGACGATGTCGCCGGCCCACGCGTCCTCGGCGAGCTCGCGCTGGTTGGCCTGGAACACCATGGCGTTGTGCACGCCGAGGGTCTTGCCGGTGCGCGGCACGGTCAGCTTCATGCCGCGCGTGAAGTGCCCCGAGGCGCAGCCGCACGAACGCGATGCGGTCGCGGTGCTTGGGGTCCATGTTCGCCTGGATCTTGAACACGAAGCCCGGACACCTTGGCCTCGGTCGGCGCGACGGCGCGCTCGCGCGCGGGCTGCGGGCGCGGCGGCGGCGCGAGCCGGGCGACGCCGCTCAGCAGCTCGCGCACGCCGAAGTTGTTGACGGCGCTGCCGAAGAACACCGGCGTCATGTGGCCCGCGCGGTACGCCTCGAGGTCGAACGGCGAGCACAGCCCGCGCACCAGCGCGACGTCCTCGCGGAGCTTGGCCACGGCGCTCTCGGGGAGCAGCTGGTCGAGCTTGCGGGTCGTCGAGGCCCGCCACCGTGATGCCCTCCTGGAGGTACTCGCCGCGGGTGCGCTCCATCAGGATCAGCTGGTCGCGGAACAGGTCGTAGCAGCCGCGGAACTCGCGGCCCATGCCGATCGGCCAGCTCACCGGGCACGACGTCGAGCTGGAGGTCGTTCGAGATCTCGTCGAGCAGCTCGAACGGGTCGCGGCCCTCGCGGTCCATCTTGTTGATGAACGTCGATGATCGGCACGTCGCGCAGGCGGCACACCTCGAACAGCTTGCGGGTCTGCGGTCTCGATGCCCTTGGCGGCGTCGAGCACCATCACGGCCGAGTCGACCGCGGTCAGCGTGCGGTAGGTGTCCTCGGAGAAGTCCTCGTGGCCCGGGGTGTCGAGCAGGTTGAACGTGCAGTCGGCGTAGTCGAACGTCATCACGGACGTCGTCACCGAGATGCCGCGCTCGCTGCTCGATCTTCATCCAGTCCGAGGTCGCGCGGCGCCGGTCGCCGCGCGCCTTGACCGCGCCGGCGAGCTGGATCGCGCCGCCGAACAGCAGCAGCTTCTCGGTCAGCGTGGTCTTGCCGGCGTCGGGGTGCGAGATGATCGCGAACGTCCGCCGCTTGGCGACTTCCGCAGGGAGCTCGACATCCGACATGGCGGCGCAATCTACGTCGCTGGGCTCCCCGGGCGCAACCCTGCTACGATGTCGCGATGGCGCGTGGCCCGGCTGTTTGGACGACCCTCGAGGGTGCCGCGGAGGTCGAGCGCCAGCAGTGGCTCGCCGCGCGCCCCGTCGATCGGCTCGCTGCGGTCGAGATCATCCGCCGCGCCGGGGAGGCACTGTCCGGTGGAGTTCCACGCCGACTGGAACGAGTTTTTGAGCTTGTTGATGCGCCATGGGGTCCGCTTCGTGATCGTGGGCGGCCACGCCGTCGCGGCCCACGGGCGCCCGCGCTACACGGAGGACCTCGACGTGTTCGTGGAGTCGAGCCAGGCAAACGCCCGGCGACTCGGTGAGGCCCTGGCGGAGTTCGGGTACCCCGGGGCGGGCGCATCGTGGCGCGAGTTCACCAAGCCCAACAAGATCCTGTTCATCGGGCGGCCGCCGCTGCGGATCGATGTTCTGACCTCGATCTCGGGCGTGACCTTCCGGGCGGCCTGGTCCTCCCGGCTGGTGGTCGAATCGGCGCTCGGCGCGTTGCCGCTGATCGGCCTCGCTCAGCTCAAGCTCAACAAGGCTGCGAGCGGGCGCACGAAGGACCTGCTCGACCTCGCACTCCTTGCCGAGCTCGAGGCGCCGCGCGCTACTCGAGCTGCAGGCCGCAGTCGGAGCACGCGCCCGTCGACCAGCGGCGCGGCCGTCCCGCACGCGGGGCACGGCGGCTCGTCCGAAGCCGAAGCCGCGGAGGCGGCCGCCGCCACGTTGACGAAGCTCAGGCCCTCGCGCTCGAGGTGATCACGCCAGTCGTCGCGCAGCAGCGCGCCGAGGCGGGGAACGTCGGCCTCCTGGACCAGGAGGTGCGTCTTGGTCCCTCAACCACCGCCCTTGCCCGCGCTCGGCGGGCACCCGATCAGCGCCGGGATCCCGGCGGCCAGGCAGCGGTCGCGCAGCGCCTTCATCTCGGGGATCGAGCCCGCCATCGCGGGGAGGAGCGGGGCGTCCGCGAGGAGCGCCTCCGCGGCGGTCGTGGTCAGGGACTCGCCCATCTCGTCGTGCACCCGGGATAGTCTAGGACCCACAGGGGGATGGGACAACGATGAAGGCTACCAAGTATCTGATCGTGCTGTTCGGGCTGTGTGGGCTGGTCACGCTGGTGATCCCGGATCACGGACACCTGCCCATCGAGGCGGCGCTCGAAGCAGCCCGCCGAGTTCGCGCAGTTCCTCGCGTGGTTCCTCGTGCCGGTGGTGATGGGCCTGCTGGGGATCCTCAAGCCGCCGCAGCAGGCGTGGCAGGGCGCGGTGGCGCTCGCCGGGTTCGCGTTCGGGTTCGTGCGGCTCGAGCTGTGGAAGGTGATCCCGCACATCCCGGACGGTGCGCTCGAGAACGTGTCCGCGCTGCTGTGGCTGGTCGGGATCGTGGGCGGCATCGGCGTGTCGCTGCTCGCGCTCGCCAAGCCCGAGCCGCGTGCGTGAGCGTGTGAGCGGGTGAGCGGGTGAGCGTGCGCCGCAGACGAAGATCGCCCCGGGTAGGTGGCTATCCTCCACGAAAACGTTCACCTGGCTGACAACCGTGAGATGGTCCAGGCCATGAAGAATGTCAAGTTCGGCTTGATCGCGTGTGGTGTTCTCGGGGTCATCGGCGCGTTCCTGCCGATGGTGAAGATGGGCTCGGCCAGTCGATCAGCCTGTGGGAGCATCAAGGGGCTGCCGGGTGGCGCGGGGCAGGTCTACCTGACGCTCGCGGGCTTCGTGCGTCGGCATCGCCATGGGCGCGGCTCGCGCTCAAGGGTGCCGCTCAAGCGCTGGCAGAGCGGCGTCGCCGCGGCCGGGTTCGCGCTGGCGACGGTCAAGCTGCGCGGGAGCTTCGGCGATGGCGCCATCGGCGCGAAGGTGATGTTCCTCGCGGCGGTCGATCGGCCTGGTCGTCGCGATCGTCACGATCGTCAAGCCCGAGAAGGCCGCGTAGCTCGGTTCCACGCTACCGCACGCCCGGCGGAGTGGCCCCGACCTCGACGTCGAGGTCGAACGTAACGGTGGCTGTGGTCGTCGACGCGGCGGCCTCGACGATCGCGAGCACGACGGCGCCGGGCGCCACCGACGCGGCGCTCAGCAGCGCGGGCAGGGTGCCGGGGCGGAGCTCGGTCGCGACGCCGGCGACCGCGCCGTCGATGACCAGCACGAGGCTGCCGGTCAGCGCCGGGGAGGACGTGGTCAGCGCGAGGTCGTTCGTGCCCTGGCCGAGCGGCAGCGCGAACAAGCTGCGGGGTGCGCTCGTCGACGGTGCCGGTGGTGGCGATCACCCCGCCGGTGGCGATCAGCGAGGTCGCGACCGGTGGCGTCAGCGCGGTCAGCGCCACCAGGTAGCTGGCGTCGGCGTCCCCCACGGCCGCCCCGACGAGCAGGGTGCGGGTGTCCGCGATCGCGAGGTGGTAGCGGCCGGCCACGGGCAGGTACAGCTGCCGGTGGGCGGCGTCCCCGACGAGGCTGACGCTCTCGCGGCGCCACCCCGCGAGCGCCGGGTCCTCGGCGAGCGCGACGAGGCCGCCCGAGATCCCGCGCGTGCCATCGACGGTGACGTCGAGCAGCGTCGGCGCCGTGACGTCGACCACGTAGGTGTCGTAGTCCGCGCCGGGGTGGGGCGCGAGCGTGCCCTTGAGGATCACCGGCGGCTCGCCCGGGGCGCGCAGCGTGATCAGGCCCGCGGGGCTGGTGCTGGCCTCGCCTCCGACGCCGAACCCGTTCGGCTCGGCGGCCTCGAGGACGTCGACGACGACGTCGTCGCCCGGGTCCCGGCACTCGCTGCCGACCAGGATGGTGCCGTCGGTGCACGCGGCGGGGTCGATCACACACGTGCCGGTCGGCACGTCGAGCAGGGTGCCGGGCGCGCACGGCGGCGCGGGCGGCTCGCCCGGCAGGCAGACGCCGTCGACCTCGACGGTGCCCTCGCCGCACTGGCTGGCGTTGTCACCGCAGGCGATGACCAGGCACCACGTGCACAGGCCGGTGAGCAGCCCCGGGGCGGTTCGCCTCATCATGCGTGACTATAGGGCGGCCGACGAGCAGCGCGGACGATCCGTGCTATGGAATCGGCGTGACAGCCCGTCACGCGGTCCTCGTCGTGGCTGCCCTCGCCGTGCTCGGCCTGGGTGTGTACCTGTTGATCGAGGTGCGCGCGGAGCCCGCCACCGTGATGGCGCCGCCCGTCCGGCCCGCCGCCGACGCGCCACCCCCGCCCGCCACCGGGCCGACGGTGGCCCCGATCACGGTCCCCGCCAGCGGGAAGGTGTTCGGCCGGCGGCCGCCCGCGCGCGACGTCGCCGAGCCGGCCCCCGCGCTCGAGGGCTCCGCCGCGGGCCTGGGCCCCGACGCGCAGAAGCTCGACTCGATCATGTCCGAGGCCAACAAGGCCTACGACCGCGGCGAGTACGAGGAGGCCCGCACGATCGCGGCGCGCGTCCTCGCCGCCGAGCCCACCAACGTGCGGATGCTGCGGATCGTCGTGTCCTCCGCGTGCATCGAGGGCGACGGCACGGACGCCCAGAAGCACTACCTGCAGCTCCCCGCGCTCGATCGGGCCGCGATGCGCACGCGCTGCGACCGCTACGGCGTCTCGTTCACCGAGTGAGTGCCGCCTGCGGCGCGGCGTCCGGACGGCGCCGGGGACCCCGGTGGGGGGGCATTCGTGGTACTCGCATCGGCCTAGCAAGGACGTGCGGATGCCTACTCTCGTCGAGCTGTTCGGTAAGGATCCCGTTCGCGCCCTCGTGGTGGCGGACTGCATTGCGCTGATCGAGGCGCAGGTGAAGCAGAAGGGCTTCGTCATCAAGAGCGCCTTCGCGACGGTCAAGGCGATCAAGAAGACGTTCGTGCCCGAGGTGGTCGACGCGCTTCTCGACGACTGGCTGGGCAAGATCCAGCCGCACCACGATCGCTGGGCCGTGGCCAAGACGTCGACGTTCTCGGAGTACGTGACCGCGCGCAGCGACGACGTCGCCGAGGATCTGCTGACCGTCACCGACGAGCGGGCGGCGAACAGCTCGCACACGACGGCGCGCAAGATGTACCAGCGGATGCGCGAGGGCGCGAAGAACAACGTGGTCGAGGCGATCCCCGACCTCGCGCAGCTGATCGAGCGCCACATGGCGACCGCCGCCGCGTAGCGCCGCGCTACTGCTGATCGAGCAGGTAGACCATCAGGTAGCCCTCGGCGGTCCGCCGCGGGCCTGGCGCCCCGGACATCAGCCGGAAGTCCGCCGCGAGCTGGCGCCGCTGGTAGCTGCGGTAGAGCGCCATCGGGTCGATCTCGTGCGCGGGGCCGTGCTCGAGATCCTCGATCTGGCGGCCGAGCACGTCGGCGGCCCACGCGGGGCCGGCGGCCGACAGGTGCTGCTGCTGCATCGCGCGGCGCAGCGTGGCGAGCTCCTCGCTGGTCATGTTGAACAGGAACTCCTCGAACGCGGCGCTCTCGTCGGCCGACATCCCGTCGCGGCCGAAGAACTCGAGCACGTCGGGCGAGCAGTCCTCGCAAATGAGGCGGAACGTCTCGGTGGCGCCGAGCAGCGTGCCGTAGGCGCTGTTGATGCGGTTGCGGGCGTGCCACGCGGACTCGAGCAGCGGCGCGAAGTCGTCGATCTCGAGGGCGGCGTCGTCCCACACCGTGATCAGCTGGTCGGCGGCGCGCTGCTTGGTGCGGCGCGAGACGTCCGGCTTGCGCAGCAGCGCGAGGAACAGCTCCTCGGCGAGCAGCGTGTAGATCGACTGGGCGAGCTCCTCGCGCAGCTCGTGCGCCATCCGCTTGCTCTCGGGCACGTCGCGCAGGGCGGTCGTGGCCTTCACGAAGCCGCGGAGGAAGTTGATCTTGGTGAGGAGGTACGTGCGCGACAGCGTGGCCTTGAGCGGGAGCGACAGGTCCCCCGACAGGCCATCGATGGTGCACAGGTGCTCGATCAGGGACTGCTCGTCGCGCGCCTCGCCACCGAGGGCAGTGGGGCGGCGGAGCGGGCGCTGTCGATCGAGCAACTCGGTGGTCGCCTTGAGCTCGGTGACCAGGCCGGTGAGGATCTGGGCATCGGCCGGCGACTGGGCCGCCACCGCGGACAGCGCCTGGGTCACCAGCTCGGATTCCTGGTGATCGAGGACGGTGACGCCCAGTGCTGCGTGCGCCGACACCGTCATGCCGGGGGACCGTAGCACGGGCGGCGTGGTTGGTGCTCCGACCGCCGCGGTTGACGGCCCCGCCGGGTCAGGTGTGCGTGTTGGACTCACGGGCAGAACAGCGGGGCGCCGGGGGGCACGAGGTGGTCACCGGCGGTCAGGAGGCGGTGGTGGAGGCCAGGCGCTCGCGACGGCGGCGGACGATGAACCGGACCGCCACGGCCAGGATGATGACCACGATCAGGATGGCGATGCCGAGGTCGACCTTCTTGGCCGACATCGCGATCGCCTTCCAGGAGTCGCCGAGCACGTATCCGACGACCATCAGGCCGCCGCCCCACAGGGTGGCGCCCACGAACGTCTGGGTGAAGAACGGCACCAGCCGCATCCGCGCGATGCCGGCGGGGATCGAGATGATGTGGCGGATCACGGGGAGGAACCGCGCGATCAGCACGGTGTAGCGGCCGCGTGTGGCGAAGAACTCCTCGGTCTTCTCGAGGTCCTTCGGGCGCACGAACACGTACTTGCCGTACGTGAGGAAGAACGCGCGCCCGCCCCAGGCGCCCACGCCGTACGACAGCCCGGAGCCGACCAGGGCGCCCAGGCTGTTGATGATCAGGATCACGGGCAGCGAGAACGCGCCTTGCGCGGCCAGGTACCCGGCGAACGGCATCACCAGCAGGGACGGGATCGGGACCATCGTGCTCTCGAGCACGACCAGCAGGAACAAGCCCGGGTAACCGAGGTCGACGACGAGCTGTTGGACCGCCTGGGCGAACTGCTGCAGCACGCGAGGTGCTTACACCATTTAGGGCCCGCGAACGGACATATCGATCGATGATCGCGGTCGAGCCGCCCCGCGGGCGAGGCGCGACGAGGAAGCGTACCCGTCGGTACGCGACCGAGGAGCAACGACGCCCCCGGGGATGGATCGGCCGTGAGGGCGATTGAGATGTCCGTTCGCGGGCCCTTACGCTTGGGTCGGTTGCAGGAACGAGAAGTAGCGCTCGGGGAAGTCGTTGAACGCCATCGCCGCGCCGCACTCCGGGCACGTCATCGGCGGAGGCTCGAGGCGGGCGAGCGCCGGGCCGGTGGCGACCGCGTCGATCAGCAGCGACTCCTCGCGGCCGCACGCATCACACGCGTAGGGTGCGAAGAACGAGGTCACGGCGGCGTCGCCGCGCGTGGCGATGATCATGTTGAGCTGGTGCACGAGGACCTCGGACACCCGCCGCATCTCGACGTGGAGGCGGGCCTGCTGGGCCGCGGCCTGCATCCGGATCCAGTCGCGGACCCCGAGCGAGTTGATGAACGTGACGCCGGCGAGGTCGAGCACCAGCCGGCCCGCCACCGCGCGCTGCGGCAGCTCGTGCAGCGCGGCGGTCTCGTCGATCGCGCCGGCGATCACGAGGGCGTCCCCCGCGGGGTCGATGGTCATGCGTCCGCGCGTCTCCATCAGGTTCGCTCCACGAACACGTTATACGACGAGGCGGGCACGCGCTCGGTCGGCGAGTGGCGGACATCGATCAGCGCGATGATCTCGGTGCACCGGCCGGGGGCCAGGTTGAACACCAGGTGGTCGCAGGAGCGGTAGGCGAGGGCGATCCCCATGCCCGCGCCGCTCCCCGACGCGCGCACGTCCTTCTTGGCGAGCGCGGCCATGATGGTGTCGCGGTCGAGGCTGCCGAACCGGTCGGTCACCTCGATCGCGAGGTAGCGCGCGTCGCAGCCCCACCGCAGCTGCACCGGGTGCCGGCCGTCGAGCTCGAGGTCGACGGTCCGATCGAGGTCGCGGCGGTAGTGCACACCGGCGGCGTCGCGGGGCGCGTTGTGGACGGCGTTCGAGATCAGCTCGTCGGCGACCAGCATCGCCATCGACGCCACCCGGGCGCTCTGGCCGCGGGCGCGGACCTGCGCCGAGAGCTGCGCGACCAAATCGGCCCGCTGCCCACCACGGGTGAGCGTGGTCGCCAGCAGGTCGGTGCCCCACAGGAGATATTTCTCGGCGCCGAAGATGTCGCGCTTGATCAGCTTGTGGACGGTGGTCGTCAGCTCCTCGGCGAGCACCGGCATCGGGTGGACGAGGAGGTTGGTGACCGCCCCGAGCCCCAGGATCCGCGGGACGTGCTCGGCCGAGGCACTGCCCCGCAGCGTCATGCACGCCTCGGCGCCGCGCTCGGTGGCGGCCGCGACGAACTCGCCGATCCGCGGCGCGAGGATCGCGTCGCCATCGAGGACGACCAGGATCGGGGTCAGGTTCGCGATCAGCCGCAGCGCCTGCTCGACGTCATCGGCGACGTCGATCTGGTAGCCGGTGACCCCGAGGATCCGCTGGACCACGCGCTGGGTCTTGCGGTCGGGGTGGACGATCAGGATCGACGGCACCACGGCCCCATTGTACGCCGTCTCGGCAACCTAGATCCCCTGGCCGCCGCGCCGGTTGCGCAGGACGAGCAGGCCGCAGAACACGGTGGCCAGCGCGGCGCTGCCGAACAGCAGGGCGAACACCATGGTCAGGTCGCCGCTGGTCGCCTCGTAGGCCTCGCCCCGGACGAACGCGGCGATCGCGTCGGCGAGGACGCCGGACTTGCGGTCGTAGAGGCGGCCGATCGCGAACGCCTGCACGATCGGCCCGAGGGCGCCGAACCCCGCGATCACGCCGGTGGCGAACGTGGTGCGGTGGCGGCCCCCGATGTCCATCGCGCCGGCCCCCGACAGCAGCGCGTCGGGCCCGAACAGCGTGAACCCGACCGCCCCGAGCAGCACCGTGAACACGCCCACGCTGCTGGCCCCGAACTTCATCAGGAAGCCGGTGGCGACCGTCATCGCGATCATCATCCCGAACGCCACGCCGGCCCGGCGCGAGCCGAAGTAGCGGTCGGACAGCCAGCCGGTCACGAACACGCCGGGCAGGCCGCACAGCCCGAACACCGTCGCGTACGCGCTCGCCTGGCTCGTGCTGAGCTTGTAGTTCTGGGCGAGGAAGAACGCCGCCCAGCCCCAGATCGCGTAGCGGATCAGCTTCGAGAAGAAGTAGAAGCCGCCGACCAGGAACAGATTCGTCCACGCCGACGGCGCGAGTCCCATGAAGCCGGCGGGCACCGGCTCGGCGACCTTGGCCTTCTCGACCGCGGTCACCGGGTCGTCGATCGGCGCGAGGCCGACGTCCTCGGGCCGGTTGCGCTGCAGCACGAAGAACTGGATCCACACGAGCGTGAGCACCGCGGCGCCCGCGTAGAAGCACCAGCGCCAGGTCCCGCCGTGGGTGGCCGCGATGGCGAGAACCGCAGCCATCGCGTACGAGGCGACGAGCGAGCCGACGGTGAAGTTGGTCGACCACAGGCCCATCACCCGGCCGCGCTCGTGCCGGTGGAACCAGCTCCCCATCGTGCCGACGTTGCCGGACCACCCGGTGGCCTGCGCGAGGCCGTTGACCGCGAGCAGGCCCATCAGCACCGGCACCGACAGCGACACGCCCACCAGGAGGGACACCCCGATCGACAGCGCCATCCCGATCAGGAGGTTCCGACGCGGGCCGAGCGCGGTGCCCAGGCCCGACGCGAGGAACTGGCCGACCGCGTACGCGATCAGGTAGGTCGCCTCGATGTCACCGAGGGTGGTGGCGGTCCAGTGGGTCTCGCGGCCGATGTCGGACTTGGTCGCGAACCACGGCTGGCGGCAGAAGTAAAACCCGAAGTACGACAGCCACGTCGCGACGAAGATCCTGGTGCGCCACGAGCGGTGTGCGGCCGTCAGCGGCGTCCCCATGCGCTGACGGTACCAGGGTCCGCGGCGGCCCGTGTCACACGCCCGTCGTGATGCGGGCGCAGGCGGCGCCGAGCGCGGCCATCAGCTGGCCGAGCTCCGCGGACGCGACCCGCTCGTCGCCTGACGCGGGATCCCCGACGAGCAGCACGAACGCGACCTGATCGGCGATCCGGGCGCTCGCCGCGGCCGGGACGCGCGGCAGCCCGAGCAGCCCGTCGAGCCGGTCCTGCAGCTCGCCGGCGCCGGCGGGTGGCTGGGTGACCACGCCGGGGTCGCGCAGCGCGGCGGTCACCAGCGACGGCTCGTCGAGGGGGACGCTGAGGACGAGCACCGTCTCGAGCGGGAGCCTGGCGCCGTGGCCGAGCTCTCCACGCGCGGCGCCGCCCTGGAGGCGGAGCAGCAGCGCGGCAGCCCAGCGCCCCGCGGCGAACGCCATGGTCGCCTCGGTCGCCAGCGGTAGCGTGCGAGCCACGGCGAGCATGGCCAGCGCCTGGTCGAAGCCGATGCCCGCGCTCGTGCGCGGGGGTGACGCGGGGCGGAGCGCGCCGGCGGGAGGCGTCAGGGTACGCGGCAGGGCGATGCCCGCACTGGAAAGCGACGACATCTGCGGCCGCGCGACCGTCGCGGGGGGCAGCGACGACGACGACAACGGACGCGCCCGTGGACTCGACGGGGCTGACGGCGGGAGCCCGGTCCGGGAGCGCGGGCCGATCTGGATCGCGGACTGCGAGGCATCCCGCGTGACGCTGCGATCGTCGAGCCCGACCAGCGACAGCGCGGCCAGCGAGCCGAGCGAGGCGAGCGTGGGCAGCGGTCCGGTCGACATGTCGACGTCGTACGCCTCGACGACGCCATCGGCGCTCGCGGCGGCAAGCGCGGCGGCCGGCGAGGTCGGGTAGGTGTCGGCGATGGCGACGGCGAGCAGGCTCGCGGGCGCCACCGCGAGCACGATCGGTTCGCCGGTCGCGTCGGTCAGCTGTTCGGCCATCGCCGGCGACGGGTCGCGCACGCACACGACGACTGCGCCGCTGCGGAGCCGCCCGATCGGCAGCGCGCACGTCGCACGCGCGACCGCCGCGGGCAGAACCGCTGCGAGCGCGTGATCGCGGCCATCCAGGTGCTTGGCGAGCACCGCGTGAACGCCGTGCAGCTCGCCGAGCGCGCGCGCGGCGTCGTCGAAGGTGATCACGCGGGCGTCGATCAGCAGCGAGCACAGCCGGTCCTCGCTGGTGCGCTGCTTGACGAGCGCGCGCTCGAGGATGGCCGGCGTCACCATGCCGAGCTCGATCAGGATCTCGCCGATGCGTCGTGCCACGTCCGACCATTCTAACGCGAACGTGATCGGGCGCACGGGGGCGCGGTCGGCTAGTTCGCCGGGCGTGAGCTCCTTCAGTGGGTGACCAGCGCGAGCGACTGGGGCCGGAACGCGGCCGGGCCGTGCACGAGCACGATCACCGGGTACGGCCCGTGGGCGTCGTCGAGGGGCAGGTCGCGGACGCAGTCACACGCCTGCCAGGGGTTGCCGGCGTCGGAGATGTTCGCCGCCTCGGTGGCGGGCAGCGCGGTGCGGATGTCGTAGCGCGCCGGGGGCGCGCCCTCGGCGCTGGCGGCGGGCGCCGGGGCCCACACCTCGGCGGTCAGCGCGCCGACGGCGACGGTGCGAGCGCCGACGGCGAACGCGCCCCGCGACGACAGGGTGGCCGGGCTCGCGAGGAGCGCCGCGCTACCGCAGCCCTCGATCGCCGGCCCCACCGCCGCCGAGGGCGGCGTGTCGTTGCCGCATCAGGCCGTGGTGAGCGCCGCGAGCGCGAGGGCGGCGTGAACGCGGGGGTGATGGCGGCGCGGATCCATCCGCGCACCGTACCAGGCGTGGGTCGCGCGATGCATCTGGTGTGGACGTGCAGCCGCAGCGTCAGGCCCGCGCGTCAGGCCCGCGTGCTCATGAACCGGGCGAGCTCGACATCGAGCGAGGTGATGCCGCCGGCGTCGTGCGTGCGGAGATCGACCCGCACGGTCCGGTAGACGTTCGACCAGTCCGGGTGGTGCCCGAGCCGCTCGGCGACCAGCGCCGTGGCGGTCATGAACGCGAACGCCGCGACGAAGTCGGCGAACTCGAACGTGCGATGGAGTGCGTCGCCGACGCGGGTCCAGCCGGGCAGGGTCCGCAGCGCGTCCGTGAGCTCGGCGTCGGTCAGGGGCGTGGGCATGCACCCATCATACGCCGACCCCGGTCACCGCGCCGGTGGGGGCGCTCGTGGTGGCGGTGCGGGCGCCGTGGCTGCCATGTGGCAGGTCGCGCAGGTCACGAGGATCTCGCCGTACGCGGTGGCGCCCGCCGGGGTCGCATCGGGGCCGCGCCTGGCCCGCGCGTCACCGGCGAGCCGCTGGAGCCGCTGGAGCCGCTGGAGCCGCTGGAGCCGCTCCGCGGCCAGGGTCCGGGGCGCGGCCGGCTCGCCGAACGGCAGCGGCTCGCCCGCGATCATCAATCGAGTTGTCCATTCGCGGGCCCTAACGACGCGCGAGAGCGGCGAGCAGGTCGGCGGTCGGAGCGTGATCGCCAGGGCCTCTGGAGATGTGCTGGAACAGCACGACGCTGGAGGTGTCGACGATCAGCGTCCCGCCTTGCTGGAGGGGGTCCCCCTGGACGCTGCCCTGGCGGAAGCCGCTCCGGAACGCGCCGACGCTGCGGGACAGGGCGCCGAGGCTGAAGATCGTGCTGATGCCGCGGCGCAGTGCGGCGGCGCGGTAGGTCGCGAGCGTCGGGTCCGTGTAGAGCGGGCCGGCGTAGCCGGTGACCTCGCGGAACCCCTCGATGAACATCGGCGAGCCGTTGCCGATCACGTGCACGCCTGCGCCGGCGCCCGCGAGCTGGTCGATGTCGCGGTGCAACTGCACCACCTGTTCGCGGCAGAGGAGTCAGCCGAACTGCCGGACGAACGCCAGGACGGCTGGCCGGGTGAGCCACAGCTCGCCCAGGGGATGCGCGCGGCCGTGCTCGTCCAGGACGGGCAGGGCGGCGAGGTCGTCGGCGCGGTCGAGAGCCATTCCTCCGGGATGCCCGGTAGCCGGCCGGGGTTACGCCGGATCGCCGTCGCGCCATGCTCGCGCGGACGCGCCCCCGGCACGCCCGGCCTGCGTGGCCCACGCCCGGCGCGGCCACGATTTTCGTGAAGGTTCGATTCGACATGTCGTGAGCGACGCTTGGCCCGGGCATCCCCACTGTAACCACCCGGTCCCCACTGCCCTCTGTGTCCGGAGCCTCGATGGAACCCACCAGCCTGAACGTCACCGGCCCGCGCGCCCTCGCCGGGGTACGCGTCCGCCCGGGCGACGTGATCCACGCCCTCGCCTGGATGAGCGAGGTCGCGCGGACCGAGTTCTGCCCGGAGCGCACCGGCGAGGCGCTCGGCGAGGCCGCACTCACGCTCGACGACCCCGCCGGCAGTCGCGCCCTGGAGCGGGGCATCGCTGCCTGCGGCCTCGCGGTCCACGCGGTCGAGCTGCGGGTCCGCGACCTCGGGCGCGCGCGGCCGTGGATGGCGTTCGCCGTAGCACCGGACGGGCGCGACGCGATGGTGGTCTACGTGCACGCTCACCGGTGGGGACGCCACCACGTGCGGACCGTGTACCGCGGCGAGATCGCAGAGCTGCGGCTGTCCACCGACGCGCTCGCCCGGCTGCTCGGTGTCGACGGTGGCTCGGTCGTGATCCGCGGGTTCGCGCCCCTGCCGGCGCTCCCGCTGCAGAGCGTCGTCGATCGCAGCGCGGACCACCATGGCGTGTCGCCGTGGAGCCGCGCCCGCCGCCTCCTCGCGATCGACAAGGCCGACGCCTGGCTGTGCGTGGTCTACGGCGTCGCGATCGGCATCCTGTCGCTGGTCACGCCGATCGCCGTGCAATCGCTGGTCAACACGGTGTCGTGGGGATCGGTGCTGCAGCCGCTGGTGGTGCTGACCGTCCTGGTCGCGATCGGGCTCGCGTTCTCCGGCGTGATGCGCGTGCTGCAGGCCCACGTCGTCGAGGCGCTGCAGGAGCGCCTGTTCGTGCGTGCGGTCGCGGACATCTCCCGTCGGCTGACCTCCGTCGACGTCGCCGCGTACGACCGCCTCCACGTGCCCGAGTTGACGCACCGGTTCTTCGAGATCCCGACGCTCCAGAAGGGCATCGCGGTGCTCTACGTCGACGGCATCGACCTCGTGCTCAAGCTCGCCGTCGGCATGCCCCTGCTCGCGTTCTATCACCCGCTGTTGCTCGGGTTCGCGATCGTGCTGGTGGTGCTGATCGCGCTCGTGACGATCCTGCCGGGCCGCGGGGCCACCGAGACTGCCGCGCGCGAATCGTATGCCAAGCACGACGCCGCGAACTGGCTCGAGCACATCGCCCGCATGCCCGAGGCGTTCAAGTCAGCCAGCGGGCGGCGGTGGGCGCTCGAGCGCGCGGACCGGATCGCCCGCCGCTATCGCGATGCGCGGCGCCGCCACTTCAAGCACCTGATGGGCCACCTGCTGGGTGGCATCGGCATCAAGATCCTCGGCGCGACCGTGCTGCTCGGCGTCGGCGGAAGCCTCGTGCTCGAGAACCAGCTCACCCTCGGCCAGCTGGTCGCCGCGGAGCTCGTGTTCGGCTCGATCATGATGGCGGTGCTCAAGCTCCACAAGCAGCTGGAGGCCGCCTATGACACCGTGGTGTCCACGGACAAGCTCGCGCTGCTGCTCGATCTCCCGCTCGAGCGCACCGGTGGGGAGATCCTCCGGCGCGAGGCGCCCGCGGCGGTCGACGTGCGCGGCCTCCACTTCGCGTACCCCGGTCGGGATCCGGTGCTGACCGGCGTCGATCTGGTGGTCACCCCCGGCCAGCGCGTGGCGATCGAGGGCCTCGGCGGCGCCGGCAAGAGCACGTTGCTCGACGTCCTCGCGACGCTGCGCACGGGCACGAAGGGCCTGTACGAGCTCGATGGCACGGACGTGCGGCTGTGCGACCTCATCCACCTGCGCCGGGACGTGGTGCTGGTGCGCGAGCCGCAGATGGTCCGCGGCACGCTGCTGACGAACCTGCGCCTGCTCCGCCGGGACGCGCCCGTCGAGCAGATCGACGAGGTGATCGAGGCGCTTGGCCTCGCGGACGTCGCGGGCCAGCTCCCCGACGGGCTCGCCACCGAGCTGATGCCCTCCGGGGTGCCGCTGTCGCGCACGCAGGCGCGGAGGGTGGCGCTCGCGCGCGCGATGATCGCTCGCCCACGGCTGTTGCTCCTCGACAGCGCACTCGATGACCTCGGCCTGCCGCCGCTCGCCAAGGAGCGCGCCCTGCGCCACGTGTTCCGTGCGGATGCCCCGTGGACCACGATCGTGGTCAGCGCGGATCTCGATGTCACGGCGAGGTGCGGACGCCGGCTTTCCCTCGCCGACGGTCGCCTGGAGGTGATGTGATGAGCGGAGGCCTGTTCGAGCGGTTCGACGAGGACCGCGATGCGCCCATCGATCTTGGCCTCGAGCTGGTGCCGCGCAGCCGCGCGCTGCGGATCGGCGGGCGCCTGGTCGTGATCACGTTCCTGCTGGTCGCCGCGGCCTTGTGGCTCGCACCGTGGCAGCAGTCGATCACCGGTCGGGGGCGGGTGATCGCGTACGCGCCTCTCGAGCGGCAGCAGGAGATCAAGACCCCGATCGCGGGCCGCGTGGTCGCGTGGCACGCGCAGGAGGGCGATCACGTGGAGGCGGGCGAGTTGCTCGCGATCATCGAGGATAACGATCCCGAGCTCGCGGGGCGGCTCGGGCGCTCGCGGGATGCCTCCGGGCTGCGTCTCGAGAGCGCGCGCCAGAGCATCCTCGTGTACGAGCAGCAGATCCTGGCGCTCGAGGCGGCGCGCACGGCGGCGGTGTCCGCAGCCGAGAGCCGGGTGTCGATGGCCGGCGACCGGCTCGCGGGCGCGGATCAGGCGCTCGAGGGGGTGATCGCGGCGAAGCGCGCGGCGGATCTCAACCTCGAGCGGCAGCGCGCCCTCGAGAAGGATGGCCTGGCCTCGACGCGGACTCGCGAGCTGGCCGAGCTCGGCGCGCAGACCGCGGATGCGGACGTCGAGCGGGCGCGGGCGGCCAGGCGCGCCTCCGAGGGCGAGGTCAAGGCGATGCGGGCGGACAAGGCGCGCACGGACGCGCAGACGTCCGCCGACGTCGAGCGCGCGCGCGCCAGCCTGCAGAGCTCGCGGTCGGATGCCGCCAAGTACGAGAGCGACCTCCTCGATCGGGAGGTGGCGGTGTCGCGCCAGCAGACGATGCGGATCGTGGCGCCGCGCGCCGGTGCGCTGCTGCGCCAGGTCGCCAAGCAGGGCGGCGAGTACGTCAGCGCGGGCGAGGCGATCGCGGTGCTGGTGCCCGAGACCGAGTCCCGCGCCGTCGAGCTGTGGCTCGACGGTCGCGACGCGCCGCTGGTCACCGCGGGGCGCAAGGTGCGCCTGCAGTTCGAGGGCTGGCCCGCCGTGCAGTTCGTCGGCTGGCCGTCGGTCGCGGTCGGCACGTTCGGGGGCACCGTCGCGTTCGTCGATGCCGCGGGTGATCACCGCGGGAAGTTCCGCGTGGTCGTCACGCCGGACGCGGCCGACGATCCGTGGCCCGCGGGGCGATTCCTCCGCCAGAGCACGCACGTCAACGGCTGGGTGCTGCTCGATCAGGTCAGCCTCGGGTTCGAGCTGTGGCGCCAGTGGAACGGGTTTCCGCCGTCCACCGACACGCCGTCGGCCGACGCCGTGCGCACGAGCAAGGGCGGCAGCGGCAAGGGCGACGGCGTCAAGATCGCCGCGCCCAAGGACGATGACAAGTGAGCTGGCTTGTCCAACGCGGTCGCCTGGTGCGTTCGCCGGGCGTTCGCCGCGGCGTGGCCCTCGCGCTGCTGGTGGCGCTGGCGCCGCTCGTCCCGAGCGCGCGGGCCCAGCCCGCCACCTCCGCCCTGCCTGCGCCACCGGTCCCGCCTGCGGTACCGGCGGAGTCCTCGCTGCGCCTCGTCGACGTGCTCGACGCCGTGCGCGCCCACCCGCTCGCGGCGGCGGCCCGCGCGGGCGTGGACCGCGCGGTGGGGCAGCAGCTCGCGGCCGAGGGAGCGTTCGATGTCCGCGCGCGCGTGCGCGGCACGACCACCCCGACGGCCTACTACGACAGCACCACCCTCGATGCCGAGGTCCGCATGCTGACCCCGGTGTGGGGCATCACCCCGTTCGCGGGCTGGCGCCTCGGGCGCGGTGAGTTCCCCGCCTACGACGGCAAGCTGTCCACGCTCCAGCGCGGCGAGCTCCGCGCTGGCCTCGACGTCCCGCTGCTGCGTGACGGGCCCATCGATCGGCCGCGGGCCGACCTTCAGAAGGCGGAGCTCGCCGACGACCAGGCTCGCGCCGAGCTCCGGCAGCGTGAGCTCGAGCTCCAGCAGAGCGCTGCGTTCGCGTACTGGGACTGGGTCGCCGCGGGCACCCGGCTGACCGTGCGCGAACGCCAGCTCCAGCTCGCGCGCGATCGCGACGAGGGCATCCGCCGCACGATCACGCAGGGCAACACCGCCCCGATCGAGGCGCTCGACAACGCGCGGGTGATCGCGACCCGGCAGGCGATCGTGGTCACCGGTCAGCGCGACGTGATCCGGTCCGGCCTCGAGCTCTCGATGTTCCTGCGCGGCCCCGGCGGCGCGGCCACCGTGCCTGGCCCTGAACGGCTGCCGGTGCTGGTCGAGCTCCCGCCGCCGCTGGCGATCGAGGTCGATCTCGCCGCGGTGATCGCGCAGGCATATGCGGCGGTGCCGAGCGTCGCGGCCGTGGGCGTGCGGCTCGAGGCCAACGCGGTCGACGTCGAGCTCGCGCGCAACCAGCTGCTGCCCGGCGTGACCGCGAGTGCGTACGTGACGCGCGGGTTCGGGCCGTCCGAGACCGCGCTGCCCGATCGCTCGGAGACGGCGATCGGCGTCGGCCTGACCATCGACATGCCGGTCCAGCTCCGGCAGGCGCGCGGCGCGCTCGCCATCGCGCGCGCGGATCGCACGCGGCTCGAGCAGGAGCGCCGGTTCCTGCTCGACCGGATCGCGATCGAGGTGCGTGCGGCGCACGCCGAGCTGGTGGCGGCCCGCCAGCGGGCGCAGCTCGCCGGCACCCAGGCGCAGCTCGCGGAGCAGCTCGCCGAGGCCGAGCGAACGCGGTTCGCGCGGGGCGACACCACGATCCTGTTCGTCAACCTGCGCGAGGAGGGCGCCGCCGATGCCGCGGCCTCGAAGATCGACGCGACCGCGGACTACTTCAAGGCGCGGGCGCGCTACGTGGTCGCGGCCGGCCTGTCCCCACGCGACTCGATGTGAGCGGCTACTCGCCGCCGCTGGCAGAACGGGCAGACCGGGATGTGGGACACCGTGATTGCAGGTGACATCGTCGCCGCAGGCTCGCGCACGCACGCCCTGCGTGAACGGTGGGTCGCCACGCTGGCACCGGGAGCGCCGCCCGCCTTGGATGGTGGTCGCGGCGAGGTCAGCGGCGCGGGGGCCGGCCGGGCGCGTCGGACCGCGCAGGTGGTTCGCGGCGGGCGGCGTCGGCGGGGCGGACAGCGGAGCGGGTGTGGGCCGCGGGCTGGCTGACGGGGGCAGGCGTGCTGACGGTGGCAGGCTTGCTCGCCGGGGTGGGCGCGGCGGGCTTGACGTCCGGATGCCGGACGACCGCCACCGTGCCGTCGGGCGCGAGCTCGATCTGGCGCTCCTTGAGGAGCCGGCCGATCGCGCGCTTGAACGCCTTCTTGCTGAGCCCGAACACGTCGCGGATCTGGTCGGGGTCCGAGCGATCGCCGAGGCGGGGCGTGCCGGGCAGCCGGAGCATCGCGAGTACGTGCTCGGCGTCGCTCTCCATCTCCTTGTAGCCGTGCTGGCGCAGCGACAGCACGACCTTGCCGTCGGGCAGCAGGTGGGCGACGCGGAACTTCGCGGCCTGGCCGCGGCGCAGGCGGTGGGGCTCGCTCGCCGGCACCAGGCCGACGTAGGTCTTCTCGAGGATCACGAACAGCCCGATCTCGGGGTCGTTGCGCCACGCCTCGCCGTCGATCCACTCGTCGAGCACGAGCTTGCGGCGATCACTGCCGAGCAGGTCGGACACCCAGGTGGTGCCGGCGAGCCGCCCGCTGCGATCGAGGTACAGGCCGACCGGCTCGCTGTCGCCGACGTGGAGATCGCGCGCCTGCTCGGAGAACGGCACCAGCAGCTCCTTGCCGAGGCCCCAGTCGACGAACGCGCCGATGTGCGAGACGTCGGTGACCTCGAGGAACGCGACCTCGCCGAGCGCGAGCTTGGGCTCCTTGGTGGTCGCGATCGGGCGCTCCTCGGAGTCGAGGTGCACGAACACGGCGACCTCCGAGCCCACGCGCGCGCCCTGCGGCACCTCGCGATCGGGCAGGAGGAGGGTGTCGCCCTCGGGGTCGTCGTCGAGCGCGAGGAACGCGCCGGCCGGGGCGAACCGGCGGATGGTCAGCGTGGCGCGCTGGCCGAGGAGGGCGTCGGGGGTCACGCGGCCCTTATGCCACGCCCGGCGCCCCGGGATCACAGAGAGTTAGCGTCACACGTTGTGGAAGTTTCGCCGGCCCCCTCGCGGGTCAGTCCTCGTCCGCGGCGCGCTCGGCCTGGGCGATCGTCGCCTCGACCTCGGCCAGGTGCTCGCGGGGCAGCCCCTCGCGCATCTCGCGCAGCTGCGTCCGCGCCTCCCGGCCCGTCATCTTCGCCTTCGCGAGTTCCACGCAGATCAGGCACATGCCCGCAAGCTTAGGGCCCGCGAACGGACATCTCAATCGCCCTCACGGCCGATCCATCCCCGGGGGCGTCGTTGCTCCTCGGTCGCGTACCGACGGGTACGCTTCCTCGTCGCGCCTCGCCCGCGGGGCGGCTCGACCGCGATCATCGATCGATATGTCCGTTCGCGGGCCCTTACCCCGGGAGCGCGGGCGCGGCAGCTCCGGCCTCAGCTGCCCCAGACGAAGCCGATCAGGAACATCGCCGCGGTGCCCTGCGGACGCGCGAGGACCCGCACGCCCATGTCCGCGCCGAACGAGCGGCTGGGGGACGCAGGGTCCTCGGCGAGGGCCGCGACGTCCCAGCTCTCGCTGCCGTTCTTGTCGATGCACAGCTCCTTCATCATGCCGTCGACGGCGCCGCCGCTCGCCTTGAGGTACGACACCGACAGGCACGAGCCCGCGGGCCCCTCGACGCTGACGTCCATCTTCACGTGCGCCCCGACGGGGCAGTCGAACTTCGCGTAGCCCGAGGTGCTGCACCCGGACGCGCTCTGGATCAGCGAGCCCTGGTGATCGAGCGTGGCGTCGGCCATCGTGTCGCCGACCGGCGGGCTGTTGCCGGCCGGGGCCGCCGTCTCGCCACCACCACCGACGGCCGGCTTCACGCACGCACCGAGGGCCAGGACCACACCACCGACGATCAGACAGGAGAGGAGCTTGTGCATGGGTGGGGCCGCTGGCGTAGGATGGTTGGGGAATGGGGTCCGGGCGCCGGCCGTTCGCGGGCGGGGTGAGCGCGCTGGTGCTCACCGCCGGCTGCGGTCGGCTCGGGTTCGATCCGGGGGGGCCGGCCCATGACGGCGGCGGAGGCGGTGGCCGCATCGATGCGGTCGCGCTCGACGACACCAGCTGCGACGAGCTGGCCGGCCTGCGCCTGTGCGAGCCGTTCGACACCGGCTCGTCGCTGCCGACCGTCAACGCGGACGCGCCGAACACGCTCACGTTCGACACCTCGCGGCCCTATCGGGGGGGCGCGAGCCTGCACTCGCACACCGAGGCGAACGGGACGCCCGCGTGGCGGCTCGGGCAGGCGCTCGGCTCCATCAGCACGGGTGACATCTACGCGCGCTGGTACCTCTACGTGTCGTCGTCGATCACGCAGCCGTTCGCATCGACGCACCTGCTGCAGGACGAGGCGCCGTTCATCGGCGTGGTGTTCGGCATGACCGCCGCGGGCACGCCCGACGTGAGCTACACCGCCACCGGCGGCGCCCTCGGCGTCGACCCGCTGCCCCGGGATCGCTGGGTGTGCGTCCAGCTCCACATCCTGGTGGATCCGACCAGCGGCCTGGTCGAGTCGTGGATCGACGGCGCCCCGTCGGCGCGCCTCGACGCGCTGCCCACGCTGCCGGGCAACGGGTACAACAACGTGCACGCGGGGCACTTCTCCGGCGGGCCGACCCACACCGAGGTCGCGGACGTGTGGACCGACGAGCTCGCGGTCGGGGCCCTGCCGATCCCGTGTGACTGACCCGCGGATCGGCTATACGCCGTCGATGACATGGGCTCGGATCCACCGCTGGCTCGCCCTCGGGCTGCTCGTCCCGCTGGCGGTGTGGTCCGTGACCGGCCTGCTGTTCCACTGGAAGCCCGGCTGGGATCGCGCGTACGACCAGCTCACCGCCGATCGCGGCGCGACGCTCGAGCCACGGGCGCTGGTCGCCCCGGGCGCCCTCGCCCTCACCTCGCCGCGCAAGCTCGAGCTGTTCGACACCGCGCTCGGGCCGCTGTGGCGGGTCACCACCGCGGCCGGCCGCGAGCTCCACGATGCGCGGACCGGCCAGCGCCGCCCGCTGCTGACTGCCGCCGAGGCACGGATCCTGGCGCTCGACGCGATCGCCCGCTCGCCGCACGCGGCGGCCTACGGCGAGGTCCGCGCGGTGGAGGAGGGCGCCGACGAGGTGCGGCTCCGGTTCGCGGGGGGGCCCGTGGTCACGGTCGGGCGCGCCGATGCGCGGCTGGCCCAGCACGGGCCCGACACCGACCGCATCGACGGCTGGTATCGCCTGCACTATCTGCAGTGGACGGGGCACCGTGGGGTCGATCGCGCGCTCGCGCTGGTCGGCCTGGCGTGGATCTGGGCGGTGGTCGGCCCGGGCATGGTGCTGTTCGTGCGAGCCATCCGGCGACGGCGCCCGGCTCCGGCCGCGGCCCGGCCGTGACCGTCCATGCCTGCAGTCCCGTGGCGCGGTGTGGTGGGCTGAACCGCGGTGACGCGGTACGTGATCGGCCTCATGGCGGCGTGCCTCGCCGCGTCTGCCCCCGCTGACGACAAGCGCGTCTGCGGCGAGCAGCTCGCCAAGGATGGCCGGTTCTCGGAGGCGATCGACGCGTTCAAGGCCGCCGAGAAGCTCGAGCCGCGGGCCCGCCACGCATGCCTGATCGCGCTCGCCTACCTGCGGCGCGAGATGTGGCCCCAGGTCGAGATCTTCGTCGACCCGTGCGAGCGTCGCGCGACGCCGGCGGATCCCGTCCCCGAGTGGGTGCCGATCGCCAGGGCGCAGTGTACCGGGCCGAGCAGCACTCGGTCGGTCGCGAGGTCGCGATCAAGGTCGTCAAACCGTTCGCCCGACCGCGCGCCCCGGCGCCGTTCCCGCACGCGCGCGCCCAGCTCGCGCTGAGCGGCCAGGATCGCCCGGGCATCGTGCGCGACGTCTCGCGCGTGATCGCCGAGCGGGGAGCCAACGTCGAGGAGCTGGAGTCCGAGGTCCAGAGCGCGCCGATGTCCGGCGAGCAGCTATTCCGCGCGCGGTATGTGCTGAGCGTGCCCGCCACGTTCGATCTCGCCGAGCTGCGGCTGCACCTCGAGGCGCTCGCCGGCGAGCTGATGGTCGACGTCGCGTAGCTCAGAACGAGGAGCCAGGCTCGGCGAGGAACGCGATCTCCTCGGGCGTCGAGGCCCGGCCGAGGATCGCGTTGCGGTGCGGGAACCGCCCGAACCGGCGGATCACCGCGCGGTGGGCCTCGGCGTACGTCAGGTTGGTGACGATGCCGAGCGCCTCGAACAGCGCCACGCACCGATCCTGATCGGCGAGGTCCTCGCTGTGCATCAGCGGCATGTACAGGAACGCCCGCTCGGGCGGAGTCAGGTGCGCGTCGTCGCCGCGCGCGATCGATGCGGTGGCCGCCGTGAGGGCCCGCGGATCACTGGCGAAGCTCCGCGGGGTGCCGCGGAACATGTTGCGCGCGAACTGGTCGAGCGCGATCACGTAGGCGAGCGCGCCGCGCGGGGTGGCGCGCCACGCCTCGTGCTCGTCGGCCTCCAGCGCGGCGTGGAGCGCGCCGAACCGCGCGCCGATCTCCGCATCGAAGGCAGGGTCCTTGCGGAACCACCGGGCCGGATCGGCCAGCCAGAACTCGAGCACGTCGTCCATGCCCTCGTATACCCCGCTCGCCGGGATGGCTGTTGCCGCACGCGCGCATTGACCCGGGGCCTCGAGGGCGTACGCTCGGCACGTGAACCGGTGTGCCTCGCTCCTCGTGTGGATCGCTCCGTGGGTGCTCACCGGCTGCGGTGAGGACTCAGCCGGGGTGACCGACGCCGCCCCGGCGGACGTACCCGGGGCCACCGACGCGCCCGACGCGCCCGACGCGCCCACCGCGCCCGCGCTGTGCGAGGGCTACACGCTGCCCGCGCAGCAGATCCCGGTGCAGCAGCCCGCGCTGGTCGAGACCTCGGGGATCGTGTCGTCGCGCGCCCACCCGGGCGTGCTGTGGGCCCACAACGACTCCGGCGACACCGCGCGCGTGTTCGCGCTCGGCGAGGATGGCGCCGCGCTCGGCGAGCTCGCGCTGCCGGTGCCCCTGGTGGATGCCGAGGACATCGCGCTGGCGGCGTGCCCGGGCGCACCCGCGAGCACGCCGTGGTGCCTGTGGGTCGCGGACACGGGCAACAACGCGCGCGATCGTGACGATCTGGCGCTGGTCGCCGTGCCCGAGCCCGCGGTGTCACCGCTCGCCGCGCTCGGCCAGGCGACCGCCGCGCAGGCGTGGCGGTTCCCGGTCACCTACCCCGACGGCCTCGCCATCGACAGCGAGGCCCTCGTGGTCGCGGGCGGGCAGGCCTACCTGTTCGAGAAGGTGGATGGCGCGAGCGCGCGCGTGTTCAGCGGCGCGCTGCCGACGGTGGATGGCGCCGCGATCGTGCTCGCGGAGGTCGCCACGCTGGCGAGCCCGGGCATCGCGATCACCCGGGGCCGGATGATCACCGGCGCCGATCTGCACCCGCTCGGCGGGCGCGTGGTGCTGCGGGTGTACACGGGGATCTACGAGTACCGGCTGCCGCCCGGGGGGACGCTGACGGACCTGCCCGCGGCCGAGCGCCGCGAGGTCACCCTCGGGCCGATCAGCGAGGGGCAGGGCGAGGCGGTCGCATACGACGCACGCGCGGGCGCCCTGTGGACGATGTCCGAAGATCCCGATGGGCGCCTGGCCCAGCCGCTGCACCGCTACGCATGTGCGCCGTGACGCGCTCCCCTCGGTGAGCGTGGCCCGCGGATTGCTCCAAGATCAATCATGCCGTACCGGCCTGGTTCCTCCACCGACATGGTCGCGCTCGCGCGGCTCCACGCCGCTCTCGACGCGGTGGTCGAGACCGAGGTGTTGATCTCCGAGCTGCGCGACAGCCAGGCGCGGGCGTCGCTGCCGCTGTCGCGGGCGGCCACGCTCGTCACCGAGGCGCGCGAGCTGCTGCGCGCCCTGCTCGCCGCGCCCGCGCGCCGACAGCTGTCGGGGACCTGAGCGTGTATCGGCGCCCGCCGGGCGGGCATCCAGGATGACGTGCCCGAGGGACACACGCTCCACAAGGCCGCCCAGGTTCAGCGCCCCTGGTTCGAGGGCGCGCTGGTCCGCGCGAGCTCGCCGCAGGGGCGGTTCGCCGAGGCGCCCGATCTCGATGGCGCCCGGCTGGTCGAGATCGAGGCGATCGGCAAGCACCTGTTCTACCGGTTCGAGTCCGGCCGCCGGACCCTCCGGCTCCACGTCCACCTCGGACTCGCGGGGCGGTTCCGGGTCCGTGTCGATCACCATGGCGGGGCCCGCGCGGAGGGCGAGGCGCGCGGCGGGCCAGCACGGAAGGGCAGCCTGCGTGCCGCGGGCGGGCAGGCGCGCGGGCTCGAACCCGGGCCGCGCCCGGGGCGGCGGTGCGCGCGCGCGTGACCGGGCCTTCACGGCGCGTGTCGCGCGGGCGGCACGATCCGTCGCTGGCGCCGTCTCCGGCGTGCGTGGTACGCCCCCGCCATGGCACACTCGACCGTGACCGGGACCGTGAACGGGACCGTGATCGGGACCGTGATCGGGATCGTCGGCGGCAGTGGCCTGTACGCCCTCGACGGGCTGACCGACCAGCGCTGGGTCAAGGTCGCGTCGCCGTTCGGCGAGCCCTCGGACGAGCTGCTGTTCGGGCGCCTCGGCGACCAGCCGGTCGTGTTCCTGCCCCGCCACGGCCGCGGCCACCGGATCCCGCCGCACGAGATCAACTTCCGCGCGAACATCGATGCCCTCAAGCGCGCCGGCGTGACCTCGGTGGTGTCCGTGAGCGCGGTCGGCTCGCTCCGCGCGGAGCTGCCGCCCGGCACGTTCGTCCTCGTCGATCAGATGATCGACCGGACGCTGCGCGGCCCCAAGACGTTCTTCGGCACCGGCCTGGTCGCCCACGTCTCGATGGGGCACCCGACGTGCCGCCGCCTGATCACCCACCTCGCGGGCGCGGGCGCCGAGCTCGGGCTGCCGGTGGTCACCGGGGGGACGTACGTCGTGATGGAGGGCCCGCAGTTCTCGACGATGGCAGAGTCCGCGATGCACCGCGGGCTGGGGGCCGACGTGATCGGCATGACCAACATGCCCGAGGCCAAGCTCGCCCGCGAGGCGGAGCTCTGCTACGCGACCGTCGCGATGGTGACCGACTTCGATTGCTGGCACCCCGACCACGACCACGTCCAGGTCGCCGACATCCTCCAGATCATGCACGCCAACGGCGCGAGCGCGCGCCGGTTGCTCCAGCTGGTGGTGCCGCGGCTCGGCGCCGACCACGACCTGTGTCCCCACCGCTGCGATCGCGCGCTCGACGCCGCGATCATGACCGCGCCCGAGGCCCGGGACCCGGTCCTCGTCGCGCAGCTCGATGCGGTCGCCGGGCGCGTGCTGCGATGAGGGTCGAGGGGCGGTGGCGCCGCGCCCTCGAACTCGCGGCTGATGGCGCCGCGGTGGACGTCCTCGATCAGGCGCGGCTGCCCCACGAGATCGCGTGGCTGCGGCTCGGCTCCCTCGCCGACGTGGTGCGCGCGATCCGCGACATGCACGTGCGCGGCGCGCCGCTGATCGGCGCCGCTGCGGCGTACGGGGTGGCGCTCGCGCTCCGCGCCTCCCCGGCAGCCCTCGACGACGCCTGCACCGCGCTCGCGACCACCCGGCCGACGGCGGTCAACCTCGCGTGGGCGCTCGCGGTGATGAGGGCGCGCCTCGCGGGCGTCGCGCTCGCCGACCGGGCCGCCGTCGCGTATGCCGCCGCCGCGCAGATCTGCGACGAGGACGTGGTCCGCAGCGAGGCGATCGGGGAGCACGGCCTGGCCCCGATCCGCGCCGCCGCCGCCCGCGCAGGCGATCGGCCGGTGCGGATCCTCACCCACTGCAACGCGGGCTGGCTGGCCACCGTGGACTGGGGCACGGCGCTCGCGCCGATCTACAAGGCCCACGAGGCCGGCATCGCGATCCACGTGTGGGTCGACGAGACGAGGCCGCGCAACCAGGGGCTGCTGACCGCGTGGGAGCTCGCGCAGCACGGCGTGCCGCACACCGTGATCGCCGACAACGCGGGCGGTCACCTGATGCAGCGCGGCCTGGTCGACCTCTGCATCGTCGGCACCGATCGCACCACCCGCAACGGCGACGTCTGCAACAAGATCGGGACCTACCTCAAGGCGCTCGCCGCCCACGACAACGACGTCCCGTTCTACGCGGCGGTGCCATCGTCGAGCATCGACTGGGCGTGCGCCGAGCCGCACGACATCCCGATCGAGGAGCGCGCCGGCGACGAGGTCCGGTTCGTCCACGGGCGCGGTCCCGACGGCCGCCCGGCGCGCGTCGAGATCACGCTGCCGACCAGCGCCGTCGCCAACCCCGCGTTCGACGTCACGCCGCGGCGCTTCGTGACGGGCCTCGTCACCGAACGCGGGATCGCGGGCGCCTCGCACGCGGGGCTCGCGGCGCTGTTCCCCGAGCACGCGGCGACGCCGAGCCGAGGGCCTGCGTGACGCGGGATCTCCGCCTCGAGCTGGTCCGCACCGCCCAGCAGATGAGCGCGCTCGGCCTCACGCCCGGCATGTCGGGCAACGTCAGCGTGCGTTGCCCGGGCGGCCTGCTGGTGACGCCCTCGGGCATGCCCTACGCCGACCTCGCGCCGGACGACGTCGTCGAGATCGCGCTCGACGGGACGGTCGGCGCCGGCCAGCGCGCGCCCTCCACCGAGTGGCGGCTGCACCGCGACCTGCTGGTGGCGCGGCCGGACATCACGGCGATCGTCCACACGCACTCGCTGTTCTGCGCGTCGGTGTCGGCGCTGCGCCGCCCGATCCCGGCGATCCACTACATGGTCGTGCTCGCGGGCGGCGACGAGATCCCGTGCGCGGACTACGCCACGTTCGGCAGCGAGGAGCTCGCGCGCAACGCGGTGACCGCGCTCGGCGGGACCGACGCCTGCCTGCTCGCGAACCACGGGATGCTCGCGCTCGGCGGGACGCTCGCGGCGGCGCTCAAGCTCGCGGCCGAGGTGGAGACGCTGGCCTCGCAGTACTGGCACGCCGCCCAGCTCGGGACGCCGCACGTGCTCGACCACGCCGAGCTCGAGCGCGTGCGCGCGGGGTTCGCCTCCTACGGCCAGCGTCCCCCGCGGACCTGACGCGGCACACGTCGGCCCGGCGGCGGTCGCTGCCGTGCGTCACGTGGGCGGCTGCTCGACGAGGCGCTCCCCGTCGAGGGCGAACACGTGACGCCCCACCGCGAGGCAGTGCTCCGAGGCGCCACTCGAGGTGGTGGTGGTCACGACGAGGTGGGTCGCGCCGACGACACGCTCGCGGGTCAGCGTGCCGTCGCAGTGCTCGTCGAGATCACCGTCGTCGTGCGCGATCCGGGGGCCCGGCGAGCTCGATCAGGCGGCCGTCGCGGATCACGATCACGTCGATCCACGACGAGCGGACCTGGCGGCGATCGTCGTAGTGCACGAGCACCTCGTCGGTGCCGTCACCATCGAGATCGAGGGTCTCGAACGCGGCCTGGCCGCCGAGCAGCTGCGGCCACGACAGCGGCGCCTCGCGCAGCGCGATCAGCTCGGCCTCGCCATCGACGCGCATCACGCCCTGCAGCCGCAGCTGGCGGTCGCCCGTGGTGGCGATCACCTCGACGAAGAACGCGGGCTCGCCGGCGATCTGGAGGGTCACGCAGCGCAGCGCCTCGGTCCGATCGTCGAGAGCCTCGAGCCCGCGCCGGCCGAGCACGCGCTGCTCCATCGGGGCCCGGAACGCCTCGGTGCACTCGCGCCACGGCGTGGTGGGCGCGGCCGCCGGCGGGGCGGCGGTGATCGTGGGGGGCGCGGCGGGCGCGGCGGGCGCGGCTGTCTGCGCCCGGGTCGGCGGATCGCGCCCGCACGCCACCTGCCCGGGCAGCCCGAGGAGCCCGAGGCGCATGACGAGCGCGGGCAGGGCACGGCGAGCCGGTGACGGGAGGCGGGGCATGGGGCGACGCACGTGGAGCCACGCGCACGGTGATGATCGGACCCCTGGAGGGCACCCGCAAGTTTCGGCTACCTGCACCTGCCGGCTGGTGTCGACGCTGGACGGACCGGCCGCCGCCCGTGAGACGATCTCGAGGGCGTCGTCGCGCGCGCTGGTACTCGTCCTCGTGCTGCTCGCCGCCTGCCGCGTCGGCTCCGATGCGCCGCTCGGCGGGGACGCGCGGAACCCGTACGCGCCCCCGTCCGCGATCCCGTGCGTCCTGCCGAACGCGTTCACCTGGGGCGACCAGGTCCTCGCGTTCTTCATCGCCGCACCCGATGTGACGGTGCGTGCGCCGGTACCCCCGGGGACCGTGCTATCCCGCCGTCCGATGTCCCCGAAGCCTGGTGCCTCGAAGCCCCTGATCGCCGTCGCGGTGGTCCTCGTCCTCGGCCTTGGTGCGTGGTCGTGGCTCCGCACGACCCGCCCGCAGGCCCGCCCGGCCGCGGTCGCCGCGCAGGCCGTGACGCCCACCGAGGCACCTCGCCGGGGCCCCGCGGCCGGTGACGATCGGGGGCCCGCGCTCGTGGTCCTCGTCGACGACGACCCGCGCGGCGAGCTCCGCCTCGAGGGCCTGGTGATCGGCGCCGACGACAAGCCGGTCGTCGGCACCACCGTGGTGCTCGCGGCCAACCCGCCACGGACGACCACGACCGGCGAGGACGGCACGTTCACGTTCGAGGCGCTGGTCGGGCGCCCGTACACCCTGGTGGCGCGCGGCGCCGCCGGGGTCGCCGGGCCGATCACCGCGCGACTGACGGCGACCAGCGAGCCGGTCGTTCTCCACCTGCGGCCCGCGGCGAAGGTCACGGTCGCGGTCAAGGACCCGGCCGGCGCGCCGATCGACGGGGCCACCGTCGAGCTGCGCGGCGTGGATGACCAGCGCGCGACCTCGGCGCAGGGCACCGCGACGTTCGAGACCGTGGTCCCGGGCGGCTACGACCTCGTCGCGTGGGCGCCCGGGCTGGCCCCACACGTTCCAGTTCGCGCAGGTCGCCGCGGGCGACAACGCGCTCGTGATCACGCTGGTGGGCGGCGCGCGTGTCAGCGGCGTGGTCCGGGACGACGGCGGTGCTCCCGTGGCGGGCGCGCGCGTGGTCTACGACGGCGCGTCCGACTGGAGCGCCCAGGGTGATCCGCGGCGCGACGCCGTGGTCACCACCGAGGGCGGCGCGTTCGCGTTCGACGCGTTGCCGCCGGGCTCGTTCCGGTTCACCGCCACCGACGCCACGCGGGCGCCGGGGACCTCGGCGCTGGTCACCCTCGACGGGCGGACCGAGCGCACCGGCATCACGATCACCCTCGCGGCGGGCGCCGCGGTGCGCGGCCGCGTCGTCGATGCGAGCGGCCAGCCGATCAGCTCCGCGCGCATCCGCATCGGCGAGGCCTCGCGCTCGTTGATCGCCGGGGCGCCGCGCCAGGCGTTCTCCGATGACAACGGCGCCTTCCTCATCACCGGCCTGCCGCGCCGCGCGCTGATGGCGGTCGCGATCCACGAGTCCGCGTCATCCGCGAGCGTCACGGTCGACACGTCGGCCGGCGACGTCACGGCGCTCGTGATCAAGCTCGATGTCACCGGCACGATCGCGGGCGTCGTGGTCGACCCCGCCGGCCAGCCCGTCGAGGGCGCGCAGGTGTCCGCCGGGCCGAACTGGCGCGACGGGCGCGGCACGTTCGACCCCACCCAGTGGCGGCTGCGCGGGTTCCCGCAGGAGCTGACCGACGCGGGGGGGCGGTTCACGCTGACCGGGCTGACGCCGGGCAGCTACCTCGTCAACGCGCTGCCGGCCACCGCCGTCAGCCGTGGCCGGCGCGGCATGGGTGAGGGCGTCACCGCGATGACCGGCGACACCAGCCTGCGCCTCGTGCTGCAGCCCGAGGGGGGCATCAAGGGCAAGGTCGCGTTCACCGATGGCAGCGCGCCGAGCGCCTACACCGTGTCCGTCGGGATGGCGGGCCAGACGTTCACCACCGACGCGTTCACGCTCGACACCCTGACGCCGCAGAAGTCCGAGCTGACCGTGCGCGGCCCGGCGTTCCAGAGCCGGACGATCGAGGTCGTGATCGAGCCGGGCACGATCACGGACGTCGGCACCATCACGGTCGAGAAGGGCCGTCGCGTCGGGGGCGTGGTGACCTCGCGCGGCGAGCCGGTCGCGGGAGCCACCGTGTACGCCGGGCGGATGATCTTCGGCAGCGGCTCGTCGAGCAACGCGCAGATGGGTCCGATGGGGCGGGGCACCAAGACCGCCGTCACCGGCGCGGATGGGACGTTCGTGCTGTCCGGGTTCGGCGGGGGCGATGTCACGATCGTCGCCGAGGAGCCGGCGATCGGGCGCTCGAAGAGCCTGCGCCTGCCGGCCGTGATGCCGGGGCAGACCGAGCTGACCCTCGACCTGATGCCCTACGGCGCGCTGTCGGGCGTGCTGCGCCAGGGCGGGGCGCCGGCGGAGGGCGTGTTCGTCACCGCGCAGTCCACCACCACGCCGGGCTCGCTCTACAACGTCGCGTCCGGCCCCGATGGCTCGTACCGGTTCGACAAGCTCGCCCCCGATACCTACAAGGTCTCGGCGACCCTCGGCATGCCGATGATGGGCATGCGGTTCTACTCGAAGCAGGTCGACGTGCCGAGTGGCAAGGAGGTCACCGTCGACCTCAGCGTCGAGGCGGGCGCGGTCACGTTGACGGTCACGGGCCGGCCGCGCGCGGGCGCGCTCGGCGTGGCCAACGCGTGGCTCGCGAGCGGCGTGCTCACGGGCACGACCGCCGCCGCGCTCGGGCTCGAGCTGGCGGCCGCCGGGCCGGGCGCCTCCCAGTGGGTGATCCTCCGCAGCGGCGAGCCCGCGGTGTTCAAGGAGGTCACGCCGGGCCCGTACACCGTGTGCCTCGTCCCGTTCCCCGCCGAGGTCAAGGGCATGGCCGCGATGGGCTACGGCGAGCGCCACGGCGACGAGCTGGCCGCCTACTGCAAGGCCGTCACGGTCGGCGCTGCGCCGGCGAGCCAGGCCGCCGAGGTGACCGTCGACATCCCGGCGGTGATCACCGATGCCCCACCGGGCGGCGCGGGCAGTGGCTCCGGCAGCGCCGCGCCCTGACCGTCACGCCCGCCGCGCGGCCTGATCGAGGCGCCGGCCGGCCTGGCAGATGATCGCGGGCGCGCCCGGTGCGGACGCCACCCGACATCGCGATGATGTCAGGCGCGGGCCTCGCCGGTCGCGCGCTCGATGTCGGCGAGCGAGATCGCGCCATCGCGGAGCACCTTCCACGAGCTCTCGGTGACCTCGACGATCGTCGATGATGGCGCCGGCGCGAGCTCCCCGGCATCGACCCAGATGTCGACGGCGTGGACGAACCGTTGCTTGACCGCCGAGGCCGAGCTCGCGCCGGGCTTCTGCTCGAGGTTGGCGCTCGACAGCAGCAGCGGCCCGCCGAACGCCATGACGATGCCGGCGGTCAGCGGGTCATCCGGGACCCGGATGCCGAGCTTGCCGGTCGCGCGGGTCAGCAGCTTGCGCACCTTGGGCGGCAGGTCGTCGCTCGGCGGCAGCACGATGGTCAGCGGGCCGGGCCACAGCCGCTCGACCAGGCGCTTCGTCGTGCGCCAGCCTGCGCCATCGATCACGCCCTGTGCGCCGGCCAGGTCGGCGACCAGGATCAGCGTCGGGTGGTTCTTCGCGCGGCGCTTGCTCTGCATCAGCCGCGTGACCGCCGCCTCGGACCGCGCATCCGCGGCGATCCGGTACGCGCCCCGGACCGGGAAGCAGGCGAGCCCGCCGCTGGTCAGGACGCTGGCGATCTCGTGGGTCCGGGCTCGCGCCTCGGCGTGCGGGATGACCTTCATCGACACCGCGCTGGATGACACATCAGAGGAAAGTGTACGCCACCGGGCGCGCTGACCGCGAGCGACCGATCGGGTTCCATGGGACACTCGACGCCATGTCCCGCCCTGGCCGCATCGGCTTCGACTGGCGACGGCTGTCGCGCTGGTGCACGATCGCTACGATCGGGCTCGTGCTGTGGCTGCTGGCGCCGGTCGCGACGTGCACGTACGCCGAGTTCCGCGACACCCCGCTCGGCGAGGTCGACCCCGAAGGCACCGGCCAGCCGGGCCAGGGCGACAAGGAGCGGGTCAAGGAGGGCGCGGGCTTCTTCGCGAAGATGGGTGACGCCGCGAGCGAGTGTTACGCGGCGACGCCGCTGCTCGGCCAGGAGCCGTGGAAGCGCGAGCTCCTGTTCGCGCTGATCGGGGTGGGCGTGATCGCCGGCATGATCGCCAGGCTCCAGGACCGCGGCGGCCGATCGTTCGAGAGCTGAGGCCCTCACCGCTGGCCGACGCGCACGTCGACCGGCACGCCGAGTTCCTCGAGGCGCGGCACCAGCTCCTGCTGCACCGCCGGGTAGAACACCGCGAGCAGCTCCGGCGGGGACAGCAGCCCGAGTTGCTCGAGCGAGCGGGTGAGGGGCCGCGCGGGGGTGGCCGCCAGGTCCGCGGGGAGCGGCCCGCCGAGCCGGCTCTCGAACCGCCGGAGCTCGGCGCCGATCCGCTCGCCCAGCCGGCGCTTGAGCGCGTCCGACCAGCGCGGCACGAACAGCTTGGCGGTCTCGAACCCGAACGCCCCGTGGAACGCCTCGTCCCGGTGAATCTCGGAGAGGGCCCACTTCGCGACCTCGGCCTCGGCGACCTCGAGCGACTGGCGGAACACGTGCGCCGACAGGTGCTCGAACACGCAGTAGAACCCGACCAGGCCGGCGAGCAGCTCGAACTCGGCCTCCTCCGCGGCCTTGCCGTCGAGCGACACCGGGAATGGCGGGGTGGGGCTGTGCGGGATCGACGGCGTGCCGCCGAGCATCTCGACCATCTGCGCGCAGATGTCGACGTGGCGGATCTCGTCCTCCACCACGCGGCCGAACGCGCCGATGATGTCGAGTGGGGCGCCCAACCGCGCGAGCGCGGACGCCATCCAGCCCGAGATCACGATCGACTCGTGCTCGGTCTCGACCAGCCGGAGCCAGCCCGCCCGGGCGGCCTGCACCACGTCGGGCGCGAGCTCGCGGGCATCGAACGGCGGCGCCGGATCCGCGCCGCCGTGGCGCAGCACGCGCTGGCGGTGCACGACCCGCAGCCGGGTGACATCACGCTCGAGGATGATGCGGCTCATCCGGGGGCCCACGCGGTGCGCATGACGAGGAGAACGCTAGCACGCACCGCCGAGCGACCACGCAATTCTACAGCCGGGGTGGACGCGCCGATTCCGCGCACGTCGCGTCGCCACGCGGTCGCGAACCGTGACTACAGTGGGGGTGATACGCAGGGATGGAGGGCACGTGGACTCGGAGGTGGCACGGTTTGCGTCGGCGTCGAACCAGCTGTTCGACATCCTGCTGTTCGAGGAGCGCCCCGAGGCGATCCTCGACTCGCTCGCGCGCATCCTCGGCGAGACGCTCACCGTCGACCGCAGCCTGATCTACGACGTCTCGGTCGCGCGCGGGGAGGCGCTCTGCCTGTCGGAGTGGCTCAACCCGGCGCGCCCCACGCTGTCGCCCGCGGGCGCGGACTACCCCGTCGCGATGTTCGCGCAGTGGCATCGCGCTGATGCACGGCGGCGAGGACGTGATCATCAGCTACGCGGACGACCGGCACCCCGCGTTCGTCGAGCGACGGCAGCGCCGAGCTGCTGCATGAGTCAGCCTCCTGGTCGAGAGCCTGCTGTGGTGTGCGTTCTTGCGGCGCGCCGACGGGTTCTACCTGCTCGCCTTCAACCTCGTCGGCGGGGCGCACAGGTGGCTGCCCGCGGAGGTCGCGTTCGTGCACTCGGCCACCCGCCACGTCGGCATGGCGCTGCTCAAGATCGGGATGCTGCGCGCGCGCGCGCGCGCCGAGGAGGCGCTGATCGCGAACCAGCGCGTGGAGAGCCTGGGCGTCCTCGCCGGCGGCATCGCGCACGACTTCAACAACCTGATGGTCGGGGTGATCAGCAACGCCGAGCTGGTGCTGCGGCGGCTCCCACCCGCCGATCCGCTCCGCGAGCGCGTGTACGGCATTCTCTCCGCGGGGCAGCGCGCGGCCGCGCTCGCTGGCCAGCTCCTCGCGTACGCGGGCAAGGGCCCCCCGGGGGTCGGGCCCGTCTCGATCGGCGAGGTGGTGGAGCGCACCGCCACGCTGGTGCGCGCGTCGATGCCCGACGTGCGGCCGGTGCTGTCGATCCCCGGCGACCTGCCGCGCATCACGTGCAACGTCGCGCAGCTCGAGCAGGTGGTGATGAACCTGCTGGTCAACGCGGCTGAAGCGAGCGAGGGCCGCCCGGAGCCGGTGGTGCGCGTGGCCCTCGTCGATCTCGTCGTGACCGCGGACGACGTCGATCAGCTACGGGCCCGTCCGGCCGACGCCCGGCCGCCACATCGCGCTCGACGTGGCCGACGATGGCGCGGGGATGACGCCTGACACGCTCGCGCGCATGTTCGAGCCGTTCTTCACCACCAAGTTCACGGGCCGAGGTCTCGGCCTGTCCGCGGTCCTCGGGATCGTCAAGCACCACCACGGCGGGATCCGGATCACGTCGGCGCCAGGGCAGGGCACGACCCTCCGCGTGCTGTGGCCCGTGGCCGACCTCGCGGACGTGGACGTTCCTGCGCCGGACCCGCCGCATGTCGCGGGTGGACGCGGTCGCCTGGTGCTGGTGGTCGACGACGAGCCCGAGGTCGCGAGCGCGGTCGCGGCCCTGCTGCTCGAGCACGACTACGCGTGCGTGATCGGCCACGGCGGGCAGCACGGGATCGCGGAGTTCCTCGAACGTGGCGCCGCCATCACGTGCGTCGTTCTCGACCTGACGATGCCCGCGCCCGGCGGTCGCGAGGTGATGCGTGAGCTCCGCGAGATCCGCCCCGACCTGCCGATCGTCTTGATCAGCGGCTACACCTCCGACGACGTCCGCGCCGAGCTCGAGCATGGGCGCACGCGGTTCGTGCGCAAGCCGTTCCTCGGGGACGAGCTCGCGAAGGCGATCCAGGACGTGCTCGCCTGAGCCGCTCAGGCCATCGCGGTGGCGATCCGCTCGAGCGCGTGGCGCCGCTCGTCCGCGCCGGGGACGAGCGAGGGCCGCATCAGCTCGTCAGCCCCGAGATGGCGGGCGAGCGCCAGCAGGCCATCGCGCACGTGCGCGGGGCCGCCGATCACCGCGCCGGCGAGGAACTCCTCGGCATCGAGCGCGGACAGCGGGAGCTGCATCGGCGGACCTTGCCGTGGCGAGGCAGCTGCGTCGAGCCCCCCGCGCACATCGAGTACGCTGGAGGGATGGGGACCCCGATCTCGCCACTGCCGCCCGCCTGGGTCGCCCTGCCGGGCCCGCTGCGCGACGCGATCCTGCGCGCGCTGGACGGCTTCGCCGGGCGCCGCGCCGAGGCCGACGCCGACAGCCCGGCAGGCGTGTCGGGCGCGCCGGTCGTCACGCTGCTCGGCTGCGACGGCGATGCGACGCGCGTGACCGTGCGCGCGCTGCTCTCGCACATGATCTGGCACGCCGCGCAGTCGGGCTCGGACTGGTTCGATCACCAGTTCTACGTGTGCACCGCGGTGTTCGCAGGCGGCGTCCTCGTCAGCGAGGCGATCGTCCACCACCGGCTCGTCAACGTCTCGGAGTACGCGGAGCAGACCCACTACGACCGGGCCGCCGCCGTGGCGCAGGTGGTCAGCGAGCTGCGTGCCGTCGCCGGCGACGCCGCCGCCCGATGATCCCGGCGAACACGATCACGGCGAGCCCGTAGCCGCCGCCCGGGGCGATCTCGCCACAGCCACGCGCCGGTGCCCTGGCGACGGGCGTGGGCGCAGGCGCGGCTGGCGCCGTGCCCGTGCGTCCGTCCTCGACGCCGGCGGCGCACGCGCGCTGGACGTAGACCCGCGCCTTCTCGCGATCGGCCGGCACACTCGACGCCGCGAGCGCCTTGCCCGCGGCGATGCAGCCGAGCGGATCGACGCCGTCGCACGCCTTGCCGAACCACGACAGCGCGCGCGCCGGTTCCTTGACCGTCGCCATCCCGGTCTGGTGGTAGACGCCGAGCCAGTACATGTACGCGGGGTTGGTCGCGGCCTCCTTCTCGGTGATGTCCAGGGCCTTGAGGCGCATGCGCGCGATCTCGGGGGCCGTGCCACCGCCGTGGGTGTCGAGCAGCGCGGCGGGTTCCACGCACGCCTCGGCGACGTCGGCGGCGCACGCAGCGCGGAACAGGGTCTGTGCCCGCGAGCACGCCGCACTCGGTGCTGTCGAGCCGGCAGCCGCTTGCCGAGCGCGCTGCATGCGGTTGCGGCGGTGGCGAGATCGACGAACCGCGCCGGCCGGGTGGCGTGCTCGTCGGAGAGCCGCGCGGCGACCGGCGGCGCGAGCGCCGGCCTGAGCGCCGCACGCAGCGCGCCCACCGTGACCTCCGCGCGAGTGATCGTGAACGCGGCGAGCCTGACCTCGCGGCGCGGCAGTGCATCCGGCACGCTCGCCCGGACCTCGACGATCGTGTAGGTGCCCGCGGCGATCTCCACGCCGTCCGCGAGCGGAGCCAGGGCCGCATCGACGGGCGGTGCCGCGGCGGCGGTCCGCGCCGGCGACGTACGCGGCGATGCCTTCGGCCGCGCGGCTGGTCACGCCGGCCTCGGCGCGGAGGTCCGCCTCGGTGAGCGCGGCGCTGGTGGTCATCACCGCGAGGGCCTCGGCCTCGGTCAGATCGTGGACATCGGCGTTGCCGTCCGCGGAGGTGAAGGCGGCACCCTCGGCGTCCATCTCGGCGCCGTCATCGGTGGCGCACGCGGTGAGGAGCAGCGAGGTGGCGGGCAGCAGCCGGGTGCCAGTGATGGGCATCGTGGGCACTCGAGGAGCAAGGGCGGGGCCACCCCTGCCGGACCTGATCCCGGAGCGGGGTGAGCGTGTTCACTCGGGACCGCGCGGTGGCGGATCGAGTGGCCGTCGGGGCGCGTACGCGGGCGGGCGCCCCCAGCGGCAAGCCGAATCGCCAGGGTGCGGGCCTACTCGGCCAGCAGCGCGCGTAGCCTCGGCACGATCTGCGCGACCGCGCCGTCGCCCTTGATCGATCCCGCGATCTGGCGCCCGCTCGCGGTGCCATCCTGGCGCGGCACCGCGAACAGCGGGATCATCGCCGAGGCGTAGCCCGCGCGCTGCAGCGCATCGGTGTCGCGATCGGCGTCGAACTCGAGCAGCCGCAGCCGGCCGAACGCGCCGTCGAGCTGGCCCGCCTCGGCCGCCGCGTGGAAGTACCGGCACGGCTCGCACCACGGAGCGCCCACGTACACGAGCAGCGTGCGCTGGTCCCGCGCGGCGGCCGCGACCTCGGTGGCGATCAGCGGTGCCACGTCCGTGGCCGCGGGCGCCGACACGATCTCGAGGCGGGGCGGGGTCTCCTTCGCGCAGGCGGCGAGCCAGCCGATCACGGCGGTCATCAGGATCTGGGATGGAGTGGGCCGATGCATCTGCGGGGGCCGGTGGTGGTCGCCGAACCCAGTGTATCCTGGCGCCACCGTGCACGTCGTCCTCGTCGCCCCGCGCTTCCTCGAGAACACCAACCGCTACGTCGCCGCGTTCGCCGCGCTCGATGCCGTGACGCTCAGCGTGGTCAGCATGGACCCCGAGCCATCGATCCCGGTCGCGCTCCGCGCGCGGGTCGCCGGCCACTACCGGGTCGCGAACCCCGAGGATCCCGCGCAGCTGGCGGCCGCGGTCCGGGGGCTCGCCCACGGCGTGGGCAAGGTCGATCGCCTCGCGGGCGCACTCGAGCAGCTCCAGCTCCCGATGGCCGAGGTCCGCGACGCGGTCGGCATCGAGGGCCTGTCCGCGGCGACCGCCCACAACTTTCGCGACAAGGATCGGATGAAGGCCGTGCTGCGCGCCGCGGGCGTCCCGGTCGCGCGGAGCCTGCTCGCCCGCTCGCGCGCCGAGCTCCACGCCAGCGTCGCCACGCTCGGCCTGCCCGTGATCGTCAAGCCGCCGGCCGGCCTCGGCACGCGCGCCACCTACCGGATCGAGACCGAGGCCGACCTCGCCGCGCTGCCGGCGCCGACCGCCGATGCGCCGCTCCAGGTCGAGGAGTTCGTCCGCGCGCGCGAGCACACCTGCGAGACCGTCACCATCCGCGGCGTGCCGGTGTGGCGCTCGGGCACCCGCTACTTCCCGTCGCCCCTCGAGGTGCTCGAGACCCCGTGGGTCCAGTACTGCGTGCTGCTCCCGCGCGAAGCCGACGACCCGACCTGGCGCGCCTTCGACGCCACCAACACCGCCGCGCTGACCGCGCTCCTCGGCGCCCAGGCGACCACCGCCGCGGGCACCGCGCTGACCCACATGGAGTGGTTCCTGAAGGAGGACGGCGCGCGCCTCGTCAACGAGGTTGGCATCCGCCCGCCGGGCGTCCACATCATGCCGCTGATGAGCCTCGCCCACGACATGGACATGTTCGCTGCGTGGGCGCAGCTGACCGCGCTCGACACCTTCGACCCGCGCCCGCGCCGGTTCGCCGCCGGCTCCGCGTTCTTCCGCGGCCAGGGTCCGGGCGATCGCGTCGTCGCGGTCGAAGGCGTCGACGCGGCGGTCGCGGCCGCAGGCCCCGCGCTCGTCGAGCTCCGCGCGCCGAAGGTCGGCATGGCGCGCGCCTCCGGCTACGAGGGCGAGGGCTGGGCGATCGTCAAGTCCGACACCACCGAGGGCGCCAAGCACGCCCTGCGCGCGGTGATCGAGCGGATCCACGTCCGCTACGGGTGAGCGTCAGCCCGCGCTGGCTCGGCGGACGCCGAGCAGCAAGACCACGAAGGTGACGATCGCCATCAGCGCGCGGGTGAGGGGATGCCCGCTGCGCCGATTGCGCTCGCGGCTCACCGCCAGCTCGTGGCGAAACTCGCCCACGTGCTGCGTCGCCACGCATCACAGCTTCATCGCGCCGCTGATTGGCGTGGCGACGGACTGGACGGCGATCACGGGGGCCGGGACGAGCTGCGGGCTGCGCGGCGCCGGCGCGCTGTGGTGCTGGGGTGTGTATCCGGGCGACGGCACCTTCGGGTCCGTGTCAGCACCGATCTCCGTCGCGGCGGGCGAGCTGTTCCGCGCGGTCGCCACCGAGACCGGGAACTCGACGTGCGCGATCCATGTCGATGGCACGCGCTGGTGCTGGGGCGACAACACGTACGGGACGATCGGTGACGGCACGCAGGCCAACCGGCCGACGCCGGCGCGGATCGGGACCCAGACGTGGCTGGCGTACTCGCACGGCACCTACGCCTCGTGCGCGATCGCGACGGACACGAGCCTGTGGTGCTCGAGCACGGTGCTGTGGTCGACCTTGACCCTGTTCCAGCTGACGCCCGACCTCGGGTGGACCGATGTCGACGTGGGGGCGCGCGGCGTGTGCGCGCTGCGTGGCGCCGGTGCGCTGTGGTGCTGGGGCGAGAACGCCTCCGGGCAGCTCGGCGATGGCTCGACCACGAATCGCTCGTCCCCGGTGGCGGTCGCGCCCGGCTCGACGTGGACGGCCATCACCGCCGGCTACTCGCACGCATGTGCGGATACGCACCGATGACAGCCTGTGGTGCTGGGGCGCCAACGGGAGCGGGCAGCTCGGCGATGGGACCATGACGCAGCGGCCCGCGCCGGTGCAGGTCGGGACGGCGACCGACTGGCTCGAGGTGCACGCCGGGACCCTGTTCACGTGCGCGCGCAAGGCCGACGGCACGGTGTGGTGCTGGGGCCTCGACGATCGCGGTCAGCTCGGCGACGGCGGCGGGTCCGCGCGGCTCGCGCCGATCCAGGCCGGCGCCGGCACGACGTGGGTCGAGCTGCGGGCCGGGGGCCAGTTCGCGTGCGCGCGCGACGCGGCCGGCGCCCTGACCTGCTGGGGCGCACCCGACGATGGCGCGCTCGGCGACGGGAACTCGTCGTCGGCGGTGCCGGTGCGGCCGGCGGTGCCAGCGCTGTAGCCTGCGTGCGACGCTCGCAGGTCAGCGGCGGGGCGGGCCGTCGCCCTCGCGCCGGACCCACAGGTGCAGCTCGTCCTCGTGCGCGGCCTCGCGGCGGATCAGCTCGTAGCCCCACGGCATGTCGCCGCCGAAGCCGTGGTAGGTGACGACCCGCGTGCCCGGGCGCGCGGCGGCGAGGCGCGTCTGCACGTGCTCGATGTTCGCGACGTAGGTCTCGCGGCGCGTGAGCGCGTCACCCGGCGAGCTCAGCAGCAGCTCGCCGAACGGGTTGAACAGGTAGAATGCGTCGAACGTCTCCCAGTCGACGCTGGTCAGCCCGCCGTGGATGAATGACGCGCGGTGCTCGACGCCGAGCTGGCGGGCGGCATCCTGCGCCGCCTGCACCATCTCGAGATCGCGCTCGACGCCGACCCATGCGGCATCCGTGGTCAGTGCGCCGACGAGGCACACCTTGCCGACGCCCGCGCCCACGTCGAGGATGCGACCACCCCGGGTGGGGGCGAGCAGGGCGCACGCGCGGCGCGCGACGTCGAGCGGGGTCCAGTGGGACCACGAGCGCAGCCGCTGCTCGGTCGGGTACAGCCGGTCGAAGTGCCGGTCCTCGATCTCGCCGCTGTGGAACGTGCGAGCGATCGCGTGGGGCATCAGAACTCGACGGTCAGAACTCGACGACGGCGCGGATCGACGTGCCGGCGTGCATCAGGTCGAACGCGTCGTTGATGCGCTCGAGGGGCAGCTTGTGCGTGATCAGCGAGTCGATCTCGATGTTCTTGTCCATGTACCAGTCGACGAGCTTGGGCACGTCGGTGCGGCCGCGCGCCCCGCCGGACGCGGAGCCCTTCCACTCCCGCCCGGTGACGAGCTGGAACGGACGGGTCGCGATCTCCTGGCCCGAGCCGGCGACCCCGATCACGACGCTGACGCCCCAGCCGCGATGGCAGCACTCGAGCGCCTGCCGCATCAGCGTGACGTTGAGTTCGACGAGCCCCTCGCCGGCCTTCGGCCCCTCGAGATCGACCTCCTCGATCACGAGCGGCTTGCCGACCTCGCATGCGACGGCGGCGCGGGTCTTCACGACGCCCCCTTCTCGCTGCGCGCGGCGAACGGCGCGAGCGCGTCGATCAGCGGCGGGTTGAGGCAGTCGGCGTCGCCGGGTGCGGGGCCCTGATCGAGCAGGCGGTGATGCACGGTCTTGCTATCATCCAGGCTGCGGCAGGCCGGCGCCAGTCCTCTGCCCCGCGTCGAGATCCCCACGAGCTGCTCGCGCTGCGCGAGCACGGCCTCGCCCTTCTTGCGCGACTCGTCGAACCGCGCGAGGAACCGCAGCATGTTCGCGACCGAGCCGCGCTGGTTGGCGACGCGCACGTGGTTCGGTCCGAACGCGCGCTCGAACAGGGCGAGCGCGCGCCGCTCGTGCTCGAGCGCCTCATCGGTGCGATCGAGGAACCGCAGCGCCGCGGCGACGTTGTGCAGCAGCTCGCCCTGCTGCTCCTGATCGCCACCGGCCCTGGCGAGCGCGGTCTCCGCGTGCTTGGCCCAGCGCCGGCCCTCGGACGGCTTGCGCTGGCCCGAGCCGTCGACGTCGACGAGCGCCACCCAGGCCGCGGCCACGCTGGCTTCATCACTCGCCTCGTCCGCGCGCCGGACCGCCTCGAACAGCGCTCGCTCGCGGCGGTGGGGTCGCCGTCGGCGCGGCACCCGGCGATCTTGCGGCCGATCCAGGCCTGGCCATGACCGTCGAGCTCGCGCTCGAGGGTGGGCCACGCATCGGGGCGGACCTGCTGCCACACGGCGGCCTTGCGCACTGGATCCCACACGCCGGTGAGGTCGTCATCGAAGCCGGTGCACGGCTCGGCCGCGGCACCGCGGCGAAGCACCAGCACGACCGCGAGGCGCAGGGCCACGGTGATGGCCGCGGCCCCCACCACGTACGGTGCGCGCGCGCGGCGCGGGCGCGATCGCGGCGAGCAGCGCCGTCATCGAGGGGAGCCGCGCGGCGGAGTCGCGGGCGCGTGCGCGCAGCACCGCATCGCGGATCCGCGGCGGCACCGGGCTCGCCGGTGGCGGGGTGAGGTTGCCGTCGACGACGTTGACCTTGACCGCGGCCTCGGAGTCACCGGCGAACGCGTGCTGCTTCCACCGCGCCTCGTACAGGGACACCGCGCACCCGAACTGGTCGGCGGCCGGGCCCACCACCTCGCACGGAAGCTGCCCGGGCGGCCCCGTGGGACCCTGCACCGCGGGTGCTCACCGCGCGTGCACCGCGGGTGCTCACCGCGGGTGCACCGTGGGTGCTCACAGCGCGTGCATCGCCGCGCATGCCCCGAGTGGTCCGCTGCGCTCGCCGACGTCGATCGGGCTGACCCAGCCCTGGCCGTTGCACTGATACCAGACCCGGTTCGACGCCGCCTGCACACACGTGCGCGGCGGCACCGCCTCGCCGAGCGTGGCCGACTCACAGAACCCGTACGCCGTGGCGCACCCGGCTGCCGAGCTGCGCGCCTGCCACGCACCTGCGTTGCACGCATACCAGGCACCGTCGTCCGCGGCCTGTACACACGTGCCGTCCGCGACGTCGCGGTCGAGCGTCGCCGACGCACACGTTCCGGCGCCGGGCGCGTCGGGCGCATCGGGCGCATCGGGCGACGTCGACGCGCACGGCCCGACCGGCGTCGCGGCGGCGACCTCCTCGACGTGCACGGTCATCCGGTCGCTGTAGCCGGCGCCCGCCTCGTCGAACAGCGCGCGGCTGATCTTCGGGGACACGTCCATGATCTCCTGGCCCGCGGCGTTCTCGACGCAGACGTCCGGACCGTAGTCGAGCGCCTCGGCCACGACGCAGCGGCCGTTGGCCTCGATCCGCAGCTTGGCGCCGCAGCCGTAGCGCTGGCGGGACGCGGCGTACCAGGTGGTGCCGTTGGCGTAGCCGCCGCACGACATCGGCTGGTGATCGCCGGGGCCGCCGAACGTGGTGATGAAGTACCGCCCGTCGGCCGGGACCGTCCGTGATGCGACGCCGCGGCAGCCGGTGAGGCCGCGGTCGATGGTGGTCACGCTGACGCCCGCGGTGCCGTCGGTGGCTTCGTCTTCGCCGACCACGCACGAGGTCAACAGGAGGAGGGGGAGCATGCGGGAGAGGAGCATCACGCAGCGGGCTCCATGCACAGGGTGTGCCGCCAGGGCGATCACGCGGCTCGCGCACCGAGCCGCACAAGCCGCGCAGGCTTCGTGTCAGCGGGCTCACACTTCCTACGGCCGCGCGCGTCCGCCGGTCGGGTGGGCCGGGGGCCGTGGTCACGGGCGCCGGGGCGATGGCGCGAACCGCCCGGCGCCGGTGCACGTGATGCGCATGCGGCGCCGGGGGCCCGCTACAGCTGAACGATGGTGTCCGTCGTCCGCCTCGCCCCGCCGACCAAGCTGACCTGTGGTGGCCACGATCTCGATGCGTTCGTGGTCGAGCTCGACGCCGGGACGCTCGACGTCCGGTTCGAGCTCGGCCGCGGCATGGGCATCTTCTGGGCGCTGCCCGCGGCGCCGGGGGACCGGCTCCGGCTGCTCCACGTCGATGGCGCGGCGTACACGGTCGACGAGCCCGAGCTCGTGGCCGATCCGTTCGTGTTCGATCTCACGTGGCTGGCGTGGCGCGGCGAGCTGGGCGAGCTCGACGACGGCCGCACGGTCACGGCGGTCACGGTCACCGCCTCCGCAGGCTCGGGCCTCCTGGATCCCGCCTCCTATCGCTGCGAGGTCACGCTGCGCGCCGCCACCGGGACGTCCGAGACGCGGACGTTCGCGTGGAGACAGCGGTAGCGCCTCAGGTGCTCTCGAGCATGCCGGTGGCGATCGCATCCATCAGCGCACCGACAGCGCCCTGAGCGTGGGGACGCCGATGCCGGCGCCCCGGTCGGGGAACCTCGTGCCGGCGTCGAGCGAGAACCGGTAGCCGGCGTCGAGCTGCGCGAGCTGCGCGGCGGTCAGCGCGGTCAGAGGGCGCTTCGCGAGCCGTCGGTCGGTGCGATCGACGGTGGCGTCGTGCATGCACCACCACCACGCCATCGGCGGACAGCTGGACGTCGAGCTCGAGGATGTCCGCCCCGAGGGCGGCGTTGGCGAGCGCAGCGAGCGTGTTCTCCGGCCGCAGGCTGGCGCCGCCGCGGTGCGCGAGGTTGCGCGGCCGCTCGCACAGCACGCCGTCCTCGGTGCCGCAGGCCGCGGGCCGTGCGCGGCCATGTGGCGCGGGCAGCAGCCCCCCGGCGCCACCTGTGGCCTCGACGTCGAGTACTTCGTGTGTGGACCCGATGCCGAGTGGGTGCTCGGGCTGGATTTCTGCGGCGCCTGTCGGCCGGTGATCGCGGAGGGCCAGGCGTGTTCGCCGGGCACCGACACGTGCGACGGTGACGCGTTCTGCGATGCTGGCACCTGCCGCGCGCGGGTCCGCAACGGGGAGGCGTGCGGCGCCGCCGATCGCTGCCTGACCGGCGCCATGTGCGACGGCGGCACCTGCACACCTCCGACCTACGTCCCGCGCGGCGAGGCCTGCGACCAGCGGCGGCGGTGCCCGTACCTGACCGCGTGTGTGAGCCGCACCTGCCAGCCGACGGCGGATGAGGGGGAGGCGTGCACGAGTGATGCGGCGTGCGAGGTCGGTGACTGCGCGGCGGCCGGCGCGTGCCGGCCGCCGCGCGCAACCGCCGAGTTGTGTGATCGCGCGAGCCAGTGCGCCTCCGGTCTGTGCGATGGCGTGAGCTGTTCGACGCGTCCGAGCGCGTGCATCATCGGGTCCTGACAGGTGCCGGCGAGTGGCTGCGTGCTGACGCCCGGTCCGGGAACCGAGGGGGGCGCGCCGAGTCAAGTCGGTCCGCGCGAAGATCTTGCGCCCGGTCGTGAAGGGGCCCCGTCTCAGGGCGCATTGCACCTCGCAGCATCTCGCGGCATCTCGCCGTTCTCGTGACCGATGGTACAGTCGTCATCGCGAACTGTCTGCGTAACCGCGCGTGGCCGCCCACCCGGACCACGCTCCCAGCGAGGAATGAACATGTCAGATAACGCAACCGCCGGAAGTGGTGACGAGAACACGGTCTCGGGTGGCAAGCAGCGCCGCTATGACCTGATCCTCAAGAACGGACGGATCTTCGACCCGTCGCAGAACATCGACATGGTCGCGGACCTCGCCGTCATGGACGGCAAGATCGCCGCGATCGAGCCCAACCTCGATGTTCGACGGGCCCGAATGAACATCAACGTCGAGGGGCTGATGGTCTGCCCGGGGCTCATCGATCTCCACGTTCACTGCAACATGTTCCGGAACCCAGAGGCGCTCGACTCGACCGCCACCGGAGTCGCTTCGGGCGTGACCCGGATCGTCGATCCGGGTGACTCGGGGGCGTACAACTTCAACGCGTTCCGGAAGAACGTCGTCGAGAAGGCCACGACCAAGATCCACTCGTGGCTGAGCGTCGCCGGGCTCGGCGGGTTCATGTACGGGCTCTACAATACCGACGTCAACCTCAACCCTTCCATGCTCGACGTCAACGCGGCGATCGGCTGCGCGAACATGTATCCGGAGATCATCCGGGGCTTCAAAATGTACTGCGCGCCCGAGGGCTGGGGTAACCCCGACGGTACCGAGATCTACAACAAGGCGTTCGAGATCGCCGAGGGCGCCAAGCTGCCGCTGTACGTCCACTCGGGCGCGCCCGCGGCCGATGGGGAACTGGTCTACGGCTCGCACCCGGTCCTGTACGGCTCGCCGATCACCCGCGAGAACGCGCTGACCAAGATCCTCGAGCGGATGCGCCCCGGCGATATCGTCACCCACGTGTTCAGCGCGTTCAACGGGACGGCGTGGAACTGGCGCGAGAACCGCCTGGCGCCCGGGGTCCAGGAGGCCTACGACGGCGGCATCATGTTCGACTCGGGGCGTGGCGCGCACTTCTTCTACAGGTCGATCCGCGCCATGCTCGAGCGCGGCCTCGTGCCGCACACGATCAGCACCGACCGCCACGCGTCCGACGCGTTCGACCAGTTCAATCGGGTGTCATCGGCCGGCATGTGCTTGCACATGTCCGAGTTCCTCGCGTTCGGCATGAGCCTCGAGGACGTGGTCCTGCGCGCGAGCTACAATCCGGCGAAGGCGCTCCGCCTGACTCACGAAGCCGGCAGCCTCAAGGTCGGCTACCCGGCTGACGTCTCGGTGCTCGCGATGCGCGATGGCAACTGGACCTTCCGCGATAGCCCGTACGGGTCCGGCGAGAGCGAGACGGTCAAGTCCAAGCAGCTCCTGAGCCCGGTGATCACCCTGCTCAACGGCAAGGTGTGCCCGGCCAACCCGGCGCTGCTGCCCGACCTCAATGACATCCAGGTCCAGGAGGATGTGTGGAGCTGGATGGCCGACCGGCCGGACCGGCCGTGGGCCTACGGCAAGCCAACCGAATAGGTCGTCGACGGTCAGGCCGAGAACAGCGCACACGCACCTGTCACGAGACGACATCAGGTCGGATCGACCAATGCTCGAGGATCGCACGCTGGCTGCTCTGTTCCCGACCGCCGATCAGGTCCCCGAGGCGCTGCGGCCCGCGCCCGGCCGCCACCGGGCGTCGATGCTGATCGACGTCCATGTTCGCCGCATCGACGTCCCCGAGGCGCTGATCCCGGTGTAATCGCGCGTCGGCGTGCGCGTCGGCGACGAGGTGTCGGCCGTGCTGATCGGACACGAGCCGCGCGTCGGGGCGTCCGGTCCGGGTTCGGCACGCTGTCGATCGAGGCCGCGCTGCGCTCGTTCGCGCGAACGGTGATCGTGCAGTCGCCCGATCCGTCGGCGATCGAGCTGGAGCCCGCGCATTCCCGGCGTCGAGGCTTGAGGATTTCTCGGTGCGGCCGAAATGCTGAGACTGAAAAGGCCGCCTGGGCAGAGCGGCGTCGGAACACAAGGGGAAGTAGATCATGCAACGGTGCTCGTTCTCGACGGTCCTCGCTCACTGCGCGGTGGTGCTCGCCCTCGCAGGCTCCGCACACGCCGAGTCTCCCGCCACCCGGCGCGCGCTCAACAACGCGACCATGGCGCTCAGCAGCGTCGAGGTCGACGACAAGCTCGTCAAGGAGCCGATCGCTGACCGCGACAAGGACATGGTCAGCCGGGTGCTGCTGCCCAGCATCGACAACGCGATCGCCCGCGCCGAGCGCAACCTCGAGGGCCTGTCGCCCGCCGACCAGGCGTTGCCGGAGGTGCAGGCGCTGGTCAAGCGGCTCGCGGACGTGCGCGCCTACCGCGACGCGCTCCGCAAGAACGCCGAGGCGACGGCCGCCAACAAGGGCGCGCTGATGGCCAGCTACCGGGCGTTCCGCGGCGAGGCGAAGCCGTTCGCCTCTGCGCTCGCGCTGTTTCCGGATTCGTCGGGCAGCGCGCAGCGGTTTGTCGGGCAGGTGACGCCCGCACAGCTGACCGCCGCGTTGACGTCGCTCGGCCAGCTCGATGTGCTGTGCACCACCACGTACGCGGGGATCACGCTCGACGAGAACCTGGCGTTCCAGCTCGCGTTCAACCCGATCGCGATCTGCAAGACCGCGCACGATCGGCAGGCGCTCGCGATCGCCCTGGTGCGCGGGATGATCACCAGCGACCTCGTCGGAGTGATCAAGACGCTCGTCGAGACGACCACGGGGCTCGAGGGCCGCGAAGGGATGTTGTCGCTCGGCGGCAACTTCCTCGAGAACATGTTCGAGGACCCGGCCAAGGGCAAGGCGGCGCTGCTCGCGCGGTACACGCCGCTCGCGGTCGCGGTCGGGCTCGAGTTGCCTCTCGACCTGATGGCGCCGCTCGACAAGGCGCTCGCGGACCTGAGCGCCGAGATCGATCGGCTCGCGCCCACGTACAGCTTCCCGGCCAGGACCTACCCGGCGCCGCAGGCCTCCCGCGGGCTGCGCGGCGTGCTGATCAGCGGGGTCACCGTGATCAAGGCGGTGTACCTCTACCCCGACGCCACCATCGCCAAGAACAGCATCGACATCCCGACCGAGAAGTACCGGTCCGGGGCAGCCTTGCTCAAGGTGCCCGGCAAGAAGTGGTGCGTCTACCGCGGCTTCACGCTGCACCAGCCGTATGCCGGCGGCGGCAGGTACCAGTCGCCGGGGACCTACTCGCTGGAGTTCCGGCGGTTCCAGAAGTGCAAGTGACGGCGCCCTGACGGGCGCGCGGGCGTGATCATCGCGGGTTGATGCAGGACAGGTCGTCCGCATGGTCGAGCCTCGCGGTGTCGCCAGATTCCACCGCGATCCGGGGGGGCGCGTCGATCGCCGTGCGCTCATGCGGCGACCAGGCGGGTCCGCTGGCTGTCGCCACCGGCCAGCGTGATCTCGCGGAGCGTGGTCATGCCGTCGATCACGCGGGTCACCGCGGGCGCCGCCGCGGGCGGATGGAGCGGGAGCAGCACATCGTCGAACCGGGCAGGGTCGGGTGTGATGGCGACGATCGGCTGCGCGCCGGCGTACTTCGCGACGTTGGCCACCAGGCCGTCCTGGCCGACGACGACGATCAGGTCGCTCGCCGCGAACAGGAACGTCGGCACGATCGCCCGCTCGATCGGGTGGTCCTTGAGCCCGAGGTCGAGGTCGTCGTGGCGAACCTGGAGCGAGCGGCGGTCGATGTCATCCTCGAGCACGTAGTCCGCGAAGTCGCCGCCCGCGTGATCGATGTAGATCTTCACCTGCGCGCGGGTGTTGAACCGCTCGACCCGTTGCGCGAGCCGCGTCCTGCGCGTGACGAGCACGATCTTGTCGAACGTCGCCGTGTCACTTCTTGATCAGCTCTCGCTCTGGCCCGGTGGCCCCACCGCCGCGTGGATCTCGATCACATCGCGAGCGGGATCCCGGATGAAGAACCCGCGGGCCCGACGGGGGAACGCCGGCGGCCTCGATCGTCACGCGGGCGGCATCGAGGTCGGGAACCAGCAGGGCGATGTGTGTGATGCCAGCGTGCTTCGCCGGCACATCCATCGGGATGTTTGGCTCGTGCGCCGAGGCCGCGTTGAGGACCAAGTTGATCTCCACGCCGGCGGGATGCATCAGGATCGCGACGGGCTCGGGGCCGATCGGCCCCTCCGTCAGCTCGAACCCGAGGACGCGATGGAACGCCACCGAACGGGCCAGGTCGTGGACGCGAATGCCAGTGTGCGCGATGCCGCTGATCAAGGTCTCACGCTAGCCTGTGGCACCTGGCGGACGCCCCGTGGCCTGGAGCGGCGCATGTGCCGGAGCGGGCTGGATCACCACGATGGGTGAGGCGGCCCCGAGACGCCGCGCGTGGTCCAAGGGCCCGCGAACGGACATCTCGATCGCCCTCACGGCCGATCCATCCCCGGGGGCGTCGTTGCTCCTCGGTCGCGTACCGACGGGTACGCTTCCTCGTCGCGCCTCGCCCGCGGGGCGGCTCGACCGCGATCATCGATCGATATGTCCGTTCGCGGGCCCTGACCGACCGAAACGGAAACAACCGAGCAGATGGAGCTGCTCGGTCGCATCGTCCGTCCGGTGGAGATTAGGGGGATCGAACCCCTGACCTCGTGAATGCCATTCACGCGCTCTCCCAGCTGAGCTAAATCCCCGGGCTGAGCGGTTTACTACCGATGCTGGAGCCGCGTGTCAAGTGTCGCTGCCGCTGTCTGTCGTTCCCTTCGGCGGGACGTCGTCCGGGTGCATGTAGTCGGCGAGATCGTCGTCGTCGTCGAAGCTGATCCCACCCTTCTTGTGGGGGTGGGGCGGGGCCTTGGGGATCGCCAGGCCGGCCGCGGCGCGGGGCGGCTCCGGATCGTCGTCCACGGCGTCCACCGGCGGGCGCCACACCCGCGGGCCGGCGGGCCTGGCGGGACCGGGGGCCGCGCCGCGGCTGGCGAACGAGGGCCGGGCGCTCGAGGCCACGGTGCCGTCATCACCGGAGGGGCTCGCCCGCCGGGGCGCGGGGCCGCCGCGATCGTCGAACCGGCCGCGCGGGCGGGCGCGGGGGGCGGGATCGGCGGCGTCGCCATCGTCGAACTCGTCGAGCTCGCGGATCAAGCTACGGGCCTCCGGGAGCTCGGCCGGGTCGATCTCTCCCCGGCGCACCAGGTCGAGGACGACCTCCCCGAGCTCGATCAGGAGGTCGTTGCGGTGGCGGCCTTCCCGCATCTCGTCGAACCGCTCACGCCCGGTACGGGCGACCCCTTCGAGGGCCTCGCGGACGCCGCCGGCCTGCTGGAACGCGGTCCGGATCAGGGTGCCGAGGGTGCCGCGGAGCTCGGGCGGGCCCAACCCGCTGCCGCGTCGATTGCGTGCCATGGGCCGAGCCTACCATCGACCGAGCGGGTGCCCGCATAGGGGCCTGGTGCGGTCGCCCGCGGCCCTCGCGGAGGTGCTTCCGCAGGGCGCCGCTGTGGGCTACCGTCGCCACGCCGTGAGTTCGCGTCGTGTGCTGGTCGGGTTGCTGCTGGGGCTGACCGCGTGCCCTGCGCCGCGTACGCCGGCGGCCCGGCTCCCGCCGGTGTCGACCGGCAAGGTCCGCGTGCGGGTGTTCACCGAGCCGTCGGCCGTGACCATGCTCGCGCCGTCCGAGCCGTTCGTGTTCGTGGCCACCGCGAATGACGTCGAGCGCTTCGATCAGAGTGGCAGGGTGTTCGCGCTGTCCTCGGTCCCGGGCGCGGCTGGCAAGGTGCTGGCGATGGCGTCGGACGCCGAGCGCGGTCAGGTGTGGATCGTCACCGATGGCGGCGTGGCTCGCTACGAGACCCGCCGCGAGATCTACACACCGGTGCTCGATCCGCCGCCCTCGCTCGAGCTCGACTTCGCTGCGCTCGCCAAGGACGGCGGCGTCTCGATCGCGGCAGCCAGTGACGGCGGCGCGTGGATCGGCACCCCGCAGGGGCTGTTCTACGTGAGCGCCCAGGGCGGCTGGACCAGCACGCCGATCAAGGACCCGATCCGCGCGCTGCTGCGCGACCACAGTGGCTGGCTGTGGATCGCCACCGCGACCGGCCTGCTCGCCCGCACCCCGGATGGTGACACCGTCCGGATCGGCGCGAAGGACGGCCTGCACATCACGCGGCCGCGCCTGCTCGTCGAGTTGCCCGGCGCGCGCACGCTGGTGATCGGGATCGACGCCACGGGCCGCGAGCGGCTCGCACTCGGCCAGGCGCACACCTGGGGCACCTACCGCGCGCTGCCCGAGGTCGCCTGGGATGCCGCGGTCGCGCGCGGCGCGGGCGTGGTCGTCATGGGCGGTGGGCGCGTGTACCGGATCGGCCCGGCGGACCCGACGCGTGTGCGGCCGCTCGCCCGGGATGGCCTGCGCCTGGTGCCCATCGCGGGCGCGCCGCGGGCACCGTGGGTGATCGAGCCCCTCGACGTGGTGGTCCCGCCCGGTGCGACCAGCCTCGGCATCGCCGCCGATCAGCTCCTGATCGGCACGCGCGAGCTCGGCACCGCGCGCTACCGGTTCTCCGCCGACGATCGGGTTCAGCCGCAGCCGATCGACTGGCTGCGCCGCAAGCAGATGTTCCAGGACGCCACCGCGCTGTCAGTCGCGTGTACCCGCGTCGACGATTGCTGGGTCGCCACGGGCGCACAGAAGGCGTGGCACTGGACCGGCATCGGGTTCCAGGCTGGCGGGCCCGACGAGGTCGTGCTCGGCGTGGTCCGCGCACCGGACGGCTCGATCGTGGCGCTCCACCGCGCCGCGAGCGAGCCCGCGATCCGCGCCTCGCGCATCGATCGCACGGGAACATGGATCCCGATCCCGAACATCGCCGTGGCAACCCCGGGCGCCGCCGCCGAGGTCAGCTTCGCGCGGTTCGCGAACGAGAGCGCGCTGTGGATCGGCCTGCGCTACCGCGATGGCCTCGAGCGCCGCGCCTTCGGCATCGCCATCCTCGATCTCGACGAGGGCACGGTCGGCTACCACCGCACCGATCCCGACGGCGACAAGCGCGCCATGCTGCCGGTACCGATCGGCGTGGTCGATGGTGACGTCCGCGGCGACACCGCGTGGTTCGCCACCAACGAGGGCGTGGCCCGCCTGCGCTCGGGCGAGGTCCGGGTGTGGACCGAGGCGGAGGGCCTGCTGTCCGAGCTCGCGCGCGCGGTCACGATCGCGCCGAGTGGCAAGGTGATCATCGCCACCGGCGCCGGCGCCGGGATCTGGGACGGCAAAGCCTGGACGTTCCCGGCCGCGCTGCGGTTCGACATCAACGACGCGATCGCGACGCGCAACGGCCAGGTGTGGATGGCCACCGATCGCGGCATCGCGGCGTGGGACGGCACCAAGGTCCGCCGGGTCGACGTGCGGCGTGGCCTCGCCGAGAACTTCATCATCGACGTCGCGGTCGACCAGTTCGATCGCGTATGGGCCCGCGGCGCGGGCTCGCTGACGCTGATCTCGCAGTAGCGAGCGGGTGCTACGGCGTGACCTCGGCCGGGCTGCCGGCCTTCGTGCGATAGGTCTCGTCGATGTGACCCATCAGCTCGAGCAGGTGGGTCTCCATCTGGGCCGGGCCGCCGAGGGGCGCGTCCATGTAGAACGTGCCGCCCTCGCACTGGTCGCCGGTGGGATCGAGCGGCACGCCGTCGACCTGCGGCCGGCACCGGCCATCGACGTACACGATGATGAACTTCTGGAACCGGACCTCGATCGGCCGCTCGGCGATCATGTAGAGCGCGAACACGCTCGACAGGTCGACGAGGTCCTGGGGGTCCTGGCCGTAGCCGTGGAGGAAGTACACCACCGGGTAGCGCACGCCGGCGTTGGCCGGATCGGCGTAGCCGGGGGGCAGGAACAGGCCGAACGGGCTGACCCGGCCGGTGGAGGGCGAGGTGTACGACAGGTCCTTGATCAGCGTACCGCCCTCGAGGGTCTCGCTGCGATCACCGCCGGGCCAGCGCTTGTCGAGCCACGCGAACGCCGTGGTGGCGCGGTTGATGATCTGCACCGCCGTGCCGACGTGGCGGCCGTCACCGCGGTCGATCTCCTGCGCGGTCGCGTCGGGGTTGCCGTAGCGGACGTAGAGGTTCTTCGGCATCCGCGTCCAGTCGATCTCGGTGAAGTCGTACGAGCTCTCGCCGCTCGCGCCGGTCAGGACGGGGAAGCTGTCGAACACGCCGAACGGCAGCTGCCAGGTCGCCATCATCTGGCCGACGCCCTGGTTGACCGACACCGAGTTGTTGAGGAAGTCGCGGATGCCCGCGTCGAACCAGAACGACAGGTGGTTGCGCTGCGCGTCGGTGAGCGCGCGCATCCGCACCATGATGTCGCTCGCGTACCAGCGCGCCACGTTCGGGGACAGGTCCCAGGTGCCGTTGCCCTCGCCGACGTCGAAGCACGCGCTGATGCCGCTCGGCGGCGTGGCGTCGTGCTGGCAGGTGCCGGTCACGCCGTCGAGGCCGATGTCCTCGTACGGCTCGCCGTCCTCGTGCTCGCCGTTGCCCTCCTTGCCGAGCGGGTTGCGGAGGTAGTGGTAGTCGTCCCGGGCCGGGTCGGGGTTGGTGGCGGCGTCGTAGCCAGGCTCGGCGGTGCTCGCGAGGCCATCGAGGCCGACGTCGGAGAACGGCTCGGAGGCGTTGGTGACGACCGGCTCGCCGGCGTCGCGCGTGCCGTTGCTGTTGAGGTCGACGGCGAGTAGCACCTCGGCCGGATCCTGCTGCGGGACGGTGGCGTCGAACACGCCGTTCATGGCCGGGGCGTCGCCGCCGTCGCAGAACGTGATCACGGGCCGCGCACCGAGCGGGTTGAACTCGCGATCGTAGAAGTCGTCGAGCACGATCGGGTTCGCGCAGCGGATGGCCGGGTCCTGCTCGAAGTACGCCATCGGCACGCCGGGCGGCGCGTACGGGTTGGCGGGCGAGTACAGCGCGGGGTTCGACAGGGCGCGCGCGAGATCGCGCGACGCCTGCATGTAGAGGCCGCGGCGCAGGGTCAGGCCGACCCCGTCCCCCTCCTGGTAGATCATGTGCTCGTAGTCGGCGGTGATCTCGAACTGGTCCTGCTTGGTCGAGGCCTTGGGGCACAGCTGGCCGACGTTGCCGCGGCCGGCGGCCTCGTCGGCGGCGGTGCAGAACCCGCCGAACAGGTAGTCGTTGATCATGCCGAGCGCGTAGATCATCGACGGGCCGGGGTCCCCGCCGATGTTGGCGATGATGTCGAACTTGTCGGGATGGCGCAGGCCGATCGTGTTCGATGCGAACCCGCCCATCGAGATCCCGATGATCGCGTTCCACGAGAACGTCTGGGTCTCGGGCGTGCCGGCGGTGGCGGAGGCCACGATCTGGTAGGTGGTCAGCTCGCCGGCGCGGAACGTGGCGCGCGCGGCGGCCGGCGCCTCGTCGTCGAGCACCTGGTTCGACACCGCCGGGAAGAACGAGGCGTCCTGGCCTGCACGGCGGGCGACCACGCGGACGTGACGGGGCTCGGCCCCCGGGGGGAGGCGGCCGGCCTTGAAGGGCAGGGTCAGCGCGAACGGTCGGTCCGACCACGCGCCCTCGGCCCCGAACGCCACGGCGGGGCCGAGCGCGACGAACCCGTCCGGCACGATGTCGGGGGCGCACGCGATCGAGACGACGCCGGCGGGCAGGGTGGTGGCGGCCTGGGCGGTGATCGCCGCCCCGACCAGGTCCTTGCCGCTGCCCGCGGTGACCGCGACCGTGCCGCCGGCGGTCAGGGTGCCCGAGGTGCCCTCACCGCAGACGATGGTGATGGTCGACGAGTTGTTGTCCCCGCAGCCCGCGGCCAGCGGAGACATGGCGGCGACGACCGAGAGGATGGACGGACGGATCCCGAGCATGTGTGCGCGCAGCGTACACACAGGCAATCGTAATTCCACCACAATCTGATCGCGTCTCGCACCGGTCAAAAGTTGCCCAGGGGCGCGGGATCCGTAGTGTCGGGGGACGGTGCCCAGCGTCCTTGCCGAGATGCACGTCCCTCCCGCGCACCGGCGGTGGGGCGGCCGCGTTGGCCTCGCCGTGATCGTGGCCACCGCGATCGGCTACCTGCCGTCGCAGGTGCTGCGCCGCGATCCGCGCACCGCGAAGCTCGACGTCCAGCTCGCCGAGCTCGCCGCCGAGGCCCGCTCCCTGACGGCGCACAACGAGGCGCTGATGCGAGACATCGAGGCGCTGCGCTCCGACGTCAGCGCGGTCGAGGCGCGGGCGCGGCTCGATCTCGGCATGGTCTACCCCGACGAGATCGTGCTCCACATGCCGGCGCCGCCGGTCGCCCCGCCGCCGCTCACCGCCCCCGGCGGGGCCCCGGTCCGGGCCCCGGTCGGGGACACCCCGTGAGGCACCTGCGGCGTGCGCTGCGACGCGCGGGCAAGGTTTCGGTCGGCGCGATCGCGGGCGCGGTCGCGTGTGCGGTGATCGGCGTCGGGGGGGCGGACGGGGCCGCGGTCCTCGCGCCCACGCCGAGCCTGCCCATGACGATGGTGGTCGTCGGGACGCTGGCGCTGGTCGTGATCGCGATGATCCGGCGCGTCCAGTTCACCGCGCCGAGCGCGCGGGCGCAGCGCGCCTCGTTCTGGCTGGCCGCCGCTGCTGATCTCGCCGATCTCGAGCTCGCGCTGACCCTGGTCGCGGGCGTCCACGTCGTGGTCGCGGTGACCGGGGGGCTGGCCTCGCCCGCGTACCCGCTGCTGTACGGCCTGGTCGCGTTCGCGATGACCGTGCTCGCCCGGCCCGGGGCGGTCGCCACGTTCGGGGCGGCGGTCCTCCTCGAGAGCGCGCTGCTGGTGCGGACCGGCCTCACCCTCGACAACGCCCTGGCGGCGGGGCTCCACGTCATCTACCTCGGCGGCGCCGCGGCCGCGCACGTGCTCCTGCTGCGCGGCCTGACCGCGCGCTACCGCCGCCGCCGCGCGGCCCGCCTCGACGAGGAGCTCACGGCGCTGCGCGAGTCGGCGCGCGACTACCGCCTGATCGCTGCGGCTCTCGGGCCCAGCAGCCGCGCGCCCCGCGGTCGCGACGAGGAGGAGCGCCTGCTCGCCGTGGGGGGCGTCGGCATGATCGGCGACTCGGTGAGCTGGGTGCTGGGGACGCTCAAGCGCTCCCTCGGTGCGCGCACCGTGGCGCTGCTGTGGCTCGAGCACGACGGCGACCGGATCAAGCTCAAGGAGGTCGCGTCCGACGCGGACGACATCACCGAGACGCCGCGGCTGTCGTCGGCGGGCATCCTCGGCGCGGTGTTGCGCGATCGCGCGCCGCTGCTGTGTGCGTCGACGAAGCCCGGTCAGCTCACCTACTACGAGGGCGGCCGCGCCGGCGTGGCGGTGGTCGCGGTGCCGATCATCGAGGGTGCGCACCTGCGCGGGATCCTCGCGGCGGACCGCGATGCCCCGTTCACCGAAGCCGATCGCGATCTGCTCGCCGAGGCCAGCGCGCAGGTGCTCCGGGTCGTCCAGTCCGAGCAGGTGTTCCGCGCCGTCGAGCGCGCGAAGTACGAGCACGAGCGGTTCTATCAGGCGACCGCGATGCTCGGCCGCGCGCTCACCCCCGAGCAGGTCATGGAGACCGCATTCGAGGCCGCCGCCGCGATCGTCGAGTACGACGTCGCCGCGATCGCGATGTACGAGAAGGACCGCGCGCGCCACCAGGTCACCGCCGTGCGCGTCATGCCGGGCGGCGAGGGCATGGTCGATCCGGCGCAGTTGCTCAACCTCGAGTTCAAGGACAACGCGGGCCTCGCGTCGATGGTGGTCAAGAATCGCCATTACCTGCCCGCGAGTGGCGAGCCGCGCGAGGTGTCCGCGCCGATCTTCACGCGCAAGGTCAAGCTCGACGATGCCCGCTCGATCCTGGTGCTGCCGCTGCTCGCCGGCGACGAGCCGGTGGGCACGCTCACGCTCGCCGCGCGCGCCGAGAAGCGGTTCGGCAAGGACGTCCGCGAGATGCTGGCCGTGATCGCCAACCAGGTCGCGGTCTCGCTCGAGAACGGCTTCCTCTACAAGAAGATGGAGACGATGGCGACCACGGACGGACTGACCGGGCTGACCAACCATCGGACGTTCCAGCAGAAGTTCGCGGAGATGCTCGAGCGCGCGGAGCGCCATAACCACCGCGTCGCGGTGCTGCTGTGCGACGTCGACTTCTTCAAGAAGGTCAACGACGGCTACGGCCACCCCGTCGGCGACGAGGTGCTCCGCCGGGTCGCGCGCGTCCTCCAGGAACTGCCGCGCAAGATCGACATCTCGGCGCGCTACGGCGGCGAGGAGTTCGCCGTGCTGCTCGACAACGTCGATGTCGCGCAGGCCAAGGCGGTCGCCGAGCGGATCCGCATCGAGATCTCGAAGGTCGTGGTCGACACCGACAAGGGGCCGCTGTCGGTCACCCAGTCGGTCGGCGTCGCCGCGTTCCCCGAGGACGGCCGCGACCGGGCCACGCTGATCGAGCGCGCGGACCTCGCCCTCTATCACGCCAAGCACACGGGCCGGAACCGCGTGGTGACGTGGGCCGAGGCGCTCGCGGCGAAGACCGCGGCGGCAGGTACGCCGGCAGCGGCGCCCAAGGGCGACACGCAGAAGCTCGCGCGCGCGAGCCTGACCGGGTCGGGGCGCGCGCCCACGACGCCGCGTTCGTCCAGATGTTCCTCGAGGAGGCGCGGCACGCGGCGGTGACCGCGACGGGGGGAACGCCGCGGCTGGCGAGCAACGCGAGATCAAGCTGCCGCTACGGGCCCCGGCCATCGATGGCGGGGCGGTCGCACCCGTCGACGCGGGTGCGCGCGATCGTGGCCCGCGCAAGCGAAGCTAGATCTACGTCGCGACCGGCGCGGGGGCGGGCGGCGTGATCGCGCTCGACCTCAGCGGCGCGCTCGGGCTGTCGGCCAAGGGCATCCAGGCGGATGCGATCGAGCGCGGGTCCTGCACGCGGATCCCCGCGGCCGATGCCGGCCGGCTCGCATGCAGCCCGGACGGCCAGGCCGCGCTCGATCGCGCCGGCTCGCGGGCCGATGTCGCGACCGCGCTCGCCGTCGGTGGCGGGCTGCTGGTCAGCACGGCGAGCGTGCTGTCCGCGCTCGCGCTCGCGCCCGAGGTGAGCGCGACCTCCGTCGGGCTCCAGCTGTCAGCACGTTTCTGGTCGACGCGGGTGGCGGTGGCGCCACCTACATCGGCCCTCACGTCGATCTCCCCGGGGAGCTCCTCGGGCGTTTGACTCCCGGCGGCTTTGACTCCGAACGCTGCTCGTCGGAACCTGGGAACGTGGCCGTCAAGAACTACGTCCTGGACACCAACGTGCTCCTCCACGATGCGCGCGCCGTGTACGCGTTCGCGGACAACAACGTCATCATCCCGATCTACGTGATCGAGGAAGTCGACACATTCAAGAAGGACCAGTCGGAGCTCGGGCGCAACGCCCGGCAGGTCGCGCGGCTCCTCGATCAGCACCGCAGCGATGGCGGGTTGTCGCATCCGCAGCCGCTCGAGAACGGCGGCACCGTGCGGGTCGCGCTGTCGAGGACCCCGATCAAGAACCCGAGCTACGACTCGCGCTCGATGGACCAGCGGATCCTCGAGATCGCGCTCGAGGTCCGCGACTCGGATCTCAAGACCCCGACGATCCTCGTCACCAAGGACGTCAACATGCGCGTCCGTGGCGACGCGCTCGGGCTCGCCTCGGTCGACTTCGACCCCGAGCGGGTGTCCCTCGACGAGCTCTACGCGGGCAACCGCGACCTGACCGTGCCGCCGGGCACGATCGACAAGTTCTACACCGACGGCGCCGTCGCCCTCGACGCGCGGGGCGTGCACGCGAACGAGTACCTCACCCTCAAGGACGAGACCGGCAAGAGCGCGCTGACCCGGTGGGACAAGGCCACCGCCAAGGCGGTGCCGGTCAAGAAGCTGCGCGAGGGCGTGTGGGGCATCAAGCCGCGCAACAAGGAGCAGCACTTCGCGCTCGATCTCCTGCTCAACGACGACATCAAGCTGGTCACGCTGGTCGGCAAGGCCGGCACGGGCAAGACGCTGCTCGCGATCGCCGCGGGCCTCCAGAAGGTCACCGAGGATCAGGTCTACTCGAAGCTGCTCGTGTCCCGGCCGATCTTCCCGCTCGGGCGCGATGTCGGCTACCTCCCCGGCACCATCGAGGAGAAGCTCAACCCGTGGATGCAGCCGATCTACGACAACCTCGAGCTGCTGCTCGGCATCAACAAGGCCGACAAGAAGGACGGCCGCAGCTACGCGGAGCTCGTCGATCTCGGGTTCGTCGAGATCGAGCCGCTGACGTACATCCGTGGCCGCTCGCTGCCCAACGTGTTCATGATCGTCGACGAGGCCCAGAACCTGACGCCGCACGAGGTCAAGACCATCGTCACGCGCGCGGGCGAGGGCACCAAGATCATCCTGACCGGTGACCCGTACCAGATCGACCACCCGTACCTCGACTCGTCGAACAACGGCCTGACCACGGTGGCCGAGCGGTTCAAGCTCGAGGCGCTCGCGGGCCACGTGATCCTGACGAAGGGCGAGCGCTCGCCGCTCGCCGAGCTCGCCACGCAGATCCTGTGAGCGGCGGCGGCGGCCCGGGCGTGCGCGCGCCCGCGCTCGTCGCGGCCGCTACCTGTCTCCTGCTCGGGTCGACCGCAGCGGCGCAGCGCCAGCCCGGCTGGGAGGTGCGGCTCTCCGAGCGCGTCGAGGTCACCACCGGCCAGCCGGGGACCCTGGCGCTCGCGCTTGCGGTCGATCGCGGCCTCACCGTGTCGCGCGATGCCGCGGTGATCGTCGATCTCGCGGCGCCGCCTGACGTCGTGATCAAGCGCCGCCGGCTCGGGCGCGGTGACGCGGCGGATCCGGGCGCCGATGCGCCTCGGTTCGCGATCCCGGTGCGCACCGACATCCCCGGCGAGCACGTGATCGCCGTGCGCGTGCGGTTCTGGCTGTGCGGCGCGCGGGTGTGCCGCCCGGTCGACGTGCGCCGGCGCGCCGTGGTGGTCGCGGTGGCGCCCCCGCCGGCCCCACTCGACGCGCCGCCGGACGCGGGTGTGCCGCCGGTCGATGCGCCGCCGCCGCCCCGCCGGTAGCCTGCCCTGACACCGGGCCCAGGCCCGGCGTTGGGCCGCGAACGGCGGTGCGCCTCCCGATCCCGCTCCATCGGGGCGGGTCGGCGACCCTGTCAGTATCCCGGTCGAAGACCAACGCTGACGGACCGGTCCCCTGCTACCAGCTCTCCTTGAACGGACGAGCTTCGACCTCGAACGACCATGCGGAGCGGGGCTGCGTCGTCAGATGGAACGCGGTGTCGGCCAGATCGTCGGGCGCGATGAAGAAGTCATCCGGCTTGTCCTTCATCATCGCGAGAGCGCGCGTGCGTGGAAGATCGATGACGCCGTCGATGATGACCAGCGACACGTGGATGCCTTGTGGCCACAGGTGCCGCGCCATCGACTCGGTGAGGCTGTTCTGCGCAGCCTTGGCCGGAGCGAAGCCCGCCGTGCGCGCGACGCCCCTGCGCGATGAGGCCGCTCCGATCACGACGATGTTCCCACCGCCCTGCGCCTTCATCGACGGGATCACCCGCTTCGCCGCGTGCACGAGCCCGAGCGTGTTGACGCGAAACGAGCCGTCGAGGACCGCCGGATCGATCTCCTCGACGGTGCCCCAGGTCCCCGGCCCCGCGTTGTAGACGAGCGTGTGCACCGCGCCCATCTCGCGCTCGATCGCGTCGAAGGTTCGCGCGACGGATTCCGGGTCGGTGACGTCGCAGCTGTACGCGCGCGCCCCATCAAGGGTCTGCGCCAGAGGCCCGCTCGTCCCGGTCGCTCGCGCGAGCAGCGCCACCGCGTACCCCCCCTGCGCGAAGCGGCGGCCGGGCGCCGCGCCATTCCCGGGACCCACGCCAACCACCACGCAGACCTTGTTCGTCATCATCGGCTGGCTCCTCGTGCTTCGGGTTGATCCGTCGAGACTGTGCGACCCGGCGCAGGGGGCGCGACCCGGCGATTCGTGGATCTACGTTCCCGCCCATGGGACACCGGGGCGGGGGCGCAGGCGTGTCATCCCGGTGCCGCGGATCGGGCAGGTCGGTATGGTCGTTGGTGGATCTCCAAGTGTCTGTTGCGATTGATGTTTCGCTGGCTGCCCATCCTGTGTGCGCGATGGATGCCACCGCGCGCGTGTGCGCCGCCGGCCGTGGCCCCGGTGCGGAGCGGGCGATCGGCCAGATCGGATCGTCCAGATCGGATCGCCGGCTGGTGCGTGAACAGGCACATGCTCACCCGTCAGCGCCTCGTCACCTTCGGCATCCCCTCCGCCGCGGCCGCGACCATCGCGCTCGCCGCGGGCCTGTCCCCGTGGTCGCAGTCGACCACCGTCGCGGGCATCGCCGGCGCCGCCGCCGGTGACGAGCGGCTCGCACCAGGTCGACGTCGTGTTCGCGGTCGACACCACGGGCTCGATGGGCGGGCTGATCGACGGGGCCAAGCGCACCGTGTTCTCGATCGCGAACCACATCCGCAAGGCCGACGCCAACGCGGACGTCCGGATCGGCCTGGTCGCGTACCGCGACGTGGGCGACGAGTACGTGACGCGCGACTTCGCGCTGACCACCGATCTCGATGCGGTGTTCGCCGAGCTGTCGAGCTACGCGGCGGCGGGCGGTGGAGACACCCCCGAGAACGTCGACGCGGCGCTCGACGTGGCGCTCCACAAGATGAGGTGGCGCACGGGCGCCAAGAAGCTGGTGTTCCTGGTCGGTGACGCGCCGCCCGCGAGCCGCGGTGACGTGCCCACGTTCGACGTCCTGGCGCGCGAGGCGGGCGCCAAGCAGATCGTGATCAACACGATCCGCGCGGGCCACGATCCGGACACCGCGTCCACGTTCCAGCAGATCGCCATGCTCGGCGGCGGTGAGTTCTCGTCGATCCAGCAGGACGGCGGCGTGCAGCAGATCGCCACGCCGTACGACGATCGCATGGCCGAGCTGTCGGCCCGCATCGATCGCGGCGCCCTGATCGTCGGCGACGAGGGCGCGCGGCGCGCCTACGCGGGCAAGATGGCGGCGGCCGAGGCCGCGCCCGCGCCCGCGAAGGCCGACCGCGCGTCGTACTACGCGACCAAGGGCGGCGCCGGCCGCGCCTCCGACGATCTCGTGGGCGGCTTCGCCGATGGCACCGTCAACCTCGACGCGGTGCCGGCGGCCTCGCTGCCCGGCGACCTCGCGGGCATGGACAAGCCCACGATGCGCGCCGACCTCGAGCGCCGCGCGCGCGAGCGCAAGGCGACCCAGGCCGAGATCGCGACGCTGGCGCGCGAGCGCGATGCGTACCTCGCCAAGGACGCCGCCGCGACCACCGGTGAGGGCTTCGACGCCAAGGTGAAGGCCACCGTCGAGAAGCAGCTCAAGTAATCCCCGGGCCGGAGGCCGGTTCCCGGCCCGATTTCCGGGTCCCGGGGGCGGCGGCATGGTATGTCGCGGCGCGTCATGTTGTTCTCTGAACTGGGCCTGATCCCGCCGATCGCTGCTGCGGTCGCCGCGGAAGGCTACACCACGCCGACACCGATCCAGGCGCGTGCCATCCCGCACGTCCTCGCGGGCCGCGACCTCCTCGGCCTCGCGCAGACCGGCACCGGCAAGACCGCGGCGTTCGCGCTGCCGATCCTCCAGCGCCTCGCGGCGGAACCGCCCGTCGCCGGCCGCAAGCGGCCGATCCGCTGCCTCATCCTCACCCCGACCCGCGAGCTCGCCTCGCAGATCGGCGAGAGCTTCTCGACCTACGGCAAGCAGCTCCACCTGCGCAACTTCGTGATCTTCGGCGGCGTCGGCATGGAGCAGCAGAAGCAGGCGCTCCGCCAGGGTACGATGGACGTCCTGATCGCCACGCCGGGTCGGCTCCTCGACCTCGCGAACCAGGGCTTCCTCGATCTCAAGGCGCTCGAGGTGTTCGTCCTCGACGAGGCCGACCGCATGCTCGACATGGGGTTCATCCACGACGTCAAGCGCGTGATCGCGATGCTGCCGTCCAAGCGGCAGACCCTGTTCTTCTCCGCGACGATGCCGCGCGAGGCGCAGGAGCTCGCCGACCGCCTGCTCGTCAACCCCGAGACGGTCGCCGTCGTGCCGCCCGCGACCACCGCCGAGAAGGTCGACCAGGAGGTGTTCTTCGTCGAGAAGGGCGACAAGCGGTCGCTGCTCGTCGAGGTCCTCGCCGACAAGGCGATGGCCCGCGTCCTCGTGTTCTCGCGCACCAAGCACGGCGCGAACAGGATCGCGGAGCACCTGCTCAAGGAGCGCATCGAGGCCGAGGCGATCCACGGCAACAAGAGCCAGAACGCGCGCGAGCGCGCGCTCGCCGGCTTCAAATCCGGGCGCGTGCGCGTGCTGGTCGCCACGGACATCGCGGCGCGCGGCATCGACGTCGACGCGGTCACCCACGTCGTCAACTTCGACGTGCCCGAGGTCCCCGAGACCTACGTGCACCGGATCGGCCGCACGGCCCGCGCCGGCGCGTCCGGCATGGCGATGACGTTCTGCGACTCGGAGGAGCGGATGGATTTCCGCAGCATCGAGAAGCTGACGCGCCAGGCGATCCCGGTCGTCGAGGGGCACCCGTACGAGTCGTCGTCGGCGGCCCCGGCGCCGTTCAACGAGCGCGAGATCCACAACGTGCATCGCGGCCCATCGATGCGTCCGAGCTCGGACGGTGGACGCCCGCAGGGCGGCCGCGGCCGCAGTGGCGGCGGTGGCGGCGGCGGTGGTCGCAGCGGTGGCGGTGGTCGCAGCGGTGGCGGCGGGCGCGATCACGGTCGCCGCGACCTGCCGAGCGGCGGTGGCGGCGGTGCGAGTGCAGGCGGCGGTGGTGGTGGTGGCGCGGGTGGCGGACGCCGGCGGCGCGGTGGCGGCGGCGCAGGTGGTGGCGGCGGCGCGGGTGGTGGTGGCGGCGCGGGTGGCGGCGGCGGTGGTCGTCCGCCCGCGGCCTCGTAGCCCGGGCGGCGCTGGGCAGGCGCTACGTGCCGGCGATCCCGAACAACCGCGGCACCCGGTCGTCCGCGGTGCCGGCGTGGCACTCGCTGAACACCTGCCGGGCGCCGTCGAAGATGTCGAGGTTGAGCAGCACGCGCCGTGCACCCTCGAGCGCGGCCGCGTGGACGAGGTCTGCCGCGGGGGGACCGTCCCGGACGTGCCGATCGCGACGAACAGGTCGCAGCCGCGCCGCGCGTTCGTCATGGCGCGGGCGATGTTTGGTGGCATCGGCTCGCCGAACAGCACGATGTCCGGGCGCATCCGCTGCTGACGGTGCATCGGCGTCGGACTCCGCGCGGGCGTCTCCTCCATCTCGCCGCAGCGCTCGCAGCGCCAGCGCCGCAGGCTGCCGTGGTACTCGCACACGCTCTCGGAGCCTGCGGCCAGGTGGAGGCGGTCGGCGTTCTGCGTGATCACCGTGACCCGCGTGGTCATCGGCAGCGCGGGGATCCGTGCGCCTCTGGCGCGCGGATGCATCCCCGCGAGAGCCGATCCGTGGGGGCCGCGCAGGATCTGCGCGTGGGGCGTTACGTCCAGTCGGTGATCGCCGAGCGCAGCTCGCCGAGCCGTGCCTTGGACAGCGTGCCGACCGCGGCGACCGCGAGGCGGCCGGGCGCGAGGATGTCGCGCGCGACGCGGACGACGTCGTCGACGGTGACCGCCGAGATCGCCGCGAGCCGGGCCGACAGCGCGGGCGGCGGGTAGTACAGCGCGGTGCCGCCGAACCAGCCGCTCATCGCCGAGGCGTCGTCGAGCGAGGCCAGCGTCTCGAACCGGTAGCGCACGCGCGCCTTTGCGAGCTCGTCGTCGGTGACCTGGCCGGCGCGCAGGCCGTCGAGCAGGAGCAGCAGCTCGGTGACGAACGACGGGACCTTGGCGTTCGCGGTCGCGCTCGAGATCTCGAACAGCGCGGTGTCGGCGAGTGGCTCGATCGCCGCGTGGACGGAGTAGGCGAGGCCCTTCTGGTCCGCGAGCGTGTAGTGGAGGCGGGTCGACATGCCGTCGTCGAGCACGCGCAGCAGGGCGACCAGCGCCACATACGCGGGATCGAGCTCCGGGAGCGCGCGAAACAGGATCGACAGCGAGGTCTGCGAGCCGGCGTCGGGGACGTGGCGCAGGCGGGGGCCGGCGGCGAGGGCCGGCGCCATCGGGACCTCGACGCGGGTGCCGGCGGGCAGGGCGGCGAGCGCGCGGCTGGCCGCCTCGACGACCCGGCCGTGGCTGACCGGGCCGGCGACGCACAGGTTGGCGTTGCGGGCGCCATAGAAGGTCGTGAAGTGCCGCTGGACGTCGGCCTCGGAGAACCGCTCGACGTTGGTCTTCGGGCCGATGATGCGCTGGCCGAGCGGGTGGTCCTCGAACACCAGGCCGCGGGCGATGTCGTCCGCGTTGATCTCGGTGCCGTCCTCGTCGTAGTCCTCGTTGATCTCCTCGAGGACGAGGCGGCGCTCCAGCTCGATGTCCGAGAATCGCGGACGCCCGAGGAGCTCGCCGAGCAGGGCGATCGCCTCCGGCACGAACTCGGGCTCCAGGGACATCTGGAACATCGTGTAATCGCGGCCGGTCTCGGCGTGGAGGGTCGAGCCCAGGCGCTCGACCGCGGTGTTGAGGGCGAGCGACGTGGGGAACGTCTCGGTGCCCCGGAACAGCATGTGCTCCACGAAGTGGGACAGGCCGTTGTCTTCGGGCGTCTCGAACCGGGAGCCAACCTTGATGAACAGCGACACCACGGCGGTGTGGAGATGGGGCAGCGCGACGGTGGTCACGGCCAGCCCGTTGTCGAGAAGGGTCGACTCGACCTTCGGGTCCAGGTTCACAACGACAGGCTTACCATCGAAGGCGGGTTTCCGAGGGTTTGATTGACGCCGCGTCTCGATCGGCGGTATCACCCTCCTCAACAGACGATGCTTCTCAAGAAGATCGTGATCGCCGAGGACGACGACGCTATCGCGCACATGGTCAACATGGCGCTTGGCGATGCTGGATTCCTGTGCCTGCGGGCGCGCGACGGAGACGAGGCCCTCAAGCTCGTCAAGGCACACGACCCGGACCTGCTGGTCCTGGACGTGATGATGCCGCGCGTGGACGGCCTCGAGGTCGCCCGCCGGCTCAAGGCCGACGTCATGTGGTCTCGGACCCCGATCCTGATGCTGACCGCCCTCGTGAGCACCGACGACCAGGTCAGCGGCCTCGAGGCCGGTGCTGACGCGTACATGGCCAAGCCGTTCGATCTCCGGGAGTTCGGCGCCCGGGTCAAGGCGCTGATCCGATCGGCGCGCCGCGAGCGCGACCGCAACCCCACGACCAACCTGCCGGGCTCGCGCGCGATCGACGAGGAACTCGAGGGCGCGCTCAAGAGCGGCAAGCCGATGGCGGTCGTCCACATCGACATCCTCAACTTCGACTCGTACGCAGATGCCCTCGGCATCGTGCACTCGGAGGACACCGTCCGCAGCATCGGCCAGATGTTGCTCGACTCCGCGCGGGCCGCCTCCGGGGGGGGCGCGTTCATCGGCCACATCGGCGGCTCGGACTTCCTCTCGGTGCTCGCGCCCGAGCAGGTGCACACGTTCCTGAGCGGCACCGAGGCCGCGTTCGACACTCACCGCAGCACGCTGCCGGGTGATCCGTCGCAGCTGTACCTGGTCGCCGCGATCGCGATGACGGAGGGCCTGTCCCTCAACAACGGCTCCGACGAGCTCGGCCGCCGCCTCGGCAAGGCCATGAAGCAGGCCAAGGCGGCCGGCAAGACCGGCCACGTCACGTGGTCGGCCTGAGCTGACCGGCGCGATCCGGACGGGTGGCACGCGGCGTGGCGGACGACTCCAAGGTTCGTTCGTCGGCTCGTTCGTCGGGCATCGCTGATACCGACCCCGCGGTCGACGATCCGGCGGTCGCGAACACGCTGTCGTCGGACGCCGACCCGGGGTCGGTGGACACGGCCTCGGCGGAGGACGAGCGCGGCATTCCGGAGGCCGCCTCGCTGAGCCGCGCGCCTCGTGGCGTCCGCCCGGGCGACAGGCTCGGCCGCTACGAGCTCGGCCCCGAGCTCGGCGAGGGCGGGATGGCCACCGTGTTCCGCGCGCGCGACACCGAGCTGCGCCGCGACGTGGCGGTCAAGGTGCTGTTCCCGCACCTCGCGCGGCGCACCGAGATCGTGCACCGGTTCCACCGCGAGGCGCGCGCGGCCGCCGGCCTCGAGCACAAGAACATCCTTCGCATCTACGACGTCGGTGGTGCCGAGGCCGACGATCCCCCATACATCGTGATGGAGATGATCCGCGGGCGCTCGCTCCTCGCGGAGCTCGAGCAGCGCGGGCCGATGCTGGCGGAGGTCGTCGCGTGCATCGGCGCGCTGCTCGCGGATGCGCTGGCGGCGGCGCACGCCGCGTCGATCGTGCACCGCGACATCAAGCCGGCCAACGTGATGATCGCGTCCGACGGGCGGATGCTCCTCACGGACTTCGGCGTGGCGCGCCTCGAGACCGAGGACTCGCTCGTCACCAAGACCGGCGCGCTGCTCGGCACGCCCGCCTACATGAGCCCGGAGCAGGCGAGCGGTGACACCGCCACGGCGCGCAGCGATCTGTACTCGCTCGGCGCCACGCTCTATCAGCTCGCCACCGGCGCGCTGCCGTACACGGGCTCGCCGGCGAAGGTGCTCGCGCAGATCGCGGCCGGGGTGCTGGTGCCGCCGGTCAAGAAGCGCGCGGCGGTCGGGCCCGCGCTGTCGCGCGCGATCGAGCAGCTGATGCGGTCCGCGCCGGCCGAGCGCACGCCCACGGCGGTGGTCGCCGCGACCGAGCTGCGCGCGCTGGTCGCTGCCTCGGGCCTCGGCGAGCCCTCCGACGAGCTGTCGGCGTACCTGGCCGATCCCGAGGGGTTCGTGCGCGAGCGGTCCCCCCGGATCGTCGCGGGGCTGGTCGCGAGCTGCGAGGCCGCGCTCGCCGCCGGCGCGCTGCCCCGCGCGATGGCGCTCGCCGATCGCGCGAGTGCGCTGGTGCCCGCCGATCCCGCGGTGGTGCGGCTGATCGAGCAGGTCGCTGCGGGGGGCCGCACGCACCGCCGCACGCGCGGGCTCGTGCTGGTCGCGCTCGGGCTCGCGGTGGTGGGTGGGGGTGGGGCCGCGGCGGTGGCGCTGCTCGGGCGCGCGCCCGCGATCCTGGCGACCTCCGATGCGGCCGAGCTCGCTGACGCGGTGCCGCTGCTCCTCGACGCGGCGCCGCTGCTCCTCGACGCGGCAGCGCTCGCGCTCGATGCCGGCCCCGTCGATGCGGCCGTGGAGGTCGCGGTGCGCGTCGATGCGGCGGTGCCCGGCCGGCGCGACGCGGGGGCGGCCCCCCGGGATGCCGCACTCGCCGTCCCGGCGATCGGCCTCGATGCCGCGCCGGTCGATGCGGCGGTGCCGGCCGCGCTGCCCGATGCCCCGCCCGCGCGCGGCGTGATCGTGATCAAGAACGACGCCTGGTGCGAGGTGTCGATCGACGGCGCGCCCGCCGGCCGCACCAGCGGCGTCGCACCGCTGCGGGTCCCCGTCGAGCCCGGCCCCCACACGGTCGTGTGTGCACAGCCCGGGCGTGACAGCTGGACCCGCGCGGTCGAGGTCGCCGCGGGCGCCACCGTGACCGCGGCCGGGACCCTGATCGAGACCGTCGAGGTCACGATCGCGACCTCGCGCGAGGTCGTGATCGACGGCACGACGTACCGGCCGGGGCAGGTCGCGCGGCTCAAGCGCGGCCGCTACCGCGTGGAGTCGGGCGGGGTCAACACCCACACGTCGTTCGCGGCCTCGTGCCGGCTGCAGGCCGACCTCGCCTGCTACCGCTGATCGGGTGCCGGCTTCCTCCGGGGGCGTGGAACCAGGACATCGCTGTCGCGTTCGCCCCCGGTCCGACCTGAGGTACCCTCGGGTTCCGGCCACTTGCAGATGGCAGACTGGTTGCACTCCTGATGGATCGCGTGCGCCTCGAACTCCTCACCGCCGGCGTGCTCGCGACGGTCGCGCTGACCGGCGCGGGCGGCTGCCTGCTGTACGACGCGACGATCAACCAGCGCCCGTCGCTCGAGATCGTCAACCCCTCGGACGAGGTGCTCTACCGCGGCGACGAGGTGCGGCTCCAGGCGGTGATCAACGACCCCGACCGCCACGTGGTGACGCCGGCCTGGCGCGCGTACGCGTGCACGGACGTGCCGGTCAGCTGCGACGAGGTCCCGTTCATGTCCGCGATCGTCAACGAGATGAGCTTCGTGGTCCCGACCCTGCGCGCCGACGGCGAGCCGGTGCGGGCGCTGCGCATCATCCTCGAGGCCACGGACGAGCTCGGCGCGGTCGCCAAGCCGCGGCAGGAGCTCGTGCTCCCGGTCGCCAACCGCCTGCCACAGGTCCAGCTCGCGACCAGCAGCCCATATCGCTACCTCGTCGACACCGACATCGCCGTGTTCGCGAAGGTCGGTGACGCCGACGACGGGCCGGGCGCGCTGGCCGCGCTGACGTGGGAGGTGTTTGGTCCGCCGCTCGTGGCGTTCACGCTGGAGGATCGCGTGGTGCCTCCGGACCCCGACGATCCCGCGCACCTCCAGGTCGGCAAGACGTTCCGGGCCGCGGGTGCGGGCACCTGGGACGTCCGCGTGACCGCCACCGATCCGCAGGGCGCGGCCACCTCCGAGATGGTCACCATCACGGTGATGCCTGACACGGCGCCGTGCCTCGCGCAGCTGCAGCCGGCGGTGCCCACCGGAGGGGCCGCGCTGCCGCTGACCGCCCCGACGCTGTTCCGGGTGCCCATCGTGATCGACGATCTCGACGTCTACCCGCCCGTGCCGCTGGACACCACGCTCGGCACGGCGACCTTCCAGTGGTCGCTGCGCGCGCCCGGCGAGAGCATCCACGCGCCGATCCTGGGCGCCACCTCCAGCAGCGTCGCGCTCGACCCCGGCGTGTACGAGCCGGGGGCCGTCCTCGAGCTGCGCGTCGAGATCTACGACCGTCAGGCGATCGCGATCCCGTGCCCCGACGCCGAGGCGACATGCAGCGTGATCGCCCAGCCGTCGTGCCTGCAGCGCCAGACCTGGCGCGTGGAGGTGCGGTGAGCACCCCGCGTGCGCTCGTCCTGGTGCTGGTGCTGGTGCTGCTCGGCCTGACCGGGGGGCTGGTCATCGGCTGTGGCGCCGGGGACGCAGGCACCGACGGCAACTCCGGGGCCGATGCCGGCGCGGGCTCGAATGGCTGCCGGGTCGTCCTGCTGGTCACCCCGGGGCAGCCGATCGCGGGGCCGCTCAGCGAGGTCCGCGTCGACGTCACCGTCCTCGATGTGGTCGGCGTGCCGGCGTACGGCTGGCGCATCGACGGGCCGACCGGCGACGTCCCCTCCCTGCTCGCCAAGCCCGAGGGCTCCGCGATCGTGTTCACCGCCGCAAGCGTCGGCACCTACGACGTCACGCTCGACGTCAGCAGCCTCGGCTTCTGCCCGCAGGCGCGCACCGCCATCAACGTGACCGACGGCAGCGGCGCCGTGGTCGACGTTCGTCTCCGGGTGACCCCGGCTCCCGGATCCGGCGCGCCGCCGTTCATCCGCTCGCAGCAGGTCCCCGCGGGATCGAACTTCGCGCTCGGCCCGGTCGTGCTCGATCCGGGGCTGCTGGTGGCCGCCACCGTCACCAGCGGCGGCGTCGGCATCCCGGCCTATCTCCGGTTCGCGCCGATCGGCATGAGCGAGGCCGTGGTCGAGGCGTACGCCGGCTCGACCGGCGCGGTCACGTCGCGCGTGACCAACACCAACCACCAGGTCCTCGTGATCCCGACCAGCCCGGCGATCGCGCCCCAGCGGCTCGCGTGGTCACCCGGCGGCACCACCCTCGCGCTGTCCACGGCGACGATGATCACCGGCGTGGTGCGCGACCCGGCGGGGGCGGCGCTCCCCGGCGCCCGGGTCAAGCTGACGATCGACGGGGTGCCGTCGACGGTGGCGACCACCACCGCGGCCGGCGCGTTCAGCGTGCTCGGGCGCGCGGTCGCGGACGCGAGCCTCGTGCTCGAGGTCGTCCCGCCGGCCACGTCCGGCCTGCCGCGCCTCGAGGCGGTCGGGCGGTACCTCGGCGCCACCGGCCTCGACGTCACCTACCGCAGCGCGCTCGCGGTGCGCGAGCTCGCGGGCGCCGTGGTGCGGCGCGGGGGCGCGCCGGTCGCAGCGGCCAAGGTCACGCTGACCGGGCGGATCACCGACGCCGGCACGGTCGCCGGGATCGCGGCGGACGCCTCCGGGAGCGTGTACGTGACCGGCCTCGTCCGCGTGACCGCGACCGCCGACGGCGCGGGCGTCCTGCCCACCCTGCGTGCGATGAACGCCCCGCTCGAGGCCGTGGTCGAGACCGTGCCCGGGGACGTCAGCGTCGCGAGCGTCGACCTGACGGCGGGGGTGCCCTCGACGATCGACGCCCCGGCGATGGTCTCGATCCAGCCGCGCGCGCTGCGCGGGACGATGGCGCTCGCCGGCGCGCGGCTCGACCTGATCCCACGTGGCGCGCTCGCGAGCGCGGGCGTCCCCACGCTCCACCTGTCCACCAGTGGCACGGGGCTCGTGAACGTGCTCGTCGCGGCGGGCGGGCGGTACGACGCGCGGTGGTCGGATCCGGGGCTCCACGCGGGCGCGCGGATCATGGCCGACATCGGCGCCGCCGACCTCCAGGGCGACGTCGCCTTGCCCGACGCACTCGTGCTCTCGGGCACGCTGTCGATCACCGGCAGCGCGAACCCGGTGTTCGGCGCTGCCGTCGAGATCCTGTGCGGTGGGTGCGGCGGACTCGATCGCGACCGGCCGCTCGCCGAGGCGGCCTCGGACCAGCTCGGCGGGTTCTCGCTCGCGGTGCCCGACCTCCAGCCGTTGTAGGATCCGAAGCCTGATGTTCCGCACGCTCGTGCCCGCGCTCCTCGTGCTCGGCGTCCTCGTCGGGCTCGGCTCGTCCGCGCGCTCCGAGCCGGGGGCGGCGGTCGCGTTGCTCCCCCTCGACGCGGCGGGCCCCCTCGAGCTGTACGGCCAGCCCGTCGCCAGCGAGATCGCGCGCGCCCTCGTGGCCGGCGGGATCGACGTGGTCGTGGTCGGCCCGCGGGCCGCGGTGCCCGAGCGCGCGCAGCTGATCATCGACGGGACGATCGCCGCGGCCCGCGCCGAGGCGGTCGTGCTGACCGTGCGCATCCGCAACCGCAGCGACGGTACCGTCGCTGCGACGATGACGGCGAACGCCGCCGGGCTGGCCACCATCGACCAGGCCGCCGCCGAGCTATCGGCGCGCGTGCTCCCCGCGGTGCGGGCGCGCCTCGAGGCGCTGCGCACGCCCGCGCTCCCGGCGGCCGTCGAGGTGGCGGCGGCCGTCGAGGTGGCGCCGGCCGTCGAGGTGGCGCCGTCCGTGGCCGCCCCGCCGGTCGCCGCGCCCGTGGTCGGCCGGCCCGTGGTCCGGTTCGTGGTCACCGGTGCCGGAGCGAGGGCGCCCCTCGTCGCCGCGCTCGGCCCGGCGGTCGAGGGCTGGCTCGCGGACCATGGTGCGACCCCGGTGCCTGTGCCCGCGACCGAGCGCGCCGTGCCGCTCACGACCCCCACGCGGGCGGGCGGGCCCTGGGCGATCGCCCTCGACGTGCGCGGATTCCACAGCGTGCTCGTGCACGGCGTGCCGGTCGCGCGTGCGCGCGTTCACGTGCGGATCGCGCAGGCCGGCGCGGTCGTGTTCGATCGCGTGCTGGTCACGGACTCGATCGTCGGCGAGCGGCAGCAGCCCGCCGACGAGCTTGCCGCGCGCACGGCCCGCGAGGTGCTGTGGATCCTGCGGCCCCACGTGCGCGCGCTGGTGACCTCGTGGCAGTGAGGCGCGTGCGCGCCGCGGCCCGGAAGGGTGCGCTGGTCGCGGCCGTCGCCCTCGGCGCCGGCCTCGGCGCCCCTCACGCGGCCGCGCAGGCGCCTGGCGCACCGGCCCGGCCCGGCGCACCGACCACGCCGGCCGACGCGCTGCGCGCCGGCAACGCTGCGGCGATCGAGGGCGACTGGGTGCGGGTGTCGATGTCCGTCGATCCGCTGCTGCGCGCGCAGCTATCGTCGTCGGACCGCGCCGAGGCGCACCGGCTCGCCGGCCTGGCTGCGCTGTTCCAGGGCCGCCGCCTCGACGCCGAGGAGCACTTCCTGACGTATCTGCGCCTCGATCTCGACGGTCAGCTCGATCCTGCGCTGTACCCGCCCGAGGCGATCACGTTCTTCTCCGAGGTGCGCGCGCGCCATGAGGCCGAGCTGCGCGCGCGGCGCCCGAAGGCGAAGCGCTACTGGGTGCTCAACCTGGTGCCGCCGTGGGGGCAGTTCCAGAACGGCGAGCGCACCAAGGGCTACGTCATCGGTGGCCTGCTCGCGGGGTTCGCGATCGCCAACGTCACCAGCTACCTCGTGCTGCGCTCGTGGTGCACCGAGGTCCGCGGGGACGGCGGGCTCAGCGTCACCTGCGACGAGGGCACCGACCGCACCAGCCGGGCGGCGCAGCTGCAGTCGGTCAACCTCGTGTCCGGGATCGGCGTGTTCGCGATGTACGTGTACGGGGTGTACGATGGTGTGTCTGGTTATCGGCGAACCACGCGGGACCGAACGCTACAACCCTTCGTCACCACGTCGTCGACGAGTGGCTTCGTGGGTGTCGCGGGTAGCTTCTGACCTCCGCCGGCGTCGGTCGGGGCAGGGCTGGGGGAGCTAGACCATGGGCTGATGCCCGCGCATCACCCTGACCATGGAACAGATGGTGTCCGCAAGCCGAGGCATATAGGCCCCTTGATCATTGAGATCAGACCCGTGGGTGTCTACAATCAGGTTGAGTGAGGCAGCCCGTCCCGTTTGGGAAATACCTGCTGCTCGACCGCGTCAGCGTCGGCGGCATGGCGGAGGTGTTCAAGGCCAAGGCGTATGGCGTTGAAGGCTTCGAGAAGATCATCGCGATCAAGCGAATCCTGCCCACGATGGGTGAGGACCGCGACTTCATCAAGATGTTCATCGACGAGGCGAAGATCGCCGGGCAGCTCGCGCACGCCAACATCTGCCAGATCTTCGAGCTCGGGCGGATCGACGGCGCTCACTTCATCGCGATGGAGTACATCTGGGGCAAGGATCTGCTCCAGTTCCAGAATCGCCTGCGCAAGAACAAGCAGGCGATGCCGGTGCCCATGGGGTGCTTCATCCTCGCCAAGGTCCTCGAGGGGCTCGACTACGCCCACCGCAAGCGGGACCCACTCGGCCGCCCGCTCGAGATCGTGCACCGTGACTGCTCACCGCAAAACGTCCTGATCTCGTACGAGGGCGAGGTCAAGGTCATCGACTTCGGCATCGCCAAGGCCACGTCGCGCAACAGCCGCACGATGGCCGGCGTGCTCAAGGGGAAGTTCGGCTACATGTCCCCCGAGCAGGTGCGAGGCATGCCGCTCGATCGTCGGAGCGACATCTTCGCGCTCGGCACGATGCTCTACGAGTGCCTCACCGGTGAGCGCCTGTTCCACGGCGAGACCGACTTCTCGACGCTCGAGAAGGTCCGCAACGTCGACATCCTGCCGCCGCGCCAGGTCAACCCGCAGATCCCGGAGGCGGTGGAGCGGGTGATCCTCAAGGCGCTCGCCAAGGAGGTCGACGATCGCTACCAGTGGTGCAGCGAGATGCTGAGCGACCTCCAGCGCTACCTGATGAGCGAGGACGTCGTGTTCACGGCGAAGTCGCTCTCGGCCTCGCTCAAGGACGGGTTCTCGCCGGAGATCGACAAGGAGCGCGCGCTCCTCGAGGCGTACAAGCGCGTCGGGCGCGATGGCCTGATCGACGGCGTCCCCGCCGCCAGCGCCAAGCTCGATGTCGTCGCCATGCTTGGCGAAGCCGGGATGCCCGAGGGGGACGCCACGCAGCTCGGTGGACCGAGCTTCTTCGACGGGATCGACGGAGAGGTCAGCCCTGTCGTCAGTCCGGCCGTCGGCCCCGCGGCCGTCGCCGCGAAGAAGAGCAGCCCAATGAGCGTGCCGGTGGTGCGGATCACGGGCCCCCGCCCGGCGGTCGCGGCTCCGGCTACCATCTCGCCGCCGATCGCCGCCAAGCCCGCGGGCCGTCCGGACCCCGCCCTCACGCGGCCGCAGCCACCGGCGGCAGCCGATGACGAGAGCGAGTTCAACGAGGAGGTCGCGACCGCGATCTTCGGCGACGACGATCCGCGCGCCGCGGTCGTCGCGGCCAACCTCCTGCTCGCCCGTGCGCCGGCCCCGGCCCCGGCCCCGCCGGCCGCGCCGCGCCCGCCGGCCACGCCGCGCCCGCCGGCGAGCCGCGTGTCGTCCGCGCCGCCGGCGCCGCCGATGAGCGGGGCCCCGCCCCGTGCGCCGGCCGCGCCGTCGTCGGGGCCAGCCAACGGCGTGTCGTTCGCGAACTCGCTGAACCCGGCCGTCGCGTCGCCGCTCAACGCGCCCGGTGGCCCGACCGGTGGGGCTCAGCAGAAGACGCTGCTCGGTACCATGGGCCTGTTCCCGGGGATGCCAGTGCCGCGCCCGAGCGAACAGATGGCCGCGGCGACGTATCCGCAGCAGAATCCGGTCCAGCCCACGTTCGGGCAGCCGCCGGGGCAGGCCAGCGGTCCATACGGGCAGCCGCCGGGCTACGGGCAACCGCCGTCGGGGCCCCAGGGTTACGGGCAACCGCCGTCGGGGCCCCAGGGCTACGGGCAACCGCCGTCGGGGCCCCAGGGCTACGGGCAACCGCCGTCGGGGCCCCAGGGCTACGGGCAACCGCCGTCGGGGCCCCAGGGCTACGGGCAACCGCCGTCGGGGCCCCAGGGCTACGGGCAACCGCCGTCGGGGCCCCAGGGCTACGGGCAACCGCCGTCGGGGCCCCAGGGCTACGGGCAACCGCCGTCGGGGCCCCAGGGCTACGGGGAGCCGACCGGCGGCGCGCCGTCGTCGGGATCCGAGTTCGAGCGTCCGGGCAGTGCGCTGTTCGCCGACCTCGAGCAGGACATCGGCTCGACGCCGCTGTACGAGCCGCCGCCGATCGGCGGATCGGCGCCGCCGGGCGTGCGGCTGCTCGCGCCGCTGGCGCGGCCGGTCGACGTGTCCATCCACAACAACGCGCCTCCGACCGGCATCCGGCGGCGGACTTCGATCGGGCGCGACATCGCGATCGGCGTGGTGATCGCGGGCGTCGTGCTGGGCGGGTTCCTCGCCGTGAAGTTCCTCGTCCTCGACAAGCGGGCCGGCAAGCACGCCCTCGCGTCACCGATGGCGACGATCCGGCTGACGCTGCCGGCCGAGGTGTCCGGCGAGTTGTTCGTCGATGACAAGCGGATCAACACGATCAAGGGCACCATCGACGTGCCGGTCAACGCGGGCACGCGCAGCGTCCGCGTCGTCGGTCCCAATGGCACCTCGTGCGAGAAGACCCTCGAGCTCCCCGGCGGCAAGACCACGGCTCTCGCGTGTGATCTCCAGGCCGGTGCGGGCGGCGGTAGCGCGAGCGCAGCTCCGGCCGGCGCGGGCAGCGGCAGCGCGGAGCCCGCAGGTGTGGGCAGCGGCAGCGGCAGCGCGGAGCCCGCGGGTGCGGGCAGCGGCAGCGCGGGCAGCGCGACCGCCCAGGTGGTGCCCCCGCCCGTCGAGCCGAAGCCGGCCGACAAGCCTGTCGACAAGAAGCCGGTCGAGCCGAAGCCGGCCGACAAGACGCCGGTCGACAAGAAGCCGGTCGACAAGAAGCCGGTCGACAAGACGCCGGTCGACAAGCAGCCGGTCGAGCCGAAGCCGGTCGAGCCCAAGCCCGAGCCCGCGGCGGACGGGAAGGGCTACCTGACGCTGTCGACGAGCGTGCCGGCGAAGGTCCTCGTCGACGGTGGCGAGACCGGCCTGACCACGCCCGTCACCGGCAAGAAGCTGTCGCTGACGCCGGGCAGGCACAAGATCACCTTCGTGACCGGGAACGGCAGCAGCAAGACGTCCTACAACGTCCTGATCAAGGCCGGCGCGACCGAGCACCTCGACAAGGAGATCCAGTAGCCGCTGGCGCCCGACCACGCGACGCGGGCGCGCGCGCCTACGAGTCGCCGGGTGACGACGCGACGCTGGCGGTCCTGGCTTCGTGGGTCTCGAGCTCGGCGAGCTTGGCCTCGAGTTCGGCGATCCGCTCGGCGAGGTTCTTGACGTCCTTGTTGACGCCCGACCACGGGGTGATCGACTGGGAGATGCCGTCGATCGTGGTCCGGATCTTGGTGTCGACGTGCTTCTGCCACTCGTCGAGCCGGTGCTTCGACGTGTCGACCCACTCGCGCAGCGACGCGAGGCTGCGCTTCTTGACCATCGCCTCATCAGTGGAGTCGGCGTGGGCGTCGAGCGCGGGCTCCTCGACGGCGGCCGCGACCTCCTCCTCCTCGCCATCCTCCTTGCGCTTGCCCGGGAGGATGCTCTGCACGCGGCGCTGCGCCTCGGCGAACCACTCGCTCCCGTTCTGGATGATGTTCCGCATCGCGCCGAGCGGGAGGAAGCTGCGCTGCTTCTTCTCTTCCTCGAAGATGATCTGGGCCAGGGTGACCGTCGTGAGGTCCTCCTTGGTCTTGTTGTCGACGATCTTCACGTCGTCGCCGTTTCGGATCATCCCGCTGATCTGATCGAGCGTGACGTACCGACTGTGCTCCGTGTCATAGAGCTTGCGGTTGGCGTAGCGCTTGATGATTCGCGTCTCCGACATGACGGGCACCTTCCAGCCGCCCCGCGCAGGCAGCCCAATGATTCCAAACGTATCACGCGGCGCGCCATCGCCTCAACGTGCCACACTCGTCGCGTGGGCCCCGCGCAGATCGTGAGCCGCCTCAAGGCGATCCGCGAGCCCCGGATGCGGGTGAAGGCTCTGGTGATGGCGATGGAGCAGGGTGAGGCGGGCGCATGGGTGGAGGCGCTGGCCGCGATCGTGACCCGAGCTCACGTCATGGACGATGGCGACGCCTTGATGGCCCTCGAGTGCCTGACCCACGCCGCCGCGGACCCCGCGCTGTCCTACGACACCCGCAAGGACCTGTACGAGGCCGCCACCGCGCGCGACCTGCCGGCGATCCGGCGGCTGTTCCTGTCGGCCTCGCCGCGCGGTGTGTCGGCGTACCAGCTCGCGAAGCAGCTCGCGCCGGAGCGCCCGCTGCGGCCGTCTGGCCGGCCGCTGTCCCTCGGCGAGCGCAAGGCGCTGGCGCGCACGCACCGGCGGGATCAGCTGCTGCTCCTGCTCCGCGATCCGCACCCGATGGTGGTCCAGATCCTCCTCGACAACCCGCACGTCACCGAGAGCGACATCGTGCGCGTCGCCGCGATGCGGCCGGCGGTCCCGGAGTCACTCGCGAACATCGCCGCGCACGAGCGGTGGTCCGTGCGGCACGCGGTCAAGCGCGCGCTCGTGATGAACCCGTCGACGCCGCTCGTCGACGCGATCCGGATCGCCACCACGCTGCGCGGACACGAGCTCGTGGAGCTCGCCAGCGATCCTTCGCTGCCGGAAGCGCTCCGGCAGCATGCCGCCGAGCTGCGCGCCTCGTCGCAGCGGCGACCGCAGACTCCCGACAGCTAGCTCTCGGACGCCGACTTCTTCTTGCGGCGGACGACGACCTCTTCCCACTCACCGTCGTCGGCCCCGGCCTCGATCTGCTTCTGCTTCTTGCCAGCCGCCAGGGTCTTGCTCCCCTTGGCGTCCAGCTTCTTGTCGTCCTCGCCCGGCTCGTCGTCGTCGCCGGCCGAGGCGCGCTTGAAGTTCTTGATGCTCCGGCCGAGCGCGTCGCCGATCTGCGGCAGCTTGCTGGCGCCGAACACGACGAGGACGATGAGGAGGATGATGATCAGCTCGCCCATACCGGGCATGGCGGGACTCCTTGGGTTCTCGGCAATCTACCACCCTTTGTCGGCCGGACCGAAAACCGACCTGAAAACTTGGTTCGGGCCGACGGCGGCGCCTAGATTCATAGCGGATGCGCGTTCGTGCACTGGGCTCGGCACTGATGTACGTGGCGCTGACCGCCGCCGCCGCTCACGCGCAGGGCGTGCACCCCGGCCCCCAGGGCGCGCCACCCGTGGCCGACGTCGAGCCCGTACTCGACCAGCAGCCGGATGGGCGGCGGGCGATCCGGGGCTGCTTCGTGGGGGAGGCCTGCAACCGCGGTGGCGATGTTCTCGAGGAGATCGACGTCGAGCTGTTCGGGCGCGCCGGCGGCAACCCGTGGCTCGACGAGCGCACCGTGCCGGGCAGCACGCTGGAGGCCGCCGCGCCGCGGCAGGTCAAGCGCCCGAGCGAGCTGAGGCCAGATGCCCCGTGGCTCGACCAGCTCGAGCTGCCCGACCTGCCGGTGCAGTGGTCCCAGCGGCTGGTCGACTACCTGGTGTTCTACAAGTCCGATCCGCGCGGCCGCTCGATCATCGCCGCGTGGCTGCGCGATCAGGGCCGTTACCGCGACATGATCAGCGCCTACCTGCGCAAGGCGAAGCTGCCGCAGGACCTGATGTACGTGGCGATGATCGAGTCGTCCTACGACCCACACACGCTGTCGTCGGCAGGCGCGCTCGGCCTGTGGCAGTTCATGCCCGAGGGCGGCCGGATCTACGGGCTGCGCCAGGACCGCTGGGTCGACGAGCGGCGCGATCCGCTGCGCTCGACGATCGCCGTGCTCGACTACTTCCGCGATCTGCACCAGCGGTTCGGCGACTGGCCGATCGCGCTCGCCGCGTTCAACGTCGGCTACGGCGCGATGCTCAAGTCGATCGCCCGCTACAACACCAACGACTACTACCAGCTGTGCAAGTACGAGAACGCGGTCCCGTGGGAGACCTGCCTGTACACGCCGAAGGTGCTGGCCACCGCGATCGTCGGCCACAACCGCGCGCTGTTCGGGGTCGACAAGATCGACGTGCGCGCGCCGGAGCGGTTCGACGAGATCGCCGTGCCGGGCTCGATCCCGACCGGCATCCTCGCGCGCGCCGCGAACACCACCGACGCCGAGATCCAGCGGCTCAACCCGCACCTGCGCCGCGGCCGCACGCCGCCCGGCGAGGTCGGCTACGTCGTCCGCGTCCCCGCCGGCACCCGTGCCGACACGCAGCGTCGGCTCGCCGAGCTGCAGACCGACTGGGACGGCCACGACGCCTACGTGGTCGCCCACGGTGAGCGATTCGAGGACGTCGCCACCACCTACGGGCTCTCGACCTACGCGCTGCGCCGCCTCAACGCCGTGGAGCACGAGTCCGAGATCGGCGGCGGGGCCGTGCTCGTCGTGCCGCGGATCAGCGCCGAGCAGCGCGCCAGGAACGTCGCGAAGGCCAAGGCCAAGCTCCTCGCTTCCGGTGTCGATCACAAGGAGGGCGAGCTACTGCTCGTGCCGGTGCCCGACAAGGACGCCGTGGTCGCCGGCAAGCGCCGCGTGTTCTACCGCGTGGTCACCGGCGACTCGCTGACCACCGTGGCGGCGGCGGTCGGCTCGAGCCGTGATCATCTCGCCACGTGGAACGGGCTCGACGAGCAGGCCAACCTCCACCCGCGCATGGTGCTGGTCGCGTGGGTCGATCCGGACTTCGACGCGGGCAAGCGTCGGGTCGCGCTGCTCGGCGAGGCGGACCTCGTGATCGTGACGCGCGGGTCGGCCGAGCACCTCGATCTCGCGGAGGCGCGCACCGGCCGCGTTCGCATCGAGTACGTCGCGAAGGGCAAGGAGCCCCTGGAGGACGTCGCCCGCAAGTACGGCATGGGCTCGCACGACCTCGCGCGCATCAATCACATCTCCTACAACAAGGTCCTCGCCAAGGGGGACAGGGTCATCGTCTACCAGGTCGTCGATCCGTCGCGCAGCGATCGCGCCGAGGAGCAGTGGAGGAAGACCCCCAAGGCCCGGCGCGGCAAGAAGGGCCTGCCCAAGGTCAGCACGCGCGACGACGACGACGCTGACGCCGCCGACACCGCCGACGAGCAGCCGGTCGCGAAGGCCGCTGACAGGGCCGCAGACGCAGCGAAGCCCGGGCGCGAGGACGCCAGGCGCGAGGCCCGCGAGGACGGGAAGCGCGAGGACGGGAAGCGCGAGGCCCGCGAGGACGCGAAGCGCGGGGCCCCCAAGCGCGAGGACGCGAAGCGCGGGGCCCCCAAGCGCGAGGACGCGAAGCGCGGGGCCCCCAAGCGCGAGGACGCGAAGCGCGGGGCCGGCGAGGATGCGACGCGCGGGGCCGGCGAGGATGCCAGGCGCGAGGTTGCCAGGCGCGAGGATGCCAGGCGCGAGGATGCCAGGCGCGAGGCGCGCGAGGACGGGGACGCCCACGATGCCACCGCCGATGCATCCCGGCGCGAGGCCGCGCCGAAGGACGTCGCGGACGCCCCCGTGACGCGGCCCACGCAGGTCGAGTGATCGCGGAGCGCCACGGGCGCGAGGACTTGGAGCGGGCGCTGAACCCCGCTAGGCTACGAGGCGGTGAAGCGGCCGTCGTCGCATCCAGGACGAGCCGCGTGGTACCGCAGCCTCGGGGGATCGTGCTGATCAGTGCTTGTCGAACGTGGATCGTGGGCGCGAGGCTGATCGTCGGGGGCCTGATCGTCGGTTGCGCGGGCGAGGGTGATGGCGGTGGCGGCGGTGGCTCCCCCTCGCCGGATGCGCCGCCCGCGATCGACGCGCCCCCGTCCACGGTCACCGAGGTCACGCCGTGCCCGGCCACGCCCGATGCGATCGTGACGACCCGCGACGACGTCTATGTCTACATGCCCGCGACCACCACCATCGCGGCCGGTCAGGCCGTGCGCTTCGAGACGTCGCTGTATCACGACGTCGCGCCGCTGCCGCCGATGACGGACGCGGCCCTCTCCGTCGGGTTTGGCGCCACCCGGTGCCTGCGCTTCACGGCGCCCGGCACGTTCCGCTTCAAGTGTACCCCGCACGGCTTCTCGGGGACGATCACGGTCAACTGACCGCAACGTGACAACGAAGGACGATTCCATGTCGATGACTCGCAAGCAGTTCCTCCGCTCGATCCTTGGCGCCACCGTCGGCGTCGCCGGTGTCGCCGCCCTCGCCGCCTGCGGCGGGGATGACGGCGGCGGGACCGCGACGCCTGACGGCGCTGCCGCCACCTGCGCCACGCCGACCAGCGCGATCGCGACCAACCACGGCCACACGCTGACGGTGCCCCTCGCCGACGTCACCGCGGCGGCCTCGAAGACCTACGACATCATGGGCTCGAGCGCGCACACGCACTCGGTCATCCTCACGCCCGCGCACTTCGCGACGCTCGCGGGCGGCGGGACGGTGACCGTTTCTTCGGGCAGCGGCGGCGGCCACACCCATGAGGTCACCGTTCAGTGCGTGAGCTGAGCCGCGCCTGAGCTCGCGCGGCGCCGCCGCCTGGGCTGCGCGGCGCCAGGCGGGCCTGCGTCCAGCTGGACGTCGCTAGAAGTCGAAGCCGGCGGACATCGAGATCGTGCGCTGCGCGCCCGCGATGTCCTTGGCGTCGCAGTTGGCGGTCGCCGAGTTCGGCATGCACACGTCGCTGGTGCCGGGCCGATCGTCGGTCGAGCTGCCGGCGAGCGCGAACTGAGCCTCGAGGGTGAGCTGGAGGAATGCGTACTGGAACTTCGCGCCGAAGAAGAACCGGTTGCGGAGGATCGTGTCCTGCTCGCGGAACACGAAGTTTAGCTCGGCGTCCATCTCGTTGCCGGTGGCGAGCGAGTCGACGTTCGGGGTCGGGTCGATGACCTCGGACCGTGGGATGATCATCAGCAGGTTCCAGCCGGCGAACGGATCGAGCCGCCAGGTGCCGGCGACGCCGATGTGCTTCGAGATCGAGACGTCGAGCGACGCGACGGTCAGGTCGAGCTCGCGCTGCGACATCATGCGGGACACCGCGCCGCGGACCGCGAGGCTGGGCAGGGGGAGCTGGTGGTAACCCTCGTGGAGCCCGAGCTTGGTGTAGAGCTGGCCGGTCCAGATCCCCGAGTCCAGCAGGCGCACCGCGCCGGCGCCGATCTCGAACGATGGGACCGGGAACCACATGCCCTTGCGGACGAACACGCCGACCGTCGACATCCCGTCGGAGCCGTGCGCCTGGTTGCCCGCGTCCGCGGGATCCGGACTCGACGCGCGCGCGCGCCAGTGGTTCGCGCCGGCGTCGATCGTGGTGGCGGAGTAGTCGACCGTGAACTGGAAGCCGCCGAAGCCGAGGGTGTCCGATGGCGTCAGCAGGTGCGGCGCGAGCACCACGCCGAGCTCCGAGGCGAGCGCGCGGAACTCGAGGTTCTGGCCGACCGCGCGGGTCAGGTTGCCCTGCCCGTCGAGCGTCCGCGTGGACAGGCGGCCGAGGACGAGGTCGTTGCTGTCGGCGCTCGCGAGTGACGGCGCGACCGCGGGAACAACGAGACCGAGCGCAAACAGGACGCCGGGCGCGCGTCGACCGATCCGGACCATACCCGGGAGCGTAGGCCGTGGCGGCGCCGGGTGTCAACGCGCCGGGGGCACGCGTGATACACCCGCGACATGGCCGCCTACACGACGATCCTCGTCGAGAACACCGGCGCGATCACCCGCGTCACCCTCAACCGCCCCGAGAAGCGCAATCCGATCGGGCCGGTCACCTGCGGCGAGCTGGTCCACGCGCTGGCGGCCATGAAGGCCGATCCCGCGCAGCGGGTGGTGATCCTGACCGGCGCCGGGACCGTGTTCTCGGCGGGTGGGGATCTCTCGATGATCCAGCAGCCGGCCGCCGCGGACGCCCCCCCGCCGGCCTCGCTGGTCGACCTCCTGACCTCGATGCACGAGGTGGGCAAGCCGATCATCGCCATGGTCAACGGTCCGGCCCTCGCCGGCGGCCTCGGGATGATGGTCGCGTGTGACCTGGTGGTCGCCGCCGACACCGCGGTGTTCGGGACCACCGAGATCGCGGTCGGGCTGTGGCCGATGATGATCACCGCCGAGATCACCCGCAGCGTCGGGCGCAAGCGGACCCTCGACATGATGCTGACCGGCCGCAAGCTCGACGCCGCGGAGGCGCTCGCGTGCGGGCTGATCACCCGGGTGGTCCCGGCCGCCGAGCTCGAAGCCCAGACGCTGGCGCTCGCCGGCGAGCTGGCGGCCCGCAGCCCGGCGGCGCTCGGCCTCGGCCTGCGGGCGTTCTACCGGTCCCAGGACCTGGAGTACGAGCCGCAGCTGCGGTTCCTCGAGCGCGAGCTGTCGCGCGTGCTCGCCCTCGAGGACGCCACCGAGGGGATCACCGCGTTCCTGACCAAGCGCGCTCCCGTGTGGAAGGGACGCTGACCCCCCCGGGCCGGGGCCCGGCGGACCCGCCCGCGCGCCCGATCGGGCCTCGGGGGACCCGGCTCCTCACGCAGAGGCCCGCCACGTCGTGGATGCGGCGGGCTGCGAGGCTGGCACGAGTCGTGGTGTAGTCCGCCGCATGATCCGCGCTTCCCTCCTGTTCATCGCCCTGTCCACCCTCGCCATCACCGGCTGCAAGAAGAAGGAGGAGGGCGGCGCCGCCCCCGCCGCCGGCGCCAAGGGGGGCGAGGCCAAGAAGCCGGCCGGTGGCCCGGTCGCGCTGCCCGACCTCGGGCTCCAGATCGACGCGGCCGGCGTCTCGGTCGACAAGGCGATCGGCGGCACCGGCCACATGCTGATGGGCGGTGACGTCGGCGCGATGCAGGTCGAGGTCAAGGACGCCGACCAGACCCTCGAGGACGGCAAGTCCGACGCCGGGATGTACGACCCGAAGAACCTCAAGGAGGAGAAGCTGGCGGACGGCTGGGCGCTGACCTGGAACAACACCGGCAGCATGGGCGCCAACTACTTCGTCGAGACCCGCCGCACCATCGACGGCAAGTTCTACAAGTGTGGCTCGACGGTGTCGAAGCTCGAGCAGGCCGAGGCCGTGCTCAAGGCCTGCAAGTCGCTGCGCAAGTAGCGCGCTAATCCCGGCGATACATCGTCATCACGCAGGCGCCGCCGAGGCCCAGGTTGTGCTGGAGCGCGATGTTCGCGCCCTCGACCTGGCGAGCCTCGGCCTGGCCGCGCAGGTGCCACACCAGCTCGGTGCACTGGGCGAGGCCCGTGGCGCCGAGCGGGTGGCCCTTGGACAGCAGGCCGCCGGACGGATTGGTGACGAACTTGCCGCCATAGGTGTTGTCGCCGTCCCAGATGAACTTCTCGGCCTCGCCCTCCTTGCACAGGCCGATCGCCTCGTAGGTCAGGAGCTCGTTGGCGGTGAAGCAGTCGTGGAGCTCGACGACCTGGACGTCCTCGGGGCCGACGCCGGCCTGCGCGTAGACCTTGGCCGCGCACGCCTTGGCCATGTCGTAGCCGACCATCTTGATCATCGAGTGCTCCTCGAACGACGACGGGAAGTCCGTCGTCATCGCCTGGGCCGCGATGTAGACCGGGCGCGAGATGCCGTGCTTCGCCGCGAACTCGTCCGAGCACAGCACCGCCGCGGCGGCGCCGCACGTGGGCGGGCAGCACTGGTAGCGGGTCAGCGGATCGAACACCTCGGGCGAGGCCATGATCTCCTCGACCGAGAGCACCTCCTTGAACAGCGCGTACGGGTTCCTCGACGCGTGCTGGCGCGCCTTCGCGCTGATCTTCGCGAACGTCTCCTTCTTCGTGCCGTACTTCCAGCGGTACTCGCGGCCGGCGCCACCGAACATCTGCGCGGCCGGCGGGGCGCCGCCAAAGCCCTGTTCCTCGTTCATCACGTTGACGAACCGGTCGAGCGGATTGGCGCGATCGGTCCACTTGGCCGCGAGCGCGCCGGCCTCCATCTGCTCGAAGCCGACGACCAGGACGCACTCGGCCATCCCGCCGGCGACCGCCTGTGCGCCGAGCATCAGCGCGGAGCTGCCGGTCGAGCAGTTGTTGTTGACGTTGAACACCGGGATGCCGGTCTCGCCGAGCTGGTAGATCGCGCGCTGGCCGCACGTCGAGTCGCCGTAGACGTAGCCGGCGTACGCTTGCTGGATCTCGGTGAACGCGACGCTGGCGTCGGCGAGCGCGGCCTGGCCGGCCTTCCTCGCCATCACGTGATACTCCTCGCTCTTGCCGGGCTTGGCGAAGGGGACCATCCCGACGCCGATGACGTTTACCTTGCGGGGCATTGGATTCTCCTGAAGCAGAATTGAAACGCGCGGGAAGCGCGTGGAGGGGGTGAGGTTCAGGGCGGAAGCGAACGCGCGGGAAGCGCGTGGAGGGGTGAATTCGGCGGCTGTGCCGCCGAAGAGGGGGCGGGCAGGCCCCCTATCGATCGACGAGGGGTGAATTCGGCGGCTGTGCCGCCGAAGAGGGGGCGGGCAGGCCCCCTATCGATCGACGAGGTTCTTGAGGATGCCGAGGCGGTGCGCGACGGAGACATCCCCGTCGACGCGCAGCTGGCCGTGCTGGAACAGCACCTTCGTGGTTGTCTTGCCGGTGACCAGGGCGACGAGGTCGGCGTCGCTGATCGTCAGCGTGGCGTCAACCGTGTTCGGATCCTTGCCGCCCGCGGCGAACGTCTGGGTGTGGCCGTCGACGACGAGCTTGAGCGTCGCGCGGACCTCGCTGGCGAGCGCGGGGTTTTCGGCGAGGCGCCTGGCGAGCGCCGCGAACATCACCGGGGCCTGCGCGCCGGCCGCGGGGGCGACCGCCGCCGGCGCACTCGCGGCCGCCGGGGCCGCCGCGCCCTTGCGCTTGGCGATCACGTCGACGGCCTTGCTCGGATCGAGCTTGGACAGGAAGTTGAGCTTCTGCGAGGCCATCACGTTGCCGCTGATCTTCAGCTTGCCGGTCGTGAACAGCTTCATCGCGTCGGCCTTGCCCTGCGTCAGGGCGAGGAAGTCCTCCTGCGACAGCTCGAGCGTGCACTCGCCGGCGTCACCACCGGGCGAGACGCTGCCCGCGCCCTTGAGGTCGAGGGTCCACGTGGCGCCGCCGATCTTCCACAGGTACGTGGTGTTGACCTTGGCCGCGAGGTCCGGGTTCTGCTCGAGGTAGACCCCGATCACCGCGAACACGTCGTCGATGGTCGGCACGTACTCGGCGGGCGCACTCGCCGGGGCCGCCCCCCCCCCAGCCGCGCCGGTGCGCTTCCGGGCCTCGGCGAGCACCATCTCGGGCGTCAGCTTCTTGAGGAAGCCGAGCTTCTGCGACGCCATGACGTCGCCCGTGATCTTGAGCTTGCCTGACGAGAACAGCTTCATCGCGTCGGCCTGGCCGGTCGCCATCGCCATGAAGTCCGGATCGCTCATCTCGAGCGTGCAGGCGGCCGTGCCGACCGCCCCCTCGTGGACCGCGCCCGGCGGGGTGGTCAGGTCGATCGTCCACGCGCTGGTCGGGCCCGACAGCTTGAACAGGAAGGTGGTCTTCACCTTCTCGGCGGTCGCCGGGTTGCCCCCGACGAACGTGCCGATCGCGCGGAAGATGTCGGTGCTGGTCGGGACCACCGCCGACGTTCCCCCGGCCCCCCCGCTCGCGCTCGCCGCGGGCCTGGCCGAGCGATCCTTGGGCTTCGGCAGCTCCTTCCACAGCTCGACGGCCGCGTTGGACACGCACACCTCGCCGCGCTCCTTGACCTTGGTGCGGAAGATGATGCGGGTGTCGCTCTCCTTCCACATCTCGGTGACGAGCGTCTCGCCGGGCAGCACCGTCGACGCGAACCGCGCCTTGATGCTCTTGATGTACTCGGGGTTGCCGTCGGGCGCGAACGCCTGCGCGACGTGGCGGGTGGAGAACCCGAACGACGCGAGGCCGTGGAGGATCGGCTTGGCGAACCCGAACGCCTTGGCGAACCCGGGGTCCGCGTGGAGCGGGTTCCAGTCGCCGGACAGCCGGTAGATCAGGGCCTGGTTCTCGGTGGTCTTGTCCTCGACGACGACATCCGGCGCGCGATCGGGCGGGACGTTGACGTCGGCCGAGGGGCCGCGCTCGCCACCCCAGCCGCCGGCGCCGCGCACGAACGTGGTCAGCTCGTTGCGGACCAGCTCGTCGCCGTGCTCGTCGTAGGTGACGTACTCGGTGACGACCAGGGCGTTCTTGCCCTTGTCGTAGATGTTCTTGACGGTCGCCTTGGTGGTCAGCTTGCCCCTGGTGGGGAGCGGGCGCTTGACCTCGGTGTACTGCTCGCCGTGGAGTACGCGATCGAGGCCGAAGTGGAGGCCGGGCGCGGTGATGCCGTGCTTGCCCTGCGTGAACACCATGCTGATCGCGGGGACCACGCCGAAGCTCGGCAGGACCTTCATGCCCTTGCCGGACAGCTCGTAGACGAGCTGGAGGTCGCGCTCGTCGAGCGGGTTCTGCGCGGCGCCGACGCCGAGGGCGTACAGCGACACGTCGCGCTCGTCGTAGGTCGAGGTGAACTCGGGGTACGTGTAACCGAGCGCGGCGTCGACGTCGATCAGGGCGTTGCCGCCCTTGCTCGGGCCGGCCTCGACGTTGGCCATGATCGGCTGCATCGACTCGGCGATCCCGCCGGGGTGCTCGGTCTTGTCGAAGCTGGTGACGGCCTTCCACGCCTCGTCGATCTGCTCGGGCGAGGTGTCGCGGCCGAGCCGGAACGTCTTGCCGGCCGAGCGCTCCCAGCGGAGCTTGGCGTAGAACCCGCCGCCGACCTCGTACAGGCCGCCGGTGTCCTCGGTGTCCTCGTGGACGAGCTTGGCGACCAGCGCGGACACGTACTCGGGCTTGAGCGCCTCGAGCAGCTCCTTGGGGAGCACGGTCTCGGTCATGCGCGAGCCGGCGATCGGCGCGATCGTGTTGACGAGGACGTTCTTCTTGCGGCCCTCGAGGGCGAGCGTCTGGGTGAAGCCGTGGATGCCGAGCTTCGCCATCGCGTAGTTCGCCTGGCCGAAGTTGCCGTAGATGCCGGCGGCCGAGGCGGTGTTGATGACGCGGCCGTAGCCCTGGTCGAGCATGTACGGCCACGCGGCGTGGGTGACGCGCATCGCGCCGAGCACGTGGACCTTGTAGACGAGGTCCCAGTCCTGCTGGGTCATCTTGCGGAACGAGACGTCGCGCAGGATGCCGGCGTTGTTGACGACGATGTCGATCCGGCCCCAGGCGTCGATCGCGGTCTTGACGATCTTGTCCCCGTCCTCGACCGAGTCGTAGCTGGCGACCGCCTCGCCACCCTTCTCCTTGATCTCGGCGACCACCTTGTCGGCGGCAGACGACGACTTGCCATCGCCGGTGTGGCTGCCGCCGAGGTCGTTGACCACGACCTTGGCGCCGCGAGACGCGAGCAGCAGCGCGTGCGAGCGCCCGAGGCCGTTGCCGGCGCCCGTGACGATCGCGACCTTCCCATCGAAGCGTAGTTCCTTGCTCATCGCGTACCCTTCGTCGTGCGTTTGGTTGCCGTGCCAGCCTGCGAGAGGACGGCGGGGAACAGAGCCTTCCAGTCGTCGATCAGCGCCTCGAGGCGCCGATCGCCCTGGTGCAGCACCGCGGTCATCGCGGCACCGATCATCAGCTGGAGGGTGAGGTCGAGGGCGCGGTCGAGCCCGGGGTGCTCGGCGACCTCCTTGCCGAACAGCGACCGCGCCTGCGCGAAGATCCGCTCGCGCAGCGCGCGCTCGGCGGCGGCCAGCACCGGCGACAGCTCGGGATCGGTCCGCGCCGCGGTGCGCAGCTCCATCGCGACCTGGAAGAACGTGCCGGAGAAGCACTGCCAGAGCAGGCCGATCACGGCGTCGGTGCGCGCGGCGACCGCGGTCTCCTCGGGCAGCGCGCTGGCGAGCTGCTTGAGCTGGCGCGCGCGCATCGCGGCGAGGTGATCGACGGCGGCGACCAGCAGCTCGGCCTTGGATGGAAAGTGGTGGAGCAGGGCGCCGCGCGACACCTCGGCCCGCCGCTGCACCTCGAGCGTGGTCGTGCGCGCGAACCCGACCTCGATCAGGCTCTCGACCGCGGCGTCGAGCAGGGCGCCCCGGGTCTCGTCGCGGCGCTGCTGCTGCGTGCGCGGGGCGCGGGGCGTGGTGCCCGGCGCCCGTCTCGCTGCGCTGCGCACGGCCTCTGTCATGCCCTGGCGGGTGTACCGCTCAGGAAACAGTCAGTCAAGACGGTTTGTATGTCAGGCGCCCGGGCGATCGGCCCGCGCGCGCCCCCGGGCGGTCAGGGCGGGCACTCGCACGCGAACTCCTGGGGCGCCCCGCTGCCCCAGTCGTACCAGCGCCCCGTGGATCCCGCGAGCACCGAGTCGTCTCCGCCGGCGTTGGTCGGCTGCATCGGTCCCCACGGCGGGAAGGCGACGAGCTGGCCCAGCACGGTGGTCCAGCTGCCGTCGTTCTCCGGGTCCGCGACGCCGATCCAGTAGTACGGCGAGTTCGAGGCCGGCGCCACGAACGCGAACACCGCGGTGGCCTCGGCCGGGGTCTCGGGGATGATCAAGTCCGCCCCGTCCGCCTGGCAGCTGCTGCGCGCGGCGGTCCAGCCTGCACCGGTGTTGTTCTTGCGGTAGGTCGACATCGTGCTGGGCGGCCGGCACCGCGACGTACTGCCGCGCCACACACGCGCGGCGCGGGCGCGTCGGGCGGGGCGTCGGGCGTCGGCGGGGCACCGTCGGGGCCCGGCCCATCGCCGGGCGTCGCATCGCCGACCGCCGCGTCGCCGCCGGCCACGCCGTCGCCGGGCGTGCCCGCGACCTGGAATCCGCATCCGACGAGCACCACCAGCGAGGCCGCACGGTACATCCGCGGATGATACCACCCGCCCCGCAGGGACTGGGGCCTCGCCGTCCGCCGGCGCGCTCCGGCGCCACCTGGGGCTGGTGCGATGGCCCGGTCCGAGGCAAGCTCCGCCCTCACGTGCGGTACGAAGCTCGGATCGGATGGCGGTATCTCCTCGGAGGCCGCGGGAGCAAGCGCGACTACACCCTCCTGATCGCGGCCGCGGTCTCGTTGCTGGTCGCGCTCGCGGGGCTCGGCATCCTGCTCGTCACCCAGAGCGGCAGCACCACCGCGGTGCTGATGTTCGTGTCCGGCCTGGTGTCGACGGCGGTGTTCGGCCTGCTGTCGCTGTTCAGCGTGTTCACCAGCGTGTCCGTGCTCGGCGTCGCTCTCGGCGTCGCGGCGCTGACGATCGTGCTCGCCGTGACCACCGGGTTCCAGGCCCAGTTCCGCGACAAGGTCCTCGGCGTCAACGCCCACGTGATCGTGCTCAAGTCCCAGTCGACGTTCGCGGAGTACCGCGACGTGATGAAGACCGCCAAGGCGATCGACCCCCAGGTCATCGCCGTCCAGCCGTTCATCTTCGCGGAGATGCTGGTCACGCGCGGCAAGGGCGAGCTGTCGGGCGTCGCGATCAAGGGCGTCGATCCGCAGCTCGTGCGCGGCGTGCTCGACCTCGACAAGCACATGGTCGAGGGCTCGCTCGACACGCTGTCCCGGCGACCCGCGCCCGGCGAGCTGCCGCCGATCATCATGGGCAAGGAGCTGGCCCACAAGCTCAAGGCCAAGCTCGGCGACATGGTCACCGTCGTGGTGCCGCTGTCGAACATCGACTTCGACACCTGGCGCGCCAAGTCGAGCGCCCCGCGCACCCGCCAGTTCCGGGTCAGCGGCATCTTCTACAGCGGCTTCGACGAGTACGACCGCCGCCTGATGTACACGGCGCTGGTCGACATCCAGGAGCTGGTCGGCCGCGGCGATCAGGTGATGGGTGTGGAGCTCAAGGTCAAGGATGTCGAGCGCGCGGCGCTGATCGCCCGCCGCCTCGAGGGCGCTCTCGGCGGGCCGCCCTACCAGGTCCAGGACTGGTACGAGCTCAACAAGAATCTGTTCACCGCCCTCAACCTCCAGAAGCTCGCGCTCGTGATCATCCTGACGCTGATCATCATCGTCGCCGCGGTCAACATGGTGTCCGCGCTGACCATGATGGTCACCGACAAGACCCGCGAGATCGCGATCCTCAAGTCGATGGGCAGTTCGCCCAGCAGCGTCGCCAAGATCTTCGTCGTGGTCGGCCTGGCGATCGGCGGGGTCGGCACGCTGGTCGGCGTCGGCATCGGCCTCGCGATCTGCTTCGTGGTCAGCTCGTACGGCTACCACCTCGATCCCAAGGTCTACCTGATCGATCGCCTGCCGATCGAGGTGCGCGGGTTCGAGGTGCTGCTGGTCGCGGCGATCACCACGGTGATCAGCCTGATCGCGACGGTGTTCCCGGCGATGTCGGCGTCATCGCTGACCCCGGTCGAGGGCCTGCGGTACGACTGAACGGCGTCGCGCTCCATGACCCGGTCCGGCCTGCGTGCGAGGCTGGGGGCGTGGCGATGGTCGCGAAGGCCGACCTGCTCAAGCTCGGAACGGCTCGGGCTGATCGAGGCGCTCTGTGGCTCGAAGAACGTGCCCTCCTACTCGAGCGGCCCCGACTCGCTGAGCTTGCCGGCGGCGCGATACTCGAGGCGGACGGCGCGCAGCAGGTACTCCTGGGACAGCGGCGCGTCCTCGGCGGCCGCGAGGAAGGCGGCGCGCATCACGCAGTTGCGGACCGAGCCACCGGTCAGCGGATAGCGGCGCGCGAGGTCGGCGAGGTCGAGGTCGCCCGCGGTGGGCAGGCTGGCCGGGAGATGCGCCCGCCACAGCTGCTCGCGCTGGTCCTCGTCGGGGATCGGGAAGTGAACGCGGAACGCGAGGCGGCGCTTGAACGCCGGATCGATGGCGGTGCCGAGGTTGGTGGTGAGGATGGCGACGCCGGAGAACGAGTCGAGGCGCTGGAGCAGGTAGTTGACCTCGAGGTTGGCGAACCGATCGTTGGCGGACTTGACCTCGGTGCGCTTGCCGAACAGCGAGTCGGCCTCGTCGAACAGGATGAGCGCCTGGCTGTCCTCGGCGGCGGAGAACACGTTGGCGAGGTTGCGTTCGGTCTCGCCGATCCACTTGGACATGATGCGCGACAGGTCGACGCGGTAGAGCTCGATGCCGAGCTCGTGGGCGAGGGCGCCGGCGACCATGGTCTTGCCGGTGCCGGGTGGCCCCTGGAACAGGGCGGTGGTGCCGCGGTTGGTGCTCGCGACGCGCGTCATGCCCCACTCCTCGAACACGCGCCGGTGGAGCCGCAGGCGGGCGAGGAGCTCGGTGAGCGAGTCCATGATGTCGGCGGGCAGGACGAGGCTCGCCAGCGTGGGCAGGTGGTCGATCCGCTCGGCGACGGCGGCGAGCTTGCTCTCGACGTGCTGGCTCACCGCGCGATCGATCTGCGCGGGGGTGACGTGCGCGGTGCCGGCCTCGGAGACGAGCGCGACGACGCGGTGGATGGTGCCGGGCCCGATGCGCCAGCGGGTGGTGAGCGAGCCGAGGGCGTCGGTGGGCGAGTTCACGCCGTGGGCGGCGAGCTCGCGCCGCCAGACCTCGAGGCGCTCGGTCTCGGAGAGGTCGGGGAGGTCGATCGCGAGGTAGCCCGGCTCGAGCGGTGGGTGCGCGTCGCGCTCGAGGCGGAGCACGAGCGGGCCCGGGACGTCGGCGAGCGTGCGGCGCAAGCGCTCGCGCCGGGTGCGATCGTCGCTGGCGACGCTGTCGAGGCCATCGATGCACGGGATCCAGCCCGCGAGCGTGCAGCGCTCGAGGACGCGGCGGAGGCCCCCGCCGGTGGGATCGTCGAGATGGTGGAGGTTGATGATCGCGAGCCGGCGGTCGGCGAGCGCGGCGAGCGCCGCGAGCAGGGCGCGGCGGCCGCTGCCATCGCGCCCGCGCACCGCGATCCGCAACGGCCGTGCCGGCGGCCGCGCGATCGCCTCCTGGAGCATGTGCGCGATCGGCGCGGCCAGCCGCAGCTGGTCGATCGGCAGCCCGAGCGGCTGGACGTCGACCTCGCCCTGCGGATCCTCGTCGAGCGTCTCCCCACGCAGGCGCGCGAGTACGATCGGATCGAGTTCGAGCGCGGAGAACGGCGGCGCATCATCGCTCGTCACGTGCACGAGGCCGAACCGGTGCAGCGGCTCGGTCGGCAACAGCTCGTGCGCGAGGTGGTGTGGAGCGACGAGGTCACCGAGCAGCAGGCGCAGCAGGTGCTCGTCCACGATCGAGCGCCCGCTCGCGCCCGCCACGATGCCGTACAGCTGCGCCAGCTCGCCCCACAGCTGGGGCGCTGCCACGAGTACGAGCACCTTGATCGCGAGCGGCGACAGCTCGAACTCCTCGGCCAGCTCGCCGAGCGGCCGGGTGCCCACGAGCGACCGCTCGAGGACGCTCGCGGCCGTGATGACCTCGGCGACCTGCTCGCGTGCCTCGGCGAGGCGCGCGCCCGCGAGGCCCTGGTGGACGCCCATGATGCCGAGGATCTCGTGCTCGCGCGGCAGGGCGGTCCCGTCGTCGTGGCTGAGCCGGCCCGTGTCCCATGCCTCGGCCAGCGCGCGGAGCGCGAGCGCGGTGACCACCTCGCGCTCGCTCTCGAGCAGTCGCAGGGCGTCGGTGTGCGTGACGCGCGGTCCCCTGCGCCGGGGCCGCAGCGCGCGCGGCGGCGATTGCCAGTCGCTCGAGGGGGCGTCGTCGCGGGTCATTCCAGCGGCCCCGACTCGCTGAGCTTGCCGGCGGCGCGATACTCGAGGCGGACGGCGCGCAGCAGGTACTCCTGGGACAGCGGCGCGTCCTCGGCGGCCGCGAGGAAGGCGGCGCGCATCACGCAGTTGCGGACCGAGCCACCGGTCAGCGGATAGCGGCGCGCGAGGTCGGCGAGGTCGAGGTCGCCCGCGGTGGGCAGGCTGGCCGGGAGATGCGCCCGCCACAGCTGCTCGCGCTGGTCCTCGTCGGGGATCGGGAAGTGAACGCGGAACGCGAGGCGGCGCTTGAACGCCGGATCGATGGCGGTGCCGAGGTTGGTGGTGAGGATGGCGACGCCGGAGAACGAGTCGAGGCGCTGGAGCAGGTAGTTGACCTCGAGGTTGGCGAACCGATCGTTGGCGGACTTGACCTCGGTGCGCTTGCCGAACAGCGAGTCGGCCTCGTCGAACAGGATGAGCGCCTGGCTGTCCTCGGCGGCGGAGAACACGTTGGCGAGGTTGCGTTCGGTCTCGCCGATCCACTTGGACATGATGCGCGACAGGTCGACGCGGTAGAGTTCGATGCCGAGCTCGTGGGCGAGGGCGCCGGCGACCATGGTCTTGCCGGTGCCGGGTGGCCCCTGGAACAGGGCGGTGATGCCGCGGTTGGTGCTCGCGACGCGCGTCATGCCCCACTCCTCGAACACGCGCCGGTGGAGCCGCAGGCGGGCGAGGAGCTCGGTGAGTGAGTCCATGATGTCGGCGGGCAGGACGAGGCTCGCCAGCGTGGGCAGGTGGTCGATCCGCTCGGCGACGGCGGCGAGCTTGCTCTCGACGTGCTGGCTCACCGCGCGATCGATCTGCGCGGGGGTGACGTGCGCGGTGCCGGCCTCGGAGACGAGCGCGACGACGCGGTGGATGGTGCCGGGCCCGATGCGCCAGCGGGTGGTGAGTGAGCCGAGGGCGTCGGTGGGCGAGTTCACGCCGTGGGCGGCGAGCTCGCGCCGCCAGACCTCGAGGCGCTCGGTCTCGGAGAGGTCGGGGAGGTCGATCGCGAGGTAGCCCGGCTCGAGCGGTGGGTGCGCGTCGCGCTCGAGGCGGAGCACGAGCGGGCCCGGGACGTCGGCGAGCGTGCGGCGCAAGCGCTCGCGCCGGGTGCGATCGTCGCTGGCGACGCTGTCGAGGCCATCGATGCACGGGATCCAGCCCGCGAGCGTGCAGCGCTCGAGGACGCGGCGGAGGCCCCCGCCGGTGGGATCGTCGAGATGGTGGAGGTTGATGATCGCGAGCCGGCGGTCGGCGAGCGCGGCGAGCGCCGCGAGCAGGGCGCGGCGGCCGCTGCCATCGCGCCCGCGCACCGCGATCCGCAGCGGCCGAGCCGGCGGCCGCGCGATCGCCTCCTGGAGCATGTGCGCGATCGGCGCGGCCAGCCGCAGCTGGTCGATCGGCAGCCCGAGCGGGTGCGATCGCCAGCTTGCCGTCGGGATCTCGGTCGAGCGGCTCGCCACGCAGCCGCGCGACGATCAGCGGGTCCGGCGCGAGTCCGGTGAACGGGCGCGGCTCGCCGGTGACGGTGCGGATCAGCCCGAACCGGCGTAGCGGGCGCCGCGGGCCCAGCTCGTAGGCGAGCTGGTGCGGGCTGAGCGCCGGCCCCAGGAGCTCGCGCACGAGCTGTTCGTCGACGGTCGCGCGCGTCGGGTTGTTGACCACCGCGGCGTAGAGCTGCGCGATCTCTCCCCACATGTGCGGCGCCACCACGACGCGCAAGATCATGCGCGCGAGCTGCGTCAGGCCGAACTCCTCGACGATCTCGTGGAGGGGGGCCGGTCCGGAGAGCGAGGCCTCGAGCCCTTCGTGGCGCGTCATGACCTCGCGCAGGGCGTCATCGGCCACGCGGACGCGATCCGGTGCGAGCCCGCTCACGAGCCCGAGCATCCCCACCACCTCTTGCTCGCGCGGCAGCCCCTCGTTCGACCGGCTGATCCGCCCGGTGTCCCAGCGCTGCGCGATCGCGCGGATCGCGAGCGCGCCCGCGATCGTCCGCTCGCTCTCGAGCAGGACCTGGGCCTGCTCCAGCGTCGCCCGCGGGCCGCGCCGTCTCGGCAACAAGCCGCGTGGCACCGGCCACGCGTCGCTCTCGGCTGCGGTCCCCACCCACCCGAGTCTAACCGGTGCAGGCGGTCCCGGTCGCGTGACCCAGCGCTGATCACGCCGGGCGCCGAACGTCCGCGCGCGGGGGCGATCCGGAAAAGTCCACCAGGTCGCGGCGCGCGCGGATCGCGTGCTGTAGGCTTTTCCGCATGCGCTGCACGACCGTGATTGCCATCTGCCTGGCGTGCAGCTCGTCCAAGCCGATCCCGGCGCAGAACGGATCGGGGACCACGGTGGTCCCCAGAACACCAGAGGACGCGATGAAGCAAGCGATCTATCCCGCTGACGCCCTGCTCGCCTGGCTCGACCAGCTGCCCGCTCGCGCCATGGTGCGGATGCCGGTGCTCGTGCAGATCGCCGACAACCGCACCTATGTGGAGAGCGCCAAGGTCGGTGATGCGCTGGACGCCCTCGAGATCGACGCGAACGACAGCCAGATGGGGGTCCCGATCGCCGGCAAGTGGGGGTTCTTCTGCAAGCAGGGCAACACCTGCATGCTCACGCTCACCGGTGAGTGGGTTGGCGGGAAACGGAAGAAGTTTCAAGTACGTGAAGTCGAGAAGGCGATCGCGGATGCCGACCGCCAGAGCGCCACCTACGCCGAGGCGATCGACTAGCCGAAATCGGGAAGGCCCGCGGGCGATTGCCCGTATCATGAGCCAGATGTCCGACCTCGATCGGTTCGCGCCCCAGCCCACGACGCCCGCGACCCGCGACTTCGACCCGAGCACGGATCGAAAGGTCAGCGGAAAAGTTGGGCGGCGCCTCAACATCGCGCACGCGGTCATCCAGGACGTCAAGCAGATCAACGCACACGCGGGCAACATCACTCACTCGCTCCGTGCGTCGAAGGGCAACTCTGCCTATCGCGGCTCGATCCTGCGCGATCGCGTCAACGACGAGCAGCACTGGAAGTTCTCCAACGACGCCGCGAAGCGCCTCGCGCTGGCATATCCCGAAGCGCTCCACGCCGCGAGGGCGGAGATCATGAGCGGGGTCTCGGCCATGGGGGTCGCGAGCCCGGGCGGCGGTGGTACCTGCTGGGACCAGGCGATGATCGCGTTCTACTTCCTGCGCATCAAGGCCGCCGGCGAGCCGATCGCCGTCGTGTCGTCTCCGATCGATCACGCGTTCTGCCACATCGGCGACGGCGACAAGGAGCCGGGCAGCGACGTCGCGGTCTGCGATGCGTGGCCGACGAAGGCGACCGCGGTGCCGTGGGACGAGCACTTCTGCTACGCGCCGCCAGGTCACCCGAGCGCGGTGTCGAAGAGCCTCAACATGATCGCCGACGGCGGTGGCACGGCGACCGACGGCAAGACGGATGTGAAGGAAGCGATCAAGGCGAGTCTCTCGCTCACGCCCGAGGCGATCCAGTTCATCGAGACCGTGTTGACGGACAAGGAGGTCGAGCGCCACCTCGCGTCAGCTACCGAGATCGATCCGGCGACCGGGCAGAAGCGAAAGTATGCCGAGCGCGTGCGTCCCGACCAGCCCGTGTATTCGCACTGGGGCAACACGACGACCACGCGCAGCGGCGCCCCGGTTCGCTCGACCGATCCCGAGGCGGCGGGCCCGCGCTACATGACCGAAGAGCAGATCGAGGGCGCGCGCGGCGAAGCGCCCGAGGCTGGCGTCGCAGCCACGGGGTGACGCGGGCGTCCTTCCGTCGCATGTGGGTACCGCGGGGGACGGCGCCGGCGCGGTCATCTCCTGGGCGCGGCCGGCCGGCGCGGGGAACCGGTTCCCCGCGATGTTCGGGTCGTCGCTGACGCCGGTCGAGGCGCTGCGCTACGACGACACAAGGCGTCGGCGTGGGCCAGGCTGACCCCGTGATCCGCACCCTCGGTCTCCTGCTCGTCCTCGGCTGTGGCCCCGGTGGGGCGCGCACGCCGTCGGGTACCACCAACGACCCGGTGGAGGTGTGCACACGCCTCGCCGACGTGTGCCGGTACGACAAGGCCAAGCTCGGCGTGTGCACGCAGCGGCAGGGCGGCGCCGGGTTCGCCTGCGCCTCCCAGCACTGAGCCGCACGCGTTCACCGCGGTGGCGCGGCGGGGACCAGGCGCACGAGCTCGTCGTGGAGCGCGGCGCCCTCACCCTGATCGGACAGGCGCGCGCGGATCAGCGTGTTGGCGCACATGCCGCGGCGGAGGTGGCCGCCCTTGGGCACGATGGCGACGTCGCGGCGCTGCTGCGGATCGTGGCGGACGCGGACGTCGATGCCCGCGATCTCCGACTCGAGGCGCGCGAGGCCGCCGTCGGGAATGCCGCCGGCGGCGTCGGGGTGGACGGTGACCTCGAGCGGGGCCTCCGGGGCGCGCGCCCACTGCGAGGCCTGGGCCTTGTCGGTGGACAGGGACAGCAGGACCAGCGGGAACGCGGGCGTGGGGAGCGTGGGCGGCGGCGGCGGCGCGGTCATCAGCTGCGCGCGGCCGGTCGGCGTCGGGAACCGGCGGTCGGCGAACGCGACGTCCCCGACGAGCGGGTTCTCGATCGGGCCCTCGGCCTCGAGGCGCTCGAGGGTGATCCCGAGCGGGGCCATCTTGCCGGCGAGGATCCGGCGCTTCCACGCGCGGGCGTCGCCGGCGAGGGCGTCCGCGAGCCCCACGCGCGCGGCCAGCGCCTGCATGATCTCGAGATCGGTGAGGACGCCGGGCGGCGGCGGCACCACGGGGCGCGACACGCCGATGTAGTGGTGGCCATACGAGCCGAGGAGATCGTCGTCCTCGAGGAGCGTGGTGGTGGGCAGCACCACGTGGGCGCGCTCGGCGGTGTCGGTCAGGAACGAGTCCACGACCACCACGAGCTCGCGGGTCTCGAGCGCGCGCGCCACGGTCTGCGAGTCCGGCAGCATCGCGACCGGGTTGCCGGCGGTGATCCACACCGCGCGGATCGGCGGATCCTGGGCGGCCAGGATGTCCTGGCCGAGCGTGGGCTCGGTGACCCAGCGGGGCGCGTTGCCCTGGATGAACGACATGTCGAACGCGCCGCGACGCTTGGCCTCGAACGACACGCCCGCGCCCGGGACGCCGATGTTGCCGGTGATCGCGCCGAGCGCATCGAGCGCGCGGACGATGCCGGCGCCGTTGAGCCGGCGGCCCATGCCCCAGCCGACGAGGATCGTGGCCGGCCCGGCGTGGAGGCGCGCGGCGAGATCCTCGGCGGCGGCGACCGGCAGATCGGCGTCGGCGCACCACGCAGCGACCGGCTGGGTCTCGCACAGCGCTCGGAACGCGGGGAGGTGATCGCACCACTGGAGGGCGTCGGGGTGGGCCCAGCCGCAGTCGAACAGGACGCGGGCGGTCGCCATCGCGAGCGCGAAGTCGCCGCCCGGCCGCGGCTGCCACACCTGATCGCAGATCGAGGCGGTGCGGTGGTGGACGGGATCGACGAGCGTGAGCTGGGTGCCGGCCTCGCGGGCGGCCCGCAGCACCGGCAGCAGGTGCGACCACGACACGTAGACGTTGCGGCCCCACAGGATCACCTGGCGCGCGTTACCGAGGTCGCGCGGATCGCTCGCCTCGTAGTCGCCGAAGTCGGCGATCTGGGCGGCCTCGCCGGCGCCCGTGCAGATGTCGCCCTTCTTGTCGGTGACGGGCCCGAACTGCTCGAAGAAGTAGCTGGTGACGTGCTTGACGAACCCCATGCCTCCCGCCGAGCGGTAGTGCAGGATCGCCGCGGGCCCGGACTCGGCCCGGATCTGCAGGAGACGGGTCGCGACCAGATCGAGCGCCTCGTCCCAGGTCGCGGGCTGGAGCACGCCGTCGCGGCGAATCAACGGCGTGGTCAGCCGGTCGGGCGCGTACTGCGTGCGCAGGAACTGCCCGGTCCGGTGGCACAGGAACCCCTGCGTGACCGGATGGTCCTTGTCGCCCTGGATGCGGATGACCCGGCCGTCCTCGACCGTCGCGACGATCGCGCAGACATCGGGGCAGTCGCGGTTGCACAGCGTCTTGAGCTCGGTCGCCATGACCGGGAGCTTACTGCATCGCCCGGGCGACCGATCCCGCGCTACTCGTCGTCCCCCGCTCCGAGGCGCGCGAGCATCGCCGGGATCAGCTTCGACCGCAGGGCGATCACCAGCCGCTCGCCGAACCCGATGGCCTGACGAGCGACCTCGGGCAGAGGGCCGGGGAGCGCGTGCCCGAGCGCGTGCTTGCTGAACTGGGAGATCTCGACGGCGAGCAGGCGCTGGACCGCCTCCAGGTACACCGCGCAGATCTCGATCGGAAACAGCGCGCCGTAGCCGAGGCGGCGGAGCTCGCCGACGAGCTCGACGATGTCGCGATCCGGGCCGCTGTACCCAGCGGTCTCTCCCTCGCCGCGCAGCTCGATCACGCCGGCCTTCTCGAGGTGTGCGAGCTCGGCCTTCGTCAGGCTCTCGGTCTTGAGGACGTCGGTCCGCCGTCGGCGCTGGACCTTGCGATCGGCGGCGACCGCCGGCGCCAGCGCGCCCAGCGTCCTGCGCTGGCTCCGCGGGTCGGAGCGCAGGGCCGCGCTGGGTGCGGGCTCCATCAGCTCTCCGATCACGCGCAGCGGCAGGAACTGATCGGCCTGCAGCGCCTTGATCGTCCTGATCCGATCGACGCTCCGGCCATCGTAGTACGCCATGTTCTTGCTGGTCCGCACGTGCGGTCCGGGCAGCAGGCCCTCGCGGATGTAGTGCTTGATCGTCGGCGTCGGGACGCCGGAGCGCTTCGCGAGTGCCGCCATCTTGACGAGCTCGATCTCTTCACCTGCGCGCCTGGAGCGCCGCGATCGTGGACGCGTTGCCATCCCCCCGATCATAGCCGAACCAGCGGGCGGTGCGGTCACGGCCGGCCAGGTGGCGTGGCGCCCACCTCGAGGACGCCGCCGCACGGGATCTCGAGCAGGCCCGTCGCAGGCTCCCGGGGCGCAGGGATGACGACGCCGTCGCACTGCGCGACGACGGACCCGGCGAACCGCTCGGGCACGTAGATCTGGTGCGGCGCGGCGGTCGCCGTTCCGGGCCGGAGCTCCACCCGGATCGCATCCCCCTGCGCGGTCGACTCGACCAAGGCGGGGGTGCCAGCGATCCGGGCGACGTGCACGCGTGACACCCATGCGACGACGAGCGGGCGCTCGGTCCACGCGCCCGTGCTCGCGTCGTGATCGAACAGGCCCCAGCTGCCCTGGCTCGCCTCCTTCCACAGCCAGAACGCGCTCGATGCGACGTAGCGATCGTGGAGCTGCGCCTCGGTCTGCATCCACCGGGTGTGCGCGGCATCGTCGATCGGCGCGACGCCGAACTCGCCGATCAAGAGGGGCGTGCCCCACGCCTCCGCTTCCTCGCGCGCACCGCGCACGCTCGCCTCGAGATCGTCGGGGGTCGCGCGCTCGAACGCGCGCTGGTCGGGCTGGAACACGAAGGTGTAGATGTGGGGGGCGTAGACCGCCCCGTCGAGCGCGACCGGCGCCGCCGACCTCGGGACGAAGTCGGTGAAGTTCCGCAGCGCCGGTGGCTCGAACAGCACCAGCTTCTCGGGGGCGGCCTCACGCACGCGCTCGCTCGCGCGTGCGTGGAACGCGTCGACCTCCGCCGTGCCGGTGTCGGGCTCGTTGAACAGCTCGAACCCGATCACCGCGGGCTCGTCGGCCCAGCGCGTGGCCACGTGCGCGAGCATGTCGCCGTAGGCCTCCTGGAGACCGGCGGTGTCATCGGGATCGAAGAACGTGCGGAACGCCGCCTGCACCTGCTCCGACAGGCGCCGGCTCCCGAGGTCGGTGAGCGGGCCGCCGAGCAGTTCCGTCGGCGCCGGCACGATCGCCCATCGCGGCGCCCCGTCCTCGCCGATCTCCTTGGAGTAGGCGTCCTGGTGGAGATCGACGAGCACGAACATGCCCGCATCGGCCGCGCAGGCGATCGTGGCGTCGACGCGCGCGAGGTATGCCGCATCGAACTGGCCCCGGACCGGCTCGATCCCGCTCCAGTTGATCGGCAGCCGCAGCAGGTCGAACCCGAGCGCGCGCATCCGGGTACAGTCCGTACGGGTCAGCGCGGGGATCGGCTCCAGGGGCGCGCGGCCGTCGTCGAAGGTGACGTCGAACACGCCCTCGACCCGCGCGTTGACCCCGCGGAGCACCGCGACGCGGCCCTCGGCATCGCGAAGGTGCGTGCCGTCCGACCACAGCGGGCGGGTGGATGGCGCCGGGGTTCCCGGACCGCAGGCGACCAGGATGCCGAGCGCCGCGAGGGGGAGGGGATGGATCTGGGGCATGCTCGGGCTCCTTGGCGGGTGGCTCATGGCGGAGACGCCACCGTGATCCCGGCGGCCTCGAGGTTGGCGACGAACCGCGCGCCCACCGCGGAGCCCCTCCGGTAGAACACCGCGGGCTGACCGATCGGGGCCTTGACGGTGACGCGCTGCCCAGACGTCGGCGAGCCGAGCACCGCCCCCGTCCACAGGTGCACCCAGGTCCCGGCGGGGAGATAGACCTCCTTGTCGTACGGGCAGACGGGCCAGGTCCAGCACTTGTTCTTGACGGGCGCGACCAGGAGCTCGCTGCCGAGAAGGAACTGGTCATCGATCGTCGCCGCGGTCGGATCCGTCGGGTACTGCATCCACAGGTGCCGGACGACCGGCCAGCCCTTGGTGGAGGCCTCCTCGAACAGCTCGGTCCGGTAGAACGCGAGAGCCTTGTAGACCTTCGAGAGCCGCGCGAAGTGATCGATCGCCGCGTCGTTGCTGTAGATCTGCGCGTTCACATCGGGCTGGTTGCCCTCGTGGGTGCGCAGCACCGCCGTGAACGCGTTCATCTCGGTCCACCGCTCGAGGAGCTCCGGCTCGCGCTCGTACCCGACGAGCCCGCTCACGCTCAGCGACGTGTAGCCGCCGGTGTCGGAGTGGTTGAGCGCGAGCCCGGAGAAGCCGCCGCCGATCAGGCCGTGCAGCGCGCTCACCATGCCGTCGTACTTGTCCCAGGTCGTCAGCTGATCGCCTTGCCACAGCAGCAAGCTGTAGGCGGGCGTGCGCGTCGACCCCGAGCGGTTGAAGGTCAGGATCTCTCCCAGGCGCCCCGCCTCCGCGATCGCCTCGCGGTTGAGGCGCATCCACTCGACGGGGTACTGGTTGTGGAAGGCGGCGCCGCTGACCCCGGAGGCGAGCCTGGCGTCGAACGGCAGCGCCTCGCCGAAGTCGACCATCCAGCCGCTGCAGTGACCCTTGGTCATCACCTCGTCCCGGAGGATCGCCTTCATCCACGTGCGGGCCTCGGGGTTGGTCAGATCGATCAGCCCCGCGTCGAACGCCGTGACCTTCAGCAGGTAGGGGGAGCCGTCCTCCGTGGCGACGAGGTAGCCGCGATCGCGTGCTTCGCGAAACAGGTTGCGCGACACCGGTCCGGCCTCCGCGGGCGGGTCGACCAGCATCGGGTTCACGTAGCACAGGGTCCGGATCTGGTTCGTCGCGAGGCGGTTGACGAAGTCGTTCCAGCCCGGGTGGTAGCTGGCGTTGGGTACCCAGTTCCACAGGACCTGTTCCCCGATGTAGGTCCGGACCTTGCCGGACCACGTCTGATTCCACACCGCGGCGAGCTGGACGCCGCGCGCGAGGAGTCGGTCGACGATGGCCTGGCTGTGCGGCAGGTCGCGTGCGAGCGCGACGATCGCGCCCTCGTTGACCCAGGCCGGTGGCGCGGGCATCCGTCCGGCGTACTCGGTGAACCGCTCGACGAGCTCGAGCGGGTTCTGCCCGAACAGGATCCGGCCGATCATGGTCGGCGCGTGGAGCCGGATCTGGGTCGTGTCGGGTGCCGTGAAGTCGAAGATCGAGAGCTCGGGGTTCTCCAGGAACAGCGAGCGTAGCTCGCTGGTCAGGTAGTGAGGGGCGGCGTAGTACGTCGACTCCTGGCTGCCCGCGGAGCCGGGCGACGCCAGGTTCACGGCCGGGGAGATCGGGGTGTGGCCGCGGCCGACCCCTCCCTCCTGGGCCAGCACGGGGAGCGCACGGCCCTTGAGATCGATCGTGTCGTGCCCGAACTGCTCGCCAAGGCCGAAGATCCGCTCGCTCGCGCTCGAGGCGACCCGCAGCGTCAGCTGGCCGAACGACGGATCGCTCGTGGTGAACCGGAACGCCAGGTGCCCTGGCCGCGCCTCGCAGAGCTGGACCTCCCACGTCAGGTTCGCGCACGCGGCACGGGTGTCGGAGAACCCGCCGCGCAGCGCGAGCACCCCGGTGCCATCGTGCACCGCGCCGAACGTGGGCGTGGTGCAGCCCGCTTGCAGGGCCTCGTCGAACTGAAACGAGCCCTGGTGTTCGGTGACACGAACCTCGGCGCGTGCCGCTGTCCACGGCGCGCCGCTCGCGCTGGCGAACAGCGACCGCGACGGCGCCGAGGTGTGGCGGACATCGATGCCCGCGTCGGGCCGGACCTCGACCCGGAACGAGCCGACCTCGTGGGCACCCACACGCCCGACAACCGGCAGCGCGTCCGCCCGGTCCACGAAGCAGTCCGCGGCGGCCTCGAGGGTGTCCTCGGGTTCGGACAGCAGGGTGTCGGGGGGCGCGGCCGCCGTGCAGGCAGCCAGAGTGATGACGAGCGAGAGCGCGGACCGGGACATGTTCGACACGGTGCCTCCTGGGCTGGGACCGTCCTGGTCTCCCCTGCAAGCGTGGCGCCTGTGGCCTGGCTCCGGCCTCGCGTGTGATGTTGGCAGTTTAACCAACAACTTTCAGACAGCCGGCGCCTCGACTGGCCATCACGCGGCGGGGCAGGTAGCCGGAGCCTGGTCCCCCTGGGAGGCCCCCACTCGGCGGTCCGCCTGTCAGTGCGCCCGCAGGTAGGTGAGCAACGCGTCGCGATCCGCCTCGGGGAGCTCGCACCCGAACGTGTGGCCCTGATCGCCGAACGCGAGGTCGCGCGCACCCGGGCCGCGGTGCGAGGCACAGCAGCTGCTCGAGCGAGTCGAGCGCGCCGTTGTGCAGAAACCGGCCCATCGCCCACAGCCCGGTCAGGCGCGGTGACTTGAGCGCGTGGGTGATCGAATCGCCCTCGGGGAAGCGGAGCCCGCAGCACGGCTGGCCGTCCTGATCGGGCCCGTCGGCCCACCATCGGATCGCGTCGTCGGTCCCGATCTCCTCGAACGTGTAGAGCCGATCGCCCATCCCACGCGGTCCACCGTGACAGGTCTGGCAGGCGTTCAGGTACACCGCACGACCCGACGCGACCTCGCTCGCGGACGGGAGGTTGGCAGCCTCGGGCGCTCGGAGCGACGCGATGTAGTCGGCGAGCGGGGCGAGGCGATCCTCGCTCCACCCGGTGGGATCCCCCCCCCCAAGATCCACGAAGCTGTACAGGAAGTGAGCGAGGCGTGAGGTGCCGCCCGTCCAGCCGAGCATCGCGTTCGAGATCCCCTGGTCCGCGAGCTCCGCGTCCGTCGGGATCCCCCACAGGGCGCTGATCTTCGAGATGGTGTGGACCTGGTCGTCGAACGGCAGCGGCTGGATGAAGAAGTCCATCGTGCCGGAGCGCCAGTGCGCGTACGCGCGCTCGTTCTCTTTCGAGAACGGAGGGAGCGACGTGCTCCCGCCGAAGATGAGCGGGAGCAAGGCGCCGATCAGCGACGCCTGGATCGAGGAATCCGCGGCCATCCGATCGCGCAGCGGCTGGATCACGGCCAGCGCGTCCGGGTCGTGGGCGGCCTCGCTCGCACCTGGCATCGCCATGGTCGGCGTCAGCGTGAGCATCAGGTTCATCCGACCATAGGCGAGGTCGTGGTTGGGCGCGCCCACAGCGTAGCGGCCATCGGGCAGGCGGCCGAAGTGGCAGCTCGCACAGGTGAACGCCAGCGTCTCGACGCTGCCGAGCGGTGCGCCGGGCGCCAACCCGAGTGGCAGGCCATCGGCCGAGTCTGGATCCGGAACCATCCCGAGCCGGGCGAACCCGGGGCCGACCTCGGCGGGGAAGCTCTCGAGGAGCCAGCTGACCAGGGGCCTCGGCACGCCGGTCGTGCCGAACCCCTCGTAGAAGAACATCGCCTTGCCGCAGCGCAGCCGCCGTGCGCGGTCGGTCGGTGCGGCCGCATAGGCGCTGCAGGCCGTGGCGAGCGAGCCATGCTCGAGCACCGCGTCGAGGTCTGCCGACACGTTGGTCAGGCCCTCGCCGGTGTCGGGCTGTGCCGTGAACGGATCCGGGGCTCCGCCGACGTCGGCGGCATCGGGGGCCGGGGCGTGCCCGCCAGCCTCGCAGGCTGCGAGCGCCATCAGGCCGAACGGAAGCAGGGCGACGAGCTGAATCGAGGTGTGCATTGAGGTGAACCCTATGTGCGGATGGACTTTGTCAGCAACAGAAAACCGAAATTATAGTTTGCTTAACTAACTAGTATGGGTGACGTCGGCCGTCGCGACGCGCGCCCGAGCTCACCAGGTCCTGCACGGCTGTCACGGCCGCACGGTCGCGCGCGATGCCCCCGCCCGCCGGGATGTCGTGCGTCGACTGGAAGCTGCGGGCCGCGGCGACGCTGGTGGAGCGAAACGCGCCGTCGACCGGCACCTGGAGGCCTGCGTCACGGAGCAGGTACTGCGCCGTCACCACCGACCGGTTCGAATCGCCCGAACGGATCACGGGCCAGTTGAGCGACGGGGCCGGTGCCGCGGTCTGCCCGAGCTCGGCCTCATCAGGTTCGAGGGGGGACGCGCCAACCATGCAGGACGCGAGGCTGGCGATCAGGACGAGCTTCCACATGCATCGCCGGGGTTTCAAGATCGGTGCCAGCTGCCGAATGCCGGAAGTCAGCCGAACTGCTGCGTCCACATCCCCGCCGGGGGGGCACTCCCACCCTCGCTGGAGACTTGTTTGTCGAACTGCTAACGTTTCGGTCGTGCAACCTGTAAGTTGAAGGTTCAACCGGCTGATATGGTCGCCATGGCGCACCCGGTGGCCACCTTCGGCGCGGCGAACGTCGCGGGATCATGGATGGCCGTGGCCTGCACTGGCTGGCACGGCGCTCGCTTCACGGATCGGCGATGACGCCCCGTGCCGCCTGGTTCGCCGTTGGTTGCTGGCTGCTGATGCTCGCGCCCATGGGCTGTGGCGTGACCGACGCGCCCGATGGGCTGACGGATGACGAGATCGCCGATGGCAAGGCCGACGGTTTCACCCCCGGATGCGCCGCCGCGAGCGGCGGCGATCATTACGAGTTCCTCGACGACGTGTGTCACAAGAAGCGGGCGCCCTCGAATCGCGATCGCGACCTCCGCTGCCCGGTGGTCGCGTCCACCGCGACGCCCACGCTCGTCGACGGCCGGACCGTGAGCTACCTGCCGGCCACCGCTGGGGGCGAGGTCGAGGTCGACGACGAGGCCCTGCTCGGGATCGTTCCGAGCAGCCTCGATGTCACGGTGATCCTGGTGCGCCGGGTGAACGGCGTCCCACATTACCGGTACCTGTCGAATGGCAGCCACGCGGATGCGTTCCAGCCGTGGAGCTCGACCAAGTTCATGGCGGTGGCCAATGGCGCAGCCACGCTGCGTGCACGATCGAACAATCGTGTCGGCCTGACGGCGTCGGTCGCCGGCATCCCGCTCGGTGATCTCGCGACCGTGATCCACAGCTATGACGAGAGTCGCTACAGCTCGAACGGCCTCTCCAGGTACTTTCACGACATCGGCGGTCGCGCGCGCGCGAACGACCTGGTGCACGACTGGCTCGGGCGGCCCGCTGCCGAGACGTTCGGGGGCAACTACGGTGCACCCGCACCAGCGCTCGGGTACGTCTTCGTCGAGCCTGACGCGCAGCGGGTCGAGGTCATCCCGGACGGCTCGAGCGGTCCGCCCAACCGCCTCTCGACGTTCACGCTGGCCGAGTTCCTCAAGCGGCTCGTGATGCATCGCGAGGACGCGTCGACCCGGCTCCCCGGCCTCCAGTGGGCCGACGCCGCGACCCTGTTCTACGGCGCCGCGCGCTCGGCGTGGTCCCCGGGCGCACCGGGCGGGATGAGCGCGGACACGGCGATCTATCCTCAGGCCGGGCTGCCGATCGACGCGATCGAGCAGCGCAGTCGTGGTGCGTGGCGCGTGTTCTCCAAGCTCGGGTTCGGCGACGGCGAGTTCGTTCACGTCGCCTATGCCTGTCTGCCGGCACTCGACAGTGCGGGCGCCCCGATCATCGATGTCGGCAAGGAGTTGTTCATCTCGGTCCGCCTCGCGTCCGGCGGCGCGACCATGGCCGAGCGCGATGCGCTCCTGGCGCGTCACTACCGCGCGCTCCTGGCGCGCGTCCTCGATGGTCGTCTGAAGTAGTGGCTGGCTCCTCCCTTGGTCCAACTTCACAGGAATGGTTCATCATGAAAACGATGTTGTTCGAGTCGAGCGGGTGCGCGATGACGGCGCTCTCCCGCTCGGTCTCCCTGTCCGTGATGGTCTGCCTGGCCGCGTGCGGCGGCTCGAGTTCGTCGGCGCCGGTCCCGGATGCGGCGAGCCCCGACGGTCCCACCGCGCCGGTGGCGCTGTCGACGCGAGCGGCCCAGGCCATCTGCGGGGCGCTGTTTCGATGCTGCGGCGCTGACCTCGGCACGTACTTCGGCCCGTACCGTGAGAACGACCGTCTCGCTGCGTACAAGGATCGACTCCCACCTGCCGCCGAACTCGACGAGGCCGGCTGTCGAGCCGTGCTCGCGCCGATGCTCGACATCGTGCCTCTGGGCGACTGGGTGAGTGCCGCCAGCGCGGGCACCGTGGAGTACGATGCCGCGGCGTTCACGACCTGCATCACCGCACTCGACAATGCCGCCTGCGGGGAGCCGGCCCGCGAGGCCCTGTGGGACTCCGAGTGCCTCGGGTTCGCGGCCCCCGATGGCGGGGAGGCCCAGCGCTCGATGTTTCGCCGCACCAGCGGCGTGGGCGCGGCGTGTGGCCCGATCCGCGACGGGATCGGTGCGGTGTTCTACGGGACCTGTGATCCCACGGTCGCGTTCTGCTGCTACGCGGATCCCGCGCAGCCAGGTTGCCAGTTTCCGTTCGAGGACGGTGGCTCGCCACGGGCCGGGCAGTGCGCAGCGATCGCCGCGGTGGGGGAAGCGTGCTCCGTGGCGTCGCCGTTCCGGCTGTGCGCCACGGGCAACAGTTGCGATGCCGAGGGATCGACGTGTGTCGCTCCGGTCCAGGCCATTCTCGCGGTCGGTGCGACCTGTATGGACAACAGCTTCAACCTGCTCGGCGAGTGCCAGGACGCGTACTGCGACGTGCTCGGCTCGAAGCGCTGCGAGCCCGTCCGCCCGGACGGTGTGGCGTGCTGGTCGGGTGAAGAGTGCCGGTCCGGCCAGTGCGAGACGGTGTGTGTCCCCCTCGACCTCTGCGCGGCCCAGCCGGTCGCCCCTCCGGTCGACGCCGGCGCCCCGATGGACACGTCGACCGGTGATGCGGGCGGGACCGCCGAGGCGTGTGCGACCGCGGCCTCGCTGGTCAGCGCCTCCGTCGCCTCCCCCCTGGCAGGCTATACGTCGCGCGTGGCGTCCGCGTTCGGCGCCACCAATGACTACAACCCGCTGATGGAGAGCGGCCTGCCCCCGGCGTGCGCGTTCGCGTACGACGCGCGAGGTCGAGAGGTCGTGTACGCCATCACGCTCGCACCGGGGGACCGCCTGCGTCTGCGCGCCGAGCTCGTGGACGGAAAGCAGGCCGCCGTCTACCTGCTCGATGCGTGTGCGCCGGTGAGCTGGCCTGACTTCGATCTCTCGGGGGCGTGCGGCTCGAACGAGTTCAATGCCGGCTTCTGCGGCCCGGTCGGCTGCGACCCCACCACGCTCGACATCCGGTACCCACTCACCGTGAATGGCCAGGCCACGACCACGGCAACCTTCTGGGTCGTCGTCGATCAGGTTGGCGGCGCGGACTCGACGGGCTTCATGCTGGACTGGCAGCTCCAGCAGCCATGACGATCACCGCGTGCGCCGTGGCGGCCGCACCGTGCCGCGGGCCCGCTTGGTCACGGTGGTGAGATGCGCATCGTCGCGGACGTAGCGCAGCACGGCGAGACAGCGCTGGAGGTAGTCGCGCATTTGCGTTCGATCCGAAGGGGCGAAGTCCGCGAGCAAGCGGCGGTTCGCCGCTCGGCGCGCCGGCTCGATCGCGGAGAGCGCGGCGATGCCGGCGACGGTGATGGCCAGCCAGCGCCTCCTCCGATCCGCGGGGTCGGCCTCCTCGCGGATCAGCCCGCGTAGCTTGAGGGCGCCAACGACCGCGCTGATCGTGGCACGCGACACACCGCGGACCCGGGCGATGTCCGAGGCCAGCACCGGTGCCTTCGAGGTCCGCGCGCTGGTCGGGAAGTTCGGATCGCCGGCGATCTGCAGCAAGACCAACCACTGCTGGGTCGTCAGCCCGGCGGCTGCGGCCACGTGCTCGCCGCGGCGCTGGAGGTGGTTCGCCAGATCGAACAGCGCGAGGACGACGGCCTCCTCGACGCTCCGACGCATGCCCCGTGTGCTCACGCGACGAGCTTCGATGAAGCCGGCCGTCGCGTCGAGAGCGTGCGCGGGCGATCGTTGCTCCCCTGCCGCTGCTGGTGCCGGCGAGCCGTGATGACCTCGATCATCAGCCGGATCGTCGTCGCCGTCCTCGTCGCCGTCCTCGTCGCCGTCCTCGTGCTCGGCGCGTGCGGGGCGGTCACACCACCCTCGTCACGCTCGCACCGCGCCACTCTCGAGCCCCCCATGGATCAACTCGTGCGTGCTCCGCTGCGTCCGTGACGGACGCGAGGTGGTGACCACCTGGAGCGGCAGCGCCTGTGCCGTCGTCCCTGGCGAGGCCCCGCGGCGCGTGAGGTCGGCGGTTTGGGGCTCGTACATGCGGCCCTCCCTGGCAGCCTGGTGCTGCTCGCCGATTCACCCGCGGACACGCGGGCTTCGGCTACTGCCCCCGCCTGATCGGGCTATCCACACGAGTTGCGTTGGGTTCGCCGGACCCCAGTCCGCGCCCGCCGCCCCCCTGGTCCATGTCAAGAATCCGCGAGGAGCGCGCCGGGAGTGCCGCCCGCGACCCGGGTGCTTCGAGCTAAGCCCCCGAGATCTCTCCTGTGGAGAACAACACTCATAGCAGTGAAAGTTGCTTTGATGCAACTTTGGTTGTATTGATGGTGTAATGCCACGACATGGTCCCTCGTGATTTCGCGGTAGTAGGGCCACCTACACTTGGCGCGGCGTTTGTACCTGGTGCGGACATCCACATGCGCACCCTGAACTCGCTCATCACCGTTCTCGCCCTCTCGTTCTCGACCCTCGCGGCCACGGGCTGCGCCACCATCGGCGGTGACGAGGTTGGGCAGACCGAGGACGAGGCCACGTCGGCGGGCAAGCTGGCGTTCTGGAACACGAACGGCAGCCACTACTTCCACGTCAAGTCCGGCAACGGCGCGGTCCTCCTGACGTCCGAGGCGTACACGTCGCGCAGCGGCGCGATCGGCGGCGCGCTCTCGGTCCTGAACAACGGCGTCGACCCGGCCCAGTACACCGTCAACAAGACCGCCACCGGCTACAACCTGCGCCTCCAGGCTGGCAACGGCGAGACGATCGCCTTCTCGCAGGTCTACTCGACCAAGTCGAACGCGACCCGCGCGATCACCTCGTCGGTGCGCGCCGTCACCACCTACCTCGACAAGCGCGAGGCGGCCGCCGAGTCCAACAAGCTCGAGGTGTCCGTCGGTCAGTCGGGCCGCTTCCACTTCAACTTCGTGGGCGCGGACGGCCGCACCCTCGTGATGTCGGAGCAATACACCACCGCCGTCGCGGCCTACAACGGCGCGTTCGCGGTCCAGGCCGAGGGCACCAAGGCCACCGCGTACAAGCTCCTCGAGAACGCCTCGGGCGGCTTCTACTTCACGGTGAAGGCGCTCAACGGCGAGGTGATCGGCGTGTCCAACCAGTACGCGACCCGCGAGCTGGCGGCCGGCGGCATCGCCGCGCTGCAGGCGCTCCTCCCGAAGATCACCGTCCTCTGAGAGACTGAGAACCAGTCTCGAAACCGGGGTGGGAACCCTGCGCGGCGTGCCGCGCAGGGCGGGGCGGAGCCCCGTGGAATGAGAGACTGAGAACCAGTCTCGAAACCGGGGTGGGAACCCTGCGCGGCGTGCCGCGCAGGGCGGGGCGGAGCCCCGTGGAACTGAACGACCCCTGTCGGTCCGCCCTCGAACGGCGGGCCGTCGCGGTCGGGCGATGGCGCACCCTGCGAAGGTTCGCCCTTGCCGGTTTTCGGAGCTCACCGCTTCGGGGATTCCCTATGACGAGCGGACCGTGCGGCCGAGCTGGAGCCCGCGGCGCTTGAGCAGGCGGTACAGCGTGACCGTGTTGACGCCAGCGGCCTGCGCGGCGATCTTCACGTTGCCGCCGTGGCGCTTGAGCAGGTCGGTCAGGTACTGGCGCTCGAGCGGCTCGAGCCAGGTCTCGCGGGCCTCGTCGAGCGGCACCTGCGGCGGGCGAGCGGGCTTGCTGGGCCCCGCGCGGTCGCCCCCCTCGCGCGTGCCGACAAGCAGCGGGCGGGGCAGGTCCTCGGGCGCGAGCTCGTCCGAGGTGCACAGGATCACTGCGTGCTCGATCGTGTTCTTGAGCTCGCGGACGTTGCCGGGGAAGTCATAGGCGGCCAGGTGCGCGAGCACCGCGGGGCCGAGGCGCGGCGCCGGCTTGCCGTGCGCCGCGGCGGACTGCTCGAGGAACACGTTCGCGAGCGTCTCGAGGTTGTCCTTGTAGCTGCGCAGCGGCGGCAGATCGAGGGTCATCACCGAGAGCCGGTAGAACAGATCGTCGCGGAACGTGCCGACCTGGGCCATCGCCTCGAGATCGCGGTTGGTGGCGCAGATCAGGCGGACGTCGACGCGCTCGGGCGGCTCGTTGGAGCCGAGCGGCTGGACCTCGCCCTGCTCGACGGCGCGCAGCACCTTGGCCTGCAGCATCACCGGCAGCTCGCCGACCTCGTCGAGGAACAGCGTGCCGCCATCGGCCTTCTGGAACTCGCCAACCTTGTGGAAGCTGGCGCCGGTGAATGCGCCCTTGACGTGCCCGAACAGGATGCTCTCGAGCAGCGTCTCGGGGATCGCGGCGCAGTTGACGGTGACGTAGGCGCGATCGGCGCGCCGGCTGTTCCAGTGGATCGAGCGCGCGACCAGATCCTTGCCGGTGCCGCTCTCGCCGCGGATCAGGATCGGCGCGATCGTCGGCGCCGCGAGCTCGAGCTTGCGGTTGACCTCGCGCCAGCCCGGCGACAGGCCCTTGATCATCAGCGGCCGGCCGGTCGCGGCGCGGGACAGCTTGTCGACCTGCGCGCGGCGGAGCAGCGGGGCGGCGACGTCGGTGATCGCCGCGAGCGCCCGCAGGCTGGCGGCGTCGAGGCCGCGCGGCTGGCGCGTGGACACGGTGAGGACGCCGAGCACGCGGCGCTGGTAGCGGATCGGCGCTGCCGCGATCGCGCCGACGTCGATCAGGTAGCGCGTGTAGAGCGGATCGCGCGACGTGTCCGGGCTGAGGTACGGCGCGTCGGTGTCGTAGACGTGGAGCGCGATGCCGGCGCGCTGGCCCTCGCCGCCGGTCTCCTTCTTGACCACCCGCGGCAGGGTCACCGTCACGCCGCCGACGACGTGGTGCGCGAGCACCAGGCCCTGCGCCTCCTTGTCCCACACGAACAGCGCGCCGTGCTCGGCGGCGGTCTCCTCGAGGGCGATCGAGACCAGCTCCGCCTCGATCGTGCCGGCGGTCGCGGCGTGGAGGCGGTCCTCGACCGCGCTCGTGCGCATCCCTACCTCCGCATGCCGAGCCGCACCGCGAGCTGCTGCGCCGCGGGCAGCGTCGGGTCGGCCTGGAGGGCGACGCTGAGGTGCCAGCGCGCCGAGTCCGCATCGCCGCCCGAGGCGGCCAGGAGCGCCAGCGCCACCAGCGCGCGTGGCCACGGGCGGCACCCGTGCAGCAGCTCCTCGACGAGCTTGCACTCGACGAGCGCCGCCTGGACCTTGTCCTTGCCAGCCGCGACCTGCACGCGATAGCGCGCCCACGCGAGGTTCGCCTCGTACTCGGGGTGGCCCGGAAACAGCCGACACGCCATCGCGAACTCGCTCATCGCGCGGTGCACGTCGCTGGTGGTCAGCGAGTGCTGGCCGCGGAGGAACGCGTCCGCGGCGGCCGGGACCACCTGCGGGTCGACGGCCCACACCGTCTTGAGGGTTGTCATCCGGTCGCGCAGCCAGTCGTGGTAGCGGCCGCGCGCGGCGTGATCGACCAGCACCGCGCGGGCCTTCTCCACCTGCTCCCACAGCGGCGCCCCGCTCGTCTGCAGCAGGGCGAGATCGAACCGCTCGAGCAGGTCCGGGGAGAACCGCAGCGCGAGCCGGCGGCAGGCCTCCTCGATGTCTTCGAACTCGGCGGTGGTCGGCACCTCGAGGACGTCGTAGTAGGTGGCGCGCTCGAGGCGATCGGTGCGTGCCCGCAGGTGGGCGCGCAGCTCGGCCAGCAGGCGGCGCACCGGCGTCTTGACGTCGCGCACCTCGGGCGTCAGCTCGATCGCGCCCATCGACGCGAGGATCCACAGGTAGCGCGCCATCTGCTCGGGATTGGCGGTCATGCCGACCAGCCGCTGCACGGTCAGCGTGCCGTCGATGCGCGCGGCGACCTCGAGCTCGGGGACGGTGAGCAGGCGCTCGGCCTTGAGCTGCTCGAGCTTGTCCGTCGGGGTCGCGTAGTGCGTCGCGTTCCAGCGCAGGGCGGTGCGCGGGATCCAGCTGTCGACCTTGCGCGCGGCGGCCAGCGTGTGCGCCCAGTGCAGGGGTGCCTCCTCGATCGGCGGCAGCTCGCTGGCCGCGCGCAGCACGGCCCACCGCATGCCCGAGGCGAGCCGCAGCTGCGCGGCCTCCTGGATCGCGCCGACCAGCGTGGACAGCTTCGCGGACGGGGTCACCAGCGTCACCTTCGCGAGGGGCGCTTGCGCGCGCGCGGCGGCCGACGACCCGATCGCGACGACGCCCGGCACGGCCGGCTGATCCCGCCACTGCTCGGTGACCTCGGTCAGCCGGTCGCCGAGGAAGTCGGCGTCGAGGAGCACCACGGCGTAGTGGCCGGGGTTGCGCGGGCCGCTGGCCTGGAGGACCTCCCAGCGCGCCGCGAACCCGGCCTGGCCGAGCTGCTCCTCGAGCTGGACCCCGGGCCCGACATCGGCCAGCGCCACGAGCACGGCGGTCACGTCGACGATGTTAGCACCGTCGGCCGTCAGGACGCCAAGACCGCCATCACATCCGCGCACATCTCATCGATGGCGCGCCGGGCCGCGGTGACGACGCCCGCCACGCTGGTGAAGCCGTGGATCAGGCCCGGGTGCCGGCGGTGGCGCACCGGGACCCCGGCGGCCGCGAGCTGGGCCGCGAGGGCATCGCCATCGTCCACGAGCGGGTCGTACCCGGCGGTCACGACGATCGCGGGGGCGGCGCCCACGTGGTCGGCCCAGCGCGCGGGGGACGGCGCGATCCGGTCGTCGGTGGGCCGGAAGTAGTGGTCCACGAACCACCGGATCAGCGCCTGGCTGAGGAGGTAGCCCTCGCCGAGCCGGGTGATCGACGGCGACGTCAGCGTCAGGTCCGCCGCCGGGTAGATCAGCAGCTGCAGGTCGGGCGGCCGGTTGCCGGGGCGGCGGCCGTGGCGGTCCACGTGCGAGGCGAGGAAGCCGCCGAAGCTGTCGCCCCCGACGCCGGCCTTGCCTCCCGCGGGTACCCGCGTGACCAGCGCATCCCACGCGGCGCACGCGTCGTCGATCGCGGCGGGGTGCGGATGCTCGGGGCCTAGCCGGTACTCGACGGAGGCGACCGTGCAGCCGGTCTGCGCGGCGAGCAGGCGCGCGAATGGCTCGGCGGTCCCGATCGAGCCGATCACGCCGCCGCCGCCGTGGAAGTAGACCAGCCAGTGCGGCCCGGCGCCGGTGGGCACGTACAGCCGCACCGGCAGCGCGCCCGCCGGGCCGGGGACCTCGGTGTCGATCACGCGCGCGAGCGGGGCGAGCGCCACCTCCATCGGCGCGAGTGCGCGGGCACCGTAGCGACGGGCCTGAGCGGGCGGCAGGGTCTCGAGCCGGCGGTAGCGGCCGCGGCGCTGCAGCTCGAGCAGGACCGCCACCTGCGGATCGAGGGCGGCGTCGGCGCCCTGCTGGCGGCGACGGCCGAGCCGGCCGGCGAGCGGGGCGGACACGAGCATCCGGGTCAGCGCGCGCATCAGGAGCGTTGTCACGCCGCCACGGTAGCAGGCCCACGGCGCGCCCTCGTCGCCATCGGCCCTCGTCGGCGCTCCACCGCGGGTGGGCAGGTTCATGCCACGCGCGGCCGGCGGCGGAGCACCACGGCGCCGAGGCCGAGCGTGGCGAGCCACAGCAGCGCGATGCCGCCGCTGCCGCTCGTCGCCCCGCCGCCCGCCGCGCAGCCGCCGTCATCGGTGGGCCAGCACACCCCGGCGCCGCTCGAGGAGCCGAGGCAGGTGAACCCCGACGGGCACACCTCGCCGGCATCACACGCGGCCGTGCACCGCTTGCCGTCACTGGCAGCGCCGCAGCTGCCGGTCAGGCAGTCCGCGTCGGCGCTGCAGCCGGCGCCGAGGCCACCGTCGATGCCGGGGCCGGGGCGGCACAGGCCTCCGAGGCACACCGTGCCGCTGGCGCAGCCCACGCCGGCGCCGCACGCGGCCATCACCACGACGTCGATGGTCTGGGTCGCCGAGCGGCCGCCGCCGTCGACGCCGGTCACGGCCACGCTGTGACGGCCCGGTGCCAGCGACGCCGGGGCGTTGAAGGCGAACGGGCCCGGCGACAGCGTGGTGGCCTCGGCGCCGTCGATGGAGAGGGTGGCGCTGGTCTCGCCGAGGACCGACGTCAGCGTCGCGCGCACCGCGAACGCGGGCGGGACGTGGCGGCCGGCGACCGGCGTCTCGAGCGTCAGCGTGGGCGGCGGCAGGTCCGCCATGCCGAACAGGGCGCCGAGGTAGGTGTAGCTGTTCTGGGTGGCGCCGCCGCACTGGCAGTCACGCGGCGCGTCCAGCTCCTCGCCGCACCGCGCGTCGTCGTTCTGGAACCGCTTGAGCGAGCCGAGCTGCAGATACGTCATCGGATCGAGCGCGTTGAGCTCGTGGTCGAGCCCCCACACGTGGCTGGCCTCCTGCGCGACCGCGCCGCACAGGTACTCGAGGTCGGTGGTGACGCTCGGGAACACGAAGCTGATCACGTTGTCGTCGGACGCGCCGCAGCCGACGAACGGCGCCACCCCGCCGGCGCCGCCGAGGTCGGGGCTGAGCTGGAGCGGGCCGCCGCCGACCATCACCTCGAAGTGCGGCGCGGTGCCCGGGTTGGTCGTCACGATCTGGATGTCGAACGGCAGGAACGTGTCGCGCACGCACTGCACGAGCTCCTCCCACAGGGCGTCCCCGTGGGGCCACGGATCGAGCGTGACGCTGGTCTGCGGGATCGACGAGCGGTTGGTGCGCGCGTCGTCCGCGCCGGGCACGAGCGCGCAGCCGCCGGTGCGGCAGTCGTTGAGGTAGAGCGTGTTCGACACCACGGCGGGCGTGGTGCCGGGCGGGGCGACGTGCACGCGATCGCGCCACACCACCGGGCGGGGCGGCGCCGCCTGCGCCGAGGCGACGAGCGTGGCCACGGCGGCCAGCGAGGACAGGACGGCGCCAACCCAGAACGCGCGGAACGCTCGCATGGGATGCAAGGGTAGGGGCTGTGCCCGGTTGATTCCATCACCGATTCGCGCGATCACCCGCCCATGTTGATGATCGATCTCACAGGGAAGCGCGCCCTCGTCGCGGGCGTCGCCGACGACGGCGGGTTCGGCTGGGCGATCGCCAAGGCGCTGGCCGAGGCGGGGGCCACGGTGTCCGTCGCCACCTGGCCGCCCGCCCTCGGCATCTTCAAGACCATGCTCGAGCGCGGCAAGTTCGACGCGTCGCTGGTGCTCGCGAGCGGCGAGAAGATGCAGTTCGCGAAGATCTACCCGCTCGACGCCGAGTACGACCGCCTCGAGGACGTGCCGACGGAGCTGCGCGCGAGCCGGCGCTATCGCGACCTCGGCGACTTCACGCTCTCCGGCCTCGCCGCGGCGGTCGCGGCCGACGGCGGCATCGACATCGTCGTGCACAGCCTCGCCAACGGCTCCGAGGTCAAGAAGCCCCTCCTCGAGACCTCGCGCAAGGGCTACCTGAGCGCGCTGTCGGCGTCGGCGTACTCGAACGTGTCGCTGATCCAGCAGATGGGCCCGGTGATGCGCCGCGGCGGGTCGTTCCTGTCGCTGTCGTACATGGCGGCCGAGCGCGTGATCCCGGGCTACGGCGGCGGCATGTCGTCGGCCAAGGCCGCGCTCGAGTCCGATGCGCGCGTGCTCGCGTTCGAAGCGGGCCGCGCGTGGGGCCACCGCGTCAACGTGATCTCCGCGGGCCCGTTCGCGTCGCGCGCCGCGAGCGCGATCGGCTTCATCGGCCAGATGATCGACTACGCGCAGCGCAACGCCGCGCTGCCCGAGGCGATCACCGCCGAGGAGGTCGGCGCGACCGCCGCGTTCCTGTCGAGCCCGCTCGCGAGCGGGATCACTGGCTCGGTGGTCTACGTCGACAAGGGCTACCAGGCGATGGGGATCGCAGTCGATCGCGAGGGCGCCGTCGCCCCCGCGCCGGCCGTGCCTGCGGCGACCTGATCTCCCCGCGTGCCCGGACCGGTCCCGGGGCCCGCCTGCCCGGACCGGTCCCGGGGCCCGCGGTCACCCCGGTCGACGGCAACGGCAGTCGCCACCCTGGCCAAGTGGCTGTGATCGTGCGGCCCGCGTGGCCTCCGATCTGGCCCCGCCCTTGCTCCCACAGCCGGGGATGCGCGCTCGCTGGCTCCTGTCGTTGCTGCTCACCGCCACGAGTGGTCTGGCCGCCTGTGCCGCCGACGACGCGCCGATCGACGACGAGGCCTGGCTCGACGGCAAGGCCGATGGCGCCAGCGCGGTCGACATCGCGGCGACCAGCCTCGACGTCGACCTCGCGCAGATGACCGCGGTCGCGACCATCGAGCTCGAGCGCAACGGCAACGTCGCCCTCGAGGTCGGCGGCCTCGACATCACCCGGGTCACCGACAACCGCGGTCGCCGCCGGTTCACCATCACCGGGGGCAAGCTCCGGGTGTCGTCCGTCTACAGCCCGCTCGTCGTCGAGTACAAGTTCCGCGAGCAGGTGAACGCCAACGGCCTGTTGCCGGGCGGCTCCACCGTGATCTGGCCCTACCACTGCGGCAACGTGTTCCCGTGCCACAGCCAGCCCGCCGACGGCACCACGTTCTCGCTCGCGCTGTCCGGCGTCCCTGCGGGCCAGACCGCGGTCTTCCCGGAGACGATCGACGCCGAGGCGCCGCCGTACATGCTCGCGTGGGCGGTCGGCGCGTACGGCAAGGCCCACCTCGGCACCACCACCGACGGCACCAAGATCGGCGTCCACTGGCTGCCCAGCGGCGAGACCGCGGCGCGCACCGGCACCCGGCGCCTGGTCGGCGTGGTCGACTGGCTCGAGCAGCACATCGGCCCGTACTCGTTCGGCGACTCCATGGCCGCGGTGTCGGTGGTGTGGGGCGAGGGCCTGTACGGCGGCATGGAGCACCACCCGTACTTCCACGTCGCGAAGGACGCGATGAACGACGAGGTCACCCACGCCCACGAGGCCGCGCACGGCTGGTTCGGCGACGGCGTGCGCCTCCGCTGCTGGGAGGACTTCGTGCTATCCGAGGGCACCGTCAGCTACCTCGCCGCGCGCGCGCTCGGCCAGGTCGGCGGCGCGGCCAAGGAGGCGGCGATCTGGGCCGACTACCAGGACGAGCTGACCGCGGCGATCGCCGAGGGCGGCGCGCCGGCGTGGCCACAGGGCTGCAACCAGCTCGACATCATCACCGACAAGCTGTTCACCAACCTGCCGTACATGCAGGGCGCATTCTTCTACAAGGACGTCGCCGCGCAGGTCGGGGCCGACGTCCTCGACGGCGTGATCGCGCGGTTCTACCAGGCGCACATGAACCAGCCCGCGGGCATGCAGGACATGATCGATGCGATCAAGGCCGACACCGGCTTCGATCCGAAGGCGCTGGTCGCGGCGCGCCTGCGCAAGCAGTTCTGAGCCAGCGGCTACCGCCCGACGTTGGTTCGGCGACGCCATGCCTGGGCTCTCGATGGCCGGGCCTTCGCGCTCGGGTGGCGCGAGACGTGTCCGTCCCGGTTACCGGTTACGGTTACCGACCGACGTCGGTTCCGGTGACGGTTAGGGCCCGCGAACGGACATCTCAATCGCCCTCACGGCCGATCCATCCCCGGGGGCGTCGTTGCTCCTCGGTCGCGTACCGACGGGTACGCTTCCTCGTCGCGCCTCGCCCGCGGGGCGGCTCGACCGCGATCATCGATCGATATGTCCGTTCGCGGGCCCTTACCGATGGCGGGGCGCGCGTGCTGGCGCCCCCGCCATCTCCGGCGCCTGTTAACCTGGGACGCGATGGCGAACTCGGCAGGCGCGGGCGTGGGTCGATCTGTGACGCTGGTGATGCTCGCGCTGCTTGCAGGGGGCTGTGGACGCGTGGGTTTCGAGCTGCGGCCCACGGCGGAGCTCGCGGATGGCGCCCTGCCCGACGTCCCGTTCGATCCGATGACCCTGACGGGCTGCGCGCAGCCTGCCCCGTTCCTTCACTTCATCGATGTGATCCAGCCCGGGAACCCCAGCACTCAATTCGCCCGCTACTGCTACGCCGGCCTCGCGGGGCCGCTCCAAGCGTCCGTGATGTACGCGTCCAGCGGGGACGTGTTCACCGTCGATTCCGTCGCCATCGAGGCGCAAGTCGCGCCGCTGTATTTCGGTGGCTCAAGCTGTACAGCGTGCTTCGTCAGGCTCGAGGCCAACGGGCTCGTCGCGGACGGCCCGGTCACCGACTACTTCGGGGATTGAGGGCGCGCCCGGCGTCAGTCGAAGCTCGCCCACCATAGACACCCAGCGCCCCCAGCGCCCCGACCGACGTTGCGTTCGTAGAGCACGACCAATGTCTTGGCTGTGTGAACCCCACGTGGCGACAGCCCCGGCGGCCGTCGTAGCGTAGGCGGTTCAGCCCGCGCTGATCGGCGCCGACGGCGGCGGGACCGTGCTGTGCGACAGCGGGCGCTCGAGTTCGCTCGGATCGAGCCGTGCGCGGGTCGCGTCCCAGTGCTGCGGCGCGAGCTCGAGGTGCCGATCATGCGGCCAGTACGGCAGGATGCGGAGCACCTCGTCCAGGTCCACGAACGGATCGATGGGCCTCGCTGGTGTGGCGCTCGACGCACGCGAACAACACCGCCTCGGCTTCGACCACCGCGGTGAAGAAGTGCCCCTTCGTGCACGCGAGCGACGTGCCGGCCTTGGCCTTGGTCGGCTGGATCAGCGCGCCCGTCGCGTCGGTCGAGATCGTCTGCCCGTCGGCGATCGCGTCGCGCCACATCGCGGCCACGATCGTCGCGCCGAGCGTGTTGCCGGCATGCTCGACGTCGCGACTCATCAGCCCGCGCTCGAGGCACATGCCCTGGTCCAGGAGGTCGCGCTCGAGCCGGTCGTGGGGCATGCCGAGCGCGAACGTTGACGTGCGAATGTGCGCGACCGTCGAGGGATACAGCAGCGCCGTGGGGAACAGCATCTCGGGCCCCGCAGGTGTCCACCGGAGCGGACGCCGCTTCGCCCCGCGGCCGGCGTCGTGGACACCACGACTCGTCGACGCTGGCCACGTGCTCGCGCGTGCCGGCTCGTCACGGCTTGCGGCGGATCAGGCGCGCGGCCTCGATCAGCGCGGGGGTCTTCTTGGGCGATAGCGCGATCGGATCGAGGTCCGTGGTGCCGCACAGGAAGCACGCGGCGTTGAGGATGACCTCGTGGTCGCAGTGGCCGCACGCGTCGCACACGCCCTCGGTGCGGGCCCCGTGCGCGCACGCGGGATCACCCGATCCCGGCGTCGGGTGCATCGTCACGTGCCACCGCCCAGCAGCGTGCGCAGCCGCGCGCCCAGGCCGGAGTGACGGAGCGCGCCGCGCTTCGAGCCGGCGACCAGCACCGGCCTGGGGCCGCACAGCACCACGCCCGCGCGCGCGCGGGTCACGCCGGTGTAGAGCAGCTCGCGCGTGACCAGCGGGATATCCTCGAGCGGCAGGACCAGCGCGATCGCGTCGAGCTCGCTGCCCTGGCTCTTGTGCACGGTCAGCGCCCACGCCAGCTCGAGGCGGTCGCGCAGCGCCTCGATCGCGAACGGTCGCAGCTCGCCGCCGGCGCGGAACACCGCGCGGTAGTGATGGCGATCGAGCCCCTCGTCGGCGCGCACGATGATGCCCTGGTCGCCGTTGAACAGCCCGCGCTGGTAATCGTTCGCGGTGATCATCACCGGCTCACCGGGCACGAACTCGGGCCGGCCGGTGACGGACATCCGGTCGAGCGCGAGCTGGTGGAGGTGGGCGTTGAGCGCGATCGAGCCCGTGGCGAGGGCGCGCGTGACGGTCAGGATCCGGCCGCGCCCGAGCAGCTCCCACAGCGCCTCGAGCTCGTCCACGTGCGCGGGCGCGATCCGCCCGTCGTCGAACGCGAACACCCGCTCGGCGAGGGTCAGGGCGCGCGGGCCGTCGAAGTGCTGCCAGGTCGCCTCGGCCACGCCGAGCATGACCTCGTGCGGGTGGGGCTCCTTCGCGGTGTCCACCCACTCGGCGCCGCGGAACGTGAGCGTGGCGGCGGTGCGAACGGTGGCGAGGGGGGAGCGGTCGCCGATGCGCGCGACCTCGCCCGCCTGGATCGCACGGGCGAGCTCGAACACGGCGCGGCCGGCCGGATCGCCCTGGTCCATACGGTAGCTGGTCGACAGCACCGCGACCCGCGCGCGCAGCGGATCGACGGGCGCGGATGCCCCGATCCCGGCCGAGGTCCCCTCGACGTTCGTTGCCGCACCGGCGACCTCACCGGTCACGGCCGCGGGCTGCGCCGCCGGGGCGGCCTCCGCCTGGGCGAGATCCGCGAGGATCTGCCCGGCGTCGATCGCGGGCAGCTGGTGCGCGTCGCCGATCAGGATCAGCGGTGCGGTGACGGGCAGCGCGTCGAGGAGCGCGTCCATCAACTCGAGGTCGATCATCGAGGCCTCGTCGATGATCACCGCGCCCACCGGCAGCGGGCTCTGCGCGTGGTGCGCGAACCGGCGCCCGCCGTAGCCGAGCAGGCGGTGCAGCGTCTGCGCCACCGGGGGCGCGGCGGCGAGCGCGTGGTCGACGCCGCTGGCGGTGCCCGAGCGGACGACCGCGGCGAGCTGCTCGGCGATCACCTGCGTCAGCCGGTTCGCGGCCTTGCCGGTCTGGGCCGCGAGCGCGACGTGCGTGATGCCCTGGCGCGCGAGGCCGCGGACGATCGCGGCGGCGACCAGCGTCTTGCCGGTGCCCGGGCCGCCCGTGACCACCGCGAGCGCGCCGGTCAGCGCGAGCTCCACGGCGCGGGTCTGCTCGGCGGACAGCGCGCGCGAGCCGGGGCGGGCGGCGAGGTCGGCGAGCGCACCGGTCGTCGCACCGGTGGCCGCCTGCACCGAGACCCGCAGCCGCTCGGCGAGCCTCGAGGCGACGCGCTGCTCGAGCCAGCGCGAGCGCTCGGTGTAGAGGTGGCCGCGCTCGACCACGAGCGGCACGCGGGCGTCGCTCGAGCCGATCACCGAGTTGAAGCGCGGCGTGCCGGTCAGGTTGCCGATCGTCCGCAGCACGCGCGTGATGTCGAGGTCGACCTTGGCGACCCGGGCGATGTCGGCGATCAGGCCCCTGAGCGGGCCCTTGCGGTCGAGGGGCAGGCAGGTCGAGCCCTGGCGCTGCGCGACCATCAGCGCGAGCACGAGGATCGCGAGCGCCTCGGGGTGGTCCGTCGAGCCGAGCCAGCCGGCGTCGGCGGACACCAGCTCCTCGGCGAGGTACAGGCCCTCGTCGCCGAGATCGCAGCTGCGCGCGCCGACGCCGAGCCGGCGGAACAGCTCGCTCACCGGCGCGGGCTCGAACCGCGCGCGCAGCGTCCCGCGCGGGTGCAGGGGGGCGGTCACGGCCGGACCTCCAGCGCGCGCGGGGCGGGCAGGGCGGCGAGCCACGCGGTCCACGTGGGCACGCTGTCGTCGGCGAGGCGAACCGGGACCACGAGGCCGTGCCGCACGAACGCGAACAGCAGGCCCGCGAGCCGGCGCGGCCCGCGCAGCCGATCGGCCGCGATCGCGTACAGCCGCGCCTGCACGGCGTAGTGTTCGCGCACGCGCCGCGCGGCGGCGGCGGCGAGGTCGTCCCCGGCGAGCAGGTCGCTCTTGTAGTCGAGCACCCACAGCTCGTCGTCGTAGGCGACCAGCACGTCGATGAACCCGCGCACGAGGCCCGGCCGCGCGGACCCGGCGGGTAGCGGGTACGCGAACTCGACCTCGCGGGCGAGTGCGGTGGCCGCGACCAGCGGCGCGAGCACCTCGCCGGTGGTCAGCGCCAGCGGCGCGGTCAGCGCGCGGTGGAGGACGGTGGCCGCGTGGGCGTGGTAGCGCGCGTCGATGCCGCGGGCGCGCGCGGCGGTGGTGAGCTGGGTCGCGCACCGCGGGCATGGCGGCCCACGCGACCGGATCCGGCGCGGCGCGCGCGAGGTCGAGGTCCGCGATCTCGAGCACGTCGTGGAGGAGCAGGCCGGCGCGCGCGCCGGGGGGCAGCTCGTCAGGGCCGACCTCGCCCGCGGTGTCGTCGCCCGCTGTGCCATGGACGTCGAACTCCGCCGGATCGAGCGCGAGCACGTCGCCGGGGCGGGCGGACGAGCGCGGCCACCGCGAGGTCCGCGGCGAGGCGCGTGTACGACAGCAGCTGCAGCCCGCCGCGCGCCGCGGGCAGCGGCACCAGCTCGGGCACCGTGGGCGGCGACGGCGCGACGAGCGTGGCGAGCGCATCGGCGGGCGGCGGCGGCAGCTCGGCGGCCCCGAGGTCGACGGGGTGTTCCTCGAACCACACCACCGGGTGCGCCGCGCGCGACGCCAGCGACGCCGTGAGCGCCGCGCTGGATCGGGAAGTAGGCGGCGGTCCGGTGCAGGGGTCCCTTCGATGCCGGCTTCGCCTTGCCGCCCTTCCCGGGCGCCCTGGCCGGCGCGTCGGCGTACATCGGCAGGTACAGGCGGACCTGGGCGCGCGTGAGGGCCACGTAGGCGAGCCGCTGGTTCTCGGCCTCGGTCGCCGCCTCGAGCGCCTCCCTGGTCGACGGCGTCGGGGGCGCCCACGATCAGCGCGCGCCCGGCGCTGTCGCGCAGCGTGTGGACCGGCGAGGCCGGTGGCGGCTGGGTGCCGCCGAACAGGAACACGTACGGCGCCTCGAGGCCCTTGGCCTTGTGGATGGTGAGGATGCGGATCGCCTCGAGGTCGGTCTCGGCGCGCTGGACGTCGCGCTCGTCGGCGGGGCTGCCGTCGTCGGTGATCCACCGCCGGAGCTGGCCGACCAGCTCGTGCAGGTCGCTGCGCGCGCGGGCGACCTCCTCGAGGAGCAGCTCGATCAGGTGCCAGGTGTTGGTCAGCGTGCGCTCGCCGGTGCCGAGCACGAGGGCGCGCTCGGCGAACCGGCTGTCCTCGACGAGCCGCCGGAACAGCGTCTCGTATGCGCGCCGCCCGGCGAGCTGGGCCCACTCGAACAGCTGCGCGATCGACGGGTGGTGGTCCGGCGCGTCGACGACCTGCGCGAGCTCGGTCCACGGCACGTCGAAGAACCGGGTGCGGAGCGCGCGCAGCCGCGCCGAGCGATCGCGGGGGGCGGCGATCGCGGCGAGCACGGCCACCAGCTCGGCCGCCTCGCGGGTCTCGAACAGGCGCTCGGGCTCGACGAGCGCACAGGGCAGGCCGCGCGCCCGCAGCGCCGCCGCGATCTCGATCGAGTCCTTGTTGCCGCGGGTCAGGACGAGGACCTGCCCGAGCGTGAACGTGGGCGCCACGCCGCGCGTGGTCCAGGCCGGAGGGGCCGCCCGCAGCACCTCGATCTCGTCGCCGATCGCGGTCGCCAGCGCGGTGCGGATCTGATCGGCGGTGCCCTTGGTGGTGAGCGCGAGCACCTGCACCGGCGCGCGCGCGGCGCCGTCCACGATGTCGCCGCTGGCGGTGACCGGCTCGTCGTAGCTGATCCCGCCCTTGTCGAGCATCGGCATGCCGAGGTTGCCGACCAGCAGGTGGTTGACCGCGTCGACCAGGGGCCGGGTGGACCGGCGGTTGACGGTGAGCGCCACGCGGGTGGCCCCGGCGGCCAGCATCTCCTCGCGCGCGGCCAGGTACGTCTGGACGTCCGCGCCGCGGAACCCGTAGATCGCCTGCTTCGGATCACCGACGATCGTCAGCCCGCGCGCCTCGGGGGTCAGCCACACGGTGCGGAAGATCCCCCACTGCACGGCGTCCGTGTCCTGGAACTCGTCGATCATCGCCCACGGCAACCGCGTGCGCAGCCGGGTCGCGAGCTCGGCGCCACGCTCGCCGCGCAGCGCCTCCCACACCAGCTCGAGCATGTCGTCGTAGTCGAACAGCCCGTGCTCGGCCTTGTCGAGCCCGATGCGGGCGAGGATCGGCGGCAGCAGCTCGCTCGCGAGCGCCTCGCCGAGCGTGCCCGTCGACAGCGCGGCGCGCAGGGCGTCCCGCAGCGCGCTCGTCGCCGGCGCGGTCGCGGGCTCGTCGGCCGCGAGCTCGTCGAGCTTGTCCGCGAGCTCGGTCAGCGGATCCCGCAGCTCCGCGGCCGTGGCGAGCACGTGCGACGGCGGGCCGTCCAGATCGAGCGCCGCGAGCGCGGGGGAGATCATGTCGAATCGCCTCGCGACGACGTTGCGCGCGGTGCCGTTCTTGATCGCCGCGAGCAGCGCGGCGCGACCCCGATCGTCGAGCTGCTCGCGGATCGTGTGGACGGCCGCGCGCAGCACCTCGGGATCGAGGCTGTGGCGGACGGGTGCGTCCGCGCGGGCGCACCGCAGCAGCAGCGCGCGCAGGTCGTCGACGGTGTGCCCGGTCTCGAGGTAGGCGGCGAGCAGATCGCGATCCGGCCGGTCCTTCGCGAACCGCTCGCGCAGCAGCACGGCGAACGCGGCATCGAACGCGACCTCGTCGGCGACCTGGGTCTGGTCGAACAGCCGGCGCGCGGCGAACGCGTCCTCGACGAGCAGGCGGTTGCAGAACCCGTGGATGGTGAAGATCGGTGCGTGGTCGAACGCGGTCACCGCCGCGCGCAGGCGCGTGCGCGCCTCGTCGTCGAGCGCCCAGCTCGCCTCGGGGGCCAGGTCCGCGCCGGTGTCGCCGGTGCTGCCATCGGCGCGCGACAGCCGGTCGAGCAGGTCGCGGATGCGCAGGCGCAGCTCCGCCACCGCCTTGTCGGTGAACGTCACGAGCAGCAGCTGCCCGAGCTCGGCGCCGGCGAGGATCAGATCCACGACGCGGTGCTCGAGGAAGAACGTCTTGCCCGTGCCGGCGGACGCCTCGACCACGACGAGGCGGTCCCCGGCCGGGGGCAGCGAGCTGGGGCGGGGCACGCGCACGGTGGTCATCGCTTCACCTCGAACCCGTGATCGCCAGACATCCGGTCCACCAGCGGCGCGAGCCGGCGCAGCGCGATCGCGGCCGCGTCGCCGGCGAGCTCGAGCCCGTCGTCACGCTCGATCGGCCCGTAGCCGAGGGCCTTCTCGGGCCTGAGCGCGGCCCGGGCGCCCCCGAGGACCTTCGCGAGCGTGTCGAACGGCAACAGGTATCCGTGCGCCTGATCGAGCAGCTCGGTCGCCAGGGCGGTGAGGTACGCACGGGCATCGGCCCGGGTCCACGGGCTGTGGGTGATCGTGCAGACGCCCCCCTCTCCATCGACGAGCGTGTGGGCGTACCCGGCCTGGGCGCGTCCGTCGGCTGCGAGGAGCACGTGGTCGAACGCGCCCCGCAGGTGGTGGTGCGAGTGCTTCTTGATGTCCCCGGTCAGGCCGATGATCGACATGGGGAGCTCGGCGCGAGTGATCATCACCTCGGTCTGGCCGGTGATCCGCAAGGTCCGGCCACCGGACATCTCGAGCGAGAGCGCCGGGACGAGCTGCGCCCCGGGCGACGACGCGCGCCCGAACCCGAGCCGCGTCACGCCGCCGGCCTCGATCGGGCCCACGCCGCGGCGCCAGGTCTCGAGCAACCGCAAGTCGAGCGTGCGCGCGACCTCGGCGAACACCCCGACGGGGAACTGGCCGGCGAGCTGCTGCGCGGTCACGGCGGTGTCGTAGCGCGCGGCGAGGTCGGTCCCCGGATCGCGCAGCTGCGCGGCGAGCACCTCGCGGAGCAGCGTGGCGCGGCTGCCGCGATCCTGATGGAACGGCTCGTCGCTGTGTTCGACGACCTCGTCATCGGCGAGCTCGGCGAGGCCCAGCGTGGCCTTCGCCCACGCCTGGATCGGGGACTCGAGGAACGTGCGCAGCTGCGTCACGGTCAGCGTGCGGGTGCCGGCGGTGAGCGGCGCGGGGGCGGGCGCAGGCACGAGCCCGAGGGCGGCGCGCAGCGCTCGCTGGGCGGGGTGCGCGAGCAGGGCGAGCAGACCGTCCTCGTCGGGGATCGGGTGGCCGTGTGCGCGCAGGTGGCCGCGCACGGCGTCGCGGACCTCGCCGCCCCAGCGCTCGCGCCCGATCGCGGGCAGCGGGGACGCGCCGACGGCGATGCCGCCCGGGGCCCCGGCGAGCGGCGTGCCGAACCGGTGGAGTGGCTGGCGCACGGAGAGCTGCGCGAGCGCCGCGCGCGACGAGGCGGCGCCCAGGTACGGCGCGAGCGCATCGGCGAGCTCGAGGATCACCGACGACGGGCCGAGCGCCTGGCCGCTCCTGGGGAGGGCGGCGACGTACGACAGGTACACGCCGCGCCGGGCGCACAGCAGCACCTCGAGGAATGCGGCGCGATCGCGATCGCGCGGGGACACGTCGCCCAGCCGGGCCTCGCGCCGGAGATCGAGCGGGCTCGGGCGCTCGCCGGCCGGGAACGCACCCTCGCCGAGCCCCGCCACGAACACCAGCTCGAACGGCACCGCGCGCATCGCGCCGATCGGCGCCACCATCACGCCCGCGGCGAGCGGCTCCCCGCGGTTGGCGCGCGCGCCGCCGAGCTGGGTGGCCACGTGGGCGCGCGCCTCGCGGAACCCGAGCCGGCGGCCGTCGAGGTCGAGGTGGGCGAGGCCGGCGAGCATCGCGCGGACGCGCTCGAGGTCGCGCGTGGCGTCGGTGTCGCGCGGCGCGAGGTAGGTGTCGACCAGGCCCGCGAACACGTCGGCCCAGCCGGCGAGCGGCGCCTCGTGGTGGGCGAGCCACGCCGCGTCGGCGCACAGCGAGCGCACGAGCAGGGCATAGGTCGCCGCGCTCGCCTGCTGATCGGCGCGCACCTCCTCGGGGGCGACCGGCAGGCCGGCGAACAGCGCGGGCCCGCGCGCGGCGCGCTCGCCGACCATGAACGCGCCGACGGCGAGCCGGCGCACGCCCTGGTCCCAGTGGAACTGGCCGGGGTGGGCCTCGAGGTACGTGCCGCGGTGCGCGCGCGCATCGGCGCCGTGGGCGATGCCGAGCCGCTCGGTCCACGCCACCCAGTCGGCGGCGTCGACGTGCGGGTAGCCCGCGAGCACCGCGGGGTGCGTCATCACGCGCAGCAGATCGCGGCGCGCCATCGGCGAGGTCGGCAGCTCGAGCAGCGCGAGCACGGCCTCGCCGATCCGGCCGCGATCGTCGATCGGCGCGTCGACGAGGTGGCATGGCACCCCCACCGCCTCGAACGCGGCGGGCGCCTGCGCGAGGTACCGCTCGGCGTCGCCGGCCAGCCACACTCCGATGTGGTGGGCCGATAGCGCCGGCTCGGCGTCGAGGCGCCGCCGCACCTCGGCCGCGATCACCTCGACCTCGCGGCGCGGGTTGGGGCAGGCGAGCACGGTCACGCCCGCGTCCGCGTGGACCCGCGTGCGGGCATCGGGGGCGCGCCGCGCGCGGACATCGGCGAGCAGCGCGGCGCACGCGGTGGTGTCCTCGGCGTCGGTGTCCGGATCGACGAATCGATCCTCGACGTCGCCCGCGGTGCGCTCGACGAGCGCGGCCAGCGTGTCGCGCACGGGCCGGCCCCACAGCATCAGCGGCAGCGGATCGGCGGCCGCCTCGGTGGTGGCGCGGTCGGCCACCGCCCCGCGCCCGGCGACGTCGTCCCACAGCTCCTCGCACGGATCGAGCATGTAGACGGCGACGTCGGTTCCCTGCGCGAGATCCGTGAGCGCCTCGAGCTGCGCGCGCGCCAGGAACGACATCCCGAACACCGCCAGCGGCGGCACCCTTGGCGGCGCCAGGCCGAGGCGGCGGCGGACCCACGGCAGCGACGGCACCAGCGCGAACGTCTGCCCCGGGCGGGTGGAGGACAGGCGCCCGAGGGCCTGCGCGAGCAGGGACGCCTGCCACCGCGCCGCGGGATGGTCCGCGATCTCGGCGGGCACGTGCCCGGTCAGCAGCGCGGGCATCCAGTCGGGCCGGGTGGTCGCGTACGCCCACGCGAGGCTCGCGAGCTGCGCGGCGAGTTGCACGCGGCGCGGGCCCGCGCGGTCGCCCGCGTCGGGGGCGGCGTCGAGGTACGCGCGCACCGCGGGCAGCCCGCGCACCACCTCGGCATCGGCGAGGACCGAGGCGAGCACGGCGGCCAGCTGCGCCTTGTCGAGCGCGACCAGCCCGGCGGCCGGATCGGCCCACGCCCGCTCGACGAACCGATCGAACGTGACCAGCTCGAGCCCGGCGGCGATCCCGCGCGCGAACGCGAGCTCGCGGGTGAGCCAGCGCTGCACGAGGTGGCTGCCGACGACGATCGTCGCCGGCGCGAACGGATCGGCCGGCGGCAGGCCGTCGATCAGGGCCGCGAGCAGGCCCTCCACCCGGTTGCCGTGGATCGCGCGCAGCATCGGGCCCTCAGGGAACGATCGTCCACAGCGCGGCCGGCATGAGCTCGAAGCGCGCGGGCAGCCGGCCGAGGTTCTCACCGTCGACGTCGAGCTCGACGATCGCGGCGGGGTCGACCGGGGCGGCCTCCACCACGCGCGCGCGCCGCGACGACACCTTGTCCATCGACAGGTGCGTGCCCGCGTACAGCCGCCGCCCCGAGGTCAGCAGCTCGCGGAACCCGAGATCGCCGAGCGAGATCACGTCGAACGCGCCGTCGTCGAGCTCGGCCGACGGCGCGACGTGCATGCCGCCGCCGAAGTACTGCCCGTTCGCCACGGCGACCGTGTTGATCGTCAGCTCCGCGCGGTCCTTGCCGTCGAACACGAGCTCGACGCGCTGGTTGGTGTACGACCACGTCGCGCGCGCGCTGGCGAGGAAGAACGACAGCTTGCCGCCGAGCTTCTTGCCGCTCTCGTTGACCAGGCGATCGACCACGCCCGACACGCCGAACGACGCGATGTTGACGAACATCCGCGTCAGCTTCGCGCCGCCGGCGCCGGTGTACGTCAGCGCGCCGAGATCGATCTTCCGGCGCCGGTTGCCGCGGATCACCTGGGCGGCGTCCTCGAGGTCCGTGGGCAGCGCGAGCGTGCGCCGGAAGTCACCGCCGGTGCCGTACGGGATCACGCCGAGGCTGGCCTCGGGCGCGATCGCCACGCCGTTCTCGAAGAACCCGTTGACCACCTCGTTGATCGTGCCGTCGCCGCCGATCGCGACCACCCGCTCGGCCCCCGCGCGCAGCGCCTCGCGCGTCAGCCGCGTCGCATCGCCGGGGCCCTGGGTGATCACCTCGTCGAACGGGAACGCCCGCCCGAGCGTCTCGGCGACCTCGGTCCACCGCGACGCGAGGCGCCCACCCTGGGACTTCGGGTTGACGACGACGACCGTGCGCGGAGCCAGCATCAGGCTTGGTAGTCTACACGGCCGGTCGGACCTCGAACGCCAAGGCACCGGATTCGTGGACGAACCTGGGGCCGATCACCCGTGCGAGTTGTGGCCTCATGCGGGTGGACGGAGGCCGAGGTGGCCACGCGAGTCGCCACCCGCAGGTGGCTACTCGCGACGCGGCGAGTCGATCGGCGCGAGATCGTCCGCGTGGGTTCGCGCGGTTACCGTGGCACGGGGCGTGCTCATCGCGCGGGGATGCGCGCCCGCACCCTGTTCGTGTCCCTGATCCTGTCGATGTCCGCGGTCGGCTGTGCGTCGGATGCGGCGGAGGACGCCGACCTGACCTCCGAGGTCACCGAGGGCCTCGATGACAGCAAGGCCGATCAGGCCGACCTGCCGTTCACGCCGGTCGACGGCCTGACCCTGCGCGCGTCGATCGGCACCACCGAGTCGGGCCGGGTGATCCGCAGCGCCGCCTCGTTCAAGGCCGCGTTCGGCGTGGCCGCGCCGGCTGACATCGACTTCGCCGACGAGTGGATCGCCGTCTACTCCGCGGGGACCCGCCCCACGGGCGGCTACGCCGCCAGGGTCACGCGCGTCCGCCTGTCCGACACCGGCCTCACCGTCAAGGTCAGCGCCGAGCTGTCCACCCCGGGCGAGGGCTGCGTCGTCACCCAGGCGCTGACCAAGCCGGTCGCGATCGCGCGGTTCCCGGCCCAGCCGGGCGCGGCCCGCTCGTGGTTCGGCAAGAAGGCCGCGGCGGTGGCGTGCACGTCGCCCGGCCTGTGTGGCGCGGACATCACGGGCGCGCTGACCACCGAGGTCGCGGGCATGACGTTCATGAGCGAGAGCGACTACCCGCTCGAGGTGATCTCGTTCGGCCAGGTCGGCTCGCCCACCATCGACAACCTCCGCACCCTCACCGGCACCGCGGCCGGCACGCTGATCGAGCAGCGTGACTTCAACGACACGTTCAACCGGCTGACCACGGTCTACGATCCGAATGACCCGTACCTGGTCGAGTACGCGCAGCGCTACCTCGACCTGCGCGGGGTGCTGGAGGACAACCTGTCCGAACTGACCGTGATCCGGATCGGCGAGATCCAGATCGGCGTGTACGTCCTCGGCGTCACGGACTGCGGTGAGCTGATCGCGATCAAGACCACGTCGATCGAGACCTGATCGGCGACGCCTCGCTCGAGGCGACCAGTCCGGGTCACCACCGGGGCGGCCCGGTCCCCGCCGCCGGCGGTGGCAGCGCGCCCTTACAGGATTCCCGGTGCGCGCGCATCAGCTCGTTGATCCCGCGCGGCCCCGGATCCGCGCGCGCTCGCGTTCGACGGGGCGCGGCCCTACGCCGTGTTCATCGACGAGATCAACCGCGGCAACGTCGCGCGGATCTTCGGGGAGCTGATCACCCTGCTCGAGGACGACAAGCGGCTGGGCGCCGCGAACGAGCTCGTGGTCACCCTGCCAGTGTCGAAGACGCGGTTCGGCGTGCCCCCCAACCTGTACGTGGTGGGGACGATGAACACGGCCGACCGCAGCGTCGAGGCGCTCGATGCCGCCCTCCGCCGCCGGTTCGAGTTCGAGGAGCTTCCCCCAGACCCGGGCCTCCTCGACTTCGGCTGCCCACCGTGAGTTCGCGCGCCGAATGTTGGTCCTCCGTGCCACGCTGCTCGAAGGAGTTCTCGCGTGACCATCGAGCGCCTGTTCGTGCTGTGGGCTGACCGGGACGGACGACGTCATGTCGTCGGTCACCTGTGTCGCGCCGCAGGCACGTTCGCGTTCTGGTACGACGCGAGCCTGCCCGCCGCCGAAGCCCAGGGGTTCGTCCGGCTCGCCGCGTTCGACGAGGTTCGTGATGAGGCTCGCCCGTACGAGGCTCGCTACCTGTTCGCGACGTTCGCCGAGCGCATCCCGGTCAAGGCGCGGCCCGACCTCGCCGAGTTGCTGCAGGAATGGGGCGTCGAGCACGCTGACGACCAGTTCGAGATCCTTGCAAAGAGCGGGGGCGTCTCGGCCACCGACCGCCTCGAGCTTGCTGAGTACCGCTGCGCCGATGATGACCTGCGCGTTCCGCTCGAACTCCGGGTCGCAGGCAGCCGCCATCAGCCAACGATCGCCGTGCACCCCGGCGCGCCCGTCATGCTCGAGCGCGAGCCAGGCAACAGCATCGATGCCTGCGCGACGCTCGTGCTCGCGGATACGCGCGAACGGATCGGCTACGTCCCCAGGCAGTACAGCCAGCTATTCGCCGGCCTGCTCGATCGCGGCACGACCTTGCGCGCCGAGGCCGTTCGTCGGCTCACGCTCCCCGAGGATGCGCCTCGCTGGGTGATTCGAGCCCGCCGCGCCGACTGACGGCTGAACGGCACCCTCCGGTCGCCCACCGTCGCACCCGTGCGATCTGTTCTCGGTGGCCTCGTCGCGCAGGGGCGCCGAATCGGGGGCAGGATTCCAACCTCGAGATCGGCGTCCTCCTGCGTGATCGTGCGGTTTTGGTGCGCACTGCGGCGCCGTAGCCTTGGCGCGCGTCCCGCCGCCAGTTCCAGCGCCTCGCGTTCCGAGGGGGATGCTCAGCGGCCCGAACACGTCAGCACGTGCCGCGTGACGCGATCGGCGTCCTCGCGCAGGCCGGGTGCGGCGCGCAGCACGATCTCCTTGCAGGCGTCGCACACGCCGACCAGGGCGTCGCCCTGCTGCTCCCACGCGATCCACAGCGGTGTCGAGGACGCGGCCCGGCTGCCGCTGCGAAATCGGGTCTTCATGGGGCGAACAGGGGGCGACCAGCGAGCGAGCGAACGGCGGGCGTGGCTCAGCCCGCGGACGCGTGCATCGCGCGCTCGATCTTGGTCTTGAGCTCGACGTAGCGGCGGAGGAAGTCGTAGTGCCGCTCGCGGAACGCCTGGGTGTAGCGGCGCTCGCGCGCCTTGACCCGCCACGCCTCGGTGAGGTCGTCGAGCCGGTCGAGCAGCTGCGCGCCGTCGGTGAACGGGCTGATCAGCGTGCGCGCGCTGGTGGTCTCGACGAGCTGGACCTTGCCGGCAGGGCCCGGGCCCTTGAACTTGAGCACCACGACGTCCGGGTGCTGGTTGCGGATCGTGCGAGCCACGGTCCACGCCGGCAGGTCCGTGATGTCGTCTGCCACCATCGCGTAGTGGAAGTGGCCGGAGCTGACCCGGTCGAGGCCCTCGCCACCGGAGGTGGCGTGGACCAGCTCGATGCCGTCGCGCTTCGCGCCCGAGAGCGCGCCGTAGAGGTCGCTCTTGTCGTCGATGAGCAGCACGCGGAGCGTGTCGATCGCGATCAGCTTCGCGGGGTCCTTGCCGGCGGCGCGGTCCTGGAGGTCGATCGCGCGGCGCTCGGTCTCCATGAACCGGTGGAGGAAGTCCTCGTGGACGGTCTTGACGTCGACGAGCACGCTGTCGACCTCGCGCTTGCCGACCGAACGGCCGGCGGCGTCGAGCACGCGCTCCTTGAGGTAGGCGACCGACTCCGGCGCCTTGAGCACCAGATCGATGGCCCCCGCGCGCACGGCCTCGACGGCGTCGTCATACGAGCGGCGCGGGGTCATCGCGATCACCATCGTGGTGGGCGACTGCTCCTTGATCGCGCGGATCGCGCGGATGCCCGCGGCCGGCTCGGGCGTGTCGATGTCGACCAGCGCGACCGAGTAGAACTGCCGGCGCACCCGGTCGAGCGCGGCCTCGGGGCTGTCGGTGCAGGTGACGTGCAGGTTGGCCTCCGACAGGAGCTGCTCGATGCCGGCGTGGACGCTCGTGTCCGCGTCGACGACGAGCACCTCGATACCGACGAGCGCGACCACCGAGGTCAGCGCGCGATACGAACCGGACGTTTCGGGGGTGGTCATGGCGTGCCCGGGGCGGGAGGTGGGTCGTCGACGGCGTAGGGATCGAGAGGCGCGCTGCCGGCGCCGCGGGCCGGCGTCGCGGTGCCAGCGGCGCGTCGCGGGGCCGGGCGCCCGCGGCTCGCACCGTGGCGGGGCGCGAGGCGTGCACGACGTCCGACGATGCAGGCGGTGGCGGGCGGAGCGGCGGCCGGGGACGCGCTCGTGGCGGGTGCGGGTGCGGCTGCGGGTGCGGCTGCGGGTGCGGGTGCGGGTGCGGCACCCGGCATGGCGGCGGTGGCCGCACCCGGCGACGGCGACGGCGTGGGCGCGGTCACCGCCAAGGATCGCGCAGGTGGCGGGGAGGAAGCGGAGGCCGGGCCGCCACGCGCCGCGTCTGCGGGGGCGACGGTGCCCCCGCCGAGGCTCCGGCTCACCATGTAGGCGCCCGCGCCCGCGAGGCCGAGATCGACGAGGAGGACGGCCGCGACCAGGCCCCATCGACGGCCCGAGGCGACCGGCAACGCCGGCTCGGAGGCCGGCGCGACCGGGCGGCGCACGGCTCCTGGCGGTGGCGTCGAGATCGGTGCCCGGACCGGCTGGGGCCCGCTCATGGGGCGCTGGACGGGCGGCCGCTGGACGGGCTGGGGCTCGCTCATGGGGCGCTGGACGGGCTGGGGCCCGCTCATGGGGCGCTGGACGGGCCCGGGGGCCGGCATCGACGGCGCCACGCTCTGCATGCCGGCGACCGGCGTCGGCCGCGTCGAGGGGCTGGTGGGATACCGCGCGTCATCGGCGAGCTTCACCGTCGGCGCGACCAGGCTCGGGCCCGGCGTGCGCGCACCACATCCTCCGCAGAACCGTGAGTCTGGCGTGTTCTCGGTGCCGCAGCTGGCGCAGCGCATCCCGGGATGAGCGTAACCCAGCGCGCCGCACATCGCCTCATCTCGCCTGGCGGATCCGCCAGACGACGTGTGATACGCTCGGACAGGTTCGATGACTCAGATCCTCGATCGTGTGCTCGCGGCCGCCCGCCAGCTCGGCGCTTCCGACGTTCACCTCAAGGCAGGGTTGCCCCCGATCTTCCGGATCAAGGGCGACCTCCGGACGGTGCGCGACGTGCCGGCGTTGACGCGTGAGGCCATTGCTCAATTTGCCGTTCACATGATGAACGACCGCCAGCGAGAGGAGTTCGAGCAGAACCTCGACATCGATCTCGCCTACGGTACGCCGGACGGGGTGCGCTACCGCGTCAACCTGTTCCAGCAGCGCGGGTCGGTCGGCATGGTGATGCGGCTGATCCCGCCGGAGGTCCCACCGTTCGACCGGCTCAACCTGCCTCAGTCGGTGCTCGATCTCGCCGACTCCGGCCGCGGCATCGTCCTCGTCACCGGTGCCACCGGCTCCGGCAAGTCGACCACGCTCGCGGCGATGATCGACTGGATCAACACCAAGCACGCCTATCACATCGTCACCGTCGAGGACCCGATCGAGTACACGTTCCGCGACAAGCGGTCGGTGCTCAACCAGCGCGAGATCGGGTTCGACACGATGTCGTTTGCGCGGGCGCTGCGGGCCGCGCTGCGTCAGGATCCGGACGTGATCCTGGTCGGCGAGATGCGCGACTTCGAGACCGCGCAGATCGGCATGACGGCGGCCGAGACCGGCCACCTCGTGATGTCGACGCTGCACACCGTCGACGCCACCGAGACGATCAACCGCATCATCTCGATGTTCCCGACCCACCAGCAGCAGCAGGCCCGGCTGTCGCTGGCCAGCGTGCTCAAGGGCGTGATCTCCCAGCGGCTGCTGCCGCGCGCCGACGGCAAGGGCATGGTCCCGGCCCTCGAGATCATGATCAACACCGAGCGCATCCGCGAGATGATCGAGGATCCGCACCGGACCCGCGAGATCAAGCAGGCGATCAGCGAGGGGCTGCACCCCTACGGCATGGTCACGTTCGATCAGGCGCTCGCCGCGCTCGTCAAGCAGCGCCTCGTCACGTACGAGGAGGCGATCAAGCATTCGACCAGCCCGTCCGACTTCGCGCTCCTGTTCCGGGGCGTGTCGGGTGGGGCGAGCGGGTGGCAGGGCGGCGGCCCTGGTGGAGCGAGTGCTGCAGCAAAATCCGGAGGCTTGTCCAGTGATGAGTTCGAGATCGAAAGCTTCGACAAGTAGCTGGCTCGCGCTCGTCGTCGTCCTCGCCGCGTGGATCGTGCTGATCCCGGCGCGGGCCGAGGCGGAGCGCCGGCGGGTCGTGGTGCTCGAGCTCGAGGGGCCGAAGGGGGAGAAGTTCCACAGCGGCCTCGTCAAGCTGATCAAGAAGAGTCACACGGTCGTCCCCGTCGACAAGTGGAACGAGACCGCCGAGGAGCTCGGCGCGACCCGCGTCAACGACAAGGACATCAAGAAGGTCGCGAAGAAACTGAAGATCGATGCCGTCGTGTTCGGCAAGGTCGACAAGCGGCGCGACGAGTACATCCTCCAGCTCAAGGTCCGCTCGGGCAAGACCGGCGAGATCGTGGGCAATCGCGTCGACGTCAAGGCCGAGGAGGCCAAGGTCACGGGCTCGGTCAAGACCGACCTTCAGGACGAGCTCCTGCCGGTGATCTCCGGCGTGCCGGCCAACCGTGGCGGTGGCGGTGGCGGTGATGACGAGGGCGAGGGCGAGGACAAGCCCAAGGGGTTCGGCAAGAAGCCGAAGGTCGTCGAGGAGGAGGAGGAGGAGGCCGAGGAGCCCAAGCCGAAGAAGGCCAAGAAGCCGGACCCGGACACGGTCGCCGCGCTCAAGCCCAAGAAGGTGGTCGAGGAGGAGGAGGACGATGCTCCCCTGCCGAAGCCCAAGAAGGTCAAGCCGAGCCGCACCGAGGAGGAGGAGGGCGAGGAGGGTGAGGACGAGGGTCGTGGCCGAACGAAGAAGGTCGCCTCGAGCGAGGACGACGTGACCGAGGAGGGCGTCGAGGAGGAGGGCGAGGTCGAGGAGCTGGACACCGCCGCGGCCCTCGCGCCCGGCGAGCGAGCGGTCGATCTGGTCGCGGGCCTGTCACTGACGCAGCGCTCGATGAAGTTCAACTTCGAGAGTGGCCTCGGCGATGCGCCGCCGCCCTACACCGGCGTGCCAGTGGCGGGTGGCATGATCGACGCGACGATCTACCCGCTCGCGATCGGCCACAAGCGCACCGGGTTCGTGAAGAACCTCGGCCTCACCGTGATGTACGACAAGGTGCTGCGGATCAACTCCAAGCAGGGTGACCCGCCGGTGACGCTGCCGACGTCGCAGTCCCGGTTCGCGCTCGGCGCGGCGGTCCGCTACCCGCTCGGCAAGGCCACCGTCACCGCGGCCGTGCGCTACGGCAAGCAGGCGTTCACGATCTCGGCCGCCGGAGCGGTGGCGCCCGCGGTCCCGAGCGTCAGCTACACGGTGATCGATCCGATGCTCGGCGTGAAGTACCAGATCGGCGCGAGGCTCGTCCTCAACGTGAACCTCGGGTTCATGCTGATCACGAATACCGGCGCGATCCAGGACAACATGAGCTACGGCGCGGCCACGGTGTCGGGCATCGAGGGCGAGGCCGGCATCGACTACCTGATCACGGACAAGGTGTTCGTGCGCGCCGCGGCGCGGTTCTCGACCATCGGCTTCACGTTCAAGGGCACGGGCGACCTGTCGAACAACCGCGACGGCGACGCCGAGCAGGACGTGTTCGGCGCGCGCGACACCTACCTGGGTGGCGCGCTGACCGCCGGCTTTCTGTACTGAGACGCGGGTGATCGCGGGGCGCGCCGAGCGGCCCCGCAGCGACGCCGACCTGCCCGCAATCTGCTAGGTTATCGGCGTCATGGCCGATCATCTCTCCGGTGCCGACGTCCGCCGCGCGTTCCTCGAGTTCTTCCAGCGCAAGGGCCACCAGGCCGTGTCGTCGAGCGCGCTCGTGCCCGCCAACGACCCGACGCTGCTGTTCACCAACGCCGGCATGGTGCAGTTCAAGGACGTGTTCACGGGCGAGGAGGTCCGGCCGTACAAGCGCGCCACCACCTCGCAGAAGTGCGTGCGCGCCGGCGGCAAGCACAACGACCTCGACGAGGTGGGCAAGACCCCGCGCCACCACACGTTCTTCGAGATGCTCGGCAACTTCTCGTTCGGCGACTACTTCAAGGAGGACGCCATCACGTGGGCGTGGGAGTTCCTGACCCAGGTGGTCAAGATCGACCAGAGCCGGATGTGCGTGACGATCTTCGGCGGCAACGATCCCGAGCTCGCGGGGATCGACGCCGACGAGGAAGCCCGCGCGATCTGGAAGCGCGTCACCGGGTTCAGCGACGATCGCGTGATCGGCCTCGGCAAGCGGGACAACTTCTGGATGATGGGTGACACCGGGCCGATGGGCCCGTGCACCGAGATCCACTTCTTCATGGACGGCGTGCCCACCGCATGGCCCACCACGGATCCGGCGACCTGGAAGGGCTGGCTCGAGATCTGGAACCTCGTGTTCATGCAGTACGAGCGGCGCACGCCCGGCGGCGAGCTGTTCAAGCTGCCCGCGCCGTCGATCGACACCGGCGCCGGCCTCGAGCGCGTGACCTCGGTCGTGCAGGGCGTCGCCTCGAACTACGACACCGACCTGTTCACCGGCATCATCGCGCGCGCGGCCGAGCTGGCCGGCAAGCGCTACGGCGCCGACGCCGAGACCGACACCTCGCTGCGGGTGATCGCGGACCACGCGCGCTGCGCCTCGTTCCTGATCGCCGACGGCGTGTTCCCCGACAAGGGCGGCCGCAACTACGTGCTGCGCCGGATCTTCCGCCGCGCGGTGCGCCACGGCAAGCTGCTCGGGATCACCGAGCCGTTCATGCACGAGGTGTGCGCCCGCGTGATCGAGGAGATGGGTGCCCCGTACCCCGAGCTCGATCGAGCGCAAGACCACGATCACCCAGGTCGCCCTCGAGGAGGAGAAGCGGTTCCGCGAGACCCTCGACCGCGGCCTCAAGCTCCTCGACGAGGAGTTCGACCGCCTGCGCAAGACCGGCGAGACCCAGGTCGGGGGCAAGGCCGTGTTCACGCTGTACGACACCTTCGGGTTCCCCGACGACCTCACCGAGATCGTCGCGGCCGAGAAGGGGTTCGGCATCGATCGCGCGGGCTTCGAGGTCGAGATGACCCGGGCCCAGGAGAAGAGCAAGTTCGGCGGCTCGGACCAGACGGCGATCGCGGGCGACGTCAGGGCGCTCGCGGCCGAGGTCGGCCCCACGAAGTTCCTCGGCTACGACGGCCGCGGCACCTCCGGGGACGGTCGCGTCGCGGCCGTGCTCGTCGACGGCAAGCGTGTCCAGTCGGCGAGCGCCGGGACCAAGGTCCAGCTCGTGTTCGATCAGACGCCGTTCTACGGCGAGTCCGGCGGCCAGACCGGCGACACCGGTGAGGTCCGCACGCCCGCGTCGCTGGTCCGGATCACGGACACCAAGAAGCCGACCGGCGACGTCCACGTGCTGATCGGCGAGGTCCTTGCCGGCACGATCATCGTCGGCGACAGCGCGCGGTTCCAGGTCGACGACGAGCGCCGCGATCGGATCCGCGCGAACCACTCCGCGACCCACCTCCTGCACCACGCCCTCAAGCGGGTGCTCGGGGACCACGTCGCCCAGAAGGGATCGCTCGTCCTGCCGGATCGCCTGCGGTTCGACTTCGCGCACTTCTCGCCGATGAGCGAGGACGAGAAGCGCCGCGTCGAGGATCTCGTCAACACCGAGATCCGCAAGAACCTCGACAGCGTGGTCGAGGAGCTGCCGCTCGAGGCGGCGCGCAAGAAGGGCGCCGTCGCGATGTTCGGCGAGAAGTACGGCGAGAGCGTGCGCGTGGTCTCGATCGGCGGCGAGTCGATCGAGTTCTGCGGCGGGACCCACGTCCGGCGCGCGGGCGACATCGGGATGCTCAAGATCGTCGGCGAGGCCGGCGTGGCCCAGGGCGTGCGCCGGATCGAGGCGGTGACCGGCGCGGGCGCGCTCGACTACCTGCGCAAGCTCGAGGACGAGCTGCAGAAGGCGGGCGACCGGCTCAAGGCGGGCCCGTTCGAGGTCGCGCACCGCGTCGAGAAGCTTCTCGCGGACCACAAGCTGCTCGATCGCGAGCTCGACAAGCTCAAGCAGAAGATCGCGTCGGGTGGCGGCGGTCGGGACCTGCTCGCGGAGATCGTCGAGATCAAGGGCATCAAGGTGCTCGCCGCCGCGATCGAGGCGGATGACGCCAAGGTCCTGCGCGAGACCAGCGACCAGCTCCGCGACAAGCTCGGCTCGGGCGTGATCGTGCTCGTGGGCACCGGCGGCGCCGAGATCAAGCTGATCGCGATGGTGACCAAGGATCTCGTCGGCCGGGTGCAGGCCGGCAAGCTCCTCGGCGAGGTCGCCGCGCTGCTCGGCGGGCGCGCCGGCGGCAAGCCCGACATGGCGCAGGGCGGCGGCAAGGACGCGGCGGCGGTGCCCGCGGCGCTCGCGGCCGCGCGCACGTGGGTCGAGGATCACGCCTGATCCCGAGCAGGTGGCGGGGCGTCATTACACCGCGCGAGACTCCCCGTGCTCGGCCCCAGGTTCTACCGTAGGCTCCTCTCACCATGACGTTTACGCCCGAGCTCGGCCCCCTGGGTCCTCTCCTCGGCGTGTGGGAAGGCGAGCGAGGCACCGACCTCTCCCCCTCCGACAAGCCCGACAACAACCGCGCGCCCGTCACCAGCCGCTTCCGCGAGCGGATGGTGTTCGAGGCCACCGGCCGCGTCGACAACCACGAGCAGAAGATGTACGGCCTGCGCTACTCGACGAGGGCGTGGCGCATCGACGCGCCCGACGCGTTCCACGAGGAGCTCGGCTATTACATGTGGGATCCCGCCAGCGGCGTGCTCCTGCGCTCGTTCATGCCGCCGCGCGGGATCGCCGTGCTGGCGGGCGCCACCGTCGCCGCCACCGCCCGCGAGTTCACCCTCGAGGCCACGGCGGGCAGCGAGGTGTTCGGCATCTGCTCGAGCCCGTTCTTGATCGAGGAGTTCAAGACGGTCCGCTACACCGCGATGATCCGGGTGCTCGATGACAACACCTTCGAGTACGACGCTCACACGTACATGCAGATGAAGGGGCGGCCCGGGCTGTTCGATCACCGCGATCAGAACACGCTGCGCCGCACCTCGTAGAGCGCCTGCACGATCCGGGGCTCGGCATCCCGGGGGGGCTCGTCATCCCGGGGCTCGGCATCGCGCTGCGCGCGCGCGGGCCGCACGCCGAATCCGCCCGGTGTGGTGACGGGGGCCGCCGCGCGAACGAGCGCGGATGACGCCGCCGCGGGCCGCACGGCTGCCTCACGCTGATCGCGACCGTTCGCGATCAGGCCGACGGTGACGATCAGAATACCGGCCGCGCCCTACACGAGCACGACGTCGGCGCGGCGGAAGGGCAGGGCGGCGGACCGGGTGGGCATGTTCCTGACGCCTGGCAAGCCGTGTGCTCCCGCGAGCGTGGATGGCGCAGACGTGCGCGCTCCCGTCCCCCCTGCGCGTCGCATCTGCCCGGGGGCGAGCGGGCAGCGCTGGACGATGCTCGCGCCGCGCCGCCCGTCGGCGAGCGGGCGCACGGGCGGAGTCGCCCGGCCCGGCCAACCGCCCGAGATCATGCGACGGGGCGGACCGGGCTTCACGGAACTGGCCCCCGGGTGAAGCACTGATGCTCGCGGGTTTGACCCCGGCGCCTCGGAGGCTGGATACTGGCGACGGGCCCGAGGAAGCGCGGGTTCGAGCCATGGCAGCCGACGAACCCAGCGGGACGCGACCGGCACCGGTCGTGCTTCGCATCAAGCTCCCGTACGACGATGTCGAGCGCCTCGTCGCGCGCTTTGCGCCCAACGTGGGCACGTCAGGGCTGTTCCTGCCGACAAGGTCGATGCAGCCGCTCGGCACCGAGGTGAAGTTCGAGCTGCGCCTGACCACCGATGCGCCCGTGCTCGTCGGCCTCGGGCGTGTGAAGGCCGCGACGCCACCGGATCCAGCGAACCCGCGCGCAACGTTCGGGATCGCGCTCGAGCTGATGCGGGTCACGCCACCGAGCAAGGCCGTGATCCTGCAGATGCTCGAGCGCCGGACGCAGCTCGGGCTCCCCGAGATCGCGGTGCCACTCGCCACCGATGTGGACGCCGCCTGGCGGGTCGACGCCGAGACCGGTCCGCGCGAGACGCCGCTCGCCGCGGGCCCGCCGCCCGAGCGTGATCGCCACCCCGTGCTCGAGGTGCCGAGGGGTGGCGCACCCGTGCTGTTCGCCCCGCGGGGCGCGGTGGCCGTCGCCAGGAGCACCGCGGTCGCCGCCCTGGCCCCCGAGCTGCCGCGGCGTTCGCGCCCGCCCGTGCACGAGGTGATCGAGCGCGCCTCGGGCCCGGTCGCGCTCGCGGTCGAGGCGCCCACTCTCGACGACGACGACGACGTGGCGGCCGTGGTGGCGCGCGCGCGCACGCTGGCGGCCGGGCCACTCGACCCCGACCTCGCCGCCCTGCGGGACAGTGGCGCGGCCCCGTTCGAGATCTCCATCGAGGCGGCGTCCGCCGAGCTCGCCCGTCAGCTCGGCGGCGTGGCGGTCACGCGCGAACGCAGCGCGCGCTGGGCACCACCGCCGGTCTCCGTGAGCGCCGCACCGGCGCGTGCGTCCGCGATGGTCGAGTTCGCCGGTGTCGACCCGGCGGAGGCCGAGGTGAGGCCTGGCGAGGCAGCCGTGGTGCCGGTCGAGGCGGTGGAGGCCGAACCGGACGAGGCGCTCGCGCTCCTCGACGCGCTGGGCGACGACCCGGCGCAGGTCGCGGACGCGGTCCCGGCGCTCAGTCTCGAGGCGGGGCCCGAGGTCACGCCCGACCCGATCGCGGACGAGGTCGTGCGACTCGGCGACGCCGACGTCGAGGAGGTCGAGCACACCCATGTCGGCGTGATGCCCGAGCCCGAGGACCTGCGCGCGATGTTCTCGGCCCGGCCGGATCCCGTCGCCGAGCTCGAATTCGAGCGGCAGCTCGCGGCACAGCTCGACGCGGCCGAGGCCGACGAGGAGGATCTCGGGTTCGCGGCGGCGGCAGCGGCGATCGCCGCGGCCGTGGCGGCACATGGCCCGCCGGCGCCCGCCCCCATGCTCGTGCTGCTGCCCGACGCCGAGCTCCCCGCGACCGGCGACGACTTCGTGATCCCGCTGTCGGGCTCGGACTTCGTGGTCCCGCTCGACGCGGCGGTCGCGGCCGCCGAGATCGACGATGCCGAGATCCTCGCCGAGGCGGACGCTGGCGATGCCGATCTGCTCGCGCGCTACGCACCCGGCGTCCCAGCCGAGCTCGCCGACCTTGACCACTACCACGCGGTGCCCGCCGACCTCGACCGGCCGCCCCTCGACGACACCGGCGACCTCGGTGGGGGCGAGGTGTACGGGGGAACCGCCGAGCACGGTGGCCTGGCGGACTACGGTGGGCTCGATGCGCTCGCCGCGTACGAGGAGCCGCCGCTGACCCTCGACGCCGACGCCTTCGACGCCTTCGACGCCTTCGACGCCTTCGACGCGCTCGACGTCGGTCGCGACTCGGTGGTCGAGTTGCGTGTGCCGCGCGCCGCGTACGCCGAAGCACCGCTCCACCTCCCGAGTGACGCCCTCGGGGACGGCATCGAGGACCTCCGCGAGGACGCGACCTCGTTCTCGACGGCGGACTTCCTCGCGTCGTTCGGGTCACCCTCGACGGCGTACGATCCGCAGGCGGTGGCGTCCGTGCTGACCGCGTACGCGGCGTCCGGAGCGGCGGCACCGGTCCGCCTGTCCGAGTCCGAGTCCGAGTCCGAGTCCGCGGCGAGCCTCGATGTCCGCGACGCGTACCCGCTGATGTTCGCGGACGAGGAGGCCGACGCGGAGGACCAGGACGGGGAGGCCGGGCACGAGGCCGTGATCGGCGCGGTGCTCGACCACCGCTACGGGATGACCGTCGGTGCCGACCCGAGCTCGCTTTACACCACGCCGTTCGAGCTGCTCGAGGAGCCAGGCGACGACCTGATCGACCCGCCGATCGACCCGCAGCCGGGCGTCGCGCCAGCCGGCGAGTTCGACCTCGAGTCCGCCCTCGATGCCCTGGACGTGGATCTCGGCGACCTGTCGATGCCGTACGCCAAGACCGAGCCGCCAAGATCGGCGCTGAGACGCCAGATCCCGGCGCCGCGCAGCTCGACCGCCTCGATCGACATCGACCTCGATGACGACACCTGAGAGCCTGGTTCACAGTCTCTCAGGCGCTGGGCGCGCGGGTCACCGGCTGGTTCTCGGGGACCATCAGCCGCCGATCGCATGCATGGTCGCCCGGCACGGCGCGGGCGGGCGGTGACGCAGCCGGATTCCGGGTCGGCCGCCCCCGGCGGTTCCTGACCCCCGGCGCGCCGGATCAGTGCCCGAGGCCGGGGTGCGCGAGCGCGCGGACCAGCCCGGGGCGATCCCCGGCGTGCTGCGCCCACAGCGCGAGCATGTCGTCGGCCTGGGTCCGGCCCGAGGTGGCGATCTCCTCGACGGGGAGCAGCAGGTGACCGGCGTCGGGCGCCACGCGGGACAGCCCGTCGGCGGCGATCCGGACCAGCTCCTTGGCGAGCACGCCGATCGTGTGCGCGCCGACCCGCGCGGCCAGGCCGCGACGGGGGACGTCGTCCGCGAGCTGCTGGCGCTCCGCGAACGACAGGCCCGCGGTCAGCGCCGTCGCGGCCGCACAGGCGGTGCGGTCGTACAGCAGGCCGCGCATCATCGGCGCGAGCGCCTCGATCATCCCGAGCGAGCCGCAGTCGCAGCCGCGGATCTCGATGAACTTCTTGAGCCGGCCCTCGGGGAACAGCGTGGACAGGTGCATCGCCCAGTCTGCGCGGGTGGCGCGCAGGCCGTTCCAGCCCTCCGCCATGTACTGGCGGAACGTGAGGCTCGCGGGCACCGGGAGGTAGCGCTCGTCGCGGTAGACGAAGTACATCGGCACGTCGAGCGCCCACTCGGTGTAGCCGGTGAACACGTCGTCGCGCTCGAACACGAACGGGAGCAGGCCCGAGCGGGCGTTGTCGGTGTCGCGCCAGATCCACGCGCGGTAGCTCTGGTAGCCGGTGTCGCGGTCCTCCGCGATCGGCGAGGCGGCCCACAGCGCGGTCAGGATCGGCGTCACCGAGTACACGCAGCGCATCTTGGCGGCGGCATCGGCCTCGTCGGCGAAGTCGAGGTTGGCCTGCACCGTGGCGGTGCGCAGCATCATGTCCAGGCCGCGCGTGCCGACGGTGGGCATGTACGCCCGCATCACGCGGTAGCGCAGCTTGGGCATGAACGGCACGGCGTCGCGGCCGCCGAACGGACGGAGCCCGGCCGACAGCCAGGAGATGCCGAGCTCGCGCGACACCTCGGCGAGCTCCGCGACGTAGGTCCGCAGATCGACGACGAATTCCAGATCGGTGCGGACCGGCCGCGCCGCGAGCTCGAACTGGCCACCCGGCTCGAGCGTGATCTGCGCGTCGGCGCGCGACAGCGCGATCATGTGGCCGTCCTCGAGGATCGGCGTGCCGCTGCGCTGCGCGAACCGGTCGAGGAGGGCGCCGATGCCATCGGACCCCTCGTAGGCCGGGGCCTCGCCGGTGACCGGGCGGACCCCGATCAGCTCGTGCTCGGTGCCGACGCGCCACTGTGCCGCCGGCTTGCCTGCGCTGGCGAAGTACGCGAGCAGCTCCACGTGAGAGCTGAGGGGTACGTCTTCTGCATGATCGACGAGGTGCACGCGGGTACCGTGACTCTAGGGGGCGATCCCGAGGTCGTCAATCGAGCCGGCCTCTCGAACGGTCTGTTGCTCGCGGCCTCGTGGTAGCGTCCGGTGGCGATGCAGGCCCTGCTCGATCGTCCAGGTTTCGTCGCCAAGCGGTCCCGGCTGCTCGAGCTCCTGCGCGAGCGCGCGTTCCAGGAGCGCGAGGTCACGCTGTCGTCTGGTTTGAAGTCAAACTTCTACATCGACTGCAAGCAGGTCAGCCTCGATGCCGAGGGCGCCGCGCTGATCGGTGAGCTGTTCCACCAGATGGTGGAGGACATCGCCCCGGCGGCGGTCGCCGTCGGCGGCCTCACCATGGGCGCCGATCCCCTCGCCACCGCCACCTCGATCGCATCGTTCGTGGCAGGCCGGCCGCGCGCGGCGTTCCTGGTGCGCAAGGAGCCCAAGGGCCACGGCACCAATCAGTGGGTCGAGAGCACGCGCCTGGCACCGGGCGCACCGGTGGTGGTTCTCGAGGACGTGATCACGACCGGCGCCTCGACGCTGCGCGCGATCGAGCGGTCCCGGCTCGCGGGCTTGACCGTCCTCCACGCGATCGGCCTCGTCGATCGCCTCGAGGGGGGCCGCGACGCGGTGGTCGCCGAGACCCCGCTGACCACGCTGTTCACCCGCCGCGACTTTCTGCCGGATCGCCCGGACCCGTGAGCCCGATGCGCCGTCCTTCCACGTCTCGGGGGCCTCGTGCCCGCCGCGCGCTGCTGCCAGCCGTCGTCGCCGCGCTGTGGCTCCCCCTCGCGTTGGCCTTGGCCCTGGGCGCCGGTTGCGGCAGCGCGCACCCGCGCGTGGCGCTGACCAACGACTGGCCTGCGGCACCCGGCGCCTACGATGACGTCGTCGACATGTGGACGCGCACGAACGTGCTCCGCGGCGCCTACCAGGAGGCGCTCGAGCTCGCGGGCACCCTCAAATCGCCCGCGTGGCGCGCCGCGAACGCCGCGCGCGAGGCCGACAATCGCGGGCTCGCCGGCGACGCCCGCGCGCAGCACCTGCTCGCCGCGCAGGCCGAGGCGGCCGGGCCCTACGAGTTCGAGCTGATGGTCACCACGTGGGACCGCCGCGAGAACGATCTGGATCGCGGCAAGCGCAGCGTGTGGCGCGTCGTCCTGCTCGGGCCCGACGGCCAGGAGATCGAGCCGCTCGAGATCGTCAAGGATCGACGCCCGGCGTTGCAGCTCCGCGCCCAGTTCCCCGCGTTCGGTGACTTCGCGGTCGCCTACGTGCTGCGGTTCGCGCGCGAGGCCAATGTCCTCGGCCCTGGCGTGTCCCAGGTGCGCCTGCGCATGAGCAGCATGCGTGGCGGCGTCGACCTCGTGTGGGCAGCGCCCTAGTACCGGCGACCCGAAGTCCGAGCCGTGTTCCGGCCGTCTCCCAGCACGTTCGCTGGTTCGCGCGGCGTGAACCGGGCCGCTAGCGAGCGTTGACGTCATCGTGATCGTCGACGTGATCGCCCCCGTGATCGTGGCCGTGCACGTGAACGCGACCGTGATCGTGATCCCCAGCCGTTGACGGCACGGCCGCCACGCCCGCGGCCGCCGCATGAGCTCCGAACGGCAGCTGTCACTCCTGTGCCCCGTCAGACCGCCACTCCACGGCCCAGTGACGAACGTGTCGTCCACGGGCCCGCTCACGGCCACGGCCCTCCAGTCCGGCCCCGCGAACCCGGAGCGGACTTCCGATCCGCAGTACTCGTCCGGCCCGGTCACTTCTTCGTCGGCCGGGGCCGCCCGCGCAGGCGATCCCAGAAGCTCAGAGGCTGGTAGCCCTCGTCGAGATCGTCGAACGATTCGCTCTTGACCACGGGGGCGCGAACGGGCACCTCGTGGCCGGCGCGGAAGAACTCCTCCTCCAGATCGGAGAACGGGACGTGGGCGTCGGCCCGCACCTCGGCGACCACGAGCTCGCGCGACGGCGAGGCGATGTTCGGGCTCGGGGCCGCCGCGACCTGGGCCTTCGCCGCGGCGCTGGCGGCCGCATGGGCGGCGGCGAGATCGTGGATCAGGATCGATGGCTCGCCCGGCGGTGGCTCGGAGGTGCCGCGCCGCGGGCGAGGCGCGCTGATCTCGCCCTGCGCTGCCTCGGGGCGATCATCGCGCGGGACCACGATCGGCGGCGGAGGCGGCACCTGCACAGGGGTGCTGTCGAGGCTCGAGGCGCCGCGGACCACGCCATCGGAGGGAGCCTCGAGGGTCTCCTCGGGGGCCGCGTCCGGGGCAAGCGCGGCGGCGGCTTCGATCGGGGCGGCGGCGGTGGCGGGCTCCGTCGCGGGTGCGGTCTCAGCGGCGGGTGCGGTGGCGGGCTCCGTCGCGGGTGCGGTCTCAGCGGCGGGTGCGGTGGCGGGCTCCGCGGCGGTGGCGGAGGCGGTGGCGGGCTCCGTCGCGGTGGCGGGCTCCGCCGCGGTGGCGGGCTCCGTCGCGGTGGCGGGCTCCGCCGCGGTGGCGGGCTCCGTCGCGGTGGCGGGCTCCGCCGTGGTGGCGGGCTCCGCCGTGGTGGCGGGCTCCGCCGTGGTGGCGGGCTCCGTCGCGGAGGCGGGCTCCGTCGCGGAGGCGGGCTCCGTCGCGGGCACGGCGGGCTCCGTCGCGGGCACGGCGGGCTCCGTCGTGGTGGCGGGCTCCCTCGTGGTGGCGGGCTCCGTCGCGGGCACGGCGGGCTCCGTCGCGGGCACGGCGGGCTCCGTCGTGGTCGCGGGCTCCGTCGCGGGCACGGCGGGCTCCGTCGTGGTGGCGGGTGCCAGCGCACGTGCCCTGGCCGCTGTCCCGGCCTCCTCGGTGGCGCGGAGCTGGCGCACGAGGTCCTGCGCCGAGTCGCGCTCGACGGCGGCCGCGGCCTTGCTTGCCGCCTCGCCGGCGACGCGCTCGGCATCGGCGCGTGCGGCGGCCTCGGAGGCAGCGCGCGCTGCCTCGGCGCGCTCGGCGGCCAGGGTCTCGGCGTCGGCGCGCGTGGTGGCCTCGGCCTCGACCCGCGCCGCGTCGATCACGGCCTGGGTGGCGGCCTCGGCCTCGCGCCGTGCGGCATCCCGCGTGGTGGCGGTCCAGTCCTCCGCGTCTGCGGCGTCGGCCCGCGCCTCGTCAGCGTCAGTCGTCAGCGTCAGCGGTCAGCGGGCTCGGGCTCGGGGCGGACGAACGCGGTGGTGCGCGCCTGCGATTGCTCGGTGGAAGCGTCGGCGATCGGTACGTCGGTCTGGTCCGCCAGCACGACCGATGGCTCACCGCCGGTGACCTCGCTCGGGAAGAACTTGTCCCGCGTGGCGGTGTCCATCAGTGATTCGAGGCGCTCGCGCGGGGCCTCACGCGTGGCTGGCAGATGGATCTCCCCCGACGCATACGACGACGGGATCACGCCGGCGAGCGGCCCCACCTCGGCGCCTGATGTCCGGGGCACGAGCGCGCCCCAGTCGACGCTGGAGCTCCGCACCGGGACCGCGAGCGGGGTGGCGGCGCGGCGCTTCTTCCGCCGGGTGCCCCTGGCCTTCTTGCTGCCGGCCTTGCCCTCGGGCTCGAGCTTCGAGATCGGCGCGGTGACGTCGGTGGTCGCCTGGACGTGGTCGAGCGCGGCGCCGCGATCGGTGCCGGTCAGCCACTCCTCGATCGCGAGCACGGCCCGCCACGTCGCCTTCGGGCGCTGGCCCTGGGAGATCCGCAGCAGGCCGGCCTCGAGCGCGCGCTGGGTCACCCGCAGGGTCTCGAACACGCGGTACGGGGAGTCCTCGAGGATGTCGGCGAGCACGCGGTGCCCGTCGAACATCCGCAGTACGCCGTGGACCTCGGGCGGGATGTTCTTGCCGTGGCCCTGGACGCGCGCGACGTCCTGCTCGAGCACCATCGACGGTGACAGCCGCCCGCTCGCGTCGCGGACGCCTTCGAGGAACCGCTCGGCGTGCGCGAACAGCTCGTCGTGGCTGAGCGGGATCTGCTGCCGGCGGACCAGGTCCTCGTGGTGGAACTCGAACCGGGCGTCGGTCCACAGCAGGAGCTGGTGGAGCGCGGCCTGGCCGTGGATCAGGCCGACCTGCGCGGAGGTCACCTCGCCCTGGTAGAACCGGATCTCGCCGCGGCGCAGGCCCCGGATCAGGGTGAGAACGGCGCTGCGGCCGAGGGCGGACAGCGCCCGCACCAGCGCGTACACGCCGGTGGTCTCGGCGAGGCTGCCGACCACGCGCGCGCGCTGGCTGGCCGGGGTGCTGCGGAGCATCCGGGCGATCACGACCACGTCGCGCAGGTAGGCGGGGGCGGTGACGACCTCGTCGGCGCCAGCGGCCTCGGCGGCGGCCCGGGTCAGGCCGGTGCCGGTGAACACCAGCGTCGCGTCGAGGTGGCCCTCGTCGAGCGCCCGCCGCGCTCGCCGCAGCACCTCGGCCGCGCCGGCGTCGATGCCGCCGACCACCACCAGGCCGGTGTCCTCGCGGGGCAGCTCGAGCGTGGTGGTGCCGTCGGCGTCGAGCTGCGCTAACGCTGCGGGCAGCCCCTCGCGCTCGAAGCCGAGCTGGAGCTGGCGGCTCGCGCGGTCCGCGGCCAGCTCGGCTGACCCCACCACGATGACTTTCGAGAGTCCCCGCATGCGTCGCCGATCAGTGTGCAGTATAACACCGAGCGCGGTCCGGCCGCCCGCCACCAAATGCGGTCGATCCCGTGACCGTCCCAGTGATCGTCCTCGACATCCTCCACGGAACCACCGCGCAGCGGCAGCATCGGGTGCTGACCGCGAGCGGGGTCGTCACTCTCGGGCGGGCGCCCGCCAACACGGTCGTGATCACCGACTTCCACCTGTCGGGTGAGCACGCGCAGATCTCCCTGGCCGGCGAGGCCGTCGTGTTCCGGGATCTGCGCTCGACCAACGGATCGGCCGTCGAGCGCGCCGGCCGGCGGATCTCCGTCGATGCCGCCGCCCGCTGGGAGATCGCGCTCGCCGACGGCGACATCCTGCTGCTCGGCAACCCCGCGGACCCGGTCCGCGTCCAGATCCGGATCGGCGACGACGGCCTGGGCGATCACGACGGCCTGGGCGATCACGACGGCCTGGGCGATCACGACGGCCTGGGTGATCATGACGGCCTGGGCGATCATGACGACCTGGGCGACCGGCTGATCGCCTCGCGGTCGATCATGGACCTGCCGGCGGTCACCGACCAGCTCGAGGGCAGCCCGGCCGACGCGCTCCGCGTCTACAAGGCGGTCCAGCGGCTGGGCGCCCGGCTCGAGCCGGCCGAGGTGATCGAGGCCGCGGTCACCGCGACGTTCGAGTTGCTGCCGCGCGCGACCCATGTCGCGATCCTGCTCCGGGCCGAGGACAACAAGGACCGGTTCGCGCTCGCGGTGTCGCGCTCGAACAGCACGGGCGGCGCCGATCCGGTGCGTGCCAGCCGCGCCGTGCTCCGCCGCGTCCTCGCGGATCGCGCCGCAGTGCTCACGGCGAACGCCCCCGAGGTGCTGTCGAGCGAGTCGATCCTCGGCGGGCAGATCCTGTCGATCCTCGCCGTGCCGCTGTGGCGGGGCGACGACATCATCGGCCTGATCCAGGCCGACAACCGCGCCAGCCCGGGCATGTTCACCGAGCACGATCTCGAGGTCGCGCTGCTGCTCGCCGCCCAGGCGTCTCTCGCCGTCGACAACGCCTCCCTGATGCAGCGGCTGCGGATCGCCGAGGAGCGGGCGCGCGGCGAGAACGTCTACCTCAAGCGCAAGGAGCAGAAGATCACGTTCGTCAACATCATCGGCGAGTCGCCGGCGATGAAGGCGGTGCTCGCGCAGCTCGAGAAGGTGATCGACACGCGCGCGACGGTCTGCATCGAGGGCGAGACCGGCACGGGCAAGGAGCTGATCGCCGCCGCGGTGCACCACCAGTCGGGCCGCGCCGACAAGATGTTCGTCGCGCAGAACTGCGCGGCGATGCCGGAGAACCTGCTCGAGAGCGAGCTGTTCGGCCACAAGCGCGGCGCGTTCACGAGCGCGGACAGCGACAAGAAGGGCCTGTTCGAGATCGCGGATGGCGGCACGCTGTTCCTCGACGAGATGGGCGAGATGCCGTTCACCCTGCAGGCCAAGCTGCTGCGCGTCCTCCAGGAGGGCACGATCCGCCCGGTCGGCGCGACCAGCGAGAAGCAGGTCGACGTGCGGATCCTGTGCGCGACCAACCGCGACCTCGCCGCCGAGGTGGAGAAGGGCCGGTTCCGCCAGGACCTCTACTACCGGCTGATGGTGTTCCCCATCAAGCTCCCGCCGCTGCGCGAGCGGCGCGAGGACATCCCCGCGCTCGCGGCGCACTTCCTCAAGCGCTACGCCGAGGAGTACCGCGTCGAGCTGCCGGGCTTCACGCAGGAGGCCCTGGACGCGCTCGCCACGTACACGTGGCCGGGGAACATCCGCGAGCTCGAGAACGAGATCCAGCGCCTCGTGATCCAGGCCGACGCCGGCCACTGGATCGAGGTCACCGATCTGTCCCCGCGCCTGCGCAAGGTCGAGGGCACCGTCGCCCGGATCGCGCCCAAGCAGGGCACGCTCAAGGAGATGATGGATCAGGTCGAGCGCTGGTTGATCACCGAGGCGCTGCGCGAGCACGGCGGCAACAAGACGCGGACCGCGGTCACCCTCGGCATCACGCGCGAGGGCCTGCACAAGAAGATCGCCAAGCTCGACGTGTGACCGGACGGGGCGCGACGCGCCTCCGGTCCCATGGGCCCGCCGCACCTGCGAGGTGGTCTCGCGCGTCTACGCCGTTCGCACGCGCACAACCGGGTCACAGCCCGGGGACGTCGAACGCGTACCAGACGCCGGCGAACCGCGCGAGGTGCAGGCGGGTCTCGCGGGGCGTGCCATCGATCGACCACCGCGCCCGGACCTTGGCGAGCGCCATCGGCACCCGGACCTGGCAGGTCCCCTCGAACGGCCCGACCGGCAGTTCGGTGATGTCTTGCTCGGGGAGCGAGACCAGCTCGGCGCTGGCGTCCCGCACGGCGCGTGCATCCTTGAGTGCGAGCAGCCGCTCGGCATCCTGACGGGCCGCGGCCCGCCGCTCCGCGCCACACGACAGGTGCTGCTCGAGCATGGCCAGCGACGGGAACTGCGCCTCGAGGAGCCGGAAGTCGCCGGCCTCGACCGCGCGGTGGAACGCCGCGACCGCACCCTCGATGCTCCGGTGGCCGCCGGCCGAGATCGTGGTGGGCGTCGGGGTGCTGCACCCGAGCAGCGCGAGGCCGGCCACGAGACTCGGCCGGAGACTTCCCATCGTCATGCCGTGGGCGTAGCACGGCGCCGCGCTACAGTCCGAGCATGGCCCTCACCTGGCGCCGCGACACGGGGACCGAGGTCGTGTGAGCGGCCGGATCTTCCTGCTCAGCACCTCCGGCGGCGGCGTGCCCAAGCTGCCGGTGCGCGAGCTCCGGATCGGCCGGCTCGGCCTCGAGGGCGACGTGCAGAAGCACACCAAGATCCACGGCGGCCCCGACCGCGCGGTGTGCCTGTTCGCACTCGAGGTGATCTGCGCGCTCCAGGCGGAGGGCCACCCGATCTACCCGGGCGCGACGGGCGAGAACGTCACGGTCGCCGGGCTCGACTGGCCATCGATCGGCGCGGGCACGCGGCTGACGCTCGGCGACGAGGTCGTGCTCGAGGTCACGCGCCACACCGAGCCGTGCAAGCAGATCGCGGCGTCGTTCCACGACGGCGGGTTCCGGCGCATCGACCAGGATCGCCACCCCGGGTGGTCGCGCGTGTACGCGCGCGTGCTCCGCGAGGGGCGCGTGCGCGTGGGGCAGCCGGCCGCGATCTACTTGCCGACGGTCTGACCGTCGCGCAGCGTGAAGCTGTTCGCGAGCGCGGCCACGCCGGTGGCGTCGCCCTGCATGCGCAGCGCCATCACGCCGTACATCGTGTACGCGCTGGCATCCCAGGCGATCCACGCCTCGACGTGGAGCTTCAGGCCCTGACGCTCGCCATCGGCGATCACGTGCGTCGCGTCGAACGGGCCGAGCTTGGCGGGCTCGTCCTTGGCCTGGTAGCCCGGGTCGAACATCTTCATGAAGCCGTCGCGGGCGCCCTTGATGCCGGTCTCCACGTTGTACTCGCGGTCCTTCGGGATCGGCAGGTACAGGAAGCCGTCGGCGCCGCTGTCGCTCGACGACAGGCCCATCGCGGCGGGGATCATGCTGCCATCGGGTGCGGCCATGTCCTCCTTGGACATCGCCGGGCGGGTGTCGAGATCGATCGACACGCGCGGCGACAGGACGCGGAACGACTCCTTGCCCCCGGCCCCCGGGATGCGCTGGAGCTGGAGGTCGAGCACGCCGGTGCTCTCGGGCGGGCCGGGCGGCGGGATCGTCGGCGCGACGGGCGCGGGCGGCGCGGCCTTCTCGGCGACGGAGGCCTTGGCGGCGGCGGCCTGGTCGGAGGCCGACAGCGCGGCGGCCTTGTCGGCGGTGGTGCCCGACTTGTCGCAGGCGGTGGAGAGGAGCAGGGCGAGGAGGGCGAGCTTGTTCATGGGGGTGGGGCCGGACGAGCGCCGGACTCCCCAGCGTCGCACGATTCAGCTGTCGTCGGCGTCGGCGGGCGACCCGGGTGGCGTGAACGGGGTGCCCGACAGCTGGGCGATCGCGGTGGCGAGGTTGACGACCTCGACCGACGGCGGCGCGTTGCGCTGGAGCATGAACGCGCAGGTCGCGCACGACGTCACCACCAGGCCGCCACCGGCCGCCTGGACCTCGGCGAGCTGCTTCTTGGCCATCTGGTCCGCGACCGCCGGCATGGTCTTGGGCATCAGGCCGCCGCCACCGCAGCACTCGGTGTCGCCCTTGCTCCACGACAGATCGCGGACCTCGGCGAGCTGCGACAGCGCCTTGCGCGGCTGCTCGACGACGTCGTTGTAGCGCGCGTGGTAGCAGGGGTCGTGCACGTAGACGCTCTTCCGCGTCAGCGAGCACGCGAGGTTCTGTGCCGCGGGCGCGAGCACGTCGGCGAGCGAGACCACCTCGGTGCGCAGCTCCACGCCCTCGGCGGGGTACTGCGCGCGCATCGCGTACAGGCACGCGGAGCAGCCCATCGCGATCTTCTTGAACCCGCGCAGCGAGGCGGCGACGCGCCCGGCGTGCCAGCGGAACAGATCACGGTGGCCTGCGGCGAGCAGCGGATAGCCGGCGCACGCCTGCGGCGCGCTGACCAGCTTGACGTGCTCGAGGCCGACGCGCTCGAACAGCGCGAGGCCCGCGGCGATGTCGGCGGCGCCCTTGTCGATCGCGTCGCAGCCCGGCCAGTAGCCGAGCTCGCCCTCGGTGGCGAGGTGGTCGGGGAACATCGTCTGCAGCTGCTCGGTCAGCCGCTGCTCGCGCGCCCGGAACCGCTCGCTGTAGTTGGTCAGCGCCGGGTGGGGCACGCCCTTCGCCACGGCCTGCGCGCGGCCGGTGAACAGCACGAGGCCGGGCTCGTTGGCGTGATCGCAGTACATCGTGCAGTGGCGGCAGCCCGTGCACGCCCACAGCGGATCGGTCGACTCGGTGGTCCAGCTGCCGCGCCCGAGGCGGAGCTGGTTCATCCGGTCCATCTTGACCTGGGGGATGTGGGTCTCGCGCCCGCTCGCCGTCGACACCGGGCAGGCGTGGCGGCACATCTTCGGGCAGAACGTGCAGTAGTCGAGCTGGCGCTCGACGGAGCTCGCCGGGAACGGATCGTGCGGCTTCCGCGGCTCGGACATCGGGCGGTATTGTAGCCCCAATCGTCGATCAGTTGAGGCCCAGGACCCGATCGCGGAGCTGCTGGAGGTCGCGCGTGATCCGCGGGTTCGACGGCTCGAGCACGGCGAGCCGCTCCAGCACGTCGAGCGAGCGGGGCAGGTCGCCCTGCTTGCCGTAGATGCCGGCCAGGTTGACCAGCATGCGGGTCAGGATCTGCCGCTTGCTCGCGGCGGCCATCACGCTCGGCTCGAGCACCGCCTCGGACGACGTGGTCCGGCGCAGGAGCCGCTCGAGATCGACCGGCGTCAGCGAGCGCCCACCCGCGAACGGGTCGACGAACAACCACGCATCCTCGATCGCCACGCGCACCAGGAAGTGCCCGGGGAAGTTCACGCCCTGGGCGAGCACGCCGAGGCGGCGGGCGACCTCGAGATAGACCACCGACAGCGTGATCGGGATGCCGATGCGGCGGTCGAGCACGTCGCACAGGAAGCTGTTGCGCGGGTCGTAGTAGTCCACGGTGTTGGCGGAGAACCCGAGCTGCTCGAACAGCCCGTCGCTGAGGGCGCGGGCGCGGCCGACCCCGCTGTCCGCGAGCTCGACGTCGGGTCCGATCCGATCCGCGATCTCGTCGAGCATGCTCCGGTACCTCGCGAGGTCGCGCCGGGGGTAGTCCCAGGCGCCGATCAGGAGCGCGGCCTCGTCGAGGGGGACGTCCTCCCGGCTGACCAGGTCGACGAAACGGTCGAGCCCGGGGCTCCGGTCCATGGCCATCTCAGCCTAGCACCCCGGTGCGGCGCCTCGGGGCCGGATCTCCGTCGGAGAAACCCGGGGGCACATGTCACACCTCGGGCCTTCCGTGCGATGATCACGTGTCCACCATGGCGGATGAGCCTCGTCCAGGGATGATCGTCGGTGGGCGCTACGAGCTCATCGAGGTGGCCGGCCGAGGGGGCATGGCGGACGTCTGGCGCGGGCGCGTGAGAGGGGACTCCGGGTTCGTCCGCGACGTCGCCGTCAAGCAGATGCACGCGCACCTGGCGTCGCAGACGCAGTTCGTCGCGATGTTCGTGGAGGAGGCGCGGGTCGGCTCGTCGATCCATTCGCCCAACGTCGCCGAGGTCCACGACTTCATCCACGACCGCGGCAACTACTACATGGTCATCGAATGGATCGACGGCGTCGATCTCGGTAGCTGGATCAAGTGGCATGCCGCCCGGGGCGAGCAGACCCGCTGGGAGCTGGTCGCTGCGATCGGCCTCGGCGTGCTGCGCGGGCTCGCGGCGGCCCACGAGCGCGTCGGGCCCGATGGCCGCGCCTTGCCGATCGTCCACCGCGACGTATCGCCGCACAACGTGCTGCTGACCACCCGCGGCATGGTCAAGCTGATCGACTTCGGCCTGTCGCTCGCGCCGGACCGCCGCCAGGAGCTGACGGATCCCGGCATCGTGAAGGGCAAGATGGCGTACCTCGCTCCGGAGATCGTGGCCGGCGGGCGCCCGATCCCCGCCTCGGATCAGTTCGCGATGGGCTCGGTCCTGTGGGAGGCGCTCGTCGGCAGGAAGCTGTTCGCCGGCGACACCGACTACGAGGTCTACACCCGCTTGCGCGACTGCATCGTCCCGCCGCTCAAGCCGCTGCGCCCGGACGTGCCGCAGCCGCTCGTCCAGATCATCATGCGTGCGCTGTCGGCGGGTGTGGACACCCGGTTCCCGTCGACGCGCGAGATGGCGCGCCAGATCGGCACCGCGCTCAAGAAGGTGCAGCTCCGCAAGGATTTCAACACCCTGCTCGCCCGGAGCGTGGCGGACGTCCGCGCGTCCACGGGCGGCGCGGTGCCGGTCGAGGCGTCCGAGGCCACGCCGATCGCCCAGGTCGAGGGCGAGGAGGCCTCGCGCGGCGTGCCGATCGCCGAGATGAGCACGCCCGCGCCCCCGGCGGACAGGCCGCGCGGCCTGCGCCACTACCTCCCGTTCTTCGGCAAGAAGCGCGGATGAGGCGGGCCGTGCGAGCCCTCCTCGTGGGTGCGATCCTGGCCACGGGGTGTGGGGACGACCTGGTCCCGCCGCCGCCCGCCGAGCTCCGCGCCGGGCCCGTCACCCTGGACACGCAGACCATGACGCTGACGCTGGGCGCGAGCCCGGCGCTGGTGATGCCGGCGTTCCTCGCCATCGGCGAGGTGGCGGACGCGATCGACGAGGCGCGCTACTACGATCCCCGCGGCGCCGCCGACGTCTCGCTGGTGCGCCCGGCGCGCGCGGTCAGCATCGACGGCGACTGGCTGGTCCTCGAGGGTGGGGCGCGCCTCCAGCTGTCCCCGTGCGGCGTCCCGGCGTGCGCGATCCTGGACATCGACGGCAGCGCTGTGCCGCGCGCGGTGCAGCTCCAGGTCGCGCTCCCGCGCGAGGTCGGCGAGCCCCTGTACGGCACCGGCGATGCGCCGCTCCGCGCCGACGTGGCCGGGACGGTCCGCGAGATGTCGCTCCGCCTCGACTTCACCTCGGCCTCGGATCTCAACGAGACCCACGTCCCGGTCCCGCTGGTGATGTGGCCGCGGCGCGGCGCCGGCCTGTTCGTCGCCGATGACCGCCCCGGCGCGCTCGACCTCGGCGCGGCGGACCCCACCCGCGTGACCGCGACGTTCACGCTCCCCACGCGCGGCGCGTACCGGATCTACCTCTACACCGCCGCGCCCGAGCGCCCGCTCGACCTGGTGAGGACGTACGCGGCGCTGACCTCGCTGCCGGCCGTGCCGCCGCGCTGGGCGTTCGCGCCGCAGCAGTGGCGCAACGTGCACGACAGCACGCAGCAGGTCCTCGACGACGCCGCGGCGATGCGCTCGCTCCGGATCCCTGGCGCGGTGATGTGGATCGATAACCCGTGGCAGACCGCCTACAACACGTTCGTCATCGACGAGCAGCGATTCGCGGGCATCGACGCAGCGATCGCCGCGCTGACCGCGCAGGGCTACAAGGTGCTGTTCTGGTCCACGCCGTACGTCGGCACCACCGCCGCCACCGCCGCGGACCGCACCGAGGGTGCTGCGCTGGGCTACTTCGTCACCGACGACGCCGGGCGCACGGTCGACTGGCCGTGGCAGAACGGACCCGGCGCGATGGTCGACTTCACCGCGCCGGGGGCCGCGGCGTGGTGGCAGGCGCGGATCGCCCGCGTCGTCGCGCGCGGTGCCGCGGGGTTCAAGCTCGACTTCGGCGAGGAGCTGGTGCCCGATCTCGCCGGCACGTTCGTGCGGTTCCTGCTCGCCGAGGGGGACAACGCAAGCCACCACAACCGCTACGCGGCCGGCTACCACGCGGCGTACCTGGGCGCGCTGCCGCCCGGCGACGGCTTCCTGATCACCCGGGCGGGCGCCTGGGGCGAGCAGGCGACCAGCACCGCGATCTGGCCGGGTGATCTCGACAGCGACTTCGGCGATCACGGCGTGCTCGTCGACGGCAAGCGCGCGGTCGGTGGCCTGCCCTCGGCGATCGCGCGGGGCCTCGGCCTGTCGGTGTCGGGGTACCCGTTCTACGGCTCGGACATCGGCGGGTTCCGCGGGTTCCCCACCACCGAGGTGCTGCTGCGGTGGGCGCAGTACGCGGCGCTCGGCACGATCATGCAGCTCGGCGGTGGTGGGGCGAGCCACAACCCGTGGGACACCACGCTGTTCGCTCCCGGCGCCGACGCGATCTACCAGCGGTTCGCCGATCTCCACATGCGGCTGGGCCCGCTGCTGTGGACGCTGGCGCTGCAGGCGGGCGCCGACGGGACCCCGGTCACGCGGCCGGCCCGGTTCGTCGACGACTGCGCGTGTGACGACGCCACGTTCCTGCTCGGCGACGACGTCGCGGTGGCGCCGGTGATCACGGCCGGTGCGACGACGCGCACCGCGGTGTTGCCCGCCGGGCGATGGTTCGATCCGCGAAGCGGCGAGATCGTGGACGGGCGCACAGAGGTCACCGTGCCCGCGCCGCTCGCGGAGCTGCCCATGTGGTTCCGCGTCGGCTCGCTGATCCCGATGTTCGCGCGCTCGGCGGACACGCTGTTGCCCGCGACGGCGGTGGGCGTGACGTCGTACGCGGATCCGCTGCTCGGCCGCGAGCTGCGCCTGGTCTACACGCCGGGGCCGGTCACCTCTGACGGGGCGGGCGCTTCCACACGGCTCCACGACGGCGCCTACGCCACCGCGATCTCCGGGGGCGTGTCCCTCACCGGCGGGACCGAGTACACCGTGTTCACGCTCGACGTCGACACGCGGGCCGCCACCGCGGGCGCGTTCGCAGCGGCGCAGGCGGTCAGCGTCGACGGCGTGGACCTGCCGGTGGTGGCCTCGGTCGCTGCGCTCGAGGCGTGCGCCGCGCCGGGCTGCTGGACCCTCGACGGACCCGGCGCGCGGCTCCAGGCCCGGGTGTTCGCGCCGGCCGGGCAGGCTCGCAGCGTCATCGTGCGCTGAGCGCGCTCAGTCCGCGAAGTCGTCCAGCTCGGGGATGTCGGTCTCGGTGCGCTCGTCCTTGGGGGCCGGGCGGGTGTGGATGTCGTCGACGCGCCACTCGTCGTTCTCCTTGCGGAGCACGATCCGGTAGCGGATGCCGTCCTCGTCCCAGCGCAGCTCCGCACGATCGGCGCCGTACTCGTCGATCCGATCGTCGAGGCGCTTGCCGAGGCCGGTGACGAAGCCCTGGACCTGGCGGGTCAGCCCGTCGCGGCGGCGCTGCGTGAGCACGCCGAGCACCGCGTTCAGATCGCGCTGCGCGACCGCGTCCGCGAACAGCCGGATCGCATCGCGCGGGCGGCGGGCGCGGGACCGGCTGACCAGCTCGGACTCGAGGCGCCAGGTCAGGCCCTCGCGGTCGAGGCTCACGAGCTTGCCATCGGCGTAGCGCACGTTCGCGCGCTCGCCCGCCTCGGGGTTGCCCTTGAGGCTCTCCGCGAGCACGCGGACCTGCCAGGCGCGCTCCGGGGCGCTCTGCTTCCACGCCAGGGCGAACTCGTCGTAGCTGACCTGCTTGCGGGTGTCCACGGCGAGGAGGTCGTAGGCCCGGCGCGGATCATCGGCCTGGAGCGCTGTCACGTATGCTCGCACGCCTTCGGCGGCGGGTGCCGACGGGCCGACCGCGCCCCGGCAAGCGGCGAGCGCGAGGGTCAGGCACAGGAGGCGGCGCATGTCCCGTAACAGTAGCGCCCCCGAAAACACAAAGCCACCGAGGCACGATGCCTCGGTGGCCCCCCTCGCTGCGGGCCGTCCGTCAACATCCGGCAGCGCGGGTATGTCGACGAGGATTGCGAGGCCGATGCCAGTGCGCGCGGGGGCCGGCGCAGCGAGGTGGGCGCCCCGGATGGCCCGCCGGCCGCGGTCGCCCGCGCGACTGTGAACACCGGTTGATCCCCCGGGGTGTGAAACCCAGGCTGCGGCCCCGGGGCGGGGGAACCCCCGTGCGCCCCCGTGCTCCGTGATCCAGCGCGTGAGCTCGACGGGCCCGCGGGCGCGGGTGGCCGGGCAGGCGGCGCGCCGCACGCGATCAGGGCGAGGGCGGTCGGCCCCGCGAGCCGACGCACGTGGATGCTCAGCCGCGCGGGCCGTTGGTGAGCTGCAGCTCGGAGTGGCGCGCCTCGGGCAGCTTGTCCGGGTAGTCGACGGTGTAGTGGAGGCCGCGGGACTCCTTGCGTCGCCGCGCGCTCTCGATGATCAGGTGCGCGACCAGCGCGAGGTTGCGCAGCTCGATCAGGTCGCCCGTGATCTTGAAGTCCATGTAGTACTCGCGGATCTCGTCCCGCAGGATCTCGATCCGGTGGCGCGCCCGCTCGATCCGCTTGTCCGACCGGACGATGCCCAGGTACGACCACATGAACCGGCGGATCTCGTCCCAGTTGAGCGCGACCACGATCGCGTCGTTGGAGTCCGTGCGGTCACCGGACGACCACGCGGCGACCTGCGATGGGCGGACCCGGACGGCGCCCTGGACCGCATCGGCGGCGTGGGCGGAGTACACCATTCCCTCGAGCAGGGAGTTCGAGGCGAGGCGGTTGGCGCCGTGCAGGCCGGTGAACGCGCACTCGCCGATCGCGTACAGGCCGGGCACGGTGGTGGCGCCGGTGGTGTCGGTCTTGATGCCGCCGCACATGTAGTGCGCCGCGGGGACCACGGGGATCGGCTGCTTCGTGATGTCGATGCCGAGCCCGAGGCAGCGCTCGTGGATGTTGGGGAACCGGGTGCGCACGAACGCCGGCTCCAGGTGCGTCATGTCGAGGAACACCGAGTCCGCGCCGGAGCGCTTGATCTCGTTGTCGATCGCGCGCGCCACGATGTCGCGCGAGGCCAGCGACTTCATCGGGTGGTAGCGGTCCATGAACGGCTCGCCGCTCGCGAGCCGGAGCACGCCACCCTCGCCGCGCATCGCCTCGGTGAGGAGGAAGTTGCGGGCGTGCGGGTGGAACAGCACCGTCGGGTGGAACTGGACGAACTCGAGATCACACACCGCGGCGCCCAGCCGGTACGCCATGGCGATGCCGTCGCCCGTCGCGACGTCGGGGTTCGAGGTGTAGACGTAGACCTTGCCGGTGCCGCCGGTGGCGAGCACGGTGGCGCGCGCGCAGATCGTCTTGACGATGCCGGTGGTGGTGTCGAGGATGTAGGCGCCGAAGCACGCGGGATCCCCGCCGTACTTGGCCATCGACAGGAGGTCCACGCTGATGTGGTCCTCGAGGACGGTGATGTTCGGGTGCGCCTGCGTCGCCTCGATCAGCGCGCGCTGGATCTCGCGGCCGGTGACGTCCTGCCAGTGCACGACGCGGTGGCGCGAGTGGGCCCCTCGCGCGCGAGCTGGAGGTCGCCGGCGTCGGTGCGATCGAGGCGGACGCCGAGCGTGAGCAGGCGCTCGACCTGCGCGGGGCCCTCGGTCACGCACATCTCGACGACGGCGCGGTCGCACAGCCCGTCGCCTGCGGCGAGCGTGTCCTGGACGTGGAGGTCGAGGGTGTCGTCGGGCGCGATCACGGCGGCCACGCCACCCTGCGCCCAGTTCGTGTTGGTGTCGGACAGCTGCTTCTTCGTGACCACCACGACGCGGCCGTGCTCGGCGGCGCGGAGGGCGAAGTTGAGGCCGGCGATGCCGGAACCGATGACCAGGTAGTCGGTCTCGAGGACTTCGCTCATGGACTCCCGATGACCATACAAGGTTTGCGGGCGAAGGGGAGCACGGGCTACGCTTTCGAGGTGCAACGCACCGACCTCCTCGCGCTGGCCTGCGCGCTCGGCGCCAGCCTCGGCGCCCCGGCACGGGCGGAGGTGTACACGTTCGTCGACGAGGACGGCGTCCAGCACTTCACCAACCTCAAGCCACGCGGCGGTGGGTGGAAGAAGGTCGCGTGGTCCGAGCCCGCCGGGAACTCCAAGGCCGCGGCGCGCCGCGGGGACTGCGAGCGGTGCGACAAGGTGTCCGCCACCGATCACGCGCCGGACCGGTTCCACCGCTACGACCCGTACATCCACGAGGCCAGCGAGCTGTACCGGATCCCGGTCTCGCTGATCCGCGCGGTGATCAAGGTCGAGAGCGACTACGACACGCGCGTGGTCTCGGCGATGGACTGCAAGGGCCTGATGCAGGTGCACCCCGACGTCGAGATCGACATGGGCGTGCAGGGCGACATCTTCGACCCGCGCACCAACATCATGGCGGGCACGCGCCTGCTGCGCTGGCTGGCCAACCGCGTCGACGGGGACCTCGTGCTGACGATCGCCGGCTACCACGCCGGGCTCGGCTCCCTCGCGAAGTTCGGCTACACGGTGCCGCCGTACAAGTTCACGCGCCAGTACCTGAAGATGGTCCTCGACCGCTACTATCAGTACAAGGCCGACGAGGCGCGTCCGCGCTGAGCGCAGCACCCGGGAGGCGGGAATGACGATGTTGCGGATCATGGTGGGGGAGGTGGGGCGGGACGCGCTGCCGGCGATCGACGTGGTCGCGCCGGGCGTGGTGATCGGCAGCGGCCCCGAGGCGCAGGTCCGGCTGCCGGTGCAGGCGGCGGCGCCCGCGCACGTCGTCCTCGACGACGGTCGCTGGCGGGCGCTCGCGCCGGTGACCGCCGATGGCCGCGCCTGCGTTGCCGGGGACAGCGGGCCGATCGCGGCGGTCGTGACGCTCGAGCTCGGTGGGTACCGCGTGGTGATCGCGCCCGCGCCGCCGGGCACCGCCGCCTCCCCTCCGCAGCGCACCGAGAGCCTCGCGCGCGAGCTGGTGCGCGGCCTGCTCGGCCAGGGCGCGGGCCCGTCGTTCACGATCGTGCATGGCCCCGGCGCCGGGGCCACGCGCCTGCTCCCACCGCCCGAGGCCACGCTCGTGCTCGGGCGTGGTGACGAGGCGACGTGGGTGATCCTCGACGAGGATCTGTCGCGCGTGCACGCGGAGATCCGGAGCGGCTGGGATGGCGTGACGGTGACCGACCTCGGGTCGCGCAACGGCACGCGGATCGGCGGCGCGCGGATCACCGGGCCCACCACGCTCCACGATGGCGACGTGATCGAGCTCGGCACGACGCAGCTCCGGTTCGACGATCCGGCGGAGCGGCACCTTCGCGGAGCGCCGCCATCTGTCCGGTCGCCGGACGCTCAACCCCCCGTGACGCGCGAGGTGCTCGACGAGCGCGACGTGGTGTCGCCGGCGAGCCAGGCGACGATCGCCGTGGCGGTGCTGATCGCCGCACTCGCGGCGATCGGGATGGTGTGGATCCTGACGACCTGAGGGGGCGCGCAGCAAGCCCGACCGGGGTTGGGGACGCTGCGCGGCTCGCCGCGTGGGGCGGGGACGAATCCCCGTGCGACCGAGCGCCGCCGGTCAGGGGTACTGGCGGTAGGCCACCGAGCCGGCCTCGCCGGTCAGCGGCCACGCGCCGATCCCGAGTCGCTGCAGGCGCCCGCGCATCGCGGCGTAGCCGCCCGTGAGCGCGTACGAGGTGAGCCCGTCGACGCGGACGTCCGCCGACGGGGACAGGTCGTCGCGGGGCAACACGGGGAGCCGCACCACCGCCTCCTCGCCGCGCGGCGCGCTGATGTGCCAGGTCACGCTGATGCCGGTGGCGAACTCGGTCCACCCGAGGTTGATGAACACGCCGTCCGGCGCGCGCCCGGTCGCGGCCTCGGTCCACCGCACGGAGCGGGTGCGCGGGTCGTATCGCGGCGCCGAGGTCAGCGCGCGCACGGCGACGGCCTCCACGTCGAGGGCCAGCGCCGCCGCCGCCGGCCGCCAGTCGATCACGTACGGGAACGTCCCGATGCCCGGCGGCGGGCTCTCGAACGGCGGGGGGGCGATGTCCGTGCGGAGCGTGCTCCCGGAGGGGAGCGGGAGCGCGGGCTCGAGCTGGGCGGTGCCCTCACCGCCCGTCACCGCGAGGGCGGCGCTGACCGTGGGGCTGGTGATGCCATCGCCGGCGGCCAGCCCCTGGCTGATCAGGAGCGATGGCACCGAGGCCGGCAGCCCGCGCACCTCCACGGTGGGCCGGACCGCCACCGCGAGCGGGCCGGTGAACGTCACGGTGCCGGTCAGCGGCGCCGCGGCCTCGAACAGGTACTCGTCGGTGCCCTGCACGGTCACCAGGAGGTCACTGACCGGCGGGCAGCCGTAGACCACGAGCTCGGTCGGGCCGAGGTCCGCATCGCGGACATCGAACGGGCCACCGCACGGCGTCCACAGCAGGTACGGCCAGGGCAGCGGCGGGAGCTGGACCTTGAATGTGCGGGCTTCGCTGTCCGGCGACGGCGGCTGGTTGACCAGCAGCGGGACCCCGGGCTGGACGTCGGCGTGGGTGAAGATCGAGCGGATCCCGCCCCGCTCCTCGACGACCGTGACGAACCCGCCGGGAAGCATCCACGCGGAGGCGGTGCCGTCCACCGCGGTGCGCGTGGCGAGCACGAGCGATCCATCGGCGGCCTGGAAGTACACCTGCTGCCCGCCCGGGACACCCAGGCCCGACGCGAACGTGATGCGCACGAGCCCGCCCGCGGCATCCGGTGGCACCGCCGCATCGGGGGCGGCCCGGTCGTCTCCGCACGCCACCAGGCCGGTGGCGATCACCGGGAGCCACCACCTCATGATGGGGTGAATGGTATCGTGTGTCGCACACCTGCGGCGCGCCCGGGCGCGCGAGCGAGCGAGCGCGACGCGCGTCACAGGGGTCAGCGCGGCGTCGTGGACTTCGCCGTCTTCGAGTTCTTCGCCTTGGACGACAGCTCGGCGGGCCGCGCCACCGGCTTCTCGTCGCGGATCCGGGCGATCAGGGCGGCGGTCAGCGGGGGCGCCATGACGGCGACGAACGCGGCCAGCACGTGCTCGGCGCGGTGGAGGCGGGGCAGGGGCACGGCGCCCCGATCGAGGACGAACCGCAGTGCGAGCTCGCCCAGGGTGTCGGCCTCGACGTGATCGGGGCGGCGGCCGCGCTCGCGGGCCTCGCGCGCAGCGTCACACGAGCGTGGGGCGGGCGGCTCGGTGCGGACCAGCGGGGCGAGCCGGGCGGCCTCGACGGCGACCTTCTCGAGTGCGGGCGTATCCAGGGTGTTGCGATCGTCGCGCGGGGTCAGGCGCACACCGGGCCCGAGGTTGCCGGCGAGGGCGCTGCCGGCGAGCGGTCGCCGCGCGAGTACGGTGAGCTTGCGCTCGAGCGCGGCCGCCATCAGCGGCTCGCCGGCGCGCGCGCAGATGCTGTAGGTCAGCTGCAGCGCGACCAGCCACGGCTCGGCGGTCAGCGGGATCAGCTCCTCGTCGGCGACGTCGGCATCGTCGATGATCGCGCCCCAGGCGAGGACCTTGCCCTCGCGCTGCAGGCGCTCGCACGTACCGACCACCTCGGGCCACGCCGACGAGCTGCGCCAGCGCGGGCGCACGGGCAGCTGCGCCAACGGGATCGCGTCGAGGCGGAGCGCGCGGAGCGTGCCCTCGACCTGCTCCTGGAGGTAGCCGACCGGCAGGCGCTCGGGCAGCACGTCGCGCGTGGTCACGCCGGCGCGCTCGGCGATCGCCGGCACGCGCGTGGCGACCACGCTCGCGTCGCGCAGCCGCAGCGACCGGATCGCCTCGCCCACCAGGCGCTCTGCATCGGACTCGGCGGCGATGTCGATCAGGAGCAGCCCGGCGGTCAGCGTGGCGTGGAGGGCGCGCTCGACCTCGCGCCGGTCGACGCCGCGGGACGCGGACAGCGCGAGCGACACGTCGCCCGACCCGAGGGCGGGCAGGTCTCGGCCGGCGATGGATTGGCGGCGCACGCGTGGATGGTACCCGCCCTGATGACGATGCGCACGGCGCGGCGACGACTCCGCGCGCAAGGACCGAGAGGCATTCCTGGTCAAGACGTCCGGGCGGCGGGAGGTCGCGGGCCGCCGGCGTTTACTCGCGCGCGGCGGTCGGGTTAGATCCCACGATGGATCCCGTCGTGAACCCCGCCGTGGGTGGGTCGCTGCCGCGCGTCGACGGCTTCGCCAAGGTGACCGGCCGCGCGCGCTACCTCGACGACCTCGACGCGCCCGGCGCCTGGCACGGCGCCACGGTGCGGTCGAAGGTCGCGTTCGGCGTGCTCGAGGCGCTCGACCTCGATCCCGCCTTCGACTGGAGCCAGGTGGTGGTCGTCACCGCCGCGGACATCCCGGGCACCAACGTGATCACGCTGATCGACGACGATCAGCCCGCGCTGGTCCGGATCGGCGCGCGCGTGATGCACGTCGACGAGCCGCTCGCGCTGGTCGCCGCGCCCACCCGCGCGCTCGCCGCCGAGGCCGCCCGCCACGTCAAGCCTCGGATCCGCGAGCTGCCGCCGGTGCTGTCGATCGACGACGCGCTCGCGCGCACGCAGCCGCTGTACAAGGATGACAACATCTTCAAGCAGTTCCTGATCCGCAAGGGCCACGCGGCGGACGCCGAGCTCGAGGCGGCGTTCGCGCGCGCCGCGCACGTCATCGAGGGCACGTACCACACGTCGCCCCAGGAGCAGATGTACATCGAGCCGCAGGCGATGATGGCCGAGTGGATCGATGGCCGCTGTCACGTGGTCGGCTCGATGCAGTGCCCGTACTACATCCACAAGGCGATGAAGCCGCTGCTCGGCCTCGCGGCCGAGGACGTCGTGATCACCCAGGCGGTGACCGGCGGCGGGTTCGGCGGCAAGGAGGAGTATCCCTCGATGCTCGCCGCCCACGTCGCTCTGCTCGCGCTCAAGGCGGGGCACGCGGTGAAGATCGTCTACGAGCGCGACGAGGACATCGCCGCCACCACCAAGCGCCACCCCGCGCGGGTGCACCACCGGCTCGCGGTCGACGCCGAGGGAGAGATCGTGGCCATGGACATCGACGTGGTGATGGATGGCGGCGCGTACCTGACGCTGTCGCCCGTGGTGCTGTCGCGTGGCGTGCTGCACGCCGCCGGTCCGTACCGGTGCGCGGTGACGCGCGTGCGCGGCCGGGTGGTCGCCACCAACTACCCGCCCCACGGTGCGTTCCGCGGGTTCGGCGCGCCGCAGACCACGTTCGCGTACGAGCGGCAGCTGCAGAAGCTGGCGCGCCTGCGCGGCGAGGATCCGCTGGCGCTGCGCAAGCGGCTGGCGCTGCGTTCGGGCGACACCACGTCGACCAGCCAGCTGCTCACGTTCTCCGTCGGCACCGACGAGGTGATCGCCGCGATCGAGCAGACCGCCGGCACGCCGCCGGTGCGCGAGGGCACGAGCCGCGCGGGCTCGCCGGTGCGCCGCGGGCGCGGCGTGTGCTTCTACTTCCACGGCGCGGGCTTCACCGGCTCGGGCGAGGCGCGGCTCGCCGGGCGCGCGACGATCGCGCTGACCACCGCGGGCCGGTTCGAGGTGCGGTCGAGCTCGACCGACATCGGGCAGGGATCGATCACGATGTTCACGCAGATCTGCGCGGGCAGCCTCGGCGTGGATCCGGCGCTGGTCACGGTCGTCGATCCGTCGACGGCGCTCGTCCCCGACAGCGGCCCCACGGTCGCCAGCCGCACCTGCATGGTGGTCGGCGGGCTGGTCCACACCGGCGGCGCGCAGCTGCGCGCGGACCTGGTCTCATGGGGCGCGGCGCACGGGCTGGGTGATGCGCCCGTCGCGGAGATCGCCGCTGCGCACGCGCACGCCGGGGAGCCCGAGCTGTCGCGCACGGTGCAATACGAGCCGCCGCCTGGCATCGCGTGGGATGACGCGACCTACACGGGGTCGGCGTACCCGGTCTACGGCTGGGGTGCGTGCCTGGTCGACGTCAGCGTCGATCTCGACACCTACGAGGTGACCATCGATCGCTGCGTACAGGCGATCGATGTGGGCAAGGCGATCAACCCGATGATCGTCAAGGGCCAGATCGAGGGCGGCACGCTGCAGGCGCTCGGCTGGGCCGTGCTCGAGAACGTCGTCTACAAGGGTGGCCGCGTGGCCAACGCGAACATGACCAACTGCATCGTCCCGACGTTCGCGGACGCCCCCGATCTCGAGACCATCCTGGTCGAGGTCCCGTACCCGTTCGGGCCGAGCGGCGCCAAGGGCGTCGGCGAGATCCCGATGGACGGCCCGGCGGCCGCCGTGGCCAACGCCGTGGAGGACGCGCTCGGCGTTCCCTTCGATACGCTCCCGATCTCGCCGGAGGCCGTCGCCGCGACGCGCTCGGCATGGAGGCTGTCGTGAAGCTGTCACTCGAGGTCAACGGCGTCGTCCACGAGGTCCTTGCATCGCCGTGGCGGCGGCTGCTCGACGTGCTGCGCGAGGATCTGCGCCTGACTGGCACCAAGGAAGGGTGCGGCGAGGGCGAGTGCGGCGCGTGCACGGTGATGCTCGACGGTGAGGCCGTGAACAGCTGCCTGGTCGCGGCCGGCCAGTGCCACGAGCGCAAGGTCACGACCGTGGAGGGCCTCGCGCGCGGGGACGTCCTGCACGCGGTGCAGACGCAGCTCGTCGCGTGTGGTGGTGCCCAGTGCGGCATCTGCACGCCGGGCATCGCGGTGTGCGCCGCGCACGTGATCGATCGCGGGCTGGTCGTCGGGCAGGATGCCGCCACCGCGCGCGCCCAGGTCCGCGAGTTGCTCGCTGGCAACATCTGCCGGTGCACCGGCTACCAGCTGATCGTCGACGCGGTGATCGCCGCCGTGCGCGACGTGGCGGGGGAGGGCCCCCGATGACAACGATGACGGCGCCGACCGCGCCCACCTACCTGCGCCCGCGCAGCCTCGACGAGGCGCTCGCCGCGCGCGCCGCCCACCCGGACTGGATGGTCCTCGCCGGCGGCACCGACCTGATGGTCAACGCGAACCACCGCCCGGTGCCGGCGGGCATCCTCGACCTGTGGCGCCAGCCAGCGCTCGGGGGGATCCGCGCGGAGGGCGCGTTCGTGGTGATCGGTGCCGGCGCGACGTGGAGCGAGATCGAGCGAGACGCCAGCGTGCGCACGTTGCTGGCCCCGCTCGCGGCCGCGGCGCGCGAGATCGGCGCGCTGCAGATCCAGGCGCGCGGCACGCTCGGCGGCAACGTCGGCACCTCGTCGCCCGTCGGTGACAGCCTGCCCGTGCTGCTCGCCCTCGACGCCTCGATCGAGGTCGCCTCGGTGCGCGGCCGCCGGATCGTGCCGTATGCGACGTGGTGCACCGGCTACCGGACCACGCTGCTCTCGCCGGACGAGCTGATCGTCGCGGCCCACGTCCCGGTGCCGGGCGCCTCCACGCGCACGACCTGGCGCAAGGTCGGCACGCGGCGAGCGCAGTCGATCTCCAAGGTGATGGGCGCCGCCGCGATCACCCTCGACGGCGGCATCGTCGTGTCGGCGCGGGTTGCCCTCGGCGCGGTTGCCGAGCGCCCGATCCGGATCACCGCCGTCGAGGACGCCGTGCGCGGCCTGCCGCTGGCCCAGGCCGCCGACGCCGCCCGGGTCGCCCTGCGCACCGCGATCACGCCGATCGACGACATCCGCTCGACGCAGGCGTATCGCCGCGACGTTGCCGCCAACGTCGTCGCGCGGTTCTTCGCTGTGTCATGATCCAGCGCGGTGGCGAAGCGCAAGAACACCCCTGACGCGGCGGCGCCAGCCGCGCCCGCGAGCGAGCACCCGCCCGGTGCCTCGGGGTCGATCGATGTCGCGCTGTCGAACCCGCACCTGCCCGTGGCCTCCGATGGCACGCCGGTGGCCACGGTCGATCCGGGGTCCGGGCCGGGGTCGGCTCCGGTCGCGAGCGGGCACGTGCGCGTGGCCGTCGCGGGGGACCACACTGACCGCACCCGGCGACTCACCGAGGCCGCCAAGGACACGCTCGGGGCGGGCCTCGGCGTGGGGATGGAGGCGCTCGGCACCGGCATCGACCGGATCGGCGAGGGCGTCAGCCGGATCGGCGAGGCCACGCGCAAGGTGCCGCTCGTCGGCTCGAGCGTGTCGAAGGTCGGCGAGGGTCTGTCGCAGGTCGGCGGGTCGATCCACGATCTCCCGCGCGTCGCCGGCACCCGGCGCGGGCGCCTGCTGGTCCGCAGCCTGGTGGTCGGCCTGCTGCTGGTGGCGTCGTGGATCGCGGTGATCGTCGCGCTGCAGCTCAAGGGCAACGACACCCCGGACTTCCGGCCGATCGCGGCGCGGGTCCTGACCGAGCTGTCGGCCGGGCCCGAGAGCATCGAGCGGGTCTACGAGCGAGCGTCGCCGCGGTTCCAGGAGTGGGTGCGCAAGGATCGGTTCCTCGACGAGATGAACGACCTGCGCGCCACCCTCGGGCCGTTCACGGAGATCAGCGCCGTCAACGACACGCTGGTCAGCGCGAGCCCCACGGGCCGGGTCGGCCGCGTGTCGCTGACCGTCGCTTACGCGAAGGGCACCTGCAAGGCATCGGTCAGCCTGCACGCCGACCAGGGCGCCTGGAAGCTGCTCGGGATCTCGGTCGAGCTGCCGCCGGCGCTCGAGATCACGCAGGCCCAGCGCGAACTGCGCGTCCAGGCGTGCAAGGACCCGATGGCGCGCGCGTGCGACCTCCACGTGGCGGCGACCGCGATCCTCGAGCAGCTGCGCGATGGCCGCGCCGATCGGGTGTGGCAGGACGCGACCAGCGTGTTCCAGAAGCAGGAGGAGCAGGCCCGGTTCGCGCAGATCCACGGCGAGTACGCGCGCACGCTCGGGCCCTACGTCCGGCTCCTGCGCGTCACCGAGGCCAAGCTGATGGGCAGCTACGCCTCGTTCGATGCGATCGCCGAGTTCGCCCGGTCCGCCGGCGTGCGCGTGATCTTCGGGTTCTACCGGCCCGAGAACGCGAGCCCGTGGAAGCTGCGCAGCCTCAAGATCACGCTGCCGATGCCGCGCGCCGACGAGCTGCCGACCGAGCCGCCGCCGCCGCCGCCGACCGAGCCGGAGATCGAGGCGCCGGTCGGCGCGGGCAGCGACGCGTAGGGCCGCTCAGGTGTGCCCGCGCCCCTCGAGTTCGACGACGTCGTGATGGCCGACGTCGACTGCAGACACGAGCTGCGGGTTATCCACGGATGCTGTGCTGGTTCGCCGGACCCCGTGCACCCCGACCGAGCCGCCGCCGCCGCCGACGACCGAGCCCGTGCGCGAGGTGCCGGTCGGCTCCGGCAGCGACGCGTAGCTGCACCGAACGGCTAGCAGCTACTGCGACGCAATTCGGCTCGGGCCTCGACGTGTAGGGATTGGTTCCCGACCTCTCAGGCGCGGACCACGTTCACGTCGTAACGCGCGATCCAGGCATCGCGGCCAGCGAGCGGCGCGAACGCATCATCGGCCGCCCAGATCGTCCCACGATCGCCGCCCAGCACCCGCGGCGCGCGCGGCGGCTCGATCGGCACCAGCCGCGCGACCGGCCGCCTGGCGTCGGCGATCGTGATCTCCTCGCCTGCGCGCACCCGCTTGATCAACCGGGCGAGGTGCGTCTTCGCGTCATCGATGTTGACCGACGTCATCGCCAGAGTATGTGGTTGACCAACCACCTGGTCGAGTGCGCCTCGTCGTGGCCCGCGATCGCCGCCCCGCACCCGCGGCGGGCGCCGCGCCTCCACGGACGGCACCGCCCCAACGCTACGTTCGACGTTGCGTTCGTCGATGGCGGCGTGAACCCGTCGAGTTCCGTCGGTCCGCGTCGAGAGCCCGGGCATGGAGAGCCAGGTATGCGCGTCGCCGAACCAAGGTCGGTCCGGGAAAGGGGGAGGACGTACGTTGGTCGCAGTGCCCGGGTGCCCATTCGGCGGGCAGAACCCAACGTCGGTCGGTCGCCCGTGAACGTCGGCCGTCTGAATGATCACCAGCCGGTCAGCAGCTCGTCGCACACGCGGCGTGTCGCGGGGGCCGCGCCCACCTCGTCGAGGGAGTCGGAGGCCACCCGGCCGACCTCGGGCTGCGTCAGCGTGAACGCGAGGAGGTCGCGCAGCGAGTCAGGGACCCGCCTGGACATGACGAGCTTGCGCATCGCGGCTGCCGGTGCGACCTCGTTGCGCGGCGGCTGGAGCAAGAGCGAGAACACCTCGACCGCGTCACGTTGAAGCTCGAGATCCTGTGCGAGATCGCTCGCCACGCGGCGTAGTTCCGCGGCGACCGCGGGTAGCCCGATCGCGGTCACGACGATTCTTGCGGTCTCGTGTCGCACGGCCGGGCTCTCGAGTAGCCCGAGCAGGCACTTCTCGATCCGCTCCGAGGTCCAGCCGCGCTCGAGGAAGAGCTCGGTCGCGCGCGTTACCGACGGCGTCGATCCACCGTTGAGTTCAGTCAGCCGCTTGCTCCACTGCGTCTCGTACGTCGTGAGCGCCGCTTCGATCCGAGGCGTCAGGCCAGCCGTCAGGAGCTCGGTCATGCGGCCGCCCATCAAGTGCCTGCCAAACTCGTTGAAGACGGCGTCGAAGTTCGCAGACTCGAAGGCGCGTTCGAGGTCGGCCCCGACCATCTCGCCGATGTTCTCCGGGCTGGCGTCGGGGTGGGCCGCCATGGTCTCGCGCACGATCCCTTGCATCGCCGGCAGCTCCTTCACGCGTTCGAGGACCGAGCCCGCCACCTCGAGGAGCGTGGGGTCCTCGAACACGACGGCCAGCTTGGCTGCTGCTGGCTGCAGCACCGGATCGGCCGCGACGGCCTCGATGAACGCGTCGATCGCCTTGTCAACGGCCGGACGCTCGAGGACCTGTTGAATGCGTTCGTGTAGCCGTTGGCCAACCACCCTCGAGTCGACGCGTACCGTCTTCGTCTCGCAGCCCGCGACCAATCCGAGCAGGATCACCGCGAACGCCAGCCAGCGCGAAATCATCGCCGCAGGCTACATCGGTCGGCAGCCGCAACGGAGAGCCGAAGCCGGGCGGACCCCGACCGACGCGGCCGACGAGGTGGACGATCGGGTGGGAGGGGTCCGGTTGGGAGGGGTCGGCGAACCCATCACAACTGGCTGTGAAGTGGGAGGATTGCCGGATCGTGCACGCGAGCGTGCAGCGGTCGCACATCCACTTGCTCGTCGAGGCGACGGACAAGGTCGCCCTGGCGCGGGGGATGAAGGCGTTCCAGATCAGCGCGGCGAAGCACATCAACGCGGCGGTGAGCCGGGTGCTGGCGCTGCCGGTGCGTCGTCGGGGCGCGGTGTTCCCGGACCGCTACCACGCGGAGATCATCCGGACGCCGAAGCAGGCGCGGCACGCGCTGGCCTACGTTCTGAATAACTGGCGGAAGCACCGTGAGGACGGGCGGCCATTCGCGCGGCTGTGGAAGATGGACCCGTACTCGACGGCGCTGAGGTTCGGCGGGTGGGAGGGGAGGGGGCCGGTGCTGTGGCTGGACACGCTGCCGCCGAACTACGAGGGGCTGTTCGCGTGGCTCCCGCAGACCTGGCTGCTCACGATGGGGTGGCGGCGGCATGGCCTGGTCAAGCTCGACGAGGTGCCGGGGCCAAAGCCGCGTGGTGAACCGCGGCGCGCGCCGGCGCCGTGACGACGTCGCGCGTCCATGTTCTGGTCGCGCCGGCCGCCGGCCCGCGCCGCGCCGGTCCCCGGCTACCCGCGGCCGGCGACGCGCTCGAGCATCAGATCACGGTCTGCTTCATCATGGAGACCGCGCCATGCGGCGTCGAAGAGTCCGCCTGGGGAGGGCGGGGGCCGGCGAAACCACGTCGGTTGGCGTCCGGAGTTCGTCCCGTTCCCGGGCGAGGTGTCCGCAGGACGGACGTCGCGCGGATACGTCTCGCGTGGGCGTCCCTGGACCAACGTCGGTCGGGGCGCGTGGATGCCCTGCCGGGTGATGCAGCTGATCGAGGTGCTCGTCCCGTCCCAGGGACTCGAACGCTTCACCGCGGGGATGGTGGACGTCCCGATCACTCGACGCTCGTTGTCCGGAGAGGATGCCGGTGCTCGCCCGGTGAGGATCCGTTGGACTCGCCGCCGTGAGCCCGCAGCCCATCGGAACCATCGCTTCGCTGAACGCCTCGCTCACGATCGCCGTGTTCGATGCCGCGAGCGCGACCGACTGGGTGCCCATGAAACCCGCGGCCACGAAGGCGCAGTTCACCGGACATCCCGCACAGATCATGCGCGGGCTGGCCACAGGAGAAGAGCTCACCGCGATCGACGTTGGACCGAGCAGCGGCTACGCGTTCGAGCTCGAGGGCAAGTCCGGTCAGCTCGATGCGTACCGGCTCGACGACCGCACGCTCGCGCTGGTCGCCCCGCCACGCGCATGGTGGAACGAGCATCACGGGGACCACGCCGCCGAGTTCGACGTTCTGTTCGCCGAGGTCGCCGGTGCCGCGACCATCGATGACACGAGCGAGATCGGACAGCTCGAGCTGGTGTCGGGCAAGCTCGCGATCGTGTACCTGTGGCTCAAGAAGGTCGGAGCCGCACGCGACCTCGCGGCGACCGTGCCGCGCGGTGGCGCGCTCGCGTTCGGCGACGGCTACGGAGAAGGCAACGGCGGACTGATCGTCGACCTCGGAGCCGGTACGTACCGCGTGTCGCGGTCCGAGATCGCAGCACCGTGGGACGACGAGCAGTCGGTGGTCGCCATGCACTTCGTTCGCGAACCGTGAGATCCGGACTGACGGGCGCTGTCGCCTTCCTGGCGTTCTAGCTAGTACGCGGGATGGCGCGCCGGTCGTCGCGCCGGCGCACGAGCCACGCGACGAGGCCCGCGAGCAGCATGCTGCCCGGCCACGCCAGCCACGCCGCGTGGGCCCACCACGGGCGCTCGAACCGCAGCTGGAGCTGGTGCCGGCCCGGCGGCGCGTCGACGGCCGGGAAGTCCGGCGTGACGCGACGGACGGGGACCTCGCGGCCGTCGACGTACGCGTGCCAGCGCGGGTGCCAGCTCTCGCGGAACACGAACGTGGTCGGGGCAGTGACGTCGACGTCGGCGACCAGGTCCGCGAGCGCGCCCGGCGAGTCCTGGCGCCACGCGCGGAGCACGGTGCCGTGTGGCGGGGGCGTGGTGCCGCCCGCGCCGGCGTAGGCGACGACCTTGCCCTGCAGGGCGACCTCGGAGCGCGCCCAGTCGAGCGAGGCCTTGCGCGCGGCCGCGCGGCCGGCGGGCAGGATCGCGGTGACCTGCACGGGCGTGACCAGGCCGACCGTCGGGTAGCGCCGGACCGCGTAGCGCGCGGTCTCGAACACCTGCTCGCCGGCGGGGACGGTGTCGGCCTTCGCCTTCTCGAACACGTAGTACGGCGCGTCGAACAGGTACGCCGTCTTCTTCGCGTCGCGGACGGTCCACAGCGCATCGTAGTTCGGGCTCGCCTGCAGGCCTCCGCCACCCATCTGCAACGTCGACGGGATCCGCGCGTAGACGTAGCTGAGGAGGTTCCACCAGTGGTTCTCGCAGCCCGGGCCCACCTGCTTGCGGCCCGGCGGGGCGGTGCGCAGGTAGGCGATGATCTCGAGGATCTCGGGGCGCGCGGTGTTCGTGTACTCGGGCAGCGTGCGGACGCGGCTGGCCTGCACGAGCGCCCCCGGGTACGCGATCGCGACGATCAGCGCGCCCACGCCGGCGGCGATCAGGGTGCGCAGGAAGTAGGTGACGCTCGTCGGGTCGAACCGGCGCAGCGTGTGGTCCTCACACGCGCGCCACAGCCGCGCCAGGATGTCGTAGGCGCCGGCGCCGATGCCGAGCCCGAGGACGATCTGCATGGCGCCGAGGAACCGCACCGCGGGCAGCAGGTCGTCGCCGGTCTTGCCCATGTGCGGGCCCATGCCGAGGAGGAGCGCGAACACCAGGCCAGGGACCCACAGCCAGCGCAGCAGCTGGCCGCGCGCGAACAGCACGACGACCGGCAGCATCCAGGTCAGGAGGTTCGCGCGCTGCTCGTCGTGGTCGAGGATCCAGCCCTTGACGAACCACTGGCCGAGCTCCTTGAAGCCGGGGCCGACCTCGTCGTTGACGCGGTGGGGGAACCCGCCGAACCCGTCGTAGTCCGCGAGCAGCGGCACCAGCACGGGCAGCAGCGCCACGCACAGCAGCAGCGTGAACCCGGCGAGGCGCACGAACGGCCCGGCGAGCCCGGCAGGCTCGGGCGCACGGCCGCGGACCTTCGCGGCGAGCCAGCCGAGCGCGTGCATCACGATCTGGCCGAGGAACCCGAACAGCAGCGTGATGCCGAGCGCGATCACCGCGAACGGGTGCGCGAGGCCGACGAACGCGCTCCACCCGATCGCGGCGGCGAACCCGCGCTTGTGCTGGGCCCACCGCACGGTGTGGCCGAGCGCGAGGGGCAGCGCGGCGAACGCCCAGGTCTGCGTGTAGAGGCCGACCGAGAACGTGCCGTCGGCGGAGAACCCCCAGCGCGACTTGCCGATCGTGAACGTCAGCACCAGCGCCGCCGCGAGCGCCTGCCATGGCACCGCGCCGAGCAGCCGCATGCCGCGGTACGCCGCCACCGGGGCGAGCACCAGCGGGAGGAACACGCTGAGCTGGAACCAGAACAGGTGGTGGCCGAACAGCGCCGTCGGGATCGCCGACACGAGCTGCGGGAGCACCTGGTAGTAGTAGGCCGAGGCGAACCCGGCGTTCGCGCTCGGGTTCCACAGGTCCCAGTCGCCGTGGCGGATGCAGTCCGCGAGCCGCGCGCTCTCGGCGAAGTGGAACGTCAGGTCGTCGCCGGCGATCTCGCCGCGGAACACGCCGAGGTAGACGAGGCCGGTGACCACCGTCAGCAGCGCGAGCGCGGGGAGGGCGCCGTGGGCGGCGAGCCAGCGCGCGGCCCGGTCCCACGCATCGGGCGCGTCGGGGGCAGCGGGGCAGCGGGCGCGTCGGGGGCAGCGGGGGCAGCGGGCGCAGCGGGGGCAGCGGGCGCGTCGGGGGCAGCGGGCGCGTCGGGGGCAGCGGGCGCGTCGACGCGGGAGGTCCGTTCGGGATCGTCCGCGCTCACTCGAACTCCAGGAGCGCGGCGAGCTGGTCGTCGGACACGCGCGGCGTGGCGCCGCGCACGCCCGCGACCATCGCCGCCCACCGGCTCGCGGCGGCGCCCGAGGCGGCGAGGTCCCAGCCCATCGTCATGCCGAGCACGAGGACCGCGAGGTACGCGTCCCCGCAGCCGACGTTGTCGCCGCCGGGCAGGGCGGGGGTGCCGGCGATCACGATCGGCCCGGCGTCCCCGTACAGCGTGGAGCCGGCGTCCCCGTGGGTGACCGCGACGACGCGGCGCTGGTGGCGCGGCGCGATCATCGTGTCCGTGCGCGCGATCGGCCAGCGCTCGCGGAGCGCGGCGATCGGGTCGTCCCAGCCGCGCCAGCGCCCGATCGCGGCGAGCTCGCGGTCGTTGACCTTGATCACGTCGGCGGCATCGATCGCCTCGGCGAGCGCGCGCTGCTCCTCCGCGAGGGGCAGCCCGGGGCCACCGGTGATCGACGGGAACCCACCCGCGGTGCGGCGCAGGTTGACATCGCACACCTTGAGGCAGGTCGCCTGGGCCGCCGCGATCGCCTGGCGCCAGCCGGCCAGCCCCTCGGGGGTGCGCTGCGCGAGCGTGCCGTAGATCAGGACGCCGGCCTCGGCGAGTGCGAGCGTGACCGCGTCCGTGCAGGCGATCCGCTCCCACGCGCGCCCCGCGTGCAGCGTGTACCGGGGCTCCCCACCCACGAGCGCCACCGTGACCTCGCCGGTGGCGCGCTCGTCATCGACCTGGACCAGCGAGGCGTCGATGTTCTCGGCGAGCTGGGCGACCGCGCGCCGCCCCTCCTCGTCATCCCCGACGCGGGTCACCAGGCGCGCCCAGCCGCCCGCCTGGCCGAGGTGCCACGCGACGTTCGCCGGGGCGCCCCCCAGCTGATCCCCATCGGGAAACCGGTCCCAGAGGACCTCGCCCCAGACCACGATCGCTTCGTCGCTCGTTGACATTCCGGTGCTTAGTGTCAATGATACACTTAGAACGTGCCGCACCCCACCCCGACCGATGGCCTCGACGTCCTGTACGGCGGCTCGCTCGCGCTGCTGACGGACCTATACCAGCTGACCATGGCCTGCGGCTACTGGCAGGGTGGGCACAGCGAGCGGGAGGCGGTGTTCCACCTGACCTACCGGCGGCCCCCGTTCGGCGGGGGCTACGTGATCGCGGCCGGCATCGCCCCGGCGCTGGCGTACCTCCAGCGGCTGCGGTTCACCCCGGACGACCTCGCGTACCTCGCCACGCTGACGGATGCGGCGGGCGGCCCGCTGCTCCCGCGCGGGTTCCTCGACTACCTGGGGGCGCTGCGGTTCAGCTGCCGCGTGGACGGCGTGCCGGAGGGGACGCTGGTGTTCCCGCACGAGCCGATCCTGCGGGTGACCGGCCCGATCGTGCAGGCGCAGCTGGTCGAGACCGCGCTGCTCACGCTGGTCAACTTCCAGTCCCTGATCGCGACCAAGGCCGCGCGGGTGTGCCAGGCCGCGCGCGGCAACCCGGTGCTCGAGTTCGGGCTGCGCCGGGCGCAGGGCATCGACGGCGGCGTCGGCGCCTCGCGGGCGGCGTACATCGGCGGCTGCGCGGCGACCTCGAACGTGCTCGCCGGCAAGCTGCTCGGCATCCCGGTGCGCGGCACCCACGCGCACAGCTGGGTGATGTTCCACGGCGACGAGCTCGCCGCGTTCCGCGCGTACGCCGCGGCGCTGCCCGGCAACTGCACGTTCCTGGTCGACACGTACGACACGCTGACCGGGGTCGCCCATGCGATCGAGGTGGGGCGCGAGCTGCGCGCGAGCGGGCACGCTCTCGGCGGGATCCGGCTCGACTCCGGCGACCTCGCGCACCTGTCGATCGAGGCGCGGCGCATGCTCGACGCGGCCGGGTTCCCCGACGCGCGGATCGTGGCGTCGAACGACCTCGACGAGACCTTGATCACGAGCCTGTTCGAGCAGGGCGCCCGGATCGACACGTTCGGCGTGGGCACCAGGCTGGTCACCGGCTACGACCAGCCGGCGCTCGGTGGCGTCTACAAGCTCGGCGCCAGCCGCGGCGAGGACGGGCGCTGGCACGAGGCGATCAAGCTGTCCGAGCAGCCGATCAAGATCTCGAACCCCGGGATCCTCCAGGTCCGCCGCCTGCGCCGCGCGGGCGAGCTGGTCGCCGACGTGATCTACGACGCCGAGGCCGGCCTGGCCGCGCCGCGGCTCCACGACATCGAGGATCCGACGCGCCCGGCCGTGGCGCCCGAGCACGATGCGGAGGAGGATCTGCTGGTGCCGATGCTCGCCGATGGCGCCTACGTCCGCCCGCCCGACGATCTCGTGACCGCGCGCGCCCGCGCCGCCGCCGGGCTCGCCCAGCTGTCCCCGCGCACGAAGCGGTTCTTGAACCCGCAGCCGCACCCGGTGGGGCTCGATCCCCACGTGCACGCCCGCAAGCAGGCGCTGCTCGCCGAGGCGAGGGCCCGCCGATGACCACGCCCCTGGTGTTCTCGACGGCGGCGTACGGCTACCTCGGCCGCGCGATCGCCGCGCACGGCGGCTGGGAGATCGGCGCGCTCGCGCACCGCACGTTCCCGGACGGCGAGGCCTACCACCGGATCGAGACCGACCCGGCCGATCGCGACGTGATCCTCGTCGGGGGCACCAGCGACGACACCTCGACGCTGGAGCTGTACGACCTCGCGTGTGGCCTCGTCACCGACGGCGCTGATCGCCTGCGCCTGGTGATCCCGTACTTCGGCTACTCGACGATGGAGCGCTCGGTCCGGCCGGGCGAGGTGGTCAAGGCCAAGACGCGCGCGCGCCTGCTGTCCTCGATCCCGATGGCGAGCCACGGCACCCAGGTGTTCCTGCTCGATCTCCACGTCGCCGCGATCGCGCACTACTTCGAGGGCGGGATGCGCCCGGTGCACGTCTACGGCAAGCCGCTCGTGATCGCGGCGGCGCGCCAGCTCGGCGGCGCGGACTTCGTGCTCGCGTGCACGGATGCCGGGCGCGCGAAGTGGGTGGAGTCCCTCGCCAACGACCTCGGCGTCGCCGCGGCGTTCGTCTACAAGCGCCGGCTCGACGGCGACTCGACGGAGGTCACCGGCGTGTCCGCGCAGGTCGCGGGCAAGCGCGTGGTGATCTACGACGACATGATCCGCACTGGCGGGTCGCTGATCAGCGCGGCCGCCGCGTACCGCGATGCGGGGGCCGTGGCGATCGACGCGATCGCCACCCACGGCCAGTTCCCCGGCGACGCGCTGGCGCGGCTGCGCGCGTGCGGCCTGTTCGGCCGGATCATCACCACCGACAGTCACCCGCGGGCGGTCGCGCTCGCGGACGACTTCCTGCACGTGGCGAGCACCGCCGCGCTGCTCACCGAGCATCTGATCCACAACCGGTAGGTCGCCCATGAGACACGTCAAAGTCGCCGTCGCCTGCGTCAACCAGACCCCGTTCGCGTGGGACGACAACTTCTCGCACCTGCGGATGGCGATCGAGCACGCGCGCGCCGAGGGCGCCACGGTGCTGTGCCTGCCCGAGCTCGCGATCACCGGCTACGGCTGCGAGGACGCGTTCTTCATGGACAGCCTGCAGGACACCGCGTTCGCGCAGCTGCAGGCGCTCGCGCCGCTGACGCGCGGGATGGTGGTGGCCGTCGGGCTGCCCGTGTTCCACGAGAAGGCCCTCTACAACGCGGTGGCGCTGCTCGCGGATGGCCAGCTCGTCGGGTTCGGCGCCAAGCAGTTCCTCGCCGGGGACGGCATCCACTACGAGCCGCGCTGGTTCAAGCCGTGGCCGGCCGGCGAGGTCGACTGGCTCGAGCGCACCGCGCCCGATGGCTCGATCCACCGGTTCCCGATCGGCGACCTCGTATTCGACCTCGGCGACATCCGCCTCGGCTTCGAGATCTGCGAGGACGCGTGGGTCGCCAACCGCCCCGGCGTGGATCTCGCGCTGCGCGGCGTCGACCTGATGCTCAACCCGTCGGCGAGCCACTTCGCGTTCCGCAAGTTCCCGGTGCGGCAGCGGTTCGTGATGGAGGGCTCGCGCGCGTTCGGCGTCGCGTACCTGTATGCAAATCTGATGGGCAACGAGGCCGGGCGCGTGATCTACGACGGTGGCGGGCTGATCGCCTCGAACGGCGAGCTGGTCGCGCGCGGTCGTCGGTTCTCGTTCCAGGACGTCGAGCTGACCTGCGCGGTGATCGACATCGACGGCAACCGCCGCGAGCAGGTGCGCCGCGGCAGCCACCGGCCGCGCCACGACGCCGAGGACCTGGTGGTCGAGCACCCGTTCGCGTGGCCCGTGATCCGCCCCCAGGCGATCACGCCGGTGAGCGTGACCTGGGAGGACCGCGCCACCGTCCGCGAGGAGGAGTTCGCGCGCGCGGTGGCGCTCGGGTTGTGGGACTACCTGCGCAAGACCCGCGCCCAGGGCTATGTCGTGTCGCTGTCGGGCGGCGCGGACTCGTCGGCGTGCGCCGTGCTGGTGGCGCTGATGGTCCAGCTCGCGTTCGCCGAGCTCGGGGCCGGCGGCGTGCGGCAGCACCTGGCGTGGTGCCGGCGCCTGCACGATGCGCTCGAGGCGGGTGGGGGCGTGCCCGAGGCGGTGGGGGCGCTGCTCGCGTGCGCCTACCAGCCCACCGAGAACTCCGGACCGGTCACGCGCACGTCGGCGGAGCAGGTCGCGAAGGCGATCGGCGCCGAGTTCCACATCATCGACGTGGACGCGCAGTGCAAGCAGTACATCGCCGCGCTCGAGGCGACCATCGGCCGCACGCTGACCTGGCAGGCCGACGACATCACCCTGCAGAACATCCAGGCCCGCGTGCGCGCGCCCTCGATCTGGATGCTCGCCAACGTGCGCGGCGCCGTGCTGCTGACGACCTCGAACCGGTCGGAGGCGGCGGTCGGCTACGCCACGATGGACGGCGACACCGCGGGCGGCCTCGCGCCTCTCGGCGGCATCGACAAGACCTACCTGCGCGAGTGGCTGCGCTGGATGGAGACCAAGGGGCCGGTCGGCGTCGATCCGGTCACGGCGCTGTCGTACGTCAACGCGCAGCAGCCGACCGCCGAGCTCCGCCCGGCCACCCCCGGCGGCGAAGCGCAGACCGACGAGGCCGATCTGATGCCGTACGACTTCCTCGAGGCGGTCGAGGACTCCGCGATCCGCGACAAGCACTCGCCCGTCGAGGTGCTGCAGGAGCTCGCGCCGCGCTACCCGCTCCAGGCGCCCACGCAGCTCGCCATCTGGATCGAGCGGTTCTTTCGGCTGTGGTGCAAGAACCAGTGGAAGCGCGAGCGGCTCGCCCCGGCGTTCCACCTCGATGACCGCAACCTCGATCCGCGCTCGTGGTGCCGGTTCCCGATCATGTCGGGCAACTTCGAGCGCGAGCTCGTGGAGCTGCGCGCGTACGTCGCCGCCGGCACTCGATGACCCACAGCTACGCGTACCCCCGCGCCGCGATCACCGTTGACTGCGTCGTGTTCGGTCTCGACGAGACCGACCTCAAGGTGCTGCTGATCCAGCGCAAGCTGGTGCCGTTCCAGCACGCCTGGGCGCTGCCCGGCGGGTTCGTCCGGATCGACGAGACGCTCGACGAGGCCGCGCGCCGCGAGCTCGAGGAGGAGGCGGGCGTGTCCGACGTCTACCTCGAGCAGCTCTACTCGTTCGGGGCGCTCGCGCGTGATCCCCGCGAGCGCGTGGTCACGGTCGCGTACTACGCGCTCGCCAAGCTGTCCGATCACCGGATCCGGGCCGCCACCGACGCGATGGGCGTGGGCTGGTTCGCCCTCGACGATCTGCCGAAGCTCGCGTTCGACCACGCGGAGATCGTGACGCGCGCGCACGAGCGCCTGCGGGGCAAGGTCCGCTACGCCCCGGTCGGGTTCGAGCTGCTCCCCCCGCGGTTCTCGCTGACCCAGCTGCAGCGGCTGTACGAGATCATCCTCGGCACCGAGCTCGACAAGCGGAACTTCCGCAAGAAGATCCTGTCGCTCGATCTGTTGATCGAGACCGACGAGGTCGAGCAGGGGGTGCGCCATCGCGCGGCGCGGCTGTACCGGTTCGATCGGCGCAAGTACGATCGCCTGACGAAGCAGGGCTTCGAGCTGTCGATCTGACATTCTCGGGTCGTGTCGATTCCACGGGGCTCCGCCCCGCCCTACGCGGCAAGCCGCGCAGGGTTCTCACCCGGTTTTCGAGACTGGTTCACAGTCTCTCGGAGCTGACATGCGGGCACTGATCCTCGTCGACCTCCAGTACGACTTCTGCCCCGGTGGCGCGCTCGCCGTGGCGCGCGGCGACGAGACGATCGCCGTCGCCAACCGGGTGATGCCACTGTTCGAGGTCGTGGTGTGCACGCAGGACTGGCACCCCGCCGACCACCGCAGCTTCGCGGTCAACAACCCCGGCGCGCGCCCGGGGGATCTCCGCGAGCTCGGGGGGCTGCCGCAGGTGATGTGGCCCGCGCACTGCGTCCAGGGCACCCACGGCGCCGAGCTCCACGACGGCCTGACCCGGGCCCGCGTCACCGAGGTGGTCCGCAAGGGGACCGACGCGGCGATCGACAGCTACAGCGGGTTCTTCGACAACGGGCACCAGAAGGTGACCGGCCTCGCCGGGATCCTCGCCGCGCGCGGCGTCACCGAGGTGTTCGTGATGGGGCTGGCGACCGACTACTGCGTCAAGCACACCGCGCTCGATGCGTGGGGCCTCGGGTACCCGGTCACGCTGATCGAGGACGGTTGCCGCGCCGTGGATCTCACCGCCGGTGACGGGGACCGCGGGATCGAGGCGCTCCGCGCCGCGGGATGTGCGATCACGACGAGCGCCGCGCTCCTCGCCTGACATCTCCGAGATCTCCGAGATCTCCGAGATCTCCGAGATCTCCGAGATCTCCGAGATCTCCGAGATCTCCGAGATCTCCGCAGGGCGCACCACGCGCTCCTGCGGGCTCGTGCGCCGACGGATGCGGGCGCCCGCGCTGCGCGCGAGGGGCTGCGTGGCCGATCCTCGCCCGCGCCGGCTGGCACGGCAGGTGATCGTTGCCGGGAGCATGAAGACGGACAAGCCGAAGCACGGCCGCGGCCGCGTCCCCACCCTGGGCGAGGGCGACAAGGCCTCCGCTCGCCAGTCCAGCCGCCACGCGCGCGAGTTCGTGGCCGAGGGCGAGGTCGACGAGGCGGCGCGCGAGGCGGCGCGCTTCGTCGAGACCGCGACCTCGCCAAGGCGCCGCTGGTCGAGCTGACTACATCCTGCCGATCCTGTCGACCTCGGTGGACGCGGCGGTCGACACCGCGGGCTCGCTCATGCGGTCGCGGAAGTGCGCCATGTCAGGGCGGTCACTCCCCTGGGGTGAACCACATCGTCTCGTTGGGGGCGAACAGCGTGTCATCGCGCCACACCCAGCCGGCCCCGACCAGGATCTGACGTAGCTGGGTCCAGCGCATGTCGAGCATGGACGGTCGTCGGTGCAGGGGGCGTGCCCCTGCGCAGGTCACCGCTCCGAGGGGCCGCGACGTCCGCGACCGAGAAGTCCGCGCACGGCCGATCGAGCGCTGAGGCGCGGGAGCTGCGTGAGCGCGCGGGCGAGCGACAGGGCGAGCTGCAGCGGCGAGGTCCCGAGCGCCTCCACGGTCGCGCGTTGCCCCGTGGCCAGATCCTCGATCGCGCCGCGCGCGATCGTGCGCGAGCCGTCGCTCCGGATCTCCACGACCAGGCGCGCGATCACGGGGGGCTCACCGTCGCGGGCGCCGCCCCGCTGGACCTCGTCGGGCGGGCCCGCGACGAGTTCGACCGGGCTGGGCTCCGTCGGGGGCTCCTTCACGTCGATAGCTTAGTACAATGTGGGCATGTCGGCCTCCCTGGCGTCCATCCGCGAGCGCATCGACGCGGTCGATCAGCAGATCATCGCGCTGCTCGCCGAGCGCCTGGCGATCGTGGAGGAGGTGGCGGAGGCGAAGCTGGTGTCCGCCAGCCCGCTGCGCGATCGCGAGCGGGAGGACCTGCTGCTCCGCCCGCTCACCACCGAGCTGCGGGTGCTCGGCACCTACGCCGCGGCGCTATAGTCCCCCCATGCGCGCCGTCCGTGTCCACGAGCTCACCGGCCCCACCGCCCTCCGCGTCGACGAGGTCCCCGATCCGGTCGCCGGCCCCGGGCAGGTCGTCGTCGACGTCCGCGCCGCCGGCGTGAACTTCCCCGACATCCTGATCACGAAGGGGAGCTACCAGTTCAAGCCCGCGGTCCCGTTCTCGCCCGGCGGCGAGGTCGCGGGCGTGGTGCGCGCGATCGGCGCGGGCGTGACCACGATCGCGGTCGGGGATCGGGTCGCCGCGACGATGCTTCACGGCGGCTACGCCGAGCAGATCGCGCTGCCCGCACCCGCGGTGATCAAGCTGCCGGACGCCATCAGCTTCGAGATCGGCGCGGCCACGCTGCTGACGTACGCGACCACGTACCACGCGCTCGTGGACCGGGCGGCGCTGCGCCCGGGGGAGTCGCTGCTCGTGCTCGGCGCGGCCGGGGGCGTGGGGATCGCGGCGGTCGAGCTCGGCGCGGTGATGGGCGCCAAGGTGATCGCGGCAGCGTCCACCGACGACAAGCTCGCGTTCTGCCGGGCGCACGGCGCGGCCGAGGTCATCAACTATGCCGGCGAGGATCTCAAGGAGCGGGTCAAGGCGCTGACCGGTGGCGGCGGCGTCGACGTGGTCTACGATCCGGTGGGCGGGCCGCTCACGGAGCTCGCGCTGCGCAGCATGGCGTGGAAGGGCCGGCTCCTGGTCGTCGGGTTCGCGTCGGGGGACATCCCGAAGCTGCCGCTCAACCTCGTGCTGCTCAAGGGCTGCCAGATCGTCGGCGTGTTCTGGGGCTCGTTCGCGATGCGCGAGCCGGCAATCAACCGCGCCCACTGCGAGCAGATCTTCCGGTGGGTCGAGGAGGGCAAGCTCACCCCCGCGATCGATGCCGTGCTGCCGTTCGCCGAGGCGGGCGCCGCGCTCGGCCGGCTCGAGCGGCGCGAGGTCAAGGGAAAGCTCGTCCTCGTGCCGTGAGCAGACGCGACCGAGCGACGAGCATGCGATAGTCGGCGCATGCGCGCACCGCTGCTCACGCTCGCCCTGGCGGGCTGCTCGTTCTCGGTGATCGCGCCGGGCACGGGTGCGGACGGCGGGCCGGACACGCCGCTCGCGATCGATGCGCCACCAGGCGTCGATGCGTGTGTGTCGTTCGCGGCGCAGCTCGACAGCTGCGCGCTCCCCGCCAGCAGTGATCTCACGCTGTCTGGCACCGTGGTGCTCGACACCGACGCCGGCACTCTCGTCGACGGCACGGGCGCGGCGATCCCGGCGACGCTGGTCGCGGTGGCGACCTCGCCGGGCGGGGTGTCTGTGATGGTGCTCGTCGCCGATGACCTCACGCTCGGCGCCACCACCTGGCTGCGCGCGACCGGCAGCCGTCCACTCGCGCTCGTCGCGCGCGGCACCCTGCGGTTCGATGGGAACGCGTTCCTCGACGTGGGGGATGGGGGCGCGGGGGCACGCACCAGCTGCGCGCCAGGCGCGGGCGCGGGCGCGGATGACAGCGGCGGGGCCGCGGGTGGCGGCGGCGGCGGGTTCGGCGCGGCCGGGGGCAAGGGCGGCAATGGCGACGCGGACAACGGGCAGAGCACGGGAGGCGCGGGCGGTGGGTTCGCCACAGCTGCGCCGCTCGATCTGCTCGGCGGCTGCCCGGGCGCAACGGGCGGGCGCGGCCAGGATCCGGGCGGCGCGGGCGCCGCCGGGGGGGGCGCGATCTACGTGGTGGCGGGCGGGCAGCTCGAGCTTCAGACCGGCTCCGGCATCAGCGCGGGTGGCGGCGGCGGGGGCGGCGGGCAACGCACGAACGGCAACTTCGGGGACGCCGGGGGCGGCGGCGGTGGGGCGGGCGGGATGATCGTCGTCGAGGCGCCGCGGATCCGCAGTGCCGGCGCGCTGATCGCCAGCGGCGGCGGGGGCGGCGAGGGCTCGGGCAACAGCGCAGCCGGGACCCCCGGAATCCGCGCGCAGTACGACGTCCCGCAGGCGCTCGGCGGCGCCGGCAACTCGCCGACCGGCACCGACGGGGGGAACGGTGGTAACAGCCAGACCCCGACCGGCGCGAGCGTGTCCGGCGTGCAGAACGGCGGCGGTGGTGGTGGCGGCGGCGGCGTCGGGTTCGTGCGGGTGGTGTCGCCCGACGCCGAGCTCGGCACGCTGGTGTCCCCGAGCCCGGGCTGATCAGCCGCGCACCCAGGCGCGGCGCGCGGTGGGTCGCTGGCCCCCGCTCCGGTGGCGACGATGTACGTGACGCGGCAGGTCGCGCTGTGCGCGCGAGATGTGCGCGAGCCGCACGCGGTGGTGTGCGTCACGGCTGTGCGTGATCACGCGCCTCCCGCCGAGGCCAAGGCCACACCTGGATCATGAGCTGGCTGCACGTCGAGGCCGCGCTGGGTGCGGGTCTCCTGAGCTGTACGTCGGCCGGACCGTCCGGTCGGCGGACATCGGCTGTGACCGATACGGCCGCGCCGACTTCACGCCCGAGCGCGCAGCACGCGTTCGTGCGGGTGGAGCAGGCGAGCGAGGTGGCCTGCCCGGGCGCGGCGGTGAGGGCCGATGGCTCGCTGGTGTGTCCCGACGAGGCCCGCACGAAGGGGCTCACGATCCTCGATCTCCAGGATGGGTGGACGCCGCGGCTGTTCGCGGCCCAGCCCGATGGCACCGCGCCGGCGTTCCGCGCGAGCTACCTCGCGATCGCCGCGGGGGTCGATGCGGACGGCGCGCCGCTCGCCGCGAAGGACGCGCTCGAGGAGCTCTATGGCGTGCTCCCCGCGATGTCGATCGTCCGCGCGCGGCTCGCCGACGACGCGCGCCACGCGTGCCACGAGGCGATCGATCCGGCGCCGATCCTCGCGCTGACCCGGCCGTACGCGCAGGATCACAAGGACGTGGTGCGCGCGAGCGACCGTCGCCGGGTCGTTCTCGAGAAGCGGCTCGACAAGCTGCGCGTCAAGCGCGGGCTGCCGGACCTGACCGCACTCGTTGCCGACGTGGCCGACGAGCCCGCGCACGCACGCGCGTACGCGCAGTGGAAGACCGCGAGCGAGCTCCACGCCGGCATCCTCGCCGCGCAGCGCAAGCTCGTGTGCGAGGGGTTCCTCGACCCGAAGCATGCCGATGGCGGCATGCACTGGCAGAGCTCGGACGCCGCGAATCTGTGGCAACGGCGGAACTTCCTGATGCCGAACGAGCGTCTCGACGAGGAGACCCGCGCGGCGATGCAGCTGCCGAGCCGCGAGCTCGACTTCCGCCTCGCGCTCCGCGTCCTCCGCGAGCGCGTGGTCGACGCCACCGGGCTGATCGAGGACGGCACCGCCGGCGCGGGGCCGCAGCCGATCCTCGGCCGCATGCTCGATCCCGCCCCGATGCGCGCCGCGCGCGGCCGGACGACGCCGCTGTCCGAGGGCGCGCCCGATCTGATCTCCGCGGCCACCGAGGCTGCCGCGCGCGAGCTCGGGTGGACCGATGCGGCGGCCGTGCGCGCGTTCCTGACGCGTCACCCGCAGGGCGTCCGCGTGGCGCTCGCGCTGCCGCCGGTGCCGGCGTACCACCGCTCGCACATGGCGCTGTCGGCCGTGATCGATCGCGGCGACGTCTGGTACGACGACCGGCCGATCACGCGGACGATCACGCAGCGGCCGACGCTCGTCGTGTCCGTTGACGACGGGGGCGTCAAGCGCCCGCTGATCCGGTGGCCCACCACGATCGGCGGCTGGTCCGACGTGACGATGGGCGGGCGGGTCGTGCGGCGGTGGAAGGAGTCCGACGTCGGCCCGCGCGTGTGGCGCGAGCTGGTGGCCGCGCCGACCTGGCTGCCGCCGGCGAGTACGCCCGATCGCGATCTGGTGAAGAACAACTGGAATGGCACGTGGTCGCTCAAGTCCACGATCATGGGGCCGGGCCCGCACGCGGCGTTCGGCCTGATGATCCTGCGCCACGATCACGCCGAGACTCGCAAGGACGGCACCGTCCACTACTGGAACAACGGCATCGGCTCGCACGGCTCGGCGAGCGTGACCTCGATCGTCAACGGCACCAGCCACGGATGCCACCGCCTCTACAACCAACTCGCCCTCCGGCTCGTCAATTTTCTCCTGCTCCACCGCGACCACACGGTCCGGGGCGAGGAGAAGACGGCCTACCGCCGGCGCGTGCGCCACAAGGGCAGCTTCCTCGCGAAGATCGACACCCGCGGCTTCTACTACGAACTGACGCCGCCGGTGCCGGTGATGGTGACCAAGGGCAACATCCAGACCGCCCGCAAGGTCCCGCCGCGCGCGAGCGCACCGGCGGAGTGACAGACGGTTTAACAGCCTCGAAGAACGGGGAGGTAACCCTGCGCGGCTTGCCGCCCAGAGCGGGGCGGAGACCCGTGAACGGCCCCCCGCCACTACTGGAAGGCACCGCCCCAGGATGACAATCCTGGGGCGGTGTTGTTTCGAGCAGCACCAGCGGGAGCAGGTCGGAGCGGGCGACGTACCCCCGCTCCGGCAACGGCTCCATCTCAGCCGCTCAGGGCCGACGGCGTCAGATCGAGGTCGCGGGCGACCTGCGCCACCGTCTTGCCCTCGCTCAGGACCACGCGGACCGCGCCCGCCCGGAACTCATCCGTGAACTGTCGCCGTGCCCGCTTCGCGCGGGCCTGCTTCCCACCCATCGTTGCCATCGTATCCGCCTCTCGTGGAGTGTCCACGGGAGTGGATCAAGCCCAGGTGGCGCGTGACAGCGTCAGCGCCTTGTCCACAAAACTCATGATTTCATCCTGTACTTCAGGTGGCTTACGACCCGAGGGTGGCGCGTGACCGTCGCCGCCCGCGCGCCGCCGCTGTTGCCGTGCGCGCTCGTTGGCGCGCGCGTCGACCAACTCGGCGCGCCGCCGAACACGAGCCAGCTTCCGATCACGCGCGGCGCGGCAGGCCGCACCGCAGACCCGCTGCGTGGTCCGCGCGGACGGGGCCGCCACGAACGACTTCCGGCACTCGCGGCATCGTCGCCCCATCCCGGGAGCTTCCCGCGCCGAGGCCGGGGTGGATCAGTATCTCGCCGGGGTTGGCGGCTCGCGATCCGGTCCCGCGGGTCAGTATCCCGCCGCGCGGTGGATCTCAGTTAGGTCGCCGCTGAAGGCTGACGTCGGCGTCGCGATCACGCACCGAGGCTGCCATCACGCCGCACGTCGCGGAAGGACGGGGTTCGTGCAGCGAGTACGCCTGACTGCCAGGTCGCCTTCGGCGACACCATCACGTTCGGCTTCGACACCAAGCACATCCGCACGTAGGCGCCGCGCACGGCCGCACTCCGCGATCTGGATGACGTCGCTGCTCACGACGGCGACAGCACGAGCGTGAGCGCGAACCGCGCCTCGGCGGGCGCGCCGTCGACCAGCGGGATCGGGACCGTCCACGTCGCCATCGCGGCTATGCGCGTTACGGTCACGGTCGTTACTCGTCGATCTCGACGAACAACGCTGCTGCTCTCACCATGGGCGATCCGTCCGAGGCGGCGGGACCGCGTACATGGCCTCGGTCGGCGTGGCGCCCGCCGGAAAATCAGGTTTGATGCCGCGCAAGACGTCGAGCACGGTCGCGTTCCAGTTTCCTGCGTGGAGGCACGGGATGTAGCCGTACCTGTGTTCGAGCGCGCGGCTCTCCTCGGACATCGGCGTGTAGTGCATCGTGAAGCGGTCCGGCCCGTCGTACTCGATGTGCGTCTCCTTCCAGCACCCGTCACCCAGGGTGCGTCTCGTGACGCCGAGGATTCCCCAGCTGATCATTCGCCGGAACACGGGGCTCTCGAGCAGCAGCGGCCACATCTCGTCCTCCTGCTGGTCGCGGATGGCCGGCGAGTCAAACCACCATTCTCCCACTGTGAATCGCAAGAGGTTCTCGATGTACGGCGAGGCGATCACATGCTTCACCGATTCGAAGTCACACGAGCCCGTACCCAACGTCGAGCTCGCGAACGCGAGCGAGCGCCGGGCAGTTCATGAGTGCCGGCAGATGGTGATTCCAGGAAGGCCGGAGGCCGCGTTCGTCGAGATACGGAAGGCTGAGCCCGACTTCCAGGATCGGACCGAGCGAGAGGATCTCATTCCCGTGTGCGAGGAACGTCTCGAGGGGCATGGACGCCTTTGACGGAAACCCACGGTGGAACTCGATGCCCACCTTTCCGAAGCGGCAGAAAGGAGCCGTGATCCGCGAGCCGAGATCGTCCTTGGGTTGGTCAAATTCCGCGAGTTTCCAGTTCGGATCCAGGCTGTTCACAATCAAGCTGTGCCATCCGGGATCGCGAGGCTCGATTGCCTTTGCGAACTCACGACGGAGATCGTCGCGCTCGGGATGCTCGACGATGTCTCGTGCGATGCGTTCCTCTAGACTCATTTCGCACCCGTTTTCTCGACGTGTTGCTGCGAGCCCTGAACGGCTGTCGGCGCCACGCCAGCCACGAAATTTCCACCCTTGGCATGAGCGTCATCGGTCCACGCTTGGGCGATCTCGGCGAGTTGCTCTGCGCCTCGCGGTCCCATACGCTGGAACTCCTCTCTGGGAACGAACCGCGACGCCGCTCCCCGAACCTCGAAGGATCGATATCCGCCGCCGATGCGAATGTGGACGGTGTAGCCAAGGTATCGCTTATCACCCTTGGCGAAGTTCGCCTCGACCCAGACAGGGCGCTGCTCAGCGATAGGGTTCGCGTCATCGTCAACTGGAGCGCGGCGCCGAGCTTCCAGCGCGAGCGCTCCGATCTCCGGCGGGAGCTGACCCGGACTGCCGAGCGCGCTCACGAACATGTCGCCCGCGACCGTCTGCGTGTCGTGCACGACGGGAACCGGCGTCCTGGCCTTGTCGTCGGACTTCGTCCGCAGCTCGACGCGCTGCGATCCATCGCTAGCCGTCGTGATCTCGGGCGTCGCAAAGTCGAGCTTGGGATTCAGCACGAGGTGTAGTCGCTTGGTGCTTCGAGAGAGATCGACGACTACACCCGCGGCCTTCGCATAGCCTGCCACCTCGGCGTCGCCGTGGCGCTCCGCCATCGACCGGAATTGCCCGTTCTCGAACAAGCCCGCGGGCTGGCTCTGGGCGACGAGCGTGACTTCGGCCTTCTGCGTGTTGGCCAGGATAATTTCGGCTCCGCTGACTGCATTACCGCCCGCACCGGCGAATACCCACGTGCGCTTGACGTCGTCGCGCTCCTTCGCCGCCTTCTTGATGGTCTCGTCGTTTGCTTCCTTGCTGAAGAAGATCTGCCGCTCTCCGTCGGCCGCGTCCTGCTTCACCAGCGCGTCCCAGCGCTCGCCGCCCTTCACCGCATTCAGTGCGGTCTTGACGGGAATCCGTTCGGTCTGTTTGGTCGTGGAATCGGCCGGCGCGGCCTTCGATGCCGTCGCCTCGGTGTCACGCATTGCGGCGAGCATGTCGGGCGACGCATCTCGCAACACGTCGGCGACGCGCGCGAGCTCGACGTCACGCGTTGTCTTGATGTCCTGGAGTCGCGCGAGCGCCTTCGCGGCGGCGTCGCGGTGCGGACCGTCCGTCGCCGCGAGCGTCCGCAGTGCGTGGTCGATCGACAGGATCGCCTCGCCGGCGCTGACGCCGCGCGCGCCACCGGGGATGTGCTCGCTCGGGAACCCCGGCGCGCTGGTAACGGTCCCGCCGACCTCGAGCGTCAGCAGAGTCGAACCGTCCGTGGGCTTGATGTCGAGGAGCAGCTTGCCGGTCTCGGTCCGAAGCGTTCCGTAGCCATCGATCACGTCACCCTGCGCGGCAAGCGAATCCTCCCAGTACCGAATCGCGTCGAGCGGAATCCGCTCACCCGGGCCCGCGACCTCGCGCACGTCACCGAAGCGAGCGCGATAGAGATCCTGGAGCTGCTGCCCGACCTGCGCCAAGTTCTCCGAACCATCCGCTTGCCAGCGTCCGCGCGCGTCGACGAGCAGCTTCGCGGGATCGCGGCCCGCGAGTGCGGCACCGGCGCCGAGTTGCACGCCTTCGATGCGCGGATGCTGGCCCGGATGCTGCGCGTGCTGCGCACGGTACCGGGCGAGCGTTCGCTGGCTCACGAGGTGACGAAGGCGCGCGGCGACGTCGGCGTACTGCGCGATCTGTTCGCGCGTGACGCGCTGTCCCGGCTTGGTAGCCATGGACGGCGGTGGATCGCGTGGCGCTGTCCGGTGCTGGTGGTCCGCCTGCTCGGCGGCGAGGTCGTCGAACGCTGCCTTGCGCTGCGCCTCGTTCACGGGTTCGCGAATCGCGCGCGCGAGCTCGGCGCGAGCCTCGGAGGCTTTCAGCTCTGCGTCGATCGCGCTGCGGCGCTCGTTCGCCATCGGCGCGCCGTCACGGATCCCGAGGTACTCGGTGAGCATCGCTAGCTCGGCACGGGCGCGAGCGGAGGCTGCGGGGTCGCCGCTCGTGGCCGCGCGCGCGAGTACCGAGATCTCGGCGATCCGGCCGCGGTCGTCGGGAGACAGCACGCTGTCGTCGCTGCCGGCGTACTTGCCGCGGACGGCCTGGCGATGCGCATCGACGAGCCGGGCGAGGCCGTGCGCGACGACGCGATCGACCTGCTCCACCGGGAGGCGTTCGGAAAGCTGGAGCACGTGCTCGCCGCGGACCTGGATGCCGTCGATCTTGGCGACGCGCGCCGAGTTCGGCACGAGATGCGCGGGGTTGCTGCCGTCGGTGCGTGCGACCGTCACCTCGACCGAGGTCCACGACAGATCGGACAGCATGATCAGATAGGTGCCGGGTTTTGATGACGGCCGAATGTCGGTGACTCCGGCGAGATCCACGGTGGCGGCGGTCGCCTTCGCGCGCTCCAGGAGTGCAGCCGTATGCGGTGCGGACTTGTCGACACCCTGCATCCCACCGCGCATCTCCGAGCCAGGTACGCGAACGACGGTGTTCGACAGCTCGTGCGTGGCCTCGGGCGGACGCGTCGCGGCATGATCGGCGGCAGCCCGCTCCTGCCGAGGACCAACGACCTCGTGAAACTCGAAGACGTGATCGCCGACCCGGACGGTCGTCGTGCTCAGTTCCTGCAGAACTTTGGCATCAGGTCTCGTCGCCTGGATCTCGCGCACGCCGCGCGCGATGTCGTCGGGAGTGCCGCTCCACAACGTCCCGGGCGCCAGCTCGCGGAGCCCGGCGAGGTGCAGCTTGACGGACAGCATCGTCGCGTCACCCGCGTTGCCAAGCTGCGAGGACAGCTCGGCCTTGGTGCGCTCCAGCTGGTCGGCGCTGTATCCGCCGTGATCGGGCCGCGCGAGCAGCTCGTCGATTACACGCATCTCTTGCTGGATCAGCCGCTCCTGATGCACGAGCACGTCCAGCGCTTTCTGTGCGTCCGGCGCCTTGATGATCGCGGCCGAAAGCGCTTCGAGCTGCCGAGCGTGTTCGACGAGCCGTTGCGCGTCCGTGGTGCCGCTGTGTCGCGCCAGCTCCTGCAGCGATTGCCGCCGCTCGGCGACGCGCGCGTGCGCGAGCCGGCCGATCGCAATAGAGGCGCCCTGGATGACGGTGTCCTCCCAGCCAACGCCGCCGGTCGCGTGGGGTTGCTTGCCGTCGATGGCCGCGAGGATCCTTCCCGACAGCGCCCCAAGAGCCATGCCCATCACGGTGTGGCCCGAGATCGCGAGCACCTCCCGGCCGATCACGCGCGCGGCCTTACCGAGCTTGCTCGACTGCTTGAGCGCGTTCGCCTCGATCGCTTGAAGCGTCGCAACCTGCTCGGCGAGCTGCTTGTGGAACGCGCGGGCTACGCCCACGTCCTTCGCGATCACCCCGGAGGTTCCCTCCATGCCGACGGTCATGAGGGCGTTCTCGACCAGGGCCTTCCACGGATCGTCGCTGGTGAGGGCGACCTGTCCCGCCGAGCTGACGATGGTCTCGGTCGCCACCCGAACCGCAAAGATGCCGGCACGCGCTTTCAGCGAGAGGTCGGCGATGTCCTTGACGCCCTCGGCGGTCACGAATGCGCGGCCCATCCCCTTGGTCAGCACCAAAGCCATGCCCGCGCCGACGAACGAGATCCCGATCATCGCTGCGGCGGTGACGATCGCCGTGCGCAGACGCTGGCTCTCGATCACGTCATACGCCGCTTGGAGGAACGTCCCGAGCTCGCGATCTGCGGAGATCTTGGCGAATCGCACCTGCGCGTGCGCGAGGGCATCGCGCTTGGCCGAGATCTCGAGCGGTGGAGGCGTGAGGCCGTCGCCATCGCCCGAGCGCGGCTTGGGCATCTTCTGATCGAGGATGAGATCGCGGCGTACGAGCACCAGCTCGGAGCGGATCGCCTGACTCGCGTCGCTCAGCCCGCGAAACCGCGAGCTGCCGAGACTCGCGAGCTTGGCCCCGAGGCCGGCGCCCGCCTTGTCGGCCTCACCGTCGATGACTTCGAGGTGTGCCATGAGGTTGTCGAGCCGAGCGCGAAGCGCTATCTCCTGCGATTCGAGCTGCACGCGCTGGAGCTCGTCCGGATCGACCTCGCCACCCTGGAGGAGCGTGTTCTCGAGGACGCGCGCACGGTCCTGCACGTCGAGATACGGGCGCGACAGGTCGCGTGCGCCGCGCGAGCTCGAACGCGGCGCGTGTGGCTCCGCGGGGACCTTCATCGTGATCTCCAGCCGGGATCGCTCGTCCTTCGGCGCAGAATGATCTTTCATCGCGGGACCGGCGTGCAACTCCTCCATCGCTTGCATCGATGCGAGCTGGTTTGCCTGGAGTGCCTTGATCACCAGCGCGCGCTGCATGTCCTGCGCGCCCGCGATCAGCTCTTCGCACGTGGTCGCGAGCTGCGCGCTCGCTGCCGCCCGCCCGTAGCGCGCGAGGATCGGTTGGATCGGGTTGTTGTCGTCGCGCGACGCCGACAACTTGTTGGCTGCAGTAAGCGCGGCGGCCACACTGCCTGCGATCCGCCCGAGCCGATCGCGTTGACCGAACGCCACCGCGGCGTACGCCTGCACCTCGTGGGCGGGTGCCGTGCGTAGCGTGTCGCGCTTTGACACCGAATGAAGGAGGACGGGCACGATCTCGTTCGCGAGGCCCCATGGTGCCAAGGCAGACCGTAGAGCGCCGAGCTGGATCATGGTGTCGTCCACCGCTGCGAGGACGGCGATCGGCTCGGCGTTGACGATGGATGTTCCTGCTGCCTGTTGCAATGCGATCGCGTCCGCCGCATCGGTCGCTGCGAGGCCAGAGAGTCGCGCCGCGATCGAGTCGGTCTTCTCGTCCGGCATCGTACCTTGTTTGACCGCCGCGGGCGCGTACGCGCGCGCTTCGGGGAATTGTACCGCCCATGACGCAGGCACCCCGAACATCGGAGCAGCCGAGGCAATGCCGTAGGCGTAGTAAGGGCCCGATCAGGAACAAGTTGATCACGACTGACCTCTGCGCCGGGGATGCAGAGTGTAGTTCCACTCGCCGTGGAAGGTCTCCGTCGTGATCACAAGACGCTCCATGTCGTCGTTGGACACCTTGATGCCAGTCGGGTATTCGCGTGTGTCGAGCTGAGCCTTGACCACGAGCCCGGCAGTGGTGCGGACGCTGCCGATGAGCTGGACGACGGTCTCGCGATCGACCAGTGGCCGGCCGCGCCAATTCTCCGTGATGTGGCAGAACAGCCGATGCTCGATCTTGTTCCACTTCGAGGTGCCGGGCGGGAAGTGGGAGACGCTGATCGCGAGGCCGGTGCGGTCGGCGAACTGCTGCAGCTCGATCTTCCACAGCCGCGCGCGCGAGCTGTTGCTGCCGCCGCCATCGGCGGTGATCAGCAACTCGGTGGCGTCGGGGTACGCGCGCTTGCCCATGACCCGCCACCACTCGGCGATGGACCGGACGGCGAAGGCGGGCGTGTCGTGATCGACGCCCACGTTGACCCAGCCGACGTTGCGGGCGATGTCGTAGACGCCGTAGGGGATCACTTTGCCGAGGTCGGCATCAATGAAGTCGTGGGTGCGCACGGGCACCGGCGTGCCCGTGGGCTGCCACTCGCTGCCGCCGTTCTTGAAATCACCGACGAGTTCCTTCTTCTTGGTGTCGACCGAGATCACCGGCGCGCTGCGCCCATGGAACGCGTCGACTCGGCTGTTGATGAACTCGAACTGCTCGTTCCGATCGGGGTGCGACGACCCCTCGAGCGTCTTCTCGTTCGCCTGCAGACTGTAGCCGCTGGCGTGCAACAGCTGGCCCACCTTCTGCGGGCTGACCTTGTAGCCCTGCGCGCCGAGTTCCGAGGCCAGCTTGCGGGTGCTCTTCGAGCTCCAGCGAAGGGGCGACTCGGGATCGCCCCGGGTCACCGGATCGACGAGGCCCTCCAGCGCGACGATGATCCCAGGCGACGTGGTTTCGATCGACGGCCGTCCGCCTCCCGCGCGGCGTACGCTCACCACGTCGTCGGCGGAGACACCCTCACGTAACTCATCGCGCCCCACCCGGATGGTGGTGCGCGACATTCCGGTCGCTTCCTCCACGACCGAGATCCCGCCCTCGCCCAGCGCTTCGGCCTCGGCGCCCGCCCACAGCCGCGTCAGCCGCTCATCCATCGCTGGCTTGAGCGCGAGAAACTTCGCCCGGATGGACTCCATCGTGGTCTTCACCCGAGAGGTAGATCACGTCGCGGGTACCGATGTCGATCGCTCGCTTCGTCGGCCTCAACAGCCACCATCATGCGCAAGTTGTTTCTGCACGGGCCCTTACTGGCTGGAGACCCGGTCGTTCGAGACGGTCCTGTACCTGTTGCGCGCTGCTGACGGCGGCAAGCTCCTTGGTTACACGACGATCAAGTACTTCGAGATGCAGTACGACGGCCGACCGATCTATGTCGAGAAGGTGGGCATCGGTGTGTTGCCCGAACACCGCGGCAACAAGTTCTCGCTGCGCTCGATACTGCTCGAGTACTTGCGGTGGAAGCTACGTTATCCCACCCGCGAACTGTATCTGTTCTCGACGCTGATCCATCCGGTCACCTACAAGCTTGTCGTCGATGTCTTTGGCAAGACGGTATATCCATACTTCGAGGGACCGCAGGATCCGGAGAAGGAGAAGCTGACCCTGTTCATGGCCGGGCAGTTCGGGCTCAAGAAGGCGGACTCACCGCATCCGTTCGTCTACATCGAGGAGTACACGGCGCTCGAGAACCGCGAGGCCAATAAGTACTGGAAGACGAGCACGCGTCCGGAGGTTCGCTTCTTCGTCGAGCACTGCCCGAACTACGACGTCATCGGCGAGGCATTCGTGGCAACCGCGCGGTTCAGTCTATCGGTCGGTGCCGCGCGCTCGATAAAGACGCTTGCACGCAATCGCATCGACAAGGCGCTCGGCCGCAAGCACAAGTTCAACAAGCGTGAGCGCGACAACGGCGCCTAGCCGCGATGTCCCGTCCTCATAAGCCGACCCTCAGCCTCGCGTCCAACATCGAGGTGCTCGCCGCGGGCGAGGTGACTCTTGTCGCGGTCACCGGCCTCGTCGACGAGAACTTCGCCGGTTTCAAGAGCCTGAGAGAAGGGCGCATAGTGCCCGACCGAGCCCGAGGACACCGACGGCTTCGAGGACGCGAACGGCTGCCCGGACAACGACAACGACGCCGACGGCATCGTCGACACCGCGGACAAACGCATATACGCATAGCGCTCTTCCCGACCGGCTTCTCCGGCCCGCACCGCATCGCCGTCGGGGCCCTCCGGACGGGACCCGAGCCGATGCGCGTCGTGTCGGGCGCGTGGGGCCGGTCCGTCGTCCACTTCGAGGCGCCCCCGTCCGACGCGCTTCCGGAGCAGATGTCGCGCTTCCTCGCGTGGCTGGAGCCCGCGCGGGACGCCTCGTCCGAGGACGCGTTCGTGCGGGCCGGCCTCGCGCACCTGCGGCTGGTGACGCTCCACCCCTTCGATGACGGCAACGGCCGCGTGACGCGCGCGCTCACCGACCTCGTGCTCGCCCGCGCGGACGTGACGCCCACGCGCCTCTGGAGCCTGTCCGCGCAGATCGAGCAGGAGCGCGCGCAGTACTACGCCGCCCTTCAATCCGCGCAGCGCGGCGCGGGCGACGTCACGGACTGGCTCGTCTGGTTCCTCGGCTGCGTGGCGCGCGCGCTATGCGCGGACGCATGTGCGGCTGCGCTTCAGGGCACGCCGACTCCGTCGCTGCTGCCCGAGCATCTCCGAACTGACCTGCGGACTGACCTGCCAACCGCAGTCGCCGCGTGAACGGTTACAAGTTATCGAGCTCGGTCCGCCCAGTAGTGTGGCTTCCGGCGAGCGTGCCCGACAGCGAGCACGAGGAGAATCCCGTCTTCGACGATGTAGTACACGCCATAGGGGAACCGCTTCACGAGCACCCGGCGCACCTCGGCGTAGACCAGTTGGTGCCCGGCCGGTGAGCGGGCCGCAGCTCCGATCGCGGCTTCAACGCAAGCCTCCAACTCATCGCCAAGGCCGGGACGCTGTTCCTCATACCAGGTCCACGAGTCGATCAACTCCGCCCGGGCCTCCGGACGGAATGCGATCGGGAGACTGACCGGCGACGCCGCAGCTCGGCCTTCACCTGCTCCCACGGGATCGCCGTCGACGGTTCGGCGCGATGGGCCGCGAGCCTACGGTCAAGCTCCGCCTTCATCTCGTCGGAGACGGGCACACCCTCGGGCTCTTCCGCGATCCGATCCCAAAGGCTCTGCACATGGAGAATGCGCTCAGCCGGGGTCATCTGATCGAAGGAGGGTTCCATGGTGACATGGTAGTCCCCGGCGGCCACGATCGCCAGATCCGGCGCGCATCGACGCCGTGATCCGGCAGCGGTGTACCGAGATCGCCCATATCACCGTTCACGAGGTGCTCGACCGCAGCGGCTACCCGCAGCTCGGGCGCATCATGTTCAGCGGCGTGGACCTCAGCGCGTTCATCGAGTCCGAAATGGACGACGGGCACGACGACGACGAGGAGGATCGCGAGCGCGACGGCGACGACGACGAGGAGTCCGAGACCCTCGGCGACCTCGCCCGCATGGACAACGGCGTGACCTACGCGGTGCTCGCGGACGCTGCGATGCGCTGGATCAAGCACATGGCCGACCAGAACATGCTCGGGCAGCGCGAAGGCACAACAAGGTCAACCTATGGAAGGGCAAGGGCGACAAGGTCATCTACAGCTCTCGGTTCATCTGCACCAACACCGAATACGAGGAGCCGGCGGTCGCCGTCCCCGCGCCCACCGTGCCGCTCCCGCCGCTCTCTCCCGACACGTCTCCCGACCCCCGCACCTGGCGGGCGTTGGGCGAGGCGTACCAGAACTTCGTTGGTCTGGTGCAGTCCAGCTACCAGCACATCACCAACCTGCAGAGCGCCCACATCACCAGCACCAGCGGGCAGCTTGCCCGCTCGCAGCGGTCCAACGAGAACATCGTCGGCGAGGCGCATAGCACCTGGCGTCGACGCGGGCGGGGAAGTAGCGCGCGGCGAGGTGGGACCAGTCGTAGTCCTTCTTGCCCTCGGCGTTCGCGAGCTCCTTCCACCACTTCTTGGGGTCCTTCCACTGCGGCTCGAGCAGCGGCCACAAGGCGGCGCTGTTGATCATGACGCCGTCGTCGAGGTCGGGGGCGTAGCGGGCGTCGGCGGCGCGCGGGGTGGTCTTGCTGTCCGGCGGGGGCGGGCCCTTGTCGGCGCACAGTTCGACGGCCGCGATGAAGGTGGTCAGCTCGTCGAGCCACTTGGTGACCTCGCCGAGGCGCTTGTCGGCGGCCTTGCTCGCCTTCTTGTCGGCGCCGTCACGCGCGGCGCGCAGGTCGACGAGTTCGCCCTCGAGGCGCTTCTTCGCGGGCTCGAGGTGCTGCGCGAGCAGGTGGGTGAGCGTGTCGGCGGTCCAGCGGTGGATCGAGACGTACGCGACGAACGACTTCTTCGCCGAGCTGAGCGGGAAGTAGATCGGCCGGTTGTCGTACATCTTGCGGTGCACGTCGGGGAAGAACCGGTCCTGGAGGTAGTTCTTGAGGGTGCGCTTGTCGTCGATCGCCGGGCCGTGCTCGGCCCACGCGGCGCTGATTGGGGCGGCGGCAGGGTGGGCGAGGCCGTCGTCGTCGGAGGCGTCGGACAGGAACAGGATGCCGTGGGGGAGGGCCGTGGCGGGGGCGGTGGTGAGGATGCCTTCGCCGGCTGCGCCGAAACGGCCGAGGGCGAAGCCGAGGGCGAAGCTCAGGTGGTCGCTGGCCAGTGCGGAATCCTGTAACGCGACGAATTCAGGTGGGGACTGTCCGTCCACAAGGACATCCACGGCTTGCTGAATCCAGTCTTGGGCAGCCCGCCACGATGACGCTCCTGGTTCGATGGCGCATATCGCCGCGGAACCGCGGGATGACGTGGACGTGCAGGTGCATCACGGTCTGGCCGGCCGCGGTGCCCGCGTTATGCGCGCTCCAGGTGTTCTCTGCCGACCCCGCGCGGTTCGACCTCGTGCTGACGGACCTCACGATGCCGGGCCTGTCGGGCGACAAGCTCGCGCAGGCGATGCGGATCGTGCGCCCCGAGCTGCCGATCATCCTGACCTCGGGCTTCGTCGGCGGCCTCGACGCCGATCCCGCGGCCAGCCACGTCACCGCGATCCTGACCAAGCCCGTGCCGACCCACGCGCTGCTCGCGGCGATCCGCGGCGCGCTCGCTCGCGCGGACTGACCGTCAGCCCGCGCGAGCGACGACACGGCCCATCGCCTCGATCTCGAGCTGCGCGGCGCGGGCGAGCAGGCTGCTCGTGATCGCCCGGCCCTCGTCGGCGGCGAGAAAGGCGGCGCGGAGCACGGCGTTCTTGATGTAGCCGCCGCTCATGACGTACTTCTGCGCGAGCGACTCGAACTCGAGGTCGCCCGCGATGGGGGCGGACGCCGGCAGCAGCGCCTGCCACAGCCGCTGCCGCTCGGTCGCCTCGGGCAGCGGGAACCGCACGTGCAGCGAGAGCCGCCGGCGGAAGGCCTCGTCGATGCTCGAGTCTCGAGGTTCGTGGTCAGAATGCACGATCCCCTTGAATGTTGCTCGATGCGCTGGAGCAGATAGTTCACCTTGAGGTTGGCGTACCGATCGTTGCTGACGACTTGCACCTCGGTGCGCCTGCGAGAAGAGGGCATCCGCTTCGTCGAAGAGCAGCGATGGCATGGCCGGACGCGAGCCGCGTCGAAGATGCGGCGCGAGGTTCTTCTCGGTCTCGCCGATCGCAGCTGTCGACACGATGCTTGCTCAGAGATCCACCCGGTAGATCGGCACGTGCCGAGCTGACGCGGCGACCAGCCCGGCCGCCATCGACTTGCCGGTCCCGGGAGGGCCCCGAGAACAGCGCGATCGTCCCGAGCCCCTTGCCGACCTTGTCGCCGAAGCCCCAGTCCTCGAACACGGTGCGGCGCTCGCGGACCCGTGCCAGCAGCTCGATGATCGCGGTCGCTTGATCGTCGGGCAGCACCAGGTCGTCCCACGACTGCGTGATCGTCAGGCGCGTCGCGAGGCCAGCGAGGCGGTCATCGAGCACTACCCGGACCCCGTGGGCGATGTGGTCGGGCGTGAGCACCTCGGCGCCGGCCTCGCGCAGCGCGACCGCTCCCACCGCGGCGATCAGCGACGGCGCGAGCGGGTACAGGTTGGCCAGGATGTCGGCGTCGCCGTCGGCGGCGTCGGGCAGGGCGCGCTGCCACAGGCGGGCTCGCTGGGACGTCTCGAGGTCGCCGAGCTCGACCACGGTGGGCGGCGCCGTCCACCGGCGGGCGATCCGCTGCGTGGTGGTGGCGAACACCGGGCCCACCAGCTCCTGCTCGAAGATCGTCAGCCGCCCCGCGTCATCGCCGGTGCCGTCGAGCGCGTCGAGGTCGCGGAACACCGGCACCAGCGCGAGGAGCCGGACCTCGCGGGCGATCACCCGCAGCATCCGCCGGAGGGCGACGGCCTCGCGCGGCAGCGCGCGCGCATCCACCACCAGCGCCGCGCGCTCGTGCATCACGATCGCGGCCGCGAGCACCGCGCATCGCCCGGTCCCCGTGCGCCCGTGCACGATCACCAGCCCTGGCGCGAGGTCACGCAGCGCAGCCTGTAGCCGCGAGCGGTCAGCCAGCGCGAACTCGAGGTCGGCCAGCGCCGGGCCGGGGGGCTGCACGGCCGCGATCCCCTCGAGGCTCGGATCGAGGCGGACCACCCCGCACGCGAGCTCGAGCACCCGCTCGCGCACGCGGAGCCGCCGCGCGCTCATCGGCCGGTGGGCGTCCTCGGGCGCCACCTCCACCAGCTCGAACCGCACGAGCGGTCCGTCGAGCGCGAGCTCCAGGGTGGCGAGCGCCGGGTCCTCGGCGTAGACCGTGTCCATCAGCGCCCCCAGCGTCAGCGCGTGGCCCTCGCGCTGCAGGCCCTCGACGACGCGGCGCACCCGCGGATCGAGCTCGCACGCCACGAGCTGCCACAGCACCTGCTGCAGCGTGGGCGACAGCGCGAGCCGGTCCGCGAGCTGGCGCAGCGCGGTCTCGTCAGCGGCCTCCGGCGCGGTGGCGAGCGCCGCCGCGGTGCTGGCGTCCCCCTCGATCCAGCCCTCGCGCCGCCCGCGATCGAGCAGCCGCGCGAGCCGCGCCGCCGCCTGGTGGAGCTGGCGCTGGAGCGCGGCGCGAGCGGTGGAGTCCATGGTGGTCATCGGCTCTCCGCCGCGCAGCTCGTGCGGTTCGTGAGCGCGCGGCCGATCGTCTCCAGGTCGCCGCGGAGGTCCTCGAGCTTCGTCCCCAGACGCGCGAACCGGAGCTTCCCTTGGGGCCGTATGCAGCTCTCGACCTCCTGCATGCAGAAGGCGCCAATGCTTTCGAGGCTGAAGGTCAGGCCGGCGAGGTCCTGCCTCCAGTCGGTGGTGATCGTTCCCTCTCCGAGGGTCCGACGCAGGTCTACCCACCAGAGGTACTCGCGGCCCTGGAGTGCACAGAACTCCGCGGTGTGAGCCCGCTCTCGTGTGAGGCCTGCTCGCGCAGGGTGCCACCACATGGCACCGATCACGCCGAGCACGATGATGGTGGCACCTGCGACGCGCTGCCGCGTGCTGTTCACGCGGCACATCATCGTGAGACCGGCTGCAACCCCCGCGAACGTCAACCCCAGCGCCACCATTCAGCCCTCCAGCTTCGAGAGAGGAAGATCTTGGGCACGCTCCGCGAGCGTTCGCAACAGCGCCTCGTTCGCCTTTTCGTGCACTCGGTACCTGCGCTGCTCGAGTCCGAGAAGCTCCTTCACGGTCGGGGGACGGACGTCGGTGTGAGCCCGGGTCGCGCTGCCGAGGTCGAAGCTGCGGACGTAGCCATCGGCCGTGATGAGGATCGCCCCTGCCTGGCGCACGAATCCATCCGCGGTGTCGAACACGCGGATGAGCTTGTTCACAGGTGCCGCACGCACCGTGCCCAGCGACCTGAGCTCCTTGCGGACGCGCGGGCCAACATTCTCGAGTCGCATTCCCCGCGACTCACCGATCATCGGATTGGACTCGACCAGTTCGCCGTAGAGGTCAATGTCCACCTCGAGGATCCCCATCTGATCCCCTTGGTCAGCGTCGTTGACTGCGTATAGCGAGCGTGGCTCCACGTTGCCTGCCGTGACCTCTGACCGCTCGTCGGCACCCGTTGGCGGATGTGCGGCTCCCTGCAATGCCTTGGCCCCGTGCCCACCGTTCGTCTCCCACGGGTCCCATACACCCATCGCACCGTAGGTGGCTCGCGCGAGGAAGTTCGTCCAGGCGACGATCGTCGACATGGCCGCCTGACTGACGATCGCCGGATGCGACTCCAAAGGTTCGGAGACAAGATGCTTCGCCAGCTGCTCGAGCTTCTCGATCGGGATGATCGAGAGGGCGTCGTAGATGACGGACACGCTGCTCGTCAGGGACATTCGGCTGGCGAGCAGCTTGTGATTGGCAACTCGGGTGAATGAGTCGACGAGCTCGAGATGGTCAGCCTTCCCGGGGGCGGGAAGGCTGGCCTTGCCAGCTTTCTTGAGCGCTTCCTTGACGGAGTCTTCAACGGCCTTCTTGCCATGGAGACCCGCAAAGCCTTTGCCGATCACCACTGCGATGGGCCCGGCCGCTCCGGCGATGGCGACCGATGCTGCGAACTCGAGCAGCGGCCACCAATTCGATGACGGGCGTCGGTCGGTCTTCGAGAGCGCCTGGATCCCTTGGTGCACGCCGCTTGTGACTGCCGTGAGGATCGCCACGCGCGCATCGAGGATCGCGATGATCAGGCCAGCACGATGACTCTCCTCGGACGCCGGCGAGCTCTGCTGATCCACCACCGCTGCGAGCTCTGACTCGACGCTCCTCAACGCGCCATCCACGCGAGTGCTATCTCCTCCCGCATGTGTCGGCGTCGGCGAAGGGTCGCGTCGCGGTGCCCGGGCCTTGTTGCTGGCGTCGTGACCAAGCTCCGCGAACTTCGTTGTCACCTGACGCGTGAGGTCACCGACCGCCTGCATCCCGGCGGCTGCGGTCTCCGGGCCGCTCACGCCGCCCGCCGATCGTGCTTGGTCATGGCGCGGCGCGAAGCGCCCGCGAGCAGCGCGAGGAGGCGAGCGCGACGATCGGCGACCAGGCGCTCGAACTGCGCGGCGACGACATCACCGGCGATCGGCGTGGCGAGGCGGGTGTGGAGCTGCTGCGCCTCGGCCACGCTGAGCCCGGCGAACAGCGCGGCGAGTTCGCGCTCCTTGCGCGCGTAGGCGGTCGCGACGCTCTCGCCGTACGGATTCGCCGAGGCGAGGACGCTGGTGATCGCGGCGTCGGTCGGGCTGGCGATCGTGGCCGCGGGCACCGGGACTGTGACCGGCGTGGTGATGGCCGCGACCTCATCAACCGGGGGCGCGATCGGGGCCGCCGGCGCGAGCTGCGTGACCGCCGTGAGCGCGGGCATCGCGTCCGGCATCGTGGCGGGCATCGTCGCCATCGCGGGGCTCGGCGTGTGGGCCGGGCGCCGGCGCGGCGCGATCGCGGGCAGGGCGACCTCGGGCGCGCGGTGCGGGCGGAGGATCGGGGGAGGCGCGGAGAAGATCCTGAGCTGCATGAGCGCCCCTATCGGCGGCGCCCGGCCTCGGTTGCGTGAAATCTGTAAGTGCTCGAATCTAGAGCGCTACCACCACTCGAGGCGGGCGCGGCGGCGGGGCTCGTCGCTGGTGTCGAGGACGAGGCCGGCGGACAGGTCGGGGCGCACGATCACGACGCCCTCGTTGCCGGCGATCAGCCACGCCGGTGAGCTATGCGCAACGCCAACTCGTACGTCAGGACGATCTGCGTTTGGAGGCTACCATCGGGCGCGAACCAATGCACCCGCCGCGGGACCAATTGCCGCCCAGAAAAGCCTATAACTTTCACCGCTTGGTACGCTTGGCAGGGGCGCCAGGGCAAACGCATCTAATTTCGGTCGGCAAAGGACACGAGTACCTGGGTAAGAAAGTCGTCGCTCCATCCGGCCTTGAGGCGCCGGTTCTTGATGCCGACCTTGGACGCCGTGTTGCGTAGAAGGTTGAGTGCGATATGACGAACGACCGCGAAGTTCTCGGCAGCGTTCTCGGCGCGGAGGCGAGAGTCGTCCTCGCGGAACGCTACGTCGAGCGACCAGTGCAGTTTGTTTTCGATCTGCCAGTGGCCGCGGACTGCCGCCAACGCTTGCTTGGCCGTGAGCGTCTTCCTCGATGTGATGAACCACCGCGTTCCGCGCGTCACCTTGCCGTCGACGGTACGCTCCGAGTCGAAGCGCACGATCTTCGCGAGTTTCGACCAGCGCGCGGCTTCGGAAAAAGTATCGGGGATCGGGCGCACCCAGCACTCACGTGTCTCCTTGCGACCACGGCACGTCTGGGTTGTCATGGCGTGGGTCGCGCGGGTCGCGTGGTTCTTAGGGACCTCAGCCTTGAACTGCGCTTGGACGGCCGCGTGGAGCTTCGGTTGGTTGTCGCGGACGGAAAGCAAGTAGTCGCCGCCCGCATCGGTAATCTTGGTCGCAATTTCGGTCTGGCATCCGGCGGCGTCGATCGTCACGAGGCAGGTCTTGAGCAGCAGCAACTCCAAGAGGCGCGGAATCGCCGCGATTTCGTTGGAGCCCACGTCCGTTCCAACTTGGCCGAGCACCACACCGTTCGCGGTGCTCCACGCGCTGACCATCGTGATGAAGCCGGCACCGCTTGCCTTGTCGAGCGCGCGCCGCAACACCTTCCCGTCGATCGCCACGACATCACGTTTCGTCGCCTCCGCGACGCCGCGCATCCACTTCGTGAACATCTGTTCGAGTGCCGTTGGATCGAGCTTCGCCAGCACGCGGCCGATCGTGTCGTGCGACGGGATTCCGTTCGGGAAGTCGACGAACTTCTCGAGAAACGCACGCCGAGCGATCCCGAAGTCCTCGATCGCCACGAGGTCGTTGGCGCCACAGACGGTACCGCACAGACAGAGGAACAAGATCGATTCGAGGCTGTGACGACGCGTTCGCTCGACGCGGGGGTCCGGCAGCGCTGCGAGAAGCTCGATGAAGGACGACACATCCGGGGCCGGGCCCATTGGGCCCGACGCCTTCGTTTGCAGCTTCGTCATGCGCCCCAGCAGATCACATCAGTCTTCGCTGTGAGAACACCTCCGGATATTTATCCCTCAAGTGATCGATCGCCCTCGGTTTTTGATGCGATCGCCCTGGCAGGGGCGCGGTAGCAGGCATCGCTAGAATTGGTCTTGGCGGCGTCGGAGTGGCGCCGCACCCACGCACAAAACTCGGCGCGGTCCGTCGGCGCGGGCGCGCGCGGCGGGCTGGCCGTGCTCGTTTCGGTCCGATGGTCCGTCAACATCTCGATCAGGATCTCGCGCTGCCCCAGCTTCGCAGCTACGCGCTGCGCGAGCTTCTGGATGTTCTCTTGGAAACCCTCGATGGTCTTGTCCCGGGGCGCGCCCGTGTATGCGATCTCGACCTTGATCGACGGCTCGCGCTGCCCCTGGTACCGCCCCTCGGCGACGGTGATCGTCGAAGACGCTTCGCTGTGCCCAACCTGTGCGCTGCGCGCCGCGCCGACCACGTTGATCACCAGTTCTTTCGACAGGAGGCCGCCGTCGGGCACGTACTTGTTGCGCAAACCGGCCTTGCGGCCGATATACAGCGTCGCCTTGTTCGTCGCACCGTAGGTTGCGTAACCAGCCATTCCGCGCAGGGATGCACCCAAACCGCGCGCCATTTCGAGTTGTGTACGACGTTTCATGGTTAGTATCCTACGTGGGGGATGGCACAGCGTCGAGCCCGCGCTGCTTGGTGGAGCAAGTTGCGTGCGGCGCCGTGCGCGCCACACGCGCGCAGGGCAGTCGCCGCTTCGAGCGCCGTGTCCGTGGCGGTGAGCAGGACGCGCGTAGTGGGACGCGTTTCCCAACGTGTCATCGCGCCCAGCAGATCATCGCGCGCGTCCGCAGGCAAGGCAAAGGCCCGGCGGAACAAGGCGCGCCCGGCGGCCTTGGCCAGCGGCGTGATGTTGCGGGGACCGCCGCGATTCTTGCTGACTGCCCAAAACGCCGCCAGATCCGCGTCGTAGGTGCTCGCAAATGCGGCCTTGGCGAGCGTCACACTGCGGGTGTGCAGCGCGCCAAACCACACGCCCACCCGACCCGTTGGATCGCTGATCGCGACCATAGTTTCGCAGCGCACCCGCCGACGCCCGTCGTAGCTAGGGGCATCGGGGGCATAATCCGCGCGAAACTGCCAAGCTTGGCTCGCGACGGCGTGCGCCGCGAGCGCCGCGGCATCTTCCGCGGGAAAGTCGATGTAGCAAGTTCCGCCCGGCAAGCTCGGCCGCTGGATGACGTACGCCATGACTACTCCGGTACGCCCAGGCGCGTACGCGCGGCATCGATCGCCGTGTCGGCGATCAAGTTGGCATCGGTTCGCGACGCCGCCAAGCCGCTGGCCTGGAGCCGATGATCGATCACCACCGTCCACGCGAACACGCCATCGGCGCGGCGCATGATCTTGCGCACGATCTTCACGACAGCCCCTTGCAGATTACCTGCGGTTGCAGATCAAGGCCGCGTAACCGGGCGACGAGATCGGGATCCACGGGCACCTCGACGGCGCCCCGCGCGGGCGCCAGGTGGCGGAACGCATTGCCCTTGCGCGGGTGCGAGAGCAGCGCGACGTTGCGCGTTAGATCGATCCGCGCGATCCGCGTGACTGACTGGATCACGACGTACGGGGAAGCCACCTGATCGCGGGGGTAGACCGTCCACTCGACGGCGCGGCGCATCGGCCCGAGTCTATGCGCCGCTGCGCGAGGATCCGGCGTTCGCCGACGCGCAGCAGTTCCTCGACGAGCTCGGCGGCTCGTAGGCGGTCGTGGGGCTCAAGGCTTCGACTTGCAAGCCTTGATCAGCGCCACAGTCGTCAGCGCTCGATAGCCTCCCGGGGCGAGTTCTGGATTCGG
>CAXNMK010000002.1:0-854426 GCA_964203225.1 Kofleriaceae bacterium
ACGCTGTCGCCGCGTGAACGGTTACCACAGGCGCGAGCGACACGACCTCCACGTTCTTCGCGTCGGTCGTGCTCGCGCGCAGCTCGTGCATCGGCTCCCAGGTCACGCCCGGCAGCATGTACGTCAGCTCGAGGGTCGCGGCCCCCGCGGCGGTGCCCTGCAGGGTCACGAGCACGGTCGTCTCCTCGAGCTTCATCAGCCCCTGCGCCTCGTCGAGCGTGCGCGCGCTCGCGGTGTACCGGGGCATCAGCGCGTCGAGCTTGAGCTTGAGCGCATAACCGCGCCTGGCAGGCCTTCACCCCTGCCGAGCGCCACGAAGACCTCGTGCTAGTCGAACGTCGTGGTGTTGACCGAGACCGCCGAGTGCGTCGAGCATCCGGGGTCCGCGCGCGCATAAGTAAAACAAACCGTGGTTTCGGATCGGCGGCCTCCGAGCGGCCAGCCTGGGGGCGGATGACCGGGTGGATCGATGCCGCGCGCAATGTAAGCAGCGTTACAACGCTGGGCTCCCGATCGGGCCGCGGACGCAGCTGGGCGCTCATCCCGCCTGCGCGGAGGGGAGGGGATCGGTAGCGGGCTCGATCATGCGCCGTCGAACCACGGCGGAGGAGGTGCGAGTGCGCAGGGATCGGGCGGCTCGGTCGGGAGGCCGAGGTGCTGGAGGATGGCGCGGCTGGCGTCGCCGGCGGGGAGCACGGCGAGGATGCGCATGGCGCCGCCGCAGGTGTCGCAGCTCAGGACGTCGATCGCGAACACGCGCTTCATCAGCGCGGCCCAGGCGAGCCGACGGAGCGGGCCGGCGCGCGTTCCGGCGAGGTCGTCCGACGCGGAGGCATCCCCAGGAACGACGGCGGCGCGGAGCGCGTGGTGGGGTGCGAACACGCCGTGATAGCGCGTGAGATGAGATCGCGGCGGTGGAATCAGGGTCGCGAGCCGACGCAGAAACTCGACAGGCGTGAACGCGAGCTCGGTGCGACCGTCGCGCAACGGACGCTTGAGGCTCATCACGACCCGTCCCGCCGGATCGCGCGACAGCCGGGAGCTGGCGACCGGCGAGCGGGCGCCGTATCGGCACAGCCGCTCGAGGCCCTCGCGATCCTCGGCATCGATGAGCCGATCGGCGTGGAGCGAGTAGCCCTCGAGGAACGCGGACCGGTGGCCGGGCCTGGGCACCGCGCCGCGGCCCGCACCGGGGAGGCTGGCCACGGCCTCGGCGTGTTCGGACGCGAGCAGATCCGGCGGAGCGTCGTCGCCTTCGAGCGCGAGGCGGCGCTGAACGACGCGGTGGATCGCGCGGGCGATCTGCTCGAGCAGCCGGACGACGTCGTCGTCCCACGGCGGGGGCAGCGGATGAAACGCGACGGCGCCGTCCGGGCCGGCCGCGAACACACCGTCGGGGAGCAGGGCGTGGGCGTGGCAGTTGAGGTTGAGCAGCGAGCCGAACCGCTGGATGAACGTGACGGCGCCGCACTGAGGATCGTCGATGCCGTGGGCGCGCGCGCGGCGACGTTGCCAGGCGAACACCTTGCGCAGGAACACGCCGAGGACCTGCGTGAGGAGGTCGGTGTCGCGGGCGAGCAGGAACCGGACCTGCCGCGGCAACGACAGCACCCACTGGCGGTACGGGACAGCAGGCAGCACGCGATCGACGAGGTGGGCCGCGGTGCCGGCCATCCGGCGACTCGTGCACGACGGGCAGAAGCCGCGGGTCTTGCACGAGAACGCGACCAGCCGCTCCTCGGCGCAGTGGTCACAGCGCACGCGCACGAACCCGTTGCAGAGCAGGCCACAGGCGAGGAACTTCTCGAACTCGCGCTCGACGAAGCGCGGATAGCCGAACCCGTGCTCGGAGTGATCGCGGGCACGCGCGAGGAGCGCCGGGAGATGGTCGCGGACGACGCCGTAGAGCGTTCCGTCCTCCGGCTGGCGGCGGGCATACGCGCGCGCTGGCGTCGGCGAGAGTTGAGCCGCGAGCATGGTCGCCGGTGCGTGCAGGCAGGGACCGTGCCGCGCGCCCTCTCGAGAGATCTCGACAACTTAAGAGCGTGTCGGGCGACGCGGCGTCCGCCGGCTGGACGTTCATCGATCATAGGTCCGAATCTCGGACAGATCGCTGGTGGCCGTCCCTGCGTAGCTCGTCGCTTCGTCGAGCGCGAGCACCGCGTCGATGGGCCAACTCCTGGCGTCGTCAGCGCTGGGGGGGACACCCGCTCCGCGTCGTGTGCCGGCACCCGCTGGCCGGTCCCATCGTGAACGCGGCCGTCGTCGAACCTCACCCGCTGATCGTGGGCTCGACAACGCGGCGCAGCGCTGCGCGGAACAACGCGAGGCCGGTGGTGACACGCCCGCGACGCTGACCCCGAGCTGGGTGGCCGCGCCGTCGGAGGTCGAGGTCGAGGTCGAGGTCGAGGTCGAGGTCGAGGTCGAGGTCGAGGTCGAGGTCGAGGTCGAGGTCGAGGTCGAGGTCGAGGTCGAGGTCGAGGTCGAGGTCGGGGCCGGGACGGTGACCTGGCCGAGCTGGGACGCCGCGGCGCGGGCCGTGGTCGCCTGCACGGGGGGCGCGGTGGGCGCGGGGCTGCGGTCGGCGCCGGTCCCGAACACCTGGATCTCGACGATCGCGAGCACCTTGGCCGCGACGTTGACCGCGGGGTCGTCCGGCTGTCGCACGGCGCGTCGGCGAGTTCGACCCGGGCGCCGAGCAGCTCCTCGGGGCCGTGGCCGTTGAGGATCCGCTGCCGGAACTCGGGGACCTTGACGAACTGCTGGACCGGCGACGTCGCCGGCGGCGGCGGCGTGCGGTCGGTGCGGTTGGCGACCGCGATCGCGCGGATCGGTTGTGGCGCGCCGAGGTCGACCTCGAGCCACGGGCGCAGGTCCTTCTGGGCGGTGTGCGCGATCGAGCCGAACCCGAGCGTGCCCTCGAGCCAGCCGTCGATCGCGCGGGCGGCGACCGCGCCGTCGTCAACCGACAACGGGCGCGCGACCCCGCGGCGAGCGAGGTTGTTGGCGGCGACCCCGGCGCGGACCTCGACCTCGACCACGGTCAGCGGCCGCATCGCGTCGTGCCGCACGCACACGAACCGCGCGGCCGGCGCATCGATGAAGCTGAACCGCGCGACGCCCACGAGCGTCGCGATGGTCGGATTCGTCCGCGCGCCCTCGAGATCCTGCCAGTGCGAGGGATCGAGCCGGGCGGCCTCCGCGGCGTGCTCGTGGGGGAAGCCGCGCGCCAGCCGCGGTTCGCGGACGCGCCTCGCGCGCCGCCCCAGCGCGCTCGTCACGCCAGGTGCAGTCCTGGCGTGGGACCTGCCCGTGGTCGCCTTCAGGCGCGAGGTCCGCGGCACGAGCGCGAGCGTTGTCTCGCCGCGATCGACCAACCACCGGGCTAGCGGGTGTCCCTCATTGGGCACATACGTCGGAACCGACGCGGTGAAGAACGCCCACGCCGCGCGCTGACGGCGGCCGGGCGTCCCTCGTCGCGCCGGTGAAAGCGAAGGGCCCGGCCAGCTGGATCGGCGTCCCTGATACCCACCCGACGGCGAACTGGGAGGACTGCCGGAGCGTGCACGCGAGCGTGCAGCAGACGCACATCCACCTGATCGTCGAGGCCGAGGGCAAGGTCGCGCTCGCGCGGGGGATGAAGGCGTTCCAGATCAGCGCGGCCAAGCACATCAACGCGGCGGTCAGTCGTGGGCTGGCCACGCGGCGGCGCGGCGCGGTGTTCCCGGACCGCTACCACGTCGAGGTGATCACCACGCCGAGGCAGGCGCGGCACGCGCTGGCGTACGTGCTGAACAACTGGCGGCGGCACCGTGAGGACCAGCGGCCGTTCGCGCGGACGTGGACGCTCGACCCGTAGTCGACGGCGGTGATGTTCGGCGGGTGGAAGGAGCGCCCGCCGATCCTGTGGCTGGACACGCTGCCGCCCGGGTACCTCGGGCTGGTCGCGTGGTTGCCGCGGACGTGGCTGCTGACCACGGGGTGGCGGCGGCACGGGCTGGTGTCGGTGACCGAGGTGCCGGGCTGACTCCGACGCCAGACACGACAGGTGTCCGATTTCACGTCCGAGGCACGCTGCGCCACCTGGCTTCCGGAGAGCTGTCGGCCGATCAGGACGCGCGCAGCTCGATGACGACGCGGCCATCGCCGCCCGCGAGCGCGAGGCTGTCGGCGTAGGCCGCGCCGTTGGCGGCGCCACCCGTCGCGCCGCCGACCAGGGTGACCGAGCTCGCGAGGTAGGCGCCGCCGCCGAGGCCCGGATCCCCCTGGCCGCCGCCGCCCGCGCCACCGCCGCTGCCCGCGTTGCCGACCTCGGTGCCGCCGAACCCGGCGCCGACGCCGAACCCGCCCGGCCCGTAGGAGCCGGCGCCGCCCAGGCCGCCGCAGGGCGTGACGCCGCTCTCGCCCGGCGGGCAGGCGCCGCCCGGTTCGCCGCCGATCGCCGCGATGCCCGTGGTGCCGCCGCAGCCTCCGGTGGCGCCCTCGTCGGCGGGGCTGCCGCACGCGCCCTCCCCGCCGCCGCCGTGGCTGCCGCGCTCGGCCCAGCCGCCACCACCGCCGCCGCCCGCGACCGCGAGCATGGTGGTGGTCGCGCCGGCGGTGAACGCGATCTCCGAGGAGCCGCCGCCGCCCGCGCCCGGACGAGGATCGTCGAGCGTGCCGGTCCCGATCGTGCCCGCGCCCGCGCCGCCGATCACGACGGCGAACGCGCCCGGGGTGGCGGGGACGAACTCGAACACGATGCGGCCGCCGCTGCCGCCGTCGGCGTTGTCGGTCGGGTTGTCGTGGTTGCCGCGCCCACCGCCCGCGCCGTCCACGGTGATCGTGTAGATGCAGCCGACCTGCCCGGGGCCCACGGCGAGGAGCGCGGCGTCGGCCGCGCCGTACGCGCCCGGCGAAGCGAGGCTGCCACCCGTGCCGAGGGTGAGGCTGCCCGTGCAGGCGGCGGGCGCCACCGTCGCATCGGTGCTCCCCCCGTCCCGGCGCGGCGCCTCGTCGAAGCCGAGCCGGCACGCCGCCACGCACGCGACGAGCACGAGCACGAGCGCGAGGACCTTCACCGAGGCTCCAGCGTAGCCCACATCGGCGACGTGACGGGCCGAGGATCTTGCGTTGAACCTGTCACGCCGGGCCCGTACGCTGATCGTCATGCTGCGCGGTTGCCTGGTCTTCGTGCTGGCGATGATGGTCGGCTGCGTCGAGGCGCAGCTGATCGAGTGCGCCGATGGTCGTGCCTGTCCGCTCGGGACCGCGTGCGACGACATCCACGCGAGCTGCGTCGAGCCTGCACAGCTCGCGGAGTGTGTCGGCGTCTCCCAGGAGACACCGTGCGAGGCGGGCGCGGTGGTGGGCGTGTGCCTCGACGAGGTCTGCCTCGAGCCGGGCTGCGGCAACGGCATCGTCGAGCCTGGGGCGGGCGAGGTGTGCGACGACGGTGGCCGGGACGCCGGGGATGGGTGCGCGCCCGATTGTCGGTCGCGCGAGGTGTGCAGCGATGGCGTGCTCGCCCCCGGCGAGGCGTGCGACGACGCCAACCTCGTCGATCACGATGGCTGTGACTCGCGGTGCCAGCTCGAGCAGGCGGCGTGGACGACGACGCCGGTCGCGCCCCCGCGCGGGGAGGGAGGATACTATGGGGCCCCGGGCACGTTCGACGAGCAGCGCGGCGTCCTGGTGGTCCCGGCCGGTCCGGTCGTCTGGGAGTGGGATCGCGTGCGCTGGACCCTGCACGTCCCCGTCATCCCGCTCGTGGTGGAGGCCGCCGCGTACGACCGGACCGCCGCGGTCGTCACCGCGATCGGGCGCAACGGTCCGGATCGGGTGCTCGCCACCTGGGACGGCGCCGAGTGGCAGCTCCGCGACGCCACCGGGACACCGCAGGGCTACGACTCGCTCCGGGCCGTGTACGTCGACCATCTCGCGAGCCTGCTCGTCGGCCTCTACGGCACGGCGTACCTGGTCGACACCGCGACCGCGACGTGGACGCCGGTGGGCTCGTTGCCTCCGGCCTCGGGGTCGTACGTGTTCGGGTATGACCGCGTGCGCGAGGTCGTGGTCGGCATCAGCGACGGCTACGTCCCATGCTGCAGTGATCCGGTGCTGCCGCAGACCTGGGAGTGGACAGGGGGCGGCTGGACCACGTTCCCCACGAGCCCCGCGCCGTACGCCGAGCAGCGCCTCGTGTTCGATGGGGCGCGCGGTCAGCTGCTGTCGATCGGCGGCACGACGACGTACCAGGCGTCCGAGTGCTGCGACAGCGTCAACCTGTTCGCGACGGTCGAGGGGTGGGATGGTTCGGCCTGGACCCCCGTCGCGACGCCGACGATCCCGGAGGGCGCGTACCCGGCGGCGTGGTTCGATGCGACCACCGGCACGCTCGGCCTGACCGCGCCGGACGGCCACAACTACGAGCTTGGCACCACGCTCGTGGATCGGACGGTCCCGCAGCCGATCGGGATCGCGCAGGTCGCGAACGACCCCGTGCGCGGGCGGGTGATCGCGGTCACGAGGAGAGCCTCGTACTTCAGCGGCCTCGAGGTCTGGGCGTGGACGGATCACTGGGAGCGGCTCACCACCGGCCCGGGCCCGGCAGAGGTCAGCGCGATGGCCTTCGATCCGGTCCGCGGCGCCATCGTCGCCGCCGAGACATACCCGTACCGGCTGTGGGCGTTCGACACCGACTGGCAGCTCCTGGGCGCGGGCCCGGCCGGGATCAGCACCATGGGCTACGACTTCGTCGGCCAGCGGATGATCCTCGGCACCACGAACATGTACGGGGCCGCGCGCAACTGGGCTCTCGACAGCACGAGCGTCACCGCGACCCCGCTGGTGTTCGACGCGGGCCCCGCGGGGATCAGCGGGCAGTTCGCGTGGGATAGCTCGACGGCCCAGGTGGTGGCGCTGTCGACGGCGGGGGGCCTCTACGACCTGACCCCGGACGGCTGGGCGCAGACGCTGTCGCCGGGGACGGGCTACGTCCTCGTTCCCCGGCTGCGCGCCGGTGGCATCCTGCTCGCCCCGCTGGCGAACGCCCTCGTGCCCGCCTGGCTCCGCGAGGGTGACGCCTGGCGCATCACGCCGTGGGAGCGCGTGGCGTGGGGGACCACCACGCTGGCGGCGGAGCGCGAGGATGGGACGACCACGGTGTTCTACGACGGGTCGATCGTCCGCGATCTCCGGTCCGCGGGGCCCGGCATCGACGAGACCTGCGCCGCTGGCGAGGACGCCGATGGCGATGGGCTCACCGCCTGCGACGACCGCGATTGCTGGGTCACCTGCACCCCGCTGTGCCCGGCTGCGATGAGCTGCGCGCCCTGATCGGCATCGGCGCCCGCGCCGGGCACCTCCGGGAGTCCGTCAGCTCGCGGGCTGTTCACGTGGCGGCGGAGCGTGCGCCGACCGCCGCGGGCGCGCGAACTGCGCGTACAGCGCCGGGACGACGAGCATGTTGAGCGCGGTCGCCGACAGCAGGCCGCCGAGGATGACCACGCCCATCGGCGCCTGGAGCTCGTTGCCCGGCTCGCCGCCCGCGAGCACCAGCGGGATCAGGGCGAGCCCCGCACACAGCGCCGTCATCAGCACCGGGGACAGGCGCTCGAGCGAGCCGCGGACCACGGCCTCGTCGAGGGTCGCGCCCTCGTGGTCCCGCAGGTGCTCGTAGTGCGACACCATCATGATGCCGTTGCGGGTCGCGATCCCGAACAGCGTGATGAACCCGACGAGGGAGGCGATGCTGAGCACGCCGGAGCCGAGGTGGACGGCGATCACGCCGCCGATCAGGGCGAGCGGGAGGTTGACCATGATCAGGAGGGCGTTGCGGGCGGAGCGGAACGACAGGAACAGCAGCAGGAAGATGCCGGCCACGACGAACACGCCGAGCAGCCCGATCGTCCGGGACGCCGAGCGCTCGCTCTCGAACTGCCCGCCGTACACGACGTGGTAGCCAGGCGGTAGCGTGACGTCGCGGGCCACGGCGGCGCGGATGTCCGTGATCACGCTGCCCAGGTCGCGGCCGCTGGTGTTGGCCGAGACCACGATCTTGCGCTGCACGTTCTCGCGGGAGATCGTGTTCGGGCCGATGTCGTCACGGATGGCGGCGAGCATGCGGAGCGGGATCTTCGCGCCCGAAGGGGTGTCGATCACGGTGTTCTTGATCGCGTCGAGGTCCGCGCGCGTGTCGTCGCGGTAGCGCACGACGACGTCGTAGGTGCGCTGGTTCTCGAGCACCTGGGTGACCTTGGTGCCGGCGTAGGCGGTCTCGAGCGTCTCGGCGAGGGCGCCCGAGCGCAGGCCGTAGCGCGCGATCGCCTCGCGATCGAACTGGATCGTGAGCTGCGGGATGTCGACCTGCTGCTCGAGAGCCAGATCGACGACGCCGTCGATGGGCTTCATCGCCTTCTCGATCGCGGAGGCCGTCGCGCGGAGCTGCGTGAGATCGTCGCCGAACACCTTGATCGCGATGCTCGCGCGCGTGCCCGACAGCATGTGGTCGATGCGGTGGGCGATCGGTCCGCCGATCGTGCACACCACGCCCGGGACAGCGGTCAGCTTCGCGCGCAGCTCGGCGAGGAACGCCTCCTTGGGGCGGCGACCCGGCCGGAGTCGCACGTCGATCTCGGCGGCGCTGACGTCCTGGGCGTGCTCGTCGAGCTCGGCGCGACCCGTCCGGCGCGCGGTCGAGACCACCTCCGGAAACGACATCAGGATGTCCTCGACGCGGCGGCCGAGGCGGTCGGACTCGGCGAGCGAGGTGCCTGGCAGCGTCACCGCGCCGACGGTCAGCGCGCCCTCGTTGAACGCGGGCAGGAAGGTCCGGCCGAGGAACGGCACGAGAGCGATCGCCCCGGCGAGCAGGCCGATCGCGGCGACGCCGACGAGCCGGGGGTGGGCGATCGACCGGACCAGCAGGGGCCGGTAGGCGCGCTTGAGCGCCCGGACCACGAACGACTCGTCGTGGGCGAGCGACTTCGCGCGGGGGAGCACGTAGGCGCACAGGGCCGGCGTGACGGTGAGCGCGGTCACCAGGGAGGCGAAGATGGCGATCAGGTAGGCGAAGCCGAGCGGCCGGAGCAGGCGGCCCTCGACGCCCGACAGGAACAGCAGCGGCACGAACACCAGCATCACGATCAGCGTCGCGAACACGATCGAGCCGCGGATCTCGCGGGAGGCCTCGTAGATGATCGTGGCGGCAGGCCGGCGCTCGGCCTCGGGGAGGGCGCGATCCTCGCGGAGGCGGCGGAACACGTTCTCGACGTCGATGATCGCGTCGTCGACGAGCGCGCCGATCGCGATCGTGAGGCCGCCGAGCGTCATCGTGTTGATCGTGACGCCGAGCGCATCCATCGCGATGATCGCCACCAGCAGCGAGATCGGGATCGAGACCAGCGAGACCAGCGTGGTGCGCAGGTTGAGCAGGAACAGGAACAGGATCACCGCGACGAGGAGCGCGCCATCGCGGAGCGACACGGCGACGTTCCCGACGGCGGTCTCGATGAAGTCGGCCTGGCGGACCTTGTTGCGCTCGATCACCATGCCGGCGGGCAGCGTCGCCTGGATCGCGTCGAGCTCGCGGTCGATCCGTCGGGTCAGCTCGAGCGTGTTTGCGCCGGGCTGCTTCTGGATCGCGAGGACCACCGCGGGCTGGGCGTTCGACGAGCCCTCGCCGCGCCGGATGCCGGGGCCGATCTCGACCTTCGCGACCTGGCCGACGAGGATCGGCGATCCCGCCCGGACCTCGAGCACGGTCTGCGCGATGTCCGCGGCCGACGTGACGCGCCCGACGCCGCGGATCAGCGACTCCTGGCCGCCGCGGACGAGAACGCCGCCGGTGGTGTTCTGGTTGGACTCCCGGAGCGCCTCCTCGACCTGGGCCAGCGTCACGTCGAAGGCGCGCAGCAGATCGGGGTCGACCTTGACCTGGTACTGGCGCACGCCGCCGCCGATCGGGACCACCTGCGCGACGCCGCTGAGCGCGAGGAGGCGGCGGCGCAGCACCCAGTCGGCGGTCTCGCGGACCTCCATCGTCGAGTGCCGCTCGCTGCGGAGCGCGATGAACAGGATCTCGCCCATGATCGACGAGATCGGGGCGAGCGACGGCGGAGCGATGTCCGGCGGGAGCTGGGCGGCGACCAGCTGCAGCTTCTCGTTGACGATCTGGCGCGCGACGTAGATGTCGGTGCCCCAGTCGAACTCGACCCACACGATCGAGATGCCGATGCCCGACGCGGAGCGCACGCGGCGCACGCCGGTGGACCCGTTGACGGCGGACTCGAGCGGGAACGTCACCAGCGTCTCCACCTCCTGGGGCGCGAGGCCATGGGCCTCGGTGACGACGGTGACCGTGGGCGCGGTCAGGTCCGGGAACACGTCGATCGGCGCGTCGACGGCCTTGACCGTCCCGTACACGAGGACGCCGATCGCGACGATGATCACGAGCAGCCGGTTGGCGATCGACCAGTGGATGATGCGGTCCATCGCAGGGCTCAGTGCGCGTGGCCGTGGGCGGGGACGGCGCCGGAGGCCGAGGCGAGCTTCACCTCGTAGGCGCCCTTCGTGACGACGCGCTCGCCGGCGGCCAGGCCCTCGAGGACCTCCGTCCAGCCGTTCGCGCGGATGCCGAGCCGCAGCGGCCGGCGCTCGAACGACTCGCCCTCGACCATGACGAACGCGACCTGGCGCCCCCCATCCTCGAGGATGGCGAGGTCCGGGATCGCGAGCGCGGAGCGGGGGGCGCCGGTCGCGATCACGGTCTTCGTGAAGTTGCCGATCCGCAGCTTGCCCGCACGGTTGTCCACGTCGAAGATCACCGGGACGGTCCGCGACTGTGGATCGACCACGCGGCCGATGGTGACGAGCGTGCCGTTCGAGGGATCGACGGTGAACGGCGCGTCGTGGCCGTCGACCGTGAACCACGCGGACCGGGCGCCCTCGACGCGGGGGACGTCGGCCTCGAACACCTGCGCGACCAGCCACACCCGCTCGAGGTCGATGACGTGGAACAGCCGCTGGCTCTCCTCGACGCCCTGGCCCGAGGCCACGTCGATCGCGACCAGCGTGCCATCGGCGGGCGCGCGCACCTGGAACACGCGCCCGCCCCCGGTGCCGCGCGCACCGGCCTCGAACTGTCCGAACCGGCCGCGCGCACCCGCGAGGCGCGCGTCCGCGATCGCCAGGCGCGTGGTCGCCACCTCGACGTCCCGCGGCGGCGCTGCCTGCGCGGCGACCAGGCGCTGTGCGCGTGCCAGCTCGTCCCGCGCGGCCGCGGTCTCCGCTTCGGCGGCGGCGACGTCGGCTGCCAGCGTGGGGCGATCGGTGTCACTCGACGCGCGCGGCGTGATCGTCGCGAGCAGCTGGTCCTTCTTCACCGGCATCCCGAGGATCGGCGCGGGGCTCGTCAGCGAGACGCGCCCGGCCGCGGGAGCCGTGAGCTGCGCCTCCTTGCCCGCCACCGGCCGGATCTCGCCGGTCGCGCGCACGCCGTCCTGGAGGTCGCGCAGGGCGACGGGCGCGGTGCCGAAATCGGTCTTCCACGCCTGCTCCTTGAGGTAGGTGATCCGCCCGGCCGGCTCCGGCTCCTCCGGAAGCGCGGCGCGGGCGGCCGCTTCGCTCGCGAACACCTGGCACGGCCCGACCACGAACGCGTCCGTGAGCTGGGGGCCGCGGATCTCCATCCGCAGCTCGCACGCGCCGGCGGTCGTCGGCGTGAGGGTGGGGCGGAAGATGCCGGGGCTCGACGGCGCATCGACGGCGCCCTGCAGCGGCGGCGCGCCCGCCATCGTCAGCGTGAGCGCCACGCTGCCCGCCGTCACCGGCTCGCCGGTCGCATCCACGGTGACGTGGGCGGCGAACCTCGCCTCGGTGCCGACGATCAGCGGCGGAAACTCCATGAACAGCTCGGTGCGCTCGGACCACCGCGTGATCGACTGACCGGGCAGCTCGGGAGGCGCGCCCGGGGCTGCGTGGTCCGCGTGAGCTCCGGAGGCGTCGTGCTCGTGCCCCTTGCCACAGGCGAGGATGGCGGGGAGCAGCAGCAGCAGGGCAGAACGATGCATCACAGACCTCACAGGCCTCACAGGCCTCACAGGCCTCACAGGCCTCGACAGGCCTCACAGGCCTCACAGGCCTCACAGGCCTCACAGAACTCAGGGACCTCAGGTGGGACGTCACAGGCGGTGTCCGATCGCGAGCTCGAGGGCGCGCGTGTCGCGGGCGACCGAGCGGAGGAGCTCGAGGGCGCGGAGCCGCACGGCGCGGGCCGCGCGATGCGCGTCGAGGAGCTCGGTGACGGTGGTCTTGCCCTCGCGGAACGCGACCTCGGCCGCGCTCACGATCCCGTCGACGCGCGCGAGTGGCCCGGCCTCCAGCTGCCGGGCCTGCTCCACGCGCGCGACGAGCGCGGCCTGCGCGGTGCGCACGGCCACCGGGATCTGGCGCTCGAGCCAGCGCGCCTCGGCGTCCGCGAGCTTCTGATCCGCGGCGGCCCGCGCCTGCTCGGCCTGCCCGCGATCGAACACGGGCACCGACAGCTGGAGCCCGGCCACGTAGCCCGTCCCGGTCTGGTCCCCGAACGGGGCGGTCATCGCGCCGCCGGTCAGCATCGGTGTCGGGATCCAGCCGCGATCGGCGGCGTCGGCGCGGCGGGTGGCCTGGGTGCTGCGCGCTCGGGCCGCCCTCAGGTCGCCGCGGTCGCTCGCCCGGGTGACGAGCTCCTCGACCGGCTGCACCGCGGTGGGCAGCGCGAGGTCGGTCGCCGCATCGAGCTCGCCCGCCTGCCCGACGAGCGCCGCGAGGCGCATCCGCGCGTGGTGGAGGTCGGCCTCCGCGGTCCGGGTGTCATCGTCGTGGACCGCGAGCTCGAGCTCGAAGCGCTGGACCTCGTAGCCCGACGCGGCGCCCGCCTGGCTGCGCTGCCGGGAGATCTCGACGGCGCGGACCAGGGCGTCGCGCTCGCGGATCACGAGGGCCATCCGGAGGCGTGCGTGGGCCGCCTCGTCGAACACCTGGAGGGCGTCGATCACGAGCTCGTGTGTGGTCCGGGTGGCGGCGCGCGCGGCCGCCTGCACGCCCGCGTCGGCGGCCTCGATCTGCAGGCCGCGCCGACCCGAGACATCGATCGGCAGGTTGACCCGCAGGTAGTTCGTCGCGAACCCCTGACCATCGAGGAACGGCTCCTCCCGCTCGAACGAGATGCTCGGGTTCGGGCGCACACCCGCGGCGACCACCTCGGCTCGCGCCGCCGCGACGCGCGCGGCCGTGGCGGCGATCCGCGGATCGTGTGCCTCGATCGCCGCGATCAGCCCGGCCTCGTCGATCGAGCCGCTCGCCGCGCCGGGTGATGGCGCGAGCGGTTGCGCCGCGGCCACGCCGACCATCGCGATGGCTACGATTGTCGATAGTAGTGAACTGCGCACGTGGACCTCCATCGGCTTCCTCGGGGGGACTACCCGACCAGGGTCTCGAAGGCGTGGTGGAGTGGCTCGGCCGCGAGCACCGCGGCGCAGCCGAGCAGCACGGTCACCGCGAGGACGGAGCGACCGAGGAGCCGCGCGGGGCGCACCCCGAGCGGGTGGCCGCCCAGGACCGCGCGGACCCGGTGGGCGAGGTCGGCGGCTGTCGGCGTGAAGCCAAGCGTGGCGACGGGGCGCGTGGTCTCGAGCCGGCACAGCGACACCAGCGCGCTCGCGACGCTCGCGGGGTCACCGGTCACCTCGGCGGCGGCCGCGTCACACAGCCGCTCGCTCGCGCGCAGCCAGCGCGCGCGGATCGGATCGCCGGTCAGCGGCGCGGCGAGCACCAGGCATGCCTCGAGCACCCCGCGCATGCGCAGGTCGCCGTGCTGCACGTGGGCCGATTCGTGCGCGATCAGCGCGCGCTGCTCGGCGGCCGACAGCCCGGTCCACGCGCGCGCCGAGACGTAGATCGTGGCGGGCCGGTGGCCACTGACGAACCCGAAGGCGCGATCGGACTCGACGAGCCGCACCGCGCCGGCCTCGCGGCTGATCGCATGGAGCGCGCGGATGCTGCGCGCGCCCCGGAGCACGCTGGCGAGCACGAGGGCGAGCCGCGCGAGCATGGCGGCGCCTGCCACCGCGAGCACCCCGACCACCCACGCGCGGTGGGTCCAGGCGGCGCCGTGGACCAGGCACAGGTGCGCGTGGTGGTCGTGGGCCTCGCAGTGGTCCACGCCGAGCAGCGACTGCAGCACGAGCACCGCGACCACGAGGCCGGCGAGCACGACCGGCACGATCGCCGTGGCCTCGGCCGCGCGGCGCTCGACCAGCGGGCCGAGCCGCTCCAGGCGCGCCCCGGCGCGCGCCACCACCAGCGCGGCGATCGCCGACAGCGTCCACGCGCTGACGACGAACACCAGCGCGAACCCGGCGAGGCTGGCGGGCGTCACGTCCGGCTCCGGTGGCTGGTGATCAGCCGCTCGAGCTCCGCGAGGTGGTCCTCGTCGAGGTCCGCGGCGATCTCCACGAACGCCGCGAGCACGGGAGCCGCGCCCTGTGCGAGGAGCGGCGTCAGCGCCGCCTCGACCACCCGCCGCTGGTACTCCGCGCGATCCATCGCCGGCTCGTAGAGGAACGCGTTGCCCTCCTTGGTGCGCCGGAGCAGCCGCTTCTTGTGCAGCCGATCCATGGTGGTCATGATCGTCGTGTAGGCCTGCGCACCCGCGAGCCGCTCGGACGCCGCGCGCACCGACAGCGGGTGCTCGTCCCACAGCAGCTCCATCACGCGCATCTCGAGCGCGCCGAGGACGCGCGAGGCCTGGGAGAACGTGCGCACGCGGACAGCCTAGGTCATCGACCTACTACCGTCAATCGTAGACAGGCCGCAGGCTCGCGCGGCGCGCCCTACGGGGCGACGTCGACGACGTAGCGGATCTCGACCCGATCGATCGTCGCGCGCTCCCACCCCGTGCCCGCGACGGACAGCCGGTACTGGAGCAGCTCGCTCGGCCGCCCGCGCGGGACCTGCTGGTCGGCGACGGTGAGCCACTCCGCGGACGCGAGGGCGGTCTCGTCGGTGGCGGTGCGGACGTCGAGCGTGAGGGTCGCGCCGGCGAGCTCCGCGGTCAGGCCGACCTTGCCCCACGTGCTCGCGCCGGTGATCGGCCGCGGCGTCGACACGAACGTCATCGTCGGCGCGTACGGGCGGCGATCGCCGCCGTGGTAGGTCGCGACCACGAGCGGGAAGTACAGGTTCGGGATCTGCCCCACGTACTGGAAGTCGTTGCCGACGACGGTGTCGATCACGCGATAGCCCCACGTCGGCGGCGGCATCACGGCGGTCCCGGCGCAGTCGGTCCGCGCCGCGAAGTAGACGTAGCCGGGCAGCGCGGGCAGCGGCAGCGGCGTCGAGCCGTGGCAGTCGACGACGTCGGCGGTGAGGTCGGACATCCGCTGGCTGGCGATCCCGAGGCCGATGTCCACCGCGTCCATGACCGCGCCCGGCGGGCCGATCAGCGGGGCCTGCACGGTGGTCGTGCTCGGGCCGTTGATCGAGGCGTCGACGAGCGGGGTGGGCGTGGCGCCGACGTACGACGCGGTCAGGCCGAACGCCACCGCGGGGCGGAGCAGGGCGGTCGGGATCGAGCCGTCGGGGATGCCCGGGCCGGCCATGCGCAGCTCGACCGACGCGCTGCCGGTGGTCTCGGCGTGATCGAGCAGCAGGTCGTGCCAGCCCTCGGTCAGGGGCAGCGACGCGGTGAGCTCGTCGGTCAGCGAGGCCCAGTGGTGCGCGACCAGCGCGCCATCGATCCACAGGCGAAACCCGTCGCTGGTATCGGCGCCGACGTCGACGGCGAACGTGTACGTGCCCGCGGTGTCGACGCGGAGCTGGCCCGCGTACCGCATCGAGAACAGGTCCGCGGGGACGTCGAGATCGAGCGCGGGCGCGGCCGTGCCGAAGCTGCCCGCGGCGGTGGGCGCGGCGCTCTCGCCGAGCGGCACCGACAGCTCGCGATCGCCGAACGCGAACACGAGCAGGCCCGGCGCATCGCTGACGCGCGCGCGCAGGCGGGTCCCGTCGACCACGATCGGGGCGCCGAACGCCGGGCGCAGGGTGACCGCGAGGTCGGCGCCGCCGCCGCCCTGGGACATCGCGATCCGGAGCGGGTACCAGCCGGCGACGGGCACGTCGAGCATCTGCTGCTGCGCGCTGCCCTTGCTGAACAGGCGCGGGCCGAACGTCGTGCCGTCGAGCGCGACGTAGGCGATCGCGCGATCGTCGGCCTCGAGCTCGAGCGCGACCGTCCCGGTCGGCAGCAGGATCTCGCCGTCGTAGTGGACGGTCCAGTTGTCGGTGTCCTGGATGCCGAGCCCGCGCGGGCGGTTGGGCAGGGTGAGCGCCCAGTCGCGCGGCAGCTGGCGGTAGCCCTCGCCGAGGACGTCCGCGCCGGCCGCCTCGGCCACCGCGGTGTCCCAGGTGTCGCTGTCACCGAGCAGGTTGCCCGCGTACGCGCGCGCGTGCAGGCCGCCGAGCACGAACGCCGCCGGCTCGATCACGCCGCGGGGCGCGATCACGGCGTCGATCAGGCCCACGTTGGCGGCGAAGTCGGCCGCGGTGTCGTCGACGAGGACCACCTCGACCGGGATCGGGCCGCCATCGCCTGCGACCTCGAACCCACACGCGCCGAGCGCCAGCCCGCTGGCGAGCGCGGCGATCCTCACACCCGTGGCCCCCATGGGCCGATGGTAACTCAGGTTCACGGCACGCCGAGCCGCTCGCGCCCGAGGCTGCCGCCGATCGCGTGGACCTCGTCGCCCGCTGCGCGCTGGGCGCGCGTGATGTCCTGCGCGAGCAGCTTGCGCCGCTCGAGCCACCGCGACAGATCCAGCGAGATCACCGCGGACGGGTGGGCGAGGTCGCCCGTCATCAGGGCAGTCACGGTGGCCAGCGCGGTCTCGATCGCGACGCGCAGCAGGCCGTCGTCCGGCCCGAGGTCGGCGAGGGCGTGCTCGAGCTCGTCCTTGCGCGCGAGCACGCGGCTGGCCAGGGGCTGGCCGCGGGTGGCGTCCGTGGTGTACCGGATCACGCTGTGGAGGTGGGCGCTGACGGGACCGCTCACGGGGGCCCGGCGGCCTGCGGCGGGGTGGGCTCGTCGATCCAGTCGCGCATCGCCTGCGCACCCGGGCGATCCACGTGGACCTTGTCGTCGACGGAGACCCCCCAGTCGAGGGGGATGTCGTGGTGCCCTTCGACGTGGTCGACGGTCGCGAACTGGCCGTCCTCGGCGCACACGACGGGCGTGTAGGGCTTGATCAGATCCTGAGCCGTCAGCGAGTCGAGCATGCTCCCTTGCTCGAGCACTCCCCGTGCCAGCGCCAACCGGCCAGAACGGCACGCCCCCGTCGAGGCAGGCGGGCGCTCCCGCTCACTGACGGTCAGCGCGGCGTGGGCGCGCCCAGGCCGAGGCGCTGGTGATCCGCGAGCGTGCAGCGGTTCTGCACGACGGTGATGCCGGCGGCCTCGAGCACGCGCGCGGTCTCGTCGTGGCGGATGCCGAGCTGGAGCCACACCACGCGCGGGCGCGGGCTCATCGCGAGGACGTCCTCGAGGTGGCCGGGCACCGCCTCCGAGCGCCGGAACACGTCCACGATGTCCACCGGCTCGCGCAGCTCCGCGAGGCTGGCGCGCACGGGCGCGCCGAACAGCGTCTGCCCGACGAACTGCGGGTTGACGCCGAGGATCCGGTAGCCCTCGTCGTGGAGGTACTCGGGGACGTAGAACGCGGCCTTCTCGGGCTCGCGGTGGATCCCGAGCACCGCGATCGTCGGCGAGTTCGTCAGGATCTCCCGGATCTGGCTGTCGTGGAGCGGGGGCATGGCGCTGACCATAGCGCCGATCGCGCTGGGCCGGTTCGAGGCCGCGATCCGGCCGGGAATCCTGGTAGACGTGAGCGATGACCTCACGTGCGTGGTGCGCGCTGCTGGTCGCCGCCGCGTGTGGGGGCGGCCCGGCGCCCGCACCCCGTGCTCGGCTGCTCGCCCAGCTCCCGGCGGACGCCACGCTGGTGGTCGTGGCAGACGGGCGCGCGCTCGCCGCCCCGCGCGTGCGCGCCGTGGTGGATGCGCTGCGCCCGCGCTGGCCCGCGCGGCTCGGCTGCGCGATCGATGCCGCGCTCGGCGCCGAGCACGCCGGGTTCGGGCTGACCGCCGACGGCGCGGGGACGCTCGCGCTGGTGACGCGCGCGCCGGTCGCGTGTGCGGCGCTGTCCGAGGTGGCCCCGGGGCTGTGGGTGGCTTCGCTCGGCGCCGGGCGGCCGGGTGGCGCGCCGGTGTCCCACCTGCCGCGGTTCGCGCGTGCGCGGCCGTACCTCGAGGGCGCCGCGCTGGTGGTGGCGCTCGACCTGCCGCTCGGGCGGATCGTCGCGAGCGCGCGCATCGAGCCGCTCGAGGGCTGGCTCGTCGTCGAGACCCGGCCCGAGCTCGCGGAGGCCGCGGCGCGCCAGCTGGCCGACGTGCGCGCGCGGCTCGCCCAGGATCCGGTGACCGCGCCGCTCGCGGGCCGGGTCACGATCACGCGCGCCGGGGCGCAGGTCACCGCCCGGCTGCCGCCCGGGCCCGACGCCGATCTGCCGGCGATCGCGCGCGCGCTCGCGACCGCCCTGACCCGTCCACCGGCCAAGGCGCCCCCGGCCGCGTGTCCTCCGCCTCCGTACGCGCCGCCGCTGATCGACTGCCGCGCGGGCAAGGTCCTGGTCGTGACCTCGCTGGCCGCCGCCTACGCCCCGATCGTGACGGCGAGCGCCCCCGTGTTCGTACGCGAGCAGGTCGTGGGCCTGCGCCTGACCGCGCCCGCCCCCGCGCTCGGGCTGGTCGCCGGTGACCTCGTGACCGCACTCGACGGGCACGCGCTCACCGACGTGGCCCAGGTCACGGCCGGGCTCGCCGCGGCGGTGGCCCGCGACGGCATCACCTCCGTGGTGGTGCAGCGCGGGGGCGCGCCGGTCACGCTGTCCGTCGCCGAAGCTCCCCGATAGCGCCGGCCGCGCGTTTCGTTGCATAGTCCGCCGCCATGCGACTCCCCGCGCTCGTCGTGACCAGCACGCTGGCCCTCGGCCTCCTCGTCGGCACCACCGCTCCGTCCCGCGCGAAGCCGGCGGCGGGCCCCCGCGCGCCCGTGCCCGCCGTCGCCACCGCGCCGGCCGCCGAGGCTCCACCGCCGGGCTTCGACTTCACCCCGGTCGGCCACGCGCTGTTCGCGGTCGCCGCGTGTGGCGGCGGCGCCGCGCCCGCCGACGTCCCGGCCAAGCTGATGGCCGACCACTGCAAGAAGGTCAACGACACCCAGGACGAGTACAAGGGCCGCTGGGTCGCGCGCGGCCGCACGTTCTTCGCCGAGCACGTGCCCGCGTCGATCCCGAAGAAGGTCGTGTACCCGTTCGCGGGTGGCGACCTGTCGACCGCGCTCACGGTCTATCCCGACGCCGACGAGATCACCACGATGTCGCTCGAGCCCGCGGGGGATCCGCGCACGCTCGCGGCGCTGATCGGCGAGGTCGGCGTCGGCAAGGGCAAGCGCGCGGCGGCGTCGAGCACGCTCGCGAGCGCGCTGACCACGATCGCCAAGGAGCTGCGGTTCCTCTACCGCGTCAACTTCAGCAACACGATGAACATGATCGGCGCGATGCGCGGCGGCGAGCTGCCCACGCAGCTCACGTTCGGCCTGTCCGCGCTCAAGGTCCACGGCTACGAGGTGGTGGCGCTCCGCTACTTCAGGCTCGGCGCCGACGGCCAGATCGAGTACCTGACCGACGCCGACGTCGCCGCCGCGCCGGCCCCGCGCAAGGGCGGGGCAGAGAAGCGCAACAAGGTGTTCGCCAACGCCGAGATCCGGTTCCGCAAGCCCGGCGGCCGCGTCCAGATCTACCGCCACATCCAGGTCAACCTCGACGACACCCACCTCGGCGCTGACCCGCGCGTGATCAAGCACCTCGACGCCAAGGGCCCGGTGGCCGCGATGACCAAGGCCGCGAGCTACCTCCTGTCGTGGGAGAGCTTCTCGACCATCCGCGACTACCTGACCCGCAACGTCCAGTGGATGGTGTCCGACGCGACCGGCGTGCCCGACGAAGTTCGGCACCAAGGCCGGCTTCACCTACGAGACCTACGGCCGGTTCAAGGTCCCCCACATCGGCGCCAACTCGTCCGCCATGAAGGACTGGGCGAACATGTTCGCCGCGCAGCCGTTCCGCAAGATCGACTTCCGGTTCGGCTACTACGACGGCTCGCCCGAGCACACGAATCACCTGATCATCATGCACAAGCCGTAGGGCCGGCGCCGAGCCTCACTCGATGATGATCCGGGGCAGCCGCTGCGTGACCTCGACGCGATGCTCCGGCCGGGTGCGGAACGCGGCGGCGGCGCCGTTGGCGCGCAGGGCGGCATCCAGCGTCGCGACCACGGAGGCGAGCGCGTCGAGGCCGCCGGGCACCCGCGAGACGTCGAGCGTGAGCTCGGCGGTCTGATTGTTCCCGGCGTGGGCGAGCAGCATGCGCGTCACGCGCGCGAGGTAGGCGTCGCGCAGCGCGGCGTCGCCGCGGAACCCGGCCACCCGCGCGGTCTGCCCGAAGAACAGCACCTGCGGGCGCAGGAACAGGCCGTAGAGGACGTCGCGGACGAAGCTGGCGTCGAGCGCGCGCGGTAGCAGGCCATCGATCGCGTCCCTGGGCTGCCACAGGGTGGTGGCGGTCGCGTCGTCGGACACCACGAACAGGCCGGCCCCAGGGAGCGCGTGGCGGAGCCCCCGCGCGACCGCCTCCATCTCGTCGGCGAGCTCGCGCGACTCCAGGATCACGAGGTCGATCGGGCGCCCGGCCGCCTGGCTCCGCTCGGCGAGGTCGAGCGGGTCCGCGGTCTCGAGCTGGACGTGGCGGGGCAGCATCTGGCGCAGCGATGCGGCCACCGCCGGATCGGTGTGCTGGAGCAGCACGCGTGGCGGATTGCCGAGCACGGCCGCGTCCTGCTTGAGCGCCTTGGCCGCGTAGGTGCGAATCTGCTCCGGCGTGAACGGCTTGGCGAGGTAGTTCACGCCGCCGAGGCGCACCGCGGGCGTGATCGCCGAGACGTTGGCGGTGGACGAGATCAGCACGACCGGGGTGGTGATGCCCATGCCCCGGATCGCGGCCAGCGCCGCGGGGCCGTCGAGGAGCGGCATCACGATGTCGAGGAAGATCAGGTCCCAGGACTCGTTCGTCGCGGCGGTGACCGCAGCGTGGCCGTCGGCGGCGTGCCCGACGTCCATCCCGAACGGCTCCAGCGCAGCCTCGATGATCTCCCGACAGGTCGCCGAATCATCCACCACCAGGACACGCCACATGGTCCCAGTATAGGACCAAACACGACCGGCTCCCACGCCACGAAGGGCCCCACGCCGAAGCGGCGCCTCTGCGACGGGCGACTTGCCGGGGGGGGGGGGTCGACTTGCCCGCGCGCGGGTCCCAGGCTGGCGGCAGCATGCGGGGCAGGGCGGTCATCGGTGCGGTGCTGGGGCTGTCCGGGTGCATGATCGGCGGCCGCGACACGCGGCCGAGCATCGTCCACCGCACCCACGACAGCTACGTGCCCACCTCCGGCCGTGGCGCGACGGACGGCTCGTCGAGGCCCAGGGACCTGCCAGGGACCTGCCAGGGAACTGTAAGCTGGATCGCATTCTGGGCGCCCGGCCCGGCCGCCGCGTCAAAATGTCCGCTGGTTGAATCCAGATCGCCGGGGATGACGAACGTATAGTCAGGCAGTCGTGCGAACGAGGATCGGGCAAGTGGCCGACGGAGAGGTGCCCGACGAGCCTGGCGCCGGAGACCTGCTGCCCCCGGGGACGCCGGTCGGCGAGTACGTGCTCGATGTCCAGCTCGGGGAGGGTGGGTTCGCGCGGGTGTACGAAGCACACCACGACGTGCTCGGAACGCGGGTCGCGATCAAGGTGCTGTCGAGAGCGCTCGCGCTCGACACCGAAGCGATGCAGCGATTCGTGCGCGAGGCGCAAGCCGCCAGCCGGATCGCTCACCCGGGCGTCGTCCGCGTGCTCGGGTTCGGCAAGCTCGCGGATGGCCGCGCGTACCAGGTGATGGAGCTGGTGAACGGCCCCACGCTCGAGTCCTACATCGAGGGACGGGGCCGGCTGGACATCGAGGCCGCGCTCGACATCCTGGCCGCGATCGCTGCTGCCCTCGATGGCGCGCATGCGGCCGGTATCGTCCATCGCGACCTCAAGCCGGCCAACGTGCTCCTCGCGACGGTCGATGGCCGGCTGGTTCCACGGCTGGCCGACTTCGGGATCGCCAAGGCGCTCGAGGGCGACGACAGCGGCCACCTGACCCGCACCGGCACCACGCTCGGCACGCCGATGTACATGTCTCCCGAGCAGGCGCTGGGGCGTCCGGTCGGGCCGTCGAGTGACGTCTACTCGTTCGGCGTGGTCGCGTTCGAGCTGCTGACTGGACGCCTGCCCTTCGAGGGCGAGTCCGCGTTCGCGACGATGATGCTGCACGTCCAGGGATCGCCGCCGGCGCCCTCGACGATCGACGCCGCGCTCGCGCGGTTCGATGCCGCGATCCTGCAGCTGCTCGCCAAGGAGCCGCCTGACCGTCCCCCCACGATCGCGGAGGCGATGGCGGCGCTCCGGGTCGCCCCCGCCCCCGGTGAGCGCGCAGGTCCCGCTCCCCGGCGAGCGCGGCGGACCGGTTTGATCGCGGTGTTCGCGACCGGCGTGGTGGTGCTCGGTGCGATCGGGCTGGGGGCCGTCGTCCTGGGCGGCCGGCCTGAGGGCGTCCGCGATCCGAGCCCCACCGCGGTCCCGTCTTCGCCGGTCCCCGTGCCGACGATCTCGGCGCCGCCTGCCGCCCCGGTGATGGCCGAGGTGCCCCCGGCTGCGCCGGCGGGTGCGCTTGCACCGGACGTGACGGTGCCCGGGAATCCCGTCCCGCCCGGCACTCGCACTCGCTCGGGCTCGGCTGCCGCGCCGGCGGAGCGCGCGCCGACGCGTCGCTCGGATCGCCCGCGCCCCGCGCGCGCGGACGCGCCGCGCGCGCGGACGCGGGCCCGGCTCACGCCGATAGCTTCGAGACGCCACCTGAGTACGCGCCCTAGGACCCCATGAAGCCCACACTCACACGTTCGTCGAGCGTCACCCTGCGTGCCCGGTCGCTCCTCACCCTGGCGAGCGTGCTCGGCCTCGCCGGCGCTGGCTGCAGCGATCTCGACGAGGTCCCGGTCGCGACCTGCGGCAACCTCGTGGTCGAGGCCGGCGAGCAGTGCGACGGCGCGGCCGGCTGTGGCAGCGAGGGCCTCGCGGCCTGCCGGTTCACCTGCGAGCGCGCGGTGACCGCGTGTCCCGGAGAGCTGGCGTGCTCCGTCGAGGGGGTGTGCACAGCCAGCACCAACCGGTTCGTCTCCTTCGCGGACGCGCCTCGCCTCGAGATGCCGACCGATCGGCTGGTGGTCGGGGACCTCGACGGGGACCTGCGCGACGACGTGATCGGCGTGGGCGAGTCCCTGCGCGTGCGGTTCGGCGCCGTGACCGAGCCGCTCCAGCAGACCTACGAGAAGCAGATCCGGCCGCCGACCGGCCCGGCCACGATCGGGCAGCTCGACGGCCGGCGCGGGCTGGACGTGGTGTTCCCGACCGCCGACGGTGTGTTCACGCTGGTCTCGCGGGGTCGCGAGCTCGACGCGGTGCCCTACGCCAGTACGCAGACCATGCCCGATGACGTCGGGCGTGCGTGTGCCGAGACCCCGCCCGGCTGGGCCGCGTGCCGCGTCGCTGACCTCAACCGCGACGGGTGGCCCGATCAGGTCGGGTTCGTGCGCGACCGGGATAACCTCGAGATCGAGCTCGGGCGCGCGGCCGGCGCTCCCGTCGGGCTCACGCTCGACACCATCGACGTGATCACCGATGTCACCACGGGCGACTTCGATGGCGACGCGTATGGCGACATCGGGTTTTCGACCCGCTCGATCAACGGACTGGCCACCTCGGCTGTCCACGTGGTCTACGGGGCGCCGCAGCCCGCGGCGTTCGCGACGACCCTGCTGCTGTCGGACGGCAGCGTGACGGGCGTGGCTGCGGGCAACATCGACGGCTCGCTCGACGGGCTCGATGACCTCGCGGTGTCGCGCACCACCGACAGCGCCGCGGGCGTCGCCGTCTACCTGGGCGACGCGGCGCGCGATCTGTCGGCGCCGTTCCGGCTCGATGGCGTACGCACCAGCCTCGACGTCCCGTACGCTCTGGTCGCCGGCGAGTTCGTCGGTGGCGAGAACTCGGGGATCGACGTCATGGCGTACGCACGCAACCCGGCCGATCCCGACAAGGCATACCTGTGGTGGCTGCGCGGGCTCGGCGCGGCGCAGCTCGAGGTCGGCGCCATCGACACGGTCGACTCCACACGGCTGGCGTTCCGCGACCGCGCCTGGACGGTGGCGGATCTGGTCACGGACCTGTCCGCGACGGCCAACGGTCCCGACGAGGTGATCGGGCTGTCACCTGTCGCGCCCGGATGCGCCGGCCCGGCGATCACGGCCGCGGTCCCGAGCGCGCGCTTCACGTCCACCGAGCTGCTGCGGAGCGCGTGCCTCGACGTCGAGGGCAGCGGGTGGCAGCCCGCGCTGATCGGGCTCGTCGATCAGCCCACGGTGCGGCGCGCGGTCGCGCTCGCCCAGCGTCAGGACCGCTGGTGGGTGGGACAGGCGGACCGGCTCGACGACGCCACGACCGGGGGGCGGCTCGCGGGCCAGACGTTCGGCCTCGACAGCTCGTGTCGTGACCCGCAGCTGTGGCAGCAGGCGCCGGGTGGCGCCACGCTCGCCTCGTGGGTGTGCGACGGCGCCGGAGGCGCGACGGTGGTCCAGATGCGCGCCGGCGCCGCCGGTGAGGCACCCACGACCGCCACGCTTTCGAGCGCGCCCGCCGGCGCCAGCCACGTCACGGGCGACTTCAACGGCGACGGCCTCACGGACCTCGCGCTCCGCCAGGGTCGCGAGGTCGCCGTCATGCTGCAGTGCTCGACCGACATGGTCGGCACGACGCCGGGGTGCTGATGACCCGGGTGCGGACGCACCTCCAGTGGACGCGGAGGTCGAGCTGGGCCAGCCTCCTCCTCGTGGTCAGCCTGAGCGGCCCCGCACTCGGCCAGCCCGCGCCCACGTCAGGCCAGGCTCTTACGTCAGGCCTGGCTGCGCCCGAGGACCCGAACCGGAAGCTCGCCGGGCAGGCCGCGTTTCGCGTCGGTGCGCAGGCGTACCGCGCGAACCGGTTCGCGGTCGCAGCGCAGTCCTTCGAGCAGGCCTACGAGGTCGACCCGCGACCCGAGACCGCGTTCTCGCTGGCCCAGGCCAACCGTCTCCAGTACTACCGCGATCGGATCGCGTGGCGCGTGCAGCGCGCGCTCCAGCTCTACCAGCGCTACCTCGAGCAGCTACCGTCGGGGCCGCGCGGCAAGGACGCGATCGACCGGATCGGCGAGCTCGAGCCGATCCTGGGTGAGCTGCGTCGCCGCGGCGAGCTCGTGCCCTACGTCGCGCCCGTGCGGACGCAGCTCGTGATCGGCGCCGAGGGCGTCGAGAGCGCCGACGTGACCATCGACGGTCAGCGCGTGCAGCTGTGGGAGCCGGCTGATGTCACCGCCGGGACCCACGACGTGGTGGTCCAGGCCGCCGGGTACGAGCCCGAGCGCCGCAGAGTCGTCACGGCGCTCGGGCGGTTCGTCCCCGTGGACGTCACGCTGCGCCCCAAGCCCGGCCGGCTGAGCGTGCGCGCCGAGCGCGGAGCGACGCTCTACGTCGATGGTCGGCGGCTCGGCACGCTGCCGGGCGAACCCGTGCGCGTGGCACCGGGGCGCCACTTCGTCAGCGTGGCGCGTCGCGGCCGGGCATCGTGGGACGACGTGATCTCCGTCGAGCGTGATCGCGAGCTGGTCCTCGACGCCACCCTCGCGGCCACCGGTCAACGCCGCGCGGCGTGGTGGGTGCTCGGCGGCGGCGCGACCGTCGGGACGGCCGCCGGCCTGGCCGCGGGGTGGGCTTACGCGGCGCGGCGCGACGCGAATGACCTCGATGCCAGGCGGCGGGGCCTCACCGCCACTCCGGCCGATCTGGCCCGCTACAACGAGCGCGTCGACGACGAGCGGCTGCGCTCGAGCGTGGCGACCGGGCTCGGGCTCGGTGCGCTCGCGCTCGGGGTCGTGGGCCTCGGGTTGTGGTGGTTCGACACACCGGCGCCCGGTGCGCCCCCTCGTACGCGCCTCGAGGTGCTGCCCGCGGTGAGGTCCGATGAGGTCGGGCTGACGCTGGGTGGGCGGTTCTAGGGTCGAACGCGGGCAACGCGACCATGCCTGCCCTGGATTCGGCCGTCCGGCGGGCCTGGATTCAACCAGTCGCGAGGGTGCAGCGCTCCGGGTGAGCGACGGCTGCCGGGTGGGCCACGCCTGCTGGTTCGCTACGGCTGCTGTGCGTGCGCGGCGAGCACGTCGGCCACGCACAAGGTCAGGCGCTTCGCAGTGGGGATGTGCAGGAACTCGTTCGGGCCGTGGGCGTTCGAGCCGGGTCCGAGGACGCCGGTGATGCAGAACTGCGCCTTGGGGAACCTCTCGCCGAGCATGTACATGAACGGGATCGTGCCGCCCTCGCCCATGTACATCGACGGCTTGCCGAAGTGCTTCTGGCTCGCGGCGTCGAGCGCCTGCTCGAGCCACGGCGCCACCTCGGGGGCGTCCCAGCCCGCGCTCGCGGTGCCGCCGGTGAACGACACCTTGGCGCCGTAGGGCGGGTCCTTCTCGAGCGCGGCCTTGACCGCGGCCTGCGCGACCTTGGGATCGACGCGGGGCGGGATCCGGATCGACAGCTTGAGCGACGTCACCGGGCGCAGCACGTTGCCGGCGTTGCCGATCGAGGGCCATCCGTCGGCGCCGGTGATCGCGAGGCCGGGGCGCCACGTGCGGTTCAAGATCAGCTCGGTGTTGTCGCGCGTGACGGGCTCGATGCCCGGCTGGATCGGGAACTTGTTCCACACCTCGTCGCCGATCACGTCCGCGGTGCGCGCGGCCTGGAGCACGCGCTGCCGGGGGATCTCGGTGGCGAGCTCGGCGAGCTTGATCACGCCGGTGTGGGCGTCGTCGAGCCGGTCGAGCAGCTGGCGGATCACGCGCTCGCTGGCCGCGATCACGCCGGTGCCATCACCCGAGTGCACGCCCTCGCGGAGCAGCGACACCTCGAGGGTGCCGATCACCAGGCCGCGCAGCGACGTGGTCGACCACAGCTGGTCGTAGTTGGCGCACCCCGAGTCGAGGCAGACGACGAGGGAGAGGTCGCCGATCCGCGGCGCGAGGTGGTCGATGTACGCGGGGAGGTCGTAGCTGCCGGACTCCTCGCACGCCTCGATCAGCACGACGCAGCGCGCGTGGGGCGTGCCGTCCTTGCGGAGCGCGTTGATCGCGGTCAGCGACGCGAAGATCGCGTAGCCGTCATCGGCGCCGCCGCGGCCGTACAGCTTGTCGTCCTCGATCACGGGCGTCCACGGGCCGAGGTCCGCGCGCCAGCCGGTCATCTCGGGCTGCTTGTCGAGGTGGCCGTACAGCATCACGGTGTCGCCGGCCTTGCCGCCGGTGCCCGGGATGTCGATGAAGATCACCGGCGTGCGCGGCTTGTCGCCGTCGGTGAGGCGGACGATCTCGAGCGTCGCGCCCGCGGGCAGGTGCTGCGTCGCCCAGCCGGCGAACAGCTCGACGGCGCGGTCCATGTGGCCGGCGGCGACCCACCCGGGCTCGAACATCGGCGACTTGTTGGGGATCCTGATGTAGTCGACGAGCGTCGGGACGATCGACGCGGCGAACGTCTCGTGGACCCAGGCGGAGGTGGTGTCGGTGACGGCCATGGGCGGACCTTACGCCACATCCCCGGACCGGTCACGGCCCCTCGTCAGGTCGGCGGACGCGGCAACACACCGCCGCGCGGCAGCCGCCGCTCGGGCGAGGTCCAGCCCCGGTAGCCGTTCGCCGTCCACGGGCTTTCGTCCCAGCCGAGCCAGAACCAGCCCGCCGGCACGTCACCGTGGCGGAGCGCTCGTGCGGCGAGCCGCGCACACCGGCACAGCCGGTAGCCGATCGCCACCCGTCCGGTCGCCGAGGCGGCGAGGGTGTCCTCGGGGGCGAACTCCGTGTTGACCCCCCACAGCAGGAAGTCCTGCACGAACCCGACGATCGTCGGCGCGATGTTGAACACGAGGTGGAACGGGCCGCTCAGCGGGAGCGCGAGCAGCTTGTGCGCGTGGCCGCGCACGTCGTGGTCCTGCAGCATCGCGAGCAGCGTGGCGAGGCCGCGGATCACGGTCGCGCTGAGCGCGCCGAGGACCACGAACGCGAGCCACGTGCTCGGGCGGTCGGCGAGGGGCCACGCGCACAGCGCGATCAGGATGCACGCGTGGATGGTCACCACCAGCACGACGTCGAGGATCACCCACGCGCCCAGCTCCCACGCGAACATCGGGATCAGCCCGAACCGCTGGAGCAGCCACGGACGGGACGTGTTCCAGCGCAGCCGCTGCTTGAACAGCGCGCGCACCGTGGTCGGGGTCGCGGTGTACACGCGCGCGAGCGGGTCGTAGCCGATCGGCCGGATCACGTACGACCGCACGAGCCGCCCGAGCGCGTGCGCGGGTGTGCGCGGCAGTTCGAGGCAGATCTGGCCGTCGCGCCAGCGCGCGATCAGCGCGAGCCAGGCCATCCACGTGTCATCGCCGGGGCCGGCGGTCGCGAGCACGTTGGGGGCGCCGGTGAACGCGCGGAAGCTCGGCGGCGCGGCGCCGAGCCACCAGCGCCCGAGCGCGCGGCCGCGCAGGCTCTGGAGGAACGCGGCGTAGCGCGGCTGGAGGACGTGGAGCTCGGTCCAGGTCGCGTAGAGCGCGCCGGACACGCCGGTGACCGGCAGCAGGCCGCGGTTGTTGCGCGAGATGCTGATCGAGGTCATGTACTCGCGCGCCACCTGGAGCGCGAGATGGGAGCGCAGGCGCAGGAGCCCGCGCCATCCCTCCCAGTAGTGCTCCTTGCGCACCATCACGTTCGACGCGATGATCATCGGGCGCTGGCGCGTGATCGCGCCGGGGCGGAGCAGCCGGGCGACCATCCGCTCGAGGACCCGCGGGCCGAGCACGCCATCGGCGTCCATGTTGAAGAACACCGGCGGCACGGCGGCGAGCTCGCCGGACGCGACCGCCGCCCGGGCGCGCTCGAGCCCCGCGATCACGGCGACGCCCTTGCCCGCGCGCCGCGGCACCGAGGCGACCAGGAGCGTCAGCGGGCCGTGGTCGGCGCGCGCCCACGCCTCGAGCTCGGCGACCAGCGCCGGGTGGTCGCCGCCGCCATCGAGGGCGAGGCACAGCACCACGTGGCCCGGGTAGCCGTTGCTGGCCACCGTGGCCGCCGCGGCGCGCAGGTCATCGACGTCCGCGCGGGACCGGATGAGGGTGGGGATCACGACGAGCACGTCGACCGCCTCGGCCGGCGCCAGGCCGCGAAACGGGCGGATCACGCCGGCCGAGCGGGCGAGCGTGGCCAGCCACACCGCGAGGTAGCCCGAGTAGTAGAGCAGCAGCCCGATCACGAGCGGGCGCCACAGCGCGCCGAGGATCTCCACCCCGTCGCCACGCCGGAGCGTCCACAGCAGCGTCTCCATGGCTAGTGTCCCGCCCGGGCCATCTTGACCTCACCGGATGGCGCGATGCATCGTCGATCGCTTCGTTGCCGCGCCTTGCGCTCCGACGAGGAGCGCGGCGGAGCGGCGCCTCGCGCTCGGCGCGCCTCGCACCACCGGCTGAGCTCACGACGACCCGGGCGGGACACTAGTCCCTCACGCGCAGGACGCGGTGCTGGATCGCGTCCGGATCATCGAGCTGGAGGATCGCGTACTGACCGCGCGCGATCTCGCCCCAGGGATCCTGGGTCACGACCTCGCCGGGCATGACCTCGGACACCACGCCGACCTGGTGACACGCGAACACGCCCCACGTGCACGCCACGACGTGCGCGCCCGGGTGGACGCCGGGGAGCTGGTCGTACGGGACGAACGCGATGTCGGTGGCTGCCGTCATCGCGCGGTACAGCGGCCGCGCCTCGAGCTCCGCCAGCAGCGCGCGGTAGGCCGCCACGCTGTCGAGCGCGGCGGCTCGCTGCGCGCGGCGCCCGCGCGCCTCCGCCCGCAGCCGCTCGATCTCGACCTCGATCCGCGCGTCGTGCTCGTCGCCCGCGGCGACCTCGGGCATCGTCCCGAACGTGGGCGCCACGCCGCGCCCGGCGCTCGCCCGCAGGGCCGCGAGGGCGGTGCGGCTGCGCTGGCTGCGGGCACGGGCCTCGGCGCGCTGGCGCTCGAGCTCGGTCCGCTCGATCGCCAGCTGATCGAGGGTCTGCTCCTCGCGCTCGACGCCCGTGCGGTCGATCAGCCCGGCCGCGAGGTCGGCGCGGGCGCGCTCGACGAGCCGGCGCTGGCGGGTGAGCAGGTCCCCGACCAGCGCGTGCTGGCGGGCGATCAGCACGCCGGCGGCGTCAGCCTCCGCGGCCTCGTGCTTGCTGTGCTCGGCCTGCCAGCGGAGCGCCGCCGCGGTCCCGCCGCGCAGCGCGGACAGGCGCGCCACGGCGCCATCGATGGCCTCCAGCTCGCCGTCGATCCGCGCGATCTCGGCGTCGGTCCGCGCCAGCTCGGAGCGCTGGCGCTGGTGCGCGAGCCGCAGCTGCGCCACCGCGTCGCTGCTGGGGGACAGGTGCGCGGGCGCGATCCACGCGTCGGCGACGACGTAGTAGACCTGCTGCGCCGCCCACCCGAGCGCGCCGAGCGTGAGCCCGAGCAGCCCGAGCGCGAGCACCCGGCCGGACCACGCGCCGGCGACCTGGCGGCGGTCCGTGGGCGTGGGCAGGGCGACCGCCTCGGCGGGTGGGGGGGGCGTGGCGGGCGGTGCGACCACCCCGGCGAATGGCGTGCGGAGGAAGGGCGAGCCAGGCGAGCGGCGCCGTCCAGGCTGGTCGGGGGCGTCGATCGGATCGTCGATCGGATCGTCGATCGGATCGTCGATGCGGAGGATGCGCAGTGTCACCTGGTTGTTCACGGGACAGCTCCTGCGAGGGGGCGGCGCGTGGAGATCAGGGCCTCGATCGCGGCGCGGCGAGCGTCGAGCTGGATCTGCTGGAGCGTCAGCCGCGCCCGCAGGTGGCGCGCGCCGTCGCCAGGATCGGTGAGCTGCGCGAGCCGTGCTTGCTCGGCGGCGACCAGGCCGCGCTCGTCGTCGAGGGCCTGCAGCTCCTCGGTGAGCGCGGCGACGCTGCCGCGGAGCGCGCCCTGTAGCTGCGCGACCCGGTGCGCGATCGCGCGATCGTCGGTGGTCAGCTCGCGGTCTCGCGCGGCGATGGCGCGGCGCTGGGCGGCGGCCTGCCAGGGGCGGCCGAACGCATAGCCCAGCTCCGCGACGGCGAACCAGTCGGCGCGCTCCCCGCCCGCGACGCCGGCGCGCATGTCGACGCGCCACGCGCCGAGCGCGTCCACGCGGGCGCGACCGCGGTCGACCGCGAGCGTGGCGTCGTGCAGCGCGCGGACCAGCGCGGCGAGGTCCGCGGCGGCGGGGGCGGGGCCCGCGAGAGGCTCGAGCAGGGCGACGTGGTCGCGCAGCTCCGCGGTGCGCCGCGCCAGCTCGCCGCGCCGCTCGCGCAGCTCCAGCACCTCGACGGCGGTGGCGCGCTGGACGGCGAGGCGGTCGGAGGCCTCGCGGACGAGCAGGTCGATCGCGGGGGCCCGCTCGCGCAGGACCGCCAGCTCGGCGTGGCTGCTCTCCAGCTCACCGAGCCGGGCGCCGAGCGCGAGGAGCGCCTCGAGCGGTGCGCTCGCGCGCTCGCGCGTGCACTCGGCCAGTGCGACGCGCTCGACGGCGCGCCCGCGCAGCGCATCCGTGGCCGAGAACGCGAGCGCGGCCCGCGCCTGCAGGCCGCCGACGGGCGCGGTCGGATCCTGGGCATCGAGGACGCGGGGGGCGCGCGCCGCTTCGAGCTGGACGCGGGGCGCATACAGGAGCGCGGCCTCCGCGGCGGCCTGGGAGGCGAGCCGGTCGCACGTCGCCTCGCGCCCCTCCGCGCGCGTCGCTCCAGGCGACCCGAGGAGTCCGACGACCCCCCCGACCCGCGCCCACCGGCGCCACCACACGCATGCTCTCATGGAAGGTTCGGGTCGGCCGATGTCGGTCCATGTTGACCGTGCGTGCACCAACGTTTTCCATGTTCCGGCATGTGGGCTGCACCACGGCCCTCGCGATGGCCCTGACCGCCGCCTGCATGGCCGCGCCCGGGGCGCCCCGCGCGCCGCTCACTCCCGACCCATCCCGCGCGGTGGGCACGCCGGTGCGCCGGGGGGGGTATGTGGGGGATCTCCCTGCGATGCTCGCCGACGCGGTCGCGTGGTCCGGCCTCCTCCGTGCGGTCCGTGGCGGCGTCATCACCGAGGTGATCCCGTACGGCGCGGGGCCGCTGCTGACCACCGCCGCCGGACGCGCGTCGCTGGTCCGCGCGATCGCGACCTTGCGCGCGGCCGGGGCGCGCGTGCTGCTGCCGATCGCGGGCGCCTCGCGGCTCGACGCCCTCGCGCCCCTGGTGGCCGCGTTCCCGGCGGCCCGCCCCGATGGGCTGGTGTCCGAGCTCGAGTTCTGGAACCGCCCTGCGCGCGCGGCCGCGCTCGCCGAGTTGCTCGACCTGCTCGCGGCGATGCGTGCGTGCGCCGTGGCGTGGCGCGGCGCCGGGCCGCCGATCGTGGTCGGGGCGTACCTCGGGTACCCGACCCGCGCCGAGGCCGCCCGGATCGCGGCCGTCGTCGACCTGGTCCTCCTCGACTACAGCGTCCGCGATCCGGCGCGCGCCTGGGGCCACGTCCACGCGCGTGGGGGGGCGCTGCGCGCGCGGCTCGGATGGTTCGCGCGGGCGGGCGTGGCGGTGTGGCCGATCCTCTATGCCCGTGGCGAGGTCGACATGCACGCCGCGCTCGTCGCCCGCGGGCCCGCTGCGATCGAGGCGCAGTTCCGGGCCGCGCAGGCGGCGGACTCCGATCCCGACCTCGTCGCCGCCGCGGTCGCGGGCTTCGTGTACTTCACCATCGAGGCGCTCGCACCCGGCGCGCGGTAAGCTCCTGTCTCATGAGCCATCCCCCCGGATTCCTTGCCCTCGTCAGCGCCGCCAAGCAGCACATCCGCGAGACCACGATCGAGGAGATCGCCGCCCGCCGCGCGCGCGGCGAGGCGTTCCACCTCGTCGATACCCGCGAGGACGACGAGTGGCGCGGCGGTCGGATCGCCGGGGCGATCCACCTGGGCAAGGGCGTGATCGAGCGCGACATCGAGGCCAAGATCCCCGACCCGGACGCGGACATCGTCCTGTACTGCGGCGGAGGCTTCCGGTCCGCGCTCGCGGCCGAGGCGCTGCAGAACATGGGCTACACGAAGGTGTCGTCGATGGACGGCGGCTACCGCGCGTGGAAGACCGCCGGCCTGCCACTCGACACCGAGTAGGCGCGCGCGACCCTGCCCGAAATCGTGGGCTGCATAGGTGGCCGGCAGGGGCTACACAGTCAGCCTGGGTCTCGTAATATCGAGAGCATGGTGATCCGCTTGTCAGACGAGAAGAAGCCGCCCGGGAAGGGAGACCGCCAGGCCGACCGGCAGACGGGCCTGGTGCTCGACGAGCGCACGCGCACCAAGAAGCCCCCGATGTACAAGGTGCTGCTTCACAACGATGACTACACGACGCGCGAGTTCGTCGTGTGGGTGCTGCAGAACGTGTTCCACAAGAACGAAGACGAGGCGACCGCGGTCATGAGCCACGTCCACAACAACGGGGTCGGGGTCGCGGGCGTCTACACCTTCGAGGTCTCGGAGACCAAGGTCACCAAGACCTTGAACCTCGCCAAGGCCCAGCAGTTCCCGCTCCAGCTCTCGATCGAGCCCACGGAATAGAGGTCACCATGCTGTCGCCCGAGCTCCAAGCCACCCTGCAGCGCGCCGTCGAGAACGTCCGCACGCGGCGTCACGAGTACCTCACCCTCGAGCACCTGCTGCTCGCGATCCTCGACGACCCCAGCGGCGCCGACATCGTCACCAAGTGCGGCGGCGACGTCGAGAAGCTGCGCGGCGAGCTCGATCGCTTCCTGTCGGAGGAGGTCGACGAGTTGCCCGAGGGTGAGGAGTCCGGCCCCGATCAGACGCTCGCGTTCCAGCGCGTGCTCCAGCGCGCCGCCATGCACGTGCAGGCGGCGGGTCGCCCGCAGATGACCACCGGCAACGTGATCGCCTCGATGTTCCGCGAGCGGGACTCGCACGCGGTCTACCTGCTCGAGAAGCAGGGCGTGTCGCGGTTCGACGTCATCAACTACATCTCTCACGGCGTGTCGAAGGTCGACTCCGGCGCGGGCTCCGTGGTGCCCCGCAGCCGCGGTGTCGAGGACGACGGCCAGGAAGACGGCAAGGTGGCGAACCCCCTCGAGAGCTTTTGCATCGAGCTGACCGCGCGCGCCCGCGAGGGCAAGATCGATCCGCTGATCGGCCGCGCCGACGAGCTCGAGCGGATGATCCAGGTCCTGTCGCGGCGGCGGAAGAACAACCCGCTGCTGATCGGCGAGCCCGGCGTCGGCAAGACCGCGCTCGCGGAGGGCCTCGCCCTGCGCATCGTCGACGGCAAGGTCCCGGAGTCCCTCAAGGACGCCAAGCTGTACTCGCTCGACATGACCGCCGTGCTCGCGGGCACGCGCTACCGCGGTGACTTCGAGGAGCGCCTCAAGGCCGTGATGAAGGTCTTGATCGCGGATCCCAAGGCGATCCTGTTCATCGACGAGATCCACAACATCATCGGCGCCGGAGCCACCAGCGGCGGCACGATGGACGCGGCCAACATCCTCAAGCCACCCCTGTCCAACGGCGAGCTTCGCTGCATCGGCTCGACGACGTTCAAGGACTACCGCCAGGCGTTCGAGCGGGACCGCGCCCTGGCGCGCCGGTTCCAGCGGATCGACATCGGCGAGCCGAGCGTCCCCGAGGCGATCGAGATCCTCAAGGGGCTGCGCTCGCGCTACGAGGAGCACCACGGCGTCAAGTACACCGACTCGGCGCTCGAGTCCGCGGTCGAGCTCGCCGCGCGCCACATCTCGGGCAGCCAGCTCCCCGACAAGGCGATCGACGTGATCGACGAGGCCGGCGCCAAGGTCCGCCTGATGGCACCCGAGCTGCGCCCCAAGGAGATCCGCCCGGCGCTGATCGAGGAGGTCGTCGCGAAGATCGCGCGGATCCCGACGCGCTCGGTCAGCTCGGCCGACAAGAAGAAGCTCGGCGATCTCGAGGGCGACCTCAAGCGCCTGATCTTCGGCCAGGACGCGGCGATCGAGCAGCTCGCGCAGGTGATCAAGCTGTCGCGCGCGGGCCTCGGCAGCCCCGACAAGCCGACGGGCAGCTTCCTGTTCGCGGGGCCCACCGGCGTCGGCAAGACCGAGCTCGCCAAGCAGCTCGCGAGCGTGATGGGCGTCGAGTTCATCCGGTTCGACATGTCCGAGTACATGGAGAAGCACACGGTGTCGCGCCTGATCGGCGCGCCGCCCGGCTACGTCGGCTTCGACCAGGGCGGCCAGCTCACCGACGCCATCAACAAGCACCCGTACTCGGTGGTCCTCCTCGACGAGATCGAGAAGGCGCACCCCGACATCTACAACATCCTGCTCCAGGTCATGGACCACGCGACCCTGACCGACAACAACGGCCGCAAGAGCGACTTCCGCAACGTCATCCTGATCATGTCGTCGAACGCCGGCAGCCGGGAGATGGCGATGGGGAAGATTGGCTTCGGCGACTCGATCGCGGACTCCAAGGACGGCAAGAAGGCGCTCGAGCGGGTGTTCACGCCCGAGTTCCGCAACCGCCTCGACGGGACGGTGTTCTTCGGAGCGCTGCCGGCCGAGGTGATCAAGAAGGTCGCGCGGAAGTTCCTCGACGAGCTCGACGGCCAGCTCGCGGAGAAGAAGGTCGAGCTCGAGGTCAGCGAGGCGGCGCTCGACTGGTTCGCCGTGCACGGCTACGACAAGGCGATGGGCGCGCGCCCGATGGCGCGCCTGGTCCAGAGCACGCTCAAGGCGCCGCTCGCCAACGAGATCCTGTTCGGCAAGCTGATCCACGGCGGCATCGCGTTCATCGACGTCAAGGACGGAGCGATCGACATCCGGTGCGAGGCCGCGCCCGCGCCCGTCGCCCTTGACGATCTCGTGCCGGCGAATTGACGCAGGCTGTCCGCGCGCGCCGCCCGGCGCGGGCCCGTCCGACCTGGTGAACCCGCGCCCGGCGGCGCTGCGTCATGCGTGGTGGCCCGCCAGCACGGGTGGCGGCGCGCAAGCGGTGCGTGCTCGCCCTACCTGATCGGGCCACTGGGCGCTGGCACGGGGCGTGAAGGACCTGGGGGAGAGGTATCACCCCATGCGCGCATACTCGCGGTATCAGGGCTTCGCGCCCGCGGTCGTCCCGGATCCCGAACCCGAGGTCCCACTGATCGAGCGGCGGACTCCGGTGGGCGTCCGCGGCACAGGCGACGTCGCGACGATGGCGTCCGCGCTGGAGGAGCTCGAGGCGGCCAAGCTGCGGGTCGAGCGAGGCGCTCAGCAGGCCGCCGACGATCTGCGCGCCAAGGTGATCCTCGAGCTGATTCCGCTGATCGACGACCTCGAGCGGACGATCCGGGCGGCCGAGGAGGCAGGCGATGCGCCCGCCGTGCTCGAGGGCGTGCGGCTCGTCCACGGGCAGTTCCTGACCGCCCTCGAGCGCCACGGCGTGGTGCGGGTGGACGCGCTGCGCGAGGCGTTCGATCCGGCGCTGCACGAGGCGATCAGCACCCTCGCGGTGCCGCACCCCGCGGCGCACAACGTCGTCATCGAGCAGGTCGCGCCGGGCTACAAGCTCGGCGAGCGGCTGCTGCGCCCGGCGCGGGTGGTGGTCGGCCGTCACACGCCGCGCTGGTACTGACGCACTGCGTCCGGTCCCCACCGACGACGATGCGCCCCGTCGGTTCGCGCGCGCCGGGATCGTGGAGATCGCCCGGAACGCAGTAACATCGGGGGGATGTCCGACGACCCGCCCCGCTCGGCGACCCCTGCTCTCGACCTGGCCGACACCACGGTGCTCGGGACCCGTGGCACCCGCCTCGTCGACGATGGGTCGGCCGCGACGGTGGTTCCGGACGGGCCCGGCCGCGCGGCCCAGCTGATGCTGCCGCCGCCGGGCTACAAGCTCGGGCGCCAGATCGGCCGCGGCGGGATGGGCGAGGTCGTGGTGGCCGAGGATCTGCGGATCGGGCGTGAGGTCGCGGTCAAGCGGATGACCTCCAAGGAGCCCGATGCCGAGCAGCTCACCCGGTTCCTGCGCGAGGCGCGGATCCAGGCGCGGCTCGATCACCCGGCGATCGTCCCGGTCCACGAGCTCGGCCTCGACGAGGAGGGCCGCCCGTTCTTCTCGATGAAGCGGCTCACGGGCAAGACCCTCGGGCAGCGCCTCGCCGAGCCGGAGCCGCAGCCGCTCAACCGCCTGTTGCGGGCGTTCGTCGATGTCTGCGTCGCGATCGAGTTCGCCCACGCCAAGGGCGTGGTGCACCGCGATCTCAAGCCGTCGAACGTGATGATGGGTGAGTACGGCGAGGTCTACGTCATCGACTGGGGCATCGCCCGCGTGCTCGCGGAGGACGAGGCGTCCTCGAGCAGCCCGGTGCGCCAGTTCGACATCGGCACGCTCGAACAGGGGACCCAGACCGGCGCGCTGCTCGGCACGCCAGGCTACATGGCCCCGGAGCAGATCCGCGGGCAGAAGGCGACGACCCCCGCCGACGTGTACGCGCTCGGCGCGATCCTGTTCGAGTTGCTGGTGGGCGGGCCGTTGCACAAGCGCGGCGAGTCGGGCATCGCGAGCACGCTCTCCAACCCGCAGGCGTCGCCGGCGAGCCGCAAGCCCGACGCGAACATCCCACCGGAGCTCGATGCGCTGTGCTGGGCCGCCCTCGCCGAGGATCCGACCAAGCGCCCCACCGCCCACGAGCTCGCGGAGCAGGTGCAGGCGTTCCTCGACGGAGATCGCGACAAGGAGAGCCGGCGGCGGCTCGCCGCCGAGCAGCTCGCCTCCGCGCGCGTCGTGCTCGACAGCGCGGCGCCCGACGCCCGTGCTGCCGCCATGCGCCGCGCCGGGCGCGCGCTCGCCCTCGATCCGCAGTCCGAGGACGCCGCCCAGCTGGTGTCGACCCTGTTGCTCGAGCCGCCGCTCAGGCTGCCGCCCGATCTCGAGCGGGGGCTCGCGGAGGAGGAGATCCAGCTCAACAAGGATCGCTCGCGCAAGGGCATCCTGATGTACCTCTCGGTGTTCCTGCTGCTGCCGCTGACGCTGTTCCAGGACATCAAGAACTGGCCGTTCGTGATCGCGTTCTACACGGCGCTCGGCATCGCCGCGCTCGCCTCCGTCCGGTTCTCTCGGACCGGCCGCCCGCTGGTGACCGTCGTGCTCGTGATCAACCTGACCCTGTCGGTGATGTTCTCCCGGATCGCCAGTCCGTTCGTGCTGACGCCGCTGATGACGTGCGCGGCGCTCGCCGCGATCAGCGCCATCCCGTGGGTCAACCGGCGGACGTGGGTGGTGGTCACGTGGGCCACGCTCGCGACGACGATCCCGGTCGTCGCCGAGTGGCTCGACCTGGTCCCGCGGACCTGGACGATCGGCCAGGGGATGATGATGATCGTGTCCGACGTCGTTCGCTCGCACGGCTGGGTCACCGAGCTGTCGCTGGTGTTCTCGAATCTGTTGTTCACGATCGTCATCGGGCTGTTCGTGCTGACGATCACGCGGCGCCGGCGGGTGGCGCAGCAGCAGCTCTACGTGCAGGCGTGGCACCTGCGGCAGTTGCTCCCGAGCGCGAAGCGGCCGTGGGCGACCAACGGCGCCTGATACCATCCCCGCCGATGCCGCACGACAGCGCCGGGACCGACGACACGGTGGCGCAGCCGGCGAGCAACGCGCCGACGTTGCCGGTGGGCTCCGCGGGGCCCGCGCACGCCGTGTCACGGAGCGTGGCCACGGCCCCGCCTGCGGCGCGCCTGGCCGGCGGAGCGGTGCTCGCGCCGCTCGAGGGGGAGCGGTACACGCTGCGCTCGCGGATCGGGCAGGGCGGGATGGGCGAGGTGGTGCTCGCCTATGACGAGCAGATCGGCCGCGAGGTCGCGGTCAAGCGGATCCGGGCGGCCGAGCCGTCCGCCGAGGAGCTGAGCCGGTTCCTCCGCGAGGCGCGGGTGCAGGGCCGGCTCGAGCACCCCGCGGTGGTCCCGGTCCACGACCTCGCGTTCGACAAGGACGGCAAGCCGTACTTCGTGATGAAGCGGCTGGCCGGCACCACGCTCGCCGAGCTGCTGGCCGGGCTGCGCCGCGACGACGTGCCCGACGCGGCCGGCACCCGCCGCCGGCTGCTGCGCGCGTTCGTCGACATCTGCCTCGCGATCGAGTTCGCGCACAGCGCGGGGATCATCCACCGCGATCTCAAGCCGGCGAACATCATGCTCGGCGACTTCGGCGAGGTCTACGTCATCGACTGGGGCGTGGCGCGCGCGGTGACCGAGTCCAACGACACCGGGGCCACACCGGGCGCACCCGCGCACGTCTTGGGGCTCGAGCGCGACAGCGGCGAGACCCGCGCCGGCACCGTGCTCGGCACCCCCGCGTACATGGCGCCCGAGCAGCTCGCCGGCGACCGCGCCGGCCCGGCGGCCGACATCTACGCGCTCGGCTGCATGCTCTACGAGATCGTCAGTGGCGAGCTGCTGCACGCCATGCCGCGCAGCCTGGCGTCGATCGTGCGCGCTGTCGATGCGCGGCCGTCCCGGCGCCGGCCCGATGCGCCGCCCGAGCTCGACGCGATCTGCGAGCGCTCCACCGCGCTCGAGCCCGAGGCGCGCTACCCCACGGCGCGCGCGCTTGGCGACGCGGTGCAGGCCTTCCTCGACGGCGATCGCGACCTCGCCGTGCGCAAGGCGCTCGCGCAGACCCACGTCGAGGCGGCGCGGATCGCGCTCGCGGGGGGCGCCGATGCGGCCCGCCGGCGCGAGGCGATGCAGGCGGCCGGGCGCGCGCTCGCCCTCGATCCGACCGCCACCGAGGCCGCCGCGCTGGTCACCCGCCTGATGCTCGAGCCGCCGATCGAGACCCCGCCGGAGGTGGTGCGGGAGGTCGCGCGGCGCGACACCGACACCGCGCGTGCGCAGGGCCGGCTCGCGGCGCTCACGATGCTCGGCTACCTCGGGTTCGTGCCGCTGCTGCTGTGGACCGGCGTCCGCGACGTCCGCCTGCTCGCAGCGTTCTGCGCGGTGGCGCTGCTGGGCTCGCTGCAGGTGTGGCGCCTGACCCGGCGCGACGAGATCTGGACGACCGGGCTGTACCTCAACGCGTGCACCAACGCGCTCCTGATCGGCCTGGTGTGCCGGCTGGTCGGCCCGTTCATCATCGCTCCGACGCTGGTCACGACCACCCTGATGGCCTACGCGGCACACCCGGGGTTCGGCCGGCTCCGCATCCTCGCGACGATCCTCGGCGCCGGGGTCGGGGTGCCGTGGCTGCTCGAGATCCTCGGGGTGCTCGCCCCGACGTACCGGTTCGCGAACGGCGAGCTGGTGATGTTCTCGCCCAACATCGAGTTCTCGGCGGTGCCGGTGCAGGTCGCGTTCGTGGTGCTCCTGGTGGCGCTGTCGACGGTGGTGGCCCTGCTGACCCGGGTGCTCGCGCAGCGGCAGCGCGAGGCCGCGCACCGCCTCGAGGTCCAGGCCTGGCACCTGCGCCAGATCCTGCCGATGTCCACGCCCTGATGCCCCCCGGTGGGGTGGCGGCGTACCATCGGGCATGGTCGACGACACCAAGCCAGGCGGCGCCGTGTGGCGGGCCGCCCCGGGAGCCTCCACGCAGCCGGGCGGGCATGCCCTCGGCCCGACGCTCCCCGGTGACGGTGCGACGTCGTCCGCCGACACGCTGATCCCCTCCGACGCAGCGGCGCCGGTGGCGGCCCTGCTGACGCCGCCCGGGTACCAGCTCCGCGAGCTGATCGGCAAGGGCGGGATGGGGGAGGTGATGGCCGCGTACGACGCGCGGATCGGCCGCGACGTGGCGATCAAGCGGATGCGCTCGGCGACGCCCACGCCCGACCAGCTCGCCCGGTTCCTCCGCGAGGCGCGGATCCAGGCCCGCCTCGATCACCCCGCGATCGTGCCCGTGCACGAGCTCGGCACCGACGCGGCCGGGCGGCCGTTCTTCTCGATGAAGCGGGTGTCCGGCCAGACGCTGGGTGAGCGCATGGCGGCCGGCTCGTCCCCGCAGGCGCTGCTGCGGGCGTTCGTCGACGTCTGCCGCGCCGTCGATCTCGCGCACTCGCGCGCCGTCATCCACCGCGACCTCAAGCCCGCGAACATCATGATGGGCGACTACGGCGAGGTCTACGTCCTCGACTGGGGCGTGGCGCGCGTGCTGACCGAGACCAGCCGGTCCTCGAGCACCGACATCATGACCCTCGACGAGGGCACCCAGACCGGCGCGCTGCTCGGCACGCCCGGCTACATGTCCCCCGAGCAGATCCGCGGCGAGCCGGTGACCCAGCCGGCCGACGTCTACGCGCTCGGCGCGATCCTGTTCGAGTTGCTCGCCGGCGAGGCGCTGCACCCGCGCGGCACCGCCGCGCTCGCGGCCACGCTGATGAACCCGCAGGAGGCTCCGTCGCGGCGGAGCTCCGAGCGCCCGATCGCGCCGGAGCTCGACGCGATCTGCGAGGCCGCGCTCGCCGCCGCGCCCGCCGCGCGGCCCACGGCGCGCCAGCTCGCCGACCGCGTCCAGGCCTACCTCGACGGCGACCGCGATCTCGACCAGCGCCGGCGGCTCGCCGGCGAGCACCTCGCCACCGCGCAGGCCGCGCTCGCCACCGGCGGGCACACCGGGCGCGCCACCGCGATCCACCTCGCCGGGCGTGCGCTCGCTCTCGATCCGTCGTCGGCCACCGCCGCCGAGCTGGTGACCCGGCTGATCGTCGAGCCACCGCCCGAGTTGCCCGCGGCGCTGGTGACCGAGCTCGCCGAGCAGGAGAAGGTGCAGGTCCGGCAGCGCGCCCTCGCGGGCCTGTGGGCGTACCTCGGGCTGTTCGCCTTCTGTCCGCTCATCCCGTTCCTCGGCGTGAAGAGCTGGGGCTGGGTGCTCGCGATGTTCGGCGTGCTGTGCGGGCTGTCGCTGTTCACCTGGCGCGCGGCCCGGACGGGCCGCTACAGCCTGCTGTTCGGCCTCGTCGGCAACACCGTCCTCGCGGTCGTGTGGACCCGGCTCGCCGGCATCTACCTGCTGACGCCGGTGTTCCTGTGCGGCGTGCTGCTCGCGATGACCACGACCGCGTGGATGATCCGCAACCGGTGGGCGGTGATCGCGTGGACCGTGCTCGTGTTCCTGGTCCCGCTCGGCCTCGAGGAGGTCGGCCTGCTGATGACCAGCATCGAGGTCACGCCCGGCGCGATCCTCAGCCGCTCGACGATGTTCGAGATGAACAGCGTGCGCGGCGGCCTCGCGCTGCTGCTCGGCAACGTCGTGTTCGTGTCGATGTTCGGCCTGGTCGCGGTCCGCATCCACGGATCGGCCAAGCAGGCCAAGCGCCGGCTCCACATCCAGAACTGGCACATGAACCACCTGCTCCCGGGCTCGTCGCGCGGCACCACCGCCTGAGCGTGGCGCGGCAGGCGCCGTGCTAGCGTGGCCGGATGACCCAGCCGCCGCCGAAGAAGCTCCGCCTCGACCGGATCGTGCTCGCGCTGCTGCTGCTCGCGGGCATCGCGGCGGCGGTCGTGTTGTTCGTCCTCAAGTAGCCGCGCCTGGCGCGGCTCAGTCCGCCGCTGCGCGGCGTTCCTTCGAGGTAAGGAGATCGCCGTCCGCCGCCGCTGCGCGGCGTGCGGGCGTCGCTCGTCGTTGTGCGAACAGGTCGCTGCGCGCCTGTTCGCACGATGCGGCGGGCTGAGCCCGCCTGTGCGGCTCAGTCCGCCGCTGCGCGGCGTTCCTTCGCCGTATCGTGATCGCCGTCCACCGCCGCTGCGCGGCGCGTGGGCGTCGCTCGTCGATGTCCGAGCAGGTCGCTGCGCGCCTGTTCGGACGATGCGGCGGGCCGCTGCGAGGACCCGCCTGGGCCTCTCAGTCCGCCGCTGCGCGGCGTTCCTTCGCCGTCGCGTGAGCGCCGTCCGCCGCCGCTGCGCGGCGTGCGGGCGTCGCTCGTCGTTGTGCGAACAGGTCGCTGCGCGCCTGTTCGCACGATCCGGCGGGCTGAGCCCGCCTGTGCGGCTCAGTCCGGCGGCAGGGGATCGTCCTTGTCGCGGAACAGGCGCATGCGGACGCGCTCGTGCTGGCGGGCCTTGTACAGCTCGTGGCTGGAGGCGCCGGACTCGTTCCGCTTGGCGGTCTCCTTGTCGGCGATCTGGAACTCGGTCAGCGCGAACACGACGTGGCCGATGTCGGGCGGGACCTCGTTGCGCGGCAGCAGCCGATCGATGCGGAGGGGCAGGTCCGCGACGAAGTTCACGATCCGGTACTCCGGGCCCGAGAACTCGTTGTAGGGCGTGGCGATGGGCATCCGGGTGCCGCCCGAGCCGGCGGTGGTGCGCTCGTGGTGGGCGCGCACGACGGCCGCGAGGTCGATCAGCTGGTTGACGGACTCGCCGGGGACCACGTAGTTGAACGGGATCAGCTGGCGGGTCAGGGTGGCGACCATCGGGACCAGGTCCGCGGGGGAGGGCACGATCAGGCGGAACCGGATCTTGTCGTAGATGTTCGCGGCGAGCGTGGAGCGCTTGGCGAGCAGCTTGGTGATCTGCGAGTCGTAGGGCTTGCGGCTCCACTCCCACTCGGCGAGCGGGGCGCCGGCGGCGCGCAGCTGCTCGACCACCTGCATCACCTTGAGCTCGATCTCGCGGAAGATGATCTCGTCGGACACCGACATCTTCAGCAGCGCCTGGCGGCCGTTGATGTGGTGGATGATGTGCATCACCTTGAGGACCACGCACGCCCACTTCTGGTGGTGCCCCTGGCTCGAGGCCACGAGGAACAGGTCGCGGGCGGGCAGGTCGGCCGCGACCTCATCCGGGATCGCCATCGCGAACGCGCGGGCGAGGTAGTCGACCGCGTCGGAGCGGGTGTCCTCGAGCGTCCCCATCTCCTCGTCCGACTCGGGGTCGAACTCGTTGAGGCGCAGGAACCGGTCGACCTCGGCGTGGTCGGTGAAGCTCAGGCGGTGCCAGTCGATGACCGACTCGCCGCGGAGCAGGAGCCGGATCGCCTCGATGTCCGAGAGCATCAGCTCATCGGCCGCAGGCGGCCTCGCGACGCGAGGCAGGACGGATGCAACCACACTCCCAGTCTATGCCCGCGGGGCAGGCTTTGTCAGGCGCAACGTCGCCGTGAACAGTGTGACGACCCCGAGTCCAGCGATCACGTTACCGATGATGGCGAGCATGTACGACCTCTCCTCGAGGAACGCGGCACCTGCGCCGCTTGTTCCACGGGTGATGATCTCGCCCCCTCGCCAGGGAGTCCAGAAAACGGCAGGCGCTCGGCCGGGTGTGGGCCCCTGGCTCACTTCCGGTGCAACAACTTTCGCGACGACCACCAGCTCCATACCAGCAGCGCCCCGGCGCCGCGGGCGGTCCACCAGCCCCAGTCGGCGCGCTCGAGCTCGCCCCGGCCCTCGAGGACGATCGCGAGGGAGGCGCCGGCGACCCCGACCACCACGAAGATCACCTGATGCCCGAGCCGGTACATCAGCTGGGCCGGGGCCTCGAGGTTCTTGAGCTTGAGCTGCAGCTCGCCCGAGTGCGCCGAGCGGATGAACTTGCGGATCTCGGCCGGCAGGGCCGTCACCGACATCACGAGGTCCTTCGAGGTCTCGACCAGGAGCTGCGACCAGTCGCCCTCGGCGCCGAGCACGAACCGTTCGAGGTAGGGCCGGATCACGGTCATCGGGTTGAGCGTGGGATCGAGTTCGGTGCACAGGCCCATCAGCAGCAGCAGCGTTCGCTCGAGGACGATGATCTCCTTGGGGACGTGGAAGCTCCGGGACACTTCGCCGAGCGAGATGTCCATCCGGCGCAGGTCCGCGAGGCTCTCGAGGCCCTTCTGCGGGTCGAACTTGATGTCCTTGAGGTTGAGGGAGTCGAGCGAGATGTTCTCCTGGAACCGCTCGTGGAAGTACTCGATCACCTGCTCGAACATCTGCTCGTTCGCGCCGCGCGCGACGAACCCCATGGTCTTCATCGCCTGCACGATCCGGCGGGTGTCGCGGGTCAGCGCGCCCTGGATCAGCTCGACGATGCCGGCGCGCACGTGGCTCGGGATCTCGGCGACCGCGCCGAAATCGAGGAACACGATCTGCGGCACCTCGCCGGCCTCGCCGGTGGCGCCCGGCTGCGGGCGGACCAATAGATTTCCGGGGTGCGGATCGGCGTGGTAGAGGCCGTCGGTGAAGATCTGCTGGCAGTAGATCTCGACGACCTGCCGCGCGAGCTGGCCGCGGTCGAGGCCGAGCGCCTTGACCGCCTTCTTGTCGGTGATCTTGCAGCCGGGCTCGAACCGGGTGACCAGCACGCGCGCCGTCGACAGCTCGTCGACGACCTTGGGGAACGCGACGTCGGTGCGGCCCTCGAAGTTGGCGGCGATCGCCTTCGCGCTCTCGGCCTCGGCGCGGTAGTCGAGCTCCTGAAGGATGATCGAGCGGATCTCCCGGTACAGCTCCTCGAGGCCCTGGTAGGGCACGAACCAGCCGGTGATGTGGAAGATCCGGCGCAGCGTCAGCAGGTCCCGCCGCACCACCTCCTCGATGTCGGGGTACTGGACCTTGATCGCGACCTTCTCGCCCGAGGGGAGCCGCGCGACGTGGACCTGGCCGATCGACGCGGACGCGATCGGGCGGCGCTCGAGCTGGGTGAACACCTCGTCGGGATCGCGGCCGAGCTCCTCGCGCAGGCGCGCCTCGATGCACGCGTACGGGCGCGGCGGCACCGCGTCCTGCAGCCCCTCGAGCTCCTTGCGGAACTCCTCGGGGAGGAAGTTGGTCATGATGCTGATCAGCTGCCCGACCTTGATGAACAGGCCCTGCAGCTCGACGATCGTGCGCTCGATCCGGCGCGCGTTGAGGAGGTTCTTCGTGCGCAGCGCGCGCTCGACCCACGCGTGGTCGTGGAACCTCGCCCGGAACGTCAGCCACAGGTAGCTGCCGATCACGAGGAACGTGGTCCAGTACGCGCGCAGGCTGCGGATGTGGAGCGGCGGGCGGCGGCCCTGGGCCTCGTCGCGGTAGCGGCGCGAGCGCTCGGTCAGGCCGGTCATCGAGTCAGCTGCCGACGGCACGACGGCGGGGGCCGCGGGCGGGTCACGCGGCGGCGGCGGCGGCACGGCCGCGCCCTCGTCGTCCCTGCGTGCGGGCTCCGCCATGGCGGGGAGGATACCTTGATCGGCGCCCCGATCGGGGGTACCCCAGAGATATGGCGATCGAGGACGAGGACGCGGGCAGGCCCGAGCGCGAGCGCGCACCGTCGGCGAGCGCGGCCCCGGGCGCCACGAGCTCCCCCGGCTCGGAGTCCGCCCGTGCGACCACCGCACGGGACCTCCGGGACGACCGGGATGACCGCGACGGCCTCTCGGACATGATCCGGCAGCGGCTCGAGGCCCTGGTGCCCGAGCTGGTCAAGAAGACGTTCTCCGCGGGCATGGGCGCGGTGTTCTCGACGGAGGAGGGCATCCGCAAGCTCGCGCGTGAGAATCTTCCCGAGGTCGCCGGCTACATCGCCTCGTCCGCGGACGGCGCCAAGGACAAGGTGTTCGAGGTGATCGCGCGGGAGACCCGCGAGTTCCTCTCCACGCTCAACCTCACCGAGGAGGTCGCGAAGCTCCTCACGACGCTGTCGTTCGAGATCAAGACCGAGATCCGGTTCATCCCGAACAGCGAGCGCCTCACGGGCGCCGAGCCCGAGGTCAAGGCGTCGGTCCGGCTCAAGCGCAACGACCCCAGGGACCCGCCGCTGGCGTCCCGCGAACCCGCGGCACCTGCCTCGAAGGAGCGCGAGAAGGAGCGCGAGGAGGCGGACGCCCCGCGCGACAGCCGGTCCCGCCTGCGATTCTGGCGGCGCGACGACGGCACCGAGGGCGAGGGCGGCGGCGAGGGCGATCGCTAGCGCGATCCGCGCGTGCGCGGCGCCACACGCGGGGCGCGCACGGTCACGCTGGGGGCGCAGATCGTGCGGGATCAGGCGCCGGGCGCTGGCGTCTGTTACCATTTTTTCGATGGGACGTTTCTTACGCGCCGCCGGTGCCCCGGGCGCATGGCACAACCTGCGTGGCGGGGCGCTCGCGAGCGTGCTGCTCGCCGCGGCCGGGTGTGCTCAACTCGCCGGCATCGACGAGACCTCCGGTCCAGACGTGCCGAGCGGGGTCAGCCTCAGCTTCGAGCGGATCAGCGTCGGGGCAACGGTGGTCCGATCGCCGCTCGACATCACGGGGCAGACCGCGACGTACGTGGTCGCGGACGCCAGCGCCGCTGACGGCCTGGTCCGCGTCGAGGCGCTCCAGACCGCGCCCAGCGCCTGGACGGCCTCGGCCCCGGCGCTGGCCACCGGCACGCCGACGGTCGTGTTCACGCTGCCCGAGCAGCCCTTCCCGCGGATGTACGCGCTGCCGAGCCGCGACGTGCTCGGCGCGTTCGGCGCCTACGAGCACCCGAACCCGGTCCCGCCGCCGTCGCCCGCGATGATCACGGTGACCTCCACGCTGCCCACCCCGTTCAACGGCACCGAGGCGTTCGAGCTGTACTCGGTGGGCACGTGGACGCGCACGACGCTGCCGGCACCCGTGCTGAACGCGACCACACTCGGCCCCGTCGCGTTCGACTACAACACCGTGTCCGCGACCGGCCACGCCCGCCCGCCCGAGCGGATCACGCTCGCCGACGTCCATGCGGTGCTGCGGTACCGCGGCGCTCCGCTGACCGGCGTCCTCGAGGTCGCGCCGTTCGACCAGACCGGCGACGACATGATGTCCGGGGTGATGGTCGCGGTGCCGCTCGATCAGACGCTCGATGTCGCGATCGCGCCTGCCACCCTGCCCACCCGGATGATGACGCCGCAGCCGGCGATGACGTCGACCTCGATGGGGTGGTTGATGACGGCGGCGCCCGGGGCCGCGGCCGCGTTCACCGGCGGGCCGGTGCTGATCAGCGGGACGCTCACCGAGGCCAGCCCGACCCAGCTCACCGCCACCTACGGCAACCCGTTCGTCGGCAAGGGCTGGCCGGCGGTGGTCGAGCTGCGGGCGCAGTCCTCGCGCCCGTACACCGACCCGGTGACCGCGGCGGGGATCGACCTGGCCGGCTCGATGACCAGCCTCGTGGCGGCGAGCACGCTCGGCGCCGGCGCCACGCTCGACGTGCCGGCGGGCGTGCCGCAGACGGTGTCGCTCGATGCGACGCCGCTGACCACCGACGGCCTGATGATCCCGCGCCCCGTGGTGGCGCCCGTGATCACGTTCACCACCGACGGCACCGCCGACACGCTGTACACGATGGTCGTGTTCCAGCTGACCCCGAACGCGACCGCCACGGCGCTCGATCGCACCGTGGTGATCTCGGCGCTCGGCGCGGAGCCGAGCTTCACGGTGCCGCCCGAGCTGCTGGTCCCCGGCGCGACCTACGTGATCCGCGCGGGCGCCTACAGCGGCGGCTATCCCGCGAGCGCCACGGGAGATCTGACCCAGCGCACCCTCCCTGTCAGCCAGTCGTTCTACGAGGCGGGCGTGTTCACGGTGATCCCATGACCCGAACGAAGCCGCTCGCTCGCTCCCTCGCTCTCGGCACCATCGCCCTCGGGCTCGCCGTCGGCGGCGCCGCCCCCGCGTACGCCGACAAGGCGGACCTGATGTTCAAGAAGGGCAAGAAGCTGCTGGCCGAGCGCAAGTACGCCGAGGCCTGCGGCGTGTTCGCGGAGGTCGATGGGATGGACCCCGGCGTGGGGGCCAAGCTCAACGTCGCCAGGTGCTTCGAGGAGTGGGGCAAGCTCGGCACCGCGTGGCGCTGGTACAGCGACGCCGAGAAGATGGCCGCCGAGGCCGCTGATCCGCGCGCCGCGAAGATCAAGGAACTCGCCGACGAGCTCGACGTCAGCGTTCCCCGCGTGACGATCCTGGTGCCGAAGGGCGCCGATCCGGACATCGTCGCGACGATCACGCTCGACGGCGAGCCGTTCGAGGCCAGCCGGATCGGTGAGGAGCAGCGGGTCGATCCGGGCCCGCACATGATCGAGTTCACGGTCAGCGGCGAGACGCAGCGCAAGATGGTGCCGCTCGAGCGGGGCGGCAGCTCGGAGCTCACCCTCGAGATCCCCAAGGGCACCGGCAAGAAGAAGACTCGCGTCGACGAGGACGGGGGCGACGAGGACACCGAGGAGGACGACCCGTCGGCGCCGCGCCCGGGGCGCACGCAGCGGATCCTCGGCCTGTCGCTGGTCGGAGGTGGCGTCGCGGCCGGCGTGGTGGCCGGCGTCCTCACGCTCGGCGCGCGCAACAAGTACCGCGACGCCCTCGACAACTACTGCATGTCGGACGCGATGATGTGCGACGACCGCGGCCTCGAGATCACGGGTGATGCGCGGTCGCGCGCGAACCTCGCGACGGTGGTCACGGTCATCGGAGGTGCACTGGTGATCGGCGGCATCGTGATGTACGTGCTGGTGCCGGATGCGGTCGCCGAGGTGGTCGGCGACGAGCGGAGTGCGCTGTACGTCACGCCGGTCGTCGGTGCGGAGGGTGGCGGCGTCGTGTTCGGCGGGCGCTACTGACCTCGCGCTGGGAGTCGCTTGCCGCCGGCTGGTGTGCACGCGGCTGTCGCGGGTGGGCGTCGACCTGCTCGCGCCGAACAACCACCGACGCCCGTGCGGGCGGTGAGGGCCCGCGAATGGACATCTCAATCGCCCTCGCGGTCGATCCATCCCCGGGGGCGTCGTTGCTCCTCGGTCGCGTACCGACGGGTACGCTCCCTCGTCGCGCCTCGCCCGCGGGGCGGCTCGCCCGCGATCATCGATCGATTTGTCCATTCGCGGGCCCTAAGAGGTACGTGCGGGTGGTGCGAGTGCCTATCGTGATCACGCTCGCTGGTCTGACGCCCACCCGCTGCGCCGCGTGCGATCTGGCTGCTGGCGCGGGAGCTCGCCGTTTGCGCGCTTCGCCTTCGCGCCGCTCCCGATCAGCGCCGACGCGCGCTCAGTGGCGGCTGTCGAACAGGCTGCCGTTCCGCTTGGCCGTGGTCGGCTTGGTCGTGGTCGGCTTGGTCGTGGTCGGCTTGGGCGTGGTGACGCCGGGCTTGGTCGTGGTGACGCCGGGCTTGGTCGTGGTCGGCTTGGTCGTGGCCGGCTTGGCCGTGGCCGGCTTGGCCGTGGCCGGCTTGGTCGTGGTCGGCGTGGTCGTGGCCGGCTTGGTCGTGGTGACGCCGGGCTTGGTCGTGGTCGGCTTGGTCGTGGTTGGCTTGGTCGTGGTCGTGGTGATGGCGGGCTTGGGCGCGGTGGCGGTTGCGGGCGCGGTGGCGGGCGCGGTGCCGGTGGCGGTTGCGGTGCGCGGTGCCGGTGCGGCGCGGCGCGGTCGCGGGCGCGGTCGCGGTGGCGGGCGCGGTCGCGGTGGCGGGCGCGGTCGCGGTGCGGCGGCGGGCGCGGTGCCGGTTGCGGTGGCGGGCGCGGTCGCGGTGCTGGTCGCGGGGGTGGTGCCGGTGGTGGAAGCCGGGATGGGGGCGGCGGACGGTGTCGGCGCGGTGGGGCCATCCTTGCCGAGGACCTGGCTCGCGATGAACCCACCGGCGCCCGCGAGGATCGCGACGCTGGCGATCGAGGCGACCAGCCAGCCCGGTCGCGGCGCGCCTGGTAGGTGACCTGGCCGCCGCCACCGGACAGGCTGGTCGGGGTGGTCTGCGGCCATGGCCGCGGCGTCATCCCGGCCGGGGACAGCGGCGCGGTCGGGCCGACCGCTCCGAACTGGGCACTGGCAATGGGCGCGGTCGCGCGCCGCTGGCTCAGGCTCAGGTGGCTGGCGCGCTGCTGGAGGATGCGGGTGGCGCGGGTGGCGGAGTGGGCGCCGACCACCGGGTCGGTGGTGTACGGCGCGATCGCGTGGGCGAGCTCGCCGACGCTCTGAAACCGCGCGGCCGGTTCCTTCTCGAGGCAGCGCGCGATGATCTCCCACAGCCCGGGCGGGAGCGGCACGACCGGCGGGGCGGGCGGTTCGGTCGCGACCTCGACGACGAGCGCCGCGTAGCTCTCGCCGGTGAACGGCGGCCTGCCCTGCAGCAGCCGGTACATCACGACGCCGAGCGACCACACGTCACTGCGGGCGTCGGCGCCGCGCGCGGACCGCATCTGCTCGGGCGGCATGTAGCTCGGTGTCCCGATGACGTTCTGCGTGCCGGTCAGGTCGTCGTAGCCGACGAGTGTCTTCGAGATCCCGAAGTCGAGGATCTTGAGGAGCATGGTCCCGTCGGTGCGGCGGGTCAGGAAGAAGTTCGACGGTTTGATGTCGCGGTGGACGAACCCGAGCGCATGCGCCTCGGCCAGGCCTTCGCAGGCCTGCAGCATCAGGTCGCACACGATCGTCGCGGGCTGAGGGCCGTGGTGGCGAAGCACCTGGTGGAGGTCGTTGCCCTCCAGGAACTCCATCACCATGAACGGTGCGCCGTCCTCCAGGGTGCCGACGTCGACCACGCGCGCGATGTGCTCGCTCTTGAGCCGGACCGTGGCCTGCGCCTCGCGCAAGAACCGCTGCACCGTCGCGCTGTCGCCGAGCAGGCTCGGCAGCAGGATCTTGATCGCGAACGACTCGTTCAGGAACAGGTGCGACGCGCGCACGACCTGGCCCATGCCGCCCACGCCGATCACCTCGTCCACGCGGTACTTGCCGAGTAGGACGGTGCCTGGCTCCACGCCCCGATTGTAGCAGGCCCCGAACCCGGTGGTCGGGCCGGTCACTCCGCGATGCAGGCCGGGACGCGCAGGCCGAAATCGGCCCGCAGCCGTTCGGTGCCGACCCGGCAGGTCGAGCGCATCTGGCCGATGGTCTGTTCGATCGCCCGACCCACGCCGCTGGTGCCGTCGTCGGCGGACCGGGCCGCCGCGAGCGCTCGCTTGATGGTCAGCGCGCTCGTGGCGAGCGTGCCCCGCGCGTCGGCGGGGAGATCTGCGCACGAAGCGAGCCGCTCGATCGTGGCGATGTAGACGTCGCACTCCGCGAGCTGTGTGTCCCGGCAGCCGCTGCCGAGCGCGGCCATCGTCAGCCCGAACTTGAGCCCGACCCACACCAGGGTGGCCGGGCCGCGGTTCACAGGTAGCTCAGCCAGTGGTCGTGCCTGGTGTCGGCGCCCTTGACCACGGAGAAGTAGGTCTCCTGGATGCGGCGGGTGACCGGGCCGGCCTCGCCGCGCCCGATCTTGCGGTGATCGATGTCGCGCACCGGCGTGATCTCGGCGGCGGTGCCCGTCAGGAACACCTCGTCGGCGGTGTACAGCTCGTCGCGCGCGATCGGCTCCTCGCTGACCTCGATGCCCTGCTCGCGGAGGAGCTGGATCGTGGTGTCGCGGGTGATGCCCGCGAGGATCGCGCCGCTGGTCGGCGGCGTGCGGACGCGGTCCTTCTTGACCACGAAGATGTTCTCGCCGGTGCCCTCCGAGACGTAGCCCTGCGGGTCGAGCATGAGGGCCTCGTCGAAGCCGCTCTTGAGCGCCATTCGCTTCGCGAGCACCGAGCTGACGTACTGGCCGCAGATCTTGCCCTTGTTCATCGCGGCGTTGCTGTTCGCGCGGCTGAACCCGGAGATCATGCAGCGGATCCCCTTCTTGAGGCCGTCCTCGCCGAGGTAGGCACCCCACTCGTAGCAGGCGACCATCGTCCGGACGGGCGGCTCGAGCGAGCCCAGTCCGAGCGCGCCGTAGCCGAGGTAGACGAGCGGGCGCAGGTAGCACGCGCTCATCTTGTTGGCGCGGACCACGTCGGTGCATGCCGTCATCAGCTGCTCGGTGGTGTACGGGACATCCATCGTGCAGATCAGGCAGGAGTCGAGCAGCCGCTCGATGTGCTCGCGGAGGCGGAAGATCGCCGTGCGGCCGTCGCTGCGCTGGTAGGCCCGGATCCCCTCGAACGCGCCGACGCCGTAGTGCATCGTGTGCGCGAGCAGGTGCTCCGTCGCCGAGTCCCACGGGACGAGCGCACCGTCGAGCCAGATCGAATCGAGCTTCTTGATGCCCATATCCTGCTTCGTACCAATCGGCGAGTGGGATCACAAGCCACCCGGGGCATGCTCTCGCCCGCCGGTCGTGACGCATCTGTCGCGACTTGTGACGCAGTGTGCCGTGCGCAGCCGGCTACGCACCGAGGAGCGCCATGTACGCGCCCCGGATGGCGTGCTGCCACCGCGCCAGGTGTTCGAGGCGTACATCGACATCCGTGAACCCCGATCGTCGAGCGAGCTTGTCGAGCTCGCTCCGTGAGTCGCCGAGCTCGCGCCCGCCGCGCTTGCCGAGCGCGAGCACCGCGAGGCGGGCGTCGCCCGGCGGCCAGCCGTGTCGCGCGGTGAGTTGCGCACAGGCACGCCTCGGCGAGCGCCGTCAGGTCCTCGCACACGGCGAGCGGATCGACCGCGCCAACGAAGTCCGCGCGCCCGACCCGCAGTACGTGCCCGGTCTCGACCTCGGCGATCGCGCGCCATGCTGCCTCCGGCCTCGCGGGCGGCGCCGACGTCATCGCGACCCTGACCAACCGGGCAGGATCGCGGACGAGCAGGGTCGCGAGGGACGGCGTGTGCGGGCAGGCGATGGTCGCCACCGTGGTGACCGTCGCCTCCAACCCCTCGAGATGAAGGCCCGAATCGGCCCGGCGCAGCGCGTCCAGCGAGTCGGGCGCGGCGTGCGCGAGGGAGTGCGCGAGGGCGTGCGCGAGGGCGTGCGCGAGATCGACCGGTCGCAGCACGGCGACTCCATGCCTTGACACATCCTCGCCGCCGTCTTACCCACGGTCCCGAATCTTCACGCCATGCGAGATCTGTACGAAGTACTGGGAGTGGATCGACAGGCCAGCGCCGCCGATCTCAAGAAGGCGTACTACCGTCTCGCGAAGAAGTTCCATCCGGATCACAACCCGGGGGACAAGGACGCGGAGGACAACTTCAAGGAAGCGGCCAACGCGTACCAGGTTCTCCAGGACGACGAGCAGCGCGCTCGCTACGACCGGTTCGGCTTCGATGGCATCCGAGGCGCGGCCGGCAACGGCGGTGGCGCCGGGTTCGCCAACGTCGAGGACGTGTTCTCGGCGTTCGGCGATCTGTTCGGCGACTTCTTCGGTGGGCGCGCGTCGGGTCGCCGCGGTCCGCCGCGCGGCGCAGACCTCCGCGTCGACGTCAGCCTGAGTTTCGCCGAGGCGGTGTGGGGCGTGACCAAGGAGGTCAAGGTCAGCCGCCAGATCGCGTGCGGAGCCTGTAGCGCGACGGGCGCGCGTCCCGGCAGCAAGGCCGAGACGTGCGGCACCTGTCAGGGCAAGGGGCAGGTCGTCCACGCCCAGGGCTTCTTCATGGTCCAGACCACATGCCCGGCGTGCCGCGGCGCGGGCAAGGCGATCAAGGACCCGTGCGAGGACTGCCGCGGGCGGGGCACCAAGGCCGAGTCGACGACGCTATCGGTCACCGTGCCGCCGGGCGTGGATGACGGCCAGACGCTGCGCCTCGCCAACAAGGGCGAGACCGCTCCGGGCGGGACCACCGGCCACCTCTACGTCGTGCTCCACGTGCAGGGCGACGAGCGGTTCAAGCGCGACGGCGACGACGTGCTCACCGAGATGCCGGTCAGCTTCGTCAAGGCCGCCCTCGGCGGCGAACTCGAGATCAACACGCTCGAGGACGGCTGCAACGGCACCGCCACGATCGACCTCAAGGCCGGCACCCAGCCCGGCGACGTGATCGTCCGCCGCGGGCTGGGCATCCCGCACGTCGGCGAGGCCGGCCGCGGCGACCACGTGGTCCAGTTCAAGATCGACATCCCGAAGAAGCTCACCGCGAAGCAGGAGGAGCTGCTCCGGCAGTTCGCCGCCGAGTCCGGTGAGGACGTCAAAGAGAAGCGCGGCCTGTTCGGCCGCAAGAAGTAACGCGCCGGCGCTGCCCTCCGCGGCGCTCCTGCTCGGCGCTCTCCCTGGTGCTCGTGCGCGAAGCTCCGGCGCCGTCGGCAGGCGGGCGGATCAGCGCGCCGGGACGTACAGCTTGATCTCGACGCGGCGGTTGGCGAGCCGGCCCTTGGGCGTGCCGTTGTCGGTGACCGGCTCTTCGGTGCCGCGCGACTCGATCAGCACGCGCGGGGCGGACACGCCCGCGGTGACCAGCGCCTGGCGCACGCTCTCGGCGCGTGCGCGGCCCAGATCATTGGAGAGGACGGCGAGGTCGGGCGCCGGCTCGCCCTCGATCACCTCGGCGAACTGGCTGGCCTCGAGGTCGTCGGTGTGGCCGATCAGCACGACCTTGATCGTTGGCTGCGCCGCCATCAGCGCCGCGATCCGCTGGAGGTTCGGCTGCGCCGAGTCCCGCACCGCGGTCTCGCCGTCGGCGTACAGCAGGCCCTCGATCGTGCCGCGCAGGCCATCGACCTCGGGCGGCACTGTGTCGGTGCAGCCGTCGTCGTCGCCGAAGCCGTTGTAGTTCTCGGGCTCGAGCGGGCAACGGTCGGCGATGTCGAGCACGCTGTCGCCGTCGTTGTCGATGTCGGGGCAGCCGTCGGTATCGTCGAATCCGTCGATGTCCTCGGGGCGATCGGGGCAGGCATCGGCGGCGCCGACGAACCCATCGCGATCGGGGTCGACCGGCGCGGGCGGCGCGATCAGCGCGCGCGGGGGCTTCTTGCCGAGAGCGATCTCGATGCCGACGCTGACGTCGACCTCGGTCGCGATGTAGTTGATGATCCCCGGCGTGAAGCCGACGCGCGCGTCGAACCGGACGTGAAATCCGGCCTGGCTGTCGAACCGGAGGCCGGCGCCGACGTAGCCCTCGTACGAGATGTCCGAGTCGTAGGTCATCCGCGCCGACGACAGCGCGATGGGCGCGCCGACGCCGGCCACCGCGAACGGCGTGAACCGCTCGTCGAAGGGATACTCGAACCTCAGGTGCGCGCGCGGCTGCATCCAGAACACGTCGACCGCGGCGGCGCCGGCCACGAACTTGGTTCCGGAGGGCGCGAGCGCGAGCTCGAGCTCGGGGACGAGCCAGTCGGTCAGGTGGGCGCCGAGCCGCACGCCCAGCGCGATCCCGTTGTCGAGCGTCGGGTGTGCGGGCGCGTCCTCGATGAAGCCGAGGCGCGAGTCGTCGCTGAAGATCCGGGGCCCGAGGAACCCGCCGAGCTGGAGCGGCTCCGCGGTGGCCCGCGCCGGCGCGATCAGCGCGGTGGCTGCCACGGTCACCGCGACGACGACGGTATGGCCAGCTCGGTGCATCGTGCCGGAGTATACGCCAGCGCCCCGCGGGATCGCCGCCGGCGGCTCACGGCGTCACCCGCGCGCCGTCGCCGGGCACGCCGGTGAACGCGGTCCGGGGCAGGAGCCCGAGCCAGGCATCCGCGCGGGGCGTGTGGAACACGGTGGCGTACAGCCACGTGGTGACCACGTCGAGGCGGGCCTCGCCGGTGGCGAGCAGCGCGTGGATCGCGGGCCGCAGCACGAGCTCGTCGAGGGCGCTGTCGGCGAGCAGGTTCTGCTCGAGGCGAGCGATCACGGCGGCGACCGCATCCTCGGGGACAATGACCGGGCCAGCGGTGTGGAGCCGGGTCACCAGCGCCCGGCTGGGGGCGTCGAGCGCGGCCGCCCTGGGCCACAGCGCCTCGCCGAGGCTGGCCCACTGCCACGCCTCGTCGGGGGCACGCGTGCGCAGGCCGCTCCCCATCGGCAGTGCGCGGAGCTGGGGCATCTCGATCGCCGCCTTCGACACGGTCGCGAGCTGCGCGAACGCGATCGACGGCGGCGGGGGCGGGGGCGTGGCGGGCGCACCGACCGGCGTGGCCGCGCCCGGCGCGTAGCCAACCGCCGGGCTGGCGGGGCTGCCCTCGGGGCGCACGGGCATCGCCGCACCGCGCGCGGCGGCCAGCGTGCGCTCGGCGGTCCGCGGCGGCGGTGGCGGCGCCGCGGTGGTGGGCGGCGAGGGCGGCGGCGCGCGCCGCGGGGGACAGCGCGGCCACGCGGCGGGCGAGCGCGAGGCTCGCGGTCAGCTCGGTCGTGAACGCACCCGGCGCGTAGACCCCGGGCAGCACGTCGAGCACGGCCCCGCTCGCGTCGAGCACGAGGTGCGCGCTGTTGCCGGTGGTGGTGGTCGTGATCGTGCGCCCGTCGCCGTAGTCGATCGTCACGCGCGGCACCGGGCGCTCGCTCGACCAGTGCAGGATCACCTGCTCGCGCAGCAGGTGGGCGATCCCCTCGTTCGCGTACAGCGTGGCGCGGAACAGGCGGCTGTTCGCGCACGACAGCTCCTCGTCGAGCCGCCCGAGCAGCCGCAGCGACACGATCGGCTTGCCACTGGCGGCGGCCGCGCGCTTCGCGGCCTCGAGGTCCGTGTACCAGTACAGGCGCGACACCGTGGCGTACCGCTGCGCGGCCACCGCATCGACCCGCGCCCTGGCGCGCTCGAGCGCGGCGGGGGCGACGTCCCCGCTGCGCATCGAGAGCGAGGTGTACGCGGCGATCGCCTGCTCGAGCCCGACGGGGCCGAGCGCGCGGAGCCGGGCGATCTCCTGCGCTTCGGCGAGCGCCGCTGCCGGGACGTGGCCGAGCGCGCGGAGCCGGGCGATCTCCTGCGCTTCGGCGAGCGCTGTCTGGACGTGGACGAGCGTATCGAGGCCCGCGGGGACGGTGCGTGCGGGCGTGATGGGCGCGGCGGTCTCGGTCCGGGCGGGATCTGCGCGGTGGGTGTCCGCCGGGGCTCCGGGCGCGGCGACCGCCGCGGCGCACCCGAGCGTGAGCATGCACAGCGCCGAGCGGACCGGGGCGAGGAGGACGGAGGCCCGGCCGGGGACATCGTCGGAAGACGCGCGGTCGGTGGGGCGAAGGTCGGTGGAGCGAAGGTCGGTGGAGCGAAGGTCGGTGGAGCGAAGGTCGGTGGAGCGAAGGTCGGTGGAGCGAAGGTCGGTGGAGCGAAGGTCGGTGGAGCGAAGGTCGGTGGAGCGAAGGTCGGTGGAGCGAAGGTGGAGGCGCATGGTGTCACCGTGCGCGCGCACCGAGCTGCGCAGGGTCCGGGGTGTGTCAGGGCCGCCCTTACACACGCCTGACATCGGCGGGCCGCCACGCGCCGGGCGGGGTGGCACACTGGGCGGGTGCGGATCCTCGTGGTCGAAGACGAGCCGAGCCTGCGCGAGGGCATCACCGATCTGCTCGCTGGGGATGGGCACGCGGTCGTCGCCGTCGGGGATGGCGTGCTCGGCCTCGAGGCCGGGCTGCGCGAGGTGTTCGATCTGGTCGTGCTCGATCTGATGCTGCCCCGGCTGCCCGGGATCGACGTGTGCCGGCAGCTGCGCGCCGCGCGCCCGGGCCTGTCGATCCTGATGCTGACCGCGCGCGGCTCGGAGGATGACAAGGTGCGTGGGCTGATGGAGGGCGCCGACGACTACGTGACCAAGCCGTTCTCGGCGCGCGAGCTGCTCGCGCGGGTGCGCGTGCTCGGGCGGCGGACACCCGCCGGCCCGTCGCTCGACGAGCTGACCGTCGATGGCGCCGTGATCGATCTCGCGCGGATGGTCGTGCTGCGCGGCGGCGGGCAGACCTCGCTGACCCCGCGGGAGGTCGGGATCGTACGGTGGCTGCACCGTCACCAGGACCGCGTGGTGTCGCGCGCGGAGCTGCTCGAGCAGGTGTTCGGCCAGCGCGGTGATCTGCAGACGCGCGCGGTCGACATGGCGATCGCCGTGCTCCGCAAGAAGCTCGAGGTCGACCCCGCACACCCCACGCTGATCGTGTCCGTCAAGGGGGCGGGCTACGCATGGAAGGCGCCGCGATGACCCCGCGCGCCCGGCCGCGCACGCACCGCCGCACGCTGCCGAAAGCGGTGATCGCGGCGCTGCTCCTCGGGGCCTCGCTCACGGTCCTGCTCGGCGCGTGGTTCGTCGCGGGCTGGGCCGAGGTCCGCGCGCGCGAGGCCGCGCTCCTCGCCGCGCCGGCCGCGCGCGGATGCCCGGGCCGCGGCCCTCGCGAGCGCGCTGCGCGACGAGCTCGAGGGCCTGCTGCGCCGCGAGTTGCCGCGCCCGTACTTCCACTACCAGAACCTGATGCGCGATCCGCGCGCGTCGCGCGGCGAGGGCGTGACGCCGTCGCCGCTCGCGAGCGGGCCGGCCGAGCCGCTGGTGGCGGGCTACTTCCAGCTCGATCCGCTGCGCGGCACCACCACGCCGCCGATCAACGACGACGTCCCCGCGCTGTCCGACTCGCAGGGCCTCGCCGCCCACCGCCGGTTCCGCGACGAGGTCACGCGCAGCCTCGCGGCGACGCTGACGCCCACGGTGCGGACCACGGCGGCGGACACCCTGATCGCGCAGCTCGATCCACGCCCCGATCCACGCTCCGATCCACGCTCCGATCCACGCTCCGATCCACGCTCCGATCCACGCTCCGATCCACGCTCCGATCCGCGCGTCGATCCACGCGTCGATCCGCTGCACCGGTCGCCGCTCCCGCGCGCGGATCGCTCTCCGGTAGTGGCGCAGGCGGCCTTGCCGGACGTGGCGGCGGTGCCGCGCACCGCGAACGTCGAGGTCGCGAACGCCGCCCAGGCCGAGGTTCCAGATGCGGCACCGGCGGCGCCGCCGGCACAAGTGATCACGATCGATCCGGACAGCTACATCCAGAACAAGTCCTCGAATTCGATCTACCAGCGGCAGGCGCCCATCCAGCGGCAAGCACCTGCACCGCCGCAGCTGACGGTGCCACCGCAGGTCGTGCCGCCGCCGCAGGCGCCGGTCCGGCGGCAGGCGCCCATCCCGCAGGCGACGCCCCTCGAGCGGCGGGCGGCTGGAACGACGCCGGCCGCAGACGACGCGCCGGTCAGGGCGGGTGCGGGTGCGGGTGCGGGTGCGGGTGCGGGTGCGGGTGCGGGTGCGGGTGCGGGTGCGGGTGCGGGTGCGGGTGCGGGTGCGGCGCCGGCACGTGTCGCGCCCCCGCGTCCCGACGCGCTGCCAGCCGCCGCGGTGGAGGATCCCTCGCCACGAGCCACCACGGTCGTCCGGTCGTCGCGCGCCACCTCGCGTCGCCCGGGGTCGCCGTCCCGCGTGCCGGTCGAGGAGGAGGCCGCGCCCCCGATCACCATCATCGTGTCGTCACTCGGCTGGCGCACGTTACCCTTCGGCGGCGTGCCGACGCTGGTGGCCGTCCGCGAGGTGGACACCCCGGATGGCACGCTCGCGCAGGGGTTCGTCGTCGACCGCACGTCGCTGACCGGCTGGCTCGCGGCGCGCGTCGGGACGGGCGTCGCGGACGCGCTCGGAGGTGACGCCGTCGGCGGAGCCGTGAGTGGCGCGGGCGTGGTCGTCGAGTTGCGGGCGGACGCAGCCGCAGCGTCGGCGGCCACCGCGATCGCACCGGGCTGGGCGCTGTCCGCCCGCCCGCACCCACGGGCGCTGATCGCCGCCAGCGCGCAGGCCCACGCGCTGGCGCGCGCGTTCGTGGTGCGGTTCGCGCTGATCGGCCTGATCGCGCTGCTCGTCGGTGGCCTCGTCGTCAGCCTGGTGGTGCGGGCCGAGCGGCTCGCCCGCGAGCGCAGCCAGTTCGCGGCGGCCGCGGCCCACGAACTGCGCACCCCGCTCGCCGGGCTCCAGCTCTACGGCGACATGCTCGCCGATGGCCTCGGCGATCCGGGCAAGCAGCGCGCGTACGCGCGGCGCATGAGCGAGGAGGCGGCCCGGCTCGGGCGCGTGGTGTCCAACGTCCTCGGGTTCTCGCAGCTCGAGCGCGGCAATCTCAGCGTCGAGGCGCGCACCGGGCGCGTCGACACGGCGCTGCGCGAGCTGGCCGAGCGCGCCGAGCCCGCGCTCGACCGCGCCGGCGCCGTCCTCGCCCTCGACGTGGCGCCCGAGCTCGAGGCCCGCTTCGATCCCGACGCGCTCGCGCGGATCGTCGGCAACCTCCTCGACAACGCCGAGAAGTACGCGCGCGGCGCCGAGGACCGGACGATCACCCTCGCGGCCCGCGCGGCGCCCGGGACCCGGGACCGCGGCGCGGACGCCGTCGAGATCGTGGTGTCCGATCACGGGCCCGGCATCGCGGCCCCCGCGCGGCGCCGGCTGTTCCGGCCGTTCGTGCGCGGGGTGCCGGCGGATGGCCCGGCGGGCCTCGGCCTCGGCCTCGCGCTGTCGCAGTCGCTCGCCCGCGCGATGGGCGGCGAGCTCGTGCACCGCACCGGCTCCGATGGCGGCGCGACGTTCGTGCTGCGCCTGCCGGCGGGGTAGCCGGCGGCTCGGGCGGGGCCTCGCCACCGCGAGGCGAGGCGAGGCGAGGCGAGGCGAGGCGAGGCCGGTGCCGATGGCGACCTGCGCGAAGGGAGCGAGCACGTTCTCGCGGAAGTGTGCCTGAGAACGGGTGGCGCCGTGCGGTCCCTGGGACCCGTGTCCGGAATTCGGACGAGGAATGGGACGAATGGGACAGCGTCCCTGTCCGCTCACCGCGCCCCGAGGCGTGGTCGGGGGCCGGCGAGGCCCTGCGCGAGGCCGTGCGCGAGACCGTGCGCGAGGCCGTATGCGAGGCCGTGCGCGAGGCGGGCACGTTCCCGCGGGAATGTGGCCGAGAACGGGTGACGCCGCGCGTCGCCTGGGACCCGTGGCCGGAACTCGGACGAGGAACGGGAACGTGTCCCAGGGGACGCGCCTGCGCCTACGGCACGACGCGCGCCACCAGCTCGTTCGCGTCGTCGCGCCGGCCACCCGCCTCGGCGGCGCGCACGAGCTCGGTGAGAGTAGCGTTGATCGGGGCGGCGCGGACTTCACGCTGACGAGCACGACGTCGGCGGTCGCGGCCGCCGAGACCTCGGTCGCGAGCGTCGGGCGCACCGTGCGCGGCACGCCGTCGAGCGCGGATACCATCAGCCCGCCCACGAGCTCGTCCATCACCCGCGTCCGCCCGATCAGCGTGACCTCGGCCCCGCCCACCGCGAGCATGCCGCCCACCCAGCAGCCGACCGCGCCTGCACCGAACACGGCGAACGGCGCGGTCACCTCCTCACGCTACCGCACCTTCGCGCACCCGGGTGCACGGGCCGGTGGAGCGCCGCGCGCGGGGGTCGGAGTTCTCCACAGCAAGTTGTGTTGGGTTCGCCGGATCCTTGGCAACCGTCAGAGCCCGGCCGCTGCGTACCGGCTCGGCATCCGCGGGAGGGTGTAGATCCCGGTGTTGGGGTCGATCGCGTGCAGGGCGCGCGGCGTGACGATGAACGGCCCGATCGCCTGGACCCGAACCTGGGAGACCGACGCGCCCCGATGATGCTCGTAGGCACTCTGACTGGTCCGCACGAAGAAGTCCTCCGCACTCGCGGCCGCGACGGGCCCCTTGCCCGCGACCGCGACGAAGCTCGCGCCATCGAGGCGATAGGTGGCGGCCTGGCCGGACACGAACACGCTCCCATCCTGCGCGACGACCGGTGGCAAGGCGCCCGCGGGCAACGGGGTGACCACCACCCACGCGCCCTGGGTCCGGCGCAGGAGATGCGTTGTGCCGTTGCACGCCGCCACCCCGTAGATGTGTCCGGGGTGCCCGGTCACCGAGTCGATCGAGGTGCAGCCGGTCGGCATCGTCGCGCTGACCCAGGTGGTCCCCACGCGCTCGAGCGTGTGGCTGACGGCCTCCGTCGCGTCGCCCGCGATGGAGTTGGCGACGCCTGCCCATTCCTTGACGTAGGTGCCCGTTGCCGTGTCGAAGCGCCAGATTCCCCCCGTGCCGGCGGCGACGAAGTGCTCGCCCCGCGGATCACCGGCGAGCGCCAGGCATGGCCCGTTCGCGGTGGACCAGGCTGGACCTAGCGGGCCGGTCGAGGTCAGCGCGCCGATCGTGTAGCCGCAGAACGCGACGGCACCGTCGGCCAGCGGGTAGATCTGATTGGGGTACGGGACATCGTTGCGAAGCCAGTGTGGATCGAACGAGTACACACCGGCAGCCGCCGCGAGCAGGCTCCGCTCGAAGCTCACCCCGACGTTCCCGACGGAGCCCTCGGGACCCGCGAGGTTGGTTGCGACACCGTCGACGACGAGCTGACCGAACAGGCTGCCTTCATCGAAGGCGTAGTCCACATCGTTGTCATCGGCGTCGACGAACAGGTAGTTGCCGAGTGCGGACCGACGAGGGATCACCTGCGCTGGTGTCTGCGTCAGGTCGATGTCCACCCGCTGGGGGCCGAGGTGGGCTGCCAGCAGCCCGGGGGTGCTGGTCGAGGCGATGCCGGTGACGGCGCCGATCGCCAGCGTCGTCCAGCTCACGCCGTCCCAGTGGAGCAGGCCGAGCCCAGACGGGACCACGATCCGGTTGCGGTCGAGCGCGACCAGATCGGGTCCGCAGTTCGCCACGGGGGCTGCGGGGAGCGGGGTGACCAGCCCGGTCGCCATGTCGCCCCTGAACACGGTGCATCCCCAGTACCGCTTCGTGTAGAACACGTCGCCCGCCACCTCGAGCCTATCGCCATAGTTCGGGAGGTCCTGCATATCGTGCCAGGTGCCGTCGAACCATGCCGAGCCCGCGGCGCCAGTGACCACGAACCGATCCTCACCTGCGCCGGCGGCATATACCGAGATGTCGCGTGTCGACTCGACGTCGTCCCAGCGGACCCGGACGCGGGTCGCTTCGGCCCCGAGCGCGCCGCGGCGGTTGGCGGCGAACGCCCACAGCCTGCTCGCACCGGGCGCGAGCAGCTCGCGCCAGCCGTACCGGTAGCAATCGGTCGTGAACGCCGGCGTGCAGAACTCGTTGCACGCGATCTGGCCGAAGTCTCCGCCGTAGCCCACGCAGCTCGTGGTGGGGGCCGCGCCGTCGCACTGCTCGCCCTCCGCTTGCTGCACGATCCCATCGCCGCAGGTACCGACGCAGCCGCTCCGGTCGAGCGTGCACTGCGACGTGCATCTGAGGGTCCCTTCGTAGGACGCGAAGTCCGCGCACGTGAGAGACACCTCGACGCCGTCACACACCTCGTTGCCGGTGAGCTGGCCGTCACCACAGACGTTGGGCAGGCAGATCCCGCGGTCGCAGTAGCCGGCGCTGGCGTCACAGGTCGCGTTCTGCGCGAGCCCCTCGCACTGCGTGAGCTGAGCCGGGGTCGCGCATAGCCCGGGCTCCACGCATACCGAGCTCCTGGGACACAAGAGGTCACCACATGGTACGAGCCTGGCTTCGAGCCCGCAGCTGAACAGGAACAGGAGCCAGAGCACGCGCATCGCCACGAGCGTCGCATGCCAGAGGTATCGGCGCTATCTGGCCCGTGCGTGGTGGCCCGTGCGTGGTGGCCCGGTCGTGGCGGCCGTCCTGACTGCGCATCCTTCACGCGGCGCTCGACACGGCCCCATGACGACCGGCCGTGCGATCGCCCCGTGGTGCGACGCCCTCGGCCAGCTCGGAGCGCCAGCCCTGTCCGCCCGCAACGCTCTCGCGACGGCGCTGCGGCCGCCGGCGTCAGTAACCCGCGCCGTACAGCGTGCCCTGCGGGGCGCCCTGCTCGACGAGCGCGCGCATCGCGGTGACCAGCTCGAGCTCGACGGGGAGGTCGTCGCCGCCGAGGGCGGAGGCGTCCGCCGCGAACCGGTCGCGCGCGGCGGTCAGCAGCTCGAGGGCGACGCCCGGCGACTGCGCATACGCGGCGGCGGCGTCGTGCATCGCCTCGGTGAGCAGGGCGAGCGCGGTGGTGCGAGCGGTGCTGTGCTGCGCGAACCACTGGCCGCGGTCGTCGACGGAGGCCGACTCGCCGCCGAACGGCGCGAGGCGGCCTGGGGTCAGACACCAGGTCACCAGTTGCGCTCTGCAAGCCCGCGGATCCACACGCGTGTGATGCGTCGCAGGCGAGCGCGGGTCCGCCCGGCGCGCCGATCGTCGTGCCGACGGCCTGCCCCGGGCCGCAGAGAGTGCGAGCCGCGATCACCGCGACGCCGGGGCACGGCCACGCCGCTCGACGCGGTAGCTCGCGCCACGACCTTCTCCCGCGCGCGTCGGCCAGGGATCTCCAAGGGGGCGGCGCGTGCGCAGCCTCCCGAATCGACGGAAGTCGCGGTCGTGGGTCCACAGCTCGGCGACGTCGTGCTGGATGCAGACGGCGGCGATGCGGGCGTCGTGGACCGCGTGACCGACGACGCCAGAATCATCGACGAGCTGACGCAGCATGGACCAGGTCTCGGCGTCGTCACCGAGCACGCTGACCGATGGACTCGCGAGCCACGCCTCGACCTGGGCGATCGCCCCCGCGGGTGGGGTCGCGGGCTTGTAGATCCGCGGGTGGGTCACGATGCCGAAGAACTCGACCAGGCAGTGCGTCGGGATGGCCCATGGGGTGCCGCTCGCAGCGAGGTCGGCGATCAACCGGTAGGCGGCCTGGTTGAACGGCGAGCTCGCCACGTGAGCGAACACGAGGAGGTTCGTGTCGATCGCGATCACCGGCTGTTCTCGGGGGCCGTCGTGTACAGCAGCTCGCGAAGCTGATCCCAGTCGCCCTCCCGGATCCCGGGCTGAAGCTTCGTCTGGCGGTTCCGGCAGTCCTTCAGCACGAAGGCCGTGGACCCTCGTCGCTGTCGATCGTCGAGAACCCGCCGCAGGCCCTGCTCGATCAGCTCGCGCAGCGTGACGCCCTCACGAGCCGCGGCCCGCTTGGCTTCCCGCAGGAGCGGGTCCGCGATCTCGACGGTCGTTTTCATATGGGTACCCATATCTTATCACGGTCGGTGAACGTCGCGACTTCCAACCTCGGCGATCGGTCGCGACAGATCCCGCGCGCGCAGCGTCGTGCGCACCGGCCTTGCGCCAGCTCCATTGCTGCGAGCGCCCAGACCTCGAACTCGGTGCCGGCGGTGGCGCCGACGTTGGGCTGGACGTCGGTGAACACGATGACGCGGACCTGCTCGGTGGTGCCGCGCGCGGCGGCGCCGAGCTGGTAGGCCTTGACCATGCCGGCCTCCGTGTCGGTGGAGCCGTTCTCGGACAGGTTCTCGATCCGCTGGTGGATGGTCCCCTGCTGATCACCGGCGGTCAGGGCGAGCGGGACGTCGACGTTGCTGCCGTAGGTGACGATCGCGACCCGGTCGTCCGGGCGGAGCTGGGTGGCGAGCGCGTGGAGGAGGTCGCGCGACAGCTTGCCCGGGGTCGGGTACGCGTCGCTGACGGTGCCCCAGCCCATCGAGCCCGACACATCGACCGTGAGCACGAACGTGGTGGACGGCCGCTGCCAGGTCGTCGGATCGATCGTCGACGACAGCCCGACCTGCGCCCAGCCGCGCGTGGTGCCGTCGAGCTCGGGGGCGATGCCGGCGGCGCCACGCAGGCACAGCGTGCGCGCGCAGGCCGCGCCGGTCAGGCCGAGGTCATGCTCGGCGAACATCGCCTCGACCAGCAGGGCATCGGCGGGCGGGACCTGGCCGTTCGCGATCAGCTCGCGGGCGAGGCGGAGGTCCTTGATGCCGCCCGGGGTGGCCCCGAAGTCGGAGGCGCCGGCGCCGTGGCTGCCCTCGAGCCCGCCACACGCGGCGGCGGACAGGGCGAGCAGGAGGGCGGGGAGGTGGGTGCGCCTGCCGGGTGCTTACTCACGCCGGTTGCCAGGTGGACTGCATGTGATTTCTGATCGTTGCGGGACGCCAGACCGCGCCCACCCCGGCGATCACGACATCGCTGTCATGCCCTTGGCCGGCCTGCCGCCGCGCCGCGTGCAGTCGAGCGGCCGCGACCCGGGGAGATCGCGACGCGGATGGTCACGTGCATGAGGCGCGCGATCACACGGTCGATGTGCAGGTGGTGAAGTGGTGCCTGACCCCTCAAAACGTGTTCTTCCAGGTCCGGAGCGCGGCGAACACGCTGACCGGGTCGTCCGCGGTCGCGCCCTGGCCGCGGGCGGCGGTGATCACGGCTGGATGGTCCGCCCGCAGGAACGGGTTGGTCGCGCGCTCGGTGGCGACCGTGGACGGGACGGTCGGCGTGGCCAGGCCCGCGGCGCGCGCGGCGATCTCGGGGTTGCCGGGCTCCACGGCCGCGGCGAAGCGCAGGTTCGACGCGGTGTACTCGTGCCCGCACCAGATCTGCGTGTCGGTCGGCAGCGCGGCGAGCCGCATCAGCGAGGTGTGCATCATCGCGGCGTCTCCCTCGAACACGCGGCCGCAGCCGGCGCCGAACAGGGTGTCGCCGGTGAACGCGTTGCCGCCGGTGACGAACGTGAGCGCGCCGAGCGTGTGGCCCGGGTTCTCGATGATCGCGACGGCGTGGCCCTCGAACGCCAGCGCGTCCCCGTCCGCGACGGTCCGCGTGACGCCGGCGAACCTCGCGGCGTCCACGGCGCTCGCCACGACCTCTACGCCCGGGTGCGCCTGCACGAGCGCCGCGATGCCGCCCGTGTGGTCGGGGTGGTGGTGGGTCGCCCAGATCGAGACGAGGGACACGCCTTCGCGGGCGAGTGCGGCCTCGATCGGTGGGGCCTCGCCGGGATCGACGACCGCGGCGTGCGCACCCTCGATCACGAGGTAGGCGTAGTTGTCCTTCAGGCACGGCACGGCGACGATGCGCATGCTCACGTGATAGCGCGATCCGCGGCTCATTCGCACGGGACTCCGCCCCGCCCTACGCGGCAAGCCGCGCAGGGTTCCCTCCACGTTGTCGAGACGGTCTCACCGTCTCTCAGCGGAACGGCAGATCCTGGCCGCGTTCCGGAACCACGGACGGGCCGGCGCGCAGGCGCGCGTCGACGTGGCGCGCGAGCTCGCGGCCTCTGGCGATCGCCCACACGATCAGCGACGCGCCGCGGTGCACATCCCCGGCGCAGTACACGCCCGGCGCGCTGGTGACGTAGGTCGCATCGACCTCGATCGCGCCGCCCGCGTCGAGCCGGACCCCGCGTTGCTCGACGACGGCCGTGGCGTCGGGGCCGGTGAACCCGAGCGCGAGGACCAGCGTGTCGACCGGGATCCGGACCTCGTGGGCCGGATCGTCGACGTTGACGCCGACGAGCGCGGTCAGCCGGCCCTCGCTTCCTCGAGCGGGCCGTCGGTCGGCATCATCTTGACGAACCGCGCGACCAGGTGCTGCCAGTTGTCGAGCACCCGCCACCCGAGCGGGCTCTGGGTCAGGCGCACGTGCTCGGCGACGGCGATCGCGCTGACCAGGTCTGGAGCGCGCAGGCGCAGGGTTCCCACCCCGGTTTCGAGACTGTTTCACAGTCTCTCAGGCCCCGAGCTGGGCGATCAGCGCGGCCGCGGTCAGCCGGGTCAGCCCGGGCGTCGGGGCGTGGGCGTCGAGGACGAGGCCCTCGCTGCTCGCGGGGATCGTGAGGTCGTCCCGCAGCACCGCGAACCAGGTCGGGACCTCCCCCACGGGCAGCCCGGCGAGCGATCCGTCGCCCTCGGCGGCGCGCAGGCGCTGGAGCCGGGCGCGGGTGCTCTCGCCGTCGCGGCGCCGGACCTGAGTGACCCGGCCGTCGCGCTCGCGCACGTAGATCACGTTCGCGCGGGCGGCGGCGTGGATGCCGGCGAGCTCGAGCAGCGTCGGGCGCGCGCCGGTGTCGGCGAGGTCGGCGAAGTCGCGGGCCAGGCGGGCGAGCGCTGCCGCGCTGCGCGGCGGTGGTGCCCCCTGGAGGAACACGCGGAGGGCCGCGTCGAGCGGCGCGGCCGCGGGGCCCGCGGGGGAGAGGCCCGTCGGGGCGAGGTGATCGGCGCCGACCGGTACGAGCAGGTCCGCGAGGCCGCGATCGATCACGGCGCGCGCGAATGGCCGGCGCAGGCCCGCGCGGCGGAGCAGCTCGTCGTGTGCCGCCGCGATGATCGCCGTGATCGCCGCTGCGGGTAGGGGAGGGCGCATGTCCGGCGTGCCCCCCGCGCGGGCGAGTTGCGCCCCCGGCAGGAACACGCGCCGCGGCCACGCGTGATCGCGCCGGGCCACGTGCGCGGCGAGCGTGAGCAGCGTCGCGGGGGCGCCGTGGGGCGTCGCAGCCCGGACGAGGGCGAGCACCGCTTCGAGGGCCGCTGGCTGGTGCGCGGCGCTCGTGCGCACCACGTGATCGGTGCGGCGCAGCAGCTCGGTCGGCCGGGTCACGAGGTGGGTCGCGGAGGCCGCCGCATCCCCGGAGCGCAGCGCCGCCTCGACGGGCGCGGCCCACGCGGTCACTCGCACCCGACCGTCCGCGATCCGGACACGCGCGAGGGGTGCGGCGTGCGCGGCGAGCGCGGCGCCGAACGACGTGGTGGTCACCGAGGTCCTGCGCACCGTGGCGAATGCGAGCGCCGCGGTGGGCAGCCGCGCGGCGTGCTCGTACGGGTGGAGCCGCTCGCCCACGCGCTTCCACACGCCGGGGTGGCGGCGCACGTCGTCGAGGACGGCCTCGGCGGGGAGCGCATCGAGGGTCTCGAGCACGGTGCGGCGCAGGCCGCGTGGCAGCGAGCGCAGGCGACCCGCCGGGGCGAGCCCCGGATCTCCGCCCATGAGGACGACCGCGACCCGCAGCACGTCGGTCGCGGTCTGGACGTGCGGCGCGGTGAGGGCGCGCAGCGCGGTGCGGTCCGGCGACACCAGCCACAGCCGCGCGACCACCATGGCCGCCGTCTCACGCGCGGCCATGCGGGCGGGCAGCCAGCTCACCGCCTTCGGGCCGAGCATGTCGATCACGGCCTCGACCTCGGCGCGGTCGTCGCGGGACAGCGGCGTGGCGCGGGCGAGCATCCCGCCGAACCGCTGCTTCGCGAACGCGAGCGCATCGAATGCGAGGTGGACCAGGCGCAGGCGACCGTCGCCGAGGCGAGCATCGGCCGGGGCGGAGGGCCGCGGCTCGATCAACCTGCTCGGCCTGCTCGGCCTGCTCGGCCTGCTCGGCCTGCTCGGCCTGCTCGGCCTGCTCGGCCTGCTCGGCCTGCTCGGCCTGACGAACGGCTCGCCGAGCACGCTGCGCCGGTGGCAGATCGGGCACCCGGCGAAGCTGCCCGCGCTCCAGCACGCATGGCACACGAGGTGGCCGCACGGATCGAGCGAGCCGACGATGGTGGTCTGTCCGCACCACGGACAGGGCTGGGCGGGGTGCGCGAGCAGCCAGGTCAGCACGCGGCGGCGATACAGGGACGGCGGCTCGTCCGGCATGTCGTCCGGCGTGCCGTCGGGTCCGCCCTGGAACAGCGGGACGTGGGGCCGCACGATGCCGACGGCCGCGCCGAGCGTGCGGCTCATCCAGCTCCGCAGCTCCTGCATCGCCTGGTACGGCAGCCGGCGGATCGTCATCGCGAGATCGAGGCTCATCACGAACCCGAGCTGCGCGAGCTCGTCCTCGAACTTGTCGAGGTCGTTATCGCGCGCGGGGCGCGTGGCGGCGTCGGCCACCCGATCCGGATCGAGCGCGACCACGTGGGCGCGCGCGAGCAGGAGGGTGCGGAGGGCATCCATCGGCGAGGAGATCCGGACAAAAAGTGGGCGGAGAGCGGATGCGCTGCCCGACGAGGTCGGGGAAGAAAGCACACCCAGAGCCGCCCGCGCGCAGCGTAGGGCCTGAGAAGGAACATCTCAATCGCCCGCGTGGCGGATCCACCGTGACCAGGCGCACGACGGGTGCTCGCTCGGGTGCTCGCTCGGGTGCTCGCTCGGGTGCTCGCTCGGGTGCTCGCTCGGGTGCTCGCTCGGGTGCTCGCTCGGGTGCTCGCTCGGGTGCTCGCTCGGGTGCTCGAGCGCCCGCCGGGGCTCCCGCGTAAGTCTCCGCGATCGCGAGCGTTGTTCCCGGATGCTCGTTTGACACCGCGAACGCGCGTGTCGATACTTCGCGCTTGAAGCAACCCGTGGACCCGGCCGTCGAAGGTCCCAAGGAGACTCCCATGACTCGCACGTCCAAGCTCATCCTCGCTCTCGGCCTCGCCCTCTCGTCCGGGATCGCCGCCCCCGGCTGCGTGATCCGCGGTCGCGCCACCATGGGCGTCACCGGCACCGCCGTCGTCTACCAGGAGCCGCCCCCCCCGCAGGTGGAGGTGGTGTCGTCGCGCCCCGGCTACGTGTTCGTCCGCGGCCGCTGGGACTGGCGCGGCGGGCAGTGGATGTGGATGGGCGGCCACTGGGAGCGCCAGCGCGGCAACCAGATGTGGGCCGAGGGCCGCTGGGAGCGCCGCGGCAACTCGTGGCACTGGATCGAGGGCTCGTGGCAGGCCGGGGGCATGGGCCCGGACACCAGCAACGCCCAGGGTGGCGTGACGGTGACCGATGGGGGCCCGCGCGGCCCGCGCGGTCCGCGCAACCCGCCTGTGCCGATGGGCGGCCCGCGCGACACCAGCAACGCGCAGGGTGGCGTGGTCGTCACCGACTCGAACCCGCGCGGCAGCATGTACCCGACGGTGGCGCCGCCGCCGCCGCGCTCCGAGGCCGCCGCCGCGCGCGCCGGCTACGTGTTCGTCACCGGGCGCTGGAACTGGACCACGGGCAACTGGCAGTGGGTGGACGGTCACTGGGAGCGCGAGCGCGCCAACCAGATGTGGATCGCCGGCCGCTGGGAGCTCCAGGGCAGCTACTACGTGTGGGCCGAGGGTCGCTGGGACGCGCGCCCGGCGCCGTCGGGCCCGGTCATCCGCGATCACCGTCGCTAGTGTCCCGCCCGGGCCATATTGACCTCACCGGATGGCGCGATGCATCGCCGATCGCTTCGTTGCCGCGCCTTGCGCTCCGACGAGGAGCGCGGCGGAGCGGCGCCTCGCGCTCGGCGCGCCTCGCACCACCGGGTGAGATCACGATGACCCGGGCGGAACACGAGCGCGCGAACCGCCGGCATCAGCGCGCGAGGACCACGAGCACGGCCGCCGCCTCGGCGCGCACCAGGCCGCTTGGATCGGCGAGCGCCGCGACCAGGCCGGGCGTGATCCGGCGCGCGCTGCGATGCGCGGCCACCGCCGCGGCGCGGTCCTCGGCGGGGTGGGCGGCGTCGACGACGGCCGCGTCGAGGGCGGCGAGGCCGCGCGGATCGCCCTGGATCGCGAGCTCGGTCGCGGCCTGGAGGGCATGGTCGGGGCTGGTCAGCGCGTGCGCGAACATCGTCCACGCGGCCGCGCGATCGCCACCGGCGGCGAGCACGCGCGCGGCGGCGAGCCGCACGCCGACCTCGGGATCCTCGGCGAGCCGGCGGGCCAGCTCGAACGCCTGGACCGGCCCGAGCACGCGGCGCGCGAGGTTGGCGGCGCCGGCGCGGTGCGTCCACTGCTCCGAGGCGAGCGCCGCGGCGAGGGCGCGCGCGGCCAGCTCGGGGCGCGCCACGGCGAGCGCGGCCTCGGCGGCCACCAGCGGCTCGGGATCGGCCTCGGCGAGCCGGGTCAGCGCGGCGGTCTGCTTCAGCTCGACGAGCAGCGCGAGGCCGGCGAGGCGGACGGCGAGGGCGCGATCGGCGAGGGCGACGGTGGCGACCTGCGCGAGGTCCCCCTGGCCGAGGCGGCCGAGGGCGGTCACGGTGGTGGCGCGCACGGCCTCGTCGGGATCGCGCAGGCGGCGGGTCAGCACGGGGACCGCTGCGCGGACCTTCAGCTCGCCGAGCCAGCGGATCGCGATGCGGCGCACGCGGGCGTCGGTGTCGATCGCGGCGCGCTGGAGATCGTCGGCGGCCTGATCGCCGATCTTGCGCGCGATCCCCTCGACGGCGATCCGGCGCGCCTCGGGGTCCTCGGACCGCAGCATGTCGGACGCGACCTGCGGGGCCTGGGGGTAGCCGCGCAGCACGGCCACCGCGGCGGCCGCGGCCACGCGGTCGTCGTCGGCGCCCATCCGCTCGGCGACGTCGTCGGCGAGGCCATGCAGCTCGGCGTCCTGGATCGCGCCGATCGCGACGATCTGGAGGCGCGCGGACGGAGAGGCGAGCGCCTGGCGCAGGGTCGCCACCGCGACGTCCCGCAGCAGCTCGTCGTCGTCCTCGTGGCGGCGCTCCACGTAGGCGCGGTACGCCGTCGCGATGGCGGGGCCGTCTCCGAGGGCGAGGGCCGCGCGGATCCGCATCCCCCACAGCGCGTCCTCGTCCGGGTGGCGGGCGAGCCCCTCCTCGGCGGCGCGCGCGGCGCCCGCGTAGTCGCCCTTCTCGTACAGGGCGATCGAGGGGCGCGCGTGGCCGGCGCACCCCGCCCCGAGGGCGAGCGACACCGCGAGCGACAGCGAGCGTGACAGGGACAGCGATGAACCGAGCAGGCGCATGATGTGACTCCGGTCAGTGTGACACACAGCCAGTGCACGCCGGCCCGCCCGTGGTTACACGGCCGCCGGGGGCCTGGCCGCTCGCCCCCGCCAGGGCAGGGCGCCGGGACGGGGGGAGCGTGATAAGAACGACGCACCGGTGCCGCCGATCCAAGGATTTCTGTTCGATCTCGATGGGACGCTGATCGACTCGGAGCGGGAGTCCGCCGAGGCGATGGCGCGGGCGCTCCTGCGCGGCCACGACATCGCGATCGAGACCTACGATCGGGAGTTCATCATCGGGCGTTCGTGGGTCGCGATCCACGACAGCCTCCAGGGCCGCTACCCGCACCTGACGTGGAGCCGCGAGGAGACGATCACGCGCACCGCGGAGCTCCGCGAGGAGGTGTTCGCGGAGCTCGGCGTGACCGTGCTGCCCGGGGCCCGCGAGCTGCTGCGCTGGACCCGCGATCGCCCGCGCGCGCTGGTCACCGGCAGCGCCCGCGTCGAGGCCACGCAGGTGCTCCCCCACATCAGCGAGCACGCGGTGTTCGACGTGATGTTCGCGGCCGAGGACGTCCCGCGCAGCAAGCCCGCCCCCGACGGGTACCAGCTGGCGATGGCCCGCCTCGGCCTCGAACCTCACCAGTGCGTGGTGATCGAGGACTCGGTCGCCGGGATCGCGGCCGGCCGCGCCGCCGGGTGCACGGTGGTCGCCGTGCGCGCGGGCAACTTCGGCGGCTGGGACCAGTCCGGCGCGCACCTCGTGATCGACAGCCTCGAGCAGTTCACCCCGGCGTTCCTCGACGAGCTGGGGGCGCGCCCGTGAAGCTCCCGGCCACCGCCACGATCTACGAGGTCGGGCCCCGCGACGGGCTCCAGAACGAGGCGCGCCAGGTCCCGACCGCCGACAAGCTGCGGTTCATCGACGCCCTCGTCGGCGCCGGCATCCGCGACATCGAGATCACGAGCTTCGTGTCGCCGAAGTGGATCCCGCAGCTCGCCGACGCCTCGGAGGTCGCGCGCGGCGTGCACCGCCCGCCCGGGGTGCGGATGAGCGCGCTGGTCCCGAACCGCCGCGGGCTCGACGCCGCGATCGCGGCCGGCATGAAGGAGATCGCGGTGTTCCTGTCGGCGTCGGAGACGCACAACAAGAAGAACGTGAACAAGACGATCGCCGAGACGCTGATCGCGTTCGACGAGGTGATCCCGGTCGCGCGCGCCGCCAACGTCGCCGTGCGGGCGTACGTGTCCACCGTGTACGGCTGCCCGTACGAGGGCGACGTCGACCCCGAGCGCTCGGTCGCGCTGACCGGCCAGCTCCGCGACATGGGCGTGTACCAGGTCTCGCTCGGCGACACGATCGGCGTGGCGAACCCGCGGCAGGTCGAGGACGTGATCGGCCGCGTGCTGGCGAAGCACCCCGCCGACGCGGTGGCGATGCACTTCCACGACACGCAGGGCACCGCCCTCGCCAACTGCCTGGTGGCGCTGCAGATGGGCGTGACGACCATCGACGCGTCGGCGGGCGGCCTCGGCGGCTGCCCGTACGCTCCCGGCGCGTCGGGCAACCTCGCCACCGAGGACGTCGTCGCGATGCTGCACTCGATGGGCGTCGAGACCGGCATCGATCTCGACAAGCTGACCGAGGCCTCGCGCATGGCGGCGACGTTCGTCGGGCACGAGCTGCCGTCGAAGTACCTGAAGGCACACCTCGGCAAGCAGGCGCGCGTGCGCCGCCAGGCCGAGCGCAGCTCCTGAGCCTGGCGGGCCTGCCCCCGAGGTGCCGGGGCGGAGCCCCGTGGAACTGACACGCGACGGGCACTCGGAGTAGCCTGACGACATGTCCGAGATCGTCGTCGAGAAGCGCAACGGGGTCGCGTGGGTCACGCTCAACCGACCCGAGGCGATGAATGCGCTGTCGCGCAGCGTGAACCACCAGCTGGGCGAGCTCGAGGCCGAACTCGATCACGACGAGGAGGTCCGCGCGATCGTGATCACCGGGACCGGGGACAAGGCGTTCTGCGCCGGCGCCGATCTCAAGGAGCGCCGCGGCGTGTCCGCCGAGGACTCCGGCTCGTACATCAACGCGATCGCCAGCGCGATCAACGACTGGGGGGCGCTCCGCAAGCCGACCATCGCCGCGATGAACGGCAGCGCGTTCGGGGGCGGGCTCGAGCTCGCGATGGCGTGTGACTTCCGGATCGGCGTCGAGGGCAGCGAGGTCGGGCTCACCGAGGTGCGGCTCGGCATCATGCCCGGCGCCGGGGGCACCCAGCGGCTGCCGCGCCTGATCGGCGAGGCGCGCGCGAAGGAGATGATCATGCTCGGGCGCCGGATCACGATCGCGCGGGCGCTCGAGATCGGGCTGGTCCACCAGGTGGTGCCGCGCGCGCAGCTGACCGCCGCGGTCGAGATGGTGCTGACCGAGCTCGCGGGCTGCGCGCCGCTCTCGGTGCTCCACGCCAAGTCGGCGATCGAGCGCGGCTACGGGCTGCCGCTCGATCAGGCCCTCGAGATCGAGCGGCAGTGCTACGACGTCACGCTGTTCAGCGAGGATCGCAACGAGGGCCTGGCGGCGTTCGCGGCGAAGCGCCCGCCGAGCTTCCAGGGCCACTGACAGGGCCACCGAGCGTCTGCGGAGCAAGCTCGACCGGGGAGGGGACCCTGCGCGGCTCGCCGCGTGGGGCGGGTGCGGAGCCCCCCCGCGGGATCGACAGGTTGGGGTGCCCGCGCTCGGTGAGGGCACGGTTGACCTGGCCTGGCGGGTGCATTAATCCCCGCCCATGCCGGTCCTCGACCCCCTGATGAAGCGCCTCGGGTTCGTGAAGCTCGCTGACTACGGCCTGGTCCTGACCCCCGAAGGTCGCGTGATCTCGATTCGTCCTGCGATCCTGGGTGATCACACGGGGCGGATCGTCGGCTACCGCGATGATGACATCGCCGGGTTCGAGCTCGCTCCCTGGGAGCACCCCCGGTCGGCGGCCCCACCTGCCGTGGTGCCTCGAGTATCCACACCACGGGTGAGCGCCCGCCCGATGATCCCAACCCCGGCGGGCGCCGCGGTCGAGGAGGATGACTGGGCGTGGACGATCGCGATCGCCCGCGCCCGCGCCGCGGCGGACGACGTGCTCACCGCCCGGATGCCGGCCCCGGCCGCCCCGGTTCGCCCGACCAGCCGCCGCCTGCGCGCCAACACCGTGCCGCCCCCGATGACCACCGTCCTGGCCGCCCGCCCGCCCGCCCGGGTGCCGCAGGCCAGCTCGCCCGGCCACCCCGGCGCCGCAGGCCGCCCGCCCGGCCACCCCGGCGCCGCAGGCCGCTCGCCCGGCCGCCCCGGCGCCGCAGGCCGCCCGCCCGGCCACCCCGGCGCCGCAGGGCGCCCGCCCGGCCACGCCCGGCGTCGCAGGCCCCGGCCGGCAGCGGCCCCGCGCAGCATCGCGCTCGAGGCGCCGCGCGCGCCGGCCGCGCCGCCGCGGCCCCCGCGATCGCCGCCGCCGCGCCCTCGCCGCGCACGGTCATCGCGATCCCGACGCAGCCGGCGCTCGTCCCCGCCAGCGCGGCTGGCACCACGGCGCCCACCCCGCGCCGCGCGCGCTGCCCCGGCGATGCTGCCGCCGGCGCCGCGCCGGCTGGCCCAGGGACCGGCCCGGTCCACCCGCACACCGCCTCGGCCACTCGCGACGAGGACGCGACCGTCCCGCACCTCCGCGTCGAGCCGGCGCTGCCCGCGATCCCGCGCCTCCCGATGTCCGCCCGGCCGCTCCCCCGCATCGCTCGCATCGCGCGCGGCTGATCGACGACCGACTCGGCGATCATCGGAGACATCTGAGACAATAATAGGGGCGTGACCCGCGCCCTCCGTTCGCTCCCCGCTCCCCGTCGCCTCGCCGTGGTGCTCGCGCTGCTGTCGGTCGCGTGTGGTGGTGGCGGCGCCGCGTCCACGGCCCCGACGTTCAGCGGCCCGGCCGTCGACGAGCGCACCGCCGAGAACGACGCGCGCGGCACGGTCACCGAGATCTACGCCGCGGTCGGCCGCGGCAAGCCGGACAACCTGTTCTCGAGCCTCGACGAGCAGCTGGTCGTGTTCGGTCCTCGCCGCGCCGATGTCACCACGACCCGCACCGATGCGCTGGTGGCGCTCGGCCAGGTGGTCGACCCGAAGGCGGCGGATCACCTGCAGCTCGGGTCGGGGCAGCTGGCGGTGGTCTCCGCTCCGGGCGGCCACTCCGCGTGGGCGGTGGACGTGCTGACCGTCGAAGGCATCCCGATGGCGGTGCTCGCGATCCTGTCGAGCGAGGATGACTTCTTCCGCGTCACCGCGGCGTCGCTCGCGCTGATGCCCTCGGCCAAGCAGGTGCGGTCCGATCAGGCCAAGCTCGCGCTCGTGCCGCCGGCCGCCGAAGCCGCGGGCGGCGTGGCGCCGGGCGGGCGCGCGGCGGTCGAGCGGTTCCAGAAGGGGCTGGCGACGCCGTCGGTGTGGGCCGACGACCTCGGGAGCCGTGCCGATGCGGTGATGATCGGGCCAGCCGCCGGGCAGGTCACCCGCGGCAAGAAGGCGATCAAGAAGCTGTGGCTGCGCCGCCAGGACGCGCAGACCCGCGCCGCGCTCGCCGGCGAGATCACCGCGGGCGTCACCGCCGATGGCCAGCTCGCGTGGGTGACCGCGCCGGTCGCGCGCGTCGAGGGCGGCGAGGGCGGCGAGGGCGATGCCCAGCCGCTGCCGCTGCGGGTGTTCGCGGTGTTCGAGCGCGCGGGCTCCGCGTGGCGGATGATCGCGCTGCAGGAGGTGGTCGCGGTGGCCGAGCCCGGCGCCGGCGAGCCGTTCGTCAAGCTCGCGCCCGCGCCGCGCGCCGCGCCCCCGCTCGCGCCCACCGCGAAGCCGACGAAGGCCCGGCCGACGAAGAAGGCGAAGAAGCGCCGCAAGAAGCAGCGTGGAGACGACGAGTGAGCCGGCATCTGCTGGCGGCCCGCCGGGACAGGTGCGCCCTGTGGCGACCTCCGCCCGGTCGCGGCCGCCTCCCCGTCGTCGTGCCCGGGCGACGGCCCGTGACCCCGGCGGTCGTGCCATAGTCTCGGGCCGATGCGTCGCTCCCTGATCGCGTTGGCCACCTTCGCCGCCCTCGCCCTCGGCTCGACCGCGTTCGCCGAGACCGATCCGTGGGTGGCGGGCGTGACCGCGGCCCAGAAGGCCGCGGCCCAGACGTCGCTCGAGGCGGGCAACGCGCTGTTCATCGATCGCAAGTACGCCGAGGCGCTCGAGCAGTACCGGGCGGCGATCGCCTCGTGGGACCATCCCGCGATCCGGTTCAACGTGGTGCGCTGCCTGATCCAGCTCGACCGCCCGGTCGAGGCGGCCGACAACCTCAAGCTCGCGCTCACGTACGGCGCCGCGCCCCTCGAGGACACGGTCTACACGGAGGCGCTGTCGTACCAGAAGCTGCTCGCGAACCAGATCGCGGAGGTCGCGGTCGACTGCACCCAGGTGGGCGTGAAGCTCACCCTGGACGGCCAGCACCTCGCCAGCTGCCCGGCCTCCGAGTCGCGCCGGATCGCGCCCGGATCCCACCAGCTCGTCGGCACCAAGGAGGGGTTCCTGACCCGCACGATCGAGGTCGTCGCGCTCGGCGGGACGCAGCAGCAGGTCAAGCTGTCGCTCGATCCGCTGACCCGTGCGGCGCGCATCGAGCACACGTGGGCGACGTGGAAGCCGTGGGCGGTGTTCGCGGGAGGCTTCGTGGTCGGTGGCATCGGCGGACTGGTCCAGCTGTCGGCGGGCTCCGACATGGACCGCTATGACCAGGAGGTCCAGCTCAACTGCGCGGACCTCGCCTGCGACGAGGCGGCGCTCGGCAACTCGACGGACTGGAAGGCCAACGCCCTGTTCAAGAACAAGATCGGCATGTCCATGATGGTCGCGGGCGGCGTGACGGTGGTGACCGGCGCCGTGCTGCTCTACGTCAACCGCGGTCGCACCGTGTACCCGCGCAGCGTCGAGAAGCTGATGCCGACGGTGGCGCCGGTCGCCGGGGGTGGTGCGGCGATGATGTGGACCGGCGCGTTCTGAGCCGCTCGCGCTGACAGGACTACTCGAGCCCCTTGAGCTTGGTCGACAGCTTGCTCCGCATCTGGATGAGCTCCAGCCGCTGGGCCTCCATCTTCCGGCTGTCCTCCTGCAGACGTGCCTCGAGCTTGGCCGTGGCCACCGTGGCCTTGTTCATCGAGGCCTCGGCGCTCTTCTGCGCGGCCAGCGCGGCGCGCCAGGACGCATCGAGCTCGGCGTTCTTCTTCATCAGCTCCTCGCGGCTCATCGCGAGCTCCTCGCTCTGCGCCGCCACCTGCTGATCGGCCGCGAGCTTGTCCTGCTCGGCGGCGATCCGCTGGGCCTCGGCGGCGGCGCGCTCCTTGTCGGCCGCGATGCGCTGCTTGAGGTTCTCGTCGCTCGCGCGCTTCTCGTCCATCGCGGTGGCGAGCGCGGTCTGGGCCTGGTCCTCGAGGCCGCTCATCCGCACGTACGCGATCGAGGCAGCGCCGGCGATGCCGGTGAGCACGACGAACGCCGCGCCGACGGCGAACCGGCGCGCCCGGCGGCCGCGGCGGTACAGGTGGATCACGCCGTTGATGAACGCCTGCTCGCGTGGGGGGAGCGTGCGCGGGCGCAGGGCGTGCCAGCGGCGCGCCTCCTCGCCGGCGTCGCCCCGCCACAGCAGGCCGCCGGGCCGCTGTCGCGCATCCCACTGCTTGGCCGCGGCGGCGAGCTGCGACAGGAACACCGCGTCCTCCTGATCCTCGTCGAGCCAACGCCGCAGCGCCGGCCACCGTTCGATCAGCGACTCGTGGACGATCTCGACCGAGCCGCCGCTGCCGTCGCCGCGCGTCTGGACGACGAGCAGGCGCGCGGCGACCAGCTGATCGATCACGCGCGCGAGCGCATCCCCATCGGCGGACAGCGCGCGGAGATCCGCGAGCTCGACGATCGCGCGCGTGCGCTCCGGCGTGACGAGCTGGCGGAACACCGTCTGGGTCAGCCGTTGCGCTGCGCTGTCCATGTTGCGGACGACCTCGTCGGCGTGGGTCGCGAGGGCGCCGGTGATGCCGCCGATCGCCTGGTAGCTCGCCTGGGTGAGCATGCGGCGATCGCGATCGCGCGCGTCCCACAGCTTGGCGGCTGCGAACTGGAGCAGCGGCAGCGCGCCCGGCGTGTGGGCGAGCGCATCGAGCATGTCGCCGACCATGGCCGGGTGCTCGTAGCGGAACCCGACCATCTCGACGGGCTGCTCGAGCGCTTCGCGCAGGCCGTCGCGGTCCGGCGCCGACAGGAACACCAGCCCGCGCGACAGCTCCTCCATGAACCGCGCGTTCTCGCCGACGCGGTCGAGGAAGTCCGAGCGCATCGAGACCACGACGCGCAGCGGGGAGGCGGTGTCGTCGGCGACGGCCCCGAGCGCGGCCGTGAATGCCTGGCGCTCGGCGGCGTCGGGCACGAGCGTGTACAGCTCCTCGAACTGATCGATGAACAGCAGCATGTGGCTGCTGGTGGCGGTGGCGCGCGCGCGCAGCGTCACGCCGAGGTAGCCGGGCTCGGTGCGGAGCCGCTCGAGCACCTGCTCGTGGCCGACCGCGCGGCCCGAGCTGGTCGGGTTGGTGCGCGACGACAGGCGCTCGATCACGCCGGCGAGCGCGGCGAGCGGGTGGCGGCCCGGTCGCAGCGTGATCACGTCCCAGGTCTCGCCCGAGGCCTTGAGCGCGGGGCCAACGCCGGCGCGGATGAAGGACGACTTGCCGACGCCCGACGGGCCGATGATCGCGGACAGCGGCAGCTCGCGCACGCGCGCGACCATGCGCGTGATGTCGCGGGCGCGGCCGAAGAACCGGTTGGCGTCCTGCTCCTGGAACGCGGTGAGGCCAGGGTAGGGGCTCTCGCCGTCAGCGAGCTGGCGGCCGGTGCGCCCGGGGCGCAGCTGCTCGAGGCCGCTGGCGAGCTCGGCGGCCGAGCCGATGCGCTCCGCCTTGGCCTTGCGGAGGCACCCATCGACGAGCCGGACCAGCAGCTCCGGCAGGTCCGGAACGACGGTGCGGATCGACGGCAGCGGCTCCGCGGACAGCAGGGCGCCGATCAGCGCGTCGCTCGCGAGCGGCTCCACGGGGTGCCGGCCCGCGAGCATCTCGAACATCATCACGCCGGCGGAGAACAGGTCCGAGCGGTGATCGACCTCGTCGACGCCGAGCTGCTCCGGCGACATGTACGGCAGCGTGCCGACCATCGCGCCCTCGGCGGTCAGGGTCAGGTTCGGCGCAGCGACGGCGGCGAGGTAGCCGGTGCGGCGCGGCGCCGCGTCGGGGCTCCCGAGGGCCTTGGCGATCCCGAAGTCGAGCACCTTGACCTGGCCGGCCGTCGACACCAGCACGTTCTCGGGTTTGAGGTCGCGGTGGACGATGCCGAGCTCGTGGGCGCGGGCGAGCGCGCGCGCGATCGGCAGCATCAGCTCGATCACGCGCGACGAGGGCAGCGCGATCTCGTCGCCGAGCGGGCCCACGAGATCGCGCAGGGGGCGGCCGTCGACGAACTCGAGGACCATGTACGGCATGCCCTCCCACTCGTCGACCTCGTAGATGATGACGATGTTGTCGTGGTTGCACTGCGCGGTGGCGCGGGCCTCGACGAGGAACCGGTCGATGACGTCGCGATCGACGTGGCGCAGGAACTTCATCGCGACGCGCCGCCCGAGGCGCAGGTCGCGCGCGGCGTACACCACGCCCATGCCGCCCGCGCCGAGCTCGCGGATCAGCTCGTACTGCTTGATGCGCGTGCCCGGCGCGAGGTCGACGCCGGCGCGGCTCTCGCCATCCCAGCCTGGCGCGGACGTGGAGGACAGCGCGGTGGTGGAGTGGACCGGCGCGCGCAGCGCCGCCGACGCCGTGTCGACCGGCTGCTGCGCGGCCATCGTGAGCGTGCGGGGGGCGTGGGTGCCGGCCGCCCGCACCGCGGTCGAGCTCGGCCGCGCGGGCGAGGTGCCGGCGGTCGTGTGGGCGACCACGGGATGGGTGACCGGGCGGATCGCCGGCGTGGAACTGCGCGCGGTGGGCGCCGTCGGCGGCGCGGGCGCGTCGGGGGGCGCCACGAACCCCAGCTGGGTGCGCTCGTCGTCGTCCGGATCCACGCCGTCAGCGTAACACGGCGACCTCGAAGGTCACGCCGTCACGCCTCGCGCATGCCCGGGGCCTCGCGCCCCGTGGACGTGACGTACTCCTCATAGCTGCCGCCGTAGATCCGGGGGCCCGCCGCGGACAGCTCGAGCACGCGGTTCGCGAGCGCGCGGAGGAACTGCCGGTCGTGGGACACGAACATCAGCGTGCCCTCGTAGTCGGCGAGGGCCTGGACGAGCGCGCGCTTGGTCACGATGTCGAGGTGGTTGGTGGGCTCGTCGAGCACGAGGAGGTTCGGGGCGTCGTAGAGCAGCTTGGACAGCGCCACGCGCGCCTTCTCGCCGCCCGACAGCACCCGCACCGGCTTGAACACGTCGTCGTCGTGGAACCCGAACGCGCCCGCGAGGCTGCGCAGCGTGCCCTGGTTGGCGGACGGCGCGTGCTCCTGGAGTTCGTCGAGAACGGTGTGGTCGGCGGACAGCGCGTCCATGACGTGCTGCGCGTAGTAGCCCATCGACACCGAGGCGCCGATCGCGGCGGTGCCCGCGTCGGGCGTGAGCACGCCGGCGATCATCTTGAGCAGGGTCGACTTGCCCGCGCCGTTCTCGCCCATCACCGCCCACCGCTCCTTGCGGCGCACCGTCAGCGACAGCCCGCCGTGCACCACGCGCGCGCCGTACGCCTTGCGGAGGCCGTCGATCTTGACGACGTCGTCGCCGGACCGGGACGGGGTGCGGAACTCGTAGGTCTTCTCGATGATCCGCTTGGGCGGCTCGATCTTCTCCACCTTGTCGAGCTTCTTGATCCGGCTCTGCACCTGCGCCGCCTTGGCGGTGTGGGTCTTGAACCGCTCGATGAACAGGCTCTCCTTGGCGAGCCGCGCCTGCTGGCGCTCGTACTCGGCCTCGCGGCGCTGCGTCTCGATCACGCGCATCCGCTCGTAGAACTCGTAGTTGCCGGTGTACGTGCGCAGCTCGCCGCCGTCGATCTCGACGATCTTGGCGACCACGCGGTTCATGATCTCGCGGTCGTGGCAGGTCATCACGACCGTGCCCTCGTAGTCGCGGAGGAACTGCTCGAGCCACAGGATCGACTCGAGGTCGAGGTAGTTGGTGGGCTCGTCGAGCAGCAGCAGGTCGGGCTTGGCGAGCAGGATCTGGCCGAGCGCGACGCGCATCTTCCAGCCGCCCGACAGCGTGCCGACGTCGCTGGCCACCTGCTCGGTGTGGAAGCCGAGGCCGCTCAGGATCGCCTGCGCGCGCGCCTCGAGCTCGTAGCCGCCGAGATCCTGGTAGCGCGCCTGCACCTCGCCGAACCGCTCGACCACCTGCTCGAGGTCGTCGCCCGGATCCTCGAGCTTGGCGGTCAGGAGATGAAGCTCCTCGCCGAGCTCCGCGACCTCGCCGGCGCCGGCGCAGGTCTCCGCGAGGATCGACCGGCCGGCCATCTCGCCGACGTCCTGGCGAAAGTACCCGAGCGTCAGCTTGCGCGGGCGCTCCACGGCACCGTCGTCGGGCTGCTCCTCCCCGGTGATCAGCCGGAACACGGTGCTCTTGCCGGCGCCGTTGGGGCCGACCAGGCCGACCTTCTCGCCGGGGTTGATCTGGAACGAGGCATCGACGAACAGGATCTGTCCGCCGTACTGCTTGCTGACCGAGGAGAACGCGATCACGGTGGGCGCCCTATAACACGCCGGCCACTACGTGGGAGGCGCGGGCTTCTTGCGCCGCCGGCTGGCGACGATCCGCTGCGCCTCGAGCTGACGCCGGGCGGCGACCGCGCGCTCGGCGGTCAGCTTGTGGAAGCTCGCGAGCCGGGGGGCCGGCACCGCGCCCCGGACCGCGCAGCCGGGCTCCTGGAGGTGCTTGCAGTCCCGGAACCGGCAGCCCGCGGCGAGCGCGGTGATGTCCTCGAACACCATCTCGTCGCCCTCATCGATCCACTGAGCCAGCTCGCGCATGCCCGGGGTGTCGATCCACAGGCCACCATCCGGGGCGAGGAACAGCTCGCGGCGGGTGGTGGTGTGGCGGCCGCGCTCGTCGGCGCGGATCGCGCGGGTCTCCTGGCGGGTCCCGATCAGCGCGTTGAGCAGGGTGGACTTGCCGACGCCCGAGCTGCCGAGCACCATCGCGGTGCGGCCCGGCCCACCGAGCGCGCGCAGCTCTTCGAGCCCCACGCCCTGGGTGCTCGACAGCGCCACCACGCGGACGCTGGCGACCGCCGCGAGCGTCCGCAGCGCGGCCGAGGCATCTTCGATCATGTCGACCTTGGACAGCACGAGCACCGGCTCGATGCCTCCGTCGCGCAGCAGGCCGAGGTAGCGATCGAGGCGCGCCGGCGACAGGTCGGCGTTGGCCGAGCTCATCACCAGCGCGACGTCGACGTTGGCGGCCAGGGGCTGCGGGGCGACCGCCTCGCCGGCGGCCTTGCGCACGAGGAACGTCCGGCGCGGCAGCACGGCCCGCACGATCGCGGCGCCCTTGCCGCTGACGGCGGTGTCCCAGCGCTCCACCAGCACCCAGTCGCCCACCGTCGGGAGCGCGCGCTTGTCGTCGGCCGCACTGTAGTGCCGGCCGGTCAGCTCGATCCAGCCGACCCCGCCGGGCCCGTGGGCCTGCGAGGCGCCGCGGTGCTCCGCGCTCACGCGCACGGGCACGAGCTCGCTGGCGGGATCGACGACGTGGCGCGCGGCCTCCCAGCCGGCGTCCCAGCCGAACGCGACTCTCCAGCCCACCTCTGCGCCCACCTCTGCGCCCACCTCTGCGCCCACCTCTGCGCCCACCTCTGCGCCCACCTCTGCGCCCACCTCTGCGCCCACCTCTGCGCCCACCTCGTCCGTCCTGCCCGTCGCCGCGGGCGGCACCTGCGCGGTCACGCGCGGCATCCGGTCGAGGGCGGGGCGGCAAGCATGGGCACAGTCTACACAGCCGCCTCGCGGCACCCAGGCCGTTTGGAGGGTAAGCTCACGGCCCGATGACCGAGGAGCCCGACGCCGCCGCGCAGCGCCGCCTCGTGCTGGTACGGTCGTTCGCGACCAACGTCCCCCATAACCACGCCCTGGGCATCGAGATCCTCGAGGTCCATCCCGGCGAGACGCTGTTCCGGCTGCCCTATGCCGCCCACCTGGTCGGCAACCCCGAGACCGGCGTGCTCCACGGCGGCGCGATCTCCACGCTGCTCGACGGATCGTCGGGCGCCGCCGTGTTCGCTGCCCTCGACAGGCTCCTGCCGATCGCGACGCTCGATCTCCGCATCGACTACCTGCGGCCCGCCGAGGTCGGCCGCGCCGTGCTCGCGCGGGCCACCTGCTACAAGGTCGGTCACACGGTCGCGTTCACTCGCGCGGTCGCGTACCACGACGACCCTGCCGACCCGATCGCCCACGCGGTCGGCACGTTCATGCTCGGCACCAAGATGGGAAGCCCGCGGTCGTGAGCGCAGACGCCACCCTCCTCGCGCGGCTCGCCGCCGCCAGGCAGGCGGGCGACCTCGGCGGCCTGGTCGCCGCGATCCCGTACGCGGCGTTCCTCGGGCTGACCGCGGCGCAGGTCGGTGACGAGCTTGTCACCACGATGCACTACACGCCGATGCTGATCGGCAACCCCACGCTACCGGCGCTCCACGGCGGGACGCTCGGTGCGTTGCTCGAGTCCGCCGCGATCTTCGAGTTGCTGTGGCGCGCCGAGACCGTGGTGCTGCCGAGGACCATCACGTTCACCGTCGACTACCTGCGGTCGGCAGGGCCGATCGACACCCACGCCCGCTGCGTGATCACCCGCCAGGGCCGCCGGGTCACCAACGCGCGGGTCGAGGCGTGGCAGGCCGATCGCGCGGCCCCCGTCGCCACCGCCCACGCGATCTTCCTGGTCCAGCGCGAGCCGCCGACGCTGCCCTGATCGGTCGCTGCGCGTCAGAACCGACCCTCGATCGGGACCCGCAGGGTGATGACGGCGCCGCCGCCCGCGCGCGGGGCGAGGGTGACGTCCCCCCCGAGCGCGGTCGCCACGGAGCGCGCGACGCCGAGCCCGACGCCGACGCCGGCGCCGCGGGCGCTCGAGCGGAAGAACGGGTCGAACGCGGAGCGGACCTCATCGGCCGTCAGGTCGCGGCCGTTGTCCGACACCTCGACCACGACGTCGGTCCCACGCTCCTCGACGCTGACGATGATCCGGTTGTGGGCCGAGGGGTCCTCGGTGTCGAACCCGGAGCTCGAGAACAGCATCATGGCGAGGACCGCCTGGCCGATCCGGGACTCCTCGCCGATCACGGGCCGCACCGGGAAGATCTGGCGGATCACGTGGGCGCGCGGCCCGAGGGTCGGTGCGACGAGGCGCAGCGCGGAGGACACCACCGCCGCGAGGTCGATCGGCTGGGTGGTGCTGCGGGTGGCCAGGGTCTGGAGGGCGCGCACGTTGCTCGCGATCCGCTCGGCGCCGGTGGCGATGTCCTCGATGCAGCGGAGCGCCTGCGGCGGGGCGGTCACGCCGGCGGCGCTGAGCTGCTTCCGCAGCGAGCGCAGGTTGAGGAGCATCGAGGTCAGCGGGTTGTTGATCTCGTGGGCGAACCCGGCGGCGAGGGCGCCGACCAGGCCGATGCGGTCGGCCTCGAGCAACGAGACCTGCGCTTGCCGCTGGGGCCCGGCCGCGCGGAGCAGCAGCACGTAGATCACCCGGGCGCCGAGGCGCTGGATGCCCATCGAGATCTCGACCGGGATCAGGCTGCCGTCCTTGTGGGCGAGCTTCATCTCGAGCGCGGGCGGGATCGGCTGGCCGGCGCGAAAGCTCGCCGCCAGCTGCGCCACCAGCGGCCACTGCTCGGGTGGGATGGTCTGGAGCACGCTGCGGGCGTCGAGCTCCTCGGCGGTGACCCCGAGCATCGTCGCCGTGGCCTTGCTGGCGTACAGCCGCTCGTAGCGGCCGTCACCGTGATCGGCGAGCACGACGACCGCGGTCCCGCCATGACCGAGCGCCTCGAGCAGCGCCGGTACGATCGGTCCGAGATCCGCGATCTCGGTCACCGGGGCGCCTTGACGAACGTGCCCAGGGTCCGGTCCTTGGTGATGCCCGGGAACTGCAGCACCTGGTTGTGCATCGAGACGTAGACGCCGGGCGGCAGGAGCTGCACCGCGATCAGCGCCTCGGTCAGGTTCTGCAGCGCATCGGTCGAGCGCAGCTCGTAGGGGCGCATCGCGCCGGTGAACACGATCGGCGAGGCCGGGGTGCCGACCAGCTCGACCACGCGATCGCCCGAGACGGCGAGGCGATCGGTGCCGTGCACGACCACCACGCCGGTCATCGCGCGCGCGAGCTGCGCCGCGGTGGACGCGATCAGCGTGTGGTCCTCGGGCGTCATCTCGAGGCTGTCCTTGTTCATCAGCTGGACGCGCTGGACCTCCACGCCGCGGAGCTCGAGCGAGGCCAGCATCACGTCGAGGACGGACACGTGGTTCGCGAGGACGCCCGACAGCTCGTCGTACGTCTTCTCGATGGTGCCGCCGGTGGAGATCAGCGCGATCCGTCGCTTCATGGCACCCGGCGCAGCGGTATCACGGGCAGGGGGTCATGGGCAGGGGGGCATGGGCAGGGGGTCACGGGCAGGGGGTCACGGGCAGAGGGGGCGCGGCTCGCCGCGGAGAGCGGCGCGCATCCGGTTGTAGTTGTCCTGCATGCCCTCGATCAGATCTCCGGCGTTGCCCCTGACCGCGTCGAGCTGCTCGACGAACGCGACCTCCGAGATGTCCGGGTCGGGGGTCGCCAGCAGCTGGACGGTGCCCGTCGACAGCGAGATGAAGTCCGAGCCCTGGACCTTCTGGTGCCGCGCCATGCTCAGCGTCGGGGCCGCGGCGGTGCCCTCGACCACGCCGAACCGCCACTGGTCGTCCCACTGGACGGTCAGCACCATGTTCACGGTGTAGCTCGCGAGGAAGCTGAACTCGTAGGCTGGGTCGTTGTCCGCGACGAAGGTCCGCTCGTCGGTGGAGCACCGCGCGATCATCACCTCGGGGTCCTTCATCACCGCCCACAGCGCGGCCGGTGGGGCGAACACGAAGGCGCGTCCGTGGGCCGTCTTGACGCTGCCGTCGCTCGACCACGTCCGCAGCTCCTCCGCCGGGGCGCCGGTCGCGTCCGGCACCCGGTTGGCGTCGAGGGGCTCGAGGCCCACCGGGAACGGCGTGGCCACGTCATCCTGGCAGCCGGCCGCCAGCAGCAGGCACGGCAACATCAGGTCGCGGCGGGACAGCACGGCCCCAGCATCCGCCGGCCCGGGGCGCAGTTCAACGCCGGGCCGGCGATTCGCGCGGGATCACGCCGGCGTGGAGCCGGCGGGAGCCCGGAACCGGGCACGCGCGGTCGGGGCGAACGTTCGGTTGACGAGCAGCAGCGTCGCGACCGGGATCACGAGCTGGATCGCCACCGGGACCAGGACGGCGACGCCGCCCATGCCGGCGCGATCCAGCGACATGTGCGTGAGTTGCTCGACCAGCGGCCACATCGTGTAGACCGCCACGCCGCTCGCGATCACCGCATACACGGTCGCGATGATGCGGTGGCCACGGCCCATGCGGATCAGCTCGTAGCCGGCCCAGCCCTGGAGCACGGTCACGCCCACGCCGAACCACATCGAGCGGGTCCCGACGTTGCCCATCGCGGAGAACATCTCGAGGACCTGGTTGGCGTCGCCGCCGGTGGCCATGAGCGCGGGGATCGTCATCGTCGCGCCGAGCATCGCGATCGCGAACAGCAGCCAGCCGAGGCCGGTCAGGCCGGCGTCCGGCGAGCGGCGGTGGATCGCGGCGGCATCGCCGGCGAGCAGGTCCGAGAACTGCCGGTCGCCGAAGAACTTGCGGATGATCATCGGCCACGTCATCAGCATCCAGGTCATGCACACCACGACGACCATGATCATGATGTGGAAGCCGCTCATCATCGCCATCAGGACCATGGCGCCGGCCACGCAGAACGCGCTGATCACGCCGAAGTTCGCGTAGCGGATGGCCAGCTCGACCGAGCGATCGATGCTGGTCTCGCGCAGGCCCGCGATGCCGGCCTGGACGTGGAGGACCGAGCGGATCACCATCGTCACCGCCGAGATCAGGACGATCGCGCCGGCGCCCTCCAGCATGCCCTTGCTCTCGAGCATGATCACGACGAACGCGCCGCCGCCGAGCACGCCGCAGGTGCCGAGCACGGTCATCAGGATCGAGGCGCCCTCGAAGCCCTTGTCCTCGGACATCGGCAGGCCGTCGCGGAACCGCTTGAACCGCGGCAGCCGCACCAGCACCGCGAGCGTGGCCGGCCACGCGGCGAGGCCGAGGCCGAGGCCGAGGCCGAGCTTGGTCGGGACGCCGAACTTGGCGACCAGGATGCCGCTGACGAACAGCGACTGGATGAGGCCGACGATCACGTAGCGATCGATCCCGCCGTACGGCTTGTGCGTGGGGTTGTCCTCGAACCCGGGCTTGCCGTACAGCAGCTCGGTGCCCGCGGCGCGGTGCACCAGCGATCGCGCGATGCAGGCCGCGATGATCAACATCAAGTAACCCTTGGTGCCGGCCATGCCCATTCCGGGCACCACGAGCATCGATAGCGTCACCAGCGCCGCATACGCCGCGAGCACGGAGCCCGACAGCTGCATCAGTAGCCCCAGGCTGGACAGCCCCTGATCCGCCGGGACCTCGGGATCGACCAGCTTCACCGCTTCCACGCCATCGTTCTCGGTCATCGCGCCTCCGGACGCCGGGATGTCCCGGACGGATGGCGGTGATAACACGGGCCCCGGAGGGCTCACGAGGACATTTGCTGGAGCGGGCGTCATCTGCCCGGTCCGGACGGCGGCGGGGGTCAGGGCGTCGCACGCGGCGGGTGGCGACGGAGCCGGTCCGCGATCAGCGGGAGCCGGTCCTGGCCCCACAGCACGAGCTCGCCGATCCGGAACGACGGCACGCCCCACAGCCCGATCCCGTTGAGATCGGCCGCGTTGTCGAACGCCATCCGGGCCGCCGCCGGATCGCCGAGCGCCGCCTTGGCCTCCTCCCACGGCAGGCCGGCCCGCTCGACCATCACGCGCAGGTCGATGTACTCGCCCGGGTCCTTGGCCTCGGACCAGATCCCCCGCATCGCCGAGCGCGCGAATGCCAGGGCCTCGGCTGGGCTGCGCCGCAGCGCCCAGTACATGATCGCGATGCAGTGGTCGATGCCCGCGCCCAGCGGGTCGCAGATCTCGCCGAACGGGATGCCGAGGCGGTCGGCCTCGCGCTTGGCATCGCCCAGGATGTAGAGCTTCTTGATCGTCGGCATCGGCAGCCCACGCGACACCATCGGCGCGATCGGCCGGAGCGCCAGCGGCACGCCGTACGGCGCGAGCGCCGCCTCGATCTGCTCGAGCGCGAGGTACGAGTACGGCGAGCGGAACGAGAACCACATGTCGCAGATCAGCGGCTTGTCCGACAGCGCGAGCGGTCCGCGCTCCTCGAGCGGGCGCGGCTTGACCACGCCCACCACCGCCGTGCCGAACACCTTCGCGAGCGCGGCCTCGAGGTACGGCAGGCGGTCGACGCCGCTGTACCAGGTGCCGTCGAACTGGATCATGCCGCCCTGGTAGTGGCCGGCCTTGCGCAGCTCGCCGTAGTGCGAGTTGAGGATCGGCAGCACCTCGCCGTGTGACTCGGTGCCAAACGTGCCGAGCTGGGTGACCAGCAGCTTCTTGTCGACCTTCCACATGGTCTTCGTCAGGTCCATCGCGCACGCGAGTTGCTCGCGCGCCGGGCGGGCCCGGATCAGCGCGGAGCCGACGTCGCGGACCATGCCGGCATCCGGCTCCTTCTTGCCCGGGAACTCGAGGTCCCAGTACGCGGCGAGGTGCTGCGCGTCGCGGAAGCTGTGCGCGGCCTGGAGGAGTGGCATCGGCGAGACGTCGGTCCCCGGGGGCGTCACGACGGTGAACGCCAGGTCCACCGGGTAGGCGGCGAGCAGCCGCGTCACGACCTGGCCGGTGAGGTAGCTCCACGGGTCGGCGAGGTCGAAGTAGACCTCGAGGCGGGGACCGGTCCCGGCGATCTTCTGCTTGGCCCGGGTCACGACCCGCCGCGCGGCATCGCCGGAGGGTCCCAGCCAGGCGGAGATGGCTTTTCCTTTGAGTCGCTTGGCGATGATCATGCGGCGAGTCAATATACGCCGCCGTGGACGAAACCAAGCGACGTGAGGTCGAGGAAGCGATCGGGCTGCTCGAGCGCCTCGGAACCGACCTGCGCCAGCTCGCCGAGCTCGACGAGCCCACCCGGATCCGCCTGGTGTCCGCGGCCGGGCATCTGTCACGGCCCGATCGCTACAGCCGCAAGGCGCTCGGCAAGGTCCTGATCCGCCAGCGGGTGGCCGCGCGCCGCGACGCCGACCGCGCGCTCCTCGACCAGACCGGGATCCGCGCGCTCCGCCGCGAGCCGGTGTTCCGCACGCCGCTGCCGAAGCCCGCGGACATGCAGCTCGACGCGCCGGTGCGCGACGAGCCCGAGCCCGGCGAGGACGGCGAAGGCGAGCTGGTCGACACCTGGGCCGCCGCCGAGGCGCAGCGCGCCGACGGGGCGCCGGCGGTCAAGGTCACGACCGCGCGGCTCTGCTACGTCTGCAAGACCGAGTTCCACGAGCTCCACCAGTTCTACGACCAGATGTGCCCGCCGTGCGCGGAGCTCAACTGGGCCAAGCGGAACCAGACCGCCGACCTGCGCGGCCGCGTGGTGATGGTGACCGGCGCGCGCGTCAAGATCGGCTACCAGGCCGCGATGTTCCTGCTGCGCGCTGGCGCCGAGGTGATCGTGTGCACCCGGTTCCCGCGCGACGCCGCCCGCCGGTTCGCGCGCGAGGTCGACGCCAGCGACTGGCTGCACCGGCTGCACTGCTATGGCATCGACCTGCGGCACACGCCCAGCATCGAGCTGCTGTGCCAGCACATCGTGGCGAGCTACTCGCGCCTCGACGGCCTGATCAACAACGCGTGCCAGACCGTGCGGCGCCCGTCGGGCTGGTACGACCACGTGCTCGCGCCCGAGGCGGAGCCCTACGCGCAGCTGCCCGCGGCCGAGCGCACCGTGCTCGAGCGCAACCACGCGATGGGCGAGGGCCTGGTGCGGGCCGCGGGCTCGGACATCCACGCGACCGGCCTGTGGAAGTCCGCCGTGCTGTCGCAGGTGCCGCTGCTCGCGGAGGACTTCGAGCGCGGCGAGCACCTCTACCCGGCGGGCCGGCTCGACCAGGACCTCCAGCAGGTCGACCTGCGGGACACCAACAGCTGGCGGCTGACGCTCGCCGAGGTGCCGACCGCGGAGCTCCTCGAGGTGCAGCTCGTCAACGCGATCGCCCCGTTCGTCCTCAACGCGCGCCTGCGGCCGCTGCTCGCCAAGGTCCCCACCAACGACGCGCACGTCGTCAACGTGTCGGCGATGGAGGGCCAGTTCTACCGCCGGTGGAAGACCGACAAGCACCCGCACACGAACATGGCGAAGGCCGCGCTCAACATGATGACCCGCACCAGCGCGATCGAGTACGTGCGCGACGGGATCCACATGAACAGCGTCGACACCGGGTGGGTCACCGACGAAGATCCGGTGGGCCACGCGACGCGCAAGCAGGCGATCCACGGGTTCCACCCACCGCTCGACATCGTCGATGGGGCGGCCAGGATCGTCGATCCGCTGTTCGACGGCGTGAACACCGGCGCCCACCAGTGGGGCCTGTTCCTCAAGGACTACAAGCCCGCGCCGTGGTGACCGCTTCCGTGCGATCCTCGTCACCATGAGGCATCAGTCGATCCGCATGGGCCGCATGGGCCGCATGGGCCGCGTCGGAGCGAGCGTCCGGGCGTTCGTGGTGACCCTCGCCGCGTGCGGCGGGGGCCTGGCCGCGTGTGGGGGGGGCAGCGTGAGCGCCAGCGGCAGCGCCTCGGGGCGCCTGGTCATCGACGAGCTGGCGGATCCGGCCGCGCTCACCGGGTGCGCCACCGGCGACGTCCCGGCGAACCTCGCGATCGTCGCCGATCTCCGCGACAGCTACCACGAGATGATCGTGTGCGGCGGGCTCGCCCTCGACTTCAGCTCGTCGATCGCGAACGTCCTCGTCAACGCGGCGCTCGGCCGGGGCCGCGGCTCGGTGATGCAGTACCGGGGCAACGGCGAGTTCGCCACGCCCAACGGGCTGATGTCGATCCGCACCACGCTCGCCGATGGCCAGCCCCTCGCGTTCGATCCGCTCGATCCGCAGAGCTACCTGGTCGGGTTCCAGGTGTCCGCGCAGGCGTCGAGCGCGCTCGACGTCGCCGCCCGCGGTGGCAGCCCGCTCGAGGTGCTGGGCCGGGCCGCCGGGGACGTCGAGATCCGATTCACCGCGGCCGGGCCGGGCGCGGCGCTGCTCGGCATCGCGGTCGACGAGCTGCGCGGCGGCACGCTGCTGACCTCGCCCAGGCGGATCGCCAGGGCGATCGCCGCGGCGATCCACGTCGCCAACCGGATCAGCGTCCAGGACGTCAAGGGCGGCACCACCATCCACTACATCCTCGAGGGCGCGCCCCAGCCGGTCGCCGACATGCTGTCCCGCAAGGCGGTCCCGATGAAGCTGGTGTCGATCGTGGCGACCCACGCCTCGACCGGGCAGTCGATCCGGATCACCGACTGGACCATGCAGTTCAAGGGCGACGGCGGCCGCGTCCTCGACGGGGCGATCGCCCTCGACGTCGAGGGTGGGACGTTCCCGTACGCGGTCCGCTACACCTATCCGCACCGCGCCGATCCGGACGTCGATCTCACCTGCCGCTGACCTGCGAACATCGGGGCTCCCGGGCCCGCCAGGGCCTGCTATCCTGGGGGGATGGGAAGCGACGAGCCCCGGCATACCCTGGCGGTTCACCTGTGGGCGGGGCAGGTGCGGGGGGCGCTGCCCAACGGCGCGACGATGATGCGGCCGGTGCAGGCGCTGCGGATGGCCGGCCATCGGCGCTCGCTGCGCGAACTGTTCGTCGCCGCGTATCCGCGGTTCGCGCCGGCGATCCGCCCGGTGGAGGAGCCGGGCCTCGCGGTGGTGGCGATCGACGAGACCACCGGCGACGCCGCGGGCATCGCGTGGCTGGTCGCCCGGGTGGCGCGCCCGGTGACCGCGATCATCGGCCGCCACGATCGCTGCGATCTGTTCCTCGCCGCGCGCCCCGAGCTCGCGCTGCGCCAGCTCGCCGTCGTGCTCGAGCCGGTGACGAGCTGGGTCCGCGGCTCGACCGCGATCCGCTACCGGATCTGCGACCTGCGCACCGGCGAACCGATGGTCGACGAGACCGGCCGCACGCTGCGCGGCCTGACCGCCGACGGCCCGGCGATCGTGCGGTGTGGCGGGTACGCGATGTACGTGCTGCCACTCGGCGATCCGTCGGACTGGCCGCCGTCCGCCGAGGACGCGTGGGCGATGCTGCCCGGGCGGACCTACGTCGACGCGCTCGAGGGCGGCGCCACCGGCACCGCGGGCCCCAAGCTGCCGCGGTCCGACGCGCGCGCGACGTTCATCACCCGCACCCACGGCCCGCGCGACACCAGCATGCGGCTCGCGCAGGGCTCCACCGCGGGCACGCTCGAGCTGCACTCGCCGGAGCGCCAGCTCGTGCTGCCCATCGGCGATCACGCGCTGCGCGATGGCGTGCTGCTCGGCCGCTACGAGCGGTGTGACGCCACCGCCGCCGTCGGAGACGACACGTCGCTGTCGCGCGTCCACGCGCTGCTGATCCAGGTCGGCGATCGGCTGCTGCTGGTCGACACCGCGAGCAGCAACGGCACGTTCGACCGCGGCGAGCGGGTCCGGCTGGTCCAGCTCGCGCACGACACCGAGGTCCGCCTCGGCAAGAAGACGTACGCGCGCTGGCGCTGGCTGGCGTAGCGTCGCGCTCCTGTGATCGTCGTCAGGGCGCGTCGCACACGGCGGCGTCGAACGCACCCTCGATCACGTCGCCGCCGAAGGTCGCGCTGTACGTCCCGATCGCGCACGCGCCGGCCTGCGCGATCCGGATCGTCCCGCCGGCGCCGGTGGTGACGTCGACGCCGCCCCCGTCCTCGACGATCGCGAGCACGTTGTCGCCGGGGCAGCGGAACTGCGAGCGCGCCACCGCGATGTAGGTCCGCTCGGTCGGGGGCTCGCAGAACAGCAGCGCGAGGGAGCGGCCGGTCGCCGCGGGCTCGCCGCACGCCCCCGCCACCTCCGCGAACACCAGCGCATGGGTGGTGCCGAGCGCGGACGCAGGCAGCGTGATCTGGGCGGCGCGGACGAACGGGCCGAGGGGCGCCTCGCGCACGGTGGTCTCGCCGTCGGCGAACCCGCCGAGGGTGCAGTCCTCGGCCGCCGGCGGATCGCCACAGGCCGCGGCGGTGCAGGCCGCGAGGGCGAGGGCGAGGGCAGGGGCCGACCGCATGGCGCGCACCGGGGATACCACGGGCGGTGGTGGTCAGCGGCGGCGGCGGAGGCGCCGGGTGAACGCGGTGGCCTCGGGGACCCGCGCGGCGATCATCGCGCCGAGGTAGACCGCGCCGAACGTCGGGATCGCGACGAGCGCGGCCTGCCACGCGCGGGCGTGGAGGTGACCGGCGAGCTGCAGCACGCCGTAGCCGGCGGCGCCCGCGACCACGGCCGCGGCGAGGGCGCCGAGCTCGAGCCGGCGCGGCACCGGCACGCCGCCGATCCGGCGGGCGAGCGCCCGGCGCAGCAGCAGCATCTCGACCCACGCCGCGGCGCCCGATCCGGCGGCGAGCAGGAGCGCCCCCACGCTGGTGCTGTAGCCGAGCGCGGCGCGCAGCGGGATCGTGACGACGAACCCGCTCGAGGCGGTGAGGGCCACGCGCACGAGGGCGGCGCGCAGCGGTGTGCGGGTGTCGCCGAGGGCGTAGAACGCGGACGCGAGCAGCCGACCCTGCGTGGCGGGGACCAGGCCGAGCGCCTGGCCGGCGAGGATCAGCCACACCAGCGCGGTATCGTGGGCGTCGAACCGTCCGCTCTCGAACAGCAGGCCCACGATCGCGCCGCCGATCGCGACGAACGCCACCGCCGACGGGATCACGAGGAACGTCACGCGGCGCAGCGCGCCGGCGAGCCGCTGCTGCAGGTGCGCGGCGCGCGCCTCCGCGGTGCCGGTCGCGCTCGACATCGCCGGGAGCTCGGCGGCCGACACCGCCATCCCGAACAGGCTGACCGGCAGCATGTAGAGCAGCTGCGCCTTGGGCATCGCGGCGATCACGGCGGGCCCGAGGTAGCTCGACAGCGCGAGGTCGAGGTAGCCGGACAGCTGCACCGAGCCGCGCCCGATCAGCACCGGGCCGAACGCGCGCAGCGTGGCGCGCACGCCCGGATCGCCGAATGCGAGCGATGGCCGGCCGCTGCCGAGCAGCCGCAGCACGGTGGGGAGCTGGACCAGGAACTGCGCGGAGGAGCCGATCACGGCGCCCCACGCGAGCCACACGCCGATGTCGGCGTCGTCGCCGGTCAGGCGCCGGCCCGCGAGGATCGCCGCCGCGATCAGCGCGGTGTTCCACAGCACCGGTGACACGTACGACAGGAAGAACCGGCGGTGGCTGTTGAGGACGCCCAGGCACCACGCGGACAGCACCAGCAGCGCGACCCCGGGGAACATGATCTGCACCAGGCGCACGGTCAGGGCGCGCGCCGCCGCGTCGTCGAACCCAGGGAGCAGGAGGTCGACCAGGGGATCGGCGAGGACCACGCCGACGAGCGCGATCAGGCTGGCGGCCAGGCCGAGCAGGGTGCCCACCGCGCGCGCCACGCGGGACGCTTCGACGTGCTCCCCCTCGGCCATCAGTCGCGCGTAGACCGGGATGAACGACGCGGACAGCACGCCCTCGCCGAGCAGGTTCTGGAGCAAGTTCGGGATCCGCAGCGCGGCCACGAACGCGGCGGCGGCCGCCGACAGCCCGAGGTAGTGCGAGATCACGCGCTCGCGCACGAGGCCGGCGATCCGCGACAGGAAGATCCCCGCGGCCACGGCGAGCGCGCCGCCGGAGCGCCGCGGGGGTCCTGCCGTGGGGCCAGCCATCCGCAGCATTCTCGGGGGCGGGCCCCCGATCGGCAACAATTGCGGTCCACCCCGGTCACGCCGAGCGGTCCGCGGGGCATTTCGCGCCCTTGCGCGTCGCGCCGGTGACGAAACCCTGCGAGACTCGTCGACGCTGTACCCGGCGGACTCGCCGGGCCCGTATGATGGAGACTGCGTGACGACGCCGAAGATGATCGGCCGCTACCAGGTGATCGATCACCTGGCCATGGGCGGCATGGCGGAGCTGTACAAGGCGACGCTGACGGCGGAGCACGGGTTCTCGAAGATCGTCGCGATCAAGAAGATCCTGCCGCACCTGGCGAACGACCAGTCGTTCGTCGAGATGTTCATCGACGAGGCGCGCCTGACCGCGCAGCTCGATCACCGCAACATCGTGCAGGTCTACGAGCTCGGCATGGACGCCGGCGCCCCGTACATCGCGATGCAGCTCGTCGATGGCCTCGACGCGCTGGCGCTGCTGCGCGAGTGCGCGCGCGCGCAGATCCGCCTGCCCCCGGACCTCGCCGCGCTGATCGCCCGCGAGGTGCTCGACGCGCTCGACTACGCGCACAACGCCGTCGACTCGCACGGCCGCCCGCTCGGCATCGTGCACCGCGACATCTCACCCGGCAACGTGCTGCTGTCGTGGCGCGGCGACGTCAAGCTGACGGACTTCGGCATCGCGCGCGCCGCCGAGCGCCGCCACAAGACCGAGGCCGGCACGCTCAAGGGCAAGTACGGCTACATGTCTCCGGAGCAGGTGTCCGGCGCGCTCGACATCGACGGCCGCTCGGACGTGTTCTCGGTCGGCATCCTGCTCGCCGAGATGGTGATGGCGCGCCGGCTGTTCACGTCGGTCAACGACCTCGACATCCTGCTGATGGTCCGCGATGCGCGGCTCGACCGCCTGCACAAGTACGCCAGCGAGTTCCCCGTGGAGCTGCGCGTGCTCACGGTGCGCGCGCTCCAGCGGCGCGCCGAGGACCGCTGGCAGAGCGCTGCCCAGTTCCGCGACGCGATCGACGACTGGCTCAAGCGCACCACGCGGGTCGGCCCGCGCGACCTCGCCGGCCTGATCGGCCAGGTCATCAACGCGCCCACCGCGGACCTCGAGGTCGGTCAGTCGGGCGCGGTCGAGCAGGCCGTCGACGAGGCCGGCGCGCTGTCGGGCCCGATGACGCGGATGTCGATCGCGCGCGCCGAGGCCGAGGCTGCGCGCGCGCGCGCCGAGTACATCGGCGGCGAGGCGATCCACGCCGGCGAGCTCGGCGGCTTCGACTCGAGCCCGGTGATCATCGTCGGCGAGGACGACCTCGTCGCCGAGGACGTCGACGAGCCCTCGGGGCCGCGCGAGATCGGCGACCTGCGCGAGCAGCCACTCCTGCGCGTGCTGTACCGACTCGCCCGCGACAAGGGCACCGGCAAGCTGTCCCTCGAGGGCCGCGCCGGCGTGCTCAAGGAGGCCTACCTCCTCGATGGCCAGCCGCAGTTCGTCAACTCGAACGTCGAGAAGGAGCGGTTCGGCAACTTCCTGATCGAGCAGGGCGCGCTCACGCCGCAGGCCCTGCAGCGCGCGCTCTCCGTGATGCACCACTTCGGCGGGCACCTCGCCGACACGCTGGTCGGCCTCGACATCCTCGATCCCCTCGAGGCGTACCGGCTGCTCGCCACGCAGGTCGCGGCCAAGCTGATGGAGGCGTTCTCGTGGCAGAAGGGGCGCTACACGTGGTCGCCCGGCCACCCGAACCCGTGGAAGACCCGCTCGCTCCACCTCGACTCGTGCCGCGTGATCGGCGCGGGGACGGCGCAGCTCGCCGAGGCGCTGATCGAGGACTGGCTCGCGACCCACGCCCGCGCGTTCATCGTGGGTGAGCCGACGCAGCCCGACGAGCTCTCGCAGTTCGGGCTCGGCGATGCGCTCCTGCGCGTGTACAGCCTGCTCGACGGGCGCACGCGCCTCGGGGATCTCGCCGCCAAGGTGCGCTCGCCCGAGGCGCGCCTCAACCTGCTCCGCTTGACGTACCTGCTCGTGCAGACCGATCTCGCGCGCCTGAGCTGACGAAGGTCCCACGATGTCCGCGCTGCTGACGGTCCAGAATCTCGAGAAGCGGTTTGGTACGCGCAACGTGCTCGACGGTGCATCGTTCGCCCTCCACGAGCGTGATCGCGTCGGCATGATCGGCGCGAACGGCGCCGGCAAGACCACGCTGCTCAAGATGCTCGTTCAGCGCGCGACCGGGCAGAGCGACGATCCGGCGCTGATCCCCGACGAGGGGCTGATCACCTGGCGCAAGGACCTGTCGATCGAGTACGTGGCCCAGGAGCCGGCGATCCACCCCGAGGTCACGGTCGCCGAGGCGCTGACGCGCGAGGACGTCGCCGAGTACGAGATCGACACGATCGCGGATGCGCTGCAGCTGCCGCCGCGGACGGCGAGGATCGGGCAGCTGTCGGGTGGTGAGCGGCGTCGCGTGGCGCTCGCGCACGCGCTGCTCGGACGCGCCGACGTGCTCGTCCTCGACGAGCCCACCAACCACCTCGACACGCCGACCGTGGAGTGGCTCGAGACCCGCCTCGCCGCGTGGCCGGGCGCGCTGATCGTCGTCACGCACGATCGCTACTTCCTCGACCGCGTCGCCACGCGCATCCTCGAGGTCGATCGCGGCAAGGTCTACAGCTACGAGGGCGACTACGCCGAGTTCCTGCTGAAGCAGGCCGAGCGGCTGTCCACCGAGGTCGAGGCCGAGTACCAGCGGGTGTCGTTCATCCGGCGCGAGATCGACTGGATCCGTCGCGGCCCGCCCGCGCGCACCACCAAGGCCAAGGCCCGCATCGACCGGTTCGACGCCGCCGTCGCCGGCGCGCCCGCCCTCGACGCGCAGCGCCCCGATGCGCTGCAGCTCCGCCTGCCCACCGGGCCGCGGCTCGGCAGCACGATCGTCGAGCTCGACCGCGCCGGGCGCACGCTCGGCGGCAAGCTGCTGTTCACGGACCTCACGCTCGTGATGAAGCCGGGCGACCGGATCGGCATCGTCGGCCCCAACGGCGCCGGCAAGACCACGCTGATCCGGACCATCCTCGGCGTCGATCCGCCGGACAGCGGCAAGGTGGTCGTCGGCTCGAACACGCGCCCGGCGTACCTCGAGCAGGGCCGGACCGAGCTGCGCGACGAGCTGACCGTGCTCGAGGAGGTCGGCGAGGGCTACGACTTCGTCGAGCTGCCCGACGGCAAGATCCACGTGCGCAGCTTCCTCCGCATGATGGCGTTCCCCGACACGATCGCCGACACCCGGGTCGGCCAGCTGTCCGGTGGCGAGCGCAACCGCGTGCAGCTCGCACGGCTGCTGCGCCGCGGCGGCAACCTGCTCGTCCTCGACGAGCCCACCAACGATCTCGATCTGCCCACGCTCGGCGCGCTCGAGGAGGGCCTGATCGCGTTCCCGGGCTGCGCGCTGATCGTGTCCCACGATCGCTGGTTCCTCGATCGCGTGGCCACCGCGATCCTCGCGTTCGAGGGAGACGGCGTCGTCACGCTGTACGAGGGCAGCTACTCGTTCTACGCGGAGCGCCGCCCCAAGGCCGGGGCTGCCACCGCGGCCGTGCGCGACGACAAGCGTGAGGCCAAGGGCACGCGCCCGCCGCCGCCGAAGCCCGCCGGCCCGCGCAAGCTGACGTTCAAGGAGAAGCAGGAGCTCGCCGGCATCGAGGCCGCGATCCACACCGCCGAGACGCGCGTCACCGAGCTCGAGGCGACGCTCTCGGATCCGGCCGTGTTCAAGGACCGGCCGACCGAGGTCCAGGCGCTGATCGCGGCGCTCGACGCTGCGCGGCACGAGGTCGAGCGGCTGTTCGCGCGCTGGCAGGAGCTCGACGTCCTCGCCGCCGCCGCGCCACCCTGATCCACCGCGGCCGCGCTCTACCTGACGCGCTCGCTGCGCTGACGCAGGGCGGCCGCGCGGTCGTCGAGCACCCGGCGCATCGGCGCCACGATGTCGCTCCGGCCCCCGGCGACGTTGCCGCGCTCGGCCGGATCCTGGATCAGGTCGTACAGCTCGACGGTGGCACCCGCCCGGAGGAGCTTCCACCGGCCGCGGACGAGCGCGGTCAGCCCGGTGGGGTGGTCGCGGTCCTTCGGCAGGATCGCGATCGCCCCGCCCCCGTCGGGCACCGACAGCCGGGAGCGGGTGGCGAGCGGGGCGAGCGACGGGCCCTCCACGGTCAGCGCGAGGCCCGCGTAGGCCGGCTCGACGGGGACGGCGCCCGCGGGGCCTGCGGCACCCGGCGGGACCTGCCCGGCGAGGTCGAGGAGGGTCGCCGCGAGCGCGGTCAGGCTGACGGGCTCGGCGATCGCGTGGGCCGGGATGCCGGGGCCGGTGATCACCAGCGGCACGCGGAGCTGCGACTCGTAGAGGTCCGCACCGTGGCCGACCTGGCCGTGCTCGCCGAGCGCTTCGCCGTGCAGGCCGGCGACGATCACGATCGCGGGACGGGGGCGGGAGGCCAGCGTGGTGAGCACGCGCCCCAGCGCGCGGTCGGCCTGTGCGAGCGCGGCGTCGTAGCGGCGCGTGCGCTCGGCATCGTCGCGCGGTGCGGGGCCGTCCTGCCAGCGCGCGGGCCCGCCGAGGTGAACCCAGGCGAACAGCGGGCGAGCGTCGACGCCGGCGGGCCGCTCGGCGAGCCAGTGCGCGACGTCGAGGGCGAGGGTGGCGTCCTCGCCATCGCTGGCCTGGTGATCGAGGCCGCGGTGGAGACCGGTCGCGGCCGCCGCGCTCCACAGCTCCGGGCAGCACGTGAACGCGGCCGTGTGGTAGCCCGCGGCCTGCAGGCGCTCGGCGAGCGTCACGTGCGCGGGCGCGAGGCGGGTGGGGGCGCCGGCCTGCGCGATCCGGTCGACGCCGCGGCCGAGCGCCACCGCCGCGAGGCTGGGCCAGGTGGAGGTGGTGGGCGCGAACGCGGCCTTGAACACCGCGCCGCTGCGCGCGAGCTCGGCGAGCACGGGCATGTCGGCCGCGCCGCCGTGCGGCGGGGTGTGATCGGCGCGCACGCTCGTGATCGTGACGAGCACGATGTCCGGGTGCGCCGCTCCCTCGCGCGCGGGCGGGCGCAGCGCGCGGGTGGGGACGGCGTCCCGCAGCGCGTCGAGATCGAGCACGCGCGCGGCGGCGACGCCGATCACGCCGGCGTCCCCCACGGCCAGCGCCGCGACCGGCCACGCGCGCGCGGCGCGGTGCCCGGCGACCATCACCACCACCACGCCGAGCGCGAGCACGACTCCGCCGGCCACCCGCGCGCGCGGCAGGCGCGCCCACGCAGCGTGGGTGACGAGCACGATCGCGAGCGGCAGCAGCACGCTCATCACGGGCGCGAGGGGGAGCGGGCCGAGGCGGCGCTGCACGAACGCGCGCCACACCCCGGTCAGGATCGCGGCGCCGAGCACCACCGCCATGGAGGCGATCACGCGTGGGCGGAGCAGCGTGCGCCGGCCGCGGCGCTGCCACCGGGCATCGAGCCGCCGGAGCACCGCCGCGAACCCGCGCGCGAGCGGCGCACCGACCGCGATCAGGCCGAGGGCCCCGGCCACCGCGATCACCGGCTGGGCGTACCCCACGACGAGCGGCTTGAACGCGGTCGCGCTCGACAGCAGCCACGTCCCCTGGAACATCAGCCAGGCGAGCCCCACGAGCCCGAGCCCGAGCACGGCGAGGCCGCTCGCGAGCCGTGGCATCGCGCCTCCGTCCTCGCGCAGCACCTCGGCAAGGCGCGCGGGCTGCCACGCGCGGACGAGCCCGCGGGTGACGAGGCTCGCGAGCACGAGCACCGGCGCCGCGACCGCGACCATCACGCCGGCGGCGATCAGCGCGACGTGGGGCGTCGCTGCGCGGACCGCCACCGCGGCCATCCCGCCCACCACGAGCCCCCCGGCGCAGCCGGCGGCGACGCTGGGGCCGAGCCAGCGCGCGCCCCGGGCGAGGCGCGCGACGGCGAGCGATCGGGACGAGGGCGGGACCACGCGCGTGGGCGGGAGTGTACTGCGGGGGCGACGGTCGGACCAACCGCGGGGTGGCCATGCCGGGCCGCCATGCACGTGGCACGTGGCACGTGCACCTGCACGTGCCACGATCCGCCTCTGGCCGCGGGGTCCTGCAGCTCCGGCCCGGCCCGGCCCGCCCCGGCCCGGCCCGGCCCGGCCCGGACGCCGTGGACGTGCACGAGCACGTGGTCGTGCACGCCCACGGAGGGCTGTACCGTCCTTGGCTCCTCGCCGCCCTGCGTGCAAAGAATTGGCCCCGCCCGGCGGTGATCCGTAGCCTCGTCGGGTGAGGTCCTGGCTCGTGATCCCCGCGATGGGGGTGGTGTCGGCGGGCGCCGCGGTCGGGCTCGGTGCGCCGGCCCCGGTCGATGCCGTCGCCGCGGGTGCCGCGGGCGCCGCGCTGGCCGCCGCGATCCGCGCGCTCGCCGGGGATGCGGTCCCTGCGCTGGTTGGCGCGGTGCTGGCGCCGCTGCTGCTGATCGCCACGCTGTTCGATCCCGCGCTCGCCGGGAGCCTCGTGTTCGCGCGCGGCGGCGTCGCGATCGCGGCGGCGGCGTGGACGCTGGTCGAGCTGTCGCGCCCGTCGAGCTCGCCGCTGGTCGCGCTGCTGCCGGCCACGGTGGCCGCGCTCCTCGATCCTGGGTGCGTGGCGCTGGTGCCGATCGCGGGGCTGCGGTTGATGACCGCGCCGTGGGAGCGCCCGCGCTGGGCGATCGCGGTGCCGATCGCCGGCGCGTTCGCGGTGCTCCTCGCGCTCGCGGCGCACACCGCCCGCGCCGGCTGGCTCGCGGACCTCGCGCTGCGCTGGTCCGGGCCGTCCGCGCACACCGCGCCGGGCGCGTTCGCGCTGCTCGCGGGCGCCGTGCTCGGCCCGATCACGGCGGTCGCGGCGATCGCGGGGCTGCCGGCGCTCGCGCGCGCGCGCCACGCCGAGATCGCTGCCGTCAGCTGGTTCGTCGGGGCGCTGCTGCTCGGCGCCCGCGCCGGCGTGGCCGGGCCGCTGTTGATCGGCGGCGCGGCGATGCTGGCCGGCCTCGCGATCGGGCGGCTGGCGGCGCTGGTCCGGCTCGCCTCGGGCCAGGTGGTGCTGGGCGTGACCGCGGCGCTGCTCGTGCTGCTGCCGCCCGGGTGGACCGCGATCCAGCAGCGGATCGATCACGTGCCCGGGCACGTGATCGTGCAGGAGACCGAGCGTGCGAGCGCCGGTACGCGCGAGCGCCGGCTCGATCGGCCCGGTGGCACCGAGGTGGCCGGCGCGGCGGCGCCCAACCCGCACGCTCCGCGCTAACCTCCCCCGCATGGACGTCATCCGCGGTCACCTGCACGCGCCGCCCTGGGCGGCCGCCGCGATCGCGATCGGGAACTTCGACGGGGTCCACCGCGGGCACCGCGCGCTGATCGAGCGCACCCGCGAGCTCGCCCGTGCACACCAGGCGCGCGCGGTCGCGCTCACGTTCCACCCGCACCCCGGCGCCGTGCTCACCAGCAAGGCCGCGCCGCCGATGCTGACCTCGCTCGAGCGCCGCCTCGAGCTGCTCGCGGCCGCGGGCCTCGATGCGGTCGTCGTCGAGCCGTTCACGCAGGAGCTGGCCGGCCTGTCCGCGACCGCGTTCGTCGACAGCGTGCTGATCGGCGCGCTCGGCGCCCGCGCGATCGTCGTCGGCTACGACTTCTCGTACGGCGCCGGCCGGATCGGCACCACCGAGACCCTGCGCGCCCACGGCAACCGCGCGGGCATCGAGGTGGATGTCGTGCCGCAGGTCGAGGTCGGCGGCGAGGTCGTGTCGTCGACGCGCGTACGTGGCTGCCTCCGCGACGGCGATCTCGCCGGCGCGGGGCGGCTGCTCGCGCGGCCGTGGGACGTCGACGGCGAGGTGGTCCACGGCGCCAAGCGCGGCCGCGAGATCGGCGTGCCCACCGCGAACATCCAGCCCGACACCGGGCTGCTGATCGCGCCCGGGATCTACGCCGTGACGCTCAGCGTCGAGGGCGGCCCGCCGCTCCCCGCCGTCGCGAGCCTCGGCACCAACCCGACGTTCGTCCAGCAGGGCGGGCTGGTCCTCGAGGTCCACGTCCTCGACTGGGCCGGCGACATCTACGACCGGCGGGTGCGAACCACGTTCGTCGCGCGCCTGCGCGAGGAGCGGACCTACCCCTCGGTGGACGCGCTCCTCGTGCAGATCCGCCAGGACATCGTCGATGCCCGCGCCGCGCTGGCGCCCCCGAGCCGGTGAATCCGTCACGGGGGGGGCCTGCGGGCGTGCCCGGCGGGGCGTCTGTGGAGCCCTCGGCGCATGAGGCGTCTGCGCATCGCGTGGCTGTGACCTCGGGGCCTCGCGCCGGACGGGGGATGTCATGCCGGGGGCCGCGAATTCGATTGTTCGAACCGGAGGCACGGTGTGCAATGGCGCCGTTCCCCAGGAGGCCCGATGCGCTCGCTGTCATCTGCTGGTTGGTCGCTCGCTCTGTCCGCGGTCATGGCCGCCGCGCTCGTGCACCCGAGCCACGCGCTGGTCGCCCCGCGCGGGCAAGAGGCGCTGGTCGCCGTCGGCGCCGTGCCGCGCACCCACCGCGCCACCACGTGGTCGCGCCCGGGCGCGTTCGATGCCCGCGGCCTGCCGGGGTGGACCGCGCTGTGGGATCGCGACACCGAGGTGCCGCTCCGGCTGTGGGGGCCCGGCGTGGTCGCGCCCGGCGCCGTCCGCGAACCGGCGCTCGCCGAGGCGGCCGCGCGCCGGTTCCTCGCCGCGCACCTCGCGCTCCTCGCGCCCGGCGCCACGCCGGCCGATCTGGTGCTGGTCACCAACCAGCTCGGCGCCGCCGGGGACGTCCGCAGCGTCGGGTTCGTGCAGCACGCCGGCGGCGTCCGCGTCCTCGGCGGCGCGATCGGCGTGACCTTCAAGGCGGACCGCGTGGTCATGGTCAGCTCGACGGCGCTGCCGGATGTCGCGGTCGCGGCGGCGCCGCCGGCTCGTGATGCCGCGGCGATCGGCACCACCGCCACCGCGTGGCTCGCCGCATCCGGCTACCCCGTGCGCGTGACCAGCGCGCCCACGCGCGTGCTGCTGCCCCTCGTGCCGACCCGCCGCGCGGGCGGCGCCCCGGTCACGGTCCGGCTGGTCGACCAGGTCACCGTCGAGGCGATCGGCCAGGCGGGCCGGTGGGACGTCTGGCTCGATGCCGTGGACGGGCGCCCCGTCGCGCGCCGCAGCACCCTGATGTTCGCGAGCGGCCGCGTGCTGTTCGACGTGCCGGATCGCTCGCCGAGCGGCACCCGCGGCCCGCGGCCGGCGCCGCGCGCCACCCACCAGGTCAACGGCATCCCCACCCTGTCGGACGTGGACGGGACGGTCACCTGGGCGGACGGCGCGGCCACCGTGACGCCGGGCCTGACCGGGCCCCTGGTCCGGGTGATCAACGAGGCCGGCTCGCTGCTCGCCGAGACGCTGGCGCTCGACGACGCGGCGGATCTGGTGTGGAGCCGGCCGACCGACGAGACCGGCGATGCGCAGCTGTCCGCGTTCGTGTTCGCGAGCACGGCCAAGACGTACGCCCGGGCGAACTTCGCGCCGGACCTCGCCTGGCTCGACCGCCAGCTCGCGGTCAGCGTCAACGAGCCCGACGCGTGCAACGCGTACTCGACCGGCGACGACATCCACTTCTACCGTCAGCAGATCAGCAACACGCCCGGGAATCTGAGCTGCGCGAACACCGGGCGCCTCGCGGACGTCGTCTATCACGAGTTCGGACACTCGCTGCACGCCAACTCGATCATCGAGGGCGTCGGGCAGTTCGACGGTGCGCTGTCCGAGGGCATGTCCGACATGTTCGCGGCGTTCATCACGCAGGACGCGGGCATGGGGCGCGGGTTCTTCTTCTCCGATGCGCCGCTGCGCGACATCAACCCCGCGGTCGACAAGCGCTGGCCCGACGACACCACCGGCGAGGTCCACGACGACGGCGAGATCATCGCCGGCACGCTGTGGGACCTGCGCACGGCGCTGATCGCCAGCCTCGGCGCCACCGAGGGTGACGCGCGCGCGCGCCTGATCTACTACGGCATCCTCCAGCGCGCGACGGACATCCCGTCGTCGTACGTCGAGGCGCTGGTCGCCGACGACGATGATGGCGACATCACCAACGGTACGCCCAGCGTGTGTGCGATCAACGCCGCGTTCGGGGCCCATGGCCTCGCCGATCCGCAGCTCAGCCTCGGGCTGCGTCCGCCCGTGCGCGACGGTCTCACGCTCTCGGTGACCGCCACCCCGCCGGCGAGCACCGCCGCGTGCCCGGGGCCCGCCGTCGCCTCGGTGGTCGCCACGTGGAAGCCGCGCGGCGGCGCCGCGGCCGAGCTGCCGCTCGCGATCGGCGCCACCGCCGGCACGTACACCGTGGAGCTGCCCGCGCAGCCGACCGGCACCGTGCTGCAGTATCAGGTCACGGTCACCCTCGAGGACGGCACGCGCGTGCGGTTCCCGAACAACGCCGCGGATCCGTTCTACGAGGCGTACATCGGCGAGGTCGAGCCGCTGTGGTGCGCGAGCTTCGAGGACGGCGCCGCGGACTGGACGCTCGGCGCCTCGCCGTCGAGCCGCAACGAGTGGGCCGTGGGCGCGCCGCAGGGCCTCGCCGGGGATCCGAAGGTGGCGTTCGGCGGCACCAGCGTGCTCGGCACCGATCTCTCCACCGACGGGATGTACGAGCGCAGCACCTCCATGGTCGCCCAGTCTCCGGTGATCGACCTGCAGGGCAACACCAGCGTCCGGCTCCAGTACAGGCGCTGGCTCGGCGTCGAGGACGGATTCTTCGACGGTGCCCGCGTGCTCGCCAATGGCACCGAGGTGTGGGCGTCGTACGCCAGCGCCTCCGGCGAGGGCGCGAACGTGCACCACGTGGATCGCGAGTGGCGGTTCCAGGACGTCGACCTCACCGCGCAGGCCGCGTCCGGCGCGGTCAGCCTCCGGTTCGAACTCGCCTCGGATCCGGGCCTCGAGCTCGGTGGGTGGAACCTCGACGACGTGTGCGTGGTGATCGCGAAGCCCGCACCCGCGTGCGAGGCCGACGGCACCTGCGATGGCGAGGTCGATGACGGCGGCTGCTGCTCGGCGGGCGCCCGGCCCGAGGGCGCGCTCGCGCTCGCGCTCGGGACTCTCGGCCTCGTGGTCGGGCGCCGCCGCCGGCGGACGCCACAGGCCTGATCCGATCGCGGGTAGGGCACCTGCTCGCCTCACCCGCGGGGCTGCCCGCGCATCCCGTCCCCGCGCGGGCGCGCGCCGGCGTACGCTAGGCCTCGATGCGGATGAGCGTGCTGTCCTCGGTGGTGTGGGTCGCGGCGTGCGGGGGCTCGCAGGCGCGCCCGGACGGTGATGGCGGCGGGGTCGACGGCGCCGGAGGTGACGGCGCGGTCGAGGGACCGGGGTGCGAGGCGCCGCCGACGTTCGCCGCCGGGCTCGCGCCCACGCGCGTGCTCCACGTCGACGCGGCGGCGGCGGCGGGCGGCGATGGCTCGGTGGGGGCGCCGCTCCGCACCATCGGCGCGGCGGCCGCGATCGCCACCCCGGGCACGGCGATCCGGATCGCGCCAGGCGTGCACGCCGCGGATCAGTACGTCGCCGATCTCCGCGGCACCGCGACCGCACCGATCTGGATCGGCGGGGAGCCCGGGCAACCGCGGCCGTCGATCGTGGGCGGGGGCGAGGGGCTGCACCTGACCCGCGCGGCCTACGTGGTGGTGCACGACCTCGAGGTCACCGGCGCGACCGCCAACGGCATCAACCTCGACGACGGCGGTGACGTGGCGGACGCCACCGCGGCCCACCACGTCGTCGTGGAGCGCGTGTACATCCACGGGATCGGGACCGGGGGCAACAACGACTGCCTCAAGGTGTCCGGCGTCCACGACCTCGCGGTGTACGACGCGCGCTTCGCCGACTGCGGCGCCGGCGGCTCGGGCGTCGATCACGTCGGCAGCCACCGCAGCGTCGTGGCGCGCTCGACGTTCGAGGGCGTGATGGAGAACGCCGTGCAGGCCAAGGGCGGCTCCGAGGACGTCGACGTCCGGGACAGCCGGATCCGGATCAGCGGCAGCCGCGCGATCAACCTCGGCGGCTCGACCGGCCTCGAGTTCTTCCGGCCGCCACTGTCGGCCACCACGCCGAACGCGGAGGCGCGGCGGATCCGCGCGTTCAATAACGCGATCACGGGCCTCGGCGCGAGCGCGACCCCGTTCGCGTTCGTCGGCTGCGTCGACTGCCTGGTCGCCCACAACCTCGTGCGCGGGCAGCAGCGCTGGCACCTGCGAATCCTCCAGGAGACCGTCACGCAGGGCGGCTACACGTTCCTGCCGGCGTCGAACGGCCGCGTGATCAGCAACGTGTTCGAGTACGATGCGTCCACGCTCGCGACGGCGGTCAACGTCGGCGGCGGCACCGCTGCCGACACGTTCACGTTCGCGACCAACCTGTGGACCGCGCCCGCGGGTGGCGGCGCGGCGCCGACCCTGCCGGTGCCCGAGACCGGCGGCCTCTACGAGGTCTCGTCAGACCATGACGGCATCCCCGACGATCCGCGCGCGCCGATCGTGGGTAGCCCCCTGCTCTCGTCGCCGGTCGCGGGCGCGGGCGCCGTGCTCGCGGAGGTGCCAGGTACGATCGATGGCATCTGCCGCGGGACGACGGCATCCCCGACGACGCTCGGCCCGCTCGAGGCCGTCTCGGGCACGCTCTAGGACACCGATCGGTTCGAGGGGATCGACGCCGCGACCATGTTTCGTGCTCGGCTCGCTGGTACGTGCGGCGCGCGGCGTGCACACCGTCGAGACCGTGCACCGCGCGTGGAGCGCGGGCGCCGCGCTCGCGCTCGTACCTCCCGACGTAGACCGCGGGGCTCTCGCAGAAGATCCGGAGGGCGGGCACCGCCCGCGCCACCCGGTGGCGCTCCGAGCGTCACGCGGCCTCGACGTTCCGGCGAGGCGTCACGGCTGGCCTGGCCGGCGAACTCGGCGCGCCGCGCACCTGCGGGCACCTTGCGCGAGTCGGCGGCGAGGCGGCGGTCCACCGCGCGTGGGGGAATCACGATCCGGGCCCGTGGTCGACGGGATCCAGAGGCACGTGACGCCACACCCACGGCCCCGCCCCCGACGTGTGGTTGTCGTTCGTCGCCGGGTGCCGCCACGCGATGTCGAGCGCGTCCGGCGCGGTGCCCTCGATGCGCAGTCGCCCCACGTGGAGGCGATCGTGGTGGGCATGGCACAGCAGCACGCAATTCTCGACGGTGTGGCCGCCACCATGGGGCCTGGTACCGGAGGTGGTGGATGGTCAGGTAGCGCCGGCTGCGGCAGCCCGGAACCACGCACGCGTGGTGACATGCGATCGCCACCTTGCGTCGGATCGCGGGCGGCACCGTGAGCGTCGGGCGCGTGCGTGCGCGAACGACAGCGCGCCCGCCTGGTAGGCCGCGCGCATCTGCGGCAGCGCGAGTAGCTCGCGCGCGACCCGGATACGCTCGTTCGCCGCGTGCCGCGAGTAGTGCAGGTGGCGCTCGAGCAGCTCGGCGAGGGAGCTGTATCCCAGGTGTCGATGCAGGTCACACGCGTCGGCCTCGAGGATCAGCTCGCTCTCGATCGCGTCGAGCTTCACCCGCGTCCGCGCGTTGTCCTCGAGGCGTCGCAGGACCACCTGCCATCGAGGCGCAGCCTCCTCCCCAGTCTCAGAGGCTGCGCCCTTCACGTCGTATCCGTCCGTCGTGACCCCACCGGTGAACATCGTCGATCTCCTCGCGCATCACCCGCGCGTGTTCCTTGGTAACACGCGAGTTTCGGCACCCCGGAGATGCGCTCAGCGCGCCGGGGAACGCTTGTTCGTGGACGAAGCGGGTGCGCCACGAGATCCTCGCGCTCGGCTCGATCTGGAGCGATTGGCGAGGTGTGCAGCAACCCTTCGCGTCGAGCGCCGCGGGTGCCTTCAGGATCCCGTCAATTGAAATCGACATGAATCGATCGTTGCGATCGGACGGTCGTCCGAAACCCGGACATCATGGGAAAAGTCTCGCGAAACCGCGCGCGCCCTCGGCCCTCCGGAGCCTGCTGCGAGCGCTCCGCGCTCTACGTCGGGAGCGACATGCTCGCCGCCGCGGCCCGCGCCTCGCGCCCCGGCGCCCCGGTCTCTTGAAGGGCCATGACGCTACTCGTGAACGGATCGCTGGGCCCGAGTCCGCCTGCACCGGCGCGGACCCGGACGTGCGGTCGCCAGGACCCAAGCGACGATCCGGCGCGGCAACAGCAGCTTCGCAAGGCCGAAGCGTTGCTCGGCCAAGGCCGCACGATCGATTCGAACCGGTCGGTGTTCCGGCGAGGCCGGGCTTCGCGCCCTGGCGCTACACCGCGACGGGCAGGACGCGCCGGCGCACGAGCTTGATGCTCAGCAGCCGGTACAGCATCTTGCTGACCTCGAAGCTGCCCATCCGCGACTTGCGGATGATGTCCTTGACCGTGTTCTTGCCGTTGACCAGCTCGAGCACGGCGAGCTCCTCGCGGGTGAGGCGGCCGCGGCCCATCTGGGCCACCGAGTCCTCGTTGCGCAGGAACACGACGTCGAAGTTGTCGATCGCACGCTCGATCAGGTGCCATTCGTCGACGCGGCGGTAGCCCTCCATCAGGACGGCCTCGACGTCGAGCCCGAGCGCGGCCTCGATCACCGACGGCGGCAGCTCGAGGCCGGCGGCGAACCGGAACCGGCCGTGGCGCCAGCGCAGGATCTCGTAGATCAGCTCGCTCGACTGCTTGGTCAGCACGGTCTTGAGATCGGCGTCGCCGAGCAGGCCGAGCTTGACCAGCTGCATCCCGATCAGGCGCTGGGACGCGCCGCTCTTGCTCGAGCGCTCCTCGAGGAATGACTCGAGGTCGCCGCGCTGCATCAGCTCGGCGTCGAGGACGTAGCGGCCGAGCAGGAACTCCTCGGGGACCCCGGCGGCGGTCGCCTGGTCCACGCGGCCGCGGCGGAAGTAGATGTCGACGCGGGCGCCGGCGCGCTCGACGGTGAGGACGCCTGACTGCTCCTGCACGTCGAGCAGCTGGAGGACCTCGGCGAGCGGGACCACGCGGAGGTCGCCGCGCAGCCCGGGCGAGCCCTCGCCGAACAGGCCGAGGTCGATCGCGCCGAGCATGCCGGTGAGAGTGCCATCGTCGAGCGCGGCCCTCACGGCGTCGCGGATCGCGGCGGCATCCGTGGCCACCTGGGCGTTGGCGTCGCTGGTCACCGCGGCGAGCGCGAACAGCGCGCCGACCCGGGCGGACACGACGTCGGCGAGCTGGCCGCGCAGGTGGGCGAGGGCGGACGCCCGGGCGTGGGTGCGATCGGCGTCGTCGTTGGCGGACAGGTCCTCGCCGGTGACGAGCGACGGGTTGTCGTCATCCGCCGCGCCGGCCGGGCCGTACTTGCCGATCGTGTGCTGGACCACCGCGGTGATCGCCTCGGGCGAGAACGGCTTGGTGATGTAGTCGACGATCCCCATCACCTTGACGAACCGCTCGCCGACCTGATCGCCCTTGGCGCTCATCAGCACCACCGGGATGTCGCGCAGCTTGCCGTCGGCGACCAGCTCGCGGCAGAACTGGTAGCCGTTCATCCGGGGCATCACGAAGTCGAGGAGGATCAGATCCGGGCGCCGCGCCCGCACCGCCGCCAGGCCAGCCTCTCCATCGGGCGCGGCCTCCACCCGATAGCCGGCCTTGGTCAGGACCAGCTGCACGACCTTGGTGATGGTCGGACTGTCATCGATCACGAGGACCAGCTCGCCGGCCATGTCGGTGTACCCCTCACTCCGCAGCACACGACCGCGGGATCGACATCCTATGTCGGTTCGAAATGGGGACTCAACGCGCCGGTTCCTGAATCGCGACGCGCGCCTACGCTCGTTGACACGGCCGCTCTCGGGCGCGCGCGCTGCACCGGGCCTGTAGCTTTAGCGCAGATGCACAATTGGTGGCGATTCGGTCACCGTGGTAGCGTCCGCAGGCGTGGCGCTCCTAGAGGGAGACCTGGAGCATTACCCCAGGAAATTCGGCAGGTATCACTTGCTGGGGCCGCTCGCGCAGGGAGGGATGGGAGCCCTCTACCTGGCGGTCGCCGGGGATCGCGGGCTCGAGCGGCTGATGGTCATCAAGACCGTCCTTCCACACCTGGCGGACGCCGAGTACGTGGCGCGGTTCCGTGACGAGGCCAAGGTCGTCGTCAAGCTGTCCCACGGCAACCTGATCCCGGTGTTCGACGCCGGGCTGGTCGGCGGCGAGCTGTTCCTCGCGATGGACTTCGTCGAGGGTCGCGATCTGCGCGCCGTGTGGAACCGCTGCGCGAAGAAGCAGGTCGCGTTCCCGATCGACGTCGCCGTCTACATCATCAAGGAGCTGTGTCGCGGCCTCGCGTACGCGCATGGGTTCCCGGACCTCAACCTCGTCCACCGCGACATCTCCCCGCCGAACGTCCTGGTGTCGTACACCGGCGAGGTCAAGCTGACGGATTTCGGGCTCGCGTCGTCGACGCTCAAGCTCGAGAAGACCGCGCCCGGCATCATCTACGGCAAGGTCGCGTACATGTCGCCCGAGCAGGCGAGGGGCGAGAAGCTCGACGGTCGCTCGGACATGTACGCCGCGGCGATCGTGCTGTGGGAGCTGCTCACCGGCCGGCAGCTGTTCCCGCCCGGCAAGGACCAGCCGCATGATCTCCTGTCGCGGGCGAAGAACCCCGAGGTGATGCGCCCGAGCAAGCGCGCGCCGCGCGTACCGGTCGAACTCGACGAGATCTGCGTCAAGGCGCTCGCGAGCAAGCCCGAGGATCGGTACGCCAACTGCGACGACCTGCGGATGGCGCTGCAGGGGTGGCTCGCGCAGAACGCGCCGACCACGGACGGCACGCGGATGTCCACGTTCCTCCAGGAGCTGTTCTCCGACGATATCGTGCGCGAGCGCGTCGAGCGCACCGAGTTGCTCGCCCGCGTGCGGACGCGCGCGCTCACGCTGCCGCCGACCGACGAGCTCCGGCAGATGATCGAGAAGTCGGCCAAGATCTCGATCGACACGCTCGACGACGACGGCGAGCCGCCGGTGCGCCGCCCGGGCTCGATCGGCCGCCGCGCCACCGACCGCGGGGACGAGGGCAACGACCGCCGCCGCGCCAACGACCGCCGCAACCTGCCCGCCTCCGCGCGGGACTCGGGCGGGGCCGCCGCGCTCGCGGCGCAGGAGTTCGACGAGGCCGAGCCCGACCTGATCGGGCTGGAGATCGATGGCCGCTACCGCATCGTCGAGCTGATCGGCGAGGGCGGCATGGGCAAGGTCTACAAGGCCGAGCACGTCGCGATCGGCAAGCGGGTCGCGCTCAAGGTCCTGCACCCGAGCTACAGCCGCATGCCCGACCTGGTCGAGCGGTTCCGCCGCGAGGCGCGCGCCGCGTCCAAGATCGGGCACCCGAACATCGTCGACGTCACCGACTCCGGGACCACCGCCGACGGCAGCGTGTACTTCGTCATGGAGTACCTCGAGGGCGTGGAGCTCGGCAGCATCATCGAGCGCGAGGGCCCGATCGAGGTCGCGCGTGCGCTCCGGATCTCGAGCCAGATCTGCCGCGCGCTGTCCGCCGCGCACGCGCAGGGGATCGTCCATCGCGACCTCAAGCCCGAGAACGTGTTCCTGATCACCCGCGACGGTGCGACCGACGTCGTCAAGGTGCTCGACTTCGGGATCGCCAAGACCACCGAGGCCGAGGCCGCACGCGAGCGTCGCTTGACCAGCCCCGGCATGGCGATGGGCACGCCCGAGTACATGGCGCCGGAGCAGGCCGCGGGCCGCCCGGCCGACGCGCGCTGCGACGTCTATGCGCTCGGCGCGATCATGTACGAGATGTGTACGGGCGAGGCGCCATACTCCGGCGAGAACTTCATGGAGATCCTGACCAAGAAGGCGACGCAGGATCCGCCGCCGCCGACGGCGCTGCGGCCGGAGCTCGCCCACCAGGTCTCCGCTCTGATCATGCAGTCGATGGCGCGCAGCCCCGACGATCGGCCGCAGTCGATGGAGGCGCTCGAGTACGAGCTCAACAAGTGCCTCGCCGGCCGCGGCGTCGCGGTCGCGCAGATCCTCGGCATGACCACGGATCCGAACGTCGTCGCGACGCTCAACCCGGGTCTGACGGTGCGCCACTCCGATGAAGGCATGGTCGTCCCGCGGTCGCAGACCAGCGCACCGTCGATCAGCCTCCGTGTGGCGACCAACCCGGTCGGCGTCGCCGGCGGTGACCTGGGGGCCGGGCCGGCGATGGCGACCGGCCAGAACCAGCTGATGCGCCCGGCCGGCGACAGCGGCACACCGAGCAGCCGCCTCCGCGCCGCGACGCCGGTGCCGATGCCCCCGCCGGTACCGCGCGCGACGGCGAACAACGAGGCCTCGCAGTCGAGCCCCATCGACGTCGTGATGCCGGCGCCGATCGTGCTCAAGCGCAGCGCGCTCGGTGCGTTCGGCTGGCTCCTGCTCGGCGCGTTGCTGTTCGGCGGCATCGGCGTGCTCGTCTACGTGGCGCTCGGCGAGCGCGGCGAGCACGGCCGGTCGTCCTCGCTCGACCGCGGTCCCGAGGCCGGGGCGCCCGGGGACAGCGCCGGGCCCGCGCCCGCCGACGGGCCGATGCGTGGCAGTGCTGATGGCAAGGCGATGGTCGATCCGTCGGACGTCCGCGGCCCGACGGAGCCCAAGGATCCGAACGACGCCGTCGGCTCGGGCGACGGCCGGCCGACCCCGACGCCGCCGAAGGGCACCCCCAGGGTCGCGCCCCGGCGGGTCGCGGTGATCGACGACAACAACCCCAGGGCGCTGCTCAAGGCGGGTCAGGGGTTCGAGAAGGCGCGCGCGTGGAACCAGGCACGCGCGGCCTACGCCAAGCTCGAGAAGCTCAGGGGCTACGCCCAGGAGGGCGCGTACCGCCAGGCGTGGGCCGCGTTCTCGGCGAACGACACCTCGGCGGCGGTCGCGCTCGCCAATCGCGCCGGCAACCAGACCGGCCCGTTCCGCAACGAAGCGAGGTTCCTCTACGGCGATGCGCTGTTCCGCCTCGGCGAGTACAAGCGCGCCCGCGACGTGTTCGTCGGCCTCTACAAGGCCCTGCAGGACGACGCCAAGGCGACCGCTCAGCGCAAGGTCGCGGCCTGCAATCGACAGCTCAAGCTGCCCGAGATGGACGGCCTGGTCGGCAAGTAGCCGCCGCCGTCGAACCCGTCAGACCATCGAGCCGGAGAGCCAGTCGGCGAGCACGTCGACCGACGACAGCATCTGGTTGGCGCGGCGCAGCCGGTCCGACAGCGTCTTGACCACCTGCACCAGCAGCACCGATGCGGCTTCCGGCTGCTCGGTGATCAGATCGCGGAGCTGGTCGTGGGGCAGCCGGAACAGGAACGTCGCCGACATCGCGCTCACGCTGGCGGATCGCGGCGCGGGCTCGACGAGCGACATCTCGCCGAAGAAGTCTCCGCCCGCGAGGGTCGCGAACGTCTGCGGGCCGCGGTGCACGGCGACCTGGCCCGACAGGATCAGGAACAGCGCATCGCCGAGGCTACCGTCCGTGACGATCGGCTCGCCAGCGTTGTAGCTCTCGATCTCACCGGCGCGTGCGAGGCGCTCGAGCTGCGCGGGGGCGAGGTTGACCAGGAGCGGGTGCTTCTCCAGCAGCGTCGGCGTCGGCACCCGATCAGTATGTCCGATCCCCCATGCTACGGTCGGGTCCGGATGCCCCGAACGCGCTGCTCGCTCCTCGCCAGGCCGGTGCTCGCGCCGGTGCTCGTGCCGATGCTGCTGACGCTGCTGACGTCGGTGGCCTCGGCGCAGGGCGTCGATCGGCGCTACGCCGAGGAGCCGACCGGTGGGATGGCGCTGCCGCTCGCGCCGCTCGCCGGCGAGCACGATGCACGCGCGGTCACGGTCAACCCGGGCGGCCTCGCCCTCGTGCGCGGTCTCGAGTTCGCGCTCGCGCTCGGCCTCGAGGATCCGGACGTCGCGACCAGCGCTGGCCCCGGCGTCGGCGTGTTCGCCGCGAGCGCGTTCGGCGGGGGCCTGCTGCCCCGGCTCGCGCTCGGCGTTGGCCTCGAGTGGCTGCGCCCGGCGCGCGCGCAGCTCGATCCGGATCCGGGCCGCCCGTTCCGCGGCACGCTGTCGCTCGCGCTCCCGCTCGGTCGCGCCGGCGGGCTCGGCCTGGCCTGGCACCATTTCGGCGGCAGGGTCGGGGTCCCCGGCAGCGACCTCGCGGGCCGCGACACCTTCGATCTCGGCCTGTCGACGCGGTGGGGCAACCACCTCGCGATCGGCGCCGCGCTGCGGGACCTCGCGACCGGCGAGGCGGCGGGCGTGCCCGTGCAGCGCCGCTACGAGCTCGAGGCGCTGGTGCGGCCGCTATCCACCGATGGCCTCGAGGTCGCGGTGGGCGGGCGCATCGGTGAGACCCGCGGCGACGTGGATGGCTGGGCGCGGCTCGCGGCGCGCGTCGCCCGCGGCGTGATCGTCCAGGCCGGCGTCGAGAGCCGCGCGCTGCACGCGATCGCGTTCGACGCCGCGATCGGGCGCGTCGAGGACGATGGCCGCGATGTCCGGGCGACGGTCGGCCTCGAGCTGTCGTTCGGTGGGCTCGGCGTCACCACGCTGGCCACCGGGCTCCGCGACGACACCGGCGGGCGCCACCTGCTCGGAGGCCAGCTCGTGCTGCGCGCGTCGTCGCTCGCCGCGCCGTCCGTGCTCGGCCCCGAGGATCACATCGAGCGCGTCGAGCTCGTGGGCGACATCAGCCTGCGCGAGGTGACCTCGCTGGTCGCCCGGCTGCGCGCGATCGCTCGCGACCCGTCGGCGAAGGCGCTGGTCGTCACGTTCGACGGTGCCGGCGCGGGGTGGGCCACGCTCGAGGAGCTGCGCGCCGAGATCCTCGCGGTCAAGCGGACCGGCAAGAAGGTGTTCGCGTACATGGTGTCGGGCACCGGCCGCGACTACTTCGTCGCGAGCGCCGCCGACAAGATCTACATCGACCCGGCCGGCGGCGTCCGCCTCGTCGGGATCGCCGGCACGACCATCTACTTCCGCGGCGCGTTCGATCAGCTCGGCGTCACGCCGCAGTTCGAGAAGATCGCCGAGTACAAGAGCGCGCCGGAGCAGTTCACGAACTCCGCCCCGAGCGAGACCGCGCAGGCGATGCAGGCGGCGATCTTCGACAGCCTGTGGGACCGCTGGATCGCCACCGTCGCCGCCAGCCGCAAGCTACCCGAGGCCGAGCTGCGCTCGCTCGTCGACGCTGGTCCGTACACCGCGGGGGACCTCGCCGCCGATCAGCGGCTGGTCGACGCGGTCGCTGCGCCGGACAAGGTCGCCCAGCTGATCGCCTCCGAGGTGGGGGTGATCCTGCCCGTCGGGCGCCCCACCGCGGCGCGCCCCGAGCGATGGGACAGGCCGCAGGTCGCGGTGATCTACGTCGACGGCGACATCACCGACGGTCCGTCGCGCTCGGTGCCGCTGCTCGGCCGGCAGACCGCCGGCAGCGCGACGCTGACCACCGCGATCGCCAGCGCGCGCGCCAACCCCGCCGTCGGCGCGATCATCCTCCGCATCAACTCGCCGGGCGGCAGCGCGCTCGCCTCCGAGCTCGTCTCGCGCGAGGTGTTCGCCACGCGCGGCGTCAAGCCGATCCTGTGCTCGCTGTCCGACGTCGCCGCCTCGGGCGGCTACTTCATCGCGGCCGGCTGTGACCTGATCTTCGCCGAGCCGATGACGGTGACCGGCTCGATCGGGATCTTCTTCGGCAAGTTCGACGTGTCGGGGCTGATCGGCAAGCTCGGCATCACCACGTCGACGCAGAAGCGCGGCGCGCGCGCCGACGTGGAGAGCTTCTTCCGCCCGTACACCGATGAGGAGCGTACCGTGCTCCGCGATAAGCTCCGCTACATGTACGGGCGGTTCGTCGGGGCCGTGGCCGAGGGTCGCGGGATGACCAAGGACGAGGTCGACGCGGTCGGCCGCGGCCACGTCTACACCGGCGAACAGGCGAAGCCGGGCCGGCTGGTCGACCGGTTCGGCGGGCTCGGCGATGCTCTCGACGAGGCCAAGCGCCGCATGGGCCTGCGCGAGAGCACGCGCGTGGCGCTGGTCGAGCTGCCGGGCATCCCGTCGAGCCTGCTCGCCACGGTGACGGGCCTGCTCGGGCTGCGCGCCGAGGCGCAGCTGGGGCTCGGGGACCTGCCCGTGATCCAGGCGCTGATCCGGGGCGTGCCGGCATCGCTGCTGGTTGCGCCCGCGGGCGCGCAGGCGCGGCTGCCGTACGACCTGTCGTGGGACTGAACGGCCCAGGCGGGTCCGCGCAGCGGCACGCCGCATCGTCCGAACAGGCGCGCAGCGACCTGTTCGGACATCGACGAGCGACGCCCACGCGCCGCGCAGCGGCGGTGGACGGCGCTCTCCTCACCTCGAAGGAACGCCGCGCAGCGGCGGGACTGAGAGGCCAGTGGGGTTGATCTGATCCTCCGTCATTCGTACTGGCCGAATTCCCTGTCGGACAGGGCGGGGGCCGAGACGTCGACGCTATGCGCCGCGGACCCGTGCGCGGCGCTCGACGCGCACGGCGAGCTGTGGCACTTTACGTGAGTCGATCCCTGCCGGAGGGACTTCGAGCGCCGGGCCGGGACCTTTGCCATGACACCCTCATGCCGCTGTGCGACGGACGACTGGCTGGCGCGCCTCCACGAGGCCCTCCTCGCGCGCAGCCAGGCGAGCCTCGAGCTCTCGCCCGCGGTGGATCTGATCGTGGACGCCCTTTGCGGGTTCGGGCTCTCCCCGGCGCGGGTCTCTCTCTCGGTCATCACGCATCAGCCGGGCCTCTCGGGCCTCGCCTGGGTGTGGAAGGAGAGCGAGGGACGGGTGACCTCGCTGGAGCGCCCCTGGGGCTTCCTGGACACCGACGAGCACCGCAAGAGCCCGGTGCATGAGGTGATCAGCACCGGTCGGGCGCTGTTTCTGGACCAGGCCTCGCTCCCCTCGGAGCGGCGCTTCCAGCTGCTCGCGAGCTTCGTGCAGGCCGGCGCGACCTCCTACCTCGCCCTGCCGGTGCCGACGCCCCGCGGGGACGTGCACGTGCTCGCCTTGTGGACCGCGCGCCCCGGCGGCTGGAGCGAGGCGGACGTCGCGGCCGTGCAGCGCGTGGTCCCGCTCCTCTCGCTCCTGGTGGAGGTCACCGAGGGACGGCGCCTCCTTGGCCTGGTGGGCGCCGTCGCCGAGAAGAGGGAGCAGGCGCTGGTGCAGGCCCAGGTCGCAGCGGAGGTCCGGAGCCGCTTCCTCGCGGTGATGAGCCACGAGCTCCGCACGCCCATGCACGGCGTCCTCGGGCTCGGCGAGCTCCTCGCCCGGACGTCGCTCGAACCCGCGCAGCGCGCGCACGTCGACGCGCTGCTCGGGGCCGGTCGTTCCCTGCTCCGCCTGCTGAACGACGTCCTCGATCTCTCCAAGCTCGAGGCCGACCGGCTGGAGCTGGAGAGGCTGCCGGTGGACCCGGTGCAGCTGGCCGAGGAGGTGCTCGCGCTCCTGCGCCCGGCGGCGGAGGAGCGCGGTCTGCAGCTCCTCCTCCACCGCGATCCGGCGCTCCCTCGAGCCGTGCTCGGCGACCCCACGCGCCTCCGCCAGATCTGGTTCAACCTCGTCGGCAACGCGGTGAAGTTCACCCGACTCGGCTCCGTCACGGTGAGCGTCGAGGTCCTCCGCGCGGCCGACGGGGCGCCGGTCTGGCGCGGCGCCGTCCGCGATACCGGCGCCGGCATCCCCGACGAGGCGCAGGCCCGGCTCTTCGAGCCCTTCACCCAGGCCGACAGCTCCACCACGCGCCGCTTTGGCGGCACGGGGCTCGGCCTCGCGATCAGCCGGCGTCTCGTGGAGCAGATGGGGGGCACGCTCGACCTTCGGTCGAAGCTTGGCCAGGGCTCCACGTTCAGCTTCGAGTTGCCGCTCCTCGCGCCGGTCGAGCCCCTGGCCGTCGAGACCTCGCCGGAGGCTCCCGAGGCGCCCGCGCCCGCCGTCTCCCGGTTCCGCGTGCTGGTGGTCGACGACAACGAGCTGAACCGGAGGATGACCGAGCTGCAGCTGAGAGCGCTCGACATCGCCGCGGTGCGCACGGTGGCGAGCGGCGCGGAGGCCCTGGAGCTCCTCGCGACGGAAGCGCAGGACCTGGTGCTCATGGACCTGCAGATGCCGGACATGGACGGGCTGGAGACCACGCGCCGTCTCCGCCTCCTGCCGCTGCCCGCCCGACCCTTCGTGATCGCGGCGACGGCCACGGTGTTCGATGAAGATCGCGCGGCGTGCCTCGAGGTGGGCATGGACGACTTCATGTCCAAGCCGTTTACCCTCGCCGGGCTGCGCGCCGCCCTCGAGCGCGCGGCGAGGGCGCAAGCTCCGGGGCGCTGAGGGGCGCGCCCGCCGGGGCCGCCGTGCGCCGAGGGCTCTCCACGTCCCGCGGCGGAGCAGTCAGGAGCGAGCGAGCGGGCAGGGCGCCCGGGCGCGAGGCGAGGATGCTGCGGCGGTGGTCCGAACGAGCGCGCCTGGTGGCGCCTCTCTCGGCGCATGGGGCCCGCGAACTCTCCAGGAAGGTCGTGTCGCGGGGGCAGGGGATCATCGTCGAGGCTTCTGCCGCCGACCTCGCGCACGCCGGACATCGGCGCGGGCGGGCCTTGCGGCAGGCACACGCTGCTCGCCGGGGCCACTATCTCGGTACCCTGATCCATCCCCACGTTGATCGCCCCTGCACGCGTGCGCAGCTCACGACGGCGCGCACTGCGCACCAGCCGCCCACGCGACGAGCGCTGATACGTGGCCCGCGCCACACGTGCCTGGGCCTTGCGAGCGGGCCGCCGACACCCATCCCCACAATAGATCTGCCCGTGGAAACAGGGGCGGCAGATCGAGAACAGGCCCGCGCAGGCGGCGCATCTCTCGAGGCAACGTGGCTCATCCATCGGGCTCCGACCGCGACGACAAACTTGCCCCGACCACCAGCCCCGAGCATCCTGTGCTCAGAGTCGGCGTCCATCGGCTGAGGGTCTCGGATCAGTACCCCCCGCTCGAGGTTGTTGCACGACCTCCCGGGTGGTCCTCAGCGTGAGGGGAGGAGCGCGCCGTCGGCGCCGAACCATGCGCGCCGGGCCGCCGCGCCGTACCCGAACGTCAGCTCGTAGGTCGCGGAGGCGCCCTCACCGTCGAGCCTGCGCGCGCGGCGCGGCACGATCCGGGGGTACGCGGCCGTGAACGCCCGCATCACCGGGGTGGGCAGCTCTCCGAGGGAGATCGCGCCCTCGATCACCGGCTCCGCCGTGGGCGGCGGCAGCACCGGGATGATCGCCATGGGGGGGCCGCCGGGTTTGTCGTAGGCCGAGAACCCGAGCCCGAGGTTGATCGCCCCGATCACCAGCATCCCGCCGGTGACGGTGACCCAGTACTTCCGGTGCTTCCGGGAGAACGGGCGGGAGCGATCCTTGGACACGGGGATCGTCTAGCACGGCCGTGCCCGGGCGGGCGGCGGGGCGACCCGGCCGGGGCCGCGCGGGCTGCGTCACAGCAGCGCAGCGAGGTCGGGGGGCAGGGGCGCCTCGGCGGTGACGCTGCCACCCTCGGGGTGCGGGAACGTGACCCGGGCGGCGTGCAGCGCATGGCGCGGCAGCACGAACAGGCGGGCGAGGGCGGGGGTGAGGCCCTGGTCGCAGTAGCGAATGAATGCGTCGTCGCCGTGGGCATACAGCTTGTCGCCGACGATCGGGAACCCGACCGCCGCCAGGTGCGCGCGGATCTGGTGCTGCCGCCCGGTCACCAGCGTGCAGCGGACGAGGGCGTGGTCGGCGCCGCGGCGCTCGACGCGCACGCGCGTGATCGCGGACATCCCGCCGCGGCCGGTCAGCATCCGCACGTGCGGCAGCTTGGTCGGATCGCCCGGCACCGCGACGCGGAGCGGGAGATCGAGCGTGACCTCGTCATCCCACGGCGGCTGGCCGACGACCACGGCCAGGTACGCCTTGGTCACCCTGTGCTTGGTCGCGAACGCGCTCTTGATCACCGCGGCGGCGCCGCGATCGCGGGCGACCACCAGGCAGCCCGAGGTCTCGCGATCGAGGCGGTGGCAGATCTGGAGCTCGGGCTCGTCGGGCCAGCGCTCGTCCATCACGCGCGTGAGGGTGTTGAAGTAGAACTTCGCCGAGGCGTGCACCGGCAGCAGCGCGGGCTTGTCGATCACGTAGAGCCGCGGATCGGTGACCACCACGCCGAGGGTGCGCGGGCAGGGCGGCTCGCGCCGCGCGGGCCGGCGGATCACGTAGTGGTCGCCCGGCGCCACGGTGGTCGCAGGCTTGAGCGTGTGCCCGTCCTGCCGGCTCAGCTGCGTGCCGATCACCATCTGGATCTTGGTGCGCGACAGCCGCGGGATCTGGGTCTTGAGGAAGTGATCGAGTCGCAGCCCGGCGAGGTCCGCGGGCACGATCAGGTGGCGCTCGACGATCCGCGGGCTGCCGTCGGGGTGCAGGTGCGAGGTCAGCCCCCAGTCGAGCGAGGCGTCCGCGCCGGGCGGCAGATCGTAGAGCGCGCTGCGCGCGGGCTCGTCGGCCGGGCCCCACTCGTCGAGCCCGGCGGCGTCGTCGGCGTCGTCGGCGTCGTCGCCCGAGGGCTCACTCGGCGTCGTCAGCGTCGTCGACACCGGCGGCCTCGATGTCGTACTTCTTCATCAGCTTGCGGAAGTACTTGCGATCGATGTCGGCCGCGCGCGCGGCGTGCGAGATGTTGCCGCTGTTGCGGCGCAGCAGCTGGAGGATGTAGTCGCGCTCGAACGAGGCGACCCACCGCTCCTTGGCGTCCTTGAACGTGACGCCCTCGCCGAGCAGCTCCATCGGCGGCGCCGGGGCGGGCGCGTTCGGATCCATCGACACCACGGGATGGCCGCCGGTGGTGGGCGCGGACTGAGCCCGGCGCGGGACGACCGCCTTGGCGCCGGCGCTGCCCGTGGGCGGGCGAGCCGTGCGGATGTAGTCCGGCAGATCGCTGACGTCGAGGGTCTCGCTGTCGCAGAACGACACTGCGCGCTCGACGACGTTGACGAGCTCGCGCACGTTGCCTGGCCACGGGTAGTTCTGCAGCACCGTGGTGGCCTCGCGCGAGACGCGGCGGACCTTGGGGCCGGTGCCGCCCGGCTTCTTGTTGTACGAGCCGGTGTCGAGGAAGTGCTGGAGCAGCAGCGGAAGGTCGTCGGCGCGCTCGCGCAGCGACGGCAGGTGCAGCCGCACCACCGAGAGCCGGTAGAACAGATCCTGGCGGAACCGTCCGGCCTTGACCTCGTCCTCGAGGTTGCGGTTGGTCGCGGCGATGATGCGGACGTCCACCTTGCTCGACTTCGCGCCGCCGACGCGGCGGACCTCGCGCTGCTCGAGCACGCGCAGCAGCTTGGGCTGGAGGTCGATCGGCAGCTCGCCGAGTTCGTCGAGGAACAGCGTGCCGCCGTCCGCCTGCTCGAACAGGCCCTGGCGGGTCATCACGGCGCCCGTGAACGAGCCCTTCTCGTGGCCGAACAGCTCGCTCTCGATCAGGTTCGGAGGGACAGCGCCGCAGTCGAACACCACGAGGTCGTTGCGCGAGCGCGGGGACAGCGAGTGGATCGCTTGCGCGACCACCTCCTTGCCGGTGCCGGTCTCGCCGTCGATCACCACCGTGGTCGCGGTCGGCGCGATCTTCTCGATGATCGAGTAGATCTCGCGCATCCGCCCGTTGCCGCCGATCAGGCCGGCGCAGCGGTCGTTGCGCGAGGGGACGATCTGGACCTCCTCCTCGAGCGCGTTGAACTTGAGCTGGCTCTGGCCCACGCCGAGCGTGCAGCCCGGCTTGAGGAACGCCTCGCGGATCCGGACCTTGTTGATGAAGGTGCCGTTGGTCGAGCGCAGGTCGACGAGCGTGTAGCCAGCGTCGTCCTGGACGATCTTGCAGTGGTAGCGCGACACCGTGTCGTCCGACAGGACGATGTCGTTGTCGTCCATCGAGCCGATCCGGATCTCCTCCTTGTCGAACGTCCACTCGAGGGTGGGGGCGTCGGCCGCCTGGAGCATGCAGCGACGAAGGTGCAGGGTCGCCCGCGAGTCGAGGTAGGCGACCTTGGTCGGCGGGATGAAGTCGGGGAACTTCTTCATGGTGAGCGCCATCCCATCATACGCCAAACCGCCGCCGAGCGGTCCGCGCAGGTGATCCACGCAGCGCTGCCGAGGCGCCCTCAGCGACGGGCGCGGCGGCGGCGGCGCACCGTCATCCCACCGGCCAGGCCGAGGCCGAGCACCGCGGCGGCGCCGACCACGAGCCCCGTCGACGTGCCGGGGACGGGGGCGCGGGGGACGGCGGCGCAGGTCCCGTCGGTGCTGCGCGGCGCCGGGCCCGCCGCGGTGAACGCGAGGTCGAGCCCGTCGTCGGTGAGTGGGCCCCCGGGCCCGACGAACACGAACGTGAGGGTGTCGCTCGTGACGGTCGCGCCGACCCGCGCGTGGTCGACCGTGATCCCGGGCGCGTCCTCGATCCGCACCTCGGTCTCACCCGGGCGGGGGATGCGGAACCGGTCGTGCAGCAGCAGCTGGTGGCGCCCCCCGGCGGTGGTCAGGCACGGCCACGCGACGAGGTCGACGGCGAATGCCCCGCCCGCGGTGGTCGGCGTGTTGAGGCCGACCGCGACCATCGTCCACCTGACAGGCTGGGTGACGCCGTCGAGGGTCAGCTCGAGAGAGGCGGCGACCTCGGCGGCCAGCGCGTGCCCGAACGCGCCGCTCTCGGCGTCGTCGAGCCGGCCGTCGTGGTTGGCGTCGATCTGCGGGCGGGTCTGGGCGCCGGGTACCTCGCCGAAGAACACGGTGTACGCCAGGCGAACCCGGTCGGCGGCGGGGGTGACCTTGAGGTAGCGGTTGTTGTCATCGACCGACGGCTGCACGTGGGCCAGGACCGGCGCGGCCCACGCCGTGATCCCCAGCACGAGCCGGCCGCGTCCCATGGCGTCATCCTGCCACGCCCGCCACATGGAGGGGCCTCCCGTGTGGGTTCCCGTTGACCCACCGCGAGCGCTCGTGGTTACGTCCGCTCGATGACGAAGCTGAGCGGTGTGCTGTTCGCGAGCGTGACCCTCGTTGCCGCGTGTGGTGGCGACGATGGTGGGGCTCCCCTGGATCCCCTGTTTCCGACGAAGCCCGAGTGCGAGGGCGCGCCGATCACGGCGTACGCGGGCACCCAGCCGCAGGCGATCTCCAAGCTCGAGATCGGCGCGACGGCCGACGGCTTCGACCTCGACGGCGACGGCAAGCCCGACAACAAGCTCGCCGCGGTCGCCAGCATCGCGAACGGCTCGGTCAAGGACTCGCTCGCGAACTACGAGATCGTGATCCCGTTCGAGTTCTTCGATCTCGCGGCGCCCGCCGCCGAGGACAGCTGCGTCAAGTTCGCGCTCTACCTCGGCGACTACGTCACCGACACCGACGCCGACGGCAAGAAGGCGTTCGTCGAGAACGGCGACTGCAACGACAACGACGCGATGATCCGTCCGGGCGCGGCCGAGGTCGCCGGCAACTTCAAGGACGACGACTGCGACGGCCTCGCCGACGAGGACGGCTCGACGCCGCCCGTGGAGTCGACCGACATCATGGACCGCGACGCCGACGGCGTGACGCTCGCCGATGGCGACTGCGACGACACCAGCAACGCGGTCAAGCCGGGCGCGGTCGAGCTGTGCAACGACGGCCTCGACAACGACTGCGACGGCACCGCCGATCGCACGGAGGACGCGCTGGGCGTGGCCACCGCGTGCAGCCCGTTCGACCCGGGCAAGGCGGACATCCCGCTGGATCCGCTGTCCTTCCAGACCGGCACGCAGACCCCGATCATCTCGTTCTACGATGGCGTGATCAGCACCGTCGACGGCAAGCTGCAGCTCGACGCCGGCCCGTCGCTGTTCTCGGTCGCGATCCCGGTCACCGACGGCCTCACCCTCGACCTCAAGATCAGCGGCGCGTCGATCCGGGCGGACGTCGTCACCGAGGGCACCGCGATCGTGCTCAAGAACGCGCGCCTCGGCGGCATCATCGACGCCCGCACCGCGGACACCATCCGCGGCCTCGACGTCGATCAGATCGGCCTCAAGCCGGAGGACTCGCTGCTCGACGCGGCGTTCGCCAACCTGCTCGGACCCCTGCTCGCGCTGCCGAAGGCGTCCGTCGAGATCGGCGAGAAGTACGCCGGCTGCCGCACGCCCGACATCGACGTCGACCGCGACGGCCTCGAGGCATTCTGCGACAGCAACCCCGATGACCTCGAAAGCAAGGTCGTCGACGTGTGCATCGACGGTGACGGCACCGAGGTCCGCGACGTCCTCGACGCCGCCGGCGCGATCCTGATGGAGTGCACCCTCGCCGAGGTCGATGGCAAGCCGCGGTTCGTCGACGGCATCTCGGTGGCGCTCAAGTTCGACACCACCGCGATCAAGTCGATCCAGGCGCCGCGCTGACCGTGGCGCTGCTCCTGGCGTCGGCGTCACCCCGCCGGCGCGAGATGCTCGAGCGGGTCGGGCTGGCCATCGAGGTCCGCCCGGCGGACGTCGACGAGACACCGCTCGCCGGCGAGCCGCCCGTGGCCTATGTCGCGCGGGTCGCCCGCACCAAGGCCCTCGCGATCGCGCGGCCCGCGGGCGCGTGGGTGCTGGCGGCCGACACCACCGTCACCGTCGACGGGGACATCCTCGGCAAGGCCGCGGATCCGGCCGAGGCCACGGCGATGCTGCGCCGGCTGGCGGGCCGCGCCCACCAGGTGATGACCGCGTTCGCGCTCGCCGGCGAGCGGGCGGGGGAGCCGGTCCTGCGCGAGGGCGTGGTGGTCACCGACGTCGTGTTGATCGCCCTCGACGACGCGGCGATCGCGGACTACGTCGCCTCCGGCGAGTGGCAGGGCAAGGCCGGGGCGTACGCGATCCAGGGCATCGGCGCCGCGCTGGTCGCCCGCGTGGTCGGCTCGGTGACCAACGTGATCGGGCTGCCGCTCGCCGAGGTGCTCGCAGCGCTCCGCGAGGTCGGTGGCCCGCCCGCCCGGCTGGCCGCCGGGGCGCCCGCGTGATAGCCACCCGGCCATGACCTCGTCGACGACCACGATCGCTCTGCGCTGGTCCGCCATCCGCGCGCGCGTCGACGAGGCGTGCGCCCGCGCGGGCCGCGCCCCGGGTGAGGTCACGCTGGTGGCGGTGTCCAAGACCCACCCCGCCAGCGCGCTCCGCGAGGCGGTGGCCGCCGGCGCCGTCGACCTCGGCGAGAACTACGCGCAGGAGCTCGCGGACAAGCGGCGCGAGCTGGCGGACCTGGCCGGCGTGCGCTGGCACTACATCGGGCGCCTGCAGCGCAACAAGGCAAAGCTGGTCGCCGGGCACGTGGCGCTGGTCCACGCCGTCGACAGCCGCGAGCTGGCCGAGGAGCTCGGCAAGCGCACGATCGCGCTCGGCGCCGCGGCGGTGCACCCGTCCCAGCCGGTGCTGCTCGCGATCAACCTCGGCGCCGAGGCCTCCAAGGGCGGCGTGGCTGCGAACGACGCCGTGGGCCTCGCGCGGGAGGTCGCCCGGGTCGGGGGCGTGCGCCTCGATGGCCTGATGACGCTGCCTCCGCCTGCCGATGATCCCGAGGCGAGCCGCCCGCACTTTCTCGCGCTGCGTGCGCTGCGCGACCGGATCGCCGACGAACTCGGCCAGCCGCTGCCGGTGCTGTCGATGGGGATGTCGGACGACTTCGAGGTGGCGATCGCGTGCGGGGCCACCCACGTGCGCGTCGGCACCGCGATCTTTGGATCGCGCGCGCGGGGCTGAGAGACTGTCAGCGCGCAGCGCGCGCGACGACGCGGCTGGCGAGCACCGCGCGGATCGCACGGACGCTCGCGGGCTTGGCGAGGTGGGCATCGAACCCCGCCTGCGTCGCGCGGCGAACATCGTCGGGCAGGGTGTAGCCGGTCAGCGCGAGCAGGTAGGCCCCGCGGGTGGTGGCATCGGCGCGGAGCCGGGCCGCGACCTCGTCGCCGTCCATCACGGGCAGGCCGATGTCACACAGCACCACGTCGAAGCGCGGATCCCCTCGCGCTCGAGTACGGCGAGGTGCGCGGCGAGATCCGGGGCCGGGCGCACGTCGGGGACGACGATCGCGCTCGGCTCGGGATCGTCGCGTGACCACGGCGAGTGACCCCCGGCGGCGGCCCGGTCGGCCGAGGACAGGCCCAGTGATGCCTTGAACCGCATCACGCCAGCCGGATCGACGACGAGGATCGCCGCGCGCTGCATCCGGGATCGCGACCACGTCGCGAGGGTCCCACGGCATCCTCACCGGTACGCCGGCGGTGAGCGCGGCCTCACGACGCGCACGTCTGGCGCGCGCACCTCCGCGCACGTCGGAGATCTGCGAATCGTTCGCAGGGCGACTGTCCATTCCGGCGCGGTGGCCCGTGGCTCGCCGACGGGCAGCCGCGCGCACGATCCGGAGCAACCGGAGGGCCCCCAGGGGTGGGGACTGCGGCGGATCGGGGCGGCGGATCCCGCCCGCCCCCGGAATGTCGCAGGTCCCGGCCCGGTGCTGTAGGGTCAGCGTACGTGCGCATCCTCGGCATCGACCCCGGCAGCCGCGTCTGCGGGTACGGCGTGATCGACGGCGCCGGCGACGAGTTGACCTACGTCGAGTGCGGGATCCTGACCGCGCCCGAGGGCCGGTCCATGGAGCAGCGGCTGGGCGAGATCGCGCGCGGCCTGCGCGAGGTGATCGCCGAGCTCCAGCCCACGGTGGTCGCCGTCGAGGACATCTTCGTCTACCAGAACGTGCGATCGAGCCTCGCGCTCGCCCACGCGCGCGGCATGGCGCTCGCGGTGGTCGGGCTCGCGGGCCTCGCGGTGACCTCCTACCAGCCCGCGATCGTCAAGAAGGCGGTGTCGGGCACCGGCCGCGCTGACAAGCAGCAGGTCGCGCGCATGGTGCAGGCGCTGATCGGGCTGCGCAGCCTGCCCCGGGCGGACGCCACCGATGCGCTGGCGGTGGCGATCACCCACGGCCGGAGCGCGCGCCCGGTCGCGGCGCGTCTCGTGCCCGCCGTGGTCAAGGCGAGGCCGCAGCCATGATCGCGCGGCTCCAGGGCACCCTCATCCGCGACGGCGAGCAGGTCGTCATCGACTGCCAGGGCGTGGGCTACGAGGTCACCTGCTCGGCCAACACGCTCGCGGTGCTGCCGCCGGCCGGCGAGCGGGTCACGCTGCGCGTCTACACGCAGATGCGCGAGACGGCGATCTCGCTGTACGGGTTCTACGACGCCCAGGAGCGTGACCTGTTCGACCTCCTGATCACGGTCAAGAACGTGGGGCCGTCGACGGCGATCTCGATCCTGTCGGGCGCGAGCCCGCGCGACATCGCCACGCTGATCGCGCGCGAGGACGTCCCCGGCCTGACCAAGATCAAGGGCATCGGCAAGAAGACGTCCGAGCTGCTGGTCGTCGAGCTGCGCGAGAAGTGCGAGCTGCTGGTGCTGTCGTGGAACCTGATCGGCGGCGTCAAGGCCGTCGCGTCGCCTGCGGGCGCGATCCGCCCGGCCAGGGGCGGCCGCCACCCGCTGCTCGCCGAGGTGATGACCGCGCTCGTCAACATGGGCTGGCGCTCCGCCGAGGCCGAGGCCGCCGTCGGGGAGCTGCCGGTCGACGACCGCTCGACGCTCGAGGGGCTGCTGCGCCAGGCGCTGCGCAGCATGCCGAGGTAGGATCATCCCGTGGCGCGCAAGAAGCACATCGACGGTGGCGCGGGGGCGGGCGCCAGCGGCGCCGGGGATGGGGGCGACGACGACGGCGGCGAGGGTCCCCGCGAGGTCACGCCCGCGGAGCGCACCACCGAGAAGGCGTGGCAGGCGGCGCTCCGCCCGCAGACGTTCGACGACTACATCGGCCAGCGCGACCTGATCGAGAACCTCAAGGTCTCGGTGCGCGCCGCCAAGCAGAACGGCTGGGCGCTCGATCACTTCCTGTTCGCGGGCCCGCCGGGCCTCGGCAAGACCACGCTCGCGAACGTGATCGCCAACGAGCTCGGCGTCAAGCTGCACGTCTCGAGCGGCCCCGCGATCGATCACAAGGGCATGCTCGCGTCGCTGCTGACCTCGCTCGGCGAGGGCGACGCGCTGTTCATCGACGAGATCCACCGCCTCGCGCCGATCGTCGAGGAGAACCTCTACCCGGCGATGGAGGACTTCCGGTTCGATCTGTTCATCGGCGACGGGCCGCACGCCAAGGCCGTCACGATGCATCTGCCGCGGTTCACCCTGCTCGGCGCGACCACGCGCATGGGCCTGCTGTCGGCGCCGCTCCTCGACCGGTTCGGCTTCCACTGGCAGCTCCGCTACTACGACCTGCCGGACATGCGCGCGATCGTCGAGCGCTCGGCCGCGCTGATCAAGGTGCCGATCGACGCCGACGGCGCCACCGAGATCGCCCGCCGCGCGCGCGGCACGCCCCGGATCGCCAACCGGCTGCTCCGCCGCGTGCGCGACTTCGCGACCGTCGAGGGCGACGGCACCATCGACGGGGACATCGCGGGCTCCTCGCTCGACCGGCTGGCGGTCGATCACGCGGGGCTCGACTCCCTCGATCGCGCGTACCTGTCCGTGATCTGCGAGCGGTTCGATGGTGGGCCGGTCGGCATCGAGGCGGTCGCGGCGTCGCTCTCCGAGGAGCGCGGCACGCTCGAAGACGTGGTCGAGCCGTTCCTGCTGCAGGTCGGGCTTCATCGCCCGCACCCCGCGCGGCCGGGTGGCGACGGCCAGCGCCTACCAGCACATGGGCCTCGCGGCCCCCTCCAAGGCGCCCACCGGCGGCCAGGGCGGGGCGCAGGGCCGCCTGTTCTAGGGTCAGCCACAAGTTCACCAGCGACGGCTCGTTCCCTGTTGAGCCGACTGCCACCGGTTGCGGGTCGAGGCACGCGATGACCGAGAGCAGCGGCCTCGACCTCGCGTGGCTGGCGTGCACCTTCAGCACCAACGGGATCCCCGACACCAGCCACCAGACGCTCGGCTGCTGGAGCGACGAGGCGCTCGTGCTCGAGCAGATCCGCACCCTGCGCGCGACGCCCGGCATCGACGCCGTGGTGGTCACCCCGCACCGGGGCGAGGAGTCCACCGCCCACCCGTCGGCCGCGCAGCGCCAGCTCGCGGAGCGGTTCATCGAGGCCGGCGCCACGCTGGCGCTCGGCTCGCACCCGCACGTGCTGCAGCCGTGGGAGAAGGTCAAGCTCGCGGATGGCCGCGAGGGGTTCGTGATCGACTCGCTCGGCACCTTCGTGTCGGGGCAGGCGCAGCTCGCGCGCCGCTCGACGATGCTGCTCCACGTCGGGCTGACCAAGACCACGTCGGGCGTGGTCGTCAATGGCGTCCGCTACGTGCCGCTGGTGATGAACACCCGCGATGGCGTCCGCGCCGTCGAGGCGATCGACCGCGCGGGCGGCAGCGTCGACAGCCGCCGGATCACGGTCGGCATGTTCGGCACCACGAACCTGCAGGACCCGGCCGCGCCGGTCGAGACGTCGCCCGGCTGCCCCTGACAGACTGTGAAACAGTCTCGAAGCCGGGGTGAGAACCCTGCGCTGCTTGCCGCGCAGAGCGGGGCGGGGCCCCGTGGCCCTGAGCGACGGTTCGTGCGACGCAGGTCCGCAGGGACCGCCGCCTGATCGCCGTCGTCGCCGGCGCACTCGCCCTCGTCGCGGTGCTGCTGCTGTGGCGCCGCGGTGCCCGACATCGGCGGCCTGGTCGAGGACAGCCAGGCGGTGCCGACCGAGCCGACGATCACGAACGAGGCGATGCTCGCCTGCATCTGCGACGCCATCTACGAGGCGTCGCTCGAGCCGCCGGACACCGGCGAGCAGGTCGTGGTGCGGTACCCGTTCGCGTTCTCGCGCTGAGGGCCGCGTGCCCGGCGGACGCGGTGTCCGCGAACCGTGCGACCGAGCAACCGCGCGACCGAGCAACCGTGCGATCGTCGAGCGCCGTGCGTGTGCTGCTCCGCCTCGTCGTGATCGCCTGCGGATTCGGGGGCGGCGTCCTCGCGTGTGATCCGCCCGCGGGCGCTGATCTGACCTCGGCCGTGATCACCGCCACCGCCGACGTGGCGCGCGCGGCCCGGCCTACCATCCGTGCGCGAGCGCCCATCGGCGAGGCGACGTCGACGATCCAGGCCGCTGACTACATCGGTCCTGCGGCCTGCGGCGACTGCCACGCTGAGCAGCTCGCCGCGTGGACGGGAGGGCTCCACCGCACGATGAACCAGCGCGTCGACGGCGGCCGTCCCGATCCGGTGCTCGGCGACTTCGACGGCGCGGTGGTGGCGTACGCGGGCGGTGAGGCCAGGTTCACGCGGGATGCGCGTGGTCCGGTGATGACGCTCGTGCGCGGCGAGTCGACCGTGATCTACCGGATCACTCGCACGATCGGCACGCGCGCGCTGCAGGAGTACGTGGGCGTACGGCAGCGCGCGAACCGTGCGCGGGGGCCGGGCGGCAGGGCGGCTGGCGCGGCGACCGGCGTGGACGGTCGCGCGCCTGGCGGGGCGCCTGGTGCGGCGACCGGTGCGGCGACCGGTGCGGCGACCGGTGCGGCGACCGGTGCGGCGACCGGTGCGGCGACCGGTGCGGCGACCGGTGCGGCGACCGGTGCGGCGACCGGTGAGGCGGTCAGCGGCGCGTCAGGCGAGGCCGCGGGCGAGGAGGTGCGGCTGCCGTTCGCGTGGTGGGTGCGGCCGGCGGGCTGGTACCCGCAGCCGTACTTCGATCCATGGTTCGCGCGCGAGGGTGACTTCGACGCCTACGCGCCGGTCACCGAGGCGTGGGCGACGCGCTGCCCGTGGTGTCACTCCACGTACCCGTTCGCGCAGCGGCTCGCGCGCGCGGCGCAGCGCCCCGTGGGGCACGGGCTCGAGCAGCACTTCACGCTGCCCGCGGCGCCGGTGCCTGCCGACCCCGCGCGGCTCGACGTGGCGGCGCAGGTGTCGCCCGGCATCTCGTGCGAGAGCTGCCACCTCGGCGGTCGCGCGCACGCCGAGGGCGCGCCGATCCACTTCGTGCCGCTCGGCGCCCACCCGCGCCCAGGGGCGCCCTCGCCGTCGACGTTCACCCAGGAGCGGCGCGATCCGGCGATCGTCAACACCGTGTGCGCGCAGTGCCACTCGGGGCCGTCGCCGCGGCTCGCCGATGGCACCGCGCTGCGCAACTCGAGCGAGGCCCTCGATCTCGCCGCCTCGCCGTGCTCGACCGCGCGCTGCATCGACTGCCACGATCCCCACGCCGGCGGCAGCGACGAGGGGCGCGCGATCGCGGCCTGCACGACCTGCCACGCCACCTACGCCGACGCGACGAACGCGCGCACCCACGCCGGGCACACCACCGTGAGATGCCTCGACTGCCACATGCCGCGGCTGGTGATGGGCATCGACCGGGTGGTGCGGACCCACCGGATCTCGTCGCCGACCAGCCCGGTGCTGCTCGCCGCGGCGGGGCCCAACGCCTGCAACCTGTGCCACCTCGATCGCCCGATCGCGTGGACGGTGGACGAGCTGCGGCGCGGGTACGAGGTCACGCTCGACCCGGCGCGATGGACGGCGTACGGCGCCCTCGACGCGCCGGTGGGCGAGGTGTGGCTGACCGGGCGCGAGCCCGCGCTGCGGCTGCTGGCCACCGATGCGTACGCGCGGTCGCCGATCCCCGGCCTTCCGGGTGCGATGCTGCCGGCGCTGCTCGCGGGCCTCGACGATCCGTTGCCGCACCTGCGGGTGTGGACCCAGCTCGCCGTCGAGGCCGTGCTCGGCCGGAGGCTGTCCCCGGCCGAGTTCGATCCGCGGGGGCCGGCGCCGGCCCGCGCCGATCAGGTCCGCCGGCTCCGCGCGACGCTGCGCGCCTCGCGACGCTGAGCCCCCTGCGCCCGGGCGCCAAGCCGGGCTCGCCCCGCCAGGAACGCAGGGAACGCAGGGGTCCGGCGAACCCAACACCACTTGCTGTGGATCACTACCCGTGTTGGGCTCGCCGGACCCCTGCGAGGCCCGTCCGCGGAGTGTTAGCCTCGTTCGCGATGGGCGACACGATCGAGCACGAGGATGGCCGGGTGGAGCTGCGCGCGCCGGAGGCGCTCGAGGGCTCCGCGCTCTACAACGAGGACCTCGCGCCGGTTCCGGTCGCCAAGCGCACCTGGTCGACGTGGGACTACGCCGCGCTGTGGATCTCGATGGCCCACTGCATCCCGACGTACACGATGGCCGCTGGGCTGATCGGCAACGGCATGTCCTGGTGGCAGGCACTCGGGACGATCCTGCTCGGCAACGTGATCGTGCTCGGGCCGATCCTCCTCAACTCGCACCCCGGCACCAAGTACGGCATCCCGTTCCCGGTGTTCGCGCGCGCGGCGTACGGCACCGTCGGCTCGAACCTGCCGGCGCTGATGCGCGCGCTGATCGCGTGCGGGTGGTTCGGCATCAACGCGTGGATCGGCGGCCACGCGCTGCAAACGTTGTTCACCTCTCTCGCACCCGGCTGGCACGACGCGCTCGGCACGCTCCACGGCTTCCCCACCACGCAGTGGGTCTCGTTCCTGCTGTTCTGGGGCCTCAACATCCTGATCATCTTCAAGGGCATGGAGCTGGTCCGCCGGCTCGAGCGGTTCGCGGCGCCGTTCGTGCTCGTGATGACCGCGGCGCTCGTGGTGTGGGCGGTGTGGAAGGCGGGCGGCCTCGGGCCGATCATGTCGACCCATGGCCGCCTCGACGACACCGGCGCGTTCATGAAAGTGTTCGTCCCGTCGCTGACCGCCACCATCGGGTTCTGGTCGACGCTGTCGCTCAACATGCCGGACTTCACCCGGTTCGGGCGCTCGCAGCGCGAGCAGGCGATCGGCCAGGTGATCGCGCTGCCGTCGACGATGACCGTGTTCGCCGGCATGGGCATCATGATCACGAGCGCCACCGTGCTGATCTACGGCCGCTCGATCCCGGACCCGATCGAGCTCGGCGGCATGTTCGGCAACCGCCTGATCGTCGCGGTCGTGATGTTCACCGTCGTGGTCGCCACGCTCGCGGTCAACATCGCCGCCAACGTCGTGTCGCCCGCGAACGACTTCGCGAACGCGTTCCCCCGCAAGATCGACTTCAAGCGGGGCGGCCTGATCACCGGCGTGCTGGGCATCGCGATGATGCCGTGGGAGCTGCTCGCCAACCCGGCGCGCTACATCAACGGCTGGCTGGTCGGCTACTCGGGCTCGCTCGGCTCCGTCGCGGGCGTCCTGATCGTGGACTACTGGATCATCCGCAAGACCAAGCTCGATCTGCGCTCGCTGTACACGGTCGACGGCGCCTACCGCTACCAGGGCGGCTGGAACCTCGCGGCGGTGGGGGCGACGCTCGCCGGCGCGGGCGTCGCGCTCGCGGGCGCGTTCTGGTCGCCGATGGCGCCGATCTACGACTGGTCGTGGTTCGTCGGCTTCGGCCTCGCGGGCGGCCTGTACTGGCTGCTGATGCGCGGCCGCGCTCGGTAGGGCTGGCATGTCACCGGGTTGACGGGGAACTACCTGACGGGCGCTGCCGTGGTCGCGCGCCCGCCCCGGACGGTGGCAACAGGCGCCGCAGGCCCGTGACCAGGACGATCGCCGCGAACAACGCATTGCGCACCGGCGCGGCCGGCCACCACAGGTGCAGCGGCGCGCCGCGGTCGGCCACGCGCGCGGCGCGCCGGCGGATCCATCCGAGGGACCGCGGGACGTCCGAGATGGCGAGCCACGCGGGTGGGATGGCAGCCTCGCCCGCCGACGCGCCGGCCAGAGCTCCCACGATCGCGCCGGTGGTGTCGCTATCGCCGCCGAGCAGGATCACGTCGCCCACCGCGGACCGGAAGTCCCGCGGGCGGGCGGTCAGGCCGGGAACGCGATCCACACGACGGGCGCGGTCGCGGCGCGCGGGCCGGGCGGCGCGGCGAGCTCGATCCACGTGTCATCGCGGTGGAGGCGCGGTCCCCCGGCGCCACCGAGGGTCGTCTCGGCGAGCGCGAACACCGCGAGGTGGCGCCCGGCCCCCACCGCGGCCGCGGTCCCGACGGTCACGTCGACCGGTCCACGCGCACGCCGGGCGATCACGTTGAAGTCGAGGGCGCGCCCGTGGCCGCGGGTCTCGGCCGGCGCCTCGCCGGGGAACGCGAACACGTGGTGAGGCGCCATCGGCGCGGGCGCACCCGCGAGGACGATCGTCAGCGCGCTGGCCTCGAGCGGGACCAGCCAGCGATCGAGCCCCGGGAACGCCGAGAACGGCTGCGCGCCGTCGATCTCCGCGACGCTCAGGCGCAGGTCGTAGGCGTCGTCGGCCACACCCGCGGCCGCCCATCGCCACACCTCGTGGGTCAGCCCGCCGCCGTTGTTCCAGGGCTGGGTCCGCCAGGCGCTCCGCGCGATCCGCATGGGCGCACTCTAGCCTTCCCGCGCCCGTCGCTCCGTCGCGATCCTCGGCCCGATCGGCCAACGCGTCGGCGCGCGACGTGTTCGACCAGATGTCGCGAAACGGCGCCGGAGACTCCTTGCCGTCGGGCCTCGCACACGCCAGCTGCACGAGTTGACATCGGATCGCGAGCGGGACCCGCGCCGGCCGACCGGATCGTGGCGCGTCCTCGACCGTCTCGACGAGCGGCGCCGCGGCGAAGCGTGCCTTCCCCGTGCGTCCGCTGCGGCTCGCACAGCTCAGCCGGCGTGCGATCTCCTCCGGGCCCACCCCCTCGGGTGCCAGGAGCAGCATCCGCGCTCGCTGCACGGCCGCGTGGGGCGCCCGATGCCGGCGCACCAGCAGCTTCAGCGCGCGCCGCACGGGCCGCGGGATCTTCAGCAGTCCCGGTTCAGGTCCGATGGCCACATGGTCAAGACCGCCGGCGGCCCCGAGCTAGTTGCGGAACCCGGATCGAACTTCGGGTTGGCCGTACGGGCCCTTCGCGTCGAGTTGCCAGATCGGGACGTGCTCGCCGCTGCCGAGCGTGACGTCGTGCCGGAACCCGACGAGCTCCTGCGCGTACGTCGGCGCGAGATCGTAGATGTGGTCGACCGCGGCCTTGGGACCGCCTGCCCGGGCCTGCTCCTTCTCGAGGCGCGCGAGGAGCACGCGCACCGCGAACGGGACCTCGCCCTCGAGGGTGGGCGCCGTGACGCCATCACCGCCGTCGTACGCGACGGACCACAGCGCCTTGCCGCCGCGAAACACCGTGAGCTCGAAGGTCATCGTCGTGTCGTCGGTGACCAGGCACACCACGTCGCCGTCGTCGGCGAGCCTGGCCGCCTGCGCTCGCTTGACCCCGTTCATGTGGTCGGCGCCATCACCGATCACGACGAGCCAGTCGTCGACCTCGAGCGCGTAGAGGCCCGGGTCATGGACCTCCTCGACCAGCTCGCCGACGACCCGGAACCCCAGGCGCGCGAGCACCCCGTCGCGATCACGCCCGCGCACGGCGAGCCAGCGGCATCGGAAGCCCATGCCGAGACGCTATGCGATGCCCGGTCCGTCGCGATACTCGGCGACACGACTTATCCACACCGGTTGTGTTGGGTTCGCCGGCCCCTTCTGTCCGGCCCTCGCTGTCCGGCCCCCTGTGTCCTTCGCCGGCCCCCGGTGTCCGTGGTCAGGGTCGAGACAGGCCGCGGACGTGGTCGACGAAGAACCGCCGGCACGCGCGGTCTCGATCGTCGCGTTCAGCGCCAGCAGGTTGGTCCGCTCCGCGATCGCGTTGATGACCTTGACCACCTGGTCGATCTGGGCGCTCGACTCACCCGGCCGAGCCACCGTCTGGTTCGTCCGGTCAGCGGTGGCCACCGCGTCGGTCGCGACCCGGGCGGCGTCGTTCGCGCTGCCAGCGATCGTCCGGATCGTCCGCTCCATCTCGTTGGTCGCGGCCGCCACCGACGTGACGCTGCTGGTCACGAGGTCGGTCGCCGAGGCGACCCCGGACACCTGCCGCATCGACTCGGCGGCGGTCGTCGTCATCTGTCCGGAGACCGCCTTGAGCTCCTCGGCCGAGGACGCGACCCGCAGGGTGTTGGTCGCGAGCGACGCGAACGACTGCTCCAGGCGCGCGACCGCGTGGCTCAAGGAGTTCGCCATGTCCACGAACTCGTCGGAGCCCGACAGCGCGAGCCGGCGCGTCAGCGCGGATCGCTGGTGGCGCGCACCGGCCTGCCGGGCTGTACGCTCGGCGTGCGCTGACCGCCGGGCGCGGCCGAGGCTCCTCGCGTCGCCCATCGACGCCTGCCAGCATGCGGGCGCCACGACGCGGTGAGGGTCGGTGAGCTGCCCCGGTATCAGATGGCTCCCGCCGAGCTGGAGCAGGCGCAGGCCCGACCGGACGGGCGCCGGCTCAGGTGCGGCGACCTCGAGGCTCGGCCCCGAGCGCGCGGTTCAGAACATGCCTCCGGGGGAGTACGACACGGTCGCGCCTCCGGGGGAGTACGACACGGCCGCGCGCGGCAAGATCCCATCCCGGACCGCGCACCGGGGACACGCGAGCGACGACTCGGGCAGCGCGCGCGCATCGTCATAGCCGTCGACCGACGGGACCTCGAGCAGGGTCAGCGTGTTGCTGTACGTAGAACCATCGTTCACTCGCGGCTGCAGGCTCTCGAACGGCGCGGGGAGCACGGGCAGCTTGAACTCCGTCTCGGTCGGCGGAATGATGAACGTCCAGCTGAAGTTCAGGTAGTTGGGCCCGTCGTTCCGGCCATAGTTCATCTGCCCCACCACGGCGTCATGGCTCGACGGCAGGCCCGAGCTCCCGGCCCCGCCGACCGGGAACCACGCGGCGCCGCCGAGCGCCGGCTTGATCACGGCGGCGCTCAGCCACGGCGGCAGCGCGGGCGCGTTCACCGTCAGCTTCAGGTCGTTGGTCGGCAGCGCGGAGAACAGAATGGTCGGGCCGAACGAGCCGCTCCGGACGAGGTCAACCTGAGCGAGCGCGCGCGGACCTACAGGCGGGAACGGCGCCATGGCCGAGATCGCGTTGCCCATGGGCGACCCCCCAGTTACAGCCTGAAAGGGGGTCTTGTAGAGGGCGGTCGCCAAGTTGAAATTGACGTAGTAAATCTCCGGGCTCAGCCCGCTGACGGTGAGCGAGGCGGTGGGCGCGGTGACCCAGTTGTTGCCGAACGTGTACGTGGTGTTATTCACGTAGGTGATCGGCATCGACATCGACGCTTTCAGCGTGCCGCTGGAGTCCAACGCGAGGGCCAGCACCACCTGGTTGTTGCTGCCGTGGCAGGACGTGTAGTCCACCAGGCGCGCCGTCGCCCCACCCCCTGTCGTATTGGGGCTGACGTAGCTGTAGTTGCAGTCGTTCAGGACGTAGTAGTAGCTCGCGCCCATCAGGGACGGGAGCGTGACCGTGATCTGGCCGACCTCGGTTGAAGCCTGGTTCTGGACCTCGCGCCCGAACGTCAGCGTGTCGCCGGGCTTGACGTCCGCGAAGGTGACGAGCTCGGCCCCAGCGCCATCACCGCGCGGGTAGATCGCCGTCACCGTCCCGCCTGGATAGACCGGGATCGACGCCTGGCCTGCGCCGTTCGTCTTGATCGTCCCCGCGACGGAGCCATCCGGCCGCAGCGACACCACGTCGATGTTCCCGGCCGGCTGGCCCGTCAACGGCCCCGCGCCCTGGTGGTCGAGGTGGGCGAGCGTGACCACGTTGGCTGTTCCGGTCAGGTCGGCGTCGATCGAGACCGCGTCGATCGAGACCGCGTCGATCGCCCCGTCGCTCGCCGCGTCCTGGACGCCACTGTCCGACTGGACCGCCACCTCGCCGCAGCCGGCGAACAACATCAGGATCAGGAATGTGCGCACGGGTCCGAGCATACACCGATCCGGTGCGTGAGGGGGCTGGCCTGGTGTGAGCCGGCGCACACGACCCGCGCAGCCGGCACGCCGCGTGGCCGAGCACCACCGGCCCGTCGACGGTCCCGGTCGGCGTGGCGGCCCAGCCGCGCTGCAGGCGGTCATCGAGCAGCTCGTCAGCGATCGGGCGGTGGTCCCACACGGAGACCCCACCAGCACCTCGAGCCCGACGCGCGGACCGTGGCGCAGCCTCGAGGCGCCGAACCTGGCCGGTTCCCCTGACAGCGCCAGGACACCGCCACGCAGCCTGATGCGGCCGGGGCAGAACGTGGCCCCCGGAGGCTGAACCATGGCGATCAAGATCCCGAAGCAGTCCGCTCGACCCGTGAAGCGAGCGACCGCGGCGTCCAAGCCCGCGCCCGCGAGCTACGCCCACGTCGCGATCGACGACCAGGACGTCGTGCTCCTGCAGCTCCGCGACAACGGCAGGGTGAACATCCAGGACATCGCGTTCGCCGTGTTCGAGGCCAAGGCGCCGGGCCGGCGCGCAGGCGCCACCTGGTTCGCGTTTCATGCCAGCGGCAAGCCCCACCACGGCGGGAAGTCGACCTGGCTCGGGCTGTCGAACAGCGTGCCGCTCGAGGTGCTCGACATGCTGCAAGCGGTGCTGCAGGCCGCAGGGATGGACGTCGAGCGCGACACCGGCCGCGCGCTGCGCCTCCAGCTCGACCCGCTCGCGCGGCTGTCCGACGACGGGCTCGAGATCCTCGTGCCCGCCGCCCTGGTCGGCGAACCCGGCCAACGCCGCGTGATCGACCGGGGCGGCACACCCGCGATCGCGCGCGGCTACACGCTCGCGCCGAGCAACGCCGCCGCTCTCCAGGACCTGCTGCTCGGGCGGTGAGCGGCGGCCGCGCGATTCCGAGGACATCACGGCACGAAGTGCACCGCCCGCACGAGGCCGCCTGCCTGGTGCAAAACTTGATCGGCCAGCACCGCGCCAAGTTCCGGCTCGACGCCGAGCGTCCCCGTCGACGGGCGGCCGCCATCAAGCCCGTGCCGCGGCATCGGAGTCGTGGCCCGGCCGCGCCCGGTGGACGACGTCCACGGCGGCGCAACGTTCGTGCTCGCCGAGACCGTGACCAGCGACCTCGGGACGCGCTTCGGCAAGGCGCGGTTCGCCCGGCCGGTTGGGCGTCGCGTCGGGTGGCGCCGCGCGACCTGCGATCGGCCGTTCGATCGCGCGCGGGGCCTCGGCAGCGGCTTCAGCTTGGCGACCGTGGTGTCGGTGACGCGGTTGTGCGCGCACGTCTGTGAGTGGTCGCCCAGCCAACGAACGACGCTCCGCATGGTCGACGCCGTGGGGGCGCAGGCCCGACCCTTCCTCGAAGCCGCGCCACCGCCCGACGACGATGGCGAGATCCTCGTCATCCAGGTCGACGGCGGGGGGGGCGCCGCACATCGATCTCGCGGAGTCGCAACGGCGGCGCCAGCCACACGTCCGCCGGACGGGAAAGGGGGACAAGAGCAAGTACGCCAAGGTCGCGTTCGTCGGGGTGATCTACACGCTGCGCCGCGCCGCCGACGGCACCTGCGAGGGGCCGATCCACCAGCGGCTCCACGCGACCTTCGCGAGCCACGCCGCGCTGTCAAGTTGTGCTGGTTTCGCCGGACCCCGCCTGGACAGGCGGCTAGCGGGTGAACCCGAGTGCGGCGCGGGCGGCGGCGTGCTGGGCGGTGGGGACGCCGGCGGCGTCGCGAACCACGTGATCAGGCTCGCGCACGGGCGCCGGGCCCGGATCCTCGGCGCGGCGGCACGCGAACAGCGAGAACAGGGGGGCGGCGCCGGCGCGCGGGATGACGTCGCGCGATCGCTCGAGCGCGAGCGCCGCGCCGGCGATCGCGGCCTCGGCGCGCGGCCGCTGCACGGTCGGGAAGCAGAACACGAACCGCCCGTCGGGGGCGAGGTGGGCGCGAGCGGCGTGGGCGTAGTCGCGGACGTCGCCGCGCAGCTCGAACCGGGCGTGGGCCTTCTGGCTGTCCTCCGGCACCACGCCCCACGTCACGTCCCAGTAGGGCGGGGAGCCGGTGACGAGGTCGACCCGATCGTCGAGCCGGGTGTGGCGGAGATCGCCGAGGATCGGGCGGACGCGCGCGGCCAGGCCGTTGCGCGCGATGTTGCTCTCGAGCAGGCCGAAGCTGACCTCCTGCGCCTCGATCGCGACCAGCGTGGCGTCCGCGGGGGCGCGCCACAGCGCGATCAGGCCGACCGAGCCGAGGCCGGCGCCGAGGTCGAGCAGGCGGCGCGGCGCGGCGACGATCTCGCCGGCGTACCAGCCGGTCAGGAGGTCGTCGGTCGAGTGGCGGTGGCCCTTCCGCCGCTGCGCGATCTGCCAGCCGCCGGTCAGCGCGTCGATGGTGATCTCGGCGGGCTCGGACGACATCGCGCGCAGCTTCGCACGCCCGCCGCCGGGCCGACAGGGGCCGCTGGTCAGCGGTTCTGCGGGAACCCGAGGTCGACGCCGCGGTGGCGCGGGTCCGGCCAGCGCGAGGTCACGGCCTTGGTGCGGGTGTAGAAGTGCACGCCGTCGCGGCCGTAGATGTGGTGGTCGCCGAACAGCGACGCCTTCCACCCGCCGAACGAGTAGTACGCCATCGGCACCGGGATCGGGACGTTGATCCCGACCATGCCGACCTCGACCTCGTGCTGGAACTTGCGGGCCGCGCCACCGTCGTTGGTGAACAGCGCCACGCCGTTGGCGTATGGGTTGGCGTTCACCAGGTGGATCGCCTCGTTGTACGACGCGACGCGGGTGACGCCGAGCACCGGGCCGAAGATCTCGTCGGTGTAGATCTTCATGTCGGGGCGGACGTTGTCGAACAGCGAGGGTCCGAGGAAGAACCCGTTCTCGCGGCCGACGACCTTGAGCCCGCGGCCATCGGTGACCAGCGTGGCGCCCTCGGCGACGCCGCTGTCGATGTAGCCGGCGACCTTGTCGCGGTGCGGGCCGTTGATCAGCGGGCCCATCTCGGCGCCGGCCTCGAGGCCATCCCCGACCTTGAGCTTGGCGATCCGCTCCTTCATCAGCGGGATCAGCTTGTCCCCGGCGTTGCCGACGGCGACGACCATCGAGATCGCCATGCAGCGCTCGCCGGCCGAGCCGTAGGCCGCCGACACCGCCGCGTCCGCCGCGAGCTCCATGTCGGCGTCCGGCAGGACGATCATGTGGTTCTTGGCGCCGCCGAGGGCCTGCACGCGCTTGCCGTGCCGTCGTGCCGGTCTCGTAGATGTACTGCGCGATCGGCGTGGAGCCGACGAACGACACCGCCGCGATCTTCGGGTGGGTGAGCAGGCGATCGACCGCGACCTTGTCGCCGTGGACGACGCTGAACACGCCGGGCGGCAGGCCGGCATCGGCGAGGAGCTGGGCGCAGAACATCGCCGAGGACGGATCGCGCTCGCTCGGCTTGAGGATGAACGTGTTGCCGCACGCGATCGCGAGGGGATACATCCACATCGGCACCATCGCCGGAAAGTTGAACGGCGTGATGCCGGCGACCACGCCGAGCGGCTGGCGGATCGAGTAGCTATCGACCTCGGTCGACACGTTCTCGGAGTACTCGCCCTTGGCGAGATCCGCGATGCCACACGCGAACTCGATCACCTCGAGGCCGCGGTTGACCTCGCCGAGCGCGTCGCCGGTGACCTTGCCGTGCTCGAGCGTGAGCAGGCGGGCGATGTCGTGCTGGTGCTTGTCGACCAGCTGGCGGAACGCGAACAGGATCTTGGTGCGGCGGGCGAGCGACACCGAGCGCCACGTCTGCGACGCCTTCCAGGCGCTCTCGATGGCCTCGTCGACCACGCTCGGGGTCGCGAACGCGACCTGCGCCTGGACCTCGCCCGTGGCGGGGTTGAACACGTCGCCGTGCCGCTCCGCCTGCTTGCCGTATGCCTTGCCGTCGATCCAGTGCGTGATCGTGTTCGCCATGTGGCCCGAAGGCCTATCACGGGCGGGGATCGCCTCGCGGGTTTTTTGCGGGCGGGCGGGCCGCCGGCCGGCGCGGAGCGACCGGATCGGGGCGTCACCGCTGGCTGGCCCGGGGCGGGGCGACCGGCTCGGGGCGTCACGGCTGGCCGGTCCGGGGTGGGGCGACCGGGGCGGGGCGTCACCCCTGGCCGGGGCGGGGCGCCGCGAAGCCAGGTCCGGCGCACCGGATGAGTGGCGCGCTGCGTCGCGCGGCTCCCCCGTGAGCAGCTGCGCACGTTCCTCACGCCCCTGCCCACGACAGGTGGCAGTGGCCGACCCGCCGAACCGGCGGTATTTGTTTGAAGGCCGATTCAGCCCCGTGTTAGCCAGACCCTCTCACTTTTTCGTGTAACCGACCCCTGACCTCGGAGGCGACGTGACTGACCTTTCCATCACCGTCCATGGCATGCAGTTCGACAACCCGTTCGTGCTGGGATCGGGCCCGCCGGGCACGAACGGCAAGGTGATCGCGCGCTCCTACGACCTCGGCTGGGGCGGCATGGTGTGCAAGACGTTCTCGCTCGACGCGAGCAAGGTCATCAACACCGCGCCGCGCTACGCCAAGCTCCGCGGCCGGACCTCCGGCGAGGTGATCGGGTTCCAGAACATCGAGCTGATCAGCGACCTCTCCTACCAGGAGTGGATCGACGACCTGCGTCAGCTCAAGAAGCAGTACCCGCACAAGATCCTGATCGCCTCGATCATGGAGGAGTGCCGCAAGGAGGCCTGGCAGCAGATCGCGCGCGAGGTCCAGGAGACCGGCGTCGACGGCTTCGAGCTCAACCTGTCGTGCCCGCACGGCATGCCCGAGCGCAAGATGGGCATGGCGGTCGGCGAGAACCCCGACCTCGTCGAGCAGGTGTGCGGCTGGGTCAAGGAGGTCACCCGGATCCCGGTGTGGGCCAAGATGACCCCGAACGTCGGCAACCCCACGGTGCCGGCGGGCGCCGCGCTCAGGGGCGGCGCCGACGGCATCTCGATGATCAACACGATCCTGTCGGTCACCGGTGTCGACCTCAAGACGCTCCGCCCGATGCCGACCGTCGAGGGCTACAGCGTGCCCGGCGGCTACTCCGGCCAGGCCGTGCGGCCGATCGCGCTGCGCCAGCTGATGGAGGTCGCCCGCGCGAACCCCGGGCTCGAGATCAGCGGCATCGGCGGCATCGAGACCGGCTTCGACGCGGCGCAGTTCTTCCTCCTCGGCGCGTCGACCGTCCAGATCTGCACGGGCGCGATGCTCCGCGGCTACGAGATCATCAGCGAGCTCAAGGAGGAGCTGACGAAGTTCATGGTGGACCACGAGTTCACCCACCTGCGCGACTTCATCGGCAAGAGCCTGCCGTACTTCAGCACTCACCACGATCTCGTCGATCGGCAGAAGGCCGCGCGCGACGCCAAGCTGGCCGCGCGCAGCAGCAAGGCCGCCGCGATGGACAACGAGACCTGGAAGGGCGACATCGCCAAGGAAACCTCTGCCCTGGTCACGAACTGAGGACCCCATGGCACGCAAGGTCATCTCCGGCCTGATCCAGGCCTCGAATCCGATCAACGACGAGTCGCGCCCCGTGGCCGAGGTCCAGGCCGCGATGCTCGACAAGCACCTCGGGATGATCCACGAGGCCGGCAAGCGCGGCGTCCAGATCCTGTGCCTGCAGGAGATCTTCAACGGCCCGTACTTCTGCCCCGAGCCAGGACACGCGCTGGTACGACGCGGCCGAGGCCGTGCCGGGCCCGACCGTGCGACGTCCTCGCGCCGATCGCGGCGAAGTATCAGATGGCGATCGTGGTCCCGCTCTACGAGCAGGCGAGCAGGCCGGCATCTACTACAACACCGCGGCGGTGCATCGACGCCGACGGCACCTACCTCGGCAAGTACCGCAAGCAGCACATCCCGCAGGTCGGCGGGTTCTGGGAGAAGTTCTTCTTCCGCCCGGGCAACGGCGGCTACCCGGTGTTCAAGACGCCGCTACGGCGAAGATCGGCGTCGTACATCTGCTACGACCGCCACTTCCCCGAAGGGGCGCGCGCGCTCGGCCTCAACGGCGCGGAGATCGTCTTCAACCCGTCGGCGACGGTCGCGGGGCTGTCGCAGCACCTGTGGAAGATCGAGCAGCCGGCGCACGCGATCGCGAACGGCTACTACGTCGGCGCGATCAACCGCGTCGGCACCGAGGCGCCCTGGAACATCGGGACGTTCTACGGCAACTCGCTACTTCGTGGATCCGCGCGGCCAGATCCTGGCGTGCGGCCTCCGAGGACCAGGACGAGCTCGTGGTGCGCGGACCTCGACCTCGACCTGATCGACGAGGTCCGTCGCACCTGGCAGTTCTTCCGCGACCGGCGACCCGATGCCTATGGCCCCCTCGTGGAGGACTGAGTGATGGCGCGGGATGTGAAAGGCATCGGTCAGGCCGCTGGCAGCCTGGTGGCGCAGACGCTCCTGCAGCTCGCCGATGGCGAGCACACGCCGAGCTACATCGGCATCGGCCGGACGGCGCCCAAGGACAAGCTCAAGCTGGTGATGTTCGACGGTGACGTCGACGCCGCCAAGGCGTGGGTCGCGAAGAAGGACAAGGTCGACGCGGTGGTGGTCGGGCTCGATGAGGCCGACCACGAGGTCCGGCTGCTGCTCGGCAGCACCGACGCCAAGCGCAAGTACGACATGGTGTGCTCGGTCCGCTACGCGGTCCGCGATCCCAAGCTGGTCAAGGCCAAGGCCAAGAAGCAGCAGGCCGAGCCGCTCGTGCAGACCTCGACGATCGGGTTCCTGGTCGAGACCCCCGACGAGGACGTCGCCGACGACTTCCTCGACAGCGTCCTGGCGGGCATCTACAGCCACGCCCGCGCCGCCGACCTCGCCGTCGGCAAGCTCGGCGACTACGACGACCTCGGCGACTGAGAGCCGGTGAAACCGTCTCGAGAACGGGGTGGGAACCCTGCGCGGCTTGCCGCGTAGGGCGGGGCGGAGCCCCGTGGAACCGAGGGGGACGCTGGGGCAGGGGACGACGAGCGTCGCCTGGCCGCCGGGAACCGGGCGCGCAACGGGACGATTGGGAAAGCGTCCCTGCCGCGGGTGGCCGCGACCGCTGGTAGGATCGGCGTCACATGAAGACGCTGATCAAGGACGGCACCGTGGTCACGGCGAGCGAGACGTTCGCGGCAGACGTGTGGATCGATGGCGGCAAGATCAGCGCGCTGACGCACCCGTCGGCGCGCGCGACCATGCCGATCGGCCCCGACGTCACCCAGATCGACGCGGCGGGGTCGTACGTCATCCCGGGCGGCATCGACTGCCACACGCACATGTCCTTGCCGTTCGGCGGGACCACCGCCTCGGACGACTTCCACACCGGCACGGTCGCGGCCGCGCACGGCGGCACCACGACGATCGTCGACTTCGCGATCCAGACCAAGGGCAGCTCGATGCGCGCCGGCCTCGATGCGTGGTTCGCCAAGGCGGAGGGGCAGGCCGCGGGCGACTACGGCTTCCACATGATCATGACGGAGGCCAACCCGCAGACGCTCGCGGAGATGTCCGACATGATCCGCGAGGGCGTGACGTCGTTCAAGATGTTCATGGCCTACCCGGGCGTGTTCCTCGTCGACGATCAGCAGATCTTCCGCGCGATGCTGCGCGCCGGTGAGCTCGGCGCCCTGATCACGATGCACGCCGAGATCGGGCTTGCCGATCGACGTGCTCGTCCAGCGCGCGCTGTCCGAGGGGCACACCGCGCCCGTCTACCACGCGCTGACCCGCCCCGAGGTCGCCGAGGCGACGGGCACCGAGCGCGCGATCGCCCTCGCCGAGATGGCGGGCGTGCCGGTCTACATGGTCCACCTGTCGGCGCAGCGCGCGCTCGAGCGGGTGATGGAGGCGCGGGATCGCGGCCTGCCCGTGTTCGCCGAGACCTGCCCGCAGTACCTGTTCCTGTCCGAGGACGATCTCCGCGGCGATCCGGGCGACGAGTGGAAGGGCGCCGGCTACGTGTGCACGCCGCCGCTGCGCCCCAGGCACCACCACGACCACCTGTGGCGGGGGCTCAAGAACTACGACCTCCAGGTGGTGGCCACCGATCACTGCCCGTTCTGCATGAAGGACCAGAAGGAGCTCGGCCGCGGCGACTTCTCGAAGATCCCGAACGGCATGCCGGGCGTCGAGACCCGCCTGCACCTGCTGTGGGAAGGCGTGGTCGACGGCCGGATCTCGATCAACCGGTTCGTCGAGATCACGTCGACGGCGCCGGCGAAGCTGTTCGGCATGTACGGCAGGAAGGGCACGCTGGCCCCGGGCGCCGACGCCGACGTCGTGGTGTGGGACCCCAGGCGCAGCAAGGTGCTGGGCAAGGACACCCTGCACATGAACGTCGACTACTCGCCGTTCGAGGGTCGCACCGTCCCGGCGAGTCCGTCGCACGTGTTCTCGCGCGGCGAGCTGATCGTCGAGAACGACCTGTGGGTGGGCAAGCAGAAGCAGGGCCGCGGCCAGTTCATCAAGCGCGGCACGTTCGGGCTCTGACCGGCCCGGCCGCCGCGGGGCGGCTCAGGCGGTCGCGTCGAGCGAGTCCGCGAGCGCGGACACCAGCGCGTCGATCTCGGCCTTCTCGACGATGAACGGCGGCGCGAGCTGGATGGTGTCGCCGCCGTAGCGGACGTAGAAGCCCTTGTCGAGCATCTTCATCGCGATCTCGTACGGGCGCTTGAGCGGCTCGCCGGGCACCGCCTCGATCGTGAGGCCGGCGGCGAGGCCGAAGTTGCGGATGTCGGCGACGTGCTTGCGGCCCTTGAGGCCGTGCACGGCATTCTCGAAGTACGGCGCGAGGGCGGTGACCCGCTCGATCGCGCGCTCGGCGACCAGCAGGTCGAGCGCCGCGACGCCGGCCGCACACGCGATCGGGTGCGCCGAGTAGGTGTAGCCGTGGGGGAACTCGAGCGCATATTCGGGGCCGCCGGCCGCCATGAACGTGTCGTAGATGTCCTTGGATGCGACCACGGCACCGAGCGGCTGGACCCCGTTGGTGACCTGCTTGGCGATGTTGAGGAGGTCCGGCACCACGCCGAACGCGGCGGCGCCGGTGGCCGCGCCCATGCGACCAAACCCGGTGATCACCTCGTCGAAGATCAGCAGGATGTTGTTGGCCGTGCAGATCTCGCGCAGGCGCTGCAGGTAGCCGACCGGCGGCGGGATCACGCCCGCGGAGCCGGCCATCGGCTCGACGATCACGGCCGCGATGTTCGACGCGTCGTGGAGCGCGATCAGCTTGAGCAGATCGTCGGCGAGGTGCGCGCCCTCGGTGGGCTGGCCGCGGGTGAACGCCCGGGCCCGATCGTAGAGCGCGAGCTGGGTGTGCGGCAGATGATCGGCCTCGATGCCCTGGCCGAACAGCTTGCGGTTGCCGACGATGCCACCGACGGAGATGCCCCCGAAGTTGACGCCGTGATAGCCCTTCTCGCGCCCGATCAGGCGGGTCTTGGTGCCCTGGCCCTTCGCGCGCCAGTACGCGCGCGCCATCTTGAGCGAGGTGTCCGCCGACTCCGAGCCGGAGCCGGTGAAGAACACGTGGTCGAGCCCGGCGGGCGTCAGCTCCTTGATCTTGTTGGCGAGCTCGAACGAGCGCGGGTGGCCGAACTGAAACGCCGGCGCGTAGTCGAGCGTGGCGACCTGCTTCTGCACCGCCTCGACGATCTCGCGGCGGTTGTGGCCGAGGCCACAGCACCACAGCCCCGACAGGCCGTCGAAGATCTTCCGCCCGTCGGCGTCGGTGTAGTAGGCGCCCTCGGCCGCCACGAACATGCGTGGGTGGGCCTTGAACTGGCGGTTGCCGGTGTACGGCATCCAGTGGGCATCGAGCCAGGCGGCGTCGGAGCGGGTCGTCATGGCGCGAACCTAGCCGGCGGCCGATGGCGGCCGCAAGCACGAACCCCCGCGGTCGTGGTCACGCCGAGAGCTGGTCGAGCGCGGCGTCGACCTCGTCGAGCGCCCACAGGCGCCGCTCGAGCTCGCGATCGAGGTCCGGGTCGAGCGACGGGCAGGCGGTGCGCTGAGCGATCAGGCGGACCAGCTCGTCGACGGGCTCGAGCGCGTCGGTCAGCCGCTCCACGCGCCGCACGCACTCGTCGCGGTGGCGGATCCGCCGCGCCTGGATCTCTCGCCGGCGCTTGCTGCGGTTGGCGTCGGTGATCGTGATCGCGTTCGGCCGCTCGTTGCCGCCCGCGAGCCGGAGCGCATCGAGGCACTTCTGGTGGCCGAGCGCGAGCCGCACGAAGGGGTCGAGCAGATCCTGGAGCTCGAACCGCTCGGCCTCGCGGGCGTCCATCCGCTCGACTCGCTCCACGAGGTCGCGCAGCTCGAGGTCCTGGGTCTGCCGGACCGGGCCGGCGGGGCGCGGCACCTTGAGCCGCAGCGCCTCGCGGCGGGCCCGCGCGTGGAGCTCCGCCTGGCGGTCGAGGAGGCGCTGCACCAGGCCGGAGCGCGCCGACACCGCGCCGAGCGCGCGGACGAGCACCAGCACCAGCGCCACGATCGCGCCGAGCCGTCCCGCGTACCCGAGCCCGAGGCACGCGGCGAACACCGAGAGCGCGATGCACACGGGACTGGCCACGGCGCCGCGCATGTAGGTGAGGGCGACGACGAGGCCGTGCTGCGGGGCGAGGCGGGGCTGCATGGACCGGGTTGGCACAACCCGCGTGCCACTGGTTCGGCCTTTCCCCGACACCGCGCTGGCAGGAAACGACGTGGTCGCCGCCGCCTCACCGAGCGCACTGCGCCGGGCCCGTGCGGTGGCCGTGAGAGACTGTGAAGCCGTCTCGAGACCGGGGTGGGAACCCTGCGCGGCGTGCCGCGTAGGGCGGGGCGGAGCCCCGTGGAACCGCCCCCCCGCGGGCCTCGGCTGGGGTAGCTCCGGGGTCCGCAGCGGTGCCGGTCCCCGCGGGCGTACGCCAGACGCGTTACCATGCCGGCTCGTGGGCGCACAGCTTGACCAGGTTCTCGGATATCTCGATCGCCCGGGCGTCACCGAGGTGATGATCGGCGTCGGCCGTTCGCTGTCGTTCGTGCGCAACGGCGAGGTCGTCGCGATCACCGCCGCGAAGCTCACCCGGGCGCAGGTGATGTCCGTGATCCAGGGCAGCCCGCTCGCGGACGGGATCCCCGAGCTCGACGGTGCGGGGCCCCCCCGGGACCTCCAGCTCGGTGCGCGCCGTGTCACGGTCCAGTCCGGCCGGCGCGGCGAGGAGATCCTGATCCGGATCAGCATCGAGGCCCCGCCCGAGCCGCCGATGGTGGCCGCGCCGCCCGCGCCTGCCCCGGCGCCTCCCGCACCGCCGGTGGCGGCTGCACCACCTGCGCCGCCCTCGTTCGAGGCGATGGAGATCGACCTGTCGCTGGGCGATCTGCCGCATGAAGTCGGCCTTGCCGCGGCGCCCGCACCCGTGGTCAGCCTCGACGTCGGCTTCGACGTGAGAGCCGAGGACGGGCTCGACATCGATCTCGAGCTGCCCGGCCTCGAGCTGCCGGGCTTCAGCCAGGCAGCGGCGGCGGCGGCGGCGCCCATCGTGGCCCCCGTGAGCCGCCCGCCGACGAGCGAGGCGGCGGCCCGGACGACCCGCGCGCCCGTGCCCGAGCTGCGCGCGTCCCTGGTGCCGACGCCGCCGCCGAGCGCGTTCGCCGATCTGTCGCTCGACGATCTCACGCTCGACCCCGCCCCCGACCCCGCCGCCCCGCCGCCCGCGCCGAGCGCCCCGGGGCCGCGCGCGAAGTCCCCCAGCCGCGGGCCGCGCGCGAAGTCCCCCAGCCGTGCGCCCGAGCCGCGTGCGCGCCGCAGCACCCGTGCGCCCGAACCCACCGAGCCTGCCCGCAGCGGCCGCTCGACCCTCGGCGCGCTCCTCGGCGATCCCCTCGGGCCGCCCGCGGGACCCTCGCTCGATGTTCCGGTCGATGCGATCGGCCCGCCCGGGGGGCTGTCGCTCGAGGGGCCGCCCGCGGGGCGGGGCGATGGCCGTGCCGATGCATTCGGCCCGCCGGCGGACGCGTTCGCGCCGCCCACCCGGGCGCGGGCGCGGACCGTGCCGCCACCGACCGCGTTCGGCCCGCCGCCCGCCGCCTTCGGACCGCCCTCCGCCGCGCCGGTCATCGCCGCGGCCCCCATGCGCAGCCCGAGCATCCCGATCCGGCGCATGCCGACCGGCGTCCCGTTCGTCGAGCTCGTGCGCGCGGCCGCGGATCTAGGCGCGTCCGATCTGCACATCGCGACCGGCCGTACGACCTCGATCCGCCTGCTCGGCGAGCTCGTGCCGCTCGACTCGACGCCCCCGCTGCCGGTGGCCGAGGCCGAAGCGCTGCTGCTGCCGCTGCTGTCCGGCGAGCAGCTCGACAGGCTCGAGGCGCAGGGGTACGTCGACCTCGCGATCACCCCGCCCACGGGTGGGCGGCTGCGCGCCAACATCTCGCGCCACGCGGGCGGCCTCAAGGGGACGTTCCGGATCGCGCGCGCGGCGCCCAGCACCCTCGAGGAGCTCGGGCTCCCGGCCGAGCTCGCCAAGGTCGTGAACCACCACCAGGGGCTGGTCGTGATCGCGAGCCCGAGCGGTCACGGCAAGACCACGACGCTCGCCGCGCTGGTGCAGCTGATCAACGCCACCCACGCGCACCACATCGTCACGATCGAGGACCCGATCGAGATCGTGTACCCGAAGCGCGCGGCCGTGGTGTCACAGCGTGAGGTGGGGCCGAACACGCGGAGCTTCGCGGCGGCGCTCGAGGGCTCGCTGCGCCAGGACCCGGACGTGATCGTGATCGGCGAGCTGCGCGATCGCGAGACCGTCGAGCTCGCGCTGACCGCGTCGGAGACCGGGCACCTCGTGCTCGCCACGATGGGCACGCCGTCGGCGGCGAAGACCATCGACCGCCTCGTCGACATGTTCCCACCCGATGATCAGCCGCAGGTGCGCGCGTCGATCGCCGGGGCGCTGCGCGCCGTCGTGGCGCAGCGGCTGCTTCCCACCGCCGACGCGCGCGGCGTCGTTCCCGCGGTCGAGCTGCTCACCGGCGTGCTCCCTCTCGCGAACATGATCCGCGACGACAAGCTGTTCCAGCTCCCCAACCTGATGAAGCGCGGCCGCTCGTTGGGGATGATCCGGTTCGACGACGCGCTCACGGAGCTGGTGCGCGCCGGCACGATCTCGATCGACACGGCGATCGCCGCGTCGGACAACAAGCGCGAGCTGACCTCCGTGCTGAGGCCGGGGGCGCCGTCCCAGGCCGGCCCCGATCCGGCGAAGAAGCCCGGGCTTGGGAACCTGTTCGGCCGAAGGGATCGCGAGTGAGCGCGCTGGACCGCCTGTTCGATCGCCTCCTCGAGCGTGAAGGCTCCGATCTCCACCTCACCCCGGGCTACCCGCCGATGATGCGCGTCCGCGGCGAGCTGGTCGCCGACGGGGACCGCCCGCTGACGAGCGCCGAGATCGAGGGCATGCTGCTCGCGCTGACCAGCCCCGGGCAGACGGCGCAGTTCCTCGCCACCGGCGATCTCGACTTCGCGCACCCGCACGGCACGTCCGCGCGGTTCCGCGCAAACTACATGAAGAAGCTGCCCGGCGTGGGTGCGGTGTTCCGCGCGATCCCGACGAAGATCTTGACGCTCGACCAGCTCGGCGTGCCCGCGGGGATCCGCAAGCTGGCCGACCTGCGCGCCGGCCTCGTGCTGGTGACCGGCGCGGCGGGCAGCGGCAAGTCCACCACGCTCGCGGCGATGATCGACCACATCAACCGCACCCGACAGGGCCACATCCTGACGATCGAGGATCCCGTCCAGTTCGTACACCAGCCCCAGAAGTGCGTCATCACGCACAAGGAGGTCGGCGTGCACGTGCCGACGTTCCTCGACGCGATCCGCAGCGCCGGGCGCGAGAACGCGGACGTCATCCTGGTCGGCGAGCTGCGAGGCGCGGAGACCATGAAGGCCGCGCTCCAGCTCGCGAGCTTCGGCATCCTGATCTTCGCGACCGTCCACGCCAACTCCGCGGCGGCGACCATCGACCGCTACGTCAACGCGTTCCCGGCGGACCAGCGGGCCCAGGTGCGCGGTCTGCTCGCCGACTCCCTCGCGGGCGTGGTCGCCCAGCAGCTCGTGCCGAAGGCCGATGGGAAGGGGCGGGTCGCCGCCCACGAGGTGCTGATCGGCAACCTCGCGCTCGCCTCGCTGATCAGCGACGGCAAGACCCAGCAGATCGGCGGCTTCATCCAGAGCGGCGGCGGCGAGGGCATGCAGTCGATGGACGCCTCCCTCGAGAAGCACGTGGCGAGCGGCGCGATCAAGGCGAGTGACGCGCTGATCAAGGCGCTCGACAAGGAGGCGTTCGCGAAGCTGCCCCGGGTCGCCGCGCAGCTCGGTGCCGCTGGTCCCGCCGGCCTGGCCTGACCCCCCCCCCTCAACGGGCCCTCCGGGGGCCTTGTGTCGGGCCGCGCCCCCGGTAGGATGCGCCACCGATGACCCGCACCTTCCGTACCCCCGCCCTCGTCGCGGCGCTCACGCTCGCGCTCCTCGGCTGCAAGCCGGCCAAGTCCAGGCTCGACGAGATCAACGCGACGCACCCGATGCCGAAGGCCGCGATGGCGATCGGCGCCGCCAAGCCGGCCACCGTCATGTCCGCGCCCGCGGCTGACCTCGACAGCAAGGACATCCTCGGCCGCAGCGAGACCTCGCCGTCCGTGTACGTCAAGCACGTGCTGATCGGCTGGAAGGACCTCGCCGCATCGTACCGCGGCCAGATGGACCCGCGCGCCGCCGGCCGCTCCAACGCGGACGCGGCCAAGCTCGCGGCCGAGGTGCTCGGCAAGCTCAAGGCGAACCCCGATGGCGCGGACGCCCTCGTCAAGGAGCTGTCCGAGGACCCGGGCTCGCAGAGCGGCGAGCCCTACGAGGTCAAGGCCGAGACCCAGTTCGTGCCGGAGTTCAAGCAGCTCGCGCTGCGGCTCCAGCCGAACGAGGCCGGCATCGTCAAGACCAGCTACGGCTACCACGTGATGATCCGCGTCGCCGCGCCCAGGCCGGACGCGCTCGAGTCGACGGACATCATGTCCCGCGCCACCGCGGAGACCGGCACCGTCCAGGTCCAGCACGTGCTGATCGGCTGGAAGGGCGCCCCCGGCGCGCGCACCGCGACGCGCACCAAGGAGGAGGCCGACAAGCTCGCCACCGACGTGCTCGCCAGGGTGAAGGCGGGCGGCGACATGGCCGCGCTCATGAAGGAGTTCTCCGAGGACCCGGGCTCGAAGGGGAACGGCCGGATCTACGACGTGTCGCCGGACGCGCCGATGGTCGAGCCGTTCAAGACGCTGTCGCTGCGCCTCCAGATGAGCGAGGCCGGCCTCGTCAAGTCGCCGTTCGGCTGGCACGTGATCAAGCGCGTGCCTCCGCCGGCGCCGGACGTGCTCGAGTCGGCCGACATCCTCAAGCGCACGCCGGTCACCCAGTCCTCGAAGGTCAAGCACGTCCTCCTCGGGTGGGCGGAGACCAACAGCGGTGACGAGCGCGCCAAGAAGCGCGATCGCGCGGCGCTCGAGAAGCTGGTCAAGGAGACCGTCGGCAAGATCCAGAAGGGCGCCAAGATCGAGGCGCTGATGGCCGAGCTGTCCGAGGATCCGGGCTCGGCGAAGTCCGGCGAGGGCTACGACGTCACCCCCGACGCCGGCCTGGTGCCGCCGTTCAAGAACCTCGGGCTGCGGCTCAACCCGGGCGAGGTTGGCGTGGTCAAGTCCGAGTTCGGCATCCACATCATCCAGCGCGTCGACGGCATGCCGGGGGCCGCGGCCGTGACGCCGCCCGCCGCGCCCGCGAAGGCCGCGCCGGCCCCGGCCGCGCCCGCGAAGGCCACCGGCCCCGGCCGCGCCCGCGAAGGCCGCGCCGGCCCCGGCCGCGCCCGCGAAGGCCACGCCCGCGAAGGCCGCCCCGGCCACGCCCGCGACCCCGTAGCGGCCAGGGGCCGGACCGCGGTATGAGCGCGGCATGGACGTCGCTCACGAGCTCCGCGCCCTCGGTGTCACCAGCCTCCGCGACGGCGACCTGATCGCCCGCTCGCCGATCGACGGCTCGATCACGGCCCGCCTCGCGCCCCACACGCCGGCCGAGGTCGCCACGGCGATCGGCCGCGCACACGAGGCGTTCCTCGGGTGGCGCGGCGTGCCCGCGCCCCGGCGCGGCGAGCTGATCCGGCTGTTCGGCGAGGAGCTCCGCGCGTCCAAGGATGCGCTGGCGGCGCTCGTCACGATCGAGGCCGGGAAGATCACCGCCGAGGCCCGCGGCGAGGTCCAGGAGATGATCGACATCTGCGACTTCGCGTGCGGCCTGTCGCGGCAGCTCTACGGCCTGACGATCGCGTCCGAGCGCCCGGGCCACCGGATGAGCGAGACCTGGCACCCGCTGGGGCCGGTCGCGGTGATCAGCGCGTTCAACTTCCCGGTGGCCGTGTGGGCGTGGAACTTCGCCCTCGCGGTCGTGTGCGGCGACAGCGTGGTGTGGAAGCCGTCCGAGAAGACCCCGCTGACGGCGCTCGCGTGCGACGCGATCTTCGCGCGCGCGGTGGCGCGGTTCGACGCGGGCGGCGCGCCGGCGCCGGCGCACCTGTCGCAGGTCGTGCTCGGCGCGGCCGACGTCGGCGCGGCGCTCGTCGATGATCCGCGGATCGCCCTGGTGTCCGCGACCGGCTCGACCCGGATGGGCCGCGCCGTGGCTCCGCGCGTGGCCCAGCGGTTCGGCCGCGTGCTCCTCGAGCTCGGCGGCAACAACGCGATGATCGTCGCCCCCACCGCGGACCTCGAGCTCGCGACCCGCGCGATCCTGTTCTCGGCGGTCGGCACCGCGGGGCAGCGATGCACGTCGCTGCGCCGGCTGCTCGCGCACCACTCGATCGCCGCCGACCTGCTCGGCCGCGTCGAGCGCGCCTACGCGCAGGTCCGGATTGGCGACCCGCGCCAGGCCGGCACGCTCGTCGGCCCGCTGATCGACCGCGCCGGGTTCGATGGCATGCAGCGCGCCCTCGGTCGCGCCCGCCACGAGGGCGGCGAGGTCATGGGGGGGACGCGCACCCACGTCCCGGGCTGCGACGACGGCTACTACGTCGCCCCCGCGCTGGTCGGCATGCCCGGCCAGACCGCGGTGGTGCGCGACGAGACGTTCGCGCCGATCCTGTACGCGCTCGAGTACACCGAGCTCGAGCAGGCGATCGCCGTCCACAACGACGTCCCGCAGGGGCTGTCGTCGTGCATCTTCACCAACGATGTCCGCGAGGCCGAGCGGTTCCTGTCGGTGACCGGAAGCGACTGTGGCATCGCCAACGTCAACATCGGGCCGAGCGGGGCCGAGATCGGCGGCGCGTTCGGCGGTGAGAAGGACACCGGCGGGGGGCGCGAGTCGGGCAGCGATGCCTGGAAGAGCTACATGCGGCGGGCGACCAACACGGTCAACTACTCGACCGACCTGCCGCTCGCGCAGGGGATCAGCTTCGGCTGAGAGACTTGCGGAGCCAAACTAGCTCCCCGCCTCGCTTGCGGATGCCCCCCCAACCGGGTTTCATTCAGGAGTGGAGGTGACCCGCGCGGACGCGCGTACCGAGTCCGCTGCGGCCGGCGCCGATGATGCGTCGACGTTCAGCGCGATCGTCGACCTGCTGCTGACCGTTGGTTACATCGACGGGCTGTTCCACCAGCGTGAGCGGGCGTTCGTCCGACAGTACGTGGACTCGCTGCTGCTGGTGATCGAACAGTCGGGCCAGAGCGCCACGATCGAGGAGCGCGCGTCGCTGCGCGACGCGTGGCGAACCTACTTCGACAACCTCTACCAGCGGCTCGATGCCGAGCTGTCGGTCCTCGCCGAGGAGGTCCAGCCGCTCGGGACCCAAGGCTACGTGCCGACGCGCCTGCGGGTCCGCGCGGTCACGCTGTTCCGCGGCCTGCCCGCCGCCGATCAGGCGGTCGCGCTCGAGGTGATCCTCGCGCTCGTCCACGCCGACGGCATGGTGTCGGCGCACGAGCAGAGCCTGTACGACGAGCTGACGGCGCACTTCGCGGCCGCGTCGGTGCCGCCCCCGGTGCAGCGGACGCTGCTCAACCCGACCGACCAGGCCAAGCCGGGCGGCAAGGTCGCGCCGATCATCCTCGCGCCGCAGGGCTGGCTCGAACTGGTCGCGCTCGGGCACCCGCTCCTCGACCCGATCGAACAGACGCTGTCGCCACACCCGGTGGAGCGGCAGTCGCAGATCGCGTGGGACTACCAGCTCGTCCAGCAGGCGATCAATCACTGGCAGCGCCAGCGCCAGACCGGCACCGGCGCGCTGACCGGGATCACGGACATCGGCCAGCTGCCGCTTGGCACCCGGCTGCTCGACGGCTTCGTCAACGTGATGCGGCCGAACCACAACCTCGAGCTGATCGTCCTCGGCGATCTGCATGGCTGTTACAGCTGCCTCAAGGCAGCGCTCCTGCAGTCGAACTTCATCGAGCGCGCGTGGGCCCACCAGTGGGACCCGCAGCGCTACCCCGACGTCAAGCTCGTCCTCCTCGGGGACTACATCGATCGCGGCCGGTTCAGCTTCGACGGCGTGCTGCGCGCAGCGCTCCACCTGTTCGTCGCGATGCCAGACAACGTGATCCTGCTGCGCGGCAACCACGAGTGGCTGACCTGGCTCGACGGCCGGATCGTCAGCGGCGTGTACCCGGCCGAGGCGCTCGCCAGCATCACCCCGCACGTCCCCGTCGAGATGGTCGAGGGCTACCGGCTGCTGTTCGAGCACATGCCGACCTCGTTCCTGTGCGAGCGGACGATGTTCGCCCACGCCGGCATCCCGCGCGACGACACGTTCGCGGCCAACTACCGCGACCTGTCGAGCCTCAACGACTCCGAGCTGCGGTTCCAGATGATGTGGAGCGACCCTGCGCAGACCGAGAACGTGCCGGTCGAACTGCAGCGCCGCAACCCGCGCTTCACGTTCGGGCGGAACCAGTTCCGCGCGTTCATGGAGCGCACGGGCTTCCACACCATGGTCCGCGGCCACGAGCAGATCGACCAGGGCTTCGAGGTCGTCTACGACCTCGGCGATCGCCTGTTGCTCAACCTGTTCTCGGCGGGCGGCTCCGAGAACCGCGATCTCCCGGTCGACTCGTCCTACCGTTCGATCCGCCCGATGGCGCTCACGATGGCCTGCGGCCCGGGTGGTGGCCCGCCCACCGTCACCCCGTGGCCCCTGCAGTACCAGCCGTTCTGCTACGAGCCCCACAACGGCCTGTACCGCGAGCTGCCCCTGCTCGAGTTCAAGTTCGCCTGAGGCGCCAGGCGGCTCCGCGCAGCGGGCCGCCGCACCGTACGAACAGGCGCGCAGCGACCTGTTCGTACAATGACGAGACGTGTCGGCGCTTGCGCCGATGCGGCTCACCTTGCGCCGAAGGCGTGCCGCAAAGCGGCCGGCACCCCAGGCGCCCACCGACGCTGGTGACGAGGCTCCGGGACGACCCACGGCACCCCAGGCGCCCACCGACGCTGGTGACGAGGCTCCGGGCGAACGCCGCCGCCCCCCCCCGAAACGACCGACGGCGCCCGGGTCAGGGGCGCCGGCGTCACGGGCGAGGCCCGGGACTGCTCAGGGCGCCGGGGCGGCGGCGGGGGCCGCGTCCAGGTTCGACATCAGCTTGAACTCGACGCGGCGGTTCTTCGCGCGCGCGGCGGTGAGCTTCGCGCCCTTGAGCTCGGACGGCGCCTCGACCGGCTTGTCCGCGCCATGGCCGACGGCGGTCAGGCGACCGGCGTCGATGCCCTTGGCGACGAAGTACGCCTTCACGGAGTCCGCGCGGGCCTGCGACAGCGCCGTGTTGTCGGCGAACTTCTTGCTGTTCTTGAGCTGGACGTCGTCGGTGTGGCCGCTGATCTCGAGGCGGATGTCGCCGAACTCCTTGAGCACCGCGATCGCCTTGTCGAGGACGTTGTTCGACGCCGGCGCGAGGTCCGACGACGCGGTCTTGAAGGTGATGCCCTCGATCGCGCCCGTGAACTTCTTCAGCGCCGCCGGGATCTCGTCGGCGCAGCCATCCTCGTCCTGGTAGCCGTTCTTGGTCTCGGGCTCGGTCGGGCACTTGTCGGCCGCGTCGAGCACGCCGTCCCCGTCGTTGTCCGGGTCGGGGCAGCCGTTGTCGTCCTCGAAGCCGTCCTTGTCCTCGGCCTCGATCGGGCACTTGTCCGCGGTGTCGACGATGCCGTCGGCGTCGTTGTCGTTGTCCGGGCAGCCGTTCGCGTCCTCGAAGCCGTCGGTGTCCTCGGGCTCGGTCGGGCACTGGTCGGCCGCGCCGAGGATGCCGTCCTTGTCCGGATCCTCGTCGACGGGCTTCGGCGTCTCGACCAGTTTCACGATCTTCTTGTCGACGCGGCCGAACTCCTTGAAGATCGAGAGCAGGGCCTCGAAGTCCAGGGTCTGGCCGTCGCCGCTGCTCGGGCCGAGCAGGGCGCGCAGGTCGAGGCGGACGCCCCAGCCGTTGTTCGCGCGGTACTTGCTGCCGACGCCGAAGTGGAACTGCCGGATGGTCTCGAGCTGGATCTCCTGCACGTTGGCGGAGTCCGTCACCTTGAGGATGCCGCCGCCGACGAGGACGAACGGGATCACGAGGTTCTCGGGCTTCTCGGCGCGGAACTGGTAGACCAGGCTCGCGCGGGCCGCGATCGTGTAGACGTCGAACACCAGGTCGCGGGGCTCGGTCGGGATCATGCCACCCTCGAGCTCCACGCCGAGGTGGTGGCCTACGTAGTACCCGAGCCGCGCGGCGAACAGCGCGGAGTTCTTGAGGCTGTTGGCCGTCTCACCCGCCGGTGGGGCGTCCACGCCGAGGCCGCTGGTGGAGCTGAAGGTGTGGAGACCTGCGGTCCCACCGACTTCCACGTTTGCATGGGCGAGCGAGCTCGCGCTCACCAAGGCCAGGACGACAGCGGCAAAGCGATTCATGGCCGAGGTTTTCGTCCTGGGCCGGGAGGGACGCAAGAGCAGAGTTCACCAATGTGCTGAGAGCTCTGACAAAGGTCGAACCAGTGTCTCGGCCCCCCCCCGGCGCGCGGTCTGGGCGGGGCGGAGCGGGTCAGGCCCGCGGCACGGCCGCGAGCTTCTCTTCGACCATGATGTCCGCGATCTTGTAGGTCGGCGCGCCGAGCTTCTTGCTGCGGTCGCAGATGTCCCAGATCGTGTTGTAGATCTCGAGGGTCTTCGCGCGCGAGACCTTGGCGTCGTAGCCCTTCACCTCCTGGGCAACGTTGACCAGGCCGCCGGCGTTGATGGCGTAGTCCGGGGCGTAGAGGATGCCGCGGTTGTGGAGGTCATCGCCGTGGCGCCACTCCGCGAGCTGGTTGTTGGCGGCGCCGGCGACGATCGGCGCCTTGATCTGCGGGATCGTGGTGTCGTTGATGCCGGCGCCGAGGGCGCACGGGGCGAACACGTCGCACTCGACCTCGGCGATCTTGTCGATGTCGACCATCGCGGCGCCGAACTCGCGCACCGCGCGCTCGCTCTTGAGCTTGTCGACGTCGGCGACCGTCAGCTTGGCGCCCGACGCATGGAGCTCCTTGCACAGGTAGTAGCCGACGTGGCCGACACCCTGCACCGCGACGTGGACGCCCTTGAGGTCGCTCTTGCCGAGCTTGAACTTCACGCACGCCTCGATGCCGCGGCGGACGCCGAGCGCGGTGAACGGCGACGGATCACCGGAGCCGCCATGCGCCGGGTCGATGCCGGTGACGTGCTTGGTCTGCGTGCGGATGATCTCCATGTCCTCGAGGCCGGTGCCGCTGTCCTCGGCGGTGATGTAGTGGCCGCGCAGGTCGTTGATGAACCGGCCGAAGGCGCGGAACAGCGCGACCCGATCGAAGCGCTCCTTGGGGCGCATGATCACGCTCTTGCCACCGCCGTGCGGCAGGCCGGCGAGCGCGGCCTTGTACGTCATGCCGCGGGCGAGGCGGAGCGCATCCGTGAACGCCGCGTCGTCGGTGTCGTACTCGATGAAGCGGCAGCCGCCGAGCGCGGGCCCGAGGCGCGAGTCGTGGATCGCGACGATCGCGCGCAGCTGCGTCGCCTTGTCGAGCTTGAAGTGAACCTCCCCGAAGTCGTGGGTCGTGAGCTTGCCGAATACGTCCATGAGGCGGTTCGTACCACCCGGACCCGGGCCCTGGCGCGGGGCTGCGGCGCTCCAGATCGCGCGGATCTGCATGCCGCGCTGCGTCGGAGATCGACGCGCGGGCGCTCAGCAGGGCTCGACGCCGAGCCACAGCGGTGCGCGCGCCGATCGCAGTCGCGCGCGGGCGGGCTCGAGCCGGGTCCGCGCATCCGCGCTCGCGAACTGACCGACGTTTGGGTCGCTCCGTCTCGGGGGTTCACCGACCGCTCACGCACCGACGGGCGATCCGCGGAGAATCTCGTCGCGTCGAGACGCGCGGGAACGCTGTCGGTCGTGCGCCCGGACCGCTTGAACTCGGAAGCTGTGCGTCTCTCCGAACACACGGCGGGTCTCATGCGTGCGCTCTGCGATGTGGTGAAGTACGAGCGCGATCCGTTCGAGAAGATCGATCAGGTGGTCGGCGTCGCGCTCGCCGGTCCGGTGTCCGAGTACGTCGAGGCGCTCCAGCAGGCGCTGGCGAGCACGGCCTCGATCGCGCGGCTCGGCCCCGAGTACCACCCCGAGCCGGTGGTGCGGCGTCTGCTCGCCGAGGTCCAACGCCGCCTGATCAGCATCACCTGAGAGACGGTGAAACCGTCTCGAACCCGGGGTGGAAACGTGGGAACCCTGCGCAGCTTGCCGCGCAGGGCGTGGCGCTGCGGATCGGGCAGGGCGGCACCCTCGACGCGGTGGAGCGCTGCGTCCACCCTCATCCGGCCGTCACCGAGGGCGTGCTCGAGGCCGCGCGGCTGCTGCTCGGCAGCTCGCTGTACAAGCCCGAGGCGATGGGCGGTCGCTGCAGGATCATCGACAGCCACGCGCCCCCGGGGGCCTGAGAGACTGTGAAACCGTCTCGAAACCGGGGCGGGAGCGTGGGAACCCTGCGCGGCTTGCCGCGCAGGGCGGGGCGGAGCCCGGTGGACCTGAGCACGTCCCCTGGGTTGGTGAGCGAGTCGTGGGCCCCGGCGCACACCGCACCGCGCGCCCGCGACCGGAGGGGTGGCCGCGGTCGGCACCGCCGTTGCACCACATCCGTGGCATCCCCAACGAAGGAGCTGTCATGAACAAGATCCTGTGGACCACGATGCTCTCCACCGCGCTGGTCGCGGGTGCCGCCTGCAAGAACGACGCATCCGACAAGCTCGAGAGCGCGCAGAAGAACCTGCGCGAGCAAACGGGTGACCTCGTCGCGAAGCAGCGCGAGATGGGCAAGGAGGTGCAGCGCGACATGGCCGTCGCTTACACCGAGTTCCGCCTCGAGGCGCGCGAGCGGCTCGAACGCCTCGAGCTGCGGATCGGCGAGCTCGAGCGCAAGGGCGACGCCGACTCGCGGGCGGCGGCGGCCAAGCTCCGCACCGAGCGCGCCGCGCTCGCCACCAGGCTCGACAGCATGAGCGAGCGCGCCGAGGCCGGCTGGGAGAACGTGAAGCGCGACACCCAGGCGAGCCTCGATCGCCTCGAGATGGACATCGACGCGCGACTGTAGGGGCGGTTCTGATCGTCAGGCGCGGAGGAGCAGGCGGCCGAGCACCTGCAGCTCGGCCGCGTCCGTGATGTCGGCGCGGTCGGCGTTGAGTACGCTGACGATGTGCGCCACGAGCAGATCGAGCGCGGCTTCGTCGCGTGCGGACAGCGCGCCCAGCATCGGATGCTGCGCCGCCAGCACGGTGCGCCCGCGCCGCACGCGGACCAGCGGCGCGGCGGTGTCATCGTCGAGAACGAGCGCGGGATCCGCGAGGCCGAGGCCGTCGAGGCGCGCAGTCAGGCGCGCGACCAGCGGCTCGAGCCGATGCGGTGGCGGTGGCGGTGGCGGTGGCGGTGGCGGTGGCGGTGGCGGTGGCGGTGGCGGTGGCGGTGGCGGTGGCGGTGGCGGTGGCGGTGGCGGTGGCGGTGGCGGTGGCGGTGGCGTCATCCGCGCGGGTGCCGGAGGCGGGGCGGGTACCGGCGGCGATGTCCGCGCGGGTGCCGGTGGCGGCGCGGGTACCGGCGCAGCCGGGTGCCGCAGCCGGGCGCGCAGCAGCTCGCGGAGCACGCGCGCGGTGGCGCTTCCACCGTCGCGCAACCGCGGGACCGGAGCGTCGTCGCCGATGCCGATCGGCCCGGTGCCCCGCAGCAGCGTTGAGAGCCCGGCCGCGTCGACCGCGGGCTCGACGCAGGTGACGCGGAGGGCGGCCAGATCCCACGGCCGGAGGTGGCCGCCGTGCAGCGCGAGCGCGCCGTGGGCGGCCACGAGATCGGGCGCGGCGCCCGGCATCGCCGCGAGCTTGCGCGCCAGCCACGCGTGCCCGAGCGCGCACAGCTCCGCGAGGACGTCGTCCAAAACCACGCCCGCGGCGGCGTGCACGAACACGGTGCCGCCGAGGGCGAGATCCTGGAGCGGCGCGTAGGTGCGCGCGCCCGCGGCCGTGATCACGGTGAGCGCTGCGCCGCGCCCGGCGCGCGGGGCGCCGTGCAGCCACAGCCGCCCGCGCAGCGCGGTGGTGCCTCTCGCGAGGGTGGTCAGCGCCGCGCACAGGAAGGCGTCGACGGGGAGGTTGACCACCGCCTCGTGCGGCGGCGCGGCCAGGGTGGCGAATCCGCGCTCGCTCGCCGCGCGGACGGCGCTCACCACCTCGTCCCAGGCGGCGCCTGTCTGCTGCGGGTGCTGCCAGGTGTCATCGGGGACGAGCCGTGCATCGTCGACCAGCGCGAGCGTGGGCCACGCGCACGGATCGGGCAGGGCATCGAACGGGTGCAGTGCACGGTGGGGGCGCAGCCCGCGCAGCGCGGCGGCGGCCGGCGGCAGCACGCTCACCGTCCCGCGCGGAGCGCTCACGCCATCGCCGTCGAGCGCGAGCGTCACCAGCGCGCCGGGCACGGTCGGGTCCAGCGAGGTCGCCGGGGGCCGCGCCTGGTTGGCCCGGCATCGCTCGTCGCGGCGCAGCAGCTCGTGAGCGTGGACCAGCGGGAGGCCGAGCGGGGGCTGGGCCACCACGCGGTCGTCGAGCACGAGCACCAGCCGGCGCTCGTCGAGGGGGCGCTCCGGCGGGACCGCGGGGGTGCACCACAGGTCGCCGAACCAGGCGAGTTGATCGCGGAGCGCGCTCATGCCGACCCAGCGAGGCACGCCGCCGAGGACCGCCGCGAACACCGGCGCGTCGGCGAGATCCGGCTCGGTGAGCGCGCCGGCGAACAGCGCGGCGCGCAGCCCCGGGCGCACCGCGTGCGGCAGCGCCTCGCCGCGCAGCGCCACGACCAGCTCGCGGGCGAGCTCCGCGGCGGCGGTCGCCACCTTCGCGGTCAGCGCCCGCGCTGCGGGCCGATCGTCGTGGAGCGCGGCGAGCTGCGCGGCCACCGAGTCATCGCCGTCGACCACCGAGCCACCGCCGCCGTCCACCGCGCCGCGGCCGAGCTGCCCGATCAGGTCGGGCGCCTCGAGGGCGACCTCGACCGGTGGCAGCACGTCGATCTCCACCCGCTCGCGGAGCTCGCCGCGCACGTGGAGGAGCACGCGCGAGCTGGGGATGCCGCGCGAGCTGGGGACGCCGCGCGCGCTGGGGAGGACGAGCGCGATCTCGCCGGGGCCAAGCGCCGCGCCGGCCGCGCCGAGCTGGCCGAGCGCCCGGGTCAGCTCCGCCGGCTGGGTCGCGAGGGGCGTGGGCAGCAGGCCGCGCAGCATCTGGCGGTGGGCCTGCAGGCGCTCGGCCGCGTCGGTGACGTCGCGCACCTCGTCGTCGAGCGAGCGCAGGATCGCGCGGAGCTCGGTGTCGCCCGGGTCGAGCTGGAGCACCGGCCGGTCGAGCGCATGGCGCTCGCTGTCCGGGCCGGCTGGCAGCCACGGCCCGCGCCACCGGGCGACCTCGACCCCGCGCGCGTCGTCGGTCGCGAGGTCGTCGATCCGGGCGCGCTCGCCCTGGATCGTCGCGAACGCGATCGCGCCGCGCAGCATGTTGCGCCGCTTGCGCGACGGCGTGCGCTCACCCACCCACGCCGCGAGCAGCTGCCGGGCCGGGCCCGGATCGGCGAGCGCGGTCGGCGTGGTGCGCGCGAGGTGGGCGATCAGGGCGGAGGTCTCGCCGAGCACCGAGGTCACCAGCGCCTCGAGGAGCGGCGGCCGGATCGCCGCGAACGCATCGTCGGCGAGAGCGGGCCCACCATCGACGAGCGCGCGCAGGGGCAGCGCGCGCGGGCGGTGTTCGACGTGGAACGGGCGGCCGTCGATCCGGATCTCCAGCTCGAGGCCGGTGGTCGCGACGCCGACGCCCACGAGCCCGCGCACGTCCGCGCGCGACAGCTGGACCGACGCTCCCGGCAGGGCGAGGGCGCTCGCGGGGCGCGCGGCGTGGGCCGCGAGGCGGGACGCGTGGAGGGCCGCCGTCCGCTGGGCCGCGAGCACCGGGGCGGCGTCGAGCACGTCGCGGTCCGCGAGGGCGCCGAGCGCGGCGGCGGTCGCGGCGTCGACGTCGAGGATGGTGAGGCCGGGCACCGGGGCGGGCGCGCCGACGGCGAAGTACAGCGGGCCGGGTGCGAGCGCGCACAGCGCGTCCACGGACTGCCGGCGCGGATCGCCGAGTACACGCACGAGGGGCTGCGCCCGCAGCCGCGCGGCGAGCGGTGCATCCAGCAGCTCGTCGGGCGTCGTCGTGCACAGCGCCCGGCACAGCGCGCGCCCCGCGGCGCTCGCGAGCTCGACCGGCGGATCCCCGACGAGCTCGGTGGGGCGGGCGCCCACCAGGGCCAGCGCGATCGCCTGCACCAGCGCGCGCTCCCAGCCGCCCCAGTCGCGCTTGCCGAGGCCCGCATCGTCGGCGACGTCGCGCCAGTCGCGGGTGGGGACGAGCGCGTCGGCATCGACCACGATCATCGCGGGCACCACGCCGGCGCGGCAGGGCCGCTCCTGGAGGAGCACGCCCTGGTGGCGGAGGTGGAGCCGCGGGCGCCCGTCGAGCGAGACCGCGATCGCGCCGGGCAGCGCCGGGTCGAGGATCGCGAGCGCGTGCTCGTGGGTGTGCGCGAGCTCGCGCGCCAGCTCGAACGGCTCGTCGCGGTGGGTCAGCCGATCGTCGCGGTAGTGGAGCAGGCGCGGGTCGCCGAGGAGCTGCCGCAGCAGCACGAGATCGTCGTCGGCCGCGTGGATCACGAGCCGGCCCGCGGGTGGCTCCCCGCGCGTGCCCGGCGCCGCGATCCCGATCACCGGGGCCGCGCGCAGGGCGTCGAGATCGATCTCGGCGCCGGTGATCGTCGTCCACCGCAGCGCGCCGGTGAGCGCGTGCCCGGGCGTGATACCCAGGCTCCGCGCGAGCGTGATGCCGGCGCGCACGAGCCGGTGCGGCTCGCCGGGTGGGAGCGCCGCGAGCGCCTGGGCATCGATCTCGGCCCCGATCTCGACCCCGATCGCGGGGTGGGGCTCGCCGGCCGCGGCGCGCGCCAGGACCTCGAGCGCACGCACCACCCCCGCGCGTACCGCGCCCTCGACGTGGGCGTAGCCGGCGTCGGGCTCGACGTCGCGGTAGCGATCGCGCGGGACCAGCCGCGGGCTGGCGATCACGGCCGCGAACCCGACGTTCGACTCGAACCGCCGGCTCGCGATCACCCGGCCCCGGTGGAGGAGCGTGAGCTCGCCGGCTGGGCGCCCTCCGATGCACACCTCGCCGGTACAGTCTGCGAACACCGCATCGGGGACGCAGCTGCCCGGCACCGCGGCGCCCAGTGTCATCCGCACCAGCGGCCGCGCGACGCCGAGCACGCGGCCGGGGTGCTCGGCGTGGGCGAGGAATCGCCGCTCGGCGCGGTGCGCGCGGCGGGCGTGCGCGACCAGCTGCGAGGCGACCTCGGTGCGATCTGCCCCGAGCAGGTGGCGCGCGGGATCGCCGGGCGGGCACCACACGATGCCCCGCAGCCACGGCGCGAGCTCCGCCGGCGGGGGCGCATCGTCGTCGAGGACGAGGCCGGTCCAGGCCACCTCCGGCCCGATGAGTGGACGGGGCGTCCCGGTGGCCTCGCGCAGCAGCGGCAGCCGCGCGAGGGCCTGCATCGGCCCGGTCAGCGCGGCGGCCGCCGCTCGCCACCCGTCGCCGCCGATCGCGCCGGCGAGGACGCCCAGCGCCACCGCGCGCAGCCGCGGGTCCTCGGGCGCGGCCGCGACCTCGGCGTGGAGGGCCTCGAGCAGGGTGGGCAGGAGCGTGCGCGCCTGCGCGATCGCGGTGGCCACCGGATGGCCGTCGAGCCGGACCTTGGAGCGCGACGCATTGCTCGGCAGCCGAGGCACGTCGAGCACGAGCCGCACGGCCGCGGTGCCGCTCCCCCCACCGATGGGCAGCTCGATCCGGATGTGCTCGATGACGACGCCGTGCTCGGCTGCCGCGAGGATCACATCGCGGGTGAGGCCGGGCGCATCGCGGGCGCACAGCGCGAGGAAGCCATGCCGGCCGTCGCCGAGCGGCACCCGCACCACGTCGTCCCCCGGCACGTGGCGTCCGTACGCGTCGTCGCCGATCGTGATCGGCACCGGGAGATCGCGGCACGCGTGCGCGGCCACGGTGAGCTCGGGCGGCGCGCGGCCAAGCAGTGCGCGCCCGATCACGTCGAGCCCACCCCGTCGGCGCAGGTGCAGCCGCATGCCGGGCGGCGCGGTCGTCGCGCGCTCGATCTGCTCGAGCGGCGCGGGCGCCTCCCCGGTGGTGACGTCCACCTCCGTCAGCACTGCGGGGGTGTAGCGGACGTGGTGGGCGGTGCCGCCATCGAGCGCGATCACGTCGATGAACGCGGGGTCGGTGCCGAGCCCGCTGTTGACCGCGGACGCGAGCAGGCGCAGGTGGGGGCCGTCGTCGCCGCCCGCGGGGCTGACCAGGGCGTCGAACAGGCGGGGCAGATCGGCGCGGGGCCAGGGCGGCCCCGCCCACGTCAGCACGACGTCGTCGGCGTCGCCGGTCAGCCGGATCGTCGTCGCGCCGGACGCCACCGCGGCGCGGATCGCTTCGAGCACCCACGCCGTCGGATCGACGAGCTGGTACGCGCGCAGCTTCGCGATCGCGCGGGTCGCATCGACGCGGAGCGCGCCGGTGCCGACGAGCGGGCCTGGCGGGGCGCGGCGGGTCATCGCGCACCCTCGGGAGCGCGGCGCGCGAGGGCGTGCTCGAGCAACCGGGCGGACCGCCGTGGATCGAGCAGCCTGCGCTCGAGCAGCAGGGCGCGCGTCAGGTGGGCGGCGGCGAGCCGTGGATCGTCCGCGCGGCGCGCGGCCTCGACGAGGGCATGGCCGGCCGCGAGCACGAGCACGCGGGGCCGCAGCCACCCGAACGGGTTCTTGTGCGCGATCCGCACGGCGAGCAGGTAGGCCTCACCCTTGATGGCGATCGCCTCCGCCGCGCCGCCCGCGATCGACAGCGCCCCATCGTGGGCTCCGTGCAGCTCGGCGAGCTCGATCTCCGCGGGGTCGCGGTAGGTGGCGGCGAGCAGGGCCCGCACTTCGTCGACGAGCACGAGATCGTGCGGCGTGAGCGCGACCGGCACCACCACGACCAGGGTGGCCTCGATCGCCTCGCACCCCGCGCCGGTGCGACGCGCGAGGATCGGCGCGAGCGCGCCCTCGTCGAGCAGGACCGGCAGCTCCATCGAGGCCAGCAGCCCGGCCAGCCGGCCGCGGGCGCCGCGCTGCGCAGGTGCCGGGGCCTCCGCGAGCGTGATCGCGCGCCGCTCGCCGACGGGCGCGGCGAGCGGCCACCACCACTGGGTGGCCGACATCGCGACGTCGGCGCGATCGATGGCGGTCGCGATCGCGGCGTGGCGCGCCAGGTCCCCGGCCTCCGCGGCCTCGCGGATCAGCAGCGACGCGGCGGCCGGCAGCTGGGCATCGGCGAGCAGCTGCGCGAACGCGAGGGCGTGGTCGTAGTGCTCGTCCCGCCGGACGTTGTCGCGGCTGATCGTGTGCCCGAGGCGCGCGTCCTGGATGGCGACCAGCAGGCCGCCGACGAGCGGCTCGGACGTCTCGTACAGCGTCAGGCCGTGGTTGAAGAAGCTCGTCCGTGGCCGGCCGTCGGCGGGCAGGCCCACCATCACGGTCAGCTTGCCGTCGGGCGTGGTGCCGCGCACCTGGACCAGCGCGCTCGCGAGCGCGAGCGGTCGATCGATGCGCGCCTGGATCGGCTCCGTGCCGGGGACCACTGCGTCGAGGTGGATCGGCACCGTCGCGTGCCGGCACCAGCGGGTCAGGGCCGCGTGGGAGTCGCGCACGAGCGCCTGGGCCTGCTCGAGCGTCCGCGGCAGCTCGATCTCGATGGTGGTGCCCGGCTGGGTGGCGGCCCCGAGGTCGAACAGCTCGTACGTGAGGTCGGTGTACAGGTGCAGCGCGTGCCGGCGCTCGTCGCGCGTGGTGGTCACCACCACGACCGTGGGCCGCGGCGACAGCACGGACGCGAACCCGATGCCGAACTTGCCGATCTTGTGCGGATCGCGCTCCTTGGTCGAGCGGAACAGCACGACCAGCTGGTTCTCGAGGATGTCGCGCGACATCCCCTCGCCGCGATCGCGGACGGTCACCCGCGCGGTCCCCGCGTCGTAGCGGAGCTCGATCGCGACGTCGGGGGAGCCGGCGTCGATCGCGTTCTGGACCAGCTCGCGGTAGAACGCGAGCGGATCGGCGAACTGGCCGATGATGTCGTCGACCAGGCCGCCCTCGCGCGGGGCCGCCGCCGGGGCGTCGGTCAGGGAGCGATATGGAGGCACCGCGCGGCAGCATCGCACGGCCGCCGATCTCGCGAGGTTGGACCACTGAAGGGACCCCACGGTTGTGTCCCGATCGTGCGCAGGAGGGTGTGTGGTCGCGCCGCCGGCAGGGCGTGGTGATGCAGCGAATCGGGAGATCCGTGGTCGTCGAGCACCTCGCTTCGGGCGTGCACCACCGCTGCGGCTGTCGGGCTCGCGGACCGCGGTCGTCCTGCCGCGCATGACCGGCACCTCGACCGCGCAGATGGGCCGCCTCGGGGGCGCGCTATCGCTGCGGCTGCAGCTCCTTCTCGGAATCCTCGCGGCGCTGCTCGTGCTCGTGCTCGTTCTGCGCTGAACGAATCCGGTCGCGGGTGAGCACCACGTCGGCGCCGTCGACCCGGAGGTCGAAGAACCCCGCATCCCCGAGGCTGGGCAGGTACGCGGAGATCACCTGGCCGAGCCCCGAGGTGAACTCCGTCGACGACGACAGCAGCCCCGCCGCCCGCGTCAGGATCGCCAGCTTGTCCGCCGGGCTCAGCGTGTCGGGGGACCTGTGCATGGCGCCGCCACGGTCCTCTCACGGGCCGCCGGCCGTCAACGTGTCGGCCCGGCTCAGCGCAGGCAGGGCTGGCTCAGGGCTGCGCGGGCGGCGAGGTCGCGTGGGCGAGCGCCTCGGCACCGCACGGGCGCGCACGGTGTGCGCGGCCGGCAATTCGTTCATCGCGCGCCGCGTTCCTGACATCCATGTCAGGCCTCGAAATAAAACGCGCGTCGACGTCAGATCGCCCGCAACCAAGAGCCGCCGCTGGGACGTCAAGGACGCACTTCAACGTGCGCGCGGGCGACCGCGCCACTTCCCGATGATCGCAAGGAGCCTGTCATGAACCTGAAACTTTCCCTGATCGCAACCGCTCTCCTGTTCGCTGGCTGCGGCGGCGACGACGGCGGCACCCCCGCTCCCGACGCGGCGCCGACCGGACCCGTCTCGATCCTCGCCACCGCGAAGGCCACGCCGTCGCTGTCGAGCCTGGTCGCCGCGGTCGAGTTCGCGAGCGACAACAACGACCTCGTCGACCTCCTCTCCGACCCCGGCACGCTGACGGTGTTCGCGCCCACCAACGCGGCGTTCGACGCGCTCGCCGTCGAGTTGACGGGCATGGCCGGCGCCACCGCCGCCGACATCCTCGTCCCCGACAACAAGGCGGCGGTCAAGAGCGTGCTCCAGTACCACGTGCTCACCACCAAGGTGAACGCGGCCGGGATCCAGTTCGGCAAGGCGATCGTGCCGGCGGGCGGCGGCTTCTTCAAGATCACCGCGGGCACCCCGCCGGTGATCCAGGACGGCAGCAACCGCACCGCGAACATCACGGCGACCGACATCGAGGCGACCAACGGCGTCGTCCACCTGATCGACAAGGTGCTCCTCCCCGCCGAAGGGAACATCGTCGAGGTCGCGCAGGCCGCCGGGGCCGGCATGCCCCCGGAGTTCACCATCCTCGTCGAGGCGGTCGTCGCGGCGAACCTGGTCACGACGCTGTCAGGCGACGGGCCGTTCACCGTGTTCGCGCCCACCGACGCGGCGTTCGCGGCCGCGCTGACCGAGCTCGGCCTCACCAAGGCGCAGCTGCTCGCCAGCCCGCTGCTCGACGAGATCCTGACGTATCACGTCGTCTCGGGCCGCGTTCTGAAGGCCGATGTCCCGGTGGGCACGCCGATCACCACCGTCGAGGGCGGCACGTTCACGATCAACGCGCAGCTCGCCATCTCCGACGAGCAGACGCCGGCGCGCAGCTCGAACATCATCGCGACCGACGTGTTCGCGAAGAACGGCGTGGTCCACGTCATCGACAAGGTGATCCTGCCGAACTCGTTCGGCGCCGGCGGCCTGGGACGGCGCTGAGACGGAAGCTCGTCGAGCAACAGGTCAGGGCTCGGTCAGCCCGCGCGCAGGTGGTCGGCCGCGACGAACTCCTCGGACGTGACGTCGAACACGCGGAGCTGACCCTCGGCGAGGTCGAACACCCAGCCGTGGAGCGAAAGTGACTTGTTCGCCAGCCCGCGCGCGACGCACGGGTACGAGATCAGGTTGTCCATGGAGTGGAGCACGTTCTCCTCCACCGCCGTACGGAACAGCTCGGGCTCGTGCGGGCTGAGCCTGCGCGCATCGGTGGCGGCCGGGACCACGCACCGCAGCCACTCGTGCAGGCTCGGCAGGTGGGTGTACGCGTCGATCCCATCGAGCGCGGCGCGCACGCCACCGCACCCGTCGTGACCGCACACGATCAGGTGGGGGACCTTGAGGGCCTCGACCGCGTACTCGATCGCCGCGCCCACCGAGGCGTCCGCGTGCTCGAGCGAGGGGACGACGTTGGCGACGTTGCGCACGACGAACAGCTCGCCGGGGGCTGACGAGGTCAGCAGCTCGGGGATCACCCGTGAGTCCGCGCAGCCGATGTAGAGGGCGCTCGGGCTCTGGCCGTCGCGGGCGAGCTGGCGGAGGAAGTTCGCCTCGTCGGCGAAGTACTCGGTGCGGAAGCGGGCGTGCCCTGAGAGTAGGTGCTTGGTCATGAGGGAGTCCTGGGGTGGTTCCTGGGGTCTCGGAGGTTGGCCTCGAGCCGGGTGCAGATACCGTCGAGGGGGAGGTCGTTGACGCGGGTGCCGAACGGGCCCTCGATCTCGGAGCCGATCTCCTCGATGCCCATCAGGACGTACGCGACGATCAGGGCCACGACGGCGGTCCACTCGTGAAACAGCGAGACCAGCGCGAAGGGCAGGGACATGCAGTAGAGCAGCAGCGCGCGGCGCAGATGGACGGCGTAGGGGAACGGCAGCGGCGTCTGATCGATCCGCTCGCAGCCGCCGAGGTGGTCGACCAGGGCCTGGATGTCCGCGTCGAGCTGCTGCTGCTGGAAGTCGGTGAGCACGCCGCGGCGGTGGGCGTCGACGACGATCGCCGTCAGCTCTCCGGCGACGAGCACGGGCACGTGGGACGCGGCGAGCGCGCGCGCCTGGTCCTCGGCCGGGAGCTGGGTCGCCGGGCCGAGCGCCTTGGCCTCGATCAGGTGGCCGCGCATCGCCCACGCGAACGCGATGGTCCACTCGACGAGACGCCCGACGGTGGCGGGTTCGCTGTCGAGCATGGCGGCGGCCTTGCGCCGGAGGTTGCGCGTGGTGTTGACCACGCCGCCCCACAGGCGCCGGCCCTCCCAGTAGCGATCGTTGGCCGCGTTCGTGCGGAACACGAGCAGCAGGGACAGCGCGGGCCCGAGGAGCTGGTGGGGCTTGTCGGAGATCGCGACGTCCTGGTGGTAGTGGTACGCGACCGACACGGCGATCGCCGTCAGCGCGCACAGCCCCACGCGGTAGGCGATCTCGCGGACCATGGAGCCGCGCAGGTCGAAGAAGTGGCTGCGCCAGTGGCGCGGGTCGTAGTCGATCACGGCGGGCCGCGATCATACACGCGGCGGTCCTCGATCACCCCCCGCAGGCGGAACGTCCCGGGCCTGGGGGCAACGGGGCAGGGCGCGTGCGTCAAGCCCGCGCGTGGCCCGCGGGGTACGATGGCGCCATGGGGTGGTTCGTCTGGACGGCACGGCTCGGGGTGATCTCGGCGCTCGCAGCGTGCGGCTTCGACGTCGCGGCCTCGGCCACGACGGCGTCACCACCGTGCTCCGCAACAGCTCGACGAGCACGAACCGCTGGTACACGCCGCCCGAGTTCGCCGGCCGGCCGCTCGCGGGCGCGTGGACGCTGCACGTCGACGACGAGAGCGGCGGGTCGACCGGCAACCTCCAGAGCTGGACGATCACCGTCCTCACCGATGGTGGGCCGGGCCAGATCGCCGATCGCGCCGAGTGGGTGTCGACGGTGCAGGACCTCGGGACGCTCGGCACGGTCACCGCGTTCGGCGCGCTCGACGCCGGGCTCACGCTGCCGGCGGGCGCCGGCGCAGCGATCTACGTCCGGACCGGCGCCGATCCGGCGGCCTGTGCGGCGGCCGCGTGGGTTGGCCCGATCGCAGGGGGGGGGGATGCGGTGCCGGCGGCGGTCGCGCGCCACGTCCAGCTCCGCGTGGAGCTGACCTCGAATGGCGTCGACGAGCCCACGCTCGACTTTCTCGAGCTCCCGTACACGGTCGCGCCGAACTGACAGGGTTGATCAGAACGAACCGACCGCCACGAGGACCAGGCGAAACCTGCGGATCCTGCTGGCGGAGATCAGGGTCGCACGTCGTTCTGAGCGACCCTGTGAGAGACTGTGAAGCAGTCTCGAAACCGGGGTGGGGACCCTGCGCGGCTTGCCGCGTAGGGCGGGGCGGAGCCCCGTGGAGCTGCGGTCCCGGTCCCGGTCGCGCGCACACCCCGTCTCCTGCTGGCCCCGCGAAACGTTCACCGCGTGCGCGCGGCCACCCCGGTGGCGGGAGGGACTCGACGCCCCGGGTGCCGCGGTGATACGCCCGGCGCATGAAGCACTCGATGTGGATGGCGGCGCTGCTCGCGATGGTCGGCTGTGGTGGAGACGACGCTCCGGTGGACGCGGCGGTCCTGGGGGACGGGGCCGCGATCGACGGAGCGCTGGACGGAGCGCTGATCGATGCGCCCTCGATCGACGCACCGCCGTCAGCGACGGTCAACGGCTGCACGCTGTCGACCGCGACCGACCGCACGGGCGTGGGCGCGACCACGATCACGTTCACGTCGAACTCGTACACCCCGCGGTGCATCAAGGTGTCGACCGCCACCGCGGTGACGTTCTCGGGTTCGTTCGGTGCGCACCCGCTCGCCGCGGGCACGATCGCCGGCGGGAGCCCCACGCCTGACCCCCAGAGCCCGATCCAGGGCACGACCTCGGGCAGCACCGCGACGTTCGCGTTCCCGACAGCGGGGACGTTTCCGTACTACTGCACGTTCCACTTTGGTGGTGGCATGTCCGGCGCGATCTTCGTCGTGCCGTAGGGCGCGCGCGCGCTACTGGATCACGATCGGCGTCGGCGGCACGAGGATCAGCACCTCGCGCTGATCGAGCGCCGTGCAGCCGCCGGCGAGCACGCGGATCGTCGCCCGGAAGATCTGGGCGTCGCCGGTCTGCGGGACGAAGTCGTTGAGGGCGCGGACGAAGAACCGCACCTCGGTGCCCGGCGTCACGCCGAAGAACGACACCGCGTCGTACGTCGGGTTGGGCAGGCTCGGCGGCGGCGGCGGCAGCGTGAACGACTGCGGGATCACCTGCTTGATGAAGTCCGCCGTGGTGAACGGCGACGGCAGCGGCACGCCGTTGACGTCCCCCGCCGCGCCGACCTTGTCGCTGGTGACGTCGAACGTCGCGAACCGGGTCAGCATCTTGATGCCGGTCACGATGTGCGTGCCGAGGCCGGTGCCCTGCTCGTCGGTGAGGAACACCAGCGGGCACAGGCCGTTGCCATCGGGGGCGCGCCCGGTGCCGTTGAAGTTCGTGCAGCACTGGCCCGCGGCGCAGCCCGCGGGGCGCGCCGGGACGTCCCACGCCGCGGGCGGCACGCGCGCGCCGGTCGCGGTGGCGAAGTCCTCGAGGTCGCGCTGCGCGGTGCAGTTCGCATTGCCCACGAACACCGGCTCGATCGAGGCGACGCCGACCGAGCGTGCACAGATCCCGCCGAGCGCGGCCTTGGCCTGCGCGCGGGTGTGGGCCGCGTTGAACACGGACGTGTCGGTGTAGTTGACGCCCCACGATGCCGTGCCGAAGGCGGTGTCCACGCTGCACACGGTGGCCTCGCCGGGGGCGTGGGACACGGCATCGGAGATCGAGACGACCACGGGCATCGTACCGGCGCGGAACCCGACGCCACCGACGCCGCTCGTGTTCGCGGGCACGCTGGTGGCGCCCGGCCCGGTCAGGCCCTGGCCCGACCCGATCTGGAAGATCGACTCGATCGCCGCCTCCGGCCAGTCCTCGCCACAGCCGCTGGGCACGCCACCCACCGAGTACTGGTCCATCGCGGTCGCGACCGCCGTGACGTCCATCGTGACCGCCTGCCGCAGGTGGAACGGCTGATCGGGCAGGGGCGAGCCGCCGCCGAGGTAGCAGTCCGAGCCCGCCAGGGTGCCATACGGCGAGATCGGGAAGTCCTCGAACGAGCCAACGCCGAATTGCGAGTCCGGGATCTCGGTGCGGATGCCCGGGACCACCGTGCCGGTCAGCGCGGTGCGGAGGTTCGTGATCTCGCCGATCATCGATCCCGTGGTGTCCATGTTGAAGAACACGTCGAGCGCCGGCACGTCGGTGCTGAACGCGAGCGGCTTCTGCGCCGGCCCGGCGGGGTCCTGGTAGGGCAGGACGAAGAAGAAGTCCTGCTGGACGCCGGTCTTGCGGTAGGCGACCACCGTGATCTGGGCGAGGCCCTGGGTCCCATCGAGCTTGGCGGTGACCTGCGCGACGTTGACGGACACCGCGTTGAACGCGGGGATGACGAGCGTCGAGCTGGACATCGCGCCGACCGCCGGGTTCGACACCTCCCACGTCACGCGCGCGGACAGGTCCTCGTCGACGCCGTCGAGGTATCGCCCCGTCGCGAGGAACGCCTGCGAGCCGGGCTGCCCGAGAGCGAGCTCGACGATCGGGTTGGTCGGGGTCACCTCGATCGAGGTGAGCACGTGGCGGTCGGACGGGGGCGCGTCGACGCCGGTGGTGCCAGCGTCGCCGCTGGCGTTGACGCGGGGACCGCAAGCGAACACGAGCGCGGTCGAGAGTGCCAGGACTGCGAGCTTGGCCATGGAGGGCCCTCCTGCCTCTCATGGTAATCGGTTCGCCCACCGCGAGCGAGGGGCGGTCGTCACCTGGGAGGGCGCGCGTGCCCACCCGGGCGGCGGTCACCACGCGGGCGGGTCCCTGCGTGGGCCCGGGGGGAGCCCAGGTCGAGCGCAGGGCCATCAGAGATCGGGCGGCGTGGTCCCGATCGCGAGCGCTGCGCGGGCGGCGGCGGGGCGGACCCGGTCGGCGACCATCCGGTGCGTGAGCACCGTCTCGAGGTCGCGGAGTGCGTTGCTGGCGGCGCTGCCGGCCCGCACGCTGGCGCCGCCCCCGAGGTGGAAGGCGGCGCGGGCGACCTCGGCGGAGGTGGCGGCGGCGTGGCAGGCGGCCAGGCGCAGCTCGCCGCGCACCGGGCCGGGGACCACCCCCGCGGTCGCGGCCGCGAGCGCCGCATCGGCGGTGGCCAGCACGTAGGCGCGCGCGGCGCCGAGGCGGGCGCGCAGGTCGGCGTAGGTCGCCCAGGTCGTCGAGGGCGCGTCGGGGGTGAGGGTGCCCTCGACCTGCGCGAGCGCGGCGCGGGCGATGCCGAGGCCGCAGCCGGCGATGCCGAGGGCGAGCAGCCCGAACATGGGCACCCGGTAGAGCGGCGCGTCGGTCCACGGGGCGCGCTCGAACACCGACGTGATCTGGTCGGTGGGCAGCACCGCGCCCTCGATCACGAGATCGTGGCTGCCGGTGCCGGCGAGGCCGATCGGATCCCAGTTGTCGACCACGTGGACCGCCGCCGGCGGCACGAAGCACACCTGGTGGTGGCGACCGTCGAGGGCGCCCACGACGAACCAGTCCGCGTGGCGCGAGCCCGAGGCCCACGACCACCGGCCGGTCAGCCGGGCGACGTCGCCCTCGATGGTGATCTGCCCGGTCGGCGCGAAGATGCCCGCCAGCAGCGGCGCCGGCTGCCCGGTCGCCCACAGCCGCGCGGCGGTGGGGCGGGGCAGGTACGCGGCGAGCAGCGTCGAGGTCGAGGCGGTCATCACGACCCACGCGGTGGCGGAGTCGCCGCGCGCGAGCGCCTCGAGCATGAGGACGTAGTCGCGGGGCGCGAGCGCGTGGCCGCCGAGCTCGCGGGGCACGAGCGCGGTCAGCATCCCGCCGGTGCGCAGCGCGTCGACGACCGCAGGGGCGAGCTGGCGGTGCGCATCGTGGTGGGCGCGCTGACCGGCGAGCAGGGGGAGCAGGGCGGCCGCGCGATCGACAAGCGAGGTCATCGCGGACAGCATAGCCCACGCCGCCCGCGGCTGGCCGCGGTCGTCGATTCGATGATGATGACGCACGGAGCGAACCGTCGTCGACGGCTCCACGATCACGAGCTTCCTGGCCCAGGGCGGCATGGGGGCGGTGTGGCTGGCCGAGCACGGCGTGATCGCGCCCGGTGCGGTGGTCAAGCTGCTCCACGCCGAGTTCGGCCGCGATCCGGTGGTGGTGGAGCGGCTCCTCAACGAGGCCCGCGCCGCGGCGAGCATCGATGACCCCGGGGTGACGACGATCGGCGCGTGCGCTAGGGTGCGTCCGTGATCGCCGACCTGCTCGCGTTCCTGCGCGCCTCGCCCACCCCGTTCCACGCCGTCGCCGAGGCCCGTCGCCGGCTCGAGGCCGCAGCGTTCCAGCCCCTCGACGAGGCCGCCCGCTGGGACCGCCTCGCGCCGGGCGCCTACTTCGTGACCACGACCGGCACGAACCTGATCGCGTTCCTGCTGCCCGAGGAGCGCACGCAGTTCCGGATCGTCGGCGCGCACACCGACAGCCCGAACCTCCGGCTCAAGCCGCAGCCCGAGTACACCACCGAGGGCTACGCGCAGCTGGGCGTGGAGGTCTACGGCGGCGCGCTGCTCAACTCGTGGCTCGACCGCGACCTCGGGCTCGCCGGCCGCGTGCTCGTGCGCGGCGACGACGGCGCGATCTCGACCCTGCTGGTCAACCTCGATCGGCCGATCGCGCGCGTGCCGCAGCTCGCGATCCACCTCGACCGCGAGGTCAACGACAAGGGGCTCGTGCTCAACAAGCAGGAGCACCTCGCACCGATCTGGGGCCTGGCGAGCGCGAGCCCGCGCGGGCTGGCCGCGGTGATCGCGGAGGCGGCGGCGGTGCCGGTGGAGCGGATCGTCGGCCACGAGCTGATGCTGTACGATCTGACCGCGCCCGCGCTCGGGGGCCAGAGCGAGGAGCTGCTGTTCTCGGCGCGGCTCGACAACCTCGCGATGTGCCACGCCGGCCTGACCGGCCTGCTGCACGCGGCGCAGGCGAGCGAGCGTTCGCGCGCGATCAGCGTGGTCGCGCTGTTCGATCACGAGGAGGTCGGCAGCGACAGCGCGGCCGGCGCGGGCAGCGCGGTCCTGCCGCGCATCCTCGAGCGGCTCGTCGGCGATCGCGAGGCGTTCCACCAGGCGTGCGCGCGCTCGACGTGTGTGTCGGCGGACATGGCGCACGCGGTCCACCCGAACTACGCCGGGCGCCACGAGCCGCGCCACAAGCCGCAGCTCAACGGCGGTCCGGTGATCAAGACCAACAGCCAGCAGCGCTACGCGACCACCGCGACCACCGCCGCGATGTTCGCGGGGCTGTGCCAGGCCGAAGGGGTGCCGGTGCAGTACTACGCGCATCGCACCGACCTGCCGTGCGGGACCACGATCGGCCCGATCACGTCGACCTTGCTCGGCATCGCGACCGTTGACGTCGGCAACCCGATGCTGAGCATGCACTCGGCGCGCGAGATGGCGGGCAGCCTCGACCCCGCGATGATGACGCGCGTCCTCGCCCGGTACCTGGCCTCGTGACGTTCGCGCCGATCCGGTTCGACGCCGAGACGCTGGTGCGCCTGCGCCGCGACCTGATGCGCCGCGGTCACGTGCTGGCGACGCTGCTGGCAGAGGTCCTGGCCGGCAAGCGCCCGCCCTCGGTGATGGCGCTGCTCGTGGCCAGGCCGGGGCTGCGGCCGGAGGAGGCGGTGCGCCAGACGCTCGATCAGGTGGAGGGGCGCCGCAAGCTCCTCGACGCCGGGGACGATCGGTTCGGGCGCTGCGACGTCTGCGCCCTGGACCTCGGGATGCCGGCGCTCGGCGAGATGGCGTGGGCCGATCGCTGCCCCGCGCACGCGGCCGTCTAGACCTCCGACCGGGTCGTCCCGATCCCCGCGCTGGTGCGAGGCGCGCCGAACGCGAGGCGCCGCTCCGCCGCGCTCCTCGTCGGGGCACGCTATCATGCGCGCAGCATGACCCTCGACGGTGACCTCGCAGAACCCGCGCAGGCGGCCCAGCTCGCGGCGCTCGAGCAGCGGCTCGAGCAGGCGGCGGAGCCCGCAGCGCTGCTCGCCCTCGCGACCGAGGTCGACCGACTCGGGGGGCAGCTGGTGTCCGAACTCGCGCGGCTCCGCGATCAGCCGGAGCTCACGTCGCCCGTCGCCGCGGTGCTGCTCCGCGTCCAGGAGGTCTACGCGCGGACGCTGCTGCGCACCGCCGAGCGGTTCGACGACGTCGGCAGCCCGCGGCGCGGCGCGTACGTGCTGATCGAGGTGCTGCGGCGGGCGATCGATCCTGACGTCCTCGAGATGGCGATCGGCGCGCTCGCGTTCACCCTCGAGGCCCACGGCCAGGATGCGGCGGCGACGCACGTGCGTGGGCTGGCCGCGCTCGCCCTGCCGGCGGCGGGGGAGGCCATCCCGGCCCGGCGCGCTCGCCGCGCCCAGTACCTCGACCTGATCGACACGCTCCCCGATCACATCGCGTGGACCGACCTCGACGACGAGCTCGGCGTGGACTGACCGCTCGTCGCGGATCCGCCGCTGTCCTCGGCCCCCGGCCGGATCGTGCACCGTCGCGGTGGCCGCTGGCGCCGGTCGATCGTTGTGCGCGCCCAAACAAGCAGCACTGCCCTGACGGCCGTACTAGGATGGTGGGGCATGTCCGTCTCGGTCGGGATTGTTGCAGCGGACGACCGCACGCGCGATCACGTCGCGCAGCTTCTCCTCGCCGCCGGGCACCGCGTCGTGGTCCGCGCGACCGTCCACGACGACACGACCTCGCTCGGCGCCCAGCTCGCCATCTGGATCGCGAGCCACGACGTCGAGCTGGTGATCGCGATGGCCACCCCGGCCGCCCGCGCGGCGCTGTCGTCGCGCATCACGGAGGCCCGCCCGGGGTTCGCCGATCTCCCGGCGACCGACGTCGGGATGTGCGGCACCACGCTGGTGTGCCTGGTCCCGGTGGCCGAGCAGCCGATGCAGATCGCCCTCGCCAACGTGGTCCTGTCGCTCGAGAGCTCGTCGAACGACACGCTCGACATCGACGGTCTGGGCGCCCCGGTCCCCGCCCCCGGCCGCGGCGAGCGCCCCGTCGTCCGCGCCGCGCGAATCCCGACCGCGCCGGGCATTCCGCTCGATCCCCCCGCCAGGTCGCCGCGCCCCGCGCCGGGCCTGCCGGCGCTGCCCGCCAGACCGGCGCTGCCTGCCCTGGCCGCGCTGCCGGCCAGACCGGCGGTGCCGGCGGTGCCCGCAGTGCCTGCGGTGCCTGCGGTGCCGGCGGTGCCCGTGGTGCCGGCGGTGGCCGTGGTGACGGCGGTGGCGGCGGTGGCGGCGGTGCCCGTGGTGGCGGCGGTGCCCGTGGTGGCGGCGGTGCCCGTGGTGGCGGCGGTGCCCGTGGTGGCGGCGGTGCCCGTGGTGGCGGCGGTGCCCGTGGTGGCGGCGGTGGCGGCGGTGCCCGTGGTGGCGGCGGTGCCCGTGGTGGCGGCGGTGCCCGTGGTGGCGGCGGTGCCCGTGGTGGCGGCGGTGCCCGTGGTGGCGGCGGTGCCCGTGGTGGCGGCGGTGCCCGTGGTGGCGGCGGTGCCCGTGGTGGCGGCGGTGCCCGTGGTGGCGGCGGTGCCCGTGGTGGCGGCGGTGGCGGCGGTGCCCGTGGTGGCGGCGGTGCCCGTGGTGGCGGCGGTGCCCGTGGTGGCGGCGGTGGCGGCGGTGCCCGTGGTGGCGGCGGTGCCCGTGGTGGCGGCGGTGCCCGTGGTGGCGGCGGTGGCGGCGGTGCCCGTGGTGGCGGCGGTGCCCGTGGTGGCGGCGGTGCCCGTGGTGGCGGCGGTGCCCGTGGTGGCGGCGGTGGCGGCGGTGGCGGCGGTGTCGGTGGTGGCGGCCAAGGCCGAGGCCAGCGCTGGCGTGGTCACGGCGCTGCTCAGCGGGCCGATCGACCTCGGCGAGAGCGGCGCGGTCACGGTCGAGAACCGCGCCCGCGTATCCGCGCGGATGAGCACGTCGATGCCGCTGTTCGACGACGATCTGCTCGCGTCGGACGAGGTGGTCGAGGCGCGGCCCGTGGCGCCCGCGCCGCCCGTGGCGTCGGTCGTCGAGATCAAGCCGCCGCCGACGCCGCCGGTGCTCAAGGCCGGCAAGGGCCTGCCGGGGCTCCCGCCGGCGCGGCTGCCCTCGCAGCTGTTCCAGGTGCCGGTCAGCGAGGCCACGCCGAGGTCCGCGGCCACCTCCGTGTTCGGCGAGGAAGGGAGCGGCGGCGACGACGATGCGTCGGTGCTGCTCGCCCCGATGGTGCACCAAAAGCGCCCAGCCTGGCTGGTGCCCGCGATCGGCGGCGGCGTGGTGCTCGGCGCGGTGGCGGCGGTGCTGGCGCTGCGTGGCGGCGGCAGTGGCAGTGCACCCGCGCGGGTGGCGGCCACCCCACCGGCGGATGCTGCCGTCGCGATCGATCCGGGCCCGCCGGCGCCCCCGCCCGACGCGAGCGAGGCCGGCGTCGACGCCGCGGTGGCGGCGCCGCCGACGCCGACGCGCGTGACGCCGCCGACCACGCCGACCACGCCGACCACGCCGACCACGCCGACGCGCGTGACGCCGCCGACCTCACCGAAGCCGGCGACCACGCCCACGCTGCCGATCACGCCGAAGCCCACGCCGCCGCCGACCACCACGGTCGCGGCGACCACCGATGGCTGCGATCAGGCGACGTGTGTCCTCGATAACTTCGGGCGCGAGTGCTGCTCGCGCTGGAAGCCGCGGCAGGCCGGCGACCTCCCCTTCGAGCTGCCGCGCGCCTCGATCCCGCCGGTCATGGGCGGCCTCAAGCCCGCCGTGATCCGGTGCGGCGAGCAGCACCCGGCGACCGGCACGGTCAAGGTCGCGGTCAAGGTCGCGCCTGACGGCTCGGTCGCCGACGCGAGCGTCAAGGCCAGCCCCGACGAGGCCCTCGGCACGTGTGTGGCCGGCGTGGTGCGCAAGGCATCGTTCGGCAAGAGCGAGCAGGGCGGTTCGTTCACGTACCCGTTCGTGTTCTGAGCGCCGGTGCGACACCCGCGCGGCCGCGGCGCAGCGCCGGGGCCAGCATCGCCAGTCACTGCCAGCGTCGCGGCTGCCTCCGGCTTGGCCCCACGCTGGCTGTCCGGACATCGGACAGCTTGTCCGTGCTCGGGCTCGCGACCGGCGGCGTGCTCGGCGTCGGGCTGCCGTCGCCCCACCCGCGGCTCGATCTCGAGGTGGGGCTCGCGCTCGGCGTCCAGCACGTGGCCGTCACGGCCCAGCTCGCCCAGCGGCCCGGCACCGCCGAGCTCGGGTTCTGGGCGCCCCTCGGGGCGGCGCAGGCGATCGCCGCGTTCGCGCTGTCACCGACCCTGGCCGCGATCGCGTCGGCGCGGGTCGAGGGAGCGCCGGTGCGCGATGTCCTCCGGGACGTGACCTACTGCGAGCGCCGGGGCTGCTACCCGGCGATGCGGGAGAGCTGGGCCGTCGGCGGGGTGAACGCCGGCGTCGCGCTCGGCCTGCGGTTCCTGTTCGAGTGAGGGGGAACCGGGGTAGCGTGCTCGCGTGCGCTTCCTCCATCCCGATCACGACGAGCAGCTCGAGCTGTCGACCGATGACGTGTTCCTGAACCCGGGCTACTTCGACGGCGGATCCCGCCTCGACACCAGCCTGGCCCCGCCGGACTTCCCGGGCGGATCGCACCCGATCGTGTCCGCGAACATGAACGCCGTGACCGGCAAGCGCATGGCGGAGACCATGGCGCGGTTCGGCGGGCTCGGCGTGCTGCCGCAGGACATGGCCCTCGAGACCGTGGAGCGGATCGTGGGGCACATCCACGCCGCCGACACCCGGTACGACACGGCGCTGTCGGTGTCGCCGCGCGCGACCCTGCGCGACGTGCAGGGCATCATCCGCAAGCGCTCGCACGATCTCGTGGTCGTGGTCGACGATCAGCAGCGCCCGATCGGGATCGTCACGCACTCGGACCTGCGCGATCGCGATCAGTACGTGCCGGCCGGCCGGCTGATGTCCGCGCGCCTGATCACGATCCGCGCCGGCACGCCCAACCGCGACGCGTTCCTCCAGATGGAGGAGGCCCGCGTCAAGGCGGCGCCGGTGCTCGACGACGAGGGCCGCCTGATCGGCGTGCTCACGCGCAACGATGCCGTGCGGCTCGAGCTGCTGCGCCCGGCGGTGGGCGCGACCGGCCGGCTGATGGTCGCCGCGGCGGTCGGCATCTCCGCGGATGCTCCCCGGATCGCCGCGCAGCTCCTCGACATCGGCGTGTCGGCGCTCGTCCTCGACACCGCGCACGGCCACCAGCGCCGGATGATCGAGGCGGTCCGCGCGGTCCGCGCCGTGGTCGCCGGGCGCGTGCCCGTGGTGGCCGGCAACGTGTGCACCGCCGAGGGCACGCGCGCGCTGATCGAGGCAGGCGCGGACGTGGTCAAGGTCAACGTCGGGCCGGGCGCGATGTGCACCACGCGCATGCAGACCGGCGCGGGCCGCCCCACGTTCAGCGCCGTGCTCGCGTGCGCGCGCGAGGCGCACGCCCTGGGCAAGCACGTGTGGGCCGACGGCGGCGTCAAGCACCCCCGCGACGTCGCGATCTACCTCGCCGCGGGCGCCGCGCGCGTGATGGTGGGGACCGCGCTGTCGGGCACCTACGAGAGCCCTGGCGACATCAAGGAGGACAAGGACGGGCTCCTCTACAAGGAGAACTACGGGATGGCGAGCGGGCGCGCGGTCAGCGATCGCACCGCCGATCAGGACGCGTTCGAGCGCGCCAAGAAGGGGTTCTTCAAGGAGGGCATCTCGACGTCGCGGATCTACCTCCGTGAGGGCCAGGAGAGCGTCGGCGCGGTGCTCACCGACATCATCACGGGTGTGCAGTCGTCGATGACCTACGTCGGCGCTCGCACCGTGACCGAGATGCACGAGCGCGCCGTCGTCGGGGTGCAGACCTCGGCGGGCTACGGCGAGGGCACGCCGCACGGCGCCGTCCGCCGCTGAGCGCCGTCGCGCAATGTCAGGGCTCGAGCCGGACCTCGTGCGTGATCACGACGGTGGGCTCGAGCATCTTGCTCACCGAGCAGTACTTCTCGGCGGACAGCGCGACCGCGCGGCGCGCCTTGTTGTCCGCCACCGGGCCGCGGATCGTGAACACGAGGTGGATCGCGGTGAACACCGCGGGGATCGCGTCGGCGCGGGTCCCGGCGACGTGGATCGACAGCCCCTGGAGCGGCTCCTTCTGCTGCGTCAGGATCTTCACGACGTCCACGCCGCTGCATGCCGCGAGCGACGCGAGCAGCGCCTCCATCGGGCGGAGCGCGGCGTTGGTGCCCATCAGGTCCGGGGGGCCCTCCAGCCGCAGGGTGGCCCCGGTGGTGGCGCTGGTCGCCTCGAACAGTGATCCGCTCAGCAGCTCGACGTTGATGTTCACGCGGCGCTCCCCGCCGCGCCCGGGGTGGCGAACACGCCGCTCGACAGGTAGCGGTCGCCGCGGTCGCAGATGATCACGACGATCACGCCGCGATCGATCTCCGCGGCGACCTGCAGCGCCGCGAACAGCCCGCCGCCGCTCGACACCCCGCCGAACACACCCTCGACGGCGGCGAGCCGGCGCATCGTGGTCTCGGCGTCCTCCTGCGACACGTCGATGATGCGATCGACGCGCGCGGGCTCGTAGATCTTCGGCAGGTACGCCTCGGGCCACCGCCGGATGCCCGGGATCTTGGCGCCGTCCTTGGGCTGGACGCCGACGATCTGGACCGCCGGGTTCTGCGCCTTGAGATAGCGCGAGGTGCCCATGATCGTGCCCGTGGTCCCCATCGACGCCACGAAGTGCGTGACCTCGCCGTGGGTGTCGCGCCACACCTCGGGGCCGGTGGTGCGGACGTGCGCCATCCAGTTGTCGGGGTTCGAGAACTGGTCGAGCATCACGCAGCCGCCCCGGGCGACCTCGGCCCGGGCATGATCGATGGCACCCTCCATGCCGGCCTCGGCCGACACCAGCGTCACCTTGGCGCCGAACGCCTCCATGGTCTGGATCCGCTCGGCGGTGGCGTTGGCGGGCATCACGAGCTCGATCGCGTAGCCCTTGGCGCACGCGATCATCGCGAGGGCGATGCCGGTGTTGCCGCTGGTCGGCTCGATGATGCGGAGGCCGGGGCGGAGCTCGCCGCGGGCCTCGGCGCCCTCGATCATCGACAGGGCCGGGCGGTCCTTCACGCTGCCGCCCGGGTTGTGGCCCTCGAGCTTGGCGAGGACGCGCACGCCGGGACGGCTGTGCATGCGGGTCAGCTCGACGAGCGGGGTGTTGCCGACGAGGTCGGTCAGCTTCATCAGACACACAGCTTGCCATGGCACGCGTCCGTACACAGCGGCGTTCACGCGGAAGCGCCGGCGCGGTAAGGTGTGCGGGGCATGCGCTCCGGGCTCGCCGTGATGATCGTGGTCGGCTGCACGCCTTCGGCGGAGCCTCCCGGGCCCCCTGGGCCCCCCGCGCCCCGGGTGGCGCCGCCAGCCGCGGTGGGCAGCGCGGCACCGGCCGTATCCGCCGCGCGCCCCGAGGATCCGGCCGTGCGCGCCGCGTACCGGGCGGGCATGCGCGCCGGTCGCGCCGGCACCCACGCGCGCCGGTGGGCCGACGCGCTCGCGGGGTTCGACGCCGCGCTCGTCGCGAAGCCCGGCGATCCGCGGGCACTCGGCGAGCGCGGCTACGCCCGCCTTGTCGAGGGACGCGACCTCGCGGCGGCCACCCGCGACCTCGATCTGGCGGCGGGCGGCACCCGCCAGCCGACGCTGCTCTCCGAGATCTGGTTCAACCGGGGCCTCGTGCACGAGCAGCGGGGCGAGCGGGACAACGCGCTGGCCGCGTTCGCGCTGGCCGGGGCGCTCAGGCCCACGGCGGCCGCGGCGGCCAAGCTCGCGGGCCAGGTGGTGTGCCCGGTCCAGGTGCGCCGGCCGGCCGCGCCCGAGCGCCCGGTGGTGGACGCGCCGGACTGGCTCGCGCTGGCCCGAGCGGTGAACGTGGCCGCGGGAGAGCCACCGTCCACCGCGGCGGCCGCGCTGATGCTGTTGACCGGCGAGCCCACCGCGCCATCGCTGCCGGCGGTGGTGGGGGCCCACGCGCGTGACGAGGACGTCGCCTACGTGGTCGTGCGACGGGGCGCGGGCCTGCGCGCCATCCCGGTCGGCGCCGCGCTGCGTGGGCGGTGCCCTGGCAGCGTGGAGTTCGTCGTCGAGCCGGGGCCGGGGCCCCTCGTCCTCGTGCGCGGGGCCGAGAACGTCGAGGGCGGCAGCGCGTTCCTGTGCGAGGGCCCGGGCGAGCGTGTGGAGTGCACGGGCGCCCCGGACGAGATCAGCGCCGGCACCGCGTGCCTCGGCGGGAGCCTGACCTTGCGCGCGCTCGTCCTCGATCCGATGGCGGGCGAGGTCGTGATGATCGCCGAGCAGGTGGACACGGGCACGCGTCGCGTCGCCATCGAGCTCGTGAGCACCACGCTCACGCTGGCGGGCAAGGGCTGCGACCGGCGGATCCCGCTCGCGCCCTGACGCTCACGGCCCGCCCGGCGCTGGCCTGACCAGGACGGACGCTCGAGCACCACCTCGCACACCGGTTCGAGCGTGCAGGTGGCGGAGCAGCCGTCCCCGCCGGCGGGGTTGCCGTCGTCGCACGCCTCGCCGGCGTCTCCACGACGCGTCGACCAACACGTGGATGCTCGTGCTCGTGCCGCCGCGCATCACCACCCGCGATGGCGATCTCGGGGCCGCGGCCGGCATGCCGGCCGGGTACGTGTACGCCGAGCGCACCGTCCCGACGTGGACGTCTCCGCCCTGACAGGTTGCGGAGCAACGTCGACCGCGGGGGTGTTGGGGGGGAGGTGGGGCTCCCAGACATGCAGGCCGGTTGCCGGTTGGCGCGGGCCACCCCGTGTAGGATGGTTCTGTCGTGAAACGCGCAGCGGGCCATCGTGCCTTCCTCTGGTGGGGCCTCCTCGGGGGCTCTCTGATCGGGTGTGACACCGTGGATGACCGTGCGGCCTCGTGGTCGTACGTCCACAGCGCAATTCTGCGCCCCAGCTGTGCAACGGCGGCCTGCCACTCCGAGCTCGGCTCGCAGGCCGGGGTGGATCTGTCCACGCCGGCGGCCGCGTATCTGTTCCTGACCGGCCGCGTGTGTGGTGCGCCGGCCTTGCCCGGGGAGCCGCCAGGCAACTTCGTCAGCCCCGGTCACCCCGAGGCGTCGCAGCTGATGTACCTGCTGCGCGGCGACCAGATCGAGATCATGCCGCCCGACGTGCCGCTCCCCGACGTGGAGATCGCGATCGTCGAGCGCTGGATCCTCGAGGGTGCCACGTGCGAGTGACGCTCGTCGCGGCGCTCGTGCTGCTCGCGGTCAGCGCCGGCACCGCGGCGGCGTACCCGCAGTTCGGGCTGTCCACCGGCAACGATCGGTGCACCGCCTGCCACGTCGCGCCCTCGGGCGGCGGGCTGCTCAACGCCTACGGGCGCGACGAGGCCGGCGGCACGATCAGCGGGCGCGGCGACGGCCGGTTCGCGCACGGCGCCGTCGAGCTGCCATCGTGGCTCGCGCTCGGAGGCGACGTCCGGCTCGCGCTCGGCGGCAAGCAGCTCGAAGGCGAGGCCCCGACCGTGCTCGCGTTCCCGATGCAGGGCGATCTGTACGCGCGGGTCGTGGCGGGTCCGGTGTCGCTCAACATCACCGCCGGGCTCAACGGCGCCGCGCGCTCGCGGCCCGCCGGGGCGCCCCCGCTGAGCTACGCGATCTCGCGCGAGCACCACGTCATGTACGAGCCCGCGGACAGCGCGCTCGTGGTGCGCGCCGGCCGGTTCTTCCCGGTGTTCGGCCTGCGCACGCAGGACCACACCGCGTACGTGCGGCGCTACCTCGACCAGTACATCCTCGAAGAGCCGTACGCCCTCGAGGCCGGGTGGCGCGGCGACGCCTGGCAAGGCCACGTCGCCGGGTTCCTCGGCAACCCCGTCCCGCTGACCGGGGCCGGGCCGCGCGCGAGCGGCGCCACGGCGATGATCGAGCGCCGCGTGCCCGACGTCGCGACGCTCGCGGCGCAGGCGAAGGTCGCCGTCACCGACGAGGATCGCCGCTACCTGGTGGGCGGCGTGGCGCGCTGGTGGCTGCCGGGGCCGGGGCTGCTCGCGATGGCCGAGCTCGATGTCCAGCGCCAGAGCTTCGTCGGTGCCGACGCCGGGCGCTGGCAGCTGGCCGGCTACGCGGGCGTGACCAAGGTGATCCTGCCGGGGTACCTGCTCGGCGTCGCGATCCAGCGGTGGGCCCCGGATCTCATGCTGCGCGGGGCCACCCGCAGCGCCGTCGAGCTCAACGTCCAGGTGTTCCCGTGGGCGCACGTCGAGCTCCACCTGCTGACCCGCGTCGAGGCGACGGGCGGCGACACCACCACCCCGAACTTGCTGGGCCTGCTCCAGCTCCACTACTACCTATGAACCACGCCGGTCATCCCTCGTTCATGGCAGCGCTCCATGTCTCGGTCGTCGTCCTCGCCGCCGGCTGCGCCCTCGACGAGCCGCCGGTCCAGCCGAGCTGGCAGGTCGACGTCATGCCGGTGCTCGCCGCGAACTGCGTCCGCTGTCACGGCTACCCGTCGAACGTGACCGCGCCGTTCGGTCTGCGCCTCGACTCGTTCGAGAACATCGAGGTCGCGGGCTACGAGGGTACGTTCCAGGGGGCGGCGGCCAATGCCACCGCGATCGCGACCTTGACGCGGCCGAGCATGCGCCGGCCCGGCGAGCTGGCGATGCCGCCCGCGCGCCAGATCGACGAGCACGAGGTCACCGTGCTGCGCAACTGGGCCGGCCTGGTCGACGGTGGCGGCAAGGCGCCGCGCGGTGCCGGGCGGCCGGACAACGCCTCGCCGGTGCTCACGCTCACCGAGGTCGTGCGCGATGCGACGACCGTGACGCTCGCGTACGAGCTGCGCGACGCCGACCGCGACCTGGTGGTGGGCACGCTCCGCGGACCGGTCGTCAACGCGCAGGGCCAGCTCGGGGTCGGCGTGGTCGGCGACCTCGTGGCGGGCCGCGGCACGATCGTCGTCGACCTGACGGGCGTGGCTCCCGGCGTGTACGATCTCACCGCGCGCCTCGACGATGGCGCCGACATCGACGGTCCCGACGGCACCGACGACTTCATCGACGTGCCCGCCGGCGCGATCGAGGTGGCGCCGTGAGCCGGGCCGCGCTCGTGATGCTCGGGGCGGGCCTCGCGGCATGTGCCGAGATCGTCGACGCGCCCGATCTCGGCGACTACACCGCGTGGCACCGGGTCGACACCTACGGGGACATCCCGGGTCATGGCGACACGTACCGGGTGATCTACGTCAACGACATCGCCCGCACGCAGGGCACCACGGCCAAGGACAGCGTGATCGTGAAGGAGATCCGCGACAACAACGATGGCGCCCCGGGCGCCCTTCGCTACCTCGCGATCATGCGCAAGCTCAAGGCCGGGCCCTCGCCCGCGGACGAGGGCGGCTGGCTGTTCACCCAGACCGACACGCCCGGCGGCGCCGAGGAGCACCTCGATCTGTGCTGGGCGCGCTGCCACGCGCAGGCGCCGTTCGCGGGCGTCTGGCTCGACTACACCCGCTGAGCGCGGGCGTCCGTGGCGGGGCGCCGCCGCTGCGGCGTTCCACGGGGCTCCGCAAACCCTGCGCAGCAAGCCACGCAAGGTCTCCACCCCCGTTCTCGAGACGGGTCGCCGTCTCTCACAGGGTTGCGCGGAACGACGTGCGCCCCTGATCTCCGCCCGTGCGATCAGCGGGCTTCGCCTGGTCCTCGTGGCGGACGGTTCGTTCTGATCAACCCTGTCAGACGACGCGGATGCCGGCGAGCGGCCGCGTGCCGTCGTCGCCGAACGTGGGCAGGTCGAGGCCGAGCCCGCCCGCCAGCGCGATCATCAGGTCGGCGACCGGCTCGCCCGCGGTGTACCGGCGGTGCTGGCCGGTGGCGATCGTGCCGCCGCCGCCGCCGGCGACGACCACCGGCATGTTGGTGTGGCGGTGCGCGTCGCCGTCCTCGATCTCGCTCGAGCAGAACACCACCGAGTTGTCGAGCGCGGTCACCCCGTTGCCGTCGTCGATCGCGGCCAGCTTGCCCAGCAGGTAGGCGAGCTGATCGATCTCCCAGGTGTTGATCTGGGTCAGCTTCGACAGGTTGGTCGCGCTGTTCATGTGGTGCGACAGCTCGTGGTGCGACTCCACGACGCCGATCTGCGGGTGCGAGTTGTACGAGCCGGCGTTGCCGAGCATGAACGTGATCACGCGGGTGAGGTCGCACTCGATCGCGATGCCCATCAGGTCGATCATGGCGCGCGAGCGCTCGGCGAACGCGAGATCGCTGGCGGGGCGCTGGCCCGGGCGGCACACGTTGACCGGACCCGCCACGCGGGTCTCGAGCTCGCGCACCGAGGTCAGGTACTCGTCGAGCTTGTGCTGGTCGGTCCGCCCGAGGCGGGTGCGCAGGTCGCCGGCCTCCTCGAGCGAGGTATCGAGCACGGAGGTCCGGTACAGGCGGCGCTTGGCGATCTCGGCCTCGGTCGCGTCAGGGTCGTAGCCCGCGAACAGGCGATCGAACACGGCCGCGGGGTTGGTCTGCTTGGGCAGCGGCGTGGTCGGCCCGGCCCACGCGATGCTGCGCGCGTAGGCACAGCTGTAGCCGGTGTCGCAGTCGCCGACGGCGGAGCCACCATCGGCGCCCAGCTCGAGGGACGGGAACGCGAGCCCCGCGCTGAGCAGGGGCGCGAGCAGCTGATCGATCGACCGCGCGTTGCTGATGTCCGAGCCGGCGGTCTTGCGCACGTGCGTGCAGGTCAGGAACGCGCCCGTGCCCGCCGCGTGATCGCCGCCGCCCTCCGAGCGGCCGGGCTTGTTGTCGAGGCCGCTCAGCACGAGGACCTTGTCCTGGTAGGGCACCAGCGGCATCAGGATCGGCGACGGCGCCCAGCCCGCGCCGACCGCGCTCGGCGTCCACTGGTCCATCACGATCCCGCACGGCAGGTAGAACGCGAGGAACCGGCGCGGGGGCACGGGATCGGCCCCGCGCGCCACCCGCGGGCGGAGCGAGGCGAGGAACGGCAGCGCGAGCATCGCGCCCGCGCCACCCAGGAACCGGCGACGGTTGAAACTCATGGCTCACCTCGGCGCGAGACGAAGAACGGGTCCGTGACCATGTCGACCACGAGGTCGCGGAGCAGGTAGCCGCCGTCCGCGAACCGCCGGGTCAGCGCATCGATGTGCTCCGTGGCCTCGATGCGGAACGGCGAGCGGCCGGTGTACGTGTAGAGCTTCTCGACCATGCAGCGGTAGACGTCGGGGTCGGCCGCGAGGTGCTGGGTCATCTCGATGGCGCCGTCGAACGGCGTGCCGTCGGCGAGATCGCCGGTCGCGTCGATCGGAAAGCCGCCGTCGTCGCTGCGGAACCGCCCGATCGCGTCGAAGTGATCGAGGCCGAACCCGAGCGGGTCCATCGTGCGATGGCAGCTCGCGCAGATCGGGTTGGTGCGGTGCGCCTCGAGGCGGTCACGCACCGAGCCGGTCACCGTCATCGCGTCGGGCAGCCCCTCCACGCCGGGCGGAGGCGGGCGCGGCGGCGAGCACAGCAGGTTGTCGAGCACCCACTTGCCGCGCAGCACCGGCGACGTCCGCTTGGGGCGCGAGGTCACGCGCAGGAAGCTGCCCTGGGTCAGGAACCCACGGCGCGGCGAGTCCGCGAGCGACACCCGCACCAGCTCCACGGGCGAGTTCACGGGCGGCAGCCCGTAGTGCGCGGCGAGCCGGTCGTTGACGTAGGTGAAGTCGGCCGTCAGGAACTGGTCCATCGGGACGTCCTCGGTGAGGAACGCCTGGAAGTAGCGGCGGGTCTCGGCGCGCATCGCGCCCTCGAGATCGTCGTCGTAATCGGGGAACAGCTGGTAGTCCGGATCCTGATCGCCGAGGGCGCGGGTGAACAGCCACTGGCCCGCGAAGTTGTCGGTCAGCGCGATCGCGCGCGGATCGTCGAGCATGCGGCGGGCCTGGCGCTCGAGCTCGCCGGGATCCCGGGCGAGCGCGCCGGACGCCGCCGCGGCGAACAGCTCGTCGTCGGGCATCGTGCTCCACAGGAAGTAGGAGAGCCGGCTCGCCAGCTCCCAGCTGGAGAGCGGGTGGGGCGTGAGCGAGCGCGGATCCGGATCGAGCTCGACGCGGAACACGAAGTTCGGCGACACCAGGATCTGCTGCAGCGCGAGCCGGAGCCCGGCCTCGGGATCGTCGCCCTCGCCGAGCGCGAGCAGCACGAGCCGCTCGAGCCGCGCGATCTCGGCATCGGTGGGCGGGCGCCGCCACGCGCGCGCCGCGAACGAGCGCAGGATGGTCCGCTGGCACGTGGCGTCGGCGAGTTCGCTGCACACGAGCAGCTTGCTGCGGCGGTCGCCGTCGATGGTGGGCGCGTCGAGCGGGCCCTCGACGGCGACGTAGTCCACCCACAGGTTGCGGTCGGCCGACGTGGCCTGGTCGTAGTAGTCGTTGGTGAACCCGACGGTGACGAGGTTGCTGCCGGCGGGGAGCACGAACGTGGTCTCGTAGACCTGCGGGCTGGCCTGCACCGCCGCGACATCGATCAAGGTCGCCGGCTGGCCGGGGAGCTCGATCGAGAGCTGGGCGGGAGCGGGTCCGGCCTGCTGGCCGTACGCGCGGACCGAGATCCGGTAGGTGCCGACGATCGGCGCGGTGGCGGTCACCGACGTCGTGCCGCCCGCGTAGAACAGCCAGCCGGTCCCGAGGGCGGCGCCGATCGTCGAGCTGGTCGTGAGCTCGAAGGTCTGCGTCGAGGACGAGGTGGTGACCGCGAGGGTGTCGGCGATCAGCGCCTCGGCCGCGGTCTCGTACAGCTCGAGGGTCAGCGGGGACAGCCGCAGCACGTCGGCGACGTTGTCGAACCCGTAGCCGCGGTCGTCGACCGGAAAGTCGCTGGCCGGGCGGAGCTGGGTCCCGAGCAGGTCGCGGACCGTGTTGTCGTACTCCGCGTTGTTGAGCCGGTGCAGCGTGACGCGTCCCGGGTCCTGGGCGGGGGTGTCCGCGCTGCACCCCGCCACCGCCCACGCGGACACCGCGACCAGACGGACGACCAGACGGACGACCAGACCGACGACCAGACGGACCCCACGCATGCCGCGAGGGTACACCAGCTGAACTCGCAGCTGCGGCGGTGAATCGGTCCACCGGCGCCGGGCCGTCCGGCTGGACCTGGGCCCCGACCTCGCGCAGGATGCGCCCGTCGTGCCCGGCGCCCCCACTCCCCCACTGTCGCGCGGCGCCGCGCACGGGTCGCTGCAGGTCATCGTGCTGCTGTGGGGCGTCACCGCGCTGCTCGGCCGGCAGATCTCGATCGCCGCGATCCCGCTGGTCTGGTACCGGCTGCTGATCGTCGTGGCCGTGCTCCTGGTGGTGGTGCCGGCGCAGCGGTTGCCGCTGCGGATCCCCGGGCGCGCGGCGCTCCGCTACGCCGGGGTCGGCGCGCTGATCGGGCTCCACTGGCTGTGCTTCTACGGCGCCATCAAGGAGGCCGGGATCGCGACCGCGGTGCTGTCGCTGTCCACGGTGACGTTCTTCACGGCGCTCCTCGAGCCGCTGGTGTTCCGGCGGCGGGTGGCGGCGAGCGAGCTGGTGATCGGGGCGATCGTCGTGGTGGCGGCCGCGCTGCTGATCCAGCTCGAGCTCCAGGCGTCGCCGCTCGGCCTCGCGCTCGGCCTCGGCTCCGCGGTGCTCGCCGCCGCGTTCGGGGTGCTCAACGGCAAGCTCGCCGATCGCGAGCCGCCCGCGCGCCTGATGCTGTACGAGCTGATGGCGGCGGCCCAGGTGGTCACGCTGTGCTTCGTGATCTGGCCGTCCACGTTCGTGGCGCCGTGGGCGCTGCCCTCCGCCGATGCCGGCTGGCTCGCGGTGCTCGCCGTGATGTGCACCGTGATCCCGCAGGTGTGGATCATCCACGTGCTGCGCACGCTGTCGCCGTTCACGGTCGCGGTCACCGTCAACCTCGAGCCGGTCTACGCGCTGATCCTCACGGCGGTGCTGTTCCCCGCCGATCCCGCGCTCGGCGCGCGGTTCTACGCGGGCGCGGCGCTGCTGTTCGCGCTCGTGATCGTGAACGGCGCGCGCCGGACGGGACGGCTCGCCTCTGCCTGAGCCGGGCCCGGCGGAGGCGGCCGGCCTGAGGCCGCTCAGCGCGAGCGGAACGAGAAGTGGTGCTGGTTCATCCGGCGCAGGAACTGATCGGACAGCTGGTACGGCGAGGCGCTCCCGAGCACCGTGTCGAGGCCGCAGTGCGGGCACAGCGCGGTCTGGTTGTCCTCGACCCAGGCCTTGATGTCCGCGGTCGGGAACCTCCGGAAGCACGAGAAGCACCCACACGTGTCGCTCGCCTCGAGCTCCACGCGGTGACGCGCCGCGTGCTCGCGGGCTGTGATGAACGTCGCCGCGTGGATCGAGACCGGGGGTGGTTGTGCAGCCATGGGGGTGTCCGACGGGCACACCGACGGTGACCGCAGGCTACCACCATTACCCGTCGCGACGCGTGGCTCGTTTGCCCTGAGAGCCTCCCGTGGACAGCGCCGGGCGTCAGTGGCCGCCCGCGAGCCACGCCTTCACCGCCGCGAGCAGCTCGTGCTCGTCGACGGTGATGTCGCCGCCCGAGGACGTCGCCGCGCGCGTGAGCTGGCCGAACAGGCTGGCGCGCTCCGCAGACTCGAGCCTCCCCGGGAGCTCGGCGAACGCGCGCGCGAACGCCTGGTAGTACGCGAACGTGTAGCCGCTGGTCGTCGGCCGCAGGAACCCCGCCATCACGAGCTTGTGGGCGGGGAACTCCTGGTCGAGGAACACCAGCTCGGAGGGCGACAGCTCGCCATCCGCCTCGAGGATCGCGGTCGTCATCCGGTGGAGGAACGCGAGCGCCATCGAATGGAGCTGGTGGTCGCTGGGCAGCCAGGTCATGCGTCGATTGTCATCATGGACCGGGCTGCCGTCCAGCGACCAGCTCGAGGTACAGCGCCTCGACCCGGGCCCGGGCCCACGGCGTGCGCCGCAGGAACACCAGGCTCGACTTGATGCTGGGGTCGTGGGTGAAGCAGCGGATGTCGATCCGCTGGCCGAGCTCGGGCCACCCGTGGTGCGCGACCAGCTGCTCGAGGATCACCGCGAGGGTGACGCCGTGGAGCGGGTTGTTCGGCTGGTCGCTCGGCTGCTCGGGCGGCACGCGCGCTAGCTCTCGAGCTTGGTCACGACCAGCTCGATGAACGCCTTGGCGTCGAGGTCGCGGTACGTGTACCCGTCCTCGAACCACTCGACGATGGAGTCCGCCTGGCCCTCCTTCATCTTCGCGGCCACCGACGGGTACTTGTCGCTGATCGCGACCAGGCGGCTGGTGATGGTGTCGGCGTTGGGGTGGCCGACGTAGCGCTTCCGCAGCCACGTGAAGATCAGGTAGACGAGCGTCGGGTCCGCCTCGTCCACGAGCTCGAAGGACTGGGCGGCCGTCATCGTGCCGTCCTCGATGCCGCTGAGGATCCGCATCGCCGCGCGCTGCTCGTTGTCGAAGGCCATGGGCCTTGATCTCCCATACGGCATCCGGGCCGCCCAGGGTCCCGCGCAAGTTTTCGCGCGGTTTACGGGGGTGCGTGCGGTCAGCGTGAGCGAGGCCGCCGGGCACCGAGCCGGCCACCGAGCCGGCCACCGAGCCGGATCATCAGGCGCTCGTAGGCGGCCTGGACCTCGCGGAACTGCGCCGGATCGCCGCCGTGGTCGGGGTGGGTCTCGCGGGCGCGCTGGCGGAACGCCTGCCGGACCTCGGTGAGCGTCGCTCCGCTGGCCAGGCCGAGGGTGGCCCACGCCGATCGGCCGACCGGGGGCGGGGCGACCGGCGCGGGCCGGGCCGACGGGCGGGGCGGGGGGCGCTCGCCTCTCAGCACCCGGTTCCACGCCCGCGCCCAGTACGGCTCGGTCATCACGATGTGCCGGCCGGCCGCGCGCTCGGCGGCGGCGCGCGCCTCGTCCTCGGTGGCGGCCCCACCACCCGAGGCGTCGGGCTTGCGGAATGGCGCCTCGCGCGGCTCCCCCGTCCACCACACCGCCCAGAAGTACCGGCGCCGCTGGGTGGCGGTGATCGAGCACAGGGCGATGGTGAGGTCGGCCATGGGGTGGCGGCGCGATGTCAGCGCGGGGGCGTGGGCCGCGTGTACCAGAACGCCCACGCGATCAGCAGGCCCTGGAGCGGCAGCCGCGCCCACAGCACCCACGGCGGGACCGCGGTGGTCCCGAGCGGCAGATCATGGACGGCCATGTTGATGTTGGCCGGGAACACGGCGAGCAGCAGCGCGATCGTGCTCCACGCGGCGAACCGCTGGGTCCGCGCGACCACCAGCCCGGCGCCGCACAGGATCTCGGCGACCCCCGACACGTGGACCAGGGCGAGGGGCGCCGGGAGCACCGCGGGCATCATCGCGAGGTACGGGGCCGGGTTGAGGAAGTGGTTGAGGCCGGCCGCGATCAGGAACATCGCGAGGAGCCAGCGCAGGACAGTTCGGGCGCGCATCGAAGCGCGAGTGGATCACGCCGGGCGTCGAACCGCCACCGGTCGGTCGGGGCGATCTGCCGGGCACACCCTGCCCGCAGGGGCGGCTCCGCCCAGGTGCCGTGCGGAGGGCCGGAGGCCGCGCGCCGGTACGCGCCGGCCCGCGCCGGTACGCGCCGGCACGCGCCGGTACGCATCGTGCGCTCGCTCGGACCACGCAAGATACGACTGACGTCGAGATCCCGCGCGCCGAACGCCTCGGCCCGATCGCCGCTCCGGCCGCCGAGCCGGTGGCCCCCGCGCCCGTGGTCGTCGAGGGACGCCACCCTCGAATGTGGCCGCGGCGGGGGGGAGCCGACCAGGGTCGCCACCCGCGCGAGGCCGCGAGCAGGTGGGCGCGTGCGCTCGGGTTGCTGCGGGGCCCAGGCCCGATCGCCCGCCGGGGCCACTCCGCGCCCTGCCGTGCGTCCTCCCACGCGCGGCCCGATTGATGCGAGGGGCCCGGGCATGCACGAGGCGATCAGCATGGTGATGTCGGGGTTCCTGTTCAGCGCTTGCATGGCCAGCGGTACGGCGAGCTACAGCGTGACGACGCCGCGCCGTTTGTACGTCATCGCGGGCGTCCAGGTGATCGGGGACGACGACGAGCCGATGTTCTACTCGTCGGACCGGTACGGGCGGTCCGCCGGCGGCGTCTGGTCTTCGAGCCGCGATCACACGCGCGACTGGGTCCGCATCGCGACCCCGCCCCCCGCGATCGTGCGGATCGATCGACCAGCCGCGTACATCCACGTCAAGGGCAACGCGCGCGTCGCGCCGAAGGTCGGACAGCGAGCCCCGCAGAAGGACGAGCGTCGCGACGACAGGGCCGAGCAGAAGGCCGGGGTTCTGGACCTCGCAGGCGTCGCAGCTGCGTGTGATGTATGCGATCAGGTCCGACGGCGCATTCGGCGGCGGGCACCGACGCGCGCCGCGGTCAGGCCCACGAGTCTGCGCCCCGCCCGCCGCGGCGCAGGATCCCCCCGGTCGAGTCTGGTTGATCGACGGTCAGGGCTTGTCGCCGCGGGCCGCCGCGCGCAGCTTGTCCTTCTTGCTCGGGCGCCGGCCCTTCACGCCGCCGGCCGGTGATGGAGCGGTGGCCGCGAGGGCGGGCTCGAACCCCGCCACGCGCTCGCGCACCACGTAGTGCTGGTGGCGCTTCTCGATCAACGAGAAGTGGGCATGCTGCTCGGCGGTGATGAAGCTGATCGCCACGCCGGTCTCGCCCGCGCGTCCGGTGCGGCCGATCCGGTGCACGTAGTCATCGGCCGAGCGCGGCAGGTCGTAGTTGACCACCGCGGGCAGGCCGGTGATGTCGAGTCCGCGCGACGCGAGATCGGTGGCGACAAGGACCTGCACCGCCGACGCGCGGAACAGATCGAGTGCGCGGGTGCGAGCGCCCTGGCTGAGCTTGCCGTGCAGCGCGATCGCGTTGATGCCCGCGCCCTGGAGCTTGGTCGCGACGTGCTCGGCGGCGTGCGTGGTGGCGACGAACACCAGGACCCGCGGCCACGCGTGGTGCGCGAGCAGGTGCTTGAGGAGCTGCGTGCGGCGTGCGGCGTCGACCTCGATCGCGCGCTGCGCGATCGCCGGCACATCGGTGGGCGCCTCGCTGACGTCGACCCGGACGGGCTCGCGCAGGAGCTGGCGGGCGAGCCGGTCCACGGCGGGCGGGAACGTCGCCGAGAACAGCAGCGTCTGGCGAGCCGCCGGCAGCAGCGCGACGATCCGGTCGAGCTCGTCGCGGAAGCCCTGGTCGAGCAGGCGATCGGCCTCGTCGAGGACGAGGTGGGTGACCGCGCCGAGGGCCAGCGCGTTGCTGGCCACCAGATCGAGCAGGCGGCCGGGCGTGGCCACCACGATCTCGGCGCCGCCGCGCAGCGCCATCATCTGCGGGTTGATCGAGACGCCACCGAGGACGACCACCGCCTTGGGGCGCTGCGGCAGGTGGCGGCGGAGCGCGGCGATCGTGTCCGCGGTCTGCTTGGCGAGCTCGCGCGTCGGCACGAGGATCAGCACGCGGACCGGCCGGGGGAGGACCAGGTCCGTGCGCGCCAGCAGCTCGAGCAGCGGCAGCACGAACGCGGCCGTCTTGCCGGAGCCGGTGCTCGCCTGGGCCCACACGTCGCGGCGCGCGAGCACCTCGGGGATCACGGCGCGCTGCACGGGAGTCGGTTCGACGTAGCCGTGCTCGGTGACCGCGCGGAGCAGGGGCTCGGACAGGCCCAGGGTGGGGAACGACACGCGGCGGCACTCTACGCTCCCCGGGAGGTGCTTTGTGCCCTGGCGTGTGTTCTACGTTCGGTCGCCATGTCGAACGAGCGCACCCGGGACCGCGGCAACCTGTTCGAGCACGCGCAGAAGCAGAAGCCCAGCCAGCCCGGCTTTCACGGTGACTGCACCATCGACGGTACCGCGTACGAGGTCCGCGGATGGCGCCGCGAGGATCAGCTGACGCTCAGCCTCGCGCCGCCGCGCGGCGACCGGAACACCTATCCGCCGGACGTGTTCAAGGGCGCTCTCGAGGCCGTGCCCGTCAAGTCCAACCGGAGTGGCCGCGGCGCCGCCGATGCGGCTGCGGCCCCCGCGTGGGTCGGCGCGATCGAGAGCGCCGACGCAGCGTACGCGGTCAAGGGGTTCGAGAAGCAGGGCAAGACCGCCCTGTACTGGACGCTCAGCTTCGAGCGCGTCGAGAAGGCCGCCGTCGCGGCCGCGCCCGCGTGGGCCGACCCCGACGACGAGTGAGGGGGGACAGGCGCTGGGGCACAGGCGCCGGATCGGGATGAAGCATCCCGGAGACGCAACAATGCGGGTACGCTGACGCCATGGGGCGCCTCCGCTGGCCGGTCTCGCTCTGCATGGCCGACGCGCTGCCCGACCGCCCGTCGCGGTCCGTCCGGATCGCGAACGCCCTCGCGCTGATCGGGTTCGTCCTCGTGTTCACCGGCCTGCAGCTCGACGCGCTCGATCTCGTCGGCCTCGGCGTCGTCCTGCTCGATCTCGTCGGCCTCGGCGCGTTCGTCAGCTGTCTCGTGCTCAACGCGCGCGGCCGCCACACCGCCGCGCGCGTGGTGCGGTCGATGGTCAGCAACACCGTGATGTTCGGCGGCGTGATCCAGACCGGCCCCATGCCCGAGTTCCGGGTGGTGTTCGTCCCGCTGGTGATCCTGCCGTTCCTGCTGTTCTCGGTCGCCGAGCGCGGGTGGCTGATCCTGTTCGTGGTGATCCCGGTGGTCGAGTCGTTCGTGACCCAGGCGAGTTGCCGCTCTGGCGCACGCTGGTGCCATCGCTGCAGCGGGGCGTGTGCTCCCTGCTCGACCTCGGCTTGTTCGAGCGCGCGCTGTTCGCGCAGGCACAGCGCGCCGGCGCACACCTCGTGATGCGCCTCAAGGCCACGCCCAAGGTCACCGTGCGCCGCCATCTGGTCGCCGGGCGATTCATCGAGGCCTACCGCCTCCGCTGGCTCATCGAATTTCTCGTTCGCGAGCTCAAGCAGGACGCCGACCTCGGGAGCAGCTTCACCGCCGACCCACATGCCCTCGCCGCGCTGACCTCCGGCGCCCTCCTCGGCCCTGTCCTGATCCGCTCGCTCCGCCTTGGTGGCCGCCCTTCGCACCGCCATTCCCCTGGAGCAACTTCGCCCCCTGGCCTGCGCCCACCTGGTCCGCGCCTTCGCCGGCGAGGTGATCGTCGCGCTGTTCCAACCGCGGCGCGCAGCCTGGCGCCGCCTCGTCGTCACCCTCACCGACGCCATCATCGGCTTCGCGCGCGAGGTCAAGCCCTCGCGATCACGTGACCGTGTCGCGCGGCGCCTCGGCGCAGTGGGCGCCTGACGTGATCAGGCATGGTAGCCGGTGACGCCGCCCAACGCGGAAAGGTCTTCCTCGCGTCCGCGCAATTCGATCACGTTTCGGTCCGGGTCGCGCAGGAACACCGACACATGGCCATCCGCGCCAAAAGACACCGGGCCCTGGGTAATGGTGATGCCCTTCTCGTTCAATGTAGCGATGGTCGACGCGATCGAGGCCACGCGGAATGCCACATGGGTATAGCCCGCGTATTTGGCCGGAACATCCATCAGGATGTTCTTGCCGCCATTGGCGTCATTGGCGTTGTAGATGAGATTGATTTCGACCCCGTGCGGGTTCTTGATCACCACCACCGCGTCGCCGCTGGCGTAGTGAAGCGCGGTGAAGCCGAACAAGGCATAGAAGGCGATGGCACGGTCGATTTCGGTCACGCGTATGCCGACGTGGTCCACGGTTTGAATGTCGATCATGGGGTTCTCCGTAAATCTACGCGCCGCACAAGGCCACGCGCGAGACATCGCGCAGTGGACCACAAATTCGCCGTCGCGTTGCGGCAGCACCGAGGCTCGAGGCGGATCAACTGGCAGACCCGGAAACGGTCCAGACTGTGCCGATTGCTTGCCTGAAGCGGGATGGCCCATAGATGATCGGTCAGACAGGGAGTTCGCCGACCACGGGTAACGAGAGATCAGATCAAGCGACCCGGCCCGAGGGCGGCTCGACGGCGAAGCGGAGCCGCCGGTCATCACGACGCAGCGCGCGGCGGTTGAGGCGCTGGCACGCTTCACGAAGCGCGTCGTTGACGAGCGCGTCGCGAGGGTTCTCGTAGAACACGACGAGTTCCTGGTCGTCACTGATCTCCTTCCGGCCAGTGATTGAGAGGACGCGTTGCAGGAAGGTGTGCGGCGTCATCGGCATCGACGGCAAGTACTCGCGTAGCACGAAGGAGATGAGCTGCACGGCGGTGAGCTTGGTCGCGGTGAGGATCGTGTCCTGCGCGACGTCGAGCTGGCGGATGGTGCGTTGCGGTTCGATGTGCTTCGTGCGCGCCGCGATGTCGTCGGCCCGCTCCGTGATCGCCGTACGACGGGCGACGTTCTCGTCGAGCGCCACGCACATGCCTTGGTCGCGGCGCGCGTGCACGTCTCGGCGTGGACGCGCGCCTGCTGATGCTCGAGGGCGACGCGCGCGAAGGCCTCGCCGGCCGTCTTGCCTCGCGCGATGAGGTCGTCGAGGCGCTGCCGGCGCGTGGCGAGCGCGGCCTGAGGGCGGCGTTGGTCGTGGGTCTGCGCGTCGGCCGCCTGCGCGTGTCAGCTCCGCGCGCGCGCACGCAGCGTCGCCTTGGCGCCGTCCACGATGACCTTGTACTCGGCGCGCTCCTCCTTGGTCAGCGTCATCCACGCCGAGGCCGAGTACCCGGCCATGAAGAAGAACTCGATGTCGAAGAAGAACCGCGGCGAGAACAGCAGCGAGGCGATCGTCACGACGAAAAACATCGTGGCGACGACGTAGAAGGCGAAGCGGTGCTTGCGCGCGATGCGATGCGACGGGAACGGCAGGTAGGTCAGCGTCGCGATCGACATCAGCGGGATGAGGACCACGCCGAACCACCAGCCACCGGGGACGTACGGGGCGAGCGTGGCGTTGCAGTAGCCGATCGCCCAGAACCCGAGCACCGAGCGCGGCAGGCCGGCCCACACGCCCTTCATCTCGACGGGCGCGACGATGTTGCGCGCGTGACGGAGCGACACCGAGATCAGGATCGACGCCGAGAGCGCCATCGCGAGGACCTGGTTCCACGGCTGCGGCAGCAGGTGGACGTCCTTGTAGACCGTGTAGACGATCGCCGCGGGCGCGACGATGTGCGAGAGGTGATCGCTGATCGTGTCGTACTCGGCGCCGAACTGGTTCGACGTGCCGAGCTTGCGGGCGACGTACCCGTCGAGGGTGTCACCGCAGAGGTAGCCGATCATCACCGAGATGCCGGCGAGGAACGGCTCGCCGTCGATGCACAGGCAGATGGCGACGATCCCACCCAGCAGGTTGATCGTCGTGAACAGGTCCTTGATCCCGAAGCCCATGCCGAAGATCCACGAGCTCGGGGGACGACTTACGCGGTCCGACGGACGACGTCGAGGACCACGTAGCGCGGCTTCGCGTCCGCGAGCGCTCGCAACGGAGGATTCCGCATGACCTGCTCGAACTGGGTGATCCGCTCGAGCTCGTCGAGCTTGCGGCCGGTGTACGGCGTGTTCGCGAAGGCGTCGAGGATGTCGCGGTTGACCGCGAGTTCGCTCTTGGCCGCGATGCAGACGACGTTCGCGTTGTTGATGGTGCGCGCCATCTCAGCGTCTTCCACCGTCACGCAGCGGGCCGCGTAGATGTCGCGGAACTTGTTCGCCGCGATCGACATGCCCAGTCCGGTGCCGCAGCACAGCACGCCAAAACTGTCGGGGTCCTTCTGGACCGCGGTGCACACCAGCTCCGCCGAGCTCAGGTAGTGCAGCTCGCACTCGTCGACCGCTTCGACGAGGGAGCCGAAGGACTCCATCGCGTCGCGATAGGTCGGGAGAGAGGGTACGATGTACCGGTCGTATCCGAAGTAGATACGCTTCCCGACGTGCGCTCCCAGGCGTCGAATCACGGGCCCTTCTAGCAAAGTAGAGGGCTCAGACGCAAGATCGTTGCCAGGGGGGCACGGGCTTGTCACGGGCCAAACCTGTTCGATTTTCCCCACCTTCGCGGGCGGGCCTGGCAGGTTTCACCCGATCCGAGCGCCCTTCGACACCGGATGGGGGGCCGGGTGGCCCCGCGGGCTAGGCTGCGCGGCGCAGGACGTCGGACAGCGCGGCCAGGACGCCCTCGAGGTCGTCGTCGGTCAGGTGCCCGATCGTGCTGAGCTGGAAGTGACTCTGGTCGCCGGGGATGCCGTACAGGCAGAAGTAGCCCCGGTTCTCCATCAGCTTCGCGAACGTGCTGTAAGGCAGTCCGACAGGGAGTCGGAAGTTCACGACGATGTTGGATCGGCAGGCAGCGTCCATCAGGGGATGGATGTCGAGCTTCGCGAGGTGATCGATCAGCGTCGCCATCTGGCGCTGCACGCGCGCCATGTGGTTCGCGATGCCGATCTCGTTCAGGTGCATGCAGGCCGCGCGGAGCGCTGCATGGAGCACGACGGGCTGAGCGAACCGCGGCTGCATCTCGGCCGCCTGCTTCTCGTACTCGGCGATCACGTCGAGGTAGTAGCCGGTCGGGCGCTTCGCCTTGATCTGGGCGACCGAGGCCTTCTTCGTGAAGATGATGCCGAGGCCGGGCGCGGCCATGATCGCCTTCGCCGACGAGGCCGTGACGAGATCGACGCCCGAGGCCTCGATGTCGATCGGGTATGCGTACGCGCTCGAGATCGCATCGGCGGCGACGAGCTTCCCGCGCTCCTTGCAAACACGGCCGATCTCCTCGAAGGGGTTCTTCAGGCCGGTGCGGGTCTCGTGGCTGACGAAGAACACCCACGCGATCGAGGGGTCCTTGTCGAGGCGAGCGGCGATCGCGGCGGCGTCGAGCGGGCGATCCGACGGGCCTTCGAAGACGTCGACGTCCATGCCGTTCTGCTTGGCCTGGTCGACGACGCGGGCGCCGAACCAGCCGTTCTTGCAGAGCAGGCCGCGGCCGTGCGGCATGAGCGCCTGCATGCAGGCCTCGTTGGCGCCGGTGCCGGTCGCCGTCATCACCGTCGCGAAGTACGCGTCGGTGTCGCGGATGCCGACGAGAATTTTGAGATCCTTCTCGGTCTCCGCGAACATGGCCGTGAACGCGTCCTGCCGGTGGTAGTTGCAGGGCGGGCGCGCCAGGTACTCGGCGACGATCGGAGGGGTCCGGACGGGTCCTGGCGTGAACAAGATCAGGTCGCGCATCGGTGGATCAGCCGAATACCACGGGCCCGGTCCGTCCGTCCCGTGAAAGTTACCGCATGATCTCAGTGGGTTTGGTGACCGATTGCCGTGCCAGATCACGCCGGCGGAGCATCGCCAGGCAGGTCGGCGTGACGAACACCGCAAGGCCGACGCAGGCGAGCTCCCCGAGGAGGGCCGCGAGGCCGAACGCCTTGATGCCGCCGTTCGCCGAGAGCATGAGGGTCCCGTACCCGACCGTGGTCGTGTAGGAGCACAGGATGACGCTGCCGCCGGTGGTTCGCAGGAGGTGGTGTGGCCCCTTGTCGCCATCCTCCTGGTCTCGCGCGGCGAGGTTGACCGCGTAGTCGATGCCGATGCCGACGGTGATCGGCAGCGCGATCAGATCGAGGAAGTGCACCCGCAGCCCCGACAGCGCGCACGCGGCGATCATCACGACGACGCCGGCCATGCCGCAGGCCAGCGTGACCAGACCGTGCCGGCGCAGGCCGATGACGAGGAACACCGCGAGGATCGACCCGAGCAGCGCGAACGCGACCATCTTGGGCGCATCGCGCTCCATGGTCTGGATGATGTCGGCGACGATCAGCGCCTCCCCTGCCACGGCCGCGCTGGCGGGCAGCGTGATCTCGCGCGCCGTCGCGGCGAACTCGAGCCGATCGTTGACGTCGAACGAGTTGAAGCGCTTGGCCCCACGGATCACGATCAGCCGGCCGATCGCGCCGTCCTTCTCGATGAACGGCCACGCGAGCTCGTGCGGGACGTCCTTGTCGACGAGCGCGACGAGGCCCTCCGGGGGCCGCAGCCGATCGAGATCGGCCTTCTCCTCGGGCGACAGCTGCGCCGCGAGGCCCGGATCGTCGAGCAGCGCGCGAATCTCGGCGAGCACGGCGAGCTTCTTCGGCTGCTCGGACGGCAGCAGATCCTCGATGCTGTGGACGTCCTTGATCCAGCGCCGGGCCTCCGGGCGCTGCGCGTCGTCGGCGCGGAGCTTGGCGACCAGCGGGCCCACCTGGTCGCGGCGCTCGACGGCGACCACGAGCTGGTAGGCCTGGCCCGACAGCACGGAGCTGGTGTCGAGCGAGCTGCGGACCTTGTCGTCGAGGGCGCGGGCGCCGCGGATGGCGGCCGTGCTCGACTGCAGATCGCGCCAGTCGTGGGTGAACGGATCGCCGGCGATGAACTGCACGGTGATCGCGAGCGCGACCGCAGTGAGCGCCCCGGCGCCGGCGAGCACCACGCCGAAGCGGCGCTTCGGCAGGAGCCGCGCGAGGACGGCGCCGATCGCGGGCTGGCGCGTCGGCTTGATCCAGCCGCGGTGCGCGAACGTGTACAGGAGTGCGGGCAGCACCGTGAACGAGGTCAGCCAGGTCAGGCCCATGCCCACGCCGGCGATCGCGCCGAACTGGCGGAAGCCGCGGAAGTCCGTGATGAGCAGCGACGTGTACGCGACCGCCGCCGTCGCCGTGGCCGCCAGGGTCCCGCGCAGCGCGCCGCGGAGCGCCGCGTGCATCGCGAGGACGGGATCGGTCTTGCCCCGGACCTCCTCGAGGTAGCGCGCCACGAGGATCAGCGCCGCGTTGATGCCGTTGCCGACGACGATCGCGAACAGGAACGCCGTCATGACGTTCAGGTGCCCGACCATCGCCCACGCCACCGCGAACGTCGCGACGACGCCGACCGCGAGCGCCCACAGCATCGCGAGGACGACCCGCCCCGAGCGGTAGTAGAGCAAGAGCGCGATCGCGCACAGGGCGACGGTGATGAGCAGCGACAGCGTCATGCCGTCGAGGACGGAGTCGTGCTCGTAGAGCGAGAACGTGATGTTGCCGGTGAGCCCGACGGTGACCTGGGGGCTGACGTCGCGCCGCAGCTCGTGCGCGACGCGCTGGATCGCGGTGACGAGGCGCTTGGCGCGGCCGGTGTCGGACCCCGCGAACGTGGTCTGGACGGTGACGAGCTGCAGCTGGCCGTCGGCCGAGACGCGGAGCGAGGGCGCCTGCGCCTTGGCCTCCGCGTCGGCGAGCTTGGCCTCCAGCTCCTTCAGCCGATCGGGCTTCGCGGTGGTGGCCGCCGCGGGCTCGTCATCGTCGAGCTGGATGAACAGCGGGTTCGCGTCGAGCTTCGCCTTGTCGATCCGGCCGGCGAGCTCGTCCCGCGCGGCCTCGAGATCGGCGAGCTCGGCGAACAGGTAGCGGTGCTGCCAGCCATGGCGGCGCTGCGGGCCATCATCGAGCGAGATCTGCGCGACCAGGTCGGCGTCGAACGTGGCGATCCGGGCGAGCAGCACCGCCGCCGCGCGCTCGCGGGTCGCGCGATCCGGCGCCTCCAGCACCACCTGCACGGTGCCGAACGGGCGCGCCCGCTGCTGGACGGCCACCAGGTCCCGGACGCTCTGCTTCGACGAGGGAAGCAGGTTCGTCAGGTCCGACTTCACGCGCATCCGGGCGGCCAGGTAGCCGCCCAGGATCGCGATCAGCACGGACAGGACGAGGATGCCGACCCGGTTGCGATCGATCCACGCCCCGTAGCGCTCCGCAGGATGTCTCGCCACGTCGACGACCGTATACCGTTGGGGTCGAGGAAAGGCCAGCCCACGGGCACCGTCGCCCGGCCCGGCCCGGCCCGACGCGAGCCTGGTCGTCGTACTCGGCGCCGAGGTGCGTGAGCAGCTCGTCACTCTTGGTGTAGCGGAGCGTGGTCTTCAGCTTCATGAGCTGGATGAACAGATCGTGCTCCGGGTACAGCCCCTCCGGCGTCATCGGGCTCTTCCAGTAGAACGAGAGCCACTCCTGCACGCCGCTCCTGCCCGCGCGGTGCGCGAAGTCCATGAACAGCGCGAGATCGAGGACGATCGGCGCCGCGAGGATCGAGTCGCGGCAGAGGAAGTCGACCTTGATCTGCATCGGGTAGCCGAGCCACCCGAAGATGTCGATGTTGTCCCAGCCTTCCTTGTTGTCGCCGCGCGGCGGGTCGTAGTTGATGCGTACGACGTGGCTGATGTCCCCGTAGAGGTCGGGGTACAGGTCCGGCTGCAGGATGTGGTCGATCACCCCGAGCTTGGTGACCTCCTTGCTCTTGAACGACTCGATTCAAGGCCTGCTCTTCGAGGACGGCGCCCCCTGGGCCGGCGTCACGCGCCGATCGGCGGTTGCCTACCCGTGTGAGCCAGGTTCCAGCGGGGGCAGCAGGGCGTCGAGGAGGTCGCGCACGGGCGCGGGGAGCCGCGACAGGTCGCGCTTGAGCACCCGCGGCGCCGCCGGGGCCTCGTTGTCGATCACGATGTCGGCGCGTTCGCGCGGCCCGAACTGATCCCGGTAGCGGCGCTGCGACGGGAAGTAGCGGCGGTCGATCCGACGGGTGATCTCGTCGACGGTCCGACCCTTCTGGAGATCGCGCGCGACGATCCGTCGCCGGCTCTCCGCCTCGGAGGCCTCGAGGTAGATCAGGACGCCCGCCGCCGCCTGCGGCATGCGCAGCGGGAACACACCCTCGACCACCGCGACGTCGGCTTCCGCCAGCTCGACCGGGCGGGCGCCAGTGACCCGCTCCGCCCCGATGTCGTAGAGCGGGATCGTGACCCGGGGGGCACCGGCGGCGAACGCGCGCAGGCAACCCTCGCACTGAGCGAGGTCGTAGTACGCGTCGAAGTACTGGTCGGCCTCGTGGTCGGGCGTCGTCCACGCGACGGGCTGCCGGAAGTCGTCGACCCGGAACAGCACCGGGCGCGCGCCCCCCTCGGCGAGCGCGGTGAACACGCGGCGCGCGAACGTGGACTTGCCGCTGCCGTCGAGGCCGTCGACCGTGATGATCAGCTTTCTGGTCACAGGCGTCACGGGAGATACGGCCCGACGAGGGTGACCAGCGCGGCGTGGCACGCGCCGTTGCTGGCGATGCTGCCGCGGGCATGGCCCGGATCGCGCTGGTTGTAGCGGAACGGCTGCCCCGCACCGTCGGTGTACGCCCCCCCGGCCTCGCGGAGAACCACTTCGGGCGCGCAGGTGTCCCACTCGAACTCGCCGGCGCTCAGGTTGATCACGGCATCGAGCTCGCCGGCGGCGACCGCCATGTGCTTGACCGACGCGCCGATCGGGATGCGCTCCGAGATCCCGGCACCGTCGAGGCACGCGCGCAGGCGATCGCTCAGGAAGTGGCGGCTGATCCCGATGCGGACGTTCGCCCGCTCGGCGGTGCGCGACACGACCAGCGGCTGCCGCGTCCGCGTCCGATCATCCTCGCGATAGGACCCGGCGCCCTTCGCCGCGGCGTACAGCGTCTGCGCGACCGGCAGGTACACCGCACCGACGACCGCCTCGCCCGCGACCGCGAGCCCGACGTGGACCGCGAAGTCATCGGTGCGCTGCACGAAGTCGCGCGTGCCGTCGAGCGGATCGACGATCCACACCCGCTCGGCGGCGAGGCGGGCGCCATCGTCGGGCGACTCCTCGCTGAGGATCGCGTCGCCGGGGAACGCGGCGCGTAGCAGCTCGAGGATGACGACGTTCGCCTCGCGATCGGCCTCGGTCACCGGCGAGTCATCGGCCTTGGCCTCGACGGCGATCGGCCCGCGCGCGTAGTGCCGGGCGACGACCTCGCCCGCAGCGCGCGCAGCGCGGCAGGCGGTCTCGAGTTCGCTCCGGTACAGCACGCTGGCAACCTAACACGCACGCGGGCGCGCGCACGCCGGGGACCGCGGCATGGCCAGGGGGACCGCGGCATGGCCAGGCAACGTGCCAGCGCCGACGTCACGGAGCTTCGCGGCTCGTCGCGATTCGCGATCCGTCGTCGGTGGCCGCGACCGTGTTCGTCGACTTCGCCGAGCACGGCCTCGTGCCGCGGATGCGGAGCCGACGAGGATCTCGCGGAGCGCGTCGAGACCGCGAAGCCTTCCGCGATGGCGCTCGGCCGCGCCGCCGGCCGCCGCGACGTCTAGTGCTTCGGCGGTCAGTTCGGCCGAACTCGAGCGGTTCCCCAGGGTGAACCGCCCGAAGCCGGCCATGCGGGCGCCAACCCAGACGCTCCATGCCGTGTGGTCACGCTGCGCGCGGGGCCGACGTCGTAACAGCCGCAGCCGCCGGGGCCACCGGGGCCGCCGGGGCCGCCGGGGCCGCGCCGATCGGAAGCCAGACGTTGCCCGTGTCCCTGTACGGGGCCCAGCCCAGGGCGCCGCTGATCGCGAGCCAGGTGATCGCGTCGGAGACCTTGTCGTCGAACGCGCCGAACGCGATGCCCGTGTGGCGGTAGCGCGCCAGCGTGCCGTCGAGGTGGAGGCCGACCTGCAGGATGATCGCGGTACGCGTCTTCGCGGTGGTCGATGACGACCAGCGCAGCGCCGGCGAGCTTGAACATGCTCGCGAACGTCGTGACCAGGTTCGGGGGCAGCCACTTCCAGTCGGCGACCACGAGCATGATCGAGAGCGGCCGCATGACGAGCCGCTAGTAGAACTCGGAGCTCTGCCAGTTCCGGATCCGGCGAAGGCGGTCAGGGTCGAGCAGCCGGCGCGAGCGCACCTCGAGCGGAGGCGTGGTGAGAACGCTACCCGGCACGGCGCCGCTCGTGCTCCGACGTCCGAGGAAGACCGAGCGACGACGTCGGAGTGGGGGCCACCCCCGTGCGCTGGCGGGTGATCTCCTCGGCGAGCACCGTGAGGAAGTGCTCGATCGTTCCATCGGGGAGGTGGCCCATGTTCGCGACCTGCAGGTAGCGCTCCGCGAGGATGCCCTTGCAGCCGTAGATCAGGATGCCGCGCGCCTTGACCGCCTCGTAGAACGCGTCGAACGCGACGCCCTGGGGCAGCATCGCCGTCACGATCGAGTGCGACTCGTGGCCGGTCTGCGTGAACGACTTCATGCCGAGCGCGGCGAGCCCGGTGCGGAGCTTCTCGTTGCGCGCGCGGTACATCTCGAAGCGCGCGGCGTGGCCGTCGGCGAGGAACTCGCCGCACGCGGCGTCGAGCGCGAAGTACACCGACACGGCCGGCGTGAACGGCGTCTGGGCCAGCTCGTCCATGTACTTCCGGTAGCGCCGGAGGTCGAGGTAGTACGACTTCGGCTGCAGGTGCTCGATGCGGCTCCACACTCGCGGCGAGACGCACATGAACGAGGCGCCGCTGACCGCGTGCAGGCACTTGTTCGCGCTCGAGTAGCAGATGTCGATGTTGTCGCGGACGACGTCAATGTCCTCGGCGCCGAGCGACGACACGGCGTCGACGACCAGCAGCGCGTCGTGCGCGCGGCACAGGGCGCCGACCGCGCCGACCGGGTTCATCAGGCCGACCGAGGTCTCGTGGTGGATCATCGCGACGACGGCGATGTCGGGGTACTGCGCGAGCGCCGCCTCGACGTCGGAGGTCTCGACCGCCTCGCCCCAGCCGTAGCGGAGGTGGACGATGTCCATGTCGTGGACCTTCGCGACCTCGACAAGCCGGGTCCCAAAGGAGCCGTTGTCGATGATGAGGATCTTGCGGTCGGGCGGCACCGTCGACACCAGGGCCGACTCCATCGCCGCCGTGCCGCTACCGGTGATCGCGACCACCGTGTGCTGCGGGGTACCGCGGAAGATGCGGCGGAGCTTGCCCGTGAGCGAGACCATCAACTCGCTGAAGACGGCGTCGCGGTGGCAAACGTCATGGTGGACGAGCGCGCTCTTCACCGTGGCGGTCGTGTTGACCGGACCGGGGTTGAGCAGCACGTACTTGCCGTGGGGCTTGGCGTCGAGGAGTGCGGTGACGTTGTCCTCGACGTCGATCCGGCGGCGCGACGCCCACGTCCACGACTGGCGGACGAGAGCGATCACGCGGCCCGTGTGGACCAGCTCGAGCAGGCCGTGCTCGAGGGTCGGGTTGGGGAGCTTCGCGAGGGCGTCGAGGATCTTGCGGCTGACCAGCGCGTGGCCGGTGAACACGCCGTCGGCGTCGTCGAGGTCCTCGCCGATGTCGCGGACGCTGTACACGTCGGTGTCGTGCTCGCGGACCAGCCGCACGCGGCACTCGGCGCCCGGATCGGCCTCGGGGCCGTTCGCGACGATGATCGACGCATCGGCGCCGCTGGCGGCGCTGGAGATCAGGAGGCGGAGCGCCTCGACGTCGGGGCGGTCCCCGCGGACGACCAGGCAGGGATCGTCGTGGTCGATCCAGTCGTGGGCCATCATCACGGCCGAGCCGCTGAGGTTCTTCCAGGACAGGTTCGCGAGGACACGGACCTCGAGCTGCGGCAGTTCGTGCAGCTTCAGCCGGTCGCGGAGCTCCTCGGCGTGGCGGCCATCGACGACCGCGACGTGCGCGATGCCGAGCTCCACCAGGTTCTCGAGCGACTGCCGCACGCGCGCGACCGCCTTACCCGAAAGCACGTTGCCGGTTTCGAGTGCGAGACGATTCGCGAGCACCACTGCGTGCGAGACCATAGGCCCCGGGCGGAGTGCAACAACCGAGCCCCACGTGATTCCAGCAACTTGTGCCCGGACGACGTCAGGTTTTCACCACAATGTGGCGGCAGTTTGACAGCCGGATGGCAGGGCGTCGAAGGTGACCCATCACCCTCGCACGAACTCGCCACATTTGACCGATCCCTACCTTCTCCAGACCGCCGCGGGAAGCATAGGCTCTGCCCGTCGTGACACGCATGAAAGCGGTGATCCTCGCGGCCGGCGTCGGCTCGCGCCTCGCCCCCCTGACCAACGACCGACCGAAGGTCCTGGTCGAGGTACTCGGCCGGTCGTTCCTGTTCCGGCAGCTCGATCTGCTCGCCCAGGCGGGCATCCCGAGCCGCGATGTGGTGGTGGTCGGGGGCTACCGGCTCGACACCCTGAAGGCGGCCCTCGCCAGCGGCGGGTTCGAGTGCGAGATCGTGTTCAACGACCGCTACGAGGCGTGGAACAACTTCTACTCGCCGCTGGTCGCCGAGTCGGCGCTCCGCGGCTGTGACTTCCTCCAGCTCGACGGCGACACGATCCTCGACGACAAGCTGCTGCCCAAGGTGCTCGCGGCCCCGGGTGAGGCGCTGATCGCCGTCGACTGCCGCGACGAGCTCGATGACGAGACCATGAAGGTCGAACTCGCCGAAGGGGTCGTCCGGGCGATCTCGAAGAAGCTCGATCCTGCGCGGTGCGTCGGCGAGTACATCGGGGTCACCAAGCTGACCGCGGCCGCAGCGGCCAAGGTCTTTGCCGAGCTGGCGACGTTCCCCGACCTCGGGCTGACGCACGAGTATTACGAGCACGCGTTCCACCGGCTGACTGGCGGCCTGACGACCGCGTCGCTGCCATTCGGCATCGTCGATGTCCACGACTGCAAGGTCCTCGAGATCGACAACGTCGAGGATCTCCGGCGGGCCGAGGAGCTGATGTCCGGTGAGTAGCGGGCGGGTGTTCGATGCGATCGTCCTCGCGGACTCGCCGTACGCCACCACCAAGCTCCTCGGGTTGACCCTGATGGAGCGCGGGCGTCGGGTGGCCGGCAAGGTCGGTGCGCGCCGGGTGTTCGTCATCGACGGCGCGGCCGCCGTGCAGCAGCTCCCCGCCTGGGAGGCCGAGCGTGGTGACGCGGGGCTCCTCGTGCTCCAGGCGGGAGACCAGATCGTCCACCCTCCCCTCGTCCAGCCGCTGCTCGACGGTAGCGGCGAACGACGGCTCGCGGTCGGGCCCGATGGCGAGTTCGGCGGCGCGCTCTACGCCGAGGGCCTCGCCGCGCGCGACGCCATCGCGCGGGTGCTCGCGGCGCACGTGGATGCCGACCGCGACCTCGCGGCGACCTGGACCGGCGCCACCCGCATCGTGCACGGCGAGATCGCCCGGCACCTCGCGACCACGCCGGCGGAGCGACGCAGCGCCACGAAGCTCCTGCTCCGCATCCTGGTCAAGTCGGGCGAGGACAGCCCGATCAGCAGGTACATCTACCGGCCGCTCTCGCAGCCGCTGACCCGGCTGCTCCTGCACACGCCGGTGACCGCGAACCAGGTGTCCTACGTCGTCGGGCTGATCGGCCTGTTCGGCTGCTACCTGACCACGCGGCCGAGCCAGGCGAGCTTGATCTGGGGCGCGGCGCTCGTGTTCATCTCCGGGATCATCGACGGCTGCGATGGCGAGATCTCCCGCCTGCGCCTCACCAGCTCGTCGTTCGGCGCGTGGCTCGACACGGTGGTCGACGAGCTGACGACGTTCACCTACTGCGTCGCGATCGGCTATCACACGTACCAGCACCACCCGGAGCCGTGGATCGCCGCGTCGATCATCGTCGGCGGCGTCTGCTACCTCGCGAGCATCTACGGCATCTACTACTTCTGCGTCGTCGTCATCCAGCGCGGCGGCAGCCAGTACTACGTCGGCGACCTCGTGATCGTCGACGACGCCCGGGGCCCGGCGCTCACCCCGCGGCCGCGTGCGGCGAGCAAGCTGCCGCCGTGGATGCTGAACATCGGCGCGATCATGCTCTACGTCGTGCGCCGCGACTTCATCAACCTCGTCGCGCTCGGCCTGACGTTCCTCGACGCATACGCGGTCATCTACTTCACCATGGCGCTCGGCAACGTCGTCGCGACGTTCGTGGTGGTGCCCGAGCACCTGAAGCTCCGCCGCCAGCTCCGCGAGCTCCGCGGTCGCGGCGGTGCGCCGCGGTTCGTCTCAGCCTGACGTCGCTGGCGGCTCGGCGGGCGCCGCCGCCGCCTCGGTGTCCGAGGCGATCTCCTCGGGCTTCCGTGCGAGCGCCGTGGGTTCGCCGCGCATCGCCCGCTGCGCGGTGCGGATCGACAGCCCCTGCGTGTACGCGAGGAGCAACCCGGTCACGCCGACGACCACGATCGCCGTGACGATCAGGCGGAGCGCGTGGCCCTGGCCGGAGAGCAGGAGGTGCACACCGAACCCGACGGCGCCCGCCGCGACCATGCAGGCCGCGACGCCCGCGACGGCCTTGACGTACGCGCGCAGCGACCAGCCGAGCGTGTGGATCGCGAGGTAGATCAGGACCCCGAACGCGATCGGATAGCCGACCGCCCAGCCCACGGCGACCGAGAGGAAGCCGAGCTGATCCCCGAGCAGGACCGCGCTCCCGATGTACGCCAGCGGGAGCAGGATCGCTGCGGTCACCGTATACGTGAACGTGCGATCTGGGCGCCCGACCCCGTCGAGGAGCGGCGGCACCACGAAGCTGACCGCGCGGAGCACCGCGACGACGCACAGGATCTGCACGGCGCCGGCGGCGGCGGCGTACTTGGGGAAGATCACGGCGAGGACGTCGTCGGCCGCGACCAGCACGATCGCGGAGTACGTCATCACCGTGATGAGGTTCAGCTTCGTGAACGACACGAACTGCGCGATCAGCTTGGTCGCGTCGTGACGCAGGCGCGCGAACGCGGGGAACGCGATGTCGACGATCACGTTCGAGATCATCCGGACCGGCTCGAGCACGACCTCGTAGGCGAGCCGGTAGACGCCCAGCGCGTGGTCACCGAAGTAGTAGCCGACGATCGGGTAGTCGACGTTCGTGTAGAAGTAGAACAGGATCTGGCTGCCGGAGCTCTTGAGCCCGAAGGTCACGTACTCCTTCGCCTCGCGCATCCGGAGGATGAACCTGGGGCGCCACGGGTGGCGGAGCTGCGCCCCGATGCCGGTCACGAGCACGCGCGCCATGGGCCCGAGGACGAAGCACCAGATGCCGAAGCCCGCCCACGCGAAGCCGATCTTGCCGATGAACTCCGCGAGGTTGGCGACGATGCGGATCACCGACAGCTCCTTGAACCGGAGCTCGCGCTTCATCATCGCGACGGGGATGAAGTAGAAGTTCTGGAACAGCAGCTTGGTGCCGTAGGCGATCAGCATCCAGCCGATCACCGTGTGGCCGTAGAAGTGGGTCGCGACGATCGGCGCGACGAGGACCAGGCCCAGGAACAGCAGCGTGGCCGTCCCGAGGTTGATCCAGAACACCGTCGAGATCTTGGCCTCGCTGTGGTCGTCGCGCTGGATCACCGCCGCCGACAGGCCGAGGTCCGTGGCCTGATCGAGGATCGGGAAGATCCAGATGCACTTGGTCGCGATGCCGTACTCCTCGGTGGAGATCCAGGTGTTCAGGATCACCAGGATCGCGACGAGGTCGAGCAGGCCGACCATCGAGCTCGCCACGCCGACCCATGCCAGCCCGCGGTTGACGTGGCTGGACATGCCAGGCTGCTCGGACATCCGGACCGGAGAACCTAGCCACTCGGCACGAAGCGCGCAAGCACCGGCTCACTGCGACCACAGATCCAGATCCAGCGGGGTCGTCGAGGAGCCGCGGGCGCTGTAGACTTCAGGGCCCATGCTCCGCCAGGCCGTCGTGCTGGTCCCCGATCGCGGCAGCGCGCGACCGACGATCGCCGGCGTGCCGCTGGTCAAGCGCGCGATCATCGTGCTCGCGCGCGCCGGCTACGAGCGGATCGTCGTGGCCGGCGATGACCTCACCGCCGATCCCGAGTTCGCGGCGCTCGCCACGACGATCACGTACGTGCCGACCGCCGTGGAGGCGCAGGCACACCTCGACGGACCGCTCGTGCTCGTGCGCGCAGACCGCGTGTTCGATGTCGGGCTCGCCCGGGCTGCACGCGAGGTGACGTTCGACAGGGACCGCGTCACCGTGCCGAGCACCGCGGGCGCGAGCACCGCGGGCGCCCGCACCGACATGGTCGCCGGGCCGCCGGCCCTGCTCGACGCCGGCGCCGATGCCGAGGCGCTCGTCAGCGACGGCCGCGCCACCTGGATCGCCGCCGGCGAGGCGCTGTGGCACACCGCCGGGACCCCGGACGCGCTGCGCGCCGCCGAGACCGCGCTGTTCAGGTCGCTGGGCAAGCGCACCGATGGCCCGGTGTCGCGGATGCTCAACCGGCACGTGTCGACGTTCGTCACCCGGCGGCTCGTCAACACCAACGTCACCCCCAACCAGATGACGGTGGTCGCGAACCTGATCGGTGCGCTCGGCGTCATCCTCGTGTTCCAGGCGACGTGGGCCACCCTCGCGCTCGGTGCGCTGCTCGTGCAGCTCCAGTCGATCCTCGACGGCTGCGATGGCGAGATCGCGCGTCTCAAGTTCAAGTCCTCGAAGATCGGCGAGTGGCTCGACAACGTCCTCGATGACCAGGTCAACGTCGGCTACGGCATCGCGCTCGGCTTCGCGGCTGCCGCGATGACCGGCAGCGCGTGGTGGCGGTGGGTCGGCATCGGCGCGGGTGCCGCGTTCACGATCCACAACCTGATCTTCTACGCGCAGCTCGCGTTCGTGCACCGCTCCGGGAACCCGTTCAACTTCCGCTGGTGGTTCGAGAAGCCAGGGGTGGACGTGACGGCGATGCTCGCGAAGGACACGATCTTCACGCGGCTCGGCGGCGCGCTGCGCTCGCTGATCCGGCGCGACGTGTTCCTGTTCGCGTTCATGGGCCTCGCGTTCGCCGGCCTGCCGCAGGTGGCGGCGCTCTGGTATGCGCTGATCGCGGCGAGCCAGCTCGGCCTGATGCTCGTCCACGTGGCGAACGGCGGCCCGCCGACGCCCGCGGCGTAGTCAGTCCCTCTCGAACAGCACGTCGTGGCGAACGCGGACCTCCTCTGCGCGCACCGGGCGGCGCGCCCCCCATCCCACCAGTACGGCCGGTAGCCGATCGTCGCGAGCTGCGCCGCCGCGCCCTCGTAGGTGCCGGGCGCGCGCGTCGAGCCGTTCGGCCGGCGGACCTCGCACCAGATCGAGGGGTTTGCGTCGCGCAGCGAGCCCAGCATACCGGTGACCGTCCTCACTTCCTCTCCTTCGACATCGACAACGACGCCCCCGGGGATGGATCGACCGCGAGGGCGATCGAGAGGTCGATTCGCGGGCCCTCAGCGCGCGACGGCGCCCATCTTCGCGATCCGCACCTTCGCCTCCAGCCGCTCGCGTACCTCGGGTCGCGACGAGTGGATGCAGATGAAGTTCTCGATCGTGTGCTTGTCCCAGTGCTCGGCGCGGTCGTACTTGTCGATCGACACCAGGTCGCGGCCCACGACGAACACGGCGTCGTAGCCGCGCGCACGCAGCCAGTCGGCGAGCTTGGCCCGCCCGTTCTCCTGGTGATCGTCGTTGCACTCGATCAGGAGGTTCGGCTTGTGCGCGTCGATCGTCTGCGCGGCGCCGTCGAGGACCGACACCTCGTGACCCTCGACGTCGATCTTGATGAAGCCCACGTTCGGGATCTTGTACTCGTCGATCGTGCGGGTCTCGACCTCGAGTTCCTCGGTGCGCGCGACCTGGTGGTGGGTCAGCGCGTTGCCCTGATCGATGGTCGAGCGCCCGAACTGCGGGCTGTCGGTCTGATCGAACGGCATGCGGAGCACGGCCTTGCCATGCGTGCTCGACGCCGCGACCGGCTCGATGTGCCCGCGCTTGCCCTCGAAGACGGCCTTCAGCATGTTGTGGAACAGCGGGATCGGCTCGAACGCGATCACGTCCGACGAGTGCGCGCGGATCCGGTAGGTGTACATCCCGACCTTCGCTCCGATGTCGATGCCCGTACGGGTCGGGTCGCAGAGGACATCGAGTAGCTCCATCTCGCGCTCGTAGTTGGCACCAGCGATCCGGCGAGCCAGGAACGTCAGGCGCGGGAAGGTCCGGTACCACCAAGTATGCATCGTGCGCACCATACGGGGGGGGCGGATTGATTGACAAGCCTCGTGCACGAGACGGCTGGCGTTTCAGCCAGGCTGCCGAGATTCACCCTGTCTGGCGGCGTTCACATCACGTCGGCGCGAGGGGATCGTGGCCCGCGAACACCGTCTCGGCGTGGTCGCGGTCGGCCGGCGTGTCGACGTCCTGCCACAGCTCGTCACCGATGTCCGCGACCTGCGCGCGCCGGGCGAGCGCGAGTTGCCGCACACCATCGGTCAGCGAGCAGTCGCCCTTCTCCGCGCGCACGGCGGCGAGCATCTCGAGGAGGCGCGGGCTGACGCAGAACACGCCGCAATCGATCCGATCGAACGCGGTGAGCTGCTTGCCGATGTCGACGATGAAGCCGCCGTCGCTCTTCACCTTGGTCGCGTCGTCGAGATCGAGGATGTCGGCCGTGCGCACGTCGGTCGCGAGGTAGAGGTCGGCCTGCGACATGTCCTGGCTCGCGACGAGCTTCGCGATCGCCGGCGTGTACATGTGGTCGGCCATCGACAGCATGAACGGCCCGGTCAGCGCGCCGCCGCCGACCAGCACCGAGATGCCGTTCGCCTTCTCGAACTCGGCGTTGTGGACGAGGACGATCTCGACGCCCGCCTCGCGATATGCGGGATCACCGTCGAGCGTGGCGCGGATCTGCTCGGCGCGGAAGCCCGTGACGACGACGACCTTGGTCACCCCCGCCGCCGCGAGCGTCATGATCGTGCGCTTGATCAGCGGCATGCCGCCGACCACGTGCAGCGGCTTGGGCAGGTCGTCGTCGGAGGTGCGGAGTCGCGTGCCCTTGCCCGCGGCAAGGATGACGGCCTGTCGGATCATGATCCGAGTATGTACTCGGGGTCGTCGACGACGACCAGCGGCACGATCGCCAAAGGTGTGGCAACGGCTGGCGCGACCGGCACGGCGAGAGCCTTGTCAGCCCGCGCCGCGGCGTGGCGCCACTTGACCCGCTGCACCGTCTCGTTCGTGGTGACGACGACGAGGCCGATCGCGGCAAGATGGGCTTGATCCACTCCCGTGGACACACCACGAGAGGCGGTTCCAGTGGCGAACATCGCAACGAAAGAGCGCGGCGCGAAGCGCGAGCGCCGGCAGTACACGGATGAGTTCAGGGCAGGTGTGGTGCGCCTGGTCCGTGGGGAAGGCAAGCAGGTCGCCGAGGTCGCGCGCGATCTGGACCTGACGCCCTCGTCTCTGAGCCTCTGGGTTCGGCATGCGTTCGCGAACTACAACGCATGAAGTTCGCGTTCATCCTCGCGGTGAGGGCCATCTGGCCGATCGTCATCCTGTGCGCGCGCGCTCGCGGTGGTCTCGCTTCCCGAGCCCCCGACGCGGCGCTAGCTGACCGCGGCGAGTTCGGCTTCGAGGCGATGCACGCCCTGCATCCGCTCCGCCTCGAGGGGCTCGTCGAGCCTCACGCGACCTGCGCCCCGTCGGGCACGGAGAGCGCGGCGTGGCGCTCGTCGTTCCCGGCGATCAGCGCCTCCCGTCGGGTGGCATCGGTGGCCTTGTCGGCCACGATCGCGTCGTACTCGCTTCCGGTCATCACGCGCTCGGCGGAGGTCTCGAGCACCTCGGTGTCACTGGTCAGCGTCTCCGAGGCGATCGGCAACCGCGCCTGCTCCAGCGCCCAGGCGCGCTGCTTGCCGACGAGGCCGGTCTTGCGCTCGTGGCGGTGCTGGGCCGCGAGCTGATCGGCGAGGACGTCGGCGCTTCCGCGCACCTGGGCGAGGTTGAGCGCGCCGAACGCCTTCTCGAGGAAGCGATCGAGGAGGCGGGACATGCGATGGCGCGACGCCGGGCCACGGCGCATCCAGCGGAGCGGCGGCACGCTCTCCCACCAGCGCACCTGACTCCCGGCGATGAACTCGAGGCGACCGGCGAGGCGGATCACCGCGTCGCCGACGGGCGTGCCGTACTCGCACGCGATCTCGGTCGCCGCGAGGGTCTCGAGGCGGGGCAGGGCCGCCGCGAGATCCTTGTGCGATGCGTCTCCCATCCAGCCGGGCGCGATCACCGCGACGAGCTCGTTCGCGAGATCGAGGACCAGCGCGTCGATGATCGGCGTCAGGTTCGCCTCGGTGACCTCCGGTCGCGCGATCATGCGGCGCAAGCGCTCGAGGTTCTCGGTGAAGTCAAACATCACGAGCAGGGCGGTGGCGGCGCGATCGCTCTGTGCATACGCGGGATCGTGGAGCTCGCGATCGTCGACGGCGGCGTGCACGATCGCGCCGGTCGCGGCATCGAGCGTGCGCAGCGTCTCGACGGTGCCGACCTTCCAGCGGTTCATCCACACGCTCTTGCCATCGAGCTCGGGCGTGAAGCGGTGCACCACGACGTGCCGGCGACCCGGCAGCGCGTCGACGAGGTGATCGCTCAGCGCGAACGCGCGCTTCTCGAGCCACGCGGGCGTTGGCTTGGCCCACCAGCGCAACCAGAACGTCCGATAGATCGTGGTGCTGGCGCGGGCGGACTTCGTCAGCGCCTCGACCAGCGCGGCGAGATCGGCGCTCGGCTCGGGCGCATCGGCCGCGTGCTCGGGGACGAGCAGGCGCGACAGCTTGAGACCCTTGCCGATGAACGCCACATCGATCCCGGCCGCGGCGGCGTGGGTCGCCTGGTCGTCGGAGAGGAACACGTGGGGGAACGTCGGCCCATCGGGGCCCTCGATCTCGTTGTCGAGGATGACCACGGCCTTGCGCGCGAACCAGTCCGCGAGAGACACCCCACCCGACAGCGGCCGCTCGAGATCGAGGTGCCGCTCGCGCGACAGATCCCAGATCGCGATCGCGAACGCGAGCCGCTCGCCGAGGCTGTTCCACGCCTCGATCTCTTCCCGTGTCGTCCGGTGGTTGACGACGAGGAGCACGTCCGCGTCGGAGACCAGGAACGGGCGCGCGACGCGCACGTCGAACCCACGCAGCTGGATCTGGCGAGGGCTTGCGGGCAGGTCGAGATCCCCGAGCTCGAGCGCGACGATCGCCGCGAACCGCAGGTACTCCGGTGCCCCGTCCTTGATCCGCACCGTCAGTTCGAGGGTGGCGGTCTCGCCGGCGGGGAGCGTGGCCAGCTCGTGCGTCCAGCCGGCACCGGGCGGGAGGACGCGGCCATCGGCGATCAGCTCGACGTGCTCGTCGCCGAGCTCGGAGTCCGGCGCAGTCGTCACGCGCAGGCGCACCACGCGCCTGGTATTGGAGATCGCCCCGAGCGCGAACCGGGACTGGTTGGTCACGCTGAACTGCACGCGCGAGGCCTCCCCCGCCGCCAGCGAGCGGAGGTTCTCGATGGGCGACAGCCGGACGGGATAACGGATGACGAACCGACCCTGCTCGATCGCCTCGCCTGCCTGATAGTCGGCGAAGTCGCGCCGCACCGACGGCAGCATCGCCCGATGCAGGAACGACTCCTCGACCTCGAGGGGATCGCTTGGCTCCGTCGGCGTGTGCGCCGCGATCCGGAACCGCAGCTCCCCGGGGACCTTGTAGCGTTGACCCGGTCCGAGGCCGGGCTCGCAACGGAGCTCTCCGGGCTCGGGCTTCACCCAGCCGCCCGCCGCGAGCGCGAGCGCGAGCTCGTCCTTCGACGGTGTGGGCATGCCACCGACGTTCTCGACTTCGAGCCCGAACACGCGCACCAGCTCCCGGGGCTCGTACACCGCGTCCTCGTTGAGGCTGTCGTGCTCGAACGAGACGAGTCGCAGATCGTAGCGCGAAGGGTACGTGGTGAGCTGGTCACCGCTGGTGACCTCGATCGCGAAGCTCCCTTCCTCGCCGTCCGCGCCCTTCTTGACCTGCGCGTTGCCGGAGCCGCCCGAGGCGCCCGACGAGCCGTCGCTGCCGCCGGCGTTCCGGTGGTAGTGCGTGCGCGTCTGGTGGTTGCCGTTCGAGTCGCGAACGCTCGATGTCGTGGTCCACGAGTGCGAGTCGCCGCCGCTGCCGCCGCCGCCGCCGCTGCCGCCGCTGCCGTTCATTCCCGCCTGGCCGCCGGTTCCACCGCGGACGTCGTGGCGGATCAGCATGAGGAGCGGCGTGTCCTCCTCGCGTACGGAGACCACGATGGAGCCGCCTTCGCCACCAGCGGCCCCGCTCGTCGCGTTGCCACCACGTCCGCCATTGCCGCCGTCGCCGCCGTCGCCACCGCTCGACCATCGCGTCGCATCGGAGCCGTCGCTGCCGCGCACGCCGTCCCCACCGCGCCCGCCATTGCCGCCACGCCCGCCGACGCCACCGATCGCGCGCAGCGGAATGAAGCCTGCCTCGTCGACGACCACGAGGGTGTCGATCGCCGTCTTGCGGCCGATCGGCGAGAACTGCTCGCCTGTGATCTTCACCGTGCCGCTCGCGTCGTCGGCGAGGAGCTGCAGGCGGAGCTGCCCGGCGTTCTCGCCGGCCTGCGCGATCCCCCCATCGCGACCCGGACCACCGGCACAGCCGGTTGCCGGGCCCGAGGTGCCGGGGCTGCCGTGCGCGCCGTCTCCTCCCGTGTTCCCCGAGACGTCGTACGTGACCAGCGGCTGCGGCGCCGTCGACGTCTCGACCTCCTGATCCGGACCACCCGTGTCGCGATACGGAGAGCGCATGCCCCGAGTGTATCGAAGCGCGCGCCGGCGGACGCTACGGCATGGTCTGGATCAGCATCCTCGCGCTCCGCCTCGGCATCGCGGATGACATGGCGTTCATGCAGCCCGCGCTGATCGAGCTGCTGATCGTGAAGGCCGGCCCGTACCTGCGCCGCGCGGCCGGTGGCTGACGACCACCGCGCTCAGCGCGGCAGCGTCGCCCACAGATCGGCGAGCCGCTGCGCCGAGATCGGGACCGCGGTCTTGAGCTCCGGCGCGAACGTCTGGACGCGCAGCTCCTCGACGAGCCAGCCGAACTCCTCGATCTCCCGGAGCTCCGCGATCGGGACGCTCCGGGCGACCAGCTCGGCGCGGCGGGTCAGGTAGTTCTTCCAGAACGGCGCGACCAGCGCGGCCTTCTGCAGATCCTTGGGCGGATCGTAGGCCTGCCGCTGCAGGCGCACCTGCACGGCCTTGAGGTAGCGCAGGATGTGGCCGAGCCTGGTCAGCGACATCACGCGCATCAGGTCCGGCGGCGCGAGGTGCGCGAGCTGGGCCGTGAGGTCGTCGACCACCGCGCGCGGGGCTCCGGGCTTGCTGGTCAGGGCCTTGACCAGGACGCGCACCTTCTCGAGCTCGGCACCGAGGTCCACGGCGATCCGCCCGAGCTGCCCGAGCAGCGTGGGGAACGCGACCTTGCCCGCGGCCAGCCGCTCGGCGAACGCCGCCTTGGTGCGCGGGAACTCCGCCGGATCGGCGAGCCGGAACGCGTCGTCGAGGGCACGCTGGATGACCTGGCGGCGGGGCGGGACCGGGCCGGCGCCGGTCGCCAGTGGGCCGAGTGCCAGCGACGGGGGGAGCTGCGCCTCCAGCCTGGCGAGCGTGGTGCTCATCGCGATCAGGAACAGCTTGCGCAGGCCCGCGCGCGTGGCCTCGGCGGCGGCGTGGGGGGACTCGAGCAGGCGCACGTCGACGGCGGTCTCGGACTCGACGAGGGCCGGGTACGCGAGCAGCCGGCGGCCGCCGACCTCGATGGTGACCGAGGCGGGCAGGGCGTCGAGGTCGAACGCCTTGAGGCCGGTGCGCTCGTGCCGCTCGCGCGGCGCGGTCGCCCACAGCTCCTTCGCGCGGTGCCCGAGCGAGCGCTGGAGGTCCGCGAGGTCGCGGCTGTGCGCGAGCACCTTGTCGCGCTCGTCGACGACGCGGAACGACATGTCGAGGTAGGCGGGGAGCGTGCGCAGGTCCCACGCATCGCGGCCCACCCGCTCGCCGCGGATCTCGAAGATCGCGCGCTCGAGCGTGGTCAGCAGCGGGCCCTCGAACGGGCGCAGCGTCGCGGCGAGCTCGAGCACCAGGTCCTCGAGTGGCATCAGCGTCTTGCGCACTGCCTTGGGCAGCCCCTCGATCAGCGCGCGCAGCTTGGCCGCGTGCCAGCCGGGGATCGTCCACGCCATCACCGCGGGGTCGAGCTGCGGCAGCAGCGCGAGCGGCACCGTCAGCGTGATGCCGTCGTCGTCCTCGCCGGGATCGAACTTGTACGCGAGCGGCAGCGGCGCCCCACCCAGGGTCAGCTGATCCGGATAGCGCGCGAGCGACAGCTCGTGGACCTCGTCGAGGAGGATGTCGGCGAGCGCGAGGTGGAGGACGGTCGGGTCAGCCGCCTCCGCGTCCCGGCGCCAGTCCTCGAACGTCTTGCCGCTGTGCACGTGCGCCGGGACGCGCTTCTCGAAGAACTCGCAGAGCGCGAACTCGTCCGCGATCATGTCGCTCTTGCGCGCCTTGTCCCGCAGCCGCTGTACGTCCTCGAGCAGCTGGCGGTTGTGCTCCATGAACGCGCCCTTGGTCGTGTACTCGTGGCGAACCAGGGCGTGGGTGATGAAGATCTCGCGCGCGAGCGCGGGCTGGTGCGGCCCGACGTTGACCTTGCGGTTCGCGATCGGCAGCCCGTAGAGGGTGACGTTCTCCTTGGCCACCACCTGCGCGGGCTTCTGCTCCCAGTGCGGATCGCCGTGGCTGCGCTTGCACAGCGAGCCGGCGGCCTTCTCGAGCCACGCCGGATCGAGCTTGGCGACCGAGCGCGCGAACAGCTGCGAGGTCTCGACCAGCTCGGCCGCCATCACCCACGGCGGCGGCTTCTTCGCGAGCGCCGACGACGGGTGGATCATGAACCGGGTCTGGCGGGCGCCGATGTAGACGCGCGCCTCGACATTCCACATGCCGATCTTGCTGAGCAGGCCGGGTAGCAGCGCCTGGTGGATCTGCTCGGCGTTCGCGGGGCGCTCGTTGGGCGGGAACCCGAGCTCCTTCATCACGCGGACGAGCTGCTCGTGGATGTCCTCCCACTCGCGCATCCGGTTGTAGTTGAGGAAGTTGTCGCGGCACAGCCGGTGGAGCTGGCCGCGCGAGCTCCTGGCGCGGGCGTCCTGCCACAGCGCCCAGATCTTGAGGTAGCTCGCGAAGTCCGAGCCCTCCTCGCGGAACTTGCGGTGCGCCTCGTCGGCCTTCTGCTGCACCGCCTGCGGCCGGTCGCGCGGATCCTGCAGGCCGAGCGCGGCGGCGATCACCAGCACCTCGCGCAGCGCACCCTCGTCGCGCCCGCCGAGGATCATCCGCCCGAGGCGTGGATCCACCGGCAGCCGCCCGAGCTGCTCGCCGACCGCGGTCAGCCGGCCGTGTTCGTCGAGCGCCTCGAGCTCCTCGAGCACGCGGTAGCCCTCGTCGATGGCGCGCTTCTGTGGCGGATCGAGGAACGGGAAGCTCTCGATGTCGCCGAGGCGGAGCGCCTTCATGCGCAGGATCACCCCGGCGAGGCCGACCCGCTTGATCTCGGGATCGGTGTGGGCTGGCCGCGACAGGTAGTCCTGCTCCTCGTACAGCCGGAAGCACACGCCGCTCTCGGTGCGTCCACACCGGCCCTTGCGCTGGTCGGCGCTCGCGCGCGACACCGGCTCGACGAGCAGCTGCGTCACGCCGGTGCGGACGTTGTAGCGGTTGACGCGCGCCACGCCGGCGTCGACCACGTACACGATGCCGGGGATCGTCAGCGAGGTCTCGGCGACGTTGGTGGCCAGCACCACGCGCCGCTGCGGCAGGCTGTGGAACACGCGCTGCTGATCGGCCGGCGACAGCCGCGCGTAGAGCGGCAGGATCACGGTGTGGGGCAGCGCGCGCTGCTCGAGCTCGGCCATCGCCTCGCGGATCTCGCGCTCCCCCGGCAGGAACACGAGCACGTCGTTGCGCGGATCGAGCTCGGTGATCTCGTTGACGGTGTTGGCGACGGCGTCCGCGATGTCCGCCTCGTCCTCGCTCGGGGGGCGGTACAGGACGTCCACCGGGTAGGTCCGCCCGGACACCTGCACCACCGGCGCGCCGCCGAAGAACGCCGCGAACCGCTCGGTCTCGAGGGTCGCCGAGCTGACGATCACGCGCAGGTCGGGGCGCTTCGGCAGCAGGCGCTTGAGGAACCCGAGGAGGAAGTCGATGTTGAGGCTGCGCTCGTGCGCCTCGTCGATGATGATCGTGTCGTAGCCGCGCAGCAGCGCATCACCCTGGAGCTCGGCCAGCAGGATGCCGTCCGTCATGAACTTGATGTACGAGCTCCGCGTGACCTTGTCGTTGAAGCGGACCTTGTAGCCGACCACGTCGCCGACCTCGGACTGGAGCTCCTCGGCCACGCGCGCCGCGACGCTGGTGGCCGCGATCCGGCGCGGCTGCGTGCACCCGATCTGGCCGTTCACGCCGCGCCCCATGGCGAGGCAGATCTTGGGCAGCTGGGTGGTCTTGCCCGAGCCGGTCTCGCCCGCGACGATGATCACCTGGTGGGCGTCGATCGCGTTGGTGATGTCGATCACCCGGGCGGTGATCGGCAGCTCTTCGGGGAACCGCACGTGCTCGCTCAGCGCGAGGCCGGGCCGCAGCTTCCCCCCGTCCCCCCCGGACGCGGGGATCCCGGCGCTGGTGGTCAGCGTCGACGGGGAGGGCGGGGGCGAGCGGTCCATGGCGCGGGCGGGCGCACGGAGTAGCACGTGCGGCCCCCGGTGCGAGGGCGCCGGGGCACCGCCGTGTCGCCGCCCAGCAGCGAGGCGTCCTGCCCGAGCCACGCCCGATGGTGTCGATGCGGACGCCGCCCTGGATCGCCTCGCGGGGATCGCGGACCACCGCGCGCGAGCCGCCCACAGTCCGAGGTGGTATAGGAACCGCGATGGTGTTCGAGGTGGTGTTCATCGGGACGTGCAAGGCGCCGATCGGCCGGGACTTCGCGGGACCGGTGGCGCCGCAGTTCCCGGTCGGCACCGCGTTCCCCCTGCCGGTGGGCAAGCGGGTCCAGATGGGTCGGGCCAAGGGGTGCGCGATCGTCGTCGATTCGATGATCGTCCAGCGCCACCAGGCCGCGCTCACCCTCACGCTCAAGGGCGGCGCGGGCGAGTTGCTCGTGGAGAACCTCGGCGGCGGCAGCCAGGTGTTCTCCGACGGCCACTACATCCAGGATCAGATCCGGATCGGGCCGGGCTGCCGGTTCGAGCTCGGCGGCATGCTCGTGTTCGAGTTCCGCCAGCTCACGGACTGATCGCGGAGCGCTACGACCCCGCGATGGCCCTCACGCTGACCTTCGTCTCCGGCACCCTCGAGGTGCGCGGTCTCGACGCCGGCGCACCCGCGCCTCCCGGCTGCGCGTGGGACGCGCGGACCGCGTGCCACCGTGCGCCGGCGATCGCGTATGCCGAGGTGGTCCGCGCGCTCGTCCGTGACAAGGTCGCACACGAGGACCAGGCGCGCGCGTACCCCACGCTCGAGCACGGGATGCGGGTGCGCCGCGAGCCACGGCCGTACCAGGCCGAGGCGCTCGCCGCGTGGCTCGGGCAGAACAGCCGCGGCGTGGTCGTGCTGCCCACCGGCGCCGGCAAGTCGCAGCTCGCGTGCATGGCGATCGATGCCAAGCGCCGGGCCACGCTGGTGGTGGCGCCCACGCTCGATCTGGTGCGCCAGTGGTACGATCTGCTGCGCACCACGTTCGGCGCCCCGGTCGGCGTGATCGGTGGCGGCGCGTACGACGTCCACCCGCTGACCGTCACCACCTACGACTCCGCGTACCTCCACGTCGAGCGCCTCGGCAACCGGTTCGGCATGGTGATCTTCGACGAGGCGCACCACCTGCCGGGCGCCTCGTATGCGCTGGCGGCGCGCGGCGCGCTCGCGCCGTTCCGCCTCGGCCTGACCGCCACGCCCGATCGCGAGGAGGTGCTCGGCGAGCTGATCGGCCCGGTCGTGTATCGCAAGGAGATCACCGAGCTGGCGGGCGGCTTCCTCGCCGAGTACGACACCGAGCACGTCGAGGTCGAGCTCGCGCCCGCCGAGCGCACCGAGTACGACACCGAGCGCGCGATCTACCGCGGCTTCGTCGAGAAGAGCGGCATCCGGTTCGGCGGCCCGCGAGGGTGGACGGACTTCATCATGATGACGGCACGCTCCGCCGAGGGCCGCCGCGCGATGGCCGCGTACCGTCGCCAGCGCCAGCTCGCGTTCTGCGCGCCCGCCAAGCTCGACTTCGTCGCCCACCTGCTGGCCCGCCATGCCGACCAGCGCACGCTGCTGTTCACCTCGGACAACGCCACCTGCTACGAGGTGTCGCGCCGGTTCCTGATCCCGGCGATCACGCACCAGACCAAGGTCAAGGAGCGCAGCGCGCTGCTCGCGCGGATCGCCGATGGAACGTACCGCGCGCTCGCGACGTCGAAGGTGCTCAACGAGGGCGTCGACATCCCGTCCGCGAGCGTGGCGATCGTGATCTCGGGTTCGGGCTCGGTGCGCGAGCACGTGCAGCGGCTGGGCCGCATCCTCCGCCAGCAGGACGGCAAGCGCGCCGTGCTCTACGAGCTGGTCACCGCGGGCACCGCCGAGCAGTACACCAGCGAGCGCCGGAGGGAGCACGTTGCTTACCGCTGACCTGGTCCGCGCCCGCCGCAAGGGCGACGAGCTCAAGCTGTCGCCGCTCGACGCCAAGGGGCGCGCCACCGCGCTCGAGCTGGCCGCCACGTTGATCGAGCTCGCGCGCAACCACGTCGGCCGCACGCGCGCCGAGCTCGACGAGGTGATCGACGCCGTCGTCGGCGGGGCCGCGGATCGCAAGCTCGCCGCCGGCCTCGCCAAGCTGGTGTGGGACCGCGCCGAGCTCGCCGAAGCCGCCCCGATCGATCCCGAGGAGCTGCGCCACGACGTGTTCGTGCGCGCGACGGCGGCGTGGACCTCGCTCGATCCGGCCGCCGCGTTCGACCGCGCTGCCGTGCTCGCCGGGGTCGCGGCGGCGCGCGGCCTGACCGTCGAGGACATCGAGCGCAGCCTGTACGCCGACCTGCGCGATGCCCACGTGGTGGCGGCGTTCGCGGCGATCCGCGCACCCGGCCTGGTCGAGGCGTACGAGCTGGCGCAGCCGCAGGCGGTTCTGCTGCGCGCTGTCGCCGTGTCGGTCCTCGTCGAGAGCGCGCACCCCGGCGCCTACCGCACGCTGTTCCGCAAGCTCAAGTTCCTGCGCCTGCTGTTCACGATCACGCCCGCGGGCAAGGGGTACCGGATCGAGATCGATGGCCCGTTCGCGCTGTTCGAGTCGTCCACCAGGTATGGCCTGGCCCTCGCCCTCGCGCTGCCGGCGATCCGCGAGCTCGATCGGTGGTCGCTGGTCGCCGACATCCGGTGGGGCACCACGCGGCAGAAGCTGCGCTGCCAGCTCGACGGCCGCGGCGAGAGCTCGGACGAGCCGCTCCACCTCGCCGAGGAGGTCAGCGCTCTGATCACCGCGTTCGAGGCGCTGGGCTCGCCGTGGAAGGCGAGCGCCGCCAACACGATCCTGGACCTGCCGGGCATCGGCGTGTGCGCGCCCGACCTCGCGTTCGAGCACACCGGCACCGGCGAGTGCATCTTCCTCGAGGTGATGGGCTACTGGAGCCGGGCCGCCGTGTGGAAGCGCGTCGAGCTGGTCCAGGCCGGCCTGCCGCAGCGGATCCTGTTCGCGGTCGGCCAGCAGCTGCGCGTCAGCGAGGCTGCGCTCGACGACGAGCTGCCCGGCGCGCTGTACGTCTACAAGCGGACGATGTCCGCCAGGGCGATCGCCGAGCGCCTCGATGCGCTCGCGGCGGTGACCGTCAAGCCGAAGCGCACGACCAAGGCACCGTAGGGGCCCCGTGCCGGAGGGCGCGGTGGACGATCAAGGCCCTCGCCCCCCAAGGCCTCATCATCGCCACACGCGGCGGCGGCCAGGAACAGAGCAGACAGCGCTGCGAACCGGACGCCGGAGGTGGGAAGCAGGGAGCAGGCTCGAGCACCAACCGTGCCGTGCGGCGTTCGCCATCGGATCGCGCTCCATGAGCCCTGCGGAGGCGTGACGGCCGTCGTGGGGCGAATTCGCCCACCGTGGGACCACCGGCGTCCGCGGGTGGGCGACGTCAGCCCACGGGCGAGGTGGCGCCCAGCATCGCGAGCGCCTTGACCACCGCGTCCCGCCGGCGGGTGGGTGGGCCGACGAGCCGCGCGCTCAGGCGACGACGGCCCTCGGGTCCCGCGCGCTTCGCGCCGAGCGCGCCGATCCCGAGCGCCGCGTTGATCTGGACGTTCTGGGCCTCGCCATCGAACGCGATGAACAGTAGCTCGCGCGCGTCGGGCAGCAGGCAGATCAGCTCGACGATCCGCAGGCCGTGGGCCTCGTCCGGCGTCTCGAGCCCGGCGGGCGTCAGCGCGCGCAGCTCGAGCTCGGGCACCGCGGCCGCCGTGGGGCCACCCGCCTTGCGCCGCGCGGTCACCGCGTCCGCGAGGCGCTGGGTCATCGTCGCCACCGCGCGCTGCGCGGCCGCGCGGACATCGGCGGCCTGGTCGTCGGCCGCGACCGCGCGCAGGACCTCGAGCGAGCTTCCCGCGTCGAGCTCCGCGAGGAGGGCAACCCCGCCGAGCGCGTTGATGCGCACGCGCGCGCGCGGGTCGCGCGCCGCCGCCACGAGCAGGTACAACCCCTGCAGTCCGCGGCGGGCGCATGCCCCCACGATCGCCGTCACCGCCGCCGCCTCCCGGGTGTCGAGCACGCCCGTGAGCTCGGCATCGGCCTGGCCGATCAGCTCGGCGAACAGGGTCTCGACGATGTCGGTCACCTCGCGGCGCGCCCCATCGAGCGCGGTGGCGATCGCGACCAGGTGAGGACGCTGCGAGGCGCCGAGGTGCGCGAGCGCCTCGGCGGCGGCCCGCGCGACCTCGGCCTCGCCGTCGCGCAGGAACGGCACCAGCTCGCTGCCGGTGTGACCGAGCGCCGCCAGCCCGAGCAGCGCGTTGGCGCGGACGACCGCACGTCCATCGGTGAGCCGGTCGACGAGGTCGGCCGCCACGAGCCCCCCCTTGGCCGCGACCAGCTCGGCGAGCGCGAGCCGGCGATCACCGAGCGGGAGCATCGGCGTCGGTGCGGCGGAACCTGCCGGCGGCGCGATCGGCGTGGGAGGCGCGGGTGGCGCGGGGGGCGCGGTCGGCGCGGGGGGCGCGGTCGGCTCCGGCTTCGTCATGGCGTCCGGGACAGCGTAGACCACCGGCGGGGAGAACTGGGATAGCGTCCGCGCACCATGGTGCACACGATCGTCACTCACCCCGGCGGCTCCCACAAGGATGACCTCCTCGCCGTGTGTGTCCTCGCGGCGCTGCACGGGTGCCCGGTCGTCCGCCGCGAGCCCACGCCCGCGGAGATCGACGATCCGGCGGTCGCGATCGTGGACATCGGCGGCGTGCACGACGCGGCGCGGATGAACTTCGACCACCACCACTTCCCGCGCGAGCACGCGCCCACGTGTGCGCTCAGCCTGGTGCTCGCGCACCTCGGCCTGTACGAGGATGCCCTGCAGTTCTGCGACTGGCTCGAGCCGGCCGAGTGGTTCGACTCGCGCGGGCCGAACCGGACCGCCGAGTGGCTGGGCGTGCCCCGCCGCGCGATCTCGCAGCTCAACTCGCCGGTCGACATCACGCTGCTGCGCCGGTTCGCGCAGACCACCCGGCTCGAGCCGACCGATCCGCTCTACGCCTTCATGGTGATGGTCGGCCGCGACCTGCTCGACCACCTGCGGCAGGCCCGCGCGCGGCTCGACTTCGTGGGCGGGATCGCCGAGCGGTGGACCATCCCGTGCGGCGACGACCTCGTCGAGGCGCTGTTCCTGCCGCGCCTCGATGCTGGCGCCGACGAGCCGAGCGCGATGCTCGGCAGCTACATCCGCGCCCACAAGCTCGACAAGGTGATCGCCGCGATCATCTACCCGGACCGCCGCGGCGACGGCTACGGCATCGGCCGGTACGAGGACCACCCCGGCCTCGACTTCGCGCGCGTCGAGGGGCAGCCCGACGTGCACTTCGCCCACAAGAGCGGGTTCATGTGCAAGACCACCGCGCGCGAGCCAGCGCGGCTCCAGGCGCTCGTCGCGCTCGCGTGGTGTCGATGAGGGCGTCACGCTCCTGCAGGCGGGACCGTGCTCGTCCGGGCCGATGGCAGCACCGTCGCCAGCCGCTCGCGCCACGCGGCCGAACCCCAGCGCGCGGGGAAGCAGCGCGCCAGCACCTCGAGCATGATCGACACCGCCGTCGACGCCCCGGGTGAGGCGCCGAGCAGGGCGGCGATGCTGCCGTCGGCGCTCGTCACCACCTCGGTGCCGAACTTGAGGTCGCCACCGCCCGCGCCGTCGCTCTTGATGATCTGCACGCGCAGCCCTGCGACCTGGAGCTCCCAGTCCTCGTCGCGCGCGTGCGGGTAGTAGCGGCGGAGCAGCTCGATGCGCTCCTCGACGGACAGCATCGCCTGCCCGACGAGGTAGCGGGTGAGGTCCAGGTTCTCGAGGCCCGCGCTCACCATCGTGCGGATGTTGTCGATGCCGATCGACCGCAGGAGATCGAGCCACGACCCCTCCTTGAGGAACCGGGTCGTGAACCCTGCGTACGGGCCGAACAGCAGCTCCTGCTCGCCCAGGATCCAGCGCGTGTCGAGGTGCGGCACCGACATCGGGGGCGCGCCCACCTCGGCCTGTCCATACACCTTGGCGTGGTGGCGCGCGATCACGTCCTTGCGGGTGCACCGGAGCCACTGGCCGCTGACCGGGAACGCGCCGTAGCCCTTCGCCTCGGGGATGCCGCTCTGCTCGAGCAGCGGCAGGGCGTACCCGCCGGCGCCGATGAACACGAACCGCGCGCGGACGCTGCGCTCGTGGCCGGTCTCGAGGTCGCGCACGTCGACGCGCCAGCCGTCGCCATCGCGGTGGAGATCCTGCACCTCGTGGCTGGTGGACAGCGTGGATCCCGGCTGCGCCGTCAGCGCCGCGAACATGCCGCGCGTGAGCTGGCCGAAGTTGACGTCGGTGCCGCGCGCCATCCGGGTCGCGGCCACCGGGGCGCCCGGGGCCCGCCCCTCCATGACCAGCGGGATCCAGCGGGCGATCTCGGTGGCGTCGTCGGAGAACTCGAGGTCGCGGAACAGGGGGGAGCCCTGCAGCTGGCGGGCGCGGGTGCGCAGGAAGGCGACGTCGGGTGCCCCCGTCACGAAGCTCACGTGGGGGACCTGGCGGATGAACGAGGGCGTCTCGGGGAGGTCCCCGCCCGCGACCAGCGACCGCCACAGCTCGAGGCTGTGCGCGAACTGGCCCGCGATCGTGATCGCCTTGCGGCAGTCGACGGCGCCATCGGCGCCGGCCGGCGTGTAGTTGAGCTCGCAGTACCCGGCATGGCCGGTGCCGGCGTTGTTCCACGCGTCCGAGCTCTCCGCCGCGGCGCGATCCAGCCGCTCGAACGTGGCGATCCGCCAGCCCGGCTCGAGCTTCCGCAGCAGCGTGCCGAGCGTCGCGCTCATGATGCCCGCGCCGATCAGGACCACGTCGTGGTCGAGGTCTCCCGCCATGTGGCCCCAGTGTAAGGCGTTTCCACGCGGGCGTGGCCCGCGGCCTATCAGTTGAGCGCGTCGCCGTCGACCGCGTGGGCGAGCAGGGCGGCGCGATCCACGACCTCCGTGACCGACGCGTGGGTCGCCGCGAGCACGACGCGGGGCGCGACGTCGGCGAGCAGCGCCTCGCGCCAGCGCGCGGCACACAGGCACCAGCGGTCCCCCGGCCGCAGCCCGGCGAACCCGGGGCGCGGGGTCGACAGGTCGTTGCCGGCCGCCATCGAGTACGCGAGGAACTCCGCGGTCATCACGGCGCACACGACGTGCCGGCCCCGGTCCGTCTCGTCGGTCTCGCAGCAGCCGGTGCGAAAGTACCCGGTCATCGGCGACGTCGAGCAGGACTCGAGGGGCTGGCCGAGCATGTTGCGCTGGGACGACTGGCTCATGCAGGAGGTCTACCACGCACGCCCGCGCATCTCGTCGCTGGCCACGATCCGGCATAGTCTAGGGCTCATGAGCGAGAACCGCCGCGAGCTCGAGACCGGGATCCACCTCGACCTCCGGAAGGGAAGCACGTACGGGGACTACCTGCGGCTCGACGAGTTGCTCGCCGCGCAGCGCCCCGTCACCGACGTCCACGACGAGATGTTGTTCATCATCCAGCACCACACGAGCGAGCTGTGGATCAAGCTCCTGCTCCACGAGCTCGACCACGCGGTGACGCTGGTCCGCGCCGACCGCCTCCCCGAGTCGTTCAAGATCTTCGCGCGCGTCGCGCACATCCAGCGCATGCTGTTCGAGCAGTGGGCCGTGCTCGAGACGATGACGCCCAGCGAGTACCTCCAGTTCCGCGATGCTCTCGGCAAGGCGAGCGGCTTCCAGAGCTACCAGTACCGCGCGCTCGAGTTCGTCCTGGGCAACAAGGACGCGAACACGCTCAAGCCGCACCAGCACGATCCGGCCATCCACGCCAAGCTCGCGGCGCGCCTCCAGGCCCCGTCCCTGTACGACGAGTTCTTCGGCTGGCTCGCCCGCCACGGCCACGCCATCCCGGACGATCGCCTCACGCGCGACTTCACCCAGCCCTACGCGCCGAGCGCGGCCGTGCTCGAGGTGTTCCGCGTGATCTACGCGCACCCCGAGCGCCACTACGACGCCTACGACATGTGCGAGAAGCTCGTCGACATCGAGGAGCGGTTCCAGCTGTGGCGGTTTCGCCACATGACCACGGTCAAGCGCATCATCGGGTTCGCCCACGGCACCGGCGGCAGCTCCGGCGTCGGGTTCCTCAAGCAGGCGCTCGACCTGACGTTCTTCCCCGAGCTGTGGGAGGTCCGGACCCTGATCGCCGCGTCCGTGCGCCCCTGAGCCTCGCGCGGCCGAGCCCCGGGTTCCAGCAGGACGCGGCCGGCGCGGCCCGTGTGCGCTACGCTGCGGCCAATGGCGCGAGGAACGATGTCTCGGACCGAGAAGGGGCGGGTGGCGCCGGCGCCGCGGCTCGAGGCCGCCGCCCAGGCCGTGGCCGATGAGGTCGCCGCGCTGCCCGATGTCACGGTGCAGGCGCACTGGGAGATCGGGTCGCAGACCCGGGTCAACGGCACCGACTTCTGCGTCGGCGAGGAGGAGCTCGGGCACATCCACCTCGATGGCGAGGCGCACGTCCCGGTGGGCCCGGCGCTCGCGGACGTACTGATCGCGGCGCGCCTCGGTCGCCGGTTCCGGTGGTCGCGCGCGTTCGTCGTGGTCGACACCACCGAACCCGAGGCCGCGCTGCGCGTGTTCCGCCTGCGGCGCGCTCAGATCGCGGGTGAGGACGAGGCCGCGCTGCGCGCGCAGATCGCCGCCGCCGCGCAGGCGGGCTGACGGAGGGCAGCCGCCACCGGGGCCTCTCGCCGGGCGTCATGGCCTGCGGCGCGCCCGGTCGCGCGCTAGAGTGCGCCCATGGCGATCACGATCCTCGGCACCGGCCTCCTCGGCAGCGGCTTCACCCGGGCGCTGCGCCGCCAGGGCCACGAGGTGCGGGTGTGGAACCGCACGGCCGCGCGGGCCGAGGCGCTCGCGGCGACCGGGGCTACCCCCGTGGCGGACCTCGCCGCGGCCGTCGCCGGTGCGGAGCGCGTGCACGTCGTGGTGGCCGACGATGCGGCGGTGGACGCGGTGCTCGCGGGGGCGCAGCTCGCGGCGGGCGCGCTCGTGTTCGATCACTCCACCACCTCGACCGCGGGCGCGCTGGCGCGGACGGCCACCTGGCGGGCGCGCGGCGTGACGTACCTGCACGCGCCGGTGTTCATGGGGCCGCAGAACGCGACCGACGCGACCGGGTTGATGCTGGTGTCCGGGGACCGGACCGTCGTCGAGCGCGCGCGGCCGCTGCTGACCCCGATGACCGGCAAGCTCGTGGACGTGGGCGAGCGCGTCGACGCCGCGGCCGGGTTCAAGCTGCTCGGGAATCTGTTCTTGATGTCGCTCGCGGCCGGGTTCGTCGACATGCTGACGCTCGGGCGCTCGATGGGGTTCTCGCCGCCCGAGGTCGGCTCGCTGTTCGCCGCGTTCAACCCGGGGGCGCAAGTCCCCGCGCGGTTCCAGCGCCTGATCGACGGCGCCTACGCCGACCCGTCGTGGGAGCTCGCGATGGCGCGCAAGGACGCGGGCCTGATGCAGGCGGAGACCGCCGCAGCGGGCCTCGCGCTCGAGCTGCTACCGGTGGTGATCGCGCGCATGGATGCCGCGATCCGCGCGGGGGATGCCCACGCGGACTGGACAGTGATCGCGCGCGATCTGGTTCATCCCGGGCCACGATAGCGGTTCACCCCGGACGCCGAGAAGCTGGTCGAGGCGAAGATCCTCGCGGGGACGCGCTGCGAGCACGCGTGGCGCACGCAGCGGCAGGCGAACGACTGGGCGGGCTTCCTCGTCAACGGGCGGCCGCTCGTCGCCTGCGTGCGGCAGGAGGCGACGCTGCTCGCCGACGCCACCGGCCTGTCCCGCCACGACGCACTCGTCGACCGCTACGAGCCCGGGATGACGAGCGCGGTGATCGAGCCGATGTTCGCCGAGCTCATGGGGGGGCGGTACCCGGCGCGACCGACCGCGGCCGACGCTGTCAGGGCGCCGTCAGCTTGCAGCAGCGGAACCCGGTCTCTTGCTCGACGACGTTGACCGCCGCGCGCGTGAGCCGGAACTCGCAGGTCGAACCGGCGCTCGGCGTGGCGTACGAGCCGCCGCGCGGGACCGCGATGTCGATGCCATTGCTCTGGCCGGTGATGTCGTTGGTCCACTCCTTGAGGTTGCCGGACATGTCGAAGACCGAGCTGCCGGTACCCCACGCAGCGACGCACGCGGGGCGCTGGCCGGTGGCGATCAGGACGTCGTCATCCAGACCGCCGGGGATGCCATCGAACGTCTCGGTGTTGCAGCGGTCGCCGTGTCGTCCGAGTGGAGGCGGCACACCGCCCCGTGCGCGAGCGCGATCTGCTGGACGATGTAGAGGTGGGTGAGGCGCCCGTGACCGGGCGGCGGGACCCGCGCGTGCAGGCGTCCGTCCCCGTGGTCGCCAGCGCGCCTGCGCTCGCCGCGCACGTTCGCGCGGGCGCCTCCGCGCGCCGAGGCGCACCGGTGGCGTTCACTCGCACGGGAGGGCGCCTGCGGCTGCGCGGCCACGATGCCTGCGCAGGGTGCGCGTGCGTGGGGCGACAAGCCGAGGCCCACCCTCGACGCCCCCACCGATGCGATCGTGAAGGTGCCCCGGACCACCATCTGCGGCACGGACCTGCACATCCTCAAGGGAGACGTCCCGACCGTCCAGGCCGGCCGCACGCTCGGCCACGAAGGCGTCGGTGTCATCGAGCAGGTGGGGGCCGCGGTCTCGAGGTTCAAGCAGGGTGATCGCGTGCTGAGGCCCGGCCTGACGTGGCCGCGCCCGCGCGATCACGAGGGTGGTGGGGGCACCGCGAACTCGATGGCGGCCCTCACGGCCGCGATCTGGGCGGCGTTGCACTGCGCGGGTGTGGCGCGCGGGCTGTCGGGGTAGACCTCGGTCGTGGTGCGATAGCGCGCGTCGGTGGCGCCGCCGCACAGGCCGAGCTGCCGGTAGGGATAGTGGATGACGCCGGGCGAGACCACGGGCGAGCCGATCAGCGCCCCGTGGCGATCGGCCGGCGCGATGTGGGTGACCTCCGCGACGGCGGCGATGATCGCCGCCTGAAACGCGGGCTCGGGCGCCTCGCTGTCGCCGCACAGGTAGAAGCCATCGGGGATCTCGCCGGGCTCGTACGGCTTGCCGTCCCGCGCGGCCAGCGCCGGGCGGAACTCCGTCTCGTCGGTGTCGGTCGTCTCGTGCAGATCCACGTGCACCTGCAGGCGCCCGCGCAGCGGCGCGAGCAGCCGCAGCAGGGCCGCCGCCTCGCCGGACGGGCTGTCCGCTCGAAACGCGCGGTTCGGATCGATCGCATCCGGGTTCCAGCGGTGGATGCGCTCGTAGCCCCACGGACTGACGCAGGGCGCGACCAGGAGGTTGATCCGCCCCGCATAGGCCTCGCCGTGCTCGTCGATGAACTGCAGCGCGCCGAGGACGCCGCTGGTCTCGTACCCGTGGACCCCACCCGTGACGAGGACGCCCGGGAGCGCGTCGTCCCACGCGCGTGAGCGGATCGCGAACAGGGGATAGCGGGTGGGGGGATAGTCCAGCTCGCCGTACGGCTGCACGTCGAAGCGCGCGCGCAGGCGGTCGATCACGCGGAGCACATCGTCCGCGTAGCTGCGGCGCGGGTGCTGCTGCGCCCGCCAGGTGGCTCGCGCCGCGTCGTCCCATGGCTGGCCGGGGGTGCCGATGGGACAGGATGCATCAGGGGTCGTCATGGAGTGCTCGAAGGTACCCGCCCGCCGCCCACGGTGCCAACGCTTCGAGGTCCGGCGACGGTGCGCCACACGAACAGCGGGAGCGGGGCGCCGCGCGAGCTCACGCGGTCACCGGGAGGTCGCTACGCGCGCAGCCCCGGCGGGGGTGGTGCATGGCGCGAGGCCGCATCGTGGCCCGGGTGAGGCCGGCTCCCGCGGCCCCACGCTGACCCCGCGGTCATGGGTCGACGGTGACCGGCGCCGTCGCCAGCAGCGTGTCCCACCGCGCCTCGGCCCACGCGGAGATCGCGCCTTGCGCGCCGAACCCTTCGGCCTTGTACCCGCCGCCGGTCGCCGCCCCGGTCGCCATGTCCTTGCCCCGGCTCTCGCCGCGCAGGGCGTACTTCGCCGGACCTTCGAGGACCAGCAGCTTGCGGGTCTTGGTCTCGTTATCCATGTCGCACGCGACGTCGTACGCGAACGCGACCTCGACCAGCTTGTCGCCGTCGACGTCCTCGAATGAGACCGAGTCCGGGACGAACGCCACGCGCGTTTCGAGGTTGCACCCGTCCATGCCGTCCTGGACCAGCCGGATCTGCTTGGTCCCGCGATAGAGCTGCGCGTACAGCCGGCGCCCCGGCCCGATCGAGGCCTTGGACGTGGTCTCGGTCGACGACAGCACCAGATGTCCGACCTTGGCGTCGGGGCCGGTGAACCGCCACGCCGCGATCAGGCGCTTGCCCTTGGGCTTGATCCCGGGCGGGAGCGCGCGGGCGTCGAGCCGCTCTGACACCACGGCGGGAGGCGCCTGCATCAGCCGCTTGGCGTCGGCATCGGTGGAGGGCAGCAGGGTCGTCGAGAGCACGAGCGCGAGCAATGCGGCGGTCCGATTCATGCCCCTTGGATCGCACGAGCACGGGAAAAATTCATGGAATGGGTATCCCAAACCCTCGGCCCGGAAGCCGTCCATGGTGCGCGTCACCGAGCGGGGCTGGCCTGTGTGACGGCGCGCCACACGACCAGCTGGAGCGCCGCGGCGTGCGTGGTCACCCGGTCACCCGGGCCAAGCTGCGCGCGCGACCCCGGCGGCGGCGGTGCATGTCGCCAGGGCGCATCGTGGCGAGCGGACGCCGTTGCTGCTCGGCCGCGACGCTCGATCTCGTAGTCGACCGCCTGGACCGCTTCCTCCAGCGTCGAGAACCGCTCCATCACGCGCTGATCGATCGCGACCTCCCAGCGCCGCCCTCGGGGCGCGCGGGCGAGGACCGTGACGGTGCTGATCTCGCTGGTCGTACGCGCGAAGTGCAGGCCGACACCGTGGCGGCCGAGCGAGAACCACGCGTTCCCCGAGATCGCGCGCACCTCGTGGTGCACATCGAGGGTGAGCGGGTCGAAGGCCTCCGCGCGATCCTGGATGTCCCGCAGCGTCAGCGCGCCCGCCTCGAGCTCCAGCGCAGGGTAGTCCAGCTGGATCTGCGCCCACGCTCGTGCGGCGTCCCGCGCGTCCTGTCCGAGTAGATCGAGATCGCGCGGGCACCCGAACAGCGAGGGGAGCGTGCACAGGCTGAGCTCGGAGGCGTCGACGAAGTCCAGGATCAGGCAGTCGCGCTTGCCCTCCGCCAGCCGGGTGCCGCGTCCCACGCATTGCGCGTAGAGCCCCTCGGAGCGCGTGGGGCGCGCCATCGCGATGCACGAGACTCCCGGGTCGTCGAAGCCCTCGGTGAGGACGGCGACGTTGGCGAGCACGCGGATGCGGTCGGCGCGGAAGTCGTCCAGCGCGCGCGCGCGATCGGCCGGTGCCATCTCGCCGTGGACGATGCCGGCCGGCACGCCGAGGTGGTTCAGCGCGCGGGCCAGGTTGCGCGCGTGCTCGACGGTGACGCAGAACGCGATGGTGCGGCGATCGCGCGCGAGCTCCTGGATCGACCGCGCGACCAGCGCGTTGCGCTCCTGGATGTCGACGGCCTCGGCGAGCTCGGCGTCCGCGAAGTCGCTGCCCGCGGACGACAGGCGCGTCAGATCGGCGGCGGTCGCGATGCGGAAGCCCTTGAGCGGCGCGAGGTAGCCCTCGTCGATCAGGTCGGGCAGGGTGCGCGCGTACACGATCTCCTCGAACACGCTGTCGAGCCCCTTGCCGTCCCCGCGGGCCGTGGTGGCGGTGAAGCCGAGCAGCGTGCCCGGCCAGTCGGGCTCGAAGGCGCCGATCGCTCGCAACACCCGCAGGTTGTCGTCCGCGGGGGCGTGGTGGCACTCGTCGTAGATCACGAGCCCGAGATCCCGGCCGCCGAGCACGCCGCCGATGCGGTCGGGGTGCAGCGATCGCAGCGACGCGACGAGGACCTTGGCATCCGCGGGTGCGCGCGAGGCGCCGCGCTCGAGGCCCACGACGCGCGTGCCCTCGAGCGCGCGCGACAGCTTGTCGATGGCCTGGGCGAGCAACTCCTCGCGATGCGCCAGCACCAGCACCTGCCGCGTGGCGAGCCGCGCGAGGTGGGAGAAGATGACGGTCTTGCCGGCGCCCGTCGGCAGGCACACGACCATGCGGCGCACACCGCGCCGCCGCGCCGCGATCACGGCCTCGATGGCCTCGCGCTGATACCCGCGTAGCTCGGGCGCACTCATCCCCGGACTGTAGGCGCGATGGCCTCCCGCCGGGTGCTGGTCCGGCGTCAGCCCACGATTTGTCGCCAGGACACGGGTACACTACCAGCGTGCGGGCTGCGCGCGACGCGCGCGGGCGCGCGGGTGACGCTCAGCGCGGCCGCGTCGATCGCCGAGCTCAACGTGCCGGCCATCGAGGACCACGGCGCCGTGCTGACCGGCGACGAGCTCACGGTCTACTTCGAGTCCACGCGTCTCGGGGACACGGGCTGTTACGACACCTTCGTGGCGACCCGCGCATCGGTGGCCAGCAGTTTCGGGGCCGCGACGCAGGTCGCCGAGCTGAGCACGCCGGCCTGCGAGTTTCCAACCTGGGTGTCGGCTGACGGCTGCCAGATCCTGCTGACGTCGAACCGCCCGGGCGGCCTTGGCCTCAACGATATCTGGCTGGCGACGCGGCCGCTGTCGCCGCCGGGCGACCTGCCGCTTGTGAGCCGCCGGACACGGTGCTGTGCTTTCACGGCGCCGGTGGCAGCGCGAGCGGGTGGACGATGGGTGACAAGCGGGATCTGATCGACGCGTTGATCGCTCGTGGCTACTCGATCGTCTGCCCGACGAGCGTCGATCGAGGCACCGAGCAGTGGAGTGCGGACAACACCACCGCCAACCCCGACGTCACGAACATCGATGGCCTGCTGACCACCCTCGGCGTTGCGTCGTCATCGCCGCTGTTTCTGATCGGCCACTCCAACGGCGGTGGCTTCTCGTCGCGGTTCGCGCTGCGCAGCCAGCGCGTGACTGCGATCCGCGCGATCCAGATCTCCAACGCCGCCGGGATCACGCAGGCGCTCCAGCTCGACGCCTACAGGTTTCCGACGCTGTTCAACTACGCCGACTGCGATCCCATCGTCGACGCGAGCCAGGTGCGGGCCAACATCGCGCTCCTCGCGTCAAAGGCGCCGCCGGTCCCGGTCGGGGACAACGATCTCGACGCCGCCTATGCGGCCGGCACCTACGCGTCCTGCCACGAGCTGGTCAGCACCCCCGACGTCACCAGCGCGTTCTTCGCGGATCACGCGAACTGATCGGCCCCCCCTGGCCCCGACCCGCGGGCCCCGACCGACGTTGCCTTCCCGCCCGGGCCCGATCGACGTTGGCCCCGAGCCCCGACCGACGTTGCATGCATGACTGACCGTGGATCGCCGGGCCCGGGTGACGGTTCGGCGGCTGCGCAGGGATGGCCAGGGGCGAAGTACAGGCGGCGGATGCGCGCGCGCAGCGCGGCGTCGATCATCGGCCGCCCTCGTGGCCGTGCCGCGGGGCCAGGTCAGGGCGGTCGGGTGGGTCCTGGAAGCCGCGGCCCGCGAGGGGCGCCGCGGGTCCGGTGGCGGAGGCGTACCAGCGGCACGTGGCGAACGTGGCCGTGCGCCGGGGCGAGGCCGCAGCGATGGCAGCGCGGGCGCATGGGCTCGGGCTCGACGTGCGGGGACAGGGTGACAGGGGCGTGCGGCGCGGCAGCCGCCGGCGACAACGTGAACGCAGGCACAGGCTCCTCGCCGCTTGCGCGCGACGCGACGTGCGTCGACAGCGGAGCGGGCACCGGGACCTCTACGAGGAGGGCCGGGCTGGGAACTACGCCGTCATCGACGAGGTCGGCGGCGACGCGTCGACCGGGTTCGTCGTCGACTGGTCGAGCTCGACCTGACCCGGCTCACCACCCGCAGTGGATGTGGTCGCTGTGGCCGGCGGGGTCGTTGCTGGGGCCGAACACCTCGATCGCGCCGAGCTCGCGGCACGCCGCCATGAACGAGCGGGCGGCCGCGCTGTCACCCTGGATGCGGACGCCGTTGACCTCGTCGATGTCGAACGCGCGCCCCTGGTAGTGCAGCGACCCCGCCGAGTGGGTCGCGCCCGCGATCGCGGTCACGAAGTAGCGGAACCCGCGCTGCTCGCGCAGCGTCGCCATGCTGGCGAGCAGCCGCTCGGACAGCATCACGCTGGTGCACGGCGCGCCGCCGTAGCAGCTCGTCTTCGCCCGCCCGCCCGCGGCCGCCGCGGTGATGTTCGAGAGCGGGTCCGCGCCATCGGCGCGCCCGAACGTCTGGTTCCACAGCGTCAGGGTCTGCGCGCGGTGCGCCGCCAGCACGCTCGCGGCGGCGGCCGCCGCCGTGGAGCGGCAGAACGAGCGGCCGGTGAGAAGCGCGTTCCACGTGTAGCGGCCGACCACGCCGGTGGCCTCGAGGCAGCGCGAGCGCTGCAGCTCGCGGAGCGCCGTCAGCGTGGTCGCCCCCAGGGTGCCGGTGATCGAGAGCCCGGCGCCGAAGCGGTTCTTCAGCAGGTACTGGAGGGCCTCGACCGCGGCGCCCTGGTCGCCCGCGTCGATCGTGGCGCCCTCGATCAGCTCCTCCCAGGTCGCCTGCTGGACCACGGGATCCGGGGCGAGCGAGCGGGACCGCTGGAAGTTCTGCACCGCCGTCGCGGTCGCCGCGTCGAACACGCCGTTCCGGGCGGTCGCGAAGCCGCCCCAGTCGAGCAAGTACTGCAGCGTCGTCACGTCCTGGCTCGAGTCACCGGCGGCGAGCCGCGGCCAGGTGAGGGCCGTCCCGCTGGCGGTGCCGGTGTCATCGAGCTTGCCCTCCTGCGACGGCGCGTCGCGCTCGCCCCCCTCGCCGATGACGCACCCAGTGAACAGGAGGACGAGGAGGATCCGGGTCATGCCCAGCGCTGGAGCAAGCCGCCTGCCAGATCGGCCGAGCGGCGCACCGGGCGGTAACTGGCCGTATCAATTGTTGACTGCACAACTCTCAGGTTTTTGGGCTTCCCCCGGGGCGGAGACCGCCCCCCCAGCCCGGGCCGGGGCCCCCCAGGCAAGCCGGCTGGCCATCGCGCCGGCCCGGGGGGAATCCACGTAGTTGAACCTTGAACTGGCGACTGTTTCCCGGACCCCGGTCCGGCATGCCGGCTGCATCTGCGACGGTCACCCTTCCCCGGAGGCATCTCTGATGTTCGCTCTGCCCGCTCCCCTGCCCGTGCTCGCGCTCCTGTCCCTGGTGCTGTCGGCGTGCGTGGTCGACATGGACCCGTCGGAGACCGACGAGGGCGTGCTGGCCGATGGCAAGGCGGACGGCGCCACGGCCTACGTCGAGATCGGCGAGGCCGACACCTTCTTGAAGAAGCGGGCCGTGCAGTCCGCCGAGCTCGCGCTGGGCTCCGAGAAGTGCGAGGTGCCCGCCGGGACCCGGATCGAGCTCCAGGGGTCCGGCACCGTGGAGGGCTCGCACGTCCGGGTGCAGCTCCGGACCCCGCTGCCGGGCTGCGGGTTCAACCCGGGCTACCTGTACATCCCGCACGTCGAGCGCGCGAGCTTCCGGCTCACCGGGACCTGCGCCGGCAACCTCAGCCCGAGCGCCTGCTCCCTGCTCGGCACGATCGCCTACGCCGAGGGCACGGGCGACCGCTACGACATCATCTTCGGGTACCGGTACTTCACGTCGTACGCGAACCACCCGCGCAGGATCGTGTGCTCGGGGGGCTACTGCTCGGACGCCGCGGGCCGGTACCAGTTCCTCAGCACGACGTGGGACGGCGTCCGCGCCGGGCTGCCCGACTTCGGCCCCGCGAGCCAGGACCAGGCGGCGCTGCGGCTGATCCAGCGGCGGGGCGTGGCCAGCGTCGACCTGATCGACACCTACGCCGAGTTCACTGCCGCGATCGACAAGCTCAACCTCGAGTGGGCGTCCCTGCCGGGCAGCCCCTACGGCCAGCCGACCAAGTCGATGGCGACGCTGTGGGGCGAGTTCCGTCGCCTGCGCGGGATCTGACCCTCACGCCTCGCACCTCTGTACGAAAGGAATCTCGACATGCACACTCGCTCTCACTGGTTGCTCGTGTTCGCGCTCGTGATGGGGTGCGCCACCGATGACACCGACGACCTCGGCGTGGACGCGCTGGCCGACGGCGACGGCAAGGCCGACGGGATCAGCCCCGGATGCGCCGCGGCGCGCGGCGGCGATCACTACGAGTTCCTCGATGACGTCTGCCACGCCAAGCGGCTGCCGTCGCGCCTCGACCGCGCCCTCGCGTGCCCGGTGGCGGCGACCACTGCGTCGCCGACGCTGCCCGACGGGCAGACCGTGCGCTACCAGACCGCCGCCGAGCCGATCGAGGTCGACGACGAGGCGCTGCGCGACCTCGTGCCCGCGGGGCTCGACGTCACGGTCATCCTGGTCCGTCGCGTCAACGGCGTGCCGCACTACCGCTACCTGTCCAACGGCAGCCACGCGGACACGTTCCAGCCGTGGAGCTCGACCAAGTTCATGGCGATCGCGAACGCAGGCGCGCGGCTGCGCGCGCGCTCCGGCTATCAGGTCGGGCTGACCGCCTCGGTCGACTCGATCCCGCTCGGGGACCTCGCGACGGTCGTCCACAGCTACGACGAGCGGCGGTTCAGCTCCAACGGGCTGTCTCGCTACTTCCACAACATCGGCGGACGCGCCAACGCCCAGGGGCTGGTGACGTCCTGGCTCGACCGGCCCGCGGCCGAGACGTTCGGCGGCAACTACGGCGTGCGCGAGCCCGCGCTCGGCTACACGTTCCGCGAGCCGAGCGGGGCCTCGGTCACGATCCAGCCGGACACCAGCACCGGCCCGGCGAACCGCCTGTCCACGCTCACCCTCGCGGAGTTCCTCAAGCGCCTCGTCATGCACCGCGAGGATGCCTCGACGCGGCTGCCCGGCCTGCAGTGGGCGGACGTCGCGACCCTGCTCTACGGCGCGGAGGGGTCCTCGACGTACCCGAGCGGCTGGGGCGGCATGAGCGCCGACACGTCAATCTACACCCAGGCGGCCCTGCCGATCGCGACGGTCGAGACGCGCAGCCAGGGGATGTGGCGGATGTTCGGCAAGCTGGGGTTCGGCGATGGCCAGTTCGTGCACGTCAGCTACGCGTGCCTGCCCACCCTCGACGCGACCGGCGCCCCGGTGCCGGATGTCGGCAAGGAGCTGATCATCGCGACCCGCCTGGCCGCCGGCGGCGCGAACATCGCCGAGCGCGACGCGCTGCTGGCGAGCCATTACCGCGCGATCGTGTCCCGCGTCTACGACGGCCGGCTCAAGTAGGCCCCGCGCGCCGTCGGCCCCGCGCGCGCGCGTCCGCGTCAGGGCTGGCCGGCGAGCTGGCCGAGCAGGACCGGCAGCAGCCGCGCCCGGAGCGCGCTGGCCAGCCGCTCGCCGCACGGCATCGCCTGGCGCGCCACGTCGGGAACGGGGGCGGGGAGCGACGCCGACCGCATCCGAGCGCAGCTTGGCGCTCGGCGCGGGCTCGAGCAGCTCGGCGATCACGCGCAGCGGCAGGAAACGGCGGCGCGCCACCTGGTCCACGGTCGCCTCGGTGCGCGAACGCCGCGCGCGTGTCCATCGCGCATGACGACGAGCTGATGAAGACGTACGGCCGCTGGACCGTGACCGCGATCGCCGACGCGGCTCACCGCTTCCGTCGAATCACCGGGGCGCGCGAGGGCATGCTGCAGCGCTCACAGCCCGCTGGCGCGGACCGCGGCGACGTCGCACGCCCGGGTCGCGCGCCAGCTCGCCACCGGCTCGGGTAGCCCGCTCGGCAGCCGCGGGCCGAACACCCAGCGCGCCAGCCGCCAGCCGCTGACCAGCGGCTCGAAGTGCTCCGGCGCCACGCCGATGGCGGCGAGGACCTTCATCGAGACCGTGTGGCAGACGAAGTTCACGCCGTAGATGCCGCGCAGGTACGAGGCGCGGACCGCCGCCTCGAGGTCGTCCCAGGTCATGCACATCCGCGATGACATCGGATCGCTGCCGTGGTGCTCGTCGAACACGCCGGCACCGAACGGATCGCCGACCGTCCGCTTGTGCAAGCGCGCGACCGCGCCGGTCGCGGGATCGACGGCGCCCGCGAACAGGAACTCGGTGTGGTGGAAGCCGCCGCGGATCGGGATCGCCCCGAGGTAGCCGACGAACAGGCTCCGGCGAGGCGCGCCAAGGCCCTGGGCGGCGAGGTCGCGCTCGATCTGCGTGAGGGCGGCTTCCGGCGTCGGGTAGAACCGCGAGCCCGTCGTCGCCGAGAAGCCCTCGACCAGCGCGAGCAGCCGCGCCCGGAGCGCGCCGATGTCCACCTGGCCGTCGGCCTTGGTATCGCCCGGATCGGGGAGCCCGGCCTCGAGGGAGGCGAGGTCGTCGTCTCCGGCGTCTCCGCCGCCGACCACGCAGCCGCCGGTGGGCGGCGCCGCGGCGGCCAGCGCGATGGCGACGAGCACCGGGACCAGGGGGGGCCGGCTGCCGGCCCGGGCGGACGAGCGAGAGATCGAGGGCGACATGCAGAGTTCAACTTGCAGCTTTTGTTCCGCCCCGGCACCCGCCGCAGGCGCGGCCCGACGTCCATTGGTTCAGCCTACTTGCGCGCGCGCCGACCGGCCGCGGGGTGGGGAACCCGCCCCCCGGGCCGGTGCCGCGACGCCGCAGGTCGACCTTCTCCACAGGGTTCGTGGTCCACGCGCGATCGATGTCGCAGAAAACTCCTCAATCGGCTTCAAGCGCGGACCTCAGCGGCACGACGAAGTCCTCGGGCGTGAGCGCCGATACGATGCCCCAGGAACGTGAGGTATCGGAGCCGCGCCGCGCCGTCGTCTCCGCGGTCTTGGTGCTCCGGATCGATGGATCCAGGATGTCGGGAGGCGCGCTCGGCGTTGCGTTGTGGGACAGCTGGTCCCGGAACAGCCGGATCGTCGCGACGCTGGCGCGGAGCGAGTGGGGGAGGCGGTCTCCGAGCAACTCGACGGCACGGAGCGTGTTGTCGACCACCCACGGCAGCCGGTGCGGGAAGCCGAGGACCTGAAGCTCGGCCTGCAGCCCGCGCAGGTTGAGGGTGCGCGCGTGGCGCACGAGCACCGGCGCGATCGCGGTGACCAGGCGCGGCGCGCCCGTGATCAGCGCTTCCCGGATCGCGCGGCTCGCGTCGGTCAGCAGCTCGCTCAGGAGCACCTCGGTGGACTCGTGGAGGTCGGTCGCGCCGAGGCGAGCGAGCGCGTTCTGGAGCTGGCGCTCGGGATCGGGCTTCGCGTCCACGAAGCTCGACAGCGGTACGTTGAACAGCGTGAGGACGCGGATCAGCTGCTCGGCGCTGAGTGAGCCGGCGCCGCGCTCGATCTCGCTGAGACGGTTCTGCGAGAGCCCCAGCTCGGTCGCGAGGCGAGCCTGCGTCCACTGACGCTCGCGCCGTAGATCACGGAGCTTCGAGGCGATCTTCGCCCGCTGGTTGGCGAGCGATGTCGTTGGGTTAGCGGCCGGCATATCGGGAACTCGATAATTTTATCGGATTCTCGATATTCGGCCACCTGAATCAGCAACCCATGGCTGGGCTCGCGACCGGGGAGAGCCCTCAGGAGTCTGAGATTACACGTGAAAAGTGGAAGCGGTGGGAGTCGAACCCACGTCCGAAGATGCCTCAGAACGAACGTCTACGCGTGTAGGTACACTGTTTGAAGTCTCGAGCTCACCGGCAGTGACCGGCCTGTGCGCTCAACAAGCTGACGTTGTCTCGACCTCCGTACGCCAGCGGGTCAGGAGGTCCAGCCTGATTGTGTCAGTTCATCGCGGCTACAGACGGAAGCTGCAAGAACTGTCGTTACCTGGTTTTATCAGGCAGCGAGAGCAACGGCGTTGTTATCGTTCGCAGTTGCAGGTTTGCCCATTTTTACGTGGCCATGGGCGCCACGACGCGCGATCCGAACGTCATCATCCTCGTCGAAACCGTTACGCCCCCATGTCAAAGACGGTGACGGCCGCGGCCGCCACTTGAGGACACTATGGGTCCGGGAAGCCCGAGGGTCAAGGCATCCCGTCGGGTGCTGCACCGGCCGCGCCGGGGGCGGAGTTCGCTTACGATGCCGCGATGACCGAGGCCTCGGCGCGCGCGGACATCTGGCGGGTCGCCACGTTCAACATCTGGAACCGCCAGGGGCCGTGGGCGCAGCGCCTGCCGCTGATCCGCGAGGGGCTGCGGGCGCTCGATCTCGACGTGGTCGGGCTGCAGGAGGTGCTCGGGTTCACGGGCATGCCGAGCCAGGCGCACGAGATCGCGGCCGGGCTCGGCTGGCATGTTCACCACGTGCCGGCGTGGGACATCGGCGGCGGGCTGACGTACGGCAACGCGATCCTGTCGCCCCATGAGCTGACGGACGTGCAGGCGCTCGCGCTGCCGTCGCCGCCCGGGCTCGACACGCGCACCGCGGCGTTCGCGCGCGTTCAGTGCCCGCACGGGCCGATGCCGGTGTTCGTCACCCACCTGACGTTCCAGCAGGACCACAGCGCGGCGCGCTGTGCCCAGGTGCGCGCGCTGACGGACCACGTGGCCGCGCTCGCGCCCGTCGAGGGGCCGCCGCCGGTGCTGCTCGGCGACTTCAATGCCGACCCCGATGCCGACGAGATGCGGTTCCTGCGCGGGCTGACGCCACTCGGCGGGACCAGCGTGCACTTCGCGGATGCGTGGGCCGCGACCACCGGCAACGTGCCCGGCGCAGGGCCCGGGTGGACCTACGACCGCGCCAACCCGTACGCGCTGCGCTCGCGCGAGCCGTCGCGGCGGATCGACTACGTCTACGTGCGCGGGCCGGGGCGCCACCTGTGCGGCGAGCCGCTGAGCGCGCGCGTGGCGCTCGATCAGCCCGTCGATGGCGTGTGGCCGTCGGACCACCACGCGGTGGTCGCCGACATCCACGCGGCGAAGCGCCACCACGATCCGTTCTGACCGTCCCTTCGGAGGGGCTGTGCGCCGGTGGTCCGCCACTCGATGATCTCGCAGTCGTGCCCCCAACCGGCGTAGGCTGTCAGGCAGTGAACGATTCCAAGTCGCCCCCGGGGGAAGGGCCGCCTGCGCCGGAGCGCAAGGCGGCGGCGGTCGCGGCAGCGACGATGGGGGCGGCTCGCCGTACCGGCCCGGTGGCGATCGTGAGGCCACCCGCGCTGCCGAGCGCGCATCCGCTCGCCGCCGGCACGGCGAAGGGCACGCCCGCGGCGCAGCGCGGCCCGTTCGGTGACGAGTCCACCGTCGCATCCAAGCCCGACGTCCACGTCCACGTCCACGTCGCTGAGCGCGACGCGATCGCCTGCAGCTCGGGCGTGATCGGGGCGCAGCCGGCGCCGCAGGACCCGCGCCCGGTGGCCGCGATCGCCGCCGCCGCCGCGCAGGGCGTGGCTCGACCGGGCGGCGACACGACGGACATCCTCGCCGCCGGCAGGCCGTTACCCCGGGCCGAGCCGCGGACCGCCGGCGGCCGCAAGAAGGACACGATCCGTCCGGCGCTCGAGTTCGCGCCGAACCAGCGGATCGGGCGGTTCGAGCTGATCCGCGAGATCGCGCGTGGCGGCATGGGCCAGGTGTTCCTCGCGCGCGACACCAAGCTCGGCCGCAAGGTCGCCATCAAGTTCCTGCTGCACGCCGATCCGAACTTCGTCAGCCGGTTCGTGATCGAGGCGCGCGCGACCGCGCGCTGCACCCACGAGAACATCGTCACGATCTTCGAGGTCGCGGAGCATCAGGGGCTGCCGTTCATGGTCCTCGAGTACCTCGAGGGCAAGACGCTCGCCACGCTGCTCGAGACCAAGCCGTCGCTGCGGCAGTTCACCGAGATCATGATGTCCGTGGTGCGGGCGCTCGAGCGCGCCCACGAGCACGGCATCGTCCACCGCGATCTCAAGCCGAGCAACGTGTTCGTCACCGACCGCGGCCTCGTCAAGGTGCTCGACTTCGGCGTCGCCAAGTCGTTCGACCCCGCGGGCGAGGCGATCGACCAGGTGCTCGCCTCGGCGGCGATCGATCCGTCGCTCGGTCTCCCGGAGGACTCGAACAGCTACGTCACGTTCTCGGCGGAAGGCGCGCTCGTCGGCACCCTGCCGTACATGTCGCCGGAGCAATGGGGCGTCGGCGAGGTCGATCACCTGTCCGACATCTGGGCGCTCGGCATCATGTTCTGGCGCGGGCTGACCAGGGTCCACCCCGCCGGGACGATGCAGGCCGACAAGCTGCGCGAGCGACTCACCGACCTCGATCGTCCGATGCCCAGCATCGCGGCGCGCGACGCCGCGATCCCGCCCGAGCTCGGCGCGATCGTCGATCGCTGCCTCGCCAAGCACAAGCAGGACCGGTACCCGTCCGCGACCGACCTGCTCCTCGACCTGCAGTCGTTCCTCCAGCCCAAGGCCGAGCGCAGCTCGGAGGACGTGTGCCCCTACCGGGGCCTCGCGGCGTTCGGCGAGGGCGACGCCAAGTTCTTCTTCGGGCGGTCCCCCGAGATTCGCACCGCGATGCAGCAGCTCGAGGTGTGGCCGCTGCTCGCGGTGATCGGGCCGTCCGGCGTCGGCAAGTCCTCGTTCGTCCACGCCGGCCTGGTCCCGGCCGTGCGCGCGACCGGAGGTGACTGGCAGATCCGGATCCTGCGTCCCGGGCGCGTCCCCCTGCACAGCCTCGCCGGCGTCCTCGATGACTCGCTCGAGGCTGGCCGGGTCTCGAACATCGTGCTCGAGCAGCTGCGCGACTCGCCGGGCCTGTTCGGCGACATGCTGCGCAAGGCCGCGGCCGAGCACAAGCACAAGGTGATGATCGTCGTGGATCAGCTCGAGGAGCTGTTCACGCTCTCCGACGACGACGAGGTCCGCAAGCTGTTCCTGTCCGCGCTGCTCGCCGCGGCCGATGATCCGAGCGCTCCGGTCCGGGTCGTGCTGTCGATGCGCGCCGACTTCCTCGACCGGCTCGCCGGCCACAAGGTGTTCCTGTCCGAGCTGTCGCGCGGCCTGTTCTTCCTGTCCGCGCCCGACCAGGACAACCTGCGGGAGACGCTCGTCCGGCCGGCCGAGCTCGCCGGCTACGCGTTCGAGGAGCAGGCGATCGTCGATGACATGATGCAGGCCGCGACCAGCCGTGGCGCGCTGCCGCTGCTCCAGTTCGCGGCGACCCGGCTGTGGGATGCACGCGACCGCGGGCGCAAGAAGCTGACCGCCGCGGCCTACGCGGCGATGGGTGGCATCGGTGGCGCGTTCGCGCGGCACGCCGACGAGGTCGCAGCCGCCGTCCCCCTCCACAACCAGCTCCTGCTCAAGGCGATCATGACCCGGCTGGTGACCCCGGAGGGCACGCGCGCGGTCGTCGATCAGAACGAGCTGCTGGCGCTGGCCGAGGACCAGGCCGAGGTCGAGCGCATCCTCGATCAGCTCGTGCGCGCGCGCCTGATCAACCTCAACGTCGATCCCACGGAGGGCACCGCGACGGTCGAGATCGTCCACGAGGTGCTGATCAGCGAGTGGCCCACCCTGCGGCGCTGGCTCGAGGACGGCCACGCGCTGCGCGGGTTCCTGCACGAGCTGCGGCAGGCAGTTCGCCAGTGGGTGGCCCGCAACAAGCCCGCCGACCTGGTCTGGCGTGGCGCCACGGCGCAGGATGCGCTCGGCGTGATGGCGCGCAACGTCCTCAACCTGTCGTCGACCGAGCAGGAGTACCTGGCGGCGGTCCAGCACGAGGCCACGCGCGCCCGCAAGCGCAAGGTCGTGGTGTTCACGTCGATGTTTGGCGTGCTCGTCGTCGTGTTCGCGCTCGGCGCCGCCGCGCTCGTGCGGATCTCGAACGCCCAGGCCGAGGCCAAGGATCAGGCCGTCACCGCACAGCTCGAAGCCGAGAAGGCGCGCGCCGCCGAGCAGAAGGCGCGCGCCGCCGAGGGCGAGGCGGCGCGTCAGCTCGAGCTGGTCAAGGCCGAGGCGGCGCGGCGTACCAAGGCCGAGGCCGAGCGTCAGAGCGCCGAGGCCGCCGCGCTCCAGGCCAGGGCCGCCGTCGAGCTGTCGCGCGAGGAGCTCGAGCGCGCGAACAACGACCTGACGGCCTCGCTCGCGCAGTCGCAGAAGGACAAGCTCAAGGCGCAGCAGCTCGCGCTGGCCGCGAACACCGCCGAGGCCGCTGCGCGCAAGGCCACCGACGAGGCGAAGGCGGCGAGCTCCAAGCTGCAGACGCTGCTCGCCCGCGAGCAGCAGCGCGTCAAGCAGCTCGAGCTCGAGAAGAGCAAGATCGCGACGGGTGGCCTGTGAGGGCGTCGTGCGTGGGAGCCGCCCTCGTCGGGCTGGTGCTCGCGACCGCCGCCCCCGCCGTCGGCGATGTCGGTGACGCTCCGAGCCCGCCAGAGCCTTCGCCCGCGGCCAAGCCGTGGGCGAACGGCGTGTCGGTGGAGGACCAGGCCACGGCGCAGGCGATGTTCGAGGAGGGCAACACCCTGTTCGCGCAGATGGCGCATGCGCCGGCGCTCGAGAAGTACCGCGCGGCGCTCAAGCTCTGGGATCACCCGCTGATCCGGTTCAACCTCGCGGTCACCGAGATCCGCCTCGACCGCGTGCTCGAGGCCGCGGCCGACCTCGAGGCCGCGCTGCGGTTCGGCGAGGCGCCGTTCAAGCCCGAACTCTACCAGCAGGCGCTCGACTACCGCGCGCTGATCAGGAAGCAGGTCGGCCACGTCGCGGCGTCGTGCACGCAGGCCGGGGCCACCATCCTCCTCGACGGCAAGCGCTGGTTCGGATGCCCCGGCGGCGAGCGGCTCCAGGTGATGGCGGGGGAGCACACCCTGGTCGGCGAGCTGCCCGGCTACATCGCCGCCTCGCAGCGCTTGATCGTCACCGGCGGCGGGACCGCGATCGGCAAGATCGATCTCGTACCCCTCGAGTCGGCGGTCAAGCTGGTCTACCGGACCCCGCGCTGGATCCCGTGGACGATCACCGGCGGTGGCGCGGCGCTCGCCCTCGTCGGCCTCGGCGTGTGGTCCGCGGGGCGCGGCCAGATGGAGACCTTCGACGACAACTTCAAGCGCGAGTGCTCGATTTCGGGGTGCGAGAAGGACCTCGTCGACCACCCGTCGCTGCGCGACCAGAAGACCTCGGCCGAGCTCAAGGGTGCGATCGGGATCAGCCTGATGGTCGCCGGCGGTGCCGTCGCCATCGGCGGCGCCGTGTTCGTCCTGCTGAACCGCCCCACGCGCGTGCTGCCGACCTTCGAGGTCGCGCCGACCGCGGGCGGCATGACCGCCCGGGCCGGCTGGCGGTTCTGAGCTCGGCGGCGCGCTGCCGTGGTCCAGGACGAGGCGCGCGGCAGGTACCGCGCACCCGGCGCGTCACCCCCCGGTCGCGGCCGTGAGCGGACCCGCTCGGCGGTCAGCAGTCGTTCGGGCAGGTCGTGACGGTCTCGTCGGGGTTGCAGTAGAAGTCGCCGCACTGGCCCCCCGTGCACGCCCCGCAGTCGCCCGGGCAGAGGTTGCAGTCCTCGAAGGCGCTGCAGGTGCCGTCTCCGCAGCGCGGGGTCGTGGCCGCGCAGTTCGCCGGCGAGCCCGGCGGGCACAGCGGCGTGCATACCGGCCAGCAGTCGCCGTCGGCGCACCCCGCCGCGCCATCGCGGTCGTAGTCGATGTCGTCGGTGCACGCCTCGACGCTGGAGTTCGGCCGCAGCTGGATCAGCTGGGTCTTGCCGTCGACATTCTGGTTCTGATCGCGCCCGCCGAACACGACCAGCGCGTGGCGCGCGGCATCGAACACGACCGACGAGCGGTACAGCGACGGGATCACGGTGTCGAGCGTGCGCTGCGTCCACGCGGTGCCCGACCACTCCCACATGTCCTCGGCCGGCACCCGGCGCGTTGCCGAACAGGACCATGCGCTGGAGATCGCCGTTGTACGCGAGCGAGGTCCCGAACCGGCCTGCCGGGCCGGTCGCCGCGAGGGCCTGCCAGTCGCCGCCGGTCCACTCCCAGACGTCACCGAGCGTCCCGTAGTTTTCACCACGCCCGCCAAACATGACGGTCCGCTCGCGCACCGGATCGTACGCGCAGGGCTGTTGGAAGCGCCGCGGCGGGACCGTCGACGGGCCCGGGGTGATCCAGCCGCCGACCGCGGTCCAGCTCCAGGTGGTGTCCTCCGCGGTACCGTTGTCCCGGTCCCTGCCGCCGAACGTGACCACCTGGCCGGCGCTGCGATCGTACGCCATGCAGGTGCGCCGGACGTAGGTGTCGCCACGCGTGCCGCTGGCCGCCGGGCTCCAGCTGACGCCATCGAACTGGTAGAGGTCCCGCGGCGACACGTCGCTGGTGCCACCGAACAGCATCATCGTGCGAGAGCTCGTGTTGTAGTCGAGCCAGCCGCCCGACTGTGCCGTCGGGCCGGCTCCGACGGATTCCCACCGCCGCCCGTCCCACTCCCAGGTCTCGTCGGACAGGGTGCAATAGCCGCAGCCGCCGTTGCCGCCGTACATCACCACCTTCTTGCGCAGGGGATCATAGGCGGCGGCCGCGGCGACGCGGGGCGAGGGCTGCACGAACCCGGTCGCCGGGGACCAGGTGGTGCCGGTGCGCAGCCAGGTGTCGCCGAGGGACCCGCCACCGAACATCACCAGCTGGCGGCGCGCGGCGTCGTACACGGCGAAGGCCCCCTGGCGGCCGACCGGCCCCGCCTGCTGGGTCGGGGTCCACACGCTGCCGTCCCACTCCCAGGTGGTCGGGGTGGTCGGCGGGATGGTGGTCGGGGTGGTGGTCGGGACCAGCACCACCCGGCCGCGGTTCGAGTCGTATGCCATCGCGAGGTTCGGACCCGTCGGCATGGCTCCCACCCCGACGCCCTTGTTCGTCCATGTCGTGGTCGCCCCGCTCCAGACCCAGGTGGGTTTGTTGGCACCGTAGAGGCGCATGACGATCTGATTGCGGGCCGTGTCGTAGGTCATCATGTGCAGGTGCGCCGCGCCCGGGTTGCCGGTCGGCGCCAGCTGCGCCCAGGTCGTACCGTTCCACTCCCAGGTGTCGTTGTAACCGGAACCACCGTAGAGGATGATGGTTCCCCGCACCGCGTCGTAGGCCATCGCCGTCCCGGATCGAGGCGACGGGCTGGTCGCCGGCTGGAGCTGGGTCCAGGTGACGCCGTCGTACTCCCAGGTGTCGTTGCGCGCGCCGTTGGTGCCGTCGCCGCCGAACAGCACGACGCGCCGGCGCCGGGCGTCGTACGCCATCCCGGCGCGATAGCGCACCGGCGGCGCCTGGGTCGGCTGCATCTGCGTCCAGCTCGCGCCGTCCCACTCCCAGGTGTCGCCGAGCAAAATAGTTTTGACGCCGCCGAACAGCACCACGCGCTGCCGCGCGGCGTCGTACGCCATCTGGTGGTACACGCGCGCGGACGGCGCCGCGCCCGGCGTCAGCACGATCGCGGTCTCGGGCCGGCACGCGCTGCAGCCGTCCCGTCCGCGCAGGTTGCCGTCGTCGCACATCTCGCCCGTCAAGACGTCGAGTACGCCGTTGCCGCAGGTCTCGTTCGACCGGCAGTCCGGGCGACAGCCATCGCCGGGGATCAGGTTGCCGTCGTCGCACATCTCGCCTCGAGCGGTGTCGAGGATGTTGTCGCCGCAGCGCGGGAGCTGGCAGCTGGTCCGGCACGGCGCGTTCGCGGAGTTCGCGTTCGCGCCGCCGGCATCACACGCCTCGTTGACGTCGACGATCGCGTCGCCGCACTGCGGCTGCGAGCAGTCGTTGTGGCACAGATCGATGTTCTCGGTGTTCTCGTCATCGCAGCGCTCGCCAGTGGCGAAGTCGGTGATGCCGTTGCCGCAGGACTCGTCCGAGCGGCAGTCCGCGGAGCAGCTGTCGCCGCTGCTCACGTTGCCGTCGTCACAGACCTCCATCATCGCGTCGTCGAGCACGCCATCACCGCAGCGCTGCGGCTGGCAGTTCAGCCGGCAGTTCGCGTTCGCGGCGCTGGAGTTCAGCGCCCCGAGGTCGCAGCCCTCGGCGAACAGGGTGTCGGGGATGCCGTCGCCACACCTCGGGAACTTGCAGGTGGTCCGGCACGCGGCGTTGGGCATGTCGGCGTTGCTGGCCCCGGCGTCGCACTGCTCGCCCGTCGCCACGTCGGTCACGCCGTTGCCGCAGATCTCGGTCGAGCCGCAGTCCGGCGAGCAGCCGTCAGCCGCGACCGAGTTGCCGTCGTCGCACACCTCGCCCCGCATCATGTCGCGCACGCGATCGCCGCAGCGCGGCGGCTGGCAGGTCGGCCGGCAGGCGGCGTCCGGCAGCTCCGAGTTGGCCGCGCCCGCGTCGCACGCCTCGCCGAGGCCGGGGTCCACGACGCCGTCGCCACACCGCGGCAGCCGGCAGTTGATCCGGCACGCGGCATCCGGCGCGTCGGAGTTGAACATCAGACCCTTGTCGCATTGCTCGCCCGTCGCCACGTCGATGATCGCGTTGCCACAGACCTCGAGCGAGCGACAGTCCGAGGAGCAGTCGTCCCCGCTGATGAGGTTGCCGTCATCGCAGAGCTCGCCAGCCGCCGCATCGAGCACGCCGTTGCCGCAGCCCTCGCTCGATCGGCAGTTGGCCGAGCACCCGTCGCCGCCCACGGTGCCGCCGTCGTCGCAGATCTCGCCCTTGATCACGTCGATCGTGCTGTTGCCACACATCTCGTTGGACTTGCAGTCGCCCGCGCAGCCATCGCCGCTCGTCACGTCGCCGTCATCACAGACCTCGCCACCATCGAGCACGCCGTCACCGCACCGGGGGAGCTGACAGTTCGGGCGGCACGGGGCGTTCGGGGCGAGCGAGTTGGTGTTGCCCACGTCGCACTGCTCGTTGAGGCCGTCGTCGCGGATGCCGTCGCCGCACCGCGGGAACTTGCAGCTCGCCTGGCAGCCGTCGCCATCGACCGCATTGGCGTCGTCGCACTGCTCGCCCTTGGCCGGATCGACGATGCCGTTGCCGCATGCCTCGGTCGACAGGCAGTCCGCGGAGCAGCCATCACCGTTCACGGTGTTGCCGTCGTCGCAGACCTCCGTGCCGGTGACGAACTGGTTGCCGCAGCCGACCGGCAGGCACAGCTGTCCCGCGCACTGCCCTGCGGGCGTGTCGCTGTAGCTGCAGCCCGCGCCGTCGGGCATGCCCCGGCACACATCGAGCGCGGCCTGCTTGGCGCACCCGCCGTGGCCGTCGCAGACCTCGTCGAACGGGCAGTCGACCGTCGGGCACGCGTTCATGCTCGGCGCGACGCAGCCGCCGAGCACCAGGACAAACCCCACCAGCGCGCACGAGACGCGATACCCCATGCGCCTATGGTACCTCGCGTTGCGTGTCTTGTGATGTCCGGAGTGGGTGCGTGGATACCCGACATCGTCGTTGATGGCGGCTGGTCCCCGAGCCGCGGTCGCCGGCGACGACACGCCCGACGCGATCTCGACGCGATCTCGACGCGATCTCGACGCGATCTGGCTGACTGGTTGACTGGTTGACTGGCTGACTGGCTGACTGGCTGACTGGCTGACTGGCTGACTGGCTGACTGGCTGACATGGCTGACTGGCTGACTGGCTGACTGGCTGACTAGATGACGTCGAGCAGGTAGCGCACGCCGAGCGAGTAGACGTCCTGGGCGTACGCCTCGCCGCGGCTGCGGACCTCGAAGTCCGCGCGCACGAACACGTCGACCACCGAGGCGCGGGGGCCCTTCGACGTCAGGAAGTGCAGCACGATCTCCGGCCCCACGTAGGCGCTGGTGTTCGGCTCGGTGAAGCCGAGGCCGAGCGACGCGGCGAGCGTGACCTTCCAGACGCCCGTCCCGAGCCGCAGCCGCGTCGCCCACGTGGAGGCATCGAAGTAGCGGTTGCCTTCGAGCGCGAGCGTGAACTGGGGCCGCTCCATCGTCCTGGCGCGGATGTTCTCCATGCCGAGGATCTCCTTGACCGCCTCGGCCCACGCGTCGGCCGCGAACCGCTCGATGGTCGCCTGGTCCGGCGGCGCGCCCTTCAACGTGTCGATGATCGCCTGCTCGAGCTTGGCCTTCGCGCGCTCGCGCAGGATGACCTTCAGGTTGTCCACCGTCGGCAGCACCGGGATCTTGAACACCTCGATGCCGATGCCGAACGTGAGCGCGGCGGTGGCGTCGTCGGCGAACGCGCCGAACGCCCCGAGCGTCGGCCCGAGCGAGACCTTGCGGCGCGCGCGCCGGAACGCGCCCTTGGCGACGTCGGTCAACACCGGCGACGCCGCTTCGAGCCGATCGAAGAGCGGTCCGATCGACTGCATCCAGGCGTCAGGGTCGATGTCGACATCGATGTCGACGTCGTCGAGGGCCCGGTCCACGAGCCCACCGTCCTTCTGGGCGGCGGCGGTCCCGCTGGCGATCATCAGCGCGAGCACTGCGACGCTAGCTCGATGCATGTCCAGGACGTTACGGCTGGCAGCGCTGCCCTGCAAACATCACCCGCACGTGATCTCCCGGGACGATGTCCCGGGACCTCGTGGACGCTGGCGCGAGGCCGAGAGAAGGCCGCCTGCGCCACATGCCGGGCGCGCTGACCGGCGTGTATCATCAGGCGCCGCCCGCCCGATGACCAAGCCCCCCGACCGCCCGTTCGACTCCAGCGCCGGCGCCACCCAGGTGGAGCGCCCGGCGTCGCGCCAGACCCCACCTCCGTCGCGGTCGTCGTTCGACGCCACCCTGACCGGCGCGCGGGCGCCGCATGTCGAGGCGCCGCCGCCGGCGTCGCTCGGGCCGACCATGGTGTCGTCGCCGGCGTCGAGATCACGGTCACCAAGATGGTCGAGACCAGCATGGTCCTGCACGAGCGGACCACGCTGCGGACCACGCTCGTCGACGCCCAGGGGCGCGCGGTGGTGGACTCGCGCGATGCCAACAAGCGGTTCAAGGCGAGCGGCAAGGCCGAGGCGGTCGAGTTCGCCTCCTTCGATCTGCCCGCGATCGCGGCGGCGATCCGCGCCGGCGAGGAGGGGCTGCGCGAGGCGACGCGCGTCGGGCGCCCGGTGGTGGTGGCGTTCGTGAGGCTCGACGCGCTCGGCTGGTACTACGTGGTCGAGGTCGACGCGACCACGTTCGGCGCGAAGTAGCGCGGCGGCCGGTCCCGGCGCGCGGGGCGCGATCTGGTGGCGGCCGCGGACGGTGGCCCGGCCGCGCGCGGGTAGCCGGTCAGCTCACCGCGTGATGAGCGCGATCGACTCGACGATCACCGCGAGGGCGATCCGGCGATCGGCCCGCTCGATCAGGCGCGCGAGCTCCGGCGGGAGCAGGGCGCGCGCGGCGTCGGGCGTGCTGATGTCGTCGGTGAGGTCCCAGCCGCGCGCGGCGAGGTATGCCGGCAGCTCCTCGGGATCCCAGCCCCACGTCCACGGCTCGCCGAGCTGCGCGACCGCGGCCTGGACCATGCGGGTCGCCAGCGACGGACGCGTCATCCGCCGCTTCGCGAGGTAGGTCATCGCGAGCTCGGAGCCCGGTGCGCTCCACGCGGCGATCGCGCGCAGCGATGCATCGATCGCGCCCTCGGACAGGTACATCGTCACGCCCTCCCAGATCGTCATCGTCGGGCGCGTCGGATCGTGGCCGGCCTGCACCAGGGCCTCGGGGAGTTCGTCGAGCGGGCGGGTCTCGAAGTCCCAGGTCACGTAGCGGGCGGGGGAGGGGACCGCGATGCGCGCGAGCGTCCGGCGCTTGTGGCCCTGCGTGGCCGGGTGATCGATCTCGAACACCGCGGCGGCGGCGAGCTCGGGCAGGCGCACCGCGCGCGTGTCGTAGCCGGCGCCGAGGAGCACGAGCTGGGCGCCGCCGCCGTCGACGAACGCGCGTACCGCATCGTCGATCACCCGCGAGCGGACCTGCATGTACGCGATCCACGTGCTGATGCCGGGCACCCGCGCGAGCAGCCCGGGGCGGCGCTCGTCGAGGAGGCGGGCGAGCCGGGGCGAGCTGAACGCGAGGCCGTACGGATCCTCGACGAGGCGCTGCGCAGGGGGGAGCAGCATGCCGAGCCCACGCGCGGCCGCGACCCACTGGGCCGTGCGGCTCGGGGTGTCGTCACGCATCGAAGTTCACGGAGGCGTCGCTCATCCGCCGAGTTTATCTGGTAGACGGAGAGGATGCGCTTCCTCCACACGATGATCCGCGTGCGCGATCTGCCCGCCGCACTCCGGTTCTTCTGCGACGGCCTCGGCCTGCGCGAGGTGCGGCGGCGCGACAGCGAGCAGGCCCGGTTCACGCTGGTGTTCCTCAGCCAGCCCGATCAGCCCGACGGGAGCGACAGCCCGCAGATCGAGGTGACCCACAACTGGGACCACGTGGACACGTACTCGGTGGGCCGCAGCTTCGGGCACGTCGCCTACGAGGTCGCCGACGTGTACGCCGCGTGCCAGCGGCTGATCGACCACGGCTACACGATCTCCCGCCCGCCGCGCGACGGCCGGATGGCGTTCGTCCGCTCGCCGGACCTGGTGTCGGTCGAGCTGCTGCAGGCCGGCGCGGCGCGCGCGCCCGCGGAGCCGTGGACCTCGATGCCGAACGTGGGGGAGTGGTAGCGCGCGATGGCCAAGACCGGTGAGCCGATCCTCAAGGTCATCGCGACCAACCGGAAGGCGACGCACGACTTCACGATCCACGAGCGGATGGAGGCGGGCATCCAGCTCGTCGGGTCCGAGGTCAAGAGCCTGCGCGACTCCAAGGTCACGATGGCGGATGGCCACGTCGAGATCAAGAAGGGCCAGGCGTACCTGCACGGCATCCAGATCAACGAGTACGCCCAGGCCAACCGCTGGGGCCACGAGATCGGGCGCGTGCGCAAGCTGCTGATGCACCGCCACGAGCTCGACAAGCTCGGCGACAAGGTCCAGCTCAAGGGCTTCACGCTGATCCCGCTGTCGCTCTACTTCAAGGGCGACAAGGTCAAGGTCGAGCTCGCCCTCGTGACCCACAAGAAGGTCCACGACAAGCGCGCGACCAAGCGCGAGGCCGACGACCGCCGCGAGATGGACCGCGCGATCAAGCGCGCCCGCTGAGCCGCGCCAGGCCCTCCGCGGCGACCCGCCCCTGAGAGACGGTGAAACCGTCTCGAACCCGAGGTGGGAACCCTGCGCTGCTTGCTGCGTAGGGCGGAGCGGAGCCCGTGGAACCGAGCCCGCGTACCCGCAGGCTGCGCGGCCGATGGAACCTGCCGCGCGCCATTGCGCCGGGGGCGCCGAAACCGGATGTATGGTCATGGCACAAGCGCGCGTGGCGCTGTTCGGCGCGGCCGGGTACTCCGGCGTCGAGCTCTGCAAGCTCCTCTCGCTGCACCCCGGCGTCGAGCTCGTGTGTGCGGCCAGTGACGCTCGCGCCGGCAGCCCGGTGGCCGCGTTCACCGGCGCCGCCAGCCCACTCGCGTTCGTGACCACCGAGGCGGCGCTCGCCACCCCGTGCGACCTCGCGCTGCTCGCCGTGCCGCCCGAGCCGGCGCGGACGCTCGCGCCCGCCCTGCGCGCCCACGGCGCCAAGGTCGTCGACCTGTCCAGCGCGTTCCGCGCCGATGCCACCGCCGTGTACGGCCTCAGCTCGCTGTTCGCGGGCGAGGTGGCCGCGTCGGGGCTGATCGCCAACCCCGGCTGCTACGCGACGGCCGTGATCACCGCCCTCGCGCCGCTGGTGCGCCACGGCCTGATCGAGCGCGACGTGTTCGTGGCCGCCGGCTCGGGCGTGACGGGCGCGGGCCGGACCGCTGACGAGACGATCAGCCTCGGCGAGATGCACGCCAACGTGCGCGCGTACAAGGTGCTCCGCCACCAGCACGTCCCCGAGATCGAGGCCGCGCTCGCCCGCGTGGCGCCCGCCGGTGGCCCGCGCGTGATCCTGACCACGCACCTGCTGCCGGTCGCGCGCGGGATCTTCGCCACGCTCAACGTCACGCTCAAGGCGCACGTCAGCTCCGCGGACCTGACGGCGCGGTTCGCGGCGGACTACGCGGACGACCCCACGGTGCGGGTGTTGCCCACGCCGGAGGACGTGTCCCTGCGCAAGATCGTCGGCACCAACGAGTGCCACGTCGGTGTGGCCAGCGCGGACAACGTCGCGGTGATCACCGCCGCGCTCGACAACTTGCTCAAGGGGGCCGCCGGGCAGGCGGTCGAGAACATGAACCTCGTGCTCGGGTTGCCGCGCACCGAGGGGCTGCGTCATCTCGCCAGGCACGGATAGGCACGGATAGGCACGGATAGGTATCGATGAAGCTCCCGATCGGTTTCCGGTTCAGTGGTGTGGCGTCCGGCATCAAGCCGATGCGCCCTGACGTGGCCCTGTTCGTGTCCGAGACCGACGCCGCGTGCGCCGGGGCGTTCACGATCAACCGCGCGAAGGCGGCGCCGGTCGTCGACGCGGAGGGCCGGCTGCCCGCGGAGCGCATGCGCGCGATCGTGGTCAACAGCGGCAACGCCAACGCGCTGACCGGCAGCGCCGGGGCCGAGGCCGTGGCGGCGATCGTCGCGGCGGCCGCGCAGGCGCTCGGCGTGGACCCGGCGCAGGTCGTGACCGCGTCGACGGGCGTGATCGGCGTGCCGATGCCCGCGAACAAGGTCGTGGCGGTGATGCCGGCGGCGGCGGCGCAGCTGCGCGCCGATCCGGACAAGGCCGCCGAGGCCATCATGACCACCGACACGACGAAGAAGCTCGCGTCGCGCACGCTCGAGATCGACGGCAAGCAGGTCACGATCGCGGGCGTCTGCAAGGGCTCGGGGATGATCGCCCCGCAGCTGGCCACGGTGATCGCGGTGATCCTCACCGACGCCGCCATCGACGCGAAGCTCCTCGACGTGATGCTCGACGACGCCACCCGCGACACGTTCGAGCAGCTGACCATCGACGGCGACATGAGCACCAACGACAGCGTGTTCGTGCTCGCCAACGGCCGCGCCGGCAACCCGCCGATCACGGCCCCGGGCACGCCGGCCTACATCGCGTTCTCGCTGGCGCTCGCCGACCTGCTCGACGAGCTGGCGCGCGACATCGCCGCGGACGGCGAGGGCGCCACCAAGCGCCTCGAGGTCCACGTCGCTGGCGCGCCCACGCGCGACATCGCCCGCGATCTGTCCCGCTCGATCACCGGCTCGCCGCTGGTCAAGGCCGCGATCTTCGGCGCGGATCCCAACTGGGGCCGCATCCTCGCCACCGTCGGCGCGCGCGCCGGCTCGCTCGATCTGCCGATCGATCCGCACCAGGCGCGTGTCACGATCCAGGGCATCACCGTCTTCGACCGCGGCCCGGTCCCGCTTGACCGCGGCGCGATCAAGACCCGCCTGCGCGAGCCCGAGATCTCGATCATCGTCGAGCTGCGCGCCGGCGATCACATGGCCAAGGCGTACGGCTGCGACCTGACCTACGACTACGTCAAGCTCAACGCCGACTACACCTCGCTGATCATCGAGAAGCCCGACGGGGGCGTGGCCAAGGACGACCGGCTCGGCAACTACACGCCGTCGTTCAAGCGCTCGGTGCTGGTCGAGGCGCTCGGTTACATCTCGCGGTTCCGCGGCAAGAAGTGCGTGATCAAGCTCGGCGGCTCGGCGATCAGCCGGGATGGCGCGCTGCGCGCGTTCTGCGACGACGTCATGCTGCTCCACTCGGTCGGCCTGCAGCCGGTCGTGGTGCACGGAGGTAGCGCCGAGATCACGCGCGCACTCGAGAAGAAGGGCGCCGCCACCGAGTTCGTCGATGGCCTGCGCGTGACCTCGGCCGAGGACATGCACACCGTCGAGGCCGTGCTCGACGCGGTCAACGCGGACCTCGTGATGCTGCTCAACCAGCGCGGCGGGCACGCGATCGGCCTGTCCGGCAGCGACGCCGCGCTCCTCCGCGCGAAGAAGCTGACCCGCGCGGACGGTAAGAACCTCGGCATGGTCGGCGATCTCACCGAGGTCAACCGGGCGTTCCTCGACACGCTGCTGCAGCAGGCCTACATCCCGGTGATCACGCCGGTCGGGCTCGGCGTCGATGGCCAGCCGTACAACATGAACGGCGACCTCGTGGCCGCCGGCATCGCCACCGCGCTCGGTGCCGACAAGCTGATCTATCTGTCGGACAACCCCGGCATCGTCGACGCCGGCGAGCTGATCACCGACCTCACGCCGACCACGCTGCGCGCGCGGATCGAGGGTGGATCGGTCGCGGCGCCGATGATGCTCAAGGCGCACGCCAGCCTCGATGCCCTCGGCGGGGGCGTGCAGGCCGTCCACCTCATCGATGGCCGCACCCCGCACAACATCGTCGCCGAGCTGTTCACCGATCGCGGCGTCGGCACGATCATCCGCGCCGAGCCGCCTCCGAGCGCCTGAGCGAGACCCACGGCGCGGCGGTCAGGCGATGGGGAACGCGTCCCTCCTCAGAGAATGATCGGGCCCGCGCAGTCGGAGACCAGCGCCGGGTCGAACTTGATCGACCACTGGAACATGTAGCCGTTGTCGATGCCCCACAGGTCGGTGACGCGCATGGTCCAGATCCCGTTGAGCGGCGTGCCCTGGAGGGCGAGCCACGGCGCGATCGTCGCGTAGGTCCCAGGGACCAGCTCCGCGGCGCCGTTGTATGTCTGGGTCGGGCCGGCCTGGTTGCCGCCTGTCAGCATTGGCACGGGCGCGCCGGCCGCCCAGCAGTACTCCGCTCCGACGCCGGGGACCGGGCTGGCGGGGCTGTCGGCGTCGTTGGCCTGGCCGAGGTAGACCTCGCCGCCGGTGCGCGCGACGAACTTGTGCATGATGAACACCGAGCCCGACGGCGGGATCAGCTCGATCTGGAGGTCGCGCAGGTAGCTGTGCTCCATCGTGACGCACACGCTGAGCAGCTGGGACGGGTCGGTCAGCGTGGCGTTGGGGGCGAACCCGATGAAGTCCAGGGTCGACGCGTACGATGCGTGGCACTCCTTGGCGACGCAGTTCGGGGTCGAGCCGCCGCAGTCGGCGTCGACCGAGCACACCGCGCCGCTGCTGACGCCGTCGGGCAGGGCGAGCGGGGTGGCCTCGGGGTTCTCGACGTTGCCGCAGATCGGGCACCCGTCGATGCCGGAGCAGTCGGGATCGCCGCAGTCGGTGCGGGTGTCGCCGTCGTTGTCCTGGCCGTCGGTGCACACCTCGGCACCACCACCACCACCACCGCCACCACCACCACCGCCACCACCGCCACCGCCACCACCACCGCCGCCGCCGCCGTCAGGGCCCTCGCCCGTGCCCGGCTCCCGGCGATCGGTGGGGCCGCACGCACCGGTCAAAAGCAGCGCGGTGAGGGACGGGATCGCGAACAGGTGAACATGACGCATCGGCTGCGGATGGTAGGCGGCTTTGCGCACGGAACAAGCGAAAACGCCACACCGGCGTCACCCGGGCGTGAAGGCCGGCCTACTCGCGGTGGTACGGCGAGCCGGCGAGGATGCTGTACCCGCGATAGATCTGCTCGAGCACGAGCACCCGCACGAGGCGGTGCGCGATCGTCAGTTGCCCGAAACTCAACAGCTTGCGGGCGCGCTGGCGGACCGCGTCGGAGTGCCCATCGGCGCCGCCGATCGCGAACACCACCGGCGCGCCGCCGCCGTGCTGCTGCTCGTGGCCGATGATATCGCGCGCGAACGCGATGCTCGACATCGACGCCCCGCGCTCGTCGAACGCGTACAGGTGAGCGTTCGCGGGGACCGCCGCGAGCAGCGCCGCCTCGTCCTTGGCCTCGTGCACGGCGAGCGTGCAGAACGTGCGGAGCCGCTTGCGGTACTCCTCCTCGGCCTCGAGCAGGTAGGACTCCTTGAGCCGTCCGACGACGGCCAGGGTGACCTTCATCGATCAACCCGCCGGGCAAGCCGTCGGGCGATCACGCGGGCGCGTAGGCCTCGTCGGCCGGGATGCGCGCGTCCACCGGGACCTCGATCGCGACGCGCGGGGCGTCGTTCCACAGGCCCTCGAGGTCGTAGTGCTCGCGCGCGGTGTGCAGGAACACGTGGACGACGAAGTCGCCGTAGTCCAGCAGTGCCCAGTTGCCGGTCTTCGCGCCCTCGTGGCCGAACGGCCAGATGCCCTCCTGCTTGAGGCCGATCGAGATGCCCTCGGCGATCGCCTCGACCTGGCGCTCGGAGCGCCCGGACAGGACGAGCTGGTAGTTGCAGAACGAGCACAGGTCGCGCACGTCGAGCAGGATCGGCTCGAGGGCCTTCTTGCCCAGGGCCAGGTCGAGCGCGCGCATCGCGCCGGTCAGGCCTTCGGTGCCCACGGGGGCGCGGGGCGTCTTGTCCTCGGCGATGAGCCGGACCTTGCCCCTGGTGGCGGGGGCAGGGCCGGTCACGCGCTTCGGGGTCGCGCTGCTCTTCTTCTTCTCGGTCATAACGTGCGTCGTCTCTTCCTGGTGGTCGTGCTGCCGGGACTCTCTACCGCACCTGGCCGGTCCCACGCACCACGAACTTGGTGGTGGTGAGACCCTCGGCCCCCATCGGACCGTAGGCGTGAAGCCGCGTCGTCGAGATCCCGATCTCCGCGCCGAGCCCGAGCTCGCCGCCGTCAGCGAACCTCGTGGACGCGTTGACCATCACGGTCGAGGAGTCGACCTCGCGGACGAACCGCTCGGCGAGGTCCAGATCCGTGGTCAGGATCGACTCGGTGTGGCTCGAGCCGTAGCGCTCGATGTGGGCGATCGCCTGATCGATCCCGTCGACGACCCGGACCGCGAGGATCAGGTCGAGGTACTCGGCGTACCAGTCGTCCTCGGAGGCGGCGCGGACCGTGGGGCCGCCGAGCGCCTGGGCCTCGGCATCTCCGCGCAGCTCCACCTCGGGCAGCGCGCGCACCAGCGCCGGGATGATCTCGACGGCGACCGCGCGGTCGACCAGCACGGTCTCGACGGCGTTGCACACGCCTGGGCGCGACACCTTGGCGTTGCGCACGATCGCGACCGTGCGCGCCACGTCGCCGTCGAGCGGCCGATGGACGTAGATGTGGCAGACGCCCTTGTAGTGCTTGATCACCGGGACGCGCGCATGCTCGGCGACGTAGCGGATCAGGCCCTCGCCGCCGCGCGGGATGCACAGGTCGATCAGGTCGTCGAGCTTGACCAGCTCGGCGATCGCCTCGCGCTCGAGCATGGGGACCAGCTGCACCGCATCGGCGGGTAGCCCGGCGGCGCGCAGGCCCTGCTGCACGGCCGCCAGCAGCGCGCGGTTGCTCTCGATCGCCTCGCGCCCGCCGCGCAGGATGCACGCGTCGCCGGCCTTGAGGCACAGCGCGGCGGCGTCCGTGGTCACGTTGGGGCGCGCCTCGTAGATCATCAGCACCACGCCGAGCGGGATGCGGACGCGGGTCACCTCGAGGCCGTTGGGGCGGACCTCGCTGCGCGAGGCAGCGCCGAGCAGGGCGGGCTGGCCCGCGACCTCGGTGACCGCGCGGGCGAGCCCGGCGACGCGGGTGGCGTCCAGCGTCAGCCGGTCGAGCATCGCGGGCGCGAGCCCGGCGGCCTGGCCCGCGGCGACGTCGCGCGCGTTGGCGGCCAGGATGTCCGGGGTGCGCTCCTCGATGGCGCGCGCGATCGCGTGCAGCGCGGCGGTGCGGTCCGCCTCGCTCGCCTTCGCCACCACCCGGGCCGCGGCGCGCGCGGCCTCGGCGACCCGGCGCAGGAGCAGGGGCCGGTCAGCGCCCGGAGGCGTCAGGCTGTCGTCGGTGGTCACCAGGGCGCTCGTCACAGGATCACGAGATCATCGCGGTGGATCGCCTCGTCGATGCTCTTGTACCCCAAGGTGGCCTCGATGACAGCTGATTGCAGCCCCGCGATCTTGCGGAGCTCGGCGGCCGGGTAGGCGACCAGGCCGCGCCCGATCTCCTTGCCGCCCGGCGCGAGGATGCTGACGGTGTCGCCGAGCCCGAACTCGCCGGCGACCGCGGTGATGCCAGCCGGCAGCAGGCTCTTGCCGCCCTGGGTCAGCGCGCGGACCGCCCCGTCGTCGATGGTCAGCCGGCCCTCGGGCTTGGCGCCGTACGCGATCCAGTGCTTGCGCGAGGACAGCACGCCGTCGCCGGGGACGAACAGCGTCCCGACGTCCTCGCCCGCGAGCACGCGCACGATCACGTCGGGCTCGCGCCCGGGCGCGACGATCGCCGGCACGCCGGTGCGGGTCACGATCCGCGCGGAGCCGACCTTGCTCGCCATCCCACCCGAGCCCACCCCGCTGGTGCTGCCCCCGGCGACCGGCGCGGCCTCGCGCTCGATGTCGCGCACGATCGGCATCCGCACGCCGGTGGCGTCGCGCACGCCCTCGACGTCGGTCAGGATCACGAGCGCGTCGGCGGAGACGAGGTTGCACACCAGCGCGGCGAGCTGGTCGTTGTCGCCGAACTTGATCTCCTCGCTGGCGACCGTGTCGTTCTCGTTGATGATCGGGACCACGCCGTGATCGAGGAGCGCGCGCAGGGTCAGGCGCGCGGACAGGAACCGGCGGCGATCGCCGAGGTCGTCGTGGGTGACCAGCACCTGGCCGATCGCGATGTCGTGGACCGCGAACGCGTGCTCCCAGTGCTGCATCAGCCGGCTCTGGCCGACGGCGGCGGCGGCCTGGAGGGCGGGCAGCTCGGTGGGGCGGCCGGCCAGGCGCAGGCGGCGGATCCCGAGCGCGATCGCGCCCGAGCTGACGACGATCACCTCGAGGCCGCGGCGCCGGAGCTCCACGATCTGGTCGGCGATCGCGGCGGGCCGGCCGGCGGGGCTGTCGGCGAGCAGGCGGCTGCCGATCTTGACGACGATCCGGCTGGCGGTCCGCAGCGCGGCGCGCTCGGGCGGCACGGACGCGCTCACTGGATCCCCACGGCCACGCGGGCGCGCCAGCGGCGATCGAGCGCCTCGATCGCGCGATCGAGGTACGGGTTGCCCTCGGCCGACAGGTGCACCTCGACGGCCGCGACCGCGCGAGCGAGGAACCCGGTGCCGGCCTCGAGCGACGCCTCGAGCGCGCGCTCGACGTCGTCGACGACCTCCGGATCGGTGACCTCGGCGCTCTGCGCCTTGCGCGTGAGCAGGCGGCGGAGCGCCCCGCCGGTGGCGAGGTCCGCGAGCTCGAGCGGCGCCTTGAGCGTGGCGCGGGCGGCCGCCAGCGCGCCGCGGCGGAACGGGTGGAACGACAGCGCGCCGGGCGTCTGGGCGAGCGCACCGGCGATCTCGTCCCGCAGGGCGAGCGCGGTGGGCGCGTCGAGGGGGCCCCCGGTGTGGAGCTTCGTGCAGTAGTGGTCGAACAGCGTCATCGTCACGAACGTCCGCGCCGAGGCGCGCGCGCGGTTGACCGTGGCGAGCGCGATCATCATCCGCCGGGCCGCGATCCCGGCGAGCCGGTGCGCGATGCCCCCGGCGGCCATGTCCATCAGCGACGGCGGCGGCGTCTTGCCGTGCACGAGGTTGGCGAGCGCGGTGTCGTCGACGTCCACGCCGTGGGCCGCGGCGACCCGCCGGTACCCGCCGCCGAGCACGGCCTCGATCGCCCAGTCGTCGAGGAACGGCACCGGCATCATCCCGGCGATGCTGGCGGCGAGCGCGCGCGCGATGATCAGGCGGCGCTGGCCCTCGAGGTAGCTGCGGGTGACGACGATCGCGGTCATGGGGCGTCGCCCTTGGCGGCCGGCGGCGCGATGCCCTCGAGAAGCAGGTCGCGATCGTCCACCTCGCGCAGGCGCTCGGGGGTGGCGACCACCTCGGCGGGGTCCGGCGTGGCGATCGCCACGGCGGTGCCGGGCGCGGTCACCGTGGAGGTCACCGACAGCTTCATGCGGAACCGCTTGCCGTCGCGCGAGAACGCCACGGTGCCGGCGAGCTGCACGGCGAGCGGCGCCCCGGACGCGGCGTCGAGGACGATCTCGCCGCTCACCGCCTCGATCACGCGGCCCTCGCGCCAGGCGCGCTGGCGGAGCTTCTCGGGCGGGTTGGACGCCGGGGAGGGCGCCAGCGCGATCGCGATGGTGCGGGCGGCGCGCCCGGCGTGCTGGCTCGCGCCCTTGTCGGTCAGCTCGGCGCCGGGGGCGAGCAGGTCCCACGTCGCGGCGAGCGGCAGCGCGAACCCGTCGCGCAGGGTGGCCGGCTCGTCGGGGCCTTCCGGGGCGCGCCCGTGCCAGCGCTGGTAGCGGGGCCGCAGGTACAGCCGGCCGCCGATGGACGTGACCTCGCGGCCGTAGTCGGCGGTGTTGGTGTACAGGCCGTGGAACGCGCCGCCCTCGCCGAGCTCGAGCTGGGTGCGCTCGCCGAGGTCCTCCCCGGTCGCGCTGCCCTCGCCGACCGACGTCACCGAGGAGATCGCCAGGGTGTGCGGGCCGAGCGCCGCGATCACCTTGGTGTAGGGCTGCCGGAGCGCCCGGCCGAGCTCGGCGGCGGTGGTGGCGGCGCGGGCGACGTCGATGGGCGGCTCGACGGTGCGGGTCTCGACGACGAGGTCGCCGAGCTCCTCGTCGGGCACGCCCTGCGCGCGGCCGCAGGCAAGGCCACATGCCAGCAGCTGGGCCAGGAGGAGGGAGGGGACGAGGCCGAGCCGGCCACCACGAAACATCCGCCTGGTCTTAGCCCCGTCGACGGGCCGGGTCAATCGGGCTACCGTGCGAGCGCCAGTGCCGCCTGAGCTCGAAGCCCTCGAAGTCCTGACCACGACCCCTGGAGCGTACGCGTTCGCCGTCCTGATGGGCCTGCTGTGGGGCAGCTTCGCCAACGTCTGCATCTACCGGTGGCCCCCCACGGACGAGTTCCCGCGGGGGCGGTCGGTGGTCGCCCCGGGCTCGCACTGCTTCGCCTGCAACACGCCGATCCGCTGGTACGACAACGTGCCCATGGTCAGCTGGCTGTGGCTGCGCGGCCAGTGCCGGACCTGCCACGCGCCGTTCTCGGCCCGCTACCTGATCGTCGAGGCGGTCACGGGGGTGCTGTTCGGGGTCGCCTGGTACGCCACCGTCGATCTCGGCGCGCTGTTCGAGTCGTTCGACGCCCGCCTGCTGCGGTTCGCCGTGTACGCGGCGTTCGCGTTCGTGATGGTCGTGGTGTCGTTCATCGACCTCGACCACAAGCTGATCCTCGACAAGGTCACGCTGCCCTCGATCGTGATGTTCTACGGGCTCGGGCTGGTGGTCGGTCGCGGGTGGGCGCCGGGGCTGGTCGGGGCGCTGCTCGGCTACCTGCTGCCGTGGACGATCGGGGAGATCTACTGGCTGGTGACGGGCCGCGAGGGGCTCGGGCTCGGCGACAGCAAGCTCCTGGCGGTGGTCGGCGCGCTGCTTGGCGTGCCGGGGGTGGTCGCGTCGCTGTTCGGCGGGGCGATGGTCGGGTCCGTGATCGGGGTGATCGTTCTGCTGCGCGCCCCCCGGGGCGAGGCCGCGGCCGGCGACGCCCCTGCTCCGGCCGGCGTGGACGACAGCCTCGGCCGGCGAGGCCCCCGCCCCGGCCGGCGGGCTCGCCGCCACCTTGCTCGCCGTGAGCGCCGTCGTGGCCACCGTGGGCGCGACCGTGGCCGCGCTGATGGGCCTCTACGTGGCCGCGGGGGCCGGGTGTGTGGTCGCGCTGGCCGCGCTCGTGCTGTCGCGCCGGGGCCCGGACCTCGCGCCCGAGGTCGGCGAGGTGCCCGAGGTCGGCGAGGTCGGCGACGCCCCCTCCGACCCCACCCCCGGCCCGTCCGCCGGCCGGCTGGCGATCGCCCGCGCGCTCGCCGTGGTCGGGGGCGCGTGTGTGCTCCTCGGCGTGATGGCGGCGCTCGTCCGCGAGCACCTGGTCGCGACCGCCGCCGGGGTGATCGGTGGGGTCTTGCTGCTCGCCGCGCGACGGGTGGTCGGCGTGGTGTTCGTCGACGAGGCTGCGTCCGCATCGGTGCCGGACGCGCCCGCGCCGGAGGCGCCCTCGCTGCTGCGGACCGAGCTGCCGTTCGGGCCGTTCCTCGCGTCGGCGGCGGTGGTGTTCCTGTTCGCGGAGCCGTGGCTCTCGGTCCACCTCCGGCTCCCCGGGCACTGAAGTTCGCCGCGCCGGGCGACCGCCTGGCAGGGCCCTGGTATGGTGTTCGCGATGGGTGGCCAGCCGGCCGAGCAGATCATCGCGGGCGTCGTGCTCAGCGAACGCCTGGCCGTGACCATGTACGGGGCGCTCCACCGCGCGCAGTTCGCCGGGCAGCGCAACCTGCGCGGCCTGGTCGTGGAAGCGCGGCTGCTCGCTGACGCCGCGTTCCGGGTCGCGCTGACCGAGCCCGCCGGCCTCCAGAAGATCACCCGGCTCGAGCACCCCCGCATCGTGCCCACGTTCGCCGTCGAGTCCGGCGGGGCCGACGTCGTCGTCGTGACCCGGGGCGTCGGCCGCTACGTCACGGTGCAGGACCTGATCGCGGCGGCGCGCGCCGATCGCGGCGCGGGCGGCAAGTTCGACGTCCCGGTGACCGCGGCGATCGTCCAGGGCGTGGTCGAGGCGCTCGCCGCCGCCCACAAGGCCGGCATCGTGCACGGCGCGGTGCACGCGCGCAGCGTCCTGATCGACGAGGACGGCGGCGTCCGGCTCGGCGACTTCGCGGTCGGCCGCGCGATGACCTCGGCGGTGGCGCAGGGGGCGGACGCGTCGCTGTGGCGCGGCCTGACCGGCTACATCGCCCCCGAGCTGGTGGTCGGCGAGGAGCCCACGCCGAGCGCCGACGTGTACGCGGTGGGCGCGCTGATGTTCACGATGCTGACGGGCGAGGTCCCGCCGGGCCCGTTGCACGTCACGCCCGCGGTCGAGCGGCTGGTCCAGCGCGCGCTCGACACCGACGTCTCACGCCGCTACCGCAACGCGTCCGACCTGCTCGAGAACCTGCTCGAGGCATTCGAGGATGATCGCTGGGAGCCCGCCGATCGCGGCGAGGTGATCCAGGCCGCCGGCCTGTCGACCACCGACGGCAACATCGACGACGCCACCGAGGATCTGCTCGCCTCGCTCGGCTCGCTGTCGGGCGCGGTCCAGGTCACGCCGGTCCGCCCCAGCGTGGACCTGCGCGCCGCCGCGTCGGCCGCCCGCCAGCAGCAGGGCCGCGCGGGCTCCACCGGCGGGCGCCTCGACGCGCTGCTCGCCGACCTCGACGACCCGTGCGAGATGACGCAGGTCGAGGACCTCGGCGGCTTCAAGCGTGACCCGATCTCCGAGCTGATCCAGTTCGACCCGCGCACGCAGCCGCGGTCCGCCGCGCGGGTGCCCTCGCTCGACGATCCCGACGAGGACGACGCGCCGCCGGCGCGCGCGCCCACCCGCGATCGCGACGAGAGCGCCGCGATGTCCGCGATGTCCGCGATCGCCGACCTCGACGGCCCGATGCGTCGGGTGTCGACCGCCGCCGAGCAGGCGGAGGCCGCCGCCGAGAAGCTATCGAGCGCCGCCCGCCGCGCCGAGGCCGCCGCCCGCCGCGTCGAGCGCCAGACCGACGCCGCGGACGAGCGCGCCGACCGCGTGGATCGCAAGGCCGCCGCCGCACCGCGCCCGGTGGTCAACCTGGCCGAGATGCCGGAGTTCCAGGACCTGCCCACGCCCCGGCTCAAGAGCCGCGTGGTGCCGATCCTGTCGCTGCTGATCGTGATCGGCGGCGGGTTCGGCTTCTACACGATCTACCAGCAGCAGGCCGCGGACCGCGCGCAGGCCGCGAAGGTCGCCGCCGACAAGACGAAGGACGCCGAGCACAAGACGCTGCGGGCCCGCGAGGGGCTGGCGGACACCGGCACGCTCGTCGTGACGTCGACGCCCGCCAACGCGAGCGTCTGGCTCAAGCTCGGGCGGACGAACCTCAAGTCGCTGCCCCTGACCTCCAAGGTCATGCACCGGATCCGGATCGAGATGGATGGCTACCAGGGCATCGACACCGAGGTCCTGCCGGGGAGCTGGTCCGGCACCGGCCTCCAGCGCACCGCCAAGGTCAACGTCACGCTCAAGGCCGCGGCCAAGGATGGCAAGACCGGCAAGAGCACGGCCGAGCCGCTGCCCGCGCGGCCTCCGAACCTCGCGGTCGCGCCCAAGGACTTCGTCGACGGCGAGGGGCCACTGGTCGTCGAGACCACGCCGCCGGGCGCCGAGGTGTGGCTGCTGATCGGCTACCCCGAGACCGGCGTGAGCTTCCCCACCGTGGCCGGCCGCGACTACGAGCTGCGCGGGCTCTCGGATGGCTACAAGCCCGGCTACGCATCGGTCAGCGTCGAGGACTGGCGCGACGGCGGGGATCCCAACATCCCGATCGACATGGCGAAGAAGAAGCAGACGATCGAGCGCAACATCGACCTGATCGAGGATCCGGACGCGATCAAGGTCCTGCAGGCGAAGGGCAAGCCCAAGAAGGGCGGCTAGTGTTCCGCCCGGGTCATCGTGATCTCGATCGGCGATGCATCGCGCCATCCGGTGCGGTCAATATGGCCCGGGCGGGACACTAGGGCCTTGGGATCATGACGACCGGCCGCACGCTGCACGTGCGCTGTGCGACCTGGGAACAGGTCGAGGTGTTCCACACGCGCAAGCTGCGGCAGGGGAAGCTGCTGTCGATGCGCGTGCCCTTCGAGGCGGCGATCGGGATGCCCGTGACGTTCGGGCTCGAGCTGCCCAACGGCGTCGTGATCGCGATCGAGGGCGCGGTGCGAAAGGCGTCGCCGATCGACGGTGACACCCGGACCTGGATCGAGGTCGAGCTGCCCGGGTTCACCGAGGACGTGCGCGCCCGGCTGCGCCAGCTCGCGGAGATCGAGGGCGCCGCCGTCGCGCCGGCCGAGGCCGCCGCCCACGCCGCCGCGCTCCACCTCACCGACGACGAGCTCCCCGCCGACGAGCGGGCGCTGTTCCAGCGGCTGACCACCGAGCTCTGCCGGCTGCGCCAGCTCCCCGTCCACGACGTCCTCGGCGTCGCGCGCGATGCCGAGCCGGGGGTGGTCCGCGCCGCGTGGCTCGCGCTCGTGCGGCGGCATCACCCGGATCTGCTCGCGCGGCGACGGGCGCCGGCGCTGTCACACCTCGCCGAGGAGCTGACCATCCTCGTCAACCGCGCGTACGATCGGCTCCGCGCGCAGCTCGTGGCCGAGGGGCGCGCGATCGCGGTGGGCTCCGCGGCGATCCCGCTGCCCGGCTGGCTGGTCGGCTTCGACGACATCGCGAGCGTGGACCGCAACGCGTCGGGCCGCCGCTCGGGCCCGATCCCGGTCGCGCCGGAGGCCGCCGCCCCGAGCGGGCCGGTGGCGGGGCAGGGCGGCGAGACGTTCGAGAGCCGCGCTCGCACGATGCTGCTCCAGGGCAGCTCGGAGACCGCCCAGGAGGTGCTCTCGGCCGCGCTCGTGGTCTACCCCCGCAACCGCGCGCTGCGCTCGCTCTACTACGTCGCCAGCGCGGTCGCTGCGCTCGACAAGGGCGACCTCGGGCTCGCCACCTCGCAGCTCGAGAGCGCGCTCGCGCACGACGAGCACAACGTCGAGGCCGCGCGGATCCTCGAGCACCTCGCCACCCACGAGTCGGCCGACGCCGAGTCGATCCGGAGGCTGTTCCGATGAAGGCAGGCCGCGCGATCGGCATCGATCTCGGGACCACGAACTCGGTGATCGCCGTGATCGACGCCGACGGCATGCCGCGGATCCTGACCACCGACGAGGGCTCCACCACGACGCCGTCCCTGGTGTGGTTCTCGCCCCAGGGCCCGATGGTCGGACAGGCGGCGCTGCCAGGGCTCGATCACAGCCCCGACGTCACGATCTTCGGCGCCAAGCGGCTGCTCGGGCGACGCTTCGATCACCCCGAGATCCGGACGCTCGCGCGGGTGCTGCCGTTCGAGCTGGTGGAGGCGCCCAACGGGGACACCTGGATCGCGCTGTCCGCCGGCAAGTGCGTCACCCCCGAGGAGGTGTGCGGCCTGATCCTGCGCGAGCTGCGCCGGCTCGCCGAGGCGCGGTTCCTCGAGCCGGTCACCCGCGCGGTGATCACGGTGCCCGCCTGGTACGATGCCGCGCAGCGCCAGGCGACCAAGGACGCCGCCCAGATCGCCGGGCTCACCGTGATGCGCCTGCTCAGCGAGCCCACCGCCGCCGCGCTCGGCCACGGTGCGCACCGCGGCGTCGATCGCACGTACCTGGTGTGCGACCTCGGCGGCGGCACGTTCGACGTCGCGGCCGTCGACGTCGCGGGCGGCACGTTCGAGGTGCTGGCCACCGCCGGCGATGCGTTCTTCGGCGGCGACGACGTGGACCGTGCGATGGTCGCGCACCTCGTCGAGCAGGTCCGCGTCGACACCGGCCTCGACGTCTCCACGGACGCCGTCGCGATCGAGCAGCTGCGTCGCGGCGCTCAGCACGCCAAGCACGAGCTGTCGGTGCTGACCGGCACCACCGTCAACGTCCCCGCGATGGTCCAGCTGCCGTCGGGCAAGCCGCTGTCCTGGCGCAAGCCGCTGCTCCGCGATGAGCTCGAGGTGTGGGCCGGCCCGCTGCTCGAGCGCGTGGAGCCGCCGATCCGCGATGCGCTCGCGCGCTGCGGCCGCCACAGGGAGGACGTGCAGGAGGTGCTGCTCGTCGGCGGCATGACCCGGATGCCGGCGATGCGCCGCGAGATCGCCCGCGCCACCGGCCGCGAGCCCAGCATCATCGCCAACCCCGAGGAGGTGGTGGCCGTGGGCGCCGCCCTCGAGGTCGCGCGGCTACAGGGCTCGATCGAGGGCGTGCTGCTGATCGACGTCGCCGCGCGGGGCATCATGATCTCCACCGTGCACGGCGGCACCGCGGCCGCGTGCGAGCCGGTGATCGGGCAGAGCGCCGTGGTCCCCACGCGCGAGCACCGCGTGATCACCACGCGCCAGGACGACCAGGCGCGCATCGAGTTCGACATCTGGGAGGGCGAGGCGGCCGAGCCCGCGCGCAACCGCCACCTCGGCCGCTATGCGGTGCACGACCTGCCGGCCGCGCCCGCGGGGGACGTCCTCGTCATGGTCGAGCTGACCGTCGACACCGACGGCACGGTCCGGATCGGCGCCAGCGAGCTGGTCAGCGGCGAGCAGCTGCCCGTCGAACAGATCGCCCACGCCGGCCTGTCGCGCGCGGACGTGGCGCGGCTGGCTCGCCAGGTCGCGGAGCCGGCGTGAGCCGGGGGCGTGGCGCCGCGCTCCTGCTCCTGCTCGCGCTCGGCTGCGGCACGGCCTCGCCGCGCACGCCCGCGCCACCACCGCCGGCCAAGTCCGTCCAGCTCAACGCGCCCGGCGCGCTCGTCGACGTCGAGGCAGCGCTGCCCGCGGGCTACGTGTCCGTGGTCGACTTCTGGGGCGAGCACTGCGGCGCGTGCCGGGTCGTCGGCGGCATGCTCGCGGTGCAGGTCGCCAAGGATGACCGCGTGGTGATCCGCAAGGTCGACGTCGGCGACGGGTTCTCGCCGGTCGCGAAGCAGTACGACATCGGCGCGCTGCCGCACTACCGCGTGTTCGATCGCCACCGGCGCCTGCGCTACGTGCTCGTCGGCAACGACTGCCTGCAGGCGCCCGCGATCGCGAAGCAGCTCGCCCGCGAGCCGTGAGTAGATCCCCGCACCGCGCACACGGCGTGGCACAGTGCGCGTGTGCGACACGCCGTGATCCTCGCTGGTGGCAGTGGAACCCGCCTGTGGCCCGCGAGCCGCCAGGTCCGCCCCAAGCAGCTGCTGCCGATCGCGCCGGGCGGGGACACCCTGCTCGGCGTCACCCTCCGCCGCGCGCGCGCGATCGCCGACGATCGCGTGCTGATCGTGACCGCCGCCTCGCAGGTCGAGGCCACGCGCGCCACCGTGCCGGGCGTGGAGCTGCTCGCCGAGCCGATCGGCCGCAACACCGCCGCGGCGATCGGCCTGGCCGCGGCGGTGATCGCGCAGCGCGATCCGGACGCGGTGCTCGCGATCCTGCCCGCCGATCACCACGTCGGCGACGAGGCCGCGCTCGCGCGCCTGCTCGCCCGCGGCCTCGCGGCCGTCGAGAGCGACGACGTGATCGGCACCGTGGGCATCACGCCGACCCACGCCGAGACCGGCTACGGCTACCTCGAGACTGACCCCACGCGCGCGGTCGACGGCATCGTCCCGGTGATCCGGTTCGTCGAGAAGCCGGACCTCGCGACCGCCGAGCGCTACGTCGCGAGCGGCCGCTACCTGTGGAACGGTGGGATGTTCTTCGTGCGCGCCCAGCGGCTGCTCGCCGAGCTCGATGCCCAGCTCCCCGCGACCGGGCGCGCGGTGCGCGATATCGCGGCGGGGCGGGTGGAGGCCGCCGCGGTCTACCCGACGCTGTCGCCGATCTCGATCGACCACGCGGTGATGGAGCACGCCGAGCGCGTGGTCACGATCCCCGCCGCGGTCGGCTGGGACGACGTCGGCTCGTGGGCGGCGCTGCCCGCGCTGCGCGGCACCGGCCCGGACGGCAACACCGTGGTCGGGACGGCGGTCGTCCTCGATGGCACTGGCAACATCGTGCTGAGCGACGATGCCACGCTGATCGCCACCGTCGGCGTGTCGGACCTGATCGTCGTCAAGAGCGGCGACGCGATCCTCGTGATCCCACGCGCGCAGGCCCAGGACGTACGCAAGATCGTGGAGGCCCTTTCCGCTCGCGGCCTTCAGCGGTACCTATGAAGGCGTGAACCGCCGCGCATTCCGGGAGTACGACATCCGGGGAGTCGCGGATCGCGACCTCGACGACGACACCGTCCGCGCGATCGGCGCCGTCCTCGGTGCGCGCGTGACGCCCGGCCCGGTCGTGGTCGGGCGGGACCCGCGCCTCCACTCGCCGCGGCTGTTCGCGGCGCTCACCGACGGCCTGCGCGCGCACGCCGAGGTGATCGACATCGGCGTGGTGCCGACGCCGCTGGTGTACTTCGCGGCCCAGCTCCTCGAGCCCGCGGCGGCCGTGATGATCACGGGCAGCCACAACCCGGCCGAGGACAACGGCTTCAAGATCATGGTCGGCAGCGAGACGCTGCACGGACCGGCGATCGCCGCGCTCCGGGACGAGGTCGAGGCGCTGCTGGCGGGCGGGCCGGTGCCTCCGCCCACCCACGCGATCCGCCTGCGCGAGGTGATCGCCGCGTACCACGCGGAGGTCGAGGCGCGGCTTCGTCTCGGTGGGCGCCGCCCGAAGGTGGTGCTCGACGCGGGCAACGGCGCGGGGGGGCCGACGGCGGTGGCGCTGTATCGCCGGCTCGGCTTCGAGGTGGTGCCGCTGTACTGCGACCTCGACGGCCGGTTCCCCAACCACCACCCGGATCCCACGCAGCCCGAGAACATCGCGGACCTGATCGCCACGGTGAAGCGCGAGCGCGCCGAGCTCGGCATCGCGTTCGATGGCGACGCCGACCGGATCGGCGCGGTCGATGCCACTGGCCGGGTGCTGTGGGGCGACCAGCTGATGATCCTGTTCGGGCGCGCGATCCTCGCCGAGGTCCCGGGTGCGAAGTTCGTGGGCGAGGTCAAGTGCTCGCAGGCGATGTACGACCAGCTCGCGGCGGCAGGCGGCGAGGTCGAGATGTGGAAGGTCGGCCACTCGCTGATCAAGGCGCGCATGAAGGAGACGGGCGCTCACCTCGCCGGCGAGATGAGTGGTCACATGTTCTTCGCGCACCGCTGGCTCGGGTTCGACGACGCGATCTATGCCGGCGCGCGCCTGCTCGAGCTGCTGTCCCGCGGTGATCGCACGCTGGCGCAGCTGGCCGATGAGCTGCCGGTGATGATCAACACCCCCGAGCTGCGGGTCGACTGCGCCGACGAGCACAAGTTCGCGCTGGTCGCCGGCGTGACCGCGCGGCTGCGCGAGGATCCGCGGGTCACGAGCGTGGTCGACATCGACGGCGTGCGCGCCAGGTTCGAGGGTGGCTGGGGGCTCGTCCGCGCGTCGAACACGCAGCCCGCGCTGGTGATGCGCTGCGAGGCGGACTCCGAGGCGCGGCTGGTCGAGATCCGCGCCATCATCGACACCCACCTGGTCGCGGCGCGCGGGGCGCTGTGACGCTCCACGTCGGCGTCGATCTCGGGGGCTCGAACCTGCGCGTGGCGTCGTTCGCGCCCGGCGCCGCCGCGCCGCTCGCGCACCTCAAGGAGGCGGTCGGGGAGCCGCGCGATCCGGCGACCATCGTCGAGCGGGTCGCGCGCGCGGCCGAGCAGCTCGCGGGGGCGGCCGCCGGATCGGGCCCGGCCGTGCCGGTGGGCGTCGGCCTCGCGGCGATGCTGCGCGACCGCCAGGGCACGGTGGCCAACTCGCCGCACCTGCGGTGGCGCGACGTCCCGTTCGGCGCGCTGCTGGCGCGGCGCCTGGGCGCGCGGTTCGTGGTGGGCGTCTACAACGACGTCAACGCGATCGTGTGGGGCGAGGCGGTGGCGGGCGCGGCGCGCGGCTGCCGCGACGTGCTGGGCGTCTACGTCGGCACCGGGATCGGCGGCGGCGTGATCGCGGGCGGGCAGCTCGTCGAGGGCGTCAGCAACTGCGCGGGCGAGATCGGGCACGTCAAGGTGCGCTGGGACGCCGACGCGGCGGCGTGTGCGTGCGGCCAGCGCGGCTGCGTCGAGGCGTACGTCGGCGGGAGTTACGTGGCGCGGCGGATCACCACCGAGCTCGCGGCCGGCGCGGCGTCGTCGGCGGTCGCGCTCGCGGGCAGCATCGACGCGGTCACGCCGGGCCACGTCGATCAGGCGGCGGCCGCCGGGGATCCCTGGGCGCGCGCGCTGTGGGCCGAGCTCGCGCCGCTGCTCGCGGTCGCCCTGGGCAACGCGCTCGCGGTGCTCAACTCCGAGCGGCTGGTGCTCGGCGGCGGCATGCTCGGGCGGACGCCCGCGCTGTACGCCGAGGTGCTGGCGCGGCTCCCCGCGGTGGCGCCGGTGGCGTCGATGGAGCGCCTGACCATCATGCCCGCCGAGCTCGGGGACGACGCGGGCCTGGTCGGCGCCGCCGCGCTCGCCGCCGCGGGCGTGTCGCTGATCGCGCCCTGAGCCGCGCCCGAAGCGCGCCGAAACGAACAAGGGCGCGACCATCGCTGGTCACGCCCTCGATCGATAACCCGGGGAGCCGGGGGAGCCGTTCGCTAGTTCTGCGCCGGGAAGGTCGCCTTCTTGCCCTCGGCCTTGATGCCGAGGGAGAGGGCGGGCATGCCGTCGATGTTGACGTCCGGGGCGAGCAGCGACTGGATCAGGCTGTTGTTCTGGATCTCGAGCGCCGTCACGGTGCAGTCCTTCGGCATCGAGTCGAACAGGTCGAGCACGGTCTTGCCGGTCGAGCCCGCCGTGCAGCCGCAGCCGCCGGTCGGGTTCATGCGGTCGGTGCAGTCGCCCGCGATGGTCGGCTCGAGCTGGGCCGCGATCGCCGGGATGACCTCGCTGTTGAGCTGCTCCTCGGTGATGGCGCCGCCGAACACGACGCTGGTCATGCCGTCCGCGGTGATGCCCGAGGCCTTGGCGCGCGCGCCGATCAGGTTGAGCGTGATCGCGTCCGCGCCGCCGAGGGCGATCTGCAGGGTGATCTCGCCGGGGCCGCCGGTGAACGTGCCGTTGACGATCTTGCCGCCGACGGCCGCGCTCTCGGGCGAGGCGGGGTCGATCGTGAACGAGCCGGTGCCCGTGAGGTGCTTGCCGCAGGTCGCCGGGGTCGGCATCATCGGATCGGTGCACGGCTGCGGCATCGGGGTGGCGCCGAGCAGGACCTTGAGGCCGGCGGCGCCGGCGTTGGTGAAGTCGGTGGTCTGGAAGTCGACGAGCAGGATGATGGAGCCCTCGGCGACCGCCTCATCGACCGTCACCTGGATCTCGAAGCCCATGGTCGCCAGGGTGCCGAGCACCATGCCGAGCTGGTTGTCGACGGTGTTGTCGCCGTTGAGATCGAGGCCGTACTCGCGGGACTGGTTGTTGTTCTCGGGGACGAGCACCCGCGAGGACACGTACTGGTAGTGGTCACCCTCGGGGATCACGGTGCCGCCGCCGCCATCGTCGCCACCACAGGCAAGGAGGGAGAGCGGAAGAGCGGTAGCGAGCAGGAACGAGCGGATCGATGCCATGAAGACTTCCCCTGGTCTAAGTTACGAGAGGTTCTATCGCAGAACCAAGAGGCGACACAATACGTCGAGTGAGGCTGCGTCGCGCGTGACCGACGCAACAGTTAGCCGCACGACGTCTCAACCTATCGGTCGCCCGCGTCGGCCGCCCACGTCGGCGCCGCGCCGCGTCAGTCGCGGACGTTGACGAACCGCACCCGCGCGCCGGCCTTGACCCCATGCGCGGCGGAGAACCCGCCATTGACCTCGAGCACGTAGCGCGACGGCAGCCCGACCCGGCGCAGCGTCTCGGTCCGCGGCTCGGCGTTCTCGACGATCCCGGCGATGGTCTTGTCGGCGCGGATGAACATCATGTCGAGCGGGATCATCGTGTTCCGCATGTAGAATGCGTGGTCCTCGTCGTCCCCGAGCAGGAACAGCATGCCGTCGTCGGGCGGCAGGTGCTCGCGGAACATCAGCCCGCGCATGATTTTTGGTGGGGTGTCGACCACCTCGATCCCCACGGTGACCTCACCCGCGGGCGTCTCGATCACCACCCTGGGGCCGACCGTCGCTGGCGAGGGGCGAGGCGAGGGCGGCATCGACGCGTCCTCGCGCTTGGTCGGGCCGTTCGAGCACGCAGCGAGCAGGCTCACGAGCACGAGGCAACGCACGGCGCGACCGTACTCGACCCGCCATGCGTGCGCCACCGCCCGCGTGTGTAAGGTCACAGCAGCAGCGGCGCCCACCGCGTCGCCCGCGCGAGCGCCGGATCATGCCCGGGCGCCGCGCGCGCGCGCACGGCGGTAATCGGGGGAGCGGGGCGGGGTGGGACCCAGGGAGCGCCAGGCGAGACCATGGCGGAGGTAGACCACGCTCCCTGCCAGCGGCCCCGGTGCCGGGGCATCGCCGGTGCCGGGGCATAGTACGATGCTGATGCCATGGCCCCCGCGGTGCTGACGCGCAAGATCGATCCCCGGTCGGCCTACACGACCGTGCTGGTCGAGTGCGGGCTGACGCCGGTCGCGATGCCGGTGACCCGGACCGAGCCGCCGCGCGATCCGGGGGCCCTCGGGCGCGCGCTCGACGCCGGGAACCACGCCGCGATCCTCGTCGCGAGCGCGCGCGCGGCGGACGCCCTGGCGCATGCGCTCGCGCACCGCGCCACCCGCGCGCCGCTGCCGCTGCCCGAGGTGTGGGCGGTCGGCCCGGCCACCCTCCACGCGCTCGCCACCGCCGGGATCCACGCCGTCCACCCGGCGGGCGCCCACGATGGCGCGTCCCTGGCGCGGGCGCTGCTCGCCCAGCGCACTCTCGGAGGGCGCCGGGTGCTCGTGCCGCGCGCCGAGCACGGCCGCGACGACGCGATCCACATCCTGCGCGGGGTCGGCGCCGAGATCGACGACATCGTCGCCTATCGCACGATGCCGGTGCCCGGCGACGATCCGACGATCGCCGAGGGCCGGGCGCTGCTCGTCGGGGGCCAGGCCGCGGTGTGCCTGGTGTTCGCCCCCTCGCAGGTCGCGGCGCTGATCGCCATCGTCGGGCCGCTGTCGGCGCTGACCACCCGGTTCCTGGCGATCGGGGACACCACCGCGGCGGTCCTGCGGGAGGCCGGCGTGCCCGAGGTCGCGGTCGCCACCGGGCCGACGCCCGAAGGCGTGGCCAACGCCATCGCGGCGGTGTATCCACCTCGTCCATGAACTACCCCGATTACCGGCCCCGCCGGATGCGGCGCACCGAGGGCCTGCGGCGGATGGTCCGGGAGACCCGCCTGTCCGTCGACGACTTCGTGTATCCGCTGTTCGTGGTGCCGGGCACCGGCATCGAGAAGCCGATCAAGAGCCTGCCCGGGCAGTTCAACTACTCCGTCGACAAGGCCACCGAGGCCGCGGCGCGCGCGGCCGACCTCGGCATCCCGAGCGTGATCCTGTTCGGCGTCCCCGAGCGCAAGGACGCCGTCGGCTCCGAGGCGTGGAAGGACTCGGGCGTCGTCCAGCGCGCGATCCGCTCGATCAAGAAGGCCCGCCCCGAACTGGTCGTCCAGGCCGACGCCTGCTTCTGCGAGTACACGGACCACGGCCACTGCGGCGTGCTCCATGACGGCGAGCTCGACAACGACGCCTCGCTCGAGAACCTCGCGCGCACGGTGGTCAGCTACGCCAAGGCCGGCGTCGACCTGGTGGCGCCGTCGGGCATGCTCGACGGGTTCGTCTCGGTGTGCCGCGAGAGCCTCGACGAGGACAGCTTCGACCAGGTCGGCATCATGGCCTACTCGGTCAAGTACGCGTCCGCCTACTACGGCCCGTTCCGGGACGCCGTGGACTCGACCCCGCAGTCGGGTGACCGCAAGGGCCACCAGATGGACTACGCCAACGTCGCCGAGGCCGTTCGCGAGGCGTCGATGGACGTCGCCGAGGGCGCCGACATCATCATGATCAAGCCGGCGCTCGCCTACCTCGACGTGATCCGCGCGGTGTCCGACGACGTCAACATGCCGATCGCGGCCTACGCCGTGAGCGGCGAGTACGCGATGATCGAGGCCGCCGCCGCCAACGGCTGGATCGACAAGGACCGGGTCGTGCTCGAGACGCTGACGGGCATCCGCCGCGCCGGCGCCGACATGATCATCACGTACCACGCGCCCTACGCCGCCAAGCTCCTCGCCAAGAGCTGACGGGCGGAGCGGCCTCCGGGCCTCCCCCCGGTCGACGGGACCGGCTACGCTCCGGGGATGGCAGTACAGTTCAAGTTCGTCGAGCTGTCGATCGTCACCGATGTCAACATCGAGGACACGGTCAACGAGTGGGTCGGTCAGGGCTGGCACCTGGAGGGGATCCGGTTCGTCACCACCGAGCACTCGAAGCGCCCGGGGATGGCATTCGTGTCGTTCACCCGCGAGGTCGCGCAGGCGATCGCGGATCGCGAGCCGCCGCGCCGGCCGCCGCCACTGGTCAAGCCGGACCCCACGCCCGGGCCGCAGGGCCAGCCGCCCCACATCGTCAAGGACGAGGGGGGCGCGGCGGTGCTGGTCGCCGAGCACGGCACCGACGTCGACTGAGAGATTGTGAAACAGCCTCGAGCTCGGCGAGGGAACCCTGCGCGGCTTGCCGCGTAGGGCGGGGCGGAGCTCCGTGGAACGGAACGGCCCAGGGAGGGAACAGGCGTGCATCGACCCTGGCGGCGGACGGTCGCCGGCCCGGGACGCGTGCTTGACCGATTCCTGAAGTCGTGACAGAACCGTCGACGCCCGTGGCCGCTGTCACCCCGTTGCAGGAGCGTCGCGTTGCCCGGGGGACGCGCGCGCGCCCGGCTCGCATCACCGCCCTGGTGGCGTGCGCCCTGCTGCTGCTGACGGTGCTCGGCGCGCTCCGGCATGAGACCTCGGTCGCCCACGTGCGCGACGCGGTCAGCGGCCAGCTCCGGCACGCCCACGCGCTCGCCGAGCACCACACCACCAGTGACACCGCGCACGTGCACGGGCGCGATGTCGCGGCCGACGCCGAGGCCGGTGGCTGCGAGCTGCTCGCCGCCCTCGACCACGCCGCGATCCTGCCCTCGCCCGCCGGGGCGGTCGCTGACTCGACGCCGCTCGCGGTAGCCGACGCGATGGCCGTGACCGACGCGCCGGATCCGCGGTCGCGCTACCGGCTCGCCCCGAAGACCTCGCCGCCCGCGCGCGTGTGACGAGCGAGCCCGCGCGTCTGCGCGAGGCCTCGCTGCGGGCGTGATCGCCGTACCGGCCACCGGTCGGGGCGATCCGCCGGCCGTCCGGCGCGCGTGTGCGTGCGCCCCGTCGTCCCCGTCCACGCTCTGTCGAGGAGCTCCGCGTGATCCGCGTCGTTCGCGTCCGTCTCTGCGGCCCCGTCCTGCTCGCCCTGGTCGTCCTGACCGGGGGCGCGCTGGTGCCGGGGCGCGCCCTCGCGCAGCCCACCGCCGCACCACCTGCACCGTCACCGAGTCCGAGTCCGCCACCGAGTCCGTCACCGACACCGAGTCCGTCACCGACACCGAGTCCGTCACCGTCGCCGAGTCCGTCACCGAGCACCGAGTCCGTCACCGAGTCCGTCACCGTCACCGAGTCCGTCACCGAGTCCGCCACCGAGTCCGCCACCGAGTCCGCCACCGAGTCCGCCACCGAGTCCGCCACCGTCGCAGTCCTCGTCCCCGCCGTCGCCGCCCGCCTGTACCGCGCGCGTGGACGGCCACGTCGTCGACGCCGTCACCCACGAGCCGGTCCCCGGCGCGACGGTGTTCGTCGACGGCGCCGTCGTGGTCGACACCGACGCCGCCGGCCGGTTCGTGCTGACAGGGCGCTGCCCCGGCCCGGCGCTGCTCGAGGTGGAGCGCGCCGACTACGCGCGCGGCGCGCGCACGCTGACGCTGCCGGCCCAGGGCTCGCTCGAGCTCGAGCTCACCGCGTTCGACAGCGAGGTGATCGTCGTCGAGGAGCGGGCGCCGCGCGCGGAGGACATGCGCGCGACCGCGGTGCTCGAAGGCGCCGCGCTCGAGCGGACCCGCGGCGCGGGGCTCGCCGAGGCGCTCGCCGACATCCCGGGCGTCACGCAGCTCGGCTCGGGGAGCGGCATGGCCAAGCCGATCATCCGCGGCCAGTACGGGCGACGGCTGCTGATGCTCGTCGACGGGATCCGCCACCGCGGCCAGGACTGGGGGCTCGATCACGCGCCCGAGATCGATCCGTTCATCGCCGACCGGCTGACCGTGGTGCGCGGCGCCTCGGGTGTGCGGTACGGGCCGGACGCGATCGGCGGCGCCATCCTGATCGATCCGCCCGCGCTCCTGCGCGAGCCCGGCCTGGTCGCGGAGCTCCACCTGATCGGCATCACGAACGCGCGCGGGGGGAGCACCGCGGCGCGCATCCAGGGCGCCCCGGCGTCGGCGCGCGGCCTGGCGTGGCAGATCGAGGGCAGCGTCAAGCGGCAGGGCGGGGCGGCCACGCCGACCTACGCTCTCGACAACACCGGCCTGTTCGATGGCAGCGTCGGCGCGTCCATCGGGTACCGCCACGGTGACGCCGAGTACATGCTCTCGTACCGGCGCTACCAGGCCACGCTCGGCGTGTGCAGCTGCCTGCGCCTCGAGTCGATCGACGACTTCAACGCGCAGCTCGAGCGCGACCGGCCGGTCGATGCGGACCTCTACACCACCGGGTTCGAGATCGACCGCGCGTACCAGGCCGTCGCGCACGACCTCGCGCTCGCGCGGGCGCGCTGGGAGCTGACCCACGTGGGCGCGCTGACCGCGACCTCCGCGCTCCAGTACGATCACCGGCGCGAGTACGACGTGGTGCGCAGCGCGGTGACCGGGCCGCAGTTCGACTTCCGCCTGCTCACCAGCGAGGTCGAGCTGCGGCTCGAGCACAACCAGGTGCACCTCAGCGATCACCTCCACCTGCGCGGCGAGGTCGGCGTGGTCGGCACGTCGCAGATCCACCACTACGCGGGCCTGCCGCTGGTGCCGGATTACCGGTCCCTCGGCGTCGGGGCGTACGCGATCGAGCGGCTGATCGCGCACGACGTCGAGGTCGAGGCCGGCGTGCGGTACGACGGGCTCGCCCGCACCGCGTCGATCGAGCGCCAGGACTTCCTGCGGCTCGTGCGCTCGGGGCAGCTCGCGGCCGACGCCTGTGGCACCGGCAGCGCCGACCCCGTGGAGTGCGCCTCGCGCTACCACACGCTGTCGGCCTCGGCGGGCGCGCTCGTCCACGTCACCGAGCCGTGGGCGCTCAAGCTCGATCTGTCGACGGCGAGCCGGCCGCCCAACCCGGACGAGCAGTACGTGAACGGCACGTCGCCGACGTTCCCGGTGGTCGGCCTCGGCAAGCCCGACCTCGGGCCCGAGACCACGTACGGCGGCGCGCTGACCTCGACGATCCGCACCGACCACGTCACCGCCGAGGCCTCGGCCTACGCGAACTACATCGCCGACTACATCTACTTCGCGCCCGCGATCGACGCCGACGGCAACCCGATCTACGACGTGCTGATCCGCGGCACGTTCCCGCGGTTCACCACCCGCGCCGTGGACGCGCTGTTCTACGGCGTCGACGGCGGCGTGGCGGTCACGCCCACCCCGTGGCTCGAGCTCGGAGCGCAGGTATCGGCGGTGCGCGCGCGCAACACGCGCGACGATGGCTACCTCGTGTTCGTGCCGCCCGATCGCGCGCGCGGGCACGTGACCTACAAGCCGCCCGCGTTCGCCGGGTTGACCGACGTCGCCCTGACGGTCACCGGGGAGGTCGTCCGCCGCCAGGACCGCGTCGACCCGCAGGCGGACCTCGCGCCGCCGCCGCCCGGGTTCTTCCTGCTCGGCGCCGAGGCCAGCGCGCTCACCCGCGCCTTCGGCCACCCGCTCACGATCGCGCTCGCCGGGGCCAACTTGCTCGACGCGCGCTACCGCGAATACACCTCCCTCACCCGCTACTTCGTCGACCAGCCAGGCTGGCAGCTGCTCCTGCGCCTCGGCGTCACCTTCGGAAAGGACTCCTGATGTCGCAGCTCTCGCGCCTGTCCCTGCTATCGCTCCTCTGCGCCTCGCTCGCCGCCTGCGGCGAGGACGCCACCGGCCCCGGCAACGAGGAGGAGGTGATCTCCCGCGTCGAGCTCGTGATGGTCCCGATGGGCGGCGGCCCCACCGTCACCGCCGTGTTCGACGATCCCGACGGCGATGGCGGCGAGCCCCCCACGGTCGACGCGTTCACGCTCACGGTGGGCACCACCTACGCGACCTCGGTGCGGTTCCTCAACGCGCTGGAGACGCCCGCCGAGGACATCACGGTCGAGGTCCGCGATGAAGGCGACCAGCACCAGGTGTTCTTCACCGGCACCGCGGTCGATGGTCCCGCCAGCGATCTCCCGGGCGCCGCGCTGACCCACGCGTACACCGACGCCGACGTCAACGGCCTGCCGGTCGGGCTCGAGAACACGCTGGTGGCGGCGCCGGGCACGGGCGATCTCACCGTGACGCTGCGGCACCTGCCGCCCGTCAACGGGCTGCCCGTCAAGACCGCTGCGCTCGCGGGCGACGTGCGCGCGTCCGGGTTCACCGGGCTCCCCGGCGCCACCGACGCGCAGGTCACGTTCCCGGTCGCGATTCCGGTGCCTCGAGAGTTTGTGAAACAAACTCGACCAGAGGTGGGGACCTCGCGTGGCGTGCCCTGCGAGGCGGGGCGGGGTGCGGAGCTCCCCGGGGGATCGTTCAGCGATTGATTCTCAATCTCTGAGCGCCGCAGGCACAGGTCTCCACCGGATCTCGTCGGCGCAAGGGGGTCTCCGTCCACCGCGGCGCGCATGAGCAGAACCCATGCCTTGCGTCAGGCCGTCCGGTACGCGGCGAGCAGGCGGCCGGCGCGCTCGGCGACCTTCGTGCGCACGGCGGCCAGCCCGGGGTGCGTGCCGAGGTCGCCGAGCAGCGGGCAGTGCTCGGCCCAGTGCAGGTCGATCAGGCCCATGTCGAACGCGGCGTGCATCGCCTGGACCGCGTGCTCCGGCTGATCCATCAGCACCGCGAGCTCGGCGAGCCGCTGCAGCATCACCACCTGGAACCGATGCGGCACGCTTCGATCGAGCAGCGGCACCACGAGCGCATCCCACGCCGCGGCGTCGAACTGGCCGGCGTCACGCCAGCGCTGGTAGAACGCGACCAGGCTGCCCGCGTCGGACACCGCCTGCGGCGTGATGAGGCGGGCCGCCGCCATCGTGCGCTCGAGGTCCCGGCGCCACATCGCGAGCCGCGCCTGCATCACCACGCCGAGGAGGACCACCGGCGGGTCCGGATCGGTGACGAGCTGGGCGAGCCGGCGATCCGCGGCCACCCAGTTGCGGTCGAGCGCGTCGAGCCGGGCGAGGTCCATGTTGAGCAGCTGCGCGCGCCCGGGATCGAGGCCGATGGCGGTCTCGAAGTGGCGGCGGCCCTCGTCGAGTGCGCCGATCTCGACGAGCAGCCGCCCGGCGCCCTCGTGGGCCTGCGCGGACATCGGGGCGCGCGCGACCGCCACGCCGAAGTTCCGGGCGGCCAGCTCGAGCGCGCCCTGGTTGAGCTGGAGGTTGGCGGCCGCGAGGTGCGCCTCGCCGAGGCCGCTCGCGAGCCCGCGCTCGACGGACGCCACCGCGGTGGCGAGCTGCGGGGCGCTCCCCTGGCGGATCCACGTCTGCACCGCCGCGAGCGCGTGCGCCCCGAGGAGCTGCGGGGCGGACGGTGCGTAGGCGAGCGCCTGCTCGAGCAGGTCCGTCGCGTTCTGCGCGTGCTCGGCCCAGTACCGGCGCAGCTCGCCGCGCGCGCGCAGGTAGAGGTCCACCGCGCGGGGATCCATCGGGCGGGGGCTGCTGGTCGCGCGCGTGGACAGCGCCTGGGCGATCTTCTCCGCGAGGTCCTGGCTGACGGCGAGCAGGTCTGCCTCGGTGCAGTCCACGCGCTGCGCCCAGATCTGGAACCCGTCCGCCACGCCGATCAGGCGCGTGGCGACGCGCAGCCCGGCCGGCGTGCGGCGGACCGCGCCGGCGATCACGTGCTCGACGTCGAGCTGGCGACCGATCGCGCGCGCGTCCGCCTCGGCCTGGGCGCGGCCGAGCCCGGCCGGTCGCACGCGCAAGCTCGGCGCCATCGACAGCACGTCGATCAGGTCCTCGCGCAGGCCGTCGGCGAGGTAGTCGTCGCCGGGGCCGCAGCCGAGCGGCAGCACCGCGAGCGTGGTGCCCTCCATGACCGTGGCGCTCGCGCCGCCGTGCGTGACGACAGGGGCCCGCGGCGGCGCGAGCGTGGGCCGGGCGGCGCGGGGCGCGGGTGTGGCGTCGCAGGCGGCGATCACCGCGGCGATCTCCTCGGCGGTCGTCGGCCGGCTCTCGCGCTCGAGCCGCAGGCACCGGGCGATCAGCTCCTCGATCTCGCGGGGCACCGCGGCGCCGTCGAACCCACGCGGCGGGGTGGTCGCCTGCGCGACCGCGAGGTGGATCGCGTTGTCGCCGGACCACGGGCGCGCGCCGGTCGCCATCTCGAACAGGATCACGCCGAGCGAGAACAGGTCCGCGCGGGGATCGACCGGCCAGCCCGCGAGCTGCTCGGGCGCCATGTAGCGCGGCGTCCCGATCACCGTGCCGACGTGCGTGACCGCGGCGTCGTCTCCGCCGCGCGCGATCCCGAAGTCGGTGATCACGAGGCGATCGGTGGTGCGCTCGACGAGGATGTTGTCGGGCTTGAGATCGCGGTGCACCACGCTCATCTGGTGCGCGGCGGCGAGGCCCGCGGCGAGCTGGAGGCCGAGGTGGCGGATCCGTCCCCACGGCATCGGCGCGCCGAGCTCGATCGTCAACGGCGCGCCCCCGACCAGCTCCATCGTCAGGAACCGGTTCCCGGCGTGCTCGCCGATGTCGAACATGCGCGCGACGTTGCGGTGCTGGATCTTGCGAGTCAGCCGGACCTCGCGCCGGAACCGCTCGAGCGCATCGTCGGACAGGCCCGCGCGCAGGACCTTGAGCGCGACCTGCTCGCCGAGCTCGCGATCGAGCACCTCGTAGACGCGCCCCATGCCGCCGCCGCCGAGCCACCGGACGATCTCGTAGCGCTCCGCGATCACGGCCGGGAGGTCCGCGGTCACCGCGGTCGACGCGGGCAGCGAGCTCGCGAGCGTGTCGTCCTGCCCGAAGACCATGAGCCCGAGCGTAACACCGCGTACGTGGCTCGCGACAGCCGTGGCGTGACACCACGAGGACGGCGATCCGCGCGCATGCGCACTCGGCGAGCTTTGGATGCGGCGCTGTGCGAATCGAGACACAGCGACGAGGGCGCACGTGCGCCGTAGCCTCCACGTCATGACAGGCATCCTCCTGTGCGCACTCGCGCAGTCGTCCTCACCGGCCCTCGCCGGTACCTTCCACGTCGCGCCGACCGGCAGCGACACCGCCGCGGGCACCGAGACCGCCCCGTGGCGGACGCCCCAGCGCGCGGCCACCGCCGTCCATGCTGGCGACACCGTGGTGATCCACGCCGGCACCTACGCGGGGTTCACGGTCACCGCCCGCGGCACCGCGGCGGCGCCGATCGCGTTCGTCGCCGAGCGTGACGCGCGGGTCGACGGCACCCTCGGCGCCGGGCGCGACGGCATCCTGGTCGATGGGGGCGCGTGGATCCGGATCGAGGGCCTGCACGTCAGCGGCGCCACCCGCGCCGGCATCGCGGCGCTCGACTGCGACCACGTCACGGTGCGCGGCAGCCGGATCGACGCCAGCGGCAAGTGGGGCGTGTTCACCGCGTTCTGCGACGACATCCTCGTCGAGGACAACGAGATCTCGCGGTCGGCCGCCCAGCACGGCGTGTACGCGTCGAACAGCGCCGATCGCCCGGTCATCCGCCGCAACAAGATCTGGGGCAACGGCATGCGCGGCGTGCACATGAACGGCGACATCAGCATGGGCGGTGACGGCGCGATCACGGGCGCGGTCGTCGAGAACAACGTGATCACCGGCAACGGCGCGCTCGGCGGCTCCGGCATCCCCGGGGATGCCGTCACCGACGCGGTGATCCGCAACAACGTGCTCGACGACAACCACGCCTCGGGCGTGTCGCTGTACCGGATCGACGGCGGCGCCGCCTCGGTCCGCAACCAGGTGATCAACAACACCATCCGCATGGCGAGTGATGCGCGGTGGGCGATCAACCTGCAGGACGGGGCCACCGGCAACGTGCTCCGCAACATCACGCGCGTCGAGCGCTGACGGGCGCAGGCCAGGACGACCGCTACAGCCGGCCCTCCTGCGCGTACAGCCGGCTGACGCCGACGCGATCGCCGAGCCAGCGCGGATCGTCGGCCGCGATCCGGCCGGCGAGGATGTCGGCGCGCAGCTCCTGCTCGCGTGGGATCAGCGCCTTGATCGCCGCCATGAAGCGGTCCGCGCACTTCTTGTAGAGCGTGGGGCGCGGCGTCTCGGCGGCGAGGTCGGCGTAGTCGACCGGCGGGCCGAACACCGAGATCACGGCGTGCGTGCGCCGCGCGCCGGGGCTGAAGTTCTTCCGCACGTCCTCGAGGACGTTGTTGCCGAGCCCGAGCGTGAACGCCGGGATCACCATCGGCTTGCCAACCAGCGCGAGCTTGCCGACGCCCGGCTGCCCGGGCAGCAGCGTGTACGGGTCGTCGCCCTTGCCGCGCGTGCCCTCGGGGTGCATGCCGAGGACGTTGCCGGGCTTCTTGACGATCTCGACCATGCGATCGAGCGCGTCGTCGTTGAGCGCGCGCCGGTCGGACTGGCGGTAGACCGGCGGGTACATCGAGCCCGCGGCGATCGCGTAGTTGACCGCGATCCCGAGCGGCTGGTCATAGAAGAAGTTCGAGCGGACCGGGAAGAACAGGTGCCGGCTCCACGGCACCGGGCCCATGTAGCAGGCGAGCAGCATCGCGTACTGGTCGAAGAAGCTGCGGTGGTTCGACGCCAGCAGCACGCCCGTGGTCGGGCGCAGCACCATCAGGTCGTCGAGACCGTCGACCAGCATCCGGTTGGCGAGCGCGGCGCGCACCCACGGGTACGACACCCTGCGGAGGAACTGGTTCTGGAGCCACTTGCCGCGCCTGTCCTCGTTCGCGAACTCCCCGACCGCCATCGCGAGGCGCTCGATCCGGGTCAGCGGTACATCGTGGGCCTGGGCCATCGCCGAGGGCGTACCACACCGCGCGCGGCGCCTGGCAGGGGAGGGAACCGGCGACCTCATCATCCCGACTGCATCCCGGCTGCATCCCGGCTGCATCCCGGCTGCATCCCGACCGACCGCTCCGACCGGCGGGATGATTGGTCGGGCCAGTTGCGTCGAATCGCCGCACCTGGTGGCGCGTGGGCGGCCGAGAGTGGATCGCCCCGGTCTAGATTGGCCGCTCCCAAGATTGACCGTCCCGACCGAGCAAACTACGTTCCGCTCGCCTACCGCCCTCATCCGGTCGGCACAAGGCAACATCTCGATGTCACTCGAATTCTCCGCGGACGCCAAGAACAAGATCGCGGCCCTGTGCGAGCGCTATCCGACCAAACAGCCGGTCGTGATGGCGGCCCTGCACCTGGCCCAAAAACAGTTTGGTCACCTCTCGGACGACGCGCTCCGACTGGTCGGCACGACCCTCGATCTGCCCTACGCCCACGTCTACGGCGTGGCGACGTTCTACACGATGTACCGACGAGAACCGGCCGGCAAGACCGTGATCCGGATGTGCACGAACATCTCGTGCATGCTGCGCGGCGGCTACGAGGTCCTCGAGGCCTTCGAGAAGCAGCTGGGCGTCAAGAAGGGCGGCACCACCGCCGACAACAAGTTCACCCTCGTCGAGGAGGAGTGCATCGCCGCCTGCGCCAACGCGCCCTGCGCGGTCGCCGGCACGCAGTACATCCTCGACATCACGCCCGATCAGGTCGGCAAGATCATCGCCGAGCTCGACAGGAACCCGCGCCCGGAAGGGGAGATCGTCTGATGCCATCCGAAGTTGGATTCAAGGTCGTCTCCGCGAGGTTCGGTAACCCCGAGGCCAAGACGCTCGCCGGCTACGAGAAGACCGGCGGCTATCAGACGCTGCGCAAGGCGCTGGCGATGAAGCCCGACGACATCGTGGGTGAGGTCAAGGCGTCGAACCTGCGCGGACGCGGCGGCGCCGGGTTCTCCACGGGCATGAAGTGGACCTTCGTCCCCAAGGACGCCAAGGCCGTGCACCTCGTCGTCAACTGCGACGAGTCCGAGCCGGGCACCTGCAAGGACCGCGAGCTCGTGTACTGGGATCCGCACCTCCTGATCGAGGGCATGATCATCAGCGCGCACGCGCTCAAGGCCGTGCACAACTACATCTACATCCGCGGCGAGATGATGCGCGAGTATCCGGTCCTCGCGAAGGCGGTCGAGGAGGCCTACGCGCGCGGCTACCTCGGCAACAACATCCTCGGCACCGGCCTCGAGTGCCACATCACGGTGCACCGCGGCGCCGGCGCGTACATCTGCGGCGAGGAGACCGCGCTGCTCAACTCGCTGGAGGGGAAGCGCGGTCAGCCGCGCCTCAAGCCGCCGTTCCCGGCGGTCAAGGGCCTGTTCGGCGACCCGACGATCGTCAACAACGTCGAGACCCTGATGAACGTCCCGGCGATCATCGACAAGGGCGGCGCGTGGTTCAACGGTCTCGGCGTGGGGCGGTCTGGCGGCACCCGCATGGTGTGCGTGTCGGGCCACGTCAACAAGCCCGGCGTGTTCGAGGTGCCGATGAGCATCACGTTCAACCAGATCATCAACGACCTGTGCGGCGGCGTGTGGAAGGGCCGCACGGCCAAGGCCGTGATCCCGGGCGGCGTGTCGATGCCGCCACTCGACGCGAGCGAACTCGATGTCGCGTGCGAGTTCGACGCGCTGCAGACCGACGAGCGGATCAAGCCCGTGATGGTTCGCCCCGGCCAGCCGTTCGACCTCGGCGGTGGCCGCCAGCTCCGCACGATGGCGGGCTCGGGTGGGATCGTCGTGCTCGACGACCAGGCCGACATCCCGAAGGCGGTGTGGCGGATCATGAAGTTCTTCCACCACGAGTCGTGTGGCCAGTGCACGCCGTGCCGCGAGGGGACCGGCTGGCTCGAGAAGGTCGCCAGGCGCGTGGCGTTCGGGCAGGGCAAGCCCGGCGATGTCGACCTGCTGTCGAGCATCGCCCACGGGATCGCGGGCAACACGATCTGCGCGCTCGGCGATGCCGCCGCGTGGCCGATGCTCGGATTCCTCACCAAGTTCCGCGGCGAGTTCGAGGCCGCGGTGCGGACGAGGGCCGCATGACCCGCGTGCTGCTGCTGATCATGACCGCGCTGCTCGCGCTCGGCGCGGCCGATGCGCTGTCGCCCGCGCTCGCGGCCGCCGAGCCGATCCCCGCGCAGGCCACCACCCGCGTCTCGCGCGCGAACATCACCAAGGTCGCGCCGCACTCCGACATCGTCGAGTCCAGCGGCAAGGGCATGGCGCTCCTGTTCTGGGTGTTCGCTGCGGCCTCGGTCGGGGGCGCGCTGTTCGTCGTCACGCGCCGCAACCTGATCGCCGCCGTGATGGGCATGGTCGGCAGCTTCCTGGGGATCTCCGCGATCTACATGATGCTCTACGCGTCGTTCCTGTCCGTGGTCCAGATGCTGGTCTACGCCGGCGCGATCATGGTGCTGTTCGTGTTCGTCGTGATGATCCTGAACCGGCCCGAGGACGAGCCGGTCGCGCCGACCGGGCGCGCGGGCCAGTTGCTCGGTGGCGTCGCGATCGTCTACTTGATTGGCCGCCTCGTGATGATGCTGATCAACGTCCGGGCGCCGGCGTCCGCCGTCGACGCGCCCGCCGCGGTCCAGATCCCGAACGGCGCCCTGATGGAGCGCGCGGACTGGGGCTCGGTCAAGGCGGTCGGCTGGGACCTGTTCGGGCCCGGGCTGTTCGCGTTCGAGGCGATCTCGCTGCTCCTCCTGATCGCCGTGGTCGGCGCGATCGCGATCGCCCGGCCGCTCCACGAGGACCAGGACAACCAGGGCGAGCCGCGCTCGCCGGCCCCCGGAGGCCTCTGAGTCATGGGTGACATCCTGTTCAACGTCGGCTACCCGCACTTCCTGGTGCTCGCAGCCGTCCTGTTCCTGATCGGCACCGCCGGCGTCCTGATCCGCCGCAACGCGCTGATCATCCTGATGAGCGTCGAGCTCATGCTCAACGCCGCGAACATGACGCTCCTGACGTTCTCCCGCATGTGGGGAGACCTGTCGGGGCACACGTTCGCGCTGATCGTGATCGCCGTCGCCGCCGCGGAGGCCGCCGTCGGCCTCGCCATCGTGGTCGCGGTGTTCCGCGGCCGCCGCAACGTCGATGTCGATCGACTCACGACCCTGAGGCACTGAGCGCGCGATGGACTACTCGAACCTCACGTTCATGGGCCTCCCGGTGCTGACCTGGATTCCCCTCCTGCCGCTCCTCGGCGCGGCGTTCAACCTCACCCTCGGCCGCCGGCTGTCCAACAGCGTGGTGCACACCGTCGCCATCGGCACGGTCGCCGCCGCGTGTGGCATCTCGCTGTGGCTGGTGTTCGGCCCGCTGTGGACCGCCTTCAAGGCAGGGCAGGGCGGCGTCGGCATCGCGCAGACCGTCTACACCTGGATCGAGGTCGGCACGCTCAAGGTCGAGCTCGGGTTCCGGCTCGATACGCTGTCGGCCGTGATGATCTTGATCGTCACGTTCGTCGGCACGCTGATCCACATCTACTCGACCGGGTACATGGCCCGCGACCCGCGCTACGCGGCGTTCTTTGGCTACCTGAACCTGTTCACCGGCGCGATGCTGATCCTCGTCCTCGCGGCGAACCTCCCCGTGATGTTCATCGGGTGGGAGGGCGTCGGCCTGTGCTCGTTCCTGCTGATCGGGTTCTGGTACGAGAACGAGGCCTACGCCACGGCCGGCCGCAAGGCGTTCGTGGTCAACCGCATCGGCGACTTCTGCTTCCTGATCGGCATGTTCCTGCTGTTCTGGGCGACCAAGACGCTCGACTTCGCGCAGCTCAAGAGCGAGGCGATGGGCGCCGCGTACGTCCAGCCGTTCTGGGGCGGCGAGCGCCTCGCGGCAGCCGCGGCGATCTTCCTGTTCATCGGCGCGTGCGGCAAGAGCGCCCAGATCCCGCTGTTCGTGTGGCTGCCGGACGCGATGGCGGGACCGACGCCGGTGTCGGCGCTGATCCACGCCGCGACGATGGTCACGGCGGGCGTGTACATGGTGTGCCGCCTGTCGTTCCTGTACTCGGCGTCGACCACCGCGATGATCGTCGTGTCGACCGTGGGCCTGATCACCGCGCTGGCCGCGGCGTTCATGGCGTTCGCCCAGACCGACCTCAAGAAGGTCCTCGCGTACTCGACCGTGAGCCAGCTCGGCTTCATGTTCGTGGCCGCGGGCACCGGCAACTGGGTCGCGGCGGTGTTCCACCTCGGGACGCACGCGTTCTTCAAGGCGTGCCTGTTCCTCGGCGCGGGCTCGGTCATGCACGGCATGGAGCACGGCGGGTCCACGACCCCCGGCGACATCACCACGATGGGCGGCCTGCGCAAGCACATGCCGATCACGCGGATCACGTTCCTGATCTCGTGCCTCGCGATCGCCGGCATCTTCCCGTTCTCCGGGTTCTTCTCGAAGGACGAGATCCTCGCGGGCGCGTTCACCACGCACCCGCCGGGCTGGCCGGTCTGGTACGGCAAGATCCTGTGGGGCGGTCTCCTCGTGGCCGCGCTCGGCACCGCGTTCTACATGTGGCGGTTGTACTTCCTCGTGTTCTCCGGTGAGGAGCGCTCCGAAGAGGCCAAGCACGCGCACGAGTCGCCGAACTCGATGACGATGCCGCTCGTGGTGCTCGCGGCCCTCGCGACGCTCGCGGGCCTCCTCGGGTTCCCGCACGTGTCGTGGATGCCGCACAAGCTGCACGGCCTGTCCGAGTGGCTCGCGCCGAGCGTGGTCTCGACCTGGTACAACCCCACCGAGGGTGGGGGCACCGGTCAGGCGATCATGGGGCACGCGTCCGACGGCACGACCCTCGGGCTCGCCGCCGTCGCGCTGTTCATCGGCGCGCTCGGCATCGGCCTGGCGTGGTCGATGTACGGCGCGGGCAAGGGCGGTCCGTCCGCCACGGTCCGCCGCCTGGTCGATGGTCCGCTCGCCGGCGCCTACCGCGCCTCGAAGGCCAAGCTGTGGTTCGACGAGATCTACGACGCCGTGTTCGTCCGCCCGTACCGGGTGATCGCGCGCGGCCTGTTCGAGGTCGTCGACCGCTTCCTGATCGACACGATCGCGGTCGACGGCTCGGCCACGGTGGTCGGCGTGTTCGGCCGCGCGTCGCGCTGGTTCCAGAACGGGCAGGTCCAGCGCTACCTCGCGGGCCTGGTCGTGGGCGCCGCCGCGGTGTTCCTGATCTCCGACTGCCGGCAGGCGCCGACGTTCGACTACGAGATCGTGGGCGACCGCCTGCACCTGATGGCGAAGCCGGGCGCCGGCGTGGCGGGAGCGACCACCAAGCTGGCGTGGGATGTCGATGGTGACGGCACCCCCGACAGCGATCCAGGCACCGGCGCGCTGTACTCGACGCCGGACCTGTTCGTGCTCCTGGGCGACACCCACGCACGCGTGACCCTGTTCATCGAAGATCCGGTCACGCGCAAGACCACGAAGATCTCGCGCGCGATCCGGCTGCCGTCCGCCACCACCGGCGCCGCGGCCTCCGACCTCGACGGGAAGAAGAAGTAGTCATGCCGGGCTCGTTCATCCTCCCGCTGCTGATCGCGCTGCCGCTCGTCGGTGCGCTGTTCGTCATGTGCACGCCGAAGACCGAGACGCCGCTCCATCGCGGCATCGGCCTGATGTTCACGACGGTCACGTTCCTGGCCTCGCTGGCGATGTTCAAGTACTTCAACGTGAAGTCGGACACGTTCCAGCTCGTGCTCGACGTCGAGTGGATCCCCGGCCTCGGCGCGCACTTCAAGACCGGCGTGGACGGCATCTCGCTGTTCCTCGTCCTGCTCACCACGTTCCTGATGCCGATCACGCTCCTCGGCACGGGCAACGCGATCGAGAAGCACACCCGCGAGTTCATGGCCGCGGTCCTGGTCCTCGAGGCGGGCATGATCGGCGCGTTCGTCGCGCTCGACGTGTTCCTGTTCTACGTGTTCTGGGAGGTGATGCTGATCCCGATGTACCTGATGATCGGGATCTGGGGCGGGCAGCGCCGGCTGTACGCGTCGATCAAGTTCGTCATCTACACGATGGTCGGCTCCCTGCTGATGCTCGTCGCGATCTTCTACGTCTACGTCAACCACGCCCAGGTCACCGGCATCTACACCACCGACCTCGAGCAGCTGCTCAACGTCGCGCTGCCGTACGGCGCGCAGAAGTGGTGCTTCCTGGCGTTCGCGATCGCGTTCGCCATCAAGGTGCCGCTGTTCCCATTGCACACGTGGTTGCCCGACGCGCACGTCGAGGCGCCGACCGCGGGCTCGGTGATCCTCGCCGGCGTGCTCCTCAAGTTCGGCATCTACGGATTCCTCCGCTACGCGATGCCGCTGTTCCCCCACGGCGCGGCCGTGTGGGCGCCGGTGATCGCGGTCCTCGCGGTGATCGGCATCATCTACGGCGCGCTCGTCGCGTACGCGCAGGACGACGTCAAGAAGCTCGTCGCGTACTCGTCCGTCAGTCACCTCGGGTTCTGCGCGCTCGGCATCTTCGCGCTGACCTCGTGGGGCATCTCGGGCTCGATCTACGCGATGCTGTCGCACGGCCTGACCACGGGCGGCCTGTTCCTCGGGATCGGCTTTCTCTACGAGCGTCGCCACACCCGGCGCCTCGCCGAGTACGGGGGCATCTGGAAGCAGATGCCGCTGTTCGCGGGCCTCTACCTGATCATCGTGATGGGCTCGGCGGGCCTCCCGGCGCTGTCGGGGTTCGTCGGTGAGTTCCTCACGATCTTCGGCACGTTCAACGCGGGCGACTCGTTCCCGCCGACCCACCCGAACTTCCTGCCGATGCCGCGCCTCCTCGGCGCGCTCGCGGCGACGGGCGTGATCCTCGGCGCGATCTACCTGCTCTACATGTTCCAGAAGGTGTTCTTCGGTAAGCTCGACAAGGCCCGCAACGGCCACCTGCCGGACCTGTCGACGCGCGAACTCGCGACGTTCCTGCCGATCGTGATTGGCATCTTCCTGATGGGCCTGTTCCCGCGCCCGTTCCTGACCACGATGGAGCCGAGCGTCCAGAAGTTCATCCGGGACTTCCACCGCCGCGTGGCGGAGCCGGACGGCCCGGCCCACGTGTTCGGCTCGCTGCCGGCCACGGGTGGCTCGGACAAGGCCGCCGCGGCGATCCAGAACAACCTCGACGAAGCCGCCCGGGCGGCCGATGCCGTCGCCGCGCGCCTCGCCGCGCCGCGGGGCCAGGCCGCCGCGGGTGGAGGTGCACCGTGATGACCTTCAACCCCGCTGACCTCGGCTACCTCGCACCCTACCTGATCCTCGCCGTCGCCGGCATGCTGCTGGTGCTCGCCGAGGCGTTCTACAAGGGCACGGATCGCAGCGCGCTCGTCGGCCTCACGGTCGCCGGGGCGCTGTCGTCGGCGGTCGCGTCGATCGTCCTGTACCGCCAGATGGGCCCGGACACCCGGATCGCGCTGTTCGGCGAGATGCTGATCGCCGACCGCACCGGCTACGTCCTGTCGGCGCTGTTCGGCGTGATCACCGCGTTCACCGCCCTGATGTCGCCCGCGCACCAGCGCGAGCACGACTGGCAGATGGGCGAGTACTACGGGGTGTTGCTGCTGTCGGCGTCGGGCATGGTGATGCTCGCGCACGCGGCGAACCTCGTCACCGTGTTCCTCGGCATCGAGACGATGTCGATCGGCGTGTACGTCATGACGGCGATGCGTCGCCGTAGCCGCCGCGGCAACGAGGCCGCGATGAAGTACTTCCTGATCGGCGCGTTCGCGACCGGGTTCCTGATGTACGGCATGGCGCTGCTCTACGGCGCCGCCGGCACGTCGAGCCTGCTCAAGATGCAGGCCGCGCTGTCGCAGACGGCGAACCCCGGCCTCGTGATCGCGGGCGGGTTCCTGCTCGTGGTCGCGTTCGGCTTCAAGGTCGCCGCGGTGCCGTTCCACATGTGGGCCCCCGATGCCTACGAGGGCGCGCCGACGCCTGTCACCGCATTCATGGCCGCGGCCGTCAAGGCCGCCGCGATCGCCGCGATGATCCGCATGTTCGGGCTCGCGCTCGGTGGCGATATCCTCCCGTTCGGCACGCTCGGCTGGGCGAGCCCGATGGTGGTGATCGCGGCCGTGACCATCACGATCGGCAACATCTCGGCGGTGCGCCAGGACAACGTGAAGCGGATGCTCGCGTACTCCTCGATCTCGCACGGCGGCGTGCTGCTGGTCGGCGTGTGCGCGCTCGGCCTCGGCTCGCCGACCGCCCACCAGGGCCTGATCTACTACCTGATCTCGTACACGTTCACGACGATGGGCGCGTTCGGCGTCGTCGCGTACATCGGCTCGAAGGGCAAGGAGCGGCTCCTGGTCGACGACTGGGCGGGCCTCGGCAGCACCAACCCTGCCGTCGCGCTCGCGATGACGGTGTGCCTGCTGTCGTTCGGTGGCATGCCGCCGACCGGTGGCTTCTTCGGCAAGTTCTACGTGTTCAAGGCCGCGATGGAGGTCTACGACGGGCAGCTGCTGTGGCTGGTCATCGTCGGCGTCGTCAACTCCGCGATCAGCATCTACTACTACCTGCGGATCGTCACGTCGATGTACTTCCGCGAGCCCACGCAGCCGCACGCGACCCTCAAGTCGGGTGGCCTGATGTTCGTGATCGCGTTCTCGGCTCTGTTCGTGCTGGTGATGGGCCTGATGCCTGGCGTCTGGCTCCGGCTCGTCGGGTAAAGGAGATCTCGTGAGCGCGCTCCGCGACCTGGCGAAGGCCGCTGGCCTCGACGTCGAGTACTTCAGCTGGCGCGGCGAGCTCACGGGGGCGAGCGACGAGGCCGTCCTCGCGGCGGTGCGCGCGCTGGCACCCGAGCTCGGCATCCGCGTCGACAGCGAGGCGGACGCCCCGGCGGCGATCGCCGCGCTCGAGCGGGCGCGCTGGGCGGAGCGGGTTCCGCCGGTCGTCATGGGCTGGGACGGCAGCGTGGTGGTGCCGTTCTCGGTGCCCGCGGAACACGAGGGTCCGTGGGAGGTCGAGGTCACCACCGAGAGCGGCGGCCTCGTCCGCGCGCACGGCCGCCTGTTCGAGTTGCCCGCCGATGGCCACGCGTGGCCGGGCGGGGTGGTCCACTGCGTGCGGCGCGTGACGGTGCGCCTCGACGGCGAGAACGGCTACCACGCGCTGCGCTGGAAGGTGGCCGGTGTCGAGGGCGAGGCCCTCGCGATCGCCGCGCCCACGCAGGCGTGGGGCGGCCCTGGCTCGGGGGCGCGCCGGTGGGGTGTGTTCGCGCCGGTCTACGGCCTGGCGTCCTCCGCGTCGGGACAGGCGGGCGACCTCGCGTCGCTCCGCCAGCTGTTCACCGCGGTCGGCGCGCGCGGCGGGCAGTTCGTCGGCACGCTGCCGATCCTCGCGCAGTTCCTCGACGAGCCGTGCGTGTTCAGCCCGTACTCTCCGGCGAGCCGGCTGTTCTGGAACGAGCTCTACCTCGATCTCGCCCAGCTCGCGGCCGAGGCCGGGTTCGCCGCGCCGACCGCGCCGCCGATCGTCGCCGACACGCTGATCGACTATCGCAGCCAGTACCAGTGGCGGCGGCAGGCGCTCGATCCGATCGCGACGCGGCTGCTCGCGACGCCGACCCTCGGCGCGACCATCGACCAGTGGGCGCAGCGCACGGGCGCGTACGACTACGCAGCCTTTCGTGCGATCGGCGAGCAGCACCGCACCGGCTGGAGCCAGTGGCCCGCCGCGTGGCGCGATGGCGTGCCGACGATCACCACGCGCGAGCAGGCGATCGCGCTCGGGGCCGATGGTGCGCGCGTCACCACCCACGCGGTCGCCCAGTGGGCGATGCAGCAGCAGCTCGAGGCGCTCGCGCAGGGCCCGGTCGCGCTCTACCTCGATCTGCCGGTCGGGGTGAACTCCGACTCGTACGAGGTGTGGCGCCACCGCGACCTGTTCCTCACCACGCTGGCTGCCGGTGCGCCGCCCGATCCGCTGTTCCTCGGCGGGCAGGACTGGGGCCTGCCCCCGCTGTCGCCGTCCGCGCTCCGCCGCGACCGGTACCGCTACTTCATCCGCTGCCTGCGGCATCACATGCAGGTCGCGGGGATGCTGCGCATCGATCACGTGATGGGGCTGTTCCGCCTGTACTGCGTGCCGTCGGGGCGCCCGGCCACCGACGGCGTCTACCTGCGCTACCCGGCCGACGAGCTGCTCGCGATCCTGGCGCTCGAGTCCGGCCGCGCGCGGTGCGCCCTGATCGGCGAGGACCTCGGCACCGTCCCCGATCACGTGCGCCCCGCGATGAAGCGCCACGGCCTGTTCCGCTTGCACGTCGGGCAGTGGGCGATCCCGCACACGGTGGGGGCGAGCCCCACGCCGTCGCCGGCCAGCGCGGTCGCGTCGCTCAACACCCACGACACGCCCACGTTCGCCGGCTGGTGGCGGGGCGCGGACATCGACGACCGCACCGACCTCGGCCTGATCACCGCCGCGCAGGATGCCAAGGAGCGCGTGGTCCGCGCGGCCGAGAAGACCGCGCTGCTGGCGTTCGTCGAGCCGGCGATCGCGGGCGACCTCCTGACCGAGGTCGAGCGCGCGATGGTGGGCGCGACCACCGACCTCGCCCGCGGCCCCGCCGAGATCGTGCTGGTGGCGCTCGACGACCTCGTCCTCGATCCGGTGCCGCACAACGTGCCCGGCACCGTCGAGCAGCGCCCCAACTGGCAGCGCCGCGTCGAGCGCTGGGCCGACGTGCTCGATCCGGATCGCGCCCCGCCCGCGGCCGCCGCGGCGATCGCTGGCGTCGTCGCCGCCCGCACGTAGCGGCCTCGCTCAGGCCGTCGCGGCCGTGACCGCGGCGAGTGCCTCGGCGAGCTGCTGGGCCGACACCGGCTTGGCGAGGAACGCCCCCACCCCGAGCTCGGCGGCGCGCTCCGCGCTGAGCGTGCGAGAGAACCCGGTGCACAGGATCACCGGCAGGTCGGGGCGGATCGCGCGCACGTAGGTGATCAGCTCCTCGCCCGACAGCCCGGGCATCGTCTGATCGGTGAGCAGAATATCGTACGCGTGCGGCGTCCCGGCGAACTTCCGCAGCGCCTCGCTCGACGATACGAACCCGGTGACACGCAGCCCGAGTCGCGTGCCGAGCCGCACGAGGGCGTTGACCAGGGCCGGCTCGTCGTCGACGACCATCAGCCGCGCGCCGGGCGTGGGCGTGGCGCGGATCCGGCCGGTGGTGGTCACGCTCGTGACGGTGGTGCCCCGGGCGAGCGCCGGCAGCATCACCTCGACGATCGTGCCAGCCCGCCGGGGCGCGCCCGATCGTGATGCGGCCGCGGTGCTGCGGTCACGATGCCGTGCACGACGGCGAGGCCCATGCCGGAGCCCTCGCCGACGGGCTTGGTGGTGAAGAACGGCTCGAACGCACGCGCCGCCACGTCCGCCGGGATCCCCGCGCCGGTGTCCGTGACTGCGAGGCGTACCCACTCCTGGTCGGGAACTGCGCCACTGACGCGCGCGATCTCGATCGTGAGCGTTGCCACCCGCCGGGCGCATCGCGTGCTCGGCGTTGCCGGCGAGGTTGCGCAGGACCTGCTGCAGCTGCGTGGAGTTGCCGCGGACGAGGCCCGGGTCGCCCGCGATGGTGACCACGAGCTGCACGGTCGAGGGCAGCGTCGCGCGCAGCAACGAGCGGGTCTCGGTGACGAGCTCGGCGAGCGCGAGGGGGAGCTGCTCGGAGGGGGCGCGCCGGCTGAACGCGAGGATCTGCGCGACCAGGCGCTTGGCGCGCTCGCTCGCCGCGAGGACGTGGGTCAGGCTCTCGGCGGGCTCGCTGTCGGGCGGGAGGTCCATGCGCGCGAGCTCGGTGAACCCGATGATCGCGCCGAGGATGTTGTTGAAGTCGTGCGCGATCCCCCCGGCGAGCGTGCCGATCGCCTCCATCTTCTGGGTCTGGAGGAGCTGCTGCTCGAGGTCGCGACGGGAGGCCTCCGCGGCCCGGCGCTCGGTGATGTCGCGGGCGATCAGGTGGAACCGCCCCACCAGGCCGCGCGCGTCGTGCACGGGCCGGGCGCTGATCTCGAACCAGCGGAACCCACCGTCGCGGTGGCGTACCCGGGCCGGCATGGCGGAGACGTTGTGGCCGGCGAGCACGTCGGCGTGCTCGCGGCGGACGCGCGCCTCGTCGTCGGGGTGGAGCAGCTCGAACACGCTCCGGCCCACGAGATGAGCGGGCAGCCAGCCGAGCAGGGTGGTCAGCGACGGGCTGCTGAATGCGAGCGTGCCGTCGGCCTCGCACAGGCCGACCAGGTCCTGTGCGTGCTCCGCCAGGATCCGCAGGTGGCCCTCGCGCTCGCGCAAGACTTGCTCCACCTCGACGCGATCGGTGACGTCGCGGATCGTCCCGATCATGCGGGTGGGGACCCCGTCCGCGTCGCGCTCGGCGAGGCCCGCCATCTCGATCCAGCGCCAGCGGCCGTCCCCGCCGCGGAACCGGAACTCGGAGATGAACGGGTTGCGCTTGTCGAGGTGCGCGCGGAGGCTCGCCTCGAACCGCGCCAGGTCCTCCGGGTGGGCGTGCTCGCGCAACCACCCGGCGCCCCCTGCGATGGCGGCAGGCGGGTGCCCGACGATCTTCGCGTACATCGGCGAGCCGACCAGCACGCCGTCCGGGAGATCCCAGTCCCAGATCCCGACGCCGCCGCTCTCGGTCGCGCGGACGTAGTGGTCCTCGCGCATGCGCACCGTCCGCTCGAGCGCCTTGCGCGCCGAGATGTCGGTGAAGGCGAGCACGACCACAGCGGGCGCGCCGGGGTGGGGCGCCCCGATGACCTCGACGTCGCGGGTGGTGCCATCGCGGCGGAGCCAGACGTGCTCGGTCGGGGTGGTCGCCTCGCCGCTCGCGACGCGCGCCACGAAGGCGAGGGCGGCCGGCTGCTCGTCGGCCGGGACGATCGGCAGCAGCCGTCCACGCACGTCCGCGGCGGGCCAGCCGAACATCCGCTCGGCCGCCGGGTTGAGGTGAAGGATCGCGCCATCGACCCGAAGCGCGACCAGCGCGGCGGGCAGCGGGTCGAGCGCCGCCCACGCGGGCTCGGGAGCCTCGTCGGCGCTGGCCGGCGCTCTGCTGGCCGGCCCGTCCACCGCAGGGCGGTCCTCGGCCGTGATCGACCGTACCGCCGGCACTGGAAAGGCGAACGGCCAGGTTCCCGAAATGTGGAGGTCCATGATGGTGGTCGGTCGGTGTGGCGACCTGGCCGGTGGGCTGGCCAGTGGGGGGGGAAGGCGGCTCGCCGCGGCGCCACGCGGGGCCCTGCGTGCCCCCGAGGTGGTCGATACGTCCGGACAGCCGAGGCCCGGCGAGCCGATAGATTGTGCCACGGCGCGGCGCTCATGCGCGGGCACGATGCGCACGACCCTCCTGGCCTCGCTCCTGGTGTCCGCCACCCGCACCGCGTGCGCCGTCGAGGTTGCCGAGGACGGCGCCGCTGACGTCGCGCTGACCGACGGCAAGGCCGATGGGGGGCTCACCGAGGGCAGCCCCACCGCGCGCGCCATGCTGACCCTGGTGGGCCAGGCGTCCAAGGCCACGCTGACCGGGGACGTCGGGCTGACCGCCCGGACCGCCGGCAACATCGTCACCGCGCGCACGCGGGCGCCGCTCGCGACCCTGGCCGCGCTCGACGCGGTGCCATCCGACGGCCCCGGTCGCGTTCGCGAAGCTGGTCGCCTCCGTCGAGGACCACGACCTCGTGGAGGCGGACGCGAACCCCCTGACCGCGACGCGCGTGCCGTGGTCCGGCTACTGGTGGTCGATGCAGAACGCCGAGCTCGCGCTCGGCTGGGACGATGGCGCAGGCCGTGCCGCCGTCCCCGCGGCGCTGAGCACCACGACAAAGCCCCCCGGTTGCACGGGGGGCTCATCGCATTCCCGCGGGCTCGCGCCCGCGGGTGCTGCTCAGTCCCACCGCTGCGCGGTGTTCCTTCGCAGAGATGGGATCGCCGTCCTCGCCCGCTGCGCGGGCTGTGGGCGTCGCTCGCGATCGCATTCCCGCGGGCTCGCGCCCGCGGGTGCTGCTCAGTCCCACCGCTGCGCGGTGTTCCTTCGCAGAGATGGGATCGCCGTCCTCGCCCGCTGCGCGGGCTGTGGGCGTCGCTCGCGATCGCATTCCCGCGGGCTCGCGCCCGCGGGTGCTGCTCAGTCCCACCGCTGCGCGGTGTTCCTTCGCAGAGATGGGATCGCCGTCCTCGCCCGCTGCGCGGGCTGTGGGCGTCGCTCGCGATCGCATTCCCGCGGGCTCGCGCCCGCGGGTGCTGCTCAGTCCTCCATCTGGGAGGGCTTCTTCTCGAACCGCTTGCGGACGTTGTGGTCGAGAACGAACTTGCGCAGGCGGATGCTCGCCGGCGTCACCTCGACGAGCTCGTCGTCGTTGATGAACTCGAGCGCGAACTCGAGGGTCAGCTGCCGCGGCGGCGCGAGGACGAGCTTCTCGTCGGCGGCCGTGGTGCGGATGTTCGTCAGCTTCTTGGCCTTGTTGCCGTTCACCACCAGGTCGTTGTCCCGGTTGTGGATGCCGATGATCATGCCGGAGTAGTTCGACACGCTGGGGCCGACGAACATCTGGCCGCGCTCCTGGAGCGGGAACAGGCCGTACGCGTTGGTCACGCCGGTGTCGCTCGAGATCAGCACGCCGTTCTGGCGGGTGCGGAAGTCCGCGAGCTGCGGGCCGTACTCCGCGAACTGCGAGTACAGGACGCCGGTGCCGCGCGTGTCCGTCATGAACTGCGAGCGGTAGCCGATCAGGCCGCGCGCCGGGATCCGGTACTCGAGGCGGGTGCGGCCCGGGGCCGACGGCCGCATCTCGCGCATCTGGCCGGCGCGGCGGTTGAGCTCGGCGACGACGGGGCCCGAGTAGGCCTCGTCGAGGTCGATCACGGCATCCTCGTACGGCTCGAGGGTCTTGCCGGTCTCGGGATCGGTCTGGAGGATCACGACCGGCTGCGACACGCACAGCTCGTAGCCCTCGCGCCGCATCGTCTCGATGAGCACGGTCAGGTGGAGCTCGCCGCGCCCCGACACGCGGAACACGCCGGCTTCGGCCGTCTCCTCGACGCGGAGCGCGACGTTGCTCTTGAGCTCGCGCTCGAGCCGCTCGGCCAGGTTGCGCGAGGTGACGTACTTGCCTTCCTTGCCGGCGAACGGACCATCGTTCACGCGGAAGTTCATCGTGATCGTCGGCGCGTCGATCTTGAGGAGCGGCAGGATCGTCGGGTTCGCGATCGAGGTGATCGTCTCGCCGACGTTCAGGTTCGACATGCCCGTGAAAGCGACGATGTCGCCGGCCATGGCCTCGGCGAGCTCGAACCGCTTGAGGCCCTGGAAGCCGAGGACCTTCTGGACGCGGAACTCCTCCTTGGTGCCGTCGCGGTGCGCGAGCAGGACGCGATCGCCGACCTTGGAGCGGCCGGCGCGCATGCGGCCGATCGCCATGTAGCCGAGGTAGTCGTCGTAGTCGAGCGTGGCGACCTGCATGCAGAGGGGCGCGTCGAGGTCACCGCCAGCGGGCGGGACCTTCTCGAGGATGAGGTCGAGGATCGGCGACAGGTCCTTCGGGGTGTCGCCGAGCTCGCGGATCGCGTAGCCCTGGCGGCCGGAGGCGTAGATCACCGGGAAGTCGAGCTGGTCGTCCGTCGCACCGAGGGAGTCGAACAGCGCGAACACCTGGTCCATCACCTCGTGCGGGTCGACGCCCGGGCGATCGATCTTGTTGACGACGACGATCGGCCGCAGGCCCATCTCGAACGCCTTCTGGGTCACGAACCGCGTCTGCGGCATCGCGCCCTCGTAGGCATCGACGAGGAGGAGCACGCAGTCGACCATGCCGAGCACGCGCTCGACCTCGCCACCGAAGTCGGCGTGGCCCGGCGTGTCGACGATGTTGATGCGCGTCCCCTTCCAGGTCACGGCCGTGCACTTGCTGAGGATGGTGATCCCGCGCTCGCGCTCGAGATCATTGGAATCCATCGCTCGCTCGGCGACGACCTCACCCGTCCGGAAGGTTCCGGCCTGCTTGAGGAGTCCGTCAACCAGCGTGGTCTTGCCGTGGTCGACGTGGGCGATGATGGCGACGTTGCGGATACTTGGCGCGGACGACATCTAGAACGCCGCCTTTACTTCCTCAGCGGGGAGCAAGCGGTGACACGCGGCAAGCGCGCGCACCTCGGATCCCACTTCCGGCGCGCTGAGCACCGCCGCAAGCAGGAGATCGTTCGTTCCGGTGACGGTCATGTCACCGACGCGAAAGCCATTGGGTGCCTGGTGCACCGTTCGCAGCACCGCACCGGCGCCGCTCGCGACCGAGGCGGTGTCGCCCTGGCGTGCGACGCGTACGAGTGCGATCCCCTGCGCGTCGAACACCGCGACCTGATCGGGGGAGCTGTCCGCGGGGTAGATCCGCGCGACCTGCGTGTCGCCGCGGAACAGCGTGGTGCCGTTGGTGTCGTCGCTGCCGGTCCAGCGGGTCGCGCCGACCATCATCACGAGGGGCCGCCCGCCGATCTGCACGTCGACGCCGTCGACGGTGGCGCGGCACGGGTGCCCTGCGACGACCCGCGCGGTGACGCTGCCGTCGGCGGCGTGGACCTCGATCGCGGGGGCCGCGGCCGTGACCTCATCGCCCGCGGAGCGCGCGGACGTGTCCTGGCAGCCGGCGATCAGCGCCGCGGCGAGGAGTACGCATGAGCACCACATGGGACGCGCGGTACATAACAGGATGCGGGAGCGGCGGCAATGGCGGCCGCGCGCCCGCGCGGGGCAGGGGTCTCGTGGTAGCGCCTGGGGCATGGCGTCCCGCGGGGCGTGGCTCGCGGCGTGCGTTGTCTCGGCCGCGTGCGGTCAGAAGGCATCGCAGGACCGTGGCCGTGCCCAGGAGGCGGGGGTGGCGAACCCGGTCGCCGTGGCCGACATCCTGCCGACATCCTGCCGGCGCCGCCCGCCGCCCCGGTCGCGCTCGGGCAACCCACGCTCGAGGCGTTCCGGTACCGCGCAGGCGCCGGGGCGGCGGCGCTCCGGGACGCCCGGTGGGCCCTCGCGGCGGGCGAGTCCGAGCCTGCGATCGCGGCCGCGCGCGAAGCCCGCGCCCGCGATCCCCTGGCGCTCGAGGCCGTGGGTGCTGGCCCGCGCCCTCGCCCGGCGCGGGCACGCGGCGGAGGCCGTGGTGGCCCTCGCCGAGGCGGTGGCGGGCGATCCAGGGGCGTGGGTGGCCGCGGCCCTCGCCGATCCCGCGCTCGCCGCGGTGCGGGCCCACCTCGACGAGCTGCGCGCGGGCTACGAAGCCGCGATCGGCGAGGCGATCGCCGCCGGCGGGATCGTGCGGTCCGCGGGCGAGCTGTTCGCGTACGACGGGCGCACCGCCCGCTGGCTGCGGCTCACCCACACCGACGAGGGCGGAGCGGCGACGCGCGGCGAGGTGACGGCCGCGCTCGTGGTCACCGCCGCGCGGGTGATCGTCCAGGTCACCGAGGGCGCGGGGCCGCGCCCGGTGCAGGCGGTCGGGGTGGTGGCACCCTCACCCGCGGCCTCCACGGCGCCGATCGCGGTCCCGGGCGCCGCCGCGCTGGTGCTCGCGTGCCGCGCGGCCGCTCCGGCGGCGGGCGTGTGGGTCGGCATCGGCACGCCGCTCCGGTGGTCCGCCCTCGTCGGCGGCCGGCTGGTCCCGCTCGCCGCGAAGGCGACGCGCCCACCCGGTCCGCGCGTCGAGCTGGTCGCGGGGCGGGCTCGCCGGGTCGCGGGTGCCGTCGCCGGTGTCAGCGCCGACGGGGACGAGCACGCGCGCGCGAGTGCGCTGCGCCTGACGGCGTCCGCGCGCACGGTCGCGGCGCCGGGCGAGGCGTGTGGGCCATCGGTGCCCGAGGCCCCGGGCGCAGCCTCTTCGGCGACGGTCGGAGCCCCGGAGGGCGCCCCGGTCGACGCCGTGGTCCATGTCGTCGAGGTCGCGACGGGCACGCTGACCGAGCTGGCGCGCGGCGCCGGGGGCCTCGCGCCGCAGTGGCTGAGCGAGCGCCGCCTCGCGATCGCGGGTCCGGCCGGGCTGACGCTGGTCGACGTCGAGGGCGCCGCGCCGGTGGTGGTCCGGGATGCCGGCCTCGCCGCGCCCCCGGCCCGTCCGCCGGGCTGCGAGCGCGCATCCGCCGGCCCCGCGGCCGCGTCGGCGTCAGCGCCCCGCTGACAGCTCGAGCGCGCTCAGCTCGCGGTGCCCCACGGTGGCGCCGCCACACAGGATCACGAGCACGTCGCGCGCGGCGTGGAGGGGCGCGGCCTCGCGCGCCTGGACCGCCGCCACCGCCGCTCCGCACGCGGGCTCGATCAGGAGGCGCTGGTCGTCCGCGATCGCGACGCAGGCCCGGATCGCAGCAGCGTCGGTCACCACCGTCGACACCACCGGGTGGCGCGTCGTCCAGGCCAGCGCCTCCGCGCACACACGCCGGGCGCCCAGCGAGGTCGCGATGCTGGTGATCGCGTCGAGCGTGACCAGCTGCCCGGCCGCGATCGCCGCGTGCAGCGACGCCGCGCCCACGGTCTCGACCGCGAGCACCGGGACGTCGGTCCACCCGCACGCGTGCATCCCCTCGAGCACCCCGCACAGCAGGCCGCCGCCCCCGACCGACACCACCACGACCTCGGGCCGGGGCCCCTGGGTCGCGGCCTCGTGGATCATCGTCGCGTGCCCGCGCCACAGCAGCGCGTCGTCGAACGGGTGCACGAACGCGTCGGTCGGCCCGCGCAGCGTCTGGAGGTGATCGTTGGCCTCCATCCAGCTCGCGCCATGGACGATCAGCGCGGCGCCGTGGCCCCGGATCAGCGCGCGGGCGCGCTCGCTGGTGGTCGCGGGGACCACGACGGTGACGGGCAGGCCGAGCGCGCGCCCGGCGTACGCGACCGCCATCCCGGCGTTGCCGCCCGACGAGGACAGCAGCCGGCGCGCGCCCTGCGCGGCGAACACCTCGCACGCGTGCCCGACCCCGCGCAGCTTGAACGATCCGCTCGGCTGCAGCGACTCGAGCTTGAGCCACACGCGCTGGTCCCCGTGGCCGAGGGCGGCCGAGGCGACGAGCGGGGTCTCGACGTGCAGCGGCATGGCCCGAGTGTAAGGGTTTGCGAAGGGACGTCTCAATCGCCCTCGCGGTCGAGCCATCCCCGGGGGCGGCTCGACCGCGATCATCGATCGCTCTGTCCGAGATGTCCCTTCGCAGGCCGTGAGTGGCCCTGAGCGGCCCTGAGCGGCCCTGACCCGCGCGGCGTCGTCGTCCCCCGCCGCGCGAGCTCCGCCGGTCCGGCGACGGTCGGCTCGACCCTGGCCGATCGGGCCGGCTCCGGCCTGGAACCGAGGGGCGATCCACCGCCACGGCGGCCCGCGCTGGCTACTGGAGTAGCCGGTCCAGTGAGAAAACTCGCTGAGATCTCGTGGTGTTTCGAGGTGAATCAGATGTTTTGGGAACGATGTCGGTTTCACTACCACCGAGGCCCGAGATCTTGGTAGACGCAGCGCATCATGAAGACGCTCTCGGTTGGTCTTGCCTGCGCGCTCGCGCTCACGTCGTTTGGCTGCGCCACGGACCGCGACGGTGACGGTGATGGCACCGGCTCGGGTTCGGGCACCGGCTCGGGAGAGCCGCCGCCGCCGCCCCCGCCGCGGACGCTCGACCTGACGGGCACCTACCGGGTGTACAGCCAGTTCGACATCGCCGAGAACATGCCGGGCGCGGCCGGCTCGATCCTCAACGGCCTGCTCGACGCGACCGATGACCCGACGGACCCGGCGAAGTGGCTGCTCGAGCAGCTGATCGCGCAGGCCGACCCGCAGTACCAGTCCGCGCTCAACCTGTTCCTCCCGTTCGTCGCGGACGAGCTCAACCAGCAGCTCACGAGCTGGGCGCCGGGCCTCGTCAACGGCATCAACGACCTCGGCGACACGCTCGACGCGGTCACCCGCAAGTTCGGGCTGACCGAGCGCTTCGAGATCACGACCGGTCCTGCGATCGAGGGCATCGGCAGCGTCGCGAAGATCACGGTCGACGGTGTTCGCTTCACCCTCGATGGCACGACGTCGGACTACCTGTTCGCGAGCTACGACCTCGACAACGTGATCACCACGGGCGTCGGTGTCTCCCTGCAGAACACCCAGGTCCAGGTGGCGCAGCACCAGCTGCCCATCAAGTACGGCGCGCTCCTGCGGATCGCGCTCGACGAGGTCGTGATCCCCGCGATCGACCCGGACGCGAACAACCTCGGTGAGCTGTTCAACGAGTGGGTCAACTGCGCCAACGTCGGCGTGATCGTCAGCGATGCCGTCGGTGTCGGCAGCGCCGGGCTGTGGCAGGGCTTCTGCGTCGCGGGCCTCAACGCACTCGCGGAGCCGATCTACGACCAGATCACCGGCATCGACGGCGACCTGGTGTTCGAGATCGCGGGCCCGGCCCGCGCCGTCGACACCAACGCCGACTACAAGGTCGATCGCTTCGAGGTCGGCACCTGGACGGGCATGACGTCGTACAATGACACGGACGGCGCGCTCGGCCCGTCGACGTGGAATGGCACGCGCCTCGAGCTGCCCTGACGCGTCCGCGCCCCGACCCTGGGCGCACTCGCTGATTGACCCGGGACCCCGTGGTCGCGCCCCCTTCCGGCGCGACCCGCGCGGTCCCGGTTGGCGTTTCGGGGCGGACGCCGGCCGGCCGGCGGTTTCACCGTCCGGCGGTTCGTCCGTCCGGCCGGTGTCAGACCGTTCGCGTCGGGCTGGTGGTACGACCACCGGACCTGTCAGGGGTCCACCACGGTAACTCAGGTAAATACTCGAAATTGCTGGAGGAGCGCGCGTGGCACACGGGGTGCTCTAGCTCCCTGACGTGACCCACCCCCGCGCCCTGCTCGCCGCCGGCCTCGGCGGCGCCGTCGGAACCGCCGTCGATGTCTCCCTCCTCGTCCTGCTGGTCGAGGGGGGCGCCGCGGTGCCGGTGTCGACGTTCGTGGCGGCCAGCGCGGGGGCGGCGGTGTGCTTCGTGATGAACAAGCACGTCGCCTTCCGTGACCGGTCGCCGGTCACCCTTCCGCAGGTCGGCCGGTTCGGCCTCGTCGCCGTGACGGCCGCCCTGCTGATGACGCTCGCCATGCAGGTGGTGACGGTCGAGCTCGGCGTGCCCTACGTGGTCGCCAAGCTCGCGTGCGCCGCCGTCGTGTTCGCGCTGTGGACGTTCCCCGCGCAGCGCCGGCTGGTGTTCCGCCCGGCGTGGCGCCTCGGCGTCGATGCCGACCCCGGCCTGTCCGCCGCCTGAGCACACCCGTTCTCCGTCCTCGTCGTCGCTGGATCTTCCTCGTTGATCCCCAAGGAGCTTCGTCATGTCCCATGTCGTGTCGTTCGTGGATGTCTCGATCATCGTCCCCGCCTACAACGAGGAGCAGCGGATCGCGCCGACGCTCGATCGCCTGCACCGGTTCCTGTCGACGCAGCCGCTGCGCGTCGAGATCGTCGTCGTCGATGATGGCTCGAAGGACGGCACGTGCGCGGTCGTGGAGGAGGCGATGACGCGGATCCCGACGCTGCGGCTGGTGCGCCAGACGCCGAACCGCGGCAAGGGCGCGGCCGTGCGCCGCGGCATGCTCGCCGCCCGCGGCCAGATCCGCGTGATGTGCGACGCGGACTGCTCGATGCCGCCCGAGGAGTTGCCGCGCCTGCTCGCGCCGATCGTCGGCTGCGCCGCGGAGATCGCGATCGGCTCGCGCTACGCCGAGGGCGCGAACACCTGTGTCAAGCAGCCGCTGTACCGGGTGCTGTGGAGCCGCCTGTGCAACCAGGTCATCCAGACGTCGCTGGTGCCCGGCGTGCGCGACACCCAGTGCGGCTTCAAGGCGTTCACCGCCGAGGCGGCGCGCGACCTGTTCGCCCGTGGTCAGATCGATGGCTGGGCGTTCGACCTCGAGATCCTCGCGCTCGCCAAGCGCCGCGGGTTCGTCGTGAAGGAGGTCGGCGTCGAGTGGAAGGACGACGAGCGGTCGCGCGTGAATCCACTCAAGGACATGTGGAAGGTGATGAAGGAGGCGTGGACGATCCGCCGCAACCTCCAGAACGGCGTCTACAACGCGCTCCCGGTCGCCGTCCGGGCGTGATACGACGTGGATGCTCGTTCGACGTAAGAGGTCGAGGCGATCGCCGGCGGTGGCGCGGCAACGTGTTCACCGCGGGAGGAAAGTCCGAGCTTCACAGGGCAGGGTGCTGGTTAACGGCCAGTCGAGGCGACTCGCAGGACAGTGCAACAGAAAACAAACCGCCGGCCGCAAGGACGGTAAGGGTGAAAAGGTGCGGTAAGAGCGCACCGCTCCGCTGGTGACAGCGGGGGCACGGTAAACCCCACCCGAAGCAAGACCAGACAGGGGTCGCGTTGCCCGCGCGATGACTCCGGGTTGGTCGCTGGAGCCCGTCAGCAATGGCGGGCCTAGATGAATGATCGCCACCACACAGAACTCGGCTTACCGACCTCTTGCGCCGAACGAGCACTTCTTCGATTCCGAGGGCCGCCCGCGGCGGCTGGTCGGGCGCTGACCCCGCGCAGGTGGGTCACGGCGTCAGCCGCTGACCGAACCGCGCCGGGCGCTGACCCGTGGCGCCCGCTCGGCCGTGTCAGGACCGGCATCGATGGCGGGCGCCCGCGCAGGCGGCCGACCGTCGCCGTCAGGTCGCGTGCCGCGAACGGCTTCTCGATCAGCGCGGCGCCCTGCGTCGTCAGCGCCTGCGCCTGCTCGTCGCTCGAGTAGCCGGTCGCGAGCAGCACCGGGACATCACTCAGCGTGCGGAGCCGGGCGAAGCACTCGGGCCCGGCCATCACGGGCATGCCCATGTCGAGGATGACGAGGCCGATCTCGCGCGCGTGGGCGGTGAACACCTCGAGGGCGTCCGCGCGCGCGCGCTCGAGCGCGATCGACGCGACGAACGCGACGGCCTCGGTCGCTGGGGCCTGCACCAGGCGGGAATCGACTGGTCGCGCCAAATGCTGGGGCCCCCCCACGGGCCTCCCTTGCCCCGTGATAGCGTGAGTCTACAACCATGGGTCAGCGCTCACCCGTCCACGAGATCGTGAACGCGCTGCTTGCGGCGCTCCAGGCCCTGGGGGCGTCCGTCTCGACGGAGAGCGTGGAGCGGTGGGGGTTCGCCGTGCACGGGGCGCTATCGGCTGCCGGCCGTGAGTTCCACAACCACGACCACGTCGTCGATCTGCTCCGCGACGGGGATCCGCTCGAGGTGATCGCGGCGCTCTACCACGACGCCGTCTACATCCAGGTCGACCACGGCCCCCCTCGGTCGATGAAGGTCGAGCTCGATGGCGTGCTCGGCTCGAGCCCCGAGGGCTGGCGCGTGCTCGACGGCGCGGCCGGCCCGCGCACCCGGGACGTGCTGACCGTGTTCGGCCGCCGGGTCGGGGACGTCGTGACGCCGACGACCGGGCTCAACGAGTTCGCCTCGGCGCTGGTCGCGTCGGAGCAGCTCGCGGACGCCCTCGGCCGGGCCGACCGGGTCGCGGTCGCCGCGTGCATCGAGCAGACCATCCCGTTCCGCGAGGACGCAGCGACCGAGCTCCACCGGCGGATCGTCGGCCTCGAGCTCGAGGGCGTGGACGTCGACGAGCTGATCCGGCGCGCGGTCCGAGTCGGCAACCGCGACGTCGAGAACTTCGCGGACAACGACGCCGCGCGCTTCCTCGACAACACGTGGAAGCTCCTCCCCGAGAGCAACCCGGCGCTCCACTCGCCGATGGTCTACACGGTGCGGGACTACCGGCTCGCGCTGCAGAACATGGAGGGCTTCCTCGCGTGGCTGCCCGCCGACCGCGTGTTCCACGCGTGGGCGGGCGAGCCCCGCCCCGAGATCCACGCCCGGCGCGTGGCGCGCGCGACCGGCAACCTCGAGCTCGCCGTGCGCTACCTGCGCGCCAAGCTGTACTCGATCGCCGTGGTCGAGGCGCTCGCCCTCGAGAGCGGCGGCGACGTCCCGATCGACTACTTCATGGGTGGGCTCAAGAGCGCGAGCAAGCCCGAGATGGCGCGCACCGAGCAGTTCCTGCCGGCGCTGCCGAGCGCGCCCGACGTCGATCGCGCGCTGCACCGGCTGCTCGCCCAGGGCCGCGCCACCGAGTCGAGCTTCGACACCGGACCATCCCCCCTGGGCGCGTTCCTCCACGCCGCCGTCGGTGAGGCCGCGGTGATGCGCGGGGTTGCGCTCGCCAAGCAATGGTGGGCGGGCACGACCGATGCCAGCGCGTTCCTCGCGAGCCAGCCACCCGCACCGGTCGCCGGGATCGCCCGGGCCGCTGCGAACATCGTCGAGACCCGGCGCGCCCGCCTGCTGGCGATCGCGGACCGGCTCGAGGGCTAGCTACGTGCCCGCGGTGCCGCCCGGCGGGCTGCCGTCGGCGGGGGCCGCCGGCTCGAGCAGCTCCTTGCGGTAGATCAGGCGGTGGCAGCGCGGGCAGGTCTCGATGCTCTCCATCCGCGCGAGGATGTTGTTGAGCTGCGGGGGCAGGGCCATGTGGCAGCCCTGGCAGGTGCCCTTGATCACCGGCGCGACGGCGTAGCCGCGCTTGGCCGAGAGCGAGTCGTAGGTCTTGAGCCAGGTCGCCTGCACGTGGGCGCGGGCGCCATCCCGGGTGCCCTTGGCCACGGCGAGCCCAGCGTGGATCGCACCCACCTCGTCGGCCTGCGCCGCCTCGCTCGCGGTCAGCTGGTCGCGGACGCCGGCGACGTCCTTGTCGCGTGCCTCGAGCTGCGCGGTGGAGGCCGCCACCGTGTCGCTGACCTTCTTGAGCTCGGCCTCGCGGTCGCTGATGGTCTTGCGCTTGTTCTCGACCTCGCGGGTCGCAGCGCCGAACTCCTTGCTGTTCTTCGACGCCTGGAGCTTGGCCTGCGCCGCCTTGAGCGCGTCGCGCTCGCGGTCGATCATCTCCTGCTGGTTCTTCCGCCAGGCCTCGGTCTCGGCCAGCTTCGCGCGCTCGGCGTCGAGCATCGTCTGCAGCTTCGCGAGATCGCGGCGCAGTGGATCGAGCTTCGCGGGGAGCTGGACCGCCGCGGTCTCGAGCTCGCGGACCGAGAGGTCCGACTGCTGGAGCTGGAGGAGAGTGACGAGCTGGTCGCGCACGGGGTGCCTTTCGTCGAGGTTCGCTTTTCAGTGTGGGCCCACCTGGATTTGAACCAGGGACCCACCGGTTATGAGCCGGCCGCTCTAACCGTCTGAGCTATGGGCCCGCTTGCCGCCGGTGCCATTCGATGTGCAACACCGCACGGACAGCGACGCGGACACTATCAGGTTGCCAGGAAACGACAACACCCGCCCGCCACTTGGGGCCCGCGTCGGGCCGGCCCCGGGGCTATACTGTTGCACCATGAGCCTCGGCAATCTCGCGCGGGTCGCCGCGCTCCTGGCGGCGACGGTGGCCGCCGCTGGGTCGGCAACCTCCTCCAGCAACAACCCGCCTGCCCCTCAGGGCGACTACAACCGCGCCCCGCCCCCGCAGGCGATGGAGCCGGCGGTCGCCCTCGGCATCTGGCAGTCGAACTTCGGCGGCGTGAAGATCGAGGCCGACAACAGCAAGGGTGGCATCGCCCAGGGCGCGGTCCACGGCGTGTGGTCCTACAAGCGCGACAGCGCCTGGGTCGAGGGCTACTTCTTCGGGAACCTGCGCGGCAACGTGCTGCAGTTCCGCTGGCAGGAGCCGAGCAACCCGCCCCTGACCGGCGAGGGCTACGTGGTGTTCGACCAGCAGGGGCGTCAGTACGCCGGCCGCTGGTGGGACGACTCCCGCCAGCGCGTCGGTGACTGGAACGGCTGGCGCCAGGCCCAGCAGCCCGCGGGCGCCGCCCCGGCGGCCTACGGCGGGGCCACCTACGGGCAGCCGCAGCCGTACGGGCAGCCGCAGCCGTACGGGCAGCCGCAGCCGTACGGGCAGCCGCAGCCGTCCGGGCAGCCGCAGCCGTCCGGGCAGCCGCAGCCGTCCGGGCAGCCGCAGCCGTACGGGCAGCCGCAGCCGTACGGGCAGCCGCAGCCGTCCGGGCAGCCGCAGCCGTACGGGCAGCCGCAGCCGTCCGGGCAGCCGCAGCCGTACGGGCAGCCGCAGCCGTCCGGGCAGCCGCAGCCGTCCGGGCAGCCGCAGCCGTCCGGGCAGCCGCAGCCGTACGGGCAGCCGCAGCCGTCCGGGCAGCCGCAGCCGTACGGGCAGCCGCAGCCGTCCGGGCAGCCGCAGCCATACACGCCGCCGCGCGGCGACTAGTACTGCGGATCGGCAGTCCGCTCCGGGTTTGCGGGGCCGGACTGCAGGGCCGTGGCCGTGAGCGTCGTCGGGCCCGTGGACGACACGTTCGTCCCTGGGCCGTGGAGTGGCGGTCTGACGGGGCACATGAGTGACAGATGCCGTTCGGCGCTCACGCCGCGGGCGTGGCGGACGTGCCGTCAACGGCTGGGGATCACGATCACGGTAGCGTTCCCGTTCACGTGCACGGCCACGATCACGGGGGCGATCACGTCGACGATCACGATGACGTCAACGCTCGCTAGCTGCCAGGTTCACGCCGCGCGAACCAGCGAACGTGCTGGGAGACGGCCGGAACCCGGATCGGACTTCGGGTCGCCGGTACCAGCGCCGACGCGCCGCCGGGCGGTCAGCGCGGGCGCGGCGCGAGGGCAGCCAGATCGACCTCGCCGTCGAACACCAGCTGCGCCGGGCCGTGCATCTTCACGTTCGACAGCGCGGGCATCACGCGGATCGACAGGGCGCCGCCGGGCAGGTTGACCTTGACCGCGGGCCCCTCGTCGCAGCGGCCGGTCAGGATCGCGGCGACCACGGTCGCGCACGCGCCGGTGCCACACGCCAGCGTGAGGCCGGCGCCGCGCTCCCACACCACCAGGTCGATCTCGAGGCGGCTCCGCACGAACGCGAACTCGGCGTTGGTGCGGGCAGGGAAGAACGGGTGGCGCTCGATCAGCGGCCCGGCGGTCTCGGCGAGGTGGCGGGCCTCCTCGCGCGACGACACGAACGTGATCGCGTGTGGGTTGCCCATCGACACACACGTGATCGTACGCGTCGGCTGACCGTGGAGCGCGATCGGCTGCTCGATGCAGCGCTCGCTGATCGGGCCGACCATCGGGATCTCGCCGCGGGTCAGGCGCGGTGCGCCCATCGACACGGTGATGCCGTCGGGCTGGATCATGCAGACCAGGCGCCCGGCACCGGTGTCGATCGCCATCTCATCCTTGTGGATGCCGCCGCGCTCGTGGAGCTCCGTGACCACGCAGCGCAGGCCGTTGCCGCACATCTCGGCCTCGGAGCCGTCGCTGTTGAGCACGCGCATCCGCGCGTCGTCGCCGGTGGTCGACGGCAAGATCGCGAGCACGCCGTCACCGCCGATGCCGAACTGGCGATCGCACAGCGCGATCACGGTGCGTGGATCCTGCGCGCGCGCGGCCTCGTTGGCGGTCGCGGTGCGAAGATCGACGACGAGAAAGTCGTTACCCAGGCCGTGGTACTTGGCGAAGCGCATGCGCCGACCCTAGCACCGGGCGAGGCCAGCGTCGTGCCGACCGCGGGACCGGCTCAGCGAGAGGGCGTCGGCATCGCCGCGGGCGTCGGCGTCGCCGCGGGCGTCGGCGTCGCCGCGGGCGCGGGCGTCGGCGCGGCAGGCGCTGGCGTCGGGGTCGTTGGCGTCGTCGGGGCCGTGGCGGAGCCCGCGGCATCCGCGGAGCCCGCAGCGGAGCCGAGGTCGAGCTCGACCGGCGACATCGCCGACGGACCCGCGGAGCCCGAGCCGGCACCCTCGAGCGCACGGGTGCGCGCGGCCTTCTTGTCGGCAGCGATCTTCTGCTGCGAGTCGCCGAACTTCTCCAGCGCGTCGGCCGAGTTGTGGCTCGAGATGAACGCGAGCACCATCGAGGTGATCATGAACACCGTCGCCGCCGCGGCGGTCAGGCGGCGCAGGAACGTCGACGCGCCCGAGCCACCGAACACCGTGGCCGCGTTGCCGCCGCCGAACGCGCCGCCCATGCCGCCGCCCTTGCCACTCTGCAGCAGCACCGTGAGCATCAGGAACAGGCACACGATGACGTGCAGGACCGTGATCAGCGTCGACATGCGGACCTAGCTTCTAGCCCAACGGCCTGTGCGGTGCAAGCGCTAGGACGGCCGCGCGGCCTTGACGATCGCAATAAAATCAGCGGCTTCCAGGGAGGCACCGCCGACCAGGGCGCCATCGATGTCGGCCTCGGCCATCAGGGCCTCCGCGTTGGCTGGCTTGACCGAGCCGCCGTACTGGATCCGCATGGTCGACGCGGTGTCCCCGCCGAACCGCTCGGTCAGGCGCGCGCGGATGTGCGCGTGGACCTCCTGGGCCTGGCCGGGGGTGGCCGTGCGGCCGGTGCCGATCGCCCACACCGGCTCGTAGGCGATCACCAGCCGGGTCGCGAAGTCCTTGGCCCCGGCGTCGAGGCCGCCGAGCGCACCGGCGAGCTGGTCGTCGACGACCGCGAGCGTCCGGCCGGCATCGCGCTCGGCGAGGAGCTCGCCGACACACACGATCGCCCCGAGCCCGGCCGCGAGCGCGGCCTTCGCCTTGGTGCCGACGCTCGCGCTGGTGTCACCGAAGAACTGGCGGCGCTCGGAGTGCCCGACGATCGCCCAGCTCGCGCCGGCGTCCGCCAGGAGCGGGGCCGAGACCTCGCCGGTCCACGCGCCGGTGCTCTCCCAGTGGCAGTCCTGCCCGCACACGGCGAGGGGCGAACCCTCGAGCCGCTTGGCCACGGCGTGCAGCGCGGTGAACACCGGGGCGACGCCGACCTGCACGCCCTTGACGGCGCCGAGCTGGTTCTTGAGCTCGGTGACGAAGGCGAGCGCCTCGGTGATGGTCTTGTTGAGCTTCCAGTTTCCGACGACGAACGGGGTGCGCATCGGAACAGGTCGTATCACGGCTTCAGCGAGGACGCCGCCCGCCGAGATGCTTAGATAAGCGCGGTTTCGGCCGTTGATTGGCGCGCGTTCGTCCTGGCGTGCGAAGCTTCAGAGACTCCGTTGGACCCTCGCCTGCAACACGCGATCGGCACGCCGCGCATCCAGACGCAGGCGAGCGAGCTGGTGAGGCTCGCTTTGCTCGCGCTCGCCGATCTCAAGCGCCTCGACGAGAGCCTCTACGAGCGGTTCGTCGCCACCCGCACGGCCCCCGAGAACATGGGCGCGTCGCTCGCGGGCCTGCAGCGGCTGTGGGAGCACACGTTCCGCGGCGTGCTGCTGTTGCTCGCGTTCACGCGCCGCCTGATCGGTGACCGGCAGCAGGAACCGGGTGCCGCGGCCGCCGCGCAGCCGGACAATGACGTCGAGTTCGACTTCGACGAGGATGCTGCGTCCTCGCCCGGTGACCTGATGTTCGACGGCGGTCTCGATCTGGACGGCCTCGACATCGGCGGCCTGCTCGACGGCATCGACGAGCAGTCCCAGGAGCAGACCGACGCGCAGCGCTGGGGCAGCGTCCTCGACAAGCTCGCGTCCGTCGAGTACGGACTGCGCTCGCAGTACGCGAGCGCGGTGGCGCGCCTGACGGTGGCGCTGCAGGTCGGCAACATCGGCGAGGTGCTCGGCCTGCTCGACGACACCCAGAGCTCGGCGAGCGAGGGCGTGCACGCGGTGGTCGCCGCGGTCTACGAGACGTTCGTGCCCGCGGCCGAGACCGCGTCGGTCGTCCCGGGGTACCTGACCTCCCTCGGGCGCGCGCTGCTGGTGCGCCGTGGCCTCACCGAGCTCGCCTCCGAGCTCGGCTCCCATAACGACATCCTGCAGCGTGCGGACATCACGCGGCACGGGACCGCACTCGACGACATCCGCGCGATCATGGCGAGGTTCATCGCCAGCGAGGTGTGCCGGGCGATGCGCGCCGCCGATCGCTGGCAGCTCGTCCAGTTCGAGCAAGAGCTGCGCGATCAGCCTCTGGCCGCGGCGCGGATGACGAGCGAGGGGCTCGCGAAGTACCTCGACTCCCTCGGCTCGATCAACCAGCGCGAGGTGCTGCTCCGCCACGACCAGCGGATGCTGGAACAGATGCGCGAGTCGCTGGCGAACGCGCGCCAGCTGATCGATCTGAGCCCGCGCACTGCGCACCAGATGATCGACGCCGCCTACAAGGCCGCGCTCCAGCTGCACGGCCGCCACCCCGCGACGGACGCCCTGATCATCGGCATCGAGCGGTTCGCGCCGAGCACGAGCGACGCGGCCGAGACCACGCACTACCTCGAGCGGCTCGAGCAGGTGCTCGCCGCCGGCGGCGGCTAGCGCCACCCGTCAGGGCGCTACGTCCACGTCAGTTGGAAGACGCAGCGTGCCGCGCCCTCGACGGCGCAGCTCGTGTGCGTGGCGCTGACGCTCGATGCGCTGGTCAGCTCGACGATCCGCTCGAGCTCGGCGGCGACCACCGCGCACACGTCGACCGTGCCGGCAAACCCGTCGAGCACCACGTCCGCGCTCTGTTCGTGGAGCTCCACGCGCAGGCCGCCCCATGCGTGGAACCGATCCCAGTAGGTGGGCAGGCCCGCGATCACCGTCGCGGTCCGCAGCGTCGAGGGGTCGGCGCCGAACAGGTGCGGGAACGTGGCGCTGATGGTGCCGCGGCCCACCTTGCGCGGTACGAGCTGGCTTGGCAGGCGTGCGCGCGCGGCAGCGAGGGCCGCGATCAGGTCGCTCAGGTCGACCCAGCCGAGCGGGGCGAGCGATGGAGCGAGCGGCGGGCCGAGCGCGGGCAGCTCGTTGACGAGCTTGGCGATGCCGGACTCTCCGAGGTGGTGCTGCAGCAGCTTGGACAGCACGCGCAGGTGGGCGCCGCGGACCCGGCCGGTGACCTGGCGGAGTGCCCCGGGCAGGAACACCGTGGCCTCGGGATCCCGCGCCGCGATCCCCGCCGTGGGCTCGAGCAGGGCGCGCGCGTGGCGGCTGAGCTCGTCGGCCGGTACCTGCGGCACCACGGTCTTGCCCGAGTCGTCGGGCAGCCGCTCGAGCGCGCGGCCGAGGGCCATCGCGAACGACGATGCCGACGACCACCGCTTCTTCGCGTGCGGCGACAGCGCCTTCGCGAGCACGACGTCGACCGCCTCCGACAGGGTGGGGCGCAGGCGCGATGCGTTGATCAGCGGATCCGAGAGCTGGCGCTGCACGACCTGGGGGGCCGGTCCCGAGCCGAACGGCGGGCGCCCGGTCAGCATGCAGTACGCGGTGGCGGCGAGGCCGTAGACGTCGGTGGTCGGCGCGTCGGTCTGCTCGAGGAACGACTCCGGAGCGGCGAACCCGGGCGTGCCCGCGGCGTCGCGGACGTCGCCGGCCTTGACCGTCACGCCGACGTCGACGAGCACGGCGCAATCACGCTCGCGATCGAGCAGGATGTTCGCGGGCTTGACGTCGCGGTGGATCAGGCCGAGCGCGTGCATCGCGTCGAGCGCGTCCGCGATCTCGAGGGCGATCTGCGCCACCGCCGCGGTGGGGAACCACTCCTTGCGATCGAGCGTGTTGCGCAGCACCTCCGACAGCGGCTGGCCCTCGACCATCTCCATGACGAAGTAGACGTTCCGCGCGTGCTCCCCGAGCGCGTACACCTGCACGAGGTTCTTGTGGTGGAGGGAGGCGAGGATGCCGGCCTCGGCGCGGAACCGCATCACGAGGTCGCGATCCGACGCGAGGTCCGAGCGCAGCACCTTGATCGCGACGACGCGCCCGAGGCCGAGGTCCTCGGCGCGATAGACCACGCCCATCGCGCCGCGCGACAGTTCGTGGACCACGCGGTAGGTGCCGCCGACGATGGTCCCGGCGGATAGCGCGCTGGCGTCCTGGTTGTCCTCGCTCTGGTCGTGGGCGTCGGCGGGCACGAGCACGAGCTCGCCGGGTATCGCGGTGCGCAGCGCGTTGTAGCAGCGTGCGAGGGCGGACTCGCCGCTGCGCTCGCGGGGCCCGAGCTCGGTCCCGACGGCGCGGATCCGCACGGAGATCTCGGTGGCGACCCCGACCCGGATCGGCTCGTCCTCGAGCCGGGACAGGATCTTCTTGATCACGAGCGCGGCCTGAGCCTCGGGCGCACCGACGAGCAGCACCGCGATCTCGTCGCCGCCGGTGCGGCCGATCGGATCGTTGCCGCGGACGCTCGCGCGGATCCGCGCGGCCACCTGCGCGAGCGCCTCGTCGCCGACGCGGTGGCTGTGCGCGGTGTTGATGCCCCGCAGGCTCGCGATGTCGAACACCGCGAGCGTGACCAGTTCGTTCCGCCGGCTGGCGGCCGCGATCTCGTGCGTGATCGTCTGCTCGAACGCGCCGCGCGTCATCGTCCCGGTCAGCGGGTCGTGCAGGCTGGTCGCGAGCAGCCGCTCCCCCTCGGCGACGATCCGGCGGTGGCTCGACAGCCACGACAGCTCGCGCGTGAGCCGCGCCGCGAGCGCCTTGAGGTCGGTGCGCTCCGACGCCGCGAACCGTCGCCCCGCATCGGAGATCACGGCGACCAGGCCGGACACCTCGGTCGGGCCAGACCGTAGCGCGTCCGCGATCACCGAGCGCGGCTGCGGGCCGCCGAGGATGACGGTGCCGGCGGCGGCGGCGGCGATCCGGGCGGCGGCGGCGATGTCGGTGCGGTAGGTCTCGGTCGGGTAGGGGCGCCCGGCGGTCGGCGTCATCTGCGAGCCATCGCGCCACCAGATGATGCAGTCATGTGCGGCGAACCCCTCGGCCACGGCGTGCAGGGTGTCGGTCGCGCTGCCCGTCAGGTCGATCAGCGAGGTGGCGATCAGCCCGCGCGCGCGGGCGAGGTCGCCCTCGATCGAGGCGGCGTTCGTCCCGGGCTGTGCGATCGTCTCGAGCGCCTCGCTCGCCACGGGCGTGAGCAGCACGCCCACCGCGCCGGCCTGGGCCGCGGCGCGGGACAGCCGGGCGGCGTTCCCGCCATCGCCGACGATCCAGCGCGGCGGGCCGTCCCCCACCGGGGGCAGGTCCATCGCCACCGATGGCGCGACCAGCACGGCGGCGTAGCCGTCGAGCAGATCGTCGGCGCCGATCGCCGCGAGCGTGACCTGCGACGACCGGAGGGCCGACGCCAGCTCGGCGAGCAGGCGACCCGAGGGGTCGAACACCGCGAGCCGCTTGAACGACATTCGCCGGCAATCATACCCCGACCTGCGGCCCGCGCGCGCGTGGGTGCCAGCTGCGCGCAGGAATCGCTTACCGAAGTGCGGCGATGCCGGGCAGGTCGAGACCCTGCACGAACTCGAGCGAGGCGCCCCCGCCGGTCGACACGTGCGACACCCGATCCGCGAGGCCCATCTGGGCGATCGCGGCCGCGGAGTCGCCGCCGCCGACCACGGTCAACGCCAGCTTGTTGTCGGCGAGCGTCCGGGCCACGGCGAGCGTGCCGGCCGCGAACTTCGGCTTCTCGAACACGCCCATCGGGCCGTTCCAGAACACCGTGCGCGCGGCCCCGAGCACCTTGCGGTACGCCTCGATGGTGGCGGGCCCGATGTCGAGCGCCATGCTCTCGGCGGGGATCGCGTCGACCGAGACCGCCGCGCAGCCGCTCTCGTCGTCGAGGCTGGTCGCCACCATCACGTCGGTGGGCAGGTGCACGGCGACCTTGTGCTCGCTCGCCTTGCGCACGAAGTTGCGTGCGTTCGCGAGCTTGTCCGACTCGACGCGGCTCTTGCCGACGTTCTTGCCGGCGGCCTCGAGGAAGGTGTTGGCCATGGCGCCGCCGATCACGATCGCGTTGCAGCGACCGATCAGCGCGTCCATCACCTCGATCTTGTCGGACACCTTGGCGCCGCCGAGCACGGCGACGTAGGGGCGATCGACCTCGCCGAGGAGGCGCGACAGGAAGTCGATCTCCTTGGCCATCACGAAGCCGGCGCCCTTCTCGCCGACGAACTTCACCATCCCCGCGGTCGACGCGTGCGCGCGGTGCGCCGTGCCGAAGGCGTCGTTGACGTAGATGTCGCAGTACGAGGCGAGCGTCCGCGCGAACGTCTCGTCGTTGGCCTCCTCGCCCGGATCGAACCGCAGGTTCTCGAGCATCGCGATCTGGCCATCGCGCAGGTCACTGGCGACCTTGCGGGCGCCATCACCGACCGGCTCGTCGGCGAGCATGATGTCCATCTTCAGCAGCTCCGCGAGGCGCGCGGCCACCGGCTCGAGCGACAGCTCGGGCTTCGCCGTGCCATCCGGGCGGCCGAGGTGGCTGCCGAGGACGATCCGCGCGCCGCGGTCGATCAGGTGGCGCAGCGTGGGGAGCGTCGCGGTGATGCGCGCGTCGTCCGTGATCGTGCGCGTCTTCTTGTCGAGCGGGACGTTGAAGTCCACGCGCACGAACACGCGCTTGCCCTCGACGGCGAGCTCCTCGACGTGCTTGATGCCGCCGGGCAACGCCACCTTAGAGCTTCTCCGCGACGAACGTGGCGAGGTCGAGCAGGCGCTGCGAGTAGCCCATCTCGTTGTCGTACCAGGCCATCACCTTGACCTGGTCGCCGATCGCGGTGGTCAGCGCGGCGTCGAGGCTCGACGAGTGGCGGTCGCCGTTGTAGTCCACCGAGACCAGGGGCTCGTCCACGACCTGCAGGATGCCCGCGAGCGGGCCGGCCGCGGCCTTGCGGAACGCGTCGTTGACCTCCTGGGCGGTCGCCTTGTTCTCGAGGCGGACGGTGAGATCGACGAGGGAGACATTCGGCGTCGGGACGCGGATCGCCATGCCGTCGAGCTTGCCGGCCATCACCGGGAGGACCTCCTTGAGCGCCTTGGCGGCGCCCGTGGTGGTCGGGATCATCGACAGCGCGGCGGCGCGCGCGCGGCGCAGGTCCTTGTGCGGCAGGTCGAGGATCTGCTGGTCGTTCGTGTACGAGTGGATGGTCGTCATCAGGCCCGACACGATCCCGAACGACTCCTGCAGGACCTTCGCGAGCGGCGCGAGGCAGTTGGTCGTGCACGACGCGTTCGAGATCACGTGGTGCTCGGCGGGCTTGTACATCTCGGTGTTGATGCCCATGCACAGCGTGACGTCGACGCTCTTGCCGGGGGCCGAGATCAGGACCTTCTTCGCGCCGCCGGTGATGTGCTTGCCGGCGGTGTCCTTGTCGACGAACCGGCCAGTGCACTCGATCACGATGTCGACGCCGAGCGCCTTCCACGGGATCGCGGCGGGGTCCTTCTCGGCGCTGACGTTGACGGTGTCACCGTTGATCACGAGCGCGCCGTCCTTGACCTCGACCGTGCCCGGGTACTTGCCGTGCACCGAGTCGTGCTTGAGCAGGTGCCCGAGCGTGTTCACGTCGGTGAGGTCGTTGATGAGGACCAGATCGAACACGTCCTTCTGCGCCGCGAGGCAGCGCACGAAGCCGCGACCGATCCGACCGAAACCGTTGATGCCGATCCGAACCTTGGCCATGGGCGCGACCGTAGATCCTTTTGTCGGGGGCTGCCAGTGGCCGCGCAGGTGGAAGGCACCGTCTCGTGCGTGATGCTTTGCGCGACGTCGCGGCCACGGCATAGTCATTCCACCGTGGGCGAGATGACCAGACGACAGCTTCTCGAGATCGGGAGCGCGGCGGTGGCGGGGGCGACCCTCGCCGGCTGTGCGACGACGCGCACCACACCCGCGGGCTCCGCGTTGCTTTCGGCAACACCCCTGCCGGCCGGCACCACGCCGTGGCCGACACCCGACCCGTTCCTGTTCTGCGTGCACCACGACGACGCGTACCCCCCGGGCAACGCGGTGCTCGGCCCGGCGGCGTCGCTCGCGGGGCGCGACCTCGGGCAGGACTTCGCGGGCCGCGACGGCTGGCGCATGTATCACGGGCAGACCGTGCCCGGCTTCCCGGCGCACCCGCACCGCGGGTTCGAGACGGTGACGGTGGTGCGGCGCGGCCTGCTCGATCACTCGGACTCGCTCGGGGCGGCGGCGCGCTACGGGCGCGGCGACGTGCAGTGGCTGACCGCGGGCGCGGGCATCCAGCACGCGGAGATGTTCCCGCTGCTCGATGCCGGGGCGCCGAACCCGGTCGAGCTGTTCCAGATCTGGTTGAACCTCCCGGCCGTGGACAAGTTCGCGCAGCCGCACTTCGCGATGCTGTGGAGCAACGTCATTCCGCGCCGCACCCTCCGCGACCGCGAGGGGCGCACCACCGACATCACCGTGGTCGCGGGTGCGCTCGAGGGCGCGCGGGCGGCGGCCCCGCCGCCGAGCTCGTGGGCCGCGCGCGCGTCCTCGGACGTCGCGATCTGGACCCTCACCATGGCGCCGGGCGCGCAGGTCCGGCTGCCCGCCGCGAGCCCGGGGGCGAACCGCTGGCTGTACTTCTTCGCGGGCGAGGGGCTGACCGTCGATGGCGAGGCGGTGCCGCCGCGCACCGCGCTCGAGCTGCGCGCGAACATGACCGTGCAGCTGGTCAACTCCGGAGGCCGCGCCGAGCTCCTGATGCTGCAGGGCCAGCCGATCGGCGAGCCGGTGGTCAAGCACGGGCCGTTCGTGATGAACACGAAGGCGGAGATCCACCAGGCGATCCGGGACTACCAGACCACGCGGTTCGGCGGCTGGACGTGGCCGAGCGCAGAGCCCGTGCACCCGCGCGAGGCGGGGCGGTTCGCGCGCTTGATCGACGGTACGGTCGAGCGCCCGGCCTGAGGCCGCAGTCGAGGCCGCAGTCGAGGCCGCAGTCGAGGCCGCAGTCGAGGCCGCAGTCGAGGCCGCAGTCGAGGCCGCGACGGGCGGGCAGCTCGCGCCGCGGGGGCGAGGTCAGGCGACCTGGGCCTGCTTGTCGTTGATGCGAGCGATCTTCGACGTCACCTCGCTGATCAGCTCGGTGGCCAGGGAGACGATCTGCTTCTCGTCGAAGCCCTGCGCCTCGAGGTCGCGGTAGATCGACTTGGCGAGGATCTTCACCGCACGGGACTTGGCTTCGCGGTCGGTCATGGTTCGGTCATCGACAACAGCACCACTCGTGCCACCGTGACCGTTTTCTCAAGTAGCCTGAAACCACGAGGGGGATCTGCTCCAGCTGGATCGCTGATGACCCAATCAGGTGTGTAGATACGCACCAGGTGCGAACGCGGCTACGCACTTGGTCCAACCACTCGATACGATTGACGCGCGACGGTCACGCCTGGTTTCGAGGCTGTGCCACCGTCTCTCAGTCGTTGGGGCGTTCGAGGCCGAAAAAGCCGCGGATCCGCCCGACCAGCGCGTTGCGGGCGCGCTCGTGGCGGTGCTCCTCGGTGCCATGATCGCGGGCCGCGGTCAGCTCGGTGCGGCGCTGGATCAGGATGTCCGCGACCTGCTCGGCGATCGCCGGGGTCGCCTCGAGCAGCGCCTGGAACGCCGCCTTGTTGACGCGATAGGTCTCGAGATCGGTCGCGGCGATCACGGATGCGGTGCGGGCCTCGCCGGTCATCAGCGACATCTCGCCGAAGAACCGGCCCGCGGTCAGCCGGGCGACCTCGCGGGCGGCGGGGCCGGTGCCGATCTGCACCGAGGCCTCGCCGCGCACGATCATGTAGAGGCCCTCGTCCATCTCGCCCTCGCGCGTGATCGCCTCGCCCGCGGCGAACGGCATGTACGCGAGCTGGCGCGCGAGCGAGGCGCGCGCGTCGTCGGGGAGGGCGCGGAACAGGTCGACCGAGGCGAGCACCGCCATCCGATCGGCGTGGTCCTCGCTCGACTTGCGGGTGGGCGCGCGCCTGGTCGTCGACGGTGATGAACGTGGTCGATCGCGGGGATCGACAGCGGGATGCCGGCGCGGCGGAGCGCGAACCACACGCGCGTGCGGACGTCGCTGTCGGTGCCGTCATCGACCTCGAGATCGGACAGCCAGTAGCGCACCGCGTACACGCCGAAGCTGTCGCGCACGCCGTAGAACACGACCTGGGCGGCGGGCTCGCGCGCCATCCGCGGCACCGGCTCGCGGAGCGCGGCGCGCACCACGTCGATCACCTCGGTCGGGGCGGTGCGGAAGTCGACGAAGAACTCGATGTGGCGGCGCAGCTGGGTGACCTCGCCGGTGCGCCGGCCGAGCACCGTGACCTGCGTGCGGACGATCTGGCTGTTGGGGATGATCACGGTCTCCCAGTTGCGGGTCTCGATCGCCGTGTAGCGCCAGCGGATCTCGGTGACGCGCCCGATCGGCTGGCCCGGGCCGAGGGTGATCCAGTCGCCGACCATCACGCTCTTGTCGAGCTGGAGCGACAGGCCGCCCATCACGCTGCCGAGGGTGTCCTGCAGCGAGAAGCCGATCACCGCGGTCAACACGGCGCTCGTGGTGATCAGGCCGGCGACCGAGAACCCCGCGCGTCGCCCGACGAGGATCAGCACGACCAGCACCGCCACCGCGGTCAGCAGGTCGATCAGGATGCGCGGCAGCGACAGGCCGACGCGGGGCAGGGCGAGCCGGAACACCGCCGTCATGCCGATCGACACCACCGCGAGCAGCTCGAAGCCGAGGCTGATGGTCTCGACGATGTGCGGGTCGTAGCCATCGGCGACCTGGCCGGCGGCGACGGCCGCGAGGATCAGGTGGAGCCCGAGCATCGAGGCCGCGACGCGGGTGTGCGAGCGCTCGACGCGCGGCGTGCGCTGGACCAGCGTCGCGACGATCGCGTACGCGAGGATGACGAACGGGCTCCGCTCGGCCCACAGCTGGTGCAGCAGCGCGTTCGGGAACTCCACGGGCAGACTCCTCGCCTACTTGTTCGCCGGCGAGCCGTCGGTGGCGAGCGCCACGGTCAGCAGCGCCGCGACGGCGCGATCGTGGGCCTTGCACGCGGCGCGACCACGCAGCGTGCCGAGCGGCGTCGGCGCGGCCGTGCCGACCTGGCGGGTCAGCGTGCCGCCCGCGGCCTCGGTCACCGTGACGACCGCCGCCGCGGCGTCGTCGAGAGTGCGGACCTCGAACGCGCCGGGGCCGGTGGCCACTACCCCGAGCTTGCTGACGTCGGGGGCGACGGGCGCGGTGAACACCGGCGCCAGATCGTCGCGGTTCTTCGACGCGATCCGCTTGGCCGCTTCCTTGATCTCCCACGCGCGGAGATCGGCTGCGCCCGAGAGCTCGAGCGTGCGCCCGGCGGCCGTCGTCAGCGTGACCCGGTGCTGGATCAGCGCCGCGCCGATGATCAGGCCGCCGAACCACGCGAGCTCCGCATCACCCGTCAGCCCGGTCACGGTACCGAGCGGCGTGTCCGTACCGCCCCGCTCGTGCGTGACGGCGCCAGCGGCGTCGACCTCGATCTGCCAGTCGAGCTTGGGGAGGGAGAACACGCGCCCGGCGCGCCGGAGCGGTGTCCATGACTCGGTCAGGCTGGCGATGGTCACCGTCGTCGGGGTCAGCGCGCCGGTGACGCCACACGCGCTGGTCAGGGTGTCGCCGGGGCCGGTCGCGAGCACGAGCTCGCCCTCGGGGTCGGTCCACCGTAGCGTCGGCGCCGGGCCGGGGGGCGGCGCCGGGGCGGCGCTCGTCGCCGGGGGCGGGCCGCCGGCCGGGGGCCCGCCCTCGGGTGTCGCCTTCGCCTTGCACGCGGTGACGAGCGCCATGCTCAGGACCAGGCGTCTCCAGATCATGGCGCGGATCATCGCACGGTCGCGGGCGGCGCGCCCCCGTCGAGCGTGCGTGAGAGATGGCGCGCGGGTCCCGCGAGCACACCGGCCGAGCGCTCACGCATGGCTTCCTTCCACGACGCGGCGCGGGATATGCTGCCGCCCATGGTGAGAAGGCGGGGCGGACGCGCGGCGGTGGTCGCGTGCGTGGGCCTGGCCGGCTGCGCCAGCATCCCGGTGACCGGCACGGTGTTCATCGACGCCAACGGTGACGGCCTCCGGCAGCGCGACGAGCCGCCGGTGCCGAACGCGATCGTCGGCCACGCCCGCACGAGCTTCACCCGCACCGACGCCGCGGGGGGCTACCGGTTCGACGTGCCCGAGCTCGGCGGGCAGGTCTGGGTCCGGGTGCCCGACGGGTTCCGCCCGGGGCCCGTCTGGCGCCGCGTCGACGAGACGAGCGCCCTCGATCTCGGCGTCGTGCCGCTCACGCCGGCCGAGGCGGCGGCCCCCGTCACGTTCATCGTCGCGTCGGACTCGCACGTCACCGCGAACCCGGCGGATCCATGGGACGGCGGGGATCTCGATGCCGCGCTCGCGCAGCTCCTCGATCTGCCCGCGCCCCCGAGGTTCTTCACGATCGTCGGCGACATGACGCAGGGCAACAAGCCGGCGGAGTTCGCACGGCTCGACGAGGCCCTCGCGCGCGTCGCGGTCCCGTGGGTGCCGGTCGCGGGCAACCACGACTGGTACGACGGTGGGCAGACCTACCGGGACACCTACGGCGTCGACAGCTACAGCTTCGACATCGGCGAGCTCCACGTGATCGTGTGGGACACCAACCTGACCGTCGGGGACCAGATCGCGTTCATCGCGGCCGATCTGGCCACCGTCCGGCCCACGATGACGGTCGTCGCGCTCGGCCATGCGTCGCCGACGCGCCCGGTCGCCGACGAGTTCGCGCGCCTCGGCGTCGACTACCTGTTCACGGGCCACTGGCACGCCAACCGCCGGGTCGACCGCGGGGCGGGCCTCGTGGAGTGGGGCACGCAGACCTTCACGATGGGCGGCATCGACGCCAGCCCGTCGGGCTACCGCATCGTTACGTTCGAGGGCGCGGTCCCGTCGATCGTCCACCGCGAGGTCATGATCTCGCCGCACGTCGACGTCACGGCGCCCCGGCCGGGAGCCTGCGTGTCACCCGATGCCCCGCTCGAGATCATCGCGGCGGTCGCGACCGGGGCCGGGCGGCCGGAGGTGTCTGCGCGCGTCGACTGCGACGCCCCGGTGGCCCTGACGCCGAGCACGGGCGATGGCTGGACCTACCGCGGCGAAGCGGGCCGCCTGCGCGAGGGCGCGCACGTGCTCGCGCTGACCGCGGTCACCCCCGCGGGCGAGGAGCTGCACCGGCAGGTCGAGTTCCAGGTGTGCGGGCCGCCCGCGGCGCCCGCGCCCGTGACCGCGGCGTGGCCGCAGCTCGGCGGTGGCCCGGGTCACGCGGGGCACCAGCTCGCCCCGATCACCGGGCCCCTGCGCACGTGGTGGACCACGACGATCGGTGGCACGCCCGCCCTCGGCACCCCGGTCGTCGCCGACGACGTGGTCGTGATCTCGGTCGTCGACCGCGGGCAGGGCGACCAGGGTGGCCTGGTGGCGCTCGATCTCCGCACCGGCGCCGAACGCTGGCGAATCACGACGGGGTCGCCGCTCGTGAACGCACCCGCGATCGCGGACGGGATCGTCGTCGCCGCGCTGTCGAGCGGCGAGGTCGTCGCCCACGATCTCGGCAGTGGCGTCCTGCGGTGGCGCGTCGATCTCGCGACCGGCCTCGATCCGCTGCTCACCTCGCTGTGGGCGGCGCCGACGATCGCGGACGGCGTGGTCTACGCCGGCATCCAGGGCAACTTCGCCGCGCTCGATCTCGTGGACGGCGAGGTGCTGTGGTCACAGGATCCCGCGCCGGTCTACCCGTGGCTGGGCTCGCGCGCGGCGCCCGCCGTCGCCGACCAGCGGGTGTTCGCCGCCCTCAACCGCGACCTCGGGCTCGCGAGCTGGGCGGCGCTCGATGGCATGGCCGCGTGGAGGAACCAGACCGGCGCGACCACCGCGGTCAACGCCTCGCCCGTGATCGCGGCCGACGTCGTCTACGTCGCCAGCGTGAGCGGCGATGTCACCGCACTCGATGTCGCCGACGGCCGGCTCCGGTGGGGGCGGCGCGTGACCCTCGGTGGCTTCGAGTGGGGCTACTCGATCATCGCGGCCCCGGCGGTCGCCGATGGTCGGTTGTTCGTGCCGACGCAGTGGCAAGACCTGGTGGCACTCGATGCCGCCTCGGGCATGGAGCTGTGGCGAGCGTACTCGCCGATGAGCCCGATCAACTTCGCCCACTACCGCTCGGACTCCCCTGGCTTCCTCGCCTCGCCGGTGGTGACCGGGGACGTGGTGTGGGTCGGGCGCCCGGACGGCCGCCTGCTCGCGCTCGCGGCGAGTGATGGTCGCGAGCTGTGGTCGACCCAGCTCGGCGCGCCGATCGTGACCTCCCCGGCGCCCGCCGGTGAGGTCCTGGTGGTGGCGACCTACGACGGCACCGTCCGCGCGCTGATCCCCGGCGCGCAGCCTCCACCCACGCCGGCGCAGATGCCGACGTGCGCGGCCGGCCTCGCGACCCGCGCCCCCACGGGCTGCGCGTCCGGGAGCGGGCAGGGCCTCTGGCTCGGCGTGCTCGCGCTCGGCCTCCTCGTGCGTCGCCGCACGACGCTGAACCGCCGACGCGCGTTGATCGAAGGGGGCGTTCCCGTTCCCCCTTCGGCGGCGTAGCCGCGGGGGATCCCGCCGCGCGATCGCCGAAACGACGACGCGCCCCGGAGGGCGCGTGGTGCGTGATCGCAGCGATCGTGTTGCTGAGGTCAGTTCTCGACGAACGCCTTGAGGCGCTTGCTGCGCGACGGGTGGCGCAGCTTGCGCAGCGCCTTCGCCTCGATCTGGCGGATGCGCTCGCGCGTGACCTCGAAGTCCTGACCGACCTCCTCGAGGGTGTGGTCGCTCTTCTCGCCGATGCCGAAGCGCATGCGGAGGACCTTCTCCTCGCGCGGCGTCAGCGTGGCCAGCACCTTGCGGGTCTGGTCGGCGAGGTTCACGGAGATCACGCTCTCGCTCGGGGACACGATGCTCTTGTCCTCGATGAAGTCGCCGAGGTGGCTGTCCTCCTCCTCGCCGATCGGGGTCTCGAGCGAGATCGGCTCCTTGGCGATCTTGAGGACCTTGCGGACCTTGTCGAGCGGCAGCTCCATGCGCTCGGCGATCTCCTCGGGCGTGGGCTCGCGGCCGAGCTCCTGCACGAGGTAGCGGGTCGTCCGGACGAGCTTGTTGATCGTCTCGATCATGTGGACCGGGATGCGGATCGTGCGGGCCTGGTCGGCGATCGCGCGGGTGATCGCCTGGCGGATCCACCACGTCGCGTACGTCGAGAACTTGTAGCCGCGCTTGTACTCGAACTTGTCGACCGCCTTCATCAGGCCGATGTTCCCCTCCTGGATCAGGTCGAGGAACTGCAGGCCGCGGTTCGTGTACTTCTTGGCGATCGAGACCACGAGGCGCAGGTTGGCCTCGACGAGCTCGCTCTTGGCGCGGTCCGCCATCCGCTCGCCCTCGTGCAGATCGCGGAACGTCGAGCGGAGCTCGCCGGCTGCGCCGCGGGCCTCCTCCTCGATGATGGCGACCTTGCGCATCGCCTGCTTGATCTGCTCCTCCATCTCCTCGAAGTCGGCGACCGTCATCATGGTCTTCTTGCCGACGGCGCGCGCCCGCTGCGGGTTGGCGCGCATCTCGCGGAGGGTCTTGCGGATCTCCTGGGCCGGCATCGCGGCCTTGCGCTCGCACTCGCGCACCTCGAGCTCGGCCTTGTCGAGCTTGATGATGATGTTCTTGAGCTGCGCGACGATGCGGTCGACCGTGGGCTTGTTCAGGCGGAGGTCGGACAGCTCCTCGAACATCTGGGCGCGATTCTCCTTCATCGCGTCCTTGGTCTTCTTCTTCTTGCCCTCGGTGTCCTGCTCGCCGAGCTTCTCCTCCAGCTTCTCGGTGTCGCGCTGGAGCTTCTTGACCTTCTCGATGACCTTGCAGACGCGGTCGACGTAGAACTGCTCGTTGAACTCGGCCTCGTCCTCGTCGATGTCCTTGACGACATCCTTGACGCGGATCTTGCCGTTGCGGAGGCGGTCACCGGTCGCGATCAACTCCTCGACGGCGACGGAGCTGTTGAGCACGGCCTGGAGCATCTTGCGCTCGCCGTCCTCGATGCGCTTGGCGATCTCGACCTCGCCCTCGCGGGTGAGCAGCGAGACCGAGCCCATCTTGCGCAGGTACATGCGGACGGGATCGCTGGTGCGCGAGTACGCGTACTCCTCGTCCTCGTCGACCTCGCCCTCCTTCTCCTCCTTCTCGACCGGGAGTCCGACGGGCGGGGGTTCGTCGGTGTTGCGGCGCGAACCCGCGGCGTCGACGACCTCGATGCCGTGCTCGCCGAGGGCGGACAGCCAGCCATCGATCTGGTCGGTGGAGACCACGTTCTCGGGCATGTGGTCGTTGACCTCGTCGTACGTGACGAAGCCCTTGGTCTTGCCGAGCTCGATCAGCTTGTCGCGCATCGAGTTGCCATCGCGGCCCGCGCGGCTGCCCTTGGACTTGCGGGTCTCCGCCTCGAGCGCGGCCGCGTCGGCCTCGGCGTTCGGGCTCGGGCGCTTGGGCGCGCCGGGCACGAAGTCCTCCTCGTCGTCCTCGAAGCCGAGGTCGGCGGCCACCGGATCCTCGTCGTCGCCGAGGTCGATCTCGGGGATCGCCGCCTTGGCGCCCTTGGGGCCGGCCTTGGCACCGGCCGCGCCGGCCTTGGCCTTGGCCTTGGGCGAGAAGTCGTCGTCCTCGTCGTCTCCGTCGAAGTCCTCGTCGTCGTCGTCGCGCGAGCGCGGCGGCTTGACCGTGCCCTTGGCCGGCACGCGCAGCGCCGGGGCGGCCTTGCCGTTCCTGGCCTCGACGGCGCCGGCGGCGGCCTTCTTCGGCTCCTTGGCGTCCTTCGCGTCGGTCTTCCTGGCGGGCGCGTCCTTGGTCTTCGTGGCCTCGGGCTTCTTGGCCTTCGAGTCCTTCGCCGGAGCGGCGGTCTTGGTCTTCGCTGGGGCACGCGCCATGTCAATCCTGCTTTCCTGATGACGTGTCAGTGGCCGACGAGGTGGCCATCGATTCTTTGATGCGGGTGACCGCGTCGCTGTCACCCTTGCGCACGGCCTCGGCGAGCTGCGCCATCAGCGGCGCGGTGCGCGCGAGCCGGCTGGCGGTCTCGCGATCACCGCGGCGCTGGGCGTCGGCGAGGCTGGCCTTGAGCTCGTTGACCTGGATGTCGATCTTTCGCACATCGAGGTTGCGCGTCATCTTCTCGAGGTCCGCTCGTGCGTCCTTCGACGCGGCGTACTTCCCGGACAGCACAGTTTTGACGGTGGACGAAGGCAGCTGCACAGGGACGAGTTCGAGGAGGGACTGACCCGCCCGAGCCGCGGAATACATGGCTTGAAGGCGGGTATCCGTCAAGAGCCAAAAAGCCTTGTCTGCTTCGGGGGTTGCGATCAGTGACGGGTGATCGACCAGCAGCGTCAACAGCTCCAGCTCGTCGGTTGGCGGGGGTACCTGGGACACCCCGGGGCCACCACCCGGTCCTGGCCCGGCGCCCCGGTCGTGCCCGGCGCCCCCGCCGTCCGGCGCATCGGGGTGGCCGCCCGGGGCGTTGGGATGGCCCTGGGACGTCTGACCGCTGCGGTCCCCGCCCTGACTGCCACCGCCGCTGTAGCCGCCACCGCCGCTGTAGCCGCCACCGCCGCTGTAGCCGCCGCCCCGTAGCCCACCGCCGCCCCCGTAGCTGCCGCCACCGCCGCTGTAGCCGCCACTGCCGCCCCCGTAGCTGCCACCGCCGCCCCCGTAGCTGCCACCGCCGCCCCTGCGCAGCTGCCACCCCACCGCTGCGGACCCGCCGCCGCTGCGCCGCCGCTGTAGCTCCCCTGGCCTGCAGGGCCACGGCCGCCCGGACCGGATGATCCTGCGCCGCCGGGGCGCGAGACCGCTTGTCCGGACCAGCGCCATGTCCACCCCCAGTGCCGTCGCCAAGGTGTGGATCAATAAGTCACGTTTGACCGGGTTCGCAACTTTCCCGACGAGCCGGCCGGCGTCCTCCAGGGCGCGGGCGCGGGCGTCGGCGTTGCCGCGCGCCTTGCCCCACACCTCGTGCGCGAAGAACTCGATGCCGCCCTGGGCGCGGTCGATCGCCTCGCGCAGCATCTCGGTCCCTCCGGCGGACACCATGCTGTCGGGGTCGACGCCGTCGGCGAGCGGGCCGGCGCCGCCGGACTTCGCGTGCCCGGGCCGCCGGGCGACCAGCACCTCGACGTCGGCTTCCACGCACATCTGCAGCGCGTGCATCGTGGCCTTGTAGCCCGCCTTGTCGCCGTCGTAGAGCAAGACGATCTTCTCGGCCAGCCGCTTGAGCTTGGTGACCTGCTCGATCGTCAGCGCGGTGCCGAGCGGTGCGACCACCTCGGGGAACCCGGCCTGGCTCAGGGTCACCACGTCGAAGTTGCCCTCGACGAGCACGACCCGCTTGAGGGTCGCCATCGCCTCGCGGGCCTGCGCCAGCCCGTACAGGTGCTGGCTCTTCTTGTAGACCGTGCTCTCGGGGCTGTTGATGTACTTCGGCGGCTCGCTGCCGTCGGGGGCGGGCGTGGGCGGGCCGACGATCCGCGACGAGAACGCGACGATGTCGCCGCCGGGCACCACCACCGGGCAGACCAGGCGATCGCGGTTGCGGTCGTAGTAGCCCCCGCCGCCGCGCGGCCGCGGCGCGATCAGCCCGACCCGGACCGCGAGCTCGAGGTCGAGCCGCTGCTCGCGCAGGTGGGTGGTCAGCGCGTCCCACTCGGCGGGCGCGTAGCCGAGCTGGAACCGCTCGGCGGTGGCGTCGGTCACGCCGCGCTTGCCGAGGTACGCGCGGCCGGGCTCGCCGCGCGGGTCCGCCATCATCGTGCGGTAGAACGCGGTGGCGACCTTGTTGAGCTCGAGCATGCCGAGCCGCTCGGCGCGTGCGCGGCGGAGCTCGGGCGCCTCCTCGATCCGCGGCAGCGTGATGTTGTAGCGGTTGGCGAGCTGCTCGGCCGCCTCGACGAAGCTCTTGCCCTCGAGCTCCATCACGAACGTGAACACATCGCCGTGCTTCTGGCAGCCGAAGCAGTGGAAGTACCGCTTGTCGGGCTGCACGTTGAACGATGGCGTCTTCTCGCCGTGGAACGGGCACAGGCCCTTCCAGTTTCGGCCCGCCTTGCGCAGCTGCACGGACTGCCCGATCACGGCGACGATGTCGGCCGCCTCGCGGATCTGGGTGATCACATCGTCGGGAATCATCGGGTGACGCGCAGCTCCCCCGCGCGAACCGGGACCATGACCGATCGAGGCGCCCAATGCGAGCGGCGGCTCGCGCGCCGGCGGGCGATCACTTACGACGGGATCGCCGCCGAGGGGGGCGCCGCCTCGGGCGCCGACCGGACGCGGCTGCCGTCGACGAGCACGTACACGATCAGCGCCATCGTCAGCGCGATCCACAGGCCGAGGATGGTCTGGATCCCGCGCGTCGTCTGCTCGGCGATCTTCGGACCGTGGTCCTCATGGCCAAGATCATGCCGGTGCTTCCGGCGCTGCGTGCCAGCGATCTCGCTCGACGGAACCTCGGCGCTCATCTCGGGCGGACGTTGCCGCAGGAACCGCGGCGCGTCAACTGGTCCTCCAGCCGGGTCGCCGCTGGATGCGATCGCGACGCGACGCGGATCAGCCGCGGATCAGCCGCGCAAACGCCGCGCCGATCGCGCCGGCCACCGCCTCGGCCGCCGCGATCGGCGACCCGATCTCGACCCCCATCGCGATCACGCACATGACCTGGCCGGCGACCAGGACGGGGACCACCGCGAGCTCTCCCGCGTGGCCCCCGAGCGACACCAGGAGCAGCTGGTCGAGGGGGGGCAGATCGCTCGCTGCGGCGCGGACGGGCTGCTGGTCGCGCGCGGCGCGCGCGATGACGCCGGGCTGATCGAGCGGGACCACGATCTCCTGCTGGGCCGCGGCGGCGCGGCTGAACCCGAGCCAGCTGGTCGCGATCTGGCCGCGCAGCACGAACACGGCGGCGGCCTCGCAGGTCGGGACGAACCGCTCGAGGGCGTCGAGGCTGTGCTCGACCACGAGGTCGCGCCCGCGCGCCCGGCGGATCGCGCGCGTCGCCTCGGGCAGCGACGTGGTGGCGCCGACGGCGGCCGGCCGGCCGGCGGGGGCATCCGGGGCGGGCCCGTCGACGGCCACCCGACGGATGGCGATCCGGCCGAGCGATCGCCGCTCGGACTCGGTGCGCACGCCGGCGAGGGTCTTGACGTAGGTGCGTCGCTCGCGCCCGGAGGAGGTGTCCTCGAGCGGCGCGTCCGGAACCCCGTTGGCGGGGGTGAGATCGTCGAGGGTGGCCGGGCGCTCGTGACCGGCGGCGGGTGCCCCCGCGGGGGCGGCGGCGACCGAGAGGGGCGCCGGGACCGCCGGCGCGGCCGAGGGGGGCCCCGCCGTCGTGATGTCCGGCTCGGCTTCGGATCGTGCGCGCGGATGGTGCGCCGCCACGCCCGCGGCGGACGCCGGCGGGGCGGCCGCGGCCTCGACCGACGGCAGGGTGAGATCCCCGTCGGCGTCGATCTCGATCTCGGGCCCCGCCGCGATCAGCTCGATCTCGGGTTCGCTGTCCGGCCCCCCCTCCTCGATCAAGAGCGCCGGAAACGGCGGGATCGTCTTGCCCGGCGAGCGCATGAACCGCGCGGGGCGCTGGAGCTTGTAGATCCGTTCGAGCTGGTAGCGGATGCGGAGCTCGGCGGCGATCGCGGGGATGACCTGACCGGCACTGACCCCGAGCGCCTCGGCGATCTTCGCGCGGGTCGGCGGCGACAGCGGGCTCGAGCTCGCGACCACGATGCCGGCGTCGGGGACCGTGAACAGCGGGATGCACGAGTACGCCTCGGCCACCGCGGCGGGGAGCCGCTCCTGCACCGCGGCCTCGACCCGCTCGAAGTGGCGCGCGAGCGCCACGGGCAGCTTGTGCTGCTGGCCGAGCACCGTCGACAGCTGGTCGAGGTCGAGGAACCCGAGCTCGATCAGGTTGGTGCCGAACCGGGCGCCCCACATGACCTGGGCGCGGAGCGCGAGCTCGACCTGCGGGTAGGTGAGCACACCCCCGGAGACGAGCAGCTCACCTAGCCGAGGCATCTCATCGGTGATTCTACCAACAACTACGCCGCCGACGTCACCCGACGGGTCGCCGTTCCCCCCACCCCGCACGGGTCGTGCCGGGGTGCTCGGTGGATCACCGAGGCCGCCAGGTCAGGCGATCGTGACGTCCTTCGAGAGATACACGTCCTGGAGGGCGTGGAGCAGGGCGACGCCGTCCTTGAACGGGCGCTGGAACGCCTTGCGGCCGAGGATCAGGCCGGTGCCGCCGGCGCGCTTGTTGATCACGGCGGTCATCACCGCGTCGCGCTCGTCGTTGGCCCCGGACGCGCCGCCCGAGTTGATCAGGCCGATCTTGCCCATGTAGCAGTTCGCGAGCTGGTAGCGCGTCAGGTCGATCGGGTTGTCGGTGGTCAGGTCGGTGTAGACCTTCTTGTGGGTCTTGCCGAGGCCCTTGAGCGCGGGGTCGTTGTAGCCGCCGTTGAGCTCCGGCATCTTCTGCTTGATCAGGTCCGCCTGGATGGTGACGCCGAGGTGGTTGGCCTGGCCGGTGAGGTCGGCCGACAGCGACTGATCGCCGAGCGGGGTCTTGAACGCGTTGTTGCGGACGTAGCACCACAGCACCGTGAACATCCCGAGCGCGTGCGCCTCGGAGAACGCCGCGGCCACCTCCTGGAGCTGCCGGCGGGACTCGGGCGCGCCCCAGTACACGGTGGCGCCGATGCCCTGCGCGCCCATGTTCCACGCGGTGCGGACCGAGCCGAACAGCGTCTGGTCGTGCGTGTTCGGGTACGACAGCAGCTCGTTGTGGTTGATCTTCACCATGAACGGGATCTTGTGCGCGTACTTGCGCGCGACGATCCCGAGCACGCCGAACGTCGACGCGACGGCGCTGCAGCCGCCCTCGATCGCGAGCTTGACGATGTTCTCCGGGTCGAACATCTCGGGGTTGGGCGCGAACGACGCGCCGGCCGCGTGCTCGATGCCCTGATCGACCGGCAGGATCGAGATGTAGCCGGTGCCGCCGAGGCGGCCGTGGCCGAACATCTGCTGCATCGCGCCGATCACGCGCGGCGAGCGATCCGACATCTGACCGAACACCTGGTCGAGGTAATCCGGCGAGGGCAGGGTCAGCGTGCTCGCGGGGATCGTCGTGCACTGGTGATCGAGCAGCGAGGCGTGCTCGCCGAGAAGCTCACGGATGTTGCCGGCCATGCTGGCGTCATACCCGCCGGGGGCGCGCGAGCGCAAGCCATCACACCCGCCGGCCGGCGCGGGCGAAGCCGGTTCGGAAAGGGTTGATCCCGGTGGCCAGGATCGCTAAAAGGTTGTTCTTTCACCGGGAGACCTCGATGCGCCTTGCCTCCGCTTTCACGCTGCTCTCACTCGCCACGGTCGTCACCTCCGCCTGCGGCGGAGACGATGGCGGCTCCGCGACGCCCGACGCGCGCCCCGTCGACATCGGCTTCAACAAGCCCACGGCGGCGCTCAAGGCCAACATGGAGATGTCGGCGGACAACTGGGTCGAGCTGCCGGGCAACGCCAGCCTCGGCTGCCTGAACACCGCGGATGACGCGGTGACGAGCGCGAACCCGATCGTGATCGAGACCAAGGTCGAGGACTTCCAGTCCGGCAACCTCGTCCCGAACACCACGGTCACCGCGTTCCCCGACCAGGACGCCGCGAACCCGTTCCCCGGCGGCCCGTACATGTCGGACTCGTCGGACGCGACGGTCCAGGTCACCATCCCGCCCGGCACCAAGCGGTTCGGCTACAAGATGGTCAACGAGAACGCGCTCGACACGCTGCTGCTCAACCAGACCCTGGACAGCGCCACCACCACGCCGCAGATGGTCAGCAAGCTCCAGAGCGTGTCGACCGCGACCGGCGCCACGCTGCCGGCGCTGATCGGCGTGTCGCGCACCCAGGGCACCGGCATCCTCGCCGGCGCGGTCCGCGATTGCGATGGCAACGAGATCTCCAACTTCATCGCGACGGTGTCGAGCACGCCGGGCACGGTCACCCATCTCGCCGGCGTCGACACCTACTACTTCTCGTCGTCGGTCGGCCTGCCGGTCCGCCACAGCCAGCAGGCGGTGTCGAGCAAGGACGGCCTGTTCATGGCGATCGAGATGGCGCCCACGTCGACCGCCTACGTCCAGGTGTGGGGCTACTCCACCGACGCCGACGTGGCGGCCGACAACCTCGTGCATGATCGCGCAGCTCCAGACCTCCGTGATCGCCGACGTGGTGATCACCGGCTCGTACGAGCCGCTCCGCACTGGCCTCTGAGCCCCGGCACGACCCGGCCGGGGCGAACCTGCGCGGCTTGCCGCGTCGGGCGGGGGCGGAGTCGCCCGTGGGACGGATCCTCGACGGATCCTCGACGCGGGGCCGGACCGCCGGATCGGTCGGGGCCGCGCGCGCGACCGTGACCGCGGGTGATCGGGTAGCCTGACGGCACCGTGACCGCGCCCGCCCCGCGCTCCGCTGCCCGCGACGCCCTCGTCGCGTGGCTCGTGGTCGCCGGCCTGGTGGCCGTGCTGGTCCGCATCGACGTCACCCTGCCGGCGATCGGCCACCTCGGCTCGGCGCTGGTGGCGGTGCTGTTCCTGTACGCGCCCGTGGTGGTCGCGTGGCGCCGTCAGGAGGAGCTCGACGACTATGCGTTCCACGCGGCCCCGGTGCGGCGCGGCCTGGTCACCGCCGGCGTCGCGATCGCGGTGATCTTTCCGGTGTTCGCTCTCGGCTACTTCGCGTTCTACGAGATCGCCTGCGGCTCGCGCCTGCTGGTGCACCTGGTGCCCCACAACATGTGCATCCACTACGGCGGGCTCGCCGGGCTGCACGCCCCCGAGCTGACGTGGAAGCTGGCCGAGTTCTGCGCCGTCCAGCTGGTCGTGGTCGCGCTGCCCGAGGAGCTGTTCTTCCGCGGCTTCCTGCTCGGGCTGCTCGAGCGCCACGCCCCACCGACCCGGCGGGTCCTCGGTGGCGGCGTCGGCTGGGCGCTGGTGCTGTCGTCGGTGGCGTTCGCGCTGATCCACCTGCCCAAGGAGGGCGACCCCCGCGCGCTCGCCACGTTCTTCCCGGGCCTGCTGTTCGGCTGGATGCGCTCGGCCACCGGCTCGATCCTGGCGTCGACGGTGACCCACGCGAGCTCGAACATCCTGATCCGGCTCCTCGACCTCACGGTGCTGCGATGACGGTGCTGCGATGACGCCGCCGCTGCGGCGCGCGGCGCTGTTCGACATGGACCACACGCTCCTGCGCGTCGACACGGCGATGAGCTGGTCGAGGTTCCTCTACCGGCGCGGCGAGCTGCCGCCGCGGATGCTGGCCAGGGCGGTGTACTGGAGCGCGCTCTACAAGCTCGCCGTCCTCGACATGGACGCGGTCGTGACCCGGCTCGTGCGCGACCTCGCGGGAGACTCCGAGGCTGCGATGATCGCGATGGCCGACGTCTGGTACCGCGCCCACATCGAGCCCGAGATCGCGCTCGCGGGGCGGGTCGCGATCGAGCACCACCGCCAGGCCGGCGATCTGCTCGTCCTCGCCACCGGCTCCACTTGCTACGCGGCCCGGCCGGTCGCGCGCGGCGTCGGCATCGAGCACGTGCTGTCGACCGAGCTCGAGGTCGATCCGGCGACCGGCGCGTTCACCGGGCGACCGCGGGTGCTGTGCTTCGGGCGCCACAAGGTCACCCTCGCCGAGGCGTGGGCGGCGCGCCACGGCGTGGACCTCGGCGCGAGCACGTTCTACTCGGACAGCTACAACGACCTGCCGATGCTCGAGCGGGTCGGCGCACCGGTGGTCGTCAACCCGGACGCGCGGCTGCGCGGGCACGCGCGGCGGCGCGGCTGGCCGATGTTCACCTGGGCATAGGCCGAGGCGCGGCTCAACCGCCGAGCAGGCGGGTCTCGGCGTAGCCGATCGCGTCGGGCGGGATGTCGAGCACCGCGAGGATCGCGATCGGCGTGCTCGCGCCGAGGATGTCGTCGACGCGCGGGTAGCCAGGGTCGGTGCCGGGACGGTTGTCCCAGCGGGTGGCGTCGAGGGTGCTGCCCACGCGGCGGAACACCGTGACGCAGAACCAGCCGGTGTTCGCGTTGAACATCACGTCGTAGACCGGCCCGGCGAACGCGCTGGCGAGGTCGATCACGAGGTCGCCGGGGCGCCCGGTGACCAGCGTCCCGCGCCGGTTCGCGCGCACCGCGATCCGGTCGGAGATGCCGACCTCCGCGACCTGCGCGGGGGGTGCGCCCTCGATGACGACGGCGGTGCGCGTGACGATCGGCGCGTCGGTGTCGGGCATGAGCGATAGCGTACCCGACTCCCACCCGACGAGATCCTCGCCGACGACAAACTGCGCCTTGCGATCCAGGTCTGGATCCGTATGCTGCGCCGCGTGATCCACTCGTCTGGGCCTTCGTCCGGGTTCTCGACCGCGCCCCGCGGCCTCGCGGCGATCCCCGCCGTCCGTCGCCTGATCGAGCTCGCCCTCGACGAGGATCTCGGGCGCGGTGACGTGACGTCCCAGGTCACCCTCGGCCCCGACGGGCCCCCGGTGGTCGCCGACATGAACGCCCGCGCTCCGATCGTGGTGTTCGGGCTCGACGTCGCGACCGCGGTGTTCGCCCTCGTCGATCCGCGGATCGAGATCGAGCGCCACGTCGCCGACGGCGTGGGCGTCGAGGCCGGCGCGCTCCTGCTGACCGCGCGCGGGCCGGCCCATGCCGTGCTCGCCGCCGAGCGCACCGCGCTCAACTTCGCCCAGCGGCTGTCGGGCGTCGCCACGCTGTCCCGCCGCTACGCCGACGCGGTCGCCGGGACCCGGGCGCGGGTGGTCGACACGCGCAAGACCACCCCGGGGTTCCGGGTGCTCGAGAAGGCCGCCGTCCTCGCGGGTGGCTGCGGCAACCACCGGTTCGATCTCGGGTCCGGCATCCTGATCAAGGACAACCACATCGCCGCGTGTGGATCGGTGCGCGCAGCCGTCGAGGCCGCCAAGGCCAGGGCCCCTCACCCGCTGCGGATCGAGGTCGAGGTCACCAACCTCGGCGAGCTCGACGAGGCGCTCGCGGCCGGCGCCGAGATCGTGCTGCTCGACAACATGACCCCGTCCCAGGTCGAGGTCGCGGCGGCGCGGGCGCACGGGCGCGGCGTGATCGTCGAGGTGTCGGGCGGCATCACGCTCGCCACGATCGCGGACTACGCCCGGGCCGGTGCGGACCTGATCTCCGTCGGTGCGCTGACCCACTCCGCGCCTGCCGTCGACATCGGTCTGGACGTGCGCTCGTGATGCGGGGCCGCTGGCTCGGTGCGCAGCGCATCGAGCTCGAGGCGTGCGCCTCGACCAACGACGAGGCCGCGCGGCTCGCCCGCGCCGGCGCCAGCCACGGCACGATCGTGATCGCGCAGGCGCAGACCGCCGGGCGCGGCCGGGATGGGCGCCCATGGGCGTCGCCGCCGGGCGCGGGCCTCTACCTGTCCGCCGTGCTGCGCCCGCCGCTGCCGCTCGCGCTGGTCCCGCCGATGACCCTCGCCATCGGCATCGGCGTGTGTGACGCCGCGCGGGCGAGCGGGGCGATCGCACAGCTCAAGTGGCCCAACGACGTGCTCGTCGAGGGCCGCAAGCTCGCCGGCGTGCTCGTCGAGGCGCAGAGCCAGGGCGCGCGCCTCGAGGCCGTGATCGTCGGCATCGGCGTCAACCTCGGCGGGGACCTGCCGCCCGAGATCGCGGGCAGCGCGATCACGCTCGCCGAGGCCGCGCGCCGGGGCGGGGCGCCCCCGCCGGATCGCGCCGCGTTCCTCGCGTGCCTGCTCGACAAGGTCGAGAGCTGGCTCGACCGGTACACCGCCGGTGGCCTCGCGGCGATCGTGCCGGTGTGGCAGGCGCGGATGGCGCCGGGGCTGCGCGCGCGCGCGACGGTGGGCGGGCTGCCGATCATCGGCGAGCTCACCGGCATGGCCGAGGATGGATCACTCGTGCTCCGCGACGCCGCCGGCACGATCCACACGATCCGGTCGGGGGACGTCGAGGTGATCCGGCCCACGCCGATCGCCGCGCTCGCGCCGCTGGCGGTGACCCCCGGCCGCGGCCGCGCGGCGGGTGTGCTACCACCAGCGAGATGAGTCGACGCGGTCCCGCCCGCCTGGTGATCGGTGGCCTCGTGGTCCTCGGTGGCCTCGCGGCGCTCTGGCTGACGATGTCCGGCGGCGATCCGGCGCCCGCCCCCGTGCCCGCGACCGTGTCGTCGGCCCCCTCCACCGGAGGGTCCCGGCCCGCGCTCGGGTCCGCCGGCCGATCGCCCGCGGTCACCGTCAGCCCCACGCTGCCGGCCACGGGGAGCGCCGCCGGGTCGGCCGAGGCCCCCACCGAGTACGTCGTCGGCGACACCCGGGTGCGCGACCACCGCGGCGGTAACCGCGCCCCGATGGACGTGCCGCCGAGCATCCACCCGCCCGACGGGCGCAAGATCCAGTCGTCGACCAGCTTCGAGGTCGGTCAGAAGGTCAAGGCCGCCGTCGAGGCGTGCGCCGCCGCGATCCCGGTCGAGGCCCGCGGGACCAAGCCGCGGGTCGAGGGCCAGGTGGTGATCTCGATCAAGGACCGTCAGGTCACCGTGCGCGAGACGACGATGCAGCTGCGCGACGTGGTCGGTGCGGCCGCCCCGGCGACCAAGGCCTGCATCGAGGAGAACACCCGGCAGATCACCCACGTCGCCGACGAGGCCGACACCGAGAGCTACGACCTGACGATGTCGTTCGCCCTGTAGCGAGGAAGGGGGCGATGCGTCACCCGCGGCGTCCGGGAGGCGCACCTTGCCATCACGTGTCACGGGCTCCGCGAGCGGGGTCCGGCAAACCGTAGTACAGCGTTCGTGAAGGCCGGACCCAAGGCGGTTGATGCACCCCCCCCAGCTATGTATAGTCGCGCGCCCTATGAGTCGCAGCTCTGGCCGCGCCCTCGCCACGATCGCCGGGATCGCTGCGATCTCCGTCGCTTCGCTGGTGTCCTTCGGGTGTGAAGAGCTCGATGGTCGCTCTCGCACGCGGTCCGGCAACCGCGCGTTCCGCGAGACCCGGTTCATCGACGCCCTCGCCGAGTACGAGAAGGCGCTGACCACGGTCAAGGACCCGATCATCCACTACAACCTGGCGCTCGCGTATTCGAAGGTGTTCAAGCCGGGCGTCAGCAAGCCGGTGCGCCTCGGGCTCGCCGGCTCCGCCGCGTGCACCTCGATCCCCCAGACCACCACCGAGGCGGCCCGCGTGTGCGTCAAGTCGGGCGATACCCGGTTCGACGACTGCGACGACAAGGACGTGTGCGCGTCGAGCTACCGCTGCGAGCAGGTCTCGCTGTGCACGCTGACCGGCAGCCAGCTCGCCGAACGGGCAGCCAACGCGTTCCAGGTGTGGCTCAAGGCCAACCCGAAGGATGATGACACCCGCAAGCAGATGACGCAGGTGTGGCTCGACTCCGAGAACTACAAGGCCGCGATCGACTACTGGACCGGCCTGCTCACGGACAAGCCGAACGATCCCGAGGTGATGGGCGCGCTCGCCGGCATCAACCTCAAGGCTGGCGACTGGCGCACCTCGATCCAGTGGTACGTCAAGGTCGCCGAGGTCGCGACCGACCCCGCCAACAAGATCGCCGCGTTCCAGTTCATCGGCAACGTCGCCTGGTCCAAGCTCAACTCGAAGTCGCTGTCTGCGGCCGAGAGCATCGAGCTCGCGGATCGCGGCATCGGCGCGCTCCAGAAGGCCGCCGAGCTGTCGCCCAAGAACCCGAAACTGTTCGGACTCCAGGCCTCGCTCTACAACTTCCGGGCGCTCTCCCACGGCGGCTCGCTCGCCGCCGCCATCGAGCGCGCGAGTGCGCAAGATCTCCAGCGGACCTCGCGCGTTCTAGCCGATGAGGCGAAGAAGGCCCAAGGTGTCACTGCGCCGGCTGCCGGCGGACCGGCCGGGGCTGTCCCGGCGACCACCCCACCTCCGGTGTCCGGGGGCCCGGCCGAGAAGGCCGGGGGCTGAGCGCCTCGCACCAAGGAGACGCAGACGAGCCATGTCGACCAACGACGAAGACGAAGGACTGACGAAGCCGTTCGTGCGCGATGACGAGCCCGCCACCGGCGCGTCATCGCCCGCCACCGGCGCGTCCACGCCCGCCGCCGGCTCACCCGTCGTGACGGTCGCGGCCGCGCCCGCGGCGGCCAGCGCCGCGCCGCGCCCCGCCGCGGACGCCCACGCGGCGACCGGCCCGATGTTCGGCAACTTCACGGCGGCCAAGCAGCGCAAGATGCCGAAGTGGGCGCCGCCGCTGCTGATCGGGATCGCGGCGTTCCACGTCGTGTTCGGCGCCGCGATGTGGATCCAGTCGATCTGGAAGCTCGAGATGCTCGACCGGCCCAAGAGCCAGATCGACCTCGCGGTGGCGCCGCCTCCGCCGCCGCCGCCGCCGCCCCCGCCGGGTGGCGCGCGCCCGCAGACCCCGCAGCTCACGCCCAAGAAGATCCGGGTCAAGGACATCGTCCAGCCGGTCAAGATCGAGAAGCAGGACAAGACGCCCGTCGAGACCGTCGGCGGGGACCCCAACGGCGAGGAGGGTGGCGAGGAGGGTGGCGTCGCCGGCGGTGTCGTCGGTGGTGACCTCAACGGCGTGATGGGGGCCCCGCCGCCACCGCCGCCACCGCCGCCCCCGCCCGCGCCGCCGCAGAACGTTCCGCCCACGCTGCTCGAGGGCTCGCGCGTCGCCGGCGACAAGATGATCGTCCCCGACGACGTCACCAAGACCGAGATCCAGCGCTCGGGCAAGGACAAGCTCATCGGCTCGTTCAAGCTGTGCATCAACGCCGCCGGCTCGGTCACCGCGGTGTCCATGCTCAAGAGCAGCGGCTTCCCGTCGTACGACTCGAAGATCCAGGGAAAGATGCGCTCGGAGTGGAAGTACCGCCCGTACGCCGTCAACGGTCGAGCGGTGCCGGTGTGCACCGCCGTCACGTTCATTTATTCGCAGAAGTAGCAGCGACCCACTCGCAGAAGTAGCAGCGACCCACTCTCAGCCGCAGGAACGAACCAATGGGAATCGACCTCGTAGAACTCTGGGGCCACATGAGCATCATCGTGAAGCTCATCACGGTGGGCATGATCGCCATGTCGGTGTTCATGTTCTACGTGATCGCGGAACGTCTCCTGACGTACCGCGCCGCTTCCGAACAGAGCATCCGGTACGTGCAGGCGCTCGGGGAGTTCCTCCGCCAGCACAAGATCAACGACGCGCTCAACGCGGCGCGCGCGATGCCCAAGAGCCCGGTCGCCAAGGTCATGGAGTCGGGGCTCGCCTCGCTGCTCCAGGGCCGCGAGGCGCTCAAGACCGAGGGGCCCGACGATGTCGGTAACTTCGATCTGGTCGACTCCGTGAACCGCGCCCTCGAGCGCGTCAAGGAGCGCGAGGTCTCGAACCTGCGCAAGGGCCTGACCTACCTCGGCACGGTCGCCTCGGCGACGCCGTTCATCGGCCTCCTCGGCACGGTCATCGGCATCCTCGGGACGTTCCAGCTGCTCAAGGGCGGCACCGTGACCATCACCGAGATCGGCCCGAAGATCTCCGAGGCGCTGGTGTCGACCGCCCTCGGCCTCGGCGTGGCCATCATCGCCGCGATGGCGTTCAACTTCTTCACGAGCCGCGTCGAGCAGTACGTGATCGACATGAACGACGTCTCGAGCGAGTTCATCGACTACGTCCTGCGCGAGGGCCGGGCGTAAGTCGTGGCGGGCAGCGCCGGACATAAGCGCTCACGGCGCCTGTCGCACGGCAAGGCGCCCACGGTGGATCACGTCCGCAACGACATCAACGTGACGCCGCTCGTCGACGTCATGCTGGTGCTGCTGATCATCTTCATGCTGATGACGCTGATCATGGGCCGCGGCCAGGACGTGCCTCTGCCGAAGGCCAAGAACTTCTCGGAAGAGAAGGACAAGATGCAGCCGGTGGTGACGATCGACGTCAACGGCGACATGTTCGTCGAGAAGAACAAGCTGGGTCAGGTGTCTCCCGCCACGCTCAAGGAGATGAACCAGCAGGTGTCCGCCGCGTGGGCCGCGCCGAAGAACCCCGAGGGCGTCGGCCGGATCTACCTCAAGGCCGACAACAACGTGGAGTACGGCAAGGTCTACCCGGTGCTGATCTACCTCAACAAGGAGATGGGGGTCGGCTCGGTCGATCTCGCCATCACCAAGGACAGCAAGTAGCGCCATGGGGATGTCATCCGGCAACAAGTCCGGGCTCCAGAGCGAGATCAACGTCACCCCGCTGATCGACGTCCTCCTGGTGCTCCTGATCATCTTCCTCGTCGTGATGCCGATCATGATGAAGATGGAGACCCTGCAGGTCCCGCGCAACATCGACTCGGACCAGGAGATGCCTGACCCGAACGCATCGATGCTGACGGTGTTCGTCAAGCCAGACCTGACCATCGACTTCAGCGACGGGCAGTCCGAGACCCCGACCCCGATCGCCGCCAGCGACCTGGCCAAGACCCTCCGGCCCAAGCTCGAGGCGATGTCCACCGGCAACGAGAAGGTCGTGTTCGTCGACTTCCACGAGGCCGTCCCCTGGAAGGACGTCGTGGGCACCATGGACTCGATCCGCAGCCTCGCCTCGGACGTCAACCACGACGAGATCAAGGTCGCGCTCAAGGTCAAGGCAGCGGACGAGGCCAAGGCGCAGCCCTGAGAGACTGTGAACCAGTCTCGAAAAACGGGGTGGGAACCCTGTGCTGCTTGCCGCGGAGGGCGGGGCGGAGCCCCGTGGAACGGGCGTCGTCCTGCGCCAGCCTTGTGCATCGCAGGGCCCGCCACGGGCACCTGACCGCCGCACGCCGCACCCGGAGCGATCCCGGTGCGGCATGAACGTTTTCGGGGGGCGGGTCCGGGTTCCGCCCACCGTGGCCCCCCCGGTCCGCCGGGGCGGCAGGGCGGGCCTGGGGGCCTACGCCTGCGACAGCACTGCTGACTCGGCTTCGCCTGGTCGCCGGTTGCTGTCACCGGCCGTGATCAGCGATGGGTTCCGGTGGGCCGCAACCCGGCGATACTCGTCGGGGAACATCTTGACAACTTTGACACCTGATTAGTACAAGCGGACGAATTTCGCGCCGTTGTCACACGGATCAGCGTCATCACCGGGGAGCAAGTGAGACAATGAAGAGGGTTCTTAAGGTTGCCTGTGCCACGGTCGCGTCGTTCGCGGCGGTCGCCTGCACCGATTTCGACAGTGCAACCGACCTCAATGCCGAGGGCCCCCCGATGATCCAGCAGGTGCGTCTGACCGAGACGTACGCGCTCGCCGGCGGGATGGCCACGGCGACGCGGAAGGTGTTCGCGTTCGGCACGCACCCCGACGCCACCGATGCCGACCAGCACGCGGTGACCACGGCGACCGCCAACGCCAACAAGCTGCGCGTGATCGTCGACGAGCTCCTGGTGGGCAACTACCTCGAGGAGATCGCCTGCCGCGCCCCCGTGGATGAAGACGCCTACGCGGGGCTGCCGCTCGGCGCGACCCCGGACGATGTCGCCCGGTGCGCCGGCCCCCAGGACATCCTCCCGGGCCGTTGCGGCGGCCAGAAGGCCGTCTGCCTGTGCGCGATCGACACCGGCTGCCTCGTCGGCTCGACGATGATCGCCAGCGGCGCCCCGGTGGGTGTCCTCGACATCAACCAGGACGGCGCCGCGGATGACACCCGCTTGATCACGGGCGTCGTCGGGCTCCGCTGCGGCGCGATCGACGTGCCGCTCGACCTCGAGACCAGCTACTGGACGCCGTCGGGCAACCAGCTCGTCCCCGCCCAGGGTGGCTTCGATGCCCTCGGCCCGGCCCTCGTGATGACCCCGCAGCGCGGCCTGCCGACCAACCTCGACTGCAACCTGACGATCGCCGACACGGTCGTCGACAAGCAGGGCGAGCGCCTGTGCACGCCGGTCAATGGCGACACCACCACGTCGTGCACCCCGGGCGACATCAGCCAGTTCTCGTTCGGCGTCGAGGCGCTCTCGATCGCCCCGGCCTCGTTCGGCGACATGGCGACCGGCGTCAACCGCACCGCGCCCGGGCTGTTCATCGCGAACACCTCGCTCGACGCCGCGAGCATCCAGGGTGTGACGATGCAGAACGTCACCACGAGCGCGGCGTTCACGGCCTTCACCATCGACCAGGCGATGACGCCGGCGCTGCGGACCATCCGCCTGAACTTCGTGCCGCCCGCGTGTGCGGCCTGCCCGGCGGGCGGCCTGCCGGCCAACACGCAGTTCCGCGTCACCATCCCCACCTCGGTCCATGACGGCTTCGGCCAGGGCGCGCCCGCGCCCACGGTCGTGACCTTCACCACCGGCGCCTGATCAGGAAAGTGGCAAGACAACCATGAAGGCCAAGAACCTCTTCATCGCCGCGACGCTCGGGGCCACCTCGTTCGTCAGCCTCCAGCTCCTCGCCCCCACGCCTGCCGCCGCCCAGTCATCGACGACCGGCGCGATCCAGGGCGTCATCGTCGACTCGAGCAGCGGCGAGAAGCTCGCCGGTGTCACCGTGATCGCCACCTCGCCCTCGCTCGCGCAGGCGCAGACCGCGATCACCGACGACAGCGGCGGCTACAAGATCAGCGACCTCCCCCCCGGCGACTACCTGGTCACCTTCTACTACGCCGACATCACCCTCGAGCGTGGCGGCATCCGCGTCGGCGTCAACAAGGTGACGCCGGTGTTCCAGAAGCTGAACCAGGACGCGGCGGGCGGCGAGACCATCAAGATCACATCGAGCGCTCCGACGATCGATCCCACGTCGACGACGCAGGGCATCACGATCGACAAGAACTACATCAAGAACATCCCGGTCCCGGGCCGCACGTTCGAGTCGACGCTCGGCGCGGCCGCCGGCTCGCAGGGCGACGCTCTCGGCGTGTCGTTCTCCGGCTCCTCGTCGCTCGAGAACCAGTACTACGTCGACGGCGTCAACACGACCGGCCTGACGTTCGGGACGGTCGGCTCGCCGGTGATCAACGACTTCATCGAGGAGATCGAGGTCATCACCGGCGGCTACAACGCCGAGTACGGTCGGGCGACGGGCGGCGTCGTCAACGTCGTCACCAAGAGCGGCTCGAACGAGTTCAAGGGCTCGGTGTTCGGCTACTACCAGCCGGGCTTCTTCACCGCGCAGACCGAGGCGGTCCCGAACAACGCGTCGTCGATCGACGTCAAGGGCGACCTCGCGTACAGCGGCGACTTCGGCTTCGAGGTCGGCGGTCCGATCATCAAGGACAAGCTGTGGTTCTTCGTCGGCTTCGCGCCGCGGTTCGGCAAGAGCGACATCACGCGCCTGACCAAGCGGCAGACCGACTGCCGCCGCCTCCAGGACGACGGCACCCTGTCGGCCTGTGACCCGCGCCTGCTCTCGGCCGGCGGGTTCGCCGATGGCGCCCCGGACACCGACCCGTCCACGGGCTTCTACATCACCGACACGCTCGACACCGAGATCCGGTCCAGCACGAGCACGGCCTACAACATGGTCGGCAAGATCAACTTCGCCGCCAGCCCCGAGAACCAGGGCCAGCTGTCGTTCCAGGCGCTGCCGGGCTCGGCGGAGAGCCCGGGCATCTACGGCCCGCCGTCCAGCGGCTTCAGGGCCGGCCAGCTGACCACCGACGTCTCGGCGAAGTGGACCTCGAAGTTCAACGACAACAAGACCGAGATCGAGGCGGTCGTCGGCTGGCACCGCGACAAGCTCACCGACGAGGCGTACGACCCGTCGCAGGCCACCGCGCCGCTGCAGGTCCTGTACGACGGCAGCCTCGGCATCTGGGGCCCGGGCTTCGGCGCGGAGTCGCAGGCCACGAACGACGGCTGCCGCGATGGCAGTCCGGGCCCGAATGCGACTGACCCTTATCCGTACCTGTCGAACAACTGCCCGATGGACACCGTCCCGTACGTGATCGGCGGTCCGGGCAACCTGACCAACGACACCGAGCAGCGCCGCGCGGCCAAGCTCTCGCTCACCCAGCGCGTCAAGGCCGCGGGTAACCACGAGATCAAGGCCGGCATGGACGTCGAGAACAACCTCGCGGACAAGACCCGCCTGTACTCGGGCGGCGCGTTCATCCAGAACTTCGTCGGAGGCAACACCGTCCGCATGACCCGCTGGGTCTCGCTGCTCGGCCAGGTGGGCTCGCCGGCGGACATGAACAACACCGACCCGCGCTTCGACAACACCTGCACCACGCCGAGCACCGACTCCGGTGGGGCGATGGGCGGCGGCAGCACCAACTACGTCTGCGACTACACCTCGGGTGTGCGCGGCGCTCCTGGCACGATCATCCAGGGCAACACGTTCAACTGGTCGGCCTACCTGCGCGACTCCTGGCAGATCCAGCCGAACCTGACCCTCAACGCGGGCGTCCGCTACGAGGAGCAGCGCATGCGGTACGCGTCGAGCCTGCAGAACAAGCTCGATCCTCTGACCGGCGACCAGCTCGGCACGAACGCGATGACGTTGACCGGCATGGTCTCCCCGCGCGTGGGCATCCTGTACGACTGGACCAAGGAAGGCCGCTCGAAGATCTACGCCCACTGGGGCCGGTTCTACGAGTCGATCCCGATGCAGATCAACGACCGCTCGTTCGGCGGCGAGACCAACTACCAGCAGGACTTCGAGTCCTCGCAGTGTGGCGCGACCGACCCGGCCATCGGCGGCGCGAACGGCACGGGCTGCCTCGATGACGCGCTCGCTCCGGGCGGCGGCTCCCAGCTGATCGGCGCGTCCGGCGTGCTGGTCGCCCCGGGCATCAAGTCGCAGTACATGAACGAGTTCATCAGCGGCTTCGAGTACGAGATCCTCGACGATCTGAAGATCGGCGTGGCGTACCAGAACCGCCGCATGGGCCGCGTGATCGAGGACGTGTCGACCGACGGCGCGAGCACCTACATCATCGCGAACCCCGGCGAGTGGTCCACCGAGGAAGAGCAGAAGCTGATGGACAAGATCGAGCGGACGGACGACCTCGACGAGGCCGGTCGCCTCACCCGTCAGCTCAACCTGTTCCGCGGCATCCGCACGTTCGACAAGCCGCGCCGCGACTACTCGGCGCTGCAGTTCACGATGACGCGCCGGTTCTCCAAGAAGCTGTACGTCCAGGGCTCGTACACGTACTCGAAGACCGCGGGTAACTACCCCGGCCTGATCTCGTACGACAACGGCCAGGTCGACCCGAACATCTCGTCGCAGTACGATCTCATCGAGCTGCTCGCGAACCGCGTCGGCCCGCTGCCGCAGGACCGCCCGCACTACATCAAGCTCGACGGGTACTACACGTTCGACTTCAAGAAGGCCGGCAGCGCCACGGTGGGCATGCGCCTCCGCGCGCTCTCGGGCGTCCCGATCAACGCGCTCGGCGGTCACTACCTGTACGGCGCGAACGAGTCGTTCCTCCTGCCGCGTGGCCAGCTCGGCCGCACGGACTTCGAGCACGGCCTCGACATCCACCTTGGCTACGCCAAGGACCTCGGCAAGAACTACAACCTCGAGGTGTTCGTCGACCTCTACAACATCTACAACCGCCAGGGCGAGGCGGGCGTCGACGACAACTACGCTCCGCAGTTCAAGCTGTCGGCGCCGAACTCGACCTCGGGCTCCGAGCAGAATGCCAACCCGGTCGCGGGCGGCACCTACGAGGACCTGACCTGGGTCAAGACGATCGACGCGACCGGCAACGAGACCGGCGTGCCCATCGGCAAGAACCCGAACTTCCGCAACACCACGGGCCGCTACTCTCCGGCGAACGCCCGCGTCGGTCTGCGCCTGACGTTCTAGGTCGATCGATTCATGGCCACCCCCGGGTGGACGTGACCGGACGCCGGTGCCCGCAAGGCGCCGGCGTTCTGCGTTTGGACGGCCACGGCGATCGGGGGCGATCTCTCGACACACCACCGGTGGTCGGGCCGCGACTGTCAGCGCGGCGTGCTACCCCTTCCCGCGTGCATCCCATCCCGCTCAACGAGCAGCAGCGCGCCGCCGTGGAGCACGGCGATGGGCCGCTGATGGTCCTCGCGGGCGCCGGCACGGGCAAGACCCGCGTGCTGGTCCAGCGGATCGCGCGGCTCGTGGAGTCCGGCGCGGCGCCGTGGGGCCTGCTCGCGGTCACGTTCACCAACAAGGCGGCCGCCGAGATGCGGCACCGGCTGCGCGAGTTGATGGGCCCGGCCGCGGATGCGATGTGGATCGGGACGTTCCACTCCACGTGCGCGCGGCTGCTGCGCCGGTGGGGCTCGTTCGTGGGCCTGCGCAAGGGGTTCGTGATCTTCGACGACGGCGATCAGGTCAAGCTGGTCGAGCGGCTGCTCAAGGAGGCCAGCTTCGACGAGCAGGTGTCCGCGCGGACGATCCTGTCGCGGTTCGATCGGGCGAAGAACCGCGGCGAGGATCCGCGCGAGCTCAAGACCGGCCTGTTCGACGACGTGGTCGAGAAGATCTACCCGCAGTACGAGGCGCAGCTCGCCAAGGAGAACGCGGTCGACTTCAACGACCTGCTCCTCAAGGTGCGGGCGCTGTTCGCGGTCGAGGACGCGCGGCGGCACCTCGTGGTCCGGTTCCGGCACGTCCTCGTCGACGAGTTCCAGGACACCAACCTGGTCCAGTACGACCTCGTGCGCCGGTTCTCCGCGGCGACCCGCAACCTCACCGTGGTCGGCGACGACGATCAGTCGATCTATGCGTGGCGCGGCGCCGAGCCCCGCAACCTGCTGGACTTCGATCGCGACTTCCCCGACGCCCGGGTCATCAAGCTCGAGCAGAACTACCGCTCGACCCAGACCATCCTCGACGCCGCCAACGGGGTGATCCGGAAGAACCGCGATCGCCACGTGAAGTCCCTGTGGACGGACAAGGGCCACGGCGATCCGGTCGAGGTCTACACCGCGGGCGACGAGCGCGGCGAGGCGTACTACATCGCGCAGTCGATCCGGCGCGCCCTCGATGACGGGCCGTGCTCGCCCACCGACGTGGCGATCCTGTACCGGACCAACGCACAGTCGCGCGTGCTCGAGGAGCACCTGCGGGCGGCGCGCGTGCCGGCCAAGGTGGTCGGGGCGGTGTCGTTCTTCGAGCGCAAGGAGGTCAAGGACGTCGTCGGGTACCTCCGCCTGCTCGCGAACCCGGCCGCCGACTCCGCGTTCGAGCGGATCGTGAACGTGCCGGCGCGCGGGATCGGGGAGACCAGCGTCGAGCGGCTGCGCGCCGCCGCCCGCGCCCACGGGGGCGGGCTGTACGACGCGGCCCGCCTCGCGGCGCGCGGCGAGGTCGCCGGCCTCGGCGCGGCGGCCCGCAAGAAGCTGCAGGGGTTCGTCGAGCTGGTCGACGGGCTCGCGGACGTGATCGCGCAGGGGGCCTCGGTCGCCGAGACGGTGATCCAGATCGTCGATCGCAGCGGCATGCGCCAGAAGCTCGAGGACGACGGCTCCACCGAGGCGCGCGATCGCCTCGACAACCTCGCCGAGCTCGTCACCACCGCCTCCGACTTCGACGACGAGGCCGCGGACCGGCCAGCCGAGCTCGCGCCGCCTGGTGGTGAGGCGCCGGGCGCGGCGCCCGACAGCGGGATCGAGGGCGGGATCGACAGCCTGGCGGCGCGCGGCTCGATCGAGGACTTCCTCGAGCGGATCGCGCTGTCGAGCGCCGGGGACCAGACCACCGGCGACCACGTGGTCCTGATGACGATCCACATCGCCAAGGGCCTCGAGTGGCCGCTGGTGTTCATCGCGGGGATGGAGGACGGCCTGTTCCCCAGCCTGCGCGCGCGCGACACCCAGGGCGAGGACGAGGCGATCGAGGAGGAGCGCCGGCTCGCGTACGTCGCGATCACCCGCGCCCGCGAGCGGCTCGTGCTGACGCTGGCGCGCACCCGCCGGGTGTGGGGCGAGATCAAGATGAACGGCCCGTCGCGGTTCCTCGACGACCTGCCGCCCGGGTGCCTGGCCGCGCCGATCCGGTCGCAGCCGCCGGCGCCCGCGGGGCCGCGCATCATCGACGGGGACTTCGCGCGCCGGGCCCCGCGCGCGGCGGCCCCGGGCGGCGGTGGCTTCGTCATGCGCCGCCGAGGTGGGGGCGGCAGCGGCGGCGACGATCTCGATCAGCGCACCTCGTACGACGACGAGCCGGTGTTCCAGGTCGATGACGATGCGCCGCGCCGCGGCGGGTTCGCGGTCGGCGGCACGGTCGCCCACCCGACGCTCGGCAACGGCCGCGTGCTCGCGGTGCAGGGCAGCGGCAAGGACCTCAAGATCGTCGTCGACTTCGGCGTGATCGGCCAGAAGACGGTCTACGCGCGCTACCTCGCCGCGTCCGACGACTCGCTGAACTAGTGCCTATTGCGGCATCTTCTCGGTCACCACGGCGAGCGTGATCTCGCCGCCGCTGCGCCACACCTGGACCGCACTCGGGCGGCCGGCGGGCGTGGCCGCGACCAGCCACGGCAGCGAGCGGTGATCGACGGGCCGATCGTTCCAGCGCAGGATGACGTCACCGGCGCGCAGCGCGGACCGGATCGCGGGGGACGCGGGCACCACCTCGGTGACGTACGCACCGCCTGGCTGCGGTAGCCCGAGGCTGTGGGCGAGCTCCGTGGTCACCGGCTTGACCTTGACGCCGAGCCAGCTGCGGGTGACCGCCCCGTGATCGCGCAGGGCATCGACGACCTCGCGCACCCGGTTGATCGGCAGCACGAACGACAGCTCGCCCGGGTGATCGCCGGTGGCGACCGCCAGGCCGACCACCTGGCCGGCGGTGTCGAGCACGGGGCCGCCGGCGTTGCCGCGGTGGATCCGCGCGTCGGTCTGGATGAACATCCGGAACGTGCGATAGCCGAGCCCGCGGTCCTGCATCAGCGAGCTCGCCGCCTCGCGCCCCGTGGCCGACACCAGGCCCGCCGCGGCGGTGACCTCCTCGCCGAACGGGTTGCCGAGCACGACCAGCCACTCGCCGATCTGCAGATCGTTCGAGTCCCCGAGGGGCAGGGGTGCGAGCCGCAGGGCGTCGATGGCGAGGAGCGCGAGATCGAGGTCGACGTCGCGGCCGACGAGCCGGGCGGGGAGCTCGGTGGTGTCGTCGAGGACGACGCGCAGCTCCGGCGCGGCCGAGGCGATCTTGTCGGTGGTGCCGACGTACACGCCGCGGGCCTCGATCAGGAAGCCGGTGCCGAGCGCCACGTCGGCGGTGGACGCGGGGGCCCCGGGGACCATGGCGGCGGGGCCGGACTTGACCGGCGCGGTCGCGCGAACCGCCACCACCCCGCGGCGCGCGCGCCACCAGGTCGACGAACGAGGTGGGCGAGCCCGCGTACATGCGCTCGGTGGTGGGGGCCGGTACGGCCACGCCCGGGGGGAACACCGCGGTGAGGTCCGGCGCGGGGGCCGCGGCACCATCGACACGCTCGCGGCAACTGGCGAGCACGAGGCACCCGAGCGCGAGGGCGACGCCGGAGCGCCGCAACAGGCATCAGGCGCGCTTCGCGCCGGACGTCTGCGCGTCGACGAACGCCGTGCGCAGGTCGTAGAGCAGGCTGGCGAGCAGCTTCTGCTCGGTCTCATCGAGGTTGCCCCGGGTCTTGACCTCGAGCATCGCGACCACGTCGATCAGGTGACGCGCGGTCTCGACGTCGACGGGGTGCGACTCGCCGTCCGGGCCGGGCATCCGGCCGAGCGAGATCAGCGCGCTCGAGGCGAGTGACAGCACGTGGGTCGAGAAGTCGACGGCGCCGAGCGCGACAGTGTGGTCGGCCATGGGAGAACCATATCCCAGGCGGCCGGGAAAGGGCCCGCGCGGCCGGCCTTGTCGTCCACCAACGGACCGGGGGGAGAACGGCACGGGCACGGGCGAGCCATTCGTGCCATCGTCAACCTCAGTCCATGGACACCCTGCGTGAGACCGCGCCTGAAGCGCCGGAAGCGGCCGTCGCCACCGATGGCCCCGGGGAGCGATCGACCCTCACCACCGGCCCCGCCACGATCGCCGCACCGCCCCGGCCCGCGCCCGACATCGTGCGGATGACCGAGGAGGTCCGGGTCGCGAGCGTGTTCCTCGACGACGTGATGGCGCAGGTCGGCCGGGTCGTCGTGGGCCAGCGCGACATGGTGGAGCGCGTGCTGATCGGCCTGTTGACCGGCGGGCACTGCCTGATCGAGGGCGTCCCCGGGCTCGCCAAGACGCTGACGGTCAAGACGCTGGCTCAGACCATCAACGCCTCGTTCCAGCGCATTCAGTTCACCCCCGATCTGCTGCCGGCCGACATCACCGGCACCATCATCTACAACATGCACACCGGGGAGTTCACGCAGAAGCGCGGCCCCCTGTTCGCGAATCTGGTGCTCGCCGACGAGGTCAACCGCGCGCCGGCCAAGGTCCAGTCCGCGCTGCTCGAGGCGATGCAGGAGCGCCAGGTCACGATCGGCGACACCACGCACCGGCTGCCGGATCCGTTCCTCGTGCTCGCCACCCAGAACCCGATCGAGCAGGAGGGCACGTTCCCGCTGCCCGAGGCACAGCTCGACCGGTTCATGCTGCTGATCCGGGTCGACTACCCGACCGCGAACGACGAGCGGCTGATGCTCGACCGGATGGCGGCGCACGACGTGCCCTCCGCGTCCGAGGTCACGACCATCGACCACGTGCGCGCGGCGCGAAAGGTGGTCAGTTCGATCTACATCGACGATCGCGTGCGCGACTACATCGTGCACATCGTGCAGGCGACCCGGCGGCCGCGCGACTACGGGCTCGGCGAGCTCGCGCCGCTGATCGAGTACGGGGGCTCGCCGCGCGCCACGCTCAACCTGGCGACCGCGGCCCGCGCCCACGCATTCCTGCGTCACCGCGCGTACGTCACGCCCGACGACATCAAGGCGATCTCGCTCGATGTGCTCCGCCACCGCGTGAAGGTGACGTACGAGGCCGAGGCCGAGGAGGTGACATCGGAGGACATCGTGCGCCGGATCTTCGAGTACCTCCCGGTGCCGTGAGGGCGGGGCGATGGGGCTGACCACCGCAGAGCTGTTCAAGAAGGCAAAGAAGATCGAGATCGCCTCCCGCCGGCTGGTCGACGAGATCCTCGCCGGTCAGTACCACTCCGTGTTCAAGGGCCGTGGCCTGATCTTCTCCGACGTCCGGCCCTACTACGCCGGCGACGACGTCCGCGCGATCGACTGGAACATCACCGCGCGGATGAGCGCCCCCCACGTCAAGCAGTTCGTCGAGGAGCGCGATCGCACGGTCAACCTCGTGATCGACATGAGCGCGTCCGGTCTGTTCGGGACCCGTGGCCAGGCCAAGCGCGATCTCGCCGCCGAGCTCGCCGCCGTGATCGCGTTCTCGGCGATCAAGAACAACGACCGCGTCGGGCTGTGCCTGGTCACCGACAAGGTCGAGCGCTACGTCCCACCCAAGAAGGGCCGCCGGCACGTGCTCCGCGTGATCGGCGAGATCCTGACGTTCGATCCCGCGTCGCGCGGCACCGACCTCGCGGCGGGGCTCGACTTCCTTGCCAAGGTGGCGCGCCGCCGCTCGGTGGTGTTCCTGGTCTCGGACTTCCTCGGGCAGGGCTGGGAGCGTCCGATGCAGATCGTGCGGCGCCGGCACGAGCTGGTCCCGGTGGTGGTCAGCGATCCGATGGAGGCCGCGCTGCCCCCGGTGGGGCTGTTGCTCCTCGAGGACCTCGAATCCGGTGAGGTGGTGGAGGTCGACACGCGGGGCGCCGCAGCGCAGGCCTACGCGCGTCGGGCGCGCGCGGCGGCCGAGGCCCGAACCACTGCGCTGCGGCGGCTCAACCTCGACACCGTGATGGTCCAGACCGATCGGCCCTACGTGGACGCGCTGATCGCGTTCTTCAAGGCCCGCGGGAAGCGGCAGGCGCACGGATGAACCGCGCGCGGCTGCCCTGGCTGCTCGGACTCGCGTTGCTCGCGGCAGGGTACGCGCCGGCGCGCGCGCAGACGCCCGATGCGGGGAGCGCGGGGAGCTCCGTCGGGAGCGCGGGTAGCGGTGGCGGTGCGGGTAGCGGTGGCGGTGCGGGTAGCGGTGGCGGTGCGGGTAGCGGTGGCGGTGCGGGGAGCGGTGGCGGTGGCGGTGCGGGTGGCGGTGCGGGTAGCGGTGGCGGTGCGGGGAGCGGTGGCGGTGCGGGTAGCGGTGGCGGTGCGGGGAGCGGTGGCAGTGCGGGGAGCGGTGGCAGTGCGGGGAGCGGTGGCAGTGCGGGGAGCGGTGGCAGTGCGGGGAGCGGTGGCAGTGCGGGGAGCGGTGGCGCCACCGTGATCCAGCTCCCCGTCGACGTGATGGCGCCCGAGGTCAACGCCTCGGCGAGCCCGACGGTGGTCACGCTCGGGGGCCGGTTCACGATGTTCGTCACGGCCACGTTCGGCCCTGGCGTCGAGGTCAACCTGCCCGAGCCGCTCGACCTCGGGGCGGGCTTCGAGGTGACGAAGAAGCTGTCGGAGGACCGGCCGCGCGCCGACGGCAAGCGGACGCGCGAGTGGCAGATCGACGTCACCGCGTGGGACCTCGGCGAGGTCCGGCTCCCTCCGATCGCGGTGACCTTCACGGTGGCCGGGCGCGCCGGGCAGGTCCTCACGGGCGCGATCAAGCTGCGCATCGAGGGCGTGCTCGGGGAGGCCGTCGACGAGGCGAGCGCGCTGCGCGGGCTGCAGCCGCCGGCGCCGCTGCTGTCGCGCGACCACCGCTGGATGTGGGTCGCGGGCGGGGCTGGCGCGCTGATCCTGATCGGGGGCGGGCTCCTCGCGTGGCGTCGGCGTCGGCGTCGGCGCACGGCGAGGCTGGTGGGCGGCGCGGTGGCGCTGCCCCGCGATCTCGACATGACGGGCGAGCGCGCGCTCGAGGCGTTGCTCGCGATCGAGGCATCCGGCGCGCTGACCCGCGCCGAGGACCGCAAGGGCGGCTACGCGGCGATGGTCGACGTGCTGCGCGCGTACCTCGCCGCGCGCTACCGCGTGGCGATCCACGACCTGACCTCCAGCGAGCTGCTGCGCCGGCTCGCGGCCGTGGCCCCGGCGGACGAGCTCGCGCTCGTCGAGGGCTGGCTCGCGCGGTGTGACCTGGTGAAGTACGGCGGCCTCGCCGCCACCACCGACGATGCCCGTGGCGTCCTGGGCGATGCGCGCGCGCTGGTCGTGACCACGACCACGCTGCGCCACGTGCCCGCGCGCGAGGTCGCCGCGTGACGTCCTTCCGTTCGCGCGTGCTGCGCGCCATCGTCCCGTGGCTGCTCGTGGGGGGCCTCGGCCTGCTGCTCGCGCTCGGCATGCGGGCGCACGTCGACGACGTGCGGGCGGGCGAGGTCATCGAGTGGCGCACCCCGCGAGCCGGCGCGCTCGCGGCGGGCGCGCTGCTGGTCGCCGTGATCGCGTTCCACCTGCGCCGGCGGCGCGCGGCGACCATGGGGTTCTCGCAGGCCCAGCTCGTGACCTCGCGCGGCGTGCTGGCGTGGCTGTCGGACCTGCCCGCGGTGCTGCGCGTCCTCGCCCTCGGGGCGCTCGCGGTCGCGCTGATGCGGCCCGAGACCTACCGGACGGTTCGTCACGAGGAGGACTCCGTCGACATCATGATCGTGTTCGACATGTCGAAGTCGATGGAGGAGACCGACCTGCCGCGCGACCGGCTCGATGCCGCGCAGCGCGTGGTGCGCCGGTTCCTGCGCCGGACCCGCCACGATCGCGTGGGACTCGTGGTGTTCGGCCACGACGCGATGCTGCAGTGCCCGCTCACGCAGGATACCACGCTGCTCGAGAAGGTCGTCCGCGATCTCCAGATCGGCGACGTCCCGCCGCTCGGCACCGCGATCGGCGACGGTCTCGGCCTCGCGCTCGCGCAGCTGCGCCGCTCCGACGGGACCTGCGATCCCGCGCCCGGTGCGCCGCCGTCGTGCCCCGAGGGGTTCACGTGCGCCGCGCAGGGCCACTGCCAGGGGCCGAAGAAGAACAAGGTCGTGATCCTGCTGTCGGACGGCGAGTCGAACCACGCCGAGGCGTTCGATCCCGAGAGCGCGGCGCGGCAGGCCGCGACCATGGGCGTCAAGGTCTACACGATCCTCGTCGGGCGCGAGGAGGCTGACTTGTTCGGCGGCACGTCGGTCGACCCCGAGACGCTGCGCATGGTGGCGACCCTGACCGGCGGCGAGTTCTTCCGCGCCACCGACTACGCCTCGTTCGACCGCGGGTTCCAGCAGGTGCGTGCCCAGCTCGACAAGGCCAGGCGCGTGCGCGAGGAGCGGATCCCCGACAAGCAGCTGTTCGTGCCGCTCGTGCTGCTCGCGCTCGGCCTGCTGGTCGCTGAGCTCGTGCTGTCGCACGGTCGGCTACGGAGGCTGCCGTGAGCGTCGGGGGGCTGACCCTGACCACCCCGTGGCTCGGCGCGGCCGCGCTCGCGGCGCCCGTGCTGGTGCTGCTGCTCCACCTCTACGACCGCGCGCGCCGGCGCCAGCTGACCGCGCGCCTCGGCGACCTGCCCGTGGTCGCCCGCGTGCTCGCGAGCTCGTCGCCGCGCCGCCGCGCGCTCAAGGACGTGCTCGCGGCGGCGGCCCTCGGCCTGCTGCTCCTCGCCGCCGCGCGTCCGCAGGTACCCGGCAAGCGCAAGGTGGAGGTGCGCGGCCTCGATGTCGTGATGGCGATCGACGTGTCGAAGTCGATGCTCGTCGACGACGTCGCCCGCACCGAGCGGATGACCCTGCGCAAGATCACGCCGAGCCGCCTCGCGCGGGCCCGCGAGCTGGCGGCGTACACCATCGACGAGCTGCCCGGCGATCGCGTGGCGCCCGTGGTGTTCGCCGGCGCGGCGACCCACCTGCCGCTGACCGAGGACCACGAGGTCGCGGTCCGGTTCCTCCACGACCTCGGCCCGGTCGATCTGCCGCCGGGCTCGAACCTCGCCGAGGTGCTGCGCGTGTCGCGCTGCCTGCTCCGGCCGGATCTCCACGACGACCTCGGGTGTGCGCGGATCGGCAGGCGTGGCCACGGCGGCGATCCGCTGCGCGGCGAGACCCTCGACCCCGACGACGCGCCGGAGGGCGACGAGGCCCTCGAGCAGAAGGTGGAGCGCGGCAAGGCGATCGTGATCTTCACCGACGGCGGGGAGCCCGATGCCGAGACCGTGCGCGAGGTCGCGAGTGCGCGGACGCTCGGGATCGCGGTGGTGTTCGTGGGCGTCGGCACACGCGAGGGCGGCATCGTGTACGAGCTCGATCCGTTCGGGGGCGGGCGCAGTAGCACCCCGAAGCGGCTGCCCGACGGCTCGCCCGTGATCTCGAAGCGCGAGGACGAGGGCATGCGCGCACTCGCCGAGGCCGGCGGGGATCCGGATCGGTTCGTCGTGGCGGCGGCGACGGGCGAGCTCGACCCGATGCCGATCGTCGAGCTCCTGCGCGCGGTCAACCGCGGCCTCGCGACACGCCAGATCAAGGAGCTGCGCGACATGTTCGAGCCGTTCGTGTTCGCCGCGCTGATGCTGCTGGTGATCGAGGCGGCGATCAGCACGCGCCGGCGGCGGCGGTTCCCCGAGGCGGACGGCGCCGCGGAGGGTGACCGTGCGGCCCGCTGACGTCGGCGCTGCGCCGGCGCCCGCGACGTGGCAGGCTACGGGCATGCGTCGTGCGCTCGCGCTGGTGCTGCTGCTCACTCTCGGCGCGTGGGAGCCGTTCCGGTCGCCGGATCCCGAGGTCACCGCGGGTAACCGCGCGTTCGCGGAGGGGCGGTTCGACGACGCGCTCGCCGCGTACGATCGAGCGGCCACCCACGACGGCGTGGATCGCGAGGGCCTCGCGTTCAACCGCGGCACCGCGCAGCTCGAGAAGGCGGCGCGCACCTCCGATGACACCGAGAAGCAGCGGCTGACCGAGGGTGCGCTCGAGGAGCTGGTCGCCGCCGCGCGCGCGCGCGACCCGCGGATCCGCGGCGCCGCGCAGCACAACCGAGGCAACGCGCAGCTCGGGCAGGGCAAGCTTGACGAGGCGATCGAGGCGTTCAAGCAGGCCCTGCGCGAGGACCCCCGGCTCGACGACGCGCGGCTCAACCTCGAGCTCGCGCTCCGCCGCCGCCAGAAGCAGCAGCAGCAGGGCCAGCAGGGCCAGCAAGGCCAGCAGGGCCAGCAAGGCCAGCAAGGCCAGCAGGGCCAGCAGGGCTCACAAGGTCAGCAGGGCCAGCAGGGTCAGCAGGGTCAGCAGGGCTCACAAGGTCAGCAGGGCCAGCAGGGTCAGCAGGGTCAGCAGGGTCAGCAGGGGCAGCAGGGGCAGCAAGGCCAGCAGGGCCAGCAAGGCCAGCAGGGCCAGCAAGGCCAGCAGGGCTCACAAGGTCAGCAGGGCCAGCAGGGCCAGCAGGGCCGGCAGGGTCAGCAGGGTCAGCAGGGTCAGCAGGGCCAGCAGGGCCAGCAGGGTCAGCAGGGTCAGCAAGGCCCGCAGGGCTCGCAGGGCCAGCAGGGCCAGCAGGGCCAGCAGGGCCAGCAGGGCTCACAAGGTCAGCAGGGCCAGCAGGGCCCCCAGGGCCAGCAGGGCTCCCAGGGCCAGCAGGGCTCCCAGGGCCAGCAGGGCTCCCAGGGCCAGCAGGGCGCGCAAGGCTCGGGCGCGCAAGGCTCGGGTGCGCAGGGGTCGGACGACCAGGCCGGGCAGCAGGACGGTCAGGCGGGGCAGGGCTCGGCCTCGCGCGGCACGCAGCGCGGGCGCACGCAGCGCGGGCTCGATGGTGGTGGGCCGCGCACGCTCGTCGAGGACGGGTTCCGCAAGCTCGAGGGCCAGTCGCGGCGCCTGCAGCGCGACGAGGCCCGGCGGAGGGCCTCGGGCACGTCGCGCGATCCCGCGAAGGACTGGTAGCCGGAGCGCGGTACACTCGCGCCGGATGCCGCCGCGGGTGCTGGTCGTCGACAGGAGCGCGGGGACGCGCGACGCCGTCGCCGAGCTGCTCGGGGGGCTCGCGCACGAGGTGGCGTGGGCGCCGCGCGAGCACGCGGCCGAGCGGCTGCGCGCGGCGATCGGGGCCGGGGATGCGTACGACGTCCTGCTGCTCGACGCCGAGCCGCCCCCCACGGCCGCGCTCGTGCGCGAGCTGGTGACGTCCGGAGGCGGCGTGCGCGTGGTGCTGATGGCGACCGGGCCGGATGGCGCGGCGCTCGGCGCCCGCCTCGGGGCAACCGATGTCGTGGCCCGTCCGCTCAACGCCGCCGATCTCGCGTTCCGGATCGGGCGCGCGGCGTCGCCAGGAGATGCGCGCGGCGAGGTCCGCCGGCCGCGCAAGAGCGACGTGCTGATCGGCAGCGGGGCGTGGATCAAGGCGCTCTACGACCGGATCTCGATGGTCGCGGTCACCGACGCCACCGTGGCGATCTTCGGCGAGAGTGGCACCGGCAAGGAGCTGGTCGCGCGCACGATCCACAACTCCTCGCCGCGCCACGCCGCGCCGTTCGTGGTGGTCAACTGCGCCGCGATCCCCGAGGCGCTGCTCGAGGACGAGCTGTTCGGGCACGTCCGCGGCGCGTTCACCGATGCCACCCGCGATCGCGAGGGCCTGCTGATGGCCGCGGACACCGGGACCCTGTTCCTCGACGAGATCGGCGAGCTGCCCCTGCCGCTGCAGGCCAAGCTGCTGCGCGTGCTGCAGAGCCAGGAGTTCCGCCGGCTCGGCGAGGATCAGGACCGCCGCGTCGACGTCCGCATCATCACCGCGACCAACCGCGATCTCGAGCAGCTCGTTCTTCGCGGGGGGTTCCGCCAGGACCTCTACTACCGCATCAACGTGTTCCCGCTGCACCTGCCGTCGCTGCGCGATCGCCCCGAGGACCTCGCGCTCCTGGTGCACCACTTCGTCAACAAGTACCGGGCCCGGCTCGGCAAGCCGATCGAGGGGTTGTCGGCGGGCGCGCTCGCGCGGCTGGCCACCCACGACTTCCCCGGCAACGTGCGCGAGCTCGAGAACAAGGTCCACCAGGCGATGGTGGTGGCGGCCGGGCCGGTGATCGAGGCCGAGGACGTCTCGGTCCCGGCGAGCCGCCCGCCAACCACGGGCATCGATCTCGCGCGCCCGTTCCGCGATCTCAAGCAGGAGGCGATCGATGCGTTCGAGCACGGCTACCTGACCGCGCTGCTCGGTGCCCACCACGGGAACCTCGCGCAGGCCGCGCGCGCCGCCGGCATGGACCGCAAGAACCTGTGGGCGCTGGTCCGCCGGCACGGGCTCGACCGCGCGCAGTTCCAGAAGCCCTGAGCGCCTGTCGCAGCTGCGCGGCCCCGGTGGTCCGGATCGGCGCCCGTGCTCGGGTCGCGCTGCGGGACCGGCGCGATCGGCGTCGCCGTCAGCGCAGCTTGCCGGCGAGCGCGGTGAGCAGGTCGTGGTCGGCCGCGATCGTGCGGACCACGGCGGGCGCCACGGTGCCCGCGTCGAGCATCCGTGCGAGCGAGCGCTCGAGCGGCAGCATGCCGGCGTCGCGCCCGGTGTTGATCGCCGTGGGCAGCGTGTGGAGATCGCCCTTGCGGATGATGTTGGCCACCGCGGGCGTGACCGGCACCAGCTCCACCGCGGCAGCGCGGCCGCCATCGCGGCGCGGCAGCAGGTACTGGGTGATCACCGTCCGCAGCACGCCGGCGAGCTGCCACCGAACCTGGCGCTGCTGCCCGTCGGGGAACGCGTCGATCATGCGATCGATCGCCCCGGCGGCGCTCGGCGCGTGCAGGGTGGCGAGCACGAGGTGGCCGGTCTCGGCGGCGGTCAGCGCCGCGGCGATGGTGTCGCGGTCGCGCAGCTCGCCCAGCAGGATCACGTCGGGGGCCTCGCGCAGCGCCGCGGTCACGCCGGCCGCGAACGAGGGGACGTGGGTGCCGAGCTCGCGCTGGTGGATCAGACAGCGCCGCGCACGGAACCGGTACTCGATCGGATCCTCGAGCGTGATCACGTGCGCCGGGCGGCGCTGGTCGAGCAGGTCGATCAGTGCGGCGAGCGTCGTGGACTTGCCGGAGCCGGTCGGCCCGCACACGAGCACCAGCCCATCGCGTTGCTCGAGCACCGCGCCCAGCTCGGGCGGCAGCGCGAGGTCGGCGAGGGTCGGGACGCGATCGGAGATCAGCCGCGCGACCACGCCCACGCCGTGGAGGTGATCGAAGGCGTTGATGCGCAGGCGCGTACCCTCGATCTCGAGGGCGTGGTCCGAGTTGGTGCCGAGCGCGGCCACGCAGGCGGCGAGCTCGGCATCGTCGATGCCGGCCTCGAGTTGCTCGAGCCGGCCGTCGATGCGCAGCCGCACGGCCTGGCCCGTCGAGACCAGCACGTCGGACGCCCCGCGCTCGCGCGCGACCGACACCGGGTACCCGAGCAGGTGGCCGAGGCGGGCGAGGGCGCCCGCGCGCCCGCCGCTGATCGCCACCGGCTCCTCGGCCGGCGCCGTGGTCGGCGCTGGCGTGGGCACCCGGGACGCGGGCGTCGCGGCCGTCGGTGCAGGCCGCGGGCCCTTGCGCGCGACGATCCGGAGGCCGCCGCTCGTGCGCTCGAGGGTGACCTGGTAGCGCGTGCCATCCGGATCCTCGTACAGCACGCTCGTCGGACCGTCGTCGAGCGTGCGGCCGACCAGCAGCGGCGCCGCGAAGGCCTCGAGCAGCGCGGCCTCGAGCGCGGGCATCGCGAGCGCCTCGACCTGGCCCCTCCGGCGGAGCGCGGGCACCCGGCCGGCCTCCAGCACGATTGCCTCGGCGTCACGCAGCGTCATCACGCGGAGCAGGGACGGGATCGCCGACATGGCCGCAGCATCAAGCAACCGGCGGGCCACGCCAAGCCCGCAGAACGACGTCGGTGCTCGCGCGCGAGATCGCCAGCCTGGCGCACCCGCGCCGGGACCTCTGCCACGGAGGCGCAGCAGGACACCGGCCGCACCCTCGGGGCGCCACCACCACCACACGTCGGAGGGCCGCGGGTGCTCGACCTGTGACGCACCCCCGCCCGCGCGCGGGGGCCACGCCCGAGGGCGTCGGCGCGCGCGCCCGTGTCGCACGGCTCGTCGCGGGCGTGGCGGTCGCGCGGCCAGGCCAGGCGCGGACGCGGTGCGGCCCGCCGCATCCGCGGGTACGACGCGTGCACATCACCTGGCAAGCGAGAGCATCCATGAACAATTCGTCCGACGCCGATCCGGAGGTGTGATGTGGCGATCCACCAGGCTCCATCATCGGCCCCGCGGATCCACACGCGCGCGCTGCGCAAGCCCGATGGGCGCGAGTTGCTCCTCCACGGGCGCGAGCTGATCGACGCTGCGCTGGTCGCACCGGCAGCGGGGCCCCGCGGCGGCGGCGCGCACCTGCGCTGGCACCCGCTGCGCGGCGAGTGGATCGTGGTCGGGTGTGGTGGGTGATCGAGGAGGATGATCGAGGAGGATGATCGAGGAGGATGATCGAGGAGGATGATCGATGCGGTCGATGAGGAGGGTGGGGTGAACGGTGATGCCGCCAGGGGGGGCGTGGATCGATGAAGCGCGCGTGGCTCGTGACACATCGCGTGCTGATCGTGGATGACGACGAGGACACGGTGCGGGTGTTGCGCATGCTGCTGAGTGCGATCGGGCACGAGGTGGAGACCGTGACCACCGGCGCCGAGGCGCAGGTGTGCGCGCAGCGACTGGATCCGGAGATCGCGCTGATCGATCTGCAGCTCGGAGACACCGACGGGTTCACGCTCGCACGTGCACTCCGCGCGCAGGCGGCCAGCCGCCCACTCGGGCTGATCACGCTGACGGGGCACGACGTCCGCGCCCGCTGCCTCGCGGCGGGCTTCCACCGCCACGTGCTCAAGCCGGTCAACGCTGCGGCGATCGATCTCGAGATGCGGATCGCGTGTGCGCTGTCGCGGAGCGCGGGCGGGGGCGAGGCGCGCTGACGATCGAGCCCGCGCTAGCGCGTGATCTCGCCGTGGGAGAGCGGGCCGTGCGCGTACGTCGGCGCGAGCCCGGGGGCGAGGGGATGCGCGACCAGCTCGGACGACGGCAGGTGCTGCGGGAGCTCGGGGTGGTCCGGCACGCCATCGGCCAGCGTCTTCTCGAGGATCATCGACGTGTACTGATCGAGCGATCCCTCGCGAGTGTTGCCGTTGAGGATCACCTCGACGCCGGTGTCGCGTGCGTGGCGAGCGAGGCCGCGGATCGTGCTCGTGCCGGGGGCGTAGCTGTCCACGCTGATGCCGTTCTCGCTGATCGTCCACACGCCGCGGTCCGTGATCACGACGGGCGTGTGGTTGCCGGCGGTGTGGCCCGGCGTGCGGATCAGCGCGAACCCGGCGCCGATCGCGACGTCTCCGTCGAGCGCGACGATCCGGTCCGCGGGGATGCCGGCCAGCGCCTCGGGGATGTACCAGTCGGCCTGCAGCGGGTGGAGGCCGGCGAGGGTGTCGAGCTCGCCGCGCTGGACGAGGAGCCGCGCGTTCGGCAGAAACGCGGTCCCACCCGGGCCGGGGGCGAGCAGCCCGCGCACGTCCTGGACGTGGAGGTGATCGAACGTGATGTAGTCGATCGCGGCGGGGGGCACGCCCCACGCCCCGAGCGCAGCGGGCACCGACGTGTGCCGGGTGCCGAGCATGCGCGCGGCGAGCGCGCCGTAGCGCTCCTGCATGCGGGCGAAGAACGGCGCGGCGGCCGACCGCTCGCTGTCGGTGGGGTTGACGAGGATGGTCACCGTGCGGCCACCGGTCACGACCTGCACGAGCTGCATGCGGTTCCGCATGAACACGTACGGGGCGAGCGAGCTGGCGACGCCCGCGAACCCGTAGCTGGTGGGGTAGGGGAACGTGGCGATGTCGACGGTGCGCACGCAGCGCGCGGCGCCGCCGGCGAGCAGCCGCGCGCGCAGGCGCCGGCCCCCGCGGCGGACGGCCTCGAGGCGCGCACCCGCCGCGCGCATGGTCCAGGCCTCGTCGAGCTCGGTGAGGCGGACGAGGTCGGTGGGCGACGCGGCGGACGGGCTCATGCCCACCGACGCTAGCACCTGTCCGGACCGGCCGCCGCGGTCGGTGCCGGCGGGGGCTACCGGCGCCGGGCGCCCGGGTGGTAACGTCCCCGCGCATGCCGGTGGACGACCTGCGCTCGGGTACCTGGGTCACGTACATCGGCGGGCGTGCGACCTCTGCGCGCCTGCGGCGGTGCCGCCTCGAGGTCGTCAGCGGCGCCGACGCCGGGCTCGTGCGCGACATCGAGGCCGCCGTGATCCGGATCGGCGCCCGTCGCGGCAACGACGTGCAGCTCACCGACTCCAAGGTGTCGGGCCTGCACTGCGAGATCCGCCTCGAAGATCGTGGCTACCGCCTGCGCGATCTCGACTCGACCAACGGGACCTACGTCTCGGGCCTGCGGATCAACGACGTCTATATCCAGCCCGGCACCCAGATCGCGCTCGGCGGGACCCGGATCAAGTTCGAGCCGCTCGGCGAGACCGTCGAGATCGAGCTCGCGGACACCGACCGGTACGGCTCGATGATCGGCCGTTCGGTCAAGATGCGCGAGCTGTTCGCGCGCCTCGCCAAGCTCGCCCGCACCGACACCACGGTGCTGGTCACGGGCGAGACCGGCGCGGGCAAGGAGCTGGTCGCCGAGGCCCTGCACGACTACTCACCGCGCGCCCAGGGCGCGTTCGTGGTCCTCGACTGCGGCTCGATCCCTCCCAACCTGATCGAGAGCGAGCTGTTCGGTCACGAGCGCGGTGCGTTCACCGGCGCCACGTCGTCGTACGCTGGCGCCTTCGAGCGCGCGCACGGCGGGACGGTGTTCCTCGACGAGATCGGGGAGCTGCCGCTCGCGATGCAGCCCAAGCTGCTGCGCGTGCTCGAGCGCAAGGAGGTCCGCCGCGTGGGCGGGACCAAGACGCTCGAGGTCGACATCCGGGTGGTCGCCGCCACCAACCGCGACCTCGGCGTCGAGGTCAACCGGGGCCGGTTCCGCGAGGACCTCTACTACCGGCTCGCCGTGGCGCGCGTGCACGTCCCGCCGCTGCGCGACCGCAAGGACGACCTGCCCCTCCTGATCGAGCACATCCTGGCGAACACTCCCGGCGGCGAGGCCGCCCAGATCGCCCAGGAGACGGTCGACCTGATGACCAAGCACGACTGGCCGGGCAACGTTCGCGAGCTGCGCAACGTGATCGAGCGCGCCGTGCTGCTGTCGGAGACGCCCGAGACCCAGGACGCGCTCCGTCGCACGCCTGCCGCCGCCCCGCGCGCCGAGCCATCGGTGAGCGTCACGCCCTCGCAGACCGCGACCGCCGCCGACGGCATGATGACCGTGCCCGTCGACGTCACGATCCCGTTCAAGAACGCCAAGCAAACCGTGATCAGCGAGTTCGAGCGTCGGTACATCTCGCGCTTGCTCGCGCAGCACGATGGCAACATCTCTGCCGCGGCGCGGGCGGCTGGCATCGACCGGATGTCGATCCACAAGATGCTGCACCGCCTCGGACTCGCGAACCCCGGCCGCGACTGACATCGGCGGCGACGCGGCCCGCCGGAGCGAACGCAGACCGCTCCCTGCGCGCGCGCACGCGACCGCACGCCTGCGCGCACGCGCGCGCTCGCGGCGCCCGAGAAAAACCACTCATGATCCCGGCCACGTGCAACTCATGGCCGCAATTGCTTTTGTTGACCGGGGTTCGGACGTGCCGGCGCGTACATCCCGGGCATGGCGCTCGCATCGCGGCGCACCGATGAACTTCACGGACTCCGGCGACATGCGCACCTCGGCCTCTCCCCTCGTCGAGGATGACTCGGTGCACGTCGACTGGACGATCGCGCTCGCCGGTGGGGAGGGCGTGCGCCTGACCGCGTACGTCGAGCGCCGGTTCGGGCGGCGCATCCCGAAGCCGTACTGCAACCTCCTCGGGCCGCGCTCGATGCTGCAGCACACGCTCGCGCGGCTTGGCCAGCTGACCCCGCCCGCGCGGACGTTCACCGTGATCGGCACGCACCACGGGGCCGTGGCGTATCCCCAGCTCGCGGGGCTCTCCGATCACGTCCTCCGCGAGGTCGGCGTCGCGGGACACCGGCCTCGCGCTGTACGGAGCGCTTGCGTTCATCAAGCGGTGGACCCCGAACGCGCTCGTCACGATCACGGCCGACCGAGCCCGATCCGGAGCTTGGCTACGTCGCGCTCGGCGACAAGCTCACCGAGATCCCGCAGGTCCGCCGGCTGCGCGGGTTCGTGGAGAAGCCCTCGGTCGCGGAGGCCAAGCTGCTCGACGCGGGCAGCGCGCTGTGGACCACGAGCGTGACGTGCGGCTCGCTCGATGCGCTGAGGGAGCTCGGGCGGGCCACCGAGCCGCAGTTGCTCGACATCCTCGACGCGCTGGTGCCGCTGATCGGGACGCGGGACGAGGAGGACGCGATCGACTACCTCTACCGCGCGTACCTGCCGGTCAGCTTCTCGCGCGACATGCTCGCAGAACGCACTTGACCGGCCGCCCGCGGGGAGGGAGCTTCGGCCGCGATGAACGCAGGCAGCACCGCCAGGCTCCTCGGCCTCGCCCTCCTCTTCGCCGCGTGTGGCCCGGACAACCGGAACAACGGACCGGACTGCACCAGCCTCTGCACCTCGTTCGGCTTCGAACAGTGCAACGGGGACGGGACCTACGCGCCGCCCGTCGCCTGCGGGCCCGACGAGGTCTGCGACACCGGCATCGGCTGCGTCGTGTGTGCGCCCGACCAGCTGTACTGCGCGGGTGACACCGCCAACGACGTCTACCGCTGCAACGGCGCGGGCACCGGCGGCACCTTCGTCGAGTCGTGCCCGTCGACCAACGTGTGCTCGGGCGGCGCCTGCAAGACCCCGTGCGAGGCCGCCGAGGATCAGCCGTCGAACGTCGGCTGCGAGTTCTGGGCCGCCGATCTCGACAACGAGTCGACCACGACGTTCGGGTTCTCGAGCGACGCCGCCGCGGCGCAGTACGCGATCGTCGTCGCCAACAACAACGACTACCCGGTGACGGTCTCGGTGCAGACCAACATGGCGCAGATCGGCCAGCCCCTCGCGGAGCAGACGGTGCTCCAGGTCAGCGTGGCGCCCAAGGCGGTGAGGCGGCTCGACCTGCCGCAGCGCGAGGTCGACGGCGCGATGGGCCAGAACGCAGCCTACGCGCCGAACAGCGGCTCGGGCACGTTCGTGGCGCCGCACGCCTACCACGTCACCACCACTGGCCCGGTCGTGATCTACCAGTTCAACCCGATCATCCAGCAGTACTCGAACGACGCCTCGACGCTGATCCCGCGCCAGGCCCTCGGGACCGACTACATCGTCGTCGGCTTCGAGACCGCGAACCCGTGCTCGCTCGCCGGGCTGCCCGGAGCCGGCGCCTCGGTGCCGGACCACGGCGCGATCACGATCATCCCGATCGAGGACAACACCACGGTCACCGTCACGACGTCGCACGCGATCAAGGCGTCGGCCGGCAACTCCGGCCTGCCGATCGCGGCCACCGCCAAGGGCGGCACGCTGACGATGAACCTGTCGCGCTACATGACCGCCAACCTCGAGACCGAGATGAACACCAACGTCTCGGTGTTCGAGTGCGCGGCGGGCGTCATGGGGGGCAAGGACGGCGACTTCACGGGGACGTACGTCAAGAGCGACAAGCCCGTCGTCGTGTTCACCTCCAACGAGCGCGGCATCGGGTTCGGCGGCGCCGACAACGTCGTCTACCCGCCGAACTGGGAGATGAGCGGCGAGAACGCCGACGACATCTGCTGCACCGACCACCTCGAGGAGCAGCTGTTCCCGGTCACCGCGCTCGGCCGCGAGTTCGCCGTCGCCCGCAGCCCGATCCGCTCGATTCGCACCGACTGGGTCGAGCCGGACATCATCCGCGTGGTGGCGGTCGCCGACAACACGGTGATCACGACCACCCTGCCGGCGCCCAACAACACGTTCACGCTCAACGCGCGCGAGGACCGCACGTTCGCCGCCACCGAGGGGTTCGCGCTGTCGGCCTCGGCCGCGGTGCAGGTCGCCTCGTACCTGGTGCCCCAGCACTTCGTGAAGGACGGCTTCACCGGGGACCCGTCGCAGATCCTGATCCCGGCGGCCGAGCAGCACCGCAAGGACTACGTGTTCCTCGTGCCCGGCACCTTCACCTCGGACTTTGGCGTGTTCTCCAAGCCGGTCGACGCGGTGCTCACGCTCGACGGCCAGCCGCTCGACAGCGCGGAGTTCTCGGCGTGCGTCCGGGCGCCGATCGGCACGGTCGCCGGCATCCCGTACGAGCAGGTCACCTGCCTCCTGGCGGACGGCCCCCACACGGTGTCCGGCGACAAGCCGTTCGGCCTGGCGGTGTACGGCTACTACAACGTCGGCTCCTACGCGTTCGTGGGCGGCAGCGACGTGAAGATCATCAACCCGATCCTGTAGGCCGATCCTGTAGCCTGCGGGGGATGCCCGGAGTCCCCGACGTCCCCCCCGCGATCCGCGCGGCCTACGATCCCGAGCGGTTCCGCGCTGACGGCCATCGGCTGATCGACGCTCTCGCCGACCAGCTCGGCCAGTGGCAGGCCCGTGAGGGTGTGGTGCTGCCGTGGCGCGAGCCCGGTGAAGCGCGCGCCGCGTGGGCCGCCGAGCCGCTCGAGGGCGGGGATCTGGTCGACGATCTCGCGCGGATCGCGCGCGCGTCGACGGCGCTCGCCCACCCGCGGTGCATGGCCCACCAGGTGGCGCCGCCGGTGCCCGGCGCTGCGCTCGCCGAGCTGGTGTCCGCGCTGCTCAACAACGGGATGGCGGTCGCCGAGATGGGGCCGGCGGCGGTACCCATCGAGCTCGCCGTGATCCGATGGATGTGCGACCGGATCGGGCTGCCGACCGGCGCTGGTGGGGTGCTGACCTCGGGGGGCTCGCTCGGCAACCTGACGGCGCTGCTCGCGATGCGGCAGGCGCGCGCGGGGTTCGACGTGTGGCAGGCCGGGGCCCATGCCGGCCCGCCTCTCGCGGTGATCGTCCCCTCGGATGCCCACTACTCGATCGCGCGGACGCTGCGGGTGATGGGGTGGGGGGATGGCGGGGCGATCGCGGCCCCCGTCGACGCCCACCACCGCCTGACCGGGCGCGCGGTCGAGGAGGCGCTGGCGCGCGCGCACTCCACGGGCCGCCGCGTGCTCGGCGTGATCGCGGCGGCGGGCTCCACGGCGACCGGCGCGTTCGATCCGCTCGACGAGCTCGCCGACGTCGCCGCCGCGCACGGGCTGTGGTTGCACGTCGACGCGGCCCACGGGGGCGGCGTCGCGCTGTCGGCCACCCACCGCCACCTGCTGCGCGGCATCGAGCGCGCGGACTCGGTGGTGTGGGATGCGCACAAGCTGCTGATGATGCCGGCGATGATCACCGCGGTGCTGTTCCGCGACGAGGCGCACGCCTACGAGGCGTTCGCACAGCAGGCGTCCTACCTGTTCGTCGATCCGGGCGCGGGCGCGGCGCGCGCGGGTGCGGCGGCCCGCTGGTGGGACCTCGGCCAGCGCACGCTCGAGTGCACCAAGCGGATGATGGCGATCGAGCTGTGGACCGCGCTGCGCGTCCATGGCGAGGCGTGGTTCGGCGACGTCGTCGATCGCCAGGCGGCGCTCGCCCGGGCGCTCGCGGCGCGGCTTGACGCGGCGCCGGACTTCGAGCTCGCGCTCGCGCCGGAGCTCAACATCGTGTGCTACCGGCACGTCCCGGCCGGGGTCACCGGCGCCGCGCTCGACGCCCACAACCGCGCGCTCCGCGCCCGCGTCGTGGAGGACGGGCGGTTCTACATCGTCGGCACCGAGCTGCCGGGTGGCTTCCACCTGCGCTCGACGATCATGAACCCGCTGACCGAGGAGCGGGACCTCGACGACCTGCTCGTCCACCTGAGGTCGCTGTGCCCCGCGTGACGATCATGCCAGCGGCAGGCATGCCAGCGGCAGGCATGCCAGCGGCAGGCATGCCAGCGGCAGGCATGCCAGCGGCAGGCATGCCAGCGGCAGGCATGCCAGCGGCAGGCATGCCAGCGGCGAGTGCTCCCGAGGGCGCGCCGCTGGTCGTGGAGTGCACGCCTGGAGCCACGCTGTTCGAGGCGGGCGCGCAGGTCACCGCCGGCATCGACACGGCGTGTGTCGGCAAGGGCACGTGCGGGCTGTGCCGGGTCAAGATCCTCGCTGGCGCCGAGCACCTCTCGCCGTACACCGACGAGGAGCGCAAGCACCTCGGCAACGTCTACCACCTGACCCGGGTCCGTCTCGCGTGCCGGGCGAAGCTGGCCGGCGACGTCACGATGCAGGTCGTCCGCAAGCGGCGCTGATCAGCGGGTCAGGGGGGCCGCGCTCGCCCGTGTTGCGTCCGGCGCGCCCGCGTTGTCCGCACACGCACCCCACCGCGCCGCGAGCGCGGCCTCGTCCTCGAGCGTCGGTGGGAGCTCGAGGTTGCCGGGGTTGATCAGCGAGGCGCGCCCGGTGACGTGGGCTGGTGCCCTGCGCCGCCGCGGGGCCGGCGATGGCCACGAGTCCGAGGAGCACGGACCGCTGAAGCGCCTTGTTGAGAGTCAGCATGTGATGTCCTCCATGCCTCTCGTTCAGCATCGCTCGTGCCACGCGGCGGTGGCCGCGCGCATCCTCGTGGAGCCGCGCTCGCGATGCGCATCGGCCCGATGTGGCTTCTGCGCGCGGCGCAGCGCGCGCACGCGAACGATTCCGAGTGTGGGGGCTCGTCCCTCGGGGGCTCCGCCCGCGACCACGTGACACGCCGTGCGGGGGCCCAGACTCTCAGGGCGGCGTGATCACGCAGATGTTCGGCCCTGCCTCGGTGACCTCGCACGTCGCGTCCCAGGTCACCGGTGGCTGGGCGCCATCGTTGATGAACCGGAGCTGGACGCGCCCGACGGGGAGGGCGACCGCGCGCATCGGTGCTCTCCCGAGGCGGCGCCCGCCGAGGAACACGTCGCCCCAGCCGACCGAGCCCGGCGTGAACCGCAGCTGGGCGTTCGCGAACCGCAGGGCGGCCTTGAGCGTCCGCTCGATGGTCGTCGTCACGCCGGCGGCGAGCGCGATCGTGAACGTCTGGGGGGCGTGACCGGCGAGCGCGAGGGTGACGGTGGCCCCCGCGTGGGCGTCGAGGTTCCTGCGCGTGAGCGGCGTGGTCCCGAGGCTGCGGCCATCCACGGTGACCTGGGCGCCGGATGGGCGCGTGGTGACGATGAGCGCGGCGGGCAGGGCGACGAACCGCTGCCGATCGACGATCGTCTTGTCGGCCTGCACGTCGAGGTCGTAGTCGAGCGGCTGGTAGCCGGGGAGCTCGAGGTGGATCGTGACGTTGCCGGGCGGGATGTTGCTGGCGGTCACCGGCGTCGGCGCCCCGAGCGGGCTGCCGTTGATCATCCCGGTCGCGCCGGGCGGATCGGTGCGGATCTCGATGGTGCCGCCGGTGGCCGGCGCGATCACGGCGGCGTCCGCGCTCACCACCACGCGCGCGAGCGGGGGCTCGGCGCTGCGCCGCGCGATCACCCACACGCCGGCGCCGGCGCCGCCGAGCGCGACGACCACGAGCGCGGCCCACAGCGCGCGGCGGGGGGCCGCGGGCGTGGCGACACCCGCGCCGGTGGTCGGGTTCGTGCCGGGGGCGGCGGCGGGCTCGGCGTCGGGTTCGAGGTCCTTGGGCGCCGGCCCGGTGGGCGGCCCACCGACCTCGGTGCGTCGATCGCGATCGAGGTTGGCGCTGAACAGCGCGTGGATGCCGGTGTCAGGCTGGAGCGCGGCGACCTCGCCGCTGGCCCGGCGGGCGCGCGGGGCGGCGACCTTGGTGTCGTCGATCTCCTCGAGGCGGGCGAGCCCGTCCATGTCGAGCTTGCGGAACAGCCCGGTCGACACGTCGCCGCCCTCGGCGGTCTCCGTCGATGGCGGCTTGCCGTCGGTGACCGCGGTCTGCCGCTGGGCGGTGGGCTGGTCCGCGAGCTGCTTGCGGATCACGTCGTCGATCGCCCCGCGGCTGCTCGGCCGCACCGGCGGCAGCGCAGAGGCGACCGTCTCTGCCACGTCGAGCGCGGTCGCCATGATCGACGACTCGTACGACAGCTCGATCAGCGAGCGCAGCACGCTCGCCGGGCGCGGCGGACGGTCGTTGGGGCGCCGCGACAGCGGCCCGGCGAGCACATCGTCGAGCCGCGCCGGCAGGCCGGCGCGCAGCGTGCCGAGCTTCGGGATCGGCATGGTGTCGATGTTCTTGACGATGTCCTCGGCCTCGTCGCCGGGGAACAGCTTGGTGCCGGTGAACAGCTCGAAGATCACGCTCGCGGCGCTGAACAGATCGCTGCGCGTATCGAGCGTGTCGCCGCGCGCCTGCTCGGGCGACATGTAGCGCCACTTGCCCATCACCTTGCGCGGCCCGGGCCCGCCGCCCTTGTGGGGCGCCGCCGCGACCGCGATCCCGAAGTCGGCGATCTTCACCTCGCCGGCGCGCGAGAGCAGGATGTTCGAGGGCGACACGTCGCGGTGCACGACGTTGTGGCTGTGCGCGAAGTCGAGCGCGCGCACGATCTCGATGGCGATGTGGAACGCCGCGGGCAGCGGGACCTGGCGGCCCTCGTCCTTGAGCTTGCGGAGCAGCGCGGCGAGATCGAGCCCGTCGACGAACTCCATCGCGATGAACAGCGACTCGCCGATCCGGCCGAAGTCGAACACCTGGACGATGTTGGCGTGCGACAGCCGCACCGCGACCTTGGCCTCCGCGATGAAGCGCGCCGCGAACTCAGGATCCTTCGCAAGCTCCGGGAGGATCCGCTTGATCGCGAGCGTCTTCTCGAACCCGTGCGCGCCGTAGGCCTTGGCGAGGAACACCTCCGCCATGCCGCCCACCGCGATGCGGTCGAGGACGTCGTAGCGCTCGAGGGACTTTTCGACCGGCTCTTCCATGGGATCTCCGACGAATGCGTGCGTCGGGCCGCACGAGCATGGGCCAGGCCCCGCGCGGTGCCCTATAGTACGAGAATGTCGTCCGTCGTGGCGGCCTCCCGGGCCGTCGTCTGCGCGTTGTTCGCGCTCGTCGTGCTCGCCCGCCCCGGGCGAGCGGCGGGGGCGGAGCGCCGGCCGGTGGCGGTCATCGACCTCGACCTGACGGCCGCCCCCGCAGCCCAGGTGCTCGCGACCGAGCTGCTCGCCGAGCTCGAGCAGCATCCGGCGCTCCGCGCGCTGCCGCTGGCGGGCTCGGTCGCCGCCCTCTACGAGCCGATCCGCGACGATGATGCACCGCGTCTCGAGGCCGCGGCCCGCAGCCTCGAGGCCGCCCGCGAGCAGCTCGCCGAGCTCGATCCCGAGCAGGCGCTGCGGTTCACCGACACCGGCCAGCTCGCCCTGCTGACCGCGACCCCGGGGCTGGTGGTCAAGGCATATACGGAGCTGGCGTTCACCGCCGGCCTCGCGCTCCACGATCTCGGCCGGCTGGACGAGGCGCGCGCCGCGTTCGCCCACGCCGCCCGGCTCGATCCCGTGCGCGCGCTCGATCCGGCGGGCTACTTCCCGAGTGTGATCCAGCTCTACCAGGGGGCGAAGGCCGAGGTCCCGGCCCCCGCGACGCTCGACGTCCGCGGCACCGGCACGGTGTGGATCGACGGCGCCGAGGTCGGCTTCGCACCGGCCACGTTTCCCGTCGGCGCGGGTCGCCACGTGGTGTGGTTGACCGGCGTGGATCGGGAGACCCGCGGCGAGCGCGTGGCGGTCGCCGCCGGCGCGACTGCGGTCGTCACCATCCTGGACGCCGAGGCCGACGCGCGCACCCGCCTCCAGCGCGCGCGGACCCAGCTCGCGCGTGCGCCCGACCCCACGGCCCGCGCCGTGGCGATGAAGCGACTGGCCACGCTCGCCGGCGTCGAGGATGCCGTGCTGATCTCGGTCGCGGGCGCCACGTTGATCGTCCAGACCTGGCGCGCCGGGGATGTCAGCCGGGCGCCCGGGTTCAGCGCGCTGCGCGAGCGCGCCACATCGACGCCCGCCGAGCTGCTCGCGCCGCTCGCGCCGCGCCCGCCGCCGCGGCTACCCGTGCCGCCGGTCGACGATCCGCGCCCGTTCAAGCGGCCGCCCCCGGAGCCGCCCCGGTGGTACCAGCGTCGGACCGTGCAGGCGTCGATCGTGGTCACCGTGCTCGGCCTGATCGTCGGGGGCTACGCGCTCGCGACCCGCGATCCGGGCAGGTTCGACGAGGGCTGGCAGACGGACATCGGCACCGTCGATCCGGGGCTCGGCCGGCGATGAGGCGCGTCGTCTGCCTCGGCATCTGGCGTGGGCTCCTCGTCGGCGCGCTCGCCGCGTGCGACGCGCCGGTGCCGGCGCTCCAGCTCGCGCTGTCGAGCGGGCCAGCGCAGGCGTGCCCATCGACCGCGTGCAGCGACGTCGACCTCGGGTGCGAGAGCTGGCTCAGCATCCGCATCATCGACCCCGCGGAGCCGGGCGCGCCGTTCCTGTCGCAGTGCACCCAGGTGCTGCCCAACGGCGGCAAGGACGTCTGTGTGCTCGGCTCGATCGACCTGGAGGCCACCCCGCTGCCGGTCCGCGAACTCGAGGTGCAGGTCGCGGTCTATCCGGCCTCGATGATCACGTTCGGTGAGGATGGGGTGGCGAGCTGCCCGGTCGGCACCACGTACGATGCGGCCGACGGGTTCCCCGTCGAGGGCGCGGTCACCCCGGCCCTCGGCGGGCGCGCGTTCTACCGTCCCGGTGACGGGCTGGTCACCGTCACGCTCGGCTGCACCGACCTGTCCGTCGTCAACGACCCGGTGTGCATCGGCGCGGGCGCCGGGGTGGAGGTGCTCGCGACCGTCGAGGACTTCGATCTCCGGCTGCCGGTCGACCTCGGCCTCGCGGATCGGCTCGCGGTCGGCGTGGGCGAGCCGCGCGTCAAGGACAACCAGTTCGTGCTCAACCCCGGCGACCTGACGTCGCTGTCCCGCACCGGCCCGGGAGCGGTAGCCTGGGTCGGGGACTTCGAGGGGTTGTTCACGTCGACCGCGTGTCTGACCGTGCTCGACGACGCGCCGCAGAGCACGACCACGCTGACCTGCCAGCGCGCGACCGTGGTGAGCGATCGGCTGACGTTCGCGGGCACCCGGCTGTCGTCGAACTCGCTCGAGCAGATCCTCGCGGCGCTGGGCCTGACGCAGTTCCCGACCCAGGGCATCACGATCGGGCTCGTGCTCGACGTCAACGGTGAGCCGGTGCCGGGCCAGGCGGTGGCCGCGCCCGGGGCGACCATCCAGTACCTGTCCGCGGACCGGTCCTCCCTGGTGCCCACCGGGACCACCACGAGCGGCATCTTCGTGTCGCAGGACGCGCCGTTCGGCACCCCGTTCACGGCGGCGCGCGGGGCGATCGCCGCGGCGACCGGGCTCGGCGGGCTGGTCGTCGGCAAGGTGACGATCACGATCCTGCGGTTCGCCGAGCCGGTCGTCGGCGGCTGAGACCTGCCCGGGGCCTGACATCCGCGTCAGGGGTTCACCGGAACCGCCGAACGGGCGGTGCCCAAGTGCCCGAGGTTGCACGGATCCGCGCCTGGCATCAGGGTTGCTCTGCAACCGATCACGATGCGCACCCCCTCGACCTTCGCCCTGGTGTCCGCCCTGCTCGCGGTGTCCGCCATGTCCTCGTCCGCGCACGCCGACGGTGCGTACGTCAGCGAGTCGTTCGGCGGGGCGGACGTCGGCGACGACCTCGCGCGTGACACCGGCTCGACGTTCCGCATGCGGTTCGCGGGCGGGTACCGCGCCGGGGCGTGGGCGGTCGAGGGCTGGCTCGGCCTCGAGGCCGTGCTCGGCCACGCGTACGCGGCGCAGCCGGGCGACGGTGCGCCGTGTGACTGCGCCCAGCCATATGACGACACCATGAGCGGGCTGTTCTCGTATGGCGTCAACGTGAAGTACCTGCAGCCGCTCGCGCGCAACCTCGACGTCTACCTGCGCGGCGGCCTGGCCTACGGCCACCTCGACGGCGCGTACCAGGGCCGCGGCCTCGAGGCCGGCGCCGGCGTCCAGATCAAGGGCAAGGTCCCGGCGCTCGGCCTGCTGTTCTGGCCGCTGTTCTTCACCAACCTCGGCCCCAAGATCACCGCCGCCGCCTTCATCGACACCGGCACCGCGTTCTACCGGTTCCACCGCGACGGCATCGTCGGCAATGGCTCCAAGGATGGGCGCTTCGATTCGCTCATGGTCGGGCTCGCGTTCGGCAGCGATTTTTGACCGACGTCCGCGCGGCGCGCGCGCGGTCGGGTGACTGCGGAGGTTGCGCCTCCGCAGGGGGGACGGGAACGTCCCCTGTGAACGACGGGCGCTTCGATTCGCTCAGGGTCGGGCTCGCATTGAGCAGCGATTTTTGGACGACGACCGCGCGGCTCGCGCGCCACGCTCGCGGTGCTACGGTGGGGGCGTGTCCCGCGCCGAGCACCGCACCTGGTATCGCATCGCACTCGCCCGCCCGGGCGGCAGCCCCGTGCTGGTCGCGGCGCAGGGCGCCCACCTCGGCGCCGCGATCGGCGCGGCCGAGCACCACCTCAAGGGCGCGGTCGCCGTCGCGGTCGAGGTCGCCACCGAGGGCGCCATCCCGCTCGGCGACTCGGTCGGCAAGACCGGCATCGTGGAGCTCGGCCCGACGACCGAGGCCGTCGCGTTCGCGTGGCCACGCGGCATCCTGCCGCAGCTGGGGCAGACCGCGGCGCTCGCCGGGGCGCAGCGCGGCTGGGTGATGCGGCCGGATCCGCAGCGCCTGGTGATCGAGGCGCAGACCGATCGCGAGCACCTGCAGGACCTCTACCTCGGGCTCGTCGAGCGGATCCCGTCCGCCGACAACCTCGAGGTCCGTGTGCTCGGTCACTTCGAGGACCGCGGAGCCACGGACGTGTGGCTGACCTCGCGCGTCAACGCCAGCAAGATCATCGCGTTCCTCGACGACCGCGATGACGACACCATCGCGAACGGCCACGTCGAGCTGTCGATCTACGTGCGGTCCGCGAAGGCCACGCTGCGCCTGACCGAGCACAAGACCGTGGTGTGGATCGCCGACGATCGCGCCCTCGAGGCCGAGGTCACCGGCTGGCTCTCGGCGCTCGCGGTGCCACGCGTGTCCGCGCTCGTGCGCGTGTCCGACGTCCCTCACTTCCACCACCGCGGCGCGAAGGCCCGCGACCGCAAGAAGCTCGGCGAGGAGCTGTTCCGGCAGCGGCTGCGCCGCGTCGACACGCGCCGCCCGGCGCCCGCCACCGCGCTCTGAGAGACTGTGAACCAGTCTCGAACACCGGGTGGGAACCCTGCGCGGCCCCGACACACGCGGGTGCCCGGCCCACCCGTGCAGGCGCGGGGCGGCGGCACACGCGTCCGCGTACGCCACGCCGATCCGCGGCCCCGTCGCGAGCGAGGCAGGCCACGGACGACATCCTGGGGAGCGGGTGTGACATCGCGCCGCGGTGAACGTTTTGTGTGTGCCAGGTCACCCTCGGGATCGATCCGCGGGAGCGCCGGCGATAATCGAAAACCGGTCACGAATTCGGGCTTGTCCGGCCCGGCCAGAGGAGAATAATAGGCGTCATGGGACTGGTCCGCCGCGCCGTCGCGCTCTGCACCGCATCGCTGACCGCGCTCGCGCCCGCCGCCGCAGAGGTCGCCGGGGAGTGCCACGTCGTCGACGTCGCATTCCAGCCGCAGCTCCGCGCGGACCTCCGCCCCGGGATCAACCCGGCGCCGCAGATCGTGGTGTGGGTCGAGGACACCAGCGGCAACTACATCGACACGTTGTTCATCACCCGCGAGACCGGCAGCTACGGGCTCGGCAACCGGCCGGGGCGCTGGGACTTCAACAGCGGACCGCAGTGGCCGTACGGCCGGCGCACGGGCGTGTTCCCGGTGTGGGCCCGCCGCCACGGCCTGGTGTTCGACGAGGTGGTGTTCCAGAACGGTGAGGAGGACAACCTCTCGCACCCGTTCAACCAGAGCTCGCGCGACACCCACTACTGCCGCCCGATGCAGCAGGAGGAGGCCGCGTGGGACGCGCTGTCGTGCGCGTCGCCGACGAGCGTGTTCACGGACAAGGGCGCGCTGAGCGGGCCGACGGGCAAGACCAGCTACTACCCGCCGCGCCAGGACATCACGCGCGCGCCGGGCATGGACTCGCCCTCCGTCGAGATGTACGGCTCGATCAACCCGTTCGATGCGGTGTCGCAGGCGACGCCGGTGCCTGGCCAGGTCGCCGAGCTGAGCTGGCCGATCCCGCAGGACCTGGTGACCGGCAGCTACGTGATGTTTGTCGAGGTGTCGAAGGAGTTCGACCACAACGAGACCTACAGCGAGGCCGCGTACCCGTCGCCGACGAACATCCCGTGGAACACGTTCGGCGAGGCCTACCGCGGGCAGCCCTCGGTCGTGTACCAGGTGCCGTTCACGATCGGCACCGCGGAGACGGTCGCGCAGGTCACCGACTACGCGGGCTACAGCGATCCCGACGCCCTCGACGGCAACCTCCGCGCCCCCGACGGCACGATCTCGACGACGACGCCGGGCTCGGGCGCGGCGCGGTTCGCGCTCGTGTCGGACGCCGGCGGCATGTACCGGGTGCGCGTGACCTCGCGCCCCGAGTTCGACTCCTCGCTCCCCGCCACGCCCGCCCAGATCGCCGTGCTGCCCGAGAGCCGGTCGGCGCTCGTCACGTTCATCGCCCCGGGCGACGACGACATGTCCGGGATGGTCCGCGGCTACGACGTCCGCTACCGCGTGAACAGCACGATCACCGCGGACAACTTCGACGACCCGGCCTCGCTCGCGCCCGAGATCGATCTCGCCATCACCGAGCCCGGCTCCGAGCAGTCGTTCGAGCTTGGGGGCCTGCTCCCCGAGACCACCTACTCCGTCGCGATCCGCGCGTACGACGACTGCAACAACGTGAGCGCGCTGCAGGTGATCGACTTCACCACTCCCGAGCGCACACTCGGCGAGGTCGACGCGTGCTTCATCGCGACCGCGGCCTACGGCTCGGTCCTGGCCGCCGACGTCCAGATGCTGCGCCACCTGCGCGATGCGGTGCTCAAGAAGAGCGTGCTCGGAGAGCTCGCCGTGCAGACCTACTACACGTTCGGCCCCGCGGTGGCCGGCGTGATCGGTGAGTCCGAGCTGCTGCGCTCGTCGGCGCGCGAGGCCCTCGCGCCGCTCGTCCGGTTCGTCCGCGCGTTCCGGCTCTAGTCCGGACCGGGCGCTACTGCGCGCGCAGGCTGACCGCGACCCGCCCGGCGAGCGCGACCGCGACCTGATCGATCGTCTGGCCGCACGTGCGGCGCAGCGAGACGTTGCCGTCGAGCTCGATCGCGAACCCGGCTGGATCGTTGCCGTTGCTGCACACGCCGGTGCCGGTCGCGGTGCCGAGTGGCGGGCGCGTGGTGTCGAGCGCGTAGGTGCAGCCGCCGGCGGTGCCGGTGAGATCGAAGATCTGGACGTCGGCGGTCGACAGCGGGAGTCCGAGCGTTCGCCCCGCCTCCATCAGGCGGTCGGGGCGCGGGATGCACAGCGTGACGAAGCCGGTGTCGTCGGTGGTGCGCCCCTCGATCGAGACGCTCACCACGCCGGCCGGTGCGTCGGGATCCGGGCAGTCGTTCCCGGCGAGCGCGGACAGCCCGCCGTAGACCAGCGACACCTCGGCGCTCGACACCATCAGGCCCGCGGCGGGGGCGCCGCCCGGGCCGCAGTCGTCATCGCCGCACCCGCCCGCGCCCAGCGCGCCGGAGCTGACGAGGGCGACGAGCAGGCTACTCGTCGAACGGGACCGTGAGTGCGACATGTGCGATGGCTGCATTGCCGAACCGTTCGTGCTGGAGGAGGTACTGGAGCATGCCCTCGAACCGGGCGCCCGACCATCGGCCCTCGAGGCCGAACGCCTCGCCGGCGATGCCGAGCTTGGCCTCGATCAGGTGGCCGGTGAACGCGTCGAGCTTGACGTCATCTGACAGGTACCGCTGCATCGCCGCGTCGGTGGTCGCGTAGCGGTCCTGGTAGAAGAACGCCCGGCTCTGGTGGTGGTAGCGGTAGCGCAGGGTGGCATCGGCGACGCTGCCGACCTGCTGGATCACGCGCACCTCCGGGGTGTGTGCGCGGACGTTCCAGTCGTCGCGGTAGTAGCGGTAGGCGCCGATCACCGTGATCTGCGCGGCCGCGACGTGGTAGCGCAGGCTGCCCGCGAACGCTTGGCGCAGCCTGTCGAGGGGGTGGCGCTCGGGCGCGGCCACGCCGTCGCTCGCCAGCGCGCTGCGGTACGGGTTGCTCTGGTAGCCGTCGAGCCGCGCGAGGTCGTAGGTGACGCCCGCCACCGCGTTCTTGCTCAGCACCTGGCTCGCGGTCGCGAACGCCACGTACGAGGTCAGGAAGCAGCGATCCTGGTCGACCCCGGGCGCGCACGCGAGCGTGGGCATCGCGGGGCCCTGCGCGGCGCCGGCGCTGATCCGGTCGCGCCCGATGCCGCCACCGGCGCCGAGCGTGGCGTTCTTCTGTGCGAGATCGATCTCGGCGCGGACGCCCCCGTAGATCGAGCGGTAGTCGGACTCGGTGGAGTAGCGCCCCTGCGCGCCGAGGCGGAGGCCGACCGGCAACTCGTGCGTGTAGCCGGCGCCGACCTCGTAGCGGGTCTCGGTGAACGCCGCGTCGTCGGCGGCGCCCGACGACGCCGACGCCGACGTGATCGCGTCGACCAGGAAGTTGGCGGTGACCACGCCGCGCGTGCCGACATCGAACACGGTGTCCAGCATCGGCTGGACCACGCGGGTCGCGCGCTCCTTGTAGTACACGCCGCGCATCGACAGCGTGCCGTCGGCCGCGGCGCGCGCGGGCGCCGCGAACAGCCCCCACACCGTGCCCAGCCCGACGAGCGCCGTCCTCAGTTCCACGGGGCTCCACCCCGCCCTGCGCGGCAAGCCGCGCAGGGTTCCCACCCCGTTCTTCGAGACTGTCTCACCGTCTCTCAGTTGCATCCGCAACCGCCGCCCGGCTGCCCGGTCCCGCCGTCCGCACCCTCGCGCGAGCCGAGGGCGTGCTGGCCGAACCGCACCTCGCCGGGGTCCCGGTCGTTCGTCATCGCGCGCTTCGCGAGGGTGCCGCGCTGATGCGCCTGGACCCGCACGCAGCCGGCGCCGCCAAGGGCCAGCATCGCCGTGATCACGCCGACCAGCAGAGCCCAGGACAGCAGCGCCTTGCGCAGGGGAGGGAGCAGCACGAAAGGTGCGTGGACCATATCACGCGAGGTGCGTGGCGACACCGCGCGGATCCGTTGTACACACGGACCCATGAACACGTTGCGCTCCGTCACGATTCTCGCCGGGCTGGCCGCGTGCGGCGGTGCCCAGCCGCCCACCACCACGACCGGTGGCGGCGCCGGCTCGGCGGGTGCGCCGGCCGCCGCGGGCGATGTCTCGATCGAGGTCCCCGTCATCGAGGTGAAGGGGCTCGTGTTCGAGCCGGAGGCGCTCGGTCGCCCGGGCATGCCGCTCGTCGAGGCCAAGAAGAAGACGACGATCGAGAAGCAGCGTGCGGTGTTCGCAAGCACCAAGGAGCCGGTCCAGAAGCAGGCCCACGCCGCGATCCTGGCGACGATGCTCTACCAGAAGAGCAAGGACGACAAGGCGAACGAGAAGGCGCTGTGGACCGAGGCGCGCCAGGCGCTCCGCGATGCGACCGCCGCCGCGGGCGCCAGCGTGGAGGAGATCACGCTGCGCCTGCTCGGCAGCTACGAGTTGCTGCTCGAGGACTACGCCGGCGCCGAGAAGGCGTGGTCGGCGGTGGTCGCCACCGTGATCGCCGATGACGCCGCGAAGGTGTCGAAGAAGGGCGCCAAGAAGGCGGAGCCCAGCAAGGACCTCCCGTACTACCGCGCGTGGTGGGCGTACGCGCTGCTCAGGCAGTTCAAGAACGGCGAGGCGCTCGAGATCGTCAAGAATGAGGTGCTCAGCGACAAGCAGCCCGAGCTCGCGTACGCCGCGGCGTGGGCGAAGTGGCGCACCAACGACGACGCAGGCGCGTGGACCGCGATGGTGACCGCCGTCAAGGGCGGCGCCGAGCTCGGCGCGAAGGAGGCGCTCGAGCGCGACCTGTTCCTGTTCGCCGGTCGCACGAACGTCTCCCTCGCGGAGGCCCGCGGGCCGATGGAGCAGCTGTTCAACGCCAAGCAGAAGGCACAGCAGTACGAGGTGCTCGCGAAGCTCGGGTTCCAGGCGTACCAGTACGCCGGGCGCTGGGCCGATGGCGTGGCCGCGCTCGACCTCGCGGTCTCGCTCGCCGGCGACACCGTCCCGGTCAACGACCTCCCTGTGCTGCGCTACTCGCAGGCGGACTTCACCGTCCGCCTCGACAACCCCGAGGCCGCCGCGAAGTACGCCAAGCAGGCGATCGACGCGATGCCCGGCTGCGGCACCAAGTGCACCGAGCAGGAGAAGCAGGACCTGATCTACGGCGTGTACGGCATGGGACGCCTGTTCCACGTCCTGTACGCGACGGCGAACGACGTCCGCTACTACCAGCCCGCGCACGACCTCTACCTGGCGTCGGTCGAGAAGACCATGGACGCGGAGCGCCGCGCGCAGACCCAGAAGGACATGGCGATCCTCGAGGCCACCCTCAAGAACACCAAGGTCGGTACGGGCACGCACGACCAGGGCGCGGTCGCGGCGATCCTCGGTCGCCACAACCAGGAGGTCCAGGCCTGCTACGAGGCGGTGCTGTCCGGTAGCCCGAAGCTCGCTGGCGCGCTCACGCTGATGCTCGAGTCGGATCAGAGCGGCGAGATCAAGGGCGCGACCACCTCGCCGGCGCCGGGGCTCACCGAGCTCGCGGCGGTCGCGGGCTGCGTCACCGAGCGCGCGCAGACGTGGAAGCTCCCCAAGCGAGGTATGGCGGGCTCCACGCGGGTCAAGCTGTCGTACGTGCTGTCGGCGCGCGCGAAGTAGCGCGCTACTCGGCGCGAGGTGCCCGCGCGGCGGTCCGGCGACGCCGCCGCAGCGGGGCGCCGGTCAGGCGCGCGGTGCGCTCGAGCTCGGCCATCATCCGCTCGGCGGCGGCGACGCGGCCCGGCTGGGCGGGGTCGGCGTACAGGCCGGTCGGCGCGGCGCTGGTCGCGACGTACCGGCGCAGCGCGTGGAACGCGGCGCTGGCATCGCCGAGCTCGAGGCTCGCGACGGCGTGGTTCCAGTGGTGGAGCGGCCAGTCCGGCTCGAGGGCGAGCGCGCGCTCGAGGGCCTCGAGGGCGCCGGCTGCATCGCCGCGCGTGAGCCGCAGGGCGGCGGTGGCGGCGGCGACGTCCGCGCTGCCGCGATCGGCCTGCGCGAGGAGGGCCTCCGCACGCGCGAGCTCCCCGGCGGCGAGGTGCTCGATCGCGCGGGCGGTGGTGGCCGCGGCGAGGGCAGGGCGATCGCCGACGTGCGCGGCACCGAGCGCGAGCAGATCGCGCCCGAGGTAGTACGCCGACGGCAGCTCGCGCGTGCCGCGCGTCGCCGGGCTGGCCGTCCGGCGGGCGGACGTCCCGACCAGATTACGTGCAAACTGGAGATCCGTGCTCGCGACGCGGTAGCCATCGGCGCACAGCCGGGCGATCAGCGGCGCGACGGCCCCCTCGTCTCCGGCGTCATCCTCGTGGAGACAGTCCTCGATCCGGCCGTGGGCGTCGATCAGCACGGCCCACCGGCGCCACCGGCGCTCGCCGGCGATCTTGCGGCTGGCGACGACGACCAGGCGCGCGGAGGCATCGACGAGCACGGCGACCTGGCTCGGCCGGCCGCCGCGGCGGCGCTGGGGCGCGAGGGGCGCGGCGGCGCCAGCTTGGGCACCCGGCGTGTCGCCCGGTGGATCGCGCGAGATCGCGGCGGCGATCCGCTCGCGCACCTCGGGCGGCAGGTCGAGGCGCAGCCCGAGCTCGGCTGCGAGGCGGTGAGCGGCGGGCGGCACCGCGCTGGCCATCACCTGGATCATCTGCACCATGTCGGCCGGCTCGAGCTGGCGCACCATCAGATCTGCGGCGGACGCGACGTCGGCGTCGGTGTCGAGCTGGGCGGCGAGGGCGATCGCCGAGCGGTGCTGGATCGCGATGGGATCCGCGAACCGCGCGGCCCCGCGCTCGCCGAGCTCGGAGAGCAGGCCGAGCGCGCACACCTTGGTCTCGTCGTCTCCGCGCGCGACGACGCCCTCGCTGGTTGCGCCGATCAGCGTGCGCAGCGCGGCGAGCACGCGCGGACGTGCAGCCGGAGCGGTCGCCAGCGTGGCGAACGCGGCGCGCGCGGCCTCGCGGCGGCGCGGGTTGGCGCTGGCGAGCTCGCGGCCGAGCAGCGGGATCGCCGTGACGCCGAGCCGTTCGATGAGCGGCTCGATGTGCGGCTCGATGTGCGGCTCGATGTGCGGCTCGATGTGCGGCTCGATGTGCGGCTCGATGTGCGGCTCGATGAGCGGCTCGATGAGCGGCTCGATGAGCGGCTCGATGAGCGGCTCGATGAGCGGCTCGATGTGCGGCTCGATGAGCGGCTCGATGTGGACCGAGCTGCGCAGCGGTCTCGTCGAGAACCAGTCCGCGAGCTTGCGTAGGTCCGCGAACGCGCTGTCCGGTCCCACCATGAGATGGCCGTACCGTAGGTGGACGGTCACGCGACCGTCAACTGGATTTCCAGCCACTTGGAGGTGCGCGGAGATCGCACCTGCACGTGTGTGCGGGTAGGGGGAGCGGGGGCGACTGAGTGCTTTTCACTTGCCTCGGAGGCACCCGGTTCGCGACTCTGCGCCGCGCATGGCAAGCGGTCCGCCGAAGCAGGAGTCGACCGCCGTCAACGATCTGATCGCGCTGATGGCGGGCCGCGGGGCCGCGTCGATCGCTGGCATCACGCTCCCTTCGTCGGGCGACGATGACGGTCTGGTCGTGTCGCGGCCGCCGCCACCATCGGTGGTGGGGCGCGCGTCGACGATGGAGCCGATGACGCGCGAGCGCGCGCCGCACGGCACCGGCGAGCACGCCGCGCTGCCGCCGCGCCCCACGCCGCGCGCGCGCACGATCACCGGCCCGCACCTGACCACCGCTCCGTCGGTGCGCGCGCGCACCGCATCGAGCCCGGGCCTCGCGCCGCCGCCGCCCGCGCGCATGCGTCGCCCCACCTCGCCGTCGCTCCCCGCGACCGAGGTGGCACCCGCGCCGCTGCCGCCGCACGCCCCGGCACTCGAGCCGCTGCCGCTGCCGCCGCCCGCGACCGCGACCTCGCCGCTGCCGATCATCGCGCGCACCAAGGCGGTGACACTGCCTCCGGTGACCGGGCGCCCGGCGCGCTCCCCGACGCTCCCGCCGGTCGCGCCGCCGTTGGTGGCGCGGGTGATCCATGCGCGCGCGAGCCGCGCGCCGACCGTACCGCCGCCGCTGCCGGCGCGCGCGCGGACGACAGGGAGCTTCGCCGCCATCTCGCCCCTGCCGGCGCGTGTGCGGACGACCGGGAGCTTCGCCGTGGTCCCGCTGGTGCCGCCGCCGCGCACCAGCTCGCGGGTCGACATGGTGGTGCCGCCGCCCACGACGCTGACGTCGATCCCGATGCCGCCGCCGCTGATCTCGATCTCTGCGGCCCCTCCGGCCCGGGCGATCGTGGCGACGCCGGCGCGTCGCGTGAGCGAGACCATGACGGTGCCGCGCGCGGCGCTCGATGCCGGCATCGACATCTCGAGTGACAACGATATCGTCGTCACGCCCCCTGCGCGTCCCGCACCGGTGCTCGCGATGTTCTCCGGCCCGGTCACCGGCAGCGCCCCGCGCGGTGCCGCGGCCCCGCGCGTCGCTCTCGCGATCGACCTGACGGCCCCGGTCGTGCGGCCCGACGTACCGGCCGTCTCCTCGCGCTCCTCGACCGACGAGCACCACGTCGGCACCGTGCGGGTCCCGCGGATCCTGCAGCACAGCTGGCTCCGCCGCATGGTCACGCCGGTGGTCGCGCTGTCGCTGATCGGCGTTGGCGCCGGCATCTACCTTCCGCCCGCCAGCGAGCCCACCGCGTCGGCCCCGGTCGCGATGGCCGCCGTGCCCGCGGCGGTGCCGATGATCGCCGACGAGGCGCCCGCGAGCGCGACCGTGACGGCGACGTTGAAGGTGCGCTCATCGAGCCCGCGGCGGTGGCCGTCGAGCGCGCGGCGGTGGCCGTCGAGCGCGCGGCGGTGGCCGTCGAGCGCGCGGCGGTGGCCGTCGAGCGCGCGCCCGCTGTCATCGAGCCCGCGCCGGTCGTGAAGGCGCCCGCGAAGGTCCGGCCCATCGAGCCCGCGCGGGTCGCGCCGCGCACGCCGGCGCGCGATCTCGAGCGCGCGCCCCGCGAGGAGCGCAAGGTCCGCACCGCCAGGGCCGCGCTGGCCCCGCGCGCGCAGCCGCTGCCGGTCGCGAAGGCGGCCGCGGTCCGCAGCAGTGGCGTGCTGATGATCTCGAGCAAGCCACCGTGCGAGATCGTGATCGACGGCAAGGCGACCGGGCTGATCACCCCGCAGCGCGCGCTCGCGCTGCCCGCGGGCGCCCACGAGGTCACGCTGATCAATCGCGACCTCAAGGTGCGGAACACCTCGCGCGTGACGATCAAGCCCGACGACACGACCAAGCTGATCAAGAAGCTGATGCCGTAGCGGCGCGCCGCGCCTGTCCGCGGCGAGACCCTCGCCGCCGCGTCAGGGCGTCGGCGGCAGGCCGGTCGGCGCGATCCGGCACACGTGCTCGGCGGCCGGCTTGCAGTAGCCGCTGGCGTCGCACGGGACCGGCATGCCGTCCTGGTCAGGGCACGGGTTGGCCGCGGAGCAGCTCTGGGTGCACACCTGGAAGTCCTCGGCGGCGAACCGCTGGCACTCCATCGAGGTGCAGTCGTGCTCGCTCGCGCAGGAGTCGTAGGCGGCCTGGCTGCACAGCGCCGTGCCGGTGTCGACCTCGTCGCCCGCACACGCCCCCTGCGTCAGCGCGACCGTGACGGCGCACAAAATCGACAGCCTCATCCCTCGATCCTACCCCAAGGATGTGGCTACGTTTCATCCAGGAGGGCACGTGGCTCATATCGACGTCTTCAAGGGGTGGGCGGGCTCGGTTCGCGCCGATATCGAGGGCCTACCTCACCCACACGCTGCAATGAGCCCGGCTCCTCGCGCCCTCGTGGCGCTCATCCCGGCGCTGCTGGTCCACGTCGCGATGGCGGCCCCGGCGGACGCCGACAGCTTCGAGTCGGTCGCCGCTGGCGCCCGGCGCGTGGCGCACCTCGACGAGGTGGTGTGGGCCCTGACCGCCGCTTGCGATCAGGGGGACGACGTCGTCCAGCGCCAGTGCCGCCAGATCCGGGACGCACGCGCGAGCACCCTGGTCGGGGCGAAGGTGATCCTCGCGGCCCGCCGCTCGGCGCTCAGCCTGGGCACGTGGAGCCCGGCGACCAAGTCCCTGCCGGTGGCGCTATCCGCGTGCATCGACTGCACGGGCGTGGTCGTCGAGGGCCGGACCTGGCTCCTGATCGGCACGCCCGCGCGCGTCGAGGGCGACCGCGTCACCACCGAGCTCCTGATCGACAACGGGCGCACGTTCGGGACCGAGGCCGCCGCCCGGGCGTGGCTCGGCGCCCTCGACGCCGCACGCATCGAGATGGTGGTCACCGTCCCCGCCAAGCGACGCGTGATGGCGGGGGGCAAGGACGGCCTGCAGCTCGACCTGCTGGCGTACCGGGTGATCGCGCCGTGCACCGGCGCCGTCGTGTTCGCGAGCCCGCCGTCCGGGCCGGTCCCGGCCGAGCGCGCGGCGTGCAGCGCGGCCGAGATCGAGCCGGTTCCGGCGCTCACCAAGGAGCTCGTGCGCGAGGCGATGGCGCCCGTGATCGAGGCTGCTGGGGCCTGCTACGCGAAGCTCAAGGTGCCCGGGGACGCGCGCCTCGAGCTGACGATCGCGGCCGATGGGTCGATCGCGGCCTACACGCGCACCGGCGCGTTCATGGACTCACCCACGGGGGCGTGCATCGATGCCGCCGTCAAGCTCGCGGTGTTCCCGCGCTCGAAGCGGCCGACGACGACGATCGGCTATCCGCTCAGCCTGCCGTGAGCCGGCGTCGCCGGAGGGCGAGGTGGGCGTGCGTGAGTCGGTGCGCCCGGGGGTTCTCTCGGGGCGCGGACTGGCCTAGGGTCCGCGGGTGACCATCGCCGAGCTGCTGTCCGCGCTGTGGGCGGACTACGTCGCCTCGACCCCGCAGGCCGAGCGCATCCACGCACTGCTGACCGCGCGCGGGGAGATGCTCCTCAACGACCATGTCGCGCTGCGCACGTTCGACGTGCGCGAGGCCGGCGTCGATCTCGGGATCGATCTCGGGATCGATCTCGGGATCGATCTCGGGATCGATCTCGGGATCGAGGCGCTCGCCCGGCCGTTCGAGGCGCTCGGCTGGCGCCCCCGCGAGGACTACCGGTTCGAGGACAAGAAGCTGCGCGCCCGCTACTGGCAGCACGCCGAGCCCGGCCTCCCCAAGGTGTTCATCAGCGAGCTCGTGGTTCGCGACCTGTCGCCCGCCGCGCAGCAGGCGATCGGCGCGCTGGTGGCGCAGCTGCCGCGAGGCTTCGACGCGCGGCCGGACCTGGCGCTCGCGGGCCGGCCGTGGCAGGTCAGCCATGCCACCTACGCGGCGTTGCTCGCCGAGAGCGAGTACGCGGCGTGGGTCGCGGCGTTCGGGTGGCGGGTCAACCACTTCACGGTCGACGTCAACGCGCTGTCGACGTTCCCCGATCTCGAGGCGCTGGGCGCGTTCCTGGTCGACCACGGGTTCACGCTCAACGATGCGGGCGGCACCATCAAGGGCACGCCGGCCGACCGGCTCGAGCAGTCGTCGACGCGCGCGGACTCGATCGAGGTCGCGTTCGCGGATCGCACGGCGCGGATCCCGTCCTGCTACTACGAGTTCGCGCGCCGCTACCCACTACCCTCGGGCGACCTGTTCCAGGGGTTCGTTCCGACCTCGGCCGATCGTCTGTTCGAGTCGACCAACGTGGGCGGATCTCGCCCGTAGAACCGGGCTTCAATTCGCTTTACCCCGAATGGCCGGACCTGTAGGTTCCGCGACGCGTGAAGGTCCACCTGATCGGAATCGGCGGCACCGGCATGGGCGCAGTGGCCGGACTCCTGGCGGAAGCCGGCCACGAGGTGCGGGGCTCCGACGCGGCGGTCTACCCGCCGATGAGCGAGCAGCTCGCGGCGCTCGATGTCCCCGTCATGATGCCGTACGACGCGGCCAACCTGAGCTGGGGACCGGACCTCGTGGTCGTGGGCAACGTCCACGGCAAGGACCACGTCGAGGTGGTCGCGGCCCTCGCGCAGGGGCTGACACTGACGTCGTTCCCCGCGGTGCTCGGCGAGCGGCTGCTCGAGGGCAAGCACGCGATCGTCGTGTGCGGCACCCACGGCAAGACCACCACCACGTCGCTGGTCGAGCACATCCTCGAGACCGCGGGCCGCGATCCGTCGCTGTTCGTCGGCGGCGTGCCGGTCGGCCTCGGCCAGGGCTACCGGCTCGGCAAGGGCGAGGACTTCGTCATCGAGGGTGACGAGTACGACACCGCGTTCTTCGACAAGGGCCCGAAGTTCGCGCACTACCGCGCGAAGTCCGTGATCCTGACGTCGGTCGAGCTCGACCACGTCGACATCTTCGCGTCGATGGACGCGGTGCGGGACACGTTCAAGCGCCTGGCCACCGGGCTGCCCGCGGACGGGCTGCTCGTGGTGTGCGCCGACGACGCCGAGGCGATGGGCATCGCGAAGCTCGCGCACTGCAAGGTCGAGCCGTACTGCGTGCTGTCGATGGACCAGACGCAGACCGGCGTCTCCGACGTCGAGCTCGCCCCGCCGGACGGCGTGGTGTGGTGGGCGACCAACCTCGAGATCGGCAAGAGCGGGCGCGTCGCGTTCGACGTGTTCCACGCCACCACCAGCGGCCTCGGGGAGCGCTACGAGCGGTTCGAGACGCTGATGGTGGGCCGCCACAACGTGTCCAACTGCGTCGCCGCGATCGCGGTGGCGCACGCGCGCGGCGTGTCCGTGCGCGACATCCAGCGCGGCGTGTCGAGCTTCGCGGGCGTGCGGCGGCGGCAGGAGCTGCGCGGCATCGCCGCCGGCGTCACCGTCCTCGACGACTACGGGCACCACCCCACGGCCGTGCGCGAGACCCTCAAGGGCCTGCGCAAGCGGTTCGCCAAGCGGCGCCTGATCGCGGTGTACGAGCCGCGCTCGGCGACCAGCCGCCGCAAGACGTTCCAGCACGAGTTCGCCGATGCGTTCGCCTACGCGGACGAGGTGATCGTCGGCAAGATGTTCGACCCCACCAAGATCCCCGAGGAGGATCGCTTCGACCCGGAGCGCCTCGCCCTCGACCTGCACCAGCGCGGCACCAAGGCCGCGTACGTGGCGGAGGTCGACCAGATCGTCAAGCAGCTCGCCGAGAGCGCCGCCCCCGGTGACGTGGTGTGCGTGCTGTCCTCGGGCAGCTTCGATGGCCTGCACGACAAGCTCCTCGATGCGATCGGCGATGCGATGCGGCCCGCGCGTCGCGACGACCTCCCGGGCATCCGCGCGCTGCTCGCCTCCGTCGGCCTGACCGAGCCCGCCGCCGAGGCGATGGGCGGGTTCTTCACGCTGCGCAACGAGCGCGGCCTGGTCGGCTCCGTCGCTCTCGACGTGCACGGCGACGACGCGATCCTCCACTCGCTCGCGGTCGATCCCGAGTGCCGCGGCGCCGGCTACGGCTGGATGCTCGCGGACATGGCGGTCGGCCAGGCGCGGTGGCGCGGGGTGCGCCGGATCTATCTCCTGACCGAGACCGCGAGCGACTTCTTCGCCGCGAAGTTCGGGTTCCGCGTGGTCGATCGCACGACGCTCGGCAAGGCGGTCGCGACCAGCGCCACGTTCGCGCACCTCGGCGAGCGCGGGGCGGGCAAGCAGCTCGTCGCCATGCGCCTCGATCTGTGACCTCGCTCTCGCCCGCGGAGCTCACCGACCTGCTCGCCACCGCGACGGCGGCGGCGCGGGCGGCGGCCACGCTGCTGCGCACCGCGCGCGCGGAGGCCATCCGGAGCAAGGCCAACCCGCGCGACCTCGTGACCGAGTGGGACACGCGCTCCGAGGAGCTGATCCGCGAGGTGCTCGCGGCGCGCGCGCCGGGCATCCCGATCCTGGGCGAGGAGGGCGGCGGCGAGCCGGGCCCGGTCGCGGGGCTGCGCTGGCTCGTCGATCCGATCGACGGCACCGTCAACTTCGCGCACGGGCTGCCGCTGTGGTGCGTGTCGATCGCGCTCGAGGCGCCGGGCGGCGTCCCGGGCGGCGTCCCGGGCGGCGTTGTGGTGGGCTGCGTGGTGGCGCCGGTGCTCGACTGGTGGTTCCTCGCGGCCCGCGGGCAGGGCGCCCATGACGAGCGCGGCGCGCCCCTGCGCGTCAGCTCCACCGCGCGCCTCGAGCAGGCGCTGCTCTCGACCGGCTTCCCGTACGATCGCGCGACCCACCCGGACAACAACTTCGCCGCCTGGGAGCACCTGCAGCGGCGCGCGGGTGCGTGCCGCCGGCTTGGCGCGGCCGCGCTCGATCTGTGCCTGGTCGCGCGGGGCGCCCTCGACGGTTACTGGGAGCGCCGGATCCAGCCATGGGATGTGGCCGCGGGCGCGCTGATCGTCGCCGAGGCCGGGGGCACCGTGACCAGCACCGCGGGCGGCGCGTTCGACCCCCACTCGGGCGAGGCCTGCGCCTCGAACGGTGCTATTCATGAGGAGCTGATCGCGGAGCTCGGTCGGGTGCGGCCGGGCTGACGGGAGTCCTCATGAAGCGGAGCATGCGCAGCGAGCTGAGCGGCAGACGTTCGTCGCGGTGGTCGCGGTGGTCGGGCACGCTCGCGCTCGTCCTCGCACTCCCTCTCGCTGCACCGGTGGCCGCGCAGCCCGGCGCCGAGAACCCCGCCGCCGAGAACCCCACCGCCGAGAAGCCCGGCGCCGAGAAGCCTGCGGTCACGCCGGCGCCGCGCCGCCCGGCCCCCGCCCGCGCGCGCAAGGGCCGCCGCCCGCCGGTCGCGCGCCCGGTCGACCCGTACGCCGAGCCGCCACCACCCGCGCCCGCCGATCCCTACGCCGAGCCGGTCGCCGCACCATCACCGGTCGGGTCACCGGTCGGGTCACCGGTCGGGTCACCGGTCGGGTCACCGGTCGGGTCACCGGTCGGGTCACCGGTCGCGACGCCATCGCCGGTCCCGCAGCCTGCGGTGCCGGTGCTGACGCCCGCGGTCACCGTGCCCAAGGTCGGCCCCGCGGCGCCGCGCGATCCGTACGCCACGCCGAACCCGCCCCCGCGCCGCACGGCGGTGCCGCCCACCGCGGTGGTGCCGCCCCCCGCGCCTGCCGGACCGCCGGTGCCGTCGCGCGTCGGCCTCGACGATCTGCCGGCGGTGCAGGGCCTGCTCGCGGTCCAGCGGCTCGACGGCTGGCTGCTGGTCGATCGCGACGGCGAGAATCCGATCGCGGTGCGCCTGGTGCGCCCGGCCGGCAGCCCGACCCGGCCGTGGTTCTACCTGGTGCCCGCGCGCGGCGCGCCCACCGCCCTCGTGCACACCGCCGAGGCGCGCAGCTTCGAGCACCTGCCTGGCCGCATGCTCACGTACACGGGCTATCGAGATCTCGACAAGCAGCTCAAGGCGATCCTCGCGGGCATGAAGTCCGTCGCCGCCGAGTACTCGGCGAAGGCGGCGGTGCCCGCAGTGTCGCGCATCGATGCCGGCATGATCGAGCGGATCCGCGCTGCAGGGGTGCAGGTGCGGTCGTCCGAGACGCTGGTGCAGTTCACCAAGGCGATCTGGGGCGATGCGGGCCGAACCACCCACCACATCGCGGTCCACCACCTCGTCGAGCTGCGCAAGGATGCGCTCGCGTTCATCGCGAAGGCCGTCGCCAGCGGCCTGCCGATCACCGAGTACGACGTCCAGCAGCGGATCGCGCGCGGCGCCGTGATGCGCGGCCTCGACAGCACGCCGGCGGTGGTGGCGGCCGGGGGCAACACCGCGGACCCGTACTACGTACCGACGGCGGATCGCACGGCGACCATCGGGCGCGGTGACCTCGTGGTGATCACGCTGGCCGCCAAGATCGACAAGCCCGACGGCGTGTGGGCGCAGCAGACGTGGGTCGCGATCGCCTCGGACCAGGTGCCGGCCGCGATCGCGCAGGCGTTCGAGGCGGCGAGCCTGGCGCGCGATCAGGCGCTCGCGCTGATCGCGGACCGGGTCCGCCAGGGCAGGCCGCTGCGCGGCAGCGAGGTCGATGACGCGACCCGAGCGTTCATCACCAAGGCCGGGTTCGGGGATCGCCTGATGCACCGCACCGGGCACTCGCTCGACACCGACCTCCAGGGCGCAGGGGCGGACCTCGATAACTTCGAGGTCCGCGACACGCGGATCCTGACGCCGGGCACCGGGTTCACGGTGGGGCCGGGCATCTACATTCCCGGACAGCTCGGCGTCCGCGCCGAGGTCTCCGTGTACCTGTCGCCGACCGGCCCCGAGGTCACGACCCCGGCGCAGGACGGCGTCCAGGTCCTGCTGGCGCGCTGACGGCGGACCGGCCCATGCTCGCGCGCGCCGACGTCACCGCGCTGATTCTGGCCGGGGGCCGCGCGACGCGGCTGGGCGGCGTCGACAAGCGCACGCTGCTGATCGACGGTGCGTCGATCTTCGACCGCCAGTGCGCTGTGCTCGCGCCGCTGTGCGCGGAGATCGTGGTGTCGACCCCGCGCGCCGCGCCGGGCTTTCGCACCATCGCTGATTCCACGCCGGGCGGCGGGCCGCTCGCCGGCATCGCGGCCGGCCTCGCCCACGCCACCACGCCGTGGCTGCTCGTGGTGGCCGGGGACATGCCGCACCTGACCGCGCCGGTGCTTGGCCTGCTCCTCGGCGCGGCCGGCGCGGCCGTCGACGCGGTGGGCATCCGGATCGGCGCGCTGCCCGAGCCGCTGCTGTGCCTGTACCGCGTGGCGGAGGTCCGGCCGCGCGTGGAGGCGCGGCTCGCCGCCGGCCGGCTCAAGGCGAGCGCCCTGCTCACGGACGAGGGACTGGTGGTGGCCTGGGTGGACGCTGCCCAGGTCCGCGCGGTCGACCCCGACCTGCGGGCGCTGACCAACATCAACACCCCGGCAGACCTCCCGCGATGAGCACGTGGCACGAGCGCGGGGCCGGCAGACCTCACGCGATGACGGGTCGTTACGCCGGCACGGGTCCACCGAGGAAAGGGTTTTCCATTCCGCCCCGATCCTGTACAAGGTGAGCCGCATGCGCATCGGCGATCTGGAAGTCGACACGCCGGTCCTCCTTGCCCCGATGGCCTCCGTCACGGACCTCCCGTTCCGGACGGTCTGCGAGGAGTTCGGGGTGGGCCTCACGATCACGGAGTTCCTCAGCGCGCACGCGCTGTCGGCCGGTGATCCCAAGACCACCGGCAAGCTGACCGCCTCGCTCGGCGGCCGTACGTTCGGCGTCCAGATCTTCGGGCGCGAGCCCCACATGATGGACAAGGCGGCCCGGATGGCCGTCGCGATCGGCGCGTCGCTGGTCGACATCAACATGGGCTGTCCGGCCAAGCGCGTGGTCGCGGGCGAGTGCGGCTCGGCGCTGATGCGCGAGCCCCTGATCGCGCAGGAGCTGGTGCGCACGGTCGTCGCCGCCGTGCCTGCCCATGTCCCGGTCACGGTCAAGCACCGCGCGGGCTGGGACCAGGGCCACCGCAACGCGCCCGAGTTCGCGTGCGCGATGGTGGAGGCCGGCGCGAAGATGATCACCGTGCACGGCCGCACCCGCACGCAGGGGTTCTCGGGCACGAGCGATCCGGAGATCATCCGGCTGGTGCGCCTCGCGCTGCCGTCGCACATCCCGCTCGTTGGCAACGGCGACATCGTCGACGTCGAGGGCTACCTCCGCCTGCGCGAGTACACCGGCTGCGACGCCGTCATGATCGGCCGCGGCGCGATGGGCAACCCGTGGCTGTTCGCGCGCCTGCGCGAGGTGCTCGCCGGTCGCCCGGACCCGGGCCAGCCGAGCCTCGAGGCGCGGCTCACCGTGTTCCGCCGCCACGTCGGTCTGATCGAGGAGCTCAAGAGCGGCCCGCGCACGCTGCACGAGGTCCGCAAGGCGTGTGCCTGGTACGCGCGCGGCCTGTACGGCTGCAACGCTCTGCGCCTGCGCGTGTGGGAGGCCCCGGACCTCGCGTCGGCGCGCACGCTCGTCGAGGACTACTTCGACCAGCTCGTGGAGCGCCAGCGCCGCCTCGGCCTCGCGCCCGAGATGCAGTCGCAGGAGCGCGGCGAGCTCGATCAGTTCCCGCTGGCCGACGAGGCCGCCTAGCTCGTGCTGCGGCCGAGCCTCAAGGCGAACGACTTCCTCGTCGCCGAGAGCGCCGCGATGCGCGCGGTGGTCGCGCAGGTCGCGCAGTTCGCCGACGGGGATGGCCCGGTGCTGATCTGCGGCGAGCACGGCACCGGCCGCGAGCTCGTCGCGCGCGTGCTGCACCAGAAGGGCCCGCGCACCGCCCACCGGTTCGTCGCGGTGCGGCCGTCGTTCGAGGATGCGCCGGGCAACGCTTCCTCGGACGATGCGTGCGAGGGTGCGCGCCGGGCCCTGCGCGCGGCCGCCGGCGGCACGCTGCTGGTCAAGGACGTCAGCGACCTGTCGGCCACCTCGCAGCGCACCCTCGAGCGCGCGATCCGCGGGCGCAAGAACCCCCGCCGTGACGCCGAGGTGTTCGACGTCCACGTCGTCGCCACCGGGGACCTCGACGTCGATCGCGCGGTCGATGCGGAGATCGTCGCGCGCGACCTGTACGAGCTGTTCCAGCCGCGCCGGATCACGGTGCCTCCGCTGCGCGATCGCCAGGACGATCTGCCGGTCCTGCTCGAGCGGTGGATCAAGCACTACGCGCTCGAGATCGGGCGCGCCAGGCCGACGGTGGCGAGCCGTGCGATCGAGCGGCTGACGGCGTACCCGTGGCCGGGCAACGTCGGCGAACTCAAGAGCATCGCGCGCCGCCTCGTGGTGCGCGTCACGCGCAGCCGGATCGAGGCCGGCGACGTCGACGAGGTGCTGCCGGTGGTCGCCTCGCGCGTGCCGCTCGAGGACCTCGCGTTCGAGGACATGGTCAAGGCCAAGCTCGCCGGGCTGCTCGCGCGGATCGACGGCTACCCGGTCCACGACCTCTACGACAAGGTGGTCGCTCGCGTCGAGCGCCCGCTGTTCGACCTCGTGCTCGCGCACACCGGCGGCAACCAGCTCAAGGCCGCCGAGATCCTCGGCCTCAACCGCAACACGCTGCGCAAGAAGCTCGCGGACCTCGGCATGCAGAGCCGCCCGAAGCGCCCCGGTCGCACCGACCGCGCCCTCGATAACAACGACTGAGCCGGCCGGGCGCGCCGCGACCTGTTCGGCCACCGACGCGCGATGCCCGCACGCCGCGCAGCGGCGGAGGCCGACGATCACCTCACGGCGAAGGAGTGTCGCGGAGCGCCCGCATCACGACCGGAGGCTGATGCGCGGCTGAGGTGGGGGCTCGGCGCTGACAGGTGCCTTGACGAAGTCGCGGCGGGCCGCGATCGCGTCGATCCGCTGGTGGCGCGTGCAGCGGAACGCATCGGCGATCGCGGCGTAGGCGTCCTCGTGCCTCACATGCGAGCTGGCGATGTCGCCGCCCGGCACGCCGAGGACCACGTGCACCTCGATCGCGCGCCCGTGCCGGTGGCTGCGGTGAGGCTGGGAGATGTGGACCTCGCAGCGGTCGATCCGCTCGCACAGGTTCTCGAGGCGCGCGACCCAGCGGTGGACGGTCGCCACGACGATGTTGCTCGGACGCAGGTGATGAAACGTGATCGCGGTCGTGATGGCCATGGATCTCAGGTCCTCGATGGGGGCGGGTGGTGCGCCCACGCGCGGCGGGCGGGCATGCACCGGGGCCGAGCGCCGCGAACCCCGCGAACCCCGCGAACCCCGCGAACACAGGCAGATGCACCCCGAGCATGACCGGACACGATGCAGCGCGCGCGCCACCGCGGGCGAGCGCCACGCCGCATGCCTGCGTCGTCGCACGGGGGCTCCACCCTCGCCCCACGCGGCACGCCGCGTCGGGGCCTCACCCCCGGTCGAGGTTGCTCCGCAAGCTCTCAGCGCGGCGCGGCGCGGGGGACCGAGAGCGCGACCACGGCGGCACCCGCGACCAGCGCGGCGGTGGCCACCACCGAGGCGAGCGCGCGGTCGTGATCGTAGAGCGCGCCGAGGAGCAGGCTCCCGGCCCACCAGGCGAGGCCCCACACGAGGTAGTAGACGCCGTACGCGCGGCCGCGCTCGGCGCGCGGGACCAGCGTGGCGATCATCGCCTTGCCCACCGACTCGGTGGCCGCGAGCGCGATCGACCACAGGGCGATGCCGGCGATCGCGAGTCCGGGGGAGTGCCGGTCCGAGGCGAGCACGAGTGGCGCGTAGGCGGCGCCCGCGAGGACGAACAGGCTGACCACGCCAGCGCCGCTCCCGCCGCGCGTGCGAGCGCGATCGAACGACCAGCCCGCCGCGATCGCGACCACGCCATCGAAGCCCATCGCCGCGGCGTACGCGATCGGGAGCCACGCCGTCGACAGGACGCCCTCGCGCTCGAGGTGGTAGGACAGCAGGGGCCAGTCCGCGAGGCCGATCGCGATCAGCGCCACGCCCGTGAGGTAGAGCCGGTAGCTCGGCCCGAGGCGGACCTCCCCGGCGGGACGCTCGGCCTCGAGAGCGCGTGGATCCGGGTAGAGGTGGCGCGCGCGCAGGAGCACGGCGATCGATGCGGCGGCGGGGACGCCGAGGATCACGAACGCCCACGCGAAGCCGGTGGCGGTGGCGCCCTTCCACGCGAGGATGCCGGCGACCAGCAGCGGGCCGAGCATGCCGCCGATCTGATCCATCGCCTCGTTGATCGCGAACGCCTTGCCGGCACCCACCTCGCTGGCCGCGAACGACGTCAGGGTGGACTTCGCGGGCGAGCGGATCGCCTTGCCGAGGCGCTCGAGGCCGACCAGAGCCGCGACCATCGGCCAGCTCCCGGCGAGCGCGAGCAGCGGCACGGCCACCAGGTTCGTGCCGTAGCCGATCAGCGCGAACAGCCAGTACCGCTGCGTGCGGTCCGCGAGCCGCCCCGACACGTAGCGCAGGCCGTATCCGATGGCCTCGCCGGTCCCGGCGACCGCCCCGACCGCGGTGGCACTCGCGCCCATCATGGCGAGGTACGGGCCGATCGCGCCGCGCATGCCCTCGTAGCACAGGTCCGCGAACAGGCTGACCCACCCGAGGAGGATCACGAAGTGGCGGGCGCGGCGCCCGGCGGGCGTGGAAGGCTCAGTTCCACGGGGCTCCGCCCCGCCCTCCGCGGCACGCCGCGCAGGGTTCCCACCCGGTGTTCGAGACTGTTTCACAGTCTCTCAGTCATCGCGGACCCGGGGATCGAGCGCGGCGACCACGACGTCGGCGAGCAGGTTGGCGAGCGCGATCGCGACGGCCGACACCAGCACCGCGCCCGCGATCAGCGGCAGGTCCGCCCCCGCGATCGCGGCGACCAGCTCGCGGCCGAGGCCGGGCCACGCGAACACGACCTCGGTGACCACCGCGCCGCCAAGCAGCACGCCGAGATCGAGCCCCACCACCGTGACCAGCGGCCCGAGAGCCGGGCGCAGCGCGTGCCGCAGCAGCACCGTGCGCTCGGGCAGGCCCTTGGCCCGCGCGGTCCGCACGTGGTCTGCCACCAGCGTCTCGCCGAGCTCGGCGCGGAGCACCTGCGCATAGTACGCCACGCCAAACGACGCGAGCGTGAGCGCCGGTAGCACGAGGTGGGCGAGCCGGTCGACGGCTCCGGACCCGTAGCCCCCGATCGGCAGCCAGCCCCAGCGGTACGCCACGACGTACATCAGCGCGGTGCCGACCACGAACGGGGGCGCGCTCTGCCCCACGAGCTGGATCACGCTCGCCGCGTGGGCGGGCCACCGGCCCCGGCGGACCGCCGCGAGCAGCCCGAGCGGGATGCCGAGCGCGAGCTGCAGCGCGATCGCCGCGAGCGCGAGCTGCGCCGTGGGCCACAGCCTGTCCGCGAGGATCGCCGTCACCGCGCGGCCGCCGCGGAAGCTCTCGCCGAGATCGCCACGGACGACGCGCGCGAGCCAGCAGCCGTACTGCGCGAGCACGCCCTCGTCGAGGCAGTACGCGGCGCGCACGCGGACCAGCGCCTCGGGGGTGGCGTGGGGCCCGAGCAGCGTGCGCGCCGGATCCGTGGGGATCAGCGCCTGCAGCGCGAACGTCGCGGTCACGACGAACCACACCACCAGCAGGGTCCACGCCAGCCGCCGCACCACGCGCGCGGTCATCGCGCCCCTGCGGCCCCGCGGGCGACGAGCGGCCGGCCGTCGGGTCCGACGTCGAGCCAGGCATCGGCGTACACGCGGATCCACACCGGGTGGAACGCCATCCCGCGCACGTAGGGCTGCACCACGCTGGTGTTGATCGGGTGGTAGCCCCACAGCCACGGCGCGTCGTCGTGGAGGAGCCGGTCGGCCTCGCGGTAGGCCGCCGCCCGGCGCACGGGATCGCGCTCGGCGCGGGCGCGGTCGAGCACCGCGTCGAGCGTGGGGCTGGCGTAGAACGAGTCGTTGGGCGAGGCCTCGCTGGTGATCGAGCGCGAGTGGAACCGCATGTCGAGGAACGCCACCGGGTCGCCGAAGTCCGCCTGCCACGACGTCCACGACAGCGCCGCGCCGTCGGGGCGCCCGACCTCCGCGACCAGCGAGCCGAGCGCCGTCGGGCGGAGCGCGACCCGGATGCCGGCCTCGGCGAGATCCGCCTGGAGCGTCAGGGCGAGGCGATCGAGCTGCTCGTCGCGCGGCGTCAGGTACTCGACATCCAGGCCGCCCGGGTACCCGGCCTCCGCGAGCAGCGCGCGCGCCCGCGCCGGGTCGTGCGGGTAGGGCGCGAGCTGGTCGTCCCGGCCGAGCACCCCCGGGGGCAGCATCCCGTGGGCGGCGATCGCGCGCCCCTGCATCACCTTGACGACGTGCGCCTTGTCGAGCGCGTAGTTGAACGCCTGGCGGACCCGGCGATCGTCGAATGGCGGGCGCCGCACGTTGAACCGCGAGCCGGCCGTGAACAGCATGGGCGCCTCCTCGAGGTATGGCGCCCAGGCGCGCTGGGTCTTGATCCACAGGTAGTCGGGCGGGGCGAGCTGCGATGCATCGAGCTCGCCGGCCTCGAACATCAGGAACTGCGTGTCGGCGGGCCGGCGCTCGTGGCTGACCACGCGATCGAGGTGGACCCGCGCGGCGTCGTGGTAGCGCGGGTTGCGCGCGAGGACGAGCCGCTCGCCCTCGTCCCAGCTCTCGAGCAGGAACGGGCCCGACGCGAGCGGGCGGCGGCGCAGGTCCGGACCGGCGGCCGCCACGTGATCGGCGCGCTGCGGCGTCGCGAACGGCATGGCGAGCACCGCGAGGAACGCCACGTTCGGGCGGGTCAGCCGGATCACCAGCTCGTGATCCCCCGCCGCGACCAGGCCCGCCGCGTGGGCCGCGGTGCCAGCGAGCACCTCGGGCGCGCCGCGCACGTCGGCGAGCTGCGGTCCGAACGGCGAGGCCGGGGTGGTCAGCGCCCGCTCGAGCGCGTACACGAAGTCCGCGGCCACGATCGGCCGGCCATCGGCGTAGGTGATGCCGGCCCGCAGCCAGAACCGGTACTCGGTGGCGTCCGCCGAGACCGTCCACCGCTCGGCGAGTCGCGGGACCAGCTCGGTGCTGCCGGGAGCGTAGTCGACCAGGCGGTCGAACAGCGCGATCAGCGCGTAGAACGAGTACTCGTCGTAGGCGATCGCGGGATCGAGCGTGACCACGCCGTCGAGCGTGGCGAGGCGCAGCGTCCCCCCGCGGTATGGCGTGGTGGCGCCCGCGGCCACCCAGCGCGGGCCGCGCTCCGGCGCGCTGCACGCGAGTGCGGTGGCGATCGTGGTCACCAGCACCGCGCACCTCCCCCTGGACATCACGGTGCGCCTCATGGTGCGCCTCACGGTGCGCCTCACGGTGCGCCTCCGGGGCGCGTCGCGCGCGGGTCGACCGCCGCCGCGAGGCCCGCGCCCAGCAGCTGGAATCCGGCGACCGCCGCGACGATCGCGAGGCCCGGGGCGAGCAACAGCTGGGGGGCCGAGCGGTAGTAGGGCTGCGCCTCGGCGATCATCCGGCCCCAGGTCGGCGCGGGCGGCGGCGGGCCAAGCCCGAGGTAGCTGAGGGCGCTCTCGGCGAGCAGGTTCTGCGCGAACCCGATCGACGCGAGCACCACGATGATGCCGACCAGGCTCGGCAGCACGTGATGAACCACGACGCGCCACGAGGATGCGCCGAGCGCGCGCGCGGCCTCCACGTGGTCCGCGCGCGTGATCACCCGGGCGCGCGCGCGCACGACCCGCGCGATCGAGGTCCAGCCCACCAGGGCGAGGGTGATGATCACGGGCGCCGAGGTCCCGCCAAGTGCGCTCTCGCGCAGCACCGCCGCGAGCAGGATCGCCAGCAGCAGCGCCGGGAACGCGAGCACCAGATCGACCAGCCTCATCAGCACCCGGTCGATGCGCCCGCCCGCGTAGCCCGCGCCGACGCCGACGGTCACCCCGATCAGCAGCGCGAGCGCGGTCGCCAGCCCCGCGACCCCGAGCGAGCGTCCGGCCCCGGCGATCAGGCGCGCCCAGACATCGCGGCCAAGGGGATCGGTGCCGAGCGGGCCGTGGGCCGCGGGCGCGAGCGGCGCGCCGAGCGCGGTCAGGCCGTGATCGAGGTCGATCGCGCCGGGCTCGGCGGAGCTGAGCCACGGGCCGATCACGGCGACGCCGACCAGGACCGCCACGAGCGCCGCGCCCGTGCGCCCGGCACGGCCGGAGACGACGCGGCGCAGCCAGGACACGCACGGAGCATATCGCATGCGCGACACCTGCGCCCGGTGACACATGGCGCGCACGCACATGTCGTCCTCGCCCCGCGCACGCGGCGAGCGGGCTGGGGCGACGGGGCAAGGCCCCGGTCGGACTCAGAGCTCGATCTGGAGCCCGAGCTCGACGACGCGGTTCGGCGGCAGGTTGAAGAACGCGGACGGCGGGCGCGAGTTGCGCGCGAGGAACGAGAACAGCATCTTCCGCCAGCGCGCCATCCGGGCCTTGCCGGTGGTCAGCAACGTCTGCCGGCCGAGGTAGTACGTGGTCTCGATCGGCTCGGTGGTGAGCCCCTGCTTTGCGCAGCGCGCGAGGATGCGCGGGACGTTCGGCTGCTGCATGAAGCCGACGCGCGCGATCACGCGGTAGAAGCCCTGCGGCATCGCGCGCACCGCGATCGACGTGCTGCCGACGGTGAACGGCACGTTCTCGGTGACGAGTGACAGCAGGACGACCTGCTCGTGCAGGACCTTGTTGTGCTTGACGTGGTGGAGCAGGACGTTGGGGATGCCGTCGGCGGCCGAGGTCATGAACACGGCCGTGCCCGACACGCGGGGCAGCGATGAGCCCTCGATGTCCGTGAGGAACATGTCGTCGGGGATCGTGCCCACCTCCATCATCTTCGACAGCTCCATGCGGCCGCGCCACCACGTGGTCATGACGACGAACAGGCCGGCGGCGATCGTCAGCGGGAACCAGCCGCCCGCGGCGACCTTGACCACGTTGGCCGAGAAGAACGCGCCATCGATGACCACGAACGGGATGTAGAGCGCGAGCGCCGCGCCGAGCGACCAGCCCCAGTTGCGGCGACACACCAGGAAGATCAGGTACCCGGTGATCATGAACAGGCCGGTGACCGCGATCCCGTACGCCGCGGCCAGGTTGCCGGAGGACTTGAACGCGAACACGAGCGCGACGCACGCGACCATGAAGGCGTAGTTGACCTCGGGGATGTAGATCTGGCCCTCGTGCTTGTGCGAGGTGTGGATCACCGTTGCGCGGGGCAGGAACCCGAGCTGGACGGCCTGGTTGGTCAGCGAGAACGCGCCGGAGATCAGGGCCTGCGACGCGATGATCGCCGCCAGCGTGGCCAGGATGATCATCGGGATCAAGAACGGGCCGTCGCTGTAGAGCGAGTAGAACGGGCTCTTGATGTACCCCTTGGTGCCGAGGAACAGCGCGCCCTGGCCGAGGTAGTTGAGGATCAGGCCGGGGAACACGACGAAGCTCCACGCGATCCGGATCGGCGTCTTGCCGTAGTGGCCCATGTCCGCGTACAGCGCCTCGGCGCCGGTCACGCACAGCACCACCGAGCCGAGCAGGAGGAAGCCGTTCCACCCGTGGTGGAGGAGGAAGTCGAAGCCGCGGAGCGGGTTGAGCGCGACCAGCACGTGCGGCTGCGCGATGATGTGCGGGATGCCGCCGAGGCCGAGGGCGAAGAACCACGCGAGCATGATCCAGCCGAACACCGAGCCGATCCGCCCGGTTCCGTAGCGCTGGACCCAGAACAGGCAGATCAGGATGGCGACCGAGATCGGGATGATCAAGTACTCGAGGCTCGGGCTCTGCTCGCCGAGCCCCTCGACCGCCGACAGCACGGAGATCGCGGGCGTGATCAGGCCCTCGCCGTAGAGCAGGCCGGTGCCGAACAGCGCGAGGAGGATCGGGAACGCGATCTTCTTGGTGGTGTCCTTGAGCTTCTGCTGGACCAGCGCGGCGAGCGCGAGCGTGCCGCCCTCACCCTTGTTGTCCGCGCGCAGCACGACCGCGAGGTACTTGATGATCACGACGATCATCAGCGACCAGAACACCAGCGACACGATGCCGAGCACGGCGTCGGGATCTGCCGGGTTCGCGTGGTGCTGCGCGTGCTGCGCGAAGCACTCCTTCATCGCATACAGCGGGGAGGTGCCGATGTCCCCGTACACGACGCCGAGGGCGCCGAGTGACAGCCACCCGAGCTCCTTCCGGGACTGCGGGGCCTTGTGGGAGGCGTGCGCCTCGGTCGTTCCAGTCGCGTCGGGTCGAGCTGTAGATTCGTTCAAAGGTACGCCATGACGGCCAACCGCGGCCGCCCTCCTCGTATCACGTGTGATCCGCGGATCCAATCGATCCACTGGGCGGTCAATGCCACGGCGCGGCCAATGGGCGGTCCCAGCCCGTTGACAGCCCCGGCCCTCGTCGGATATCGGAACCCTCAGCCCCCGGGAAACCACAGGAGAGTGCCGTGAATCTGAGCGCTTGGAACCAGTTTTCAGTCACCCGCCGCGCGGTCATCCAGCTCGCGGCGGTGGTCGGCACCCTCGGCTTCGCCACGCTCGGCCTCGCCGGCTGCGACAACCTCGGCGGCAAGAAGGACAAGGGTGGGGCGACCCAGACCGGCGCGGGACCGGCCGCGGCGCCGTCCACCGGGACGATCCTGATCGGCCACTACGCATCGCTGACGGGTGCGGAGGCCACGTTCGGCCGCTCGACCGACAACGGCCTGATGCTCGCCCTCGAGGAGCGCAACGCGGCAGGCGGGGTCAAGGGGCGCAAGCTCGCGGTCAAGACGCTCGACGATGCGTCGAAGTCCAGCGAGGCCGGCAACGTCGTCCAGCGCCTGATCAGCGAGGACAAGGTCGTCGCGCTGATCGGCGAGGTCGCCTCGGGGAGCTCGCTCGCCGGCGGCAAGGTCGCGCAGCAGTTCGGCGTGCCGATGATCTCGCCGTCGTCGACCAACAAGAAGGTCACCGAGGGCCGGGACATGGTGTCCCGCGTCTGCTTCCTCGACGAGTTCCAGGGCTACGTCGTCGCGAAGTTCGCGCGCGAGAACCTCCAGGCCGACAAGGTCGCCATCCTGTTCGACCAGGCGGCGCCGTACTCCAAGGGCCTCGCCGAGGCGTTCGGCGCCGAGTTCAAGGGCCTCGGCGGCACGGTCGCCACCTCCCAGGCGTACACCGCCGGCGACGCCGACGTGTCCGCGCAGCTCCAGACCATCAAGACCAGCGGCGCCACCGCCGTGTTCCTCCCAGGTTACTACACCGACGTCGGCAACATCGTGCGCCAGGCGCGCAAGCTCGACATCGCGGTGCCATTCCTCGGCGGTGATGGCTGGGACTCCACGAAGCTCGCCGAGATCGGCGGCGACGCGATCGAGGGCAGCTACTACTCGAACCACTACTCGTTCGACGAGGCGCGCCCCGAGGTGAAGGAGTTCGTCACCAAGTACGAGAACAAGTTCGGCGAGACGCCGGACGGGCTCGCGGCGCTCGGCTACGACGCCGCCCGCGTGATGTTCGAGGCGATGGACCGCGCGCCCTCCCTCGGCGGCAAGGACCTCGCCGCGGCGATCGCGGCCACCAGGGAGTTCGCGGGCGTGACCGGCAAGATCACCCTCGACGGCAATCGGGACGCTCAGAAGCAGGCCGTCGTCGTGCAGATGCGCGGCGGCAAGCCGCGTTACGTTGCGACGGTCGTGCCCAAGGGCTGGCCCGAGGCCGCGCCGGCGGGCGCGCGTCGGCGGCTGGCAGCGGCGCGCCGGCGGGCGCGGGATCGGCGGCCGGCAGCGGCGCGCCGGCGGGCTCGATGGACGGCTCGGCCGCCGCGGGCGCAACGACCAAGTAATCCGTGACCAAGCTCCTCCAGACGCTGGTCAACTGCCTCGCGCTCGGCAGCCTGTATGCGCTGACCGCGCTCGGGCTACACGCTGGTCTACGGCGTCCTTCGCTTCATCAACTTCGCCCACTCCGACGTGTTCACCGTCGGCGCGTGGGTGTCGTTCGTTCTCGCCTCGGCGTTCGGATGGGCGATCACGGAGTCGCCGCTGTACGCGATGCCGCTGGTGCTGCTGCTCGCGATGGCGGTGTGCGCGCTCCTCGGCATCACGATCGAGATGCTCGCGTACCGGCCGCTGCGGCGGGCGCCGCGCCTCAACGTCCTGATCACCGCGATCGGCGTGTCACTGTTCCTCCAGAACGTCGGCCAGCTCAGGTGGGTGTTCGGCGCGCAGCCGCAGCACATGCCGGCGCTGGTGATCGACCGCTCGCTCGCCGAGATCGCCGGGGTCCACATCCGGCTGGTCGACGTGATCGTCGTGCTGCTCACGGCGGTGCTGCTGTTCGGCCTCGAGCGGCTGATCTACCGGACCCGGCTCGGGCGCGCGATGCGCGCGGTGTCGTTCGACGAGCGCGTCGCGGCGCTGATGGGCATCAACGTCAACCGGATCATCACGATCACGTTCGGCATCGGCTCGGCGCTCGCGGCCGCCGGCGGGCTCCTGTTCGCGCTCAAGTACGAGAGCATCAAGCAGGCGGCCGATGCCACGTGGGTGCTCCTCGGCCTCAAGGCGTTCGTGGCGGCGGTGGTCGGCGGCATCGGCAACGTGCGCGGCGCGGTCGCCGGGGCGCTGCTGATCGCGTTCGTCGAGATGTTCGGCGCGGCCTACTTCTCGCCGCACATGCGCGACCTCTACGTGTTCGTGATCCTCGGCGCCGTGCTGCTGTTCAAGCCGAGCGGCCTGTTCGGCAAGGCGATCGTGGAGAAGGTGTGAGCGCGCCCGTGACCGCCCCCGATCCCACTCGTCGCCTCGCCCAGCGCATCGGCGAGCTGCGGCCCAACCCGGTCGTCACCGCGCTGCGCTCGGCGTACCCGCTCGCGATCGGCCTCGCGATCGCGCTGCTGCTCCAGACCGCGCTGGCTCCGGCGCTCGGGCCGTTCTACGCCAAGCTCCTGCTCGACGTCGGCATCGCGATCGTCCTCGCGGGCTCGCTCAACATCGTCAACGGGTTCGCCGGCCAGTTCTCGATCGGCCACGCCGGCTTCATGATGGTCGGCGGGTACGGCGCCACGCTGATCACGTACTACGGTTCGATCAAGCTCGGCTGGATCGCCGACGGCGCCTACGGCGTCGACGTCCACGGCGGCTTCCTCGGCGGCGGCGATCTCCTGTTCCTCGGCGCGTGTGTGTTCGGCGGCACGGTCGCCGCGGTGGCCGGCCTGGTGGTCGGCCTGCCGTCGCTGCGCTTGCGCGGCGACTATCTCGCGATCGTGACGCTCGGGTTTGGCGAGATCGTGCGCGTGCTCGTCCAGCAGACCCCCGAGGTCCTCGACCCGAAGGCCGCGGCCGACGCGTCGTGGCTGTCCGTGCTGACCCACATCGGCGGGGCGCTCGGGTTCACGGGCACGCCGACGTACGTGTCGCCCACGCCATGGCTGACCGACGCCGCGGGCGAGCAGACCGGCCACGCTGGCATCTTCTTCACGTTCTCGATCGTCGCGGTCCTGCTGATCGTCTGCTACCGCCTCAAGCGCTCGAGCAAGGGCCGCGAGCTGCTCGCGGTGCGCGAGAACGAGATCGCGGCCGAGGCGATGGGCATCAACACCGCGCGCGCGAAGGTCGTCGCGTTCGTGACGGCGGCGTTCTTCGCCGGCGTCGGCGGGGCGCTGTTCGCGCACGAGGTCGGCGTCACGCTCAACCCCAAGGAGCTCGGCTTCCAGAAGTCGATCGATCTCGTGATCATGGTCGTCCTCGGCGGCATGGGCTCGATCACCGGCGTCGTGCTGGCCGCGAGCATCCTGACCCTGTTGCCGGAGCTGTTCCGCGAGTTCGCCGAGTACCGGATGCCGGTCTACGCGCTCGCGCTGATCGTCGTGATGATCGTCCGGCCGCAGGGGCTGTTCGGCATCAAGGAGCTGTGGGACCTCGGATTCTGGCGCCGGTACGTGATCCCGGTGTGGCGCAAGCTCGCCGGCGGCTGGTTGATCCCGCGCCACGAGGCGGGCAGCCCGGCGGCGCTCGCGGCCGACGGCCCACAGGCCTCCACCTCGAACGACGAGGATCACGCGTGACCGCTCCCGCGCTCGAGGCCCGGGGGCTGTCCCTCGCGTTCGGTGGCCTCAAGGCCGTCGACGACTTCTCGATCTCGCTGCCGCCGCGCGCGCTGTCCGGGCTGATCGGCCCCAACGGCGCGGGCAAGACCACGGTGTTCAACCTGCTGACCGGCGTGTACCAGCCGGATCACGGCGACATCCTCCTCGGCGGGACGCGGCTCAACGGGGCGCGCCCCAGCGCGATCGCGCGGGCAGGCCTCGCGCGCACGTTCCAGAACATCCGCCTGTTCGGCGAGCTCACGGTGCTCGACAACGTCCGCACCGCGGCGGGCGTCCGCGCGCGCAGTGGCCTGTTCCGCAGCCTGCTGCGCACGCCGCTGTACCTGGCCGAGGAGAGCGCGATCATCGAGCGATCGCTCGACCTGCTCGACGTCCTCGGCATCGCGCACCGCGCTGGCGAGCAGGCCAAGAGCCTGCCGTATGGCGACCAGCGCCGGCTCGAGATCGCGCGCGCGCTGGCCACCGAGCCGCGCGTGCTGCTGCTCGACGAGCCGGTCGCGGGCATGAACACGCAGGAGAAGCGGGAGATGCGCAGCCTGATCGAGTCGCTGCGCAGCCGGTTCGAGGTCGCGATCCTGCTGATCGAGCACGACATGGGGCTCGTCATGGAGATCTGCGAGGACATCACGGTGCTCGATCACGGCTGCACCATCGCGGCGGGCCGCCCCCAGAGCGTGCAGACCGACCCCAAGGTGATCGAGGCGTACCTCGGCGTGGCCGACGAGGCCGACGGCTCGGTGGTGAGCTGATGGCGCTCCTCGAGGTCAAGGATCTCGATGTCCACTACGGGGGCATCCACGCGCTCAAGGGCGTGTCGTTCTCGGTGGAGCAGGGCCAGGTCGTCACGCTGATCGGCGCGAACGGCGCGGGCAAGACCACCACGCTGCGCGCGATCTCCGGGCTGGTGCGGCCGTCGCGCGGTGCGGTGATCTTCGACGGCGCTCCGATCACGCACCTGCCCCCGCACCAGATCGTCGCGCGCGGCCTGTGTCACGCGCCGGAGGGCCGCGGCATCTTCGCCAACCTCACGGTCGATGAGAACCTCCAGATCGGCGCGTACCTCCGGACCGACACCGCCGGGATCGCGAAGGACCGGGAGCGAGCGCTCGAGCTGTTCCCACGGATCCGCGAGCGGCTCGGCCAGAACGCCGGCACCCTGTCCGGAGGCGAGCAGCAGATGCTCGCGATCGCGCGCGCCCTGATCGCGAAGCCCAAGCTGCTGCTCCTCGACGAGCCATCGCTCGGCCTCGCGCCGCAGATCGTCCAGCTGATCTTCAAGATCGTGAAGGCGATCGCCGCCGAGGGGACGACCATCCTCCTCGTCGAGCAGAACGCCCACCAGGCGCTCCGCGTGGCGCACACCGCCCACGTCCTCGAGGTCGGCGCGCTGGTCGCCTCGGGGCCCGCGGCCGAGCTCGCGCGCGACGACCAGATCCGCAGATCGTACCTCGGCGTGCACTGAGCGTCGCTGCGAGATGCGCTGGTGCAACAGACCATGACACCCGATCGCTTGAGCGTGACATCCTGCCGCGGCAGGATGTGCGCTGCATGAACCGCCTCGCGCTCGTCTCCACCCTCCTCCTCCTCGCCGCCTGCGGTGGACCGTCCGCCCCCACGACCACGCCGGTCGAGGGCCCCGCCACCGCGGCGCTCCCGAATGTCCCGTTCGAGAAGCTGGACCACGACCAGCAGATCCAGTTCATGAAGGAGAAGGTCGTGCCGGCGATGAAGCCGCTGTTCCAGACGCACGACGCGGTCAAGTACGCCGAGTTCGGCTGCAAGACCTGCCACGGTGAGGGCGCCGAGAAGGGTGAGTTCGAGATGCCGAACGCGGGCCTGCCCACGCTCGACTTCGCCGACATGAGCAAGTTCAAGAAGGCGGACATCGAGTGGATGGGCACCGTGATCAAGCCCGGGATGGCGGCGCTCCTCGGTGAGTCCGAGTACACGCCGGAGAACCCGACCGGATTCGGCTGCCTGCACTGCCACACCGCCGTCGGTACGTGAGCGATCTTTGGAGCGCCGCCCGGATGTGAAGCGGCCTGAGTCCCGTCACGATGCAGCGGGCGCCCACGCGCGCTGCCACCCCACGCGCGGCGCCGACCCGCGCACCAGGGGGCCAGGCGTCCTCCCGCGGCCGCGCGCCGTGACCTTGCTGTTGCGGCCTCGTGGGTTCACGACCGCAGAAACAACGGGAGCACGACCATGGCCGACCACAACAAGGACCGACGCAACCAGGGCACGCCGCAGGGTGACCAGCAGCGCCAGCGCACCGGGCAAGATCCCGGCGCAGGCCAGGGGCAGGGGCAGAAGGGCGGCGTCCCCGGCAAGCAGCAGCCGGCCCCGGGGGGCGGCAAGGCGCCAATGAGCGGCGACAAGGCGCCGATGAGCAGTGGCAAGGTGCCGATGGGCGGCGGGCCCGCCAAGGCCGAGGACGTGGACGAGGCCGAGATCGGGGGAGCGTCCGGCGACGTGGACATCGAGCTCGACGACGACCGGGTCACGCAGCGCAACCCGGCGCAGCGCGAGACCGAGCGCCGCTGACCGCGGGCCCGGTCAGACCGCGACGTCGACCAGGGTCGGCGTCAGCACCCGGATCGCCTCGGCCGGGGCGATCTCGACGAGGAATCCGCGCGCGCCGCCGTTGATGAACATCCGCGGCAGGGCAGCGATCGTCTGCTGCAGGTAGACGGGCATCGCCCGGCGCAGCCCGAACGGGGACGTGCCGCCGACCTGGTACCCGGAGTGGCGATCGGCCACCTCCGGCTTGCACGGGGCGGTGGTCTTCGCCCCGATCGCTCGCGCCAGGTTGTTCGTCGAGACCTCGCGATCGCCGTGCATCAGGATGCACAGGGACCCGCGCCGGTCGTCCTCGAAGATCAGGGTCTTGATCACCTGGTGTTCGTCGACGCCCAGGGCCGCCGCGGAGGCCCGCGTGCCGCCGCCAGGACTCCAGGGGTAGACGTGGGGGGTGAACGGGACCCCGGCCGCCCGCAGGGCCCGGATCGCCATCGTGACGGGGTGCTTGGGCACGGCGGGATCATAGGGCTATAACCCGGCTCCCGCATGCAGGCGCACGAGCTGTCAGCGCACGTCCATCACGAGGACGCCGACGACGAGGAGCACAACCGCGCCGGCGAGCGGCGGACCCGCTGGGTCGTCGCGATCAGCGTCCTCATGATGGTCGGCGAGCTGACCGTCGGCTGGTGGACCGGATCGATGGCCCTCACCGCCGATGGCTGGCACATGGGCACCCACGTCGGGGCCCTCGGCCTGACGCTGGTGGCCTACTGGTACGCCCGCACCCGCGCCGGCAACGACGCGTTCAGCTTCGGGACCGGCAAGGTGTACGCGCTCGCGGGCTTCACCAGCGGCGTGATGCTCGCGCTGGTCGCGCTGCTGATGAGCATCGAGAGCATCGAGCGACTGCTCGACCCCGCGGCGGTCGACTACCGCGAGGCGCTGCCGATCGCGGCGGTCGGGCTGGTCGTCAACCTGGCCTCGGCACTGCTACTCAGCAAGAACCATCACTACGGCCACATCCACGGCCATGACCACGACCACGCCCACGCCCACGGGGACGAGCACGCGGATCACGAGGCGGGTCCGCCCAAGCCGGGCACCCTGGACTTCAACATGCGGGCGGCGTTCATCCACGTCCTCGCCGATGCGATGACCTCCGTGATGGCGATCCTCGCGCTCGGCCTCGGCATGTGGGCCGGGCTGTGGTTCTTCGATCCGCTGATGGGCCTCGTCGGCGGCGTGGTGATCACGTGGTGGGCCGTCGGGCTGTGCCGGCAGGCCAGCGGGCAGCTGCTCGACGTGGTGTCCTCCACCAAGCACGAGCGCGTCGTGCGCAGCAAGCTCGAGGGCATCGACGATGTCCGGGTCGCGGACCTCCACGTCTGGGAACTCGGGCCCGGCCGGCGCAGCTGCATCGTGTCGATCGTGACGTCGACGCCACGCGCGGTGTCATACTACCGCGACACCGTGCTCGGCGCGCTCGCGCTCGCCCACCTGACGATCGAGATCCACCAGTGCGGTCTCCCCCACGAGGTGAGCACCCCCGCGGGGCACGACCACGGGCACGCCCACGACCCCTGACCTGCGCGGTCAGCGGCGTGACACGGGCGGCGGCACCGCGGGGCGCCGGGTACGCGCGATCGGCGACGCGGGCGCGGCGCAGACCACGGCGGCCTCGGTGGTCGCCATCGCCACCTGGGGCGCGCCGGTGCCGCGTGCGATCCGGCCGCGGGGCACGGCCAGCGACCGATGGTTGATCACGGGCGCGAGGCCCGGCGGCAGGCGGGACGGGACGCGCTCGAACGTGGCGTGGGCGGGGCGGATCGTGGGCAGGATCGTGGCGGGGGCCGGAGCGCCGGCGGCGGCTGGCGCCGGGTGGGCGATCGGCGGGGCCAGGCTGACCACGTGCGCGGCGGCGGGCAGGGGCATCCAGGTCAGGCTGGCGCGCGGCACCAGGACCATGGGCCGCGCGGCGCGGGTGGGGCCGTAGAGCAGGAACACGATCCCGCCCGCGACCAGCAGCAGCACGCCCAGGAGCAGGTGAATCAGCACGAGCCCCATTTGTGCAACGGCCGGGCCTCGGCGCGCGGCGGGGCCCGGTGCGCCGAACTTCGCGCCGCGCCTGGGTTTGCGGTCGCGCGAGGTGGTGGGCCTCGGCGTCCCCGGTGGGTGCGGCCCCAGGCACGTGGGGTGAGGAGTCCTGCGCGGGGCCGACGGCCCACGCGGGCGTCAGCTGCTGGGACGGCTCGCCGAGCGCTTCTTGCGCTGCCTGCCGATCGCCGTGGGCTGGACCACCGCGTTGAGCGTCGGCGCGCCGATCATCAGGTGACCGGCGTCGTTGTCGAGGTCCTCGCCGCGGATGTTGTTCTTGCCCTGGGCCGCGACGGTGTGAGCGGTCCGGCTGACCTCGGCGACCAGCTCGCGCGCGTTCCCGGGCCACGGCCGCAGCAGGCACGCCTCGATCAGCGTGGAGTGGATCTGCAGCGCGGGCTCGGCCTCGCGGACGGCGTCGTGGACGAGGTAGGCCATCTCGTCGGGGCGATCGCGGAGGGCGGGGAGGTGGATGCAGCGGGGGCCGAGGCGGGCCGCCAGCTCGGGCGGCAGGCCGAGGTGCTCGAGCGTCATCACCTCGGTGGTGACGACACGCAGCCCGGGGCGGGCGTCGAGCAGCTTGACCAGGGCCGCGAGGTTGGCGGGGTCGAGCTTGCCGACCTGCTCGAGGATCAAGGTCTCGATCGTCGGACCGGCGACCCGCTCGAGCGGCACCGCCTGGATCGTCGGGTTGAACACGGCCTCGGGGCGTTGGCGGAGCCGCGCATAGGCGCGCGCCATCCGGCCCTTGCCGCTGCCCGGCTCGCCGATGATCAGCAGGTGGGTCCCCTGCGCCGCGGCCTCCTGGACCTCGCCCCACAGCGGCCGCGTGATCGCGCCGACGAGCGCGTCGTGTTCGGTGGTGACCCGTCCGCCCTCGAACTGGCTGATGTTCTCCATCACGACCGCGACCGTGCGGCCGGTGCGGATCACCGACGGTCCGGTCACGGTGACCTCGCGCTCGATCAGCGCGTGGCCACCGGCGAAGGTGCCGTTGCGGCTGCCGAGATCCGTGACGACGAACCGCTGGTCGCGCCAGGCGACGCGCGCGTGCTGGCGGCTGATCCGATCATCGGTGGTCGCGCCGATCAGCTCGCGGCCCAGGACGAGGCCGGCCTCGGGGATCCGGAACGACTGCACCAGCGGCGTCGCGCCGCTCCACACCACGACGATCCCGGGCACCGGCTCCGGGGCGGTCGTCGACGGTGGGGACCCCGCTGGCATGGGCGGAGTATAGCGCCCGTGCGCCGGCCCGGGTGCTACAACGGGGCATCGCGGCACCACCGGTCATCACGTTCGACGCGGGCCAGACCCTCATCGATCTGGACCTTGACTTCCTCGCACGCCGCCTCGCGGAGCGGGGTGTCACCGTCGCGCCGCACGCCCTCGGGGCTGCGGCCTCCGCCGCGTGGACCCGCTACGACGAGCGGACGGCGGCCGGGGAGGGCCACCCCTGGCGAGCGCTCATGCACGCGCTCCTGACCGGCGCAGGCGTGGCCTCGCTGGCGGGGGCGGACCGCGCCACCATCGACGGGCTGGTCGAGTGGCTGTGGCAAGAGCAGCCGCGCGCGAACCTGTGGCGGCGACCGATCCCCGGCATGGTGGCCCTCGCGCGCGAGCTCGCCGCCCGCGGGGCGCGCGTGGCCGTGCTGTCCAACTCCGAGGGCCGGCTCGCCGAGCTGCTCACCGAGATCGGGCTCGCGGATGCGTTCGAGGTGATCATCGACTCGGGGCGCCTCGGCTTCGAGAAGCCCGATCGCCGGATCTTCGATCACACGCTGGCCGCGCTCGGGGTCGCCCCGGGCGAGGTCAGCCCGGTCCACATCGGCGACTCGTACGCCGCCGACATCGTCGGGGCGCTCGGGGCCGGCTGGCGAGCGCTGTGGTACGGGCGGGTGGTGGCGGACGTCCCCGATGACGCGCGTGTCCTCGTGGCGCGGGATCCGGCCGAGGCGCGCGCCGCGCTCGTCCGGTTCGGCGTCCTCTAGCGTCGGTCGGCGCGCGCGTGGATCGCGGCGAGGGCGGTCGCGACCACCGGGCCGGCGGTGATCGCGATCAGCACGGCCGTTCGCGCGAACGTCCGGAACTCGGACAGTGTGGTGGCGAGGGGCTTTTTGGGCAGCGGCAGCGGCAGGCGGAGGTACAGCGCGAGCAGCGCGAGCCCGACGACGCCGAGCCAGGCGATCATCACGAGCGCCACGGAGCGGCGGTGGGCGCGCACGATCGCGGCGCTGTCGTCGAGCGAGGCGGGCAGGCCAGCGGCGGTGCTGGCGCCGGTCAGCGCGAACAGGCCGAGGAGCAGGAGGCCAGGCACCACGAGGGCGAGCGTGCCGATCAGGATCGCCGCGCAGGCGAGCAGGCACGGCACGACAGCGCGCGCCAGCCCGCCGAGGCCCGCGCGCAGGGCGGCGAAGAGCGGCAGCGGCGTCCCGGCGACGACCGCGCGCGCGAGCGGGGCCACGCCCCCGACGAGGAGCAGCACGCACGGGACGGTGGCGACGACCAGGCCCAGCGTGGTGCGGACCATGGCCTTGGCGGGCGCGAGCCCGGACGGGGCGGGCAGACGGAGGGCGGTGAGCAGCAGCGGCACGAACGCGACGAGCGCGAGCACCGCGACCGTGGGTGCGTGCCGGGTCAGCACGCGCCCCGTCACCCTCGCGATCGAGGACGACGTGGCCGGTACGGTCACCGGCGGTCCCAGCGCTCGAGCCGCCCTCGCACGCCGCCGAGATCGACGGCGAGCGAGCGCACCCGGGTCAGGCCGAGATGCTCGAGCACCGGCGTGGTCTGGCGGTGGGCCGGCGTGATCCACGCGAGGCGGCCGCGCGGCGCGAGGGCCTGCACCCAGGTCGGCAGCGCGGCCACGAGGAGCGCGCCCGCGTCGACGGGCACGCGGCTGCCGAGCGGCGGGTTGGTCAAGATCAAATCCACGGGGCCGGGCGGCTGCGCGCGCGCATCGGCGTTCGCGAGCTCGGCGGTGACGCCGGCGGCGGCGAGGTTGGCGGCGGCGGCGGCCAGCGCGTCGTCGTCGTTGTCACTGCCGCGCAGCAGGGCGGTGGGCCCGAGGCGCGCGCGCTCGACGAGCTCGACGCCGGAGCCGCAGAACGGGTCCCACACGCGATCGCCGGGGTGCGCCTCGCCGAGAAACGCGAGCGCCGCCGCGACGCTCGGGTGCGACGCCGCGGGGACGTCCGCCACGCGGTAGGCGAACCGCGGATCCTCGGCGCGGCGCGGGGTGAGCTCGAGCGTGCCCTCGGCCTCGTCGACCAGCACGTCCCAGGTGGTCTGGGACGGGTCGTTGATCAGGCGCGGCGCGAGGGCGGTGACCTCCTTGGCCACGCGCCAGATCACCGCGCGCTGGTGGCCCTTCGCCATCCCGAGGCGCCACCGGATCGGGCCGCGGGTCCAGCTGTCGAGAAGCGCGAGCACCGTGGGCGCGGTCAGCGTCGCGACGATCCGGCGGGCGAGGGTGCCGGTCTCGGGACCGCGCGGCGCCGGCGCGAGCGAGATCCGGATCGTGGCGCTCGCCCACAGGCGCGACGCCTGGAGGGCGCCCCACGGGCCCGCGAGCACGATGTCGACGGCGTCGTCGCGCACCTGGTTGACCTCGGTGCCGAGGCCGACGCGCGTGACCTCCGTGCGTAGCAGCTCGCCGAGCCCGGGGCGGCAGCCGAGGCGGACGCGCAGCGGGTGGGGCGGCGGCACGTCGAGCGCGATCTGCGAGTCCTCGCCGCGCCTGGCGGTGCGGTCCGCCATCAGCAGCGCGCGATCGCGCCGGCGCGCGAGCTCGGTGTCGTCGCCGGCGACCAGGCCGGCCAGCCGCGTGATCGCGGCCTCGCCGCCGAGCTTGCCGAGCGCCTCGGCGAGCGCGCGCCGCTCGTCGGGCGGGACGTCGGTGGCGTCCCAGCGCGTGATCAGCGCGGCGCGCACGGGCTCGAGGTCCGCGGCCTCGAGCGCCGGGCTCGGCTCGCGGCGCTCCGCGGCGGTCCGGCGCGCCTCGCCCTCGCGCAGCTCGAGGCCGACCGCGGTGGCCGCCTGGCGGCGCTCGCTGTCGCGGCGGTCGGCGCGCTGGCGCAGCACCGCCGGCTCGGCGGCGCTCGCGCTGGCCGCGGCGGCGCCCTGCGCGCCGAGCTTGCCGAGCGCGACGATCGCGGCGCGGCGGGCGCGCACGCGCGGTCGGCGGCGAGCCGCGCGACGAGCGCGTGGCGGGCGCTGGCGTGGCCGGCGCGCGCGAACAGGCCGAGCGCGCTGACCAGCCGCGCGATCGCACCCTCGTCGGTCGGCGCCCCGGCCCCCGCACCGGTGGCCGCGTCGGCGGCGAGGCGGGCGTCGAGCGCGGCGAGGCCTGCGTCTCCGAGGCCGACGAGCGCGGGCAGGGCGCGTGCCGCGCTCGGCTCGCCACCGGCCGCGATCAGGTCGACCAGGGCCGCGGCGTCCCGCTGCGCGGGGGTGAAGCCAGCGCGCGCGAGCGCGGCCGGCAGATCGAAGTCAGGTGCGCGCGCCACGGCAGCGCGTCAGCGCCGGTTCTTCTTGCGCGCGGCCTTCTCGGCCTTGCGCTTCGCGGCCGCCTTGGCCTTGTCGATCGGGCGCGGCGCGCCGACGACGCCCTTGCTGCCCGGGGGCGTGTAGCCCCGCGGCAGGCCGGGGATGTTGCCCATCGGCACGCCCGGCATGTTCGGCATGTTGGGCATCCCGCCCTCGCCACCGGCCATCAGGGCGTTGATGTCCATGTTGCCGAGCTTCTTCATCTGCGAGAACTGCTTGAAGCCGGGGATCTTGCCCATCAGCCCCGTCGACGCGCCGAGTTGCACCATCATCTGGCGCATCTGGGCGAACTTCTGGAGCAACTCCTTGACCTCGGTCTCGCTGCGGCCCGAGCCCTTGGAGACGCGCTTGACGCGGCTCGGCTCGAAGTCAGCGCGGCGGCGCTTGGCCTGCCGCCCGCTCGTCGACATGAACTCTTCCCAGGTGGTCGTGACGAACACCTGCGGGTTGAGCCGCTCCTCGAACGTCATCGACGAGATCATCGCTTCGATCTTGGTCAGCTCGCGGTCGTCGAGGTTGACGCCCTCGGGCAGGCCGCCGCCGAAGAACGGCAGCTTCTCGAACAGGTCCTTCAGCGATCCCATCTTCTGGATCAGCCGGATCTGCTCGAGGAAGTCCTGCATGTCGAACTTGCCCTTGAGCATGCGGAGGGCGTCTTCCTCCGCCTTCTCCGCATCGACGACCTGCTCGAAGTCCTTGACGAGGCCGACGATGTCGCCCATCCCGAGGATGCGCGACGCCAGACCTTCGGGCCGGAACTCCTCGAGCTTGTCGAGCTGCTCCCCCATGCCGAGGAACTTGATGGGCTTGCCCGTGATCTCCTTGACCGAGAGGGCGGCGCCACCGCGGGCGTCGCCGTCGAGCTTGGTCATGATCACGCCGTCGATCGACAGGCGCTTGTTGAACGTGTCGGCGACGTTGACGGCGTCCTGGCCGGTCATCGCGTCGAGGACGAGGAACACGTTCTTCGGCTTGACCGACCGGTTGATGTCGTCGAGCTCCTGCATCAGGGGCTCGTCGATCGCGAGGCGGCCGGCGGTGTCGTAGATCACCACGTCGCAGCCCTGGAGGATCGCCTGCTGGCTGCCCTCCTTGCAGATCGCGACCGGGTCCTTGCCCTCCATCGACCACACCGGCATGCCGAGCTGACGTCCGAGCGTCCTGAGCTGCTCGACGGCGGCGGGCCGGTAGATGTCGGCGGCGACCAGCAGTGGCTTCTTGCCGTGGGTCTTCTCGAGGTAGCGCGCGAGCTTGCCGACCGAGGTGGTCTTGCCCGAGCCCTGGAGGCCGACGACCATGATGCCGGTCGGGCCCGAACTCGCCCAGGCGAGCGCGGTGTCGACGGGCCCCATCATCTTGGTCAGCTCGTCCTGGCAGATCGCGATGAACGCCTGCTCGGGCGTGATCGTCCGGGTTCCGTACTCCTTGCTCTTGGCGCGGAGTTCGACCTCCTTGCCACGCGCCGCGACGCGGACGCGCTCGAGGAAGGTCTTGACGACCTTGAACTCGACGTCACCCTCCAGCAGTGAGAGGCGGACGTCGCGGAGCGCGTCCTCGATCACGTCGTCCGAAAGCTCGGCGACGCCGGTGAGCCGCTGGCGAGCGGCTTTGAATCCCTTGGCGAGGGTCTCCAGCACGAGCCTCCTATAACACGCGGGCCGGGCCGCTCGTAGTCGATCGGGTAGTCGAAACGGGCAGCTGGCGGCCGCGGGCGCTGGCGGCCCCCGGGCGGACGGAGGGGGCGGGAGCGCCCGTCAGGCGGTCCCCCCGTCAGGCGGTCCCCGTCAGGCGGTCCCCGTCAGGCGGTCCCCGTCAGGCGGTCCCCGTCAGGCGGTCCCCGTCAGGCGGTCCCCGTCAGGCGATCCCCGTCAGGCGGTCCCCGTCAGGCGGTCGATGACGCCCTCGTCCGCGCCCCGGCTGCGCCGCATCCAGGCGGCCCGGGCCGCGTCGGTCCGGATCGCGGGGCGGGATCACGTGGGTGGCATCGAGCGGGCGCATGTGGTCGATCACCAGGGCCAGGCTGCGCCCGAGCGCGAGGGCCGGCCTCCGGCGGGGCGACGTGCGCGTGGTCGACCGGGACGGTCGCCACCGACGGTCGCCGCCGACGGTCGCCACCGACGGTCGCCGCCGACGGTCGCCGCCGACGGTGTGGGCGGTATCACCTCCTCGGGCGCGGCGGCGCTGCCGGACTACGCCGTCGTCGTGTCCCGCACCAGGCGGAACCCGATCCGCGTGGAGCGGGCGTCGAACTGGAACCGCCGGCGCGCGGTCACGGCGCAGTCCTCGGCCGCGTCGGACCACGCGCCGCCGCGGCTCACCACCGGTACGATCGAGCCGCTCCGGTCGGTATCGGGCGTCACCGGCGTGCACCAGTCGGCGACCCCGCCGCCGAGATCGCGGACACCGTACGGGGAGACGTCGGCGGGGAACGTGCCGATCGGCTCGGGGAGTGGCGGTCCTGGCCGCGACATCCGCATCTTGCAGAACAGCGCCTCGAACCGGTCGCCCCACGGGAACCGCCGTCCATCGACGCCGCGCGCGGCCTGCTCCCACTCGCGCTCGGTCGGCAGCCGGTAGGTGAGCCCGGTGCGGCGGGACCACCAGTCCGCGTACCCGAGGGCAGAGATCGCGGTCACACCGAACACGGGCACGTCCCGCCACGTGCGCGCATGGAGGCCGATGTCGGCGTGTGCGGGCGTCACCTCGAGCCGGCCGCCCTCGACGGTCCACAGCGGCGCCGCGTTGCGCGCGACGGGGAGGAGCTGGGCCACGCGGCCGGGCGCCTCGACGAGCATGTTCTCGAGGAACAGCAGGTACTGGCCAAATGTCACCGGGAACGTCTGCATGAAGAACGGCGCCACCAGGGGGCCCTGCGGCTCGCGGTGCGCGGCCCTGCGGTCGTCCAGCCCGTGCGCGATCTGCCCGTGCGCGATCTGCCCGTGCGCGAGCGCCCCACCGGCGATCAACGTCTCGTCATCGCGGTACCGGCGGATCGACTCGAGATCGAGCCGGACCTGGGTCTCGCGGTCGCCGAGCACGAGGACGGGCACGCACACGCGCTGCCCGCGGTGCGTGACCACCATCTGGTAGCTGCCGGGGGGCGCGGGCACCGCGGCGAGGGCGCGCTTGCGCAGGCGCCGCTCCGCTCCGGGCTGCAGCCGCCGGTCCACCTCGTCGAGGGGCATCAGGCGGATGTCATCGACGTCGCCGGTCAACTCGAGGTTGATCCAGCCGGGCCGGCCGCCGGCGCGCGACAGGATGCCCTCGTCGTCGTACTGCCGCAGCAGCCCCTCGAAGTAGCTCCGGTCGAGCGTCGAGCGCCGTTCGCGTGACCGCTCCAGCTGCTCGGCGTACAGGTGAGCGAGGCCGCGACGCGCGGCCTGCAGTCCCGGCTGCTCGGCGAGCGCCTCCTCGTAGCACGCGATCGCCTCTTGCAGGATGCGGAGCTGCAGCGCGTCGAACACCGCCAGCTCGTCCTCGGCCGCCCACACGCGCTGTCGCTCGTCGATGGGCGCCCACGGCTCGGTCTGCTGGCGCACGTGGGCGAGCCGGGCCAAGGCCGTGGCGCGGGTCGCCGTGCCTTCGTGGAACCGGGCCGCCAGCTCGCCCGCCTGCTCGACCAGGCCCTCCGCACGATGCAGGCGCTGCTCGTTCGCGCGGGTCCCCTCGAGGAACGAGGTGACGGCGGCGGCGAGTGCCTGGGCCGACGGATGGCGGTCCGCGGGGGCCGGCGACATTGCGACCAGCGCGATGTCCTCGAGCTCCGGCGGCACCACCCGGTCGGGCGGCGCCAGCGTGCTCGGCCGCGGCGGGACCTGCTGGAGCGCGCGCCGGCGCAGGAGGTCCGAGACGCGCGCGCCGCCGAACGGGGCGCGCAGCGCGAGGATCCGGTACAGGACCACGCCGAGCGCGAACACGTCGGTGCGGGCGTCGACCACCTGCTCGCCCGCGATCTGCTCGGGCGCCATGTACGCGGGGGTCCCGCCGAGCTTCTCCGTGTCGAGCTCGGTCACGTACGCGAACCCCCAGTCCCCAACGAGCACCTCGCCGAACGCGCCGAGCAGGATGTTGTCCGGCTTGAGATCGCAGTGCACGACCTCGCGGCTGTGCGCGTACTCCACGGCCTGGCACACCTGCACGAACGTCCGCAGCAGGCGGGGCAGCGTCCAGGTCGCCACCATGCCGGGATCGGCTCGCCGGAGGCCGGCGAGCACGTGCTCGAGGCTGGGCTGATCGAAGTACGGCATCACGTAGAACGGCCCCTCGCGGTCCGAGATGCCCGCGTCGTAGACCGGGATGATGCTCGGGTGCTGGAGGTGGCCCGTGACCTTGGCCTCGCGGGCGAGGATCCGCGCGTTCTCGGGGGTCTGGCCCTCGTGGTGGAGCACCTTGAGCGCCACGCGCCGCCCGATCACGCGATCCGTGCTGAGCAGGATCCTCCCCTGGCCGCCCTCGCGCAGGCTCTGCTCGACGGCGTAGCGGGCGGTCGTCGGCGGGAGCGTCGACGGGCGGCCCCCGAGCGCGTCCTGGAACGCGGCATGCGTCGCGGGCTCGCCGCTCAGCTCGTCGAGCTGGCGCGCGGACAGCCGCTCGGTGGCGAGCCAGTGGTCGCGAGCGTCGGTCGCCCGGGCCTGATGGAACGACGAGATCGCGCGCGCCAGGTCGTCGGGGGTGATCCACCCTCGCTCCAGCGCGGCCAGGCCGATGGAGACCAGGGTTCGCACGTGGATGACAGGCTACCACGTGGCCAGGCGTGGCGATGCGCGCCGATGCGATGTGATGCGCTCAGCTCGACGACACCACGTACCCGTCGTCGTCGGGCAGGGCGTCGTAGTCGTCGTGATAGAGCGTGCCGAGGTGCCGGGACACGAACACCTGGATCAGGTCGGGGTCGTACATCTCGCCCGCGGTCTTGCGCAGGATCGCCTCGGCCTCGTCGATGGCGAGCGCCTGCTTGTTCGGGCGATCGGTGACCATCGCGTCGAACGCGTCGGCGACCGCCACGATCCGCGCGGACAGCGGGATGTTCTCGGCGATCTTCTTGTCAGGATCGCCGGAGCCATCCCAGCGCTCGTGGTGGTTGCGCACCGCCGGCATGATTTGAGGGTGCGCCACCAGGGCGCGGAACCGCCGCGTCACGCTCCGCACCATGTCGCCCGGGGGGGCCTGGTTCAACGATGAAACGAGGCGTGGGGCTGCGCACGTCGCGTACATGATCCGAGAGGCCGACGTGACGTCGGCCCCGGGCGTGGTACACGAAGATTCACGCGCGGGGCGTCACCGCGGCGCGCGCGTGTCCCCTCCATGCAACAGGACGTCACCGGGAACCTCGCGGGCCTCAAAACGAGCGAGATCAAGTCACTCGAGCGCCTCTACCGCCGCCGCGTCGCGCCCAGCGAGATCGTGTCGGCGGAGCTCGCGAGCCAGCTCGCGCTGCAGAGCGCCGAGATCCACCGCCAGGTCGGCGTGCTGATCGATCGCCGCGGCACGATCGAGCACGTGTTCGTCGGTGATGCATCGAAGATCGTGCTGCCCGACGTCGGCCGCATGCGCGGCGGCAAGGGCCGGTTCCGCGGCCTGCGCCTGGTGCACACGCACCTGCGCGGCGAGGGGCTGACGCGCGACGATCTCACCGACCTCGCGCTGCTGCGCCTCGACGTGGTCGCGGCGATCACCGTCGATGCCACCGGGCGCGCGGGCAAGCTGTTCGTCGGTCACCTCGCCGCGGAGGCGCCGCCCGATCGCCCGTGGGTCGAGCTGGCGGCCGAGCAGGCGACCGCCTCCAGCCTCGACTTCATCGCGCTGATCGGGCGCCTCGAGTCGGAGTTCGGCCGGGTCCACCGGGTCGTCGAGACCGATCGCGGCAAGGCCCGCGCGCTCCTCGTGCACGTCCAGATCGGGCGCGCGCGCGACTCCGAGGCCCGCGTGGCCGAGCTCCGCGAGCTGTGCCGCACGGCCGGCGTCAAGGTGCTCGACGTGCTGGTGCAGCGCCGCCCCGAGGTCGATCCGCGCTCGCTCGTCGGCCGCGGCAAGCTCGACGAGATCCTGCTCCGCGCGATGCAGCTCGGCGCCGAGTGCGTGATCTTCGATCCGGACCTGTCGCCCGGCCAGGCGCGCACGATCAGCGACGCCACCGAGCTCAAGGTCCTCGATCGCACGATGCTGATTCTCGACATCTTCGCGCAGCACGCGACCAGCCGGGACGGCAAGCTGCAGGTCGAGCTGGCCCAGCTCCGCTACGCGCTGCCGCGGCTGGTCGAGAAGAACACGATGATGTCGCGCCTGACCGCCGGCCCCGGCGGCAAGGCCGGCCTCGGCGGGCGCGGCCCGGGCGAGACCAAGCTCGAGATCAACCGGCGCCGCGCGCGCGAGCGGATCCACCTCCTCGAGAAGAAGCTCGAGGCGCTGGTTGGCGATCGCCGGCTTCGCCGCCATCGCCGGACTCACCGCGACGTGCCGATCATCGCGATCTGTGGCTACACCAACGCCGGCAAGTCGACGATGCTGAACGCGCTCACCGAAGGCGACGCACTCGCCGCCGACAAGCTGTTCGCGACGCTCGATCCGATCAGCCGGCGCCTGCGGTTCCCGCACGAGCGCGAGGTCGTGATCACCGACACCGTCGGCTTCATCCGCGATCTCCCCGCGGAGCTGACCCGCGCGTTCTCCGCGACGCTCGAGGAGATGGACGACGCGGATCTGCTGGTCCATGTCGTCGACGCCTCGGATCCCGATCGCGAGCAGCAGATCCGGGCGGTCGAGGGCATCCTCTCGGACCTCGGCCTCGGCGAGAAGCCGCGGGTGCTGGTGTGGAACAAGGCCGATCGCCTCGCGCCCACCGACGCCGAGCACCTCGCCCAGCACGGCGGCGGGTTCGTGGTGTCGTCGCTCGACCGCGCCACGTTCGGCCCGCTGCTGCTCGCCCTCGAGCGCGCGCTGTGGCAGCAGGGCAAGGCGTCGTCGCTGGCCCGCGTCGCGCAGGTCTGACGGGTCATCCAGCCCGCCGGGTCATCCAGCCCGACGCGTCATCCCGGCTTGGCGGGCCCGACCGGCTCGTCGAGCACGGTCAGCGCGATCGCCATCGCCTTCTTGGCGCGCACGACCATCGCCTCGTCGGTCTTGATCTTCTGGTACGCGCGGAGGACCTGCTCCTGGTAGCCGGCGTTCTCCTGCTCGACCGTCTGGATCTCGCGGCGCAGCTCCTCGATCCGCTGGTCACGGTCGGAGATCGCCTGGCCGTGTGCGCGGAGGTCCACGTTGCGGTCGGCGAGCGCGTGCACCGTGGTCGCGACCTCAGCCTCGAGGCGCTTGTGGGCCTCGCGCGCCGACGACAGGCCCTGGCGGAGCTCGTCGCGCTCGGCGGTCAGCTCCGCGATCGTCCGCACGGTGTCGGCGCCCGCGCTGGCGAGCGCCTGCCGGTGCTCGGTCTCGAGGACCGAGCGCTGCCGGGCCGCCTCGAGCTGCGCAGCCGAGAACACGCGCTCGTGCTGCTCCGCCTGCTCGGCGAGCGCCTGCGCCTGCGCGGCGACCAGCGCCTGCTGCGCCGCTGCGAGCGACCGCTCGTGCTCGCCCGCGGCGCGCGTTCCCTCGGCGGTCGTGGCGGCGAGCTGGGCGGCGTGCTGGATGGCGAGGGCCTCGGCGGCGCGCTGAGCCTCGGTGACGGCGCGCCGCTCCTCGGCGGCCGTGGCGGCGAGCTGGGCGGCGTGCTGGATGGCGAGGGCCTCGGCGGCGCGCTGAGCCTCGGTGACGGCGCGCCGCTCCTCGGCGGCCGCCGCCGCGAGGGCCTCGGCGTGGTGGGCGGCCTGGTCCTCGAACGCCTGCTGGTGCGCGGCGCTCAGCTCGTGCGTGTGGACCTCGTGCTGCCGGCGCAGTGCCTCGAGTTCGTGGCGCGCGGCCTCGACGGCTGCCGCCTGCGCCCCGGCATCCTCCTCGCGCTCGGCGCGGGCGGCGGCGACCGCGGCGGTCAGCTCGCCCTGCACGCGCGCGAACTCGGCGGCATGGGTGGCGGCGCGCTCTGCGGCGGCGCGCTCGTGCTCCGCGGCCTGCGCGGCGGCGGCCTGCGCGTACGCGGCAGTCTGCGCAGCGGCGGCCTGCTCGTGCTCCGCGGCCTGCGCGGTGGCGGCCTGCTCGTGCTCCGCGGCCTGCGCGGTGGCGGCCTGTGCGTACGCGGCAGCCTGCGCGGCGGTCGCCGTGACGGCGGCGGCGAGTGCCCGATCGCCCTCAGCGGCGATCGCGGCGACGGCGGTGGCCTGGGCGGCACGCGCCTGGTCACGCTCGGCGGCGATCGCGGCGAGGGCGGCGGCCTGGGCGGCACGCGCCTGGTCACGCTCGGCGGCGATCGCGGCGAGGGCGGCGGCCTCGGCGGCGAGGGCCTGATCCCGCTCGGCGGCGATCGCGGCGAGGGCGGCGGCCTCGGCGGCGAGGGCCTGATCCCGCTCGGCGGCGATCGTGGCGAGGGCGGCCGCGAGGGCGGCCTCGGCGGCGAGGGCCTGATCCCGCTCGGCGGCGATCGTGGCGAGGGCGGCGGCCTGGGCGGCACGCGCCTGGTCACGCTCGGCGGCGATCGCGGCGAGGGCGGCGGCCTCGGCGGCGAGGGCCTGATCCCGCTCGGCGGCGATCGCGGCGAGGGCGGCGGCCTCGGCGGCGAGGGCCTGATCCCGCTCGGCGGCGCTCGCGGCGACGGCGGCCGCGAGGGCGGCCTCGGCGGCGAGGGCCTGATCCCGCTCGGCGGCGCTCGCGGCGACGGCGGCGGCGAGGGCGGCGGCGGCCTGGTCACGTTCGGCGGCGAGGGCGGCGGCGGCCTGGTCACGTTCGGCGGCGAGGGCGGCGGCGGCCTGGTCACGCTCGGCGGCGAGGGCAGCGGCGGCCTGGTCACGCTCGGCGGCGAGGGCGGTGTGCGCCTGGTCACGCTCGGCGGCGAGGGCGGTGTGCGCCTGGTCACGCTCGGCGGCGAAGGCGGCGAGCGCCTGGTCACGCTCGGCGGTGAGGGCGGCGAGCGCCTGGTCACGCTCGGCGCTGATCGCCGCAACGGCGGCGGTCTGCGCGGCGAGCGCCTGAACACGCTCTGCGGCAATCGCGGCCTGGGCCGCGGCCTGCGCGTCGGCGTGGGCCGTGGCCACCTGGGCGCGCTCGGTGGCGCGCTCGGTGGTGCGCTCGGTGGTGGCGGCCGCGAGCGCGGCGGTCTGCTCGTTCTGCACGCGCGCGAGCTCGTTCGCGTGGGCCCGCGCGGTCTGCTCGGCGGCGCGGTCGCGCTCGGTGGTGGCGGCCGCGAGCGCGGCCGCGTGCTGCGTGTGGAGGTCCTCGACGGCGCTGTCGTGGCGCGCCTCGAGTTCGCGCCGGTGATGATCGGCGGCGTCCGTGAGCTCCTGGCGCGCCGCGGAGAGGGCGGCCTCGATGGCGCTCACATGACGGGCCTCGAGTTCCTGCTGCAGGGAGGCGAGGGCGGCGCCGTGGGCATCGGCGGTGTCTCCGCGCAAGGCCTCGAACTCGGCCTGGTGACGCACCCGCAGCAGCTCGCGTTCCGCGCGCAGCACTCGCTCGGCATCGGTGGCGCTCGCGGCGCGCAGCGTGCGCTCGCTCGCGAGGTCCTGCGCGAGCTGGTCGCGCTCGGCGGTGGTGGCGAGGGCGGCGGCCGCGCGCTCCCCCTGCTCCCGCTGGAGCCCCGCGAACTCGGCCGTCAACGCGCGCAGGCTGCCGTCGAGCGAGTCGGCGCGCTCGGTCTCGGCGGCCGCGCGCTGGGCCTCGGCGGCCGCGCGCTGGGCCTCCACGATCGCGCGCTGTTCGAGCGCCGCGGTCCGCGCCTCGAGCACCTGGCGCGCGGTGCGCACGCTGTGCAGCTCGCTCTGGATCTCGCCGAGCTCGCGATCGCGGGCGGTGAGCTCGTCCTTGGCCAGCTTCAGAGCGGTGGTGGCGGCGAGCAGGGTCTCGCGGAGCTTGAGGAATTCGCCCTGGCGGCCGCCTGGTGACGCCGCGGGCGCTGCGGCGCGCGCCTTGCCGAGCTCGGTCTCGAGCTGGCCGACCTGGCGCTCGAGCTCGTTGATCGTGCGCAGCTCTCGGCGGTCGTACACGCCGGACTGCTCGCGATCCGCGTCCTCGGCGACCGCATCGAGGCCCAGGTCCACCACGGTCAGGTTGCTCGATGGGGTGCGCGGGCGGAGCGCGGGCTCGGTGAACTCGAGCACGGGCGCGGCGATCTCGAGCGCGGGCGCGGCGATCTCGAGCGCGGCGATCTCGAGTGCGGGCGCGGCGAACTCGAACATGCGCTCGGCCCCCCCGGCGCCGTCCTCGACGAGCAGATCGATGCTGTCGAGCATGATCGCGGGCGCGGAGTCGCGCCGGGCGAGGCCCGGGCTGCCCTGGGGCGCGGCGGGGGCCGCGTCCGCAGCGACGGCGGCGAGCTCCTCGACGGGCGCGCCGAACCCTGGCTCACCGACGTCGGTGGTGGCCGGCTCGGGGGCCTCGAACTCGACGTCGCGGCCCTCGCCGATCCCGGCGCCGCCGGGGACGGCGATCGGCTCGGGCTCGGTGGGGGCCGGCTGCAACTCGTCGCCATCGCCGAGCGGCTCGCTCATATCGAGCCGGTCGAGGGCGAGCGTGTCCTCGTCCGGTCGCGAGGCGAGGTCATCGAGTGACCCGAGCGCCGCGAGCAGCGCGGCCTCGGGGTGGGAGGACCCCGGTGCGGCGGGCACCCCGTCGGGAAAGGGGGGCACCTCGTTGCGGGCGGCGGGGGCGCCGTACGGGGACGGCAGGTCGTTGTCGGGCCGCCCGGGCAGCTCGTCGTGGCGATCGCCCTCGTCGAACCCGAACGGCGGGGGCGTGGTGGGGGCCCCCACACGGCGAGGCACGCCGTCGAGCAGCGGGAGGACCGGGTGATCCGACGAGGGGCTGATCACCTCGGGGACCGAAGCGGCCCTTGCCTCGGGCACGGGCTCAGGAACTGTGTCGTCCGTGACCTCGACCGGCGCGGCGGGTTCGAGCGCGCTCCTGGCGAGCGCGCTGGCGTCGGGTCCGCTGCCATCGATCTCTCCGGGGCCGGACTCGTACCCGAAATCGGTGCCGAGGAGGCCGCCGAAGGCGTCCTCGATGTCGGCATCCACCGTCGAGTCGATCCGGAGGGTCGACAGCACCGAGACCGGGCCGGGTGCCTCGATCGCGAGCGCCTCGAGCGCGGCGAGGCCGCCCCCACCGCCGCCGTCGTCGGCCACCTCCACCTCGTCGACATCATCCTCGAGGACCAAGTCGTCATCGCCGAACTGGATGTCGTCGATCTCCATCGGGATGTCGATCGACAGTCGGGCGTCGGACTCCTCGTTGACCTCGTGGTCCAGCGCCCCGAGAGTGAGCAGGCCATCGATGACCGCGCGCAGGGAGTCGTGTGCGTAGTCGCGCTTGTCGAGGTACGCGTCTGCGTGCGTCTTGAGGTTGCTGTGCTTGGCGAAGTTCTCGGGGGACACCGACGCGGTCACCAGCACGACCGGGACGCCGGAGAGCGCGCCCTTCTTGCAGCGCTGGAACACCTTGAAGCCGGACTTCTCCGGCTCCTCCACGCCGACGATCAGCAGCGCCGGCGGATCGGCCTGAGCGAGCGCGACGCCCTGGTCGGGGTCGAGTTCGACGACAATGTCGAGCCGGTAACCCCGGAGGCAGGAGATCAGGTCCTGGTGGAACCCGGGATCGGCGTCGATCAGCAGGATGCGTCGGTTCATGCCCCTCGCTGCGAATGATACCCGAGACCGCGCAGCGGATGTTGCTGGCGGGCCGGCGCGTCGCTCGGGGCGGTGGCGGTGGCGGTGGCGGTGGCGGCGGCAGCTGCGCGTGGCGTCAGCGCAGCTGCTGCTGCGCGTGGCCGATGAGGTCCGACGTCGCGACCAGCGCCAGCAGCTCCTGGGCCGCCAGCCGCTCCGAGGTGAACACGTAGCCGACCTGGTTGGCGTCGACGAAGGTGATCGCCGGCTGGCCGTTGGCGTCGTACATGTGGACGGTGCGGTCGCCGATCCGGTACGCGTCACCACCGCGCAGCTCGTCTCCGCGAACACCCGAGATCAGCACGGTGGTCAGCGCCACGCGGCTGCCACCGACGCTGACGATGTAGCGCAGCAGCGCGGCGTCGTGGCCGGACACGGCGGTCCCGCGCGCGCCGACGAGCTGGATGTCCGGCCCGTCGAACTGCGGCGGCTCCACCGGCCCGAAGTGCTGGTGCAGCCACGCGCCGGTGCTCGCACCCTGGACCTCGAGCGGCAGCGAGCGCGTCTGCTGGCGCACGGCCTCGTGGGCGACCCCGCCGAGGGGCTCGGAGGTCGGCGCGGAGCCGGTGCCGATGAACAGCGCGAGGGCGGCGGCGGCGGCCGCAAGCGCCGAGCCGGGCAGCAGCCACTGCGACCACCGGCGGCGACCCTCGCGGGTGCGCTGGCGATCCTCCTCGTCGAGTGCGCGGGCGATCCGCGCCTTCACGAGGTCGGGGGCGAGCGGGGCGACCAGCGCCGCGCGGAGCAGCTCGAGCTCGGACGCCTCGGTATCGAGGTGCCCGCGGCAACTCGTACAGTCCGCGAGGTGCATCTCGAGTTCGCGCCGCTCCTCGCTCGCGAGCTCGTCGTCGAGGTAGGCCATCGACAGGGTCTCGATGCTCTCACACAGGCTCATGACGGTTCCCCTCGCGCGCGCGTGCGCGCACGATACTGCTCGAGATCGATGGTTGTCTCCTCCGGGCCGGCGGGCGGTGCGGGGGGTGGCGTCGTCGCCGTCGGTCGCGGGGGCCGGACGTAGCCGGACTCGAGGGCGAACTCGCGGAGTGCGGCAGCGAGCAGCTTCCGCCCGCGGAACAGCCGGCTCATCACCGTGCCCACGGGGGTCTGCATGATGTCGGCGATCTCCTTGTACGCCAGGCCCTGCACGTCGCACAGCACGACGGCGGTGCGAAAGTCGTCGGGCAGCGCGTCGAGCGCACGCTGCACGTCGTCCGAGACGCTGCGATCGAGGAGCGCGCGTTCCGGGTTGGTGCGCGTGCTCGCGGCGGCGTGGACCAGCACGCCGCCGGTGGTGTCCTGCTCGGCGGTCGCCGCGTCGAGCACCTCCCGGCGGCGCTTCTTGCGCTGGTACTCGTTGATGAACGTGTTGGTCACGATCCGCAGCAGCCACGCCTTGCAGTTCGAGTCCTGCTCGAATGAGTCCCAGAACCGGTACGCGCGCAGCAGCGCCTCTTGCACCAGATCCTCCGCGTCGCGCGGGTTCCGGGTCAATCGGTACGCCGCGCCGTAAAGCGCATCGGTGTGCACGAGCGCCTGGCGCTCGAACTCCGCACGCGTCTCACGAGCTGCCGCCATCTATGTGTCTGTACCGGGCCCCGGTGCCGAAATATTCCCGGGCTCGCCTCGAAACCGATGCTCGGGGTCCCGCGACCCGGCCGTTGCCGCCGTGGACGTGCACGTGCACGTGCCACCTGCACGTCCACGTCCACGATCCGGTTGCCCCATCCGCTGACCCAGCTGACCGAAAGTACGAGGATCCCTGCAGCCGGGATCCTCATATCGATGCCATGTGGTGCGCGCTCAGCGCCTCACCCGGCGCTCGCTCAGGCCTTGAACGGCACGTGGGCGACACCCAGGGCCTCGGCGACCGCGGGGTGGGGCACCGTACCCTTGTAGGTGTTGAGACCGCTGACGATGTGCGGGGTGTCGAGGATGGCCTTCTCGAGGCCGAGGTCGGCGAGCTTGGCGACGTAGCGGATCGTCGCGTTGGTCAGCGCGTAGGTCGACGTGCGGGGCACCGCGCCCGGCATGTTCGCGACCATGTACGCGGTGACGCCGTGCAGGTCGTACGTCGGGTTGTCGTGGTAGGTCGCGCGAGCGCCCTCGACGCAGCCGCCCTGGTCGATCGACACGTCGACGATCACCGAGCCCGGCTCCATCTGCTTGATCATCGCCTCGGTGACGAGTCGCGGCGCGCGTGCGCCCGGCAGCAGCACGGCACCGACCACGAGATCGCTCTCGATGACCGCACGCTCGATGCTCAGGGGATCCGAGTACTGCGTGGACACGCGGCCCGCGTAGATGTCGTCGAGGTACGCGAGCGTCTTGAGGTTGATGTCGATCACGGTCACGTTCGCGCCGAGGCCGACCGCCATCTTGACCGCGTTGGCGCCGACGACGCCCGCGCCGATCACGGTGACGCGGCCGCGCTTGACGCCTGGCACGCCGCCGAGGAGGACGCCCTTGCCGCCGCGCTCGCGCTCGAGGTAGTGCGCGCCGGCCTGGACGCTCATGCGGCCCGCGACCGCGCTCATCGGCGTCAGCAGCGGGAGGTCGCCCGGGGTCGGCTCGATGGTCTCGTACGCGACGCCGTTGACGCCGCGGGTGAGCAGCTCCTTGCCGAGCTCGTGCGCCGCGGCGAGGTGGAGGTACGTGAACAGCAGCAGATCCTTGCGCATCAGCGCGAACTCGGGCGCGATCGGTTCCTTGACCTTCACGACCATGTCGGCCGTGCCCCAGATCTCTTCCTTCGTCGCGACGATCGTCGCACCCGCCTTGATGTAGTGGTCGTCGGGGATCGACGAGCCGAGGCCCGCTCCTTGCTCGATCATCACCTGGTGGCCGCGCGCGGTCAGGATCGCGACCCCCGACGGGGTCATGCCGACGCGATACTCTTGAGTCTTGATCTCTTTGGGGACGCCGATGCGCATTTGTGGGGCCGAGTATCAGCCTGCCACCCGCGAAGATCCATCGACGGGCGGCACGAGATCGCGTGACGCAATGCGCCAGGCGGACTCGATGACGGTCATCGAATCCGACGCGGGCGCCGCGGCAGCCGCGGCGCGCGGGCGGCAGCGCCGCGGGGCGGCCGCGGGGCATTGTGGGCCGCGCGGTTTCCGCCGGATCAGATAGGGGGCGGGCGCCCGGGGCGTGTGGTAAGACGCCCTCCTTGCGCCCCCCCCTGGGGGGGGCCCGGAACATCATGGGACTCTTCAAAAAACTCTTCGGCAGCAAGAACGACCGCGAGCTGAAGAAGCTCCAGCCCATCATCCAGCGGATCGCCGACCTCGAGCCGACGCTGAAGGGCAAGACCGACGACGCCCTCCGGGCCATGACCGCGGAGTTCAAGCGGCGCATCGACAAGGGGGCCACGATCGACGAGTTGCTGCCCGAGGCGTACGCGGTGGTCCGCGAGGCCGGCATCCGCCGCCTCGGCATGCGCCACTACGACGTGCAGATGATCGGCGGGATCATCCTGCACCAGGGCAAGATCGCCGAGATGCGCACCGGTGAGGGCAAGACCCTCGTCGCGACGCTCCCGACATACCTCAACGCCCTGTCCGGCAAGGGCGTCCACGTGGTCACGGTCAACGACTACCTGGCCAAGCGCGACGCCGAGTGGATGGGCCGGCTGCACGGCTTCCTCGGCCTCACCACGGGCGTGGTCGTCCATGGGCTCGACGACTTCGAGCGCCAGGCCAACTACAACATGGACATCACGTACGGCCAGAACAACGAGTTCGGCTTCGACTACCTGCGTGACAACATGAAGTCGTCGCCGGACCGCATGGTCCAGCGCGGCCTCAACTACGCCGTCGTCGACGAGGTCGACTCGATCCTGATCGACGAGGCGCGCACGCCGCTCATCATCTCGGGCTCCGCCGAGGAGTCGGGTGAGCTGTACGTCAAGATCGACCGCCTGATCCCGCGCCTCAAGCGCGAGGTCGATTACACCGTCGACGAGAAGGCCCACTCGGCCATGCTCACGGACGACGGCGTCGAGCGCATGCAGGAGCTGCTGGCCGTCGACAACCTGTACGACTCCAGCAACATCCTCCTCGTCCACCACGTCAACCAGGGGCTGCGCGCGCACACGCTCTACAAGCGCAACGTCAACTACCTGGTCGAGGAGAGCAAGGTCGTCATCGTCGACGAGCACACCGGCCGCAAGATGCCGGGCCGGCGCTGGTCCGATGGCCTGCACCAGGCGATCGAGGCCAAGGAGGGCGTGACGATCGAGGAAGAGAACCAGACGATCGCCACCGTCACGTTCCAGAACTACTTCCGCATGTACGCCAAGCTGGCCGGCATGACCGGCACGGCGGACACCGAGGCGGCGGAGTTTCACCAGATCTACAAGCTCGAGGTCTCGGTCATCCCGACCAACAAGCCGATCGTCCGCAACGATCAGCCGGACCTCGTCTACAAGAACGAGGCGGGCAAGTTCCGCGCGGTGGTCACGGACATCGAGGATTGCGTCAAGCGCGGTCAGCCGGTGCTCGTCGGCACGGTGTCGGTCGAGAAGAGCGAGGTCGTCGCGAACCTCCTCAAGGAGAAGGGCATCCCGTTCAACGTGCTGAACGCCAAGCAGCACCAGCGCGAGGCCTCGATCGTCGCGCAGGCCGGCCGCACGGGCGCGGTCACGATCGCGACCAACATGGCCGGTCGTGGCACGGACATCCTCCTCGGCGGTAACCCCGACGCCATGGCGAAGGACGCGCTGATCGAGGAGCAGACCCGGCTCGCCGAGTCGGTCGATGGCGCGCAGGCGGCACCGGGCGGCGCGGACGGCGCGGAGCCGTACCGCGGCTCGAGCGAACCCGCGTTCGACGAGGACAAGCGCCTCGCCGAGCTGATCATCGACTTCAAGAAGCAGTGCGAGGCCGAGCGCCTCGCGGTGCTCGCGTCCGGAGGTCTCAAGATCATCGGCACCGAGCGCCACGAGTCGCGCCGCATCGACAACCAGCTCCGCGGACGCGCCGGTCGCCAGGGTGACCCCGGCACGTCGCGGTTCTACCTGTCCCTCCAGGACGACCTGCTCCGGATCTTCGGCCTCGACCGCATGACCGGCCTGATGGAGCGGCTCGGCCTCGAGGAGGACGTGCCCATCGAGAGCCCGATGGTCACCCGCTCGATCGAGGGCGCGCAGAAGAAGGTCGAGGGTCGCAACTTCGACCAGCGCAAGAACGTCCTCGAGTACGACGACGTGATGAACCAGCAGCGCAAGACGATCTACGCGCTGCGCCGCCAGATCCTCGACGGCCGGTACCATCCCGAGCCGAGCGAGGTCGAGGCCGCCAAGGGCATCGTCCCCGAGCCGGTCACGCAGAGCGGGGACTGGACCGTCGAGCTGCTGTCGCCCGACATCGAGAAGCAGCTCGGTCAGATGATCGACGTCATCAAGACGCGCATCAAGGAGCGCGACGAGGCCGAGGCCCGCGGCGAGCAGACCGGTGACAGCCGCCCGGGCTGGCGCGTCCTCCGCGCCGAGGTGTGGCGCCAGTTCGGCTCGCTGCTCGACTACGAGAAGCAGTACGACCTGCCGCGCGCCGAGCTGCTCGCGTGGTCGACCGCCCAGATCGCCGCGTCGCTGATCCAGCAGCGCGAGCGCCTGTACGACCTCGCGCACGCCCGGATGGCCGCGGTCATCGAGACCGTGCTGTCCTCGGACAAGAGCGAGGAGGAGTGGGACTGGGACGAGCTCGAGGACGCGCTCCAGGAGCAGTTCGCCGTCGAGCTGACGATCCAGCCGGGCGCCCCCGACGAGGTCGCTCACCAGGCGTGGCCGCCGGTCGAGAACAAGCTCGTCCAGCGCGAGAAGGACCTCGGCCGCGCGTGGCTGATGTACTTCCAGCGCCACTTCGCCCTCGAGGAGATCGACCAGCAGTGGATCGAGCACCTCAAGACCATGGACGCCCTGCGCGAGGGCATCGGCCTCCAGGGCTACGGTCAGAAGGATCCGAAGAAGGAGTACAAGCGGATCGGCTTCGACATGTTCAGCGAGATGATGGGGCGCATCCAGGCCAACACCATCACCAAGCTGGTCCGCGTGCAGATCCAGCGCGACGAGGAGACCGTGCCGGCCGTCGAGGAGAAGCACCGCGACATGGAGGAGCGCGGCGTGTCGGGCAAGTCCGAGGACGTCGACGCGACGGACCCGGCCGCCGTGCTCGCCGCCGCACAGCGCCGCGCCGCCAAGGGGCGCCAGGCCAAGCCCGGGGAGCCCGCGGCCCGCGTCGAGCCCGTGCGTCGCGAGCGCCCCAAAGTGGGCCGCAACGACCCGTGCCCGTGTGGCTCGGGCAAGAAGTACAAGAAGTGCCACGGCAAGGACGAGGTCGAGAGCGCCGCCGAGTAGGTGCCGTCTCGCGCTGACGCGCCGGTGCCCACGCGGGCTCCGGCGCGTCGTCGTTTCGGCGGCAGACGGGGCCGTGTCCGAGCCGGTTCCTCCGATGCCCCGTGCACGTGGCACGTGGCACGTGGCACGTTGAGGGTGCGGGCACGGTGATGACCAGGCGCACCGTCCGCCCGTCCGTCGCGTTGCCGCTCTCCGGGCGCACCCGACGCCGTGCCCGCCGTGTACGAGCACGTGACACGTGGCACGTGAACGTGCGGATGCCCTGGTCGTGCTCCGAAACGGCAATCGGGCTGCCGGTCAAGGCAGCCCGCTCGCAGAACTCGGGGGCCCCGGGGCGCCCGGCGCCCGCGCGCCGGTCAGTGGGTCGAGAACACGTCGACCATGGTGCCGTCCTCGAGGGCGTACACCATCATCGCCGAGCTGCGATCCGTGCAGGAGTTGAAGCGGAAGCTCTCGCAGGTGCAGTTGGACGAGCCCACGGTGCACGAGGTGCCCTGCGAGTTCGTGCAGTTGATGCCGGTGTAGACCGCCGAACACGCGTCGGTGCTTCCGAGGCAGTCGGTCTCGAACTGGAGGCTGCCGCAGGTCGGGGTCACGTCGCAGGTGGCGATCGCGCCGCAGGTGCCGGTGTAGCAGCCGTCCTTGATCAGCGCGACCTCACCGGTGGCGCAGGTCGGGCGGACGATGTTGCACGTCACCTCGGCGGCACAGGTGCCCTCGGGCGGGGTCGGCTCGCAGGTGCCGCGGACCTCGTCACAGAACCCGAAGCCCTGGGCCTGGGCCTCGGCGTCGGTGGTGCAGGCGCAGCTCGCCACGCAGGCGCCGGCCTCGCAGAACTCGCCGGCGGCGCAGTCCGCGTCGACCGCGCAGGTCGGGGGCGCGTCCGGAACGCACGAGGAGCGCTCGGTCTCGCAGGTGAAGCCGTCGGGGCAGTCGGAGGCCGCGTCGCAGAAGCCGGCCTCCTCGCAGATGCCGGCGTCGCTGCAGTAGCAGCCAGCGGCGCAGTCGGCGTTCGACTCACACTGGTACTGCGGCTCGCTCGGGCAGCCGGGGCCGGCCCACGTGCAGCTCTCGCCCTGACAGACGTAGTAGCCGTCGTCGGCGCAGTAGTTCCATCGGTCATCCGACTCGTTGCCGAAGTAGAGCGAGCAGCCGGCCAGGCCGGCCAGGGACAGGACGAGGAGGGAGGAGAACAGGTTCTTCATGGTGGGTCGACGTCCTTTTGACGCTGCGGGGTTGTCTGACTCCAAAGCATGGGTCGTGCCACCCTGGCAGAGGGATCGAACTCCGCGAGAATGCTGCTGGTGTTCACTCATGAGTGGTGGACCGAACCGGCGCGGCGCCCGAACCCTGACACAAATGCCCGGGAATTCATCGATCACCACGGTCGCGATCAGGATCCCTGACACCGCCAAGGTGTCCACGGGTGGTGCAATGAAGGCGTTATCCTACATCGCGAGAAGACGCGTGGTCCCGTGTGTGAACGAGGGGCCACACACCCTGTATCGGAGTGCCACGGCAGGCGCTGCCGCGTGAGAGACAGTGAACCCGTCTCGAGCCCCGGGTGGGAACCCTGCGCGGCTTGCCGCGTCGGGCGGGGCGGCGCCCCGTGGAACCGACGTCAGGCCGGCTCGTCGACCGCGCGGATGGTGTCGCGCAGCGTGTGCCGGGCGCGGTCGCCGAGCTCGGCCGTGGCGCGCCGGCCATCGACCCTGCTGACGTAGCGGATGAAGTCGAGCTCGGCCACGGGGTAGCTCGACAGCCCGAGCCGGAACGCGAGCGACAGCAGGGGGCGGGCGATCGGGTGGGGGATCATCACGGGGGCCCGGCCAAGCTCGCCGAGCACCGCGGACAGCGGCATCTCGCCGGGCCCGCACACGTTGTAGATGCCGCGGCTGCGGCGGCTCGAGGAAGGTGACCGCGCCGATCACGACCCCGTCGAACGGCAGCTGGCCGGAGTGGTTCGACACGAACAGCACGCGCCCGTGCGCCGGGATGTTCTCCACGCCGAACGCCGTGGCCCGGAAGTCGTGGCGGTAGAGCAGGCGCGCCACCGTGACGGCGGTCTCGAGCGAGTCCTTCGACAGCCCGAACGGGTCGTAGCCGAACTCGTTGCCGTGCACGACCAGGGCACGGGGCCGGCCTGCGATGTCATCCACGGGGGCGGCGGCGCCGCCAGTGCTGAACCCGAGCGCGTGGCGGAGCTGGCTGCCGAGCTGACCGAGCTGACCCAGTTGACCCAGTTGACCCAGTTGACCCAGTTGACCCAGTTGACCCAGTTGACCCAGTTGACCCAGTTGACCCAGTTGACCCAGTTGACCCAGTTGACCCAGTTGCTCGGGCCCCCCCCCACGGCGCAGATCCTACCTCCGTCGGCCGCCTCCCGTCGGCCGCCCCCGTCGGCCGCCCCCGGCGGCCGCCCCCGGCCGATCGGCGGCCCGCGTGGTAACATCGGCAACGATGATCGAGAGCTTCGTCGACCTCACGTACCGCGGGCTGTCGCTCGGACGGCGCGTGAAGCTGACCTCCGTGAGCGCCGGCACCGGCTATCTCGAGACCCCCGCGCCGATGCCCGTGGGCACGTCGATCGCGCTCGCGACGGACGAGGGGCTGACCCTGGTCGCGATCGTCCGCGCCGTTCACGAGCAGGTCGGTGGCTCGGAGCGGGTGCCCGGCATGCTCGTCGCGCCGGGCTTCGACCAGGCCGAGCACGCGGCGTGGTGGACCGCGCGGATCGCGCCCGAGGGCCCGGCCGCGCCGGCCCCGGATCCGGTCGAGCCACCGCGGACGCTCACCGTGCGGCCGCGCTCGCACACGATCCCCGAGCCGCTGGTGATGGCGACGCTCTCCGAGGACGCCGCGGGCGGCCGCACGGTCGCGATGAGCGTGGTCATCCCCGACGAAGTCGCCGCGTCCGAGCCCGAGCAGGTCGGGGCGACCCAGGTGATGGACGCCGTCGATCCGGAGCTGCTCGCCCAGCTGCTCGGCCCCGGGGGCGGCGGCCCCATCGACAACAGCCCCGCGCTCCGCGAGGAGGCGGGGCGCCTGCCGTCCGATCGGGTCGCCCTGGCGACCACGGGCCCGCACGCGGTGCAAGACGACAGCCGCGCGACCACCGTGATGGACGTGATCAATCCTGCCTCGCTCGGCTTCGACGCCAGCGGCAGCTTTCCGGTCACCGACGACGAGGTCGATGCCGGCGCCGGCGCCGAGGCCGAGGCCGAGGCCGCGCCCTCGAAGAAGGCGGCGAGCGGCGCCGCCAAGAAGCCACGCAACAAGAAGCCGCGGTGAGCTCGATCAGGCCCCGGCCGGTGATCCCTCCCCGCGTGCGGGCCGGGCAGACCATCGGCATCGTCGCGCCCGCGGGGCCGGTGCGGCCGGAGCGGCTGCAGGCGGGGCTGGCGCGGTTCGCGGCCCAGGGCGGGGATGCCTACCGGATCCGGCTCGCGCCGAGCCTGTCCGCGCCGCGCCCGGCGGGCCTGCCGAGCTACCTGGCCGCATCCGACGAGGTCCGGCTCGCCGAGCTGCAGGCGATGATCGATGATCCGGACGTCCGGGCGATCATCCTCGCGCGCGGCGGGTACGGGATCATGCGCCTGCTGACCCACCTGGATCCCGCGCGCCTGCGGGCCGATCCCAAGCCGATCGTCGGGTTCTCGGACGCGACCGCGCTGCTCGCGTGGGCGTACGCGGCCGGCGTGCGCGGCATCCACGGCCCGGTGATCGCGCAGCTCGGCGATCTCGCGGACGCCGACATCGCGACGCTGCTCGCGCGGCTGACCTCGACGACGCCGCCCGGCGCGCGGCCGTGGGCGCTGACCTCGCACGGCACCGGCCGGCACGCGGGCCCGTTGATCGCCGCCAACCTGACGCTCGCGTCGATGCTGACCGGCACACCGTGGCAGCTGCCCCTCGCGGGCTCGATCGCGCTGCTCGAGGAGGTCGGGGAGAAGCCCTACGAGCTCGATCGCTACCTGACCCACCTCCTGCTCGCGGGCGCGCTCGCACAGCCGGCCGCCGTGGTGCTCGGCGATCTCACGCGCTGCGCCGATCCACGGCCCCCGACCGGGGAGCCCGATCCGCCGGACGCCGCCCTCGCGGTGCTACTCGAGCGGCTCGCCGCCGCCGGCCGCCCGGTCGCGGTGGGCGCGCCCGTCGGGCATGGCACCCGCAACGAGGCGGTGCCGTTCGGCGCCCACGCCGAGCTCGATCTCGATCGCGGCGAGCTCGTGATCACCGAGCCCGCGGTCGCCTGAGCGCCGCCGGGCGTCCCGCTCAGTGCACCAGTACGTCGTCCTCGGGTCCGAGCTCGATGGCGCCGTGGCGCTCCTCGTAGCGCTCGAGGTTCTTCTGGAGCGCCTGCAGCAGCCGCTTGGTGTGCTTGGGCGAGGAGATCACCCGGGCGCGAACCTTCGCACGGCCGCTGCTCGGCTGGATGAACGCGAAGTCGAGCAAGAACTCGTTCTCCGTGTGGTTGAGCAGCACGAGGTTCGAGTAGACCCCCTGCGACACGTCATCGTCGATCTGGACCTGGAGCTTGGGGGGCGCGTCGTCGGACATCGGCTGGACCTTACGCGATCCCGGTGAACCGGGATCGGCGTGCGAACGATCGTCCGTCGGTGGCCACCCGAGTGGCCGCTGTGTGGTCGCGCGGTGACAGGATCCGCGGCCAGCTTGACACCTGTCGGATTGGTTGATGGTGGTGCGCGACGCCAAGCGCGCGAATCTACGTCGGTACCCCCGTGCCGAGCCCGATCGGGCGCCTGGCACCGATTCTGCTTTTGAACATCTTGACCCAGCGCGGTGCGCGCGCCTCGGAGCGGCGAGCGCGGCGCGAAGGCCGATTCCTGACAACAGAAGCTTCCTGCGCGCGACGCAGAGCGAACGTTTCGACTCGGTGGATGACCGGCGGTCCCTCCCCCTCATGCCGCGGGTCTCCCCCACCACCTGAGGCAATCAGTAGCTCGGCGATTCAGCGCCCCGGCCCTCCTTGGCCCCCCTTGGAGGGCCTTTGTTTTTTCGGCGTGCGCGATACTCACCTCCGGTGAGAGCACTCGGCCTCGATGTCGGCACCAAGACGATCGGCCTCGCGCTCACGGACGAGGCCGAGGTCGCGGCGCATCCGCTCGGTGTGCTGCCACGGACCGGCAACGTCAGCGATGCGAGAGCCGTCGCCGCGCTGTGCGTCACCCACGGCGTGTCCGACGTCGTCGTGGGGATGCCGTTCGAGCTGTCGGGCCGGGTGGGCCACCGGGCCCGCCGCGTGCTCGAGCTGGTCACCACCCTGCGCGCCGGGCTGCCTCCGGAGGTCGCGCTCCACGAGCACGACGAGCGGTTCTCGACCGCGGAGGCGCAGCGCATCCTGCTGGGCGCGGACGTGTCCCGGGCGCGCCGCAAGCAGGTGATCGACCAGCAGGCGGCCACCGTCATCCTCCAGGGGTGGCTCGACTGCCACCGCCGGGCGAAGTAACGTCCCCTCCGATGTCCCAGCGTTCGTTCCGGACTGCGCTCGCCGTCGTGCTCGGCACGCTCGCCCTGCTGGCCGGGCTGTCCGGGTACTTCGTGCACCGCGCCCTCAGCTACCCCGGGGAGGCGCACGCGGGCACCGGCGCGGACATCGAGGTCGAGATCAAGACCGGCATGAGCTTCCCGTCGGTCGCCTCGACGCTCGCGCGCGCGGGCGTGATCGCCAAGCCGACGTGGTTCCGCCTGTTCGCGATGTGGGAGGGCAAGACCACGCAGGTCAAGCCGGGCAAGTACCTCCTCAAGAACAACGCCACCCCGCGCGAGGTGCTGGCGAACATCACCGAGGGCGTCAAGGAGGTGTCGATCCGCGTGACCCTGCCCGAGGGCCGCACCATGCTCGAGTTCTTCGAGGCGATCGAGAAGGCGTGCCCCGACGGCGTGGCGCCGCCGTGCCCGTCGATCGCCAAGGCCACGGAGCTCGAGGCGCTCGCGCGCGACAAGGCGTTCCTCGGCAAGTTCGCGATCACCGCGGACACCGTCGAGGGTCACCTGTTCCCCGACACCTACCAGTTCCGCGTCGGCGAGAAGCCGACCGTCGTGCTGACTCGCCTGATCACGCGCCACCAGGCGGTGTGGAACGAGCTGGCGGGCAAGCACCCGCGCGACACCGCGCGGCTCAAGGCGCTGCTCGGGTGGAGTGATCGCGACATCCTGACGATGGCGTCGATCGTCGAGAAGGAGGCGGTCGAGCCATCCGAGCGGCCGCGCATCGCGCAGGTGTTCATCAACCGACTGTCGAAGTCGTTCAAGCCACGCAAGCTGCAGACCGATCCGACGATCCGCTACGGCTGCACCGTGCCCGCGCAGACGTCGGCCGCCTGCATCGCGTGGCACGAGCCGTGCCTGAAGGCCGGCAAGCCGAAGGGCTGCGATCGCCTGCACCGCGCGCAGCTCGACGACACCGACAACCCGTACAACACCTACGCCATCGAGGGCCTGCCGCCGGGCCCGATCTCGAACCCGGGCAAGGCGTCGATCGAGGCCACGCTGTCGCCGGACGGCAGCGACTACTTCTTCTTCGTCGCCACCTCGAAGGGCTCGCGCAGCCACGCGTTCGCGAAGACCGTGGGCGAGCACGAGCGCAACGTGCAGAAGTACGTCGGCACGCTCGGAGACTGAGCCCCCGGGGGCGGCGAGCCCGCGCGACCTCGTCGCCGGGCCAGCGGGGGCATCGCCTCGCGTTCGCCGCGACCGGCACGGCGCTGGGCGCTGTTCGACCTCGACCGATGGCCTGAACGTTCTGTCCGCGTGTAGGTAGCCGTGGCCACGACATGGCCTTTCGGCACGACCCCGTTTTCTGTCAACGTACGAGAGATGCACAGGCGGTCGGCGCTGGTCATGTTGTCCTTGGGCCTCGGCGTCGGCGTCGGCGTCGGCGTCGGCTGCGGCGGGAGCGGCGGTGGGAACAGCGTCGTCGACGGTGGCGGCGACGCCAACCTGGAGAGGCTGGACGCCCTCCCGGCGGGCTGCGGTGACGGCGTCCGGATCGATCCCGAGGTGTGCGACGACGGCAACTCCACCGACGGCGATGGCTGCGCCACGGGGTGCGACGCGGTCGAACCGTTCTTCCGCTGCCCGACCGAGGGCGGCCCGTGCCTGCGCGTCGCGACGTGCGGCAACGCGATCGTGGAGCCCGACGAAGGCTGCGACGACCGCAACACCACCCCCGGCGATGGCTGCTCGGCGACGTGCCAGACCGAGGCGGGCTGGGCGTGCGCGGTGCCCGGCATCCGCTGCACCGCGGCGGCGTGTGGTGACGGCGTCGTGGCTGGGTTCGAGGCGTGCGACGACGGCGGGGCCGCCACGCCCGGCTGCTCGGCGAGCTGCCAGCTCGAGCCCGGGTTCGTGTGCGCGACCCCCGGCGCGGGGTGCTCCACCACCACCTGCGGCGACGCGCAGGCCCAGGGCACCGAGGCATGCGACGACGGCAACAACGATCTCGGCGATGGCTGCGATCCGCTGTGCCGTCGCGAGCCGGTGTGCGCCGACGGGGTGTGCACCGCGGTGTGCGGCGATGGCGTGCTGCAGGGTGCCGAGCCGTGCGATGACGGCAACCCGTTCGACGGCGACGGCTGCTCGGCCACCTGCGTCGAGGAGACCGGGTTCGCGTGCGTCGCGACGACCAGCGACGAGCCCGCCACGTTCCCGGTCACGGTCGTCTACCGGGACTTCCGCGGCTTCGACCTGACCGGGGGGCATGTCGACTTCCAGAACAAGAGCGGGGCGGAGCCCGGCATCGTCGAGGCGCAGCTCGGCGCCGACGGCAAGCCGGTCTACAACGGCAACCCGATCACGGGCACGAACACGACCGCCGGCAAGGTGCCGTTCGATCAGTGGTACCGCGACACCGCCGGCGTCAACGTGTCGGTCGTGGAGCCCCTCATCCTCGGGCGCACGGGGCCGGGCACGTACGTGTTCGACGACGCCACGTTCTTCCCGCTCGACACGCGCGGCTGGGTCGGCCTCGGGATGGAGGGGCTGCGCCTCGCCAGCGACGGCCAGGACCACAACTTCCACTTCACCTCGGAGCTCCGCTACTGGTTCACCTACCAGGGCGGCGAGAACCTCGAGTTCCGCGGCGACGACGACGTGTGGGTGTTCGTCAACGGCCGCCTCGCGATCGACCTCGGCGGCGTGCACGGCGCGACCACGGGCGCGATCACCCTCGACGCGGGCAACCAGGCCACGGTTGGCCTGACGGCCGGGGGCACCTACGAGGTCGTGGTGTTCCAGGCCGAGCGCCGCACCATCGCCTCGTCGTACAAGCTGACGCTGCGCGGGTTCAACGCCGCGCGCAGCGTGTGCGACGACACCTGCGGCGACGGCGTGACCTCGTCGTACGAGGTGTGTGACGACGGCGTCAACGCCGGTGGCTACGGCTCGTGCCTGCCGGGATGCCTCGGCTTTGGGCCGCGCTGCGGCGATGGCGTGGTGCAGATGCCCGAGGAGAGCTGCGACGACGGCAACACGGTCAACGGCGACCAGTGCCCGGCCAACTGCAACGGGATCATCCTGTAGCGCGGCTGACCAGGCGACGGGGCCAGCCGATCACAGCGCCGGGTTCGGCTGCGCGACGACGTCGATCTCGGTCCGGATCGACACCGCGACCTCGGAGCCGACGGTCGCGCCCGCCGGGATCACGCGGTTGGCGCGGCGCAGGCGCAGCTCGTTGGTCTCGGCCTGGTCAGGCTTGGCCTTGAGCGCGCCGGCGGACAGCGCATAGGTGCCGCTGTCGGTGATCGCGATGGTGTCGATCTCGGGGACGTCGAGGGACGCGGTGTCGGCAGCCTGGCGACGATCCCACGCGAGGTCGAGCACCAGCGTGGAGTCGACGGTCGCGCCCATCAGCGGCGCCGAGAACGTGTGGATGTCCGGGCCATCGACGCGCACGCCGGTGACCTCGTCGGCGCCGCTCACCACGTCGAGGCCGTAGACCTCGTCGTAGCCGGGCGCGGCGCCCTCCCAGTCGTTGTTGTTCTGCGAGCTGTACGTCAGCGGGAACGACCCGCTCGCGCTGGTCACGGTGACCTCGCCGGTGGTGACCGTGACTCCGTTGAGCTGGATGCGGATCCGGAACTCGGTCGTGAAGTCCGCCGCGAGCTCGGCGTTGGGGCGGTTCGAGTCCGCGCTGATGCTGCCCTCGATGCGCAGCGTGCCCGTGCCACCGCCGGTGTCGTTGCCCGCGCCCGGCTCGAAGGCCGACGAGGTCCCACCGCACGCGGTGAGCGCGCTCGCGGTGAGGAGGCCGAGGACGACGGTGAGGGTGTCAGGCTTGGAGACGTTAGTCATATGCGACCAGGATCGACCAGGCGGGGAGCCCGCGTCAACCTGCGCGCGCTCGATGCACCTGTCGGCGTCATCTCGATCACGAACCCACATCGTCGCCGTGACACGAGTGTCCGGGTCGTTGCCACGCGGTCGCGCCTGGCGTCCGTGGAGGGAGAGGCGGGCGTGAGGCGCGCGCGTCGTCGAGGAACCGGCGGTGATCCGTCGCGGCAGCTCGTCCGGCGCGCGGCCAGACGACGCGGGGGGCGTGTGGTACGATCGCCTCCATGAGTCTCGTGGGACAGATCGCCGAGCTCCAGAACTACGCAACGTACAAGGAGCTGTCGTGGGAGGGCAGCTTCGAGGACTACCTGAACCTGGTGCGCAAGACGCCGCAGGTGACGCGGAACGCGTACCAGCGCCTCTACGACATGGTGCTGTCGCACGGGGTCGAGGAGTACATCGACAACAAGAAGAAGCTGGTCCGCTACAAGTTCTTCCGCGACGAACAGCACGGCGGCAAGGACGCGGTGTTCGGCCTCGACGTCCCGCTGATGCGCCTGATGAACGTGCTCAAGAGCGCGGCCCAGGGCTACGGCACCGAGCGCCGCATCATCCTCCTTCACGGCCCGGTCGGCTCGGCGAAGTCCACGATCGCGCGCCAGCTCAAGAAGGGCATGGAGGAGTACTCGCGCACCAGTGATGGCGCGCTCTACACCTACTACTGGAAGCTCGAGGGCGAACTCACCGAGCTCGCCGGCGGCTCCGAGACGTTCCCGTCGCCGATGCACGACGAGCCGCTCCGCCTGATTCCCTCGGACTGGCGCCAGCAGACGATCGACAAGCTCGGCCTCGGCAATGACGACCACAAGGTCAAGATCGCCGGCGACGTGAACCCGGCCTGCCGCCTGATCTTCAAGGAGCTGATGCGGCACTACGCCGGCAACTTCGAGAAGGTGATGACGCACGTGCGGGTCAAGCGCCTGGTGCTGTCCGAGCAGGACCGCATCGGCATCGGCACGTTCCAGCCCAAGGACGAGAAGAACCAGGACTCGACCGAGCTGACCGGCGACATCAACTACCGGAAGATCGCGACGTTTGGCTCGGACTCCGATCCGCGCGCGTTCAACTTCGACGGCGAGTTCAACATCGCCAACCGCGGCATCCTCGAGTTCGTCGAGATCCTGAAGCTCGACGTCGCGTTCCTCTACGACCTGCTCGGCGCCACCCAGGAGCGCAAGATCAAGCCGAAGAAGTTCGCGCAGACGGACATCGACGAGGTCATCCTGGGCCACACCAACGAGGCCGAGTACAAGAGGCTCCTCAACAACGAGTTCATGGAGGCGCTCCGCGACCGCACGGTCAAGGTCGACATCCCGTACATCACCAAGGTGTCCGAGGAGGTGAAGATCTACACGAAGGACTTCACCACCGAGCGCGTCGGCAAGCACGTCGCGCCGCACACGCTGTACGTGGCCGCGCTGTGGGCCGTGCTGACTCGCCTCGAGGACCCGAAGAAGCACTCGCTCTCGCTGATCCAGAAGGCGAAGCTGTACGACGGCAAGACGCTGCCGGGCTTCACCCAGGACAACATCAAGGAGCTCCGCAAGGAGGCCAACCGCGAGGGCCTCGACGGCATCTCCCCGCGCTACATCCAGGACAAGATCGCGAACGCCCTGGTCAGCGACAAGGCCGATGGCGCGATCAACCCGTTCATGGTCCTCAACGAGCTCGAGAGCGGCCTGCGCAGCCACTCGCTGATCAACAGCGAGGAGCAGCGCAAGCGCTACGGCGAGATGCTCTCGGTCGTCAAGCAGGAGTACGAGGACATCGTCAAGAACGAGGTCCAGCGTGCGATCAGCGCCGACGAGGACATGATCTCCAAGCTGTGCGCCAACTACATCGACAACATCAAGGCGTACACCCAGAAGGAGAAGGTCAAGAACCCGTACACGGGTCAGGACGAGGAGCCGGACGAGCGCCTGATGCGGTCGATCGAGGACAAGATCGACATCCCGGAGAGCCGCAAGGAGGACTTCCGCCGCGAGATCATGAACTACATCGGTGCGCTCGCGATCGAGGGCCGCACGTTCGACTACAAGACCAACGAGCGGCTCCACAAGGCGCTCGAGGGCAAGCTGTTCGAGGATCAGAAGGACTCGATCAAGCTGACGTCCCTGGTGTCGAGCGTCGTCGACCGCGACACGCAGGCCAAGATCGACGTGGTCAAGCAGCGCCTGATCAAGAACTTCGGCTACGACGAGGTCAGCGCGACCGACGTGCTGAACTTCGTGGCGTCGATCTTTGCCCGCGGCGACGTGAAGAGCTGACGGCGCACATGAGCGATCCGCTCGGTAAAGGGCTGGTCACCGTCGAGCTCAACCACACGCTGGCCGAGCTGCTGGCCAAGCTGTGCGTCGAGCTCGACACCGACGACGCGGTGGGCGTGATGTCCCGCGCGCTCGGCCTGCTCGAGATGGTGCAGCGCACGCGCCGCCAGGGTGGGCGGCTGTGCTTCGTCAACGAGCGCGGCGACGTCGCCGACGTGGCGTTCTGACAGGAGGCTCGGGATGAGTCAGAAGATCGATCTCGACCACGGCCGGTTCCGGCAGATCATCCGCGGCAAGATCAAGCAGGGCCTGCGCAAGTACATCTCGCAGGGCGAGATGATCGCCAAGAAGGGCAACGACAAGGTCTCGATCCCGCTGCCCTCGGTCGACATCCCGCGGTTCAAGCACGGGGACAAGCAGCAGGGCGGCGTCGGGCAGGGCCGGGGCGACGTCGGCGACTCCCTCGGCAAGGACGGCGAGGCGCAGCCGGGCGCGGGCCAGGCCGGCGATCGCCCGGGCGAGCACCTGACCGACGTCGAGATCTCGCTGCAGGAGCTCGCCGAGATCATGGGGGAGGAGCTCGAGCTCCCGCGCATCCTGCCCAAGGGCACCGAGAAGATCGTCGCCTGGAAGGACAGGTACTCGGGCATCCGCACCACGGGCCCCGAGTCGCTGCGCCACTTCCGCCGCACGTACAAGCAGGCGATGCGCCGCCAGATCTCGATGGGGACGTACGACCCCAAGAACCCGGTGATCGTCCCGATCAAGGACGACAAGCGTTACCGGTCGTGGCGCCGCGATCCGCTGCCGCAGTCCAACGCCGTCATCATCTACATGATGGACGTGTCGGGCTCGATGGGCGACGAGCAGAAGGAGATCGTCCGGATCGAGAGCTTCTGGATCGACACCTGGCTGCGGTCCCAGTACCACGGCATCGAGAGCCGGTACGTGATCCACGACGCGATGGCCAAGGAGGTCGATCGCGACACGTTCTTCAAGACCCGCGAGTCCGGCGGCACGATGACTCAGCTCCGCGTACAAGCTGTGCGCGAAGATGATCGCCGACGAGTACCCCTCGGAGCTGTGGAACATCTACCCGTTCCACTTCTCCGACGGCGATAACTGGAGCGTCGACGACACGCACACGTGCGTCGAGCTGCTCAAGAAGGACGTCCTGCCGTACGTCAATCTGTTCTCGTACGGCCAGGTCGAGTCGCCCTACGGCTCGGGCCAGTTCATCAAGGACCTGACCGAGCACTTCGACGACGACGAGCGCGTGGTGACCTCCGAGATCAAGGGCAAGGACGCGATCATGGACTCCATCAAGGAGTTCCTCGGGAAGGGGAAGTAGTAGCCCGATGAGCATCAAGCGCTTCCCGGCCTACCTGCGCGACATGCAGGAGGAGATCGAGGGCTACGCGGTCAAGTACGGGCTCGACTTCTTCCCGATCCTGTACGAGGTCCTCGACTACAAGACGATGAACGAGGTCGCCGCCTACGGCGGGTTCCCCACGCGGTACCCGCACTGGCGGTTCGGCATGGACTACGAGCAGCTCAGCAAGAGCTACGAGTGGGGCCTGTCGAAGATCTACGAGATGGTGATCAACACCAACCCCGCGTACGCGTACCTGCTCGAGGGGAACTCGCTGACCGACCAGAAGATCGTGATGGCGCACGTGTGTGCCCACGTCGACTTCTTCAAGAACAACTACTTCTTCAGCAAGACCAACCGGAAGATGATCGACGGCATGGCGAACCACGCGGCGCGCGTGCGGCGCCACATGGGGCGCCACGGACAGGACGTCGTCGAGGACTTCATCGACACCTGCCTGTCGCTCGAGAACCTGATCGATCCGATGAGCGCGTACATCCAGCGCGCGCCGCGGCCCAAGGTCGCGCTGCCCGACGAGCTGTCCGAGGACGACGCCGGCGGGATCGGTCGCCTGCGGTCCAAGGGCTACATGGATTCCTTCATCAACCCCCCCGAGTACCTCGCGGCGCAGAAGAAGAAGAAGGAGGAGGAGCAGAAGAAGCAGAAGCGGCGGTTCCCCGACCAGCCGCAGCGCGACGTCCTCGCGTTCCTGCTCGAGCACGCGCCCCTCGATAACTGGCAGCGCGACGTCCTCGAGATCGTCCGCGACGAGGCCTACTACTTCGCGCCCCAGGCGATGACCAAGATCATGAACGAGGGCTGGGCCTCGTACTGGCACTCGAAGATCCTCACCGAGAAGGCGCTGACCGCCGCCGAGGTGATTGACTACGCCGACGCCAACGCCGGCGTACTCGCGACCTCGCCGGGCCGGCTCAACCCCTACAAGCTCGGCGTCGAGCTGTTCCGCAGCATCGAGGACCGCTGGAACAAGGGGCAGTTCGGCAAGGAGTGGGACGAGTGTGACTCGATGGAGCAGAAGCGGAATTGGGACCGGCGCACGGGCCTGGGGCCCAGGCGGATCTTCGAGGTCCGCAAGCTCTACAACGACATCACGTTCATCGACGAGTTCTTCACGCTCGAGTTCTGCGTCGAGCAGAAGTTCTACTCGTTCGGGTTCTCCGAGCGCAGCAGCAGCTGGGAGATCATGAGCCGGGACTTCAAGAAGGTGAAGGACCAGATGCTCAAGCAGCTCACCAACCGCGGCCAGCCGGTGATCGTGGTCGAGGACGGCAACTTCGAGAACCGGAGCGAGTTGCTCCTCAAGCACATCCACGAAGGCATCGATCTCGACGCATCGCAAGCGCGGGACACGCTGCGGAACGCGAGCAAGCTGTGGACGCGTCCCGTCAGCCTGTTGACCAAGGTCGAAGGGAAGGGGAAGCTGCTCCGGTGCGAGGACGGCAACCTGAGCGAGCGGTCGGCGGAGTACGTGTGACGGGGGCGGGCGCCCAGGCATCCGGCTGGAGCGGCCGGGCGTGAAGCTCTGGGGGTGGGGCCAGTCCGATCCAGGGCGCAAGCGCGAGCGGAACGAGGACAGCTACCTCGTCGATCCGGCGCTCGGCGTCCTGGTCGTCGCCGATGGCATGGGAGGGCATCAGGGGGGGGCCACGGCCAGCCGGATGGCCGTCGAACACGTCCGCCTCGAGCTGGCGGGAGCCAGCGGTGACTACGAGGGGGCGCTCCGCGACCAGCCTGGCACCGTGCGCACGACCGGCGACATGGACGCCGTGGACGTCCCCGACCCCGGGGATCTGCCCACGCTTCCCAGCGAGCTGTACCGGCCGAACGGCAGCGTGGCGCCCACGCCGATGGCCGGCTTCGAGGTGACCCCGCCCGCGGCGATGCCGTACACGCCCGTGCTCGAGGTGATGCGGAGCGTGGTGAAGCGGGCGAGCGCGGCGATCTTCGAGGCCGCCTGGGAGCGACCCGAGCTCCGCGGCATGGGCACCACCCTGACCGCCGTGCTGGTCCACAACGGCCGCGCTCACCTGGTGCATGCCGGGGATTCGCGCTGCTACCTGTTCCGCGACGGGCAGCTCCGCCAGCTCACCGACGATCACTCGTGGATCGCCGAGCAGCTGCGCTCGGGCTCGATCACCGAGGCCGAGGCCAGGACCAGCAAGTTCCGCCACGTGATCACCAAGTCGGTCGGGTTCGAGCGCCAGATCGAGGTGGATTCGAAGACCGTCCCGCTGTCGGCCGGCGACTGCCTGCTGCTGTGCTCCGATGGGATGTCGAACTACGTGGAGCACGGCGAGCTCGAGCGGATCATGGCGATGACCTGGTACCGCAAGCTGCCGCAGACGCTGATCGACCTCGCGAACAGCCGCGGCGGCGACGACAACATCACGGTCGTTGTCGGGATGATCGGCAACGCGCCGCCCCCGGAGGCGTGAGCGCGCGTGCGGTCACCCGCGTTGCTCACCACGGCCCTGATGGCGCTGGCCGCGGCCGCCGGCTGTGACCGCGGGCCTCCGCGCGATGCCACGCCCCCGGCCCCGCTGCCCGGCCTGGCGCCCACCGCGCCGTCCGCCCCGGTGGCGCCACCGTGTGTCCTGTCCGACGTGCCGGTCCGCTACCCCGCACCGGCGCGGCTGGTCGCGATCGGTGACCTCCACGGCGACCTCGCGGCCACCCGCGCGGCGCTGGTACTCGCGGGCGCGATCGACGCCACCGATCGCTGGATCGGCGGCCCGCTGGTGGTGGTCCAGACCGGCGACATCCTCGACCGCGGCGACGACGAGCAGGCGATCCTCGACTTCCTGGCCGCCCTCGCGCCGCAGGCCCGTGCCGCCGGTGGGGCGCTGATCCTGCTCAACGGGAACCACGAGCTGATGAACGCCGCGGGCGACTTCCGCTACGTGACGCCGGGCGGGTTCACGGACTTCGACGACGTCCGCGGCCTCGACCTCGCGCCGTGGAAGGCCGCCCCCGAGCGCGTGCGCGCCCGGATCGCAGCCTTCGCGCCCGGCGGCGTCTACGCGAAGCGGCTCGGCCAGCACAACGTGATCGCGATCGTCGGCGACACCGTGTTCTCCCACGCGGGCGTGCTCGGCCCGTGGGTCACCCAGGTCGACGAGGCCAACCGCTCCGCGCGGTGCTGGCTCGACGGCCAGGCCGGAGACCTGCGCGCCGCCCCGGCGGTGATGACCGACCAGGACGGGCCGGTGTGGACGCGCGCGCTCGGGGGCGATCCGGCCGACTGCACGGCCGCCGCCCATGCCCTGCAGAAGCTCGGCGCCGCGCGCCTGGTGGTCGGCCACACCGTGCAGCCGCGCGGCGTGACGTCTGCCTGCGAAGACACCGTGTGGCGCATCGACGTCGGCCTGGCGCGCCACTACGGCGGTCCACTCGAGGTGCTCGAGCTGGTGCCGGGCGCGCCGCCGAAGGTCCTGCGCGGCGCGCGCTGAGCGGTGCGCCCCCTCGGGCGGGCAGCGTTACTGGGCGAGCAGCTTGAACTCGACGCGGCGGTTCTTGGTCCGCGCTGCCTTGAGCTTGCTGCCCTTGAGCTTCGCGGTGACATTGACCGGAGCGGCATCGCCGAACCCCTTCGCGGTCAGGCGGGCGGCGTCGATGCCCGTGCCCTTGAGGTACTCCATCACGGACTCGGCGCGCGCCTGTGACAGCGCGGTGTTGTCGGGGAACCGGCCGCCCTTCCCCGGGGGGACGTCGTCGGTGTGCCCCTGGACCTCGACCTTGAGGTCGGGGAACGCCGCGAGCGCCTTGGCGGCGCTGTCGAGGATCTTGAGCGACGCGGGCAGGATCTGCGCCGAGCCGCTCTTGAAGTTCACGCCCTGGACCGAGCCCGAGAACTTCTTGAGCGCGGTCGGGACCGTGTCGGGGCAGCCGTCGTCGTCCTGGAAGCTGTTCTTGGTCTCGCCCTGGTCCGGGCACTTGTCGGCCGCGTCGATGATCCCGTCGTCGTCCTGGTCCGCCGGCGCAGGCGGGGCCGCGGCGACGACCGGCGCGACCGGCGCAGAGACGTCGGCGTCCATCTCCAGGTCCGAGACCGGGTCAGGCGCCACCGCGGGCACGGTGCTGGGCGCGGCATCGGCCTTGATCGTCTCGGGGCGCTGCTTGACCTCGCGGCTGGCGGGGCACACCGGGGCGACCTCGTCCGCGCGCTCCTGCACCACGCCGCCGATCTTGGCGGGGCCCGCGGCGCCGAGCACCTGGAACGCGCCCTCGGGCACGCCCTTGGCGATCAGGCGCGCCTTGATGGCGTCGGCGAGCTTGGCGGCGTCGAGCGCTTTCGGGCTCGACACGGCGACCAGCCACCGGGTGACCTCGTCGTGCTGGACCATGACGAGGGCGATCTGGTCGACGAGCAACACGCCGGCGCGGGTCAGGCCCTTGCTGTCCATGGGCGGCACCTTGCCGATGACCAGGCGATCGCCGTCGACGGCCGCCACGGTCATGCCACCGGTGTCCGCGCAGCCGTCCTCGTCGTTGACGCCGTTGATGGTCTCGGCCTCGAGCGGGCAGGCGTCGCGCGCGTCGGCGATCCCGTCCTTGTCGTTGTCGAGATCGGGGCAGCCGTCGTCGTCCTGGACGCCGTCCTTGTCCTCGGGGCACAGCGGGCAGCGGTCGGCGCCGTCGGCCACGCCGTCGAAGTCGTTGTCCGCCTCGGGGCAGCCATCGCCGTCCTCGAAGCCGTCGACGTCCTCCTCCTCGAGGGGGCAGGTGTCCGTCGCGTCCATCACGGTGTCGCCGTCGGAGTCGCGCTTGTTGGCCGGGCAGCCGTCGGTCGGGTACGGCTGCTTGCCGTCCTCGGCATCGCTCGGGCACTTGTCCTGGAGGTCCGGGAGCTTGTCGCCGTCGTTGTCGAGCTCGGGGCAGCCGTCGTCGTCGTCGAAGCCGTCGAGGTCCTCGGCCACGGCCGGGCACTTGTCCTGCGCGTCGGGGCGGCGATCGCCGTCGTTGTCGTCCTCGGGGCAGCCGTCGCCGTCCTCGTAACCGTCGAAGTCCTCGGGGATCAGCGGGCACTTGTCGCGCGCGTTGCCGACGCGGTCCTCGTCGGTGTCCCGGATGTCGGGGGCGTAGCCGACCGACAGGAAGAACCGCGAGGACGGCGAGCCGATGCCCTTGACCAGGCCGGCGCCGCCACCGAGCACCACCGCGACAGCGCTGGTCGCGTGCAGGCGGAGGCCGCCCTCGGCCTCGAGCGGGCTGGCGTCGAGGCTGAAGTCGGGCAGGCCCGCGCGGCCGTAGCTCTCACCGATCACGGAGAACCGGTCGGTGATGCGGTACGCGGCGCCGATGCCCCACATCAGCTGGCTGCCGATGGTGCTGTCGTAGATCGTGCGCGACTTGCGGAGCAGCACGCCGGCGTTCATGCCGAGCGACAGCTTGCCCTCGTCGAACTGCACGGCGCCGCGCACGCGCGCGGTCGGCAGGTCGTCGCCGATGAACTGCGAGCCGTCGCTGCCGATCGAGGTGGGCAGGGTGAGCCCGCCGATCGCGGCGATCTTGATCGCGCCCTTGCGCATCAGGCGGTACTTGCCCTCGACCAGCATGTCGCCGAGGCCGGAGACCGACAGGCACGTGCCCGTGCTGGCCATGCCGCATGCCCCCGTGCCATTCTTCGGATCGAGCCCATCGCCCTGCAGCAAGAGCATGATCGGCAGGTTGACGCCGACCTGGATCTTGTCGGTCAGGCCGTACGCGCCGGTCAGCTGCAGCGCGGTCAGGTTGTTGACGACCGTCGTCCGCTCCGATCCGACGGTGTCGGGCATCGAGGGATCGAAGTTGTAGACCGTGAATGGCTTGGTCAGGAACGTCAGCAGCGCGTCGAACGCGAGCTGCTTGGGCGCGGCGATGTCGCCGTCGCTGACGGTGAAGAATGTCTTCGGCCCGATGGCGTACTCGAACGTCTGGACGTCGATCGCCGAGTCAAAAGGCTGAGCAGACGCCGTGCCGGGCAGCGCGGCGAGCGCGAGGCCCACCACGACGCCGATCCCCCATGGAGTGCGCATGGACATCATTGTAGGCACGGTGACCGGACCATCGGAAGCGCACCGGCGCCCGAACTCGCCTTTGTCTCGCAGGGTTAGACGCGCCAGCCGATCACCTGCGGGCGCTACTGCGGGAGCGTCATCGTGAACGTCCACACCACCACCGAGGCCACCGGTCGATCGCTGGTGTCGCGCGCCGGCTCGAACTCGATCTGGCGCGCCCTCCGGAGGGCGAGCTCGTCGAGGCCGTGCCCGAGCTTGTTGAGGAGCACGGCCGAGGTCACGCGCCCGGTGGCGTCGACCACCAGCCGGACCCGGAGCGGCCCCTCGATGCCGAGCTGGCGGGCCTCGGCAGGGTAGTCCTTGCCGGCGCCGAAGTAGCCGTGGTCGCCCTTGGGGAGGGCGCGCTGCTTGATGGTGGCGACCGAGACCGGGGCGGCGATCTCGGGGCCGGTGCCCGAGCCCACGCCGGCGCCCGTGCCTCCGCCATCGCCGCCGCGCCCGATCCGGCCGGGGGGGCGCGGCCCGACCCGGACCGCCACGCCGGTGGCGCCGGGTGGTGCGGTCGCCAGCGTGACCACCTGGTCCCCGCCGCTGGTGGCGACCGGCGCGGTGGTCGGGGGCGGATCGGCGACCGGCTGCGTGGCCGCCCGCGGCGCGACGCGTGGCTGGGTCCGCGCGACCACGGCGGGCGGTGGCGGCGTCGGCTCCGGAGGCGCGGGCTCGGGAGGCGCGGGCAGCGGCGGCGGCGGCTCGCGGACCACCGGCGGGACCTCGATCTCGAACAGCTCGATCCGCGGGGCCGGCGTCGACGCCCGCCGCGGGTTGTAGACCGTGACCGCATCCCCCACGACGATCAGCAGCACGTGGATCGAGATCGTGCCAACGATCGACAGCACGACAGGTGAGTCCCACCGCACCTTCACGCCCTCGAGCCTGGCAGACCCCGCGTCGCTCGCACCGTCATCTGGAACCGGCTCAGGGCCGCTCGTTCTCGAGGGCGATCGCGGTGACGCCGGCCTGCTGCACCAGATCGATCGCGCGCATCACGTTGGCGTACGGCCCGACCCTGCTTCCCGCGATGATCGCCTTGGGCTTGGTGGTGGCGGCGGCGAGCGCCTTGATCCGGGCGACCGCGCTGGCGTCGTCGACGAACAGGTCGTTGTTGACGTACAGCGCACCCTGGGCATCGACGGACACGCGCAGCGTGCTCTGGACCTCGCCGCCGGTCGACGCCTTCGGCTTGTCGATCTCCACGCCTCGCGCGACGATCAGCTTGGCGGTGACGATGAACACGACGAGGATCACGAGCACGACGTCGACGAACGGCGTCACGTTGATGTCCGTGATGCCGCCGCCCTCGTCGTCCTGGTAGAGGCTGCCGCCCGCCATCACGCCCCCTTGGCGGTGGCGGGCGGGGCGACGGGCGTGCGCGCCGCGTGCTCGGCCCCGTGGACCAGCGACAGCACGGCGTGGGCGATCTCGTCGGCGCCGCCCATCACGATCTTGAGCTTGCGCCCGAAATAGTTGAACGCGATCACGGCGGGGATCGCGACCATCAGGCCGACGGCGGTGGCGACCAGCGCCTCGGCGATCGCGCCGAGCGTCTGGGCCTCGGCCTCGGCGGTCTTCTGCGTCAGGTTCTGGAACGCGTTGATCACGCCGAGCACGGTGCCGAACAGGCCGACGAACGGGACGTTGTTGCCGAGCGTGCCGAGGATGATCAGATTCTTGTCGGCGCCTCGGCGCCAGCGCGCGCGCTCGCCGTGCATCGCCTCGGCCACCGCCTCGGGGCCGCGGTCGCGCTCCGCGAGGCCGCGGAGACCGACCTGCACCGGCACCGCGGGGCTGTCCTTGTACTTGGTCAGCAGCCGGTCGATCTCGTCGCGGTCGAACGCGCCCTTGATCTCGCGCGCGAGCGCCTCGGTGTTGGTGTCGCGGTCCCGGAACCACAGCCACCGGTCGATCATCACGCCGATCGAGGTCACCGAGAGGCCGATCAGGAGCCACAGCACCCAGTTCGCACCGAGCTGGGCGAAGTCGACGAACGCCTGTGCAAGGTCCATCGCCCGACAGTGTTACCCGGGGTGCCCGTGGGCGTCGACCCGCCAGGCCAGGCCATTCCTACAGCCGCTGACCGGGGGCAGGCCGGTTGAGGCGCGGGGCCAACGTGGAGTGGTGGGGCCGGCGTCGAGGCGTGGGGCCGGCGTCGAGGCGTGGGGCCGGCGTCGAGGCGTGGGGCCGGCGTCGAGGCGTGGGGCCGGCGTCGAGGCGTGGGGCCGGCGTCGAGGCGTGGGGCCGGCATGGTCGGCGAGGCAGGGCGGTCGCCCCGGATCGTGCACGTGCGCGGGACAAGGACGCGCGCGGGACAGGCATCCGCAGGTCACAGACCCGCGCGGATCTCACGCCTCGTCGGGCGCCGCGTCGTCGACCGCGGGCTCGTCGGGCACCGACGTCGTCGCGGCGGCCTCGACCTTCATCACCTCGCGCATGATCACCGTGGCGTACGCGCCCGCGGGCAGCGCGAACGCGACGTCGAGCGTGGCCTCGTCGGCCGCGGTGACCTCGATCTCGCGAACCTCGATCGTCGCGTCGCGGCGGGTGCCCTCGGCGAGCTTGCGGACCTTCGCGAACGTGGCGAGGTCGAGACCGGCGGCGGCGAGCACGGCGTCCTCGCGCGCGGCGGCCGGGCTGCCGGCGGGCGGGCGCCGCATGTCCGCGCCGAACATCGGCCCGGTCACCGCGAGCTCGCCCGCGCGCAGGCGGGCCTCGTCGGTGGTCGGATCCTCGCACGTGAACATGCCGCCGCTGCGCTTGTGGAGCAGGTCGCCCGCGAGCACCCGCTGGTGGAGGCCGTCCTCGAGGCGCTGGGCCAGCCACGTGTTGAACAGCTCGGACTGCAGCGCCGACAGCATCAGCCGATCGTGGCGGCGATCGCGCCCGGGGCGGCGCGTGCCGAGCAGCAGCTCGCGGCCGCGCGCGGCGTTGTCGCCCTCGCGCCCGAACCGCTGCTCGCCGTACCAGTTCGGCGCGCCCGGCGCCTCGGCCAGCCGCGCGAGGATGGCGCGCGCCCGGTCCGCGCCATCGACGGCCACGCCGCGCACCCGCAGCCGGAACCGGTTCGCCCGCACGTGGCCGGTCCGCAGCTTGTTGCCGTGGCGCGCGACCTCGAGCACGGTGATGCCGGGCAGGGCGAGCGCGCGGGCGGCGTCCTCGGTGATCGGCGGCGGCAGGCTCAGCCACTGGCGCGTCACCGCGTGGCGGTCCTTGAGCCCGGCGACGCCGATATCACGGTCCGGTGCGCCCACCGCCTGGGCGATCGCGGTGACCGCGGCGCGGGTGGTCAGCCCGCGCTTCTCGATCCGCACGTAGACGTGGTCGCCGGTCCCGGACGGCAGGTACGCCGGCTCCTCGTCGACGAAGAAGTCGTCGTCGTGCGTGCGCAGCACGCCGCCGATGCCAGGCAGATCCGCGGTCGCGTAGGGCAGGGTCACCGCCGGCGACCATCGCACGAGCGGACGAGCCGCTTCCATCGCCGGTGCTAGGATGCGGTCCATGCTTCCTCGTTGCCCTGGTCGTCTCGCGCTGTCCGCGCTCGCCGTGCTCACCGTCGGCTGTGGCGGCCGCTACGGCGGCACCCCGCGCACCGCCGCCGCCTCGGGCACCGCGAGCCCCGCGACCCCGGTGGACCTCGAGGCCGCCGCGCTGCCCTACCAGATCGTCGACGCGCGCACCGGCCGGCAGGTCGAGGCGCCCGCGTTCTGGACCGCGCTCGCCCGCGCCCGCGCCGTGTGCGTGGGCGAGGACCACACCAGCGCGCACCACCACTGGGTCCAGCTCGAGGTCGTGCGCCAGCTCGCGAAGCGCGCCGGGGGCACCCCGTTCGCGCTCGGCCTCGAGATGGTGCAGCGCCCGTTCCAGGGCCCGCTCGACGACTACGCCGCGAGCAAGATCGACGCCGCCACGCTGCGCTCGCGCACCGACTGGGCCGAGCGCTGGGGCTACGACTGGGGCTTCTACGGCCCCACGCTCGACGCCGCGGCCGGCGCGGGGGGCGCGCTGCTCGCGCTCAACGCCCCGCGCGAGCTGACCAAGAAGGTGGTCCGCGAGGGGCTCGAGGCGCTGACGCCGTCCGAGCGCGCGCAGCTCCCCCAGCTCGTCCTTGATGACGCCACCCATCGCGCCTGGTTCGACGCCCTGATGGCCGGCATGGGTGGCGCCCACGGCCACAGCTCGGCCAAGGCGCCCGAGGCGAAGGCGCCCGAGGCGAAGGCGCCCGAGGCGAAGGCGCCCGAGGCGAAGGCCGCGGACGCCGCGGACGCCGCGGACACCGCGAACCCGCACCACGGCGTCGCGGCGATGCCGAGCGCCGAGCGCATCTACACGGTGCAGGTGATCTGGGACGAGTCGATGGCTGATGGCACCGCGACCTGGCTCGCCGCACACCCGCAGGGCAAGGCGATCATCCTCGCCGGCAACGGCCACTGCCACGAGTCCGCGATCGTGCGCCGCCTCGAGCGCCGCGGCGTCGGTGACGTGGTGTCGGTCCGCCCCGTCCTCGATATCGGCAGCGAGGTCGCCGACGTGCTCGCGAAGCCGGTCAACGACTTCGCCGTCGTGCTGCAGCTGTCGCCCGAGGCCAGGGCCGCGGCCGAGAAGGCCGCCGCCGAGGAGTAGTCACGACGGCCGGGTGGCGCGGTCGGCAGCGGTGTGCCGATTGACCACAGTCGACGAACGCATCATCCGCTATAGACTGTGGCGTGCGGATGGGATGGCTGGCAGCGGTCGGCTGGCTTCACGGCCGGGTCTACGCGCGCACGGCCGTCGCCAGGCTCGAGCGCGTGGCCGTCATCGGCGCCGCCGTCGCGTTCGTCACGCACCTGGCGATCATCGTGGTCGTCAAGCAGTCGAACGGTGCGCTCGACCTCGACTGGTTCTCGACGAGCTACCTGTCTGCGCTGTACACCCCGTTCTCGTTTCTGCTGTTCTTCGAGGTGCTGATGCTCGTGCGCGCGCTGCCCGAGTCGTTCAGTCGGTCCGTCGCGATGCAGTACGAGGTGGTCGCGCTGATCGTGCTGCGGCGCATCTTCAAGGACATCGCTCACCTCGACGGCGTCGCGCATATCGAGCTCAGCAACCCCGTGGTCTGGGAGGTCGCGGCCGACATGGTCGGCTGTCTGGTCCTGTTCATCCTGGCGCGCTGGTTCGCCTCCCGCGTGCCTCGACACGGCGAGGCCGTCGAAGCGGCGCTGCGCAGGTTCGTCGCGCTCAAGCAGGTTCTGTCGCTGGTGATGGGGGTCCTCGTCGTCGCCCTCGCGGTCGTTCATCTGGCGCGCTGGGGCGTCGAGATGAAGCATCTCGCGGCGGGCTCGCAGCACGTGATGACCGATGTCGACGCGCTGTTCTACGAGGACTTCTTTGGCCTCCTGGTCCTGGTGGACGTGTTCCTGCTCCTGCTCTCGTTCGGGCTGACCCATGACGCGGCGCTGGTGTTTCGCAACGCAGCCTTCATCGCGTCGACCGTGCTCGTGCGGCTGGCGTTCGCAGCGCCCCAGCTGCAGAGCGTGGTCATGCTGGTGTTCGCGGTCTCGTTCGGCCTGGCGGTGCAGCGCGGGGTGACCTGGTTCCGCGCGACCACCGGGTGACCCAGCCGCACCGGGCGGGAGCGCCTCGCCGCGCGCCAGCGCCCGGCGCATTCCAGGCCGCTGCGGGGCACGGGCTCAGCGGGGCAGGGCGCTGCCGGCGCGCGGGCCATCGGCGTCGGTGGCGAGCTTGAGGTAGAGCCGCGCGCTCTTGTTCCCGGGATCGACCGCGAGGACGTGCTGCCACTCCTGGATCGCGGCCTCGATCCGGCCGAGCGAGAACAGCGTCACGCCGAGGTGGATGCGCGCGGGGAGGAAGTCCGGGCGGAGCTGCTTGGCGGCCTCGAACTCGGCGACCGCCGCCTGGTGCTGGCCCTTGTCGCGGTACACGTTGCCGAGGCGGACGCGGAGGTCGGCGAAGGTCGGCGACAGGTCGAGCGCCTTGGCGTACTCGCGCACGCTCTCGTCGAACATCGCCAGGCCGGCGTAGGCGGCGCCGAGGTCGGCGTGCATGTTGGAGAGCTTGCCGCGCGCGAACCCGTCGAGCTGGCCCGGCTGCCCCACGCTCGCGGACACCGCGCGGGTGTAGACCTCGCGCGCGCGATCGAACTTGCCGCGGTCGTTGAGCGTCACGCTCAGGTGGAGCGCGGCCTCGGTGTAGCGCGGGTTGAGCTTGAGCGCGGCCTCGAACGCGTCCTCGGCCTCGGCGTGCCGGTTCTGCGAGTGGTAGATGACCCCGAGCATGTTGTAGAGGTCGGGGAACCGCGGGCGCGCGGACGCGGCCTCGGCGAGGTACGGCTCGGCGCGCTCGTACTCGCTCGCGTTGTAGTGCTCGCGCCCGAGGGAGATCAGCTTTTCGACCGGGTCAGCGCTCATCCCGGAGACGATACGCCGGCCGGGGTCGTGACGGGTGCGCTACTTGGCGAGCGGGGCGCCGGCGGGAGCCGCACCGGTGCCGGGGCGGAGGCTGGCCAGGGCGCCACGGGCCTCACCGGCGCGCTCGCTGCGCGGGTGCTTCTCGAGCAGCTCCTGCCAGGTGCCGCGCGCGCGGTCGGGCATGCCGACGGACACGTAGGCCCGGCCGAGCAGCCACAGCGCCTCGGTGTCGTAGCCGACGCCGCGGTAGCGCTCGAGCAGGCGGCGCAGCCGGATCACGGTGCCCATCGGCTTGCCGCGATCCCAGTAGTAGCGCGCCACGTACCACTCGTGGTCGGCGAGCTTCTTGCCGACCTTGACGAGGATCTCCTTGGCCTGGGGGCGGTACGGCGAGTCGGGGTACTTGTCGAGGAAGCTCTTGAGCTCGGTGACCGCGTCCTCGGTGGACGACTGGTCCTTCTCGAACGACGGCGGGAACAGCCAGAAGTCGCCGGACAGCTGCTTGAAGTACGCCTCGCCGATCCGGTACGTGGCGTAGCCGTTCGCGACCATCTCGTGGGTCGGGTGGAACTTGATGAACAGGCGGTAGCTGTCGATCGCCTCGAGGTGCTGCTCGGCGCCGAACTCGGCGTCCGCGAGCCGGATCTCGGCGAGCACCGCGAACTTGCTGTACGGGAACCGGCTCTTGATGAAGCCGAAGTACTTCGACGCGGCGACCCAGTCCTTGCTCGCGAGCTGGGCGACGCCCTTGTCGTAGTTCTTCTGCGCCGACACCGAGTACTCGACGGCGCCGCTGCCGCTCTTGCCGCCACAGCCGGCCGCGCCGCCCACCGTGATGAGCGTCAGGATCGCGACGACGAGCAGGCAGACGCGGAGGAAGGTCTTGGGAATCATGGGGAATCTGCGAGGACGCCAGGGGAATACACCGTAGCGCGCGGCCAGCGCAACGGCGATGGGCCGTGCGGGGGTGGGACCGCGGACGTAGCGCGCGGGTTGCCCGGGCCCGGGCGATCCCGCAGGCCGGGCAGGCGTTGGATGAGTGGGCGCCAGGCACGCCCCGGGGGCTTCACCCACGCGGTCCCGCGGGCGGTGCCGGCATGCGATAAGCGGGGGCATGCTCGCCCTGGCCCGGACCCTGCTCGTCGCATCGACCCTGACCACCGGCCTCGTCGAAGGCTGCGGCGGGGCCACCCAGATCGCGATCGGCCCGACGCCCGCGCCGCGCACCACCGGCACGCTGGTCGGCCCGCTGTGCACGTACGACAGCTGCACCTGCGCCGGGGCCCCCACCGACGCGGGCGCGCCCGAGGGCGCGCGCAAGCGGTTCGAGGTCCGGCTCCGGAGCACCCAGCCGCTGTGGCTGTCGCTGCCGGGCGACACCGTCCTCTACAAGGACGCCGAGCGCACCGAGGCGTGCTTCTACGTCGACCTCGCGCCGGGCCAGCACCCGATCGCGCTGCGCGCCTCGAACCAGGACGGCGTGTCGGCAGAGATGGTGGTCCGCGAGATCGGCGCCGCGACCGGCAGCTTCTACGACACCCTGCAGTTCGCGTGCGGCAACCCCGGCGTGTGCTCGTTCGACGAGCTGGCCGGCCTCAAGGCGGAGTTCGCCGCGATCCCCAAGGGCCTGCACGACGCGTGTGGCTCGACGAAGATCCGCGCGCTGTCGTGGGACCACGGCAAGGCCCCCGACGGCACGCACCCGAGCGAGCTGGTGGTGCGCGCCACCCTCGACCTCTACAAGTTCGCGCCGAGCAAGCCGAGCGGCGACCCCACGTGTGGGCCCGGCAGCGCGCGTCGCGGCGAGCCCGCGCCCGACGGCGCCGACGCCGAGTCCGCGGGGGCGCCCCCGGGCGAGCTGCGCGGCGGCGCCGAGGCCGATCCCGTGCGGCCGCCGCCCGCCGATCCGAAGGCTGGCGCCGAGGCCATGCCGGCGGGTCGCTGACATGGGCTGGGCGGATCTGGACAAGCTCGCCGTCGCGCGCCCGCGCCCCGATGGCCGCGCCACGCTGATCGCCGTCGACGATCGCACCAGCGAGGCGATCACCGAGGTGCGCGCGCTGTCCACGCTGGTCGCGATCTGCCGCGTCACCCGCGGCCGCCAGGTGATCACCGAGCGCCACGCGGGGCGGGGCGTGGTGGTGTACTCGACGCGCGCGGCGCCGCCTGACTTCATCGTCGAGGCCGTGACCGCCGCCGGCGGCGTGGTGTTCGACGGCGCGCGCGAGCACACCGCCACCGCGCCGCGCGCCACCACCGTCCTGCTCGACGAGGCGTTCTTCGATCTCGCCACCCGGGTCCGTCGCCGGCTCGGCGCGCGCGGCTTCGCGGGCACCCTCGAGCTCCTCGAGGACGAGGTCCGGCGCTGCCCGCTGATCGAGCCCACCGCGCGGTGGACCGCGATCCTCGAGCTGGCTGCGGTCGCCGGCGAGCTCGCCCGCGCCGACGGCGGGGGCGCCTGGGTGCCCGCGCCCACCGAGGCGCTGCCGGTCGCGCTCACCCGCGGCGCGCGCGGCCCCCTGCGCCCGGGCTCCGCGGCGGCGCTGCTCGTCGACCGCTCCGAGGGCAGCCTGGTCGCGCTGGTCGCGCCCCCCGTGGTGCCCGCGCCGATGGTGACACAGGCAGCCGCCACCTCGCGCGCGATGCCGCTGCTGTGCGCACGCGCCGCCGTGCCCCTCGACTCCCTGACCTGGCTGCCGCTCCTCCCGGCCGAGGCCGACACCGCCGACCTCCCGGTGATCGTGTTCGTCGAGGATCGCGACGACGCCATCGCCTATCCGCAGAACCAGGGCGCGCCCACCGAGGCCCTGCGCCGCGAGGCCCTCGCCAACCTCGCCGCCACCGCGTTCGAGATCACCACGGTGCCGGTCCCCGGCGGCCCGCTCGTCGTCGTGACCGGCGGCTTCTACGGCGCCGAGGCCCTCCTCGATCACGCCACCATGGAGCGCGTCCGCTCCGCGCTCGGCGGCCCCGGCCTGATGGCGGTCGCTGCCCCCGCGCGCGGCCAGCTCCTCGCCCTCGACGGCGATCGCCTCGCCCTCGACGGCGAGCTCGCCGCCGTGTTCCTCCAGGCTGTTGCCAGCGAGTACGAGCGCGCCGCCGAGGGCGACCGGATCTCCAGGGTCGTGATCGCCTACGGCGAGCGCCCCGACGGCCGGCTCGCGATCAGCGATGGCTGACCAGCGCCGACGCGCGCACCCCGCAGCGAGTAGGGGTCCGGCGAAACCAGCACAACTATCTGTGGATCACTCCAGGCCGTGGCGGGGGCCGTGGCCCACACCGTGGGCGGTCAGCCCCGGCGGTGGCAGACGTGATCGATGCGGCCAGCGGTCACCTGCGCGAGCACGCGCCCCGGGCCGACCACACACGAGCCGCCCTGGCCGGGCAGGCGGACGTCGCCGGGCGCCCAGTTCGCGTTCGCGATCGTCAGGTCGTAACGCTGCGCCAGCCGCGTCAGGCGCGACACCCGGTAGTCGGGCTCCTCCACCCACGCGCTCGGGAACAGCAGCACGTCGGCGGCCTCGAGCTCGGGGGCCGCGTCCGTGGGCAGGAAGTGGACGTCGTAGCAGATCGCGATCGTCACCTTCACGCCCGCGATCTCGACGAGCGGCGAGCGCTCGGTGCCTGCCGTGGCCCAGGTCTCGGGCATCCATGGGTGACGCTTGCGGTACACGAACACCACGTCGCCGCGGGGATCGAAGCACACCATCGCGTTGAACAGTGCCGCGCCCTCGCGCAGCACCAGCGGCGCCACCAGGTGCACGCCGTGCGTCACCGCCAGCGCAGCGCACGCCCGCGCGGTGGGGCCGTCGAGGGGCTCGGCGAACGGCGTCAGGTCCGAGTCGCTGGTGGGCGACACGTAGCCGTGGATCGCGGCCTCGGGCAGCAGCACCAGATCGGTGGCCGCGTTGGCGGTCAGCGCGGCATCGACCTCGGCGAGCACGCGGTCCGCCGCGTTCCAGCGCGCCGCGAGCTCGAGGATGGTCAGGCGCATCCCTTCGCTTATACCGCTGCGGGGACGGGGTCGAGGACACACCTTGACACCCCGGGGGCCCCGTCCCGTCGATGGATTCAGCGTCCGCGTGGTCCCCGAGATGCCCTCCGTCCGCGACTCCATCGTCGGGTGGCCCCGCGCGAGCACATGCTACGCTGGGGTCGTGAAGGCCGTGCTCAGCTTGTCCCAGCGGGCGACCTACGCCGACTTTCTCGCCGTCGAGAGCAGCAGCGAACGTCGGCACGAGTTCCTCGATGGCGTGATCGTCGCGATGGCCGGGGGCTCGGACGAGCACAATGCCATCTCGCTTCGATTCGGCGCGCTGTTCACCGCGCGCCTTCCCCGTGGCTACCGCGCGTACTCCACCGATCAGCGGTTCTGGATCGCCGCGACAACGCGTGCGCGCTACAGCGACGGTTCGATCGTGTGCGGGAAGCCCGAGCACCCCGCGCACGATCCGCACGCGACGACCAACCCGTCGATCGTGGTCGAGGTGCTGTCGCCGAGCAGCGCCGGCGATGACGATGGCGACAAGCGCCGCGACTACCAGTCGCTCGCATCGCTGCAGGCGTATGTGGTCGCGGCCCAGGATGCGAGGTCGGTGAGGGTGTACCGCCGAGCCGAGCACGGCGGGTGGCGGGACGTCCCCGAGGTCTACACGAGCGAGCAGAGCTTCGAGCTACCCGGGCTCGCGCAACCGATCGCGGTCAACGAGGTCTACGACGACATCCTCGACGCGGCCGGTCGTTCGCTCCTGCGCTGAGCGACCAGCCCGCATGCAGATCTACGACTACCCCGACGGCTACGACGTGATCGTCGTCGGCGCGGGCCACGCCGGCTGCGAGGCCGCGCTGGCCGCGGCGAGGCTGGGGGCGCGCGTGCTGGTGCTGACCGGCAGCCTCGAGATGGTGGCGCAGATGTCGTGCAACCCGGCGATCGGGGGTGTGGCGAAGGGGCACCTGGTCAAGGAGATCGACGCCCTCGGCGGGGAGATGGCCGGCGTGATCGACGCGACGGGCATCCAGTTCCGCCGGCTCAACGCCTCGAAGGGCCCCGCCGTCCGCTCCACGCGCGCGCAGGCCGACAAGCAGCGCTACCGCAACACGATGCGCGGCCGGCTGGAGCAGCAGCCCGGGCTCGCGCTGCGGCAGGGCGAGGTGGCGCAGCTCGGTGTCGAGGAGGCCGACACCGCCGTCAGCGTGGGCGGCCTCTCCTCGAACCGCCGCCGCGGGCGGGTGGTCAGCGTCACCACCACGATGGGCGTTCGCTACGGGGCGCGGGCGGTGATCCTGACGACGGGGACGTTCCTGCGCGGGGCGATCTTCGTCGGCGAGGCTCGCGGGCAGGGCGGGCGGGCCGGGGAGGCGCCGTCGATCGGGCTGTCGACCTCGCTGGGCGGGCTCGGGTTCCCGCTCGCGCGGCTCAAGACGGGCACGCCGTGCCGGCTCGACATCAAGACGCTCGACGTGGCCGGGCTCGAGCTGCAGCACGGCGACGATCCGCCGCCGATGTTCCGGTGGACGGCGGTGCCCGGGCGGCCGGTGCTGCCGCAGCTGCCGTGCTGGATCACGTACACGAACGCGCGGACGCACGACCTGATCCGGGACGGGCTGCCGCGCTCGCCGCTGTACCGCAAGGACATCCAGGGCACGGGGCCGCGCTACTGCCCGAGCATCGAGGACAAGATCGTCCGGTTCGCGGACAAGGAGCGGCACCAGATCTTCCTCGAGCCCGAGGGGCTGGACAGCGCCGAGGTCTACCCGAACGGGATCTCGACCTCGCTGCCGTACGACGTCCAGCTCGCGTTCCTGCGCACCATCCCCGGGCTCGAGCGCGCCGAGATGACGCGGCCCGGGTACGCGGTCGAGTACGACTTCATCGATCCGCGCGAGGTGCTGCCGACGCTCGAGACCCGGCGGGTGGCCGGGCTCTACCACGCGGGGCAGATCAACGGCACCAGCGGCTACGAGGAGGCGGCGGTGCAGGGGCTGCTCGCGGGGATCAACGCGGCGCTCGCGCTCGGGTTCGGCACCGCGGCGGGGTGGCCGGTGGGCGAGCCGCTGATCCTGCGGCGCGACCAGGCGTACGGCGGCGTGCTGGTCGACGACCTGACGACGCGCGGGACGGAGGAGCCGTACCGGATGATGACGTCGCGCGCCGAGTTCCGGCTGCTGCTGCGCGAGGACAACACGGTGGACCGGCTGCTGCCGATCGGCCGCAAGCTCGGCCTCGTCGACGACGACCGCTGGCGGGCGTACGAGGCGTGGCAGGTCGAGCTGGCGGCGGCGCACGCGCGGGCGCGGCGGGCGTCGGTGACCGGCAGCGAGGCGGTCAACGCGGCGCTCGTGCGGCTGGGCTCGGCGCCGATCGTCAGCCGGCGCGCCACGCTCGAGGAGCTGCTGCGGCGCCCCGAGCTCGACTGGGCGGCGGTCGAGGAGGTGGCGCGGGCCGGCGGGATCGCCCCGGGCGAGGCGAGCGCGGCCGCGCTCGAGCGCGTCGAGGTCGAGGTGACCTACGAGGGCTACCTCAAGCGCCAGGAGGCCGAGGCGGCCCGCATGGGGCGGTCCGAGGCGGTGCGCGTGCCCGACGAGCTCGACTTCCGCGCGATCCCGGGGCTGTCGCGCGAGGTGGTGGAGAAGCTCGAGGCGATCCGGCCCCGCTCGGTGGGGCAGGCTTCGCGGATCAGCGGCATCACGCCCGCGGCGATCGCGATCCTGTTGACCCACATCGGGCTGGTCGAGCGCCGACGGGCTGAGGTACGTTCGCCGACCTTATGAAGCTGAGCTGGTACGCGGGTCTGATGGTCGGTGCGGCGTTCACGTTCGTGGGTAGCCCCACGGCGCAGGCGGGCGGCATGCTCCTGCCCGGATCGGGTGCCGTGTCGACCTCGCGCGCGGGCGCGGCGGTGGCGTCGGCCAGCGATGGCGAGGCGATCGGCATCAACCCGGCCGGGATCGCGAAGGCCAAGGGCACGACCATCACCGTGTCGATGGCGATCATCAGCTACGCCCTCGAGTTCACACGCGCCGGCACCTACGACGCGATCCCCGACGAGGCACTCCCCTACGAGGGCAGCGCGTACCCGACCGTCCGCAACGATCCGGACCTCAAGCTCGGGTTCGGCTCGTACCAGCCCATCCCGGTGATCGCGATCGTCAGCGACCTCGGCGGCCTGGTGCCGAACCTGACCGTCGCCGCCGGCCTGTACGCCCCCAACGCGTACCCGTTCCGCCGGATGTGCACCGAGCAGGCGGGCGGCTGCCGCCCCTACACGTTCAACGGCGACTTCAACGAGCCGCCGCCGCCGTCCCGCTACGACGTGATGGAGCAGGACGCCGAGATCTTCGTCCCGACCGTCGCTGCCGCGTACAGCATCACCCCGCAGCTCGATGTCGGCGCGCGGTTCGGCGTGGGCTACGCGCACTTCAAGTCCGAGCTCGCGCTGTGGGGCGGGCTCGGCAACGTCACCGAGAACGTCAAGCAGGACGCGCTGTTCAAGATCGACGCCACGGACACCACGGTGCCGGCGTGGGCCCTCGGTGCCACCTTCCGCCCGACGCCGAGCCTCGAGTTCGGCCTCAACTACACGGCGCAGATGAACATCCTCGCCAAGGGCGATGGCGACAGCGTGGTCGGCCCGGCGGTCGGCCTCAACGGCGTCCCCGTCGAGATCGGCCCGGTCGACGACGAGGTCGCTCGCTGCGCCCCTGGCGGCACGGTCGGCACGCTCAAGAGCTGCGCCGAGATCGCCCTGCCGATGTCCGCCACCGTCGGTGGCCGCTACAAGTTCCTCGGCGCCGATGGTCGCGAGCGCGGCGACGTCGAGATCAACGTCGGCTGGGAGAACTGGTCCGCGGAGCGCGCCACCGACTACCGCGTGGTCGTCGACGGCCAGCTCGTCGTGGACGGCACGCCGTCGCTGTCACTCAAGGACAACCTGGTCCGCCACGGCCTGCAGGACACGTACAGCGTCCGCGTCGGCGGCAGCTACCGCCTGCCGGTCGCGACCAACGAGCTGATCCTGCGCGGCGGCGTCGGCTACGACACCAAGGCCGCCAAGGACGGCTGGCTGCGCGCCGACATCGACGGCACCGCCCGCACCACTGCGACGGTCGGCGTCGGTTACCGGACCTCGCGCTGGGAGGTCAACGCCGGTGGCGGCGCGATCCTCGCGGGCACCGTCGCGAACGGCAGCGGCACCTGCAACCCGACGACGACCACGCCGAGCGAGCGCGGCTGCAACGGCGACGGCAACGAGCGCCCGATCGCGGAGCGCGAGGGCGCCGACCCGATCAACCCCGTCGTGATCCCCGAGAGCCAGCTCGAGGCGCCGTCCAACCACGGCTCCTACTCGTCGCACTACGTCATGTTCATGCTCGGGTTCTCGACCTGGTTCTGAGGTTTCGAGAGCGTTTCACGTTCTCTCGATCCAGCGGGGCTCCACCCCGCCCCCCGCGGCACGCCGCGCGGGGCCCCACCCCGGTTTCGAGAGCGTTTCACGTTCTCTCGATCCAGCGGGGCTCCACCCCGCCCCCCGCGGCACGCCGCGCGGGGCCCCACCCCGGTTTCGAGAGCGTTTCACGTTCTCTGGGGTCCCGGGCTGAGCTAGGTTCTCGCGCCATGAGGGTAGGCGCGCTCGTCGTGATCGCTGGTGCGGTCGTTGGTCTGGTTCCGCGCGGCGCGGCGGCCGGTGGGCTGCTGTTGCCAGGGTCGGGCGCGAGTTCGACGTCGCGCGCGGGGGCGGCGGTCGCCTCGACGGAGGACGGCGAGGCGCTGTCGGTGAACCCGGCCGGGCTGGCGAAGACCACCGGCTGGACGATCACGATCTCGGCGTCGTTCATCCGCTACTTCATGGAGTTCACGCGGCGAGGCACCTACGACGACCCACAGGACTTCGATCCCGCGTACGCCGGTCAGCCCTACGCGACGGTGACCAACGATCCGGCACCGCCGCTCGGCATCGCGAAGTTCCAGCCGATCCCGGTGATCGCGGTGGTGTCCGACCTCGGCGGGAAGGTGCCCAACCTGCGCCTCGCCGCGGGCCTGTACGCGCCGAGCGGCTACCCGTTCCGCGACATGTCCGCCGGCTACCAGTTCCCCCGCGCCGGTGACCCGAACGCCGACCTCACCACGCCGCCGCCGGCGAGCCGCTACGACATCCTGACCCAGGAGAGCCGGCTGCTCCTGCCGTCGGTCGCGGCCAGCTACCGGATCCTGCCCGAGCTCGACGTCGGCGCGCGGTTCACCGCCGGCAGCGTCGAGAGCAAGTCCCAGCTCGCGGTGTGGGGCACGCCCTACAACCTCGAGGAGTCGGTCCGCAACGACAGCCTGTTCACCGCCGACATCAAGGACGGGTTCATCCCCGCGTTCGGCCTCGGCGTGACCTACCGGCCGACCCCGGCGATCGAGATCGGCGCCGTCTACAACTCGGCGCTCGTGATCAAGGCGAAGGGCACGGCCTCCAGCGTCAAGGGTCCGGGCGTGTCGCCCGAGCGCGTGATCGGGCCCGTGCCCGACGCCGACAGCGTGTGCTCCACCGGCGGCACGTTCGAGGCGCAGAAGGCGTGCATCAACCTCCAGATCCCGCAGACCGCGGCGATCGGCGCCCGCTACAAGTTCATCGGCGCCAACGAGCAGCTCCGGGGTGACATCGAGCTCAACGTCGGCTGGGAGAACTGGGGCAAGACCTGCGAGAAGGACGCCGACACCGGCCAGTTCAAGGACCCCGAGTGTACGGCGCCCGGACAGTATCGCGTGGTGCTCGACTCCGGCCTGTATGTCAACGACGTGTACGCGCAGCCGCTCGAGAAGAACTTCAACAGCTTCGGGTTCCAGGACACGTTCGCGGTCCGGATCGGCGGCAGCTATCGCCACCAGCTCGGCGAGGCGCTCGACGCCGACACGGTGATCCTCCGCGGCGGCATCAGCTACGACTCGGCCGCCGCCAAGGAGGGCTGGCTGCGCGCGCAGGTGGATGGCGCGGCGCGCGTGACCTCGACCCTCGGAGCGGCCTACCGTGGGCGGTCGTTCGAGGTGTCCGCCGGTGGCGGCTTCGTCTACGAGGGCACCAACACCAACCCGGGCGCCGCCGCCGACGGCAGCGACTGCAACCCGACCCTCGCCGCGGGCAACCTCGGCTGCAACGGCGACAACACCGAGCGCCCGGTCGACGCCCGCCAGGGCCCCGACCCGACCAACCCGTTGCTGACCCCGCAGTTCCAGGCGGAGAGCCCCTACAACCAGGGTACGTTCAAGTCGCACTACGTGCTGCTGATGCTCGGCGTCACGACCTGGTTCTAGCGGACGTCACGACCTGGTTCTAGCGGACGTCCCGACCACGTCTGCTAAGGTCCGGTTCCATGTCGGACTTCGATCTGTTCCAGGGCACCGCGAGCTACATCGCCTCCGAGGAGCTGCGCCACGCGGTCAACGTCGCGGTGGCGCTCGGGCGGCCGCTGCTGGTGCGCGGCGAGCCGGGCACCGGCAAGACGCTGCTCGCCGAGAACCTCGCGAGCGCGATGGGCCTGTCGCTGCTGCGCTGGCACGTCAAGTCGACCACCAAGGCCCGCGACGGCCTGTACGTCTACGACACGGTCGCGCGCCTGCACGACTCGCGGTTCGGCGGAGACGACGTCAAGGACATCTCCCGCTACATCAAGCTCGGGCCGCTGGGCCTCGCGCTCGCGTCGTCCGAGCGTGTGGTCCTGCTGATCGACGAGGTCGACAAGGCCGACCTCGAGTTCCCGAACGACCTGCTCCACGAGATCGATCAGATGCGGTTCCGCGTCGACGAGACCGGCCAGGAGGTGTTTGCCAAGGAGCGGCCGATCATCATCATCACGTCGAACAACGAGAAGGAGCTGCCCGACGCGTTCCTGCGCCGCTGCGTGTTCCACTACATCCAGTTCCCGTCGCGCGAGCTGATGGCGGACATCGTGCGCGTCCACCACCCGGACATCACCGACCGCGTGCTCGACAGCGCGCTCGAGGTGTTCTTCGGCCTCCGCGCCACGCCGCGGCTGCGCAAGAAGCCCTCGACGTCGGAGCTGATCGACTGGATCATGGCGCTCAAGAAGTCCGGCGTCGACCTCGCGCGCGTCGGCCACGGCATCCCCTTCCTCGGCACGCTGCTCAAGACCGAGCAGGACATCGATCTGCTCGGCAAGCGCGCCAAGGCGTGAGGCGGACGAGGTGCTGATCGACTTCTTGTTCGAGCTGCGCCGGCGGAAGCTGCCGGTGTCGACGCACGAGTGGATGGCGCTGATGGAGGGCCTGGCGAAGGGCCTCCACGGCAGCTCGCTCGACGGCTTCTACCAGCTGTGCCGCACGCTGTGCGTCAAGGACATCGCGCTCTACGACGCGTACGACGAGGCGTTCCTCGCGTACTTCAAGGACGTCCACGTTGACTCGCTCAAGCTGACCGAGGAGCTGCTCGCGTGGCTCGCGGATCCGAGGGCGCTCGCGGGGCTGACCGCCGAGCAGCAGGCGGCGATGCAGGCGCTCGACCTCGAGAAGCTGCGCGAGCTGTTCGAGAAGCGGCTCAAGGAGCAGAAGGAGCGCCACGACGGCGGGAACCGCTGGATCGGCACGGGCGGCACCTCGCCGTTCGGCACGGGCGGCACCAACCCCGCGGGCATGCGCGTGGGCAGCGGCGGTGCGCGCAGCGCGATGGCCGTGGCGGGGGAGCGCCGATTCAAGGAGTACCGCCGCGACGTGGTGCTCGACGTCCGCCAGATCGACGTGGCGCTGCGCGGCCTGCGCCGGCTCGGGCGCGAGGGCGCGATCGAGGAGCTCGACCTCGACGAGACCATCGACAGGACCTGCCAGAACGCGGGCGAGATCGAGGTGGTGTTCAGGCCGCCCCGGCGCAACCGCGTCAAGGTGGTGCTGCTGATGGACGTGGGCGGCTCGATGGACCCGCACGCGGAGCTGGTCAGCCGGCTGTTCACCGCCGCGTCGCGCGCGGGCCGGTTCGCCAAGTTCCGCAGCTACTACTTCCACAACTGCGTCTACAACGCCGTCTACGAGGATGCCGAGTTCAAGAAGCCGGTGCCCACGGCCGAGCTGATCTCGCACAGCGATCGCGACGAGAAGCTCGTGGTCGTCGGCGACGCGCTGATGCACCCGGGCGAGCTCCTCGATCCGGGCGGCTCGATGTACGTCGCGAGCACCAGCAGCCGCGCCTCGGGCCACGAGTGGCTGCGCCGGCTCGGCGCCCACTTCCGCAGCGCGACCTGGCTCAACCCGGAGCCGGACCGGTTCTGGGCCGGCACCACGATCGAGGTCGTCGCGAGCGTGTTCGCGATGTACCCGCTCAGCCTCGACGGGCTCGCGCACGCGGTGCGGTACCTCGTGCGCGGCGGCGAGCGCCCGCGCGTCGGGGATCCGAGCAAGTGGATCAAGGCGAGCGCCGGCTGAGAGACAGTCTCGAACACCGGGGTGGGAACCCTGTGCGGCTTGCCGCGGAGGGCGGGGCGGAGCCCCGTGGACCTGAGAGACGGTGAACCCGTCTCGAACACCGGGGTGGGAACCCTGTGCGGCTTGCCGCGGAGGGAGGGGCGGAGCCCCGTGGAACTGACCCCGCGGTCCGCGGTCAGCGGATCGGCTCGCCCGGCGTGACCGCGGGTAGCGTGATGGTCGCGCCGTGATAGTGCGCCGTCGCGACGCGGCCACCCGCGCAACTCGGATCGCGGCCGCCGATCGAGAACGATGCGTGGATGCCGTCCTGGGTGCCCGCTGCGCCGGCGCGCTCGGTGGTGCCGCGCGACGTGACCTCGTCCCAGCCCGCGGCGCGCAGCGCCCCGGCGATCGCCTGCGCGATCAGCTCGGCGTCCTCGCCCGCGAGGCACCACGTCTGCCGCGCTTGATCGGCCTGGAACATGTGCAGCGGCGCGAGGGGGGCTGCGCCGGGCAGGGTGGGCGCGAGCGCCTCGATCCGCGTGAGCGTCAGCGGCGGCGCGGCCGCCTCCACCCCGTCCGCGGCGGGGCCCGGCGAGCGCGGTGCAGCTGACCTGGGCCCCGCGGTCGAGCGGGGTGACGCGGCCGGCGAGCGCCGCGCGTCGTCGGTCTGGCATGCGCCGCTGACCACCACGAGCGCCCGGAGCGCGACGGCGGCGACGAGCGCGGCGCGCCGGCGGATCACGGCTGCTGGATGAAGTCTGGCTCGGGCTCGGGCGAGCGCGGCTTCGCGCCGGCGGCGCTGCCGGAGGGGCCAGGCGCGCCGCTGCCGCCGCTCGTGCCACCGCCGTCCGTACCCGTGGACGCCGGCGCGGCCGTGGTGGGCACCAGGGTCTCGTTGACCTTGGCGACCAGCTTGTCGCCCACGACGGCGAACTTCGCGCCCCCGACCGTGCGCTCGGCGGCCTTGAAGCCGTTCTTGCGAAACGTGATCGTGAGCGACGTGCGGTCGTCGGTGAGCTCCAGCGTGTGCGGCGTGGTGAAGCCCGAGTTCGCGCCGTCGATGAAGATCATCGCGTCGGCCGGCTCGCTCGAGATCTCGACCGCGCGCGGCTTGCTGCTCAGCCTGGCGAACCCGCGGGCATCGCCGCCCTTGACCTCGATCTCGGCATCGTTGTAACCGGGCGCGGTCACGCGCACGGTGTAGACCCGGCCGCGCTCGAGCTGGGCGCGCAGCGGGGCCGGGCCGCGGGCGTCCGCACCCACGACATCGATGGTCGCGCGCGGCGCGTTCGCCGAGATCACCATCTCCGGGGTCGGGTTCGGCGTCGCGGGCGTGGTGGTGGGCGTTGTCGGGGTGGTCGGCGTCGTGGTGGTCGCCACAGCGGCGCTGCCGCTGCCGGCGGCGCTGCCGCTGCCGGCGGGGCTGCCGCTGCCGCTGCCGGCGGCGCTGCCACTGCCGGCGGCGCTGCCACTGCCGGCGGCGCTGCCGGCCTCGGTCGCGCTGCCGGCGTCAGCGCTGCCGCTGCCGGTCATCGCGGCGGCGCTGCCGCTGCTGGTCATCGCGGCGGCGCTGCCGCTGCCGGTCTCGGTCGGCGTGACGTCGCTCCCGGGGCCGGGGGGCGTCGTGGAAGGCGTGGCGGGCGTCGTGGTGCCGGCGGCCAAGCCGACCTGTGTCCCGTTAGATTCCTGCGCCTTGTCGCGCAGCACGAAGAACCACACGGCCGCGCCCCCGAGGGCGAGCGCGACGAGGAGCAGGATCACGGTGCTCGCCGAGCTGTTCGGTGAAGGCGCATCGCGGATCGGCGCGACGCGGGTGGTCTCGGCTGCGGCGCGCTCGCTCCTGGCGGCGACCGCGGGCGGCGGGGACGACTGCTTTGTGGTGGCGGCCTTGTTCGGCTCGATGCCGACGCGGGTCTTCTTCCCTTCAGCGCTCGCCGGGCTGAACGCCTTGGCGGGAGCGGACGCATCGGGCGGCGTGGGCAGCAGCGGGACGGAGTCGCGATCGATCACGGATGCCGTGAGGCCCGCCACGGCGAGCACCTCTTCATCCGGGGGCTCGGCGACGGTGGCGTCGTTGCGCGTGCTCGGGGTGGCGGTCGCGGTCGCGGTCGTTGCCGTGGGCGCGGTCGCGGCGATCAAGTCGTCGAGCAGGCGGATCTTGGTGGCCTCCTCGAACGCCTCCTCGGGGTACGCCTCGGCGTCGGACTGGAACGGGGCCGGCTTGGGCAGCGGGGTCGCCTGCTTCGAGAACGGGTCGTCGCGACGGCCGCCGGTGCCGCTCTTCCCGAGCAGCGCCTCCTGCACGGACAGCGGCGCGACCATCGTCGGCGAGTCCATGAACGGCGGCGGCTTGGTGCTCGCCTCGCCGCCTGCGTGGCGTGGGGCCTGCTTGAGCTTCTCGGCGAGGATCTTCTCGAGCACGCTCTGGCTGCCATCGGCGAGGCGGTCGAACCGGACGCCCATGCCGGGCGCGATCGCCGGCCGGCTCGGGTCGTTCTCGCGGGTCCACACGACGGTGCCCTCCCCACCAATGAGCGGCGAGGCGTCCTTGAGCTGGAACTCGAACCGCATCTGGGTGCCGACGGCGAGCGGCTCCTTGGTGCGGATGAAGATGCCGCCCTGGCTGACATCGACGGCATAACGCTCGATGAACTGCTCGAGCGTCTCGCTCTTGAACTTGATCTTGAGCGTGACCGGCGTGCGCTTTCCCTGACGGGTATTTGGATCGGCCAAGGCGAATCTCCCAGCGCCGAGAACCACGCGGGGATCCCTCGCCCCGCGCAAATCTCGGATTTGTCTCGATTCTATGGTGGCCCCTCGCGCAATGCAACGCGCCCACGGGTTTGTGTATTGTGTGCGCCGCATGTCGTCCCTGTCGTCGCCACCGGTCCGCCCGATCCGCCGCGTCCTCGTCGCCAACCGGGGCGAGATCGCCGTCCGTGTCATGCGGACCTGCCAGGAGCGCGGCCTCGGCACGGTCGCCGTGTACTCGGACGCCGATCGACTCGCGCCACACGTGCTGATGGCCGACGCCGCGATCCACATCGGCCCTCCGGCCGCAGCCGAAAGCTACCTCGTGATCGAGAAGATCATCGCGGCCTGCGTCGAGAGCGGCGCCGACGCCGTCCACCCCGGGTACGGCTTCCTGTCCGAGAACGAGGACTTCGCGGAGGCGTGCGCGACCGCGGGCATCACGTTCATCGGCCCCTCGGCCCACGCGATGCGGAAGATGGGCAGCAAGACCGAGGCACGGATCACCGTGTCGGCCGCCGGGACGCCGGTGGTCCCGGGGGACAACGGCCCGGGCGGGCAGGGGTTCCCGACCGCCGAGGCCGCGCTCGCCGCGGCGCGCCCGATCGGGTTCCCGGTGCTCCTCAAGGCCGCGGCCGGGGGGGGCGGCAAGGGCATGCGCCTGGTCCACACCGAGGCCGAGCTCGCTCCCGCGTTCGAGGGCGCGGTCCGCGAGGCGACCGCGGCGTTCGGCGACGGCACGGTGTACGTCGAGAAGGCGATCATCCGGCCGCGCCACATCGAGATCCAGGTGTTCGGCGACACCCACGGCAACATCGTCCACCTCGGTGAGCGCGACTGCTCGATCCAGCGCCGCCACCAGAAGGTCGTCGAGGAGGCGCCTTCGCCCGTGGTGTCGCCCGAGCTGCGCGCGCAGATGGGCGCGGCGGCGATCGCAGCGGCGCGCGCGGTCGACTACGTCGGCGCGGGCACCTGCGAGTTTCTCCTGGGCGAGGGCGGTGGGTTCTACTTTCTCGAGATGAACACCCGGCTCCAGGTCGAGCATCCGGTCACCGAGATGATCTACGGGCTCGACCTCGTGGGCTGGCAGCTCGACGTCGCCGAGGGCCGGCCGCTGCCGCTGACCCAGGCCGAGCTCGATGCGCGCCGCCGCGGCCACGCCATCGAGTGTCGCGTGTACGCGGAGGACGCCGTGAAGTTCCTGCCGTCACCGGGAACGATCACCCACATGCGGGTGCCCGACGGCCCGTACATCCGCAACGACAGCGGCTGCTACGAGGGCGCCGAGATCCCGGTCCACTACGATCCGATGATCTCGAAGCTGGTGGTGTGGGGCGAAGACCGGGCTACCGCCGTCGGCCGGATGCGGCGTGCGCTCGACGAGTACCAGGTGCGCGGCATCGAGACCAACCTCGCGTTCCACCGCCGCTGCCTGCGCCACGAGGCGTTCATCGCGGGCGCGTACGACACCAGCTTCATCGGCCGCAACGCCCGGGAGCTCGCGCCGCGCGCCGACGAGGCCGAGCTCGACGCGGCGATCATCGCGGCGGCGCTCGAGCACGGCGTCAAGCGCACCGGCCCGCGCCCGGAGGCCCGCCGCTCGTCGACCGGCACCACGCTGCCGCCGCCGACCGCGACCTCCGAGATCTCGGGCTGGCGCCGTCAGCTCCGCTGAGAGTTTGTGAAACAACCTCGACCGGGGGTAGGGCCGCTACGCGGCTCGCCGCGTGGGGCGGGGGCGGCGCCCCCGAGGGACTGATCGGCGGCGTCGCCGCAGAGCGCGGGTCCATGACCATAGCCGACTCCACCGCGCTCGCACCATCGAAACCGCCCGCGAACACGCCCGGGGCCGACTCCTGCGACCGGTGATTGCGCGATCGGCGTGCGCTCGGTAGAACGCCGCAGATGGCGCAGCAGACCAAGTTCGTGTTCGTCACCGGCGGCGTCGTGTCGTCGCTCGGTAAGGGGATGGTCTCCGCGTCGATCGGCGCGCTCATGGAGAACCGCGGCCTCAAGGTCGCGAACATGAAGCTCGATCCGTACATCAACGTGGATCCGGGCACGATGAACCCGACCCAGCACGGCGAGGTGTACGTCACCGACGACGGCGCCGAGACCGACCTCGACCTCGGCCACTACGAGCGGTTCGTGTCGACGAAGATGTCGCGGCTCAACAACATCACGACCGGCCAGATCTACTCGACGGTGATCGGCAAGGAGCGCCGCGGCGAGTACCTCGGCTCGACGGTGCAGGTCATCCCGCACATCACCGACGAGATCAAGCAGCGGATCCTGAGCTGCGCCGAGGGCCTCGACCTGCTCGTGGTCGAGGTCGGCGGTACCGTCGGCGACATCGAGTCGCTGCCGTTCCTCGAGGCGGTCCGCCAGCTGCGCGTCGAGCTCGGCGCGCAGAACTCGGTCAGCGTGCACCTGACGCTGGTCCCGCACCTGCGCGCCGCCGGCGAGTTCAAGACCAAGCCCACGCAGCACTCGGTGCAGAAGCTGCGCGAGTTCGGCATCCAGTGCGACGTGCTGGTGGTCCGCTGCGAGCAGAAGCTGCCCGAGGACGCGCTCAAGAAGATGGCGATGTTCTGCTCGGTCGCGGCCGACGCGGTGTTCCAGTCGATCGACGTCGACACCGTGTACCGGCTGCCGCTGATGCTGAGCGAGCAGGGCCTCGACCAGAAGCTCGCGTCGCTGCTGTACATGTGGTCGCGCGCGTCGCGGCTGTCGGCGTGGGAGGAGGTCGTCGAGCGCGTCACCCAGCCCAAGCGCCAGGTCACGATCGGCTTCATCGGCAAGTACGTGCAGCTCGTCGAGGCCTACAAGAGCCTCAACGAGGCGCTGCTCCACGGCGGGATCGCCAACGACTGCCGGGTCAAGATCGAGCACCTCGACAGCGAGGAGCTCGAGAAGCTCGGCACGCCCGCGGCGATCGCGGACGCACTCGCCAGGTACGACGGCATCCTCGTCGCACCGGGGTTCGGCGCCCGCGGCACCGAGGGCAAGATCGCCGCCGTCCGCTACGCGCGTGAGGGCAAGGTCCCGTACTTCGGCATCTGCTTCGGCATGCAGATGGCGTGCATCGAGTTCGCGCGCAACGTGTGCGGCCTCGACAAGGCGAACTCGAGCGAGGTCGACCCGTCCACCCCGCACCCGGTCGTCGACCTGATGCCCGACCAGCGCGGCGTCACCGACAAGGGCGCGACCATGCGCCTCGGCGCCTACCCGTCCGTCCTCAAGCCCGGCACCCGCGCCGCCGAGGCCTATGGCACCACCGAGATCAGCGAGCGGCACCGCCACCGCTGGGAGATCAACAACCACTACCGGGACGCGCTGGAGCGGCACGGCCTCGTGATCTCCGGGGCGTCGCCGGACGGCCGGCTGGTCGAGATGATCGAGTTGCCCGGCCACCCGTACTTCGTGGCGTGCCAGTTCCACCCCGAGTTCAAGTCGCGCCCGAGCGCGCCGCACCCGCTGTTCTCGCGGTTCATCAAGGCCGCGCTCGAGCATCACCGGAAGTAGTCCGCGGCCGCCAGCACCGCTGCGCGCCCCTGACCGCCGCCGGCGCTTCCGAGAGGTAGCCATCCGGTGGACTTCGTTAGGGTAAAGCAAGAGCCGGGCCATGGACCCTTTACAAGCCCGGATCGCGCGCGTAGGCTTCTTTCAAGCCTCGTACCAGCGGCGCGGACCCGGTGCAGGTGAGCTAAACGTCAGGGAACAAGGGAGAATTCCATGGGCATGGAAATGCGCCAGGAACTGAAGCTGTCGCAGCAGCTGGTCATGACGCCGCAGCTGCAACAGGCGATCCGCCTCCTGCAGCTCTCCCGCATGGAGCTGGCCGAGCTCGTGCACGACGAGATGCTCGAGAACCCGATCCTCGATGACGAGATGGATCTCGACAACGAGCGGAGCCGGGACCGGGACGAGATGGGCGGGGACGAGCAGGCGCTCCACCAGATGGAGGGCGCCGGCTCCACCGAGACCCCGATCGAGGGCTCGATCCAGGACGGGGTCGCGCAGACCGAGATCAAGGGCGACGCCAGCGCGGTCAACGAGATCGACTGGGAGAACTACCTCGACAACTACTCGATGGGCCCGCCGATGCCGGCGTTCCGCGGCGACGGCGAGGAGATGCCGTCCCTCGAGCAGACGCTGACCAAGCCCGCGAGCCTCCACGACCACCTGGCGTGGCAGCTCAAGATGACGAACCTGCCGCGCGAGCAGCTCGAGATCGGGATGGAGATCCTCGGCAACATCGATGCCGACGGCTACATCAAGGACCCGCCGATCGAAGAGCTGGCGGCCGACCTCGGCGTCGACCCGGTGCTCGCCGAGATGGTGCTCGAGAAGATCCAGACGTTCGATCCCACCGGTGTCGGCGCGCGGTCGCTGGCCGAGTGCATGCTGATCCAGTGCGTCGCGGCAGGTCAGGACGATGACCTGTGCGTGAAGATGATCAAGAGCCACCTCGGGAACCTCGAGAAGAAGAACTACCAGGCGATCGCGCGCGACCTGAAGCAGCCGCTCGACGAGATCTACGAGGCGGCCAAGGTGATCATGGACTTCGACCCGCGCCCGGGTCGGCAGTACTCCACCGACGATCCGCACTACGTCACGCCGGACGTCTACATCCACAAGGTCGGCGACAAGTACTTCGTCGTCCCCAACGACGACGGCCTGCCCAAGCTCAAGATCAGCGGGTTCTACAAGAACGCCATGGGCAACTCGGCCGCGTCCAAGGACTACGTCCAGGACAAGCTGCGCAGCGCCCAGTGGCTGATCCGGTCGATCCAGCAGCGCCAGCGCACGATCATCAAGGTCGCCGAGTCGATCCTGAAGTTCCAGCGCGAGTTCTTCGACAAGGGCATCGCGTACCTGAAGCCGCTGATCCTCCGCGATGTGGCCGAGGACATCGGGATGCACGAGTCGACCGTGTCGCGCGTGACGACGTCGAAGTACGTCCACACGCCGCAGGGCATCTACGAGCTCAAGTTCTTCTTCAACAGCGGCATCTCGCGCACCAACGGCGAGGACCTCGCGTCGCAGGCCGTGAAGTCGAAGATCAAGGAGCTGGTCGGCGCGGAGGACCCCAAGCGCCCGCACTCGGACCAGAAGATCGTCGAGTTGCTCAAGAAGGGCGGCATCGACATCGCCCGCCGCACGGTCGCCAAGTACCGCGAGCAGCTCGGCATCCTCAGCTCGAGCAAGCGCAAGCAGGTGTTCTGACCGGTGGCGGCCCCGGCGCGCACGTCCGCTGATGCGGGCCCGCCGCAGGGCGTCTACGAGCGGTCGACGGAGCTCACCGGCCTGGTCGAGGTCGTGATCGAACAGATCCAGGCGCGGTTCCACCTGACGGACGAGCTCGATCGTGCCGCGCTGGCGGTGTGCGTGCAGGTGGCCCAGGATGCCAGCGAGACCACCAAGGTCGAGCGCTGGCGCCAGGACCCGCACGCCCGGCGCACCGCCACCGCGTACGCGACGCTGCCCAAATCCCTCGGCCGGAAGTCGCCGACGTCGAGGCCCGTCGAGCACGCTCAGGTGGCCGCGGCGCACCTCGTCACGCAGCTCGCGACCCTCGGCTCGCGCTGAGCAGGGCGGGGCCGTGCGATTCGCGAAAAATAGTCACCGACGATCGAATGATCTGGTGACGCGACCGGCGTAGGATCGAAACGAACCACTATTTTTTGGAGGTTGCTCGATGCAATTCGCGGTGACGTTCCGTCACATGGAACCGACCGAGGCCCTGAAGTCGTACGCGCGTGAGCGAATGGAGCGCGTTCGTAAGTACCTACCGGACCCCATCAGCTGTCACGTTGTCCTCTCGACCGAGCGTCATCACCACCGCATCGACGTCACCTTCCAGCTGCACAACGGCCTCCAGGTCGCGGGCTCCGAGATCACGGAGAACATGTACAGCTCGATCGATCTCTGCATCGCCAAGATCGAGCGGCAGGTCCGCAAGTACAAGGGCAAGCTCGAGGGCATGAAGGCGCGCCCGCACGGCGTGCAGTCGCTGCCGTGGTCGCACTCGATCGTCTCCGAGGCGTTCAACGGCGAGAACGCGTCCGCGGGCACCGCGACGGTGCCCGACCAGCACGACACCTCGGGCAGCCCGGAGTTCCAGGTCGTCAAGACCGAGAAGTTCCACGCCCAGCCGATGTCGGTCGCGGACGCGATCGTGCAGCTCAACCTGCTGCACGAGCCGTTCCTCGTGTTCCGTCACGACACCGACGGTCGGGTCGCGGTGGTCTACAAGCGCGACGACGGGGCGTACGGTCTGATCGAGACCCCGCCCACCGCAGCCTGACCGCGAGCTGACCGCGAGCTGACCGCGAGCTGACCGCGAGCTGACCGCGGCCCGACCAGGGCGGGCTCGGTCACGCTCCTCACTTCGCCCCGGTGGAACCGCGCAACCGCGCGACGGCACCGGAGGATAGTGGTACTTTCTCGCGCAGCGGATGAAGATCGTCGACCTCATCAAGCGCGATATGGTCATTCCCGCGCTGCAGGCGACCGGGAAGCGCGAGATTCTCGAGGAGCTCGCAGCCTACATGGCGGCGAACCACCCGCGCATCGACCGTGCGTCGCTGTCGCGCGTGCTGATCGAGCGTGAGCAACTCGCGTCGACCGCGATCGGCGAGGGCGTCGCGATCCCCCACGGCAAGCTGAGCTCCGTCGGGGAGATCATCGCGTGCCTCGGCCGCGTCCCCGCCGGCGTCGACTTCGACTCCATGGACGGGCAGCCGACGTACCTGTTCTTCGTGCTCGTCGCCCCCGATGCGTCCACGGGCGCCCACCTCAAGGCGCTCGCGCGGATCAGCCGCGTGTTCAAGGACATCGAGTTCCGCAAGCGCTTGCTCGCGGCGCCCGACGCCGAGGCGATGTACGCGGTCGTCGCGGAAGAGGACGACAAGTACTGAATGTCGACCGTGGCTGTGGTGTTGACGGTCGGTGAGCTCCTCGAGCGCAGGGAGCTCGAGCTGGTCGCCGTGGCCGGTCTCGGCGGTCTGGCCCGCCCGATCGCGGTGCCGCGGATCCAGAAGCCCGGCCTGGCGCTCACCGGCTGGCCGGAGCAGCTCCACCCGGGTCGCGTGCTCGTGCTCGGCGGCACCGAGATCGAGTACCTGCTCGATCACGAGCCCGCCCGCACCGTGGGCATCCAGACGCTGCTCGGCAGCGAGCCGGCCTGCATCGTCGTGTGCCGCAACCACGCCCCGCCCGAGGAGCTGCGGCGCGCGGCCGAGGAGCGGGGCGTGCCGCTGTTCATCTGCGCGCTGATCACCGCGGACTTCATCGCGGCGGTCACGGCGTGGATGGGCGACAAGCTCGCGCCGTCGACCGAGCTCCACGGCGTGCTGATGGACGTCAACGGCATCGGCGTGCTGCTGCGGGGCAAGAGCGGCATCGGCAAGAGCGAGACCGCGCTCGATCTGGTCGTGCGTGGCCACCGGCTGGTCGCCGACGACGTGGTGCGGATCCGGGTCAAGAGCGGCCAGCTGATCGGGCGGGGCGCCGGGATCCTCGGGTTCCACATGGAGATCCGCGGCCTCGGCATCATCAACATCGAGGACCTGTTCGGCGTTGCGGCCGTGCGGGACGCCAAGAAGATCGAACTCGTCGTCGAGCTTCACGAGTGGGCCGAGGGCGTCGAGTACGACCGCCTCGGCTTCGACGACCACTTCGAGCGAATCCTTGGCTGCGACGTGCCGAAGATCCGGCTGCCGGTACGACCGGGCCGCAACCTCGCGACCCTGACCGAGGTCGCGGCGCGCAACCAGCTGCTCAAGCTTCAGGGCACCCACTCGGCGCGGGCGTTCCGGGACCAGCTGTCGCGAGCGATGGTCGAGGCGGCGGCGGGCACCATGGACACGGTGGAGTAGCGGATGCAGATCGTGATCGTCACCGGCCTGTCGGGCGCCGGGAAGAGCACGGCGCTGCGCGCGCTCGAGGACATCGAGTTCTACTGTGTCGACAACATCCCGGTGCCGCTGGTGGCTCAGCTCGTCGAGCACCTCGCCAACGAGGGCCGGGACAAGCTCGCGATCGCCGTCGACTCGCGCCAGCGCCGCAACCTCGGCGCGTGGGCCGGGGCGCTCGGCATACTGCGCGCCGCCGGTCATCGCCTCGAGGTGATGTTCCTCGACGCCAGCGACGAGGTGCTGCTGCGCCGGTTCAGCGAGACCCGTCGCCGCCACCCGCTGTCCGGAGACGACCTGATCGATGGCGTGCGACGCGATCGCGATCTGATGACCGAGATGCGCCCCGGGGCGGAGGTGATCGACACCTCGCAGCTCAACATGCACCAGCTCAAGGCGATCATCCAGGATCGCTACGGCGGCACCGGCAAGCTCGCGGTCACGCTGATCTCGTTCGGGTTCAAGTACGGCCTTCCGCTCGACTTCAACCTGGTGTTCGACGTGCGGTTCCTGCCGAACCCGTACTTCGAGCCGGCGCTGACGCACCTCGATGGCCGGGATCCCGAGGTCTCGAAGTTCGTGCTCGGGGCCGATGGCCTCGAGCTGACGCGCCAGGTCGAGAGCCTGCTGCGGTTCACGCTCCCCCACTTCCAGAAGGAGGGGAAGCTGTACGTCACGATCTGCGTCGGGTGTACAGGTGGGCGCCACCGGTCGGTGGCGATCGTCGAGGAGCTGCGCCGGCGGCTCGGCGGCGAGTACGACATGCTGGTCCGGCATCGTGACGTGGAACGGGGGGGCTGATGTCGTCCGATGATCGATCCGAGAAGACGCTGCTGATCCAGAACGAGCTGGGGCTGCATGCCCGCGCGGCGACGAAGTTCGTCCAGACGGCATCGAAGTATCCGTGCGAGGTGACGATCGCCAAGGACGGGCCCGAGGTGAACGGCAAGAGCATCCTCAGCGTGCTCACGCTGGTCGCCCCGAAGGGCACCACCGTGACGCTGCGGGCGCGCGGCGACAAGGCCGCGGAGGTGGTGGCGGCGCTCGCCGCGCTGATCGACGACAAGTTCGGCGAGGGGAGGTAGCCGCCCCATGAGCCGCGGCGGAGGCAACAACGAGTCCCGGCCGGAGATCCGGAAGCAGGGCCTCGGCGTCTCGGCCGGCATCACGTTCGGGCGCGCGTACCTGATCGGGCGCGACACGCTCAAGGCACCGCGCTACCACATCGAGGCGGAGGACGTGGACACCGAGATCGCGCGCCTCTACAAGGCGATCGCGGCGTCGGACAAGCAGCTCGCCAAGATCAAGGAGAAGCTCGCCTCGGAGAACGAGAGCGATTACCACATCATCACCGCCCACCAGATGATGCTCCACGACGAGCACCTGGTCGGCGCGGCGGTCGGCTACATCCGCGAGGAGCTGATCAACTCCGAGTGGGCGGCGCGGCGCGCCGTCGACGACATCGCGGGCGTGTTCGACGCGATCGAGGACGAGTACCTGCGCGAGCGGCGCAGCGACGTCGAGTTCGTGTTCGAGCGCGTGCTCCGCAACCTGCTCGGGCGAGACACCGGTCCGCCAACGCCGCCCCCGGACGCGATCGTCGTGGCGTACGACCTGTCGCCGGCAGACACCGCCCAGCTCCACAAGGCCGCGGTGTCGGGCCTGATCACGGACGCCGGGGGCAAGACCTCCCACACCGCGATCATCGCGCGTGCACACGAGATCCCCGCGGTCGTCGGCCTCGAGAACATCACCGAGCTGGTCGAGACCGACGACCTGATCCTGATCGACGGCGGTGCCGGCATCGTGATCGTCAACCCGGCGGCGTCGACGGTGGCCGAGTTCCGCGAGGAGCAGCGCCGCCAGGCCGCCGCGGGTGCGCTGCTGCAGTCGATGCGCGACCTGCCGGCGCGCACGCGCGACGAGGTCGACGTGGCGCTGTACGCGAACATCGACGGCCCCGATGAGCTCGATGCCGGGCTCGCCTACGGTGCGAGGGGCGTCGGCCTGTTCCGCACCGAGTACCTGTTCATGGGGCACAGCGAGCTGCCCGACGAGGAGAAGCACTACCGCACGGCGGTGGAGGTCCTCGATCGACTCGGCGGGCTGCCGGCGACGATCCGCACGTTCGACCTCGGCGCCGACAAGCTCGCCCCGTTCCTCGAGGCGGCCGATCTCCAGGAGGCCAATCCGGCGCTCGGGCTGCGCTCGATCCGGCTGTGCCTCGCCGAGCTCGGGCGCGGGCTGTTCAAGACCCAGCTCCGCGGCCTGCTCCGCGCCTCGGCCCACGGCCCGCTCAAGATCATGTTCCCGATGATCTCGGGGGTGTCGGAGCTGCGTGCGGCGAAGGCCGTCGTCGAGGAGGTCAAGGTCGACCTCACCGCGGAGGGACTACCGTACGACCCCCACGTCAAGCTCGGCATCATGATCGAGATGCCGTCGGCGGCGCTGACCGCGGATCTGCTCGCGCAGGAGGCCGACTTCTTCTCGATCGGCACGAACGACCTGATCCAGTACACGCTCGCGGTCGATCGCGTGAACGAGTACGTGTCGTACCTCTACGAGCCGCTGCACCCGTCACTGCTCCGCCTGATCGGCGACGTCGCCCGCGCGGCGCGCGATGCCGGCATCCCGGTCACGGTGTGCGGTGAGATGGCGGGCGAGCCGCTGATCGCGCCGATCCTCGTCGGGCTCGGCATCCGCGAGCTGTCGATGAGCGCCGTCAGCGTGCCCGAGGTCAAGGCGATGATCCGGACCATCGGCGCCGCCGATGCCGAGGCGCTGGTCATCCGCGCGCGCAAGCTCGCGACGGCCGCCGAGGTCCGCGCGCTGGTCAGCGAGTACGTGTTCAGCGTCGCCGGCCAGAAGAAGGGGCGGGCATGACGCTGCCCTCCGCGCTCCTGGCAGCGCGGCGGGCTCGGCGGGTGGGGGTGGCGACCGCCGCGGTGATCGCCCTCGCGGCGAGCGCCCCCGCGCGGGCCGGCGATCCACTGCGGGTTCATCACACGGTGGAGTCCGAGCACTTCATCGTCCACTACTGGGACCCGATGGAGCCGCTCGCGCGGCGCGTGGCGGTGGTGGCCGAGGCCGCGCACCGGACGCTCGCGCCGGCGCTCGATCATGCCCCGTCCGAGAAGACGATCATCGCGATCGTCGATGACACCGACAGCGCGAACGGGTTCGCGAGCGTGCTGCCGCGCAACGCGATCCAGCTGTACGCCACCGCGCCGACCAGCCTGTCGGAGCTCGACGACCACGACGACTGGATGTACGGGCTGACCGCCCACGAGTACACCCACATCCTCCACCTCGACACGGTGGAGGGGCTGCCGACGATCTACAACCGGGTGTTCGGCAAGACCTGGGCGCCGAACCAGGTGATGCCGCGCTGGGTGATCGAGGGCATCGCGGTCTACGAGGAGTCCAAGCGCTCGTCGGGCGGGCGCAACCGCGGCACCCGCTTCGACCAGTTCATCCGGATCTCGCGTCACGCCGGCAAGGACATGCGGATCGACCAGATCAGCGGCGCGCCGCGGCAGTTCCCGCGCGGCAACGTCGCGTACGTCTACGGATCGCACTTCCTCCGCTACGTGTTCGATCGCTTCGGCGACGACACGCTCCGCGCGATGAGCCACACCAGCGGCTCGTACGCGCCGCCGTTCGCGATCAACCGGCAGATCGCCAAGGTCGTGGGCAGGCCGTTCACCGACCTGTACGACGACTGGAAGCTCTACCTCCGCGATCGCTACGGCATGCAGGAGATGGCGGCCGAGCGGCGCGGCCTGATCGCGGGCCGGCGCCTGACCACGAGCGGCGAGGGCAACCTGTTCTCGCACTACAGCGCCGACGGGCGCGAGTTGCTGTGGATCCAGTCCGATGGCTACACGCTGCCGAAGATCCGCGCGATGCCCGTCGGCGGGGACGTGCGGGGCGCGCGCGACGTGGTGCGCCACCAGGGCATCGGGCCGTTCGACCTGCTCCCCGACGGCGCGCTCGTGTTCGAGCAGGGCGGGCGGCGCTACCGCCGCGACTACGCGTTCCAGGACTTGTTCCGGTGGGACGCGGCGACCGGCGCCACCATCCAGCTGACCCGCGGCCGCCGCGCGCGCGACCCGGCGGTGTCGCCCGACGGCCGCCGCATCGCGTACTCGCAGAACGACCACACCATGAGCGTCCTCGCCGTGATGGACGCGGTGCCCGACGCCCCGGCCTCGATCGTGTGGCGGGGGCGCCCGTTCGAGCAGGCATACCAGCCCGCGTGGTCGCCCGATGGCACGCGCGTCGCGTTCTCGGCGTGGCGCACCGGCGGGTATCGCGACATCCTCGTCGTCGAGCTCGCGTCCGGATCCGTCCAGGAGATCACGCACGATCGCGCCATCGACATGGCGCCGCAGTGGTCTCCCGACGGGCGCACCCTCTACTTCGACAGCGACCGCACCGGCATCCAGAACATCTACGCGTACGACCTCGAGGCGCGCGCGCTGTGGCAGGTCACCAACGTGATCGGTGGCGCGTTCCAGCCCAAGCCGTCCCCGGACGGTGCGCGCCTGGCGTTCGCAGCCGCCGTGCCCAGGGGCGGCTACGACCTCCACGAGCTGATGGTCGAGCCCGCGCGGTGGTTGCCGGCGCGCGACTATCTCGACGATCGCCCGCCGCCGACGGTGATCCGCGATGACTCCGCGAAGGTGTCCGCGGCGCGCCCCTACCGCCCGCTCGAGAGCCTCGCGCCGCGCGCGTGGACGGCGAGCGTGCAGATGGGCGACGCCCCGAGCGCCACGCTCCAGACCGGCGGGGCCGACGCATTCGGGCTCCACAACTACGCGCTCTCGGTCGGCACCGATCTCGAGACCGGCGACACCAACATCGGCGCCTCGTACGCGTACACGCGGTGGCGCCAGCCGCTCCGGCTCGCCGCCGCCCGCACGCTCGTCGAGCGCGGCGGCTACCGCGTCGATGGGGTCAACCGGGGGTTCTCCGAGGAGCAGTGGAGCGCGACGGTGTCGTCGAGCCTCCCGTTCGAGCAGCGCCCGGACGCCACCTGGACCCTGTCGTTCGACTACGACATCGACTGGTTCCGCGTCGTCAACGAGCCGATGCTCGTGCTCGACCCCGGCGACCGCGTGCCGGTCAAGCCGCTCACGGACTACGTCCAGTCCGGCCTCGGCACGCGCCTGGCGTTCACGACCTCGCGCGGGGCCACGTGGCCGATCGGCCCGCAGCTCGGCTTCGACGCCTCGGTGTCGCTGCGCCTCGATCACCCGGCGCTCGGCGCCACCTATCGCAACGTCACCGTCAGCTACGTGCTGGGCCAGTACTGGCAGCTGCCGTGGGGGCGGACGCCGACGATCGCCGCGCGCCTCGGGGGGGCCCTGCGCGCGGGGGACCTCGTGCGCACCGGCTCGTTCGGGCTCGGCGGCGTCCCCGTGCAAGACGTCGCGATGTCGATCGTCAACAGCGCGCGCGCCGGCACCACCGGGTTGCTCCGCGGCTACCCCACGCGCAGCATCGCCGGCAACCAGTACCACCTGCTCAACCTCGAGTACCGCCAGGTGCTGTTCGACATCGAGCGCGGCCTCGGCACGCTGCCGGTCTACCTGCGCCGCGTCCACCTCGGCCTGCTGTCCGACGTCGCCGTCGCCTACGACACCGAGCTCGATCTCGACCAGCACCTGCGCGCCTCGGCCGGCGCCGCGCTCCGCCTCGACGCGTTGTTCGGCCACTTCGTGCCCGGCACGTTCGAACTCGGCTACGCGCAGGGGCTGACCGTGGGCGGGGTGGGGCAGACCTGGTTCCTGCTGACGGGGACGCTGTGATCCGGTCCCCGCACGATCCCGCGCACCCCGCCGGGGCGTGGCCCGCGGTCAAGGGCGCGCTCGCCGGCGAGGTCGCGGTGGAGGTCGCGCGGCAGCTCGGCGAGCCCACGCGGAGCCTGCGCGAGCGGCTCGGCGTGATCGTCGACGCGCTCGAGCGCCACGGCGCGACCTCGACGGGGCCGGCGCCGTACCCGTGGCGCGCGCTCCAGACGCTGCGCCAGGACCTCTCCACCGCCTACCTCGAGGCGACGACATTGGCCCGGCGGATCGAGGAGCTCGAGCGCGCCATCGACGACGCCACGCCCGGCTGGTTCGACGTCGCCACCGCGGTCGATCACGGGCTGCGGCTCGTCGGCCATCACCTCGTCGGCGGCATCGAGGTGCTGATCGATCTCCCCCACGCGCCCCCGGCGCGCGGCACGCCCGGCACGCTCGCGCTCCTCGTCGCCCAGCTCGCCACGGTGTGCGCGCACTCGGCGCACGCGCTGCCGGGCAGCTCGCTGAGCGTCCGCGTCCACGCCGAGCCTGGCGCGGCGGTGGTGATCATCGCCGACAACGGCGAGGGCAGCGAGCGGACCGCCGAGATCGGCGAGCTCGCGCGCGGCATCCTGGTGCCGTGGGGCGGGACCATCGACGCGGCGTCCGCCGCTGGGCAGGGCTGCGCGTTCGAGCTGCGGCTGCTGACGGCGCCGGGCTGAGGCGGGGGCGCTGCCGCAACCGCCTGCGTCGGAGGGTGGCGGTGGCGGTGGCGGTGGCGGTGGCGGTGGCGGTGGCGGTGGCGGTGGCGGTGGCGGTGGCGGTGGCGGTGGCGGTGGCGGTGGCGGTGGCGGTGGCGGTGGCGGTGGCGGTGGCGGTGGCGGTGGCGGTGGCGGTGGCGGTGGCGGTGGCGGTGGCGGTGGCGGTGGCGGTGGCGGTGGCGGTGGCGGTGGCGGTGGCGGTGGCGGTGGCGGTGGCGGTGGCGGTGGCGGTGGCGGTGGCGGTGGCGGTGGCGGTGGCGGTGCGCGGCGTGGCGGTGGCGGCCTCGGCTTCGGTGGCGGCCTGGCGGCTGTCGGTGGCGGCCTCGGCTTCGGTGGCGGCCTCGGCTTCGGTGGCGGCCTCGGCTTCGGTGGCGGCCTCGGCTTCGGTGGCGGCCTCGGCTTCGGTGGCGGCCTCGGCTTCGGTGGCGGCCTCGGCTTCGGTGGCGGCCTCGGCTTCGGTGGCGGCCTCGGCTTCGGTGGCGGCCTCGGCTTCGGTGGCGGCCTCGGCTTCGGTGGCGGCCTCGGCTTCGGTGGCGGCCTCGGCTTCGGTGGCGGCCTCGGCTTCGGTGGCGGTGGCGGTGGCGACCTCGGTGGCGGTGGCGCGGTTGCCGTCGGCTTGCCGGCCGCGCGCCCGCGCCCGCGCTCGCGCTCGCGTGATGATGGCGGCGCGCACGTGCGGCATGGCGTCGGTCGCACGCTCGCTCCGGGTGCGCGCGGGATGCGCTTGGTCACTCGCTGGCCGGCATCGTCATGCGCGGGTGCCTGTTCGAGGTGTCGCGCGCACGCGCTTCGGATCTCGGGTCGGCGGGGGGCCGCCCTGGCGGCCTGCCGCGCATGCCCACGCGCCAGTCGCCGCACCGGTGGTGCCGCGCGGACCGCCGCCGCACAGGTGCGCGCCGTGATGAACACGACCGGTGGCCGTGGGCGCCGGTCGCGGGTCCTGCGCGTCGACGGCCGCTGTCGGGCGAGGCCCCCTCGCCACCCCGAGCTCCTTCGCGGTCGCGCGCGGGCCCCTCTCACGAAAGGACCCTGCTCATGTTCGTCGCCTACCAGGTCGCTCTCGAGCTCATCCGCGCTCTCTGTCCCGTCGTCGTGCAGCTCAAGTGCTACGACGCCAACGCCGCCGACCAGGTCGTGCGCGCCGGCACCAGCATCACGCTCAACCTCGGCGAGGGCGCGCGGCGCGGGGGCAAGGACGGCAAGCGCTTCTACCGCATGGCCCGCGGCAGCGCCGGCGAGATCCTCGCCGCCCTCGACACCGCGGACGCCTGGGGCTGGCGCGTCGAGACCGCCGCGGCCCGCAAGCTCCTCGATCGCCAGCTCGCCCTCCTGTGGGGCCTCTGCAAGTAGCCGCCGGCTGCGGGCGGTGCCCGGCGTCGGCTCCGCTCCGCGGAGAGGACTCGGCCACGCAGTCGTGGTCGCTGGACCGCCTCGGTCAAACGACAGGCGCTGGTCGCATCAACAAAATATCGGCGAAATTATGTTGAACGGCACTGAACGTGTGCGTAGGATGGGTTCCATGGTGAAGGGCACCAAACGGCGGCCGCGGTGGCGCGTGCTGAAGGGGCGGGCGGGGCGACCGCAAGGTGAGCTGTTCGCGGCGGCGGCGAAGCGGCGGCGGAAGCCCGGGGTGCGGCAGGTGGGCCGGCCGCCGAAGGGGGCGCGGGCGGGGTCACCTCACAAGACGCGCACGGAGTTCAAGTCGACGCAGCCGGTCCACGTGGTGCTGCGGGTGCACGGGGACATCGTCGAGGGTGGAGGGCTGCGGAAGGGGAAGCTGTTCGCGGCGATCCGGGAGGCGTCGATCGTGGCGGCGAAGTGGGAGGACTGCCGGATCGTGCACGCGAGCGTGCAGCAGTCGCACATCCATCTGCTCGTCGAAGCGGAGGGGAAGGCGGCGCTGGCCCGGGGGATGAAGGCGTTCCAGATCAGCGCGGCGAAGCACATCAACGCGGTGATCAGCCGGCGGCTGTCCGAGCGGCGGCGCGGGGCGGTGTTTCCGGACCGCTATCACGTGGAGATCATCACGTCGCCGCGGCAGGCGCGGCACGCGCTGGCGTACGTGCTCAACAACTGGCGGAAGCATCGAGAGGATCGGCGCCCGTTCGCGCGCAGCTGGACGCTCGATCCCTACTCGACGGCGGTGATGTTCGGCGGGTGGAAGGAGCGCGGGCCGATCCTGCGGCTGGACACCCTGCCCAAGGCGTACATGGGGTTGTTCGGGTGGCTCCCGCGGACATGGCTCCTGACCGTCGGGTGGAGGAAGCACGGGCTGTTGTCCGTCGACGAGGTGCCCGGGCCACGGCCAGGTCCACGCGCGGCGTCACGCCGGGCAGCGGCTCCGTTCCGCGGTTGACCTGGGCACGTCACGCTCCAGCCGGATCCCGGGGTAGGGTGGGCTCCCGGCGCGAGGGGACGCGCGACCCGGCGCGAAGGCGACGACGCCTACCCGCACGCGCGCGAGTGCCCATCTGTACGCGCGCACGAGGACCCGAGCCCGACGAGCGCGACGATGGCCGATCTACGAGCGAGTTGCCTGGCGACGAGAACAGTGGTGGGCGCGGCGACGACGCGGGCGCGGCGATGGGAACGGGCGCGGCCGCCGGTGCGGCGACGGGCGCGGGTGCGGCGACGGCCGCCGGTGCGGCGACGGGCGCGGGTGCGGCGACGGGTGCGGCGGCGGCGGCGGCAGCGGGGCGCGACGGGTGCGGCGGCGGCGGCGGCACGGCGCGGCGCGGCGGGTGCGGCGACGGGCGGGGTGCGGCGGCGGGGTGCGGCGACGGGCGCGGGTGCGGCGACGGGCGCGGGTGCGGCGACGGGCGCGGGTGCGGCGACGGGCGCGGGTGCGGCGACGGCAGCCGGTGCGGCGACGGCGGCGGCAGCGGGTGCGGCGACGGCGGCGGCAGCGGGTGCGGCGACGGGCGCGGTGCGGCAGCGGGTGCGGCGACGGGCGCGGTGCGGCGGCGGGTGCGGCGACGGGCGCGGGTGCGGCGACGGGGCGGCGCGGCGGCGGGTGCGGCGACGGGCGCGGGTGCGGCGACGGGCGCGGGCGGCGGCGAGCGCGGCGCGGGTGCGGCGACGGGCGCGGGTGCGGCGACGGGCGCGGGTGCGGCGACGGGCGCGGGTGCGGCGACGGGCGCGGGTGCGGCGACGGGCGCGGTGCGGCGGCGGGTGCGGCGACGGGCGCGGGTGCGGCGACGGCTGCACGGTGCGGCGACGACGCGGGCGCGGCGACGGGTGCGGCGACGGCGGCCGGTGCGGCGACGGGCGCGGCGCGGCGACGGCGGCGGCAGCGGGTGCGGCGACGGCGGCGGCAGGCGGGTGCGGCGACGGGCGGCGGTGCGGCGGCGGGCGCGGGTGCGGCGACGGCGGCGGCAGCGGGTGCGGCGCTGGCGCGGGCGCGGCGACGGCAGCAGAGGCGGCGACGGCGGCGGGCGCGGCGACGGCGGCGGGCGCGGCGACGGCAGCGGGCGCGGCGACGGCAGCGGGCGCGGCGACGGCAGCGGGCGCGGCGACGGCTAGCGGCAGCGGGCGCGGCGACGGGCGCGGGCGCGGCGACGGCGGCGGGCGCAGCGTGCACGGCCGCAGCGGGTGCGACGGCGGCGACGGGCGCGGCGACGGGCAGCGGGCGCGGCGACGGCAGCGGCAGCGGGCGCGGCGACGGGCGCGGGCGCGGCGACGGCGGCGGGCGCAGCGAGCGACGACGGGCGGCGGGTGCGACGGCGGCGACGGGCGCGGCGACGGCGCGGGCGCGGCGGCGGCAGCGGTGCGACGGGCGCAGCGGGTGCGACGGCGGCGACGGGCGCGGCGACGGGCGCGGGCGCGGCGGCGGCAGCGGGTGCGACGGCGGCGGCGGGCGCGGCGACGGCGGCGCGGCGCGGCGGCGCGGCGGGTGCGACGGCGGCGGCGGGTGCGGCGACGGGCGGCGGGTGCGGCGACGGGCGCGGGTGCGGCGACGGGCGCGGGTGCGGCGACGGCAGCCGGTGCGCATGGCGACGACGCGGCGCGGCGACGGCAGCGGGCGCACGGATGGTCGCGGGGGCGGCTACTTGTGGACTCTCACGCGCGGCTCGATCGGTCGCACGCGGCTCGTGATCGGGGCGCCCGCGAGATGCGCGACGGCAGGCCACGATGATCGCGCCCACGGTCCCGTCAGGGACGATCGTGCAGCGCGAGCCGCCAGCCAGCGTCGTCCTCGATTCGTACCCAGGGCGACGCGGGGTCGTTCACCAGGCAGCCGCCGACATGGAGCTGCGGGGCATCCCCGACCCCGTCGAGCCCCTGGCCGAGCAGCGCGCGCATCCGATCGGTCGCGCGAAATCGGTCCCGCGCCCACGGGTTGTCGTCCTCGAGGGTCTCGCGCTCGAGCACGCCGTGCGTGGCCCACGCGCGCAGGCGGTCGATCGAGAACCCCGAACCGAACGGCCGGATCAGGCGCGCATGCTGATCCACCGGAACTGCCCCAAGGAGGTCGGACGTGGTGAGCCACGATTCGCCCACACCGGCCGGGAAGACCTCGTCCGCTGCGGACAGGCGGAGCCGCCCCGCCGAGACGCGTGGGAACCAGGCGCCGTGCAGCTCGGCCCGCCGCGCTCAGCGCCCGGCGGTGTGCCCGGACCAGGCCTCGTAGTCCGCGATCCGCTTGGCGAGCACCGACGTGTCCTCGCCGGACTTGGCGCGGGTCTCTGCCGCGACGACGAGCAGCCCCATCGCGGCCTGGAGCAGCCGGCCGCCGGTCAGCGGCAGGTTGGCGCCGCGCAGCGCGTACTCGCGGACCTCGGTGATCCGGAACGCGACCTGCCCGACCTGCAGGTACTCTCCGCGCAGGTAGACCACGTCGGTGCCGACGACGAGGGCGTTCTCGATGTCGCGCTTGGCGCTCGCCTCGCCCTTGCCCTCTGCCTGGGCGCGCATGCGGCGCTTGGCGTCCTCGTACACCTCGGGGCGGGTGATCGGCGCGTCGCGCGAGTACGGCGCGAGCTGGCCGGCGATCTGCTTGGCGGCCTCGGGGCCGTCGGCGACGTGGAGCGCGACCTCGAGATCCCCGAGGGCGAGTAACAGGTCGCGGCTGTTCTGGCGGCGGCGGGCCTCGCTGAACCGCTCGTGGGCAAGGTACGCGAGGCCGGCGCACGCGAACACGCCGCCGGGGACGAGCGAGAGCGCGGCGGCGGCGACGCCGGCGGTCGCCATCCCGGACCACACCAGCGGCCCGGTCGGCGAGCGGCCGATCAGTTCGACGCGATCGAGCAGGCGCGAGTCGAGGCGGATGGTCGGGTTGCCGGGCGGCGCGATCACGAGCCACGGCCCGTCGACGCCGATGCCGCTGCGGGGCAGCAGGCGGGTCCGATCGAGGGGCGTGGGGGCGACGGCGTCCATGGCGGAGCGCTAGCCGAGATCGAGAACGCCGACCTCGGCGAGGCGTGCGAAGCCGAGCAGCGCCTCTGCCTCGCGGACCGGCGCCGAGCGCACGAGCGAGAGCAGGTCCCAGCAGCCGTCGACGCGGCCGGCGAGCTCGACCTCGGCCTCGGTGAGCCCGAGCGCGGCGGCGCGCTCCGTGGTCAGGGCGGGGGTGTTGGCCGCCAGGCGCGGCACGCAGTGGCGGGCGAGCAGGTTCCGGGCGACCTCGGCGACCCGCGCGCGCTCGATCACCGTGAACGCCTTGCGGACCTCGCCGTCGTTGGGATCCTGGTGGAGCGCCTGGGTGGCCATCGCGAGGGCGCCGGCGCGATCGCCCTGGCGGAGCCGCCCGCGCCCGCCGGCGGCGAGCTCGATCGCGGAGTTGGCGCGCTCGCGCTTGCGGCGATCGACGATCAGGTGGCCGCCGGTGACCATCCGGGCGAGCGCGTCGAACACGCCATAGCGCTCGCCGCCGAACGATGCGGCGATGTCGGCGGCGGTCAGCCGGTCCCCGGCGAGCTCCCACACGCGCGCGGTGTCGATCATGGCGCTGTCCTCGGGCGGGGGCGGCGGGGCGGCGGTCGGGGGCACGTAGAACGTGACGTCGTCAGCGCCAAGCACGCTCATCACCTCGAGCATGCGGGGGGCGCGGCGGCGCGCGGATGCGAGGCAGACCTCGATCGGCAGCTGCGCGGACACGCCCGTGGCGGCGGACTCGCGCGGCACCACGTCGAACGTGCCGTCGGTCCAGGTGATGACGTCGGTCACCGACTCGCGGATCTTGGTGGCGAGGATCTCGACGAGATCGAACTCGGTGATCAGGCCCGACATCAGCAGGACCTTGCCGAGCGCCATGCCGGTCTCGGCGCGGGTCTCGAGGGCGTCCGCGAGAGCGCGCTCGGCCACCAGGCCCGCGCGGAGGAGGACCATCCCGAGCTGCTCGTCGCGGCGATTGGAACTCGCCCAGACGATCTTGCCGTCCTCGATCATCAGGCCGCGCACGAGGCCGCGCCGCTCGAACGTGACCGGGCCCGACAGCAGGCGGCGCGCGGCCCAGCCCAGGATGTCCTCGGCGGGCATGGTGCTGAGCGCACCGCGGACCGACATGGTCTTGAGCATAGCCGAGGATCGGCTAAGGTGTCGCCCATGCCGGAGACACCGGAGAGGCAAAAGCTGACCCCCCGTGGGGTGGTCGTCGATCCGCGCGTATGGCTCGTGGGTGGCGGGGTGGCGGCCATCGGCGTGACCCTGCTGGTCGCGCTGCTATGGATGGTGCCGACCGCGGCCGCCCGGGAGTCCGCGGCGGCATGTCGCGGCCTGCGCGGCGACCAGCCCGTCGTGCCGGCCCTGTGCGGAAGCCAGACCCCGTGCAAGCTCCCCGTGCTCGCTCCAGACTTCACCGCCGTCGACAACCAGGGCAAGCCCGTCAAGCTATCGGACTTCCGCGGCAAGGTCGTGCTGATCAACTTCTGGGCATCGTGGTGCGGCGTCTGCAAGACCGAGAAGCCCGCGATCGAGGCGCTCGCCCGCGAGCTTGGCGGCGATGACTTCGTGGTGATCGCGCTCGCCTCGGACAACAGCTGGACCGACGTCCTGCTGGCGCTGGTGGGTAGCCTGTCGCCGAACACGCGCCTGCCCACCGGCGAGGTGTCGTTCACGGCCGCCCTCGAGGCGTACAGCGCCGCGCTCCCCGGCGGGGTCCCGTTCGAGGTGTACCTCGACCCGCCGACGGGCGATGGCAACATCGGCGCGATCGCTGCGGCGTGGGGCATCAAGGCCGTGCCCGAGAGCGCGCTGATCGACCGCGATGGCAACATCCGGGCCTACTTCGTCAACAAGCGCGACTGGTCGACCCCGGTCGCCCAGACCTGCCTACGCGCCGTCCTCGACGAGTAGGTGGTACGATCACCCATGGCCCGCGTCCTGGTGATCGATGACGAGCCCGATGTCGTGCGCCTGATCGTCAAGGTGCTCTCGGGCCGCGGTCACGTTGTGCAGGTCGCCCGGGATGGCGCGAGCGCGCTCGCGCGCGTCAAGCACGAGCCCCCCGACGTGATCCTGTGTGACAGCGATCTGCCGAAGATCGACGGCGCCGAGGTGTGTCGCCGGATCAAGGCCGACGAGGCGACGGCGAACGTCCCGATCGTCATGATGACGACGTCGTACATCGACATCTACGACGTCGGCGCCGCCACCGGCCCCGATGCCTTCGTGGTGCGGCCGTTCGTGCGCGAGGTGCTCGCGAACGTGATCGAGCGCGCGCTCCACCGCCGCCAGACGTAGCCCCGTGGCCGAGCGCGTCCCGTTCACGATCCTCACCGGCTGGCTCGGCGCGGGCAAGACCACCGCCCTCAACCGCATGCTCGGAGCGCAGCACGGCAAGCGGATCGCCGTGCTGGTCAACGAACTCGGCCGGATCTCGATCGACACCCAGCTCATCATCGGGCGCGGCGGCGACGTGCTCGAACTCGCTGGAGGCTGCGTGTGCTGCAAGGTCGACACGAAGAACGACCTGTGGGACGGGATCGCGGACATCATCCGCCGCAGCCAGCCCGATCACGTCGTGCTCGAGACCACCGGGATCGCCGAGCCCGCCGCGATCCTCGAGGGCTTGCACCGCGTGCCCGAGGCCGAGCGCGAGCGCATCCTGCCTGCCGGCGTGGTGTGCGTCGTCGATGCCGAGAGCGGCGGCAGCGCCCTCGAGACCCGCGAGGAGGCGCGGGAGCAGGTGATGTGCGCGGACCGCGTGCTGCTCACCAAGCTCGACGTCGCGAGCGCGGAGGCCGTGCGCCACACCCACGCCCGCCTCGACACCCTCGCGAAGACCGCCGAGCGCGCGGCGTTCCCGCTCGATGACGCTGGCGCGCGCGCGATGACCGCGTGGGTGGTGGAGCCGCGCAAGGTCCGCGCGTGGTCCACCCGCGCGCACGATCACGCGCACGCCCATGCGAGCCACCACCACGGCAACCAGATCGTCGCCGTCGCGTTCATGGACGACGCTCCGCTGGTGGGCGAGCGCGTGCTCGCGGTGCTCACCGGGCTCGGCGACCGGCTGCTGCGCGCCAAGGGGTTCGTCCATCTCGCGGGCGAGGCCCGGCGCGGATTCATCGAGCGCGCCGGCGTTCGCACCGAGCTGACCCTGCGCGAGCCATGGGCGGACGCGCCGCGGCGGAGCGAGATCGTGCTGATCGGCGACGATCTCGACGAGGCGGCGGTGCACCGGGCCCTGTGGGCCTGCCGCGCCCGCGCGTAGGGCCGACGCGAGCCGAACAGCAGTGCGCCTAGCGCCAGCGCGCGGCGTGCACGGCGGTCAGCGCGGCTTCGCCCGCGATCAGGCCGGCATCGTCGGCGTCGTGGATCGCGAGGCCGATCAGGTCGCCACCGGCGGGCACCGCGCCGAACGCGGCATCCACCGCGACCCACGCGCGCCCGGTCCAGCTCACCGCCCAGCGGTGGCGCACCAGGCGGGCGCCGTCGACGCGCAGGCCGGTGACCACCCGCGTGGGGATGTCGAGGCGCGCGGCGAGCGCCGCGTAGGCGAGAGCGAACGTGGTGCAGTCGCCCGCGGTGGCGAGCTCGACGTCGCGCGGCGAGGTGATGCCGGCGCCGAGGTCGGGGTCGATCCGGTGGCGCACGCTCGCGACCACGGCGGTGATGTCGAGCGTGCGGTCGCGCCGCGCGCGCCCTGGCGGCAGCGCACCGGGCAGCGCGGGCGACAGCTCGACGTCGACGCCGCTGTCCCCGGGGCGCGCGTCCTGGCCGGGCAGGGCCGGCAGCGCGAGGTCGCCCGCGAGCACGATCGCCCGCGAGCGGACGCCGGTGAGCGGCACCGAGGTCGCGGCGATCAGGTCGACCGGGTCGAACGGCGCGGCGGCCTGCGCAGGCGTCGCCCGCATCGCGATCACACCTTCGCCATCGACGACGCGGGCCGGGGCGCCATCGGGTGCGAGATCGATCGTGGCCTCGACCCGCGGGCCGGCGGTCAGCTCGAGCCGTGCGATCAGGCGGCCGGCGCCGACCGGCTCGATCCGGCCCCGCCCGGCGACGAACCCGCGCGCGGGCATGACCACCGCGCCCTCGTACCGCCCATCGCGGCGGAGCAGCAGCGGCACCAGCTCGGTCGGGACGGCGTCCGCTGGCACCCGGGCGAGCTCGGTGCGCAGCGAGCCATCGCGCGCGCGCCAGCCGGCCTCGGTGTGCACCACGTCGACCTGCCGCGTGGTGGCGCCGCGCTCGCGCCAGCTCACGCGCACGGGCACGAGTGCACGGTCCGCGGTGATCGTGATCGTGGTCTCGACCTCCACGGGCGACGCGCCGCGCAGGAACCGCAGCGTCTCCGTGCGGCGCAGCACCACGCCGTCGGTGGTCCACGCCTCGTCCTCGACGGCGGTGCCGATCCGCGCGCCGCCCAGCCAGATCGTGTAGCGGCGCTGCGCATCGGCCGGCACCGCGGCGGCGTCGGTGCTCACCGGGACCTCGGTCCACGCTGCGCGACGCGCAGGCGCCCGACACGCCCCCCCCACACCACAGGCCACCAGCGCGATCAGCAGCGCCGCGCGCAGGCGGAAGGGGAAGACCACGCACAGATCGTAGCCACCGTCAGCCCCTGATCGCAAACTGCCGGCATGTCCGAGTCGTGGCTTCTCGTCGGTTGCGGGTACACCGGGGGGCGCCTCGCGCGGGTCCTGGTCGGGGCGGGCGCGGACGTCACCGTGACGCGGCGGGATGCGGGGACTGCGCAGGTGCTCGCGGAGCAACTCGGGGTGCGCGGGGTGCGCGTCGACCTCGCGGACCCGGCCACGCTCCACGGGGTGGTGCCGCCGGGCGCGATCGTCGTCTCGATGGCGCCGCCGGGCGCCGAGCCGGCCGTCGAGACCGCCGCGCTGGTCGCCGCCTGCGCGGGTGCGCGCCGGCTGGTCTACGTCGGCTCGACGGGCGTGTACGGTCCCGGCGGGGGCGCGTGGGTCGACGAGAGCTGGCCGCTCGCGCCGATCACGCCCTCGGGCGCCGCGCGCGTGATCGCCGAGCGCGTGCTCGCCACGGCGAGCGTGCCGTGGGTATCGCTGCGCGTCGCCGGGATCCACGGCCCCGGGCGCGGGCTCGTCGACCGGATCCGCGTCGGCACCTACCGGATCATCGGCGACGGCTCGGCCCACGTCAGCCGCGTCCACGTCGACGATCTGGTCCAGGCGATCCAGCGGGCGGGGACCTCTGCCATCACGGGCTTCGTCAACGTCGCTGACGACGATCCTGCGCCGATCGGCCTGGTGGCGGACGCGGTCGCCGACGCGCTCGGGCTGCCGCGGCCACCGCGCGTGCCGGCGGCCAGCGTCGGTGCCGAGGTCGCGGGCATGCTGCTCGCCGATCGTCGGATCGCCAACGGCCGGCTGCGCACTGAGCTCGGCGTGGTGCTGCGGTACCCGAGCTGGCGCGACGCGCTCGCGGCGACCTGAGAGACTGTGAACCAGTCTCGAGAACCAGGTGGGGACCCTCACGCGGCTCGCCGCGTGGGGCGCGGGGCGCCCCCGTGGCCCCAACGGCGTCAGCGCCGCGTGCGCCGACGGCGGCCGAGGCCGGCGAGCCCGAACCCGACGACGCCGACGAGCCCGGCGACGTCCGCGGGGGCGCCTGTGCCTGCATCGCAGCAGCCCCCGGGAGTGCCTTTGGGCGGCTCGGGGGGGGCATCGATCGGTGGCGGGACCACGCCCTCGCAGGTCGCCGCCGGGCCGGTCGCGCCGAACTGCTGCTGCAGCGCGGGCCACTGCGGATCGCACTCCGTGGCCACCGTGGTGCCGGCCGGGCAGGCGAGCGGCCCGGCGAGCTCGACGAACCGGAACAGCTTCTGGAACGCCACGGGTTCGGTCGCGCGCCCGAGAGCCATGTAGTCGGGCTGCCAGTTCGCGCCGCAGCCGAGCAGCAGCCCATCCGCCCGCTCGACGAGGCAGCCCAGCTGCGGAGGCCGCGCATCCGGCGCGCTGGGCGTGGCCTGGCCGAGCGCGGTGAACGCGCCTGTACCCTGCGCCTGGTATGTGCCGCCGCCGCTCGCGGCCACCACGATCGCGCCCGTGCCGCGGACCACGACGTCGTTGATCGGTTCGGTGGTGACCAGCGCCTCGGTGAACGTGGCGCCGGCGTCGAGCGACCGGTACAGGCGGTCACCGGCGGGCGGGTGCGCGCCGACGGAGATCAGCAGCACGTGGTCCGGGTTGGCCGGGTCGACGGCGGCGAGCTTGACCAGCGGCGTGGCGCCGAACGACACGCTCGCCGACAGCGGCACCTCTGTCCACGTCGCGCCCGTATCATCAGTGCGGTGGAGGAACGCGGCGGCCGTGGGCGCGACCTGGTAGCCGGTCACGTAGACGCGCTGGGGCCGGCTGGGCGCGACCTCGAGCGACTTCCACCACACCGTCGCCGACGACAGCCCGCGCGGCTGGAACGTCACGCCGTCATCGGTCGAGCGGTACACGTCGTTGATCCCCGCGCTCTCGGCGGTGGCGACCCACAGGTCGCCGGTCGGGGCGAGATCGATGGCGTCGATCCACAGCTCGGCGATCCGGCCCGGCGCGCCGGCGGCCTGCTCGGCGGTCGCGGTCGCCCAGGTACACCCGCCATCGCGGCTGACCCGCAGCCCCTCGAACGTGGTGGCGAACAGCGTGCCCCCGGGCGTGATCACGTACGTCGGGTCGAACTCACCGCCGTAGCCGATCGCCTTCTCGCACACCCAGCGGAACGAGCAGCCGTCGTCCTGGCTGACCAGCAGGCCGAACGTGGTGCGGAGGTAGATCGCGCCCGGCGTACCGGGGCGAAGGTAGACGCCGCTCGTCGCGGGAGGGCGGCCGTTGCTCCAGGCGGGGGCCGCGCCGGCCGCGCAGACCGCGAGCGCGGCGACGACAGGGAGGCAGCCGTGACGGGTGCGCATCGCCGGCGATTATAGGCCGGCGAGGTGCAGGCCGGCGAGGTACGTGAGGGCGCCGAAATGGTGGAGCCCGATCATCACCGCCGCGCCCATCACGCCGGCCGCGGTGTCGTCGAGGACGACGCCCCAGCCGCCGGGCAGGTTCTCGTCGAGCCAGCGCACCGGCGGGGGCTTGATGATGTCGAATGCCCGGAACACGATGAAGCCAAGCCCGAGTGCCCACGGATCGGCCCGGTCCATGAATGTCATCGTGGCCATGTAGCCCACCACCTCATCCATCACGATGCGGCCGCTGTCGTGCGTGCCCCAGGCGTGATCCGCGGCGTGCGCAGCCCACACGGCGAGCCCGGTGAGCGCGACGGTCACGACCACGAACATCGGCACCGAGAGGCCGGCGAGCGCCCACACCAGGGGAACGGCCACGAGCGTTCCGCAGGTGCCTGGCGCGACCGGGGAGTATCCCGCACCGAGGGCTGTCGCGAGGACCTTGGCCAGTGTGTTCACAGGTCGCAACAATACGGCCTGGCGGTGATCCCACTGCTGCTTTTTCGACACGATGGCACGAGCCTGAACATCCGATCGATGCCACCTTTCGCCTTGGACGAACAGAAATCCTCGTGATAACTGAACGCCAACCCTCGCCATCTTCCGTCGAGACAAGGACCCCGTGGAGCGGTTTTACCTTCTGGCACCAGCGCTGAGCCTGCTGACCACCTTCGTGGGTGGGCTGGTGGTGTTCGCGCTCCTGTGGATGAGCGGGAAGGACATGCGCGGGCGGAACGTGAAGTCGAACGAGCTGTTCGGGCCGTTCTTCGGTCACTTCCTGGTCTGGCTGATCTCGCCGCTCGAACGCCTGCTCCTGGGCCGGGTGTCTGCCAACGCGGTGACGGCGATGTCGCTCGTGCTGTGCGCGGGCTCCGGCATCGCCGCGGGCCTCGGCCATCTCGCGGTCGCCTGCTGGCTGTACGCGTTCGCGGGCATCCTCGACGTCCTCGACGGGCGCCTCGCCCGCTTGAGCGGCGCGCAGACCCCGGCCGGCGCGCTCTACGACTCGGTCTCCGATCGGTGGGGCGAGATGTTCGTGTTCACCGGCTATGCGTGGCTGCTCCGCGAGACGCCCTGGATGCTCGCCGCGATCGCGGCCATGGGGGCGTCCCAGATGGTGAGCTACACCCGCGCCCGCGCCGAGGGTCTCGGCCTCGATCTTCGGGGTGGAGTCATGCAGCGGGCCGAGCGAGTCGTGCTGGTCGCCGGGGGCTCGCTGGTCGCTGCGTGGTTCGCCGCGGGTGCGCCGAGCGCGCACCTGGCATTGCCGACCCTCGGCGCATTCCTGTCGGTCTGCGCGGTCGGCTCGGCGAGCACAGCGCTGACCCGGTGGGCCACCGCCTATCGTGAGCTGCGCCGCCGCGCGGACATGTCCGTGGCGGTCGCCGCGCCCGCTCCCGTCGAGCCGTCGCCGCGCGCGACCGCGCCGATGGGGCCATTCCCGGTCCCGCAGAAGCTCCGCGACAGCGCCGAGCTCGCGTCCGCTGCGCCGCGCCTGTAGCCCGCGCGCGTTCGCTCGTCAGTCCGCGAAGGTCGCCATCACCGGCGCGTGATCACTCGCGTCCTGGCCCTTGCGGGCGGTGCGGTCGATGACACACGCCGAGCAGCGCGCGGTCATCGACGCGCTGGTCAGGATGTGGTCGATGCGCAGGCCCTGGTTCTTGAAGAACGAGACGCCGCGGTAGTCCCACCACGAGAACTCGCCGCCGGCCGGGTGGAGCTGGCGGTAGACATCGGTCAGCCCGAACCCGCGGACGTGGGCGAGGGCCTCGCGCTCCGGAGCGCTGCAGTGGATCTGGCCGACCCACGCGGCGGGTGACCACACGTCGCCGTCGTCGACGGTGACGTTCATGTCGCCGCACACGACCAGATCGTCGGCAGGTGTGGCGGTGCGCTCGAGGTACGCGCGGAGCCGGCCGAACCACGCCAGCTTGTACGGATAGCGATCCGAGGTCAGGTCCTGGCCGTTCGGGACATAGAGACACACGACCCGCACACCGTGCGTGGTCGCCGCAATCACGCGCGCCTCGTCATCGGGCTCGGCATCGCCGAAGCCACGCGTCACGTCGACCAGCGGCGCGGTCGAGGCGATGGCCACGCCGTTGTAGCTCTTCTGCCCGAACAGCGAGACCTGGTAGCCGAGCGCGGTCAGCGCCTCGTAGGGGAACGCCGGCTCCTCGACCTTGATCTCCTGCAGACACAGGACATCCGGGCGCTCACGCTCGAGCCAGGCGGTCAGCCGATGGGTGCGGGCCCGGATCGAGTTGATGTTCCACGTGACGAGCTTCATGGCCTCCGCAACCTACATCAACTCACCCGGATCACCGCCGGCGGAGCGCGCCTGCGCAACCTCGGCCCGCGCTGCCTGTCCGCGGGAATGGGGCGTGCAAAAGCAGGGGCAGACCGTCGTCCAGATCGTCGCCAGACCTCGAACGTGGAGTACATCGTGAAGGCTCACACCGACCTGTCCCTGTGGAGCATCATCGAGCGCCTGCAGCGCCGCCTCGAGCGGCAAGGCCTGTCCGCTGACGCTGCCGACCGCGCAGTCGCGATCGCGGTCCGTCACCTGGTCACGGCGCCCGGCATGCGGTGACACGTCGGGTTCACGGCGGAGAGCGCCGGTCGTGTCGCCGATCTTGACCCGGCCTCGTGGCCCCGGGTGCCAGCCTGTGGATCGCCCGGCAGGTCGCCGATCAGCTGGTCGGCAGATCGGCGAATGCGTTCCTGGGGTCGAGGTACTTCGCGAGCTTGCCCTGGATGTAGTCCTTGGCGCGCGCGCGGACCAGGAAGCCTGGGTCCTCGCCCTTGAACTTGGCCCGACCCCCGACCATCTTCAGCTCGCCCTCGATCTTGATCAGGAGGTGCTTGCCGCTGAAGCGGGCGGTGGTGTCGTCGAGCCACGTCACCTTGATGCCGTGCTTGTTCGTCAGGTACTGACCCAGCGCCGTGAGGCGAGCCTTGGCGTCCTGTTCGGAGAGGACGAACGGAAAGTCGATCTCCATCGCGACCCGCGTGTACCACGGCCGGCCGGTCAGCGGGTGCGTGGCGCGGTCGCCCCGGCGGGATCGCCGGTCGGCTCCCCCCGGGTGGACCGGTCGAGGGCCCGGCGCTGGTCCTCGGTCAGCTGCTGCTCGCAGGCCTCGAACGCCGTGCGGTCGCTGGCGTCGACCAGGCAGGCGCGGACCTGCGCGCTCCACGCGCCCTCGGTGCACACGTGGACGAGCGAGTCGCGCATCGCCGGCAGCTGGACGGTGACGGCGCGGCGGACCTCGTCGGTGGGCTTGGCCCGCTCGAGGTCGTCGGTCACGAGCGCGAAGAACTTCGCGCCGGCCGCGCCGCACGGGGGGCCATCGGCGTCGCCGCGCTTGCACGCGGAGGCGCCGACGAGCAGGCCGAGCATCACGATGACACGGGCGATCACGAAGGGGTTTTCCGCTCCATGGTGTCCGCTGTCAAGGTCGGTATAGTCGGGGCCGATGACGAAGGCGCGATCGCTGCCATTGATCGCACTCGCGGTGGGGGTCGTGGTGCTCGCGCTCAACCTCCGCCTCGTCGCGGGCGGGCAGACCTGGGCCGACGTCCGCTACCACGCCGAGGTCGCGCCTCCGCGGCTCGCCGCCGGGGAGGCGCTGCGCGCGGGCACGCTGCCGGCGTGGTGGGACGGCACCGGATTCGGCGTGCCGCTGCTCGCGTACCCTGGACACGCGGCGCTCTACCCGGTGACCTGGCTCGCCCCCGGGCCTCGCGGCCTCGATCTCGTGCTGCTGCTGCACCTCGCGTGGACCGCGCTCGGCGTGTGTGTGTGGGCGCGCGGGCGCGGCGTTGGCGGCGGGCGTGGCGCGGGTGCGCCGGTGTCCGATCCGAGCGCGCTGGTCGCCGGGCTGCTCGTCGTCACCTCGGGCCTGCTCGCGAGCGCGGCGGTGCGCGGCGCGCTGCCGGGGCTCGCCCACCTGCCATGGCTCGGCGCCGCCGCCCAGGCGCTGCCCCTCGCCGCCTCCGCGCGCACGCGCCGCCGGCTCGCCGCCGCGATCGCCGGGCTGCTCGGGCTCGTCGCGCTCGCCGGCGAGCTCGCGCTGCTGGTCGATGCGGTGGTGCTGGTCCTCGTCCTCGGCACGCGGCGGTCCACGCTCGGGCTGATCGGCGCCGCGGTGCTCGCCGGCCTCGCCCTCGGCGCGGTCCAGTGGCTGCCCGCGATCCTCGAGCTGCCGCGCGGCGCCGGCGCCACGCTCGCGCCGCTGCCGCTGTCGCGCCTGGTCGAGCTGCTCGTGCCCGGCAGCTTCGGCGCGGGGGAGCCGGACCGCGGCGTCGCCGCGCTCGCGGGCACCCAGGCGTGGGCGCCGAGCCTGTACGTCGGGGCGCCGCTGATCGCGCTCGCCCTGGTGCGGCCGCCCCCCGTCCGCGCGGCCGTCGTGCTGCTCGCGTACGCGGCGCTCGCGCTCGGCATCGGCCGGGGCGGCGGGTGGCCGGCGTACCTCGGCGCGCCCGAGCTCCACGTGGCGGCGCTCGTGCTCGTGCTCGCCGCCCACGCGGGCCCGGGGCTCGATGCGCTGCTCCGGGGCGAGCGGCGCGCACTGCTCGCCGTCGCGGGCGGTGCTCGCCACCGGCGTGGCGCTGCTCGCGCTCGCCGCGCTGCGCGGCCGCCACCCCGAGGCCGCGGCGCCGATCGCGCGCGCGCTGGTCGACGGCGGGGTCGGGCTCGGGTGCGTGGTCGGCGCACTCGCGCTGGTGTGGCGCGGCCCGGTCGGGGCGCTGCCCCTCGCCCTCGCCCTGCTCGTGCTGCCGGGCGCCGGGGCCACGCCCTCGACCGCGCCGCGCGCAGCCCGCGCGCTCGTCGACGAGCCGCCGCTGTGGGCGACCGCCGCCGAGGATGCCCCGCGGCCCGCGCGCCTGTTCCGCCCGGCGTTCCTGCACGGCATCACCGACGGCCTCGAGGACACGCTCGGCACGCTGGGCGGGACTTCGGCGTGGCGGTGGGGTATCGCCGCCGCGCGCAGTGAGCACCCTGGGCGCGCGCGCGAGTTCGACGCGGTGTGGCTCGCGGCCTCGCGCGAGGGCGGCGCGCTGCTCGCGCGGTTCGGGATCGAGCTCGCGATCCTGCCGGCGACGCTCGTCGAGCCGCGCAAGCTGACCGAGCTCGCGCGCCGCGGCGAGTGGGCGCTGGTGTCGCTGCCGGTCACTGCGGTCGCGGCGGTCTATCGCGGCGCGCGGTTCGCGGTCGATCCGGCCGACGCCCTCGCGCTGCTGTTCGCGCCCGCGGGCGGCACCAACATCCTCGGCGGCACCACCGTGCTACGCGGCCGCGGCGAGCCGCTGGTCCACGCGGGCAAGCCGCTGCCGTGTGCGCTCGTGCGGTGGGAGGCGGGCGATCTCGAGGTCCGCTGCACCACCGACGCGCCCGGCCACGCCGTGGTGACCTCGTCCGCGGTACCGGGGTGGGCGGCGACCGTCGACGGCGCGGCCACGCCGTGGCTGACCAGCGACGTGCTGCGCCGCGCGGTGCGGGTCACGCCGGGCACCCACACGATCGCGTGGCGCTACACGCCGCCGGGTCTGGGCGTTGGCGGGCTGGTCGCCGCGGTCGGCCTGCTCGGCGTGCTGGCGCTGCTGGTCGCCGCGCGCCGGGGCCGCGACGCCCCTCCGCCGGACGGCAACTGACGCGGTTCGGGTTCCACGGGCCTCCGCCTCGCCCTGCACGGCACGCAGGGTTCCCACCCCGGGTTCGAGACCATTTCTACGGTCCCTCAGTCCGCCGCGCCGCACAGGCCGTCGAGCGTGTCGCGCGACGACGTGGCCGTCTTGTTCGCGATCGCCCACACGGTCTCGACCACGCGCTGGTTGGTGGGGGTGGGGATCCCGTGGGCTGCGCCGCGCGTCACCACCTCGCCGTTGAGGAAGTCGATCGCGGGCGTCCGGCCGCGCTCGATCGCGGCGAGCATCGACGAGCGCATCCGCCGGTAGCGGAGGCCCACCGCGAGCAGCAGCGCGTGCTTGGCGGTCAGGCTGACCGAGGCGGAGGCCGCGCGGTCCGCGTCGGTGAGCGCGACCCAGTCGAGGTCGAGCGTGCCCGCGACCTTCTCGAGCGTCACGCCATCGGCGCGGGCGACCGCGACGACCTCGGTCATGATCTCGAGAGCGAGCCGGCGGTAGCGGCGCTGGCGGACCACCGACCCGAGGCGCTCGCCGGCGATCGTGCCGAGCGCCGAGACCGCGCAGTTGAGCGCGAGCTTGCTCCACCGCGCGCCGCGCAGGTTGCGCGTCAGCGTCACCGGGCCGATCGCCTCGAGCAGCTCCCCGACCCGGCGGAGGTCGGCGTCGATCTCCCCATCGAGGCGGCCGAGGGCGAACCCTCCGGAGGCGGTGCGCTCGTAGCGGCCGGGCGCGGGCATCGAGGCGCCCCACGCCACGATCCCGCCGATCACGCGGTCCGTGCCCACGATCGCGGCGATCCGGTCCTCGCACAGGCCGTTCTGCAGGACCACGACCCGGGCATCGGCGGCCAGGTGGGGCAGGGCGGTCCGGGCCGCGTCCTCGACCTGGGGCGGCTGGGTCGCCAGGATGCACAGGTCGTAGGTGCCCTCGGGGGCGGGGGACACCCAGCCCCGGACCACCCGCTCCTCACCGTCGTCGGTGACCCGGAACCCGCCCTGGTCGACGGCGGCGCGGATGTTCGGGTTGGTCGAGACCGCGGTGACCGGGGCGCCGACCTCCATCAGGGTCGAGGCCACGATCCCGCCGATCCCACCGGCGCCCATCACGAGGATTCGAGGTTGCGGGGTCATGATGCCCTTCCATAACTCAGGCAAGGGCCCCCCCTCAACGAACCCCCCCGATCCTTTGAGGGATTGCGCGGGAGGGGCTACACTCGTTCGCCGATGCAGATCACCTTCTGGGGGGTCCGGGGAAGTTACCCGGTGCCCGGCGCCGCCACCGTGCGCTACGGGGGCCAGACGTCGTGCGTCGAGGCCCGCTCTGCGTCCGGTGATCGCGTGATCGTGGATGCCGGCACCGGCATGCGCGCGCTCGGCAACCAGCTGATGCGCGAGGCCCAGGGCCCGCAGCAGTACGACGTGCTGCTTTCGCACGTGCACTGGGACCACATCCAGGGCCTGCCGTTCTTCTCGCCGGTCTACGTGCCCGGCACCCGGATCGCGGTCTACGCGCTGCTCACCGCCGCCGACGAGCTGCAGCAGGTGATCGGCGGCATCACCCGCCACGAGTTCTTCCCGATGCCGCTCGAGGCGGTGCCGGCGCAGTTCGACTTCCACCAGGTCGAGCCCGGCGTGGACTTCGACATCCGCGGCTTCCACGTCTCGCCGATCGCGCTCAACCACCCGTTCGGGTCGGTCGGCTACCGCATCGACGGCGATGGCGCGTCGTGGGCCTACGTCGCGGACACGGCTCCGTTCGACAAGGTCCACCACAAGCAGCACTTCCTGCCCGGGCCCGAGCCGCTGTCCGTCGACGACGTCGCGTCGCTCGGGTTGATGCGGCAAGCGCTGGTCCGGCGGCTGATCGGCGTCGACACCGTCGTCTACGACACGCACTTCCTCCCCGAGGAGTACGAGCGGTTCCCGCACTACGGCCACTCCACGCCCGACCAGGCGCTCGAGGTGTGCGTCGAGGCGCGCGTGCGGCGGCTGGTGCTCTACCACCATGCGCCGTCGCACACCGACGACCAGATGGACCAGATCGCCGCCACCTACAAGGCGCGCGGCGAGGCCGTGGGCATCGAGGTCGTGACCGCGCACGAGGGCATGACGCTGCTGATCCACCGGACCGCCGAGCCCGAGCGGACCAACCCGGGCATCGGCCCCGGACCCGCGGTGAGACCGGCGTGAAGATCCGGTTCTGGGGGGTGCGTGGGTCGTTCGCGATGTCGGGGCGTGAGTTCCTCCGGTATGGCGGCAACACGACCTCCGTCGAGCTCGTCACCGACGCTGGCGAGCGGCTGCTGATCGATCTGGGCACCGGCGCCACCGAGCTCGCGAAGCACCTGATGGCGTGCGGGTTCGGTGCGGGGCAGGGCACGCTGCCGATCCTGCTCTCGCACACGCACCTCGATCACATCCAGGGCCTGCCGTTCTTCACGCCATTCTTCATCCGCGGCAACCAGATCCGGATCCTCGGGGCCAACCCGTCCTCGGGCAGCTCGCTCGAGGGCACCCTGCAGAACCAGCTCGCGCCGCACTACAGCCCGCTCAACGGCCTCGAGAACCTCGCTGCCGGCGTGTCGATCGAGACGATCCGTCCGGGCGAGCGCCTCGCCCTGCCCGGGTTCGTCGTCGACACGGCGGCGCTGCCCCACGGGAACGTGTGGACGACTTCGTACCGGATCTTCGCCGACGGCAAGACCGTCACGTTCCTGTCCGACGTCGAGTACCCGGACGTCGAGCACCCGCTGCCGGAGGCGCTCGCGCTCGCCCACGGCGCGGACCTCGTGATCCACGACGCCATGCACAGCGACGGCGACTACGACCTGCGCCGCGGCTGGGGCCACTCCCCGGCGCGCGCGGGCGTGGTGGTCGCCGAGCGCGCGGGTGCCCGCCGGCTCGCGCTGTTCCACCACAGCCCCGACGCCACCGACGACATGATCGACCAGCTCGTCGCGCGGACGGCCGCCAGCACGACCGTGCCGGTGTTCGCCGCCGCCGAGGGCGCCTACCTCGACGTCTAGGCCGCGTCCGGAAATAGTGCGCGCTCGACCATGTCGGTGAGCGCGCGGGTGGCGCGCTCGGCGTCGACCGGCGCCGCGCCCACGTGCTCGGCGAGGCCGTACGCCGCGAACATCACGCCGCCGTAGATCACCCAGGCCGTGGCGGCCGGATCCGGGATCACGCGGCGCGGGATGATCGCCTCGATCAGCGCGGTCAGCCGCGCGAGGGACAGCTGCTGCAGCGCCTGGTCGAGCTCGGCCATCGCTGGATCGCGCAGCGCCAGCTCGCGGAAGCTGCGCATCAGCTGCGGGCGCGCGAGCACGTGCTGGAACAGGAGCGCGATGGTCTCGGCGATCGTCTCGCGGCGGCCGCGCCCGACGAACCGCTCGGGGGTCAGCCCCGAGATGGTCTCGGTGTAAGCGAGGCGCAGCGTGCGGCGCGCCACCTCGAGGTAGAGCGCGTGCTTGTCATCGAAGTACCGGTAGAGCGTGCCGACCGATACCCCCGCCTCGGCCGCGATCTCGGGGGTGCCCACCGCGTCGTAGCCGTGGGCCGAGAACAGCGCGGTCGCCGCATCGATCAGCGCCAGGTAGCTCCGCCGCGACCGCTCCTGCGCGAACGCCGGCTCGCGGGCCGGGCGCAGGAGGGTCTCAGGGTCCGCCATGGACGCCACGATGCGCTTGACCGGGGACCGGTGTCACGACAAACTGAAACAAGTTTCATTTTTGGTTACTCGGCCGCTCCCAGGAGGGTTCATGGACACCGCCGCTACCGCCGCTGCCACCACCACCGGCCCGTCGATCGAGACGCTCGAGACGCTGCTCGACGTCACGTACACCTGGGGCTACCAGGACACGCGCGCTCAGCTGCGCAGCCTGTACGACAAGGCGGTGCACGGGCAGTGGATCTCCGACGAGGTCCTGCCATGGAGCACCGACGTCGATCTCGACAAGCAGCTGGCGCCGCCGCAGCTGATGCCGCTGTTCGGCTCGGACATCTACAACAGGCTCACCGACAAGGAGAAGAAGAACCTCGACATCGAGACCCTGTCGTGGACGTTGTCGCAGTTCCTCCACGGCGAGCAGGGCGCGTTGCTCGCAACCGCGCAGCTCGTCGGCTCGGTGCAGGACCTCGACAGCAAGCTCTACGCGGCCAGCCAGGTCGCCGACGAGGCGCGCCACGTCGACGTGTTCAATCGCTACACCCACGAGAAGATCGGGTTCAGCTACCCGATCAACCCGCACCTCAAGACGCTGCTCGACATGATCCTCAAGGACAGCCGGTGGGACATGAAGTTCCTCGGCATGCAGATCATGGTGGAGGGCCTCGCACTCGCCGCGTTCGGGATGATCCGCAACAACACGCAGGAGCCGCTGCTGCGCGAGCTCACCGCGTACGTGATCGGCGACGAGGCGCGCCACGTGGCGTTCGGCGTGCTCTCGCTGCGCGACTACTACAAGGATCAGAGCGACAAGGTGAAGGCCGAGCGCGAGGACTTCGTGTTCGAGGCCGCGCGCCTGATGCGCGACCGGTTCCTGTTCCAGGAGGTGTGGGAGAAGGCCGGCATGCCGACCAAGCAGTGCATGGCGATCGCGCTCGAGAACACGTCGCAGGTGATGTTCCGCCAGCTGCTGTTCGCCAAGATCGTCCCCGCGATCAAGAAGATGGGGCTGCTCTCGGAGCGCCAGCGCGCGCGGTTCGCGGAGATCGGGATCCTCCAGTTCGAGGACTGGGCCGATCCGTTCGCCGTCGACGAGCAGCAGACCGCGCGCGGCGCGACCTCCGCCCGCCTGTAGCCCGCGCGCGTGGGGCCCTCCCGAGGCCGGGTGGCGCCGATCGCGGGTGCGCGCTACTGTGCGCCCCATGATCCGGATCTCGCTCGCGCTCCTCGTCGGTCTCGCCATCTCACCGGGCTGCGCCAAGAGGGACGACAAGCCCAAGCCCAAGCCCACGCCTCCGGCAGCTGCCACGCTGTCGACCGGCAGCGTCGACGCTGCGGGTGTTCGCACGGTCGCGATCGAGGCGGGCAAGGATGGCTACGTGCCGGCGAACATCCCTGGCAAGCCGGGCGAGAGGCTGAAGCTCGTGTTCACGCGCACCGCGGACAACGCGTGCATCGCGGAGCTCAAGAGCCCCGACGGCACGGTCCGTCCGCTGCCGCTCGGCAAGCCGGTGGAGATCGCGGTGACCGTGCCCCAGGAGGGCGAGGTCAAGTTCGCCTGTGGCATGGACATGTACACGGGCGTGATCGTCGCGAAGAAGGGCTGAGGCGCCCCCGGCCGCGCGCTGCGCTCAGCGCAGGCGGAAGCTGAGCGCAAAGCACGCGGGTGTGGCCGTGCCGGCCCGTACATAGGGCGCGTAGCGCCAGGTGCGCAGGCCCGCCACCAGCTCGCGCTGTGCACGCGGGTCGATCTTCGAGATCAGCGTCACCGAGGTCAGGGTGCCCGTGGCGTCGATGCACAGCTTGGCCGCGACCACGGCCGGGATCGCGGCCGCCTCGAGCTTCGGGATGGTCGGGGTCTCGCCCGACAGCCGGGTCACCGCCGACGGCGGCACCGTGACCGGGCCGCGCGGGGGTGAGATCACGGGCGGCGTGACCGGACGGAGGGGCGTCGGCGGTGGCGTGGTGGGCGGGGGGAGCGCGGGCTGCGCAGAGCCCGCGGTCGGTGCGCCGCTGCCGGCGGCGGGCGGCGGCACGAGCACCGGCGGCGCGGTGATCTCGGGCCCGGCGTCTGCGGGGCTGGCGCTACCGGCGGGCGCCGGTGCGGGCGCGATCACGACCGTGCGCGGGGCGCCGCGCCGCTGGGCGCGTTCGCGCCGCTTGGCCGCGTCCATCGACGGGCTGAACTCGTAGTCGGCGTTGGCCTGCGCCAGCAGCTCCTGCCGCCACACGTCGGCGCCGTCCTGGCGGACTACGATCGTGTGCGCGCCCGCGGCGATCGGCATCCGCAGCGGTGTGCGCTGCGCGAGCACATTCCCGTCGAGCACGGCCTCGAGCCCGGTCGGCGTGCTCGACAGGATCAGCGTCGCCTCGGCGACCGCGGCCTGTGTGATCGGCGGCAGCACCACGCGCAGCGTGTGGATCTCGTTGGCGGACAGCTCGAGCGTGGTCAGCCACGCCTTGAACCCCGCGCGGGTGATCTGGATCTGGTACGCGCCCGGGGTGAGCTCGACGCTCCACGGCGAGCCATCGTGGGCGAGGCGACCGTCGATCGCGATCGTGGCATCGCGCGGTTCGAGGTCAAACTTGACCGAGCCGCGCGGCAGCGTCGGCTGCTCGGTGGGCAGCGGCGGCGTGGCCGGCTCGCCCCGTTCGGGGGACGGCGCGGGAACGACAGCAGCCGGCTCCTTCTCGCGGCCAGCGAGCCGCACGGCGCCGAGCACGGCGCCCGCGACGACCACGCCCCCGGTGACGAGCATCCACGTCGCGGGGCCGCGCCGCGCGAGCGTCATCGCCACCGCGACGGGTGGCGGGGGCCGGCTGCCCCCGCGGGGTCGCAGCGCCGCGACCTCCGCGGTCGAGCGGGTGTCGCTGGTGTTCGCGCGCGCGGGCGCGTGCCCCGGCTGGGTGCGGATCGCGCGGAGCGGCTCGCCGAGCGTGGGCAGGCTGCCGGTGCCGCCGCCTGCGGGCGAGGGCGAGCCCATCGAGAGCAGCGCGCCGGGGGGGGGCGCGGGCAGCGGAATCCCGGGGATGCCGCCGCCCTGCGCGCGCACCATGCCCGTGGGGCGCGCGACCAGCGTCGGGCTCGGGGGCGGCTGCACGGGCACCAGCTCCTCCTCTCGCGCGCGCCGGTGGCGGCGCGGTCGTGGGGCCGGAGCCACCCATCGTCGGCGGCTGCGTGGGTCGGAACCGGACCACGGGCAGCAGCGACGGCTCGTCGCCGCGCCCTCCGGTGGCGCCCTCGATCGCCGCGAGCACGTCGATGGTCTTGTCGGCGGGGGCGGGGCCATCCTCGAGGAGCAGCACGTCGGGCACGACCGCGGCCATGCGCACGCTCGTGCGTCCGATCCGGCCGCTGTCGACGCCCTCGTCCTGCCAGGCGTCGACCACCGCTGCCATCTCACGCGACGGGCGGACGTGGGTCGGCGCGGTCGCGGGGATGTCGTCGACGCCGGCGTTCGCCTCGCTGCCCTCGTGCTCGTCGTCGTCGACGATCACCGCCTGCGGGCGGCCGCTCGGGCGGGGCAGGTGGTGGCGGTGCGAGACGTCCGGCACGTCGGGCAGCTCGATCGGCCCCTCGAGGGTGCCATCGCTGCTGCCCCACGCGACCTCGACGGCGTCGTCGTCCTCGCGGCGCGGATGGGGGGTGGGCGTGCCCCCGAGCGGGGTGGGCGCGCGCTGGCCCGGCGTCGAGCAGGCGAGGCTGGTGTTGTTGCTCTCGATCGCACCGGCCACCGCGCCCGAGCTCGGCGCGTCGAGGCCGAATGCCCAGTCGAGCCACACCGCGATGTCGCGGTTGCCGGTCTGGAGCTTGTACGCGCGCTCGAGCATGCGCAGCGCCTCGCGCAGATCGGCGGCGCACTGGTAGCGATCGTCGCGGTTGCGCGACAGGGCGCGCAGCACGATGTCGTCGAGCTCGGGCGGGCAGCTCGGGTTGTACGTCGACGGCGGGACGATCACGTCGCGCTGGACCTTGAGCAGCGTCTCGTACTCGTTCTTGCTCGCGAACAGCGGGCGCGCGCTCAGCAGCTCGTGGGCGATCACGCCGACGGCGAACAGGTCGCTACGCGCGTCGAGGTCCTTGCCCGAGATCGCCTCCGGCGCCATGTACGCGAGCTTGCCCTTGATGCGGCCGGTCTGCGTCTGGTGTGGGATCGCCTGCGCCTTGGCGATCCCGAAGTCGATGATCTTGACCTGGCCCGTGGTCGTCACGAGGACGTTCGACGGCGAGATGTCGCGGTGGACGAGGTTGAGCGGCTGGCCGTCGGCGTCCTTGCGGGTGTGTGCGTAGTCGAGCGCGTCGCACAGCTGCAGCAGCAGGCCCACGGTCACGTGGTTGGGTGGCGGGCCGGTCAGCCGGCGCGCGTGGCGCAGGATCCGACGGATGTCGCGCCCGTCGATGTGCTCCATCGAGATGAAGTACTCGGAGCCGACGCGGCCGAGTTCGTAGATCTGGACGATGTTCTCGTGCTGGAGCAACGAGGCGAGCTTGGCCTCGCGCACGAACGCCTTGATGAAGCTGGCGTCGTCCGCGAGGTGCGGCAGCAGGCGCTTGAGCGCGACCTCGCGCTCGAACCCCTCCAAGCCATGCTCGAGCGCACGGTGCACGGTGGCCATGCCACCCACGCCGAGCCGCTCGTACACGAGGTACGGCCCGAACTGCTCCTCTGGCTCGAGCTCAGCGCTCATGGTCCCGACGGCGGAGGGTCGCACGAGGCCCGCCCTTCAGGCAGCGGGAAATACCCGGCATGGAAAGGTTCCCGGTGCCCGTGCGGTCAGGGCGCGGCCGCCTCGGCCGGCGTCTTGACGTCCATCGTGAGGGCATGGATCGGGCCCTTGAGCTCCTCGGCGAGGGCGGCGTTGACCAGCCGGTGACGCTGCATCAGGCTCTTGCCCTCGAACGCGGCCGACACGATGCTCGCGTCCCAGTGGTCGGCGGTCCCGGTCAGGTCCTTGAGCGTGACCTCGGCGTCGGGGAGGGCGACCCGGATCCGGGCGGTGATGTCGGCGGGGCTCACGCCGCACCTCCCGCGGCCGGGCCGGCCACCCCGAGCTCCCGGGCCACGGTGCCGAACGCGGCGATCGCCCGGTCGATGTCGGCGTCGGAGTGCGCCGCCGACAGCTGGACCCGGATCCGGGCCTGGCCCTTGGGCACCACCGGGAACGCGAACCCGACCACGTAGATCCCGTGGGTCAGCATCCGCCTGGCCATCTCGACCGCGACCTTGGCATCGCCGAGCATGACCGGGACGATCGGGTGGGTGCCCGGGCGGATCGCCAGGCCGGCGGCCTGGATGCCGGTGCGGAACCGCCGGGTGTTGACCTCGAGCCGGTCGCGCAGCGCGGTGGACTCGCTGACGAGGGAGATCGCGGCGAGCGAGCCCGCGACGATCGGCGGCGCGAGCGTGTTCGAGAACAGGTACGGGCGCGACCGGTTGCGCAGCAGGTCGACGATCTCCTTCTTGCCGGACGTGAACCCGCCCGAGGCGCCGCCGAGCGCCTTGCCGAGTGTGGAGGTGTAGACGTCGACGCGGTCCATCACGCCGCGCAGCTCCGCGCTGCCGCGGCCGGTGGCGCCGACGAACCCGGTGGCGTGGCTGTCGTCGACCATCACGAGCGCGCCGTACGTCTCCGCGAGGTCGCAGATCTCGCCCAGCCGCGCGATGTCGCCGTCCATCGAGAACACGCCGTCGGTGGCGATCATGCGCAGGCGCTTGCCGGCGGTCGCCTGGAGCTTGGCCTCGAGGTCGCTCAGGTCATCGTGATCGTAGCGGTGGCGCTCCGCCTTGCACAGGCGGATGCCGTCGATGATCGACGCGTGGTTGAGCGCGTCCGAGATGATCGCGTCGTCCTCGCCGAGCAGCGTCTCGAACAGGCCGCCGTTGGCGTCGAAGCACGACCCGTACAGGATGGTGTCCTCGGTGCGCAGGAACGCGGAGATCGCGGCCTCGAGCTCCTTGTGGCGGTCCTGCGTGCCGCAGATGAACCGCACGCTCGACAGCCCGTAGCCGCGCTCCTCGAGCGCCTGCCGCGCCGCCGCGATCACGCGCGGGTGCGACGACAGCCCGAGGTAGTTGTTGGCGCAGAAGTTCACGACCTCGCCGCTGGTGCCCACGGTGATGTGGGCGGCCTGCGGCGACGTGATCAGGCGCTCGTGCTTCCACAGCCCCGCGCTCTCGATGTCGGCGAGCGTGGCGGCGAACACGGTCCTGGCGTGGGTGTACATGGCGCGGCGGAGTATCGACCACGCGCGGCGCCAAACCAAGGCCCGCGCGATCCGTCCCACGGGCGCGCGCGCACGGCCGACGCCGCGCACCGGCGCCACGTCCACGCGCGGGGGGCGAGGCCCTCGCCGCCGGTCAGTGGCTGGTCAGGTCGGCGCCGGCGGCGAGCATGCGCCGGATCCGCGGCACCAGATCGGCGGTCATCCCGTCGAGGTCGAACCGCGGCGCCCAGCCCCAGTCGCGGCGGGCGGCGGCGTCGTCGAGGGCGCGCGGCCACGAGTCCAGGATGCCCTGGCGCACCGGGTCCGGGGCGTACGAGAACGTCGCGCCCGGCACCGCGCGCGCCACCGACGCGGCGATCTCGTCGGCGCGCGGCGAGAACGCCGCGATGTTGTAGATCGTGCGGGTCAGCCTCGCGCCGTCCGCCATCGCGATGTCGAGCAGCGCCCGCACGCCATCGGGCATGTACATCAGCGGGATCCGCGTGTCGGCGCGCGCGAACGCCTGGTAGCCGCCCTTGCGGACCGCGTCGACGTACATGAACAGCGCATAGTCCGACGACCCGCCGCCCGGCATCGCCGCCGAGATCAGGCCGGGGAACCGCACGCCGCGGCAGTCCACGCCGTGGCGCGACCGGTAGTACGCACACAGCAGCTCCCCCGCGACCTTGGTCGCGCCGTACATCGTCGTCGGATGGAGCGGGACGTCGTCGGGCGTGGGGTCGGGCAGGGGGCCGCTCGGTGGCGGCCCGAACACCGCGATCGTGGAGGTGAACACCAGGCGCTTCACAGAGGTCTTGCGGGACGCCTCGAGGATGTTCCACGTGCCGGTCTGGTTGACGTCGTAGGCCAGCTTCGGCTCGGCCTCGCCGCGCGCGGACAGGATCGCCGCCAGGTGGAACACCAGCTCGGGCCGGATCTCGTAGAACGCATCGCGGACGGCGACCGCGTCGGTGACGTCGAGCCGGTGCCACGTGCCGCCGGCCTGGGCGTGGCTCGCGGGTCGCGGCGCGATGTCGGTCGCGGTGACCTCGTGGCCGGCCGCCACGAGCGCGCCGATCAGGTCGTGGCCGATCTGGCCACCCGCGCCGGTGATGAGGATCTTCATGCGGCGCGGACTATGCCACGGGGGCCCGCGCGCGATCACGCACCGGCGGGGATCGACGCGGCGTGACGCAGCGCGCCGCAAGTCAGCGGATGCGTCGGGGGCCAGCGGCGAGCGGGGTGGTCGCCACGCGGGCGTCGGAGGCCGCCGCCGCTGCGGCGATCACTCGCGCCTGCAGGCCGTCTGCCTTCTCGACGCGCCCGAGCTGACGGAGCGCGTGGATGAGGCCGTCCTGCACGCCCGGCAGGTCTGCATGGTCCTGCCGCAGGGTGTCGTACAGAGCGAGCGCCGCGCTCGCGTCGCCCATGGCGAGGAGCACGTCGGCCTGTCCGAGCAGCGCGCGGGGGCGGTGCTCGTCGTCGAGGCGGTGCGCGTGCGCGTCGACGGCGAGGGCGCTGGTGTGGTTGCCCTCGAAGGCGAGCAGGCTGGCGAGGAGCAGCTGAGCGACGGGATCGGCGAGGTGCGCGGGCTGCCGCAGCAGCCCCACGGCGACGCTGAACTCCCCGCGGCTCAGCGCTCCGCGGAGCTCGCCGAGGTGTGCGGGGATCTCGGAGGCGCGGTCGCGCGACGTTCCCGCGGCGACGCGGAACGCCGCGGTCGAGCGCGCCAGCTCGCGCCGAGCGCGCATCCGCTCGCGTTCTTGCGCCCTGGTGGCACCGGCACGATCGACCAGTAGGTCGACGGGGTTCGTCGGCGGGGCCATCACCAGCGTGGTCAGGCCCCGCCGGATCTCGGCGATGCACGCGGCGAGCACCGTCGTGCGCTCACCTCCGGTCCGTTGCTCCTCCGCGAGCGCCGCCTCGAACGGGGCGAGCGCCCGGTCGGCGAGACCGAGCGCGAGCAGGCCCAGGCCCTCCTCGACGTGGCGCCAGACGAGGCGGCCGTCGCGGAGCCCGAGCGGCGGGCGCCGGTGTCCACCGATCGAGACGAGCGCCTCGATGTTCCCCCGTGGCCACCCGCCTGCTCCCTCCTGTCCTCGAGCATGACAGGTGCCGGACCCGCCGGCGCGTCTCCCGAGGCCTCGAGTCCCATATCATCACAAAAACAGATGTATTCGTTTTATCAAATTATGTGATAAAAAGGTCGTGCGATGCTGGATTTCCTCGTCACGTCGAAGGTGCGGCGCCGGCTCCTCTCGTTGCTGTGGGGAGAGGGCGTGCGCGGTTCGGTTGCGGAGCTGGCCGCGCTCGCCGGCGTCGCATTCGCGGGTGCGCATGGTGAGCTGAGATCGATGCGCGAGCACCAGCTGGTCGTCGTGGAGCGTGCTGAGGGCAAGGACGTGTACGCCGCCAACCTCGCCCACCCGGACGCGAGCACGCTGAAGGCGCTCGTGGCCACCGCTGGTCGACGGACGATGCCTCGCAGCGCCGCCGACGAGACCGTCCGGCGCAAGCTCGTGACCCTCGGCGCTCCCTTGAGCGGGGTCGTACCGCTGCCCGTGAAGGCGTCGGAGCGGGCGTCGGCGCTGCTCGAGGGGGTGCGGCTCGCACGTCGAGACCCATCCGTGGCGAGGGGCTTGCCGCTGTGCGTGTGGACCCTGCGTGACCGCTTGAGCGGCAAGGCGCTTCAGGCCCTGACGCCGCGGGCCGAGGAGAAGCACGCGCTCGGCTTCTATCTCGAGCTCACGGGCGAGCTTGGCAGCGACCGGCGGCTGGTGGGCCTCGCCGAAGGAATGCGGGATCGGCGCGTCACGGCGCTGCGCGGCTTCTTTGGTGACGGCGCAGGCGAGCGCGCGCGGCCGTTCCCGCTCGCGAACAAGTGGGGCTTCACGATGAACATGGATCGCGGCTCGTTCGCGACCCTGTTCGAGAAGTTCGCCGCGTGACAGCGTATCGGTCGACCCGATCGTTCGGTGCCGCGCAGATCCGTACGTTCCTGGAAGCGGTGGATCGTCACCTCGTCCGCAGCGTCCGGATCGAGGTGATCGGTGGCAGCGCCGCGGCGCTCGCCCACGGGGCGACTTCGACGACGACCGACCTGGACACCTTCACCTGTACGTCCGCCGAGCTCGACCGCGCCGTCGCGCACGCGGTGGTGGCGACGGGGTTCGCGATCCCGGTGACGCACGCAGGTGTGGCGGACGTCCCCATCAACTATTCGGATCGACTGGAGCGTCACCTGCCGCACCTCGCCCAGCTCGAGGTGTGGGTTCTCGAGAAGCATGACCTCGTGCTCAGCAAGGCCGTGCGCTGCCACGAGCACGATCTCCAGCAGCTCCGCGAGATCCATCAGCACGTCGGCCTCTCGGCCGAGGTGCTGGTGCAGCGCTTCGTGGCCGAGATGCAGCACGTGATCGGCGACCCCGGTCGCCTCCGCGCAGACTTCCTGCTGATGATCGAGGACGTGTTCGGAGAGTTGCCCCGGGTTCAGGCCGAACGTGCGCTGCGCGTGCCGCGAGGCTGATCGGCCGCGTTCGCGGCTACAGGATGACGGGGCAGGTCGCGCCGGTCGCCGTGTCCTGGTTGTTGAGCTCGTCGCACTCGGCGACCGCGCCCGCGCCGGGGGCGCCATCGACGCCGGCGTAGAAGTCGGTGCCGGCGCTGACGGGCACGTCGAGGACGACGATCGCGGACTGGCCGGGCAGGAGCGGCGTGGTGACGGTGCCCGTGCCGAGCACGGTGCCGGTGGGGCCGCCCGCGCGGAACTGCACGGTGGTGCCGGGGAACACGCCGAGCGCGCCGAGGTTGGTGACGCGCGCGCGCAGCGACAGCATGGAGCTGCCGCAGCCCTCGAGGCCGACCGCCAGATCGACGGCGAGGTCGGGCGCGTTGAACACGCCCTCGCCCTGGGCGTTCTTGCGGTAGTCGTTGAGGCCGGGCGTCGCCCAGTTGTTGGTCTCGGCGAGCGGGACGTTGCCGGCGGTGGTCGCGTTGGTCACGTGGTAGGTGTGCTGCGTCCACACCTTGCGGGTCGGCACCCAGCGGTCGTTGGTGTCGCCGAACACGTAGAGGCCGCTGCGGCGGTTGGTGATCGGGTACGCGTCGCCGTTGGGGAGCGTGAGCGGGCAGTCGTTCGCGGCGTTGGTGGCGTTGGCGACCACGAGGATCTCGGAGTTGCCGTCACCGTCGGCGTCGACGACCAGCGGGTACTCGTGGATCGTGCCGGTGGTGTTCGGCAGCTGGAGCTGCGTGCGACCGTCGGTGCCACTGTAGACGTACATGTAACACTCGTCCTGGTAGGCGACCTCGGCCGAGCCGTCGCCCTGGAAGTCGAACACCGACGAGCCGGTCACGTTCGAGCTGGTGTCCTTGGTGACCTTGGTCCACCGCACGAACAGCTGGCCCAGCGTGGGCGTCGGCGTCACGCCGGTGACGTCCTCGCCCGTGCGGTACAGGTCATAGACGGAGTACGAGAACCCACCAGCGACGCCGATCTCGGGCCGCCCGTCGCCATCGAAGTCCGCGATCGTCGGTGGGCCACCGCGGTTGCTGGATGTGCCGCCCGGGATCGCGATCGGCTGGACGCGGTCGCCCGCGGTCGGGCACGTGGCCTGGGCGCAGAACAGCGCGCCGGTCTGGCCGTCGAGGGCGATCACCTGGCCGCTCGCGACCAGGATGACCTCGGGGGTGCCGTTGCTGTCGAGGTCGGCGACCGCCGGGTAGCCGTCGTTGCCGGCGTACGTCCAGTACGGCGTGACGGAGGTGCTCGCCGGGGTGACGGCGTTCCACGCGACCTTCCACGCGTTCCTGCCGCTGATGATCTCGGGCACGCCGTCGTTGTCGAGGTCGGCGACCGCGGACAGGCCGCCGCTGTAGCCGCTGTTGGTGCCGACGAACCCGCCGGCGCCGGACCCGCCCTGGTCCCACAGCACGGTGCCGTCGTCGTCGAACAGGGTGGCGCCGATCACGACCTCGGCCTTCGCATCGGCGTCGAAGTTGGCGAGCGTGATCGCGGCGTTCTCGACCTGGATGCCGTACTCGGCGGTGCTGCCCGGCAGGTGCGACGTCCACAGCTTCGCGCCGGTGCCGTCGATCGCGACGATCGTGCTGCGGAACCCGTTGGCGCTGGTGGAGCGCGAGGCGTAGACGATGTCGGGCAGGCCATCGCCGCTGACGTCGCCCACGGCGATCGTCGAGCGCCCGTGCGAGCCGTACGAGGTGGGCGGGTTGTGCGGGATCGGCGCGACCTTCTCGGTCAGCGTCGCCCCGTCGAGGATCGCGATCCGGCCGACCGGGAACGAGCCGCCGTCCTGGTTCGACAGGTTGACCACGATCTCGGGCGCGCCCACGCCGTCGAGGTTGGCCACCACCGGGATCGAGATGATCTCGCGGTCGAGGACCTGGCTGGCCACGCCGACGGCGGTGCTCTCGTACTTGCGCTCGAGGGTGACCTGGAGGTCCGCGAACACCGGCGTGAGCTGGCAGGTCAGGGGATCGGGCTGGGGCAGGCACTGGTCGAGCGTCGGCTCGCAGAACTCGCCGGGCTGGCAGTCGTACGGGTCGCTGCACGCTGTGGTCGGCGCCACGCAGGCGTTGCCGAGGCAGACCTCGCCGGTCGCGCAGCACAGCTCGCTGCTGGTGCCGCAGTAGGTGCCGGTGGCGCACGTGGGCACACACTGGTCGAGCACGCACTCGTTGCCGGCCGGGCAGCACGTCACGGGCACGCCGCACAGGGTGCCGCCGGTGCACAGATCCGCGTCGGGGCCGAGGTCGGCATCCGCCGCGTCGTCGCCCACGGTCGCGTCGACGTCGCCGGGGCCTCCGTCGGGCCCCGCCGCCCGCGGGCCACACGACACAGCGACGAACAGCAGCCCGAGCACGAACGCGAGACGACAGCGCATGAGCGCTCAGCCTACGCGATCAGGAGGTGAGCGTGGGTGACGACCCGGCGACGGGCAGCTCGATCCCGCGGGCATCGAAGCGCGGGCGGTAATCGCGCTCGATCGTCCGCGCGAGGATCGCGGCGTACTCGCGCGGCGGGGCGAGGCCCCAGGCGCGCTCGGCGGCGATCATGGCGCCGTCGTCGTCGGCGACGACCGCGTTCGCGGTGCCGTACGACTGCTCGAGGCCGGCCATCATGCCGGGCAGGGCGGCGGCCAGCCGGGCGGGGACGCCCTCGCCGATCGGCGTGGTGAGCAGCCAGTCGAGCAGGTCCCAGCCGAACTCGCGGTGGCGGACCTCGTCGACGAGGATCCGGTCGAGGGCCGCCTTCGCCACCGGCTCGGTGCAGCGCTCGCGCAGGTGGCTGAACAGCGGCACGGCCACGGTCTCGCCCAGGCAGAACACGCGGACGGCGATGTCGAGCAGGTCGTGCTCGAGCAGCGTGTGCGCCCGCGCGAGGCCGAGCTGCGTGCGGTCGAGCGCCGGGGCCCCGGTGCCGCCCGCGGCCACGAACACCTCGTGGCTGAGTCGCGAGTGGACCAGCTCGTCGCCGACGATCACGAGGCCGTCGTCGATCAGGTCGGGCGGGGCGCCGGCCTGGATCAGCCACAGCACGAGGTGCTGCGTGATCGCGGCGGACGTGTACTCCGCGGCGATCCGCGCTCGCCACTCCTCGCGCACGCGCGCGGTCGTCACGACGGGCAGGCCACCCTGCGCGGTGGCGGCGGGTTGCAGATCGCGCCCTTGGGGCAATCGATCTTCCCGATGTCGACGAAGCACTCGGTCTGGCCCGCGCGCTTGATCACCCGGGTCGACGCGCCGGCGGCGACGTTTGGCGGGCACGCCACCTTCTGGGGCGCCGGCGGGTTGCAGGTCATCGTCGGCTTGCCGGCCACCGGGGCCGGGCACTGGACGTCGACGGACGCGACGCACATGCCCGCCTGGTTGCTGACCGTCCACCGCACGTCGACGGTCGACTTCGCGCCCGCCGCGGGGACGTGGTCGACGGGGACCGGGCCGGGCGTGACCGACGGCGGCACCGGCTTGCCGCCCTGCGGGGGGACCTTGCCACCGGTGCCGGTGGTCGCGGTGGTCGCGGTGGTCGCGGTGGTCGCGGTGGTGGTGGGGGGGATGATCGGCGTGGGCCGAGCAGGCGGCGCGGTGGTCGTCGTCGGCGTCGGCGGCGGCGGGTTCGAGGTCACCTGCGTGGTGGTCGGCGCGGGCTTGCCGCCGGTGGTCGCGGTGGTCGCGGTGGTCGCGGGCGGGGTGATCGGCGTGGGCGGCTTCGCGATCGGCGTCACCGGGGCCGCGGTCGGCCGCGGCGGGTTGGTGATGACCCGATCGGGTGAGCGCGTCGGGGCGGGCGTCGTCGGGGCGGGCGTCATGGGCGCAGGGCCCGTGGTGACGCCGCCCGTTCCGCTGGTCGCGATCGGCGGCCGCGTCGGATCCGGAGCCCGGCTCGGCCCTGGCTCGTTCGGGCGGGGCGGGTTGGTCGGCGTGGCCTCGACCGGGTTCGGCCGGGATCCACCGGACGAGGTGATGCGGGTGGTCGCCTGGACGTGGCAGGCGGCGAGCGGCGCGGCCGTGGCGAGGGTCACGACGAACGGCGTCGCGAAGGAGCGGCGGGGACTACGCGCGGACATGGCCGGACACTAACACGGGGCCTGCGCCCATGCCGGTACGAGGGTGCGCGCGTGGTGCCCGCGTGGTGCTCGACCGGGGGCGCCGGGCGGCGCCGTGCGGCGCGGGCGCCCGCGTTTGCGCCGAGCATGGGGCCATGCTGTTCCGCTCGCTGTCCTGCGCGGTCGTGCTCGTCGCCACCGCGGCGCTGGCGGCGTGCCACGAGGACAGCTGTCTCGAGGGGACGTGCCCGCGGCCGTGCGCGGCTCTCGCGTTCACGTGCGCGGCCCAGCCGCTGTACGCCGGGCCGGTGGCGAACGCGCCGGCGTCGTACCGGCTCGCGCGCGGGGCGGGGGCGGGCGCGGACACGCTGATCTCGAACGGCATCGTGACCGCGGTGATCGCGGATCCCGCCGGGCAGCTCGACCTCGCGCCCACCGGCGGCACGCTGATCGACCTCGGCCCCGCGGGCGGGCTCGACGACGTCACGCTCGTCTACCAGCTCGCGGGCATCCTCCCCGACGACGCGTTCGCGTACCGGACCCTCGACGTCCAGACCCGGGCCGATCGCGTGACCGTCACCGTGCGCGGGCGGCGCCGCGCGCGGGTGTGGACCTGGCGCGGCGGGTGGCGCGGCGCCTCGTGGTGCAGGCCGGCGCGGACGTCCAGGCTGGCTGGTACGGCGCGGGCCTCGACCACGTCAACCTGCGCGCCGGTGCGCGCGCGCGTCTGCGCGGCACCTGGCGGCTGATGGCCGGGCTCGGCGTGCCCGTGGGCGGCGACGAGCGCACCAGCGCGGTGTTCGATCTCGGCGTGCTCCGCGATCTCCGCTAGCAGCGACGCGTTCCCATTCGTCCCACTCCGTGGCGGGTGGCCGGACGAGCAACGGGACAAATGGGAAAGCGTCCCCGTGCTAGGCTCGCACCGGTGCTCCGGGATGCCGCGTCGAGGCTGACCGCGCTCGTCGAGCGAGCGGAGGCGGATCCATCGCACATCCCCGTGCTCCGCGCGCAGGGTGACGCGCTCGCCGTCGACGTCGAGGGGGACCTCGCGCTGCGCTGGCGGCTCGCCGTGGTCCGCGCCGTGATCGCGACGCCGCCCGATGCGGACGCCGTGCGCGAGCTGTACGGGGAGATGGTCGACCGCTACCGTGCGGATCCGCCCCGGCTCGCGCTGCTGCGCACGCTCGGCGACGAGATCCGCCGGCTCGAGGCCGCGGGCGACCTGCCGAGCACGATGGTGGCGCGCAGCGATCGACGCAAGCGCCCCTGACCCGGGACGTCGGCTACTGACGACAAGGCCCCCGCGCGGGGCGACGGGCGTGCTATCTACCGCTCGCGATGAGCCTGGTTGTCCTCGACGAAGTGTCGCTGTTTTTCGCGGATCGCATGATCTTCGGGGACATCTCGCTGCGCCTCGGGCACGGCGACCGCATCGGCCTGATCGGCCCCAACGGGTCGGGCAAGACCACCCTGCTCAAGGTGATCGCCGGGGGCCAGGAGATCGACGACGGCAAGGTCACCCGCGCCAACGGCGTGCGGATCGGCTGGCTGCCGCAGGACATCTCGATCACCGGCGGCCTGTCGCTGATCGACATGATCCTGTCGAGCGTCCCCGGCCGCAAGGAGCTCGACGCGCGCCTCGCCGCCGCCGAGACCGCCCTCGAGGCCGCCGCCGCCGTCGAGACCACCGATGACGAGGTCATGCTCGAGCTGGCGGGCGAGGTCGGCGATCTGCACGAGCGGATCGATCACTTCGAGCGGTTCTTCGGCGAGCACGAGGCGCTCGCGATCCTCGCCGGCCTCGGGTTCAACCCGGGGGACGAGCTGCGCGACGTCGGCGAGCTGTCCGGCGGCTGGAAGATGCGCGGCGTGCTCGCGGGCCTGCTGTTCCAGCGTCCGGACGTCCTGCTGCTCGACGAGCCGACCAACCACCTCGACATGCCCTCGGTAGCGTGGTTCTCCGACTTCCTCAAGAAGTGGACCCGCTGCTTCATCCTGATCAGCCACGATCGCGAGTTCCTCAACGAGCAGATCTCGCGCGTCGTCAGCCTCGAGCCCGAGGGGCTCCGCAGCTACCCCGGCAACTACGAGAAGTACGTCGCGCAGCGCGCGGAGGAGGAGACCATCCTCGTCGGCCGCGCGAAGAACCTCGCCCGCGAGCGCGAGCACCTGACGACGTTCATCAACCGGTTCCGCGCCCAGGCCAACAAGGCCGCGGCGGTGCAGTCGCGCGTCAAGATGCTCGAGAAGATGGAGGACGTCGAGACCTACGCCAAGCGGCAGGTCATGCGGTTCTCGTTCCCCGCGACGGATCGCTCGGTCGCCGAGCCGATCAAGATCGAGGGGCTCAAGAAGGCGTACGGCGACCACATCGTGTTCCCGGGCATCGACCTGACGGTCCGCCGCGGCGAGAAGATCGGCATCATCGGCGTCAACGGTGCCGGCAAGACGACCCTCCTGCGGATGATCGCGAGCGAGCTGCCGCACGACAGCGGCACCATCAAGATCGGCAGCGACGTCCGGGTCGGCTACTACGCCCAGCACCACGCCGACACCCTCGACCTCAACGCCACCGTGTACGAGGTGGTGCTGCGCGCCTCCCCCGAGACGTCCCCGGCGCGCGTGCGGTCGATCCTCGGCGCGTTCATGTTCTCCGGGGACGACGTCGACAAGCCCGTGCGCGTGCTGTCGGGCGGCGAGAAGGCCCGCGTTGCGCTCGCGCGGCTGCTGGTCAAGCCCGGCAACCTGATGCTGATGGACGAGCCGACCAACCACCTCGACCTGGCGTCGAGCGAGGCGCTCACCGAGTCGCTCAAGACCTACGACGGCACGCTGATCTTCGTCAGCCACAACCGCAGCCTGATCCGCTCCCTCGCGACCAAGATCTGGAACGTCGAGACCCAGCGCGTCGAGAACTACCCGGGCACGCTCGACGAGTACCTGTACTCGATGGCCGAGCGCCGCCAGGGCGTGGCGATCCAGGGCACCGGCCAGAAGCGCGATCCCAAGGGCAACCTCAAGGGTGGGCCCAAGGCCTCCGCGCCGGCGCCGGCGGTGGTCGTCAGAGCGTCGGTCGTGGTCGCCCCGGTGGTCGTGGTCAAGGAGTCCAAGGAGGACGAGAAGGCCCGCAAGCGGCGCGAGGCGGAAGTCCGGCAGAAGCGCGGGACCAAGCTCGGGCCGCTCGAGAAGACGGTCGCCCAGCTCGAGGAGCGGGTGTCCGTCCTCGAGGCCGAGCAGACGACCCGCTCGGCGGAGCTCGCCGATCCCTCGGTCTACGCCGACGCGGCGCGGCGCAACAAGCTCCTCGTCGAGTTCCAGGGCGGCGCCGACAAGCTCGACGAGCTCAGCACGCGCTGGGAGCAGGCCATGGCCCAGCTCGAGGCCGCCCGGGCCGAGATCCGCGACCTCCCGAACTGACCCGGGGGGCCGACCGCACGGCGCCCTCCACCGATGCGCGGGATCGGGGCCCCCGGGCGGCGGGCGACTTTGTTACGCTCCTGGCGTGGACCTGACCGGGCACACGATCGACGGCAAGTACGAGCTCGTCCAGGTGGCGGGTGAGGGTGGCATGGCCACCGTCTACAAGGGCCTGCTACGCGGCGCGGCGGGGTTCCAGCGCGCGGTCGCGGTCAAGCACATCAAGCCCGAGTACCGCGCCCTGCGGAACTACGTGGACATGTTCATCGAGGAGGCGCGCGTCGGCTCCGACCTCGCTCACCCGAACATCGTCCAGGTCCACGACTTCTGCGTCGAGGGCGGCTCGTACTACCTGATCATGGAGTGGGTCGAGGGGATCGATCTCGGCGCGTTCATCAAGTACTACAAGGACGCCGGGTACCACGTGCCGTGGCCGCTGGTGGCGGCGGTCGGCATCGGCACGCTGCGCGGCCTCGGCGCCGCGCACAACCGGATCGCCGCTGATGGCACGCCGGCCCCGGTGATCCACCGCGACGTGTCCCCGCACAACGTGATGCTCGGCACCAACGGCGTGGTCAAGCTGTCGGACTTCGGGCTGGCCAAGGCGCGCGACCGGATCGCGAGCATGACCGCCCCCGGCACCGTCAAGGGCAAGCTCAGCTACCTCGCCCCCGAGGTCGCGTTCGGCAAGCCGAACACCGTGCAGTCCGACCTGTTCGGCGTCGGCAACATCCTGTGGGAGTCGCTCACCGGCGAGCGGCTGTTCGATGGCAAGACCGACGTCGAGATCTTCAAGAAGATCCGGTCGTGCACGATCCCGCCGGTCGCCGCGCGCCGGACCGACGTCCCGCCCGCGATGCTCGCCGTGCTCGACACCGCGATGGCCGCCGACCCCACGCAGCGCCACGCCGACGCCGACGAGTTCGCCCACGCCCTCGGCCAGGTGATGATGCAGGCCGTCGGGGTCAACCCGGCGGTCGCGCTCGCCCAGGCCGTGGTGGCCGCGCGCGCCCACGCGACCACCCACGCGCCGGGCGCGGTCGATGTCGAGTTCTCCGTCGCCGACGCCAGCGTCGAGCCGCTGCCGCTCACCAACGTGAAGCGGCCAGCGCACAGCGACGCGATGACGAACCCCGACCTCAAGAAGCGGTAGCGCCGGCCCCTCGAGGTTCCGCGGCTAGCTGTGGGCCTCGACGGCCTTGACCTGGAACACCATGCGGTCGTCGAGGCGGACGGCCGTCAGCGCCTTGCCCCACACGCAGCCGGTGTCGGTGGCGATGTGGCGCGGGCCGAGATCGAGCCCGAGCGCCGCCCAGTGGCCGAACACGGCGGTATGGGTCTGGGCCCACGCGAGATCGGGGAGCGCGAACCACGGCACGCAGCCCGCTGGCGCCTCCCTCGGGTGACCGTCGAACGCGGGCTCGGCGCGGCCATCGGGGTGGCACGTCCGCACGCGCACCAGGTACGCGAGGATCGCGCGCCAGCGATCGCTGCCGCCGAGGCGCTCGGACCACCGCGGGGGCGGTCCGCCGAGCTTCGACAGGACCACGCGCCACGCGGGGCCGCGCAGCTCGGCCTCGATCTCTCGCGCCAGGGCGGCCGCGGCGTCGACCGTCCACCGCGGGTGCAGCCCGGCATGGACCATCACGTGGGTCGCGTCGGCGTGGAGCAGCGGGCGCGCGCGCAGCCAGTCGATCGTGCGATCCGCGTCGGGGGCGTCGAGGACCTCGTCGAGGGTGTCGCGCTTCTTCGGGGTGCCCACGCCGGCTGCGCGCGCGAGCAGGTGCAGGTCGTGGTTGCCGAGCACGCACGTGACGCTGTCGCCCTGCGCCATCGCCCAGCGCAGGACATCGAGCGAGCGGGGGCCGCGGTTGACGAGGTCGCCCACCAGCCACAGGTGATCGTGCGCCGGCGCGTACGCGACCAGGGACAGCAGGCGCTCGAGGCTCGCCATGCACCCCTGGATGTCGCCGATCGCGTAGCGGGCCATGACGGCGATCTACACGTCGATGCGGGCGCTGAGGAAGCCCGCGCGACACGAGCCGGCCCGCACCTCGAGGGAGCCGTGGCCGCGAACCAGGTAGCGCGCCCACGCAGCGTGCGTGGTGCCCCGGGTGCCAGGGTACGCTGGCAGGTTGAGGCCGGTGTGCAGGCCGTGGCCCCAGCCGTCCAGGTGACCGAGCGCCTGGTGCGCGGCGCCGGCATCGACCAGCTCGCAGTCGCGCGCGGTGGCCTGGGCGTACACGACCTCGTTCCAGTCGAGCGCCTTGGCCGAGGGCAGGCCGTAGCTGCCGAGGTAGCCGTCGTTGTAGACCTCGACGTCGACGCGGGTCAGGCCGCCGGGCAGGGGCTCGCGCACCACGCGGCCGAGCTTGAGCCGGGGTGCGAGGGCCGCCACGCGCAGGGTCACGGCGGTCTGGCTCTCGCACACCGCCTCGAGTTCGTGCAGCGGCGGGTTCCAGATCCCGATCCGCGGATCGACGCCGCCGATCTCGACGGGGCCGAGCTGCGGGTGATCGAACGGGCGCCACGCGGGGAACGTGCGGCCCTCGTTCTCGTCCTTGTCCCACCACGCGAGCTTGACGATGTCGGCGCGCGACACGCGCTCGTAGTACTGCGCGAACTTCGGCGGGCGCTCCATGCCGAGCCGCTTGAACAGGTCCCACAGCTCGATCACGTAGCCGACCGCGCCACGCTGGTTGTACGCGAAGTCGGTGAGGTCGCCGCGGAGCGGCTTGTCGGGCTCGTAGAGGAACTCCTCGTGGCCGGACACCGTCGGGTAGCCGGTGTGCGTGGTCATCCACGCCTCGACCTGGCGGAACACCGCGAGGTCCTCCTGGTTCATCTTGCTGTCGGCCGCGTGGCCGAGCGGGCGGATCAGGACGCCGCCGAACGTGTGGTAGTCGATCCACGCGAAGATCTCGGGGTGCGCGACGGCGAACTCCACCACGCCGCGCGACTCGGGCTCGCTCGCGGCGAACGGGCCCGCGCCGATCTGCTCGTGCGCCGGCGCCCACGACCACGGGAAGTTGCGGTTGAGATCGATCGGATTATCGCCGAGGAAGTGCGGCGACGGGATGCGCTTGCCGTCGAAGTGCTCGATCGTGCCCTCGGGGTAGAGCTTGTAGAACGGGCCCTCGTCCTCGAGGGTGCGCTCGACCAGCAGGCCCGGAAACTCCGGCGCCTCGACCAGCTCGCCGCCCGGATCGCGCACGCGCATCGCGAGCGCCAGGCCATCGCCGTCGATGTCCCCGGCCACCCACCGCGGGGTGCCGCGCTCCACGCGGTGGTCACGGGGCACCGAGCGCACGGTCTTGCCGAGGCGCAGTACGGCCTCGGCGCCATCGGGCGACAGCCGCGGCGCGATGTAGAACAGCACCTCGCGCAGGCGCTGGACGATCGGGGCGGGCAGCTCGCTGTCCGCGGGCTCGAGGTGGAGCCGGAGCACGTCCTCGGCGATCGCCAGCGCCACGCTCGCGCCGCACAGCTCGGCGGCGTGCAGGTTGCCGTCGACCCACACCGCCGGGCGCACCCTGTCCGGCTCGAGGCCGACCGTCAGCACCCAGACGTCCCGGCCCTCGGGCGTCCGCGCGATCGAGGTCAGCCGGCACAGCTCGGGGTAGGCGGCGGCCCAGGCCTGGAGCTGGGCGGTCAGGTCCGCGTGGTCGAGGTAGGCGCGGCGGAACCCGCGGGACAGCGAGGCCAGGGTCGGCATGTGGGACCGCACGTTACACGGTCTGCCGGGCCCCCGGCGGGGGCGGGATCCGTCGCCCGGTCGCGCAACCCCGCGGACCGGGGGGTGTCTGTCCGTGACGCCGGCCACGGACGACGATCTGCCCTGCAACGACGTCCGTCTCCGGCCGACTGTTCCCTCCATACTCGAAGAACTCGACGCACGCGGCCCACCGCGGGAGATGACCCATGCTGCCCTTCACCTCGCTGCCTCAGGTCCGGATCGTGCGCAATGCCGGGCAGCTCGTGCCGCCGCCGCCGCCGCTGCCACAGGCGCCGGGCGTGACCGCCGCGCGGGCGCGCGAGGTGCTGGCCGTGGCCGTCGGGCTGTGGCCGTTGACCGGCGTGATGCTGCTGGCCATGTGCCTGCTGGTGATGGCGAGCCACTGGTCGTCGCCGTAGGCCGAACCGGACGCTTCGCTGTCCGCCTCCGTCAGTCGTCCTCGAGCGGCATCGCGCGGAGCGTGCGGGGCAGCTCGAGCAGGCTCTCGGTCGGTGAGCCGACCAGCATCGCGGGGCTCATGTTGGTGAGGCCCCACGGCTCGACGGTGCCCGACGTGACGGCGAACGCGCCGCCATCGATCCGGCCGACGACGCCGAACCCCGACCTCATCGGGACGCGCGCGCTCTCGATGACCAGCTCGGGCAGGCCGCTGACGTCGATCTCGATCAGGCCGCGCTCGCAGGTGAGCACGAGCCGGTAGTTGAGCACGCGGCGCTCGAGCAGCAGCACGTTGCCGAGGCCCGCGGTGAATACCTCTTGCCAGCCCTCGGTGGGGCTGCCGTGCTGCGCGAGGTCCTGGAAGCCCAGGTAGAACAGCCGCGTGTCGTCGATCTTGCGCGCGAGCAGGCCGTGCGCGGTGATCACGCAGTCGAGGAAGCCCAGCTCGTGCAGCTGGGTCACGGCGGACAGGTGATCGACCGTCCACCACGAGCCCGGGACGTGGGGCGCGCAGCCGAGGAACACGTTCTTGGCGGAGCTGCCCTTGAGCCACTCGGAGATCGCGCACGCGACCTCGGGCGCGCTGCCGGTATCGGACAGGCGCCGGTCGCCGTTCCACAGCACGCTGTCGCCGGGGATGCGGTGGATGGCGTCGAAGTGGAAGAACCGGCCCTGGAACGGCGAGACCAGGCTGAGCTTGTCGCCGACCTTGATGCTCGCGACCGCGTCGAGGTCCTCGGGCACCGCGATGTTGGTCTCGCCGCGCGGGTCGAGCGCGACGAACAGGAGGCCGCGCGGGGTCAGCCCCTGCTTGCGCAGCTCCTTGAGGCCGAGGATGACCGCCGCCGGATCCCGGTAGTGATACACCTTGGTGGCGAACATCGGACGGAGCCTAGCACGGGCCTCTCGGGTGCCGCGGGCGGTCTAGAGCATCACGCCGGTCAGCAGCGCGTTGGCGATGCCGAAGTAGATCAAGATGCCGCTGACGTCGACGAGCGTGGCGACGAACGGGGCTGACGCGCTCGCCGGGTCAAATCCGAGCTTGCGCAGGACGAACGGGAGCATCGCGCCCGCCAGCGTGCCGCACAGCACGCAGCCGACCACGGACAGGCCGGCGACCAGCGCCATCATCACGTAGTGATCGCCGTAGCGGCCCCACGTGCCCCACAGGGCGACGCGGCCGAGTGCGAGCACGCCGAGCACCGCCCCGAGCGCGAGCCCGGTCAGCAGCTCACGGCGGAGGATCAGCCACCAGTCGGCGGCGCGGATCTCGCCGAGCGCCATCGCGCGGATCACCAGGGTCGAGGCCTGGGATCCCGAGTTGCCGCCGGTCGAGACGATCATCGGCAGGAACAGCGCGAGCAGCGGGACGCGATCGATCTGGCCCTGGAACGACTCGAGGGCGGTCGCCGTCAGCATCGATCCGATCAGCAGCAGCACGAGCCACCCGAGCCGCTTCTTGATCATGTCGCCGCGGCTCGACTGCAGGTACGGCAGCTCGAGGGCGGCCATGCCACCGAACTTCTGGATGTCCTCGGTGGCCTCTTCCTGGACGACGTCGACGATGTCGTCGACGGTCACGATGCCCTTCATCCGGCCGCTCTGATCGATGACGGGGATCACGGTCATGTCGTGCTCGGCGAACACGCGCGAGACCGCCTCTTGATCCATCTCGTCCGTGACGCGGACGACGTCGGTCTCCATGATCTCGGCGACGATCTTCTTGGGATCGGCGGCGAACAGGTCGCGGAACGACACCACGCCGAGCAAGCGCTGCTCGATGTCGAGGACGTACGCGTAGTAGATGGTCTCGATCTCGTCGCGGGCCTGGCGCCGCAGGTAGCTGATCGCCTCGTCGGCGGTCATCGCCGGGCGCAGGCGCGCGTAGCGGGTCGACATCAGGCCGCCGGCCTCGTCCTCGGCGTACGCGAGGAGCGCGGTGACCTCCTTGCGCGTCGGCGCGTCGAGGAGGGCGAGCAGGTGCAGGCGCTGGGTCTCGTTCCCGACCTGCTGGATCACGTCGGCGACGTCGTCGGGCTCGAGCAGCCGCATCCACTGGCGGCGCTGGCCAGGGCGGAAGTGCAGCAGCAGCTGTGCGTGATCGGAGGCGGGCAGGGCGACGAAGAACTCCTCGGCGTCCTCGCGCGGCAACACCCGGAGGCCGTCGCCGCGCTCGTCGAGATCGAGCAGCGGCCACGCGTCCCGGAGGTCCTCGCTCGACAGCTCGTCCTCGGGCGGGGGCCCCGATCCCGCGGCGTCCGTCGAGGGCATCGGCGGCATGACCATGGACCGCTTCATGCGCCCGGACGTCTGGACATCCGGGAGGGCCGTCACGTCGGTGTCGTCGCCGCGGCTCTCGGCGACCGCGCGGATCTCGGCCGCGACCTTGCTCGCCTCCTGCGGGTCGAGCATCGAGATCTCGCCCGTCGCGTTCTCCAGCCGGTCGGACACCGGCTCCGGCACGCTGTCGTCGGGCGAAGCCATCGAGCCACACCCTGCCCAATCGCGCGTGCTTCGTCCAGTGTGGACCGGCGATTCAGGCCGCGGCGCGGGTCGCCAGCTCCTGTGGGTGGTCCTCCCGCGCGCCGACCGTCCAGGAGCCCTCGGCGCCGCGGAACGTCGGGATGCCGCTCTCGGCGGACACCCTGGCCTCGGTCAGGGCGATCACGCCCCCCGGCCGGGCCAGCGCGCGGCGACACGCGTCGAAGATGTCTTCCATCGCGCCGGTGCTACAATTTCGGTATGTCGCGCTGGAGCCCGTCTGTCGTCCTCGCGATCGCGGCGTCGCTCGCTGCCGGTGCGTGCTCGCGGCCGAGCGAGGAGAGCGGCGCCAAGAAGTGGCCCGCCGCGCCACCTCCGCCGGACAACCCGCCACCTTCCGAGCTCGCGATCCTGGTCCAGGTGGATGGCGGCGCCCACGCGTCGATCACCGCGGCCACGCTGGCCACCGCGAAGCCGGACTTCCGCGCCAAGGATCGCCAGGCCTGGCTGATCCCGACGCTGATCCCCGAGGCCGCCGCCGCGGGAGTGGTCGTCGAGGCGGTGTCGCCCACGGGCGTCAGCGTGAAGTTCGAGCGGCCCCGGACGGGCGGGATCGAGCCGGTGCTGTTCCTGACCCGCCGTGGCGAGGTGATGGTGTCCGCGATCGATCCCAAGGATCCGTTCCCGGACTACCACGGCCAGGGCGGGCGGCTGCACCGCTCGGGTGACTCGTGGCCGCGGGTCCAGCCGGTCGCGCGCCTCGTGATCACGCGACCCACGCCGTGATGCCGTCATCGGCGGGCGTGATCAGCACGCGCGCCCCGGGGGGCGGTGTTCCGAAGCCGAGCCGCGTCACGCCGAGCCGCGTCCCGAGCGCATGCGCGACCCAGCCGAACGTGTGGCGCGCATTGATCTCGCACAGCGGGTGGAGCCGGCGCTCGTCACCGGCGCTGTAGACGAACGCGTCGATCGCGAACGGCCCCGCGTGGCCACGCGCGTGGAGCGCCGCCCCGACCGCGTGGACCGTGGCTTCGAGGCGGGCGACCTCGGTGGCGGTGAGCGCGGGAGGCCGGAGGTCGATGCCGAGGAACGTGCCGCGGGCATCCGTGACGAGGCCGTGGGGGGCACGCGCATGGACCTGCCCGTCGACGATCGAGGCGCACACGCCGACGTCCAGCACGCGCTCGACCCACGGCTCGAACACCAGCGCGCCCGCGCGCGCGAGCAGCCGGCCGAGGCGCGTGGCCTGCTCGACGGTGGGTGCGCCCTCGCCGTGGCAGCGATCGCGGCCCGCGGTGGTCCACGGGGACTTGGTGACCCAGCGCGGGCCGAGCGCCGCCCTCGCGGCGGGCGCCACCTCGTCGATCGCGTGGATCACGCGCGCGCCCGGCAGGGCGCAGCCGAGCTGCGCGGCGAGCGCGAGGGCGAGCCGTCGATCGTTGACCGCGCGCGCCTCCGGGGAGGCCCACGCGAGGGTGGGCGCCGGGGGCGTGCCGGTGCGCATCTCGGGGTGCGGCAGGCCCGGGACCCGGGCGAGGCGCCCGCCGTCGATCGCGGCGGGGGCCCACACCTCGACCGCCGGCGCGTCCACCGGGGCGAGCGCCGCGAGCAGCGCCGCGTAGTGGCTGACCCGCGTCGCGATCCCACCGGGGAGCGAGCCGCCGGCCCACCGCGCCTCGCAGTCGAGGTTCGCGTGGATCACGAAGGGCGCGGGGTGCACGGGCACGCGCGCAGCCTACCGCGGGGCGCCGCTCGGCCGCGTCGGATCGATCGCGGCGAGGGCGTCGATGAATGCGGCGTCGAGGCCAGCGCGCTCGCGGGCCTCGCGATCGAACCGGGCGCCGCGGGCCCGGCGCGGGCCGAGCGGGAACTGGACGTGGTCGAGGTAGGCCTGCCAGGGCGCGGCGTCGGGCGCGAGGCGGCGCAGCCACACGTACGCGAAGTGGACGTGGGCGATCTCGTCGGCGTGGACGCGGTCGAGGGCGGCGGCGGTGGCGAGGTCCCCGCATGCGCGCGCGGCGGTGGCGTAGTCGCCGGCGAAGTCGAGGTTGGCGTTCTCGAACGTCAGGCCCATGGCGCACACGAACTCGAGGGGCCCGGCGAGGTGATCGAGCTTGTTCCAGAAGTGGCCGGTGACCGGCAGATCCCCGAACGTCACGCCGTGCGCGGTGAGGCGCTCGCGGTAGAGCTCGAAGTGGCGCTGCTCGTCGGCGACGATCGCGACGAGGCCACGACGGAAGCCGGCCGGGGCATCGGGGTAGGCGAGGACCGCCCACGCGAACAGCTCGATCGCCTGGAGCTCGTGGTTGGCGAGGGCGTGGAGGATGCGGGCGCGCTGGCTGGGATCGCGCATGCCCGCGACGGGCGGGACCTTGGCCTGGCGACCGGGGACGATCGCGAGGCTGGGTGGCCGGCCCGGCCCCTCCGGGCGCAGCGGTGGCCCGGCGTCCTCGAGGACGAGTTGCTCGGGGCCGGGCGGCGGCACGAGCTTGCCCGCGAGGGTGTCGGCGGTCACGATCGCGTACGCGTAGGCCCGCGCCGTGGTGCTCACGACGGGGACCTTAGCGCCGGCGGCGGCCGGCGAGCCCGAGCACGCCGAGCACGCCGAGGGTGAGCGCGGCGGGGACGGCGGGCAGGCTGCCACCGGCGCTGCAGCAGCCGGCGTCGTCGGACGCCCAGCACACGCCGCCATCACCGGCGGCGAGGCACGAGAACCCGCTCGGGCAGCTGCCCGCGGACAGGTCGCAGCTCTCGGCGCATGCCTTGTCGCCGGTCGACGAGGTGACGCAGCTGAACGACAGGCACTCGGCGTTCGCGTTGCAGAACGCGCCGAGGCCACCCGGCGCGTCGGGGCCGGCGACACACACGCCCATCACACACACGTCGTCGCCCTCGCAGCCCTTCGACGCGGTGCACGGCGGGCCGACGTCGACGTCGAGCATCGCGCTGGCCGGGGTGCCCTGGACGTCGAACGCCTTGAGCTCGATGGCGTGGGCGCCCTGCGCGATCGTCCTCGGGGCGGCGACGGTGTACGGCGGGGTGGAGCTCGCGACGCCGGTGTCGACGCCATCGATCCACAGCTCGACGCGGTCGATGCCGACGTCGTCGGTGGCGGTCACGCGGACGAAGAACCCCGGCTGGACCTCGGCGCCCGCGGACGGGGACTGGATCGCGATCGTCGGGGCGGTCGGCTCGCCGGGGCCGAACATGTCGAGGATGTGCTGGTAGGAGTTCTGCGTGGGCTGGTTGGTGCAGCGGCAGCTGGTGGCCTGGAACTCCCCGCACGGCGAGTCGGTGGCCTGGAACCGCTTCAGCGACGGTCCCCCGTTGAGGTAGGTCATCGGATCGGCGGCGTTGTACTCGTGCTCGAGGCCGAACGCGTGCGCGGTCTCCTGCGCCGCGGTCCAGCACAGGGCGTCGGCGTCCGGGCCGTAGACGTCGAACGTGAACGAGATCGCGTTGGGGATCTCGTCGCACGTGAACGGCGCCACGCCGCCCGCGCCCGCGAGGTCCGCGCGCAGCTCGGTGGCGCGGCCGCCGACCATGTTCTCGTAGTGCGGGACGTTGCCCGGATCGACGTCGGTGACGCCGATGTTGAACGGCGCGTAGGTCGCGCGTACGCAGGTCATCACCCGCTGCCAGACCTCCTCGCTCTGCTTGAAGCCGGTCAGCGCGACCTCGGCGTCGGGGATGCTCGAGGTGTCGAGCCGCGCATCCTCGATGCCGGGCCGGACGGTGCACCCGGCGAGCGGGCAGCGGTGCATGTAGATCAGGCGCGACGCCGGCGCGGCGGCCGGCGGCGTCTGCACCGGCACGTCGACCGTCACGGGCTGCGGGCGGGGCAACGCCTGCGCGCGCGCCGCGGGGCTGGCGAGGAGCAGGCTCAGGGCGGCGAGCCCGAGGGCAGCGGGGCGGCAGGTGCTCATGACCGGCGGCGCCGGCGGGAGAACACGAGCGCGGCGAACGTCAGCCCGAGCGTGATGGCGCCGCCCTGGCCCCCCGCGGAGCAGATGCCACCCGTGCCGTCGTCGTAGCCGGGCCAGCACAGGCCGGTGCCGGAGGCGTCGAGGCAGCCGAAGCCCTCGGGGCACTGGCCCTCGCCGAGTTCGCACAGCTCGACGCAGTACTTGTCGGTGCCGCTCTGGGCGCACGTGCCCGACGAGCAGTCGGGGCCCGACATGCACGGCTGGCCCAGGCCCCCCGGGGCGTTGGGGCCGGTGACGCAGCGGCCGCCGATGCAGGTGTCGGTGTCCTTCGAGCAGTCCGCGGGCTTGCCGCACGGCGCGCCGATCACGACCTGGGTCTCGGCGGAGGCCGAGGTGCCGAACACGTCGTAGGCGGTGGCGCGGACCCGGTGCGTGCCATCGGCGAGCGTGGTCGGGGCGTTGAATGCGTACGGGCCGTTGACGAGCGTGCCGGTGTTGACGTTGTCGACGAACACCTCGACGCGGCCGATGCCGACGTCATCCGTCGCCGTCACCACGATCGGGAACCCGGGCGCCACGCTCGCGCCGAGCTTGGGATTGGTGATGGTCACCGTCGGCGGCGTCGGCGTGCCCGCGCCGAACAGCGCCGTGATGATCTCGAACGAGTTCTGGGTGGCGCGGCCGGTGCAGGCACACGCGTGGAGCTGCTGGTTGCTGCCCGTGCAGGTCGCGCCGAACGGGGACTGGCCGCCGACGCAGTCGCTGCCGCAGTTGACCTCGGCGTCCTTGAACCGGCGGCGGCCGTTGTACGGGAAGTAGGTCAGCGGGTCGCTGGCGTCCGTGACGTGATCGAGCGCGAACGAGTGCGCGATCTCCTGCGAGGCGGTGGCGCAGATCTCGTCGACGTCGGAGCCGTAGACCTTCTGGAATGCGAACACGAGCGAGTTCGGGATGTACGAGACGCCGCAGTTGAACGGCGACACGCCGCCGGTGTTCGAGTTCATGCCGAGGTCGGTCGGAGAGCCGGCGATCATGATCTCGAAGTGCGGCCCCGGGCTCGGGTTGGTCGTGGTGACCTCGACGCCGAACGGCGCGAACGTCTGCTTCACGCAGTCGACCACCTGGGTCCACACCGCGTCGCTCGCGTTGAACGCCGTCAGCGTGCGCGTGGCATTGATGCCCCACATACCCTGGAAGCCGCTGCCGTCGAGCGAGCTCGCCTGGCCCGGGCGCACGATGCAGCCGTTGGGCTTGCAGTTGTTGAGGAAGATCTTGTTGGAGTTGACCGCGTGGGCGACGGTGCCCGGGTCGATGTCCATCAGCACGCGGTCGGTCCGCGGGCGGGACACCAGCGCCAGCGGGGCGGTGTCCTCGGTGATCGAGGCGCCCTCCGAGGGCGACCAGGTCACGCCGTCGGCGATCGCAGGTGCGACGCCGAGCAGCAGGGAAGCGGTGGCGACGACACGGACCGGAACGCGCTTCATGAGGCACCCTTTCATAGCTGGTAAGGCCGCGCGGTTCCTAGCGGAAACTGCTGGCTTCGTCCAGCCGATGGAGGCCCCGCGTTCGCACCCACCCGGGGGGGCCCAGCGCGCGGTCCTCAGCGTCGACGGCGGCGGGGGATCACGAGGGCGCCGAGCGCGAGGGCGAGCAGGGAGATCCCGCCACCACTCCCGCTCGCGGCACAGCCACCGTCGTCCCCGGCGCCAGGCCAGCACACGCCGCCGTCACCGGCCGGGATGCAGCCGAAGTCGCCCGGGCACCCGTCCTCGTCGGGGTTGCACACCTCGACGCAGTACGCCGCGCCGGTGCCGTCGCCGCCGCACTGGCCGGACAGGCAGTCGCTGTTGCCGACGCACGTGGTGCCGAGGCCGCCGTCGACGCCGCTGCCCGCGACGCACCGACCCTCGACGCACACCTGGCCGTCACCGGGGCAGTCACCCGAGCCACCGCACGGCTTGCCGATCGAGGCGGTGAGCTGCGTGCTGGTGGGCGTGCTCGCGATGTCGTAGGCGGTGACCTTGATGATGTGGTTGCCGTTGGCGAGCGCGGTCGGCGCGTTCCACACGTACGGCGCGGCGGTCAGCGTGTTGATCAGGCGGCCATCGATGCGGAGCTCGACCTTCGAGATCGCGATGTCATCGGTCGCCTCGGCGCGGATCGGGAACTCGGCGGCGAGGCGCGCCCCGGCGGCGGGCGTGGTGATCTCGACGGTGGGCGGGGTGGGCGCGCTCGGCCCGAACGTGTCCAGGATCTCGCGGAAGCTGTTCATCGTGCTGCCGCCGCACTGGCAGCCGCGCGCGCTGAACTCGCCGCAGGCACCGGCCTCGTTCTGGAACACCTTCCGGCTCGGGCCGGACTGGAGGTAGGTCATCGGATCGCGGTTGTCGAACTTGTGGTCGAGGCCCCACGAGTGTGCGGTCTCCTGCGCGACGGTCCAGCAGATGTCGTCGACGCTGCCACCGTAGACGTTGGCGAAGCTGAACGAGATGCCGCCGGTGATGAAGCCGCAGCTGAACGGCGACACGCCGCCGACGCCGTTCTGGAACCCGACGTCGGTGGGGCGGCCGGCGGCGATCGCCATGTGGTAGCCGGCGGTGGCCGGGCGCTCGGTCACGATCTCGACGTCGAACGGCGCGTACGTGCGCTTGACGCAATCGACGACCTGCGCCCAGTTGTCGTCGCTGTACGCGTACGGCTGGACGGTGGAGGTCGCGTCGATGATCGACGAGCGGTTGGTGTGCGCGTTCTCGCCACCCGGGGACAGCTGGCAGCCGTTGGGCTTGCAGTTGTTCAGGTAGATGACGTTGTTCTCGACGGCCGACACGCCGTCACCCGTGAACGTCGGGAGGCCGGGATCGACCACCACGTACGTGGGCTGCGCGCGGCTCCATGGAGTGACGAGCGGGTTCGCGGGCGCATCGGCCACGTTCCCCTGGACGTCGGCGTGAACGAGGCCGACCGGGGCGGTCAGGGCGGCCAGGACAGCGAGGGCGCGCTTCATGTCCCGGTGTTGTAGCGGACCTGACACCGCTGTCACCATGGACCACCCCTGTCTTCTGCTCGCCCTCCCTGAGAAGGCGGGACCGCACTCCTGCGGCTCGCACACCTCGCGGGCAAGTCGTTGGGATCGCTGGGCGTTTGACCGGTCAGAGCACGGCGGCGGTGACGATGAACCCGACGTAGGCGAGCACCAGCAGGGCACCCTCCGCCCGGGAGATCCGCCGATCCCCGCGCAGGACGAGCACGCCGAGCAGCGTGATCACGAGCAGGCCGACAAGCTCCGTCATGTGGGGCCGGCCGACCAGCGTGATGGGCTGGAGGTAGCCGGTGATCCCGAGCACGAGGAACACGTTGAGCAGGTTCGAGCCGATCACCGAGCCGATCGCGAGGGCGGCGTGGCCGCGGCGCGCGGCGATCAGCGAGGCCAGCAGCTCCGGTAGCGCGCAGCCGAGGCTGATCACGGTCAGGCCGAGCATGCGCTCGCTCATCCCGATCACGCCCGCGAAGCCGCGGCCGCCGCGCACGAACAGGTCCGAGCCGATCACGAGCAGGACCAGGCCGATGCCGGTCATCAGCAGGGCGGCGCCCGTCGACGCTCGAGGTCGCGCGCGGCCGCCGACGAGCGCGCCGCTCTCCTCGGCGCGGCGGCCCTCGGTGTCGAGGTTGTCCTCGTCGGCGCTCATCCGGGCGGACACGGTCAGGGTCACGATCGTGAACACCACCGCGCAGCCGATCAGGAGCGCGCCCTCGAGCTGGGTCAGGCGGCCGTCGCGGAGCAGGAGAGGCATCGCGATCACCGAGCCCACGAGGATCGGCAGCTCGCGGCGGATCATGCGCCCGTCGATCGTCGGCGGGGACACCAGCGCGGTCAGCCCGAGGATCAGCGAGATGTTGGCGGCGCACGAGCCGATCACCGTGCCGAGGGCGATCGGCTGGTGGTGCGTGAGCGCGGTCTTGGTCGCGATCGCGAGCTCGGGAGCGGACGCGCCGTACGCGACCACGGTCAGCCCGATCACCAGCGGCTTGACGCCGAACGTGCGCGCGAGCGAGGCGGAGCCCCGGATCAGCCACTCGGCACCCCAGTACAGGATCGCGATCCCGAGGATGACCTGCGTGATGTTGAGGGCGGTGCCCACGTCGGCGACAGTGTCGCCCCCGGCGGCGGCGGGCGCAAGCGAGCTGGTCGGGGCGTCGGGGCGTCGGGGCGTCGGGGCGTCGGGGCGTCGGGGCGTCGGGACTATGAGCCGCCGAACTTGTAGCTGCCGGCGGTGCGCGCGAGGTAGCGGGCGTGGCGGAGCAGATCGTCGAGCTTCTGCACCTCGCTGGAGTCGTAGACCCCGCGGATCCTCAGGCTGCCGTCGACCAGCACGAAGTAGCCGTTATGGGAGATCGCGGGCGCGCCCGAGGGCGTCTGGCCTTCGAGGACCATCGAGTTCATGAACGGGCCCTCGACCAGCGCCTTGACCAGCTCCTCGGGGCCGGTGACGAACCGCCACTTGTCGGCGAGCGCGCCGTAACGCTGGGCGTACGCGGCGAGGCGCTCCGGCGTGTCGTACGTGGGATCGACCGACACCGACATCAGCTTGATCGGGACCGCGCGCCGGTCGAGCAGCTTGTCCTGCAGGCGCTGCAACTTGAGCGAGGTGATCGGGCAGACCGTGTCGCACCGGGTGAACACGAAGTTGACGATCGTCGGGTGACCGCGCAGGGCGTCCTCGGTGAACGGCCGGCCCTGCTCGTCGACGAGGCTGAACGCCGTCACGGTGCCGAGGTCCGGCAGCTCGAGGTGGTCTCCGCGCTTGATCAGCGTGGGGATGAGCACGAACGGCACGACCGCGATCACGAGCAGCGCGAGCATGACGAGGAGCAGCTTCTTGCCCGGCACCCCGGAGGGGCGCGGCGCGAGGGCGGCGGGCGGGGTCACCGGCGGACCCTGGCAGATCCGCGGGCCCTTTGCACGTGCGCGGGGGTGCGGCAGGTCACCGCGGGTACGTGCTACCGAGGACATCGAGGCACCGCACGAGCACGCCCCGTTCCTGTGTGGGTCCATGCAGGCAACCCATGAGTTCGAGTGGTTCGCGGCGCGGCGCGGCGGGTGGCCGGTGGCCGGTGGGCCAGTCATGGCAGAACCTATCGCCAGCCGCGCTGGCTCACACCATGCGCGCGCGCGAGGCGAGGAAGTGCCGGCGCAGCTCGGGATCGCGGAGCTTGCTGGCCTTGGCCTCGACCTCCTCGGCGGCGCGCCGAGAGGCGGCGGCGGCCTCCGCGGGGCGGCCGGCGGCGGTCAGGATCTCGGCGCGCCAGCGGTGGACGTGCTCGGCGCCCTCGGGGCGCGCGCCCTCGAGTAGCTGCACCGCTTCGTCGACGCACGTGATCGCCTCCGCGTGGCGCCCCATGCGCGACAGCGCGAGCCCCTGGAACGTCAGGCCGTAGACGATGCCGACCAGCATCGGCATCTTGCGCGCCCACTCGGTGCCCGAGCGCGCCAGCTCGAGCGCCGCCTCGGGCGGATCCCCCGCGGTCAGGTGCGCGAGGGCGATGTACTCGAGAGCGCGCACCTCGTGGTACCGCTCGCGGCTCTCGGTGGCGTGCGACAGGCCGCGCTCGAACAGCGCGAGGGCGGCCTTGGTCTCGTGGCGCTGCATCTTGGCCTGGCCCCACGACACCGCGGCGTCGGCGGCGGCGGACAGATCCCCGGTCTGCTCGGCGACCTTGAGCGCCTTGGCCAGGTAGCTCTCGGCCTTGTCCACGTCGCCGAGGTCCGAGTAGCACTGGCCGATGTTGCCGAGCTTGAGCGCGATCGTCGAGCGATCGCCGAGCGCCTGGTCGATCTTGAGCGCGCTCTTGTAGTGCGCGAGCGCCTCCTCGTACTCGCCGAGCGCGGCGAACACGATGCCCATGTTGTTGAGCGCGCCCGCCTCGTGTCGCGACAGCCCGACCGCGCGGTAGATCACCAGCGCCTCGGCGTAGCTCTCGATCGCGGCCTCGAGCCGGCCGATGTTCATCAGCGTGGTGCCGCGCTGGTTGAGGATGGTGGCGCGCGCGATCAGCACGGGCCGCGGCAGCACGGTGCCGGGCGCGGCGCCGGGCAGGGCCACGCCGGTCCCGGTGCCCCCCACGCTCGCGGCCGCCGCGTCGTCGCACAGCCCGAGCGCCTGGTCGGCCAGCTTGAGCGACTCCTCGGTGTTGCCGACCAGCCGCGCGATCGCCGCGCGCAGCCGCAGGGCCTCGGCCTCGAGCAGGGGGTCCCCTGCGGCCTTCGCGTACTGGAGCGCGGGCGCCACGGCGCGCAGCGCGGCCGGGGCCTTGCCCACGTCGATGTAGAACTGCGCGAGCGCGTTCGCGGCCACGGCGAGGTGCGCGGGCGAGGCGGTGGCCTCGGCCTCCTTGCGGAGGGCGTGCAGTTCGCGCAGCTGCTGCGGCCGCTTGGCGAGCCGGCGGAGGATCTCCTCGCGCAGGCGGTGCGCCGTGAACCGGCGCTCGTGATCCTCGGGAGTGAGCAGCTTGAGCGCGCGCGTGAGTTGCCGGAACGCGTCCGTGTTGCCCGCGATCTCGACGGCGTGCTGCGCGGCGCGCAGGTAGCGATCGGCGGCGGCCGAGGCGTCGCTCGCGAGCTCGAGGTGGCGGGCGATCAGCGCGTCGTCCTGGCCGGCGCGGTAGCCCGCGGCGCCCGCGATCCGGGCGGCCACGGAGCGGTGCATCTGCACGCGCACATCGTGCGGGATCAGGCCGTACGCGACGGTCATCGTCATGTCGTTCTTGAACCGGTACTCGCCCTCGGATGGCGACAGGAACCCGCGGCGCACCAGCTCGTCGAGCTCGAGCCGGACCGGGCGGCCGAGCAGCTGTCCGAGCGCCGCGGCGGGCACGTGCCGGCCGAGGACCGCCGCGTGGACGATCGTCTCCTTCTCGCTGGGCGGCAGCGCGTCGAGGCGCGTGAGGAGCAGGTCCTCGACCGTCGACGGGATCACGATCGCCGCCTCGCGCTTGGCCCACTGCAGCAGCCCCGGGTGCTCGGCTTCGTCGCCAGCGGCGACGCAGATGCCCTGCTCGATCAGCGTGTCGAGCAGCTCGTTGATGAAGAACGCGTTGCCGCCAGCGCGCGCGATGATCTGGTCGGCGAGCTCGTCGATGTCGTGCCCGGGCACGAACCGCTCGGCGAGCATCGCGCGGCGCGCGGCGTCCGGCAGCTCGTCGAGGACGACCAGCTCGGTGCCGAGCTCGCGCGCGACCCGCAGGATCCGCGGCTCGGGCCGGCTCGTCATCAGGCCGAACAGCGGGCGCGGCGTGGCGATCTTGAGCAGCGCCGCGAACAGCTCCTGGCTGTCCTGATCTGCCCAATGGATGTCCTCGCCGACGAGGATCAGCGGCTTGTCACTCTCGAGGCGCTGCTCGATCCGGCAGATGAAGCGCAGCAGGGCCTGGCGGCGCGTGGCGGCATCGAGCTCGGCCGCGGGCGCCGCGCCGCCGGCGCCGAGCAGCATGCTCATGATCTGCAGCGCCATCCGCGCCTCGCGCGTGCTGTCGTTGGTGCGCGGGGCGGCGGTGGAGGTGCCGGGGGCCGCCGCGGCCATCGGCCCGAATCCGGCGTCCGGGTAGATCAGCGGCAGCGCGCGCAGCAGCCGGCGCTCGACCTCGTGGGGCTCGGCGTCCTCGGCGAGGCCGAGGATGTCGCGCGCGAGATCCGCGATCACGCCGTATGGTGTGAGGGCCGTGCCCACGCGGCCGGTGGTGCGGATCACCACGGCCTCGTCGCGGCCGATGCCGTCGAGGAACTGCCGGACCAGCGTGCGCTTGCCGACGCCGGCGTCGCCGACGATCACGAGCTGGCGCTTGCGCTTGGTGACGAGCACGTCGCGCCACGCGTCGCGCAGCGCCTTGAGCTCGAGATCGCGGCCGTGCAGGCGCCCCCCATCGCGGCGATCGCGCAGCCGCTGGGCGCGCTCCTTGGGGCCGCGCAGCCGGTACACGCGCGCGCGCTTGACGCCCGGATTGGTGTCCTCGTCGACGGGGGTGCGCGCCTGGCTGCCGCCCGGTGGGGGCGCGTCGTCGGGCAGGTCGATCGCGGGCAGCGCCTCGAAGTTCCACTCCTGGCGCGCCGCGCGGAACACCCGCCCGCCCACCAGGATCTCGGCGCCGCGCGCCTGCCGCGCCAGCTTGTACGCGAACGCGGCGGTACCCTCCTCGATCTCGAACACCAGCTCGCCCACCGGCTCGGCGCCCTGGCCGGGCTTGCGCGCGGGCTTCTTGACCACGGCCACGCCGCGCTGCACCGCGAGCGCCAGCCGCAGCTCGGGCTCGACGTCGGAGCCGATGCCATCGAGCGCGTCGACCAGCGCGAGCGCGAGCCGGATCGTGCGGCTGGCGTCGTCCTCGCTGCCGATCGGCAGGCCGATCACCAGCCGCACCATGGTCTCGTGGGCGCCGCCGCCGCCGGCGAGCGGCACGGGCGTGTGCAGCGGGCCGGTCAGCTCGAGCACCGGGATGTCCTTGCCGTCGCCAGGCAGGCGCGGGATGTCGAGCAGCGCGAGGTGCTTGAACGCGATGTCGCGCGCGACCTTGTAGAAGTCGTTGACCAGGCGCGCTGCGCCCGTGGGGCCGAGCCGGCGCTCGAGCGCCGTCATCCCGCGCAGGATGCCCTGAAGCACGTAGACATGCTTGCGCTCGCGATCGCGCGACCGCAGCTCGCCGGCCGTCGAGGTGTCGACCGCCGCGACCGGGCCCGACACCACCATCGCGCTCGGCTCGGGGCCGACCGGCAGCGGCACCGCGTCGACCACGGGCTGGCTCTGGACGTCGTCGTCGTCGTCGGAGTTCGACGCATCGCCCACGATGGGCGCGACCGGCGGGTGGGCCGGGGCCGGGCGCGCGACCGGCCCCTCGCCCTCCATCGCGGGGCGCGGCGACACCACGCGCTGGTCGGCCGGCATCAGCTGGGACAGCAGCTGGGCGAGGTGGCCGGAGTCGATCAGCGAGCCGCTCTTCTGGCCCCACTCGAGCTGGAACCGGCCGAGCTCGTGCTGCAGATCGCGCGCGGTCTGGAACCGGTCGTTGCGGTGGAACGCGAGCGCCTTGAGGATGATCCGCTCGAGCGACTCCGGCAGCTCCGGCGCGAAGTCGCGCGGCCGCGGGATGGCGCCCGACTTGACCATCTCGAGCGCCTCCTTGCCCTTGCCGTGGAACAGCGGGCGCGCGCACACCAGCTCGAACAGCACGATGCCGGCGGCGAACACGTCGCTGCGGCAGTCGACAAGCTCACCGCGCGCCTGCTCGGGCGACATGTACGCGAACTTGCCCTTGATGACGCCCTGCTCCTCGTGGACGTCGCGGGCGCGGGCGATCCCGAAGTCGACGATCTTGACGCTGCCGTCCCACGACAGCAGGACGTTCTGCGGGGAGATGTCGCGGTGGACGATGCCGAGTGGCTCGCCGAACTCGTCGGTCTTGCGGTGCGCGTAGTCGAGGCCCTTGGCCACCTGCTGCACGACGTGCGCCGACAGGCCGTACGGCAGCCGCTGGCGCGCCTTCGCCGCCTCCTGCAGCAGGCGCAGGAGGTCCATGCCCTCGACGTGCTCCATCGCCAGGAAGTACGTGTCGCCGACGGCGCCGAAGTCGAACACCTGGATGATGTTCGGGTGGTTGAGGCCGAGCGCGATCTTGGCCTCGTCGACGAACATCGTGACGAATTGCTTCGAGCGCGCATATGCGGTGTGGATCTTCTTGATGACGAGGGTCTTGTTGAGACCCTGCGCCACGGTGGTGCGCGCGAGGTAGACCTCGGCCATCCCACCGGTGCCGATCTTGCGGATCAGCGCGTATTTGCCGAACTGCTCCATCCCCGAGCTCCGCGTGATTTTAGCTCACAGCGGCGTCACGACGAGGTTGTCGAACCAGGTATCGGTCTCCCAGTTGTTGACGGCGAAGTACTCGTGACCGGGCCCCTCGAGGGCGTCCTTGTCGTCGAGCTCGAGGAACGGGGCGTCCATGTCGTTGACGAACCACCGGACCACGCTGCCGGTGCGCTCGATCTTCCAGTGGTAGTGGCGGTTCGGGATCACCTTGACATCGGCCCGCGAGACCAGCTCCCGGCCATGCTCGTCCATCCGCGCGATCATCGACTTGCTGTTGCTCCAGCCGCCGAAGATCACCATGTATGCGGTCGCCAGGTAACCGCCGCGGTCCGGGTCGTAGGAGCTGCCGTCGCCGAACACCTCGACCTTGATGTCGCCGCGGGGCTCTGTCGACCACACGTCGACCTCGATCCGCACGTTGCGCGGCAACTTCTTGCGCAGCCACAGCGGGTGGTTATAGCCGCCCTTCGCCGACAGGGCGCCGTCCACGATCCGGTACGCGTCGCCGGTCGCGTACCAGTTGGTGCCGAGCTCGGCGCGGTCAAAGCTGTCGTAGAACGGCTGCGTGATCGGGGGGGCGTCCTTGACCTTGCAGGCAGGGAGGCAGGCCAGCCAAGCGGCTGACACCACGGCGGGAGTGACCAGGGCGCGCACGCCGCACACTGTAGCCAAACCCCCGGGAGTGATCTCTCGGATCGCTAACGTATTCGATCGCTTGGCGATCTGACCGTTGCCCGGTGTCAGGGGGCCCCTTTATGGTCAACGTGTGGAAGGCACGCTGTCGCTGTTCGAGTGGTCACCACCGGTGGGTCCGGTGGGTCCGGTGGGTCCGGTGGGTCCGGTGGGTCCGGTGGGTCAGGTGGGGCGCGAGGCTGCGCCCACCGCGCGTGACAGCGGCGCCCCGATGCCCGCGGACGCCGCGACGGCGACCGAGTCCCGCGGTGCCCGCAAGGGGAAGGCCGGCAAGAAGCCGCGAGCGGCCGCCGCGACGGCGCCGGTGGCATCGGAGACCGCGGCGCCCGTGACCGCGGCGCCCGTGACCGCGGCGCCCGTGACCGCGGCGCCGGAGACCGCGGCGCCCGTGGTCGCCCCGGTGCGCGCGCCCGCCCCGGTGCGCGCGTCCACCCCGGTGCGCCCGCTGCCCGTCGCGGCCGTACTCGCGCCCTTCACGGGCGCTGCGCCTCGCGTCCGACGCGGCGATCCCGGTTGCGATCGGCCCGGCCCCGTCGTCCGGCGGCGTCCGCGCTCTCGGCACCGGCCCCGTCGCTCACACCGCGCGCGTGCTGGTGTTCGACTGCGAGACCACGGGCACGGACCGCACCCGCGACCAGGTGATCGAGCTGTGCGTGCAGCATGGCCTCGAGTCCGATGCGCCGAGCCAGGTGTGGCGGATCAAGCCGGCGGCCGCGATCCATCCCGGGGCGCAGGCCGTCCACGGGATCACAGCCCTGGAGCTGGCGGACTGCCCGCCGTTCGAGGCGGTCGCGGCCGAGATCGCCGCGGTGTTCGCCGAGGCCGAGGTGATCGTTGGCTACAACCTGACGTTCGACATCGACATGCTGCAGGCCGAGTACACGCGGATCGGCAAGCCGCTCCTCGATTTCGGCAGCAAGAAGATCGTCGACGCGTTCCGGCTGTGGCAGCAATGCGAGCCGCGCAGCCTGATGCACGCGCACCAGCGGTTCGTCGGCAACGAGTTCGCCGCCGCGCACTCCGCGAGTGCGGACGTCGCCGCCACCGGGCGCGTGCTCGCCGGCATGCTGCGCCACTTCGATCTCGACGCGCTCGACTGGGAGCAGATCGCCAGCAAGGCGGATCCCACCGCCGCGCAGCGCGCGAGCTGGGTCGGGCCGTCGCGCCACCTCCGCTGGGAGGGCGACGTCGTGGTCCTCGGGTTCGGCAAGCACAGCGGCGCCGCCCTCCACGAGCTCGCGGCCGGCACCGATCGCGGCTTCCTCAAGTGGGTGATCGGCAAGGACTTCCCGGCCCACGTCGCCGAGGTCTGCAAGGCCGCCCTCGAGATGTCCGCGGAGCCGTTCCTGGCGTGGGCGCGCGAGCGCCACGGCCCGCCGCAGCCGCCGGCGCCCGCGGCGTGAGCTGACCGGGTGCGCCGCCCGGCGGGAACACGCCGTGGCCGTCGCGCGTTGAGTCGTCAGCTGGCGGCGGTTCTGGTCGCACGGGAGACGCACGCGGATCCACGTGCTCGCCGCGGTGCTCGCCACCGCCATGCCCCTCGTCGCCACCGCACCCCCCACCGAGCGGCGGCTTCACTCGAACGACGTGGATGCCAGCTCGTTCCTGTGGAACGACTGGAACAGGTTCGTCGAGAACTACCACCCGAACTATGTCGCTGACGATGACCCGGCGACCGCGTGGGTCGAGGGCAGCAAGACCAGCGGCGCGGGTGAGCAGCTCCGGATCCGGGTGACCCAGCTCCCCGACACCACGCGCGTGCGGCTGCGGATCCGCAACGGCTACCAGAACAGCAAGCCGCTGTTCCTCGCGAACGCACGCGCGCGTGAGGTCACGCTGTGGCTGCTGCCCTCGGAGGTCGAGGTCCGCGCCACGCTCACCGATCGCGATGCCTGGCAGGAGCTCGCGATCACGCAGCCGCGCGGGCCGATGCGGGCCGTCGAACTCGACATCGTGCCCGCCGGAGACATCCACCGTCCCCTCGCGCTGCGCGTGTGGCGCTCGTTGGATCCTGATCTGCTGACCGAGGTGTTCCTCGGGCGGCGGTTCGAGGACGTCGATGGTGGCGGGAAGACGACGGTGTGGGACTCGTCGAGCGCGCCCGGGCAGACCCGGCGCCACGAGCTGCCCGTGGCGCTGTTCGGCGGCGAGCCCGACGAGGCGCTCGACCTCGAGCTGGTCTACGTGTTCATCCAGAGCGAGTCCCCGCGCCCCCACCGGCTGCCCGCGGAGCCCACCACCCACATGATGGCGCGGCGGCGCCCGCGCATCGACGAGCTGCCCGCGTGTGCACCCTGACGGCGGGGCGAGCGGACGCTCAGGCCGTGCGGCGGACGATCGCGTCCAGCGACGCTGGCCCCGCGCCGCGGACGGCGAGCCACAGGAACACGAAGCAGTAGACGACGGCGAGTTCGCCGCCGTTGACGATCGGGAGGAACCGCTCGCCCAGCTCGAGCTTCCAGTGGAACTGGATGTACGCGACGGCCATCGTGCCCGCGCTCAGGAACGCGGCAGGGCGGGTGTACAGGCCGAGTGCGATCAGGGCCCCGCCGGCGAGCTCGATCACTCCGCCGAGCCCCTTCTGCGACAGCAGCTCGACGGGCGCGCGCGTGGTGAGCGCGCCGAACAGCTTCTGCGCGCCATGCAGCGCGAACATGCAGCCGGTGACGATCCGCAGGACCCTGAGGGTCCAGCTCTCGAGCGTGGCGCGGTTCATCGCGGCCGCCTGGTGATAGCGCGCGCCACCCCCGGTGGCACCCCGCGGGCGCGCGCTCTCACTCGATGCCGTACTTCTCGAGCTTGTAGTAGAGCGCGGAGGTCTTGATGCCGAGCAGGCGGGCGGTCTCGGTCTTGACCCGCGCGGCCTTGGCGTAGGCCTTGAGGATGAGCTGGCGCTCGAGGTCGTCGAGGATCTCGGGCAGCGACAGCTCGCGCGGGATGCTGAGTGCGTCGTCCTCGGCGCCGCCCTGGAGGAACTGCGGCAGCGCGGCCGGTGAGATCTCGTCGCCCTCGGCGAACACCAGCGCCTGCTCGATCGCGTTCTCGAGCTCGCGGACGTTGCCGGGCCAGTGGTAGGCCATGATCCGGCCGAGCGCCGCGTCGCTGACCGCGCGGACCCGGGCATTCGTCTTGGGCCCGAGCTTGGCGACGAAGTGCGTGCACAGGTGCGGGATGTCCTCGCGGCGCTCGCGCAGCGCCGGCAGCTTGACCGGCAGCACGTGGAGCCGGAAGTAGAGGTCCTGCCGGAACCGGCCCGAGGCCACCTCGGCCGCGAGGTCCTTGTTGGTCGCACTGACCACGCGGACGTCGACCTTGATCGAGTGCTCGCCGCCGACGCGCTCGAACTCCTGCTCCTGAAGGGCGCGCAGCAGCTTGACCTGCATCGGCGGGGGCACGTCGCCGACCTCGTCGAGGAACAGCGTGCCGCCGTCCGCGAGCTCGAACCGGCCGAGCTTCTGCTTGATCGCGCCGGTGAATGCGCCCTTCTCGTGGCCGAACAGCTCGCTCTCGAGCAGCGACTCCGTGAGGGCGCCGCAGTTGACCTTGATGAACGGGCCGTTCGCGCGCTTGCTGAGGCGGTGGATCGCGCGCGCGATCAGCTCCTTGCCCGTCCCGCTCTCTCCCGACACGAACACCGTGGTGTCACTCGCCGCGATCTTCTCGACCATGCGGCGCACGATCGCCATCTTCTCGCCCGCGCCGATCAGGTCGGGGAACCGTCCGTCCGCCTCGGAGCGGAGGTAGTCAGTCATCGCGTCGGCCTTGCGGCGGCCGCGACGGGCCGCGCACAGCTCGAGCGCGCTCGCGATCTTGAGGCGGACCACCTCGGGCTGGATTGGCTTGGTCACGAAGTCGAACGCGCCGAGCTTCATCGCCTCCACCGCGGTCTCGACGGTGCCGAACCCGGTGATGATCATGATCGGGACGTCGGCGTCGAGCGTGGTGATCGCCTTGAGCACGTCGACGCCGGTGCCGCCTTCCATCTTGAGATCGGTGACCACGAAGTCGACCGGCTTCGCGCGGCGCGCGGCGGTGAACGCCTCGATGCCCGCCGTGCCGTTGGTCGCGAGCAGCACGTCGTGACCGAGCTTCCGGACCACGTGCGCGAGGCCCTCGCGGATGGTCTCGTTATCGTCGATGATCAGGATCGTGCCCATGCCGCGGTATGGTAGCCCAGGTCACGCGGCGGCCGGGAGCACGAGCGTGAACGTGGTCTCGCCGTCGGCCGAGGCGACGTCGACGCGACCGTGGTGGTCCGTGGCGATCTCGCGCACGAACGCGAGGCCGAGGCCGGTGCCCTTCTCGCGCGTGGTGAAGAACGGCTCGAACAGCTTGCCCGAGGTGTCCGGCGAGATCTCCGCACCGCGGTTCCACACCACGAGGGTGAGCTCCTCCCCGGCGGCGCGGGCGGACAGCCGGACGGCATCGCGCCCGCGGTGGCCTGCGGCGGTCGCGGCCTGGACGCCGTTGCGGGCGAGGTTGATCAGCGCACGGCGGAGCTGGCCGCGGTCGGCGCGCGCGTGGAGCCCGCACGGCGCGGTCGTGACGGTGAGGTCCTCGGTGCTCGCGAGCTCGGCGATCTCGGGGAGCAGCTCGTCGAGGTCGACGTCGACGAGCTCGGGCCGCGGGCGCCGCGCGAACTCGAGGAACTCGTTGACCACGCGCTCGAGGTAGCCGAGCTCCTTGCGGATGCGGTCGACGTGCGATCGGCGCTCGTCACCCTCGGGGAGCTCGTCCTGGAGGATGCCCGCGAACAGCGTCATCCCGGCCAGCGGGTTGCGCACCTCGTGGGCGATGCCCGCCAGCATCTGCTGCATGCGCGCGTCGCGCTCGGCGAGCTGCACGCGCATCCGGTCCATGGTCTGCGCGAGCACGCCGATCTCGTCGTGGCCCGGCACGATCACCTCGCCCCGCAGGTCGCCCGCCCCGATCCGCTCGGCCGCGGCGGCGAGGCGGCGCAGGTTGCGCGTGATCAGCAGCGTGGCGGCGACGGCCGCGAGGATGCTGACGAGTGCGAGGCCACCGCCCCACACCAGCAGGCGCGTGCGCAGATCGGCGAGCCGCGCGAAGTACGAAGCCGGCGCCTGCGCGCCGATCGCGAGGACGACCGGTGCATCCTGCTCGAGCTCGGCGCGCACGGGCGCGTAGCCGGTCTTGTACGTGTTGCCGTCGTTGCCCTCGAACGTCACGCTCGAGGCGGGCGCGCCGCGCGCGAACACCTTGGCGAGCTCGGAGCGATCGAGCTCCGCGCGGAAGTAGTGCGTGCCGATCGCCACGCCCGGGCTGGTGTCGACCCGGCTGGCGAACGTTCGATCGAACACGAACAGCTGCGCGCCGGTCGCGCGGGCGACGTCGGCGAGCTTGGTGACGTAGTTCTGGTAGGCGCGCCCGCCCTCGTCGCCCGGCACGAGGTCGAGCAGGTACTTGCCGCGGATCTGGGTCGCGGCCGAGGCGGCGATCGCCTCGAGGCGCCGGCCGAGTTCGGCATCGAGATCGCGCCCGCTGACCTCGTGGGCCACGAACGCGAACAGCGTGAACAGCGCCAGCACCGGCAGCACGAGGGCGGCCAGCAGCTTGGCGAGCAGGTTCGCGCGGAGGCGCACGTGCGGCCTCGGGGCGTCAGGCGACGCGCGCGGTCAGGCCGCGCGGGACGGTGCGGGCAGGGGCCGTCATCGCGGGAACAGCTTGTCGGGGTTCCAGCCGGGTCTGGTCTTGGGCGGCTTGGTCGCCGGCTTGAAGCCCGGCGGCAGCGGCTTGCGGGTGCGCGGCTTGGCGTCGGTCGACATGCGATCCACGCCGCGGGGCGGGGCGTCGGTGCTGCCGGCGGTGGTGGTCGCCGAGCCGGCGGTGGTCGCCGAGCCGGCGGTGGTGTCGACGGCCGCGCCTGTGGCGGGATCGGTCGGGGCGCCGGCGGCGGTGTCGACGGCCGAGCCGGCGGCGGGATCGGTCGGGGCGCCGGCGGCGGGATCGGTCGGGGCGCCGGTGGCGGGATCGGTCGGGGCGCCGGCGGCCGCGCTGCCAGCGGGCTCGGTCGGCACCGCGGGCTCCTCGATGGCCGGCGCCGCGGTCGGCGGGGGCTGAGGGGCGTCACCGCCACGGAGGGCGAACGCGATGGCGGCGATCAGCGCGACCACGATGGCGCCACCGATCGCGTAGATCCGGATCTGGTTGCCCGGCGCCGGCGGTGCCGCGATCCCGGCCGGGTGCGACCCCGAGTCGGCGAGTTCGCTGGCGACCGGAATGGCGGCGTTGCTGGGGGCGGCGGCGTTGCTGGTGGCGGCGGCGTTGCTGGTGGCGGCGGCGTTGCTGGTGGCGGCGGCGTTGCTGGTGGCGGCGGCGTTGCTGGTGGCGGCGTTGCTGGTGGCGGCGGCGCTGGTGGCGGCGGCGTTGGTGGCGGCGGCGTTGGTGGCGGCGGCGTTGGTGGCGGCGTTGCTGGTGGCGGCGGCGTTGGGGGCGGTGGCGTTGGTGGCGGTGGCGTTGGTGGCGGCGGGGGCCGTCATCGGCGCGGCGGCCGTTGTGGCGATCGCGAGATCGTCGACATTGGCGGATGAGGAGACAACGCTGAAGTCGGTCGCCGTAGGTGCGGGTGCGGGTGCGGGTGGGGCTGCCAACACGGCCGCGGCCGCGGACACGGGGGCGGCCGCGGACACCGGAGCGGCCGCGGACACGGACACGAGGGCGGCCACGGACACGGGAGCGGCCGCGGACGCGGACACGGTCGCGGACACGGGAGCGGACACGGTCGCGGACACGGGAGCGGACACGGTCGCGGACACGGGAGCGGACACGGGAGCGGACACGGGAGCGGACACGGTCGCGGACACGGGAGCGGACACGGTCGCGGACACGGGAGCGGACACGGGAGCGGACACGGTCGCGGACACGGTCGCGGACACGGGAGCGGACACGGTCGCGGACACGGGAGCGGACACGGTCGCGGACACGGGAGCGGACACGGTCGCGGACACGGGAGCGGACACGGTCGCGGACACGGGAGCGGACACGGTCGCGGACACGGGAGCGGACACGGTCGCGGACACGGGAGCGGACACGGTGCGCGGACACGGGAGCGGACACGGTCGCGGACACGGTCGCGGACACGGGAGCGGACACGGTCGCGGACACGGTCGCGGACACGGGAGCGGACACGGTCGCGGACACGGGAGCGGACACGGGAACGGTCGCGGACACGGGAACGGTCGCGGACATGGGAGCGGACACGGGAGCGGACACGGACACGGTCGCGGACACGGGAGCGGACACGGGAACGGTGGCGGTACCGGCGGCCGCGGCATCGCCGGGCTCGCCGGCCAGGACCTCGGCCTCGGTCCCGGTGGGCCAGTTCAGCGGCCTGGCTGACGTGGTCGTCGACGCCTTGCTGGAGGCGTTCCATCCGGTGCTGGCGGCGCTGCGCGGGGGCGTCGAGCCGGCGATCGAGGTGGCGGCGCCGGCGGGTGCGGCCGCCGTGCTGGGCACGTGGCTCGCGGCGGGCATGGCGGCGCCGACGGCGGGCTTCGCGGCGCCGGCGACGGGCTTCGCGCGCCCGCCGCCGGCGCAGTCACGAGCGGCGGCGGGGCCGTGGGCTTGGAGGCAAGTCTGGCGGCGCTCGCGCCGGGCTTGACCACCGAGGGCAGCGCGCGTGGCAGGGCTGCGGCGGTCGCCAGCGCCGGCACGCCCGCCGAGGGCGTGCGCCGGGTGGTCGCGCTGGACGCGTTGAGGTCCTTGACCGACGGCAGCGCGGACGCCTTCGCGAGCGCCGCGCCGGCGAGCGGGCTGTTGGTGACCGCCTTGGTGCGAGCGCGCATGATCGGCGCCGACGGCGATGGCTCGAGCATCTCGGGGATCGCGAAGTTCTCGACGGCGTCGGCCGGCGCATGGGCGATCCCGCTCGCGGAGCCATCGAAGTCGACGACCGCCGGCGGCGGGGCCACCTCGTCGGTCAGCCACGGCTCGGGCTTATCGCCGAACAGCGAGCGCAAGTGGTCCGCGAGCGCCGCGTTCGACGTGCGAAGCGCCTGCATCTCGGCGAATGCCTCGAGCGCGGCGCGCATCTCATCGGCGGTCTGGTAGCGGTCCTTCGGGTCGACGGCCAGGGCCTTGAGGATGATGTCCTCGAGCTGCGGCGGCAGGTCCGGGCGGTGGATCGACGGGTGCGGATACGTCCCCTGGACGATCGCGCTCATCGTGAGGAAGTCGTTGTCGCCCTTGAACAGCCGGCGGCAGGTCGTGATCTCGTAGAGCACGATGCCGAGCGCGAACACGTCACTTCGGCGATCGACGGGCTTGCCGGCGCATTGCTCCGGCGCCATGTACGCGACCTTGCCCTTGAGCGTGCCGCCGACCGTCTCCGTGGTGCGCAGCGCCGCCGCCTTCGCGATGCCGAAGTCGACGACCTTCACGTTGCCGTCGAAGCCGACGAGGATGTTGGCCGGCGAGACGTCGCAGTGGACGAGGCCGAGCGGCTTGCGATCTGGCCCCTGCTGGTTGTGGGCGTAGTGCAGCGCCGACGCGGCGGCGCCGATGATCGTGACGATGTGCTCGTACGGGACCTTCTGCTTGCGCTTCGCGGTCTCCATCAGGACCTTGCGCAGGTCCTCGCCGTGCACGTACTCCATCGCGAAGAAGTACTCGCCGTCGGCCTGCCCGATGTCGTGCACCTGGACGATGTTGTGGTGGTGCAGCGTCGCGGCGAGGCGGGCCTCGTCGACGAACATCTTCACGAAGGCGGGATCGCGCGCGCGGTCAGCGTGGATCCGCTTGAGGACGACGTGGCGGGAGAATCCCTCGATGCCGGTCGCCAGGGCGAGCAGCACCTCGGCCATGCCGCCGTTCGCCAGATGCTTGATGATCTGATACCGGCCGAGCGTACCTGGAGACGTCGCCACGTTGTCCACCTCCGAGCGTGCGGGAGCGGCCTGGTCCCGTCAAGCCGTTGGTGGGGTAGGTTCGCCCGAAACGACCCAACCCGATCCAGTGCCGAGCCGAACCGAATCCGAAACGCCAAAGGCGCCACATCGACTCTCGTCGAAATGGCGCCCTGGTGGCGTGAGCCGGACGAGTTCAGCGCTTGCTGAACTGGAAGCGAGCGCGCGCGGCCTTCTGGCCGTACTTCTTGCGCTCCTTCTTGCGCGGGTCGCGGGTGACGTACCCGGCCGCCTTGAGCTTCGGACGCAGTTCGCTGTCGATCTTCATCAGCGCGCGGGTGATCCCGTGGCGGATGGCACCGGCCTGCGACGAGATGCCGCCGCCCTTGACGGTGGCCTCGACGTTGTACTGGCCGAGGAGGCTGACCTCCTCGAGCCCCTGCCGGATGACCATCCGGGCGGTGGGGCGCGAGAAGTAGTCCTCGTCGCTGCGGTTGTTGATGACGATCTGGCCGTCACCGGTGGTGAGCCAGACGCGGGCGATCGCCGTCTTGCGGCGGCCGGTTGCGTAGGTCTTCTGCATCGACATCGTCCTTCGCTCGCTTAATTCTGGCCAGGGATCGACAGCGGACGCGGCTTCTGCGCCGCGTGCTCGTGCTGGGCCGTCTTGTAGATCTTCAGCTTCTTGATGATCCGGCGGCCGAGCGGGCCCTTCGGAAGCATGCCCCACACGGCCTCGCGGATCGCGCGCTCGGGCTCGGTCGCGAGGACGTCCTTGGCGAGCTTGGTCTTGAGACCACCGGGGAACAGCGTGTGGTGGCGGTAGACCTTCTTGTCGGCCTTGGTGCCCGTGAGGCGGACCGCGCCGGCATTGAGGACGATGACGAAGTCGCCCATATCCACGTTGGGGGTGTACGTGGCCTTGTGCTTGCCACGGAGGACCAGCGCGATCCGCGACGCGATGCGACCCAGCGTCAGGCCGGTTGCATCGATCTGGAACCACTCGCGCTGCGCCTCGCCGGCCTCTTTGGTGAGCCAGGAGCTCTTTTGCGTCGTGTTCATGGGCGTTACTCGGAAGGTGGATCGTCTACAAGGTTGCGTAACACCTGTCAAGCGAGGCCTCGGGACACAAGCTCGATTTTGGCGGATGGGTTGCGCGGTCGCGGACCATATAGAGGATCTGGTCGCAAGGCAAGCTGCTGGTCTTTTGTTCAGTGTCAGCCTGTCGTGATACGAAGGAGGTGTGAGAGTCGGTTTCATCCTCAAGCCCGACAAGAGCGAGGCGGGCGTGCTCCTCGAGGAGCTCGTCCCCTGGCTCCGTGATCTGGGCCATGTCGCTGTGGTCACAACAGAAGATCAGCTCGTGCCAGACGGCGCGGAGGTCGTCCCGGAGGCCGATCTCGGAGCATCGATCGATCTCGCGGTCGCACTCGGCGGCGATGGCACGATGTTGCGCGCGGCGCGGCTGGTCGCCGATCACGAGCGCCCGGTCCTCGGGATCAACCTCGGCCAGCTCGGCTTCCTCGCCGGGTTCGCGCCCGCGGAGGCCCGGCAGGCGCTCGCCGCCGCGCTCGCGGGGACGCTGCCGCAGACGCGCCGGATGCGCCTCGCGGTCACGTTCACCCGCCCCGGTGCCGAGCCGATCACGCGGTATGCGCTCAACGATGCGGTGATCCACCAGGGCGCGATGGCGCGGCTCGTCGAGATCGACGCCCACGTCGACGGTGAACTCGTCGCGTCGTACCGCGCGGACGGGCTGATCGTCAGCACACCCACGGGCTCCACCGCGTACAACATGGCGGCCGGCGGGCCGATCGTGGTGCCCGGGCAGGAGGCGATGACGCTCACGCCGATCTGCGCGCACGCGCTGACCAACCGGCCGCTCGTGATCGGCGCGGCGTCGAAGATCCGGCTCCAGCTCGGGGCGGATGTGCGCGGCGTGATGATCACCGTCGACGCGCAGTGGGGGCACTCGATCCTCCCGGGCGATCGCGTGGAGATCACCACGCATGCAAAGCCGCTGATCATGTTCCGCTCGTCGCAGAGCTTCTTCGATGTGATGCGCGACAAGCTCCACTGGGGCGCGCGCTCGGACCGCAAGGCCAAGGGAGGTGCGTGATGCTCCGCCATCTGCGTGTGACCAACTTCGCGATCCTGTCCGACGTCGAGATGGAGCTCGGACCCGGGATGAACGTGCTGACCGGCGAGACCGGCGCCGGCAAGTCGCTGATCGTCGAGGCGGTGAATCTGCTCCGCGGCGGGCGCGCCTCGGCGGACATCCCGCGGCACGGCGCGGACGAGGCCGTGGTCGAGGCCACGGTCGACGTCCCCGAGGATCTGCGCGCCCGCGTGCGGGCCGTGATCGAGGCCGCCGGGCTGCCGCTCGGTAGCGGCGATGAGGGTGGCGCCGACGAGGTGTTCATCCGCCGCGTGATCCAGCGCGGCGGGCGCAGCCGGACCTACGTCAACGGCGCGCTCACCACCGCGGCGCGGCTGGCAGAGCTCGGCGCGCTGCTGATCGACCTGTCGGGCCAGCACCAGCACCAGGGCCTCGTCGATCCGGCGCGCCACCGCGAGATCCTGGATGCGTTCGGCGAGTCCGCCGCGCAGGTCGCGGCGATGGAGGCGGCGTGGACCGAGCTCAAGCGCTGCGGCGACGAGCTGGCGGTGCTCGGCGGGGATGAGCGCGCCCGCGAGGCGCGCGTCGACTACCTGCGGTTCCAGCTCGAGGAGCTCGACGGCGCGGCGCTCCAGCGCGGCGAGGATCAGGCGCACGAGCTCGAGCGCGTGCGGCTCGCGTCGGTCGATCATCTCCAGGGGGCGGCGCGCGCCGCCGAGGAGGTGCTGTACGGCGGCGACGACAGCGCCCGCGATCGCGTCGCGGCCGCGCTGCGCGAGGTCGAGCGGGCGCTCAAGACCGATCCCACGCTCGAGCCGGTCGCGCGCCAGCTCACCGAGGTCGAGACCCTGATCGACGACGCCGCGGACCAGCTGCGGACCTACGCCGATCGCCTCGAGGGGGATCCCGAGCGCCTGGCGTGGGTCGACGAGCGGATCGCGCTGATCCGGCGCCTCCTGCGCAAGCACACCGGCACGCTCGATCAGGTGATCGCCAAGGCGAGCGACCTGCGCGCCGAGCTCGAGACCCTGACCGGGCGGGACGCCCGGCTCGCGGAGATGTCGGCGGCGCGCGCACGTGCGGAGGCGGCGGCCCGGGCAGCGGCGGTGGTGCTGACCGCGAGCCGCAAGAAGGCGGCGCGGCGGCTCGAGAAGGAGGTCGGCGGATCACTCACCGAGCTCGGCATGGGCTCGGCGCGGCTGTCGGTCTCGATCGAGCCGCTCACGGTGGCGGGTGGGCTCGCCATCACCGGCGCCGATCGCGTCGAGCTGATGCTGGCGTCCAACAAGGGTGAGGACACCCGGCCGCTCGCGAAGGTCGCCTCCGGTGGCGAGCTGTCGCGCATCATGCTCGCGCTCAAGCTGTCGCTGCGGCGCGCGGACGATGTCGCGACCTACGTGTTCGACGAGGTCGACACCGGGATCGGCGGCGCCACCGCCCAGGTGGTTGGCTCGCAGATCCGCGCTGTCGCCGGGGACCACGGCTCGGGGGCCGCCGGTCGGCAGGTGCTGTGCGTCACCCACCTGCCGCAGATCGCGGCGTACGCGGATCACCACTTCCACGTCGAGAAGGCGGAGGTCGGTGGCCGCACGGAGACCCACGTACGGCGGCTCTCGGTGAGCGAGCGCAAGGACGAGCTCGCGCGTATGCTCGGTGGCAGCGCCACCTCGAAGGCGAAGGCCCACGCGGCCGAGCTCCTCGCCGAGGCCGCGCGCCCGCGCAAGCCGGCCCAGGCGCGCGCCTGACCGTCGCCTGACCGTCGCCTGACCGTCGCCTGACCGTCGCCTGAGGTTCGTGTGGCCGGGGGTGGCCGCGCGTGTGGCGCGCCGGCAGACCCGCGTGGGTCCCGAGTCCGGCGGACCGGTGTGATCCGCGCGTGTGGGCTGGTCGGCGCTGGCGTGGCGGTCGGCGCTGGCGTGGCGGTCGGCGCTGGCGTGACGGTCGGCGCTGGCGTGGCGGTCGGCGCTGGCGTGGCGGTCGGCGCTGGCGTGGCGGTCGGCGCTGGCGTGGCGGTCGGCGCTGGCGTGGCGGTCGGCGCTGGCGTGGCGGTCGGCGCTGGCGTGGCGGTCGGCGCTGGCGTGGCGGTCGGCGCTGGCGTGGCGGTCGGCGCTGGCGTGGAGGTCGGCGCTGGCGTGGAGGTCGGCGCTGGCGTGGAGGTTGGCGCTGGCTCGGTGGTCGGCTCCCTCGCGTGTCCGGTGGTTGTGGCGGCTCGCGGTCGCTCAGCGGCAAGCGGACGCGAGCTCGTCGAGCGCGAGCGCGGGGATGAACACCTGCGCCTCGCCGAGGATGTCGCGGGCTCGGTCGCAGTCGCCGCGGAAGCTGAAGCACTTCGCCACGGTGTTGAGCAGCGAACCGACCAGCCGGCGATCGCGCTCGCTCTCCGCGATCTTGGCGGACTCGCGGAGCGGGCGCAGGTACATCTGGCAGTCGAGCTCGTGGAACATGTCGAGGCGCCGCGCCAGCCGGCGCAGGCGGGTCTCCGGGTCGGAGGTCAGCGGGCAGTAGAGGTCGGCCATGATCGCGAGGCTGCCGTTGCCCGAGCCCTGCCGTGCGGTGACCGCGGCCATCTGGCGCGTGCCCTCGTCGCAGTCACCGGCGATCATCGTGCATACCGCCATCGAGCTCTGCACACGGATGTCGCTCGGCGGCGGCGCCGATAGCGTCGCGAGCGCCGCACGGCAGCCCTTGCCGTCGAACTTCAGGATCGCCTTGCGAACGTCATCGAGCGTGGTGCCGCCGGCGGGGAAGGCGCGGTGGAGGAAGGCGCGGTGGAGGAAGGCGCGGTGGAGGAAGGCGCGGTGGAGAAAGGCGCGGTGGGGGAAGGCGCGGCGGTGGCCGGTGCGGCAGTGGCCGGCGCGGCAGTGGCTGGTGTCGGCAGTCCGGTGACCTGGGCGGGCGCGGCACGAGTGGCGGGGCTCGGGGGCGTCGGGCGTGAGCCGGTGCCGGTGCGGATCGCGGAGGTGGCAGCACCGGGTGGGGTGCCGGTGCGGGTGCGGATCGCGGCGGTGGCGGTCCCGGGTGCGGTGGCGGCCCCGGGTGCCGACAGCGCGGCGGCGGTCGGATCGGATGCCGTCATCGCCGCGGGGGCCGGCGCGGCCGTCGGCGCGATCGCGGGGGTGGTTGTCGCACTGGCGGCCGCGACGCTGTCCTGGGCGGCGGCGCTGGGCGGCGGCGCCACCTCACGGGCGCGCAGCATCCACCACACGCCGAGCCCGCCGAGCGCGGCGGCGCCGATCACGATCGCGGCGCCGCGGAGCAGGCCGCGGCGCTCGCCCGCGGGGCCGTCATCGTCGCTCGCCGCGCGGGGATCGAGTGGTGGGGGCGCCGTCACGGCGGTGCCGCGGCCGCGCGCACCGGCGCCCGCGTGTTCGCGAGCTGCTTCGTCGCTGCTGGTCAGCGGGGGCCGCGTGGTCTCCGGTGTGCGCGCCCCACGGCCGCTGTCGGCGCGGCCGCTGTCGGCGCGGCTGCTGTCGGCGTGGCCGCTGTCGGCGCGGCCGCTGTCGGCGCGGCCGCTGTCGGCGCGGCCGCTGTCGGCGCGGCCGCTGTCGGCGCGCTGGCTCCCGCCGCGGTCGGTGCTGGGCGCGTCGCGGCGAACGCCACCGCGATCGCTCGGCGCGCGGCACCCGTCGCCGCTGCTGCCGGGCCGCGCCGGCAGCAGGGTGTCGCCGATCGCCTCGGGCCCGGTGGAGGGCGTGCGTGCGCGTGGGCCGTCGGTGCGAGCAGGTGGTGTGCTGTCGCGGGTGTCACCGAGCGCGGCACTGGTCGCGGCGAGGGCGGTACCGGTCGCGGCGAGGGCGACGTCCGCGGGCCGGGTCGCCGGGCGGCGCCCGTCGCCGATCGCCTCGAGCGAATCGGCGAGCGCGGTCATGTTCGCGTGCCGGCCGGTGGCCTCGAACGCGAGCCCACGGGCGATCACCTCGCACAGCGACGCGAGCCCCGGGGCGTCGGTGCGGCGCTCGCACACGAACGCGTGGAGCGCGGCCGGCGTGATGTCCGCCGTCGGGCGGCGGCCGGCGATCGCCTCGCCGAGGGCCGTGCACAGCGCGAACTGATCGGCGGGCGCCTCGACCGCCTGCCCGAGGCGCTGCTCGGGCGCCATGTACGCGGGCGTGCCGGCGATCGCGCCGGGCCGGGTCACCCGCCACACGTCGGACACGGAGGCGGGCGCGCCGCCCACGGACGGCGAGGGTGCCGTCTTGATCGCGAGGCCGAAGTCCGCGACGCGCACGCGACCGTCGGCGCCGACGAGCAGGTTCGCCGGCTTGACGTCGCGGTGCACGAGGCCCCCGGCGTGGGCGGCGGCCAGGCCGCGCGCGGCCTGCGCGTACAGGCTGACGACCGTGGGCCAGTCGGCGGCGGCACCGCCGCGATTCGCGAGCGTGTCTCCGACGACGAGATCGGTGACGATGAACACCTCGCCATCGTGCTCGCCGACATCGTAGACCGCGATCACGTTCGGGTGCGTGAGGCGGGCGAGGGCGCGTGCCTCGCGCAGCAGCCGATCGCGCTCGCGGCTCTCGTCGGCGCGGTCGGGGCGCACGAGCTTGACGGCCACGTCGCGGCGCAGCTTCGGATCCCACGCGGCCCACACCTCGCCCATGCCGCCCGCCGCGATCCGACGGTCGAGCTGGTAGCGATCGACGGTGCGGTTGCCGCCGCGTGCCCCGCGTGCCCCGAACTCGCCGAGCACCGCGGCGCATCGCTCGCAGCCGTCGACGTGGGCCTCGAGCCTCGCCAGCGCGTCCGCCGCCAGGGCGCCCTCGATCAGGCGCACGAGCTCATCCTCACGCGGGCAACCGTTCGGCCGGTCCGTGATCGCATCGCTCACGGGGTCGCCACGCCGCCATCGCCGCCATCGGTGCCGTCCGCGAGCACGGGCGAGGCGAGCACCCGCGACAGGCTGAGATCGAGCCGGCTGTCCGCGTCTCGGACGATGCTGTCGAGGGCGTCGTCGGCGAGCTCGAACGCGGCGATCGCGCGGGCATCGCCGGTGGCGCAGCACCGCGCCAGCAGCAGGTCATCGAGGCGCAGCCGCGCGAGGGCCGCATCGGCGTCCTTGTGGGCGGCGAGCCCGCTCGCCAGCGCCTCGATCAGCGCGCCATCGGTGACCGCGAAGGCCTCCGGCCAGCGTGCGCGCGCCGCGGCCAGCGCCTCGCCACGCCGGACATCCAGGCCAGACAGGGCAAGCGCGGCCTGCGACTCGGCAGGGGCGCGCTCCACGAGGTGGGTCCACCACGACGACACGGGGACCGAGCATGCCATGGCGCGTCGCTGCCCGGCCGGCCCAAACGCGCGGTCGTGAAGGGCGATCGAGCGCGCGTCGATGCCCGGCCGCCTGCGTGGCTCGGGCACGGTCGCGGGTGGCAGGGTGGCAGGGTGGCAGGGTGGCAGGGTGGCAGGGTGGCGTGGGCGTGGGCGTGGGCGTGGGCGTGGCCGCGGCGCCGCTGGTGCCGTGATGGTGTGGCGAGCGACGACGAGCAGCCCGCGGCGCCGCTGGTGCCGTGATGGTGCGGCGAGCGACGACGAGCGGCCTGCGCCCCTGCGGTCCCGTCACCGCCGGGCGGTCAGCCGGCCTCGACCGGCCTGCGCCCCTGCGGTCCCGTCACCGCCGGGCGGTCAGCCGGCCTCGACCGGCCTGCGCCCCTGCGGTCCCATCACCGCCGGGCGGTCAGCCGGCCTCGACCGGCCTGCACCCCTGCGGTCCCGTCACCGCCGGGCGGTCAGCCGGGCTCGACCGGGAGCTTCGCGCGCTCCCAGCCGGCGATGCCGTCGGACATCACGTAGACCCGCGCGTAGCCGAGGCTCTGGGCGCGCACGGCGCCCGTGTGGCAGCTGTGTCAACCAGGGCCTGCGCAGTAGAACACCAGCGTCGCGTCGCGGTCTGGCGGCAGGTCGCTGACCGGGTAGCTGTACGGATGAAGGTTCTTCGCGCCGGGGACCTGGCTGCGGCGCCAGCGGCCCGCGCCGTTGTTGTCGAACACGTGAAAGCCCGGCTCGCCGAGGCGGGCAGCGACCTCCTGGACGGTGAGCTCGGGCAGCTCCGCCACGGGGACCTCGCTACGAGACCGGCTTGCGGGCCGGCTGCGTGCGGCGACCCGGGCGCTTCGCCTTGCTCTTCTTGCCGCTGTTCGGGCCCGAGCGGTCCGTCCACCGGTAGCTGGGCTCGCCGGGGGCGCGGAAGTCGACGTGGATGAAGCCGCTGGTCGGGTAGATGCCGATGCCCATGTGGCCCTGATCCAGGGACTCCGCGTAGGCGTACATGTCCCGGATCGAGACGTCCTTGATCCGGATGTCCATCGCGGAGGCGTGGAAGTGGCGGCTCGACGAGCGCTCGGCGAACCGGAACCCCGAGACCAGGTCGATCCGCTTGCCCTCGAAGTGGTCGTAGATCCGGGACAGCTGCTCGTATAGCTCGGTGCGCACCGCGCGGACCTCGCCGGTCTGGCGGCAGCGGAACAGATCGTCGAGCTTGGCGAGCGCGGCCTCGTCGAACGTGCCGTCAGCCTTGTAGATGTTGACGTGGGCCTCGTCGGCGAGGTTCTCGGCGCGCAGCCAGACGTCACCCGACGGGCGCTCGAGGGGCTCGGTGCGCAGGCTCGACCGGGCGGCGTTGTGCCCGGTGAACATCGCGACCCGCTTGCACTTCTTCTTGCCGCGGACCTTCGAGCACTCGCGCGTGGCGCCCTTGCCGGACCCCTTCCGCTTGCTCGAGCTGTTGGCCGACTTCGCGGCTGCCATCGCCTTCGGCTTCGCATCCACCGTGGCGACTCCCGGGAGGAGCGTCGCCAGGAGGGCTACGGCGATCAGGAGGGCCAGTCGTCGCATGGACCAGCAGGCTAGGCCCGACCCGGGATCGAACTCAACAAATACGGCCGCGGAAAATCACCGCCGGATGAAACGACTGTACGCCAGGATGCAATGGCTGCGCGGGATCACCACCCGGGTGTTCAGTGGGCCCACCCGGACATCCCCCGCTCAGGCCGGCGGTGGGACCGGCAGCGGAGGCAGGTTCACCCCGGGCAGGCCGAGGTGGACCAGCTCGATCGAGAGCTTCTGCGCAACCTCGAAGATCCGGCTGTCCCGGTAGAACTCGCCGAAGCAGATCCGGGTCACGCCGGCGTTCGCCATCTGCTTGAAGCAGCTCCAGCACGGGCTGGCGGTCACGTAGACCGTGGCCTTGTCGATGTTCACGCCGTTCTTGGCGGCCTGGATGATGGCGTTGGACTCGGCGTGGATGGTGGCCACGCAGTGGTTGTCCTCCATCATGTGGCCGACCTCCGAGCAGTGCGGCATGCCGCGGATCGATCCGTTGTAGCCGGTCGACAGGATCGTCCGGTCGCGGACGATCACCGCCCCCACGAACTTGCGCGGGCAGGTCGAGCGGGTCGCCACCACCTGGGCGATGCTCATGAAGTACGCGTCCCACGACGCGCGCGGGCGGATGTCCTCGGCCATGCGCCATCCTAGATCACCGGGTGCCGGGACGGCGCGCGGCACGGGTGTTATGGTTCGCCGCCATGTCCGCCCCCACGTCGTCGGGCCAGTCCAAGTACAAGGACAGCGTCAACCTCCCCGAAACTCCGTTCCCGATGCGCGGCGACCTCGCCACGCGGGAGCCCGAGATCCTCGCCAGCTGGGAGCGCACCGGCCTCTACCAGCGCATCCAGGATGCTCGCGAGGGGGCGCCGCTGTTCGTCCTCCACGATGGCCCGCCGTACTCGAACGGCCACATCCACTACGGCCACATCCTCAACAAGATCCTCAAGGACATCGTCGTCAAGTCGCGGACGATGGCCGGGTTCCGCACGCCGTTCATCCCGGGCTGGGACACCCACGGCCTGCCGATCGAGCTCGCCCTCGAGCGCGAGCTCAAGGACAAGCGCTCGGCGATGAGCCCGGCGGAGTTCCGCCAGGCGTGCCGCGCGTACGCGATGAAGTTCGTGGAGATCCAGCGCACCGAGTTCAAGCGCCTCGGCGTGCTCGGCGACTGGGAGCACCCCTACCTGACGCTCGATCCGACGTACGAGGGCGCGATCGCCCGCGCGCTCGCCACGTTCGCGCGCAAGGGGTTCCTGTACCGGGGCAAGAAGCCGGTGTCGTGGTGCCCGCGCGACAAGACCGCGCTCGCCGAGGCCGAGATCATCTACGCCGACAAGACCTCGCCGTCGGTGTACGTAAAGTTCCCGCTCGTCGATCGCGGCCAGCTCGACGTCCGGCTCGAGGGCCAGCGCCTCGCGTACGTGATCTGGACGACCACGCCGTGGACGCTGCCGGCGAACCTCGCGATCGTCGCGCACCCGGCGTTCACCTACGTCGCGCTGCCCAACCCGCGGGACGCCGGCGAGTCCCTGATCGTCGCCCGCGACCTCGCCGAGGCGTTCACCAAGGCGATCGGCGGCGGGGACCTCGCCGCGGCCATCGAGATCACGCCCGCGCAGATGGCCACCCTCGAGGGCGGCCGCTACGCGCACCCGTTCCTCGCCGCGGCGCCCGAGGGCGTGCCCGCGGACAAGGTGTGGCGCCTGTGGTTCGCGGACTACGTCACCACCGAGGCCGGCACCGGGCTCGTCCACACCGCGCCGGGCCACGGCGCCGACGACTACAAGACCGGCATGGCGCACGGCCTGCCGGCGTACGCGCCGCTCGACGATGCCGCGCGCTACACCGCGGGCATCGCGCTCGACGGTGGCGAGGCGCTGACCGGCAAGACCACGGAGCAGGCCAACCCCGTGATCGTCGCGCACCTCGCGGCGTCCGGGCACCTCCTCAACCCGACCACCGACAAGATCCACCACAGCTACCAGCACTGCTGGCGCTGCAAGGGGCCGATCGTGTTCCGCGCCACGCCGCAGTGGTTCATCGCGATGGACCACGACGGCTATCGCACGGCCGCGCTCGGCGAGATCGACAAGACCACGTGGGTCCCGCCGTGGGGCCACGATCGGATCTACGCGATGATCGAGAACCGCCCGGACTGGGTGCTGTCGCGCCAGCGCCTGTGGGGCACCCCGATCCCCGCGTTCTATTGCACCGGCTGCGGCGCCGCGCACGCCAACGCCGACACGATGGACCACATCGCCGGCATCTTCGAGAAGGAGGGCGCCGACGCCTGGTGGACGCGCACGGTCGCCGAGCTGGTCCCGGTGGGCACCACGTGCGCTGGCTGCGGCGCGGGCCCCGACAAGCTCGAGCGCGAGAAGGACATCGTCGACGTGTGGTTCGAGTCGGGCGTGTCCTGGCTCGCGATGCAGAACCGCCCCGGCAAGGACGGCGCGGATCACGCGCACATCGACCTCTACCTCGAGGGCTCCGACCAGCACCGCGGCTGGTTCCACAGCTCGCTGCTCGCGGCGCTCGGCGTCAAGGGCAGTGCGCCGTACGACCAGGTCATCACGCACGGGTTCGTGCTCGACGCCGCGACCGGCACGCCCTACTCGAAGTCCGACATCGCCAAGGCGAAGGCGGAAGGGCGCAAGCTCGACTACATCGAGCCCGAGGCGGTCATCAAGAAGAACGGCGCCGAGATGTTCCGGCTGTGGGTGGCGTCGACCGAGTTCCGGTCCGACATCCCGTACAGCCAGACGATCCTCGACGGCCTGTCCGAGTGGTACCGCAAGCTCCGCAACACGGCGCGGTTCCTCCTCGGCAACCTCAAGGACTTCGATCCGAACGTACATGGCCGGGAGGTCGTGGTCACGTCGGGGCTCGCGGTCGACCGTTACCTGCTCGCGAAGACCGATGACGTGGTGGCCCGCGCGCGCAAGGCGTACGAGGCCTACGAGCTGCACGTCGTGCACCGGCTGCTCGTGGAGTTCGTCACGACGGACCTGTCGGCGCTGTACGGCGACGTCACCAAGGACCGCCTGTACTCCGACGCGGTCGATTCCGGGCCGCGCCGCGCGGCGCAGCTCGTGATGTACGAGGCACTGCGCGCGATCACCACGCTGATCGCGCCGATCCTCGCGTTCACCGCCGAGGACATCTGGGCGCACATGCCGAAGCGCGCGGGGGACCCGGACAGCGTCCACCTCGCCACGTTCCCCGCGGCCGCGCCGGCCACGCAGATCGCGGCGGTCGCCGAGCTCGTCACCGAGTTCGGCGTCCTGCTCGCGTGGCGCGAGCGCGCGACCAAGGCGCTCGAACCGTTCCGCGCGACCAAGAAGAAGTCGGTCGACGCCGAGCTCGAGCTCCACCCCGTGGCTGCCGATCGCCCCACGCTGGCGCGCTACGCGACCGAGCTGGCGGACCTGTTCATCGTGTCGGCGGTCACGATCGGCGGCGCCGGCGACGGCACCGCCGTGGTCCGCGAGCACGCCGGCCCGCGCTGCGAGCGCTGCTGGAAGCACTTCGAGAAGCTGGCCGCCGACCCCGATGACGTGTGCGAGCGGTGCGCGACCGCGCTCGCCGGAAGGAAGGCGTGAGCGCCATGACCGACACCAGCACCGATACCCCCACCGACACCGCGCCGCCGCCGTCCCCGACGAGCTCGACGAGCTCGACGAGCTCGTCGGTCAGCGCGATCGTCGACACCCGCTGGAAGATCTTCTGGATCATCGGCCTGCTGTCGCTGGTCGCCGATCAGGCCACCAAGATCTGGGCGCGGGCCTCGCTGCCGACGCACCCGGCCGGCTGCAACGTCCCGGAGGACTTCATCTCCCACAAGTGCGGCGGTGCCCCGGTCGACGTGATCAGCGGGTTCTGGGAGTGGCACCTGTCGATGAATCCCGGCGCGGCGTTCTCGATGTTAGGTGGCCAGAGCTTCTCCCGCGTGCTGCTGTCCGCGATCGGCGTGCTCGCGGTCGCCGGCATGCTGTGGATGCTCAAGAAGGCGCGCGCCGACCAGAAGGTGCTGCACTACGCGCTCGCGTTCGTCGTGGGAGGCGCGGTCGGCAACCTGATCGACCGCATCTACCACGGCGTGGTCACCGACTTCGTGCTGTGGAAGTACAAGACCCACCATTGGCCGGTGTTCAACATCGCCGACGTCGTGCTGGTCGTCGGCGTCGGCCTGATGGTCATCGACATCCAGAAGGAGGGGAAGCGGGAGAAGGCCGCCAAGAAGGCCGCGCAGGAGAAGGCGAAGGCCGCGGGCCTGCTCGACCGCTGAGTCCGCCGAAGGCCGCCGTGCGCCGGGAGGCTGGCGCTGGAAATCGACCCGGGAGATCGTACACTCGGGTCCATGAAGGTCCTCGCGCTCCTCCTGTGCTGTGGTGCGCTCGCCGCGTGCGAGAGCGACGACGGCGACTACCCGATCCAGCCGGGCGGGAACACCCCGCCGGGCACGTCCTCCCGGCCCGATGGCGGCGCGGGTGGGGACGCCGCAGGGGCGACGATCAGCGGGCGCGTGTGCAAGCTCACCGACCTGCGCGCCCACAGCAGCGCGGCGTGCGCGACCACGGGGGCGGCCGGCATCACGGTCACGCTCGGGGCCTCGACCGCGGAGACCGACGCGACCGGCGCGTTCACGATCCCCACACCCACCGGGACCAACCTGGTCTGGCGTGCATCCGGCGTGGACCTGGTGGGAGCGGTGATGCCACTCGGGGGGACCACCGAGATCCCGATCATCGACACCGCGACCTACGAGGAGCTGCTGCTGTCGGCCGGCGTGCTGCTGTCGTCCGCGCAGGGCTCGATCATCGGCTACGTGCGGCGCGCGGGGCAGCCACTGGCGGGCGCCGTCGCCGACGTCACCCCGGTGCCGCCGTATCCCGCGGCGTACGATGGCATCACGGCCTCGGTGTGGCGCGCCGGCGCGACGGGCGCCCTCGGGACGGTGTGGGTGCCCGCGCTCGACGCCGGCGCGGTGACGGTGACCGTGACACCCGCAGTCAGCAGCGTGGTCACGCGGACGGTGCCCGTCGAGGCGGTCGCGATCACGTTCGTGCCGTTCGAGATCCCGTGAGCGCGGCTGGTCCTCTGACCGAGGCGGAGTGACCACATCGGAGGCGCGATCCATCGCCGATCGCGTCGTTGCGGGGCCGCTAGTGCCGCTAGTGCCGCTAGTGCCGCGCTGCGGCCAGGTGGGACAGGGCGGCGCGCCAGCCCGCGGCCTTGGTCTCGGTCTCCGCGAGCTCGCTCGCCGGCTCCGAGTCCGCGACGATGCCGCCGCCGACGTGGACGCGGAGCTCGCCCCCGGCGAGGACGCCGATCCGGATCGCGATCGCGAGGTCGAACGCGCCGGCCGCGCCGAAGTAGCCGAGCGCGCCGCAGTACGGGCCCCGGCGCGTCGGCTCGAGCTCGTCGATCAGCTCCATCGCGCGGACCTTCGGCGCGCCCGTGATCGAACCGCCAGGGAAGGTCGCGCGCAGCAGCTCGGCGTAGCCGACCTCGGGGCGCGGCTCCGCGCTGACCCGCGACACCTGGTGGTAGAGCGCCGGCAGCTCGACGACGTAGCCGAGAGCGTCGACCCGCACCGAGCCCGCCGTCGCGATCCGGCCGAGGTCGTTGCGCTCGAGGTCGACGATCATCAGGTGCTCGGCGGCGTCCTTCGCCGAGGCTGCGCAGCTCGGCGGCGCCGGTGGCGGAGCGCGGCCGGGTCCCCTTGATCGGGCGGGTCTCGAGTCGCGCGCCGGTGGCCGCGAGGAACCGCTCGGGGGAGCCGGAGATCACGGTCATGCCATCGGCCTCGAGCAGTGCGCCGTAGGGCGCCGGGGCGACCGCATCGAGCGCGGCATAGATCGCGAGCGGGTCGCCGGGCGCGACGACCGGCGCGACCAGCCGGCGCGCGAGGTTGACCTGGTACACGTCCCCGGCCGCGAGGTAGTCGCGGATGCGCTCGACCCGCGCCATGTGGTGATCGCCGTGGTCGTCCGCGACGAGCGGCCCCAGGCTCGGCGGCAGCGTCGGCCGGGCGGGGCGCGCGAGGTGGGCCGCGAGGCGCGCGCGCGCAGCGGGGTCCGGCCCGACGATCTCGAGCGGCCCGGCGCCGTGCCACCGCGCCATCGCGCCGTACGCCGCCAGCCACAGGTCGGGGGTATCGCCCCCGCGCGTGGGTCCGCCCGGCAGCCTCTCGACCACGCGCGCGAGGTCGTAGCCGAGCACGCCGACCACGCGCGGGACCGGCGGTGCGTCGTCGGACCTGGTGGTGCGCTCGCAGCCGTGGGCGGCGAGGAACGCCTGCGCCGCGTCGAGCGGGTCGCCGTCGAACCGGCGCACGACACCGCCCGCGGCGTCGAGCTCGACCAGCGCGTGCCCGCGCGCGATCAGGGTGGCGGTGGGCTCGGCGCTGGCGAACGACCACGTGCCGAGGCCGTCGTCATCGCGCCCCGAGTGGAGCAGCACCCGCCCACGGAGGCCGCCCAGGCGCGCCGCCGCGTCGAGCGGTAACACGGGCTCCGGCATCGCGCTCCTAGAACTCGTCGTCGCCGGGCGGCGGGCGCTTCGGCGTATCGAGCGCGATCAGCGCCTCGAGGGCATCATCCGCGTCCTGCGGCGACGGCTCCTCGGCGGGCATCACGCCGCTCATGTCCATCTCGTCGTCGAGCGGGGGCTCGGCGGGCGCTGGCGCGGGCGACGCGGGCCGGGCGCGCGCCGGCGGTGGGGGGGGCGGGCCATCGCCGGGCACCGATGCCGGCTGGTCGGTCGCGACCGCAAGGGCCGGGGCGAGCGCGGCGACGCGCGGCGCGGGCTCGATCAGGATGATGCCCTCGCCGGTGCACTCGACGGCGGTGGCGCCCAGCGGCCCGCCGCCCTGCGGCACCACGGCGCGCGGGATCACGCGACCGATCCAGCCAGCGAGGCGCGCCGCATCGACGAGCACCACGCCCTGGGCGGGTAGCTTGACCCGCACCAGCGGCCTGGCGGCGCGCAGCACGAGCCCGCCGTCTCCGCGGAACTGGACCACGGGCAGCTGGCCACGCAGGCCCGGGACGTTGCCGTTCTCCCACCGCAGCGAGGTCTCGAACGCGAACACGAGATCCTCGCGCAGGTAGAGGATGTCGTCGTCGAGCCCGAGCGCGAAGAACGTCCGGTCGTCGGGCAGCGCGAGCAGGTAGCCGGTGCCCGTGACCACGTGGAGCGGCGAGCCGCCGTGATCGAAGCGCTCCTCGGTCTGCGTGCCGCGCGAGCGCCGCGTGGCGACCTCGTAGGCGAGGTCCCCGCCGGTGACGTGGACGCCATCGAGCCGGGTCAGGACGCGGTCGGTGACGCGGATCAGCAGCGAGCCGCCGGCGCCGACCTCGAACACCTCGGGGCCGCCCTCGGGGCGGATCAGCTCGTCGGTCGCGAGCTCGGAGAGCGGGCGCGGCGCGAGGCCGCCCGAGGGCGTGCGCTCGGCGACCGCGGCGGGGCGCGCGGGGGCGGCGGTGATCTCGGGCGGCGAGATCATCGACACGCCGGGTGCGGGCGCGGGCGCGGCCATCGCGCGGGGCGGCAGCACGAACTGCATCGAGTCCTCGGTGCGCTGCGCGGTGGAGGGCGGCGCGGGCTCGGCGCGCGCGCGCACGGCGGCGCTGTCGACGGTGACCTCGGGGTGCGAGACCCGGGCCAAGGGACCAGATGTCGGGCCCGACGCCGGGCGCGCGGCGACCACCGCGGGCGTGCCGGTGCGCGCGAGCTGGGCCTGGATCGCCTCGCGCTCGCCGGTGGTGAGGTTGATCTCGATCTCCGTCGCGAACTCGGTCTGGCCGGCGAACAGGAACGAGCGGTACGCTTCGGCGTACCGCCCGGCGCGCGCGAACGCGAGGCCGAGGTACGTGACGGTGTGGGTGCCGCTCGGATCGAGTGCGCGGCTCGCCTCGAGAGCGCTGATCGCGCGGTCCGCCTCGTTGAGCTTGAGGTAGACGAGGCCGAGGTTCATCCGGTGCGCGGCGTCGACGGGCGCACGCTCGACGAGGTGCTCGTAGATCGGCCGCGCCTGATCGAACTGGTTGCCGCGGAAGTAGGTCAGGCCGAGCAGCGCGAGCGCGCGCACGTTCTCGGGCTCCTGATCGAGCGCGATCCGGAAGCTGCGCTGGGCGAGGTCGAGCTCCCCCCTCTTGAGCTGCGCCGTACCCCGCGTGAGCGCATCATCGAACACCACGCCGTGATAGAACCACGAATCGGTCCACGTGGAGGCCCCCGGCGTGGTCGACGATCACGGTGATCGCGCCCTCGGCATCGGTCCGCGCGACCGCGGCGCCGGCCGCCTGCCAGCGCGCGACCACCGCGGGCGAGGGGAAGCCGAACGTGTTGCCGCGCCCGCACGAGATCACGGCGAGCGCAGGCCGGGTGGCGGCGACGAACGCGGGCGACGACGAGGTCGGGCTGCCATGGTGCGGGACCTTGACGACGTCGGCGCGCGGCACGCCCGCGGCGACGGCGAGGTCCTCACCCTCGGCCTCGAGGTCGCCGGGCAGCACGAACACGCGGCCGCGGTGGTGGAGCGACAGCACCAGGGAGTTGTCGTTGACGCTGCGCACCGGATCCGCGGCGCCCTCCACGCGCGCTCCGTCGGCGGGCTGGTAGCGCGGGCCCCACACGACGAGCTCGACGGCATCGGGGCCGTCGCCGTGGCGGCGCGCGAGCCCGAGTGGTGGATGTCCGATCCGCGTCCCGCGCGCGGCGAGCACGGCGAGCACCGCCCGCAGCGAGGGCAGGTCGCCGGCGGCGGACGGCGCGGCGGCGTGCGGGGGCGTCGCGGGCTCGGCGGCGATCCACAGCTCGGCGATCGGCGCCGCGATGCCGGCGAGGCCGAGGTAGTGATCCGGGTGCGGGTGCGAGAGCACCGCGAGGTCGATGTGGTCGTGGCCGAGAGCGGCGAGCGCGCGCGTGATCACGCGGCCGGGCGCGCTCGCCGCGGCGAGGTCGCGCGCGCTGGCGAGCCCCCCGGCATCGATCAGCCACACCGCGCCGTCGGGCAACTCGACGAGCGCGGCGTCGCCCTGGCCGACGTCGAGGAACGTGACGCGCAGCGCCCCCGCGGGCGCGGGCGCCTGCGCGACCACCCAGGTCAGGCACAGCGCGAGCCACGCGGCGGCGTCGAGGCGGGTCCGGCGCGCGCGGCTGGCGAGGAGCAGGGCGAGGGCGACCCCGGCGGTCATCGTGGCCGCGCTCGCGACCGCCACGCGCCCGACCGGGATCCCGAGCGCCAGCATGCGCGCGAGCTGATCGACGCCCTCGACGATCCACGCCGCGAGTGCGATCGGCGGATCACCGAGCGCGTGCGCGAGCGCGCCGACCGCGAGCCCGGCGAGCGCGAGCGGCAGCGCGAGCAGCTCCAGCGCGGGTGTCAGCACCAGGTTGCCGATCAGCCCGCCGATCGCGATCTCCTGGAAGTGATAGGCGGTCAGCGGCGCGGTCGTGAGGATCACCCACGCCGACGAGGTGACGCCTCGGACGACGTGGCCACGCACGCCCCCGCCCGCGCGGGCCGGCGGCCGGAGCGCGAGCGTGAGCGCGGCGGTGAACGACAGCTGGAACGACGCGTCGTAGATGTCGAGCGGGCGCCACGCGAGCAGGACGAGGGCGGCGACGCCGAGCGCGTCGAGCAGCCGGAGCGGACGATCGAGCATCGCGGCGAGGAGCACCAGGGCGATCACGAGGAGTGCGCGCACCGTCGCGAGCTGGGCGCCGGTGATCATCGTGTACGCGAGCGCGAGCGCGAGCGCCGGCGGGGCGGCCCATCGCGCGGGGTGCACGCGCCCGCCCCAGGGCGACGCCCCGACCAGCCGGGTCAGCAGCGCGAACGCGAGCCCGGCGATCACCGCGAGGTGGAGGCCCGACACCGAGAGCACGTGGTAGATGCCGACCACGCGCCAGCGCGCGTCGAGCGTGGGCTCGATGTGGCCGCGATCCCCGGTGACGATGCCGCGCAGCGCGGCGCGCCCACCGGGTGGCCCGCCCGCCGCATCGAGGCGGGCGCCCCACGCGCGCTGGGTGTCCGCGGCCTTCCGCCACGCCCACGCGGCGAGGCCACCGGCGCGTCCGCGGGGCTCGACGAGCTGCGCGGTGAGCTCGTAGCGGAGCGCGGCGGCCCGGCGATCGGGGGCGCCCGGGCCCCGCACCCCCTCGGCGGTGCGGACGCGGCCGGTGACGACGATCCGGTCCCCCGGCGTGAGCGGCCCGCTCGCCCACACCCACAGCTCGGCCCCGGTCGCCACGTCGACCGCCGCGCCCACGCCGCGCGTCGTGGTGATCACCGGCCCGCGCACGACGCCCTCGACGCGATCCTCGCCGCGATCGTCGGCGATCACCCCGGCGGGGAGGGGGGCCCGGCCCGCCGCCCCGAGCGCCAGCCCGCAGGCGAGCACCGCGGGGAGTGCGAAGATCCCGCGGCGACCGGCGAGCAGGGCGAGCGCGGCGGCGGCGCCCCACCACAGCTCGGGGGCGCTCGCCGGCACGCGCGGGGCGAGGGTGATGCCGATGGCGAGCACGACCGCGAGGGGGAGCGGGCGGAGCGAGGGCGCGATCGGTGCTGACATGTGGGCCTTATCGATCGGGGGCTGCGGCGGTTGCGGCCGTTGGTGCGGGGGCACTACGATCGAGCCCGCTCATGCCCTTGGGACGTCGTGTTCGTGTCGTGGTTTTCGGGTCGGTCCTCGTCGCGTCCGGCTTCGCCGGGCCCGCCCTGGCTGGCTCCGTCGGGGGAACGCTGGAGCTGCCGGTCAATCCGGAGCGGCCGGCGGCGGCGACACGGGGGTTCCTCGATCGGGTCGAGAACCCGCTCGCGCCCGCGCGCACATTCGCGCTGACCCCGCACCTGCTCGTCGCGCTCGAGGGGGCCGCCAGGCCGACCGCGAGCCAGGTCACCTGGGACCTCGTGGGGGAGTCGTTCGCGCGGCCGGTGATCGGCGCGTCGGTCGGCGGCGAGGTCGTGATCAAGAACCTGTCGCGGCAGGCGCGCACGCTGGTCGCCGCCCAGGACCCGAACCTGATCGCGGCCGGGCCGATCAACCCGACCGGGCCGAAGTCGTTCCGCGCGAGCGAGCCCAAGGTCTACACGATCGCCGACAAGGACGCGCCGCACCTGATGGGCACCGTGGTCGTGGTCGATGGCTTCGTCGCGACCGTCGACGACGGCGGCAAGTTCGAGTTCCCCGACGTCCCGGAGGGGACCTACAAGCTCAAGGTGTTCTTCAAGGACGCCTGGCTCGACGTGACGGCCGACGTGCAGGTCAGCGCGAAGGGCAAGACCGAAGTGAATCCCAAGCTCCCGGCGCTCTCGGCGTCGGCGAAGAAGTGAGCTGACGGTGTTCCTGTCGAAGATCTGGTTCTTCCTGGTGGCGCTCGCCGCCGCCGTCGCGCTCACCGTCGCCCTCGTCCTGCCGCGTCCCGCGCAGCGGTCGACGGTGCAGCTGGAGCAGCAGCGGCTGGTGGTCGCGTGCGGCGTGATCGACATCCTCCTCGGGGACGACGCGCGCAACCGCGTCGACCTCACGGGCGCGTTCTCGCGTACCCCCGAGATCGTCGCCGCTCTCGAGGCTGCGTCCGGCACCGAGAAGCTCGACGAGGCGCGCATGAAGGCCGTGCGCGACATCGGCAACAACGTGATGAAGACGATCCAGGGCAGTCGCAAGCCCGACTTCGCGATGCTGATCGACCGCCGCGGGCGGGTCGTCGCGCGCGTCAGCCTCGACGAGAACGACTTCGGCGACGTCGCGGCCGGCCGCCCGCTGATCGACGACGCGCTCGCCGGCTACCTCCGCGACGACCTGTGGCAGCTCAACGGCACGATGTACTTCGTGTCCGCGGCGCCCGTGATCAAGCGCGACCCGCCGGTGTCCTACGTCGGCGCGATCGTCCTCGGTCACGCCGTCACCAACGAGCTCGCGAAGAAGCTGGTGTCGTCCCTCGAGGTCGAGGTCGGCTTCTACCTGGGCAAGGACGAGGTCGCGGGCAGCAAGTCGCTCTCGGTGGATCCCAAGCCGATGCTCGCCGCGGTGCAGAAGCTCGCCGGCGGCGACATCCACCGCGATTGTCAGGCGAACAAGCCCCTCGAGGTGTCCAGCGGCAAGGACAGCTACACGTCCGTGGTGGCGCGCCTCCCCGGCGAGGCGGGCAACAAGGACGCGTTCTACTCGGTGATGATCAAGCGGCCACAGGCGGTCGGCTTCACAGGTACGCTCAAGGTCGTCAACCAGAGCGACCTGTCGTTCGACCACTTCCCGTGGGTGTTCGTCGGCGGCGCGTTCGTCGTGATCCTCGGCCTCGGCATCGGCCTGATGTTCGTGGAGAGCGATCGTCCGCTCAAGCGGCTGACCGCCGATGCGGTGCGGCTCGCCAAGGGTGACACCGAGCGCCTGTCCGAGGACGGCCACGGCGGCAAGTACGGCTCGATCGCGCGCAGCGTGAACATCCACATCGACAAGGTCGGCCGCGACGCCCGCAGCGCGAAGAAAGACCTCGACGGCCTGCTCGGCCCGGCCCTCGAGGGCAGCCTCGGCACGATCGACCTCCTCGCGTCGGCTCTCCCGGCTGCGCGCCCGGGGGGCCCGGCCGCCGCGTCCCCGCCGCCGTCGGACTTCAAGTTCAACGACCCGGGCGCGTCTGCGCCGCTGTTCGGTGGTCCCGCGGCCCCCGCCGCGCGGCCCGCACCGCTCGCGCTCACGCCTCCGTCGGTCAAGCCGCGCACCCCGCCCGTCGGCGTGCCCGCGGCGCCGGTCGCTCCGGTGGCGCCGATGGCGTCGGTTGGCGAGTCGATCAACAACCTCGACTCGCTTGATGACGACATCCTCGGCGCACCCGAGCCCGAGGTGCCGGCCGCGCCCGCGGCGTCCGCTCACGACGCGGACTTCCAGCAGGTGTTCGAGGACTTCGTCGCCACCAAGAAGACGTGCGGCGAGTCGATCACCGGCCTCACCCTCGCCAAGTTCTCCGAGAAGCTCGTGAAGAACCGGGATGACCTGATGGCCAAGACCGGCTGCAAGGAGGTCCGGTTCACGGTCTATGTCAAGGACGGCAAGGCCGCCCTCAAGGCGACCCCGGTCAAGGACGGGGCGTAGCGCGCCGCGCCTCCGTGGCTACACGGTGGCGACGATGGCGATGATGCGCTCGCGGAGCCGCTGCGCATCGATCAGCGCCTGCGCCGTGGTCGGTCGCTCTGCCGGATCCGGATCGGCGAGGTGAGTCAGGTGCGCCTGCACGGCCTCGGCGAGATCGGCGGGCACGCCCGCGAACACGCTCGCGGGCAGGCACAGCTCGTCGCCGGTGCGGACGCCGGCCATCAGGGCGCGCTGCCAGGGTGTGCGCGCGGTCAGGTTCTCGAACAGCACGATCGCGGCGGCGTAGATATCGGCCGCAGGCGTCAGCTCGCCCCGCCGCTGCTCGGGCGCCATGTACGCGAGCGTCCCGACGGCCTCGGCGCGCTGCTCGCTGCCGCTGGCGGCGCCGCTGACGTCGGGCAGGTGGGCCACGCCGAAGTCACCGAGCATGACCTCGACGCCAGGCAGGTCGACGTCGCGCCGGAACATCAGGTTGGCCGGCTTGAGATCGCAGTGGACGATGCCGCGCTTGTGAGCGGCCGCGAGCGCCGACAGCACCTGGCCGTGGCGCTCGATGGCGCGGCGCAGGGGCCGCGGCCCGCGCTCGCGGAGCACGTCGCGCAGCGTGCCGCCGGCGGCGAGCTCCATCACGATCCGGCGCGACGGCTCGTCGAGGTCGAGCACGGCGACGATGTTCGGGTGCCGCAGCGACGCCATCACGCGCGCCTCGTGGAAGAACCGCGCGAGCGCATCGGCGCGCTCGGCGCCGGCGAGGTGCGGGTGGAGCAGCTTGACCGCGACGTCGCGCTCGAACTCGGCGTCGCGCGCCAGGTACACCACGCCGGTCGCGCCGCGCCCGAGCTCGCGGACCAGCCGGTAGCGCGCGCCGGCCTGCACGCCGACGACGTCGCCCGCGGCGATGGTCTCGCCCGCCTGCGGCGCCGCGCGGCCGGTCAGCTGCCGCAGCCTCTCGACGCGCGCGCGGACGTTGGGGTAGTCGACGTCGCGCCCGAGCACCGCCTCGTAGTGACGGAGCGCGAGCTCGTTCTCGCCCTTCTTGCGCGCGTGCTCGGCGAGCAGGTAGTGCGCGCGCAGCGCATGCGGCTCGGTGCGGCTGAGCAGCTCGAGGTGGGGGACGGCGGTGGCGAGCTCGCCGCGCTGCTCGTAGCGCTCGACGAGCAGCACGCGCAGAGGCGGCAGGTGCGCGGCGGGCACCTCGGGGACGCCGAGCAGCTTCTCGATCCACTCGATCGCGAGCCGCTCGTGCCCGCCGGTCCACAGGCCGTCGAGGCGCGTCAGCACGTCGGGGCCGGCGATCTCGTCGCGGCGCCGGCCCTCCGACAGGTCCTTGACCAGCGCGGCGAGGAACATCTCGTCCTCGCTGCCGAGGTGCTGCGGCTCCGGCGCGGCCGGGGGCGGCGCGACGGGCAGGCCGCGGCCCTCGCCCTGCCCGAGCAGGCGCTTCCACCACGACGCCACGTCAGCCCACGTCGATCTCGTCGCCATCGGCGACGATCCGGTCCCCGCGGACCAGCTGCACCCGCACGTCGCCGAGGCGCTCCTCGTTGAACGTGACCTCGCGCGCGGTGCCACGCCCGAGCAGGGGGCGCCCGCCCTTGACCACGAGGTCGAGCGGGAGCCCGACCGGGGCCAGCGCGAGGCGATCGTCCTCGGCGCCCGCGAGCAGCGCGACGCCGCGATCGAGGCCTCCCGCGCACCGCAGGAGCAGCACGCCGGCGGCCAGACCGTAGTCGATCGGGCACTCGTCGCCGAGGCCGAACGTGCCGGTGCCCGAGAGCGGCACGCGCCCGGCGAGCGGGAGGCCACTGACGCTGGTGCCGTTGCGTGAGTCGAGGTCGCGCAGCACGAACCCCTCGGGGGTGCGCTCGATCTCCGCGTGCTGGCGTGACACGCCCCCGGCGCGCAGCGCGAGGTCGCACAGCGGATCGCGGCCAAGGACGATCTTGGGCGCCGCGCACACCACGATCAGCGGCCGGCCGCGCCGCCGCAGCTCGACCTTGCCCGCGGTCAGCAGCGAGGTGTCGAGCTGATCGAGCAGCCGCCGGTACTCGCCCGCGACCGAGGACGCGCCGATCGCGCGCACCAGCTCGCGGCGGGCCTCGTCGCGGCGGCCGACCTGCATCGCCGTCTCGTAGCCGGCGAACGCATCGGCCTCGGCGCGCGAGCGATCGTTGGCGGCCTCGTCCTTGCCGAGCGCCAGCTCCATGCGCTCGACGAGGCCGCCCGCGGAGTACGCGGTGGCGGCCGCGAGGTGATCGCCGATCGCCTCGAGCGCCTCGCCGGCGAGGTGGTGATCGTCGCCGGTGACCAGCAGCTCCGCGGCTTCGCGGACCTTGGCCCGATCGCGCTCGGTGGCGATGCCCTCGGCCTTCGCCGCCTCGTACTGCGCCTTGCCGAGCGCCGCCGCCGCGCGCCGCCGCAGCTCGGGCACCTCGCCCGCCCACCGCAGCGCATCGCGGAGCGCGCCGATCTCGGCGAGCCGGCTGCCCGCGCGCGCGGCCCGCGCGAGGTGCATGCGGACCGCGCCCTCGAGCTCACCGGCGAGGGCATACCGCTCGGCCGCGAGGTCGACGTTGCCCGCGGCCTCGGCGGCCACTGCGGTGCGGTAGTCGGCGGACAACATGCGGCGGAGGAAGCTCACGGCGGCTGCGCCCAGTATAGCGGGGCGCCGTCAGCGGGGCAGGGCCTGGCCGAACTTCGCCTGGTAGTCCTGCGCGAGCTGGTCGAGCGCGGCCTGGTCCTTGGCCCGGACGAGCGCCTTGCCCAGGGTCCGCCACGCCTGGCCGAGCTCGGGGTCGGCGGCGATCGCGGCCCGCAGGTGGGCGACCCCGGCGGTGGTGCCGCTCGCCTCGCGCAGCGCGATCACACCCGACAGGTAGAGCGCCCACGAGTTGTCGGGCTGCCCGGCGAGGGCGCGCCGGCACGCCGCGCGCGCGGGCTCGATCTGGCCCATCCGCAGCGCGAGATCGCAGCGGACCGCCGCGAGCCCGGGGGCGCGGGCCCACCGCTTCTCGGCGGCGGCGAGCGCGGCCTCGGCGGGGCCGTACTTGCTGGCGTACACCTGCGCGAGCGCGGCCTTGACCGCGCGGACCAGCGCGCCCTCGTCGGCGGGTGTCACGAACGTCGCGCCGCGCGGCACGCCGTAGCGCGCGCGCACCGAGCGGATCGCGGCAGCGGCGGGATCCGCGTCCAGGCCGGCCTTGGCGAGCGCACCCTCGGCCCAGGTCAGCGCGTCGATGCCCTGGTACAAACCGATCAGCTGCCGCCACGCGTCCGCGGGCGCGGGCAGGTTCGCGATCGTGGCCTCGGCCTGGACCAGCTCCGCGCGCGCGCCCACGGCGTCGGCGGCGCGCAGCAGCGCCGCGCCGAGCACGAGGTGCGGCGACGGATCCCCGGGCGCGAGCTCGCTGACCCGCGCACACGCGGCCTTCGCGGCCGGGTTGGGCACGACCTTGGCCGGCGGGCCGGCCTGCGCGGCCCCCGTCGGCGGGGGCGCGGTGCCCAGGCCCCCGGCGAGCAGCTCGCACTTGATCAGGTGCAGCGCGGCGTTGCCGGGGTACGCGGTGAGCAAGTTGTCGAGCTCGCCGAGCGCATTGGCCGCGTCGCCGCGACGCGCGAGGTTCTGGATCCGCGTGACCTGATCGTAGGCGGCCTGCGGGATGTCGGCGGCGGTCTTGCCCGCGCGCTGCGCATCGATCACCGAGCGCAGCGCCGTGGTCACCTCGGCCTTGCGCGCCTCGATCCAGCCGCCCCACTCGGCCTTCTCGATCGCGCCGAGCAGCGCCTTCGCGATCGTCTCGTCGGTGGCCTCCGCGAGGCGCGCGTCGACCGCGAGCGTCAGCAGCTCGCGCGTGCGGTCCGCGAACCCCGCCTGCTTGATCCCGTAGGTCGGGTGCGCGATCCACGTGGGATCGGCCTCGCCGATCGCGCCGAGCGTGGCGGCCACGTGGTGCAGCAGCACGACGGTCTGCTTGTGGCGGCGGTGCGCCGCGTAGAGCTCACCGCGCTCGGCCTCCTTCAGATCGGGCAGCGCGCTCGCGAGCGCGGCGGTCTCCGGCGTCTCGGCCCACCACCGCACGACCACGTGGTGCCCGAGCGGACGCGCGTCGCCGAGCTCGGTCATCGCCTTGCTCGCGGTGTCCCCCGCGGCCGTGTAGCCGACGACCCAGGTCACGCCGTCGCCCTTGTCGAGCTCGGTCAGCTGCTGCAGCGCCGCCGACGGCGCGCCGGTGCGATCCCAGTCCTTCCATCCGGCGACCTGGAGGCGCACGCCGAGCAGCGGCGTCAGCAGCTGGCTCGCGTAGTCGACCTGCTCGCTGACCTCGTCCTTCCAGCGCGGCAGCGCGCGCACGGCAGCATCGACCCACACCCGGATCGTCGCGGTGCGCGGCTCCCCGGCGCGCGGCCGGTCCGCCTCGAGGGTGGCGGGCAGGTGGGGCGCCAGGTCGGCGGCGACGCGCTCCTGGATCCGGGGGCCGCCACACGCGAGCGTGAGCATCGGCGAGGGCCAGCAGGCGGCGGGGCATGCCCGACTGTCCCCGGTGCGCGTCGAGCGCGCAAGCCACGTCGCGCGGGAGCGTGGCCACGCGGCGAGCGCGGCCCGGGGTAGACTGCGCGGGATGAGCCCGCCGCCCGCCCTGTCCCTGGTGATCGACGAGCGCATCCTCGCCGACGGCACCCACGCCCGGACCCACGCCACCGTCGATGGCGACCGCGTGGTGATCCGCGACCACGACGGCACCAGCGGCGCGCTGTCGGTGGCGGCCCTCGACAAGGTGATGACCCGCTACGGCCGCGAGCTCGAGGACGGCGCGACGCTCGACGGTGAGGCGCTCACGATCCCGGGCGGCTACCGGCTGCGGCGGTACCGGTTCCACGCGGTGGTCGACGCCGAGGGTCGCGACTACCTGGTGTGGGAGCGCCCCGACGGCGAGCCGCTCGCGGTGATCGCGACGATGGTGACCTCGGCGCTCCGGTACCTGGTGCTCCGGCTCGCGATCGAGCGCCCCGCCGCGGACAGCTGACGCCGCCGCCGGCCTCCGTTCCACGGGGGCTCTGCCCCGCCCTCCGCGGCAAGCCGCGCAGGGTTCCCACCTCATGATCCTACACAAGTCGGTCCCCCCATCCCCCGATTGGTCAGCGGAGGTCCTGGCGCGGTGCGCCACCCGGTCCCCGTCGCGCCAGGCGGGCGCGCTGTCGTTCGCGCATGTCCGCGAGCTGACGCGGGTCGCCACGCCGCGGACCGAGCAGGCCTACCTCGCGGCCGCCGCTGCCAAGACGTCACGCCAGGTGCAGCAGCTGTGCTCGGGCAAGCAGGCCGGCGATGCGCCCGACGCGCCGCCGGATCCAGCGCTGGTCAAGCACCTCGTCGTCCTCGAGCTGGGCGGCGAGGCGTTCGCGATGTGGCGGCGGGCGCACCAGGTGCTCGAGGACGAGGTGGGCGAGCGGCTGTCCATGGATGAGCTCGTGATGCAGCTGTGCGCGCAGGCGGTCGCGCCGGCGGTGGCCGCCGAGGTGCACCCCGCGGTGGCCGCCGAGGTGAGGACCCATGGCGCACCGGCGCCTGAGGTGGATTCGGACCGGTCCCGCGGGACCGCCATCGCGATGCCGACCGGGGCCATCGCGATGCCGACCGGGGCCATCGCGATGCCGACCGGGGCCGCCGCCGAGGTCGATGCGGACCGGTCCCGCGGGACCGGCGAGGCGATCCGGAACGCCGGCCCGGCGCCCACGGCAGCGCCCGGCGTGCGCACGCGCGTGCGCGGCCCCCGGGTCGCGCCACCGCCGACGCTGCACGCGGTGACCACCTGCCGGACGTACCAGCGCGCCACCGCCAGCGCCGTCGGCAGCGCCGAGCCCCTCACGCCCGCGCAGCGCGACCGCGCGCTGTGCGACGCGATCCACGTCGGCGACCTCGAGACCAGCGACCGCACGCGGCCGACGCTCACCGTGCCCAACGCGATCCGGCGCAAGGTCGCCATCGCCTGCCACCACGCGTGCGTGGTCCCGGGCTGCCGCAGCCGGCGCTTCCTGACCATCCACCACCTGCGCTACCAGGCCCACGGCGGGGGCCACACCGTCGAGAACTGCATCCAGCTGTGTCATCGCCCACCATGATCGCGTCCATCAGGGGCAGCTGCGCATCGAGGGCACCGCGCCTCATGCCCTCGAGGTCGCGTGGCGGCACCCGGCGTCGAACGAGGAGCTGGAGGCCGGTGCCGGACCCTGGGTGTGGCGCCGCGTGCCCCCGGAGCCGGTCCGCCCGGGGCGCGGGGCGTGACACCGCACGCGCGGTGGACCGCCGCTGCGTCGCGCGAGGCGTCCGCACGTGCGCGGCGCGCTCACCGGCCGGGCCCCGCCGAGGCCCCCTCCCCGAGCGCGTCGAGCCGTGATGCGCCGGGCGCCACCGGATCGCGCGGGCGGTGCCCGTCGTCCGGAGCTTCTGCGAGCGCCCCGCGGTCCACGTCGGGAGGCCCCAGCGCGAGCGCGGCGCCCGCGCGCCACGCGTGGTGCACGGTCTGGCCACGCGGTGTTCCCGAGATGTGATCGATGATGAGGTTCCCACCCCGGGTTCGAGACTGGTTCACAGGCTCTCAGGAATCTGAGACCCACCGGCGCCGAGAGCACAGGATCCGTGATGTGCACGAAGTCATACGCGCGTGGGATCAGCCACTTGGCGCTGGCACGGAGGCTGCTATCCCTGGGGCCGTGACCCGTTGGATGATCGCCCTCGTGCTCGCCATGGCCTCGGCCACGGCGGTCGCGCAGCCGGGGCCGGGCCCGGCGCCGGTCGCCACGGGGCGGGCCCAGGACACCGAGCGCACGCTCGAGGCCGAGGTCCGGCGCCTGACCACGCACTGGACGCAGCTGACCTCGAGCTATCGCCGGCAGCTCGAGGCGATCGACCGGCTCAAGAAGCAGCGGTCCTCCTGGCGCCAGCAGCGCGCGCTCAAGGACCAGCTCGCCTCCGCCAACGACACCGCGAAGCAGCTCGCCAGCGCGAGCGCCGAGCTGACCTTGGCGAACACCCGGCTCGCCACCGCGCGCCGGACGCTCCTCGCCGCGATCGACGCCGAGATGGCCGCCGGCGCGACCGGTCCCCGCGCGGCCGAGCTGACCCGCGTGCGCGCGCGGCTCGCGCCGGCCGTGACCAAGGCGCGGGTCGCCCGGATCGTGCTGCCCGAGCTCGAGGTCGATCCGCTCGCGGACCCCGAGGAGCTCGAGGAGCAAGGCCGAGCGCTCGCCGACAGCGAGGCCCAGCTGCGCAGCCAGATCGCGGACCTCGAGCGCCAGACCACCCAGCTCGAGCAGGTGGCCCGGCTGCGGTCGCAGCACGAGCGCGCCGGGGACCTCGCCCGCCGCGACGATGATCAGCCCCAGCGCTCGGCGAGCCAGGGCACGCGCACGTTGGGTAGCGGGACCGCCGCCGAAGGCGCCAGCGCGCCCGAGGTCGGCGCGCCGCCGTCCGATGGCGGTGACGGCACCGGGCTCGGCACCGGGGTGGGTGGTGGTAGGTTCGAGGCCGAGGCGACCATCGTGCTCGCCGAGGTCGTCGACGCCACCACCATCGAGTCGCTGACGCGCGCGCAGCGCTCCGGGGATCCGGCGCAGCGCGCGGCCGCCGCCCGGCGCGCGCGCGACGCGGTCGCCGCCCGGCTGGCGCAGTTGCAGAAGAAGCGCGCCGAGATCCAGCGCCTGCTTCACCCGAGGTAGCGCGGGTGGGTCGTCGCCCCGCAGCTGGCGTCGCGATCACGCTGACGAGCGCGTCGCGAGGGTTCTCGTAGAACACGACGAGCTCGTGGTCGTCGCTGAGCTCCTTCCGGCCGGAGATCGAGAGGACGAATTACAGGAAAGTGTGCGGCGTCATCGGCCTCGGCGGCAGGTACTCGCGCAGCACGGATGAGGTCGTCGAGGACGCGCTCCATGGTCGCCAGCGCTGCCGCCTGTTCTCCAGGTTCGTCCCAGGTAAGGGCCCGCGAATGGACATCTCGATCGCCTTCGCGGTCGATCCATCCCCGGGGGCGTCGTTGCTCCTCGGTCGCGTACCGGCGGGTACGCTCCCTCGTCGCGCCTCGCCCGCGGGGCGGTTCGCCCACGATCATCGATCGATTTACCCGTTCGCGGCCCCTCAAGTCGCCGCTGAAGCACAATGGCGCCGCGAGGCATCGGGTCTCGCAGTACGATGGCGCAATGGTACGTGGAGCCCACCTGGCGGTGATCGGGTTGTTCGTGGCCGGTCTTTTCGGCGCTTGCGTCTCGCCGACGTCGAACCACTGTCCCACGGTGGATTGTCCGGCGAACGAAGTCTGCGACGGCCACGGTGGCTGCGCGCAGCAAGCGCAGCTCGACGTCTGCAAGGACAAACCGGACGGGACCTCGTGCAGCTACGACCGCACACCGGATGGCTCGTGCGCCGGGGGGCTATGCCGTCCGGTCGGCTGCGGCAACGACGCCGTCACCGCCAACGAGGTGTGCGACGACGGCAACACCGCCAACGGCGACGGCTGCTCGGCGGACTGCAAGTCCAACGAGACCTGCGGCAACGGTGTGGTCGACCCGGCGCGCGGCGAGCAGTGCGACGACGCCAATGCGGTCGACGGCGACATGTGCCAGCACGACTGCAAGCTCCCGCGGTGCGGCGACAGCGTGACGGATGCGAACCTCGCGGAGACCTGCGACGAGGGTGCTGCGAACTCGACGGCGCCGGATGCGGCGTGCCGGCCGAACTGCCAGCGCGTGCGGTGTGGTGATGGGGTGGTCGACGTGCTCGCGCTCGAGGCGTGCGACGACGGCAACAATCAGAGCGCCGACGGTTGCTCGGGCGACTGCAAGTCGACCGAGACCTGCGGCAACACCATCGTCGACGCGATCGCGGGCGAGGTGTGCGACGACGGCAACATGGCATCGGGTGATGGCTGCGCGGGTGACTGCCGGTCGGTCGAGGTGTGCGGCAACGGTGTCATCGACATCCTGCGCGGCGAGGTGTGCGACGACGCCAACACGGTCTCCGGCGACGGCTGCTCGTCGGATTGCAAGTCACTCGAGGTGTGCGGCAACACCATCGTCGACACGATCGACGAGCAATGCGACCTCGGCGTGGCCAATTCGAACGCACCCGACTCGGCGTGCCGGATCGACTGCAAGCTGCCGATCTGCGGCGATGCGATCATCGACGCATCGAACCGGGGCGAACAATGCGACGACGGGTTCATGAACGCGGACGTCGCCGATGCGTGCCGCACGAGCTGCCAGCTGCCGCGCTGCGGCGACGCGATCAGGGACATGCTCGAGATCTGCGACGACGGCGATGCCACCTCGGGCGACGGCTGCGCGTCGGACTGTCAGTCGCTCGAGACCTGCGGTAACGCCATCATCGACACCGCTGCCGGCGAGCAATGCGACGCGGGGGGGGCGAATTCGAACAGCCCGAACGCGCCGTGCCGGGTCGACTGCAAGCTGCCGAAGTGTGGTGACACCGTGATCGATAGCGCCAACGGCGAGAGCTGCGATCTCGGCACGGCGAACTCGAGCGCACCCAACGCGTTGTGCCGGACCAACTGTCAGCCACAGCGCTGCGGCGACGCGATCCGCGACACCGCGTTGGCGGAGGTCTGCGACGATGGCAACACGACGGCCACCGATGGCTGCGCGTCGGACTGCCGCTCGCTCGAGACCTGTGGCAACAGCATCGTCGACACGAGCACGGGCGAGCAGTGCGACGCCGGCGCCGGCAACGCGAACACGCCGAACGCGCCGTGCCGCCTGACCTGCACGTCACCGACCTGTGGTGACAACATCATCGACAACACGCTGCTCGGCGAGGGTTGCGATCTCGGCCTGGCAAACTCGAACGCACCGGGCGCCGCGTGCCGGACGAGCTGCCAGCCGCGACGCTGCGGCGACAGCATCCTCGACGCCGCGACGGGCGAGTCGTGCGACGACGGCAACACGGTCGCGGGTGATGGCTGTTCGGCGGACTGCGAATCGCTCGAGACGTGTGGCAACGGCGTGGTCGACCTCGTGAACGACGAGCAGTGCGATGCGGGTGGCGCCAACGCGAACACGCCGAACACGCCGTGCCGCACGACCTGCAAGTCACCGGCGTGCGGCGACAGCATCGTCGACAATACGTTGCTCGGCGAGGGCTGTGACCTTGGCCTGGCGAACTCGAACGCGCCGAACGCAGCCTGCCGGACGAGCTGCCAGCCGCAACGCTGTGGCGACAACATCCGTGACACCACGTTGGGTGAGTCGTGCGACGACGGCAACACGGTCGCGGGCGACGGCTGCTCGGCGGACTGCAATTCGCTCGAGATCTGCGGCAACAGCATCGTCGATGTCGTCGACGGCGAGCAGTGCGACGCGGGCGGCGCGAACTCGAACAGCCCGAACGCGCCGTGCCGGCTGACCTGCCAGCTGCCGAAGTGTGGCGATGTCATCATCGACACCGCGAATGGCGAGACCTGCGATCTCGGGACCGCCAACTCGAGCGCACCGAACGCGACGTGCCGGACCAACTGCCAGCCTCGGCGGTGTGGCGACACGATCCTCGACAACGCCACCGGGGAAGTCTGCGACGACGGCAACACGGCGGCGAACGACGGCTGCTCGTCCAGCTGTGGCTCGCTCGAGACGTGTGGCAATAGCATCGTCGACACGAGCACGGGCGAACAATGCGACGCCGGTGCCAGCAACGCGAACACGCCGAACGCCCCGTGCCGGCTGACCTGCGCGTCACCGAGGTGTGGCGACAGCATCGTCGACAACACGCTGCTCGGCGAGGGCTGCGACCTCGGCGGGGCGAACTCGAACGCGCCGAACGCGACCTGCCGGACGGGCTGTCAGCCGCGACGGTGCGGCGACAATATCCTCGATACCGCGACGGAGTCGTGCGACGACGGCAACACGATCGCGGGCGACGGCTGTTCGGCGAACTGTGCGTCGCTCGAGACCTGCGGCAACGGGATCGTCGACCTCGTCGATGGCGAGCAGTGTGACGCGGGTGCTGCCAACTCGAACGCTCCGAATGCCCCGTGCCGCCTGACGTGCAAGCTGCCGAAGTGCGGAGACACCGTCGCCGACCCGGCGCTCGGCGAGGCCTGCGACCTTGGCGTCGCGAACTCCAACCTGCCCAACGCGACGTGCCGAACGAGCTGCCAGCTACAGCGCTGCGGCGACAACATCTTCGACAATACGCTGGGCGAGATCTGCGACGACGGCAACGCGGTCGCCGGCGACGGCTGCTCGCCCGACTGCAAGTCGACCGAGGTATGCGGCAACAGCATCGTCGACGTCGTCGATGGCGAACAGTGCGATGCGGGTGCCGCGAACTCGAACAGCCCGGACGCGCCGTGCCGGCCGACCTGCCAGCTGCCGAGGTGCGGCGATGTCATCGTCGACACCGCCAACGGCGAGAGCTGCGATCTCGGAGGCGCCAACTCGAGCGCGCCCAACGCGACCTGCCGGACCAACTGTCAGCCGCAACGGTGTGGCGACACGATCCTCGATAACACCAAGGGCGAGGTCTGCGACGATGGCAACACGGCGGCGAACGATGGCTGCTCGTCCAGCTGTGGCTCGCTCGAGACGTGCGGCAACAGCATCGTCGATACCAGCAAGGGCGAGCAGTGCGATGCCGGTGCGGCCAACTCGAACAGCCCGAACGCGCCGTGCCGGCCGACCTGCAAGCTGCCGGTCTGCGGCGATGTCATTGTCGACACCGCGTTTGGCGAGGCGTGCGACCTCGGCGTGGCGAACTCGAACGCGCCCAATGCGACGTGCCGGACGATCTGCCAGCTACAGCGATGTGGCGACTTCATCCTCGACAATACGAAGGGCGAGATCTGCGACGACGGCAACACGATCGCGAACGATGGCTGCTCGTCGAACTGTGGCTCGCTCGAGACCTGCGGCAACGGGATCGTCGACGTCACCAAGGGAGAACAGTGCGACGCCGGTGGGCTCAACTCGAACAACCCGAACGCACCGTGCCGGTTGACGTGCAAGCTGCCGACCTGCGGTGACGGCGTCGCCGATACCGCGTTCGGTGAGGGTTGCGACCTCGCCACCGCGAACTCGAACGGCCCGAATGCCGTGTGCCGCACGAACTGTCAGCCGCAGCGCTGCGGAGACCTCGTGCTCGACAATACCAAGGGCGAGGTGTGCGACGACGGCAACGTGACGAGTGGCGACAGCTGCTCGGCGGACTGCAAGTCGACCGAGTTCTGCGGCAACGCGATCATCGATGTCGTCGATGGTGAACAGTGCGACGACGGCAACGCGAGCAATGCCGACACCTGCCACACCGATTGCAAGATCCCGCGGTGCGGCGATCTGATCGTCGACACGACCTTCAACGAGCAGTGCGATCTTGGCGTCGCGAACTCGAACGCGCCGAACTCGGCCTGCCGCACGACCTGCGTCCAGCCGCGGTGCGGCGACGCGATCGTCGATACCGCGACCGAGGTCTGCGACGATGGCAACAGCGCCCTCGGGGATGGCTGTCGACCCGACTGTCGATCGACCGAGGTGTGCGGCAATGGCATCCTCGATCCGCAGACCGGCGAGGTCTGCGACGACGGCAACACGCGCGGTCACGACGGCTGCAGCGGGTGCGTGCCGGAGTCCGCGGTGGTCCTCGAAGCGAACGGCGCACCGAGCGCCCGCGACATGATGGGGCTCGCGTACGACGCCGCTCGCCAGCGGGTCGTGATGTTCGGCGGCTGGACGCCGGCGGGGAATCTGAACGACACCTGGGAGTGGGATGGCGTCAGCTGGATCCAGATGACGCCCAAGCACGCGCCCAAGGGTCGGCTCGGCGTGGCGATGGCGTACGACGCGGCTCGCCATCGCATCGTGCTGTTCGGTGGGTTCACCACCAACTTCGGCGTCATCCAGTCCGATACCTGGGAGTACGACGGCGTCGATTGGAAGCAGTTCGCGCCGCCGACGTCGCCACCGGGTCGTGCCGAGGCTGCGGCGGCGTACGACGCCAGTCGCCGCAAGGTGATCATGTACGGCGGCTACGATGGCAGCACCACCTCCAGGAGCGATACCTGGGAGTGGACCGGCACCACCTGGAACCAGATCACCGGGAGCAACGCCGGCGCGCGACGCGGTCACTCGATGGCGTACGACGCCAAGTCCAAGACGATCGTGCTGTTCGGCGGCGGCGATAACCGAACCTGGACGTGGAACGGCACGACGTGGACGGATCGCGGGGCTCCTGGTGCCGACGGTCCGATCAACAACGGCACCGATCAGACATCGATGGTGTTCGACGCCGATCAGCAGGTCATCGTGCTGTGGGATGGCACCTCGAGCAAGACGTTCCACTGGTCGGGCAGCGCCTGGACCACCGTGGCCGGCACGACTCCGACGACGCCGCGCACGCGAATCACGATGGTGTACGACTCGATCCGCAAGCAGGTCGTGATGTTCGGCGGTTGCTCGGGGCTGCTGACGACCACGTGCGCGTCCAGTTTCGGTACGGACTTCGCCGACACCTGGTTGCGCACCGGCACGACGTGGGCGTTGGCTCCGGTGTTCGTCCAGCCCGCCGCTCGGATCCGCGCGGCGGCCACCTACGATCCGTTGCGCAAGAAGGTCGTGCTGTTCGGCGGTCAGCTCACCGCCTCTCGACGAGCCTGTGGCGTGACCTGCATGCTGAACGAGACCTGGGAGTGGGATGGTCGCAAGTGGACGCTCACCACGCCGACGACGCCACCCTCGGCGCGCGCGGGTCACCTGATGGACTACGACACCAGCGCGCGTGCGATCCGGCTGTTCGGCGGCGACTTCCGCAGCAGCGGGCCGCCACTCGTCGACACGTTCTTCACGAACGTGTTCTCGTACAACGGCACGGCATGGACCGCGAACGCATCGACCGGCCATCCCTCGGTGCAGAGCGCGACGATGGCGTACGACTGGGTCGCGAATGGGCTGGTCACGTTCGGCGGCGCGATGCCGGCCTCGCCGTTCACGAACTTCGACACGACGTGGGTGTGGAGCCTGACCGGCGGCTGGCAACAGCGACCACCGGCGACGACGCCACCCGCGCGACGCGGCGCGCAGAGCGCCTACGATCCGGTACGCAAGCGCACCGTCATGTTCAGCGGCAATCCCAGTGGCGGCGGCAGCATCGCGGACACCTGGGAGTGGGACAACACGAACTGGACGAACATCACGACGTCGACGGGCCCGAACGACCGGATCGGCGGGCTCCTCTACTACAACTCCGACGCCGCGAAGGTATGCGCGTTCGGTGCGTCCGGCGGCCTCGCGAGTGAAGACCTGTGGGAATGGAATGGCATCGAGTGGACCGAGCGCATCGTGCTCGGAGCCATCCCCTCCAAGTACAAGACCGCCGCTGCGTACGACGCGGCGAACAAGGAGCTGCTGGCGTTCTCCGGGCGAGACGCCGGCGGATCGGGCGGGCCGACCCAGGGCACGGTCATGCTCCAGTACCGCCCCAACGTGCCGGTCGAGACCTGCACGTCGGCCGATCTCGACTACGACAACGACGGCAAGCTCGGCTGTGCCGACGAGGAATGCTGGTCGGTGTGCAAGCCGCTGTGTCCGCCGGGCGTCACCTGCGCGCCGACCGCACCCCGATGCGGCGACTCGACGTGCAACAGCCCCGTCGAGGACTGCAACATCTGTCCAGGTGATTGCGGCGCCTGCGCTGGCAAGTGCGGCGACTTCCATTGCGACACCGGCGAGACCGCCGCGCTGTGCCCCAACGACTGCTGAGGCAAGACCCGGGCCCTCCCAGGCTCCTGGACCTCGGTGTTGGGCACACCTCGCATGTCGTTGATCCACTTACATGGTCAAGCTCGACGAGCTGATCGTAGAATACACAATCGTGGCCGAACAAAAGTCTCCGCCAGATGAGGGCAACCCGGCAACCCACCGGCGCACGGCTGCGGTCGCATCCGCCACGATGGGGGCTCCACCCATTACCCGCTCGGTTCCACCGAGTGGTCCTCGGTCGCCGCCGCGACCCTCGTCGACTTCGATCCTGGCGCCCGATCAGGTGTTCCCAAATCCCGCTGGCGGATCGGAGCGCAAGAAGGCCGACACCCAGGCACCACTGGAGTTTTCCGAGAACCAGCAGATCGGGCGGTTCGAGCTGATCCGCGAGATCGCACGCGGTGGTATGGGGCAGGTGTTCCTCGCTCGCGATACCAAGCTCGGTCGCAAGGTCGCGATCAAGTTCCTGCTGCGCCCCGATCCGACCTTCGTCAGCCGGTTCGTCATCGAGGCTCGAGCGACAGCGCGCTGCACGCACGAGAACATTGTCACGATCTTCGAGGTCGACGAACACGATGGCCTGCCGTTCATGGTGCTCGAGTATCTCGAGGGCAAGACACTCAACGAGGCGTTCGAGACCAGGCCAGCGCCGCGCCAGTTCGCGGAGCTGATGGTGTCGGTCGCGCGCGCCCTCGAGCGTGCCCACGAGCACGGCATCGTCCACCGCGATCTCAAGCCGAGCAACATCTTCATCACCGATCGTGGCGTGGTGAAGGTGCTCGATTTTGGAGTCGCGAAGTGTTTCGACAACCCGGTCGATGCGTTCGATCACGTGATCACCGCGACGGCATCCGGGAGCCGCGTGCCTCGCGCGCTGTCGGCGAGCTCCGACACGTTCGCTTCGGAGTACGTCACGTTCTCCGGTGGTGGCACGATGGTCGGCACGCAGCCGTACATGTCGCCCGAGCAGTGGGGCGCCGACGAGGTCGATCAGGCCTCGGATATCTGGGCGTTCGGCATCATGTTCTGGCGGGCGCTGGCCAAGAAGCATCCGGCCGGCTCGATGGCGCCCGACAAGTTACGCGCCAGGTTGTGCGATCTCGAGGCGCCGCTGCCGAGCATCCTCGCGGGCGATCCGACGCTGCCGAGCGACCTCGGCGCGATCGTCGACCGCTGCCTCTCGAAACGCAAGGCCGACCGCCCGACGGCGACCGACCTGGTCGCCGAGCTCCAGGCGTTCTTGCAACCGAAGGCGCGGATCTCTGACGACGCCTGCCCGTACCGCGGGCTCGCCGCGTTTGGTGAGCGTGATGCAAAGTACTTCTTCGGCCGGTCGTCCGAGATCCGGACAGCGATCCAGCAGCTCGACGTCTGGCCCTTGCTCGCCGTGATCGGGCCGTCGGGTGTCGGCAAGTCGTCGTTCGTTCATGCCGGCCTCGCCCCCGCGATCCGCGACGCAGGCGGCAACTGGCAGATCCGGGTGCTCCGCCCCGGTCGCAACCCGCTCCAGAGCCTGGCCTCGGTCGTCGATGACGTCCTCGAGAGCAACGGGCAGGGTGTCGAGATGGTGGTCGCGCAACTGCGCGATGCGCCCGGGTTGTTCGGCGACATGCTGCGCAAGGCCGCCAAGCGTCGCAAGCACGAGGTGATGATCATCGTCGATCAGCTCGAGGAGCTGTTCACGCTGTCCGACGATGGCGAGGTGCGGGCGCTGTTCCTCGCGGCGCTGCTCGCGGCGGCGGACGATCCGAGCGCGCCGGTCCGGATCGTGCTGTCGATGCGCGCGGACTTCCTCGACCACCTCGCCGATCACAAGCAATTCATGGTGGAGCTCACGCGGGGGATGTTCTTCCTGTCGGCCCCCGGTCGTGACAACCTACGCGAGACCCTGGTGCGTCCCGCCGAGCTTGCCGGCTACGCGTTCGAGAACCAGGAGATCGTCGAGGACATGCTGCAGTCGGCGACCAGTCGAGGCGCGCTGCCGCTCCTCCAGTTCGCCGCGACCCAGCTGTGGGACGCGCGCGATCGCACGAGGAAGCGCCTGACCGCCGCCGCGTACGCCGCGATGGGTGGCGTCGGCGGTGCGTTCGCGCGGCACGCCGATGAAGTCGCGGCGGCGGTCCCCAAGCACAGTCAGCTGCTGCTCAAGGCGATCATGACCCGGCTGGTCACCCCCGAAGGTACGCGCGACGTCGTCGACCAGCGCGAGCTCGCCGGACTCACCGAGGACCAGAGCGAGGTCGCGCGGATCCTCGATCAGCTGGTTCGCGCGCGCCTGATCCACGTTCACAGCGACGACGTTCAGGGGGCGACCGTCGAGATCGTGCACGAGGTGTTGATCAGCGAGTGGCCGATGCTGGGCCGCTGGCTCGAGGAGGGTCACGCGTTGCGCGGGTTCATGCAGGAGCTCGGTCAGGCGGTGCGCCAGTGGGTCGCCCGCGGCAAGGCGAGCGATCTGGTGTGGCGCGGCGCGACCGCCCAGGAGGCGCTCGCCCTCACCAACCGCCACGTGCTCGATCTGTCCGCTGCGGAGCGCGAGTTCCTGCTCGAGGCCGAGCTCCACGCTGCGCGCGGCCGGCGCCGCAAGATGCTCGTGTTCGCGTCGATCTTTTCGGTGCTCGGGCTCGTGATCGCGGGGGGCGCGATCGCGGTCGTGCGGATCTCGAACGCGCAGGAGGCGACCAACCAGCAGGCGATCGCCGCGCAGTCCGAAGCGAAGAAAGCCCGTTCTGCGGAGGCCGATGCGGCGCGCCAGCTCGACGCCTTCAAGGCCGAGGAGCAACGCCGCGCGACCGCCGAGTTCGGGCGCAAGCAGGCGGAGGCCGCCGCCACGACCGCGAACCTCGCCGTCGATGCCTCGCGCGAGGAGCTGCAGCAGGCGAACCTCGATCTCCAGCGCACGCTCAAGGAGTCTCAGAATGACAAGGACCAGGCGCAGGCGCTCGCGGTCGCGGCCAAGGCGGCGGCCGAGATCGCGCGCAAGGCCACCGACGAGGCGAAGTCGGCGAACGCGAAGTTGCAGACCCTGCTCGCACAACAGAAGGATCGCGTGAAGCAACTCGAGCTCGAGAAGAAGAAGATTGCGACCGGCCTGTGAGAAGCATCCTGATCATCGGCGTGCTGGTCGCGAGTGTGGGCGCCGCGAGGGCTGTCCCGGATCAGCCCGCTTCCAAGAAGCCGGTCGAGCAGGTCGATCCCAAGCCGGTCGAACCGACGCCGGAACCGCCAGGCGACGCCGAGCACAAACCTTGGTACGACGGGGTTCCCGAGGCCACCCAGCAGCAGGCGCACGTCATCTTCGCCGACGGCAACACGCTGTTCTCTCAGCAGCAGCACGCCCCTGCGCTCGAGAAGTACCGCGTCGCGCTCGCGTTGTGGGAGCACCCGCTGATCCGCTTCAACCTGGCGGTGACCGAGATCCGGCTCGAGCGTGTCCTCGAGGCGGCTGACGATCTCGAGAAGGCGCTCCAGTTCGGAGCCGCGCCGTTCACGCCCGAGCTCTACCAGCAAGCACTCGACTATCAGTCCCTGCTCAAGGGCCGGGTCGGCTACATCGAGGCATCGTGTACCGCTCAGGCCAGCGTGCAACTCGACGGCAAGCAGTGGTTCAGCTGTCCCGGCACCAAACGCGTACGCGTGATCGCGGGCGAGCACACGCTCGTCAGCGAGCGACCGGGCTACCTGACCAACTCGCGGCGGGTGGTCGTCCCGGGTGGCAAGACCATCACCGAAAAGCTCGTGGTCGTGTCGATCGAGTCGGCGGTTGTCCTGGAATACCCCTATCGTCAATGGATCCCTTGGACGATCACCGCGACCGGCGCCGCGATCGCCCTCGGCGGTGCGGGGTCGTGGTTCGCGGGCAGGAACCAGATGACCGAGTTCGATGCCAACTTCTCACGCGCCTGCACGGTGACCGGCTGCGAACCGGATCTCTCACAACATCCCGCCTTGCGTGATCAGCGCGACTCCGCGGCATTCAAGGGCACCGTCGGGATCTCGCTGATGGTCGCGGGAGGTGCCGTCGCGGTCGGCGGCCTCGTGATGGCGATCATCAACCGACCGAAACGGATCATGCCGAACATCGAGGTCACGCCGACCGCCGACGGGATCAAGACGCAGGTAGGCTGGCAGTTCTGATGAGTGTCTGGCGTGGGTTGGCCATGGCGTTTGGACTCGTGGGCCTGGTGGGCGGCTGCAAAGGTGACCCGGACCCGACGCCGCAGCCCAAGCCGCTTCCGGGTCATTCCATCGCAGCTGTCCGCGCGCCACGACCGAGACTGTCGCAACGCGTCTTGCCGCAGCTGCCAACTCTGCCGCTCGCGGATGATCCCCGGCGCGCCAACAAGATCGCCCTCGGTCACGCGTTATTCTTCGACAAGCGGCTCTCGGCGAACAGCGATCGCGCGTGCTCGTCGTGTCACGAGGCCCCGCGCGGAGCGAAGGAGACCGCTGGCGGTCCCGATCCGATCGCGATCGGATCGGGTGACAAGCCGCTCTCGCGACACGCCCCCGCGTTGTGGAATATCGCGTATGGACAGGGCGCATTCTACTGGGACGGTCGGGCGACCACGCTCGAGGCGACCACGAAGGCCGAGTGGCGCGGTCCTGCCATGGGCATCGGTGACAGGCTCGACACGAAGGCGGCCGCACTCGCCGCGATTCCGGGCTACAGGAAGTTATTCGCCGCCGCGTTTCCCGGCGCGCCGATCACGGCGGAACAGGTCACGCAGGCGCTGGCCGAGTACGAGCGGACCCTGCTCTGCACCACCACGCCATACGACCGCTTCGCCGCTGGCGACAAGGCCGCGCTCACCGATCAGCAGCAGCGCGGCCTCGACCTGTTCCTCGACAAGGGCCAGTGCCTGAGCTGTCACGCCCCACCCTACTTCTCGACCGCGATGGGCCTCGATCCGGCCAGCAACACCGTCGGCTACCAGAACGTCGGGATCGGGACCGACCGCGCCGACGACAAGGTCGACCTCGGCCGCATGGCCGTGACCGGTGCCGCGATCGACTGGGCCGCGTTCAAGCCGCCGAGCCTGCGCAACGTGACGAAGACCGCGCCGTATTTTCACGACGGTTCCGGCGCGACGCTCGATGCGGTCGTGCGGACCATGACGACCGGTGGGATCGCCAACAAGAACCTGAACCCGGCGATGACCGACCGCGGCTTCACGGATGCCGAGCGCGCCGATCTGATCGCATTCCTCGGTGGCCTCGAGTGCCCCGACGCGGTCGTCGCAACGCTGCCGTAGCGCCTGGCTCTACCTTCGCAAGGTGGCATCGGCACGCTCTCCGCGCTACCGGTGGCAAGCGTCGCCGCGTCAACGGGATGCGGATCATTCGCCGCGGGCTCGACGACCTGGACCGTCACGGGCTCGACGACCCGGACGGTCGCGGGCTCGATGACCAGCAGCGGCAGTTGGCCGTCGCCTGGCGGTGACGCGATGGCCACCGGTGGGCCGGCCAGTGGCGCGGTGTCGCGAGCTTGCGCGGACTGCCACGCGACGAATTATCGCCGCACGGGCGTGTAGCTGGCTCCATCACCCTGTCGACATCCGCCAGCGCTCCGAATTTCCCAACTTGTCCGATCTTCTATCGAACTGCGCAACCCCTCGTTATCAGATCAGTTCAGGAGCGCCGTCATGAACCCTGGGTGCTCGCGACGGAGGCCGCTCCGGGCGTTCGTCGCGCGCCGTACCGCCGTGCACCCGGGGCGCTCGCGAGTACGCCCCGGCGAGGAGGCGTCCAGCGGACGTGCGCCTCGGTCGCGACGCTAGCGCATGAACCGCAGGCCGACGCCGAGCACGAGCGCGCGGCCGCCGTACGACGCCGCCATGGTGTCAGGGCTGCTGTCGGGACTGGTGGTCTCGCGGCGCAGGATCCACAGGTGCTCGGCGAACGCGTCCGCGCTCCACGCGGGCGACACCGCGTAGCTCGCGCCTGCGGTCAACCCGAGGCGGTGGCCGTCGGGCGTGGTCGGCGACAGCCGGGAGGTGGGCACCGGCGACGGATCGACGTAGCCGCCGCCGCGGATCACGAGCCGGCGGTGCATCCACTCGACGCCGGCGCGCACGCCCGTGGTGTTGCCCCAGTCGTTGCGCTGGACGGCGGTGTCGGTCGCGGCGCTCGCGAACGTGATGGTGGTGGCGCGGTTGACGCTCCACCGCGTGTGCTCGACGTCGACGAGCGCGGTCATCGCGCTGCGCCGGTAGCGCGCGCCGAGCACGATCACGTCCGGCATGGTCATCGTGGTGCGCGCGGTCTGATCGGGCGCCTTGCCGGCGAACGCATCGGGCGTGGTGAAGTTCGCGTTGCCGTCGAGGTCCAGGTGGGTGCGGCCGCGGTAGGTCAGGGCGAGCGCGAGGTCGGCGCGCGGGACGTAATACGCGGAGGCGTCGAGGCCAACGCCGGTGCCATCGAGATCGAGGCGGACGTCGCCCTCGGCGTCGATGAAGTCGAGGTTGCGCGCGACCTGGAGCCGGGCGACGTCGAGGTGCACGCCCACCGCGAGCCGCAGCCGGCCGAGCCTGCGCGCGACGAACGGCGCCGCGCGCAGCACGCGCAGGTCGGACGCGACTGCCTCGGTGGCGCCCGGCCAGGTCGCCGGCCACGCCACGCCTCCACCGAACGGGACGCCCACGCTGATGCCCCCCGCCCACGCACCCTGGGCGAGGCTGGCGTCGAGGTGCGGTGGCGTCGACCACCGGCCCTCGCTGTCCGTGGTCCACGCGCCATCCGCGGCGCGCGCGGTGATCTGCGGTCGCGCGAGCACCAGCGACAGGCCGAGCCGCAGGCCGCCATCGTCGGCGAGCGCGGCCGGGGCGTGCCAGGCGGCGCCCGGATCGTCGTCGCGCCCGGCGCCCGCGCCGCCGGTGCCCGCGGACACCGCGGTCTGCTGGCCCACGGCGGTCCCGCCGGCGTGCGCGGTGCCGGTGAGGCCGAGCACGAGGGCGAGCGCACCCACGGCCGCACGACCCGGAACCCGGCCGTCCCGCGGGGGCCACCCGGCGGGCGCCGCGCCTGCATCGAGCGCGCTCACGGCTGGAGCTCCCCGCTGAGGAAGTCCGCGAGCTCGCGTACCCCGCGGAAGTACGCGGGCTCGAGCGGGATCGTGATGAACCCGTGCTCGCCGAGGTAGTCGCGGCGCGGCGCGCCGGTGACCTGCTGGAGCAGCTTCGTCGCCGCGTTCGGGATGATGAAGTCGAGCGTGGCCATCTGGATCAGCAGCGAGCGGGCACCGGTGATCGGGCCCAGGTGCTGCGGATCGACCGCGTCCATGAACCAGTGCGCCACGGTGAGGAACCGCCGGCCGTCGTAGCTGTCGCGCTCGATGCCCTGGCGCGTGAACAGCGCGTCGAGCTGGGCGCTGAAGAACGTGGAGTCGTCGAACATCGGGATCAAGTCCGCGCCCGGCACGTTGAGGACCGCGCGCTCGATGTCCGGATCGGTGCCGAGGAACACCGCGCCCATGATCCCGCCGAGCGACTGACCGGCGTAGAGCATCCGCGAGGTGTCGACGGGATGGCCGAGGACCGGCTCCCACGCGCCGCTGCGCAGCGAGCGATCGAGCGCGCCGAGATCGATCAGCGCCTGCTGGAAGTGGTCCTTGCTGTTCGAGATGTGGTCGATCTCGAGGAACACGGCGCCGGAGGCGACGGGCATGTCGATCACGCCCCACGTCGCGAGCGCGTTGCCCTGGCCCTGCGCGTCGACGCAGCGGCCCTCGTCGTTGCACGTGGTACCGGCGCGGCACGGGTTCAGGGACGCGAGGCTGCCGGTGAACGGGTTGACCACGGACACCGGCCCGCCCCGCGCGCAGTAGGTGCGCTCGCCGTGGTACGGAAAGTCGATCGAGATCGTGGCGTAGCCCTTGGCGGCGAGCGCGCTGCCGACGGCGAGCACGAACCGGCGCTCGGTGACCAGGCCGTGGCCGAACATCACCACGGGCATCGGCCCGGGCGCCGGGTCCGAGGGCACGGTCATCGTGAACCGGACGTCCTCGAGCACGTGCCCGCCGTCGCCGCGCCACGCGCGCGTGATCGGATCGAGGAACACCGGCGAGCTGATCGTGCCGTGGACGACACGGTCCACGTTCAGCAGCGAGCCGATGCCGAACGGGAAGTCGAGCAGCGCCTGCCCGGGGCTCTGGGTGGTGACGCTCGCCGGATCCGCGGGCACGTCGAGGCGCGCGGCGGTCTCGCGCAGCGCGCGCAGCGGGGCGGTCACGCTCATCGTGGTGAACGGCCACGCGGCGAGCAGGTCGTCGCGGCCGAGGACATCGAGCGCCGCGGCGAGCTTGGCGCGCGAGGCCTCGAGCTTCGCGGCGTCGCGGTCCGTGATCGACGGGATCTGGCTCCGGCCGCCCTCGAGCAGGGGGGCGCGCGCCGCGAGCAGCGCGCCGATCGGCATCGCCACCACGGGCACGCCGTCGGCGTCGCGCACGCCCGCGCTCACCACCACCGCGTAGGTCGTGGTCTCGGCGAGCCGACCCGCCTTCGGCGTCACCACCAGGTGGCGGCGATCCGCGAGCAGCTCCACGGAGGCCGGCACGCGCACGGGCGTGCCCTCGATCTGGTAGATCGCCACGGTGCTCTCGCCGACGGTGCTCGGCGTCACCGGCTGCGTCAGCTCGAACAGCTGGCTGCCCGACAGCGCCGCGCCATCGAACGCGGCGAGCGCGCGCTTGGCCTCGGCCTCGAGATCGGTGTCCCACGGCGCGACCGGCGCGTCGATCTTGCCGGTGGTCGGATCGAGGAACAGGTCGATCGGCAGCGGCATCCGCTGCGACGGCTGGTCCATCGCCAGCTCGGTGTGGGTGGTCACGGTGAACGCCCACAGCGCGGCGATCTCGGCGCGCGGCAGGCCGGTGGCCTCGAACCGCGCGAACGCGGGCGCCAGATCGAGCCGGATGTCCTCGAGCTGCTGCGCGTTCGCGCGGCGCTCCTCGGCGGTGACGCCGGGGAACGCGCGCTCGTGCGCTGGATCCGTCAGCGGCGTGGTCAGCCGCAGGAAGTAGAACGCGGCGTCGCACTCCACGCGCTCGCCATCGAGCCCGGCCAGGCCGCGCGCTCCGCCGCGCGCCACCGCCACGTAGCGCTCGCCGCGCTCCCAGCCGGTGCGCGGGGGATCGATGGTGAGCGTCCGACCGTCGGCGGACACGTGGAGGCGGACGTCCTCGACGCGGTCGGGCTCACCGGTGCGCGGCCAGTGCCACACCTGCACGGTGCCGCTCGACACGCTGGCCGGATCGATCGCGCCGGTCAGCTCGAGCGTCGCGGAGGCCAGGGTCGACCAGCCGTCGAGCGTCTCGAGGAAGGTGAACAGCTCCGCCTCGGCGGGCGTCAGCGCTGCGCGCTCCTCGGCGGTGTCGTTGGGCAGGTCGAGGCGCGCGGCCGCGGCGTCGCGCAGCACGTCGGTCGGCATCGGGATCACGCGCGCGTCGGGATCGAACCGCGCGTGGATGACGGCGGGCGGCGGATCGAGCGTCAGGCTCGAGCACGCTCCGAGCCCGACGAGGAAGGTGACGGTGAGCTGGTGGAGCGTGGTGATGGCAGCAGGTCGCACGGGCGGGCCCCCCCCCCTGTTGGTTGGGGCCGGTTGTGGCGCGCGGGGGGGCCCCCCGTCAACACCTTGTTGACCAACGTTCAATGATGCCGCGCTCGCGCCCGACGCCGGGTGGGCGAGCCCTGCCGGGTCAGCGCGTGTAGATCAGGCCGGCGTACAGCGACGCGCGGCGGAACGACGCCTGGACATCGTTTCCGAGGTTGCGCCAGATCGCGCCGCGGCCCTCGATCGACCACGCCCCCGCCACCGGGCGTGCGATCCGGAGCTGGACGGAGCTGCGGTTCTCGTCCTCGAGGCTGGTGAACTCCGAGCGGTTGAGCGCGGTCTTGAGCACGAGGCCGTCGGGGAACTGGTCGAGCTGGAGCTGTCCGAGCACGGTGCCGTACAGGCCGCCGGGCAAGGCGGTGGTTGCCGAGGCGGTCGCGCGGTGGCGGACCAGCGACTGGCCGTAGCTGTTCGAGTCGATCACGGACAGCTGGTAGCCCGCGGCGGTGATGATCGCGCCGGTCCACGTGATCTCGGCGCCGACGCGCGACACCCGATCGCGCCGCTCGATCGACGTCCCGGCGGAGCACATGTCGCTCGGCGGGGCGGCGGCGGGGCAGGCGTTGGCGAGCGCGGTCGATGCGTACGTGCGGTCCTCGAACGCGGCGAACGTGGCGAGCTCCAGCGAGCGGGCGCCCCCCGGCGGCTGCCACAGCGTGCGATCGAGGCGCGCGCTGACGACCGGGCCGACCCAGTCGAACTGGCGATCGACCTTGTACGTGAAGCTGCGCGCGCCGGCGGCGAACGACAGCGTCGTGACCTCGCCGCCATCGAGCGACAGCAGCGCGTCCGCGCCGAGGTTCCGGAACGTGCGCGCGCCGACCGCCTCGGTGATCGGCAGCGCGTCCGCGGCGAGCATGGCCACGCCGAGCGACACCGGGCGCGCCTCGATCGGGCGCAGGTACCGCGCATCCGCGGTGATGAGCGTGACGTTCTCCGTCGAGGTGGCCGGGTCCGCGACCACGCGCGACAGCGTGGACAGCATCAGCCCGTACGCTCCACCGGCGAGCGTGTCCTTGTGGCCGAGCTTGCCGCCGACGAGCAGCACGCCGGCGACGATGCGCGTGGTGTCGATGCCAGGCCCGGTCTCGACGCGCTGGACGTTGGTGTCGGCCTCGCCTCCGCCCTCGAGCGTCACCGTCCACGGCGCCGCGTGTGCGACGCCGACGGTCGCGAGCACGACGCTGATCGCCGCGTGGCGCATGGTCGCAGCGTATCGCAACGGACGGTGCTCGTGGTACGCAGCGCCCATGCGAGCCGTCCTCCTGGTGCTGGCCCTCCTCGGCACCACCGCCGCCTGCAAGGCGGACAAGAACAAGTGCGAGGCGGCGTGCCGCAACCACTTCACGCTCGTGTACAAGGCCGAGCTCGACGCCGAGCTCGCGAAGGCGCCCGAGGCCTGCCCGCCCGCCGCCGCCGTGCCCGCCCCGGGCGAGGCCGAGCGCGCCAGGGCCCAGGCCGCGGTCTTCGGCACCGAGGTCGGCTGCGTCGATCGCAAGACGCTCAAGGCCCGGCGCAACGCCGAGTTCTCGAGTCGCCTCGAGAACGGCGTCAACCTGTGCATCGAGGGCTGCGTGTCCGCCGGCAACGACGACCAGATGGAGTGCCTGATCAAGGCGAAGACCGCCAAGGCCTCGAAGGCCTGCCTGGACTGACACGAACGAGCGACGCGGCGGCGGCCGGCGCTCACCGCACCTGCGCCGCGGCGGCTCAGCGACGGTGAGCGCGGATCGTGGCGCCGCCGAACCCGCCTCCGCCGGGTGACGGCGCCGGGCGGTCGTAGCCGCTGTCCCGGTGATCGCGGATCTTGTCGTCCTTGCGTTCATCCGTTCTGTCGTCGGCCTTCTCGTTGTCGCGGTGATCGCGAATCTTCACGGGCTCGTCGCGTCCGTCGCGGCTGCCATCGCGGGGCGGGACGTCGAGTGGGACGTCGAGCGCGAGGCCGATGCCGAGCGCAGCGATGTCCGGCGGCACGGGCTCGCCAGGCAGCATCCAGCCGCCGGCGTTGCACACCCAGCGGCCGTCGATCCAGGCCCACGCGCCGGGCAGCCAGCGCGCGCCCTCGATCGGCGGCTCGCCGGGCTCCTCGACGAGCGGGGCAGGGCGGGGCGGCCGCGGCACCGCGCCGAGACCCTCCCAGCGCGCCCGCAGCGCGCCGCGGACGTGGGTCGCCTGGGCGAGCCGATGCTGCAGCGGGGCTGTCGGCATCACCGTCGGTCGCGGATCCGGTGTCTGTCCGGGTGCCTGCGCGGCGGCCGGCGAGGCGAGCGCGCCGATGGCGGCGAGCGCGAGGAGCGTGGACAGCAGCAGCCCGCGGACGTCGCCAGCAGCACGCATGGCACCGAGCGGGCGCAAGTGCCCCGCCACGGCGCGCGCACGCGGGCGCTGGCGTTGGCCCCGCGCTTGCGATGCCCATGACCATGAAGTCGGAGCTCTCACGGCGTGGCGCCTATTTGCAGGCGGTCGAGCATGGCGTCCAGCACGGGCCGGGCGTCCTGGCGGCGGCGGTGCGTGACGCCAGCACCACGGTCGCACGCGACAGTGTGGTGCGGCCGCAACGCTGGTGGATCGCGCTGCGCGCGGCGATCGTGACGGCGATCGCGCTGGCGCTGCTCGCGTGTGGCGGACCTACCCGCACCGACACGTACGCCCGCGGCGCCGATCTCCAGGAGGCGTGCTGCGAGAGCCTGGCAGGCGCGCCGCGCGATGCCTGCCAGCGCGCGATCGTCCGCATCCAGGATCCCGGCGCGGCGGCGACCGCCACCAACCAGCAGACCTACGCGTGTGTGGTCGACCACTTCGTCTGTGATCCCGCGACCGGGCACGAGACCGCAGCCAGCGCACAGGCCCAGCACGATTGCACGGACGAGCTGCTACAATGAAGGCGTGACGTCACGCCCCTCGCGGACCCACGCTCAGCGGCTCGCCGCGCGGGTGCGCTGGCTCGAGCGCTGGCGGCGCGTCACCGCGGTGCTGGTCGCCGCCGTCGCCGCGCCGATGTCGGTCGCCTGGCTGCTGTCCGCGGCGAACATCGGGACGCGGCCAGGCGTGTACGTGCTGCTGGTCCCGCTGATCGCCGCGATCACCTGGTGGTTCGTCGAGGCCGGCCTCGGCCTGCTCACCGCGGTGTGGGAGACCGATCTCGAGCGCGAGCTCGGGTGCGAGCTCCCCCGCGCCGAGTTGCTGCCGCCGCGCGATCGGTAAGGGCCCGCGAACGGACATATCGATCGATGATCGCGGTCGAGCCGCGCCGCGGGCGAGGAGCAACGACGCCCCCGGGGATGGATCGGCGGTGAGGGCGATTGAGATGTCCGTTCGCGGGCCCTGAGCCTGCAGGCCGACCGTGGGCCGACCGTGGGCCGACCGTGGGCCGACCGTGGGCCGACCGTGGGCCGAAACGAGCAACGGCGCCCGGTGAGGGGCGCCGTGACCGTGCGTGCGCGGGTGCGTACGCGGCGTGGACTAGAAGTCCATACCGCCCATGCCGCCCATGCCGCCCATGCCGCCCATGCCGCCCATGCCGCCGCCGCCGCCGCCCGCCGGAGCCGCAGACGCCTTCTTCGGGCGCTCGGCGATCATCGCCTCGGTGGTGAGGAGCAGCGACGCGACCGAGGCCGCGTTCTGCAGGGCCGTGCGGACGACCTTGGTCGGGTCGATGACGCCGGCCTTGACGAGGTCGCCGTACTCGAGCGTCGCGGCGTTGAAGCCGAACGGGCCCGTGCCCTCCTTGACCTTGGACACGACGATCGAGCCGTCGACGCCCGCGTTCGCCGAGATCTGGCGGAGCGGCTCCTCGATCGCGCGGCGGACGATGTTCACGCCGAACATCTGCTCGGCCGACAGCTTGAGGCCGTCGAGCGCCGACTGGGCGCGGAGCAGCGCGACGCCGCCACCGGGGACGACGCCCTCTTCGACGGCCGCGCGGGTCGCGTGGAGCGCGTCCTCGACGCGGGCCTTCTTCTCCTTCATCTCGACCTCGGTCGCAGCGCCGACCTTGATCACGGCGACGCCACCGACGAGCTTCGCGAGGCGCTCCTGGAGCTTCTCGCGGTCGTAGTCGGACGTGGTCTCCTCGATCGCGTTGCGGATCTGCTTCACGCGGGCGTCGATGTCGGCCTTCTTGCCGGCGCCGTCGACGATCGTCGTGTTGTCCTTGTCGACCGAGATCCGCTTGGCGGAGCCGAGGTCGGCGAGGGTGAGGTTCTCGAGCTTGAGGCCGAGGTCCTCGGTCACCGCGTTACCACCCGTGAGGGTGGCGATGTCCTTGAGCATCTCCTTGCGGCGATCGCCGAACCCCGGCGCCTTGACGGCGCAGATGTGCAGCGTGCCACGGAGCTTGTTGACGACCAGCGTGGCCAGGGCCTCGCCGTCGATGTCCTCGGCGATCAGGAGGAGCGGCTTGCCGGCCTTGGCAACCTGCTCGAGCACCGGGAGGAGCTCCTTCATGTTGGAGATCTTGCGCTCGTGCGTCAGCACGAAGCAGTCGTTGAGGACGACCTCCATGCGCTCCGCGTCCGTCACGAAGTACGGAGACAGGTAGCCGCGGTCGAACTGCATGCCCTCGACGACATCCAGCTCGGAGGTCATGGTCTTGGCCTCCTCGACCGTGATCACGCCCTCCTTGCCGACCTTCTTCATCGCCTCGGCGATCATCTCGCCGATCTCGGTGTCGCCATTGGCGCTGATCGTGCCGACCTGGGCGATGTCTTCCTTGCCCTTGGTCGGGGTCGAGAGCTTCTTGAGCTCCTCGATCATCGCCGTGACGGCGGTGTCGATGCCGCGCTTGAGCTCCATCGGGTTGTGGCCCGCGGCCACGAGCTTCGAGCCCTCGCGGTAGATCGACTGCGCGAGCACCGTGGCGGTGGTCGTGCCGTCGCCGGCGCTGTCGGACGTCTTGGAGGCGACCTCCTTGACCATCTGCGCGCCCATGTTCTCGAACCTGTTCTCGAGCTCGATCTCCTTGGCGACGGTGACGCCGTCCTTGGTGACCGTGGGAGCGCCCCACGACTTCTCGATGACCACGTTCCGGCCGCGCGGGCCGAGGGTGACCTTCACAGCGTTGGCGAGGGTGTCCACGCCAGCGAGGACGCGGTTGCGCGCCTTCTCGTCGAAAATGATGTCCTTGGCAGCCATGGGTATCTCCTTACGCCTCGATCACGCCGAGGACTTCGTCCTCGCGTACGATGATGTGCTCGACGCCGTCGACCTTGATCTCGGTGCCGGCATACTTCCCGAACAGGATGCGGTCGCCCGCCTTGACGTCGAGGGCGACCAGGGTGCCGTCCTCCAGGCGCTTGCCCGATCCCACGGCAACGACGTTGCCCTCGAGGGGGCGCTCCTTGGCGGAGTCAGGGATGATGATCCCGCCGCGGGTCTTCTCGACCTCGGCGACGCGGGTGACCAGGATGCGATCCTGAAGCGGGCGGACGTTCATAAGGGCTCCTCAGAAGGGTGGTCGACGTTTGTTAGCACTCACCCGAGGCGACTGCTAACCGGCGCCTTGGTAAGGCTGGCGCGGCGTGTGCGCAAGCCCCCAGGTGAGTGATTTTGCTGATCGCCCGGGGCGATCGCGGGAGCGCCGGGAGGCGCGGTGTCGCAGCGCGATCCGGGGGCTCGCACCCGGGTTCCGGAGGTGGAGCTAACCCCCCTACATCACCAAGGAACTTGAATTGGTACCCGATCGGCTGAACATCGAATCATGGACGTCACCCTGGCAGTTTCCGTGGACGCCTTCTTCCATGAAGCGGTGACCGACGCCCTGTCGGCGGTCGACCTCGAAGCCTCTGAACCCGCGAGCTGGTACCTGGTGTCGCTGCTGGGCGACTTCACCCGGGCCCGCCTCACGGACGAGCCCCTCGGGCTCAAGCTGGTGGGGGCCGGGAGTGATCCCGGGGAACGGGTCAAGACGCTCAAGCACGTGGGGGACACCTCCCTGTACGTGGCCGGGTTCTTCGCCGGATCCCTCAGCCGGTCCCTGGTCGACGTCGAGTACTACGTGGGCCTGGGCCAGAGCGCCTACAGCCAGCTCGCGCGCACGTTCGGCACCACGCGTGGATCGTCGCACCACCTGGCGGACGTCTACCAGGAGCTGGCGGCCGAGTTCCCGCGGTTCGTCGATGTGCTGATGGAGGTCCGCAAGCGGACCCACATGGCCGAGATGAACGCCGAGACCGACATCACCAAGCTCTACGAGATCTGGCTGCGCACCCGCGACGAGTGGGTGGAGAAGAAGCTGATGGCGGCCGGCCTGATCGTCGACCCGGGTAGCAAGGTGATCCAGTAGTGCGGCCGCTCGCGCGGGTGCAGCGCGGGCTCGAGGCGATGTACCGCGTCGAGACCGGCGTCGAGGTCGGCGACTTCATGGTGGGCACCAGCTACCGCGATGGCATCGCCCCCGCCCGCAGGGCGCGCGAGCAGCTGTTCGTGGTCGAGGCCCACGGCGAGATGAGCATCGCCCTCTACATCGAGGAGGGCGCGCTCGCGAACCTGGCCGCCAACGATCCGGCGCGCCAGCTCGGCGACCACAACCTCGGCGACTTCCTGCTCGCGATCGAGGGCGTGTCGCACTTCATCTACACCGTGTGCTGCGCGCGGGCCGAGCGCCCGGTCAGCCAGCTCGAGCTCGAGCTGCAGGCCGAGGTCGACAAGTACGTCACGTGCCTGCTCACCGTGGCGCCCGACGGCGGCCTGTCGGAGCTGCTGCGCCACCGCCTGTTCGGCGACGCGATCTACGAGCCCGATCTCGACGTCGACGAGCACGACCGCTACCGGGTCGCCAACGACAACGCGCTCCGCTATGCGACCTACCTCGAGGCCAGCTACGTCCGGCCGCGCAAGATCCCCGAGATGCTCGCCGAGCTGCGCCGGTTCTACCGGCAGGGGCTGGCCGCCAAGCTCGCGATGATCGCGCGCGCGGCCTAGGGGGCAGGCGATCGCGCATCCTGGTGCCGTGTCAGGCGGCCTTCTTGCGGATGGCAATCCCACGGTCGAGCGGATCGAGTTCGGGTTCGCGCGCGCCGCGATCTCGCCGACGCTGGAGGGGATGTCCGCGGCGGTGAGTGCGCTGTCGCCGACGCGCGATCTGGCGCTGTGCTCGAGCGGTGAGCGCGCTTTTGGCCACCCGGAGCGCCGACGTGACGTGTAGGCTGCGCGCCGTGATCCGCCCCGCTCATGTTGCGCTGCTCGCGGCCCTGGCCGCGTGCGGCAGCGAGTCAGACCCGCTGTCCGAGGCCGACGCAGGTCCGGGCGCCGACGCACCCGCCGACGCGGCCGTCGATGGAATCGCGCCTCCGGAGATCTACCCGGACGCGGCGGCGCCCGGCGACGGAGACACCGCCGTGGACATCGCGGCGACCACGACGGCGATGTTCCGCATCGACGTCGAGCCCGATCAGCACGTCGGCGTCCACCTCACGTTCGCGCCGCAGCCGGGCGTCGTGATGGCGGTCGAGCGGTGGGACGGCATGGCGCCGACCACGATCGGCCAGACCGACGCGGGGATCGGGCGGCGCGTGCTCGCGGTGCGGGATGCCGAGGTGCGCCGCACCTACTGGGTCCGGGTGACCGCGGGACCGGCGCCGCTCGTCGGTACGCTCGCGGTGACCCGCACCGCGTTCGAGGACGGCACCGCGTGCGCGTCCGACTGCGCCCGGCTCCTCCAGCTGCCGCTGGCCAACGACCCGGCCCACGACGGCTACGCGACCGACGCCAGCACCGTGTTCCGGTACTGGTTCGGCCGCCGCGATCTGGTGATGTTCGTGCGCGCCGCCGGCCGCGCCCAGGCCACCGCCGGGCGCCAGCCGTTCGTCCCGCAGGATCTGTCGCAGTGGGATGGCGCGACGCCGGGGGCGGACGTCGGTGCCCCTCGCCATGCCTCGCACCAGCGCGGCAAGGACGTCGACCTGTCGGTGTATGGCACCGATGGCCTCGCGCCGTGGCGCAGCTACTGCACGACCACCACGACCAGCGGCGGCCGTGAGTGCGTCGCGGGCTCGGCGCGTGACTTCGGCGGCCAGGCCACCGCCATCGCGCTCAGCACGATGTTCGCCACCGGCCGCGTCACCATGAGCTTCCTCGACCGCGAGCTGATCGACCAGCTCGTCCCCGGCGCAGAGGCCGCTGCGGCCGGCGGTGCGCTCGCCCCGTCGCTGGTGCCACTCTACGGCGACGGCCAGCACGTCCAGCACTGGCCCAACCACGACAACCACATCCACATTCGCGTCAGCGAGGACACGGCGGCCAGGCCCGCGCCGGGCGCGGTGGCGCCGTTCGAGGCGCCGTGATCCGACGCGCGCGCTGACGCCGCGACGCCGGCAGGGCGCGCTGGACTCCCGCGCTCGCCTGGGTCTTGTCAGGGGACGTCGACCGACCGCGCCTCGATCCGGTAGTCCCCGTTCGTCTCGTACACCCGTGCATCGATGATCAGGTCGATGCAGCCGGACTCCGCGGTCCACAGATCGACGAACCGACCCCCGCGGAGCTCGTCGAGTGCCTGCCGTGGCTCGAGCCCCAGGACGGGCATGTTCAGTGGCCCGCGCATGCGCGTGCGACGGTGGCCGATCTCGCGCGGAGGCTGGGCCATGGCGTTTAGGCGCACGACCTCGCCCGAGGTGATGCCCGCGCCGGACGATCTCACCGCTCGCATGGTGGGGATCGGGATGAACATCGCCGCGGCGGCGCAGCCGGACGCCGACATCGAGGGCACGCTCGTGTTCGCGTCGGCGCTCGGCATGGACGACGGTGATCTGCGCGTGCTCGCCGTGCTGACCACCTGGCTCGGTGTTCATCACGCGCACGTCAACGCGGACCGGCTCGTGCGCCTCGTCGGTACGCATCCATCGGCGCGCGTCCGCGCGTACTGGGCGGCTGTCGCGACGTGGCTCGCGAAGGATCGCCGGCTCGCGCGCCTCGCGGCCGCACACACGGGGGACCCGATCGACCTGCTGCCCACCGGCACGGCGTTCCAGCTCGAGCGGCGCGGCGCGGACCCGCGGTTCCAGGGCGGAGCGCTGCGCGTGCCGAACGGCACCATGCGCGACCGGCCCGCGGACGTGCTGACCCCGGAGGCCCTGGTGCGGCGTCACGCGGGCTACCGCAACCGCGTGCTGATGGGCCCGTCGTTCCGCGCGGACGTGTGGACCGCGCTCGAGCGCGCGCCCGACCTGTCGATCACCGAGGTCGCGCGGCAGGCCGCGTGCTCGTTCGCGACCGCCTGGCAGGCGACCCAGGACTACCGGCTGCTGCGCGCCGCGGGCCGTTGAGTGGGCAGGTCGGTCATCGGCGGGTGGGGGCCGGGCGTGCACCGTCTCTGCGGAGACGTCGCCGACCGTCTCCGCGGAGACGTCGCCGAACCACATTCGGGTAGGCACGGCGCGGGGGGCAACGGGGTCCGGCGAAACCAACACAACCATCTGTGGATAACTCGCCACGTGCGCCGACGCAGCGAGTTGCCGACGCGGACCGTCTCCGCGGAGACGTCGCCGATCGTCGTCGCGTGCAGGCCGCCCCGCAACGTCTCCGCGGAGACGTCGCTGAACGTCATCCGGGCGACGGTGCTGGCACCGGCGGTTCGCGCGGGCGTGATGCCCGCGCAGGGCGCGTGCTAGCGTTCATGGGTGAGCGCGAGCGCCCGCGCCGCGGATGTGCGCCGCGGCGGGACGCGGTCGATGACACGCGCGTGGTGCACGCTCGTCGCCCTCGCGGCGTGCTCGAGCCCGGCCCCGCGGTCGCCCGCGCCACCGGCGCCGTGGACCGACGCGTGGATCCTCGCGCAGGCGCCGACGTACCTGGCCGACACCGCCGGGCGGCGCGCCGCGCTCGAGGCCTCGCTGTCCAACCCAGGAAATCTCTATGCGCGCCAGCGGCTGATGTCGTACGGGCTCGGCGACCGCGGCTGGGACCTGCTGCCGGCGTGGAACCCGCGCTCGCGGCCGGTGACCGCCCTGCTCGCCGCCACGCTCGCGACCGGTGACATCCCCGCGCTGCCCGACGACGCTCCGCCGCTGTGGGACGGCACCACGCCGACGACGATGGCGGCGTGGGTCGCCCTCGGCAGGCGCGTGTTCCTGGGCTACCCGATGCGCGCCGAGGTGTTCATGGAGTACGGGCTGACCGAGCCCGCGCTCGCCGCGTCCGTCGGCATCGAGCGCGCCGCGACCGGCGATGTCCCGGGGCTGGTCGTGTTCGCCGACGTCGGCGAAGAGGCGCGGGTCGGCATCACCTGCGCGATCTGCCACGCGAGCGTTCAGGGCGGCGAGGTCGTGCTCGGCCAGGCGCGGCGGAGCTTCGACTACGGCCGCCTGCGCGTCACCTACGACCGCGTGCACGCGGTGCCCGTCGATCCCGAGGAGGCGCGCCGGATGGCGGCGTGGGGGCCCGGGCGCGCGGACGTGACCGAGGACTCCGACGAGGATCCGGTCGCGATCCCCGATCTGTGGGGCCTGCGCGCGCAGCGCTGGCTGACGGCCGCCGGGACGATCCGCCACACGTCGCCGCTCGCGCTCGCGATCCGGCAGGAGACGCAGCTGATCGACTCGAACCACCAGCTGATCCGCCCGCCGCGCGAGCTCGCGTGGGCGCTCGCGATGTTCCTCTACTCGCTGGCCCCGCCGGCGCGCGTGCCCGCGACGGCGTCACCGCTGATCGCGCGGGGCGTGCAGCTGTTCGCGGCGCACTGCGCGTCGTGCCACGCGAACGCAGCCGGAGGTGGCGGCGTGATCGCGGCCGCGCGGATCGGCACCGATCCGGCGCTCGCCACCGGGCGGGGACGTGGCACGGGCACGTACCGGGTGCCGGCGCTGCTCGGCGTCGGGGCAGGCGCGCCGTACCTGCACCAGGGCGCGGTCGCCTCCCTCGACGAGCTGCTGTCCCCGGCGCGGTTCGCGGCGGACCATGCCGGCGGAACGCGCGGGCCGGGCGCGATCCTCGGGCATGACGCGGGCACGGACCTGGGCGCCGATGACCGCGCGGCGCTGATCGCGTTCCTCGAGACGCTGTGATCAGGTCTTGACGTTGGGCGGCAGGATCGTCGGCGCGGCGATGTGCACGTCCTTCGACACGGTCTGCGCATCACCACCGACGGTGACCGTGGCCTTGACCGTGTACGTCAGGTCGTGCCGCCCCACGGGGTTCAGCGACGGCTGCGACAGGACGTAGCTGACGTTGAGCGTCTGCCCCGCGGCGATCGACCCGCCCCACGGCTGGTACGCGCCCTTGGCCACCGACCACACGCGCGGCGACTTCGCCGTCAGCACGCCGAGCGCCGCGCCGCTGTCGTCGAACAGCTCGACCTTCTTGACCCGGAGCGTCGTCGTCTTCGCGCCGGCCGCCGCGGTCGCCGACAGCTGCATCGACGTCTGCTCGCAGCGCCGGCTCTCGCGCTTCGCCTTGGCCGTGGGTTCGTACGGCGCGTCGGCCTTGGCGCGCGCACCAGAATCCAGCGCCGGATTCTGCTGCGACGCCGGCATCGACGCCGTCCTCGGCGGGGGCGGCGCCGCGAACGTTGGTGCGCTGGCGGGCGCCGCGCCGCCGCAGTCATCCGCCAGGGTCGCGGCGGTCATCACGACCGTGATCTTGGGCGCGGGCGCCGGCTTGCGCGCCGGCGCCGGCCTGCTCGCGGGCGGACGCGCCACCTGTTCGGCCATCGCGACGTTCGCCGCCAGCATGGCCACACACCACACGGAAACCTTCAGCATCCCGCAACGCTAACACCGCGGCGGGCGCGGGGCCCGGCCGAACATCGGCAGCCTGGGAGATCAAGGCCCGGTCGATGTTCGATCGACAGGCTCTGCCGGGCGGCCCGCTGCGCTCCGGTCCTCCGCGCCGTGGCGAGGTCTCCGCGGAGACGTGCATGGATCGCGTCGGCCCGCGCGCACTTCGGCCCGGCGGACCTTGCGCCGCGCGGACTTCGCCCGCGCGCCACCCGGTCGCTTGTGACCTGCGCCGGGGCGGCGCAGACTCGGAGGCGTGCGTGGACACCTCTCCCTGATCCTGCTGCTCGCGGCCTGTGGAGACAACGCGGCGTCGGGGCCGCCGGTGCTCGTCGCGGATCCGGCCATCGAGATCGGCTGCGTCCCGCACGTGGAGGGTCGCGCGCGCGTCAAGGTCGTCGCGTGCGCCGAGGAGCTCGTGCCCGGCGCGCTGGCCGCGGGCCGCGTGGGGGACTTCGTCCTGGAGAACGGTCGCGTCCGCGTGATCGTGCGCGGGCCCGGCGCCGGTTACTACCTGCATGGCTCGTCGGGCGGCGGCATCGTCGACGCGGTCCGCACGACCGCGGACGGGACGAGCGAGGATCTCGTGAAGGAGTTCCTGCCCGCGATCGATCTCGCGGTCGGGGCGTTCGACGAGTTCGTGATCACCGAGGCCGGCGACGATGGCGCGGCCGAGCTCGTGGTGCGCGGCCGCGTTGCGCCGCTCGAGCTGATCGCGGCCGTCGGGAGCCGCGAGCTGCCCGACGTCCTCCTCGAGCACCGGTACCGCCTCGCCGCGGACGCCTCCGCCATCGAGCTGACGACGCGTACGTACGAGCTCGGTGGGGCGGCCGCGAGCCACGACCTGTACGACGCCATGTTCACCGGCGGACGCGCGCCCGCGTTCATCCCGGGCCTCGGGTTCGTCGGGGGTCAGGTCCGCGGCGAGCTGATCGCGACCGCGGGCACCACGACTTCGTACGGCCTGGTCTACGCGGACTCCGCCGGCCTGATCGACCTCGCGGGGATCCGCCTCGTGCAGGGGCCGGCGGTCGACCAGGTCGGGACGACGCGGCACCTGGTGATCGGCGACGGCACGGTCGAGGACGTGACCCGGCAGGCGTGGGCGCTGCGCGGCACCCCGACCGTCGCGCATGCCGTGCGGGCGCCGGCCGGCCTCGATCTCGTGGTGCTCGACGCCGCCGATCGCGTGGTCACCATCGCGCGCGCAGACGCCGCCGGGGACGCGACGATCACCGTTCCGACCGATGCCGGCGCGCTCCGCATCCAGGTTCAGGCGATGGGCTACGCGCCGGTCGCGCCGGTCGCGCTCACCGCCGGCGCCGTCGTGGCGCCCGGGGCGAGCGGGACGCTCGCGATCTCCGTGCGCGACGACGGCGGCGCCCCGCTCCCCGCGCGCGTCACCATCGAGTCGCCCACGGCGGAACGTCGCATCCTGTGGACCGATGCCTCGGGCGACCTGCGCGTGCCGCGCGTTCCGGGTACGTCCACGGTCGCGATCTCGCGCGGCCTCGAGTACGACGCGTTCGTCGCGAGTGCGGTCACCGTGGCCGACGGCCAGACCGCCCCGGTCGCGGCGATCCTCGAGCGCGTGGTCGACACCGGCGGCTGGATCTCGCTCGACACGCACCTCCACTCGGAGCTATCGACCGACTCGACGTTCCCCGTCGATGATCGGCTGCGCGCGGTCGCCGCCGAGGGCATCGAGGTCCCGGTGTCGACCGACCACGACGTGATCACGCCGTACGGCCCCATCATCCGCGCGATCGGGCTCGAAGCGTGGCTCGGCGATCTGATCGGGTCGGAGGTGTCATCGCTGATCTGGGGCCACCTCAACGGCTTCCCGCTCACGCCCGATGGTGATCGCACCGGCAACGGCAGCCCGAGCTGGCTCCTGCGCACCCCCGCGCAGGTGTTCACCGCGATCCGCGATCGGGGGCCCGGCGCGATCGTGCAGGTCAACCACCCGCGCGACGGCTCGACGAGCCTGTTCAATGCCCTCGATCTGAACGCCGCCACCGGGCTCGCCGGCGCCGATCCGGTGGCGCTCGGTCTCCCCGCCGGCACGGACCTCTCGGACCTCGGCTTCGACGCCGTCGAGGTCGCGAACGCGTCGTCCGAGAGCGACTTCGAGGAGGTGTTCGTCGACTGGCTCCAGCTCGTCAGCCTCGGCCACCCCGCGTGCGCGACGGGCTCGTCCGACTCGCACGGCCCGACGGCATACGCGGGCGAGGCGCGCACGTACGTCTACGTCGGGCCCGGCAACGACGATCCGCGGACCGTCGATCAGGACGCGATCGTCGACGCGATCCGCGCGCGGCGCGTGGTCGTGGGCACCGGCGCGTTCGTCACCGCGGGCATCGAGACGACCGGAGGCACCACGCTGCCCGGGGACACCGCGGTCGTCAGCGGCGAGGTCCGCCTGCGGATCCGGGTCCAGGCCCCACCCTGGCAGCCGCTGCAGCGGATCCGCATCTACCGCGGCGCCGCCGAGGTCCAGGTCATCGAACTCGCCCCCGCGGACACCGCGGCGGTCCGCTACGATCAGGTGGTCACCCTCCCGCTGCCGCCGGCCGACACGTTCTACGTCGTCCGCGTCGACGCGACCGGATCTGGCGCGCCGGTCAACGACAGCGCGATGCCGTCGTTCACGAACCCGCTGTTCGTCGACGTACCGTAGCTCGACAGGGTCAGTCGACGTGCTTCGCGGGGATGGTCGGGCGGTCGTCGGCGGGAAGGGCGGTGGTGGGCTTGCCGGTGGCGTCGATGTAGCCGGGCTTGTTCCCGATCGCGACCTTGGCCACGCCGTGGCAGAACGGGTACGCGAACGCGTACTGCGGCTTGATGGCGACCTTGCCGTCGAGATCGACGAACCCGAACCGGCCCTGGGCGTCGACGATCCGGACGAAGCCGTCGCTCCAGTAGTCCGGGCCGTTGTCGAACAGGAACGCGGTGCCGAGCTCGGCGCCGGCGGGGTCGATGAACCGGAACGGGTGGCCCTTGCTGGTGGCGACGGTGACGGCGGCGGCGCCGCGCCCGTCGAACGCGGTGGCCTCGCGGTAGCGCGCGGGGATGACGACCTTGCCGGCCGCGGTCTTGTAGCCCCACAGCTCGGTCTTCGGATCCTGGAACGCGACGAGGTCGGGCGGCGTGATGGTCGGGACGCGGGGCGGGGTCGACGCGCACTCGTCGCCCTCGGTCGGCGGCTCCATGGCCGCGGCGGGCTCGGCCGCCGCCGGTGCGGCGTCGACGGGCGTCGGCGCGGGGAGGGTGGCGGCGGGGGCCGGGGCCCTGGCGACCGCGGGCGGGACCACCGAGGGAGGCGGCGGCTCGCGCGAGCAGCCGGCGAGCGCGGCGGCGAGAAGGGCTCCAGCGAGGGCGAGGCGCGACATGCGGACCATCATGCCCCCGGTGAGCGGGGCGTGTCGCGCCCGGCGTGTCGCGGCGGGTGATCAGCCGAGGACGCGGTTGTCGATCAGGCGCGTGGTGCCGACGAACACGGCCATCGCGAGCACGGCACGCTTCTCGACGCGGACCAGCTCGGTGAGGTCGTCGGGATCGCGCAGCTCGAGGTAGTCGATGCGGGCGAGGCCGGCGTCGACGATCGCGGTGATCGGCGCGCGCGCGGTGGCGACCAGGCTTGCGGCGTCGCGCTCACCCGCGGCGAACGCGGCGGCGGCGGCGGCGAGGCCGCGCGACAGGGCGAGCGCGGCGGTGCGCTGCTCCGGGGACAGGTACGCGTTGCGCGAGCTCATCGCCAGGCCGTCCGGTTCGCGGACGATGGGCACGCCGACGATGGTGACGTCGAAGTCGAGATCGCGCGTCATCCGGCGGATGATCGCGAGCTGCTGGTAGTCCTTCTCGCCGAACACCGCGAGGTGCGGCTTGGTGATGTGGAACAGCTTGGCGACGATGGTGGCGACGCCGGCGAAGTGGCCGGGCCGGCTCGCGCCGCACAGCGGCCGCTGCAGCTCGCGGACCTCGACGAACGTCTGCGCGCCAGCCGGGTACATCGCGGCGGCGTCGGGGCAGAACGCGAGGTCGATGCCGGCGGCGCGCGCCTGGGCGAGATCGCCCTCCTCGTCGCGCGGGTAGCGGGACAGGTCCTCGGTGGCCCCGAACTGGGTGGGGTTGACGAAGATCGTCAGGATCACGACGTCGGCGCGGGCGCGCGCCTGGCGCACCAGCTCGAGGTGGCCTTCGTGGAGGGCGCCCATCGTGGGGACCACGGCGATCCGCCGGCCATCGCGGCGGAGATCCTCGACGCGTGCGCGCATCGCGGCCGGCTCGCGGAACACCTCGAACGGGACGCGGATCACGACGGCACTCTACCGCGCGCGCGTCGTGCGCGCCGGTCCCCGGCTCAGCAGTTCGCGAGGTTCATGCACTCCTGCAGCGTGCTCATCAGCAGCAGGAGGTCCACCGTCGAGCCGCCCTGGAGGTTGGCGCACGACAGGCCCTCGATGCGGTCGACGCAGCGCTGGGCGGCCGGGCAGGTCGGCAGGGTGCCGTCGGCGAGGGTGTCGATCACCGTGCAGTACTCGCCGAGGTCGGGGCTGCACGACGCGAGCTTCTTGCACGCGCGCGCCGCCAGGGTGATGTACGAGCGGGCGTCGCCGCCGAACATTCCGCCGGCACCACCGCCGCCGGCTGCACCGCCGCCGGCACCACCGCCGCCGGGGCCGAACGGGTTGGCGAACGGATCCGCGCTGAGGTCGTCGGGATCGGGCGTGGGGGCGGGAGCGGGATCGGGATCTAGATCGGGCACCTGCTGCGGCACCGTGCCGGGCGGCGGGGTGGGCGCGGCCCACGGATCGGCGCCGCCGGGCGCGCCCGGCGCGCCCGGGATGACGTTCGGCTGGGGCGTGGGCAGCACCGGCGTGACGTCCATCCGCTCGGGCGCGGGCGGCGGGCGCAGCACCCGTGGATCGGCCTTGGCCTCGGGGGTGGCGGGCGGCCACAGCATCAGCACGAGGGCTGCCACGATCGCGATCGCGGCCAGGACGATCACGATGATCGGCCAGGTCCGCCACAGGCCGCGCGCCGGGGCGGCGTCCTGGCGGCCGGTCGGGCGCGGCGGCAGCACCGGGGTCGAGCCGAGGTCGGCGGCGTACGCGGCGGCGACCGGCAGCGGCGCGAACTCGGTGCGGGGCGCGGCTTCGATGGGCGCCGTGGCCGCGACGAGCGGCGGCAGCGCGGCCGCGGCGGCCGGGCGCGACGAGCGATGCGCGGACAGGTCTGCCTTGCAGTGCCGGCACCGCCCCGCGACGGGGTGGATCAGGCCGCCGCACCGCGGACATGACACGCGAGCTTCCGACGGGCCGGGAGGACGAGCCACCGCTGCCATGCCCTCATGCTGGCAGGAGATCCGCCCGGATGCAAAGCGATGCAACGCGATCGTCCGGGCGTGCGCGGAGGTGCGCCCTGGCAGCGGCTGGCAACCGCTTGCCGAGCCTCCGTGCGCACCGCACAGTGCCTCGATGCCCGGCCTTGCTCCTCCGCGGGTGACCCGCCACGACGTGTTCGTCCGCGGCCTCGACCCGCGCCACGACGGGGTGCGGATCGCGCACCTGTCGGACATCCACGTCGGCTCGCTGACGCCCGCGACGCACATCCGCGCGGCGATCGACGCGTGCAACGCCGAGGCGCCCGATCTGGTCGCGCTGACCGGCGACTACGTGTGCTGGCGCCGCAGCGACGTGGCCCGCGCGTCCGAGCAGCTCGGCGGCCTGCGCGCGCCGCGCGTGCTCGCGGTACTCGGCAACCACGACTACTTCGTGTGGGGCGCCGGCGTCCGCCACGTCCTCGAGGGCCACGGCTACGACGTGCTCCGCAACCAGACCACCGTGTGCGAGGTGCGCGGCGCGCCGCTCGCGCTGGTCGGCGTCGACGATCCGGTGACCCGCCACCACGATCTCGACGAGGCGTTCCGCGGTGCGCCCGCGCATGTCTCGCGCGTGGTGCTGTGCCACGGGCCGGATCTCGCGCCGCAGATCGCGCCCCGCGGCGCGGCGCTGGTGCTGTCGGGTCACACCCACGGCGGCCAGATCTACGTGAAGGGGCTGACCGAGCGCGTGATGAAGCGACTCGGGCTCGGCTACCGGCGCGGGCTGTACGACGTCGGCTCGCCCGCGGGGGCGCCGGTGGGCTCGACCCAGCTCTACGTCACGCCCGGCGTCGGGTTCTCGGGCGTCACGCGCCGCCACGGCGAGGGCACGCACGCCGAGGTCGCGGTGCTCACGCTGCGGGTCGCGCGGCCGGCGCCGCGCTGATCACGGGTGGCGCTGCTCGAGGTACATCCGCAGCGCGAACGCGCCCGCGGGGGTCGCGCGCCACGCCCGCACCTGCGCGCGGCCGGCGGCCGGGAACGCGTCGAGCGGCGCCGGCGGCACCGGATGCCCGTCGGGCAGCAGTACGGGCGCGGCGAGCGCGGCGAACGTGAGGTCCGCAATCGAGAACCGCTTGCCGACGAGGAACCGGCGCCCATCGGCGAGCAGGGCGCTGATCTTGGCGAGTTGCTCGTCGATCTTGACGCGCGAGCGCTCGGCGCCGGCGGCGTCGATCTTGAGGCCGCGCTTGAGCAGGCCCACGGCGACCGGGCGCGCCACCCGCAGCGCGATCTGCTGCCAGCGCGGCGTGGTCTTCGCGAGCGCGTGCAGGATCTCCGGGCGCGGCAGCAGCTGGTAGTAGCCCCACCGGCGGGTCGCCGGCCCGAGCTGCGCGCCGAGCTCGTCCTCGAGCGCACGCGCGGCGGCGCGATCGTCCGGATCGCCCGGCAGCAGCGCTCCCGGCGTCAGGTGGTCCGCCCACGTCACGATGTCGAGCGAGTCGCCGAGCACCACGCCGTCGCCGGTGACGAGGGCCGGCACGGTGCGGCCGGCGCCCGCGCGGCGGTTGGCGAGGTTGTGGAAGATCGGCAGGCTGCCTTCCTCCGTGAACGGGATCCGGCTGCGCTCGAGCGCCCATCGCGCCTTCTCGCAGTAGTGGGAGAACGGGATCGTCAGCAGCCGGGCAGTCATGGTGGTCACGATACGCGAGGCTCGGTCCCACGGGGCGCGGCCTGGCGGTCCGCGCGCCAGGGCTCGCCAGGGTCGTCGCTCAGCCCGGCGGGCGGCACACCGCGCCCGGACCATCGGCGACGGTGATGCACGCCGTGCCGTCGGGGCAGCCCTTGCCGTCGGCACAGGTGACCTCGCAGCTGGTGAACGCGGGGCCGCGCGGGCCGGCGATCCCGTGATAGGTCACGCAGCTGCCGGCGGCGCACGTGCCGTCGGCGGCGCACGGCTGGCCGAGCTTCGCGAGGTCGAGCGCGGGCGGTGCGGGTTCGGGCAGTGAGGGCTCGGTGACCGGCGCGGGCGGCGTGGTGGACGTGGCGGGCGGGGTGGCGCCGCCGCACGCGGCGAGCAGCACGGTGGCGAGGCAGGCGAGGCGAACCATGCGCGCAGCGTAGCTCACCGCCGCGCCATCGCCCCGCGCATCAGGTCGACGAACCCGCCCTGGCCCTCGGCGAGCATCGCATCCAGCTCCTGGCCGACGGCGCGCACCTGCGGGCGCTTGCCGAGCGCGAGCACCGCGGCGATCTGGATCGTGATCAGCATCGACAGCCGGATCCCGGCCATGCCCGCCCAGCCGCCGGCGCCGAACGCCAGCACCCCGAACCGCAGCAGGGTGCCGAGCGGCTCGGCGACGTCGTTGAACATCCGTCGCGGGGGCGCCAGGGCGGACGCACCGCGCCGGGCCAGCGCCTTGCTCGCGGGCGCGGACTCGTCGGGGCGCGGCGTGCTCCGGGCGAGCAGCGCCACGACCTCGCGCGCGCGCTGCGGGCGCTTGTCGGGATCCGGATCGGTCATCGCCGCGAGCGCGTCGCGCAGCACGGGCTCGAGGTGGGGCAGGTGGCGCGCGAGGTCCATGCGCAGGCCCTTGCGCGGGACGTCCTCGGGCTCCACGCCGCCGGCAAGCGCGACGATGGTGGCGCCGAGCGCGTACAGGTCGGTTGCGGGCACCGCCTGGCCGTGGAGCTGCTCGGGGGCCATGTAGCCAAACGTGCCGACGATCGTCGAGCCACCCTTGTCGCGGGCGGCATCGAGGACGCCGCCGAAATCGACGATCGCCACCCGGCCGTCCGGCGCGCGGACGATGTTCGACGGCTTGAGATCGCGGTGGATCACCGCGGGCGCGCGGGTGTGGAGGTAGTCGAGGATCTCCAGGCAGCGGACCAGCACGTCGCGGAGCTCGAGCTCCGAGAATCGCCGGCGCGCCGCGATCGCGCTCAGGTCCTCGCCGGGCGCGCGCTGCATCACCAGGTTGAACGTGCCGGGCGGCTCCTCGATGGTGGCGAACAGGCGCGGCACGCCGGCGTGGCGGAGCTGCCCGAGCACCTTGCCCTCGCGCTCGAACAGCTCGAACGACTTCCACGTGCCGCGCGGGGTCAGGCGCTTGACGATCACCTCGCGCTCGGCGGCGACCTTCGCCTGGGTGTCCTGCGCGAGGAAGATGTCGCCCTGCGACCCCTTGCCGAGGCGCGGCCCGAGCCGGAACCGGCCGCCGAGGAGCGGTCCGTCGAACACACCTGCCATGACGCTCGCCCAGCGTGGCACGAGCCGGGGCGCGTCACCAGGGCACGGGCGTACCCTGGACGGACGTCCCTCACGGGGCGCCGTCCATGCCCCTCGCGGGGCGCCGTCCCCGCCCCTCGCGGGGCGCCGTCCCCGCCCCTCGCGGGGCGCTGTCCCGGCCCCTCGCGGCGCGCCTCCCGCGCGTTCACCCCGTGGGGAGCGCGTGCCCGTTCGAGGGGACCGTCCGCGCCTGGACCCGGGCGATCACGCCCTCGAGCGGCGTGCCCGCGAACACCTTGTCGATCACGTCGGTCAGCGTCTTGCCGCCGACGAACGCCTGCACGCTCATCGCCTCGGCGACCTTGGCGAGCGTGTCCGCGTTGGACAGCGCCAGCAGCGCCTCGCTGAACCCACCCTGCGCGGCGCCGAACCGGGCCACCGCGGCGTCGACCTCCGCGCGCAGCGCCTCGAGCACCAGCCCCTGGCGGGCGCGCGCGATCGCGCCCTCGTGCTGGGCGCGCGCCTGATCCCGCGCGAGCTGGGCGCCGTGCTCGGCATCGACGATCGCGCTGCGGGCGAGCGCGGCCTCGCGCTGGCGGGCGGCCTGCTCGAGCTCGGCCGCGAGCTGCGCGAGCCCGACGCGCAGGCGATCCCCGGTGGCCGCGACCTCGAGCTCGGCGAGCCGGCGGCCGGTGTCCGCGCGCGCCTCGGCCTCGCCGCGCGCGATCGCCTCGCGCCGCGCGGTCAGCTCGAGGCCGCGGGTGGCGCGCAGGAGGTTGATGCTGGCCTCCACGGCCTCGTGCTGCGCGTCGCCGAGCAGCGCCGCGATCGCTGGGTCCTCGATGTCGACGCCGAGCACCTCGACGTCGGTGACCCGCATCCCGATCTCGGGGAACCACATCCCCGGACGTACGACGGGCATGACGTCCGTGACGTCCGGCGCGGTGGACGGCGCAAGAGCGCGCCCGAGGATCGCGTCGCGCACGAGATCCACGGCGTGCGCGTAGAACCCCTCGATGGGGTGGCGCTTGGCGCTGCCCTTGAGCACCGAGCGCACGTGATCGCACAGCAGCTTCACGTAGTTCTCCACCTCGAACCAGCGCGCGGGCTCGCCCTCGAACGACACCCGCATCGCGTAGCCGAGCGCGACCTCCACGTGATCGGCGGTCTCGACCACGCAGCGATCGCTGACCTTGTTGCCCAGCACCCGCAGGTACACGGTCTCGACCAGGCGCTCGGTGGTCTTGGGCGTGCCGGTGGACAGCTGCACCATCTCGAGGGTCTCGTCGTACGCGAGGATCAGGTTCTGCGGCCCCTGCTCCACGCGCCGGCGGCCCTGCTTGTCGACGACCATCACCGCGTAGCCGACCCACACGCCGACCGCGGGCGCGCCCTCGAACCGGGTGTCGATCATGAGCGTGCGCGGCTTGGTGAACGTGTTCGAGCGGTCGACCGCCTCGAACGAGGGCGCGGTGGTGCCCGGCGCGTGCGCGGCCTCGGCCGGGACCGGCGCGCCATCGGCGTGGCGCAGCGCGCGGTTGTGCGCGAGCACCTCGGCGTTGCCCGGGTACCAGGTGGCGCACTCGCGCGCGGTCAGGGCGCGGCGGACGATCACCTCCTCGACGGGGTTGGGCAGCAGCATCGCGGGTCCGCGCACCGTGCGGATCGCGCCGGTCTGCTTGTTCATCACGTAGCGCGCCTCGCCGGCGGGGACCGCCACCGCGAAGTGCTTGTCGTGCCCGTCGGAGCGCACCAGCGCGTGCTCCTCGCGCGGGAAGTAGATCGCGGTCTGCTTGCCGGTGATGAACAGCTCGTCGCCGACGTGCCGGGCCACGCCGTCCTCGGTGTACGGGGCGATCACCTTGACGTGCAGGCCCTGGATCTCGGACAGCTCGATCGCGCGGAACTTGCGGGCGCCGCCCTGCGTGATCACCGCCTCGGTGGGCGCGGGGAACACCACCTGCGGCCCGCGCTCGTAGCGCTTCTTGCCGCTCTCGTCGACGAGGATGCAGTACTCGAGGCGCTCGAGCGTGAGCGCCTCGCGCACCCACGCGCCGGGCTCGTCGGGCACCACGCCCACGCCGGTCGGCGGGATGTAGAACGACACGTCCGTGCCCTTGATCAGCAGCAGCTTGCCGACGGTGAGGTCCGCGGGGACGCGCACGACCGGGGCGCCGCATCGGGCTCCCCGGCCGCCGGCTTGATCACCGCCTCGCCCCAGCTCCGGCGCGCCTCGTCCTCGTTGTAGACGCGCACGAGCAGGTACTGGTTCGAGCGCAGGTGGTGGCCCTGCACGAGCTGCACGAGCTGACCGGGCCACAGCGCGAATGCGCACGGGCCGGTGATGTTGATCTTGCGGCCGACGAGCAGGTCCGGCGACGGGTACACGCCGCCCGCCGCCGGGTGCTCCTGCTTGGCGGCGGGGTTCTTGAGGATCAGGTAGAAGCCCTCCGGCGCGATCGCGATCTGCTGGACCGCGTCCTCGAGGGAGCACGGCGCGAACTGCTTGGTGTCCGGATCGAACACCACCGGCCGCTCCTGCGCGGTCGGGTTGATCACCGTCGGGCCGGTGTACGTCTTGACGATCCCCTTGGTGACGTCTTGCATGTAGGCGTACTCGGTCGGGGCGAGGACCAGATCGCGCTTGGTGGTTCGGTCGTCCATGCGTTTCCCTCCGTTCAAGAACGTGACCAGCCGCAGGTGCGCGAGCGCCCGTGCCGCACGAGCCCGGGCGCTGCTCCATCGGCGAGCACCTGCGTCAGCGTGGAGCGGCCTGCGCCGTGCTGGCGCAGCGTCCCTCGTCCTGGCGCTGATGCACCGGCATGGCGGATCGTCGCGGCGTCGATCGCGGTTCGATCGCGCGTCAGTCGGCGTACGGCGCGAACGCCGCGCGCGAGCTGCGGCCGCGGTTGAGCGCGGCGAGCTCGGCGGCGGTGAACGCATCGGGGGTGCCCGCGGGCAGGCGCGCGCGGATGAACCCGATCACCAGGCGGCGGGCAGCGGCGCCGGCCTCCGCGATCGCGTCGCTGTCGCTGCCCGGCTCGGCGCACTCGTCCCACAGCTCGAACAGCGCGCGCCGGCGGGCCGCCGGCTCGGACACCGTCGCCCACAGCACGTCGAGGTTGCGCTGCACGTGGGCGGGCGCCTGCGCGAGCTGCGCGGCGCGATGGCGCGTGCCGATCATCACGCGCTCGTCGCGGGTGGCGTCGAGGAACGCGAGCTTCTTCGACGCGTACGGGTCCTGGCCGTGGCGGCGCATCAGCGCGTCGGTGATGTCGAAGCCGCCGCCGATGATCGCCACGGTCTGGCCATGATCGGGGCGGGTGTCCGCGCCGGTCACGTTCTGATCCTGGCGCCGGGATGCGCCATCGGCGGGCACCGTGCCGAGCGTGCCGACCGGCCTGGTGTCGTTCTCGTACCAGGCCGCGATCGCGCGGCCCAGCTGCCGCGGGCGCGGCAGCGCGACGTGGATCTGGAAGTTGCGGCGGTCCTTGAGCGACACCGAGCCATCGCGCTCCACGGTGGCGGTGAACACGCCCTCGTCGGCGCGGTGGCGGCCGTGCCCGGACGGCGCGAGCTTCCCGGTCTCGAGGTGGGGATCAGCGGTCGGCGCGGTGCCGGCGGGCGCGTGGTCGAGGTCATCCCACCGGCCGGTCGGCAGGGCGCCGGGAGCCAGCGTCACGTCGCCCGGCCGCCGCATGTGCAGCCACGGCGACGGGCTGGTGGGCGGGCGCGCGGGCGGGGTGTCTGCGCCCGGCGCGGTGCCGGGGGCCGTCGCGGTCGCGGCGAGGCGGGCGGTGGGCGCGCGGCGCACGCGGCCGGGGTCCGGCGGCAGCGGCAGCGGCAGATGGCGGCGGTCGCGGCGGCGTCGAGGAACGCGAGCTCGACGGGCGCGGCCTCGTCGACGGCGGGCGGGGGCGGCGCGGTGAGCTCGATCAGCTCGATCCGGGGCGCCGGCGGCCGGGGCGGGGGCGCCTCGGCGCGCACGCCCACCCACACCACCAGCACCACGTGGGCGGCGGCCGAGAGCGCGAGGGCATCCGGGAGCGGCCGCACCGTGGGTCTGACCGGTCCACCGCGGAATTCGTTGTCTGGCCGCCGAAACCCGGCGATCCGCCCGACACCTCCCGGACGTGCGATGACAGTCCCGGGCATGGAGAGGCGACGATGATCGTGGCGCTGCTGGCGCGGTTGTTCCGGACCCGCGGGGACCTGCCCGCCGCCCGGGCGGGTGATCGGGTGGCGATCGGCCGACTGTACGACGCCCACGTCGACGGCCTGTACGCGTTCGTGTTCTACCGGGTCGGCCGCGAGGCCGCGCTCGCGGAGGACGTGGTGCAGGAGACGTTCGCGCTCGCCCTGTCCCGCGAGGCCGCGTACGACCCGGCCCGCGGCTCGGTCGGGAGCTGGCTGACCACGCTGTCGCGCAACGTGATCCGCGATCACCTGCGCGAGCACCGGCGCACCGACGACCTCGCCGACGCGTGGGAGCGGATCGACGCCACCCTCGCGCAGACGTTCGCCGCGATGGCCGAGCACCCGCTACCCGGCGAGGTCCTCGAGCGCGCCGAGACCCGCGACCTCGTGCACATGGCGGTCGCCCACCTGCCGGAGCAGTACCGCACCGCGCTGTCGCGCAAGTACGTCGATGGCGAGAGCCTCGAGACGCTCGCGGGCGAGCTCGGCCTGTCCATCAGCGCCACCAAGTCACTCCTCGCCCGCGCCCGCCGCGCGTTCCGCGACACGTTCGCGACGCTGACGGCGCACCTCTCGGAGGCCGCATGACCCGCACGCCCGATCCCGACGCGACCCGCGACGGCAGCATCCTCGATCGCAACGTCGAGACCCTGCTCGAGACCGGCGGCGATCCGCCGCGCATCGGCGATGACGCGCGCCGCCGGATCCGCGCCGAGCTGTTCCACCGCCACGGCGCGGCCACCCCCGCGCGCGGCCTCCGCACGCCCGTGATCGCGATCGCCCTCGGCCTCGCGGCCACCGTCGTCGCGGCGCTTCTCGTCACGCGCCTGGTCGGCGGCAGCGTCGCGCCCGCGAGCCCGAGCACCCCCGGCGCGCTCGCCGATGGCTCGACGTGGATCCCCGGCCCCGGGGGCACGGTCACGCTGCTCGGCGCGCGCCGCGTGCGGGTGGAGGGCGCCGTGCTGCTCGACATTGCCCCCGCCCCCGCCCTTGCCCCCGCCCCCGCCCTCGCCCCCGCCCTTGCCCCCGCCCCCGCCCTTGCCCCCGCCCCCGCCCTTGCCCCCGCCCCCGCGTGCCCCCGGTCACGGCACGTTCGTCGTCGAGACCGCGCGCGGCCGCATCGAGGTGCTCGGCACGCGGTTCCTCGTCGATGCGTCCGCCGAGCGGACGACCGCCGCCGTGGTTCGCGGCCAGGTCAGCCTGGCCACCGGGGCCGGGCAGGTGCTGCTGCATGCCGGCGAGCAGGGCATCGCGGAGCGGCAAGGTCCGCCCACGCGCGGCCCCGCCCCGCGGCTCACTCACCTGGTGTCGTGGGCCGCGGAGGCGCGCCGCACCGCCGAGGTGGACGCCCGCCCGGCGCGCACCGGCTCGCTGTTCGCGCGGTCGCCCGCCGTGCGCGGCGACGCGCTCGGTCCCGAGGTGCCGCTGCCGCTGCGCGCGCTCGCCGTCGACGTGGTGATCGAGGATCAGGTGGCGCGCATCGCCCTCGATCAGACGTTCCACAACGCCAGCGATCAGGTGCTCGAGGGTGTGTACCGGTTCGCGATCCCGCCCGACGCCGCGCTCCAGCGGCTCGCGATGTACGTCGACGGCAAGCTCACCGAGTCCGCGGTCGTCGAGCGCATGCGCGCGCGGCGGGTCTACGAGGAGCTGGTCTACCGCCGCGTCGATCCAGCGCTGCTCGAGTGGGCGGGCGCCGGGCGGCTGTCGCTGCGCGTGTACCCGCTGCCCGCGCACCAGGACAAGCGCCTGGTGCTCGCGTACACGCAGAGCCTGACCCGCCTGTACGGCGACTACACGCTGCGCGTGCCGATGCCCGAGATCGATCTACCCGTCGGCGAGCTCGCGCTCGACGTCACCGTGCGCGGCTGCGCGGGCTGCGAGCTGGCCTCGCCGAGCCACCAGATCCGCGTGACGAAGCAGGGCGACGACGCCCTCGTCACCTACCGCGCCACCGCCGCGACCCTCGGCGACTCGCTCGTGATCCACGTCCGGGATCCGCGCCGCACGCCGAGCGTGGTCACCCACACCGCGGGGGCGGACCGCTACCTGCTCGTGCGGGCGCCCGCCCTGCTCCCCGCGCAGGCGCGCCCGTACCGCCCGCGCACGTGGGTGATCCTCGACGACGTCAGCGCCTCGCGCGGCGCCCCCGAGCGGGCGGCGCAGGCCGCGCTGATCGACGCGTTCACGCGCGAGCTCGACGAGGAGGATCGCCTCGCGGTGGTGGCGTTCGACGTCACCGCCCGCACCCTGCTCTCACCGACGCGGGTCCTCGACGTCGACCGCCGCACACTCGCGACCGCGCTCGCAGACGAGGGCGAGGTCGGCGCCACCGATCTCGGCGTGGGCCTGGCCGCGGCGCTCGCGCACCTCGAGGGCGTGCGGCCCGACGACGCGATGCTCGTGTACCTCGGCGATGGGGTGCTCACCAGCGGCGGCGCCGTCCCGACCCGGCTCGATGCGCTGCGGGCGCAGGTCACCGGCAAGGCGCGGTTCGTGGGCGTGGGCGTGGGGGATGGTGCCGATCCGCAGGCCCTCGAGGCTCTCGCGGCCGCGACCGGGGGCTACGTGACCACGATCGACCTCGCCGACGACCTCGGCTGGCGCGCGTTCGATCTGGTCGCGGCGCTGCACACCACCCGGGTCACCGGGCTCGGCGCCCGCCTCGTCGATGCCGCGGGTGCGCGGGTCCCGGCGACGGCGTACCTGCGTGCGACGCAGCTCGCCGAGGGGGAAGAGCTCGAGCTCGTCGCGCAGCTCGTGGGCGCGGCGGCGCCGGTCGCGCTCGAGCTGACCGGCTCGATCGAGGGCACGCCCTGGTTGCAACGGATCGCCCTCCCGTCCGGCGCGGGGGCCCGCGCGGGCTACCTGCCGCGGCTGTGGGCGCAGCGCCACATCGCCGCGCGGCTGCTCGCCAAGCACGAGCCCGTGATCGTCCCGCCGTGCGTGAACGCCGCGCGCTGCCCCACCGAGGCCCAGCTGCGCGAGCAGCGCGACGAGGCGATCCGCCAGGAGGTGGTCGCGCTCGGCAAGCGCGAGTTCCTGCTGTCGCGGCACACGTCGTTGCTCGTCCTCGAGAACGACGCGATGTACGCGACCTACGGCGTGACCAGGGGCGCCGGCGACACCTGGGCCCCGTACGCCCTGCCGGCGACCATCCCCGTGGTCGCGACCCGGCCGACCGGGATCCCGGCGGACGTCGCGGCCGATGCCGAGCTGGTGCGCGCGCCGCTCGAGCCGTTCGCGAGCCCCGCCTCGACGGGGTGGGGCACGATCGGCACGCGCGAGACCGGTGGGACGCGCGGCGTCGGCTCCGGGCAGGGGTTCGGCGTCGGGTTCGGGCGCTCGGGCGTCGGGATCGGCGGCGGGGGCGCGGCGGCAGGCCCGGCCCCGAGCGCGGAGACCAGCGCCGCCAGTGGAGCCCCGTTCGCCGACATGGAGCGCCAGGCCAGGGTCGAGACCAAGGACCGGGATGTGCGCGCGGCGGAGCCCGATCTGGCCGTCGGCCTCGGGCAGCGGCCCGCGCTCGCGCAGCGGCGGCGGGTGCAGGCCGGCGAGCTGGTCGGGCTGGGTGGGCTGATCGGGAACACGGGCGGCGGCGGCCTGCGCGGCCGGGTCACCCGCGGGTGGACGCCTGTCGGGCCGCTGCGGCTCCAGCGGTTCACCCACGCCGGGGATCCGGCGTTCGACGACCTGACCGCGTTCGTGCCCGCGCTGCTGCCCGATGCGGTGGATGCGTGGCGCGCCGAGCTCGAGGTGGGCGAGGCGCCCGCGGGCACGCATCACCCGGTGGAGCCTGCGGCGGCGACGCTGCTCACCGCCGCGCGGCGCGCGCTGCCGGTCGGCGTGTACGGCTGGGGCGAGCGCGAGATCGCCGTCGACGCGTCGCACCACCTCGGGTGGCGTCGCACCACCGACGCGGGCCTGACCGAGACCGCCGGGTTCGATGGCCGCGTGCTCTCGCGGCGCTACGCCGAGCTCGGCCTCGACGTGACACGCACCGTCGGCGACGCCGGTGCGGATGACGCCGGTGCGGATGATCTCGCGCTCGCCCTCGCGTACCTGCCCGTGTGGATCGCCGAGCCGGCGCACCTCGCGCGCTGGTTCGTGGTGCAGCGGACCGGCCCGCGCGAGATCACGCTCGCCCGCCCCGGTCGTCCCATCCCCACGCCGGTCCTCATCCTCGCGTTCGACCAGCGCGATCACCTGACCTCCGTGCGGCGCGCCGATGGCGTCGTGCTGGTGGCGGTGACGTGGGGTGACGTCGGCCCGCACAGCGTGACCACCGACGGTGAGACCCGCGCGGTCACGTTCACCGCGCAGGCGATCGCCGATGCACCGGCGTGGGCACATGGCGCGGCGCTCGCGCCGGACGTCACCGTGGAGCTGCCGGTCCGCCTGGCCGCGTTCCGCACCGCCGAGCTCGCGCGCCACGCCGCGGGCTCGCCAGGCTGGCGCCACACCCAGTGGCAGCGGCTCGCCAGCCTCGCGGCCCAGGGCGACCGCGCGGGCCAGGCCGCGATCCTCGACGAGCTGCGCGCCCACGACGGCCTCCGCACCGGCGAGCTCACGCTCGCGAGCGGCGGGCTGGCGCTGGTGAGCGAGCCAGCGCGGCGGCGCGCGATCCTGGCCGCCATCACGGCGCCGGGCACGCCCGTCGCGGCCTACGTGGCCGCGGTCGCGGCCTGGCGCCCGACCGGTGGCGCCGCCGCGCTCGCACCGCCCACCGGCCTCGGCGACGACGGTCTGGTGGCGGCGCTGTGGCGGCTACGGCATGCGGCGGTGCTGCTCGTCGCGAGCCCGGGTGCCGGGGTCGAGCGCCTGCTCGCGCTGCCGGCGCGCGCGCCGCTGGTGCGGACGATCGGTGCGGCGCTCGCGTCGCAGGATTACCGCGTCCCCGTCGATGCGATCACCCGGCTGTGGGCGGTGGCGGCGGTCGGCCCGCTGGCGAACCTCGCCCGCGCCAGCGCGGCACAGGCGCTCGCCGAGCGCGGTCAGTCCGAGCGCGCCGCCGATGCCGTGGCCACCCTCGTCGCCGAGCTGGACCTCACCGCGGCGCCTCCCGACCTCGGCGCGCTGTCCTACAGCGTGGTCGGCTCACGGCGCGGCGCCGCGGGCTGGCAGCTCGTGTGGCGGACCTGGCGCGATCGCGCGCTCGCCGGGACCAGCTTCGAGCACGTGATGGCGCTGCTGTCGGTGCGCGCGTACCAGGCGATCGATGCCGGGCCGATCCTCGTGCGCGCCGCGGAGCTCGCGGCGGGTGACCGCGACCGGATCCTGGCCGTTGCAGGGGCGGCGCTCGCGAGCGGGCTGCCGGCGGTGGCGCGCACGATCCTGGCGCCGCTCCTGGCCGGCACCCCGGGCCACGACGCGCTGGTGCTGATCGGCCGGATCGCCCTCGCCGAGGCCCGGATCGGCGAGGCGCTCACCGCGCTCGAGGCCGCGCAGCGCACCGACGAGCCCGCGGCGATCGATGCGCTGCGCGGCGAGCTCGGCGAGCTGATCGGCGTGGCGCGCATGCTCGCGGTGCAGAGCACCGGCCCGGTCCGGGCGGACGCAGTGGCGCGGGCGCTGCGCTGGGGCCGGCGGTGGCGGACGCTCGATCCCGCGAACGACGCGATCGATCGCCAGCTCGGGGAGCTGCTCCTCGCCACCGGGGATCAGCCCGGCGCGTGGCGGCAGCTGTCGACGATCATCGAGCGCGAGCCGCTGGCCGGGCGCGGGTACGCGGCGGTCGCCGAGCTGTTCGAGCAGCAGGGGCAGGTCGAGGCGGCGCTCGCCTACTGGCAGCAGGCGATCGTGATCGACCAGACCAACCCGACGCATCGGCTGCGCAAGGCGCAGGCGCTGATCGCCCTCGGGCGGGCGGCCGAGGGGGACGCGCTGCTCGACGAGGTCGCGCGGGGGCGGTGGCACGACATGTGGAGCGGCGTCGCCTACCAGGCGCGGTACCTGCGCGAGCGCGGCGCCCCGCGGCGTCGGCGCTGGTGACATTGACGGCGGGTGACATCGCCCACGCGCGGGAATCCGGGGCCCGGTGATATGCTCGAGGCGACGTGACCCGCCCCACCAGCGCACTCCTCGGCGCCCTCGCGGCGCTGTTCGCCGGTGCGTGTGGCTTCACCGTGCCCTCCGGAGGCCAGCCCGGCGTCGACGCGCCCGGCGATGACGCCGCGAACGATGGCGCCGTCGATGGCGCCATCGATGCGTTCGTCCCGGACGCCGCCGCGTGCACCGCGGTCTCCGCGCAGTGCGTCGCGGGCACCGACATCCTGCGCACGTGCGCGGGCCCGGGCGTGGGCGCCGTCGACACCACCTGCGCCTGGGGCTGCCTCGGCGGCAGCACGGATCCGCACTGTGGCGTGATCGCCGCCTCGGGCGGCACGGTGCTGCCCGTCGACGTCGACGGCACGATGGACGGGATGTTCACCGGGGCCACCGAGATCGTGATCAACGGGACGACCAAGACGATCGGCGGCGCCGCGTGGCTCGACGCGGACGTCAACAACACCACCAACGTCGCGATCTTCCGGTTCAACGACCTGACCATCGACGCGCCGATCCGGCTCAGCGGCACCCACGCGATCGCGCTGGTCGCCTCGGGCGACGTCACCATCAACACGGTCATCGACGGCCGCCCGGCGCTGTGCACGCCTCCCGCGGCGGGCCCGGGCGGGTACCCCGGTGGCCCGGTCAGCACGACCGGGAGCGGGCCCGGCGTGGTCGTCGGGGGCGAGGGCGGCGCCAACAATGACGACGGCGGGGGCGGCGGCGGCCATGGCGCGGCTGGCGGCGCGGGTGGCTCGCCCGACGGGACGAAGCCCGCGGGTGGGACGGCCTTCGGCGACGACGCGATCACGGTCCTCCAGGGCGGCGCCGGCGGCGGCGGCGGTGGGGATCGTGGCGGCACGATCGGTGGCGGCGGCGGTGCGGCGCTCCAGATCGTCGCCGGCGGCACGATCACGATCACCGCGACCGGCGGCATCAACACGGGCGGCTGCGGCGGCAAGCAGAGCGGCAGCAGCGACTCGGCCTCGGGCGGTGGCGGTGGCGGGACGATCCTGCTCGAGGCGCACACCGTCAGCATCGAGGGCGCGCTCGCGGCCAATGGCGGTGGAGGCGGCAATGGCGGTGGTGGCACGGCCGGCGCGGCGGGGCGGCTCGATCGCACGGCGGCGGCCGGGGGCACCGGGGGCAACGGCCAGGGCGGCACCGGCGGCGCGGGGAGCTCGCTGGGCGGTCAGGCGGGCGCGTACGGAGGCCCGCGCGCCGGTGGCGGGGGCGGCGCGATCGGCCGGATCCGGATCAACACCCGCAGCGGCACCGCGACCATCGAGAGCACCGCGGTGATCAGCCCCGCGCTCACCGACAATCCGACCACGGCGACCCAGGGCGCGGCCCAGGTGCAGTAGAACGTCAGGCGTGCGCACCGACGGCGAGCTCGAGCTCGCGTTCTACGAGCGGTTTCTGTGGGGCAAGGGCCTCGAGCCGTACCCCGTCCAGGAGCAGGCGATCTCCGCGATCTTCGCCCGCAAGAACCTGCTGGTCACCGTGCCGACCGGCACCGGCAAGACGCTGATGGCGAAGGCGGCGCTGTTCGCCGCGTTCGAGCGCGGCGAGCGGGCGGTCTACACCACGCCCCTGCGCGCGCTGACCGAGGAGAAGTACCGCGAGCTGTGCGCGGACTTCGGCGAGGGCAACGTCGGGTTCGCCACCGGTGACTACAAGGTCAACCGCGAGGCGCCGATCCAGGTCGAGGTCGCCGAGATCCTGTGGAACCGGATCGTCGCCGACAAGCACGTGTCGCCGGCGGAGCTCGTCGTCATGGACGAGGGCCACTACTTCAACGATCCCGAGCGCGGCTACGTGTGGGAGCAGTCGATCATCGGCCTCGATCCGCGCACCCAGCTCGTGATCCTGTCGGCCACCGTGGGGCACCCCGAGCGGTTCGTGCACTGGTGCGAGCTGACGCGCCGGATCCCGATGGCGCTCGTCGAGTCACGCGAGCGCAAGGTGCCCCTCGTCCACGAGTTCAAGGAGGAGTTCCTGATCGACACCGTGCGCGAGCTCGCGCACAAGGGCGACGTGCCGGCGATCGTGTTCGTGTTCGGGCGCGAGCTGTGCTTCGAGGTCGCGCGCCTCCTCAAGTCGTGCCGGCGGTTCACCACCGACGAGGAGAAGGCGATCATCGAGGCCAAGTGCGAGGCGGCGCTGCTGCCCGGCGGCGTGTCGCGCGAGCTCAAGCCGCTGCTCTCGCACGGCATCGGCATCCACCACGCCGGCATCCTGCCGCGCTACAAGCAGCTGGTCGAGCACCTCGCCCTCGAGCGCCTGATCAAGTTCGTGGTGTCGACGGAGACGATCGCCGCCGGCATCAACCTGCCGGCGCGCACGGTGGTGTTCCCGGCGCTCCGCAAGTTCGTCAAGAAGACCCCGCGGATCGTGACCGCCGCCGAGTACCACCAGATGGCGGGCCGCGCCGGGCGCCCCCAGTTCGACGACCGGGGCCTCGCGATCACGCTCGCGCCCGAGGAGGTCGTCAGCGACCTCCGCAAGGAGCTCAAGGACGCGGCCAGGCGGCCTGCGTTCGACGCCGAGCGGGTCCGCCGCGGCGTCTACATCCGCGCGCGCAGCGACGCCCAGAAGAAGGGCGACATCATCTGGACGCCCGAGATCCACGCCGACCTCGTCGCGGGCGAGCCCGCCGAGCTGCGCAGCAAGACCAAGATCACCGCCGAGCAGGTGCTCGCGATCGGCCTGCCGGACCTGACCACGCGGGCGCTGCCCGGGGGCGACGCGACCTCGGACCGCCGGGCGCAGGCCGAGGCCTCGCTGCCGCCGTCGATGCGGCTCGACATCGTGACCGTGATCGAGCACCTGCTGCTGACCGATCGCGAGCGCGCCGAGATGCACAAGGTGCTGGCCCAGCTGGTCGCGAACCTCCAGGCGATCGGCGTGCTCGATCCGCAGGGCGCCCAGGTGTCCGGCGACATGATCCGCTCGCTGCAGGGCATGGACGGCCTGTTCATCTTCTACGTCCTCTACAACCACCAGCTCGAGTACATCGAGCTGCGCGAGCTGGTCGAGTACATGATCGACCACGACATCATCCAGCGCCAGCTCGACCGCAAGGGCGAGGACGCCCGCCGCGAGTGGACGCGGACCTGGCTGCGCGAGCAGCGCGAGGCCAACCCCATGGCCAGCTACGACGACGCCAACGCCGCCTACGACGCCGCCCACCCCCGCGTGCTCACGAAGCTCGAGCTGATCCACTCGGAATTTTCGGGCAAAGTGCCCCACCCTGAGCTCCACGGCGGCAAGCGCCCGAAGTCGGTGTGGGCGCAGATGGAGGACGCCGGGCTGACGTTCCTCGAGTTCGTCGACAAGCACGGCCTCGAGCACGAGGAGGGCAACCTCTTCAGCTACCTGATCCGCGTGATGAACTTCGCCCGCAAGCTCGGCGAGGCGTCCAAGCTGTCCGAGTTCACCGACATGGCCGAGCGGGTGCAGAAGCTCCTGGCCCGGGTCGACGTCCGCCTGGTCGACGAACGCAGCTGGTGATCCCCGGACCTGGGCTACCATCGAAGCCGTGACCCTCGCCGCGGCCGGCCATGACGACTCGCCCCCTCGTGCCAGCGCCGAGACGTCCGCCGATCCCACGGCGGTGGCGGTGTCGCTCGACTTCAAGACCAAGCAGCACCGGCGGATCGCCATCGACGACGTCCGCGCGACCACGGCGGCGGGCACGTTCGTGTGGATCGACGTCGACGTCGGCCAGATGGACGAGGCCCGGCGCGTGCTGGCCAAGCTCGAGGGCATGTGGGCCCCGGAGATCGTCGATGACGCACTGACGCGCGAGCCGGCGACCCAGATCGCGCGCTACGACGACTACGTCCACATGGTGCTCTCGGGATGCCGGCTGGTCGGCCGCAAGTTCGACCTCGAGCGCGTGGACGTGATCATGGGCGAGCACTTCCTGCTGACCCTGCACAAGGGCCAGCCGGTGTTCCTCGAGGCCGTCCGCAAGTCGTACGTCGCGGACTTCGTGCGGTTCGCCCAGAGCCCGAGCTTCCTGCTCTACGAGCTGTGGGACCACCTGATCGACAACTACCTCGCGGTCCACAAGAAGTTCGAGGAGCGCGTCGACGAGCTCCAGGCGCGCCTGATCGGCGACGTCGACGAGAAGGTGTTCGCCGTGGCGTCCGAGCTCGGCGCGGACCTGCTGCACCTCCGCAAGGTGGTGCTGCCGGCGCGCGCGGTGCTGACGGATCTCTCGACCCGCAAGTCGCCGTTCGTCAGTGAGGCCACGCAGCCGTACCTCGCCAACATGGTCGGCACGATCGAGCGGGTGCTCCAGGACGTGCTCGTCGATCGCGACATCCTCGCGGGCTCGCTCAACAACTACATGTCGATGGTGTCCCACCGCACCAACCAGGTGATGAGCAAGCTGACGGTCGTCAGCATCATCTTCCTGCCGCTGACGTTCCTGTGCGGCGTCTACGGGATGAACTTCAACGTCATCCCCGAGCTGTCGTGGAAGTGGGGCTACGCCGGGTTCTGGGGGCTCGCGGGGCTGATCGTCGTCGGTCTGCTGTGGGCGATGCGCCGCAACAAGCTGCTGTGACCGCGGACGCGGTGACCGGAGCGCAGACCTTCGTCTCGGCTGCGACCGGCATCGCGGTGCTGGTCGAGCTCACGCGCGGCTTCCAGCGCATGCGCGCGCGTGGCCTCGGTCAAGATGGTCTCGAGGACCGATCAAGCCTTCATGCGTGACGGCCGGCCGCGGAGCTGCGCCGGGGCACCGTGGCCGGGGGCCGGCGCAGCGGGAACAGCGCGGCGAGGACGCCGCACACGCCGAGCAGCGCGATCGTGGCGCCGGTGTCGAACCGGGTGTGCGCCCACAGCGCGGGGGCGATCACCGGCAGCAGCGCGACGGCGATGATCAATTAGATCGCGCGGTCCTCCGTGTCGACGTCGTCGCGCATCACAGCTCGATCTGGAGTCCGAGCTCGACCACGCGGTTGGGCGGCAGGTTGAAGAACGCGCTCGGCGGGCGGGCGTTCTTGCCGAGGAACGAGAACAGCACCTTCCGCCAGCGCGCCATGCGCGTGCGCCCCGTCGTGAGAAGCGTCTGCCGTCCGAGGAAGTAGGTCGTGGTCGCCGGGATGGCGTCGATGCCGTGGGGGATCGCCAGCCGGAGCAGCGCGGGGACGTCCGGGCTCTGCATGAAGCCCACGCTCGCGGTCAACCGGAACATGCCCTGGCCGAGGCCCGTCACGACCACCTTCGACGCGAGGTCGACCCACGGCACGTTGGCCGTGTGGAGCGAGAACAGGACCACCTGCGCGTGCAGCACCTGGTTGTGCTTGAGGTGGTGGAACAGCACGTTGGGGACGCCGGTCGGCGCCGAGGACATGAACACGGCGGTCCCGCTCACGCGCGGGGGCGGGTTGATCGCGAGGTCTGCGAGGAACATGTCTTCGGGGATCGAGCTGGCGTTCATGATGGTCGAGAGCTCGATGCGCCCGCGCCACCAGGTGGTCATCACCACGAACACGCCGATGCCCATCGCGAGCGGGACCCAGCCACCATCGAGGATCTTGGCTGCGTTCGCGCTGAAGAAGGCGATGTCGATCGCGAGGAACGGGATCAGCAGGGCGAGCGCCCGCGGCCGGGAGTAGCCCCAGCGCAGGCGGCACACCTCGTAGAACAGGATCGAGGTGATCGCCATCGTCCCGGTGACGGCGATCCCATACGCTGCGGCGAGGCCGGAGCTGGTCTTGAACGTCAGCACGAGCACGATGCAGCCCGCCATCAGCAGCCAGTTCATCTCCGGGATGTAGATCTGGCCCTCGGTGGAGGCCGAGGTGTGGACGACCGTGACGCGCGGCCAGAACCCGAGCTGCATGGCCTGGCGGGTGAGCGAGAACACCCCCGAGATCAGCGCTTGCGACGCGATGATCGCGGCGAACGTGGCGAGCACGATCATCGGGATCGCCAGCGGGCCCTCGACCATCGCGAAGAACGGGTTCGAGATCGAGCCCGGCGGGCTCGACATCAGCAGCGCGCCCTGGCCGAAGTAGTTGAGCAGCAGGCCAGGGAGCGCGATCGTGAACCACGCGATCCGGATCGGGCGCTTGCCGAAGTGACCCATGTCCGCGTAGAGGGCTTCCCCGCCGGTCACCACCAGGAACACCAGGCCGACGATCAGGAACCCGTGGATGCCGTGGGTGGCGAGGAACTGGATGCCGTGGCGCGGATCGATGGCGGTCAGCACCTGCGGCTCGACCAGCAGCCAGCGCACCCCGAGCGCGCCGATCGCGAGGAACCACACCAGCATCACCGGGCCGAACGCGACGCCGATCCGGCCGGTGCCATGGCGCTGGACCAGGAACAGGCCGATCACGATCGCGATGGTCAGCGGGACGACGAGGTTCCCGAGCGCAGGGCTGTGCTCCGAGATGCCCTCCATCGCGCCGAGGATCGAGATCGCGGGGGTGATGGCGCCGTCGCCGAACAGCAGCCCGGCGCCGAACAGCCCGAGGAGCATCACGATCGAGAGGCCGTGCCGGGGGGACGGCCGCGCATCCTCGACCAGGGCCGCGAGCGCGAGGATGCCGCCCTCGCCCTTGTTGTCGGCGCGCAGCACGAAGCCGACGTACTTGATGCACACGACCAGCAGGATCGCCCACAGCATCAGCGACAGCACGCCGAGCACGTTGGGCGCGAGCGTCGCGGCGGTCGAGACGATCGCGTGCGGCGACGTGGGGAACGCCAGGCACTCCTTCATCGCGTAGAGCGGCGAGGTGCCGATGTCACCGTAGACCACGCCGAGCGCCCCGAGCGAGAGCGCGGCCAGGCTCGCGGGGGCGTGGCCATGGCCGTGCCCCGCATGCGCGTCGGGGCCGGTGGTCGTCGGGGGGGTGGCGGGGACGGCGGGCGCCGGCGGGCTGGGGGCGGGGATGGGGTCGGGGCTGGAGGCAGGCATGGGGCGCTCGTCGAGCGCGTCCCTTTGCTACCCCCCGACACCCGTCGCTGTCATCAAGACCGTATCAAGATCCGGAGGCGGCCGAAACGACGGGTGATTCGACGGGATCGGCGCCCCTCCACCGCCTCGACAGCGCGACCTCTGCCGCGTACTCGGCGATCAGTTGTGCGCGCTGCGCGGCGGTCCCGCCATGGGTCGCCGTCACCATGTCGGCGACGCGCGCGGCGGCCCCGAGGCCCTGATCGCGGCTGATCAGCAGCAGGGGGATCCGGCGGCCGAGCACGTCCTCGACGGTGCGGGCGAGGTCGTGGGTGAGCGCGAACTCGACCTCGGCCCACACGTGGGGCAACTCCGGGTCGATCCGGGCAGCGAGCGCGGGCTCGGCGATCATGCGCGCGGCGATCAGCGGAGCCCGCGAGCCGTACGCGCCGCACAGGTGGGTGGCGGTGTCGACGTCGAGGCCGTGCTCGGTCATCAGCGCGCGGCCGATCGCGGCGACGCCCTCGAGGTCGGGCGTGACCAGGCCCTCGGCGCCGGGCAGGGGGCGCGCCTTGGTGCTGGCGCGCGGCGGATCGACGTCCTCGCCGAGCTCGTGGAGCAGGCCGATGCTGGCGTCGACCGCCTCGGTCGCCATCCGGCGGTACGTGGTCAGCTTGCCGCCGGCGATGATCACCATGCCGTCCTTGCGGGCGAACACCTCGTGCTCGCGCGACACCGCGGACTCGTCGACGTCGGGCGCGGCGGCGATCAGCGGGCGCAGGCCCGCCCACGTGGAGATCACGTCCTCGGGCTGGAGGTTGGCGCCGGGGAAGTACCCGTTGCCGCTGGCGCACAGGTAGCGCACGTCCTCGGCGTCGGCGCACACCTCGTCGGCGGTGCCGGTGAAGTCGGTATCGGTGGTGCCGAGCACGGTTCGATCGCGCCACGGGATCGCGAACATCACGCGGCCATCGACAGGTGAGATCAGCGTGATCGCGCGGGCCAGCGGCAGGCGCTCGCGGGGCAGCACGATGTGCACGCCCTTGGTGCGGCGGAGCAGCGGCCGCTCGAACGGGAGTTCGAACCGGCGGATCATCTCGTCGGTCCACGCGCCGGCCGCGAGCACGACCATCCGCGTCGACACGGTGGACGCCTCGCCGGTCAGGCGATCGCGGACGCGGATGGCGGTGATCCGCCCGCCGGGCGCGCGCTCGAGGCCCATCACCTCGGTGTACGTGTGGCAGTGCGCGCCGAGCTTGACCGCATCGATCGCGTTCTCGAGCGTGAGCCGCGCGTCGTCGGTGGCGCAGTCGTAGTACTCGAGCACGCCGCGCAGGCCCTCGGGGCGGAGCTGAGGCTCGAGCCCGAGCGCGGCCTTGCGCCCGCGGAACGTGCGGTGCAGCCTGGGCGCGCGGAACAGCGCGAGCGAGTCGTAGATCCACAGGCCGATGTTCATCACCTCGAGCCCGGGGCGCGAGCCCTCGAAGATCGGGATCAGGAACGGCAGCGGGCGCACGAGGTGCGGGGCCACGCGGGTCTGCACGCGGCGCTCGGACACCGACTCGAACACCAGCGCGATCTCGCCGTGCTCGAGGTAGCGCAGGCCGCCGTGGACCAGCTTGCTCGACTTCGACGAGGTGCCCGAGGCGTAGTCGCCCTTCTCGAACAGGGCGACCTTGAGGCCGCGGAGCGCGGCGTCGCGGGCGATGCCGGCGCCCGTGATGCCCCCCCCGATCACGACGAGGTCGTACGACGGTGCGCTCACCCGACCACTATTCCGGGCTAGCGCTTCGCGGTCAAGGACACCGACGACACCTCGAAGAAGGCGAGGGCGCCGACCACCTTGGCGACGCTGGCGACCGTGGCCGCGGGCAGAAGCTCGAGCGTAACCGGAGCCGCCTTCAGCGCATCTCGTGACGCTGCCTTGGCGGCGGTCACGGCGCCATCCCCGGTGCCATCGATCACCAGGCGCACGCCCGCGGGTGCGGGGACGTGGCCGAGCGCGATCGGCACGGTGCCGTACATCGACCACCCCACCGGGCCGGTGGCGACCACCGCGAGGTGGAGGGTGGCCGTCCCGCGGGCGGCGACCAGCGCGGCGAGCCGGGCGGCGGGCAGCCCGTGGGGCGCGAACACGGCGATCGGACCCGCGCTGGCGGGCGCGAGCTTCGTCAGGGCTGCGGCCAGGCCGCGGATCTCGACCAGCTCGCCGGGGTAGTCCGCCCCGGTCACCGTGACGCCAGTCGCGCCGAGGCGGGCGCGGGGGAGGGGCCCGATGCGGATCTCGGTCTGGGACAGCGAGACCTGCCCCGGTGGCTCGGCCGGCCTGGCGAGCGGCGAGGTGGGCAGCCCGAACCCGACGCCGGTCGTGCTGACCGCCGGGAGCGGGATCTCGATCGCCGCGAGCAGCGCCGGGCCGCCCTCGTGGACCGCGGCGGCCCGCGCGATCCGGTCGAGCGCGAACAGCGATGCCGACATGAACCGGCTGTCGGCGCCGGCGCTCACCTTGTCCTTGCAGACCTCGCCGAGCAGCCGCCACGGCGTGCGCTGGCCCTGCGCACGGGCGTCGTCGAGCGCGCCCATGAACTGGATCTTGGCGGCGGGCTCGCACCACGCCTGGCAGGCCGCGAGCCGCTGCTCGATCACGCGGCGATCGGGGCCGCCCTGCTCGGGCGGCGTCGCCCACCCGAGGATCGGCGCCCAGTCGCCGCATGGCTGGCAGCCTTCGATGATCGAGCGCGCGCGGCGGTTGGCGGGGAGCTTCGGGGCGGCGGCGAGGGCCGCCTGGCACGCGGTCCACGCATCGACGGGCACGGCCACCGACCCGCTGCCCGCGCTGCCCGTGGCGCTGCCGGCGCTGCCGGTGGCGGGCGGCGCCTCGGTGCGCGCATCGCGGCCCTTGCAGCCGAGGAGCGCCGCCGTGGCGAGAGTGAGGGCGCCAAGCTTCATCCGCGCTCCACCTCGAGCCCGTACTTCTTCACGAGCCGGTGGATGTAGTTGCGGTCGATGCCGGCCTCGGACGCGGCGCGTGAGATGTTGCCCTTGTGGCGCGCGAGCAGCGCGACCAGGTAGTCCTTCTCGAAGCTCTCGACGAGCGCGGCCTTGGCCTCCTTGAACGGCAGCTCGAGGACGTCGGCGGTCGCGGCGCGGCGCGGCGCATCCGGATCGGGGGTGCTCGCGGTGGGTGCGCGGCCCTCGCCCCCGAGCTCGGCCAGGGCACCTTCGCCGAGCGACAGCGCGCGCTCGACGACGTTGCGCAGCTCGCGGACGTTGCCGGGCCAGTCGTGGCCGTCGAGGAGCGCGAGCAGGTCGGACGACTGCGTGAAGCCGCCGCGACCCATCTTGTCGGCGAACCAGGCGGCGAGCGCGGGGATGTCGGACTTGCGGTCGCGCAGTGGCGGCACCGGCGTGGCGACCACGGCGAGCCGGTAGTAGAGGTCCTCGCGGAACGAGCCGTCGCGGACCATCTGGCGCAGATCGCGGTGGGTGGCCGCGACCACGCGGATGTCGACCTCGATCGACTGGATGTCGCCGACGCGGCGGACCTGGCGGCGGTCGAGCACGCGCAGGAGCTGCGGCTGGAGATCGAGGGCGAGCTCGCCGATCTCGTCGAGGAACAGCGTGCCGCGGTTGGCGGCCTCGATCAGGCCCTGCTTGTCGGCGAAGGCGCCGGTGAACGAGCCCTTGGCGTGCCCGAACAGCTCCGAGGCGATCAGCTCGTGCGGGATCGAGCCGCAGTCGACCACCACGAACGGGTGGCGGGAGCGGCGGCTGGTCCGGTGGACGGCCTCGGCGATCGCCTCCTTGCCGGTGCCGGTCTCGCCCTGGAGCAGGATGGTCGCGTCGGTGGCCGCGGCCTTGCCGAGCAGCGCGAACAGCCGCCTCATCGGCAGCGATGTCCCGAGTACGTCGCCGAACCGGTCGCTCGGCCAGTCGCCGAGTGCGACGCTGGTGTCGACCGGGGCGACGTCCATCTCGGTGTGCTTGCCGAGGCGCAGCCGCGCGGGGCCGGTCAGCACCACGCTGCCGACGCGTGCGCCGCCGTGCTTGGTGCCGTTGGTCGTCTCGAGGTCGCGGACCTCGATGCCCTCGCGGCGTACGCGGATCTCGAGGTGGTAGCGCGACACCGTGGCGTCGGTGAGGACCACGTCGTTGTCGGCGTGGGTGCCGATCAGCGTGGTGCCCTCGTCGAGGGTGTGCTCCTTGCCCTGATCGGGACCGCCCACGATCCGGATCCGGAACGTGCGCTCGACCAGGGCCCCGCTGGCGTCGTCGGTGAGGAGCTGGGTGTGGATCGTGCTCAAGCCCGAGGAAGTTACCGCGCCCGCCAGGCCGCATCCATCCCACCCGGCGCCGACCGACGGTGGGGTGATCGTGGCCTGCGCGCGCCCTGTCGGTGCACCGCGCACAGGTACGCGCGCTACAGCGCGCCGGTCGCGACAATCGCGATCGCGGCGATCACGAGCGCGATCGCGGCGGCGAGGCCGATCACGAGCAGCCGCGGCGGACCCTGGGTGGCGAGCGTGATCGCCTGGTCGGCGCCTGGTACCGGGGGGGGCGGGGCGGCTGCCCCGGGCGGGCTCGCGGCGAGCAGGGGACCGGCGGCCGGCGCCGAGCGCGGATCGCGCGCGGCGAGGAAGCCGAACTGCAGCAGGCGCGGGCGCGGGCCGCCGAGCTCGAACGTGCACACGGCCTCGGTCGCGCGGCCGGGCTCGACGCGGAAGTACACGCTGCTCGCGGAGCTCGCCATCAGGTACAGGCCGAGGCCGGCGCCGCCCGTCTTGCGATCGATCTGCTGCTCCTCGTGGAGGCACTTGTGGAGGTAGCGCAGCACGGTGCCGCGCTCGAGGCGACCGAACGCATCCCGCACCGCGATCGCGAACCGGATCCCGTCGCACGCGTAGTGGACGATCGCCTCGTGCTCGTGGGGGAGCGCCTTGCGGTCCGCCGGCGCGACGTCCGCGAACAGCGGGCGGCCCGCGGCGTCGACGGGCGCGTCGTACAGCGCGTTCATCAGCATCTCGTCGAGGCACTGGCCGATCATCTCGCGGTACTTGCGGCGGACCTTGGTGGCCTCGGCGAACGCGAGCACGTCGTCGATGCACTGCGCCTTGCCGGCGTAGTCACCCACCCGGACCTCGAACAGGTCCGCCTGCCGGGTGACGAACGGCTCGAGGCCGAACGCCTCGCCCTCGAGGATGCGGCTGGCGAGCCCCGCCAGCTCCGCGTGATCGAGCCCCTCGGCGATCAGCACGGCGTGGATGTGGTCGCTCGCGCGCATCACCTCGACGAGGAGCACGAGGTCCGTGCGGGGGATGATCGCGATCGCGGGCACGCCCGGCGGCAGCCTCGCGAGGAGGGCGACGACGTCGGCGGCGCTTCGTTCGCCGATGTGCAGGACCACCAGCGCCAGCGGCTCAGGTCCGATCCCCCCGAGGGCGGCCCGGCGCTCCACGGACCGATCGGGCCCCGCCAGCACGCCGGCGACAAGCTCGCCGAACGCCTGGTCCGGGGACACCGCGATGATGCGACGTGTGGCCACGCTCACAAGGAGTGTACCGCGACTCAGACCACGATGCCGCCCGACCGGCTGACCCAGGCGGTCGGATGAAACGGCGGGATCGGGAGCGCGGTCAGGATCGGGGAGCCCTCCGCCCAGAACGAGCGGAACGGGCGCTTCTCGCCGGTCTGGTAGAAGTGCATCAGGTACGCGCAGTCGCACGCCGCGAAGTCGGCGACCCACTGATCGAGGTCGTGGACCCCGGCGTCGTGGAGGAGCTGCAGGCTGTAGCGGCAGGCTTCGGCCTCGTAGCTGGACACCTCGGCGAGCTGCGCCGCAGACCACGTGCCGGGCGTCATGAACGCGATCCGGCGCGCCTCCTCGGAGACGTTCCACTGGACCGTGTGGCCGAACAGGTGCACGAGCACGAACAGCGCGTCCTCGACCTCGAGATCGAAGTCGATGTGGATGTGCTGGCCATCGAGGTCGCCCGTGAACGGGTTCGGCACGTCGCGGATCGACACCGGGATCCCCCAGCGCTGCTCGATCATCCGCTCGACCTTGTCGAACACGACCCGCAGGCGGTCGGGGTTCGGGCTCATGCCTTGGGCGCGACCGCGCGCTCGACCTTGGCCTGTGTCAGGCCGTGCAGCGTGCTCATCACGCTGTAGGCCGTCAGCTCTGCGAGGAGCTTGGTGACGCTGGCGTGCTGCTCGTCCGTGAGCGTCGACTCCACGGCCTTCATGGCGGCGACCAGGTTCGCCTCCTGGGTCGCGAGCTCCGAAGCGTCGATCACGCCGTCGGCGATCGACTGGGTGAAGTGCTCGAGCTGCTCCACGTGAGCGTCGAGGTCGGGCGTCGAATCATCACCAATCCAGCTGCTGCGTGCCATCGGGTTCTCCTTGTGCCGGTCTAGCGTCGTTCTTCGAGGATGCTCTTGATCGCGGTCAGCCGCTCCTGCAGCTTCTCCCGCCCGCCGTAGCTGTCGAGCTTGTCCCGCTTGGTCTGCGGGAGGAACTCGATGTCGGTGCACTCGATGATCGCGGCCAGCTCCTGGGCCTCGCGCTCGAGGGTCTGCGTCGACGGCATGAACCCGGCGAGCGCCTGCGCCAGCGCGTCCTTGGTGATCGTGCGCGAGCCGCCGAGCAGCGAGGTGCGGTATGCGCGGCCGACGATGCCCTCGATGTCCGCGCCCGACAGGTGGCCCTGGTGCGGGATCACGTCGGGCAGGTCGGCCTCGGCGAGCGACGTGCCGGTCTTCCTCGCGAGGATCAGCAGCATCGAGCGCAGCTCGGCCTGATCGACCGGGTAGAACAGCGGGATGTGGATCTCGGCGCGTCCCTGGCGCTTGAGGTCGATCGGCAGGTTGTCCGGCCGCGCCGTCAGCAGCATCCACAGGATCTTGCCGCGGTAGGCGGTGTCCCCCATCTGCGACGCGATCATGCCGAAGATCCGCGCGCCCACGCCGGAGTCGCCGCCCTGGTCGCGATCGCCGAGCATGGCGTCGGCCTCGTCGACGATCACCACGACCGGGCCCATCGAGCGCAGCACGCCGAGCACCCGCTCGAGGTTGCCCTCCGTCTCGCCGACGTACTTGCTGCGGAAGTTCTTGAGCACGACCGCCGGGATGCCGATCGAGCCGGCGACGCAGGTCGCGAGGAAGCTCTTGCCGGTGCCGACCGGGCCGCAGAACAGATAGCCCATCGGCACGGTGTCGAGCTCGCCGCGCTTGACCAGCTCGGCGTCGTCGAGGAGCCGCTTCTTGGCGGCCTCGTGGCCGACGACGGTGTCGAGGCCCCACCTGGGCTCGACGAACTCGAGCAGGCCCTGGGCCTGGCGCTCGATCAGCCGCTTCTTGAGCTCCTTGAAGTACGTGCGGTCGAGGCGGCGGCTGCCCTCGATGGTCGAGCGCACCAGCACCTCGAGGTCGGTCAGGCCGATGCCGGCGGTCAGCTTGCCGAGCTCCTCGGCGGTGTAGTCGGAGAACGTGCTCAGCTCGCGGCCGCTCGTCTTGATCTGCGCGTCGAGGAACGCGGCGCGCTCGGCGGCGTCGGGCAGGGGCACCTCGAGCGCGGCGACGTGTGGGTTGCCGGTCAGGCGCTCGGCGAGCGACGACAGCCGCGGGTCGATCAGCACGAACGCCATGTTGAGGCGCTTGACGTACGGGCTCGACGCCCAGTTGAGCAGCGTCACCAGGTGGGTCTGCTCGTTGAGATCGAGGTTGTCGCCCGAGGGCGCCACGTAGCCCGCGTGGTCGATCAGGACCGCCGTCCGCAGGCGCTTGTCCGGATCCGCCATCACGTTCTTCTGGACCAGCAGGTCGATCGCGGCGAGCCCGCGCGTGGGATCGCGGGGGAGCTGCCGGAGGTCCCCGATCCACTTGTTCGCGGTCTCCACCATGTCTGCCAGCCGCTTGCCGTTGCTGCCGGCAGCGCAGCGCAGGCCGCGCGCGAGGTCGTAGTGGATGACGAGGTCCCAGCGGCCGAACAGCTGCTCGGCGAGGAAGTCGGCGAGGCCGACCCAGCGATCCGGTCCCGCGCGCACCACGTCGAACGTGTTGCCGTGGATCATGAACATCGACGTCGTGCCCGAGAAGTACAGCTCGGCGAGCTTGCCGGCCCACGCCGGAAAGTGCGCGGGCAGGGCGGTGGCCCGGGTCACGCCATCACTGCCGGCGAGCACCTTGTCGGTGCGGTTGTCCGTCGTCATCGGCGGTTCCCTTCCACGGCGCGCTGCGGGGTCAGATCGGTGTCGAGGATCGACGGGGTGCCATCGGCGTCGGTGACGCCCGTGATCTGCTGCAGCTCGCGGATCGTCTGCTCGGTCTGCGAGATGCCCTCGGAGATCGCGTCGATGCGGTGGGTCATCTCGTCCGGATCGGTGCTGCCGACCGCGAGCTCGGTGACCGCCTGGATCTTGTTCTCCAGCCGATCGATCTCGGTCGCGATGAACTCGGCGTTGTGCCGCGCCTTCTCGACGTTGTCCTTGCGCGCCTCCGCGGTGGAGATGCTGTCGTCGAGGGAGCGGATGATGCGGTCGTCGGCCTGGTTGACCTCGCCCACCGAGTCCGCGCGCTTCTTGCGCCGGACCTTGAGGTCCCCGAGGGTCTTGTCGATCGAGCCCTCGTCGGCGGCCTGCAGGAACCGCGAGATCGCCTGCTCGGACAGCAGCAGCCGCAGGAACACCCACAGCAGCCGGTCGAGCGCCGGCGTGCGCAGCTCGGTCGAAGCGCCGCTGGCGTCCCCGGTGTCGCCACGCACGGCGTTGGCGATCCGCGACATCTCCACGCAGCGCGCGCGCAGCCGGAGGAACCGCGACCGGCGATCCTCGGTCAGCGACTTCAGCACGTCGAGGATGCGCGCGCGGCCGGCCTCCGGATCCTGGGTCGCCCCCGGCGAGGTCGCGGGGCGGCCCCCGGTGAGGCCGCGCTCCTCGGCGCGCGACCTGGCGTCGATCGCGCCCTGGAACCGCGGCAGCGACGTCAGGCCCGCGAGGTAGGTGACCTCGGCGGCGGCGATCAGCGGCAGCGCGATGTCCGCGTGCCCCGACACGATCGCGGCGGCGGCCGCTCCCCCGAACAGGAGGAGGTTCCAGCGGAACATGAACGCTTCCTTGAGGTAGCGAATCAGTCCGGCTTTGTGGGGTTCGGCCATCGCGTCAGTCTCCGGACCGGTTCGAGGTCTCGAGCCGGTCGATGGTCTCGCGGATGCCCAGCACGACCTCGATGAACTTGGGGTCGCGCTGCAGCTCGATCGATGGGCGATCGGGCGGAGGCACGTTCAGCTCCTTCAGCACGGTCCCGGGGCTCGTCGAGAAGATCAGGATGTGATCCCCGAGGAACACGGCCTCCTCGATCGAGTGGGTGATGAAGAAGATGGTCGGCGACTGCTCGCGCCACAGGGCGACCAGGTTGTCCTGCATGCGCGAGCGCGTCGGGGGATCGAGCGCGCCGAACGGCTCGTCCATCAGGATGATGCGCGGCTCGAGGATCAGGGTCCGGGCGATCGCCACGCGCTGGCGCATGCCGCCCGAGAGCTGGCTCGGGTACTTGTCGGCGTCGCGGACCACCGATAGGCCGACCTTCTCGATCCAGTACCGCGCGCGCTCGTGGCGCTCGGCCTTCGACAGCTTCGGCACGGTGACCAGGCCGCCGGTCGAGGTGGCGTGGGCCGCGCCCTCCTGCTGCACCGTGAACACGGTGGGCGAGGGCGTGGCGAGCACCACGTGGGAGCCGTTGAAGCTCGCGTCGCGCACGCCGCTGACCGCGACCTTCGTGCCCTTGTCGAAGCCGTGGCTGGTGCGCGTGGTGAACTGCGAGACCGTCTGGGTGCGCGTGACGCTCTCGAGGTTGCGCGACACGCCCCGGCACTCGAGCCCGAACGCGACGTTGTCGAGCACGCTGCGGTGGTCGAACGACGTGTAGTCCTGGAACACCATGCCGCGGTCGGGCCCGGGGCCGAGCACCGGTTCGCCATCGACGAGCACGCGCCCCGAGGTCTGCGGGAACTGCGGCAGCAGGCCGGCGATCATGCGGATCACCGTCGACTTGCCGCAGCCCGACGGCCCGAGGATCGAGACGAACTCGCCACGCCCCGGGTGGTCCGGGATCGCGAACGACACGTCCTTGATCGCGGTGAACGCACCCTCACCGGTGCCGTAGGTCTTGGTGACCCTGTCGAACTGGACCACCGGCGGCCTGGTGGCCGGCGCCGCGGCGAGCGGCTTCATCAGCGGCGTGCCGCCGGTGATCGACGGGGCCCTGGCCAGCGGGGCCTGCGCGAGCTGCGCCCGCGCGGTCGAGGTGGCCGGCGCGCGGGCCGCTGCTGGTGCCGGTGCGGCCGCGGCGGGCAGATCCTGCTCGGCGAGCGCCGACTCCTGCGCCTCGAACGCCGCGAGGGCGGCGGCCTCGGCGGCCGGATCCCGCGCGGGCGGGGTGGGCTTGACCGCGCCACCGCCGGTGGGGCCCGTGCCGGTGCCCGGGGGCATGCCGGCCTTGTGCCCGTCGTCGCTCATCACAGGTCCTTTCGCCACGCGAACACGCCGCGCTGCAGGGTGCGGAGCACCAGATCGAGGGTGAACGCGAGCGCGGCGATCACGAACAGCAGCAGGTACACGTGGTTGTACAGGCCCTGGCGCTGGCTGACCGTGATCAGCTTGCCGAGGCCGAAATGCGTGTCGACCTCCTCGACGAGCATGATGTAGCCGAGCGCCAGCCCGAGCTGGAACCGCAGGCTGGTCAGGATGTCGGGCAGCGCGAGCGGGATCAGCACCTTGCCGACGATCTGCAGGCGCGAGGCGCCGAGCGTCTGGGCGGTCTCGACGTAGCGGTCCGGCACGATCGCGATCGCCTTGACCGTGTCCGAGAACACGAACGGGACGATCGCGAGGAACAGGAACATCCACTTCTGCTTCTCGCCGTCCGAGAACAGCAGCAACGTCAGCGGAATCAGCGCGCCCATCGGCACCGACCGCAGGAAGATCACGAGAGGTGCGAGCGTGGCGCCGACGCCGCGGTTCGATGCTGCGAGGACGCCGACCGAGATCCCGACGAGCGCGGCGAGGCCGACGCCGAGGAACACGCGCGTCAGCGTGTCGATGATGCTGTCGATCAGGTTGCGGTCGGTGAGCGAGCCGAAGCTGCCGAACACCTCGCCGGGGCTCGGCAGCTTGACCGGCGAGATCACGCGCTCGGTGGCCGAGCCGCGCGTCAGGAGGAACCACAGCAGGAACACCAGGACGATCAGGCCGATGCCGAGGGCGATCCGGACGCTCGCCGGTGGATCGGCGCGCAGCGTCTGCCACCACGGCGGCGCCGAGGGAACGCCCTCGGCGTGGGGCGACGCCGCGGCGACCACCGCCGTGCCGGCGGCGGGCTGCTTCTGGGAGTCGATCGATGGGGGGCCTGCCCGCCCCCCCTTCGCCGGCGCAGCCCGCGAACTCACCCCTCCACGCGCTTCCCGCGCGGAGTCGGACGGGGGGGTCGCCTCGGCGCCCTTCGCCGCGGGCGCGGTGGCCGTCACCTTCTCGCCCGACCCCACCTCCGGCGCGTTCGCCGGATCCTTCGACGGCTCGTCCGCCACTGCGCTCTACTGCGCCTCGGCCGGGACGACCTTGACCTCCACGCGACGGTTCTTCGCGTGGTTGGTGGGGTCGCTCGGGTCCGCGGGCTTCGACCAGCCGTGGCCGGTCGTCGAGAACTGGTTCGGCTGCATCTTGAACCGGTTGACGAGCGCCTCCTTGACGGAGTTCGCGCGCTGCTCGGACAGCCCCTTGACCAGGCTCTCGTCCGCCGAGCCCTTCATCGAGGCGTCGGTGTGACCCTCGATCACGATGCGCGCGGCGCCGAACTGACCGGCGAGCTTCGCGATCTCCTCGACGGTGTACTCGACGTTGCCATCGTAGAGCACCTCGCCGGGGCCGCTCGTGGCCGCGACCTTCTTGGTCAGGTCGTACGAGTTCGGGAAGAAGTTGATGGTCACCGTCTTGGTGAGCACCGAGCTCTCGACGTTGATCTCGCTGCCCGACGCCGGGGTGAACTTGAACTCGTACTCGTTCGTGCTCGCGGCGTACTTGGGGTCCGCGCCGAGCTTCTTGATCACGGAGAAGTCCATGATCTTGTCGAACGCGGTCTTGTCGGCGACCGCGCGGATCGCCTTGTAGAGCAGGAACGCGGTGTTGTACGTGCGCTCGAAGTTGGTCGGGTTCGAGGCGACCAGGAAGAAGTCGCGGTTCTCGGCGTAGTTGGTCCAGTGCGCGTCGGCGAGCATGCCCGAGGCGGTGCCCGGCGGCAGGCCGTAGAAGTCGTCCATCAGCTTCGAGACGCCGGCCTTCTTGTCGTCGGCCTTGAGCTCCTCGGTCGAGTCGAGGATGCCGCGGACCAGGCCCTCGATGATGTCCGGGTTGTCACGGCCGAAGTCGGCGCGGGCGAACCACACGTCGGCGATCAGCTTGTTCGCGGTCGCGGTCGACACCAGCATGCGGTTGCCCATGCCGGTCTTGGTCAGGTTGTAGATGTCCGGGGCCCACGTGACGACGCCCGCGATGTCCTTGTTCTGGTTGAACGCGGCGGCGGCCTGGAACGCGTCCTTGGTGAACTTCATCTTCACCTCGGACGGCTGCACGCCACCGTTGAGCAGGACGTTGAGCAGGAAGTAGTGCGACGGCGAGTTCTGCGCGAGCACGACGGTCTTGCCGCGCAGGTCCGTGATGCTCTTGATCGCGTCGCGGACGACGATGCCATCGCCGCCGTTGGACCAGTCGATCTGCTGGTAGACGCGCGGCATCGTGCGCGGGTCGCTCTTGAGGCGCTCGATCAGGAGCGGCAGCATGTCGACGGTCGCCCACCCGATGTGGACGCTGCCGTTCGCGACGGTGTTGCCCATGCTGACGGGGTCGTCGACGAGGACGAGCTCGACCTGGAAGTCGTTGCCCTTGGCGTCCTTCCAGACCTTGCCGGGCTTGCCGCCCTGGTTGGCCCACAGGATCGGGGCCCAGCCGGCCCACACGTTGATCGCGAACCGCACGACGCGCGGCTTGCCGAGCGCCTTGTACTCCGCCGTGCCGGGGACGGCGGGCAGGGTGGTCGACGGCTCGAACGCGTACTCCGTGACCGTGGTCGGCGGCGCGTTCGGATCCGGGTTCTCGGCACTGGAGGCCGATCCCGCGCCGGAGCCCTTCTTGACGATGTTCGGATCGATGAAGGTGGCGTCGCCCCCGGTGTCCTTCTTGCTCGAGTTACAGCGGTAGAACGCCAGACCGCACAGGCCCGCCACGACGGCGAGCACGGCGATCAAGAACGCCGGCTTCGGCTTCCCTGCTCCGTTGGACATGTTCGTGACTCCTGCTTACTCGGTGACCTTGGTGGGTTCGCTGCGCTCGGTCTCGGCGGGGCCGAGGTCCTTGGCGGTGGCGATCACGGGCGTGGTCTCGGGCGCGCGCATGCCGAGCTCGACCTCGAGGTCGCGCAGCGCGTCGTCGGCCATCGACTGCTCCATCTTCTCCTCGGCGACGATCTTGTCGAGGCCCTCGTTGGAGAGGTCGCTGGCGACCCGCGCCTTGCCGCGGTTGCCATCGATCTTGCGCTGGATGACGTCCTCGAGCTGACCGAAGTCGGTCGTGACGTCCATGTTGAAGCTCTGGGTGAGCTTCGCGACCTCGGCCTCGGCCTCGCTCATCTTGAGCTCGGCGTCGTACTTGGAGATCTTGTCCTTGACCTCGACCAGCTTCTTGTTCGCGAACTGGATCTTCTTGAGGTTGTTCTGGTAGGCGCCCTCGTGCATCGCGAGCTGCTGCTGGTTCTCGTCGAGCGTGGCCTTCGCCTTGGTCAGCTGCAGCGCGAAGCTGCCCGCCGTCTCGCGATCACCCGCCTTGAGGTAGGCCTTGGCCTGAGCCTGGAGCTTGGCGATCTCCTTCTCCCCGTCCTTGACCTGCCGAGACACCCGCTCCACCAGGCCGCGGTACTGCTCGAGGCCAATGCGGCCTTCCTTGAGCTGCTCGACCGCCTGATCGTACTCGTACTGCATCTGGGCGATCGGGTCGGCCTCCCAGAAGTAGTTCGCGAGCTTGTTGAGCTGAGCCCGGATCGCACCAAAGAACTTACCCAGAATCATCTTGGACCTCCGCCCGCGCTCATCACCCGGCGCCGGGGAGGGAAAGGTACGAAGGACCCCGAGCGGGCTCAAGCCCGCGGGACCACGTTTACGCCGTCCAGGTGATCCGGGTGGCCCCGGAGGGGCCGTCGCGGGGCCGGGGGGCGCGGTCGCACGCGGGCGCAGCGCGGCCTTGCCCAGATGTGGCGCGACGGACGTGGCGGCGAGCGGCCCCGCGCGGGGACCGCCTGGCTAGAACGAGACCTGGGCCTCGACGCCGACCGACAGCGCGAAGTTGTCGGTCGAGAAGTAGCGGTGGCCGACGAGGTCGATCGCCGGCACGCTCGCCGGGTTGACCTCGCGCGTGCTCGGGTTGACGACGTCGTTGGTGTCGGTCTCGCAGTCGGACGTGGAGCCGTCGCAGGTCGGCAGGTCGATGCCGGCGTCGGCGAACGTGATCGCGTGATCGGACTTCCAGGCGAGGTCCGCGACGGCGGCGAACTGCACGTTCTTGCCGAGGCGGCCGCGCAGGGCGACCCGGGTGGCGGTCTCGATGTAGTTCTCGACGTTGGACACGCCGGGGTATGACAGCGCCTGGGTGCCGCTGGTCACCGGGTCGCGGTCGAGGATCAGGGGGCCGGTCCCGCGGCTGTCACCGGCGAGCGCGAACACCTCCCACATTTCGGTGTACGCGCGACCCTCGAAGTGGGCGACCAGGCGGGCGCCGACGTCGAATCCGATCTGGTTGCCGTTGGCGGTGTCGTTGACGATGTAGGTCTCGAGGCCGAACGAGGTGCCGGCGGTCTGCGACGGGGCCGGGTTGGTCGAGCCGTACCCGGGATCCTGGAACAGCGAACCCCGCGTGGTGGTCAGCGGGACCATCCAGAACGCCTCGAACCAGCCCTCGGCGCGGCTGAACTGGCGCGCGACGCTGGTGTAGAGCCGGAGCTCGTGGATGCCGCGGCCGACCGCGGTCTCCGAGCCGGGATCGAGCGCGTCCATCTTGGCGACGCCGCCGACCGCGAGGCGGACCTCGCCGCCGATCTTCCAGGTCGGCTTGGTGTCGTCGCGGCGCTGGTTCATCGGCGCGACATGGAGCCCGAGGTGGATCTGGTCGAGGCCCGAGCGGGACAGGCCGCGGAAGGCGAGGCCGCCTGGAGGGGCCGCCGACGGGTCGCGGGCGTCGAACCCGCCGCCGGTCAGCAGGCCATCGGTGAACGTCGACGAGCTGGCCGCGTTGACGCCATCGGCGAACCCGAGCTCGCGGGCCTGCCCGATCGTGATGGGCAGTGCGAGTGACAGCCAGGTGTCCTGGAACACGCTGAGGTCAGCGCGCGGCGTGATCACGTGCTGGGACTGCGTGAAGTCGAGGTCCTTCGCGCGCGGGATCGCGGCGAGCGGATCGCTGACGGTCCCGACCCGCTCGCGCGTGATCGTCGAGCGATCGAGCTGGTAGCTGTAGTCCAGCCGGACGTGCAGGTCGATCGAGTTACCCGGATCGCCCGCGCTCGGCACGGTGGACGCGGGATTCGCCTGCACGGCGCTCGTGAGGGCGAGGAGGCTCGCCAGCGTGGTCACCAGCGTCGTCGAATGTCGAAGCACCGCCCCGGACGGTATCACCAGATGTGCCGCGATGGCAGGAGCGCCCTGCCCGGAAGCGCGCGGGATCCCGCGGCGTCGGGCCCGGCACCGGGCCGGGGGGCTGGTCCGCCGGCTCAGGCTTCCTTGTCGCGCAGCCCGAGCTCCTTCATCTTCATCTGGAGGCTCTTGCGGCTGATCTTGAGCAGGCGCGCGGCCTGCGTGACGTTGCCGCCGGTCTCCTCGAGCGCCTTGATGATCAGCTCGCGCTCGACGCGCGAGGTCTCGGCGCGGACGATGTCCTTGAGCGATCCGGAGGCCGCGCCCCCGTGCTCGCCGACCACTGCGTCGTCGCCGTCGTCCTCGTCGTCGACGATCGGCGCGATCGCCCCGCTCGACAGGGTGCGGGTCACGGCGGGCACGGCCGCCGGTTCGGGCTGGCCGGTCGACGACAGCTGCAGGTCCGCGCGCTCGATCCGCTCGCCCTGGCAGAACAGGATGGTGCGCTCGAGGACGTTCTCGAGCTCGCGGATGTTCCCGGGCCAGGCGTGGCCCTCGAGGGCGGCGAGGGCGTCGTCGGCGATCCCCGTGATGGTCTTCTTCAGGCGCTCGTTGAACTTCTTGATGATGTGCTGGGCCAGCAGCGGGATATCGCCGGTGCGGCGGCGGAGCGGTGGGACCAGCAAGGGCACCACGTTGAGCCGGTAGAACAGGTCCTCGCGGAAGTTGCCGCGCAGGATCTCCTGTTCGAGGTCGCGGTTGGTCGCGGTGATCAGGCGGACGTCGACCTTGATGGTCTTGAGGCCGCCGACCCGCTCGAACTCGCTCTCCTGGATCGCGCGCAGGAGCTTGACCTGCATCTCGACGGGGATCTCGCCGATCTCGTCGAGGAACAGCGTGCCCTCGTCGGCGAGTTCGAACCGGCCCGGCTTGCTCGAGGTGGCGCCGGTGAACGCGCCCTTCTCGTAGCCGAACAGCTCGGACTCCATCAGGGTCTTCGGGATCGCAGCGCAGTTGATCTTGATGAACGGGCCACCCTGGCGGCTCGACTGCTCGTGCAGCGCCTTGGCGACCAGCTCCTTGCCCGTGCCGCTCTCGCCGGTGATCAGCACGGTCGACGGCGTGTCGGCGACCTTGTCGATGACCGCGAAGATCTGCTGCATCTCCGCGCTGTGGCCGACCAGGCCGTACTTGCCGGTCGACTCGGGATCCGTGCCCGAGTACAGGGTCTGGCGCGGCGCCATCCGGTTGGCGGCGGCCTGGCCGATCGCCTTCTCGATGATCGAGCGGATCGAGGTCTGCTCGAACGGCTTCTCGATGTAGTCGAACGCGCCGGCCTTGATCGCCTCGACCGCCTGGCCGACCGAGCCGTACGCGGTGATCATGATCACCGGCACGTGGGGGTAGCTCTTCGTGGCGGTGCGGAGCACCTCCATGCCGTCGGCGCCGGGCATGCGGAGATCCGTGATCACGACGTCGACCTCGGCGAGGCGCTCGATCGCCTCGAGGCCGGTGGAGGCCTGGAGGACGTCGTGCCCGTCGCGACGGAGCAGGGCCACGAGGACGCGTCGCAGGTTCTGCTCGTCGTCCGCGACGAGGATCTTCGCGGGCTGCATCGTGGCGAAGCCTACCCTATCCAGCGGCGGGGAGGTCATCCGCCGGGCCGGCGGCGGGCGGAGGGGCCTCGGCGGGACCTGGCGGGGGCGAGCGCGGGCCGTCGTCGCCGGCGGCGCCCGGCGGCGGGGGCGGATCGACACGCCCGGCGGTCACGCCTGCCAGGCCGGTCATCCGGCCGGTCTCGCTGACGTCCTCGATCTTGCTGGCCGACACCGGATCGGCCGCCGGCAGGAACACCGAGAACGTCGAGCCCTGGCCGATCGCGGAGCGCACCTCGATGGTGCCGCCGTGCTGGTTGATGATGCGGTGGCTGATCGCCAGGCCCAGGCCGGTGCCCTTCTGCTTGGTCGTGTAGAACGGGATGAACAGCTTCTTGAGGCGATCGCGCGGGATGCCGATGCCGGTGTCGCGGAACCGGACCTCGGCGAACTGGCCGTAGCCGAGGCGCGAGCGGCGCCGGCGCGTGGTCAAGATCTCGAGCGTGCCGCCATCGGGCATCGCCTGGAGCGCGTTCTGCCCGAGGTTGAGGAACACCTGGATCAGCGACTCGGGATCCCCGGCGATCATCGGCAGCTGATCATCGAGCCGCACGCGCACGTCGACGGACTCGAGCGGTGCCTGCTGCAGCAGCTGGACCGTCTTGCGCACCACCTGGTTGAGGTCGACCTTGCCGCCGCCCTCGCGGCCGGGGCGCTCCGGCCGGGCGTAGTCGAGGAACCGCGTCACGACGTTGTTGAGGCGGTTGGCCTCCTCGACGATGATCTCGAGGAACTCGGCGTTCTCGGGGTGGCTGCCGCCCTGCTTGCCATCGGTCATCAGCAGCTGGGCCGCGCCCTTGATCGCGCCGAGGGGGTTCCGGATCTCGTGGGCGAGGCCGGCCGCCATCTCGCCGAGCGCGGCCAGGCGGTCGCGCTCCTTGACGCGCTCGTACGCCTGGCTCGACTCGATCACGCGGGCCGCGCCGATCGCGACCTGGCGAAACAGCTCGATGTCGTCGGCGTCGAACGCGGACAGCGTCCGCTCGTCGCGCAGGCAGATCAGGCCGAGCAGCCACGGCCCCTGCTCGGTCTCGGCCGAGCCGAGCAGCGGGAACACGAGGTCCGCACCGAGCTCCTCGAGGCGGGTCTTGAGCGCGAGCATCGGGGCCCGGCGAGGCTCGGCGTCGGCGGCGCGGCCGAGTTCGTTGATCTCGCGCGCCACGCGATCGCGATCGAGGTAGCCGCCGCGCACGCGGTCGAGGAGGGCGCGGTCGGCGGTGGCGTCGATGCGCTCGACCACGCTGGTCCCGATCTGCGCCACGCGGTCGAACCCGGCGCCGTCGGCGTCGAGCAGGTACACCGCGGCGTCGGTGACGCGCCGGGACTCCTCGAGGGCCGTGGTGATCCGCGTGACCATGTCCTGGACGTCGACGACGCCGGGCAGCTCGCGCCGGACCGCCTCGAGCCGGCCACGCAGCTCGGTGCGCTGGCGCAGCAGCCACCGGTTGATGCCGTTCTCGAGCCAGCTGCGCACCGGCTCGAACAGGATCAGGATCACGAACGAGGCGACCAGCGCGTTGAGGAGGTAGAGCCCCTTCTGCGCGCCGCCCATCCAGTACAGCAGAAATCCGTAGACCGCCGACAGCAGGATCACCAGGGTGCCGAGCACCGCCATCTTGCCGAGCAGCTCGTTGAGGTCGATCAGCCGGTTGCGGAACAGGCTCTGCGACAGGAAGTACAGGTAGAGGATGCCGAGGATGTTGCCGACGGCGGGCCACTCGATGTCGAACCGGGGCAGGACGTCGGTGAGCTGGAGCGTCGTCGCGACGAACCCGCCGAGTGCGAGGTAGCCGACGCGCGTGCGCTCGACGCGCTTGGTGGTCCCCCGGTAGACCGTCCACATGTCCCAGACGCACCGGTACAGGCCACCGAACACGTAGGTCCCGAACGGGACGAGAAAGTAGAGCGTGTGGTGGATCGGCTGCGCGATCGCGGAGTACACGAGGCCGGCGTACGCGAGCAGCGTCCACACGATCGTCACGCGGGGACCGCGCTTGGGCCCGCCGATCGACGGCTGCGCGAGGAAGATCCGGAAGAACCGGATCGCGGTCACCGGGATCGTCGCGGCCGCCCACAGGGCGAGCCAGCGCATCACCGGGCTGTCGGTCGCCGCGTCGATGAACGTGCACAGGTGCCACGCGGACACCACGAACGTGAACTGCGCGAACGCCGTGTACATGCGGTCCTTGCGGGACCGCAGCAGCACGCTCGTCCCGATCGCGAGGATCAGCAGCGCGGCGAGAAGGGCGGAGACCGCCTGGACGTTCACGGCCGCAGTCTACCTGGCAATCGCGCGGCCCGCCGACCTGGACACACCACCGGGCCCCGCGGCGCGCGGGTTCCGAAACGAGGTGCGGCAAAGGGGGGGACGCTCTCGGCCGCGCGTCGCGTGAGCCCCGGTGAGGCTCGATTCCACGGGGCTTCGCCCCTGCTCCACGCGGCAAGCCGTGCAGGGCCTCCACCCCCGTTCGAGTTCGTTTCGCGAACTCCTGGCGCGTCGGGTCCGGAGCCGACATCCGGATCGACAATGCCGCTGAGGTCGATGAGCTTGCGGGGCGCACGGTCGCGCGCACATCCCCTCCGTGCGCGCGGACGAACTGGTGGTAGCGTGCACGTGTGAGCGAGCTCCTCGCGCGTCTCCCCGCGGTCCATGCCCTCGTCGACGCGGCCACCGCCGCCGGCTCCGCGCCCCGGTGGGCGATCGTCGAGGCGGCGCGCCGCGCGATCGCGGACCGGCGCGCCGCGCTGCTCGCCGACCGTGCGACCGATCCGGCGATCGATCCGGCCGCCGTCGCGGCCGCCGCCACCGAGCTCGCGCGCCCACGTCTGCGCCCCGTGATCAACGCGACCGGCGTGGTGCTCCACACCAACCTGGACGCGCCCCGCTCGCGGCGGCCGCGCGCGCGGCGATCGACGAGGTCGCCCGCGGCTACTCGAACCTCGAGTACGACCTCGACACCGGCGAGCGCGGCTCGCGCCACGACCACCTCCGCGAGCTGCTGCGCGAGCTGACCGGCGCCGAGGACGCGGCCGTGGTCAACAACAACGCCGCCGCCACCGTGCTCGGCCTCGCCGCGCTCGCCACCGAGCGCGAGATCATCGTGTCGCGCGGCGAGCTCGTCGAGATCGGCGGCTCGTTCCGGCTGCCCGAGATCCTCGCCCTGTCGCGCGGCGTGATGGTCGAGGTCGGCACCACCAACAAGACCCACCTCCGCGACTACGAGAGCGCGCTGCGGCCCGCCACCGCCTTGCTGCTCAAGGTGCACCGCGCGAACTTCGCGATCGTCGGGTTCACCAGCGAGGTCGTCCCCGAGGTGCTGGTGGCGCTCGGCCGTCCGCGCGGCGTCGCCACCATGATCGACCTCGGCTCGGGCGCGATGATCGATCGCGAGACCCAGCGCGCGTGGGGCCTCCCCGAGGAGCCCACCGTCGCCGAAGCGGTCGCGACCGGCGCCGATCTGGTGACGTTCTCCGGCGACAAGCTGCTCGGCGGCCCGCAGGCCGGGATCGTGGTCGGCACGCGCGCTGCGGTCGAGCGCGTCCGCACGCACCCGCTGATGCGCGCGATGCGTCCGGACAAGCTCACGCTCGCCGGCCTGGCCGCCACGCTGGGACTGTACCGCGAACGCCGGCTCGCCGATCTGCCCGCGCTGCGGATGCTCGGCGCGCCCGCGGACGCGGTCGCGGTCACCGCCCACGAACTCGCCGCCGCGATCGGCGCGGTCCGCGGGCTCACCATCGCCGTCGAGGCGTGTGCGTCGACGGTCGGCGGCGGCGCGATGCCGACCGCCTCGCTGCCGTCGTGGGCGGTCACCCTGGCCGGGGCGTCCGCGGACGAGCTCGATCGCGGGCTGCGCCGGGCGTCGATCGTCGGCCGGATCGAGGCGGGGCGGATGTGGCTGGACGTGCGGACGGTGCTCCCGGCCGACCTCGCCGCCGTGGCGGCCGCCGTGCGTGCCCTCGGCTGACGGGCCGGGCGCCCCGCGCACGCAGTGCTTGACCCCGGTGCGCGGATCGCGCTTAGGTGCTGCCGATGACTCCTCGCGTGGTCGCCATCGCCGGAGGCAAGGGCGGCGTGGGCAAGACCCTGGTCGCCGCCAACGTGGGGATCTTCTTGTCCACGCTCGGCAAGCGCGTGGTCCTGGTCGACGCCGCGTTCGGGATGCCCAACCTCCACCTGTTCGCGGGGGTGCCCCGGCCCCTGCGCACGCTGTCCGAGGTCCTGATCGAGGGCGGCGCGCCGCTCGCCGACGTCGCGGTCGCCACCCACGTGCCCAACGTCCGGCTGGTCGCGGGGTTCCGCGATGCGGGCTGGATCGCCGAGCCGACGGCCGCCCAGGTGCAGCGCCTGAGCAGCGAGCTGCGCCAGCTCCCCGCCGACTACGTCGTCGTCGATCTCGGGCCCGGCATGACCGCACCCACGCTCGATCTGTTCCTCGACGCCGACGTCGGCCTGCTGGTCGCGGTGCCCGATCCCACGTCGATCGAGCTGATGCACCGGTTCGTCAAGTCGGCGTTCCTCAAGGCGCTCGAGCGCCGCGGCCTCGCCCACCTGATCCCCCCGCACGTGACCAGCCGCGCCGGCCTCGCCGACGACAGCCACGACGGCATGCCGAGCCCGCTCGACATCTGGCTGGCCACCGTCGAGGACAGCGCCGACGAGCGCGGTGACCTCGACGAGCTGCGCAAGCTGATCCTCGGGTTCTCGCCGCACCTCGTCGTCAACTGCGCGCGCAGCAAGTCGGACATGGAGCTCGGCCGCGCGGTCGCGTCGGTCGCCCGCAGGCGCCTCGGCTCGCCGATCCGCTACCTCGGCCACCTCGAGTACGACGAGGCGGTGTGGGCGTCCACCCGTCGCCGCCGCCCGTTGCTGATCGAGCACCCGGAGACCCGGATCGCCAAGTGCATCGAGCGGATCGCGCGCGGCCTGCTCGCGGTCCGGCTCGGCAAGGGCGCCGAGGGCAGCGGCGCGCTCCCCCAGGGCCTCGACGGTGACGTGCTCCCCCCGGACTCGCACTACGAGCTCCTCGAGGTGCCGCCGACGGCGAGCTTCGAGGACATCCGGCGCGCGAACCGCCGGATCCGCGACATCTACGGCACCGAGTCGATGGCGATCAGCGGCCTGTACGACCCGGCCAGCCTCGAGGCGGTCCACCGCCGGCTCGACCTCGCCTACACCACGCTGATGGACGCGGCCAAGCGCAAGGACTACGACCTCGAGCTGTTCCCGGACGGCGTGCCGTTGCCGGTGTCCCCGCCGAACAACACCGACCACCAGCCCCCGCGCACCCCGGCCAAGGTCGACGATCCCGTGGCGATCGCGATCCGCCCGCCGATGCCCGAGCTGTCCCCCCACACCGAGTTCTCCGGCCCCCTGTTGCGGCAGATCCGCGAGGCGATCGGGGTGGAGCTGCGGGAGATCGCCGAGCGCTCGAAGATCGGCATGGCCTACCTGGTCGCCCTCGAGGCCGAGGTGTTCACCAAGCTGCCCGCCGCGGTGTACGTGCGTGGGTTCCTGGCCCAGTACGCTCGCGCCCTCGGGCTCGACGCCGACCGGGTCCAGCAGTCCTACCTGGCCCGGTTCCGCGCCGTGCGGCCCTCGCCGGACGACGACGACGACGCGGCCCGCCCCAAGGCTTGACCGGGGCCGGAGCCGCCCCCTAGCATGGAGGTATGGCCACCCTGATCGACAACCCGAAGCGTGCGCGCCAGCTCGCCCGCGCCATCGCCTCGGACCTGACCCTCTATCACGAGCCGAAGATTCTCGAAGGGATCAACAACGACAACCTGTTCGAGGTCATGGCCGACGAGATCAACGAGGGCCGCGAGCTGTTCAAGAGCCGCGTCGCCCAGGACATCTTCGCTCAGCACATCTACGAGCGCGCGATCGTCGACGTCCTCGTGAAATCCAAGGGTCACGTCAAGTCCAAGATCTGGTGACGGGCGACGCTGACCTCGACGCTGTCGACGAGGTCGGCGATGCCGCCGATGAACTCCTGGGGGATGACGAGTGGCTCGTCGTCGCACCCACCGGTGGTGGTGATCACCAGATCGCCATCACCATGTCCGAGGTTGGCGGTCGCCTCGATGCGGTGATCGCCGCACGGGTCGCGAGCCTGTCCCGCGCCGCCGTGCAGCGGCTGATCGAAGACGGCCAGGTCCGGGTCGGCGCCGCCGTGGCGACCAAGGCCGGCCAGCGGCTCAAGTACGGCGACTCCATCGTCGTCCACGTGCCCGCGCCGGTCGCGCTCGAGGTGGCGGCCGAGGCCATCCCGCTGGTCATCCTGTTCGAGGACGCGGACCTGATCGTCGTCGACAAGCCGGCCGGCATGGTGGTCCACCCGGCGCCAGGGCACACGCGCGGCACGCTGGTCAACGCGCTGCTCCACCACTGCCAGGACCTGTCGGGCATCGGCGGCGTGCTCCGTCCGGGCATCGTCCACCGGCTCGACAAGGACACCAGCGGCGTGATGGTGGTCGCCAAGTCGGACCGCGCCCACGCCGCCCTGACCGCCGCGTTCGCCGCCAAGAGCCGGGGCGAGACCGGCGGCATGGAGCGCAGCTACACCGCGATCGCCGCGCCACCACCGACGGGCGCGGGCGGCACGCTGCGCACCTGGTATGGGCGCCACCCCACCGATCGCAAGCGGTTCTCGTCGAAGGTCCACGGCGGCAAGCTCGCCGTCACCCACTGGACCCTCGTCGAGCGCCTGCACGGCGCCGCCTTGCTGACGTTCGTCCTCGAGACCGGCCGCACCCACCAGATCCGCGTCCACGCGAGCGACCACGGCTGGCCGCTGCTCGGCGATCCCGTGTACGGCCACCGCCAGCGCGACGAGCGGCTCGCCGCCGCGGCCACCGCGCTCGGCCGGCAGGCGCTGCACGCAGCCATCCTCGCGTTCGCGCACCCGGTCACCGGCGCGCGGCTGTCGTTCGCGTCGCCGCTGCCACCCGACCTGGTCGCCACGCTCGCCGCGCTGCGCTGAGTCTCGGGGACGCGACATGACGCGGAGGGGCCGGCGAAACCAACACAACTACCTGTGGGTAACTCGGCCGTCACAGCCGCCGTCAGCCCGCTCGCCACCGTCTGCCGAGCCCTGCCAGCGCGACGAGCGCGGGCGCTCTCGGGACCCGGCAGCGAGGGCGGGCGCGGACCCAAGGGCCCGTCGGGCACGCGCCGGACCGGGGCACGGACGTTGCTGCTCGTGAGGCGTGCGAACGGCCGCCGTCCTGGGCCCCTGCTGGCCAACGCACCCGGCGCGCGGGCGAACGCGCATAGGCGTCGGTGTCGTCCTCCAGCCGCGCGACCTCGGAGCGTGTGGCGGTCAGCTGCAAGACCGTGTGGCCCGCGTCCATGCCCGATCACGTTGGGCGCCCACCGCGCCGAGGCGCCTTGCAACACGGTCGCGTGATCGCGAGGGTTTGAGTTCGCGGGCGAAGTCGACCAATGCGTCGGTGACGGTCGCCACGACGCGACGCCAGGCGGTGCGCCCGGGCTGGAACAGCGCGGCGATCCGCTCGCTGGCGAAGGCGCGGACGAGGTGCGCGCAGCCAGGGGGCCGAGTTGCTCCAGGGGGCCGTCGTGACGGAGTGCCGCCACGATGCGGAGTGAACGGATCAAGACGTGGCCGATGACCGCGCCGTAGGTCAGCGCGGCGAGCGCATGCAAATCGGCGGTGAAGATCCGCCCGAGATCGGCCTCCTGCTTGAGCTCGCGAACCAGAAATTCGATGAGCCAGCGGAGCCGGTAGGCCTCGATGATCTGGGCGGCGCTCATGCGATTGCGTGGCACGGTGGTGAGGTCGAAGCGGTGGCCAAGGCGACCGCCCAGGCTGACGCTCACCACCGTTGACCGCGCCATGCGCATCGCGGGTCTATACTTCGCAGGTCGGGAAGAAAATCGCCGCCGCCGTGCGCGCGCCCGACGTCTGCGGCGCCAGCAGGAGCCCGCCGCTGGACGACAGCACCGGGTAGACCTCGCCCTCGTTCAGCGCCGGGATTTCGTAATACATCCGCTGCCCGTCCGGTGCTTGCGTCCAGAAGTAGCCCTCCGTGGCCGCCGGGACGGTGAACGCGCCCGAATCCTGAAAGACGATGGTCGCGCTGACTGTGTCTTCACAGGCGTTCGCCCGGGGCACCCAGCCGTACGTCACATCGCTTACCGGGAACTGGCCGCTGCGCTGGACCACGAGGCTCGCGCCGGAGGACGGCACCGTGACGTCGACGACCTTCACCAGCGGGTCGCCCGCCTGTGGCGGCACTGCGGGTCCCACGAAGACGGCGAAGAAGTCCACGAACGCGACCTGGTGCCCGCCGGCCGTGGCGGTGAAGGTCGCGGAGCCGCTGAAGTCCAGGCCGTAGGTCTGACCTGAGCAGAACGGCGGGTTGACGCACCACTCGAACCTGGCCGTGCCCGTCGCCTCGAGGGTGTGCTCACCCACTGCGATCGGGAGGAAGACCGTGTCGCGCCCCGGCAGGTCGCCCTGCGTCTCCGCCGCCAGCATCGCCATGTCGAACGCGGCCGAGAGCGCCTGGCCGTCGACCTTCAACGAGAACGCGGTGCGCCCCAGCGAGGGCCAGCCGAACCGCGCGACGACGCGCAGGTGGCCGGTCGTGTCCCCGCCGCCGTCGGGATCGCCTGTGCCCGGATCGCCCGCGTCGGGATCGCCTGTGCCCGGATCGCCCGCGTCGAGAGCGGACGGCGCGGTGCCGCACGCGGCGAACAGGGCGGTGAACACGAAACAGCGAAAAATGAAGGCGTTCGTTCGCATCGGTGAACACTCCTGGTGAGAGACGCGGCGGCGAAGGACAGGGCATTCGCTACCATCGGGCGCATGAAACGGACGTTCAAGATTCCGACATGATTCGGAGTTCAAGAATACTTGAATGACTTCAGGCTCTGCTCGGCGCATCGACTCCACGAACGGCCGGATCAGCTTCGCCGACATGGGGATGGCCGCAGCTGCTTCTTGGGACGGCCGGGGCGTCGAGCCTGGACGGAGGCGCGCCGAAACAGCTGATCGGGTTGCGCAGAGCGTGTCGTCCTGACGTCCGACGGCGGCGTTGGCAAGTCGTACCTGCTCGCGAACCTTCACGGCGATCAGGCCGAAATGCGCGTGTGGATCGATGCTATCGCGCCGCTGCAAGAGGTCGAGTCGGCTATGCGCTGGTGGGGGTACACGCGGGCGCATCGGCGAAGGCGGTGGCGCTGACGTTGAGAGTGGCGAGGGTGAGGGCGATGAGCTTCTTCATGGTCTTTCCTGGAGCAGTGACAGGGTGATGGCCTCGTTCAAACAGACCGGAGGAGCCAGGCTTCGTGAGCAGGTGGAGTGGGGCGTTCCCACCGTGTATGCGTTCTCGGACGCTGGGCGGAGCGAGGCGTTGCACGCTGTGCGGAAGTTTTTGTGCGCGGGCAGTTCGCGCGATGCGGGCGCCCTCCTGGGACCATGCTGACTGACGGCCCCGAGCCTTGCCCGGGTGCGCCTTCATCGCGCTGCTCGAACGCGGACTCGATCTGGACGCGCGTCGGGTGCTCGACGCGCACATCGATCGATGCGCGGTCTGCAGCCGTCTCGTCGCCGACCTGGCGGAGCTCGTCACATCCGCGGAGGTCAGCCGTTCCGGGGGCCTGACCGTCCACGGTCGGCGTGCTACCGTGGTGCTGGATGTCGACCGATCCGCTCCTCGGTCGCGAGCTGGGTCGCTACCGCATCACGCGCTTGCTCGGTGCCGGTGGGATGGGGCGCGTGTACCTGGCGGTGCAACCCGACATCGGCGCGCGGGTCGCGATCAAGGTCCTCACGCCGCGGGCCGCCGACGATCCCGACCTCGTCGAGCGTTTCTTCGCGGAGGCGCGCGCCGCCAACCAGATCGACCACGATCACATCGTCGACGTGCTCGACCTGGCGCATCTGCCCGACGGCCGGCCGTACATCGTCATGGAGTACGTCGCCGGCGCGTCGCTCGCGGCCTTGATCCGCCAGGCGCCGCTGCCGATCGGCTGGGTGGCCGAGCTCCTCGACGAAGTCCTGGCCGGGATCGCCGCCGCCCACGACCACGGCGTCGTGCACCGTGACCTCAAGCCCGACAACATCGTGGTGACGCGGACCGGGCATGCCAAGGTCCTCGACTTCGGCATCGCCAAACTGGTCGGTGGCGGCGGCAACACGGTCTCGGGTCAGGTGCTGGGGACACCGGCGTACATGGCGCCCGAGCAGATCCGCGGCCGTGCCACCGACGCGCGCACCGATGTCTACGCCGCCGGGGTGGTGCTGTACGAGGCGCTGACCGGGCGGCTGCCGTTCGAAGCGCCGTCGGCGTACGAGGTCATGCAGATGCACGTCGAGGTCGACGCGCCGCATGCCAGCGCGCGGCGCGCCGAGGTTCCGGCCGCGGTCGATCACGTGATCGGACGTGCGCTGGCCAAGGATCCCGAGCGGCGCTTTGCGTCGGCGAGCGAGATGGCGGCCGCGTTGCGGGCCGCGGTGGCCGGCCTTCCGGCGTCGGCGTTCCAGCCGGTCGACGTCGCGGCGCTGGTCGAGGGTGACGAGCCACCGCCGGCGGACGATCGCGTGCATGGCTTCACCGCGACCCGGCCGCTGGCTGTCGCGCCGCGCGCCCCGACGTCGGATGCGGCGTCGTCCCCGAGCGGTCCGGCGACGGTGGACGCGCGGCCACCACCGAGAGCGTCGGTGCCGCCCGATGCCAGCGACCGGCCGACGCGCGCCGAACGCCCGGCGGCGCCTCTGGCGCAGCTGCCCCGGACACGCCGTCGCACGGCCTTGCTCGCCGGTGCGGCGGCGGCGGCGGCGGCGCTCGCCTACGTCGCCACCACGCGCGGCGGTCCGGACCGGCAGCCACGCCTTGGCACTGGCGCGATCGCGGCGATCATCGACGGCGGCGCCACCGATGCCCCGGCGTCGGACCTGGCGATGCGGGTGGATGCGAACGGTGCCGACGCTGGTGGCGGCACCGCCGCGATCGTCCCTCGCCGGGCGCCCGCTGTACGCGACGCCGGTGCCGTCGCGACCGATGCGGCGGCGGCCGACGCCGGGGCGCAGACCGACGTGGCGGTCGGCGACGGCGTGACCAGCGGCCCTGGCGTCCGCGGCGCGAGTGGAGCCGCCGACATCCACACCGAATCCAACCCGCTCGAGCTGGCGGCCCCGGCTAGCCCGACGAGGTTCGACGCCTCGGCGAATCTGGCGGCCGTCACCGCGATCGCACGCCGCCTGGCGAGCGACGCGACGCTGTCGGCGCTCATGACCCGCAAGGTCCGGGATGACGGGACCATCGATCTCAACGCGCGCCTGGCCGCGGTCCACTATCGGTTTCGCTCGCGCGTCCTGTCGAGCTTCGCGGATCAGCCCGCGGGGAGCGAGCGCCCATGCATCATCTACGTGTCGGTCGAGCCGACGCGGATCGTGGCCTACCAGCGCTACGACGACAGCTGCGAGCTCGCGCTGGTTCGGCCACCCCGGTGCCCGATCGCCCAGGTCCTGGTACGCGCGCGCGCCGCGGGCGCGCCGTCGCCAGCGCTGACCGACCTCCACTACGGTCACGTGGGCGGGGCGCTGCAATGGAGTGTGACGATTGGCGGGCTGGCGCTCGAGATCGCGGACGACTGCTGAGAGTCGCGAACCGACGTGATACGCTCGCCGAGTGTCCGATCGGCGCTCCGAACCAGCCGCCGACGCCTACCGCGTCACCGCACCTGGTGACCTGACCGCGCCCGAGCGCGTCCGACGCTTCCGCCTCCGCGTGCTCGAGGGCGTCGGGGCTGGCCAGCTGGTCGAACCCAGCGCCGACCGCTGCGCGATCGGCGCCCACCCCTCGAACGATCTGGTGCTCGGCGATTCGACCGCGTCGCGGTTCCACTGCGAGGTGCGGATCACCACCGACGGGCCGCTGGTGGTCGATCTCGGCAGCCGCAACGGCACCACGGTCGATGGCGTCCGCGTCCGGGAGGCCTTCCTCCGCGATGGCAGCGTGGTGCGCGCCGGCGCCACCGCGATCGGCTTCGAGCTCGGCCGCGACAGCAACCGGATCGTCCTGTCGCCGCACGATCGATTTGGCGGGCTGGTCGGCCGCTCGGTGCCGATGCGAGCGTTGTTCGCCCTGCTCGAGCGCGTCGCCGCCACCGACACCACCGTCCTGCTCGAGGGCGAGTCGGGCACCGGCAAGGGCGCTGCCGCCGAGGCGCTCCATCGCAGCGGCCGCCGCAAGCCGGCGCCCTTCATCGTCGTCGACTGCTCGGCGATCCCCGGACCGCTGCTTGAGAGCGAGCTGTTCGGTCACGAGAAGGGCGCGTTCACCGGCGCTGACACCCGCCGCACCGGCGCGTTCGAGGCTGGCGACGGCGGCACCATCTTCCTCGACGAGATCGGCGAGCTGCCGCTCGACGTCCAGCCCAAGCTGCTGCGCGTGCTCGAGAACCGGACCGTGCGGCGGGTCGGGGCCAACCAGCACCTGCCGGTTGACGTCCGGGTGGTGGCCGCGACCAACCGCGACCTGCGCGGCGAGGTCAACGCCGGGCGGTTCCGCGCCGACCTCTACTACCGGCTCGCGGTGGTCCGCCTCGAGCTTCCGCCGTTGCGGCGGCGGCCCGAGGATCTCGCCGAGCTGGCGCGCGTCGTGCTCGCCGGCCTCGGCGCCCAGCCGGAGGTGATCGATCGCCTGTGCACGACGGAGCTGGTCGATCGGCTGCGCGTCGCCGCCTGGCCCGGCAACGTCCGCGAGCTGCGCAACTATCTCGAACGCTGCCTGGTGTTCGACGACCCTGGCGCGCTGGAGCCGGCGCCCGCCGCCGCCGACCCGCTCGTGGTCGATCCGTCGTTGCCGTTCGTCGAGGCGCGGCGGCGCATCCTCGCCGAGTTCGAGCGCCGCTACGTCGACGGGCTGTTGCGACGTCACGACGGCAAGGTCGTCGCCGCCGCCCGCGCCGCGGGCATCAACCGGGTCTACCTGTACCGCATCGCCCGCCGATCCGGCCGCGGCGAGCCCGACCACGGCTGAGCCGCCGGCGCGGCGGTCGGCGCAGGTTCCCATCCCGGCAACGCCGTGGTCGCCGCGTGGTTGCCTGACCGGCAACCATCGGCGCGACGTCCAGGTGATCGCGCGGGCTTACCTCCGGTCCGCGGCCTGCAAAGACCGTCGTCATGATCAAAGGCCAGCACCGTGGAAGCGGGTACGAGTCTCACGACCAGGCGGCGGATCGGGATCGCCCGGCGCCCGGGAAGCGGACCTTGACCGCCGGCATCGCGGCGGTTCGCAACCCCGGCGCGATCGCGACGAGCGGCGATCCGCACCACCGGCTCGACGCCGGCGACGCCCCGGCCGCGCCGTTCGCCCCCCGCCTGTTCGACGAAGCGCTCGGCTTCTTCACGCCGCCCGCGGTGCAGATGCAGGGCGGCGCCGACGGCGACGCCATCCATCACGCCGCCGCCCACGGCACCAGCGGCGCCAGCGGTCGGTTGCCGTTCATCGAAAAGATCCAGCCGCTGTTCGGTGAGCACGACGTGTCGTCGGTGCAGGCCCACACCGGCAGCGCGGCGTCGGCGGGCGCCGGTGCGATGGGTGCCGAGGCCTACGCGGTCGGCGATCATGTCGCCTTCGGCGGCACCCCAACGCTGCACACCGCGGCCCACGAGGCCGCGCACGTGGTGCAGCAGCGCGGCGGCGTGACGCTCAAGGGTGGCGTCGGCCAGGCCGGGGATCCATACGAACGACATGCCGACGCGGTCGCCGACCAGGTCGTGCGCGGTGAATCGGCCGCGGGGTTGCTCGACGCGATGCCCGGCAGTGGCGGCCAGGTCCGTAGCAGCCGGCAGATGCCGGCGCAGATGGTGCAGCTGAAGAACAAGGCTGCCCCCGGCACGGCTCGGCGAGGCGTTGCCCCCGGCGAAAACGAAGCCGCCGCCGCACACGACGATGACCTGGCAGCCCTGGCCGAGAACCAGCCCGCCACAACGAGCGGGGACGATCTGTCCTCGTTGCTCAGCTCCCTCCCGTCACCACCAACCGAATTCTACGACGAGAGGGCGAACGCCCTGCTGCTGGTGTCCGCGCATGCGTGGTGCGTCGAGCTCGCGTCCGCGCTGAACACCGTGGCCGGTGGGCACATTGGCGATCCCGTGGCCGCAAGTTCGGGGCTCGTGCACTTCGAATCCCTCGCCCGCAACCTCCGCCAGGCATGCGTCTCATTGATGAATGCCTCGAGCGTCACGCGCGCTGACCGCACGCAGGACCCGACGCTTCCATCGCTCGGAGATCTCCAAGCCTGGAACCAGACCGTCCACCATATCCGAAGCTACCTCCAGGTGCCGGCGTTTGCTTGCGTACGCAACGAACTCGATGCCGCGACGCGCGCTGCCAACGACGCCAGTGTCACGATGTTCCAGGCCCATCAGGTTCACCAGGCGCGCACGTCGTGGCGTACGAACGACGAAGAGATCGATTGCGCGGATGCAAGAAAGAGTGAAAACCCGGCCACCCGCGCGGCTGAACGGAAGCGCAAACGAGGCGTCGCCAGGAACGAGGTCGATGAAGTATTCGAAGCGGCGGGCATGAAGTCGCAGTTCGTCTCAGATCATCAGAAGACGGAACAGGGTGGCGATCAGATCGCGGACTGGTGCGGATTCACGGTCGCCGCAAATCTCGTTCGCGGGGCCGGCATGGATCCGGATCACGCCGCGTCGATGGCGCACACGACCAAGGGCGTGGCCTTCTTCACCTACCAACGCGAAAAGAGCTCGGCCAGCGTCCAGAACTACGTATTGAACGAAGACAATCAGTGGAAGACTGTTGAGGAGTATCATCGCTCCCGTGGTTCGGCGCGTCGGTGGATCTCCCCAGCGGACATGGCTGAGATCTATGCAGCCGGTAAGGAGCCTCAGGTTCAGCCTGGTGACGTCGTCTTCTGCGATACCGGAGACGAACCCACCGCCAATCACTACGCGATGGCGGATGCGTCGATCGACGGATCCGGAAACATGACGACCATCGAAGGCAACGCGACGGGCATGAAGGCCGCCGCCGACGGCGGGGCCGAGCGGGACAGAGCCGGGAACCTGAAATCAGGGACGTACAAAAATGCACGGGTTCGCCGCGGTGCTGAACGACATGCGCGGTCACGCGCGCGGCAAGGAGGAAGGCCCCAATCAGGCCCATCGCGGTGTCGGTGCGCGTAACGGCAGCAAGACGACGCGTGCGATCGGACGCCCATCCGTCGTCGATTTCGAGCCGCACACCTACGCGAAGAGATTGCCCTCGGACAAATAGCAGGTGATCTGCGAGGGCAGCGCGGCGGGTGACGTGGTGAGCGAGTACGACGCCGACGGCAACCGCGTGCGCGCTCGCACCAGCGCGGGCCTCGAGGTCGCCACGGCGTTCGACGGCAACGGCCGCCCCGTGGGCGCGGCGGACCGCTGCTATGCGCTTTCGTTTAGCCTACCAACTTACACACAACGTCGATGCCGCGAGCGAAGGGCCCACTGCGCCCGAGGACCTCGACCAACCCGTCGACACCGGCGTCTTTGCGACCCGAAGATCACCAACTGGCACGTCTGCGACCCTCTGTGACGCCAGGAACAGCCACCAAGCCGCGCTCAACGCCCCCTTCGAACTTGGCCCTCGACAGCCCGACCCCGTGAGGTTTTCCAACACATTTTGGTTTTCCTACACACGTTTCCATCTGCCTTCGGCGACCATCAAGGATGAAAGAAAGCGATCGAACGGTCAGCATTGCTCGGCCGGCCACGCCATTTTGTACCCGACGGCACCCGAATCGTGGTGGGAGATGCCGATCGCCCTGGGCCCTTGACAGCCCCACCTGGTTTATTAGTATTACATTGCATAGGGAGGATCGTTCGTGAAGAAAACAATTTTGATAATTTCGGCTACCTTTGCATCGTCATTATTCGTGGGAGCATGTGCGCTCTTTAGTGGAATGGGCGGTGGCTCGGGTGGGGGTGGTGGAGGTGACCGTCCGGCGTATTGCCGGAACGTCGAGATGTCGGCCGCTCCGGCGTCCATTGCCTCGGAAATGCGCACCAAGTCCGGGCACTTGTTCACAGCGCTCGACAACCGCTGTAGCTCGTTGTGCAACAACGAAACGGCATGTGTAGAGGGCAAGGAAATCTTGCGCCAATACTATGCTGCGAGTCTCGGGACGCACCTCGCGTCTCCTCATGCATACCCGACCTTGCTCGAGGCGATCACAAGTTCGCATATTACCGTTGACGGTGTTCGCGAACGCTATGCGGTCACGGAGTTCCTCCCAATTGCCAATCAGATTAGCGAAGCGCGCGCAAACGAAGCTCGTTCGAAGCTATCCACGACGGGAGCGTTCGACCGTCATACCGACGGCAATGAGTGCGTTTTCTCGAAGAACGCTTTCGCAACTCCTGAGAATCAAAATCAAGAGTTGGCGTACGTGTTTCGAGGCGCGGGAACACAGGTCTATTACCGATGCTACTCCGATCGCGCATTTCAGACTTTTCCGAATCGCGACGGGCAGGAGCTTTACCTCGTGATCGAGGCCGAAGGGATTCGCTCTGGCTTCGCAGAGGACGCCTACGTTCAGATCGACTTTCGTTCGCTCGGTGATCCACGCACGCTCGGGAAAGTCAAGGTATCCGACGGTGTGTTCACTGTTCCTGACAGCGGACGTTCCGACGCCAAGGCCGTTGTCTATCGCATCACGTTGAGGAACCAGTACATCAATGCGTATCAGGACGTGGTGCAGGATGGCGCGATCGTTCGTCAACCGGTCTATGGAAAAGAGCAGGTTGCGTATTCGCGTTTCGCATGGTTTCGCTGAGCACGAATAGGTTCAGGATTCGAAACAGGACGGCACGGTCAACGATGATCGTGCCGTTCACTGATTCAGCGGGGTGCGCGGGGTGCCGTTCTTTCCCAACGACGCCTGGGCTCACTTCACGATGCGTAGGGCGGGCTGTTTCGAGGGCGAGGTGAGGGGCGGCGGCGTGCCGTCCTGGTACTTCGAGGCGTGCGTTCGCTGGACGTCCTGCTGGATGTGGAACTCCCAGTAGTCGTCGAAGTCGTGGCTCTGGATGAGGGCGCGGAGCTTCATGACGGCCTCGGCACCTCCGAGGGACCGTCGGGCGCCCGTGACGTCGAGGCGGTCGTTGATGAGGGTCCGGCACGCGCCCTCGATGACGCCTGAGGCGATGGGAGCGCCCGTCGCGAGGCATGTGTCGTAGCGCATGAGGTTCTTGCGCTTGAGGAAGTACCGGGCCGCGGCGTCGATGGGCGCTCGGACGTTGGCGGGCAGGCCTCGCTTCGTCGCGCTGCGCCGCATGCCGGCGGCGACGTGGACCGCCTCGCCGTTGAGGACCTTCTCGAAGCGCTCGAGGACCCAGCGCTCGAGCGCTGGCGTGCCCTCGGCGTTCAGCTTGAGGCCAGCGCTCCAGAGGTACTGCAGGGCGTGGATGGCGTCGAGGACGACGTGCACGAGGACCCCGCGGGACCTGGCCTCGCGACGTATCGCCGCCTCGAGCTTGCCGTCCCCGTCGATGAGCACGAACCACGGCCTGTCGCCTGCCGGATCGAGCCGCGAGGCCTCATCGAACAGCTCGCCCACGACCTCCGCCAGGGTGCGCTCGAGGCTCGCCCAGACGCGCTTGTTGACCGGCCGCGGGCGCACCTCAGGTGTCACGAGGCGCACGTGGCGCAGCCCGTTGATGACGTGCCAGAGGGCGGGCCCGCCTGGGAGTTGCTCCTCGACAGGCGCCTGCCGCCGAGTCGGCGTGTGCCAGACGCCGTCGTGCAGTCGGCGCGCTCCCTGCGCCGCGCGAACCCGACCATCAACTGCGCGTCCGCGCTCAGCCTCCTGAAGGCGGAGTTCGGCGACGGCCTCGAGGTCAGCAGCACGTGGCTCAAGCGGGTCTGGGCGCAGGCGGGGTTGAGCCGTGCGCCCAGCAGTGGGCGGCGGCCCGAGGGCGGCGGGGTGGTCGAGGTCCTCCACGGGGGCGGCGGGTTGGCGCTCATCGCGGCCGCCGACGCGGAGCTCAAGGCCTCGACGCAGCTCGCGGAGGCGGTGCTCGGGGCGGCGCAGGAGGCGAGCGCCGCGCAGGGCGAGGTGACGCCTCGGGACGAGGGCGAGGGCGCGCGGGATGACCACGGGCGCTTCACCGCCGCCTACAATCACGGCTGGCGCGAGGGCGTCGCGGAGGGCGCGCGGGACGGACGCCTCGCACCCGACAAGAAGAAGCGAAAGCAGCGCGAACTCAGGACGTTGCCGACCGCGTCGCTGCGGCCGGAGACGCTCGCACAGAAGCACTCTCCGAACTCACCGACAGCGCCTCCGTCATCGCGCAGGCGGTCGACGGGCACACCCAAGACCAACGCCGCGCCGAGGCCGCGCTCGCCACACGTCGGAAGCGTCTCGATGACCTCATCGCGCAGGGCAAGACGGCCGGCAAGACCTTCGCGCGCGTCGCACTCGACCATCAACAGGCGCTCGTCCACGCCGAGACGTGCACGCGCGCCGCGACCAAGGCATGTGCTGCGCTCGACGAAAACGTCGCGTGTCGTACGGCGATCACGGAACGGGCCGACGACATCGCGGCGCGCAAGAAGCACATCGAACCGCAACGCACCATTCGCCAGCTCGACGTCGCGCAGGACACGATCCTCACCGCGACCAAGCTCACCGCCGTGCAGCTCATCTCATTCGTGCTACGCGAGTACGTGCCGTCGATGCCGATGACGCCGCACACCTTCCTGCAACGCGTCCTCTCAATCACTGGCCGGAAGGAGATCAGTGACGACCAGGAACTCGTCGCGTTCTACGAGAACCCTCGCGACGCGCTCGTCAACGACGCGCTCCGCGATGCCTGCGAGCGCCTCAACCGCCGCGCGCTGCGCCGCGATGACCGCCGGCTCAGCTTCGCCGTCGAGCCGCCCTCGGGCCGGGTCGCTTGATCTGATCTCTCGTTACCCGTGGTCGCCGAACTCCCTGTCGGAGTGATCGCGGGCACGCGCGAGTAACGCCGGGAGATGGTCGCGGACGACGCCGTGGAGCGTTCCGTCCTCCGGCTGGCGGCGGGCATACGCGCGCGCTGGCGCCGGCGAGCGATGAGCCGCGAGCATGGTCGCCGATGCGTGCACGCAGGGACCGTGCCGCGCGCCCGCTCGAGAGATCTCGACAACGTGGGAGCGTGTGGGGTGACGCGGCGTCCGCCGGCTGGACGTTCATCGATCATATGTCCGAATATCGGACAGATTGCTGGTGGCCGTCCCTGCGTAGATCGTCGGTTCGTCGAGCGCGAGCACCGCGTCGATGGGCCAACTCCTGGCGTCGTCAGCGCTGGGGGGGACACCCGCTCCGCGTCGTGTGCCGGCACCCGCTGGCCGGTCCCATCGTGAACGCGGACGTCGTCGAACCTCACCCGCTGCCTCACCCGCTGATCGTCGTCTCGACCACGCGGCGCAGCGCTTCGCCGCGCGGAACAACGCGGCGGCCTGGGCCTGCGTGACCCGCAGCTGGACCGCGCGCGGCCGGATCGGGCCCTACAGGTTGACGAACAACGCGCGCAGCCGCGCGACGCCCAGGGTCTGCCCGCGCAGGTACCCATGCACGCCCACGGCCAGCAACCGGCACGCCGTCGCCTGGCGCTGCCGCAGGTTGTCGCCGGTCGCCGGCGTGCACACCCGGGCCATCTGCGCCGCGGCCCGCTCGGCCCCCGCGGCCTGTGCGCGTTGCGGCGTGCGCGAAGGCGGCCCGGTGGATCGACGCCACCCGCGCCCTTGGGTAGCCTGCGGACGCGTCGGCGTCGGGTGGTTGCGCATGTTTCGCAACGACGCGACTCTCCGGATCCGGTGCGCTTTGCGATTGCTTCCGGACCCTTACGCGAGCCGGCGCCGCCAAGGATCACGGGCATGGGGGGACCACAGCGGAGGTGCTGGGCGCCGCAGCCGCCGCGAGCCTCGGGGATAACGCGTTGACGAATCGCGCGAGTAAGCGCATGGTTTGCGTCGTGTTGACCGAGTCGTGCCCCGAACTGGAGTTCTGCCCTTTCGCGAGGGCATTGTCCCTCGTCGCCGGTGCCCGTGCTCCCTGGGACAACCTCTCGATTCCCGCCTCCGGCTAATCCGCGGTACGGGCAGACACGAGCGATACCAAACCAGCCCCGTACCTCGGCAGAGGACGCGGGCTCTACGTTGGTGCCCTCTCCCCTCTGCGAGGTGTGTGGCAGACCTCATCCAAGGGAGCACGCACTGTGAACACGACACGCGCCACGATCGAAACCGCTTCACTGACCTTCGCGCCGTCGAGGCTCGCGTGAGCGCGCTGCAAGTCTGGATCGACGGCAAGATCGTCTCACTCGACGACGCTCGCACCTCGCCGCTGGCGCACGGTCTTCACTACGGAACCGGCGTGTTCGAGGGCATTCGCTGCTATGCGACTCCCAAAGGGCCGCGCATCTTTCGTCTGGGAGCGCACCTGGACCGAATGCGCCGGGGAGCCGAACACCTCGGCATCAGCCTCGACGTCGAGACGATGACACGCGCCTCGGTGGAGGTCGTCGCCGCCAACCACTTCGACGACGCGTATCTGCGACCGCTCGCGTACTACGAGTCGGGTGGGCTCGGTCTCGATGTCGCGCCGCTCACCGCGCGCACGATGGTCGCCGCGATGCCGTGGAAGAGCCACCTCGGTGACAGTCATGCCTCGCGTGGCGTGCGACTTCGCACCTCGTCGTGGCGTCGGATCGCGTCGTCGGCGGTGCCCGCGCTCAAGATTTGTGGTGTCTACGCGAACTCGATCATCGCGAAATGGGAGGCTGTGAAGGCAGGCTTCGAGGAGGCGCTGTTCGTCGACGATCGCGGCTTCGTCTGCGAGGCCACGGGCGAGAATGTGTTCCTCATCAAGAACGGTCGCGTCATCGCGCCTACCCACCAGGACGCGCTGCCGGGCATCACCCGGGCGACGATCGTCGCGCTCACCGGCGCGGAGGAGCGCGCGGTGACCAGGGACGAACTTCGGGACGCGGACGAGATCTTCCTGACGGGCACCTCCGCGGAGGTCGCGGGCGTCGGGGTGTTCGACGAGCGCGAGATCGGCGTGGGCGCGATGACCCGCGAGATCGCCGCGCAGTACCTCGCCATCGTTCACGGCCAGACCGCCGATCCTGGCAATTGGCTCACGGAAGTCTGAGCGCGTCGCACCCCCACGCACGGAGACGAACATCGCATCATGCCCGGTAAATACAGCCGTCTCGTGACCTCTGACCCCTCGCAGCCCGCGGCTCAGGCGATGCTCCATGCCATCGGTTTGTCGCGGAGCGATCTCGACAAGCCGCAGGTTGGAATCGCCAGCACCGGGTTCGAGGGAAATCCGTGCAATATGCATCTGAACGAGCTGGCGCGCGCGGTGAAGAGGGGCACCGCCTCGTCAGGTCTTTGTGGCCTGGTGTTCAACACCATCGGCGTCAGCGATGGCATCTCGATGGGCACGCCGGGAATGCGGTTTTCGCTGCCCTCGCGAGAAATCATCGCAGATTCGATCGAGACCGTAGTGAGCGCCCAGAGCTACGACGCGGTGGTGGCGGTGGTGGGATGCGACAAGAACATGCCCGGCGCGGTGATGGCGATGGCGCGGCTCGACAGGCCCGGACTGATCGTGTTCGGGGGCGCGAGCGCGTCGGGGAGTCACAACGGGCGCAAGCTCAACATCGTCTCGGCATTCGAGGCGCTCGGCGAAAAGCTCGCGGGTAAAATCGACGAAGCCGAGTACCAGGCGGTCATCGAGCGTGCCTGCCCTGGCGCGGGCGCATGCGGAGGCATGTACACAGCCAACACGATGGCTTCGGCCATCGAGGCGCTCGGGCTGTCGCTTCCGTACAGCGCGTCGACGCCTGCGCTCGCGCCTGAGAAGGTCGCCGAGTGCGAGGCTGCGGGGACGGCGATGAAGTGGCTCATCGACCACGACGTGACCCCGGGCCAGTTGCTCACCTCGCAGGCCTTCGAGAACGCGATTCGCGTGGTGCTGGTGCTCGGCGGTTCGACCAACGCCGTGCTCCACCTCATCGCCATCGCGCGCACCGTCGGCGTGCCCCTTCAGCTGGCTGATTTTGCTCGACTGAGCGACGAGACACCGCTGCTCGCCGACTTCGCTCCGAGCGGGCCCTACCTGATGGAAGACCTTCATCAGATCGGAGGGACGCCGGCGGTGCTGAAGCTGCTGCTCGACGCCGGAATGCTCCACGGCGGGTGCCTCACCGTTACCGGACGCACCCTCGCCGAAAACCTTCGGGAGCTGCCCGGACTGTCGGCGGGTCAGCAGATCGTGAGGCCGCTCGCGCGTCCGATTTCCCCCAAAGGTCATCTGAAAATCTTGAGCGGCAACCTCGCGCCGGAGGGTGCAGTGGCAAAAATAACGGGAAAAGAAGGCCTGCGCTTCGAGGGGACGGCGCGGGTTTTCGACAGCGAATATGCCACCAATGACGCGATCGCAGCGGGCGAGGTCCGCAAGGGCGACGTGGTCGTGATTCGCTATGAAGGCCCTCGTGGAGGTCCGGGAATGCCGGAGATGTTGAAGCCGACCGCCGCGCTGATCGGGGCCGGACTCGGCGGTCACGTAGCGCTGATCACCGACGGCCGCTTCTCGGGCGGCACCCACGGATTCGTCGTCGGGCATGTCACGCCAGAAGCGCAACAGGGCGGCCCGATCGCCCTGGTGAGGGACGGCGATCGCATCTCGGTGGACGCCGTGGCCCTCTCGGTCACCGTGCACCTCAGCGATGCCGAGCTGGACGCGCGACGCACGGCATGGCGCGCGCCGGCGCTCAAGTTCGACCGTGGGACTCTTGGCCGATACGCGCGGACGGTCTCGTCGGCGGCGGATGGATGCGTCACCGACGGTTCTGAAGGAGGGGTCCGATGAGCCCGACACTCGCAGCGCTGCCGGCGACCGGCGATCTGGTGAGCGGCGCCACCGCGCTGGTGCGGGCGCTCGTCGCGGAAAACGTGAAGCTGCTGTTCGGCTATCCGGGCGGGGCGATCATGCCGGTGTACGACGCGCTGTACGACGTGCGGGACTCCCTGCAGCACGTCCTGGTTCGCCACGAGCAGGGCGCGGTTCACGCGGCGCAGGGCTACGCGCGGGTGAGCGGCAGGGTCGGGGTGTGCATCGCTACCTCGGGCCCGGGCGCCACCAACCTCGTGACGGGCATCGCCGACGCGCAGATCGATTCGACGCCGCTGGTCTGCATCACCGGTCAGGTCTCATCGAAGGTGCTCGGAACCGACGCGTTCCAAGAGACCGATGTGGTCAATGTCACCGCGCCGATCACCAAATGGAACTGCCAGATAACGCGCGCGTGCGACATCTCGGACGCCATCGCGAAGGCGTTCTTCATCGCGCGTACGGGTCGGCCTGGGCCGGTGCTCATCGACTTCACGAAAGACGCGCAAATCGAGCTGACTCGCTTCGTCTACAGGGCGTGCTCGAAGATTCGCAGCTATGTGCCCCACGCCATCGCGTCTCCGGACGCGCTCGCGGCGGCAGCGGCGATCATCGAGGGCGCGACGAAGCCCTACCTGATCGCGGGGCAGGGCGTGACCCTGTCGGGAGCGGAGAGCGCCCTGCTCGCCTTCGCCGAGAAGACGGGTGTGCCAGTGGCCACGACGCTACTCGGCCTATCGAGCTTCCCGACGCGCCATCCGCTTTCGGTCGGCATGGTGGGCATGCACGGAAAATACGGAGCCAACATCAAGACCAACGAGTGCGACGTGCTGATCGCCGTCGGCATGCGTTTCGACGATCGGGTGACCGGTGATTTGAAGCGGTACGCGCGTCAGGCGAAGGTCATTCACCTGGAGCTGGATGCCTCGGAAATAGGCAAGAACGTGAAGCCGGAGGTGGCGCTCCACGGCGACGCCCGCGAGACGCTCGAACGCCTCGGCGTGCTGGTGACGCAGCGCACCCACGATCGCTGGCTGGCCGAGTTTCGGGCGTGTGACGCCATCGAGCACGACAAAGTCGTGCGCGACGAGCTGTGGCCTTCGAGCGGCGAACTTCGCATGGGCGAAGTGGTGCACCGCATCGCGAGCGCGACGGGCGGCGACGCGGTTATCGTGAGCGACGTCGGCCAGCACCAGATGGCGGCGGCCCGTTACTCGAACTTCGCGCGCAAGGTCAGCAGCGTGACCTCGGGTGGCCTCGGCACGATGGGCTTCGGCCTCCCCGCGGCGCTCGGCGCGAAGCTGGGCGCCCCTGACCGCACAGTCATCGTGTTCATCGGCGACGGTGGCTTTCAGATGACGCTACAGGAGCTCGGGACGATCAAGCAGACCGGGGCTGCGGTGAAGATCGTGATCTTGAACAACAGCTTCCTCGGCATGGTGCGCCAGTGGCAGGAGCTCTTCTTTGAACGGCGATATTCACAGACCGAAATGCACAATCCCGACTTCGCTCAGATCGCCGCCGCGTATGGCATCGCGGGGCTCAAGGTGCCCGATCGCGCCACGCTACCGGGCGCGATTGCAGCCATGTTGGCGCATCCTGGCGCCTTCCTGCTCGACGTGACGGTTGACCGCGAGAGTAACGTGTTTCCGATGGTTGCGTCGGCCGCGAGCGTCTCCGACGTGCGGCTGGAGCCCTGAGCGATGCCTTCGAAGCTGACCCTTTCTGTGTTCAGTGAAAACCATGTCGGTCTGCTCGCGCGGGTGACCAGCGTGTTCACGCGCAGGAGCGTGAACATCGAGAGTCTGACCGTCTCGGAGTCGGAGGTGAGTGGCATTCATCGCTTCACGATCGTGGCCTTCCTGACCCGCGATCTGGCCGACAAAATGGCGGCTCAGATCGAGAAACAGGTCGAGGTCATCAAGGCGTTCGTGCACGATGAGCACGAGGTGATTCACCGCGACCTCGCGCTGTATAAAATCGAGCGGCAGCACGGCGAACACGCGGGGACGATGCGGGATATTCTGCAGGCTCACGGGGCGCGCGAGCTGTCGGTCGAGGATGACTTCAGCGTCGTCGAGAAGACGGGCTCCGCGGACGAGATCGCGTCGTTGCTGACTGCACTGGAGCCGTTTGGCGTGCTCGAATTCGTTCGCTCGGGGAGCGTGGCGCTCACCAGGCCGATGAAAAAGTTATCGGCGTTCTTGAGAGAGCTTGAAGACGCTCACGCCGCGTCGTTGTGACAACGCACCGGAGAGGGAACAGCCATGGCGAAGATGCAGTTCGGAGACACCTGGGAGAACGTGGTCACGCGCGAGGAGTATCCGCTCGCGCGCGCCAAGGAGACGATGTCTGGCGAGACGATTGCGATCGTCGGCTACGGAGTGCAGGGGCCGGGTCAGGCGCAGAACCTCCGCGATAACGGGTTTCGCGTGATCATCGGTCAGCGCTCAGGAGGACGAAGCTACGACCGCGCTGTCGCGGACGGGTGGGTCGCCGGTGAGACGCTCTTCGAGATCGAGGAGGCCGCCGAGCGCGCGACGACGATTCAGTATTTGCTCTCGGACGCCGGGCAGATTTCGATGTGGCCGCGCATCCTGCCGCGCCTCACGGCCGGGAAGTGCCTGTACTTTTCGCACGGATTCGGCATCACTTACCGTGAGCAGACCGGCATCATCCCGCCGCCAGACGTTGATGTCGTCCTCGTCGCGCCGAAGGGCAGCGGGACCTCGTTGCGTCGGCTGTTTCTCGCAGGCACAGGGCTGAACGCGAGCTTCGCGGTGTTTCAGGACGCGACGGGCCGCGCGCACGACAGGGCCGTGTCGCTCGGCATCGGCATCGGTTCGGGTTACCTGTTCGAGACCGATTTCGAGAAGGAGGTATTCTCTGATCTCACCGGTGAACGGGGCGTGCTCATGGGGGCGCTCGCGGGACTGATGGAGGCGCAGTACGCGGTGCTTCGCAAGCACGGCCACTCCCCGTCGGAGGCGTTCAACGAGACCGTCGAAGAGCTTACCGAGAGCCTTGTTCCGCTGATCGGCGAGCGCGGAATGGCCTGGATGTTCGCCAACACCTCGGTCACCGCACAGCGGGGGGCGCTCGACTGGCGTCACCGATTCCGCGAGGCCGCGGCGCCCGTGTTCGACGAGCTGTACGAGCGCGTCTCGACGGGTGAGGAGGCGCGCGTGGTGATCGCGGCGGGAATCGATCCGAACTACCGGGCGAAGCTGGACGCCGAGCTGGCAGGGGTCGCCTCGGCGGAGATCTGGCGGGCAGGAGATCAGGTGCGCCGCCTGCGGCCCACCAAGTGAGCCGGGTCGATGCGACCGCGCCCGGGATCGATGAGTATCTGCGTCGATCGCTGCTAGCTACGGTTTACGACGTGGCTCGGGAGACGCCGCTCGAGCTGGCGCCGAGGCTGTCGGCGAAGCTCGGTCACCAGGTGCTCGTCAAGCGCGAGGATACACAGCCGATCTTCTCGTTCAAGCTACGAGGGGCGTACAACAAGATGGTGCGGCTGTCGGCCACCGCGCTGGCGCGGGGTGTGGTGGCGGCCTCGGCGGGCAACCACGCGCAAGGGGTGGCCCTCGCAGCCACCCGTCTCGGGTCTCGCGCGGTGATCGTGATGCCCCGTACGACGCCTTCGATCAAGGTCGAGGCCGTGCGTGCGCTCGGGGCCACGGTCACGCTCGTGGGCGATACGCTCGAGCAGGCAGCCGAGCACGCGACGGCGCTCGCGGAGCAGGGCGGTCTGACGTACGTGCATCCTTACGACGACCCGGACGTGATCGCGGGGCAGGGCACCATCGGAATCGAGTTGCTGCGCCAGTGCCCGGGCCGACTCGATGCCATCTTCGTGCCGGTAGGAGGCGGCGGGCTCATCGCGGGTATCGGTGCGGTGGTCAAGGCGCTGCGGCCCGAGGTGCGGATCATCGCGGTCGAGCCCGAGGGTGCCGACGCGATGATTCGATCGTTGCGCGAGAAGCGGCGGGTCACCCTCGCTGCCGTGAGTCGCTTCGCGGAGGGGGTGGCCGTAAGCGCGCCAGGCGTGGAGACCTTGCGTATCGCCGAGCGCGTGGTCGACGAGGGCGTGGTGGTCTCGAACGACGAGATTTGCGCGGCGATACGAGACCTCTTCGAGGACCGACGCGCGATGCTCGAACCGTCCGGCGCTCTCGCGTACGCGGGCATGAAACGTTGGGCGCACGAGCATCCGCAGGTGCGGGGCGCGACGATGATCGCGATCACGTCAGGCGCGAACGTCAACTTCGACCGCCTGCGATATGTGTCCGAGCGCGCCGACGCGGGAGAGCAGCGCGAGGTCATCTTCGCGGTCACGATTCCTGAAAAAACGGGCAGTTTTCGGCAGTTTTGTCAGGTGCTAGGCGACCGCCACGTGACCGAGTGCAGCTACCGAATCGCGCAAGGCGCGCGCGCGCAGGTATTCGTTGGGCTTCGCGTCGAGGCGCGCGATGAGGCAGCGGGTCTGGTCGGGGCGCTTCGTACCGAAGGATACGGCGTCATCGATCTGACCGACAACGAGGTGGCCAAGCTGCACGTGCGACACCTCGGCGGCGGCCGCGCTCCGCATGTTCGGGACGAGCGGTTGCTGGCGTTTTGGTTCCCCGAGCGGACCGGCGCTCTGGCTCAATTTCTCGCCGCGATGCGCCATCCATGGAGCATCAGCTTGTTCCATTATCGCAACCACGGCTCGGACTTCGGGCGCGTGCTCGTGGGCCTCGTGGTGCCTCGTGAAGACTCCGCGGCGCTCGCGGAGTTTCTCGCGGCGCTCGGCTTCGAGTGGTCGGACGTCGGCGACGACCCCGCGTGTCAGACCTTCCTGGGAAGACCGGACGCGCAGGCCTGAGCCTGCGTCAATCGAGCGACTGCGGCGTGACCGCGACGAACGGCGGCGGTGGCCGGGCGAAGAAATATCCCTGCAATAAATCGCACCCCAGATCGACGAGCACGTGGGCCTCTGCCGCCGTCTCGCCTCCCTCCGCGACCAGCGTGTTGACGTCGAGCCCGGTGAGCGGTACGTGAGCGACGCGATCCTCAGGTACCACCGCGTCTGCGCGCAGACAGCGGAGACCGCGTGCTACTTCGAACGCGGCACGGCGGTGACGCCAGAGGTGTTTCGCGCGCGTAGCACCGCGAACGCACACACGCATGACCACCCGGCATCGACCTGGGATCGGACAGCGCCATGGCCCAGCAGCCGGCGTCGTCGATCAGGCCGGCGACCTACGGGACGACCGGGCTGCTCGGCTGCGGATTCACGATGTGGACGATCTGATGCGCGTGGTCGTTCGCCACGTACGTCAGCACCTTCGCGCCGACCAGGTTGAACGGCGGCGCGGTGACGTCGAGGTGGCGGTAGCCCCCGACCGCGATGTTGGTGTTGTCCGCGGTCAGCGTCTGCTGGTCGACACCGTTGATGATCAGGACGTGCTTGTACTTGGGGAGTTGCCGCAGGAACGCGTGGACCGCGCTGGTCGGCAGGTGCTGCAGCACGTGCTTGGAGATCAACAGATCGGCGGCCGGCAGGTCGGTCTCGAGGATGTTGCCGGCGAAGAACTGGATGGTCGGCTTGCCGAACCGGGCGCGATCGCGCTCGATGACGTCGCCGACGATATCGTAGCCTTTGTAGTCGATGCCGCTCCAGTCGATCGCCTGCGAGAACTCCCAGTCCCCACACCCCGCGTCCACCACCGAGGTGATGCGCCGGTCCGCGAGGAACTGCTGGAGGAACGTCCGGTAGACGAAGCACTCCGACCCGCGACGCCACCGCGCGCCCCGATCGAACAGACCTCGCTTGCTGGCGAGCCCGTGCGCCACACCGCGCAGCTCAAGCTCGTCGCCGACGTCCTCCGGATCGTCTGCGCGAACATGGACGCCGACCTCGCGGCGGTGCGGGCGGTTCACCTCGGGCGGCCGCGGGAGGCGATGAAGGTCCTCGCGAACCTGTTCGCGGCTCCAGGCAAGGTCGCCGTCACCGACGTATCCATCCGGGTCCGCCTCGCCCCCGCGGCGAATCCATCGGAGCGTACGGCGATCGGACAGGTTCTCACTGCCATCAACCAGCGCGCGCTGGTCCTGCCCTGTGATCCGAAGCGCCTTCCGCTCCGCTTCGAACTCCAACCCTTGTGAACACTCCGTAATCAACCCTGGTGCTCGAGGAGACCCTGCGCTGCGACCCCACCAAGACCGCCGCGATCCACGCGCTCGGCACGCGCGACGATGTGAAGCTGCTCGAGCAGCTCGCGCCATCGGTTCCACGCTGACGCGGTCAGCGGTCGCGTGGCGGTGCAGCGGTCGTCGCGCGCGCCGTACCCGCGGCCGTGGTCGTGCGCGCGTCGAGGTCCTCGCGGGCGATCGCGCGGACGGCTGTCATGACGATCGAGACCGCAACCAGCCCGAGGACGAAGATCGGCCAGTCGACCATCAGCGCACCGTCCGGTTTGCGAGCAACAGCGTTCCCAGCGACAGGATCGACGGCACCCAGAGCCCGACGTACAACCCTTGCTCCTTGTGCCCCGAGAACCACAGACCCACGGACGCGACGAACGATAATCCTGCCGCAGCGCAGAAGATCACTTGAGAACGGCTGAATCGCGGAACTTCAATCATGGTACTATGACGATGCGATCACCTCGCGCGTTACCGTCCATCGCACGTCGACCGGCGTCACCCTCTGTGCCAATGCTGCTTGAGACAGCCGCTCCTCGAGGACGCTGTAGCGAGTGGCGGAGAATGGTCCCACGTTCGTGCCCTCGGCATCCTCGCGTTGTTCCTCCCCATGGTCACGGTCGAGGGCGGCCTCGTGACGGCCTCGATCAGCGCGTTTCAGATCATCAAGGGCCTCGACGAGGTCACCGTCCATTTCGACGACAAGGACCTCAAGGTGGCCGTCGCGGACGTCATCTCGTCGGCCGCCGAGACCAACGAGGGGCTGGCCTCGATGAAGTGGATCGTCATGGCGGTCCTCGCGCCGGCGCTGCTGCTGGTCCTGATCGGTGGCCTCGCGGTCAAGAACCAGCGGTTCGGCCGCGGCGTGGGCATCCTGGTCTTGCGGATCGGGCTGGTCGTCCTGGGCCTCGGTTCGATCATGTTCAGCGCGGCGGGCAAGGACGGCGGCATCGCCCTGACCCTGCTCCTCGTCACCGGCATCTCCGGCGTGGTCGGTGGCCTGCTCGCGCTGGTCATGCCCGAGCCCGCTGCCGCGTAGCATCCGCGCCGGTTCGCTCCTCCGGACGGGCCGCGGCTCCAGCAGGGACCGAGCGCGGGGCTGCCGCTCGCCACAGTCCGTGGTCTCCGCGCCCGCTGCGGAAGCCGCGCGGCTCACGATCTCCGCGGGTTCACCGGGTCAGCTCCCCGCCGGTCCAGGTGGTCATCGGCATCATCGCCGCGTCGAGGTCACGCGCCGAGTCGGCGTGGGGCGCGCAGAACTAAGGGCTGGTGCTGCTGCTCGTGTGAGATCGTCGGCGGTGTCCGCGCCTCGTCCCGCCATCTCGGTCGTGATCCCGGCCAACAACGAGGACGCGCGGCTGGGCCCGGTGGTGACCGCGATCCGCGACCACCTGGTGGCGCGCGGCGGCTACGCCGACTGGGCCGATCCGCAGAACGGCATGTTCTCGCCGGTCAACTGGCTGGGCTGGCTCGATCGCCGGTGAGCGCCACACGCCACCCACCTGCCTGGCGTTCCTGCGCCGCGGCGTCTCGTGAGAGGCTGCCGCGGATGGGCAAGGCCTGGCTGCTCGGCGCGATCGCGATGGCGGCGGTCGGCTGCAAGAAGGACGAGCCGGCGGCCGCTCCAAAACCGCAACCGCCACCGGTCGATGCGACGGGGGCCCGTGCCGCCGCCAAGGACAGGGGGGAAGCTACGCCCACCGCCTGCCCGCGCACCCCAAAATGCGGAGCCGACTGGCCTCGGGGTACTTTCGCGATCCGCCGGACAGGCCCATCGTGCTGAGTATTTACCAGCCGCAGATGCACCCTTCTGCGCCCGAGCAGCAAACGCCGCTTGCCGGGGTCGTAGAACGGCGCCAAGCCACGGGTGGCGCGTCGTGCCAGTCCCCTGGGCTGAGAGGGCGGGCGGACGCCGGGGACCGGAGAGGCTTGCGCGGACTCTGTACTTGTCAGCCCGGACTTGGCCGTAGTATATGCCCCAGGCAGCAGGGCGGGATTGGATCCTGCCTTGGCTTCCACCTGAAGCACACCCTGATGACAAGGAACGTTCCGATGAACGCCAAATTCCCCTCCGCGATGTGCGCCGTGCTGGCGACCCTGGTGCTGACCGCTGCCCCCGCCTTTGCCGCCGCACCCGACAAGGTTCAGGTCTGCCATCGAACCAACGGCAAGCCGCAGACCATCGTCATCCACGTCGGCGCCCGTGCGGTGCCCGCTCACGAGGCCCACGGCGACCACGTCGTGGCCGCCGAGGCATGCGGAGACGGCGTCGACAACGATTGCGACGGACTGGTCGACGAGGACTGCAGCGGCCAGTGCACGCCCTGGACGTCCTTCACCGACACCTTTACGTCCGGCGCAAGTTCCGCGTGGGACATGTCGTTCGGCACCCTCACGCCGGACAATGGCCAGGTGTGCGCGGACGAGCAGGCAGTGCTCCTGCGCTCGTGCATCAGCTCGGCGCCGACGTGGACGGTCAGCTTCGACTTCGTGGCCAGTGACGCATCGGGGCGGGAGGCGTACGCGCTGTTCACGACCGGCACAGACCTGTTCAGCGGCGGGGAGACCTACCTTCTCGGCTGCAACGGAGGCGCCAACGACCCGACGACCGGCCAGTCGACCTGCTTCCTGGGCATCGGAAGCCTGCAGAATGGCCCGCTCGCCACCTCGGTCTTCGCCAACCTCGCCGTCGGTGTGACCTACCACATGGTGGCCACCACCGACGCCACGGGCGCCCTCGCGGTCGAGATCTACCAGGGCAACACGCTCCTCGTCGGTCTGGCCGCTGACACGGGCAGCCCGATTGCCGTCGCCGCCGCTGGCTTCCTGGTCGGCCGCAACGCCGACGGCAACCTGACCTGCGCCGACAACGTCACCATCAGCGCCAACTAGGTCCACGGACAGGGCCACCCTCGTCGCGGCGCGCCGCCCTGGCCGACCTTTGCCGGTCGCCGCTACCGCGGCGGTTCCCACTGGCGAAGGCATCGTCGCGATTCGCTGACCGCCTCAAGGCCTCTGGCCCGCAGACGATCGGCTCCCATCGAGGGTCAGGGAGTGACCGGAGCCGGTGAAACGGGCCGGATCCGTCCCTGCGGTGGGCTCGTGATGGACCTGGCCTCAGCGAGAACTGCGAACGGCAGCAACGGTGGGCTGGTGGTTCCTACGCCATCCAGTCTGCTGACGGGCTGCCGTGCGCATCAAGATGCTTCTCCGCGTACTGCTCGGGCTGGAATCCACCCGCGTGGTCGCTGTCACGTTCGTGGACGACGGGCTTCAGGTCGACGTGGCACCCACGTGGCGCACGCCGCGCTGCTCGGGCTGCGGCCACAACTGCCCGGGCTACGACCGGCAGCGCGACCGGCGCTGGCGCCACCTGGACCTCGCGGGCATGAAGTTCCATCTGCGGTACGGCACCCGGCGGGTCGACTGCTCGCGGTGTGGCGTTGTTCTGGCTCGGGCTCTGCGGGCCCAGTTCGAGGCCCATGTCTCGCGCTCGCATCGTGAGATCTCCGGCTGAAGAATCCGTAGGCGTCGAGGCCAGGGTGAGACGAGACGGACGGGTTGCGCAGAACGTCATGCGCGGATCGACGACGCGCGTTCGGCGGAAGAGGGTAGGAGTCCCGGCGCCGCAGGCCTACCATCCTCACCGTCCAGGAGCTGCACAAGCGGTTCGGCAATCGCGTCGTGCTCGAGGGCGTGTCATTCGCCGCTCCGGGTGATCTGATCTCGCGCCATCCGCGCTGGCCGAACTCCCTGTCAGCGCCGCCTGGGATCCGCACGGGCGGCGTTGGCGGCGACAACCGTCATGCAGTCCAGGCTAGTCCGCCGCGATGCCGTACTGCCGCAGCTTCTTCCACAGCGTGGTGCGGTTGATGCCGAGCAACCCCGCGGCGCGGGTCTTCTGGCCGTCGCACAGCTCGAGGACGCGGAGGATGTGGGTGCGCTCGAGTTCGTCCAGCGTCGGGACGTGGTCGCCGGTGAACGTGGTCAGGCCGGTGGTGGCGACCGCCGGGCGGGCGGTCGAGGGCGCGACGTCGGCGACGTCGAGGACGTCCCCGCTCGACAGGATCACGGCGCGCTCGATCGTGTTCTCGAGCTCGCGGACGTTGCCGGGCCAGCTGTGCGCCATCAGGTGGGCGATCGCGGCGTCGGTGAGGCCGGGGCGGCTGCGCTCGGCGCGGATCGCGGCCTGCTCGGCGAAGTGGCGCGCGAGCGGGGCGATGTCGCCCGGGCGCGCGCGCAGCGGCGGGACCTCGATGGTGATCACGGCGAGCCGGTAGTACAGGTCCTCGCGGAACGTGCCGGTCTTGACGCCCTCCTCGAGGGTGCGGTTGGTGGCGGCGACCACGCGCGCATCGACGCGCAGCGCCTGCGTGCCGCCGACCGGCTTGACCTCGCCGTCCTGGAGCGCGCGCAGCAGCTTGGGCTGCAGCTCGATCGGCAGCTCGCCGATCTCGTCGAGGAACAGGGTGCCGCCATCGGCCGCGACGAACAGGCCGCGCTTGGCGGTGTCCGCGCCGGTGAACGCGCCGCGGACGTGGCCGAACAGCTCGCTGTCGAGGAGGGTGCCGACGAGCGCGCCGCAGTTGACCGGCGTGAACGCGCGGCTCGCGCGCTTGCCCGCGAAGTGGAGTGCGCGCGCGACCAGCTCCTTGCCCGTGCCGCTCTCGCCGGTGATCAGCACGGTGGCATCCGACGGCGCGACCTTGTCGATGGTCTGGCGGAGCTGCTGCATCACCGCTGACTCGCCGAGCATCGAGCCGTACGCGAGGCGCCGGGTCAGCTCGCCGTGGGCGCGGCGCAGCTCGTCCTCGTCGAGTGCTCGCCGGATCACCAGGCGCAGCTCGTCGGGGGAGAACGGCTTGCCGATGTAGTCGCGCGCGCCGAGCTTCATGCCGCGGACGGCGGTGTCGAGGGACGGGTACGCGGTGATCAGGAGCACCGCTGGCGGTGGCAGGTCATCGGCGCGCGGCGCGAGCAGGCGCGGCAGCAGCGAGACGCCATCCTGGTCGGGCAGGTTGATGTCGCACAGGATGAGGTCGAACCGCCGGCGCGATACCGCGGCGAGCGCGCCCGCCGCAGAGTCGGTGGCCTCCACGTCGTAGCCCGCCCGCCCGAGCACGTCGGTGCACAGGGCCCGGATGCCGCGTTCGTCGTCGACGACGAGGATGCTGCTCACGAGATGTTGGGTATCACGAGCCGAAACTCGGCGCCACGACCGTCTGGAGGGGCGCCGACCTCGATCGAGCCACCGACGGTCGTGATCAGGTGCCTGCACACCGCGAGGCCGAGGCCCGTGCCCACGCCCGCCGCCTTGGTGGTGAAGAACGGATCGAACACGCGCGCGCGATCGGCCACCGGGACGCCGGGGCCTTCGTCGCGCACGGTGATCGCGGTGGCGATGCCGCCCGGTGCGGGCGCGACGGTCAGCGTGATCGTCCTGCCGCCACCGTCGGCGTCCGGATCGAGCGTCTGCATCATCGCCTGCGCCGCGTTCTGGACGAGGTTGACGAGAACTTGTTGCAGCGCGTGCGCCTCGATCGCGACCGGCGTGCTCGAGCGGACGTCAGTGACCAGGCGCGCGCGGGCACGCTTGAGCTGCGGCTCGAGCAGCGCGCCGACGTGCTTGACCACCGCGGCGGGCTCGGTCGCGGGCGGGGCCTCGGCGCGGCTCGCGGCGTCGCTCAGCGTCGGCGAACTCGGGCGCGGCGTGCGCGCGTACTCGAGCAACCCGCCGATGATCTTCTTCATCCGGTCGGCCTCGTCGGCGATCAGCTCGAGGCCCGCGCGGTCGGGGTGGCCGTCGGGCTTGTCCTCGAGTAGCAGCTTTGCGTAGCCAAGCACGGTGGTCAGCGGGTTGTTGATCTCGTGGGCGACCTGCGCGGACATCACGCCCACCGAGGCCAGCCGGTCGCCGCGCGCCAGTGCGCTCTGCAGCTCGTGGCGCTCGGCGATCCGGCGCGCCATGTCGTCGATGCGCTGGCCGAGCACGCCGATCTCGCCGGGCCCTGCGATCGGCGGGCCGGGCTCGGAGCTACCGGCCGCGATCGCATCGGCGCGGCGGGCGAGGGCGGCGAGCGGGCGGGTCAGGCGGGTTGCGAACCACACACCGAGCGCGAGGGCGAGGGCGACGGCGATGCCGCCGATCAGCAGCGTGTCGCGGGTGGTGCGGCGGGCGAGGGCGTACGCCTCGCGCTCGGGCTGCTGGTGCAGGATCGCCCACCGCACGCCGCGCAGCGACTGGTAGCTCGACAGGTTGCGGTACGCGCTGACCCAGCCGTCCGCCGACAGCGTGCCCTCGACCGACGAGCCGAGTGCGCGCGCGACCGCGGGATCCGAGCCGGCCAGCGAGCTCGCGCCGGCCGGGGCACCATCGCTGGTCGCGACCGGGACGCCGGTGCCGTCGACGACGACGACGCGTGCGCCGGGCCCGAGCCGCGCTGCGGCGAGCAGGTCGCGCACGAACCCGAGATCGAGCGACGCGACGAACACGCCGATCAGCTCGCCCGTGCGGCCGCGAGCCTGCACCACGAGCTGCACCACCGTGCGGCCGCCGCTGCGCACCGCGTCCCCGACGTAGCCGCCGAAGCTGTGCGAGCCGATGTCCGCGCCCGGCGGCACCGGATCGCCGTAGCGCAGCGTGCCGTCGGGATCGAGGATCGACAGCGCGTGGACGATCGGCACCTGCCGGCGCAGCCGGCGCAGCAGCAGCTCGGTCTCGCGGACGTCGTCGGGCGCGTCGGCCCAGGTCGCCGCCCCCAGCTCCACCGTGCGCCGCGCGTCCTGCAGCGTGCCGTCGAGCGCGGCGCCGAGGGCGCGGATGTGGGCGAGCGCGCCGCGGATCACCTCGCGCTGGACGTCGGCCCGGGCGCGCCCGATCGCGAGCGCCCCGACGATCAGCGTGGGCACGAGCGCGGCGAGCGTGAGCACGAGCAGCACGCGCCACCGCAGCGACGACGGGCGCGGCGGGGCAGGGGGCGGCGCGGGGACCTGCTCGTCGTCGCTCACGGCGCCTCCGGCGTCAGGCGCTGCCAGCCGCGCCGCACGCCGTCGATCGCCTCGGCGGGCATGGCCTCGCCGGCGACCACGGCGGCGAGCGCGGGGTTGAGGTCGTCGAACAGCAGGGGCGTTTGTGGCTCGCGCGGCAGCATCCGCGCGTCGGCGAGCGCCGCGTACGCCGCGCGCACCAGCGGCGGCGCCCCGGCGAGCGCGGACACCCGCGTCGGGATCGTGCGGAACGCCTGCGCGAGCTGCACCGCGACCGGCACGCTCGCGAGCTCCGTGGCCAGCCTCCAGCCCTCGGCGGGGCGCGCCGCACACGCGGGGACCACCAGCAGCTGCCCGCCCCGGGGCGCGCCCGCGAGCGGGCTCAGCGCCACGCGGTCGGCGTCGCGCAGCGCGCCGAGCTGCCACGGCCCGGTGACCCAGTACGCGACCTCGTGGGCGGCCCACCGCCGCAGCTCGTCGGGCGCCTCGGCGCCGGCCGGTGGCGGCGGGGCGGCCACATCGTCGAACAGCGCCGCGAACTGCGCGAGCGCCCGCGCGGCGCCCTCGCCCTCGATCGCGCCGAGCGCGAGGTCCGCGCCCTCGGCGCGCAGCCACGGGATCAGCCAGTAGCCGTCGACGCGCACGCCCAGCGGGTGGCGCCGCCCCTCGCTGCGGGCCGCCCGCGCGGCGGCGATCAGGTCGGCGAGGGCGGGGCTGGCCGGCGCCGGCGCCGCCGCGTCGCGCACGACCATCAGCCCGTCCACGGCCTGCGGCACGCCCCACCAGGTCCCGCCCTGCTGGGCGAGGGCCGCCGCCTCCAGCGTCCAGTCGAGCGCGGCGAGCACGGCGGGCACCGGCGTCAGGCGCGGGGCGAGGCCGGGCAGCCAGGTCGCGTCGATCCGGATCAGGTCCGGGCAGCCGGTCCCGGTGGCGAGGATCGCCGCGATCACCTGCTGGCCGCGCGCGAACGGCACCAGCGACGCATCGACCGCGAGCCCGCGGTCCGCCGCGATCGTGTTGAACAGCTCGGTCTCGTCGGGCGAGAACGTGTGGAGGAACCGGATCGGCGTCGGACCATCGCCCGGCGTCCGGCCACACGCCCCCCCCGCCACGGCGAGCGCCGCGGCGCACGCGACCACGCGGGGGACGGCGACCACGGCGCCACTGTGCGGGAGGTGCCGCGTGTTATCAACGCCTGCGATGACGGCCCCGGTGGTGAATCGATGGTGAACCGATGAAGAGCATGACGGGGTTCGGCCGCGGGACCGCCGTGGCCGCGGGCGTGCGCGCGACGGTGGACATCCGCACCGTCAACCACCGGTTCCTCGATCTCAAGCTGCGCGGCGCCCCCCTCGCCCCGGCGGTCGAGGAGGCGGTCGCGACCCGGATCCGGGCGGCGCTCGAGCGCGGTGCGGTCAGCGTGACCATCCACGTCACCCACGAGGGCGCGGCCGCCGGCCCGGCGATCGATGCCGCGGTCGCGGAGCGCGTCCACCGCCAGCTCGCGGACCTCGCGGCGCGGCTCGGGACCGCGCCCCCGGACCTCGCGCTCGTGATCGCCCAGCCCGGCGTGCTGGTGACCCAGGAGCGCACCGATGACGATCCGCCGGTGCTGCCCGCGCTCGATGCCGCGCTCGCCCAGCTCGGCGAGATGCGTCTCGCCGAGGGCGCGGCCCTCGCGGCCGAGCTGACCGCGCGGCTCGACACGCTGACCGCACTCCGCGTGCAGGTGGCCACGGTCGCCGCGACGGTGCCCCAGCAGCTGACCCGCCGGCTGCACGAGCGCGTCCGCCGGCTGCTCGACGACATCGAGGTCGAGCCCGCGCGCCTGGCGCAGGAGGTGGCGCTGCTCGCCGATCGGTCGGACGTCACCGAGGAGCTGGTCCGGCTCGCCAGCCACCTCGACCAGGCCCGCGCGCTGGTCGCCGGGCCGGGGTCGGCCGGCCGCCGGCTCGACTTCCTGATCCAGGAGATTGGCCGCGAACTCAACACGATCGGCAGCAAGTCCGCGGTCACCGAGATCAGCACCACGATCGTCGAGGGCAAGGCCGTCCTCGAGAAGATCCGCGAGCAGGTCCAGAACGTCGAGTGATCACGGGCGATCCCAGCGCGCGATCCGAGCGCCCGGCGGGAGCACGCGTCGGGGTGGTCGGGTATGATGACGGCGTGACCGACCGTGGCGTCCTCGTGATCGTCTCGTCGCCCTCCGGGGCCGGCAAGACCACGCTCACTCGTCGGCTTCTGGCCGAGCACCCCGGCCTCGAGTTCTCGGTCTCGCACACCACGCGGCCGATGCGCCCGGGTGAGGTCGATGGCCGCGACTACCACTTCGTGTCGCCCGAGACGTTCGAGGGCATGGTCCAGCGCGGCGAGTTCGCGGAGCACGCGTTCGTCCACGGCAACCGCTACGGCACCGAGATGGCGCCGGTCGAGGCGGCGCTCGCCCGCGGCCGGGACATGATCTTCGATGTCGACTGGCAGGGCGGGGCGGCCCTGTCCGAGCGCTGGCCGCGAGATTCGCTGAAGATCTTCATCCTCCCGCCGGACCTCGAGACCCTGTCGAATCGGCTCCGTCAGCGCGCCACGGATGCGCCGGCGATCATCGAGCGGCGGCTGCAGAAGGCCAAGGAAGAGCTCGAGCACTACGACGAGTACCAGCACCTGATCGTCAACGACGATCTCGAGCGCGCGTACGCGGTGCTGCGGGCGGTCTACCTGACCCGCCGGTTCGGCAGCGTCGACCGTCCGGAGCTGGCGTACCCGCTCGCCGCGCTCGCGACCGTGGTCGGCGGCAACGGTGCGGCCGAGGCGCACGCCCGGCACCTCGTCGGCCGCGCGTAGGTCGGCCTGCGACAGCGGTGGAGGCCTCACCTCGCGGCGGCCTGACCTCGCCGAACGGGCCGGTGGCCGCGGAGTTGGGGCGTGCCGCGGTGCGTGGTACCCTTTCGTTCAGCAGGGTTCGACGCGCCGTATATGCATCAACTCGACCAGATTCTGTCCGAGGTCGCCGGTTACTTCCCCAACGCGGATCTGCCGATGGTCCGGCGGGCCTACCAGTTCGCCGCGCAGGCGCACGAGGGGCAGACGCGGAAGTCGGGTGATCCGTACGTCACGCACCCGCTCTCGGTCGCGCAGATCATCGCCGAGCTCAAGCTCGACGTGGCGAGCGTGTGCGCGGGGCTACTCCACGACTGCGTCGAGGACACCAGCGCCACCGTCGAGCAGCTCAGCGAGCTGTTCGGCAAGGAGGTGGCGTTCCTCGTCGAGGGCGTGACCAAGCTCGGCAAGCTGCCGTACTCCACGCGTGAGGAGCAGCAGGCGGAGAACTTCCGCAAGATGTTGCTGGCGATGGCGCGCGACATCCGCGTCATCCTGGTCAAGCTGTGCGACCGCCTCGACAACATGCGGTCCCTGCACCACCTCCCCCCGGAGAAGCAGGAGCGGATCGCCACCGAGACGATGCAGATCTACGCGCCGCTCGCCAACCGGCTCGGCATCCAGTGGGTCAAGGTCGAGCTCGAGGACCTCGCGTTCAAGTACATGTTCCCGGGCGAGTACGAGCAGCTCGCCACGGACGTCGCGAAGAGCCGCGCGGAGCGCCTCGAGTACATCCACACCGTCGAGAAGCTGATCGCGAAGGAGATGCTCGAGAACGGTGTCCCGTGCGAGGTGCACGGCCGCGCCAAGCACCTGTGGTCGATCTACCAGAAGATGAAGCGGACCCAGCGCCCGTTCGAGGAGATCCACGACGCGATCGGGTTCCGCGTGATCACCGACTCGCAGATGCACTGCTACCAGGGGCTCGGCATCGCCCACCAGACCTGGACTCCGATCCCCGGCCGGTTCAAGGACTACATCGCGCTGCCCAAGCCGAACCTCTACCAGTCGCTGCACACGGCCGTGATCGGTCCGCGAGGCGAGCGCATCGAGGTCCAGATCCGCACCCGCGACATGAACCTCGTCGCCGAGCACGGCATCGCCGCGCACTGGAAGTACAAGGAGGGCACCGCGGTCGCCCCCGATGACAAGAAGTTCGCCTGGCTGCGCCAGCTGATGGAGAGTCAGAAGGACCTCCGCGACCCGACGGAGTTCCTCGAGAGCGTCAAGATCGACCTGTTCGGCGACGAGGTGTTCGTGTTCACGCCGGGCGGCGACGTCAAGGCGCTGCCCAAGGGCAGCTGCCCGATCGACTTCGCCTATGCCGTCCACAGCAACATCGGCGACCACTGCTCGGGCGCGCGCGTCAACGGCATGATCGTGCCGCTGCGCTACCAGCTGCGGAACGGCGACACCGTCGAGATCATCACCAGCCCGAACCAGAAGCCGAACAAGGACTGGCTCAAGCTGGTCAAGACGGCGCGCGCGCGCACCAAGGTGCGGTGGCTCCTGCGCGAGGAGCACCGCGACAAGGCGGTCCTCCTCGGCACCGACCTCCTCGACAAGGCACTTCGCAAGCATGGCACCACGCTGTCGCGCGCCGAGAAGCAGCTCAAGCACGCGGCGCAGGAGCTCAAGTGCGTGACCGTCGACGAGCTGATCATCCAGATCGGCTACGGCAAGATCACGGCGCAGCAGGTGCTCGAGAAGGCGCTGCCGGAGCTCGCCAAGAAGACCGACGACCTGCCGGCCAAGACCGAGAGCATGCTCAAGACGCTGCTCCGCAAGGTCACGCGGCGCACGTCCACCACCGGCATCAAGGTCGCCGGCGAGGAGGACATCCTCGTCCGGTTCGCCAAGTGCTGCAGCCCGCTACCGGGGGACCCGATCGTCGGGTTCATCACGCGCGGCCGCGGCGTCACGGTCCACCGCCGGGACTGCGACAAGGGGCTCGATCTCGATCCCGAGCGCCGCATCGACGTCGAGTGGGACGGCAGCGGCAGGACCCAGCACGAGGTCGCCATCCAGGTGCTGTGCTCGGACAAGCCGGGCTTGCTCGCGCACATCTCCCAGTCGTTCACCGACCAGGGCGTGAACATCAACCAGGCGCACTGCCGCGCGACCGAGGATGGCCGCGCGGTCAACACGTTCCACGCGTCGGTGAAGGATCTCGATCAGCTCAAGAGCGTGATCCGGTCGCTGTCGCGCATCAAGGGCGTGTTCTCGGTCGACCGCGTGTCGGCCGATCCCTGAGCGCCGGAGCGCCGGAGCGCCTGAGCGCCGGCGCGCCGGAGCGCGTGAGCGCACGCAAAAAACGGCCGGAGGCGACAGGCCTCCAGCCGTTGTTCCGGCAGCGCCGGCGAACAGGTCAGATCTTGGGGGTGGGCTGGCCGGGCTCGCCCAGGCCGGCGAACAGCTCGGCCGTCGACGACGTCGACTTGCGGGCGAGCTTGTTCTTGCGGCGACGACCCGCCTTCTCGTGCTTGTTCTTGCGCTTGACGGTCGTGGCTTTGGTGTTTGACGCCATGGGAAACCTCGGAGTGGAGCGGGGGTTCTAGCCTTCCTGGAGGCTGGTTGTCAACGACACGGGGCGCCCCGACGGGGGACAGCGTCGTTTGCTTTCCACCGCCGTTATCCATACGATTCGGTCGATTGTGCGGTCGTGCGGTGCCCCCTGGGCACCCGCGGGCCTGGCACCCCGAACAAGGACGCGTCGATGAAACTCTGCCCGAAGTGCCAGAAGCAGTTCAGCGATGACGCGAACTTCTGCCCCGTCGACGCGGCCCGCCTCCACCCGATCGAGGCCCAGGCGCAGGGGCCCGATCCTCTGGCCGCGCGGTTCGAGCTCGGGCCCCGCCTCGGCGGCGGGCGCACCGGCGTCGTGCAGCGCGCCACCGACAAGCAGGCCGGCGGCGCGGCGGTGGCGATCAAGCTGGTCGCGCCCGCCGTGCTGGCGCTCCCGGGCGTGGCCCAGCGCCTCGAGCGCGAGCTCAAACAGCTCGAGCGCGTGCAGAGCAGCGGCGTCGCGTGCGTGCTGGCCTCGGGCAAGCGCGGCGACCAGACCTGGATCGCCACCGAACTGGTCGAGGGCGGCCAGACCCTGGCGCAGGCGATCACCGCGCGCGGGCCGATCCCGCTCCAGCAGGCCGCCCACCTGATCGAGGTCGTCGGCGAGGCCCTGATCGAGGCTGCCCAGGTCGGCGTGGTCCACCGCGATCTCGCGCCCAAGAACATCATGTTCGTCGGGCAGGACATCAAGGTCATCAACTTCTGCCTGCCCGTCCCGACGAGCGACAAGGTCCCGGGCGTGCCCGAGTTCGTCGCGCCCGAGCAGGTCGACGGCAAGCCGGTCGATCAGCGCTCGAACCTGTACTCCCTCGGCGCGCTCTACTACTACGTGCTGACCGGGTCCCCCGTGCACGCGGGCTCCGTCGACGAGGTGCACCGCGCGCACGTGGGCAGCGCGATCCGCACGCCGTCGTCGCTGGCGCCCGTGCCCGCGCCCGTCGAGGCGCTGATCATGCGCGCGCTCGACAAGAGTCCGACCAAGCGGTTTCTGACAGTGCGCCAGTTCGTCGACGAGGTCACGCGCGTGGCCAAGGGCGAGTTCGACCCGAAGTCGACCCAGCCGATGGGCACGATCGGCCGCCCCAAGGCCGAGCTCGTGCAAACCCTCCTCGGGTTCCGCACCGACCTGCCGTCCACCGGCACGCCGGCCGTGGCCGCGTCGGTCGCCGGCGCCCCGGTCTCGATCCCCGTGATCGCGTGGCCCGCCGAGGCTCCCGCGATGCCGGCGCCGGTCGCCGCGGCGTCGCCGTCCGCGGTCGCCGCGCCGGTCGCCGCAGCGGGCGCCGAGCGACTCGCCGTGGGCGCCGCCGCGCGCAGGCGCTCGACCCCGGGCTGGCTCCCACGCCCGCGGCGCCCGCGCCGGTGGTGGCGGCGCCGGTGGTGGCGCGGCCGGTGGTGGCGGCGCCGGTGGTGGCGGCGCCGGTGGTGGCGGCGCCGGTGGTGCGCCGCCGGTGGTGGCCAGCAAGAAGAAGGGCGAGGACGGCAAAGGCGCCAGGGGCCGGTTCCGCGAGACCCTGTGGTTCAAGAAGGGCGAGCTCGACGCCACGGCGGCGGATGCCGCCGCCGAGGAGCGCGCGCGCACCGGCAAGGATGGTGCCCCCGACAAGGCCGACTCGCTACCGATCGAGGATCGCTACAAGGATGACGGCTCGCTGTCGCGCGGCGACAAAGAGAAGTACAGCGTCAAGACCGGCGCCACCGAGATGATGCCGACGATCAAGGACGCAGGCGCTAGCCAGAGCATCGCGCGGGTCTCCGAGGACGCGCTGATCGACGAGATGAAGGGCGGTCGACGGAAGGTGATCGCGCTGATCCTCGTCGGCGTGGCGCTGATCGGCGCGCTGATCGTCTGGATCGCGCTCTAGCGTCGCCGGGGGCGCCGCTCAGGCGGCCGTGACGACGCTGCGGTGGTCGTCGGTCGGCGTTGGACTCGTGTTCGCCACCAGGTCGATCTCGCCCTTGGCGCACAGCGCGGCGCACTCGACCACGAGGTCGGGGTGGGCCGCGGCGACACCGATCGTCAGGACCTCGCGCGCCAGCAGATCGCCGGGCAGGGCGACCACGGTGCCGGCGGGCGCGAGCACCGTCAGCGTCGCGCGCGGGCCCGCGAGCGCTGCGGCGATCACGGCCCCGGCCGGGGTGGTCGCGAGCAGGCGCCACGGGCGCGCGCCCAGTCCCTGCTGCGCGAACGCGTCGACGATGGCGGGGCGCACCGCGGCCGCGGCGGTGCCGGACGCGACCACGGCGCCGGCGCCGGTCAGCCATGCGGTCCACGCGGTGGCAGCCGGGTCTGCGACGACGACGGGTGTGATGCCCTTCTGGCGCAGCACCAGGACCAGCAAGCGCGTCACCGCCGAGGCGCCAGCCAGCACGACGGGCTCACGCGCCGCGACACCGGTCCGCGCGTACAGCGTGTACGCGACGGCGAGGTCGCCGGGGACCGCGGCGGCCGCGGGCACCGGCAGGTCCGCCAGCCCATCCTCGAGCGGCACCAGCCAGCGGCCCTTGGCGATCCAGCGCACACCGGCCGGCGCCGTCCGGTGACGCGCCAGTGGGCACACCGGGGCACCGCCGCGGCGGCACACCTCACACTCCCCGCACGCGTCGACCGCGCCGACCAGCACGGTGCGGCCGGCGAGAGCGGTGGCGCGGTGACCGGCCTCGACGACCCGACCAACACCGACCTCGCCCTGCGTCGCGATCAGCTCGAGCGCGACATCGTCATCCCCAGGAGCGGCGCTCACCAGTCGGCTTGATCGGCGGCGGCGCGGGGCGCGGGCTGCTCCTCGTCGATCTCCGGCGCGCCGGGGATGGCGCCGATCGCCGTGGGCTCGATCTCGGAGCCGACGACGTCGTCGTCGGCCACGTACGCGAGCTCGTCGGCCTGGGCCTCGGCCTCGACCTCGCCGTCCGCGGCAGCCTCGTAGGCCTCCTCGACCGGGGCGTCCTCGACGTAGTCCGCGTCGTCGAGCGACTCGACCACCGACGGCGCGCGCGGCGGCGGCGCGACCGGGGGCGCGGTGCGGGCCGGGCCCGAGCCGGCGCTCGCACCAGAGCTCGCACCAGGCGTGACCGCACCGGAGGCGGGGAGGCCCTGCTTGCCCCGCCAGCCCTGCAGCGCGGAGACGAGGTCGTCATACGCAATCATGGTGTCGAGATTACCATGGTAAGCCCGCGGAGATGTCCGAGCTGGCCACCCCGCGCGTGCCGACCCCGACCACCCCGATCGTGATCGGGCGCTCCTCCGTGATCCCCGCGGTGGGCATCATCCACGGGTTCCCCGAGCGGACCGGTGGGGTGTCCGAGGGGCCACGCGCCTCGCTCAACCTCGGCGTGCGGTGGGGCGACGACGCCGAGCGTGTGGCCGCCAACCGCCGTCTGCTCGCCGCCCACGTCGGCTACGATCCGGACCAGCTCCAGGCCACCCGCCACGTGCACGGCACCGGCGTGTGGATGGTCGGCGAGCCCCTGCCCGACGCCGCCGAGTTCGATGGCCTGGTCTGCGATCGCCCGGGGCCGGTGCTCGGCGCGTTCGCGGCGGACTGCGTCCCGATGGTGTTCGCCGATCCGGGCGCGCGCGTCGTCGGTGCCGCCCACGCGGGCTGGCGCGGCGCGGCCGCCGGGGTGGCGCTCAACGTGCTGGCCCGGATGGCCGAGTGCGGGGCCCGGCCCGCGGACATCCGCGTGGCGCTCGGGCCGTCGATCGGGCCGTGCTGCTTCGAGGTCGGGCCCGACGTGGTCGAGGCGTTCCGCGCGGCGGTCGGCGACGTGCCCGGCCTGGTCGTCACCGGCGGGGCCAAGCCGCACATCGACCTGCGCGTCGCGCTGCGCGCTCAGCTCGAGCGGGCCGGCGTCCTGCCCGCGCACATCGACAGCGCCCCGCCGTGCACGCGCTGCGAGGCGGCGCGGTTCTTCAGCTACCGCCGCGACGGGCGCGAGGGCGGCGTGCACATGGCGTTCATCGGCCTGGTGTAGCGCGCGTCAGCGGTCGTCGATGGTGATGCCGAAGCCCGGCAGCAGATCGCCGGTCAGCGCCTGCACCACGGTCTCGGCCTTGTGCCCATCGATCATCGCCTGCGACCGCCGCAGCTCGGCCTGGCGCAGCTCCTCCTGGCGGTTGAGCACGTCGAAGTTCGTGGCCTTGCCCAGGTTGAACCGGTCGCCCTCGACCTGGATGTTCTCGCTGGCGAGGGCGATCGCGCGCTCGCTGAGGAGGACGCGGCGGCGGGCGAGCTCGAGCTGGGCCACGGCGCGCGCCATGGTCTGGGCGATCTGCGCGCGGAGGTCGACGGCGCTCACGGCGAGGCGCTGCCGGCTCGCGCGGAGCTCCCGGGTGCGGCCCTTGATGTTCTCCTGGCCGAGCGCCTGCTCGTAGGTCAGCGAGCCGACGATCGCGAACGCACCGGGCCGCGCGATGTCGCGCCACGCGCTGCCGAACTGCTCGTTCTGCACGCGCGGCCCGAGCGTGAGCGCGGCGTCGAGGCGGGGCAGCAGGCCGTTCTCGGTGACCTCGATGTCGAGCTGCGTCGAGGCCTCCTGGGTCGCGAGCTGCGCGAGCTCGGGGCTGGCGGCGTACGCACGCTCGGTCAGCGCGCCGAGATCCCATGCCTGATCGCGCGTGGCCAGCTCGGGCGTGACGCGGAGCGCGAGTTCGCCCGCGCCGATCGGCAGGCCGACCGCGCGTCGCAGCACGATCGACCGCTCGAGCACGGCGAGCTCGGCCGACAGCAGGTCCTCCTCGCGGGTCGCGATGATCTGCTGCACCGCGGGGATCTCGCTGCGGGGGACCTTGCCGCCATCGGTGCCGATCTGGGTGATCCGGAGCCGCTCGCGCGCGAGATCGAGGCTGGCCTGCGTGATCGCGACCTGGCGCTCGGCCAGGACGAGGTCCCAGTACGCCGACACCACGGTCTGGATCGCCGCGATCGCGGCCGCGCGGCGCGCGAGCACGCTGACGTCGCGCGACAGCGTGGCGCGTCGCTCGCTGGCGTCGTAGAGCGCGCGCCCGCGGCCCCGCATCAGCGGCTGGGTGAGCTGGACGTTGAGCTCGTCGGACCAGTTGGTGTTGATCGAGCTGTCGATCGGCGAGCTCACGCGTGCGTACTCACTGCCGACATGAAGCGTCACGGTGCCGCCGCTCGGCAGCGCGCGCCCGATGTCGGCGGTCACGCCCACCGTCGTCGACCGGTCGATGCGGAAGCCACTGAAGAACCCCGCGGCGCTCTGCCCGTAGGCCTGCGCGCGCAGCGTCCAGTCGTCGCGCGACATCGTCTGCTCGATCCTCGCGGCCGCGATCTCGATGTCGATCCTCGCGGTGGCAAGCGCGGGGGCCTGTCGCACGGTGGTGACCAGCAGGTCGGGCAGGGTGGTCGCACGCGCGGGCCCGGCCCAGCTCGCGAGATCGTCCGGGCCGGGGGGCGCGGCGCTGCCGCCTCCGCCTCCCCCGTCATCCGCCGCGGTGAGGAGGCGACCGAGCACGTCCGCGTGTGCGAGCGAGGGCACCGCTCCGACGAGGAGCGCGAACAGCGCGGGGTAACCAGCTCGGACGGGCCGCATCGGCGAGCGCATCATGGCACGTGGTCCCGGGGGGCGCAGCTACGACAACCTGCGACCCTGGCGGTGATCGGTGCCGTGGTCCAGGTGACTCCAGGGGACGCGCGGATCTGCCACGCAGCCGTTGGACCTCCGCGATCGGGGCGTGTTAGCGTCGTCCGCACAGTGGCAACGGTCCTGCGCACGTACTGCTTCCTCGACGCGCTGCAGCCGCAGCAGGCGACGTTCATCGGCAAGACCGCGCGCGGCTTCTTGCCGGTGCCGTTCCAGGCGTCGCTGTGGGTGGAGATCGCCCCGGGCATCGCGATCAACCAGGTGACGGACGCGGCGCTCAAGGCGACCGCGGTCCAGCCGGCGGTCCAGGTCGTCGAGCGCGCCTACGGCCTGCTCGAGGTGCACCACCACGACAAGGGCGAGGTCCTCGCGGCCGGCGCCACCATCCTCAAGTACCTCGGGGTCGAGGAGGGCCAGCGCCTCAAGCCGAAGGTGCTGACCAACCAGATCATCCGTGGCGTCGAGGCCTACCAGACGCAGATCATCAACCGCTCGAGCGCGGGCATGATGGTGCTGCCGGGCCAGTCGCTGTTCATCTTCGAATGCGAGCCCGCCGGCTACGCGGTGCTCGCGGCGAACGAGGCGGAGAAGGCGGCCCAGGTCAACCTGGTCAACGTCACTCCGTACGGCGCGTTCGGCCGCCTCTACATGGCGGGCTCCGAGGCCGAGATCGATGCGGCGGCGGCGGCGGCGACGGCTGCCCTGAATGCCGTCACGGGCAAAGAGCCCGACAAGTTCGTCGACCGCTAGGTCGGCACCCACGGTTTTTCGTCTGCGTGACGTAGTGATGACGGCCGCTAAGGCTCGATAGGAGAACGCGATGGCTGACGCTCTCGGTATGATCGAAGTGAAGGGCTTTGTCGGCATGATCGAGGCCGCCGACGCCATGGTCAAGGCTGCCAAGGTCGAGCTCGTCGGGTACGAGAAGACCGGCGGCGGGTACGTCACCGCGATCGTTCGCGGCGACGTCGCGGCGGTCAAGGCCGCCACCGAGGCCGGCCAGCGCGCCGCCGAGCGCGTGGGCGAGGTCGTCTCGGTCCACGTGATCCCGCGTCCGCACGCCAACGTCGACGCGGTGCTGCCGCTCGGCCGCGCCGGCGGCGACAAGAAGTAAATGGTCCTCGGGAAGGTCATCGGCACGCTCGTCGCGAGCCGCAAGGAGCCGACGCTCGAGGGCCTCAAGCTCCTCGTGGTCCGCGCCTGCGACGTCGACGGGAATGCCACGGGCTCGGTCGCGATCGCCGTCGACGCTGTCGGCGCGGGTCTCGGAGAGGTCGTGCTGTACTGCGCCGGCTCGTCCGCGCGCCAGACCCAGGTGACCCAGAACCGGCCGGTCGACGCCACCATCATGGCGATCGTCGACCAGATCGCCATCGAGGGCGAGAACCGATACGTGAAGTGACGCGCTGACCGGGCGCGCGGCGCCAGGTCGCACGCGGGGTGATCATGCTCAACGACGCCAAGATCGACGAGATCGTCTCGCGCGTGCTCGAGCGGCTCGGTGGGGCAGGGGCCACGGCCGCGCCCGGCCGACCGGCGAGCCAGCCCGAGGCACCGGCCTCCGGGCCGAACATCCCGCGCGGCACCAACGGGGTGTTCGCCGATGCCGATGCGGCGGCCAAGGCCGCCCGGCGAGCATTCGAGCAGAACGAGCGGCTGCCGGTGGGCACCCGCTCCAAGATGGTCGCGGCGATGCGCCAGGTCACCCTCGCCAACAACGAGGCCCTGGCGCGTTACGCCGTCGAGGAGACCGGGCTCGGGCGGTACGAGGACAAGCTGTCCAAGAACCGCCTGGTCGCCGAGAAGACGCCGGGCGTCGAGATCCTTCGGCCGGTGTGCTTCACCGGTGACGACGGGCTGATGATCACCGAGCGCGCTCCGTACGGCGTGATCCTCGCGGTCACCCCGACGACCAACCCGACCGAGACCATCCTCAACAACGCGATCGGCATGGTCGCGGCGGGGAACGCGGTCGTGTTCAACGTGCACCCGTCCGCGGCGCGCACGAGCAACTACTTCGTCCACCTCCTCAACGAGGCGATCCAGGGCGCGGGCGGCCCGCGCGACGTGATCTGCACGGTCGAGAAGCCCACGGTCGACAGCGCGCAGGTGCTGATGAAGCACCCGCTGGTCCGGCTGGTGGTCGTGACCGGCGGGCCGGTCGTCGTCAAGAGCGCGATGAACTCCGGCAAGAAGTGCATCGCCGCCGGCCCGGGCAACCCGCCCGCGGTCGTCGACGACACCGCCAACCTCGCCAAGGCCGCCGACGCGATCGTCCGCGGCGCGACGCTCGACAACAACATCGTCTGCATCGCCGAGAAGGAGATCGTCGCGGTCGACGCGATCGCCTCCGAGCTGATCCGCCAGCTCCAGAAGCAGCCGGTGCTGCTGCTCGATCAGCGGCAGACCAAGGAGCTGGAGAAGGTCCTGCTCGAGGGCGACCACGTCAACAAGGCGTGGGTCGGCAAGGACGCGGGCGTGATCGCCAAGGCGATCGGCATCAACGGCCATGGCCACGATCTCCGCATGATCCTGTGCGAGGTCGACGAGCAGCACCCGTTCGTCCAGCACGAGCTGCTGATGCCCGTGATCCCGCTGTTCCGGGTCAAGGACACCGCCGATGGGATCGCCGCGGCGCTCCGCGTGGAGCACGGCTTCCACCACACCGCGACCATGCACTCGACCAACGTCGACAACATGTCGGCGATGGCGCGCGTGTGCAACGCGAGCATCTTCGTCAAGAACGACGCCTCCTACGCCGGGCTCGCGCTCGGTGGCGAGGGCTACACCTCGTTCACGATCGCGAGCCCGACGGGCGAGGGCCTGACCACGGCCGTGCACTTCTCGCGCGAGCGACGGTGCACGCTCAAGGAAGCCTTCCGGTTCGTATGACCACCGCTTCGCCCGCGCGCGGTCCGGCGCTGGGCGTGCTGGAGGTCGGGACGATCTCGCGCGGCATCGTCGCCGCGGACGCGGCGCTCAAGCGCGCTCCGGCGATCCTGATGTCGTCGCGCGCGGTGTCGGGCGGCAAGCACCTCGTCATGCTCGAGGGCGGCGTGGCCGAGGTCGAGGAGGCGATGGCCGCCGGACGGCTCGCCGCCGGGACCGCGCTGCTCGACTCTCTCGAGCTGGCCTACGCCGATGCGCAGGTGTGGCCGATGCTGGGCGCGCCGGTCGCGGCCCCCGACTGGACCGACGATCCCACGGCCGAGGCGGTGGCGATCATCGAGACCTCGACGGTGGTCGCCGCGATCGCCGCTGCCGATGCGGCGTGCAAGGTCGCCGACGTCACCGTCCGCGACGTGCGATTCGCCGTCGACCTCGCCGGCAAGGCGTACTTCACCCTGACCGGCTCGCTCGACTCGATCGAGGCTGCCGCCGACGCGGCCCGCGCGGCCGCGACCGGGACGAGCGATCGCCTGGTCGGCCTCGAGGTGATCGCGCAGCCGTCGCCCGACCTGCGCGGCCGGCTGTTCCGCTGACCTTGCGACGACACCGGCGTCAGCGCAGCGGGTTGCCCGGCGCGAGGTTCCCGAGGTCGCCCCAGGAGGGCGCCCGCCAGCGCTTGCGGTACGCGAGGAACATGCCGGCGGCGTCGCGGAGCGTGCGCCGGGCCAGCGCCGCGTCGTCGCCGAGCGGCATCGTCTCGTCGGGATCGACGCGCACGTCGTACAGCGCGCTCGTCCCGTCGTAGTCGACCACCAGGTGGTGACCGCTGGTCCGCAGGGCGTAGCTCTTGCCATACTCGCTCGCGGTGATGCGCGGCCACGCCGGGCCGAGCGTGTCGGGGATGAGCGAACGGCCCTGCATCCGTGGATCGGCGGGTTGCCCCAGGAGCGCGAGCACCGTGGGGGCGATGTCCGCGTTGCTCGCCGGCGCGGTCACCCGCGCGATCCCGACGCCCCCCGCGATGATCAGCGGGACGTCGACCAGCTCGCGGTGCAGGCTGTAGGCGTGCCCGGCGGCGCCCGCGCGCTCGCCCATGCCCTCGCCGTGATCGGAGGTGATGATGATCGCCGTCTGGTCGAGCACGCCCGCGGCGCGCAGGCCGTCCGCGAGGGCGCCGATGCAGGCGTCGACGTGGGTGACCTCGCCGTCGTACAGCGCCCGCACCTGGGTCCAGTCCGGGTGATCCGCGGGCAGGGCCTTCATGCGGCCCAGCTGCTTGCTCGAGGTCTGTTTCCCCAGCGGCGGGCGCCACGGCCCCGCGTGGTACTGGTCGGTGACGCCGTCGTGGAACCGGTAGGCCACGTGCGGGTCGATCGGCAGCAGCGACAGGAAGAACCGCTCACCCTGGGCCTTGGCCGTGGCCACCAGCGCGAGTGCGCGCGTCACGATCGGGCCACAGTCCTTGCCGGACCGGTAGAACGGCGTCTCGGCCACCTTCCACCGCGCCGCGCGCGCGAGGCGCTCCATGGCGAAGTCGTTGTTGCCGACGAACCCCGTGAACACGCCCGCCGCGCCGAGGATGGCCGACAGCACCGGGGTGTCGGGGCCGGGCCCGCCGGTGTCGCCGACCACGCCGTGGACGCGCGGCACCTGGCCCGTGTGGATGGTCGCGTGCGAGGGCGGCGACGACGGGGCCATCGACTGGTTGTGCAGGAACACGGCGCCCCGCGCGGCGAGCGCGGTGATGCGGGGCGTCAACACGCGCGTGGCCCCGTACGCCGTCAGCCGATCCGAGCGCAGCGTATCGACGACGACGAGCACGACGTTGGTGACGGTTGGCGGCGGCGGCACCGCCGGGCCTGCCAGCACCGCCAGCTGCGCGCCATCCCAGGTCGTGCACGCGTCGCCCTCCAGATCGAGGCGGGCGAGCCGCTCGCTTCCCTCCGCGTCCGGAACCAGGGGCAGCTGCGCCGGCAGGTCGTCGGGCGGCCCGTCGTAGACCACCACGCCGCCGGGCGCGGCCTCGGTGGTGACCCGCACGCGGACGGGACCGGCGCTCCTCGGCCGGGCGACCAGGCGCGCACCCGCGGGCAGCTCACCGTAGAGCGACACGCGCCGCCAGCCCGCGTCGCACGCCGCCGGTGCGTCCGCGGCGTGGAGCTCGACGGCGGCCAGCTTCGCCCGCGCGCCGGACATCGTCAGCTCGTGCTCGCCGACGGTCACGCGTCCGGTGGGCACCTCGATCGTGGCCGCGCCCCATCCCGCGGGCAGCTTGACCGTTCCCAGGGCCTTGCCGTCGAGCGCGAACTTCAGCGTCGCCGGGCCGAACCCGCTCACGGTGGCCCGTGTCGCCTCCCCGCGGCCGCCGATCCACGGGAAGGTCAGCGTCGCCTTCCCCGCGAGCGTGCGCACGGCGTGACCGTCGACGACGACACTCTCGGACCACGCGGAGCGCGCCACGAGCTCGTACTTCGCGAGCCCGGGGCCGCCGATGGTCAGCACCAGCCCGCGATCGACGACGTGCCAGCGCGGGCGGTTGGCGTCGAGATCGACGCGAGGGCGAACGGCCAGGGCCGGCGTCGCCGTCGGTGTGTCGGTCGGGCCCGCGGGGCCAGGTGGCGCGCCCTCGGCGTCACGCCCGACGTCTGCGCTCCCGCGGGCCGGCGGCACGCGCTCCGGCGCGGTGGTGGCGGAGCCTCCGCACGAGGCGCCGCACGCGACGACGGCCGGCAGCAGCAAGTGACCTGAGCGCATGCCCTGGTTCTATCCAGGATCCACGGGCGGGGCCCGATTTCGGACCACCCGCCGGGCTCGACGACCAGCGTGTTCCGGCTGATGGTCAGCCCGTGACGCGCCGGCCGCGCGCGCTCACCACGACTGCATCTTGCTGATCGTGACCTTCATGGTCACCGGCGTGTTCGGCTTGTTGCCCGGATCCTGCGGGACGCGGGCGATCTGCTTGACCAGCTCGACCTCCTTGCACTGGCCAAAGATCGTGTGGCGGCCGTTGAGGTGGCTCGGGCCGACCTCGGTGATGAAGAACTGGCTGCCGTTGGTGCCGGGGCCCGCGTTGGCCATCGCGAGCACGCCGGGCTGCATGGTCAGGCCGTTGGTCGTCTCGTCGCCGAACTGGTAGCCCGGGCCGCCGCGGCCCACGCCCAGCGGATCGCCGCCCTGGATCATGAACTCGGGGATCACGCGGTGGAACGTCAGGCCGTCGTAGAGCGGCTTGCCGACCTCGGGGGTGCCGGTGCTCGGGTTCGTCCACGCCTTCTTGCCGGTGGCGAGGCCGACGAAGTTGGCGACCGTCATCGGCGCCTTGTCGCCGAACAGCTCGCAGTGGATGGCGCCCATGCTGGTGTCGAAGGTGGCGACCAGCTTGCCCTGACCCGGCACGTCCTTGAGGTAGCCCTCGAGATCCTGTGCGGTCGGGGGGAGGACCTGCTTGCTGGCGTCGCCGGCGGGCGCCGGCGGCTGCGCGGCCTGGGCGGGCGGCTGGGCAGGTGGCGCGGCAGGCGGCGCGCCGCCCTCCCCACCACCGCCACCCATGGCGGGGGCGCCGCTCCCGGCGTTCGGGGGCGGGGCGGAAGACTTGCTCTTGTGCTCGCAGCCGACGGCGAAGGTCGTCAGGAGCGCGAGGGACAGGTGAAGGGTACGCATCGTGGCGGGACCATGGCGCAAACCCACGGCCGCCGCAATCCTGCCGGGTACCGACGGTGGGGCGCCGACCGGGGGGCGCGCTCGAGGGCCGCGCGGGCTATCCTGTGCGCGATGCCCGGCGGCGAACACGCTTCGAGCCCCGAGCCCCCGAGCCGGGGCTCGCAACCCGAGCTGCGTCACTCGACGACCGCGCTGTCGTTCGTGTCGGTCCCGTTCCGGCGCCGGTTCCTGGTCCACGGCATCGTCCTCGGGCTCGCGGAGCTGATCGCGGTCGCGTATCCCCTGTGGATCGCGTTCGACCTCGGCGATCTGCCCACCAACACCCTGCTCGGGACGGCGCTGCCGGTCGGCATCGGCGCGGCGATCGTGTGGCTGGCGGCCAACACGGCGTGGCTGCTGCCGCTGTGGTCGGCGGTGCTCGCGCGCCGGCGGGGCGAGCGCGTCTCGAAGGAGATGGCGGCGCGCGCCTACCGGATCACGCTCATGGGTCCCGTCCGGGTGCTGCTCCTGCGCACCGCGCTGTGGTGCGTCGCGGGCGTCCTGACCGGGACGTTCTTCCACCTGTACCAGGGCTGGCCGCTGGCGCGGGTCGCCGAGCTCACGGCGATCGCCACGGTGCACGCCTACGTCGTGTCATGTGTGCGCGCGGTGTGGTGGGCAAACATCATGGCCGACATCCGGGTGCGTCTGTTCGCCGCCGGCTCGCCGCTCAAGAAGTTCGACGACAGCCACTTCCGCCGGTTCCTGCTGGTCGCGATGATCGTCGCCGGTGGCGTGCTCGGGGCGCAGTCCGCGTTCGCCTACTACTTCATCCCGATCAGCCGGCAGAAGTACCTCCAGCTCCAGACGTTCTACCCGGTCGCTGCGGTCCTCGGCCTGGTCGCGTGGGCGCTGCTCGCGCGCGTGTTCACGCGCGACCTGCGGCGCTACCTCGCGGCGTCCCGGGGCGAGACCATCGAGGCCTCCCCACCGGCCGCCAAGATCTACCGGCGCGCGCAGGCGCTGCCCTACCGGCTCGCGCTGTTGACGCTGCTGGTGTGGTTCGTGATCACGCTGATCGGGGCGGTCGTGGCGCGTGTCCACCTCGGGTTCGACATCGACGACACGCTCGTCGTCGCGATCGCGACCATGGTGCTCGCGATCGCCGGCGCGATCTACGAGCAGCTGTGGCACCGCGAGGTGCTCCGCCCTCTGCTCGCGCACCTGACCCAGCGCTACCGCGTCCCCGTCCGCAACATCGCGCCGTCGCTGTCGCTGCGGAGCAAGCTGCTGCTGTCGTTCGGCGGGGTCGTGCTGCTCGCGTGCGGGATGGCCCTGCTGTGGGGGTTCGTCCAGTACAAGAGCCTCGCGAACGACTCCGCCGGCCGGCAGTCGCGCGTCGGGCTGGCGTGGCTGCACTCGGAGCTGCAGACCGAGATCGCGGGGCAGGACCACCCACCCTCCACCGCCGACGTCCGGGATGCGATGCGCACGATCTCGACCGCCGCCCCCGAGGCACCGGTGATGTACTACGTGGCACCGGATCACGAGCTCCTCGGCGTCGGTGGGGGCCCGGTCGGGGCGCCCGAGCTACCGTGGTACACGCGCGCGCAGGTCGGCCGGCACAACGACCTGATCTCGATCACCTCGGCGCAGCTGACCGGGCGGTCGGAGCGCCTGATCCTGAGCTGGCGCGGCGGGCGCTACGACCTCGGCGCGGCAGCCGTGTTCTACCCGAGCTACCGCGGCCGGGGCGAGTCGATGGTGCGGCCCCTCAAGGAGCTGCTGGTGTTCTTCCTCGTGCTGTTTGCTGCATGCGGCGGGATCGTGGCGTTCACGGTCGCGCAGTTCATGGCGCCGATCCGCCGCCTCGAGCAGCGCGCGGATGCGATGGCGCGCGGCGAGCTCGCCGATCCCGTCGCTGCGGGCGGGGAGGGTGACGAGATCGGCCGGCTCACGCTCGCGCTCGAGGAGATGCGCCGGGCGCTACGCGACAAGCTGCGTTCGACGGAGGAGGTCAACATCGACCTCGAGCGCGCGGTGCAGATGCGCACCGCCGACCTCGCCCGCAAGAACCGCGAGCTCGCCGAGGCGCTCGACAAGCTGACCCGCGCGCAGGCGCAGCTGGTCCGCTCCGAGAAGCTCGCCTCGATCGGCCAGCTCGTCGCTGGCATCGCGCACGAGATCAACAACCCGGTCAACGCGATCGTCAACACGGTCGGCCCGCTCGAGGAGGCCGTGGGCGACATCGACAGCGCGGATCCAGCGGCGCGCGCCGAGGCCGCCCGTGACGTCCGCGAGATGGTGCGCGTGGTCCAGCGCGGTGCGCAGCGCACCAAGGCGATCGTGTCGGCGCTCCACAACTACTCGCGCACCGACGACGACAGCGTGGTCGACTTCGACGTCGATCGCTCGATCGACGACTCGCTCGAGCTGCTCCGCCACCTCCTCAAGGGCCACGCTCTGGTCGCCAAGCAGTTCAACAACGCGGGGCGGGTGCGCGGCCACGCCGGTCAGATCAACCAGGTGTTCATGAACCTCCTGACCAACGCGGCCCAGGCCGTGACCGGACGCGACCACGCGACGATCACGATCGAGACCGCGGGCGACACCGAGCAGGTGGTGGTCCGGATCCGCGACAACGGCCCGGGCATCCCGGCCGAGGTGCTGCCGCGGATCTGGGACCCGTTCTTCACGACCAAGGACGTCGGCGAGGGCACCGGCCTCGGGCTGTCGATCGTGCACGAGCTGGTCGAGCGCCACGGTGGCACGATCGAGGTCGACACCCGGCTCGGCGAGGGCACCACGTTCACCGTCACGCTGCCGCGCCAGGTCCCGGTCGCGCTCCGCAAGCAGCGCGAGAGCGCCAAGCGGCCCGCGCCGGCGGCCTGAGGTCCGTGCCGAAACGACAACGGCCGCGGAGGGCCTCCGCGCCCAGGCTGCTCACGCGAGCGGTCGGGTGGTTAGGGCCCGCGAATGGACATCTCAATCGCCCTCGCGGTCGATCCATCCCCGGGGGCGTCGTTGCTCCTCGGTCGCGTACCGACGGGTACGCTCCCTCGTCGCGCCTCGCCCGCGGGGCGGCTCGCCCACGAGTATCGATCGATTTGTCCATTCGCGGGCCCTTACTTGCCGAACCGGTAGCTCGTGAACATCGCGTCCATGCGGGCGTCCTGGCCCGCGGTGAACGTGTTCATGCAGGCGTCGTCGGTGAGCTCCCTGAAGTTCTCCGCGGTGTCACGTGGCGGCCTCCATCGTGATCAGGGGCTCGACCTCCGGCAGGCATCCCGCGGGTTTGCCAGATTGTCAGCGGTGATCCGACCGGCTGACATGGTGGCACGGCAGGCCCTTCGGACCGGAGAGACCTGCTAGTAATTCCTGATGGTTGCATGGAATCACAGGTGGCCCACGGCTTGTTAAGGGGAACAGGGAGATGTGGAACCAGCCCGCCCAGAGTCCGTTTCGCCGGTTCGCGGCGGCGCAGGTCGATGGCAGCGGCGACGGCGGCCGCAGCGCCGCGGTCGACGAGCCCACCGAGCTGCGCGGGGACCCCGAGCACGCCGGCATCGTCCTCGTGGTCGATGACGAGCCCTCGATCGTCGAGTCGCTGACCAAGATCTTCCGCCGCGAGGGCCTCCACGTCCTGGCCGCCACGGACGGCACCGCGGGCCTCGACCTGCTCCGCAAGCACCGGGTCGGCGTGCTCCTGACCGACCTGATGATGCCGCAGACCACCGGCATGGACCTCCTGCGCGCCGCCAAGACCATCGCGCCGGAGACCGAGGTGGTGCTGATGACCGCGTACGGCACGGTCGAGACCGCCGTCGACGCGATGAAGGAGGGCGCCTACGACTTCGTCACCAAGCCGCTCAAGCGCGCGCACGTGGTGCGGATCGTCAAGAACGCCCTCGAGAAGCAGTCGCTGCTGGTCGAGAACCGCAGCCTGCGCGCGCAGCTCGCCGAGAAGCGCCGGCGCGCGATCATCGGCACCTCGCTGGCGTGGCGCCGCACGATGGACATCGTGATGCAGGCGGCGCCGAGCGAGGCCACCGTGCTCCTCCTCGGCGAGAGCGGCACCGGCAAGGAGCTCCTCGCCCGCGCGCTCCACGACCACAGCGTGCGGGGCAAGGGCCCCATGGTGTCGGTCAACTGCGCCGCGATCCCGGAATCGATCCTCGAGGCCGAGCTGTTCGGCTACGAGAAGGGCGCGTTCACCGGCGCGTCGACCGCGCGCGACGGCCGGTTCGAGGCGGCCAACGGCGGCACGCTGTTCCTCGACGAGATCGGCGAGATCTCGCGCCACGTGCAGGTCAAGCTGCTGCGCGTCCTCCAGGAGGGCGAGATCGAGCGCCTCGGCGCGAGCGGGAAGACCCGCCGCATCGACGTCCGGATCGTCGCCGCGACCAACGTCGACCTCGCCGGCGAGGTCAAGGCCGGCCGGTTCCGCGAGGACCTGTACTACCGCCTCAACGTGATCCCGGTGAACGTCCCGCCGCTGCGCGACCGCCGCGACGACATCTCGCTGCTCGCGCAGCACTTCGTCCAAGTGTACGCCGAGAAGAACGGCAAGGCGATCTCCGGCTGCTCGCCGCGCGCGATCGAGCGCCTGTCCGAGCTATGACTTGGCCCGGCAACGTGCGCGAGCTCGAGAACGCGATCGAGCGCGCCGTCGTGCTCACGCGCGCCGGCCTCACCGTGATCGACGAGGACGCGCTGCCCCGCGAGATCCGCGAGGCTGCCCCTGGCGTGGCGTCGGCGTCGTCGCTGACGTTCCCGCTCGGGATGCCCCTCGCCGAGATCGAGATGCGCGTGATCCACGAGACGCTGCGCCACACCCGCGGCGACAAGCGCCTGACCGCGAAGCTGCTCGGCATCGCGACCCGGACCATCTACCGCCGCCTGGAGAGCACCGACCCCGACGCGCTGCCCGACGACGCCATCGACGAGGCCCCGGCCGCGCCCGGTACCCCCGGCGCGCCCGGCGCCAGTGACAAGGACTGACCGCGATGCAAGACCTGATCAAGCGCTACTTCTGGGTCCTCGGCGCGCTCGTCGTGATGACCTGCGCCGTGTTCGCCGCCAAGGCGACCGGCCATGTCATCGAGGCCAGGTTCCTCGGGGATCCGAAGACCGGCGCCAAGGCCGCCGTGGTCGCGCTGGCGCCGGCGGTGACCACGCCGACCCGCAGCAAGGACGGCGCGCCGATGGCCGCCCGCAACATGTTCTGCTCGGACTGCACCCCGGCGGTTCCTGTGGCGTCCACGAGCACGGACCCGAGCTCGATCCAGCTGACCTCGCTGCCGCTGATGCTGGTCGCGACCAGCGTCGGCTCGTCGGATGACGGCTCGTTCGCCACGATCGTGCACACCGAGAACCACCGGCAGGGCTCGTTCAGCATCGGCGACCCGGTCCCGGGCGCGACGGGGACGCTCAAGGCGATCAAGTTCAAGTACGTCGACTTCGAGAACAACGGCCACCTCGAGCGGATCGTGCTGGTCGGCGTGGCGCCGCCCCCCGTGGTCGCGGCCGCCGAGCCGCCTCCGTCCGACGAGAACAAGGACGAACTCCAGGCCTCGATCGACAGCGGCATCAAGAAGATCGACGACAACAACTACGAGATCGACAAGGCGCTCGTCGACAAGATCCTCGCGAACCCGATGGCCGTGGCCAAGGGCGCGCGCGTGGTCCCGGCCGTCAAGAACGGCAAGCCCGACGGCTTCAAGCTCTACGCGATCCGTCCGAGCTCGGTGTACTCGAAGCTCGGCCTGACCAACGGCGACACGATCCAGTCGATCAACGGCTTCGACCTGACCACGGCCGACAAGGCGCTCGAGGTCTACACGAAGCTGCGCGAGGCGACCTCTCTCGAGATGGAGGTCACTCGTCGCGGCAAGCCGGTCACCCTGAAGTACCAGATCCGATGAAGGGCACGAACGAACCGATGCACGCCTCCACGTCCACCCGTACGCTCGCCGCGATCCTGGTCGCCTCGCTCGTGCTGTCCCTGGTGCCGGTCAGCCCGGCGCTCGCGCAGCCCGCGCCCGCCGCTGGTGCCGGCTCCGCCACCCCGGCCGCCGACGACGCGCTGTACCCGTGCAAGAAGGTCAAGGGCGGGCAAGTGTCCGTCACGTTCAAGCCCGAGACCGAGCTCAAGGACCTGATCACCTGGGTCATGGGCTTCACGTGCAAGAACTACGTGCTCGATCCGCGGATCGTCTCGACCGGCAAGAAGGTCACGATCATCGCGCCGAACAAGATGAGCCCGTCGGCGGCCGATGACCTGTTCCTGGTCGCGCTGTCGACCATGGGCCTCACCGTGGTGCCCAAGGGCAACGTGTGGAGGATCGTCGAGTCGGCGACCGCCAAGAGCGAGACGGTGCCGATCTACAGCAAGGGCGTCCCGGGCAACCGCGACCAGATCGTCCGCTACATCCTGCGCCCGACCCACGCCAACGTCGAGACCTTGCGCGGCGCGCTCGACTCGATCCGCTCGGCAGCCGGCAACGTCCAGGTCGCCGGCTCGATGCTGGTGATCACGGACTACGCCAGCCAGATCCGGGACATGATGTCGCTCGCGCGCGCGATCGACGTCCCTGGCAACAACGAGGGCATCTACACGATCAACGTGAAGTTCGCCGATGCCACGCAGCTCGCCACCAAGATCAACGAGATCCTCGGCGTGTCGGCGGCCGGCGCGGCGGGTGGGGGCGGGGCACCCGCGGGTGGGGGCAAGCGCGGCGGCGGGGCGGCGGGCGCGGCCCCTGCGGCCGACGAGGTGTCCGGCGCGGTACCGTCGAAGATCCTCGTCGATGACCGCACGAACACGCTGATCGTCGTGTCGAGCGAGGCGGGCTACGCCCGGGTCAAGGCCCTGGTCGAGCGCCTCGACATCTCGCTCGACACCGAGGGGGGGACGTCGATCCGCGTCCACTCGCTCGAGAACGCGCTCGCCGAGGAGCTCGCCACCACGCTCAACAACGCGATGGGGCAGGGCCAGCAGGGCGGCGCGCAGCAGGGCCGTCGCCCGAGCGCTGCCGGGGCGGCCGCGGCCGCCCAGGCGCCCTCGCCGGTCAGCGACCTCGGCGCCTCGCTCGAGGGCCAGGTCCGCGTGATCGGCGACAAGCCGACCAACTCGCTGATCGTGATGTCGAGCGGTCGCGACTACATCGCGATCAAGGACGTGATCCGCCGCCTCGACCAGCCGCGCCGCCAGGTGTTCATCGAGGCGATGATCCTCGAGGTCCAGCTGTCCAAGGACCTGTCGATCGGCTCGAGCTCGCACGGCGCGAGCCCGTTCGGCAGCGGCGACAGCAACGTGATGATCGGCGGCGTGCAGACCCCGTCGCTGCGCTCGCTCGATGTCACCTCGCTCGCCACCGCGACCGGCCTGATCGGCGGCGCGCTCGGCTCGCCGACCAACTTCTTTGGCACCAGCATCCCGTCGTTCGGGATCCTGTTCCAGGCGCTCGCCACCCAGGACAACTCGAACATCCTGTCGGCGCCGCACGTGATCGCCATCGACAACGAGAAGGCCGAGCTGTCGGTCGGCAACAACATCCCCTACAAGGCCGGCCTGACGTTCGGCGGCTTCGGCCTGCCGCAGGGCGGTGGTCAGCAGCTGCCGGGCTCGATCGGGCAGAACATCCAGCGCGAGAAGCTCAACCTGACGCTCAACGTCACCCCGCACATCTCGAGCAACGACGCGGTCCGCCTCGAGATCGAGCAGGAGACCAAGGACATCGGTGGCAACGACCCCGAACTCGGGCCCACGTGGACCGAGCGCAAGCTCAAGACGCAGGTGGTGGTCAACGACCAGCAGAGCGTCGTGATCGGCGGCCTGATCCAGGAGAAGGACATCTACAGCGTCACCAAGGTGCCGCTGCTGGGCGACGTGCCGCTCCTCGGGTATCTCTTCAAGTACTCCAAGAAGAGCAAGCGGAAGACCAACCTCTTGATCCTCCTCACGCCTTACATCATCAAGGATCAGAACGACATGCAGACCATCCGCGAGCGCAAGACCCGCGAGCGCGAGGAGTTCGTGAACTCGTTCACCAAGCTCAACGAGATGAAGTACCAGCCCCGGACCGATTACCGCCGCAAGCGCGGCCTGATCGAGGACATCAACCGGGCCGTGCTCTCGGTCGAGGCGGACCTCGAGACCATCCGCGCCATGGGGGCGCGTCAGCGCGTCGAGACCGGCGCTCTCGACTACGCCCCGTCGAGCATCGACGACCCGGACGCCGCGCCCGCCCCCGCGCCCGCGCCCACCACCGACGCGCCCACCACCGCGCCCACGCCGGCGCCCAAGGCTGGCGCCAAGGTCAAGTGATGGCGACCCCCGACTTCGGCCTGCACCCTCATCGCGGCGGCGAGTTCACCACGCTGGCGCCGTTCGCCCAGCTGATCGGCGAGATCCTGATCACGCGCTGCGCGGCCGCGCCGGACGCGATCGAGCGCGCGCTCATCAAGCAGCGCGAGGAGGGCGGGCTGATCGGGGAGGTGCTCGTGCGCCTCAAGCTCGTCACCGAGGACCAGCTCGCGCTCGCGCTGTCGATCCAGGCCGAGATGCTGTACCTGCGGGACCTGCCGCGATCGGAGGACATCCCGGTCGAGCTGATCGAGAAGCTGCCGATCAACTTCGCGCGCCAGCGGCTCGTGCTGCCGCTCGGCCGCGACCAGGCCGGCCGGATCATGGTCGCGGTCGCCGATCCGACGGCCGTCGACGTGATCGATGCCGTCGCGGTGCTGCTCGGCGAGCCGGTCGAGCCGGTGGTGGCGTCGAGCGCCAAGATCATCGATCACATCAACAAGACGTACACGCGGATCCGCGGCACCCACGAGCTCGAGGCGGGCGCGAGGAAGGACGACGACGAGGCGGCCGAGGACTTCCACGCCGAGGAGCTCGTCGACATGCTCGACGCCAACGACGAGGCGCCGATCATCCGCTGGGTCAACTCGCTGATGTTCCAGGCCGCCAAGGACCGCGCGTCGGACATCCACATCGAGCCCGGCGAGAAGGACATCGCGGTCCGCTACCGGATCGATGGTGTGCTCCGCGAGGCCAAGCGCGCCCCGAAGAAGTTCCAGTCGTCGATCGTCGCGCGCGTGAAGATCATGGCCGGCCTCAACATCGCCGAGAAGCGCCTGCCGCAGGATGGTCGCATCCGGCGCAAGATGGCCGGCAAGGACGTCGACATGCGCGTCGCGACCGCCCCGACGGCCGCCGGCGAGCGCATCACCATCCGCCTTCTCGACCGGTCGAGCGTCCTCCTCGGCCTGGCCGACATCGGGTTCGCGGAGGACCACCTCCACTCGATCCGCCACATCATCAAGCGGCCGCACGGCATCCTCCTCGTCACCGGCCCCACCGGCTCGGGCAAGACGACCACGCTGTACGCCTGCCTGTCCGAGATCAACTCGCCGGACATCAACATCCTCACCGTCGAGGATCCGGTCGAGTACCAGCTCGAGGGCATCTCCCAGACCCAGGTCAACGCGAAGATCGAGCTGACCTTCGCGTCCGGGCTGCGGTCGTTCCTCCGCCATGATCCCGACGTCATCATGGTCGGCGAGATCCGCGATCGCGAGACGGCCGAGGTGGCGATCACCGCGTCGCTGACCGGCCACTTCGTGTTCTCCACCGTCCACACCAACGACGCCGCCGGCGGCATCACCCGGCTCGTCGACATGGGGATCGAGCCGTTCCTCGTGGCGTCGTCGCTGGTCGGCCTGCTCGCCCAGCGCCTCGTGCGCCGCCCCTGTTACGAGTGCGCGCGGCCGGTCCGCCCGTCCGACGAGATCCTCCGCGAGCTCGGGCTCGAGCCGGCGAAGTTCCACAGCGGCGCGTACGACCACCCCAAGGTCAAGGGCATGCGCCCGCCCCCGACGGGCACGTTCTTCGAGCCGGTCGGATGCCCCGCGTGTAACCAGCTCGGCTACCGCGGCCGGACCGGCATCTACGAGCTCCTGATGATCACCGATCAGGTGCGCCGCCTCACCCTCGACAAGGCGGACGCCGGCGCGATCCGGAACAATGCCGTCGAGCACGGCATGGTGTCGCTGCGCTACGACGGCGCGCGCAAGTGCATGCAGGGGCTGACCACCCCCGAGGAGGTCATCCTGATGACCGCCGAGAATGGGGACTGACATGCCTGACATGCCTGACATGCCTGACCTGCGCGACCTGCGCGACCTGCGCGACCTGCGCGACCTGCGCGACCTGCGCGACCTGCGTGACCTGCCTGACGTGCGTGACGTGCGGGAGAGCGCCTAGATGCCGATGTACGCGTTCAAGGGGGTGTCGCCCAGCGGCAAGCCCGTCAACGGCGTGCGCGACGCGGAGTCGCCCAAGCTGCTGCGGCAGCTGCTGCGCAAGGACGGCGTGCTCGTCACGGGCTTCGAGCTGTCGCGCGGTGGCAAGGCGGCCAAGGCGGCCAACGCCCAGAAGGGTGGCCTGTCGAAGGACGTCGACCTCGGCGGCCTGTTCGGCGGCGTCGGGAAGGACGAGATCGCGTCGTTCACGCGCCAGCTGTCCACGCTCCTGCGCAGCGGCATCCCGCTCGCGGAGTCGCTCGGCGCGCTCGTCGAGCAGGTCACCAACGTCCGGTTCAAGGCGCCGCTCGCGGAGGTCCGCACCGCGGTCAACGAGGGCCTCGCCCTCGCCGACGCCCTCGGCAAGCACCCGAAGCTGTTCGACGAGCTGTTCGTGTCGATGGTCCGCGCGGGTGAGGTCGCCGGCAACCTGGACGAGGTGCTGACCCGCCTCGCGGACTTCCTCGAGAGCTCGCAGAAGCTCAAGAGCAAGGTCCAGAGCGCGATGATCTATCCGCTCGTGATGGTCGTCGTCGGCGCCGGCATCATGGGCGTGCTGATGGTCAAGGTGATCCCGGAGATCACCTCGATGTTCACGCAGCAGGGGCGCGCGCTGCCGTGGAACACGCGCCTGCTGATCTGGTCGTCGTCGTTCATCGGCGGCAACTTCCTGTGGATCCTGATCGGCCTGGTCGCGGCGATCTTCCTGTTCCTCAAGTGGAGCCGATCCACCGACGGTCGCCCGGTATGGAACCGGTTCGTGCTCAAGCTGCCGGTGCTCGGCGAGCTCGTCCGCACGATCAACGTCGGCCGGTTCGCCCGCACGCTCGGCACGATGCTGCAGTCCGGCGTGCCGATGCTGCGCTCGCTCGACACCGCCAAGCAGATCATGGGCAACATCATCCTCCAGCGCGCCATCGAGGAGGCGAAGAAGGCCGTCACCGAGGGTGAGTCGCTCGCGCTCACGCTCAAGAAGTCCGGCCAGTTCCCCGCGACGATGGTCCACATGGTGGCCGTCGGCGAGCGGGCTGGCGCGCTGGAGCAGATGCTCGAGCGCGTCGCCACCACCTACGAGGCCGAGGTCGATACCAAGCTCGGCCGATTCACCGCGCTCCTCGAGCCGCTGATGCTCGTCATCATGGGCGGCGCTGTCGCGTTCATCGTGTTCTCGATCCTCCAACCGATCATGGACCTCGGCCAGATTTCTGGGCCCCGGTAGCTACCGCGTCAGACAAGGAGATCCCACATGACCACCCGCACGTTCACGCCCTCCCTCCGCCGCTCCGCAGGCCAAGCTCAGTGGCGCATCCGCCGCTCTGGCCAGCGCGGCATGACGCTCCTCGAGATCATGATCGTGCTCGCGATCCTCGCGCTCGTGATGGGCCTCGTCGTCGGCCCGCGCGTGATGAAGATGTTCGGCGATTCCAAGGTCGATCTCGCGAAGATGACCGCCCAGAAGTACGCGTACGAGGCCTACACGCAGTGGAGCATGGCCAACCGCGACAAGCAGTGCCCCGAGAAGCTCGAGGACCTCAACGAGTACACCAACCGCAAGGACGCCAAGGATCCGTGGGGCGGCACGTTCAAGATGCTGTGCGGCCAGAACCTCCCGGCGGGCGCCAAGGGCCTCGCGGTGATGTCGGCCGGCGAGGACCAGAAGGAAGGCACGGCCGACGACATCAAGTCGTGGGAGTGACCTGAGCACCTCCATGCCCACACGCACCCCCCATCGTCGGCCCCCTCAGCGGGGCATGACCATCCTCGAGATCATGATCGTCCTGGCGATCCTCGGGGCGGGGATGGTGCTCGTCAGCTCGGGGTTCCGCATGATCACCAAGGCCGACCTCGTGGAGAACGCCTCCGAGCTGACGGCGGTGCTGCAGCGCACCTCGCAGCTTGCGATCGAGAACGGCGAGATGCACCGGGTGGTGTTCGATCTCGACAAGCAGGTCTACGGCGTCGAGGTGTGCCAGGGCCAGACCGCGATCGTGCGCAACGAGAAGCTCGAGCGCGACCCCGAGATGGTCAAGCGCGCCCTCGAGCGCGGCAAGCAGCGGCTGGCCACGCTCCCCGCGGACGCGTTCGCGGCCGGCGATCCCGACGAGGCGATGCGCCGGACCGTCGCGCTCGCGGGGCATCACATCGCGGACCGGACGTGCGTGCCCGTTAGGGACGCCGTCAGCGGTGACTCCCGCGGCAAGGGCTGGATGCGCGGCCTGTACGCGAGCAAGGGCATCAAGTTCAAGGAGATCTGGGTCCAGCACCGCGACGAGGGCATCACCAAGGAGCAGGTCGCGATCTACTTCTTCCCGATGGGCTCCGCGGAGAAGGCCGTGATCGAGCTGACCGATGGCAGCGAGGTGTTCACCGTGCTGGTCCACGGCCTGACCGGGCGCGTCCAGCTCAAGGACGGCTCGCTGCGGAACGTCGACGACCACATGCTGCGCAACGCGCTGGGCGACAAGGATGCCCAGCGCGATGGCGAGGAGGGCGCGCGATGACGCTTCGCACCGCCACGCGCGGCCGCGGGTTCACGCTGCTCGAGGTCATGATCGGGCTCGCGCTGCTCGGGCTCGCGCTGACCGTGCTCCTCAAGAGCGCGGCCAACAGCATCTTCAGCGCGCAGCAGGCCCAGATGATGGGCGTCGTCACCGAGCTCGCGCGCGGCAAGATGTACGACATCGAGGAGATGCTCCAGAAGGACGGCTTCACCGAGAGCAGCCAGTCCAAGGACTGCCCCGATCGCGGCGCGTCGCTCGACGGCGGCGAGACGTTCGAGGACGAGGGCTGGCCCAAGGTCCGCTACGGCTACTGCGTCGAGCAGGTCGAGCTGCCGGGCTGGGAGACGCTCCAGGCGATGGCCAAGGGGCAGGCCGGGGCGGGCTCGGGCTCGGGCGCGGGTTCGGGCGTCGGATCCGGATCGGGATCCGGCTCCGACGTCCCGTCGGGCGGGTTCCAGGACAGCGCGCTCGGCGGGATGCTGTCGATGATGGGCGGCGGGCTGGGCGGGGATGCCGGCGGTGGCGACGTCGAGGGCTCGATGGGCGCCTCGTTCATCCAGGGCCAGTACCAGATGGTGTCCGACGTGCTGAAGGCGTCGATCCGCAAGGTCACGCTGCACGTCGCGTGGGAGGTGCTGGGGTCCAAGCGCGAGATCCGCGTGGTCGCCTACTTCACCGACGCCGCGTCGATGGACAAGGTGCTGAGCGGTCTGGGCTCGCAGGAGCCCGCGAGCGGTGGCAGCGGCACGGGCACCGGCAGCGGCACCACCGGCGGCGGCACCACCGGCGGGCGCACCGGCGGCACGGGCCGCGGAGGCAAGTCCGAGTGAGCCGCCCCCGCCAGGCCGGCCTGACCCTGATCGAGATCATGATCGCCAGCGCGGTGATGGTGATCATGATGGCGCTCGCGTGGCGCACGATCTCCAACACGTCGGATGCGCGCCGCACCTACGAGGCGTTCGAGCAGCGCAACCACGAGCTGCGGATGGCGATGGCGCGCGTCGTCGCGGACTTCGAGCACGCGTACCTGTCCAAGAACGAGGACGGCTCGCAGTCGCACCCGCGCACGATGTTCATCGCCAAGTCGGGCACCAGGCTGCCCGAGCTGCGGTTCTCCACGCTCGGCCACCGCGTGCTGTGGGCGGACGCCAACGAGTCCGAGCAGACGGTGGTCCAGTACACCTCGCGCAACAACCCGGACATCCCGGGCCAGACCGACTGGGTCCGGCGCGAGCAGCGGCGGCTGTCCAACCTGCCTCCCGAGGAGGAGCCCGCCGAGAGCGACGTGCTGCTGACCAGGGTCGACAAGGTCGAGCTCCAGTACTTCAACTGGCGCACCGTCGACTGGCAGGACACCTGGGACACCACCCAGAGCGACGGCCAGAAGGGCTGGCTGCCCAGCCGCGTGCGGATCACCGTCACGGTCAAGGACCCCGGCGGCAAGGACTACAAGCTCACCACCCAGGCGCGGATCCTGCTCCAGGAACCGCTGAACTTCGTCCAATGAAGCCCGTCATGCCCCTCCGGCCCCTCCGGCCCCTCCGGCCCCTCCGGCCCCTCCGGTATCTCTGGACGTTCCTGACCACCGAGCGCGCGCTGCCCGGGGCGCGGCCGCGCGCGCGGGGCGGGGCGATCCGGCGGCTCCGCGCGCGGGCGCAGCGGGGCATCGCGCTCGTCACCGTGCTGATCGCGATCGCGATGACGCTCGTGATCTCGAACGAGTTCGGCACCACGACCAACGTCGACCTGATCGCCGCCGCGAACTACCAGGACCAGATGCGGTCGCACTTTCTCGCGCGCTCGGCGGCCAACCTGTCCGAGCTCGTGATCCGGCTGCAGCAGCGCCTCGACAACCTCGCCCAGACCATCGGGCCGGTGCAGATCACCGACTTCGCCGACCAGGTGCTGCTCGCGTTCTGCGGCAGCAGCGAGGAGGTCCAGGCCGCGGTCGGGTTCGACCCGAGCAGCGCCAAGGGCCTCGGCGCCGAAATCGGGACGTGCGGGATCGTCGGCCAGATCACCACCGAGGACGACAAGATCAACGTCAACTGCGCCAACGGCAACGACGCCACGGCGGCCACGCTCAAGAGCGCGCTCGATGCGCTCGTGTTCTTCCAGGCGTACGATCCGGTGTTCGAGGACGCGGACGCCGAGGGCTACCGCCGCGACCGCGCCACGCTGATCGCGTCGATCGTCGATTACATCGACAGCAACAGCCTGCGCGTGCGCGACCGTGGCACCACCGAGGACTACGGCTACGAGAACCTCAAGGACGACTACCGGCCGAAGAACAACTACCTGGATTCGATCGGCGAGATCAAGCTCGCGCGCGGCGTCGACGACCGGTTCTGGAGCCTGTTCGGCAGCGCGTTCACGATCTATGGCGGCTGCAAGACCAACCTGTCGGCGCTGTCGAACAGCCAGCTGATCGCCGCCATCCTCTACCTCGCCGCGAAGAACCCGAACGATCCGGTGCTGCAGAACCCGCAGCGGCTGTTCGCGCTCGCGGGCCTGGTGGCGCGGGCCAAGCAGTTCGGCATGACGTTCAGCAGCCACGACGACTTCATCGAGTTCGTGAAGGACCCGGGCGCGTCGATCGGCGCGCTCGCGTCGCAAGGCTCCACGCTCCAGGGCAGCGCCGCGAACTCGGCGATGTCGCAGGGGATCCCCGAGCTGTCCGGAGGGCAGAAGCTCGGCATGGAGCTCGACAAGACCAAGCTCCAGCAGATGACCACGACGGGCCCGCGCCGGACCTACCGGGTGCAGGCGTGGGGCGAGATCGAGCGCAAGCAGAAGAACGCGGACGGCTCGCCGGTCTATCCGGCGATCCGCTCGACGATCAACGGGGTGTGGGACACGAAGGTCGTCCTGCAGAACGCCCGTAAACCTCCCGCGCCCAAGGGGGCGTGGGTGTTCCTGAGGGAAGACTAGAACCATGTCGAGTCGCGTGTTCGCGGTCGATCTCGGTGCGTGGAGCGTCAAGCTGGCCGTCGCCAGCCCCGGCATCCGTGGCGCCATGCTGCTCAACGTCGTCGAGCGTCTCGTCCCGCCCGGCGAGGCGCCCGCCGAGGTCCGCGCCAAGGCGGTCCTCGCGCAGCTCGTCACCGAGCTCAAGCTCCGGGACGACACCGGCTACCTCGGGGTGTACGGCGACCAGGTGTTCACCCAGGTGCTCGAGTTCGGGTTCAAGAACCTGCGCCGCGCCGAGCTCGACCGCGCCGTGGGTGGTGAGCTCGAGGGGGTGGTCCCGGTCGACCTCGAGGACATGGTCTACACGTTCGAGCCGCTGCCCCAGCCGGCCGAGGCGGCCGCCGCCGCGACCACCGCGCCGGTGCTCGCGCACGGGCGCGTCGCCCCTCCCACCGAGGGCATGCGCGTGCTGACGTACGCGATGCGCAAGGATCGCGCGGAGCACCTGATCGAGGTCGGTGCCGATTGCGGGTTCTCCCCGCGCGGCGTCCTCGCCTGTGGTGGCGCGGCCATCCGGCTGGTGGCCCACACGCCGTCGTTGACGCGCGCGCGCACCGAGGGTGCGGTCGCGGTGATCGACATCGGCCACGATCGCACCGACGTCATCGTGGTCGCCGACAACAAGGCGGTGTTCAGCCGCAGCATCGCGCGCGCGGGCAAGCACGTCACCGAGGCGATCGCGAGCTGGCGCAAGATCCCGTTCGCGGACGCCGAGTACGCCAAGCACGTCGACGGCTTCATCGCCTCGGCCGCCGAGCCCGCCTCGTCGGAGGCGTGGGCGCGGATCCACGATGTCACGAGCAAGGTGCTGCAGCCGTTCGCGCGCGACCTGCGCCAGACGCTCGCGGCGTGTCGCGCCAAGACGGGCTTTGGCGCGCTCGCGGCGGTGGTCGTCGGCGGCGGGGCCCGGCTGCGCGGCATGAGCTCGTTCCTCACCGAGTCGCTCGGCATCCCGGCCTGGCGCCTCACCGGTGACGACGTGCTCGCGCTCGCGGGCCCCAGGCTCGGGGCCGACGTCGGCAACCTGCCGATCGACAGCGCCGCGATGACCGTCGGCATGGCGTACGACTGCGCGGGCGGTCGCCCGCTGTTCGATCTGCGTTCCGGCGCGCTCGCGGTGCGCATGGACCTGTCGTTCCTGCGCGCGAAGGCGGTGCCGCTGGGCGCCGCGGTGATCGCGATCTCGGCGTTCGCGGCGGTCAGCGCGTACGCGGACCTCTACCGCCTGCGCAAGGCGGAGACCACGCTATCGGCCCGGATCGCCACCGAGTCCGCCGCGCACTTCAAGGGCCAGGCGAAGACCGCCGACGAGATCCTCCGCGAGACCGCCGGGGCCGCGGGCGGCTCGGTGTCACCGCTGCCGCGGGCCACCGCCTACGACCTGCTCCTCGAGATCAGCGAGAAGGTCCCGGCCCGGGACAAGATCACGCTCGACATCGAGCAGCTCCAGATCGACGACCAGAAGATCGACATCCAGGGCACGACCAAGACCAGCGATGGCATCGACCTGATGGTCGGCGAGCTCAAGAAGATCGAGTGCTTCAAGGATGTCAGTCGCGGGCCGACGGACACCACCGCCGACGGGCTGAAGAAGTTCAAGCTGACCATCACCGGTCAGTGCATGCAGGGCATGTGAGGCTGTCATGACCATCGCCGAACGAGCACGTGACTTCTGGGACCGGATCTCGCCGCGCGAGCGCCGGCTCGTCGTGATCGCCGCGATCGCGGTGCCGCTGACGGTGGCCCTGTGGCTCGGCCTCGCGATCCAGGATGGCCTCGCCGCCAAGGAGAAGCGCGTCGAGAAGATGCGCAAGGCCCTGGTCGTGCTCGCCGATCTGCAGGCGCGCGGCCCGGCCACCCCGACCGACGACGTCGTCGCGACCATGGGTGTCGAGCCGATCAGCCTCGACACCTACCTGACCAACGCGGCCACCAAGGCCGGCTTCACCCTGCGCGGCACGACGCCGCGCAACCCGGTCACCAAGAACGGGTTCGTCACCAACTCGGTGTCGTGCCAGGTGTCCGACCTCTCGATCGGGGAGCTCAAGGCGTTCCTCCAGGAGATCGAGTCCGGATCGAAGGTCGTGGTGGTGTCGCGGCTCGACGTGCGCCGCGACTTCAAAGCCAAGGACAAGCTCGACGCCACGCTCGAGGTGTCGACGTACTCGAAGGAGCCCCCGACGAAGGCCGACGCGCCCGCCGGTGAGGCTGCCGGCTCGGCGGAGAAGGGCTCCTGATCATGGCGATCGCACTCCCACGCAAGGTCCTCACGTACGTCGGCCTGACGCTGCTCGCGCTGGTCACGTTCGTGTTCGCGCTCCAGCTCACGTTCCCGTACGGGCGCGTGAAGACCAAGATCATCGAGGCGCTGGCGTCGAAGTACGACGTGACGATCGGCAGCGTCGACCGCGGCCTCGTCCCGGGTCGGATGTACTTCAACGCGGTCACGCTGCGCTCGATCCCGTCGTCCGCCGCCGAGGTGCCGACCCTGTTCTTCATCGAGCGCCTCGAGATCGACCTCGGCCTGCTCGCGCTGCTGCGCGGCGCCGCGGAGGTCAACATCGACGCCAAGATCGGCCCCGGTCGCCTCGCGGGCGCGATCACGATCTCGAAGTCGAGCACCGTCATCGACCTGACGGGATCGAGCCTGCCGGCGGCGTCGCTGCCGATGAAGGACGCGATCGGGCTGCCGATGTCGGGCAAGCTCGACTTCGCGGTCGACCTCACGCTGCCGAACGAGCGCAGCAAGACCGGCCGCACCTCGCAGAACTGGCAGAAGGCGACGGGCGCGATGCGGTTTGGGTGCCCGACGGGCTGCACGTTCGGTGACGGCAAGACCAAGCTCAAGCCCAAGCTCAAGAACGCCCGCAGCGCGGCGTTCGCGGGCGACGGCGTGGAGTTCGGCAAGATCAACGTCGACTCCCTGCTCGCGAAGGCCACCATCACGGGCGGTCAGCTCGAGCTGACGACGTTCGAGACCACGTCGCAGGACGGCGAGCTCCACGTGGACTTCGCGGCGACCCTGGCGCCGTCGTTCAGCGACTCGATGGTCGCGGGCTGCCTGCGGTTCAAGGGCAGCGAGAGCCTCCAGCAGCGCGAGCCGCGGACCGCCGCGGCGCTGTCGACCACGGGCGCGCAGCTCGGCCCCGACAACCTGTTCCACATCCGCCTCGACGGGAAGTTCAAGGACATGAAGCGGCTCGCGCAGTTCTGCGGGCCGGCGATCAAGAGCGCGGGCGCCGAGGACCTGAGCGGGACCCCGTCGCGCCCGAACCTGACCGTGGAGCCACCCGAGCTCCCGGCCGCGGGCTCCGCCGCGGTCACGCCGCCGCCGCCGCCGCCGGCCCCACGCCGGAGCCGCCGCGCGCGGCGCCCGCCGATGCGGCGCCTGCCGTCGATCCCGCGACCGGCGCGGTCGCGCGCCCGCACACGCCGTCCCGCCCGGCGAGCCGCTCGCACCCGAGCACGCGGGCAGCGCCGCCGCCGAGCAGCCCGCCACGCCACCGGCGCCCTGAGCGATCACAACGCAGGCGCGACCGGGGGGGGGCCGGGGGGACCCTTCGGTGGCTCAGGGTCCGAGCCCGACCCACTCGCTGCCGTCGTCGCCGAACTCCTTCTTCCAGATCGGCACTCGCTCCTTGAGGCGATCGATCATCGCGCGGCACGCGGTGAACGCCTCGGCGCGGTGCGGGGCGGCCGCGGCGATCACCACCGCGAGATCGCCGATCGCGAGCGTGCCGGTGCGGTGCTCCACCGCGAGGCGCACGCCGGGCAACTCGGCCTCGATCTCCTCGCACAGGCGGGTCATCTCGCGGACCGCCATCGAGCCGTAGGCCTCGTAGTGGAGGCGCTCGACGGTGACCCCGCGGCTGGTGCGCCGCACCATCCCCGTGAACGTCACGATCCCGCCCATGCCCGGCCCCCCCACGGCGGCGACGCAGCGGTCGAGCGACAGCGGCGTCTCGAGGAGCTGGACGTGCCGCGCGTCCGCGCCGCCGGCGACCGGCGGGATCAGCGCGAGCTCGTCTCCGTCGACGAGCGGGTGGTCGTCACCGGTGAAGTCCTGGTTGACCGCGCACCGGAACCGCCCGCGCAGGGCGGCGATCGCGGGGTGGCGCGCCGCGAGCGTGGCGACCGCATCCGCGACGATCGCGCTGGGCGGCAGCTCGAGCACCTCGCCGTCGGTGGCCAGGCGCTCGCGCAGCACGGCGAAGTAGAGGACGGAGATCCGCATCACCGCGGTGTCGTACCACCGATGCATGCTCGGGCGATGAGCGGGTCGGCCGCGCCCGAGCGTGCACACGTGGAGCGCCTGTACCGCGCGATCTACGCGGTCGTGCGTCAGATCCCGCGCGGCCGGGTGGCGACGTACGGGCAGATCGCCGAGCTGGCCGGGCTCCCCGGCGGGGCGCGCGTGGCGGGCGCCGCGCTCAAGGTCAGCACGCGCGCGGACGAGCTCCCGTGGCAGCGCGTGATCGGCAAGGCCGGGCGGCTGCGCGGCCGGATCGCGATCCACGACCCGGTGGGGGCCGCGATCCAGCGCGAGCTCCTCGGCCGCGAGGGCGTCGAGATCGGCGAGACCGGCCTGGTCGCGCTCGATCGGTACGGCTGGCTCCCTACAGCCGGACGAGCCCGCGCCGCATCCCCTCGACGACCGCCTCGGTCCGGGTCGACGCGCCGAGCTTCATCATCACGCCGTTGACGTGGAACTTCGCCGTGTGATCGCTGATGCCGAGGCGATCCGCGATCAGCTTGTTCGACAGCCCCTCGGACAGCAGCTGCACGACCTGGCGCTCGCGCTCGGTCAGCTCGCCCTTGCCCTTGCCGTTGTCGGCCGGGCGGACTGTCCCCATCGGGATCAGGGCCGAGGCGAGGGTGGCGTCCACGACCGTGAGGCCGCTGCGGACCGCGGCGAGCGCCGCGTGGATGCCCGGCCCCACCTGGTCGCGCAGCATGACGCCGCGGGCGCCGGCCGCGATCGCGGGGGCCACGTGCGCGGGGTCCGGGACGATCGCGACCACCGGCATCGGCAGGGCGCGCAGCTCGGCCAGCCGCGACAGCGCCTTGCCCGCGTCCACCCCGGCGTCCCACAGGGCGACCTCGGCGCGGCTCTGCTCGACCACGTTGATCGAGCCGAGCTGAGCGAGCAGGCTCGACACGCCGGCCCGCAGCAGTGGGTCATCCGTCAGGAGCGCCACCTTGATCGGATCGGTGACGGCGGCGATGGGGAGAGCGGGGTTGCGGGTCATCGGAGTTCCTCGGTCACGTCAGGGGGGGAAGCTGACGTCGACGTGAGACTGAAGGTGGTCACGACGAAGGGGCAGGTCAACCTGTCGGATCCTCGCCGCGCGGGTAGGTCGGGGTGTCGGGATCGCTCGCACCGGGGAGGTACCTGGCCGTTATTACAGCGGTTACCCGGCCGAACGGCCGATGGGCAGGGCCCGGGAGTGCATCCAACGTGGTTCGCAGGAAAGAGCGTTCCACATGACCCCGCCAGCTCTTCACGCCCTCGATCTCGCCCTCGCACACGCGGTCGCCGCGGTCGCCCCCTCCGTCGTCCACGTCGCCCGCCGCCACGGAGGTGGCACCGGGCTCGTGTGGGCACCCGATCTGGTGATCTCCGCCAGCTTCCACGCCCCTGACCGCACCTGGATCGGCGTGGGGACCGCCGAGGAGGAGCTCGACCGCCGCGAGGCCGAGGTCATCGGGAGCGATCCCGGCACCGACCTCGCGGTCCTGCGGGTCGCCGGGGGCGGCCTGACCGCCGCGACCGTCCGGACCTTCCGTGACCTCGGGGACCTCGGCGTGGGCAAACCTGGCGCTCGCGATCGGCCGCCCGGGCCGCACCGCGCGCGCCTCGCTGCGCCGGATCGGGGGGCTCGGCCCCGCGATCACCACGCCCCACGGCGGTCAGCTCGATCGCCACGTCGAGTCCGATCGCCAGCCTCGAGGAGGGCGGCCCGGCCGCGGTCGCCACGCTGCTCCCCGGGGACGTCGTGCTCGAGGAGCAGCGTGGCGGTCACCGGCCCCGATGACCTGCGCACCGTGCTGGCGGCCCGCCCCGGCGCACAGGTCCGGGTGATGCTGCTCCGCGCGGGCGCGCGCCACGAGGTCACCGGCGCGCTCGGGCGCCGGGCGTGATCACCGCGCTGGCCCGCGACAGCGTCGACGACCTCCACCGCCTGCTGCGCGGTGCCCCCGACGGCCGCGCCATCCGCCTGGGCGTGATCCGCCGCGGCGCGCGGGTCGACGTCGACATCACACCGGTCGCATCGGCGGGTTCGGTGGGGCCGGCGGCGAGGCCGGCCGCGCGGTAGACTGCGCGCGCATGACGCGCCCGTGGACCACCCTCGCGACGGTGCCGACCCCCGAGGGGGCGCTCGAGCTGCGTCAGCGCGGCGACGCCGACTTCCTGATCGTGATCGGCGGCCGCGTCCTGATGAACAGCCACGCCCGCAGCTCCGAGGAGCAGCTGTCCCGGCTCGCGCTCGGCTCACTGCGCACCCGCGTCGGCGCGCGCGTGCTGATCGGCGGGCTCGGCATGGGGTTCACGTTGCGCGCGGCGCTCGATGCGTTGCCGCCCGACGGGCGGGTCACGGTCGCCGAGCTCAACCCGGTGGTCGTCGACTGGTGCCGGGGGCCGCTCGGCCCGCCCACGGCGCGCGCCGTCGATGACCCGCGCGTGCGCCTCGAGCTGGTCGACGTGGCCCGGCTGATCGCCGGCGCGGCGCCGGCCAGTCTCGACGCGATCATCCTCGACCTCTACGAAGGCCCGAACGCCGCCAGCCAGCGCGCCGACGACCCGTTCTACGGCCCCGCAGCGCTCGCGCGCCAGCGCGCAGCCCTCGCCCCGGGGGGCGTCCTCGCGGTGTGGTCCGAGGACGCCGACGCCCCGTACGCGAAGCGGTTCGCCGCGGCTGGCTTCACCGCCTCCACCCACTCGATCGGGCAGGGAGGGCGCCGCCACATCGTGTACCTCGGCGTCCGCGGCGCGGGCGGTTCGAAGCGCGCTACTTGATCAGGTCCGGGCGGACCTGGATGAACAGCTCCTCGAGCTGCTTCTTCGAGACCGGGGTCGGGCACTCGGTCATCAGGTCCGAGCCCTTCTGGGTCTTCGGGAACGCGATCACGTCGCGCATGTACTCGGCGCCCGTCATCAGCATCGCGAGGCGATCGAGGCCGAACGCGATGCCGCCGTGCGGCGGGGGGCCGTACTTGAAGGCGTCGAGCAGGAACCCGAACTTCGCGCGCTGATCCTCCTCGGAGATCCGCAGGGCCTTGAACGCGCGCGCCTGCAGGTCGCTGCGGTGGATCCGGATCGAACCGCCGCCGACCTCGACGCCGTTGAGCACGAGGTCGTAGGCGCGGGCGAGCACCTTGCCGGGGGCGGTGTCGAGCAGGGGCTCGTCCTCGACGCGCGGCGACGTGAACGGGTGGTGCGCGGCGGCGATGTCCCCCGTCTCCTCGTCCACCTCGAACAGCGGCGGATCGACGAGCCACAGGAACTGCCACTCGGTCCTGCGGATCAGGCCGAGCTTGTCGCCGATGTGGAGCCGGATCGCGCCCATCGCGGTGTTGGCGGCCTTGTACTTGTCGGCGATGAAGATCAGCACGTCGCCGGGGACCGCGCCGGCCTTCTCGTTGACGCGCACGCGCGCCTCGTCCGAGAAGCTCTTCGCGAACGGGGCCTGCCAGACGCCGCCCTCCTGGACGCGCGCGAACGCCACGCCCTTGATGCCGTAGGGCTTGGCAAACTCGGTGAGGCTGTCGAGCATCGAGCGGGTCAGCCGCTCGCCCTCGGGGACGCGGAAGCACTTGACGATGCCGCCGCTGGCGATCACGCCGTCGAACACGCGGAACCCGCTGCCGGTGGCCGCCGCGGTGACGTCGCACAGCGGCAGGTCCATGCGGAGGTCCGGCTTGTCGACGCCGTACGTGTCCATCGCCTCGGCGAACGTCATCCGGCGCAGGGGCAGGGTGAGCTCGATGCCGAGGACGTCCTTCCACAGCTTGGCGATCAGCCCCTCCATCGTGGTCTGGAGGATGGCCTCGTCGACGAACGACATCTCCATGTCGATCTGCGTGAACTCGGGCTGCCGCTCGTTGCGCAGATCCTCGTCGCGGAAGCAGCGGACGATCTGGAAGTACCGCTCGTAGCCCGCGACCATCAGCAGCTGCTTGAAGATCTGCGGCGACTCGGCGAGCGCGTAGAAGTTGCCCGGGTTGAGCCGCGACGGGACGAGGAAGTTGCGGGCACCGCCGGGCGTGTACTTCACCATGAACGGCGTCTCGATCTCGAGGAAGCCGGTGCTGGCGAGGTAGTCGCGCGTCGTGCGCGTGATGTGCGACCGCGTCATCAGGTTCTTCTGCAGTTTCGGGCGCCGCAGATCGAGGTAGCGGTACTTGAGGCGGAGCGAGTCGTTGGTGTCGATGTCGTCGGCGATCGCGAACGGAGGCGTCTCGGACTTCGAGAACACCTCGAGCTGGTCGATCCAGACCTCGACCTCGCCCGTGCGCAGATTGTCATTCGTCATCCGCTTGAGCTTGCGCTCCTCGCCGGGCTCGGCCTTGCCGAGCTGCTCGCCGCGCAGGCGGACCTCGCCGACGATCCCGATGCACCACTCGCTGCGCAGGGTGTCGGCGGCCGCGTGGATCTCGGCGAGCCGGGTGCGGTCGGCGACGATCTGAGTGACGCCCTCGCGGTCGCGGAGGTCGACGAAGATCCGCTCCCCGTGGTCGCGGTACGACTGGACCCAGCCGGTCAGGACGACCCGCTTGCCGGCGTCGGTGGCGCGCAGGGCACCGCAGCTATGAGTCCGGGTGTTGGTGGACAGGAACGAGCTCATCGGTCGGGCAGGTTAGCGCACTGCTTCCGTCCCGGGTGCGATCCCGCCCCACATCTGGTTTTCCCAGTAGTTGCGATCGGATCCGATCCCTCGGGTTGTGGATAATTTGATCCACGCCGAACCGCCGCGTTAGCATTTTTCTCGTTGGCGGCGCTGGGTTTGGCGAGAGCGGTTGGAACGTCGCCTCACCGGTTTCGGAGCGGGATTTCCGTCCCTCCCAGGGCGGTAGAACTGCGCTTGCAGCCACGGCGTTCCTGATGTGCTTAGATATGAGGAGTCTTCGTTGAGTGAAGCGTTGACCGCGACCCCTGCCACCCCCTACGCCGACGCCTGCGCTGGTGCTGTGCCCTCCAGTGACGGTGCGAGTCGCGTGGTCTGCCTCGTGGATGCCATGCGCCGCGCCCGCAAGGCCGCGAGCACGCCGCTCGAGATCGTCGATGCGCAGGCCAGCCTCGAGCGCCGGATCCGCGCGCACCTCGTGCGCGGCCGCGTTCAGGTCACCCTGACCGATAACCGCTACACCATGATCTCGGTGCGCCGGGTCCCCCGGGACAAGCGCTACGAGGTCCGCCTCCACCACATGTTCGCCGATGCGGACCCAGTGATCACGCGCGCGCTGGCCCGCTACATCGCCGACAACTGCTCCGATGCGTCGCGCGTCCTCGGGGATTTCATCGACGAGAACGCGGACTACGTGCGCGGCCTTGCGCGGCGGGCGCCGCCGCAGGTGATCTTCACCGCGGGCGAGCACCACGACCTCCGCTCGATCTACGACGAGATCAACGCGCGCTATTTCGGCAACAAGATCGACGCCGCGATCACGTGGGGCGCGCGCAGCGGCCGGTCGCGCCGCCGCAACAGCATCAAGATGGGCAGCTACTCCGTCGAGGACCGGCTGATCCGGATCCACCGCTCGCTCGATCGCGCGTTCGTGCCCCGGTTCTTCGTCGCGTGGATCGTGTTCCACGAGATGCTCCACCAGGTCCACGACATCCGCGTCATCAACGGCCGGCGCGAGTTCCACTCGAAGGAGTTCATGTCCGACGAGACCCACTATGCGCACTACGAGGAGGCGCGCCGCTGGGAGCGCACGCACCTCGACGCGATCCTGACCTACTGACCGCGGGCGCCCGGAAGGGCGCCGCTCGGGCCGTCCGGCGGCTCATCCACCGGCTCATCCACCGGCTGATCCGCCGGCTCGAGTGATCCCGGCCGACCGGTGATTCTCTCGGCGAGCGGGACCCCGGCCATCAGATGATCCACGAGTCCCGGTGCGTCATCCACGGCCAAGCCCCCGTACCACACCCCGTCCGGTGGCTCCGGGTAGACCACGGCGCTGGGCCCGTCGAAGCACGGGCCGAGGCAGCCGCTCGGGGTGACGAGGATGTCCGCGGGGGCGCGCCGCTCGACGAGGAGGCGCTGCACCGCGGCCACCACGGCCGCGCCGCCGCCGCGCCCGCAGGCCGGCTTGCCCGACGCGCGGGTGTTCGTGCACACGAACAGGTGGCGGGCCACGGTGCGACGATGTCGGGTGCGTCGCGGTGTGTCAATGGAGGCAAACGCAGCCCCCTCGATTTTTGTGCTCGGTTCGCTTGAGCGCGCGGTGCACTCCGTTAACATCCGACGCCTGCATCATGGGGCACGCGGTGCCGATGGGGACGAGATGACGCCGCAGCATCACATCATCAAGGAGACGAGCGAGTCGCTCTCCCGGCTGCTGCAGGACGAGTTCAAGCGCAACGGCTACAAGCGCGTCCACATCGTCGAGCAGGCTCCGAAGCCCGATGCGATCGAGGGCAAGCTTCCCGCTGTCTCCGCGTACCTCTATCAGATCTCGATCGACCCCGAGGGCTACGATTCCACGCCGCACTCCGAGCTCGTCGAGGTCCCGCAAGAGGACGGCTCGATCAAGGAGTACTTCCGGCGCCGGCGCCTGTGGGTCCGCCTCGACTACCTGCTGTCCGCGTGGGCCCAGACCCCCGAGGACGAGCAACTCCTCCTCGGCCTGATCATCAGGACCGTGATGGAGAACGCCGAGATCCCGCGCGACAAGCTCAAGGGGCAGTCGTTCGAGGACGACTTCAAGCTCAACTGGCTGATGTCGGCGCGCCTCGACGAGGGCACGCTCGCCCGGTTCTGGGGCAGCCTCAACCAGCCCGTGCGCCCCGCGATCCAGGCGTGGACCGCGATCCCGATCCTGCCGGAGAAGCTCGAGGAGTTCAAGCGCGTCCAGACGCGCCAACTCGAGTACAAGTCCATCACCGATCCCGCCGTGTCCGAGATCGGTCCGAGCGGCAACCCGTTCGGCAAGCGCCTCGACCTCGGAGGAGGCGCGAAGAAATAGGTTTCGTGCCGGGGTTCGCGATCATGCGTGCCTCGGCCCACCGGTAGACGGGCGAAGACCACCGTCACGGGCAATCGTTGAAGGAGAACAAGCGAATGGCTACCAGCTACCTGTCCCCTGGCGTCTACGTCGAAGAAGTCGATCGCGGTTCCAAGCCCATCGAGTCTGTTGGCACCAACACCGTTGGGTTCCTCGGCGAGTCGGCCAAGGGCCCGCTCAACGAGTCCGTCCTGATCACGAACTGGTCGCAGTTCGTCAAGACGTTCGGTGACTTCAAGGACTGCAGCGAGCACCTCGCTCACGGCGTCTATGGCTTCTTCAACAACGGCGGCTCGCGCTGCTTCGTCGTCAACGTTGGCGCTCCCGAGCAGGCCAAGGTCGAGACGAAGGCGCCGGCTGGCGACAAGAAGGACGAGAAGGCGCCGGTTCAGGCCGCTGGTGGTGGCCGTGACGGCCTCTACATCGGCCGCGACGGTGGCCCCGGTGCCCGCACCGGCCTCAAGTGCTTCGAGGAGATCGACGAGATCGCGATCGTCGCGGCCCCGGGCCAGACCTCGCCCGCCGTCCAGGACGCGCTGCTCTCGCACTGCGAGACCCGCAAGGACCGGTTCGCCGTCCTCGACTCGCCCGAGACCATCACGGGTGGCGTCGACAAGCTCCCCAAGCCGCGCGACTCGAAGTACGGCGCGTACTACTTCCCGTGGATCCAGGTCTATGACCCGGACAAGGGCAACATCTTCGTCCCGCCCTCGGGCCACATCGCCGGCGTGTACTCGCGCACCGACAGCGAGCGCGGCGTCCACAAGGCGCCCGCCAACGAGGTCATCCGCGGCGCGCTCGGCATGAAGTACAACGTCTCGAAGGGCGAGCAGGACCTGCTCAACCCGAAGGGCATCAACGCGATCCGCTTCATGACCGGCGCGATCCGCATCTGGGGCGCTCGCACGCTCTCGAGCGATCCGTCGTGGCGCTACATCAACGTGCGCCGCCTGTTCATCATGGTCGAGTCGTCCATCGAGCGCGCCACCCAGTGGGTGGTGTTCGAGCCCAACGACCATCGCCTGTGGAAGCGCGTGCAGCGGACGATCGCCTCGTTCCTCACGCTCCTGTGGCGCAACGGCGCCCTGATGGGCACCTCGCCGGAGCAGGCCTTCTACGTCAAGTGTGACGAGGAGACCAACCCGCCCGAGGTGATCGACGCCGGCCAGCTGGTCGTCGAGATCGGCCTCGCCCCGGTGAAGCCCGCGGAATTCGTCATCTTCCGCATCGGCCAGATGGCCAGCGGCGGCGGCGTCGAGGAGTAACCTCCCCGATGGTCCCAGGACCCGCGGGGTCCTGGCGCCCATTATGGTCTCGTGCGGGGAAGAAACGCCGTCACGAGGTCGTAAGAGGCGGAGTTACCAAGTGGGCGCCCACCGGCAATGACGCCACGGGCGGACCCGACGGCTCAGAGGAGCACTCGAAAACGGCAGGGGGATCTTCGGTGACCACAAGGAGCACGCTCGTTGTGGCCGCCGACGCTCTCCGTGACGGGCCGGCTCGCAGCATCCGACAGGGAGATACATTCAATGGCTGATTCACGTACGTATACCGCTGGTCGTTTCGCGCTCGACATCGACGGCTACAACGTTGGCTTCCTCAAGAAGTTCAGCGGCCTGAACATGGAAGCCGACATCGTCGCCAACGACCTCGGCCCCGAGAACATGCAGAAGAAGCACGTGTCGAACATCAAGTGGACGCCGGGCAAGGCGACCGTTGGTATCGGCATGGGCAAGGGCATGTACCAGTGGATCAAGGCGTCGTTCGACAAGGGCTACCAGACCAAGAACGGCACGTTCACCTCGGCGGACTTCGACTACAAGGCCCAGTCCTCGCTGACATTCTTGAACGCCCTCATCACGGGCGTGACGGTCCCGAAGCTCGACGGTTCCTCCAAGGATGCCGCGTACTTCGACGTCGAGTTCCAGCCGGAGCAGGTCCGCTGGGCCAAGGGCGGCGGCGAGGTCATCAACGGCAAGGTCGGCCCGAAGCAGAAGGCGTGGCTGTGCTCGAACTTCCGCGTCGAGGGGTTCGGCGGCCTGCCCTTGAACCGCGTCGCGACGGTCGACTCCTTCACCTGGAAGTGCAAGGTCGCGCCGGACATGATCGGAATCCACCGCGAGAACACCTACCACCCGGCCAAGGTCGAGACCCCGGACATCAAGCTGTCGATCTCGTACGCCGACCACCAGGCGTGGGCTGACGCGGCGCGCAAGTGGTTCGTCGATGGCCAGCACGAGGAGGGCAACGAGATGACCGGCCGCATCGTGTTCCTCAACCCGAACATGAAGGACGAGCTCGGCTCGATCGAGCTGATGGGCCTCGGCTTCAAGAAGTTCTCCGATGAGGACGCCGAGGCGAACTCGGAGAAGATCAAGCGGTTCAACGTCGAGCTTTACTGCGAGGGCATGAAGTTCGACCTGAAGTACACGGATGGGTAAATAACGCCGGGACCTCTGCACTTGGCTGAGGGCTCGATCTACGATGCGGACTGCTCAGCGTGGGCAGTCCGCATCGGTCGTTTTCGGGGCGGCTGCCGGGTGGTTGGGCAAGTGGATTCATTTACCGAGGGAACACACGGACGATGGCGTTCAAGACCCAGTTTCCGTTCCGGCTACCGCGCGGGTTCGTCGACGAAGGCGGCACCGTGCACCGCGATGGCGTGATGCGCCTCGCGACGGCGCGCGACGAGATCCTGCCGCTGCAGGACTATCGCGTGCAGAGCAACCGCGCCTACCTCGTGATCGTGCTGCTGTCGCGCGTCGTCACGAAGCTCGGCGAGCATGCGCACATCACGGTCGACATGATCGAGAACCTGTTCTCGACCGACCTCGCGTATCTCCAGGAGTTCTACCGGAAGATCAACGAGGAGGGCGGGACCCCCAAGCATCACATCGCGTGCGCCAAGTGCGGCCACGAGATGGACGTCGACATGGTCACCGGTGCAGTGCTCGCCGAGGACGGAGGTCGTGGCCAGTCTGGCCCGGGGTGAACTGGTCGGCGGTCGCCACGTACCCGCGCGAGCAGCTCTACCAAGAGATCGCGTACATCGCGTACCACTTCCACTGGTCGTCAGACGACATCCTCGACATGGAGCACGAAGAACGACACATCTGGCTGCGTGAGATTGCGCGCGTCAACCGCGAGATCAACGAAGCCCGGCGTCGGTAACGGCTCGTCGAGGTGTACGCACTCGAAGGTTCCTGATCATGCTCATGCGACCGTCCGCAGACATCCGCGCTCCTGGCATCTACCAGAGCTTTGACTCGGTGGCTCCGCCGCCGCTGTCGATCTCCAATACCCGCATCGCGGGGTTCGTCGGCGTGACCCAGAAGGGTCCGATGAACGAGGCGACGCGGCTCCAGAACTGGGACGAGTTCATCGAGATCTTCGGCTACACCGACGACTCGTACACGTCGAACGCGGTGTACGGGTTCTTCAAGAACGGCGGCAGCGACTGCTGGGTGGTGCGGATCGCTCACACCGCCCCGCAGGGGGAGCTGCCCGGCATGGAGCACGCCTCTCTCGCCGAACACGTCCAGGTCGATGGCTGGAGCAAGGCGTCGCTCCGCATCTGCGCGCTCAACGAAGGCGCGTGGGGCAACTCGATCTGGTTCCGGTGCGCGCACGCGCCGGGTGCCCAGGCGCTGCTGACCCGCGATCTCGACATCGGCTCCGGAGAGGCGCACGTCAACTCGACGCGCGGCTTCGAGGTCGGCTCCCTGGTCCGGGTCTATGACCGCGAGAACTCCGACTACATCGTCATCACCGAGATCGCGGACAAGCTGGTCAAGTGGGCGTCCGCGACTCCGGTCAACCGCCGACATCGCGCTGCGGCGCCGACCCACCTCGAGGTCCTGACGTTCGAACTCCACGTCGCCCTCAAGGATCGCCGGGAGGTGTTCAAGGACCTCCAGATGCACCCGTCGTCGCGCAACTACGCGCCGCGGGTGGTCTCGCAGCGGTCCCGCCTGGTGCGCCTCGAGGATCTCCAGACCAAGTCGCCCGTCCCGCACAACCTCCCCGGCGTGATGCCGTTGACCCGGCTTGGCGGCGGGCGCGACGGCATCGAGCACCTGGCCCCCGAGGACTTCATCGGCCTCGATCTCGGGCCGGGGGAGCGCACGGGCCTGCTGGCGCTCGCCGCGCTCGAGGAGGTGTCCACGCTCGCGGTGCCGGACGCGATGAAGATCTACGAGCGCGAGCCCGGTCCCCTTGGCGAGCTCAAGGCCCAGCGGCTGCAGGACCAGCTGATCTCGATCTGCGAGAACCAGAAGGATCGGTTCGCGATCCTCGACATCCCGCAGAGCAAGGACATCGAGTGGGTCCGGCGCTGGCGCCGCCGCACCGACTCGTCGTACTGCGCCTACTACTGGCCGTGGCTGCGGGCCGTGGGGCACGACGAGCAGATCCGCAACGTCCCGCCGTCCGGCTACCTGGCCGGGCTGTATGCCCAGCGGGACCTGGAAGGGGTGCACCACGCCCCTGCCAACCTGCCCATCGAGGGTGTGGAGGATGTCGCCCTTCGGATCACCGAGGACCACATCGGCCTCCTGAACAGCGAGGCCGTGAACACGTTCCGGATCCAGCGTGGTGTCCGGCCGTGGGGGGCGCGCACGGCGTCCTCGGATCCACAGTGGCGATACGTGCCAATCCGCAGGCTTTTCATCATGTTACGGCGCTCGCTCGAGGCCGGGTTCGCGTGGGTCTCGTTCGAGCCCAACAATCCCCGGACCTGGGATCTTGTCAAGGACCGGACCGATACCTTCCTGGCGGATCTCCTCGCGCGGGGAATGCTCGCCGGAGGGAATGCCGAACAGGCGTTCTTCGTAAGATGCGATGCGGAGAACAATCACCCCGAGCAGGTGGATAGCGGCCTCCTGATTTGCGACATCGGGGTGGCACCGGTCGCGCCCGCTGAATTCATCATGATCTCGCTCGTTCAGACGATGACTGGTCCCAGCACTCCTTAAGGAGCCCTCATGGCACCCAAGCCCGGCACCCGCAAAGATCCGCTCCCCGTATTCTGCTTCCATGTCGAGCTCAACCTCGACGGCGGTGCGCCCGAAGCCGCGTTCTTCAAGAGCGTCAGCGGGCTCAAGATGGAGACCGAGGTTATCTCCGTCCCCGAGGGTGGGACCAACCACACGACGTACCAGCTGGTCGGCAAGACCAAGTGGTCCAACATCGTGCTCAAGCAGGGCTTCACCGGCTCGTCCGCGCTGCTCAAGTGGCGCCAGGACTGGCTGAGCGGCAAGCGGACCCGTGTCAACGGCCAGATCATCCAGCTCAACACCGCGCTGCAGAAGGTGACGAGCTGGAAGTTCTTCGAGGGCTGGCCCGTGAAGTGGGAGATCTCCGAGTTCGACGCGAGCAAGAGCGAGCTGTCGATCGAGACGCTCGAGATCGCGCACGAGTGCCTCGAGCAGGCGTAGCGGCAGCCAGGATCCATGACCACCATCAACGAACCCCGCGCGCTCTCGGCGGCCCTGTCCGGGCCGACGTTTCACACCCGTGGCGCCGATCGGGCGATGCACGTCGCCAACCGTCACGTCGAGCGCTGGGCGCCCGAGACGGGTGCCTCGCGCGTGCGCTCGATGAGCTCGCTCGGCTTCGTTGATCGCCTGGTCGCACCCTGGATCGAGACGGCGCAGCGCTCCGCATCGATGCGGCTGTTCCAGCAGTACACCCGCACCGGCGCCGGCGAGCGCGAGGGCGGGGCGGTGTCGTGGGTGTTCCCGCGCCCCTGGTACCAGGACGAGCTGGACTGGATGACCGCCGCTCGGCAGGTCCAGACCACCACTCAGGAGGAGCAGGGCCCGGCGCCGAGCCTCCTCACCACGCGCGGGACCTACGTCCCGCCTGCGACCGCGTCGACGTCGATCATGCCGGCGGCGCTCTACGAGTACGTGGCGCCGTCGTTGTCGATTGCTACGCCGGCCGCGCAGGACCGGATCTCCGGCGTGGGCCACGGTGGCTCCTACGCCGACGCCTACTCTCCGCTGGTCTCACTCGCCGCGGTTCAGGCCGCGCACGTGATGTCCCGCACCGTCGGCGCGTTCGCCGGCCGTACCGGTGATCCCGGCGCGTCGCGCATGGCGCCCGCGCTGCGCAGCGTCCTCGCCACGATGCTCGCGCGCGCAGCCCGTGGCCCCGACGCCCCCGAGCCCACCCGCGCCGCGCGGTTCGCGCCCGAGTTGAGTACTCCTCCAGCGCCGCGCGCCGATCGTGAGACCCCTGACGCGGTCGAGGCCCATGGGGCCGCCGAGGCGAGCGAGCCGGCGAGCCCGTCCGCACAGCTCGCGGACCAGTACGCCGAGCAGCGCGCCCAGATCGTCGAGCTCGAGCGGCTTGCGCGCCGGACCGCCGCCTCAACGCTGTCGACCAGTGCACCCGAGGCGTCGTTGGTTGCGCCCGACGCTCGCACCGCCGAGGTGTCCGCCGCGCGGACCGCCGAGGCTCACACCGCGGAGGCTCGTGTTGCTGCCGCCGTGACCGCGGATGCCCGGACCACCGAAGAGCGCGCGATCGAGCGCGCCGAGACCCGTGTCCGCGAGCGCACCGAGGTCGAGCAGCGCGAGCGCACCGAGGAGCGCGTCCGCGCCGTCGACGCGCAGCGCCGCGTGGTCCAGCAGGTCCAGGCCGAGCAGGTCGAGAGCAGCCGCGCGGACGGCCTTCGCGGTAAGGTCCGACTGCACGAGCAGGCGCGCGCCGCCGCCGCCACCCATGCCCGCTCGCTCGGTGATGTGCCGTCGAGTGCAGCACGTCCGAGCGAGGCGCCTGTCGAGCGCGTGGCCGAGATGCGGGCGCCGGCCGAGGTTGCGGCTGCGATCGCCGCGCTGCCGCCCCAGCTCCAGAGCTTCCTGGGCCAGCGCCCGGGGCGAGCGATGGAGGCGATTTCCGAGCTCCAGGACGTGCTCCGCACCGCCGAGTTGCTTGCCCGCAACTCCGCGTCAGGCGGCACCATGGAGGTCACCCGCGGTCCGCGCATGATGATGCCGGCCGGCCTCGGTGGCCTGGTCGCCGCCGTCGATCGCGCGCCCCTGCTCGCGCCCGCGCAGGTCCCATTCGCGCAGGCGGCCCCGTCGGCGCAGGCGCCGATGGCGCTGACCGCCGCTCCGTCGCGCCGCGACGTGCGCGCGCCTGCGCTGCCCTGGCTCGCCGCGCCGCGCACGAGCGCGCGCGAGCGCCCTGCAGGCCACCAGCACGGCGCAGCCCGCCGCGCTGACTCACGTCGCGTGGGCCGATCGCTGGCTCGCCCGGTTCGCCGGTGCGAGCCCGCAGTCCCTCGACGTTCTGCAGGCGTCTGCGTCAGCCTCGCCGCACGTCCGCATGCAGGCGCTCGCCGCGGCGGCCCCCGGTGAAGTGTTCGTTGCGCCGGTGTTCGACAGCGAGACCGTCCGGGGCTCGGACCGGGCCCCCGCACGCGACCTGACCGCGTTCACCGGTACGAGCGACGGCCCGATCTCGATGCCGGCGCAGTCCCGCGCGCCGACCTCGGCAACGACCGTCGCTCCGGCATCGCAGCCAGGTGCGCCGCTTGTCGAGCGCTACGCGGACGACGCCGAGACCCCGGATGACGTGTTCCTGCAGATCGCGGCGGCCGCCGCGACGCGCCGGACGGCGCCCGCTCGGGGCTTCGCGTCGAGCTCGACGCCCACCTCGACTTCGTTCGCCCCCGACGCCTCGACGGGGTCCCGGGTTGCCGCGATGGCGGAGCCGTCGCGCGCCACGGTCGCGGACATGGTCGCCCATGGGGCGCCGAGCGCGCCGGGTGCGGGGCTGTCCGCCCAGCTCGCGTCGTCGCCGTTCGCCGGCGCGCTGCGCCACGTCCTGCCGCTGCCCGCCGCCCCGAGCTTCGACATCCGTGCTCTGTTCGCGGATGGGCTGTCCTCGACCTACCTCGCCGGCCTGCTCGCGCCGGCGTCGCACGAGTTCGAGATCGCCAGTTCGGTCACGCCGGCGTTCACCACGCAGGTTCAGGCGCGTGAGCTCGCGGTGACCCGCGAGCCCGCCGCGTGGGAAGCGACGTACGTCACCCCTGACCTGCGCGACGTCGATGCTTCCGAGGTCGGTGCGGCCCCGCGGTTTGACGCTGACGCGGTCGTTGCTGCCGAGATGGCCGCGGTCGCCCAGATCGAGGCGCTGACCAGCTTCGCCACCACCTCCGCGAGTTCGCAGGCCACCTCCACGACCTCACAGGCCACCGCCGTGGGTTCGCAGGCCACCCCCGGTGAAGGCCCGGGGACGCGCACCGAGACGCTGCTCGCCGCCAGCCCTGAGCTCCGCGCGCTGATCGAGGCCACGGCGCCGCTGACCACGCTGCGCTCGGCGCTGCTGTCTTGGACCGCGGAGGTCGATGCCGCCGGCGCCCCGATCGCAGGCTCGGCGTCTTCGCCCGTGATGGAGGGAACCCGCAGGAGCCCCGTCACGTCGGGCACCGCGCGCGCGATGATCGATGCGATGGCGCTGCCGATGCTCACCGAGACTCCCGACGACAACGAGGGCGCCTCCGCGTGGACCTCCCCCGGCATGGTCGGCGGACGCGCACACGCGTGGTCGGTCGCCCAGGAGCGCTCGGCCTCGGATCTGTCTCTCGACTTCGTGACCCCCGAGATGGTGCTTGCGGCACGCGTCTATGGGCTGGGTCCGGCCGAGGCGGCGCAGGCCGCTCGGCTCGCGCTCGCGGGCCCCGGTCAACTCACGGCGATGGCCGGCGCCGTCGACCGCACCTTCGTGCAGGCGATGGCCATCGAGGCCGAGCGTCGCCGCGCGGCTGACGAGCCGGCGCGCGGAGAGTTCGCGGCGTCGTCCACGGTCAACGGCGAGGCGCGGGCGGTGCGCGGCTCCTCCCTCGGGGCGTCGATGCCAGCCGCCTCGCCGCCCGCCATGGCGTTCGGAGCGGTCGGCGAGCCGCTCGCGAGCGGGCCTCTCGCGACGGCGTACCCGCTGTCGACCGGCGAGCTGGTGGCCACCGTGGCCCGCCCGGCGCTGGGCACGTCGTCCTTCGGTGTCGCGCGGCGCGCACCGCGCGGCGCGTTCCTGTGGCCCTCGGCCACGATCGCGGCGCTCGGGATGCGCGCGGCGAGCCCGGAGGGCGAGCAGTCGATGTCGGTCGCGGCGCTCGAGCTCCTGGCGGCCCAAGCGGTCGCCGAGATCGGGACGTTCGCGGCCCTCGGCGAGCACGAGCGGGGCGACTTGGGCGACGAGGACCGTGCATGGGCAGGCGCCTCGGGTGCCTCCAGCGCCGCGTCCTCGAGCCCGTTCGCGTCTGCTGCGAGCGGCACCGGCGACCTCGCGTCAGGCATCGCCGCGATGTCATCGCTGGTTGGCGGACCGTCCGGCTCCGTGGCCGGGCGTGACGCAGCGGGCGCCGAGCCCGCAGAGGCTGACGTCCTCGGCGCAGTCGCGGCCCTGGTGCCGTCCGCGCGTCGCGCACGCTTCGAGGCGATGTACGTCGCCCTCAGCGAGTCGCCGTCTGGCCGCGCGTGGTCTCCGGCCGCGCGCGCCGCGCGTGCGCTCGCGCTCGCGGGTCGCGGTGACGACGCCCCGACGTCGGCGTACGCACGTGCCGCAGCCGCCTGGGACGTGATGCCGGTTGTCTACGCCGCGGATGGCCGCCCCCTGGACGGCGGCCTCACCGACGACACGTCCGCCGTCGGTGCGAGCCGCGGCTATGCGAGCAGCGCTCGCGGCCCCAATGGCGCGTCTGGCGGTCGAGGTGCACGCGCCGGCGCGTCCGCGCGCGAGGTCGTCGGACCCACGGTCGCGTCCGAGACTCGCCCCGGCCTGGCGGGCCTGTCGGCCCGAGCCGGCGAGGCGCTCGGCTCGTACGTCAGCCCGGTTGCCGCGGAGGCCTCGCGCCCCGCCGCGCGGGCCGACGCAGAGCCGTCCGTCTATCAGCGCGCGCCGAGCGCCGCGCAGGAGCTCGTCCGCACCGGGCGGCCGTCCGGTCGCCACGGTGGCGGCGAGGCCGAGATCCCGGCGTGGTTCGAGAAGGCCGCGCGCAAGATGCTCGACGAGCGCAGCGGCGCGTCGGACGGCATCTCGCTCGCCGAGCTGACACTCGTGTCCGCGGCTCCGGCCTCGCAGGTCGCGGCTTCGTCGGTGACGGCAGCACCGGCACCGTCGGCCACGCCGGCCGCCGCCACGAAGCCAGGCGATGAACAGGAAGTCGATGTCGACAAGCTCGCCGACGAGATCTTCCGTCAGATCATGGTCATGATGGACAGCGCACGCGCACGAAACGGGGAGCCGTACCTATGATCCAGAAGCAACCGACCCAGAAGGTGACCCTCGGCAGCCTCGACACGCCGTCGCTCACGGTCACGGCGCAGTACAATCCTGCTGAACTCTCGGTCGCGCTGAAAGCAGACTGGAAGGCTCCGGCGGGAGCCACCCAGGCCGGAGCGCAGCAAGGCGGCGCGGGCGCCAGTGGCGGTGGCGACGACGAAATGGCCCTGGAGTTCACCGGGATTGCGCCGCGAGACGTTTCGATCGCCTTGTTGTTCGATGGCGTCGAGGGGGTGGGCAAGCGCGGCGTCGACGTCTCGAGCCAGGTTGCCATGCTCGAGTTGCTGGCCAGCCCACGTGATCCCAAGGGGACCACGGAGGACAAGCGTCGCCCGCATCACTGCGTCTTGATCTGGCCCAACACGCTCAAGCTCCAGTGCGTGATTCAGAGCGTGACGACGAACTACCAGATGTTCGATCACACGGGTAAACCGCTGCGGGCCACGTGCACGGTTGTCCTCAAGGAGACCAAGAAGGTCTCCCGGACGCAGGAGTAGGGGGAGCGATGCCTGCTTCAGCTCCCAACTTCGACGTCGTCGTCAAAGGCGCCGAGATCACGGACGGCCACATCGTCTCGTTCGTGATCGAACGCGACATCAACCAGCCCGACATGGCCGCGATCGTGGTGGACAACCAGGACGACGCCTACTCGACAACGTGGTCGATCGGTGACCCGATCGAGATCAAGGTCGGCGACGACAAGAAGCAGATCTTCAAGGGCCAGATCATTGGCTTCGAGGGCGTGTACAGCGGCGGTAAGAAGACGACGCTCCTGCTGCGAGCGATGAACGGCATGCATCGGATGCTGCGCAAGCGGAAATCGATGACGTACACGGACAAGAAGGACAAGGACATCCTGTCCGCGATCTGCAGCGACAACGGGCTGACCCTCGACTACAGCGGCCCCAGCATCATGTACAAGCACGTCTATCAGCACAATCAGACCGATCTCGAGTTCCTGCGCGCGCGCGCGGCTCGGATCGGCTGTCATGTGTGGTGCGTCGACACGACCGTCTATGTGAAAGAGCCGACCTTCGACAAGATGGGCACGCTCGAGCTCAGCGTCGACGAAGGTGGCCTGCTGCGCACGTTCATGCCCCGGATCTCGTCGGCGAGCGTGGTCAAGAAGGTCACGGTCAAGGGCTGGGATCCCGAGAAGAAGGAGCTGATCGTCGGGCAACAGGCGTCGTTGCCGACCAAGCTCGGCTCGACGACCGCGGTCGCTGCCAGCGGCGATCTCGCACCCGAGGAGACCTTCACGGTCGATCACCCGATCTGGTCGGTGGAAGAGGCGAAGGCCCTCGCCAAGGCGCGGGTCCGCGAGCTCAACTTGACCTTCATGACCGCCGAGGCGGAGTGCGGCGGCAACTCCGACGCGGACCTCGGTGAGGTGATCAAGGTGACGGCGAACAAGAAGAACAGCGCCGATCCCTTCAACGGCAAGTACTACGTCGTCGGCATCACGCACCGGCAGTCTCAGTCCAAGTCCAAGGCGAGCGGCGCGGCCAACGAAGGCGGCTACATCACCACCTACCGGCTCGCGCGCGACGCGCAGAAGGCGTAACCCGCGTGCGCGCCGGCGGGCCCCGCATCCCCACGCTCGACAAGGTGCAGTACGGACTGCACTACGCGATCGTGTCACAGAACAAGGACCCCGAGAACCTGGACCGGATCAAGGTCCGGTTCCCGTGGCTCGAGCAGGGCGACAAGGACGAGTCGTACTGGGCCCAGCTGCTGACTCCGATGGAGGGGAAGAAGTTCGGCTGGTACGTGCTGCCGGACGTCGACGATGTCGTGGTGGTGATGTTCATCGCCGGTGACGTCGCCCAGCCGGTGATCGTCGGTGGTGTGTGGAGCACCCCCGACTACTCGCCGGAGCCGAACGAGGACGGGAAGAACAACTTCCGCGGCTACCGGAGCCGCACCGGCAACCGGATGATCTTCGACGACAGCAGCAAGCCGAAGTTCGTCCTCGTCGACAAGTCCTGCAAGAACATGCTCGGCATCGGCAACATGCCGAAGGATGGCGCCGGGCCAAACGTCGTCGCGATCTACAAGCCCCCGATGTCTGGCGCCGAAGGCGTCTCGATCTCGTCGATGGAGGGCAAGTTCGAGCTGACCTGCAAGGACGGCAAGCTGACCGTGCAGGCCGGAAAGAACATCAAGATCAACGCGAAGACGACGATCGACGTGAAGGCTGGCACCGACATCACGCTCGAGGGGAGCTCGGCAGCGAAGGCTACCTCGAGCTCCCCGTCGCATTACGACGCCCCCAAGATCATGATCGGATAACCGCTTGAGCTTCTTGTTCCCCATCGATCGTCCCGAGGCCGCTGCATCGCGCGCCGACAAGGTGCGTGGCGTTCACCTCGCCATCGTCGTGGAGAACAAGGACGGAGACGGGAACCCCGGCTACCGGATCAAGGTCAAGTTGCCCTGGCTCTCCGAGCAAGAGAAGACGTTCTGGGCCCGCATCGCGGTGCCGATGGGCGGTCCGGATCGCGGCACGTACGTGCTGCCCGAGATCGACGACCAGGTTCTGGTTGTGTTCGAGAACGGTGACATCGACACGCCGATCATGGTCGGTGCGCTGTGGTCCAAGAAGGATGAGCCCGTCGAGGTCAACGCCTCCGGGAAGAACAACACCAAGCTGATCAAGTCCCGCTCGGGCCACCGCGTGATCTTCGACGACAAGGACGGTGCGGAGAAGATCACCGTTGTCGACAAGACGAAGAAGAACAAGATCGTCCTCGACGCGGTCAAGAAGCTGGTCCAGATCGAGTGCGCCGGCGACGTCCTGATCAAGGCCGCCGATAACGTGATCTGGCACTCGAACGCCCTCAAGGTCGGCATCGGCCAGGCGATGACGGCGAAGGGCAAGAACATGCTTGCCCACGCTGGCTCGACGCTCAGCATGAAGGGCGGATCGAAGATCACGATCTCGGGCAGTTCGATCAACATCAACACCTCGGGCTCGCCTGCGACCAACGTCTCCGGATCCGGCGCCGGTGAAGTCGCTGGCTGTGGCGGCGGCGCGAGCGCGGCGCCGCCGCCCGCGGCACCGCCTCCGGCGGCGGCCCCTCCTGGCGGCGGAGCTCCCGGCGGCGGTGGCGCGGGCGGCGGCTCAGGCACGGGCGGCGGTGGCGCGGGCGGCGGCTCAGGCACGGGCGGCTCGTCGACAGCCGCGGCTCAGGCACGGGCGGCGGCTCAGGCACGGGCGGCACGGGCGGCGGCTCAGGCACGGAGCGGCTCAGGCACGGGCGGCTCAGGCACGGGCGGCGCGGGCGGCGGCTCTGGCACGGGCGGCGGTGGCGCGGGCGGCGGCTCAGGCACGGGCGGCTCGTCGCACGGGTGGCGCGGGCGGCGGCTCTGGCACGGGCGGCGCGGGCGGCGGCTCTGGCACGGGCGGCGGTGGCGCGGGCGGCGGCTCTGGCACGGGCGGCAGTGGCGCGGGCGGCGGCTCTGGCACGGGCGGCGGTGGCGCGGGCGGCGGCTCTGGCACGGGCGGCAGTGGCGCGGGCGGCGGCTCTGGCACGGGCGGTGGCTCTGGCACGGACGGCGGCTTCGGCACCGGCGGCGGTGGCGCGGGCGGCGGCTCAGGCACCGGTGGCGCGGGCGGCGGCTCTGGCACCGGCGGCGCTGGCGCGGGCGGCGGCTCTGGCACCGGCGGCTCTGGCGCGGGCGGCGGCTCTGGCACCGGCGGCGGTGGCGCGGGCGGCGGCTCTGGCACCGGCGGCTGGCGCGGGCGGCGGCTCTGGCACCGGCAGCTGGCGCGGGCGGCGGCTCTGGCACCGGCATCTGGCGCGGGCGGGGGCTCTGGCACCGGCGGCTCTGGCGCGGGCGGCGGCTCTGGCACCGGCACTGGCGCGGGCGGCGGCTCTGGCACCGGCTCTGGCGCGGGCGGCGGCTCTGGCACCGGCGGCGGTGGCGCGGGCGGCGGCTCTGGCACCGGCGGCGGCGCGGGCGGCGGCTCTGGCACCGGCGGCGGCGGCGCGGGCGGCGGCTCTGGCACCGGCGGCGGCGGCGCGGGCGGCGGCTCTGGCACCGGCGGCGGTGGCGCGGGCGGCGGCTCTGGCACCGGCGGCTGGCGCGGGCGGCGGCTCTGGCACCGGCGGCGGCGGCGCGGGCGGCGGCTCTGGCACCGGCGGCGGTGGTGCGGGCGGCGGCTCTGGCACCGGCGGCGGTGGTGCGACCGGAACGCCTGGCGATGAATCAGGAACGGCCAACCCCGGCGGCGGCATGGGCGGCGGTAGTGGTGCGGGTGGGGCGGGTGGCGGAGCCAGCGGTGGCAGCGCGACCGGCGGCGTCAGTGGTGGCGCAGGCAGTGGTTCCGGTTCTGGCGGCGGTGGTGGCGGCGGTGGCGGCGCGACCGGCGGCGTCAGCGGTGGCGGCGGCCGGCGACACGGATGCCGGTGGCGGCGGCGGCTCTGGCGGCGGCGGCGGCTCTGGCGGCGGCGCCGGCGCGGGCGGGGTCAGCGGTGGCGGCGCGACCGGCGGCGTCGATGCCGGCGGCGGCTCTGGCGGCGGCTCTGGCGCCGGCGGTGGCGCGGGCGGGGTCAGCGGTGGCGGCGCGACCGGCGGCGTCGATGCCGGCGGCGGCTCTGGCGGCGGCTCTGGCGCCGGCGGTGGCGCGGGCGGGGTCAGCGGTGGCGGCGCGACCGGCGGCGTCGATGCCGGCGGCGGCTCTGGCGGCGGCTCTGGCACCGGAGGCGCCGGTGGCGGCGCGAGCGGCGGATTTGGCAATCGCGCCCCGGGCGCGACCACCACGTCCACGACTGGTGGCGGCGGCGGTGGTGGCGCAAGTGGCGGTGGCGCGGGTGGCGGTGGCGCGGGCGGTGGCGGCGGCATGAACGGCGGCAGCGTCGGTGGCATGGGCACCGACGCGGCTGGCGGCTTCAGCGACACCGCGAGCACCGGCGCGGCCGGCACCAGCACGGGTGGCGCAAGCACGGGCAGCGCGGGTGTGGCGCCCGGCATGGGTGGCGCGGGCCCGAGCTCCGGGATCGGCGGCTCGGCAGGCATCGACGGCGGTCGTGGGGTGCGCTGAGCGCACCCGGGACTGGCGGGCCTGATCTCGGCGTCGACGCGAACCTCGACAGTGCGGGGATGTCCGGTGGTCGGACGCCTGGCGTCCCTGGCACGGCGCCGATGGTCGGCGGCGACGCGAACATCGCAGGTGGCGCGGGTGTCGAGGGCAAGGTCGCCCACGCGGCGTCGAGCGCGCCGGGCGGCGCAGGCACGCCGAGCACGCCGAGCGCGCCGTCATCGCTGCGCGACCACAACGAGACCCCGGTCGGCTTCACCGTCGAGAATGATCTCGTCTCGAAGCCGCAGAACCTGGCGAGTGAGTCCGCTGGTGCACAGAGCGGTGTCTCGGGCGAGAGCGCCGAGGCGGCGATGAACCGCACGCTCGGAGGGCAGGGGACGTCGGTGATGAACGGTGGTCCCGACGCGCTGGGCGACAGCGAGATCAGCGGCCTCGAGGATCGGCCGATGGCGCAGGCGGAGTACGTCGGGCGCGTCGAGAAGCTCGAAGCACTCGATCCCCAGGCGACTGGTGAGGACGCGGTCCTCGGTGGCGCGGGCGCCCCCGCGAGTGAGATCGACCGCGCCGATCAGCTGAGCTTCAACCAGCGCGATCAGGTCCAGGCGCGCGTCGACGTGGCCACCACGGCGCACGAGGACGCGGCGGCGGCGTACGAGGACCCGAGTGGTACCGCCAGGGCGGCGGTCCAGGACGCGGCCACGGGCGAGGCGATGAGCCGCGCCCCGGTCAACCCGGGCCAGGTCGAGGCTGACGTCGACGTGGCCATGGATGTGACGCAGGATCCGACCGCCGCCGCCCAGTCTCGCGTCGAGGTCGAGGCCGGAGCCGAGCTGCGCGAGGCAGCGCGCCCGGGCGGGACCGATGGCACCGGCACCGGTCGCAACGGGTCCGGCGGCAGCGACGCCTAGTCATCCGACCGACCGCACGGACCCGACGTACGGGGCGATCCCTCGTCGAGCGCGTGATGCTCCGCCCGTGCCCGGTCGTGCGGCCGCGCGCGACCGGGCGCGTGACGCCCAGTCCCCCGACCGGCGCGGTCACCGCGTGAAGGCCGCCGCGTCTCCGGCGCCAGCCTCGGCCGGCCGACGGTGTCGCACCTCGCTGGAATCGGGGTCGATGGGGCTGTTCGCCACGTCGCGCCCGATGACGCACCGCGGCCGGCATCCGCGAGCCGCGTGGTGCGCTCACCGCTGGAGCCGCGCGCCCAGCAGGCGCAGGAATGCATGCGCATGGGCGCGCAATTGCCGGCCGATGCGTTGACCGTGGCGGGGTGAGTTCCTACGATGCGACGTCGTTTGGAAGGGGCCGAAACGAAGGGACTCTCCTGTGGACGAGGACGAGCTGGTTGCGTGGCAGGATGTGCTGGACATGGTCGGGGCGGGGCGGCCCAGCGAGGTTGGTTGCCCGTTCTGCAACCATCGTCCGCTGGTGATCGAGGAGGTCGAGCACACGACCCGGATCTCGTGCAGCAAGTGCAAGAAGTTCATCCAGGGCCGCTTCCAGCCTTGAACCCTTGAGGCAACGAGCAGGCGCCATGGCAGACGACAACAGCTTCCTCGGACGGGGACTCCGCTTCCCGGTCTCCGTCAACCTCAACGGCGGCGTGTCGAGCTCCCAGCTCGAGGAGAACGTCCGGCAGTCGATCTTCATCGTCCTCGGCACCGCGCCGGGAGAGCGGATCAACCGCCCCGACTTCGGGTGCCGCATCCATGACCTCATGTTCGCCCCGAACACCGACATCACGTCCGCACGGGCGGAGGTGTACTGCGAAGAGGCGATCTACAAGTACGAGCCTCGGATCTCGACGGTGACGTGTCGCGCTGCCCCGAACGTGGACGAGCCCAACCGGCTGGACGTCCGCATCGAGTACGTCATCGCCGGCAAGAACGTGAAGCGCAACCTCGTGTTCCCGTTCTACCTGAAGAACGAGAACGACGACTCGTGATGCGCACCCCCGGATCGACCGCCGCCGCCGCCGCCGGCACCAGCACGACCCTCAGAGCCGACCCATGATCCCACCCCCGAAGCTGGACGACCGCACCTTCCACGACATCGTCGAGGAAGCCATCTCGATGATCCCGCGCTACGCGCCGGAGTGGACGAACCACAATCCGTCCGATCCCGGGATCACGCTGATCGAGCTCGCGGCGTGGATGACCGATCTGCTCATCTATCGGCTCAACCAGGTCCCCGACAAGAACTACGTCGCGTTCCTCAACTTGCTCGGCATCAAGCTACACGCCCCGCGCGCCGCGCGTGGCCTGCTCCGGTTCTCGCTCGTCGAGGGCTCGAGCAAGCAGCGCGTGCCGCGCGGCACGCAGGTGTCGACCCCGCAGGCGACCGAGGAGCAGACGGTCACGTTCGAGACCACGCGCGACGTGATGATCTCGATCGCCAAACCCGACCGCTGCTTCTCGTACTTCGACGACAGCTACACGGAGAACAGCCGGTTCGTCGATCCCCTCGCCGGGGCGATCACCCAGCCGTTCGAGGTGTTCGCGGGGGCGCAGCGGATCGAGCGCTACATCTACCTCTCGGATCAGCGGTTCGCGAACGCGGGTGAGGCGTCGCTGCTCCGCGTGTTCATCGGCACCCCCGAGCGCGGCAACCGCGACCTCGCGCGCCTGCTCGAGTGGGAGTACTGGGAGGGCACTCGCTGGAAGCAGCTCGAGCCCACGCAGATCGAGGTCGATCGCGGCGAGGTCGCGTTCGCGGGCCCACTGCGATTCGCGCCGACCGCAGTCAACCACATCGAGGGCCTGTGGATGCGGGCTCGCCTCGCGGAGGTCCCCGAGTCCCCCGAGGACACCGAGATCGACACGATCCGCGCGCGCGTCGAGGTGGTGGGGGAGGGCCTGCTGCCAACGCATGCCGTCGCCAACCTCGACAACGCGGCGTTCCTTGGCCTCGACCTCGGCAAGAACCTGTACCCGTTCGGCAAGGAGCCGAAGTCGGACTGCATCCTCTACCTCGCGTGCGACGAGCTGCTGCAGACGCCTGATGCGTACATCTCGATCGAGATGCTGCACGCCGACGCCGCGGTGATCCCGAAGCCGAACCCGAGCGAGTCGCTCGTGATCGCGTACGAGTACTGGGACAGCAAGCGCTGGCGCCACATCGGGCGATCGTCGCCGCGCGGCGGTCTGCCCGGGGCCGGGGACGAGTTCGGGTTCCACGACGAGACCAAGGCGCTGTCGCAGTCCGGTACGGTCAGCTTCCGCCGGCCCAAGGACATGGCGTCGACCGAGATCAACGGCATCGAGGCCCGGTGGGTGCGCGCGCGCATCGAGAAGGGCGATTTCGGCGAGCAGGGCACGTACACGCTCGAGAACGACAAGTGGATCTACAAGGACGACCGCCAGCTGCGGCCGCCCGCGCTCCGCTCGCTGACGTTCCGCTACCGCGAGGACTATCGCGAGGTGCGGCACGTGCTGACGTTCAACGACTTCCAGTTCTCGGACGTGACCGAGGTCGCGAAGACCGAGTTCACGATCTTCCAGCCGTTCCTCGCCAAGCCCGAGGAGTCGCCCGCGCTGTACCTCGGCTTCAATGGCAAGCCGCCCAACGATCCGCTGTCGCTCTACTTCCAGCTCGAGGAGGAGCTCGGCCTCGGATCGATGCCCAGTGATGAGGCAGAGATCGCGACGACCGAGCTCTCGAAGTACGAGACCATGCGGCGCCTCGCGTGGGAGAGCGGGCAGCGCGTGGTCTGGGAGTACTGGAACGGCCGCGCGTGGGAGCCGCTGTCCGTCGACGACGAGACCCACGGCTTCACCAGCTCGGGATTCGCGTTCTTCATCGGTCCCGATGACTGGATGATGTCGAGCAAGTTCACGGAGGATCGCTACTGGATGCGCGCGCGCCTCGAGCAGGGCGGGTACGTCCGGCCGCCGCGGATCCGCTTGATCGTGACGAACGCGATCGACGCGTTCAACCAGGAGACGATCCGCGGCGAGACGCTCGGCAGCTCGGACGGCACGCCCCTCCAGGAGTTCGCGTTCCTGCGCTCGCCTCTCCTCGAGGACGAGGCCATCGAGGTGCGGGAGCGCCAGCGACCGGCCGCGGAGGAGCTCGCGGATCTCGGCTCCGATCCGGTCCGGATCGCGGAGCCCGAGAACGCCCAGAACAACGAGGTGTGGGTCCGCTACAAGCGGGTCGACAGCTTCTTCGCGTCGACGTCGCGCAGCCGGCACTACACGCTCGACTATGTCACCGGCAAGGTGGCGTTCGGCGATGGCCGCCGCGGCATCGTGCCGCCCGAGGCCAAGAACTCGATCGTCGCGGCGGCGTACCGCATCGGCGGCGGCTCGGCGGGCAACGTCAACACGGGGACCCTGTGCTCGATGGGGCGCGCGCTCGCGTACATCGAGGGCGTGGTCAACCCGATCCCGGCGTCCGGTGGCGCGGATCGCGAGAGCGTCGAGGAGGCCAAGGCTCGCGCGCCCTACACGATCAAGAGCCGCGACCGCGCCGTCACCGCCGAGGACTACGAGATGCTCGCGCTGCGAGCGTCGACCATCTTGGCGCGTGCGCGGTGCGTCCCGGACCGTAGCAACCGCGGTCACGTGACCCTGGCGATCGTGCCCAAGGGCGAGACCCGCACCGAGGAGCTGACCCGGCGACTGTCGCCGTCGAACGAGGTGATGCGCTACGTGAAGCGCTACCTCGACGACCGCAAGCTCGTCGGCACGGTGCTCAACGTGATCCGCCCGCGCTACAAGGATCTGTCGATCCGGGTGGTGCTGATCCGGCGCACGGTGGGCACCAGCGACCGGCTCCGCAAGGACATCGAGCTCAAGCTCCGCCGCTACCTGCACGCCCTCGTGGGCGGGCGCGACGGCAAGGGCTGGGAGTTCGGCAAGCCGGTCCTCAAGGCCGAGCTGGTCCACCTGTCCGAGGAGGTGCCCGGCGTCGAGGGCGTCGACTCCCTCGAGATCCGGGACGAGCAGCGCAACGTCGGCGTCGAGCATCTCCGCCTCGACGACGACGAGCTGCCGTTCCTCGTGCACGTCCACATCGCGGAGAAGGTCCGGGACGACATCAAGTAGCGATGGCGACCGAAGCCCTACTGAATCGCCGCGTCGTCCGGGTTCCGGACGTCGTCGGACGCCCCCTGCACAAGGCCCAGATCCTCCTCGAGGACGGGGGGCTGGTGAAGGTGGTGACCCTGTATCGCGAGAGCTACGAGGATCGGGACACCGTCCTCGAGCAGCGCCCCACCCGTGGCCAGATGGTCTACGAGGGCACCGAGGTCACGATCTGGGTGGCCCGCCGCGGGTACCTGGAGCACCTCCCCGCCATCTACCGCCGATCCGATGGGGTCGGCCGCAACCTCGTCCGTGACCTGTGCTTCGTGTTCGAGCACATGTTCGACTCGGTCGAGAAGAACCTCACCGATGGGTGGCGGTTCTACGATCCACACGTCGCGCCGCTCGACTTCCTCGAGTGGCTGTCGCGCTGGACCGCCTTCGGGCTCGACCGTGACTGGCCGGAGCCGCAGAAGCGCGCCCTGATCAAGCGCGCGGTCGATCTCTACCGGATCCGGGGGACCAAGCGCGGCCTCGCGCTGTTCCTCAAGCTGTTCACGGGGCACGAGCCCGAGATCCAGGAGAACTCCTGGCCGTTCAAGGGGTTCCGGGTCGAGGAAGAAGGGGCCGAGCACGGCGCCCGCGTCGGCCTCGACTCCGTGATCCTGCCGCCCGTCGATCTCGCGCACTGCTTCATCGTCGACATGCCCGTGAAGTTCGACGACGTCGCACCCGAGATGGTGATCCGCATCCATCAGATCATCGCGATGGAAAAGCCGGCCCACACGCACTACTACCTCCGCTTTGCCGAACAGCAGGGTGACGTCGAGCTCCGCGAGTTCTTCGCGATCGGCTTGCGCTCCGGCATCGGCATCGGTGCAGAGGTGGTCGAACCCCTGGAAGACTCAGAGTCCGAGGACAAGCAATGAGCGAGAACCAGCAGCAGGGCTTCAAGCGCATCAACTTCTTCAAGGGGTTCCTCACCACCGAGAAGGACTGGAACGATGCGGAGCGCTACCACATCGACAAGCGGCGCCTGCACAACCGCATGCTCCACTCGGCCGGCATCGTCCACGGGTTCTCCGGCGACCTGAAGGTCAGCGCGCGCGCGCGCGGCGACCTCTCGGTCGAGGTGCAGCCCGGGTACGCGATCGATGGTCAGGGCAACGACCTGATGATCCACGACGCGACGATCAGGAACATCAACCTCGAGGAGTTCCGGCTTCCGCAGACGATCTTCATCGTCCTCCGGTACTACGAGGAGCTCACCGACTTCATCGCGTACAAGGAGAACCTCGAGTACAAGGGCCACCGCCGCGTGCTCGAGTCCTGCCGCGTCGAGATCTCGCAGAGCGAGCCCGACATCACCCGCGAGGTCGAGCTCTGCCGCATCCAGCTCGAGAAGGGCGTCAACCGGATCCGCGACGCGCGTGATCCGCATGACCCCAAGGGCAACGAGATCGACATGCGCTTCACCCCGCGCGGCGGGATGTCCGGCTCGCAGCTTGCCCCGGCCCACCGGCTGCGCCTCGAGAATCTGCTCAACCAGATCCGGCGCGGTGGCATCGAGTACACCCGCCGCGGCGTGGTGTCGGCCCACTCGGTCGTGCAGGCTTCGAACGCGGCGCTGATGCTGCTGTACGCGAACACTCTCGACCTCAAGAACATCTTCGATGTGTTCCGGTTGATCATCGATGCCCAGGGTGAGGTCGCGCTCGACGTCGACGTGCACCACCCGGCGATCGCGCAGAAGAAGGAGTTCTCGGAGTACCGCCGCCAGGTCGAGGTGCTCCGTGGTCTGCTCGGCGAGAACAAGATCACGACCGACGCCTACCTCAACCTCGTCGCCTTCCAGGCGAAGGCCACGGACATCGCGACCAGCGCGGTCGCCGGCGAGAAGCCGCTGATCGTGGCCGAGAAGAAGGAAGAGGCGCCCAAGGTCCTCAACATCAACGACTGGGAGGGCGTGAAGGGCATGCCCGCGCCCAAGCCGCAGATGGACCTCGAGGGCACCACGTGGGTGCTCGTCGACGAGATCGAGATCCTCAACAAGGACTCCGAGGACAAGCATCTGTTCCAGATCAAGGAGGCCAAGGACTCCTACCGGTCGCGGCAGAAGCTCAAGTACCCGGACGGCACCACCGTCGAGGACACCGGCCGCGCCCACGTCGATGGCTACAGCGAGTTCAAGGTCGCGAACATCACCCCGGGGCGCCCGGTGGTCGTGCTGCGCCGGATGGACTACGTGTACGGTGACTACGAGCTGGAGATGACGGTCGATGGCAAGAAGGCGGTCGTGGTGGCCTGCGTCGGCACCGACCGCGTCCACCGCTGGCGCAACTGGCCGGCGCTGATCCCGGCCGAGGCGGTGACCGCGGCGACGATGACGATCCGGCAGCAGTCCGTGACGGCGGGCCGCGACATCAACATGTTCCACATCTGGGTCTATCAGCCCAAGTAGGCCGCGCGGGCGTCCGTCCCGCGCCTGGATCCAATGGTCCCGTCACACCGGGGCCATTTTTGTTGGCGTCGCGTGGTAGGATGTAGCCGCAGCGGCGGCGCCGCGCTGTCGCCAGGGGATTGACCAGTGTTCCTCAAGTATCTCGACTTCGTCTTTGCGCCGTTCCGCGCCCTCCAGAACAAGTGGCTCGGCGTCAAGAACATCAAGGGCAACATCCAGGTCGACATCAACCGCGCGAAGTCCCTCGGGCAGCGCGGGAAGAACTTCGCGGGCGAGGTCAACCAGTTCAACGCCAAGGCGCAGGGGCAGCCGGGTGCGCAGCCGCAGGGCGCGCCCGCCCAGCCGCAGGGCTACCCACAGCCAGGTCAACAGGGAGCGCATATGCAGCAGCCACCGCAACCCGGGATGCCCGGGATGCCACCCGGGATGCCCGGCATGCCGGGCGCGCAGGGCGCCCCGCCCGCACCGGGCGCGCCCAGTCCGAACCCGCCGCTGCGCGTCAGCGGAGCGTGGTTCTGGAAGAAGAAGTTCTGCACGCAGTGTCAGCAGCAGCTCGACGCATCGTGGGACGCCTGTCCGTACTGCGCACAGATCGCGCAACAGGCGGCGGCCGCGCCCGCGAAGCTGCAGGCCCTCAAGACCCAGGCGTTTGTGATCGACGCCAGCGGCGGGCCGAGCGGCGTGCAGCTGTGCGGCTGGCTGGTGGCGCTGCAGGGACCGCAGAAGGGGGAGCTGTTCTCGCTGCAACCCACCACGATCATCGGGACCGATGCGAAGGCGACGGTCGTGCTGCAGGACAAGTTCATGTCGAGCAAGCACGCCGAGGTCAAGGCCGAGAACGGGATCTGGGTCCTCAAGGACAGCGGTTCGACCAACGGCACCTACGTCAACAACAAGCGCGTCGAGCGCCACGAACTGGTCGACAACGACTTCGTGAAGTTCGGCAGCTTCATGCTCAAGTTCAAGTCTCTATGACCAGCTGGAACCTCATCGCTCGTCGCGCGAACGTCGCGCTGGTCGCGCTGTTCTCGATGTTCCTCGGGGTGTTCGGACCGGGCCTCGCGGCCGCCGAAGGCGTCGAGGTACTTCTCTCCGTGAAGGATCCGGAGCCAGGCAGCAAGCAGGCCAACGACGCCCCGCAGATCGAGGCCACCGTGATCGGCGCGGCCAAGGTGCCCGTCGAGAAGTTCATCCTGACCGACCCGAGCGCCAAGCCGCCGGTCATGCTCAAGGCGACCTCGCTGCGCCCGTTCACCTCCGGCGGCGAGACCATCGCCATCGCGCTGGTGTTCAACGGCCAGGAGATCTGGATCGGTAACGACGACCTCGAGGCAGAGGACAGCCCGGCTCGTTACCTGGGCATCCTCAAGAGCCTCAAGACCGCGCTCCAGGAGGTTCCGTTCGCCACCGCCGGCCCGGAGGGCAGCAAGGGCATCCTGATCTCGTACGCGGACAAACCCGAGATCAAGGTCCCGATGGGGCCGCTCGGCGCTATCACCGCCGAGTCCCTCGGCACCCAAAAGGACTACCAAAAGAAGATCGGAACCGTGATGGTCGAGGGTATTTCGTTCGCCCTCGGCGAGCTCAGCGCGGTGACGGCGTCCCGCAAGGCGCTGATCGTCGTGTGCGACGGCAACGACTCGAGTCCCGACACCGCCAAGGCCAAGCTTCTCGACCTCAAGAAGCAGGCGGCGAGCGACAAGGTCCAGACGTTCGCGATCATCTACAAGGGCCAGTTGTCCGACCCGGCGAACTTGGTCACGACGATGATCCCAAACGCGACGACGGTGACCAACGCCGAGGGCATCGCCGCCGCGATCACGTCGATCCTCAAGCGCATGGATGACCGCGTCTACCTGACGTTCCCGGGCTACGACGCCAAGCAGAAGGCGGGCTTCAACTGGGACGGCAAGGCGCACGACCTCGTCCTCAAGGTCGACAAGGATGAGATCGAAACCGAGCCGCTCATGCTGAGGGCCTGGAGCCCGGTGAAGAAGAGTGGCTTCCCGTGGGGCATCCTGATCGGCGTCCTCGTGTTCCTGCTGCTGCTGATCATCATCGGCGTCAAGGTGTTCGGCAAGAAGGAGGAGCCGGAGCCGATGCCCATGCAGATGCCGATGATGCCGATGGGCGCGCCCGAGCCGCCCAGGCCTGCGGGCCCGGTCAAGACCGTCATGATCAGCCTCAATGGCGGTGACGACGGGTTCCCGATCGTCGGGTGGCTCGTGCCGCTCAATGGTCCGGCCGCCTACCAGACCTATCGCCTGCGTTCGGGTGGCACCAAGATCGGCACCCAGCAGCCCGCGGACATCGTGATCAACGACGGCTTCATGAGCACCGAGCACTGCATGATCCAGTGCTCGCCGAACGGGTTCATGCTGGTGGACAACGGGTCGACCAACGGGTGCTACGTCAACGATGGCAAGGTCACCAAGTACGACCTCGTCGACAACGACGTGATCACGCTCGGCAAGACAAACCTCAAGTTCAAGTCCATCAACTGAACCGTTTGCCGTGACCACCGAAGTCTTGATCGCCGTCATCGTGGGCGGCGCGGTCGTGTTGCTCGTGGTGATCGGCCTCATCGCGAAGAAGAACGCCGGGCCGAAGGACCAGCGCGCGTGCGGTGGGTGCCGGCGCGTGATGCTGCCGGTGTGGACCAAGTGCCTGTTCTGCGGCTGGGCTCCCGGCGCTCGCCTCGAGTTCATCCTCGGGCCGATGGCCAACCAGACGCTCCAGCTGTCCGCCGAGGTCACGACGATGGGCTCGGTCGCCGGAAACACGGTCGTCCTCGCCGATCCCGCAGTGTCCCGGAAGCACGCGGGCATCCGCAAGATCGACGGCGCCTTCGAACTGGCCGATCTCGGCTCGACCAACGGCGTCTATGTCAACGGCCACAAGGTCCCGAAGAAGACGCTCGACGCCGGCGACATCATCCGCGTTGGCAACACCGAAGCCGTGTTCAAGCGCGACTGAGCAGCGAAGGCAGCAGCAAGGCAGGCGGATCGTACGAACAGGCGCGCCGCGACCAGTTCGTACGACCACGAGCGACGCGCCGCGCAGCGGCGGTGGACGGCGCTCACCGCGCGGTGAAGGAGTGCCGCGCAGCGGCCGACTGAGAGGCCCAGGGTGAGCCGCGCAGCGGCCCGGTCGGCCAACGACGAGCGACGCCCGGACGCCGCGCAGCGGCCGCGGACCGCTCTCGCTCCGCTCGAAGGAGTGCCGCGCAGCGACCGACTGAAACACCGTCCGCGTTCTCGCCGGGCGGTGGGGCTGGTCGTCTCCGCGTGTTGCATCGCGCGTCGGGCGCTCTCAGGGCGTACTCGGCATCGACGGACCGGGCCGACGCCCCGGCGGCTCCACCACGGTGGGCGGCGCCCCGGCGGACCGTCCCGAACGACGCTGGTCGGGCGGCGGTCCGGTGGGTCCGGCGGTCCGGTGGTCCGGTGCCTGTGCCCGTGTCTGCGTGGGCTGCGGCCGCGCCGTCGAGCGGGGCTGCGGCCGTGCGTCGGGGGCTCCCGGGTCTGGCGCCCGCGCCGGCCGCCCGGTACGATAAGGAACACCTGATGGCACGCCTCCTGTTTCGGGACAGCCAGGGCCGCGAGGGAACGGTCGATCTGTCACCGACCGAGCCCCTGTTCGTTGGCCGTGGACTCGAGTGCGCGATCCGCACAGATGACGGCATGGTGTCGCGGCGGCACTCCACGATCCGTCTGGAAAACGGCCGCTATGTCGTCGAGGATCTCGGCAGCGCCAACGGCACCCACCTCAACCAGGTTCGCGTGATGCAGAAGCAGGCCATCGGTCACAACGATGTGATCCAGTGCGGCTCGCTGATGCTCCGCTTCATGGACGAGGGCGGGATCAACATCGTCCAGCAAGCCAGCCCGATCGGGGCGACACCGCCCGCGAAGAAGGGCGGCACGATGGTCCTCGAGCGGAACGATGCGCCGCCGATGCAGGGTGGCGGCACACCGGCTGGCTTCGGTGGCTCGCCGGGGATGCCGGGCGGGCAGCCAGGAATGGGCAACCCACCGAGCATGGGGCCGCCGAGCATGGGGCCGCCGGGCATGGGTGGGCCGCCGAGCATGGGCGGGCCGCCGGGCATGGGCGGGCCGCCGGGCATGGGCGGGCCACCGGGCATGGGCCCCGGTGGCGCGCCAGGCTTTGCGCCGCCTGCGCCCTCGGGGTTCGGCGGCACGGCCGGCAGTGGCGCGCCCGGCTTCGGCCCCGGCTCCCCCTCGCCGAGCGTCCCGCCCCAGAACAACCTGCCGTACGGGGGGCCACCGGGCATGCCCGGGGGGCCGCCGATGGGCGGAAGCTTCGGGGCTCGCGGCGGGTTCGGTGGCGCCGCGGGTGGCGCCGGCGCGAGCGCCACACCGGTCCCAACGCCGTATGGCGGCCCACCCGGGATGCCGAGCGGTGCGCCATATGGTGCACCGCCGTCGATGCCCCCCGGCGCGGGCGGTCCACCGGGCATGGCTGGACCCGCCGCTGGCGGATCCGGCGCGAACCTGCCGTACGGCGGCCCGCCGGGCCTCCCCGGTGGAGGTCCGCCGGGCATGCCGGGTGGAGGTCCGCCGGGCATGCCGGGTGGTGGGCGTGCGCCGGATCCGAGCATGTTCGGGCGCGGCGGACCCACCGGCGCGCCGCTGCCCGCCGCCGCCGCGCCGCGCGGTGACGCCGCCGAGAACAAGGTCCTCGTCGATCTCGGCCTCGAGTTCGACCCGAAGAAGGCTGACGGCGAGATCAAGAGCCTGCGCGGCGAGCTCGACAAGGCGACCGCGAGCTACGAGCGCGAGGTCGCGGATGGCAAGCGCATCCGTGCCGAGGCCGCGACGCTGCGCGATCGCGTCGAGGAGCTGCGTGCGCAGATCAAGGACCGCGAGGACCAGGTCGCGGCGCACGACCGCGTGGCCGATGAGCTCCGCGACGAGCTCCAGCAGACCCGCAGCGAGCTGACCCGCGCCCGCAACGAGATGGGCGAGCTCGCGGAGAACCTGGCTGCGCGCGAGCGACAGGCGGCACGCGCCGTCGAGGACACGCAGAAGCTCCGCGAGGACATGGAGGACCTCAACCGCCAGCTCATGGAGCTGTCGCGGACCAAGGACGAGGGCTGGAAGAAGCTCAACGATCAGCTCACGGAGATCGAGCACCTCCGCGAGGTGATCAACGAGCAGGAGCGCATGCTCGAGGAGCGGCGCATCGGCCTGATCACCCAGGAGGAGGTCATCAAGGAGCTGCGCGCCGAGCGCGAGCGGACCTACAAGTCGATCGCCCAGCTCAAGGCCGAGCGCGACGAAGCCGCCACGTACGCGTCGCGCACCGCGGCGCAGATCGTCGGCCTCGAGGAGGAGAACCGCCGCATGGGCCGGCTCCTCGTCGAGGCGCAGACCGATGCGGGCCGCGGCGTGTCGACCGACCACATGATGAAGCTGACCGGAGACATCCGCGATGTCCGGGTCGAGCTCAAGAAGGCCGAGTCCGACCGCGACCGGCTGACCGAGCAGTACGAGGCGGCGGACCGCGATCGCGGCAAGCTCGAGAGCCGGCTCGCGAACCTCGAGGTGTCGCTCCAGGAGGCGGTCCACGGCAAGATGGCCGCCGAGAGCGCCCGCAACGTCGCGCAGGATGCCCTCGCCAAGGCCGAGGTCGCGCGGCACAAGGCCGCCGAGGAGGCGCTCGCCTCAGCCAAGGCGCGCGACCAGGCCTCCACCGGGGGGGACGATGCACGCCGCGAGCTCGATCGCCTGCGCAAGAAGGTCGCGGAACTCGAGAAGGTCCAGGGCGCGGCGCCGGTCGCCGATGTCCAGGCGGTGCAGCACGAGCGCGAGGCCAGCGAGCGCAAGCTGCGCGAGGCCAGCGACCGCGCGGCCGCCGCCGAGCGCTCCCTCAAGGCGGTCCAGGCCGAGGTCGACGCCGCCAAGACAGATGCCGCCAAGGCCCGCGCCGAGGCCGCGCGCGTCAAGGCGGCCGCCGATGCGCAGGCCGAGTCGATCGTCGACTCTGCCGGGGCGCCCGTCGCCGGACGCGCTGACATCGCGAAGGCCGCTGGTGAGGTCTACGAGGCGATCAACGACATCCTGTCCGAGATGCGTAACAACATGGTCCTGGTGAAGGGGGAGCTCCCCAACCTCACCTCCGACGCCGAGACGATGCAGGCCGTCAGTGACGCCGTGGAGGCGCTCGTCGACAGCGCCGAGACCGCCAAGGGTGCGCTCCGCGGACTGCGCGAGATCGCCGAGACCACGTAGGGACGCGAGAGCAGGAGATCGATGACGATCGAACACAAGCGCAGCAGCAAGGCGGAGATCGAGGACCTGATCAAGGCCCGGTACTCGCTGATCTGGATCACCTCGCCGGAGGAGACCCGCGTCGAGGAGTCGCTCCGCAAGCTGTGCGTCGAGCGCGAGATGCGGCTCGAAGTGTGGTCGATCACCGATGGCTTCAAGACGGTCGCGAACGGGCAGGGGACGCGCGACGTCAAGGACCCGATGAAGGCGATCGACCACGTGCTGCGAGCCGAGGGCCGCGCTCTGTTCGTGCTCCGCGACTTCCACCCGTTCCTCAAGGAGCCGGCGGTCGTCCGCCGCCTGCGCGATGCCGCGACCGAGCTGCGCAAGACCAAGAAGAGCCTGCTCGTGCTGTCGCCGGTGATGAAGATCCCGCCGGAGCTCGAGAAGAGCGTGTCGGCCGTCCTCGACTGGGACCTGCCGAACCGCGCCGAGATCGAGGACGCCGCGCGCAAGGTGCTGCCCGCTCTGCCCGCGGCGGCGCAGCAGGTGATCGAGAGCGACTCGCAGTTCATGGAGCGCGTCGTCGAGAGTGCGCTCGGCCTGACGCTGGTCGAGGCCGAGAACGTGTTCGCCAAGAGCGCGGTCCGCACACACAACTTCGACCTCGAGACCATCCTCGAGGAGAAGAAGCAGATCATCCGCAAGAGCGGCCTGCTCGAGTACTACGAGCACCGCGAGGAGTTCAGCGACGTCGGCGGCATGGACATCCTCAAGGACTGGCTCGTCAAGCGCCGCAGCGCGTTCAGCTCGCGTGCGCGGGACTTCGGCCTGCCGTTGCCCAAGGGCATCCTGCTGATCGGCGTGCCCGGCACCGGCAAGTCGCTGACGGCCAAGGCGGTCGGTGCGCTGTGGCAGATGCCGCTGCTGCGCCTCGACGTCGGCAAGATCTTCGCGGGGCTGGTCGGCAGCTCCGAGGAGAACGTCCGCAACGTGATCAAGACAGCGGAGGCGATCGCCCCGGCCATCCTGTGGATCGACGAGATCGAGAAGGGGTTCTCCGGCACCGGGTCGTCCGGATCCACCGACGGCGGCACCACGTCGCGCGTGTTCGGCACGTTCATCACCTGGCTCCAGGAGAAGACCTCGCCGGTGTTCGTGATCGCGACCGCGAACAACGTGTCGCAGCTGCCTCCCGAGATGCTCCGCAAGGGCCGGTTCGACGAGATCTTCTTCTGCGACCTGCCGGACCGCGAGGATCGCCGCACGATCCTCGACATCCACCTCCGCAAGAAGAAGCGCGATCCGGGCCAGTTCGACTTCGACCGGCTGATCGACGCGACCATCGACTTCTCGGGCGCCGAGCTCGAGCAGGCGGTGATCGCCGCGCTCTACGACGCGTTCGACACCGGCGGGGATCTCACCACCGAGAGCCTGCTCCACACCTTCAAGGACATCGTCCCGCTCGCGGTCACCATGCGCGAGCAGATCGACTCGATGCGCGAGTGGGCCCGCACCCGTGCGCGGCCCGCCGCGGCGCGCGGTCGGCAGCCGCCCAAGAAGGAGGGCTGGATGGCCCGCTACGGGGCGCCCACCGCCAACCTCGGGGACAAGGCCCCCGAGGTCGATGATGGTGGAAGCAAAATCGAGCTGTGAAGGTACACTGACCAGAACCCATGTCGCATTTCACCAAGTGCGCGCTGAAGATGACCAACCTCGCCGCCATCAAGAAGGCGCTCGAGGACATGCAGCTCTCGTACACCGAGGCCGAGCAAGGCCAGTCGGCGACCGTGCGTGGTTATCGCGGTGACAAGCTCCAGGCCGCGATCTCCGTCGACATGGGGCGCTACGACGTCGGCGTCGTTGACAACCAGGACGGGACCTACGACATCACCGCCGACTGGTGGGGCGTGGAGACGACCAAGGGCGTCTCCGAGGATGAGTTCAAGCACCGGCTGAGCCAGCGGTACCAGTACCACAACGTCAAGCAGGCCTGCGAAGAGAAGGGTTACGCCGTCGAAGAGGAGCTCAACGAGGAGGACGGCTCGATCAGGCTCGTCGTGCGGAAGTGGGTGAGCGAGTGAGGAAGCAGGACATCGAGATCGTGATCAACGCCAAGGGCGAGGTCACCTACGAGGTCAAGGGCGTCAAGGGCGGGAGCTGCCTCGCCGAGACCGAGTTCCTGCTCGCCGCGCTGGGCGGGGACGGCTCCGTCCTCGAGCAGCAGAAGACCGGCGAGTTCTATGAACAATCAGAAGGTTACGTTTCGACCTGGGCCGGGGAAGCCAAGGACGAGTAACCCCGTAGGATGACTGCCGTGTCGACCGATCAAGAGCAGACCGACCTCCTCCCGGGGGCCGAAGGCGCCTCCACCGAACCTGCGGCGGAAGGGCTGACGGACGAGCTTGCTCGAAAGTACGACCCGGAGCGCCTGCTCAAGATGGTCTCGCGGCGTGCCGGCAAGGGCACGACGCTCGACCACGACATCCGCGCCAAGTACGAGAAGCGGTTCGGCGTGGACCTCGGGCACGTCCGGATCTACACGGGCGAGTTCGCCGAGGAGTTCAACCGCCAGCGCAGCGCGTACGCGGTGACGATCGGCTCGACGGGCATGATCCTCATGGGCGGGTCGCCCAACAAGTCGATGGGCACGAACGCCGGCCAGGCGCTGCTCGCCCACGAGCTGACGCACGTCGCCCAGGCCAAGCGCGGCCTGCACCGCGCCGCCCACGAGGGCGCGATGCCCCTGGCGACCGAGAGCCACGAGGCCGAGGCCGAGGCCGTCGAGGCCGACGTCGCCCGTGGTGGCGACGGCGCGGCAAGCGCTGAGCCCGGCGGCGCCGCGAGCAAACTCGCCAAGGATGCCAAGGACGCGCTGCACGAACAGATCAAGCAGCGGGTCCTCGACATGGCCGCCGATGCCGCGCGCGCGTTCTACTGGCGCAACGGCGTCGATCGCCGCCCCTGAGAGGTGGACGCAACCTCGTCCGGGGGGCCGACGCGGCTTGCCGCGTGGGCGAGGGGCGAGCCCACGTGGACTCGAACGGGCCCCACGGGGGCGCGCATCCGGCCACCGAGCTTTGAGCCCGCGGTGATTCCTGCGGTATCCTGTCCCTGATGAGTTCTCCTGAGGCCGACGCTGGTGTCGTCCAGTCCCGCGTTCAGCTCGAGAGGCTGGTCGCCGATGACGAACTGGCCGGTCGCACGATCGCCGGGTTCGCGGCGCCCTCGGTGCTGCTCCGGGGGCTCGACCTCGACGGGGTGACGCTGGATCGCCTCGACCTGCGCGGCGCCGACGGCGACGAGACCCGCCTCGAGCGCGCGGAGCTCAAGCTGAGCGATCTCCGCACCTCGCAGTGGAAGGGCGCGCTGTGGAACCGCGTCAAGGCCAAGGACTGCGACATGACCGAGCTCGACTTCAGCGGCGCGCAGCTGCTCCGGTGCGAGTTCGGGCCGGTGCGGATGGCGCGCGTGCGCTTCCACCGCGCGCGGATCCAGGGCACGACGTTCAAGGAGTCGGAGCTGTACTCGGCCGACTTCGCCGGCGCCGTGCTGCTCAAGGTCGTGTTCGAGGGCTACGAGCACGCCACCGTGTCGCTGTCGCGCACGGACTGGACGGGTGCATCGCTGTTCGACGTCGACTTCAAGCGCGCGAACATGTACGGCGCGAACCTGCGCGGTGCGGTGTTCGTCCGCTGCGACCTGCGCGGGGTCAGCCTGTGCAGTGCTGATCTCACCGGCGCGCGCCTCGTCGGCTGCGACACCACCGGCGCCGACCTCGACGGAGCCACGTTCTAGGACCTCGTAGGAGCCCGCCCATGCCGCCCCGCCCCGATCTCCGTGACATCGCTTCGAACGTCCGCGAGGCGTTCGCCGATGCTGACCGCGACACCCTGCTCGACGTCCTGACCTTCGTGGTCAAGGAGTATGTCGTCGAGGGGCCGCCGCCGATGATGATCCACCAGGCCGAGACGCTCTCGGACCTCAAGGGCATGTCGTTCGCCCAGCTGATCGCCGCGATGCAGACGCGCTTCGATCACGCCGAGCTGGCGATGTTTGTCGTCGATGGCGAGCAGGTCAGCGTGCGCGTCGGCGGTGTCGTCCAGCCGCTGCTGCCCAGCCGGCAGCCGATCGCCGAGCCCCCGCGGCAGGCGCCAGGGGTCCGCGTTGTCGAGACCACGCTGGCCCAGCAGCGCCCCGCTGCGCCCGCGCCGGTCGCCGCCGTCCCCGCGCCGCGGCCCGCTGCCCCGGCGTCGGCGCCGTCGGCACAGCCGCCCACGCGGGGCCTGTCCCTGCGCGGGCGGCCCACGGGGGAGGGTGGGGATGCACCGCCGCTTGCCGCGCCGCCGCCCGCGGCCGCCGCGCCGCCGCCGCCGGACCGCCCCGAGGGTGGGGGCGACGATGCCTCCGCGCGGTTCAGCCTGCTGGAGCTCGACTGATGAGCTCTGTCGCACGGCGCTACTACGAGCGCGGCCGGCAATCGCTCGACACCGGCGATGTGGAGTCGGCGCAAGAGGCCCTGCGCGCCGCGCTCGACCTCGCGCCGCAGTTCGGCAACGCCCGGGTGGCGTACGCCGTGGCGCTCGCGCGCGCCGGGGACTGTCCACGCGCGGCCGCCGTCCTGCGTGCGGGCCTCGGGCGCGCGTCGTCGCCGATCTCCGCCGCCGCGATGTACGCCACGCTCGGCGACGTCCTCACCCTTGGCGGTGACTTTTTCGGGGCCGAGGATGCGTTCATGCAGGCGGCCGCCACGCCCGGCTTCGAGGTGCGAGCCGCCGCGGGCCTCGCGCGCACGTACGCCAAGCTCGGGCGCCACGCGGACATGGCCAGGCAGCTCAAGCTCGCCGCGGCCGCGTCGTTGCGAGGCCCCACGACGCCCTAGTCCCGACGATCGCGCGCGCAGTTCCACGGGGCTCCGCCCCGCCCGCCGCGTCCAGCCGCGCAGGGTTTCCACCCCGGATTCGAGACGGGTTCACCGTCTCTCAGTAGCGCTGCATCTGGTGCGGGTAGCCCTGCGGCGGCACCCACAGTGGATCGACGAACGTCTGCGTCAGCACGACGGTGATGTTGTCCGTGCCGCCGTTGTTGTTGGCGGCGCGGATCAGGTTCTCGGCGACCACCTCGATCGAGTCGCCCGACGTCATGATCTCGCGGATCATCCAGTCGTCGACGAGATCGGACAGGCCGTCACAGCACAGCAGGAACACGTCGTTGTGTTCGGGGACGAACGTGTTGTGCTCGATCTCGACGTTCGCATCGAGGCCGACGGCCCGGATGATCACGTTCGAAGTCGCGGGGCCGAGCGTGCCGACCAGGTCAGGACGGTCCTGGTACAGGTTGCGGAGCGAGTGGTCGCGCGTCAGCTGGCGCAGCTGGCCCTGGCGAAGCAGGTACGCGCGCGAGTCGCCGCAGTGGCAGATGTGGACGAGGCCCTCCTCGAACCGGAAGCCGACCGCGGTGGTGCCCATCCCGTGGCAGCTGTGGTCCATCTGAGCGCGCTGGAACACCGCCATGTTGGCGGCCTTCATCGCGGTGGTCAGGGGATCCTGACCCGGCGGGGACGGCGGATCGCTGGTCTTGAGCGCGTGGACGATGGTCCGGATCGCAATGTCGGAGGCGACCTGACCCGACGCATGGCCTCCCATGCCGTCGCAGACGACGTACACGCCGAGGAAGTCGTCGTAGTACATCGCATCCTCGTTCTGCGTGCGCTGGGCGCCGACGTCGGTGCGGCCCACCGCGCGCAGGAGGAACCTCTCGACGGGAACCGGGCGGCCGACGCTGTCGTAGCTCACAGCGCTTCCTCAGGACAGACGGTCATCATCGGATCTACGCCTCGCGCGTGGTGCAGCTTCCCCACCGTGTGGGTGTTCGTGGGACGAATCATTCGGTCACCCGTCGGTTCGGGAGCGTGGCTCGCTTGGGGATGTCGATCCAGGGGGCGCGCAGCTCGGCGCGCAGCTCGGCGATCACCGCCCGCACCGCGTGGCCGGGGGTGTCCTCGAGAGGCGGCAGCTTCCAGCTGGTCCGGATCGCGGTGCGGACCTCGGCCACCGCGTCGATCCGGTCCTCCTCGGCGGGATCGACCATCTCGAACGTCTTCTCGAACTCGAGGTCGGGGCGGTGGAGGTCTCGCAGCAGCGCCTGCGGGGTGGTCTCGGCGAGCTGGTCCTCGATGTCCTGTGGGCGCTCGACCTCGCGGGGCTCCGCGACCGCCATCAGGTTGCCGATCATCGCGAGGTCGATCATCGGCATGGTCGGGTCGAGACGCAGCGTGATCGCCTCGCGGAACATCAGCAGGTCGTCCGGGGGCTCGATGCGGCGACGGTGCGCCTCGAGGAGCGCCGGATCGACCGCGGCGATCGCGCGCTGCCGGCGCTCGCGGACCTCCGCGATGTCGGGATCCTCGGTCGAGCCCGGGGCCTCCCCGGCCTCGACCTGATCGAACGAGGGCAGCCCGAACCACTTCTCGAGCTCCGCCTTCGTCGCCGCGTCGACGAGCTCCTCGAGCGGCTGTTCGAGGGAGCGCTCGAGCAGCTGCTTGACGGTCGGGTCGCGCTTGTCGTCGTCGGTCGACATGGCCTTGGGGCTCGAGGTGTCAGAGCAGCTGCAGGTAGGCGACGTACGCGCCCGCGCCCGAGGCGATGCCGATCAGCAGCGAGACCACCCAGAACAGCGGCGTGGCCCCGTGCGAGGTGGTACCCTCCACCACCGGCTGGAGCGCGCTGCCCGTGCGCGCGACCGACACCACGCCCTCGCTGGGCTGCAGCATGATGGTCTTGTTGGGGTTGCCACCACCCGGCGGCTGCATGCCCGGCGGCTGCATCATCCCCGGCGGCTGCATGCCGGGCTGCATCATGCCCGGCGGCTGCATGCCCTGGCCCGGGATCTGGGGCGCCATTCCGGCGACGATCGTCTTCTGGTTCGAGCCCGACGGCTGGGATCCCCCCCCCCCCGGGGGCTGGAACCCGCCCTGCGGCGGCATCCCGCCCGGGGGCTGGAACCCGCCCTGCGGCGGCATCCCGCCCGGGGGCTGGAACCCGCCCTGCGGCTGCATCCCGCCCGGGGGCTGGAACCCGCCCTGCGGCGGCATCCCGCCCGGGGGCTGGAACCCGCCCTGCGGCGGCATCCCGCCGGGGCCCTGCGGTTGCATCGACCCACCCGGCGCGAATGGGCTCATGCCGGCGATCATGGTCTTCTGCTGGGCAGAGGCGGCCACGTAACCGCCCTGCGGCGGGGGCTGCTGTTGCGGCTGTGGCTGCATGTGCTGCCCGTGGCCGGCGTAGGGCGCCTGCGGGACAAGGCCCGGCGGCAGCTGCCCCGGCCCGGCGACGACGGTCTTCGGGACACCACCGCCACCGATCGCCACGCCACCACCCGCGAGCTCGGCGAACACCTGCTGGCAGTGCTGCATCATCTCGCCGGCGGACTGGTAGCGCCGCGCCGCGTCCTTCTCGAGCGCGCGCCGGACCACCTGCTGCACCGAGTATGGGATCGAGTCCGCCATCGGCGGGATCTCACGCTTGAGGTGCATCTGGATCACCGTCATCGGGTTCTCGTCGTTGAACGGCACGTTGCCGGTCAGCATCTCGTACGCGAGGATGCCGAGGGCGTAGAGGTCCGAGCGGGCGTCGAGCTGCCCGCCGCGGCCCTGTTCGGGCGACATGTACTGCGGGGTCCCGAACACCACGCCCGCCTGCGTCTTCATGCGGTCACCCTCGAGCAGCTTCGCGACCGAGAAGTCGAGCAGCTTCACGAAGTCCGGCGAGCCCGCCATGTTCAGCAGGAACACGTTGTCGGGCTTGATGTCGCGGTGGATGATCCCGATCGAGTGGGCCTCGGCGAGCGAGGCGCAGCACTGGATCATGATCTTCATCACGCGGTTTGGCGTGAGCGGGCCCTTGGCCACGGCATCGCGGAGCGAGATGCCGTCGAGGAACTCCATCGTCATGAACAGGCGACCCTCGGTCGTCTGTCCGAAGTCGAACATCCGGATCGTGTTCGGGTGCTGCAGGCGCGAGCACGCCTTCGCCTCGTTGTAGAACCGCTGGACCCAGTTCGGATCCGCCGCCATCTGGGCGTTGAGGATCTTCACCGCGATCACGCGGTCGATCGAGATCTGGCGGGCCTTGTAGACCACGCCCATGCCACCTTCACCGACGCGGACCTGGATCTCGTACCGGTTGTCGATGACCTGGCCGACGAGAGGATCGTGGGTCATTTGGGGCTGAGCTTCACGCGGTCGTTGGCCTTGATCTGATCCGTCGTCAGACGGACCTTTCCAATCGTGGTGTTCTTGTCGACGCGCACCACCTGCACGTCTCCACCGGGCAGCGCGACATCGCTGTCCCCGCGCAGGACGTAGACGCGCCAGCCCTTCGCGATCCCGGAGTTGGTGCCGGCGCCGATCGTGATGACGACCTCGCCGCCCTGGACTTCGTTCTTGAGCACGCGGGCGGTCACCGGATCGGCGGTGGCGTCGTCGCAGTTCGGGTTCAGCGGGTCCGGCGCCTTGAGGTCGCACTTGGGCCACAGCGTCTTCTTGCATGACTTGATGCGGCGGTCGGGCGGGTTCGGGCACGGCATGCTCGCCTGGCACGATGGGATGTCCGCCGACGGCGGCGTCGGGCACTTGTCCTTGCACGGCGGCCATCCGGCCGGTGCGCCGAACTCCGGGCAGACCGATACGCACGACGGGTTCTTCGGGTCGAACGGCTCGCACGGCAGGATCGGATCCGGCACCGCCGCGAGCTTCGGCGGATCCGGCACCTCGAGCTTCAGCGGGTCGAACAGCGCGGTGGCCGACTGCTCCTGGAACTCGACGGACAGCTTGTACTTGCCTGCGTCGCCGCGGCCGACCGCGTAGACGCGGATGAAGTACTTGCCCTTCGCGTTGTCGAGCGTGGCGAGCTTGGTGCGCCCCTTCGAGCGCTTCTTGCTCGTCTTCTTCGAGCTGGTGATGGGCGTGTTCCACTCGTCGAACACGTCGAAGGCGAGCTGCAGGCCCGGCCGCGGCGGCGTCCACTGAAGCTTGACCTCGAGCTTGCCCTTCTTGTTCTCGGGCAACTCGAGGAGCCTCCAGTCGATGCGGTCGCCACCTGGATAGGTGACGATCCCGGTGGCCTTCGCTTCGCCGTTCTCCAGCGTGAGCGGCCGCGCACCTTTGACCTTGCCGTCGTTACCGGTCGCCTTGTCCTGCGCCACGTTGTGGGCGCACGACACGACGACCAGGAAGAGCGCCAGGGCACAGCCCCAGCGGCCCACCGATTTCCCGAGCATGAATCGAGTGTTACTGAATCCCTCGGGCCGTGCAAGCGAGCCGGTGGAAAGTCGACCCGGGATCCCCGGCTGGCGGGCCGGTTCGGGCCTGGTGGGGGGGGACCGTGCCGCACCCGCCGGGAGGCCCGGTGGGGCACCGCCGCGGGCTGGCCGCCACCAGTCGACGCAGGTCAGGGCGAGACGGTGACGCTGCCGCCGCCGGCCTTGATCTGGTCAGGCGTTGCGGGGACGACGGCGGTGCAGGTGCGCGGGCCGCACGAGGCGATCGAGAACGAGCTCGACACGCCCGAGATCTTGCCCTTCCAGCCCGGGGCGACCCCCTGGTCGGAGCCGAGCGCGATGGTGACCTGGGTGCCGCCGCCGGTCACCGAGACGTTGATGATGCGGCCGCTCTTCGCGGAGCTGGCGACCGCGGGCGGGGGCGTCGGCTCCCTCGGCGGGCGCGCGCCGCGCGGCTGCTTCTTGATGGTGACGACCGCGGTCTGGGGCGGCTTGTACTTGGCCGGGGTGTCGTCGCTCAGCGGGACCTGTGCGAGCGTCGGGATGAACGCCACCTGCGCGGGAAAGTCGCTCTTGACCTCGGCGGGCGCGGTCGCGCGGAACGACATCCGCATGTCGTATTCGGCGGAGTCGAGGCGGCTCTGGAGGTAGAGGTGGATCAGATAGCGGCCCGGCGCGAGGTCGTAGAGCGTGCGGGTCTTGTTGAGCTCCCCGACGTCCTCCTCCTCGAGGTCCGCCTTGCTGATGACGCGGTTGCCCGGGTCGAGGATCTCCATCGCGAGATCGAAGTCCTCGTTGGTCGCGTCGCCGGGCGGCGTGACCTCGAGCTTGATCTCGAGCTCGCCGGTCTGCCCGAGATCGACCGCGTACCACTTGGCTCGCTTGAACTCGCGGTAGGACAGATCGCCGAGGGCCTTGGTCTCGCCCTTGTCGTTGAAGGCGAGGACCTTGGGCTTCTTCCACGGCTTGACCTTCTCGGTCTTGTAGCCGCTGTGGATCGGGATGTTCGTGCCGCCACAGGCGGTCAGGGCACTCGCGCCAAGGATGGTCGCGATGACAACACGTCGCATGGCCGAGACACTAGCACGGGCTCGACACCCCCTGCCCGTGGTGTATACGCCCGCATATGCACCGCCTGCTCCTCGTCGCCGTGGTCGGCGCCGCGGTGATCGCCTGCAGCAAACCCGCCGGCGGCTCCACCGACGGGGCGGCGGTGTTCGGCTCGGTGTGCGCGGCCTGCCATGGCCCGACCGGGAAGCCGGACGCCACGATGGTCGCCCGGCTCGGCGTCAAGGACCTCACGGACCCGGCGCTCCGGCCGACGCTGACGGCCGCCCACGTCGAGGCCCAGGTCCGGCACGGCTCCGCGAACAAGCTGATGCCCGCCCTCGAGGGCGCGCTCACCGACGCCCAGATCAAGGCGGTCGCGGCGCACGTGGCGAGCCCGGCGTTCGCGCCCGTGCGCTGACCCCTAGGCCGCGAGGACGAGCGCGATCTCGGCGCAGACGTCGGCATCATCGTCCACGTGCGCCGCGAGTTCGGCGCGTGCGCCGAGCTGCCCGAGCGCCCACGCGGCGTGCTGCCGGACCAGCGGGGCGCGATCCCCGAGCATCGCGATCAGGGCGGGGACGGCCTCCGGCGCGCCGCTGTTGCCGAGCGCGATCGCGATGTTGCGCCGCAGGACATCCCGTGGGATCCGGCGCAGCGCAGTCCCGCGGACCAGCTGCCGGAGCTGGTTCGAGCCCTTGGCGGCGAGCGCGATCAGGTCTGGTAGCGCGTGCTCGAGCGAGCGCGGCGTGAGCAGCGGCTCGGGCGGCTCGCCGGCGCCCGCGTTGAACGGGCACACCTCCTGGCACACGTCGCAGCCGAACACCCACGTGCCGATCGCGGCGCGCAGGTCGCGCGGGATCACGCCGTGGTGCTCGATCGTCAGGTACGAGATGCAGCGCCGGGCGTCGAGGACGTAGGCGTCGACGAACGCGCCGGTGGGGCAGGCGTCGAGGCACGCGCGGCAGCTCCCGCAGCGCGGCCGGGGCGGCTCGGCCGGCGCGGTCGGCGCCAGCTCGACGTCGACGAGAAGCTCGCCGAGCACGACGTAGCTGCCGGCGCCCGGCGCGATCAGGAGCGTGTTCTTCGCGACGAACCCGAGGCCGCCGCGCTCGGCCCACTCGCGCTCGAGCAGCGGCGCGGAGTCCACGCACGGGCGGCTCGCGACCGGGCGGCCGAGCGCGGCGGCGAGCCGATCGGCGAGCAGGGCCAGGCGATCGCGCATCACGAGGTGATAGTCCTCGCCGCGCGCGTAGCGGGCGATCTTGCCCCGGACCAGCCGATCGGGCGGCACGGGCTCGGCGCGGTCGTAGATGAGTGCGACGACGATCAGCGTGCGCGCACTCGCCAGCAGCGCCCGCAGATCGGCGCGCGCGCCGGTGTGCGCGGGCGCGGCGAGGTAGGCCATGTCGCCGGCGAACCCACGCGCGAGCCAGCTGACGTAGAGGTCGTGGCGCCGGGGCGCCTCGATCGGCACGAGCGCGGCGCGCGCGAAGCCGAGTTCGCGGGCGATCGCGATCGCGTCCGCGGTCACGCGTCGGCCGCGTCCTCGCGGGCGGTCCGCTCGGCCGCGTACTCGGCGGCCTCGGCGCTGCCCTCGCGATCGTCGTCGGCGGGCTCGCCCGCGAACTGGATCGCGTCGTACGGCACGGTGCAGTCGCGCTCGCGGGGCTGCGGGTACTCGACGCTGGCGCCGCGGTACGTCTTCACGATCACGCGCTCGGCATCGAGGTGCTCGAGGTAGCTCGGGACCAGTGGCACCTTGCCGCCGCCGCCCGGCGAGTCGAGGACCAGCATCGGCACCGCCATGCTGTTCATCCAGCCGCGCAGGCCCTGGTACAGCTCCATCGCGGTCTCGACGGGGGTGCGCAGGTGATCGGTGCCGACCACGGTGTCGCCCTGGAACAGGTAGTACGGCCGGATCCGGCTCCGCACCAGGCCGCGCATCAGCGCGCGCAGGCTCGGCACCGACGAGTTGATGCCGCGCAGCAGCACGGTCTGGTTGCCGACCGGGATGCCCCCGTCGACGAGGCGCTCGCAGCCCGCGCGCGCCTCCGGCGTCAGCTCCTTGATATGGTTGAAGTGCGTGTTGATGAACAGCGGGTGGTGCTGCCGCAGCATCGCGACCATCTCGGCGTCGATCCGCATCGGGCAGACCACCGGCAGGCGCGTGCCGATCCGGATGGTCTCGACGTGTGGGATCGCGCGCAAACGGCCGAGCAGGTACCCGAGCCGGCGCGTGGACAGCAGCAGTGGATCGCCCCCCGAGAGCAAGACGTCGCGGATCCGGCGCGTGCGCGCGATGTACTCGAGGCCTGCCTCGAGTTCGGTCGTGGTCGGTGGCTCGTCGCCTCCGACGAGGCGGCGCCGGTTGCAGTGCCGGCAGTAGATGCCACACCGATCGACGACGAGGAACAGCACCCGGTCGGGGTACTTGTGGATCACCGACGGTGCGGGGTTGTGGGTGTCCTCGCCCAGCGGATCGCGCAGCTCCTCGGGGCGAATGTCGGCCTCGGCCGGGTGCGGGATCGCCTGGAGCCGGATCGGGCAGCTGCCGTGCGCCGGATCCATCAGGCTCGCGTAGTAGGGCGTGATGCCGACGCGGAACAGCCGCGACGACGCGGCGAGGCCCGCCTGCTCGGTGGGCGTCAGGTCGAGGACGCGCGCGAGGTCATCCGCGGACGTCAGCATGTGGCCGAGCTGCCAGCGCCAGTCGTTCCACTTCGCCTCGGTGACGTCCGATCGGCGGACGCCTCCGGGCGGCGGAAGACGGGGAGCGGGTGGCGCTGTTACGACCGGGAGGCGGACCACGTCGCGTACATAGCACGTGCTCGCTCGAGCACGGGGATGAGCCCCTCGGTCAGCGGCAGGGCCACCAGGTCATCGGGGGCGACCCACCGCGCGGCGCGGGCATCGTCGCCGGCGACCGGTGTGGGCGGGCCGCCGATCACGCGCGCGAGGTAGTCCAGGATGACGTAGTGGAAGTCGCCGGAGAGCCGCTCCACCACGCAGGCCAGGTCGCCGACCTCGACGACGAGGCCGGTCTCCTCGCGGACCTCGCGCGCCACCGCCTGGACGAGCGTCTCGGCGTGCTCGAGCTTGCCGCCGGGGACGCTCCACAGCCCCACGCCGGGCGGTCGGCCGCGCTCGATCAGGAGCACGCGTCCGGCGGCGTCGAACACGATCGCCGCGACGGCGACCACCGGTGGCATCAGCTGCGGCTCCGCGGCCGGGCGGCGGTCGGCTTCGGGGTGTTCGCGGCGGTCGGCTTCGGGGCCCTGGCGGCGGTCGGCTTCGGGGCCCTGGCGGCGGTCGGCTTCGGGGCCCTGGCGGCGGTCGGCTTCGGGGCCCTGGCGGCGGTCGGCTTCGGGGCCCTGGCGGCGGTCGGCTTCGGGGCCCTGGCGGCGGTCGGCTTCGGGGCCCTGGCGGCGGTCGGCTTCGGGGCCCTGGCGGCGGTCGGCTTCGGGGCCCTGGCGGCGGTCGGCTTCGGGGCCCTGGCGGCGGTTGCCGTGGGGCGCCTGGTGGTTGAGGTGGCCGTGGCCGCCTTGGCGGCGCCGAGCTGGACTTGGCCCGCGCTCGGGCAGCGCGGCGCGAGCAGGCAGTGCTCGCAGGCGGGAGCCTTCGCCATGCACACCCGGCGCCCGTGCCAGATCAGCCGGTGGGCGAACATCGTCCACGCCTCGCGCGGCAGCAGGCGCATCAGGTCCTGCTCGATGTCGACCGGATCGGTGTGCGTGGTCAGGCCGAGTCGCGCGGACAGGCGCGTGACGTGGGTATCGACGACGACGCCGACGTTCTTGCCGAGTGCGGAGCCGAGGACGACGTTCGCGGTCTTGCGCGCGACGCCGGGGAGCGCGACCAGTGCCTCCATGGTCTCGGGGATGCGTCCGCCGTGGCGCTCGACGACCGCGCGCGCCATGCCGACCAGGTGGCGCGCCTTCGACCGATAGAACCCGGACTTGAAGATCAGCGGCTCGAGCTCCTCGGTCGAGGCGCGCGCGAGGTGCGTGGTATCCGGGTAGCGCGCGAACAGCGCCGGCGTGATCGTGTTGATCATCTTGTCAGTCGACTGCGCGGCGAGGATGGTCGCCACCAGCAGCTGGTACGGGTCCTGGTGGTCGAGTTCGACGACCGCGTCGGGCCAGCACTCGGCGAGGAGCTCGGCGATCGCGGCGGTGGCCTCTGGCGTGGCGTTGACACAGGCGTGCGCGCGCGCGCGCGACCTGCGGTGTGCTATTCCCCGAGCGTCCTCCCATGCGAACGCACCGTATCACCGACGCCTCCACGCGTGTCCTGGCGTGGGCGTTCACGCTCGGGCTGCTCCTGCTGGGCGGCGCGTGCAAGAACAAGCGGGAGATCCGCGCGTCGAAGTCCTCGCTCTACGATGCGGACTTTGCCGAGGTGTTCAGCGCGGCGCTCGCCGCGACGCGTGGCCTGTACACGAACGTCGAGGACTACCCGAGCAAGGGCGCGATCAAGACGGCGTGGCACCAGGTGTCGTACGCCTCGAACCAGGACGACCTGTCGAACCAGCGGATCGTCGCGCAGGGACAGGGCATGCCCACGGCCGGCCAGCAGGGCGGCGCCGCGACCGCGGCCGGCATGCCGACGCGGCTGGCCTACAAGCGGTACTTCGTGCGGTTCGACGTCAGCGTGATCGGCGGCCGGCCGTGGCGCGTCAAGGTCTCCGGCCACGCCGCCGAGTGGGACCCGGGCAACGCGATGCCGACGGAGCTGCGCGGCATGGCGAAGCCGCCGTGGCTCGATGGGCGCGCCGAGTCCCTGCAGCTCGCGATCTACAAGCGGATCAAGAAGTACGCGGTCCCGATGAAGGAGGAGGTCGCGGTCGCGGCCGCGCCGGACCTCGAGCGCACGGATCCGGCGTCGTTCGTCGGCGTGCCGGCGCCGGCGGCCACGCAGCTCGCGGCGATCAAGGACGCGCTCGCCCGACGCGATCACGCGGTGCTGCGCCAGCTCCTCGCCGAGGACGTGCTGTGGAGCCTCGGTGGAGGCACCGGGGCCGACACCGCGATGGCGATGTGGCAGGCGGATCCCGAGTCGCTCGATGCGATGGCGCGGGTGATCGGCGGTGGCTGCGCGAGCGCCGACGCCAAGGTCGCGTGCCCGGCGGGCGCGCCCGTGCGCGGGCGCTGGCAGCTGGTGCTCGAGCCCCGCGGGCCGCGCTGGATCATCACCTCGTTCGTGCGCGCCGAGTAGTCAGCGGCGCTCGAGGACGATCAGGCAGTTCGAGTCGGGCAGCGGCACCGGCTGGTCGCGCTCGTCGGTCAGCTCGATCTTGCCGGCGAGGCTGGCCGGGTACCCGGGCTGCAGGTAGCTCCGCAGCGGGTTGTCCACCACGCGGCAGGCGCGCTCGCCGCCGCACCACGCGACCAGCTGGGCGACGTACGCGTCGTACGGCAGCACGCCGTACAGCTCGCGCACCTCGTACGGGAAGCTCGCTGGTCCCCACGTGTACGTGTAGAGGAACTCCATGGCGTCGGGGCTGGTCATCTCGACGCGACCGTCGGGGAGCGCGGTGTACGTGATGGGCCGCCCTTCGAACTGCGCGCAGTAGAGGTCGAGCGTGGTCCGGGCATCCGGGGCGATCAGGCGGATCCGGCGGGTGCCCGCCGGCGGCATCACGCCGTCGCGGATGATGATGCGCCCGCCCGGCCGGAGCACGTCCCAGGCCGCGCGCACCACGCGCTCGACGGACGCGAGCTGGAACCGGGGCTCCGTGTACGAGTAGACCTCGTGGAGGATCGAGCAGAACACGATGGTGTCGGCGGCCGGAACCAGGCGGGGCAGCTCCTCGGCGCTCCCGAGCACCACGCGCCAGTGGTTGCCGCCCGCGCGGGCGCGCGCCGCGAGCGCGGCGATCACCTCGCGCGACAGATCGACGCCGATCACGTCGCTGTCGGGGTAGCGGGCCTCGATCAGGTCGAGCACCACGCCGCCGCCGGGACCGATCTCGACGACCGTGCCGGGCCGCACGAAGTCCAGCATGCGCTGCTTGTCGGAGCGCGCCGCGTTCATGGTCTCGAGGTAGTTGGCCTCGTTGGCGACGCGATCGAACTCGTCCTTGCGCAGGCCGTAGAGGTCGCACAGCGCCTTGAGCATCGTGTGGTACGCGACCTGCGAGCGAGTCTCGTACAGGCCGAGCAGCGTGACCAGCGCGGCGCTCTCCTCGGTGTCCACGTAGTCGAGGACGATGGCGTCCGGGTCGGTGGGGTGCGCGAGCCGACCCGTCAGCGCGCCGAGCGGGCCCAGGCTCGCGCTGCCGGTGAGCAGCGTGCGGATCGGCATCGTGGCGAGGGCGGCCTCGACGAGACGCAGCCGGTAGCGGACGGCGGCGGTGGTGCCATGGAGCCGCGCCACGAGCGGTCGCAGCTGCGCATGCCACGGGCGCGAGGTATCGACGCCGCTGGTGCGCGCCGCGCCGACGACGGCCGCGAGCACGCCGAGCTGCGCGCCGGGTGACAGCCCGCTGGTCGCGGCCTCGCAGTACCAGAGCTGGCAGGTGGCGAGCGCGGGGGCGAGCGCCGCGAGCTCGGTGTCGCCGAGTGCGGCGACCGCGGTGTCGACGCTGGCGGGCGGCTCGCCGGCGCGCTGACGGGCCGCCCGGAGGGCGCGCAGGCGGTCCGCGAGCCACGCGCGATCCGGCGCCGGGGAGTGGGCGAGGAGCGTGGCGTGGGGGTCGTCCCACGCCGGGGCGACGCACGCCTCGCCGAGCCGGGCGCGCACGCCAGCGAGCCGCGCGAGCAGCGCATCGTCGAGGAGCCCCTCGCGCACCGCGGCGGTGTCACAGGCGTCGAGCACGTGCAGCGCGTCGAGGGCGAGCGCGACGACAGCGTCGGCGGAGATGCCGAGCGTGGCCGCGAGCGCGGGCGCGAGATCGTGGAGCGCCGTCACGAGCGGCGTGAACATCAGCAGCGGGCCCTCGCCTCGGACGTGCTGGCCGGCGAGCCCGTGGGCCGCGATCCAGACGAGGGCGAGCGCGCCGAGCGGAGCGGGCAGGGGCCAGGCGCGGGCGGTGTCCCCGTGGCGCAGGATCGCGGCGGCGGCCTCGTTGTGGACGTCGAGTGGGATCCCGAGCGCGGTCCACGCGCGACGGTGCGTGGGGCTCGCCGTCTTGGCGATGTCGAGGTGCACGATCGCGGCGCGCAGCGCGGGGCCGAGGCCGGCGGCGAGCACGCGCGCGGTGGTGTCGGCGAGGCGTGAGAACGCCTCGGCCGGCCAGGCCGGCCCCATCCTGGAACCGTGCGCGGTCGCGCGTCTCGAGGCCGGCGAGCTTCCTGCCGAGCAGGCGCGTGGCGACGTGATCGAGCAGCGGGCGATCGGAGCCCGGGTCGTGCTCGACCTGCGCGGCCATCGGCGCGGCGAGCGCGGCGGCCTCGGGCAGGGCAGCGGTCACCGCCCGGGCGAGCGCGTCGTCCCCGCGCAGCGCCTCGAGCAGTGCGACCGCGATCGCGGTATCCGCGAGCAGCGCCCCGAGCAGCGCGCGCGGCGCGAGCAGCTCGCCGAGCTCCTGGATTCCGATGCGCGCCGCGAGCGCGCCCCACTCCGGCGTCGAAAACACGTCCATGCCCGTGACGCTAGCAGGCCGGTCGCCGGGCCGTCCCTACTCGGAGCACGCCTTGCGGCGCGCCGGCAGGACCTTGCCCGGGTTGAGCAGGCCGGAGGGATCCCACATCGACTTCCAGCGGCGCTGCCACTCGAGGACGGCCTCGGCCTGTTCCATGGGCATGAAGTCGCGCTTGCTGGTCCCGATGCCGTGCTCGCCCGACAGGGTGCCGCCGAGCGCGATGGTGTGCTCGAACAGGCGGCGGGCGGCGCCGAGCATGCGCGCGCGGACGGCGGGATCGTCGGGGTCGTCGTTGGACAACAGATTCACGTGGAGGTTGCCGTCGCCGGCGTGGCCGAACACGGCGGTGGCGATGCCGGTCTCGGCGGACACCTGGTCGACGCGGGCGAGCATCTCGACGATCCGGCCGCGCGGGACGCAGACGTCCTCGTTGACCTTCACGCGGTAGGCTTCCTTGAGGCACGACGAGATCAAGCGGCGGGCCTCCCACACGGCGCGGCGCTCGGCGGGTTCGGTGGCGGCGAGGACGTCGAGCGCGCCGAGTTCGTCGCAGCGCATGCCGACCTTCTCCATCTGCGCCTCGATGGTCTCCGGATCTCCGTCGACCTCGAGGAGGACAATCGCGCCAGCGTTCGCGGGGAACCGGTAGCGGGCCTTGGCGCGGACGTGGTCGATCGAGGCGCGATCGGCGAGCTCGAGGACGCGGGGGCGGAGGCCGCCGCGCAGGAGCGCATCGATCGCGGTGCCCGCAGTCGGGACGTCGGCGAACACGGCGAGGATCGTCGCGGCGGCGGGCGGGTTGGGCAGGAGCTTGAGCGTGAGCTCGGTGATCACGCCGAACGTGCCCTCGGTGCCGACGAACCCGGCGACCAGGTCGTAGCCGGTGACGCCCTTGGCGGTGCGGCGGCCGACCCGGAGGACCTCACCACCCATCAGCGCGACCTCGAGGCCGAGCACGTACTCGCGGGTGACGCCGTACTTGAAGGCCCGCGGGCCGCCGGCGTTGGTGGCGGCGTTCCCTCCGATCGAGCAGTACTCGAGCGACGCCGGGTCGGGCGGGTAGAACAGGCCCTGGGCCTCGACCTCGGTCTGCAGGACCCCGGTGATCACGCCGGGCTCGACGACGCACACCAGGTCGCGCGGATCGATCTCGCGGATCCGGGTCATCCGCTCCGTCGACAGCACCACGCCACCGGCGATCGGCAGCGCGCCGCCGCACATGCCGGAGCCGGCGCCACGCGGCGTGACAGGGACCTGCCGCTCGAGGCAGATCCGGAGCACCGCAGCCGCCTGCTCCGTGGACTCCACGAGTGCGGCGCACGCCGGCGGGAAGTACTCGGGCATCGGACTCTCGTCGCGCCCGTAGTCCTCGATCTTCTCGTGACCGGGACCGACGATCGCTGCGGCACCCAGCTCGCGCGTCAGGACCTCGACGATGTCTTGCACGGACTATCTATAACGCCGACCCGCACCAGATGCTGGCGCGTGGACACGCTGCGACGGAGAACCGCGTCAGACCGAGAACGAGGAGCCGCAGCCGCAGGTCGACTTGACGTTCGGGTTGTTGAACTTGAACCCGGCGCCCTGCAGACCCTCGACATAGTCGATCTCGACGCCGACCAGGTACATCAGGCTCATCTCGTCGACGACGACCTTGACGCCAGCGATCTCGACGTCGCGATCGACCTCGGTGCCCTCGTCGAAGTAGAGGTCATAGGAGAACCCGGCGCAGCCGCCGCCGACGACACGGAGGCGGAGGGCCATGGTGGTCTCGATGCCCTCGGCGCCGCGGATCTCGTTGATCTTCAGGGCGGCGCCGGGGGTGATCAAGACCAGGGCCTCGGGCCCGCCCGGGTCGAGGACCGGCTGGGGGATGGTGGAGGGGGCGGTGGTGGACATCGCGAGATCAGACATGTACGGCTCCTGGTCGGGGACCTTACCCTCACGTGAGGGTCATGGCAATCTCTCGCGGTGAGCTTTGACACGCTGCTCCGGGAGCTTCGCGGCGCGACGCCCGAGATCGCCCCTGCGACCCTCGCTGCGGAGCTCGGCGCCGGAGCTCCGCCGGTGGTCCTCGATGTCCGCGAGGCAGACGAGGTGGCCCTGGGCGCGATCCCGGGCGCCCGCCATATCCCGCGCGGGTCGCTGGAGCTGCGCGTCGAGAAGGAGGTGCCCGACCGGGCCGCGCCGGTGGTCGTCTATTGCCAGGGCGGGACCCGCTCGGTGCTGGCGACGCGCAGCCTGCGCGAGCTCGGCTACACGGCGGTGCGCTCCCTCGCGGGCGGGTTCACGGCGTGGAAGACCGCGGGCCTGGCCTGGGCGACGCCGCGCGGCCTGCGCGCCGAGCAGCTCGCGCGCTACTCGCGCCACACGCTCCTGCCCGAGGTCGGGCTCGCCGGGCAGCTGCGGTTGCTCGACGCCAGGGTGCTGTGCATCGGCGCGGGCGGGCTCGGCTCCCCGTCGAGCATGTACCTGGCCGCGGCCGGCGTCGGCACGCTCGGGATCGTCGACGACGACGTGGTCGATGCCTCGAACCTCCAGCGCCAGATCCTCCACGGCACCGAGCGGATCGGGATGGCCAAGGTCGACAGCGCCGAGGTCACGCTGCGCGGCCTCAACCCTGACGTGCGCGTGATCAAGCACCGCGCCCGGCTGACCACGGCGAACGCGCTCGAGTTGCTCGCGCCGTACGACGTCGTGATCGATGGGGCCGACAACTTCGCGACCCGCTACCTCGTCAACGATGTCGCGCTCCGCCTCGGCAAGCCGGTGATCCACGCCTCGATCTTCCGGTTCGAGGGCCAGCTCACCGTGTTCCCGGCCGGCGGTCGCCCCTGTTACCGGTGCCTGTACCCGTCGCCGCCGCCGGCCGAGGACGCCCCGTCGTGCGCGGAGGCCGGCGTGCTCGGGGTGCTGCCCGGCATCATGGGCGTGCTCCAGGCCACCGAGGCGGTCAAGCTCGTCCTCGGGCTGGGCGAGAGCCTGGCCGGCCGGCTGCTGGTCTACGACGCGCTCAAGACCCGGTTCCGCGAGCTCAAGCTCCGGCGGGACCCGGCGTGTCCCACCTGCGGTGACGGGGTGGACCGCGCGCAGATCCCGCTGATCGACTACGCCGCGTTCTGCGCAGGTGGTGGCGCCGGAGCGGGGGTCGCCGCGCCGGGCTGATACACTATCGGCACCAGGTGCTCGCCGCCGGCCAGACGATCGGCAACTACCGCGTGCTCGCCAAGATCGGCACGGGCGGCATGGGCGCGGTGTATCTCGCGGAGCACCCGCTGATCGGGAAGAAGGTCGCCCTCAAGGTCATCCACAAGGACCTCGCGACGAACAAGGAGATCGTGCAGCGCTTCTTCCAGGAGGCGCGCGCCGTCAACACGATCGGCAACGAGCACATCGTCGAGGTCCACGACGTCGGCGTGTCGCCCGACGGGCACCACTTCTTCATCATGGAGTACCTCGAGGGCAAGACCCTCGCATCGGTGCTCACCCACGAGCCGATGATGGACGTGCGCCGCGCGCTCCGGATCGGCGCGCAGATCGCCAGTGCGCTCGCCGCATGCCACGCAGCCGGCGTGATCCACCGCGACCTCAAGCCCGACAACGTGATGCTGATCCAGCGGCTCGGGAACCCCGAGTTCGTCAAGGTGCTGGACTTCGGGCTCGCCAAGATGCTCGCGGGGGGCGGCGGCACATCCGCGGTGCACACCGGCATCGGCGTGCTGCTCGGGACGCCGCAGTACATGTCGCCCGAGGCCTGCGAGGGCAAGCGCGAGGTCGACCACCGCACGGACATCTACGCGCTGGGCATCCTGCTGTTCCAGATGTTGACCGGCCAGCTGCCGTTCGACGGCGCGACCATGGGTGAGGTGCTGGTCAAGCACGTCGCGGTGCTGCCCCCCGCGCCGCGCGGCTTCAACCCCGCCATTCCCCCCTCGGTGGAGCAGCTCCTGCTGCGCTGCCTCGCGAAGCCGCCCGAGGCCCGGTTCCAGACCATGGAGGCGCTGCGCGACGCGCTGCTCGATCCCGACGCCTACCTGCACGGCTCGCCGCCGATCGCGCCGGCGCGCTCGGTCGCCCCCAGCGAGGCCAAGGTCGATGCGGCCGCCGTGCGCACCCACGCCGAGGCGCGTGCGAAGGCGGCGGCCGCGGCTCGGGGGGGCCCGATCGATCGTACGCTGATCCATGGCGCCCACCTCGCGCCGACCACCGCGCCGTCGGTGGTGACGCCGGGCGCGCCGCGCCAGCCGGCGCTCAAGATGAACACGATGCGGATCGACACGCCGCTCGGCTACTCGTCGCGCCCGGCGCGTCGTGTGTGGCCCGTGGTGCTCGCGGTGGGGCTCGTCCTCGGGATCGGGTTCGGCACGTTCGCGGTGGTGTGGTTCCGCGGGGGCGGTGTGACGGGTGGTGATGCGGGCCGCACGGGCAGCGGCCGCACGGGCAGTGGTGGCGTTGCTCGTGCGACCGGCGGTGTCGGCGGCGGTGTCGGCAGCGGCAGCGGTGTCGGCAGCGGTGTCGGCAGCGGTGTCGGCAGCGGTGGCGGTGTCGGCAGCGGTGGCGGCAGCGGTGTCGGTGTCGGTGGCGGTGTCGGCAGCGGTGCAGGCGGTGTGCGGCAGCGGTGGCGGTGGCGGTGGCGGTGTCGGCATCGGTGGCGGCAGCGGTGGCGGTGGCGGCAGTGGCGGTGCGGCACGGTGGCGGTGTCGGTGGCGGTGGCGGTGTCGGCAGCGGTGGCGGCAGCGGTGGCGGTGGCGGCAGCGGTGGCGGTGTCGGCAGCGGTGGCGGTGGCGGTGTCGGCAGCGGCAGCGGTGGCGGTCTGGCACCCGGCGTCACCGACGCGCAGCGCGTGCGGATCGTGATCGAGTCCGTGCCGCCGGGGGCGGCCGTGTACCGGGACGGTCGCCCGCTCGGAAAGACGCCGCTGACGCTCGACGTGCCGACGTCGACCACGCCTCGGAGGTTCATCCTGAAGCTGCGCGGGTACCGCGAGCGGGTGGAGGAGGTGCGGGCGACCCAGAGCGTGGTCACCACCGTCCAGCTCGAGCGGGTCCCCGGCGCCGGCGCCGCGACCGTCCGTGGCAGCGGCAATGGCAAGGACGGTGGCCGCACGAACAACTCCGACACCGGGCTCGAGCGACCCGAGTGACTCGAGTGACCCAGGCTGGGGCTGCTCGGGGTATGCTGCGCGGATGATCGTCGCCCTGATCGCCGCCGTCGTCATCGCGGTCCTCGCCGCGGTGTTCGCGATGCGTGCGGGCGCCGCCGAGGCGAGCCGGCAGACGCGCGCCCGCATCGAGGAGGCGCGAGCGGAGGCCACGGCCGGGATCAAGGCCGCGCAGCTCGAGGCGGTCGGGCGCCGGCGCGCGCTCGAGACCGAGGCGCGGGCCGAGGCGCTCGCCCTGCGCACCGAGGCCGATGCGCAGCTATCGGCGAAGGCGACCGCCGTGGACCGTCGCGCCGGGGCGCTCGGGCAGGCCGAGGCCGCGGTCGACAGCCTCGAGGATGCTCTCGAGCAGCGCGCGGCCGCCCTCGACGGCGTGCACAAGGACATCCAGTCCCTGCGCGACCGCGTCGGTGGCCTCGAGGGCGATGCGCGGAAGAAGCTGGCGACCGCGCGCACCGAGCTCGAGCTGCGCGCCGGCGTCGGGGCCGCGGAGCTGATCGACCGGCTCGGGCGTGCGTGGATCGAGGACGCGCAGGCGCGCGCCGCCGCCGCGGTCCGCCAGGTCGACCAGACCGCTGCGGACCCAGCGCACGATCGCGAGGCCAAGCGCGTGCTCGAGATCGCCGCGACCCGCTACCACCACCACTACCTGACCGAGCGCGCGCAGAACTTCCTGCGCCTCGGCCCCGACCTGGTCGGGCTGCTGCTCGATCAGGGCGGCGCGCTCCACGGTGCGCTCGAGCGGAATGCCGGCGTGCAACTCCTCGTCAACGACGAGAAGGACGCGATCCGCCTCGACGGGCTCGACGGCGTCGGCAAGGAGTTCGTCCGCCGGGCGATCAACCGCCTGATGAAGAAGCCCGAGTCGATCGACGACGCTCGCAAGGATCCCGATGCGTGGGCGGCGCGCGGCAAGGACAATCTGATCCAGGAGATCCGCGCCCTCGGCAAGCGCGCGTTCCAGACGCTCGGCATCCCCAAGGCGCATCCGGAGATCGTCGAGCTTGTCGGCGCGCTCAACTTCCGCACCAGCTACACGCAGAACCAGTGGTGGCACGCCGTCGAGTCGTCGTACCTCGCCGGGATGATGGCGAGCGAGCTCGGGCTCGACGAGCGGCTCGCGCGGCGCGCCACGCTGATGCACGACATCGGCAAGGCGCTGACCCACAAGATCGAGGGGTCGCATGCGGTGATCGGCGCGGACATCGCGCGGCGCGTGGGTGAGTCCGAGCTGGTCGCCAACGCGATCGGCGCGCACCACGCCGACGAACCCTGCAACTCGGTGTACGCGCACCTGGTCGCCGCTGCCGACGCGATGAGCGGTGCACGTCCCGGCGCCCGCCGCGAGCTCGCCGAGGGGTTCACCGCGAAGGTCGAGGATCTCGAGCGGATCGGTGGCGCGCGCCGCGGCGTGGCGCATGCCCACGCGGTGCACGGGGGCCGCGAGCTCCGCGTGTACGTCCGCGAGCGCGAGGTCGATGACCTCACCGTCGTCGAGATGTCCTCCGAGATCGCTCACCAGATCGGTGAGGAGATGACGTTCCCCGGTCAGATCAAGGTCACGGTGATCCGCGCCTTCGAGGCGTCGGCCACCGCGAACTGAGAGACTGTGAAACAGTCTCGCGAACGGGGTGGGACCCCTGCGCGGCTTGCCGCGGAGGGCGGGGCGGAGCCCCGTGGCACTGACGCACGAGCGCCGACGACACCCGGATGCACCGCGCGTCAGTGCCCCGTGTCGACTCCTCGCTCGGTCCTGCGGCGGAGGGCGGGCCGATAGCGGCGTGGGACGGGGGGAGGGGCGGGCAGGCGACGGCTCGTGTGCTGCATTCTGCAATCGCAGCCACGCGTGAACTCGACGAGCGCGATCCCAAGGCGCCCCGCCCGATGGCGGCGCCCAAGAAGCACTGCAACCCGAGCGAGGCCGCCGAGCACCAGCCGTGGCGCGTGCGCAAGGACGCGGAGGGCGACCGGCACCGGACCATCCAGAGATCGGGGGCTGCCACGGTCGCGATCCCCGTAGGTTCAGCACCTTCCTGTTCGGGACCCAACTCCCACGTAAAGGTAAGGGTTCGGGATTGACAGCTCTCCGGGTGGCCCTCATAGTGCCCCTGTACACACCGAACCTCACGTGAGGGTAAGGGTTGTGGGCCGCATGAAGGACCAGCCGGAAACCATCGACAAGCTGATGCGCGTCGGAGAGCTCGCGAAGGTGGTCGGCAAGACCGTCCGCGCGATGCACCTCTACGAAGAGCTGGGCCTGCTCGAGCCGCGGTCCCGCTCCGAGGGCGGATTCCGGATGTACGGCCCCGAGGCGGTCGACCGCATCCACTGGATCGTCAAGCTCCAGGCGATCGGGTTCACGCTCGCCGAGATCCAGGGGTTCGTCAACGACTTCCAGGGCGCCGGCTCCGGCCGCGAGGCGACCACGCGCGTGCGCAACCTGTTCATGGAGAAGCAGGCGCAGATCCGCGATCAGATCATCCAGCTCCAGGTGATCGAGACCGACCTCAACGAGGCCGTCGCCTACCTCGACTCGTGCTCGAGCTGTGCAGACGAGTACGCCCCGGCGGCGTGCCGCAGCTGCGACCACAATGGCCACCACGTCGGCGAGGCGCCGCCCCTGTTCGCGGGGCTGTCGCGGCGTTCGGCCGACGAGCCGCTTGCACGTCCGTCCGAGCGCGCATTCGACGTGCCCGTCACCGTCCTCTCCTCATCCCTGACCCGGCGAGAAGGAATCTAAGATGTCCGTTGCTACCAAGCCGACTATTCACGCGCCCCTCCCCGAGGGCGTGACCCTGCCGATCTTCATGGACAACCACTCGACGACCGCGGTCGATCTCCGGGTCGTCCAGGCCATGCTGCCGTTCTTCACGGAGCACTACGGCAACGCGGCGAGCCGCAACCACTCGTTCGGGTGGACCGCCGAGGCGGCCGTCGAGAACGCGCGCACCCAGGTCGCCGCGCTGATCGGCGGCGAGGGCAAGGAGATCGTGTTCACGTCCGGCGCGACCGAGGCCAACAACCTCGCGATCAAGGGCGCCGCCAGCTTCCTCAGGAAGCAGGGCAACCACATCATCACCGTCGAGACCGAGCACAAGGCGGTGCTCGACACCTGCAAGCGCCTCGAGCGCGATGGCTACGAGGTCACGTACCTGACGCCGGCCAAGGACGGCCTGGTCACCCCCGAGCAGGTCGTCGCCGCGATGACCGACAAGACGATCATCGTCTCGATCATGCTCGCCAACAACGAGATCGGCGTGATCCAGCCGTTCGAGGCGATCGGCGCGGCGATCAAGGCGCGCAACCCGAAGTGCCTGTTCCACACCGACGGCGTCCAGGCCGTCGGCAAGATCCCGTTCGACGTCGACAAGGCCCGCGTCGACCTGGTGTCGATGACGGCGCACAAGATGTACGGTCCCAAGGGCATCGGCGCGCTGTGGGTGCGCCGCAAGCCGCGCGTCCGCATCGACCCGATCCTCGACGGTGGTGGCCACGAGCGCGGCATGCGCTCGGGCACCCTGCCGGTGCCGATGATCGTTGGCTTCGGCAAGGCGTGCGAGATCGCCAAGGCCGAGATGGAGGACGATGCGGTCCGCATCGGCGCGCTGCGCGAGCGGCTGCACCGCGGCATCACCGCGAAGCTGTCCGAGACGTACGTCAACGGCTCGATGGAGCACCGGCTCCCGGGCAACCTCAACATCTCGTTCGCGTTCGTCGAGGGCGAGAGCCTGCTGATGGCGCTCAAGGACCTCGCGGTGTCGTCGGGCTCGGCCTGCACGTCCGCGTCCCTCGAGCCGAGCTACGTGCTGCGCGCCCTCGGCGTCGGCGACGAGCTCGCGCACACCTCGATCCGGTTCGGGCTCGGTCGGTTCAACACCGAGGCCGAGGTCGACTACGTGATCGACCTGGTCGTGACCTCGGTCGAGCGCCTCCGCACGCTGTCCCCGCTGTGGGAGATGCACCAGGAGGGCATCGACATCAACTCCATCCAGTGGACCCCGCACTGAGCGCGACGCGCACCCGCTGCCGTCCACCTCGCTCATCTTCTTCGTCACCCTCCGCCCCCGAGAGATCATCATGGCGTATTCAGACAAGGTCATCGACCACTACGAGAACCCGCGCAACGTCGGCACCTTCAAGGCCGACGGCGTCGATGCGAGCGAGGTCGGCACAGGCCTCGTCGGTGCACCCGCGTGCGGCGACGTCATGCGCCTCGAGATCCGCGTCAAGGACGGCCTGATCGCCGACGCGAAGTTCAAGACGTTCGGCTGCGGCTCGGCGATCGCGTCGAGCTCGCTCGCGACCGAGATGATCAAGGGCATGAGCCTCGAGCAGGCCGCCCAGATCTCGAACACCCAGATCGTCGAGGAGCTCAACCTCCCGCCGGTCAAGATCCACTGCTCGGTCCTCGCCGAGGACGCCATCAAGGCGGCGATCGAGGACTACAAGAAGAAGCAGCAGTCCAAGTGATGGACCAGGTGACGCCGATGTCAGCGACCAGCTCCAGCGCCCCTTCGGCTCCGGCCACCGCGCCGAAGACGATCTCCAAGAAGGAGGTCGAGATCACCGAGCATGCGGCGCAGGAGATCGCGCGTCAGCGCGACACGCGCGGCAATCCGGATTCGATGATCCGGATCGGCGTGCGTGGCGGTGGCTGCACGGGCTTCACCTACGTGTTCGAGTGGTCCGAGCAGACCCGCGCGAGCGACAAGGTGTTCAGCGCGTTCGGGGTATCGATCGTCGTCGACCCGAAGAGCCTGGTCTACCTCGGCGGCATGCAGCTCGACTTCGTGCGCGGCATGATGGGTCACGGCTTCAAGTTCAACAACCCCAACGCCAAGGGGAGCTGTGGCTGTGGCGAGTCCGTCAACTTCTAGGAGCGACGCCGACGCGTTCGCGCTGCTCGGCCTCGCGCCGGCCTACGAGATCGACGTCGCGGCGCTCGAGCGCGCCTACTTCGAGCGCAGCCGTCGAGGTCCACCCGGACCGGTTCGCCACGGCGCCCGCGGCCGAGCGCGTGGTCGCGCTGACGAAGGCGCGCGCGCTCAACGATGCCTACCAGCTGCTCAAGAAGCCGGTGCCGCGCGCGGAGTATCTCCTGTCGCGCGCGGGCGTCACGATCGGGGCCAACGAGCGCCTCGATCCCACGTTCTTGATGGAGATCCTCGAGCTCCGCGAGGAGCTGGCCCTGGCCCGCCACGCCGGCCGGACCGACGAGGTTGCGGCGAAGCAGGCCGCGATGGTCACCCGCCGCCGCGCCGTCCTGGCCGAGCTGCCCGCGCTGTTCCACGCTGACGATCTGCCCGCCCTCAAGGAGCGCCTGATCGTGCTGCGCTACCTCGACCGCTACCTCGAAGAGTGCAACGCCGCACTCGACGACGAATAGGCGCCCGGCTCGTCGCCAGGCCCCGCCCAGAAAGAGACCGAGAAGATGTTGCTCCAGATCGCCGAACCCGGCCAGTCCAGGGTCAAGGAGGCATGCAAGGCGCGCGTCGTCGGCATCGACCTCGGCACGACGAACAGCCTGGTCGCCCACGTCGCCGACGAGTCCCCCGAGGTCATCGGAGGGGACGGCGGGCCGCTCGTTCCCTCGGTCGTCCACTACGCCGCCGATGGCACCGTGATCGTCGGTCGCCCCGCGCAGGCCCGCGCCATCGACGCGCCGCGCGACACGCTGGCCTCGGTCAAGCGGCTGATCGGCCGCGGCGCCAAGGACCTCGCGAGCGTGCGCGCGCTGCTGCCGTACGAGCTCACCGGGGACGACCGCGCGGTCAAGCTGATCGTCAGCGGCGGCCGCCAGGTGTCGCCGGTCGAGGTGTCCGCGGAGGTGCTGCGCGAGCTCAAGAGCCGCGCCGAGGCCCAGCTCGGCGGGCCGATCGAGGGTGCCGTGATCACGGTGCCCGCGTACTTCGACGACGCCCAGCGCCAGGCCACCCGCGACGCGGGCCGGCTCGCGGGCCTCGAGGTGATGCGCCTGCTCGCGGAGCCCACCGCCGCGGCGCTCGCATACGGGCTCGATCGGGGCAGCCAGGGCACGTACGCCGTCTACGATCTGGGCGGCGGCACGTTCGACATCTCGATCCTCAAGCTCGTCGACGGCGTGTTCGAGGTCAAGGCCACCGGCGGCGACTCCGCGCTCGGCGGCGACGATCTCGACCGCGTGGTCGCGATGGCGATCCTCGGCGAGGCCGGCCTGCACATCGCGGCCGAGCGCTCCACCGAGGCCGCGCTCGCCGCCGCGCAGCGCCGCCTGGTGGGTGGGGCGGTCGCCGAGGCGCGGCGGGTCAAGGAGGCGCTGACCGACGACGCCACCGTGACCTATGCGCTCGCGGCCGACGTCACGGGTGGCACGGCGATCACCCGCACGGTCACCCGCGCGGATCTCACCGGGTGGGCGCAGGCCCTGCTCGATCGCACGGCGCGTGCGTGCCGCCGCGTCCTCAAGGATGCGGAGCTGGCGAAGGACGAGCTCGATGGCGTGATCCTGGTCGGTGGCTCGACCCGTTCGCCGGTCGTGCGCGACTTCGTGGCCGAGCTGTTCGGCAAGGCCCCGCTCGCGGACCTCGATCCCGAGCAGGTCGTGGCGCTCGGCGCCGCGGTCCAGGCCGACGTGCTCGCGACCGGTCGCCTGGATGTCACGCTGCTCGACGTCGTCCCGCTGTCGCTCGGCATCGAGATGATGGGCGGCGTGATCGAGAAGCTGATCCACCGCCAGACCACGATCCCGTGCGGCGCGACCCAGACGTTCACCACGTACGCCGACAACCAGACCGGGTTCGACATCCACATCCTGCAGGGCGAGCGCGAGACCGCGGACGCCTGCCGCTCGCTCGCGCGGTTCGTGCTGCGCGGCGTGCCGCCGATGATCGCCGGCATGGGCCGCGTCGAGATCTCGTTCCTGATCGACCAGGACGGCCTGCTCAAGGTGACGGCCAAGGAGCTGACCACCGGCAAGGAGGCCTCGATCGAGGTCAGGCCGACCTACGGCCTGTCCGACGAGGAGGTCGAGCAGATGCTGATCGCCTCGTTCGATCATGCCGAGGATGACCTCGTCCTGCGGAACCTCGTCACCGAGCGCGTCGAGGCCGACCGGATCCTGGCGGCCACCCGCCAGGCGTTCGCGTCCGACCCGGCGCTCCTCGATCCCGAGGTCCGCGAGGCGGGCGAGCAGGCGATGGCGCGGCTGGTGGCCGCGGCGTCGGGCGACGACTACCTCGCCATCCGGTACGCGGTCGAGGCGCTCGATCTCGCGACCAAGCCGTTCGCCCAGAAGCGCATGAACCGCGCGATCGCGGCGCAGTTCCAGGGCGTCGCCCTCGAGGACGCCGCTCGCAAGGTCGGAGCCTGAACCCATGCCGAAGATCACGTTCGTCAACCCGCACGGCAAGGGCTCGGCCGGCCCTCTGTCGATCGACTGCAAGCGCGGCATCACCCTGCTCGACGCCGCCGAGGAGTGCGGCGCGCGCGTGGGGCACGCCTGCGGCGGCAACCTCGCGTGCTCGACCTGCCACGTCTACGTGAGCGAGGGGCTCGACTCCCTCGGCGACATCTCCGACAAGGAGAACGACATCATGGACAAGGCGTTCGACGTGCGCGCCGAGTCCCGGCTCGGCTGCCAGGCTCCGGTCGGTGAGGTCGACCTCGTTGTCGAGATCTCGGACGAGAGCCTGCGTGCCTGGCTCGACGAGAACCCCGACGAGCGGAAGAAGCTCGCGGCCGCCCGCGACGCCGCGGGCTGACCGCGCCCGCCCGGTCGCCGTCGCGGTCACCAGGTGACGACGTGCTGCTGCGCATCGGGCTCCCAGCACGTGTCCGTGCCGAGGTACGCGATCGTGGCCACGACGGCGCGCTGGGCCGCCGCGATCGCCGCGGCCCCGAGGAACGCGCGGTTCGTGCAGCCGCTGTCCTCCGGCGTCGCGAGCCAGCTCGCGGGCGTGGCCGCATCGAGGAGCGAGGACGCGCCTGCCATGATGACGAGCCGCGACGGCGACCACATCACCGTGTGGCGTCCGTCGGTGGCCGTCAGCGGGTCGTGCCGCACGCTGCGCGGCGCCGGCGGTGGGACCTCCATCGCGGTGAGCGGTGCGAGCTGGTGCCGCGCGTGGAGGGCGCGTAGCAGCGCATCACCGGCGGCGATCCGCTCGCGGAGCTCGGGGCCAGGGCCGTCCGCCCCGATCAGCGTCTCGGCGTCGGCCGGTGCGAGGATCACGCGCCGCTCGAGCTCGCGGTCGGTGCGGTCGCGGACCACGATCGCGAGGTTCGGGTTGCCGCGGCCACCATCACCTCTGACGCTCGGCGAGCACGACCACGCCGCCGTCGCGCGCGATCGCGGGCAGGCCCGCGACGAGCAACCGCTGCTGGTCCGCGCGCCACACGACCTGCGGGCCGGCCGACGGCGCCTGCGCGACCGCGCCCGCGGGGGGCCGGGGCGGCGTGGCGCCCGTGGGGTGTGCGGCGGGCGCGCCGCAGGCGAGGGACCACGCGACCGCCACCCCCGTGGTGCGGCGGAGCAGGAGACCAGGGAGGCTCGGCATCGTCGAGGCGCGCTACTCGACGAGCTTGAGGTGGCCGCGCTTGCGCGGCTCCTCGTCCTTGACGACGACCGGCGGCCGCGGCACCACGGTGGGCGGGGCGGGCGCCAGATCGGGACCCGCAGCCTCGCCGCTGGCGGTGAGCACGTCCTCGGGGACGTCCTCCGGCCACACCGTGCCGCGCTGCTCGCCCTCGACCATCGCCGCGTACACCCCGGTCCACGGCAGGACCACGCGGAACGGCACGCCGCCGAACGTGAGCGTGCCGCCGATCGCCTCGTCATCCACGGACAGGTCCGTGATCGGCGGCGACAGGCTGTAGCCGAACCGGAGCACCAGGCTGGCGTCGTCGCGGAACCGGGCGGGGACGCTGACCTCGGCGCGGCGGGCGTCGACGTGCACGAGCACCGGCCCGCGCTCGAGCAGCGCCTCGACGGTCTTGCGCTTGTCCGGGGCACTCGCGTCGTCATCGTCGACGAGTGCGTCGATCGACGCGACGTCCTGCGGCGGCTCGCCGACCATGGCGACGAACTCGTCCTCGGCCATCAGGCCGGCGTCGACGGCGTCGCGGAGGATGCCCTCGGGGCGGTCACCGGCGGCCGCGGTCACGCGCTCGACCGTGCGCTCGCAGCGCGCCGCGTGGCGCAGCACGGCGCCGTGGGCGGCGAGGGCGCTGTGACCGCCACTGCGCCAGCGCGCGAGCGCGCGCTCGACATCCACCAGCGAGGTCGACACGCGGTGCTCGATCAGCGCGGTCACGACCGCCTGTAGCCGGGCCAGGGTCTTCGGATCACGCTCGAGCATGCAGCCAGGGACTTAGTACGCGGTGGGGGCGCCGTAAAGGCACAACGCGGGTTTCGCGCAGGTGAGGCGCATCACTCGACGAGGTCGGCGAGCATGGCGCGCACGCGGTCCGGGATGGCGATCGCGACGAACCGTGCGAGATCCACCACCGCCGTGACCACCTGGCCCTCGGCGCACAGCGCGCGCTCCCGCGCGGGTGTGGCGTCGCTCGCCGGCTCGGCGGCGCGGTAGATCCGGTAGCGGAACGTGATCGACTTCGCGCCGAGCCGCGCGATCGAAAGCTCGATGTCCGCGATGTCGCCGAACGTGAGCGGCCCCTTGAAGTCGCACTCCGCGCGGACCGCCGGGAACCCCACGCGATCGGTGTCGATCAGCGCGGCGTACGCGCGGGCGCCGATCCGGGAGCGCCACAGCTCCTCGAACGCGAGGTGGAACATGTGGAAGAACCGCGGGTAGTAGACGATGCCGGCGTGGTCGACGTCGGCGAACCGGATCGGCGTCGAGTACGTGAAGCTCACGTGCCCACCGCGGGCAGCGACAGTCGCACGCCGCACGCCGCGGGCACGCCGGGGCAGGGCGGGGCGAGCTTCTCGAGCTCGATGGTCACGCTGGCACGCGGGTAGAGCTTCTGGATCTCGGCGCCGATCTGCCCGGCGAGCGCCTCGATCAGCTTGTAGGTGGACTTCGTGCCGAGCGAGACCACGATCTCGCTGACCTTCCAGTAGTCCAGGGTGTCGACGAGCCGGTCGCTGGCTGCGGCGGCCGCGAGCGGCATCTCGAGCGTCAGGTTGACGCGGAATCGGCGGGTGCCGCGGCGCTCGGCGGCGGTGTAGCCGTGGTTGCCCTCGAACTCGAGGCCTCGGACGAAGACGCAGTCTGTCACGCGCGCGAAGCTACCGCATGCCGCCCTGCGCGCCCACCTCGTCGTCGCCCTCGTCGGCGTCCTCGCCCTGCTCGCGCTTCACCTTCTGCATCTTCTTCTTGATCATCTGACGCTTGAGCGGGCCGACGAAGTCGACCAGCAGCTTGCCCGTCAGGTGGTCGTTCTCGTGGAGCAGGCAGCGCGCCATCAGGCCCTCGCCCTCGCACTCGAACATCTGCCCGTCGAGGCCCATCGCGCGGACCCTCGCCCGCAGGGGGCGCTTGACCTTGACGTAGACCTCGGGGAACGACAGGCAGCCCTCCTCGCTGTCCTGTTGCTCGTCCGACGCCCACACCACCTCGGGGTTCAAGAACGCGACCGGCGGGTCCTTCTCGTCGCGCCCCGCGAGCTTGGGCTCGACGATGAACATCCGGCGCGGATCGCCGAGCTGGAGCGCCGCGATCCCGAGGCCGTTCTCGGCGTACATCGAGTCGACGAGATCTTGATAGAGCTCGCGGACCGAGTCGTCCACGGTCGTGATCGCCACGGAGGGCTGACGGAGACGGTCATCGGGCCACACCACGACGGGACGGACAGCCATGAGCCGGATGTTAGCATGCGTCGCGCGGGCGTCCCCCGGGTGATTGACATTGCCGACATCCCCGGCCATACACGCGCATCCTCATGATTACGCGGTACTCCGATTCCAAGCTCCCCACGGCGAACGGGGAGTTCCGGGTCGTGGTGTACCGGACGGGTGGGGAGGCTGGCCCGGGCGGCACGGCGGTCGGGACCGGCCCGGAGGAGCACGTGGCGATGGTGCTCGGCGACGTCGCCGGCGACGCGGTGCTGACCCGGGTCCACTCCTCGTGCTTCACCGGCGAGGTCCTCGGCAGCCTGCGCTGCGACTGCCGCGCGCAGCTCGACGCCGCGCTCGCGCGGATCGGCGTGGAGGGCCGCGGTGTGGTCGTCTACCTCGTGCAGGAGGGCCGCGGCATCGGCCTTGGCAACAAGGTCCGCGCGTACCAGCTCCAGGACGACGGCGCCGACACCGTGGACGCCAACCTCGCGCTCGGGTTCGACGCCGACCACCGGACCTACGACCTCGCCGCCAGCATCCTTCGCGATCTCGGTGCCACGAGCGTCCGCCTGATGACCAACAACCCCGACAAGATCGCCGGCCTCGAGAGCGCCGGCGTCATCGTCACCGCGGAGCCCCACTGGGTCGCCGCGACCGAGCACAGCGCCAGCTACCTCGACGTCAAGAAGTCCAAGCTCGGGCACATCGCCTAGGCTGCCAGCAGGAGTCCCGTTTCCATGCCTCTCAGCAACGACACCGTCAGGGAAGCCCTCGGCAAGGTCATCGACCCCTGCTTCGAGCAGGACATCGTCACCTTCCGGATCCTCAACCGCTTCGAGGTCCAGGGCGACGACGTGCTCGTGCGGCTCGACATCCCGACCCACGCCTACCCGCTGACGCAGCGCCGCGAGCTGCAGAAGCGGGTCGAGGCCGCGCTGCAGCCGCTCGGCGCCAAGGCCGTCACGGTGATCATGAACGTCGACACGGCGTTCACGCCGGCGCCGAGCGAGAAGGCGGTCCTCAAGGGCCCGCGCATCGTGATCGCGGTCGCCGCCGGCAAGGGCGGCGTCGGCAAGTCGACGGTCGCCGTCAACCTCGCGCTCGCGCTCCAGCGCCACGGCGCCAAGGTCGGCCTGCTCGACTGCGACGTGTTCGGCCCGTCGATCCCGACGATGCTGGGCACCCCCGAGGTGCCCGCGTCGGCGAGCCCGGAGTCGCGGATCATCCCGGCGCTCCACCAGGGCCTCAAGGTGATCTCCGTCGGGTTCTTCGTCGACAAGGACGAGGCCGTGGTGTGGCGCGGCCCGATGGTCCACCGCCTGCTGCAGCAGTTCCTCGGCGATGTCGACTGGGGCGAGCTCGACTACCTCGTGTGCGACCTGCCGCCGGGCACCGGCGACGTGCAGCTGTCGCTGTCGCAGCTGATCCCGATCGCGGGCGCGGTCATGGTCACCACGCCGCAGGAGGTCTCGATCGTCGATGTCGTGAAGGGCATCGCGATGTTCGAGAAGGTCGAGATCCCGATCCTCGGGATCGTCGAGAACATGAGCTACTACAAGTGCCCCGCGTGCGGGCACAACGACGAGATCTTCAGCCACGGCGGCGGCAAGCGCCTGGCGCAGGAGGTCGGCACCAAGTTCTTCGGCGAGATCCCGCTCGACACCCGGATCCGGTTCGGCGGCGATGCCGGCGTACCGATCATCGTGTCCTCGCCGGACAGCGAGCATGCGGCGACGTTCATGGACATCGCGTCGCGCGCGGCCCTCGCCGTCGCGGCGCGGGTGCTGAGCAAGCCGAAGCGCTCGCCGCGGCTCGCCGTGATCAAGTAGCGCGCTCGAACGTCAGTTGACCGACAGGTCGCCGGGCTCGAGCTCGCACAGCAGGTGGCTGACGTGCCCGAGCGTGCGCTGCAGGCGGACCATCGGATCGCGCGCCTCGAGCAGCGCCTGGCGGGCGTCGGCGTCCATCACGAGCGCGGCGGCGACCGCGTCGGCGCACGCGCCCGGGGCGTCGAACGCACGCACCAGCTCGCGGAGCTGCGGGCCGCCTTGCTCGATCACCTCCGCGAGGCGATCACACAGCGAGATCAGCTGGCGGTGGTGGTCGCGGGCGTCCACCGGATCACAGCTGGCGTCCGGGAGCAGGCGCGCCTCGACCTGGCGGTACAGGCGCTCGCCCGAGGACAGCTCGCGCGCGATCTGCACGCGCGCCACGCCGCGCAGCAGCAACGCGAACCGGCCGTCGGGGAGCTCCTCGGAGCAGATGATCTTGCCCACGCCCACGCTGTCGAACACCGGCGGGCGCCCGTAGTAGGCGGTCTGGAACCCGGGGCGGAGGCGTGCCACGCCGATCAGCTGGTGGCTCGCGAGGCTGTCGCGCGCGAGCGCGCGGTAGCGCGGCTCGAACACGTGAAGGGGGAGCAGGCCGCCAGGCAGCAGCACGCAGTTCGGCAACGGGAACAGCGGCAGTGACGTCAGCGCGCTCGGGTCGAAGCTGGTGTCTCCGGTGTCCGTCATGTCCACCACGTTCATCCGTAGACGTCGATGCAGGCGCCGGTCAGGCCGGCCGGCGCGCCGTGAGGCGCGGGGCAGGCGAGGAACAGCGCGGTGGCGGCGATGTCATCGGGCGTCATGTCCGGTCTCGCCCCGGGGAGTCCTTGGCGGAGCATCGGCGTGTCCACGCTTCCCGGGCAGATCGCATTCACGGCAATCTTAGCAGCGCGAAGCTCCTCGGCAAGGGCGCGGGTGAAGCCGACCACCGCGTGCTTGGCCGCGCAGTAGGCGGCGAGCAGCGGCGTGCCCTCGCGCCCGGCGCGCGATGCGATGTTGATGATCCGGCCACCGCCGCCGGCGAGCAGGTCGGGCAGGAGCGCGCGGGTGACCGCGAACGTGCCAAAGGCGTTGACCGCCATCACGCGCTGCCAGTCGGCATCGGTGATCTCGACGGTGGGCTTGCGCAGCACCGCGCCCGCGTTGTTGACGACGATCCGCACGGGCGCCATCGTGCGCCGCACGCGCTCGGCGGCGGCATCGATCGCCGCGCTGTCGGCGACGTCGACGATCATCGCGGAGGCGCGGCCGCCGGCAGAGGTGATCTCGGCGACGACCTCGGCGAGCGCGCCCTCGTCGCGCGCCCACAGCGCCACCTCGGCGCCCGCGCCGGCGAGGGCCTGCGCGATCGCCCTCCCGATCCCGCGGCTCGCGCCGGTCACCACCGCCGTCGATCCCGCCAGCGGCTGGCTCACTTCTGCTTGTCCTTGCGGTCGTACTTCTTGAGCTCCTCGGGCTCCGGATCGCCGAGCTGCGTGCGGCCTTGCTGCGAGGCGAGGTCGAGGGGGTCGACGATCGTGTTGTACGGGTACGGCATCTTGATCGACTGGCACTGGAACGACGCCTGCTGCTGGTCGTCCTTGACGTCGAACACGTAGACCGGGTCCTGCGGGCCGCCGTCGCCGTTGCTGCAGTCCTTGAGGAACGCCCAGCCGCTGCCGTCGATCTCCTTCCACACGCCATCGAACTCGCCCGGCGTCATCGACCGGGCGTCCTCCTGGCGGGTGCCGGCCTTGTCGATCCGCCAGCGCTGGATGCGCGGCCCGTCGCTGGCGCAGTCCATCTGCACGCCGATCTCGTCACCTCCAAGGTGGTGGGTCGCCATGTAGCTGACGATCCGGTCCTTGCAGGCGAACTCCTGCGCCTCGGCGTCGGCCTGCTTCTGCCGCGCCCCGCATCCCGCCGCGGCCAGGGCGGCGCCGAGCAGCAGCGCGTTATGCATGGTCCGCGGCGAGCGAGGCGCGCAGGTCATCGAGGCCATCCTTGCGGTGCTGGTAGTTCGGGTGATCGATCGCGATCGCGACGGACGTGCCGGCGGTCTGGAGCGCGGTCCGCGCCTCGGGGGAGAGCGGGAACCGCAGGTACTGGACCGCGGAGATCCGTTCGGTCGACGAACGGCCGGGCTCGAACGCCGCGCGGATCACGTGCGGGCCGATGTGCAGCACGACGTGCTCGTCGAGCCCGACCAGCTCGCGGAGGCGGTCCTTGAGGTGCTCGTCCTGCGGCAGTGGCACGAACAGCGTGGCCGCGAGCGAGTCCTCGGTGGGCATCAGCTGGTTGGCGCTCGCGATCTCGGCCTCGAGCAGCTCGGCCGTGAGGTTCTCGAGCCGGCAGATCTCCTCGATCTGCATGGTCAACGTGAGCCGGTTGTCGAACACGATCTCGACCCGGTCGCCGAGGAACACCCGCCTCGCCTTCTTCATCTGGATCACGCGCTGGCGGTAATCGTCCCGGATGTGCGCGTACATCGCGGGGCCCTTGATGTCGAATCGGGTGATGGGGCGAACCAGGGTCATGGCGGCGGTGTAGCACCATCGTACTACGCGACCAGCCCGGGTGCGGCGCTCGTCGCGCCTGCCCGAAAACGACCACGGGCGCCCCACCTCGCGGTGGTGGCGCCCGTGGTGGTCACGAGCCCGGAGGCTCGCGACGACGTCTCACTTCGCAGACAGGGTGTCGAGGCCCTTCTGGAACCGGCCGGCGTGCGAGCGCTCGGCGCGGGCCAGGGTCTCGAACCACTCGGCGATCTCCTCGAAGCCTTCCTCGCGCGCGGTCTTGGCGAACGCCGGGTACATCTGGGTGTACTCGTACGTCTCGCCGGCGATCGCCGCCTTGAGGTTCTTCGCGCTGTCGCCAATCGGCTCGTCGGTCACCGGATCGCCGACGCGCTTGAGGTAGTCGAGGTGGCCGTGCGCGTGGCCGGTCTCGCCCTCCGCGGTGTCGCGGAACAGGCCGGCGAGGTCGGTGTGACCCTCGACATCGGCGACCTTGGCGAAGTAGAGGTATCGGCGGTTCGCCTGCGACTCGCCGGCGAAGGCCTCCTTGAGGTTCATGTGGGTCTTGCTGCCCTTGAGCTCGGCCATCGTGATCTCCTTCTTTCCGCTGGCTGTCGTACCACCGTGGGCAGGAGCCAGCAACGCCGAGATGCCCGGAACGGGGCGAGGGTTGCGCGGGATGCGCCATCGAGGCGCCATCGGTGCGCTCCGCGTGCGCTCCGCGTGCGTTCAGCGTGCGCCGAGGTACGCCGCGAGCACCCCGACGATCTCGTCGGTCATCGCGCGCGCCGGGCCCTTGCCGCCCGCGGGGATGTCGTTGACGAGCACCGCGAACGCGAGCGGGCGGTTGCTGTCGACGCCCACGTAGCCCGCGAGCGAGACCACCTTCTCGAGCGTGCCGGTCTTGGCGCGCACGCGCCCACGCGCCGGCTGTCCGAGGTAGCGCCGCGCGAGCGTTCCATCCGCGCCGCCGACAGGGAGCGAGGCGAGCAGGTCCGGGCCGATCCGGTAGTCGGCGTGGGCGGCCGCGAGCAGCGTCACCAGCTGCGTCGCGGACACCGCCGTCGCGGCGAACAGGCCGGAGCCGTTGCCCTGGCGGTAGCTACCCGCGGGGACGCCGAGCGCGGCGAGCGCGGTCCGCACCGCCGCGAGGCCATCCTCCCAGGTCGCCGGGCCGGGTGTTGTGCGGGTCTCCGCGCCGAGCGTCTTCAGCACGCTCTCGGCGACGTAGTTGTCCGACGCCTTGTTCATGATCCGGATCACCTCGCCGAGCGGCGCGCTGTCGTGCGCGGCGAGCAGGCGAGCGGTCAGCGGCACCGGCCCGGTGCCGATCGACTTCTGCGTGAACGTGATGCCCCGCGTCGCGAGCGCCTGCTTGAACACCTCGCCCGCGAACCGCGCCGGATCGTCGACGCGGCGGCGGACGTCCCAGGTCCCCTCGCCGACGCGGATCTTGCCCGTGATCTCGTAGGCGACGTGATCGGGCCTGGGCTTGATCTCGAGGCGCAGGCGCGTGCGGCCCTCGGTGACGCTGACCACCTCGGTGCGCGTCAGCCGGAGGTAGGCGCCGGCGTCGGGCTCGAGCGTGACGGTCGCGGTACCTCCCGGGTTCGGCATCACGCTCACCGTCGCCGCGCTGCGGGCGACCCCGATGCTGGCGACCGGCGCGCGGAACGCGGCGCGCTCCTTGGGCTGCTCGGCGAAGTGCGGTGGCTCGACCTGATCGTCGAAGTACGACAGGTCGAGCACGAGCCGGCCGTCGATCGTCCGGACGCCCCGCGCCGCGAGCTCGGTGGCGAGGTTGTCGAGCGCCGCCACCGACAGCAGCGGATCGCCCCGGCCGCGCAGGTAGAGGTCGCCGTCGACGCGCCCCGCGGGATCGGGCGGCGCCGCGAACACGCCGGTGCGCCAGCGGAAGCCAGGGCCGAGCGTGCCGAGCGCCGCGATCGCGGTCAGCAGCTTGGCGTTCGACGCGAGGTTCATGCCGCGCGTGCCCTCGCGGGCGAACAGGGGCTCGCCGGTCGTGACATCCACGACCACGACCGCGATGGTGGCGCCCGCGAGCTGGGGCCGGCTGGTGCTCGCCGCCGTCAGGCGCTCGACGAGCCACGGCTTCCGCGCCGCGGGCAGGGCGGGGGCGACGAGCGCGCTGCTGCTGCTGCTGCTGCCGCCCCCGGCGCCCGGGTCGTCCTCGCCCTCGGCGCTCGTGGGCTCGTGGGCGGTCGCGGGATCGGCGAGGGTGGCCGAGCCGGCACCGGGCGCGCCGTTGCCTTGCGAGCGCGCTGCCGGGGGACCGATACTCACCGCCGTCAGCGCGAACGCGAATGCCATCGCCGCCCGCCGCCGACGGAACCCAGATGCCACGCCAAAACGTTATCACGGTCGCTGCACGGGTGGCGGTCGTCGCGGCCGTCGCCAGCCTCGCGGGATGTACGCCGCGCGATCGCCGCACGCCCGACGACACCCTGGTCGTCGTGATCGAGACCGCGATGACGACCGCCGATCCGCGCTACGCGCTGTCGAGCTACGACGGCAAGCTCGCGAAGCTGGTGTGCGCGGGGCTGACCGCGCTCGACACGCCGGACCTCGTGCCGCGCCTCGAGCTCGCGTCGCGGATCGACCGGATCGACGACGTGACCTGGGACGTCGCGATCCGCGCGGATGCCCGGTTCTCCGACGGGGCACCGGTCACCGCCGAGGACGTCGCCGGCACCTACCAGGCGCTGCTCGCCCCCGCCTCCGACAGCCTGTTCCACAAGTCGCTGTCGGAGAAGTTCGCCCGGGTCGAGGTCCGCGGCCCGGGGCTGGTGCGCTTCCACCTCAAGACCGCACTCGCGACGCTGATGACGGACCTCGACTTCGGGATCTTCCGGACCACGGCCGGGTTGCCCGCGCCGGGCAAGGTCGTCGGCGCCGGGCCGTACGTCGTGCGCGCGCTGTCGTCGCAGCAGGTGCGGCTCGACGCCAACCCGCACTACGTGGGCGGGCCACCGCGCACGCCCCACGTCGAGATCCGGTTCGTGCGTGACGGTGCGGCGCGCCTGCTGATGCTCGTCGGTGGCAGCGCTGATCTGATCCAGAACGCCGTCCGCCTCGATCTCGTCGATGATCTTGCGGGCCGGCCGCGCGTGCGCATCGAGTCTGCGCCGAGCGTGATCCTGACGTACCTGATGCTCAACAACGACGACCCGGTGCTGCGCGACGTCCGCGTGCGCCGCGCGATCGGGTACGCGCTCGATCGCCGCGCGATCATCGCGGCGCAGTTCGGCGGGCGTGCGCAGCTCGCGAGTGGGCTGGTCGCGCCGCTCCACTGGGCCTACAACCCGGACGTTCCGCGCTACGAGCACGATCCCGCGCGTGCGAAGCAGCTGCTCGACGAGGCCGGCCTGCGCGACCCCGACGGCGACGGGCCGCGGCCGCGGCTGCACCTCGTCTACAAGACCAGCTCCGATGCGTTCCGCGTGGCGGTGGCGCGCGTGATCGCGGCGCAGCTCGCCGAGATCGGACTCGACGTCGAGGTGCGCTCGTTCGAGTTCGGGACGTTCTTCGCGGACGTCAAGAAGGGCAGCTACCAGCTCGCCTCGATGCAGACCTCGGACATCAGCGACCCGGACTTCTACTTCACCTACTTCCACTCGTCGTGGATCCCGAGCGCGACCACTCCCGACGGCTACAATCGCTGGAGGTACCGCAGCGAGGTCGTCGACCGGCTGACCGAGGCGGGGCGGCGCGAACTCGATCGCCCGCGCCGCAAGGCGATCTACGACCAGGTCCAGGCCCAGGTGGCCGCCGATGCCCCGGTGATCCCGCTGTGGCATGAGGACAACGTGGTCCTCACCAACATCGACGTGCGGGGCTACCAGATCACCCCCAACGCGCGCCTGGTGGGGCTGCGGGCGGCGTGGAAGGCGCCCTGAGAGACGGTGAAACCGTCTCGAAGCCGGGGTGGGAACCCTGCGCGGCTTGCCGCGGAGGGCGGGGCGGAGCCCCGTGGGATCGAGGGACGGTGAACCCGTCTCGAAGCCGGGGTGGGAACCCTGCGCGGCTTGCCGCGGAGGGCGGGGCGGAGCCCCGTGGGATCGAGGGACGGTGAACCCGTCTCGAAGCCGGGGTGGGAACCCTGCGCGGCTTGCCGCGGAGGGCGGGGCGGAGCCCCGTGGGATCGAGGGACGGTGAACCCGTCTCGAAGCCGGGGTGGGAACCCTGCGCGGCTTGCCGCGGAGGGCGGGGCGGAGGCCCGTGGAACCGAGGGAGCGCCCGGCGGGACGCAGCCGGCGCGCGCGGCTGGCAAATGCGGCGGCCTCCCAGATGAGCCTGGAACGGGGGGGCGGGACATGGTACCAACCGGCCCTCGATGTCCATGGATCAAGCCTCCGAGGACCTGTTCCTCGGCATCGCTCACGCACTGTTCGTGAACCGCCTCCACGTCCTCCGCCTCACGGAGATCGTGCGGCTCGGCGTTCGCCCCGACCCGCACGACCAGAACATGGAAGTGCCCCAGGAGGTCGACCGCGAGCTGATCCAGCAGGCGTTCGCCTACGTGACCCGCCATTTCCCGTCTGCCTTCACCGGCAAGCTCGAGGCGGCGAAGGCGCGCTGGATCCGCCTGGCTTGATCGGGGCGTGATCCGGTCCTCGACCGGGCCCACGCGGCGTGGTCGCCGCGGCCCGGCCGCGATCGCGACGGGGGTGGCTGCGTTCGCGCGGGAGCAGGCTGCGTGCGCGCCGGAGCAGGCTACGCTGGGTTCATGCACCGCCTGGTCGACCTGCTGATCTCGCCCCTGGTCCCGCTGTCATTCGGCCGCCCGGGGCTGCGCGTGCGCCGGGGCGGGTTCACCGCGCTGCCGCGGCAGGACGGGCGCCACGTGGTGATCACCGGCGCCAACAGCGGCATCGGCCGGGCCGCGACGGAGGTGCTCGCCTGCCTTGGCGCGCGCGTCACGATGGTGTGTCGGGATGGCGGACGGGGCGAGGTGGCGCGGGCCGAGCTCGCGTCGGCGATCGGGCGGGATGATCTGCTGACCGTGGAGCGCTGCGATCTGTCACGCCTGGACGATGTCGCCGCGCTCGCGGCGCGCCTGACCGCGCCGATCGACGTGCTGATCCACAACGCGGGCCTGCTGCCAGCGGCGCGCACCGACACCCCCGACGGCCTCGAGTTGACGTGGGCCACGCACGTCGCCGGCCCGCACCTGCTGACCCGGCTCCTTCGACCGCGCCTGGCCGCGGGCGCGCGCGTGGTGTGGGTGTCGTCGGGTGGGATGTACCTCGCGCCGCTGGTCGCGCCGGGCACCGTGCCCGCGCCGTACGACGGCGTCCGCGCGTACGCGCTGACCAAGCGCGCGCAGGTGGTGCTCGCGAGCCTGTGGGCCGCGTACGAGCCCGCGGTCGTGTCCGTCGCGATGCACCCCGGCTGGGCCGACACCGTGGCGGTGCAGACCTCGCTGCCGCGGTTCCGCGCGCTGACGCGGCCGCTGCTGCGCGATGCCGCGGGCGGGGCGGACACCATCGCGTGGCTCGCCGCCGCGCCGGGCGAGGCGCTCGCGAGCGGCGCGTTCTATTTCGACCGGGCAAAGCGCGGGACCCACGTGGCGCCGTGGCAACGCGAGACGCCGGCCGCGCGCGACGCGCTGTGGTCGTGGTGTGAGGACCTCGCAGCGCCGTTCGTGGCGCGCCTGGCCGCGGCCCGCGTCAGCTGACGCGTGGCGCGCCGAGGAGCAGCCGGTTCTTGGGGGTGATGGCCGGATCGATCGCCTGGGTCACCACGTCGTAGCCTGCGGCGAGCAGGCGGTGCGCACGCGCGACGTCGACAGCGAGCGTGGGCTCGAGCCACCCGCCGAGCGTGGCGCCTGCGATGGCGTGGCAGCATGGCAGCACCGCGACCCGCGCGCGCGCCGCGACCGCCGCATCGAGCACCGCATCGGTCAGCGCCCCGCACGCGTGCACCGAGACCACCACGTCCCCGGCCACCGGCGGGACCTCCGCGAGCGGGCGCGCCAGGGCCACCACGCGCCCGGCGAGCCGCGGCCACGCGTCCACGAGCGCGCGCGAGAGCACCGCCGCGCTGGCGGGCACGTTCGGATCGACGGCGAGCGCGACCGGCGAGGTGTCATCGAGGATCAACATCAGGTGGGCGACCAGGCCGTGCCCGCATGCGAGATCGAGCACGCGGCCGCCGCGGAACCGCCGGCGTGCGCGGCGCGCCACCTCCCAGGCCTCGTAGAGCTCCTTGCGCGGCAGGCACGCCGCCTCGCACACGACGCGCGCCACGCGCTCGAACAGCGTGTCGCCGGGGAACCGCGCGAGGTCGCGCGGGGTGAGCCGGTTGCGGCTACCGTGGGCGTAGCGCGGGGGGCCCTCAGGGTGCATGGAGGCCGTCAGCTCCGGTGCGGGTGCGTCGGCGCGGGCACCGGCGCCGACGCATCCCCGGCGGCCGCCTTGATCGCGTCGAGGCGCTCGCGGCGTGCCCGCAGCTCGGCCTCGAACCCCGACGCCGTCGGCTCGTAGATCCGCTCGCCGGCGAGCGCATCAGGCAGGTAGTCGTCCGGGACGTAGTGGCCCTCGAACTCGTGCGGGTACTTGTAGCCCTGGCCGTGGCCCATCGAGCGGTCGAGCGCGGTCGAGCCCGGACGGAACCTCGCGGGCACGGGCAGCGTGCCCTGCTCGCGCACCAGCTTGCGGGCCGCGGCGTAGGCGGTGAGGGCGGTGTTCGATTTCGGCGCGAGCGCGAGGTAGGTCACCGCCTGCGTCATCGCGAGCACGCCCTCGGGCAGGCCGACCAGCTCGACCGCCTGCAGCGCCGACACCGCGACGACGAGCGCCTGCGGATCCGCGTTGCCGACGTCCTCGGACGCGAAGATCACCATCCGGCGCAGCACGAACCGCGGATCCTCGCCGGCCTCGATCATGCGCGTCATCCAGTACACCGCGGCGTCCGGATCGCTGCCGCGCATCGCCTTGATGAACACGCTGACGACGCCGTAGTGCTCGTCGCCGGCCTTGTCGTAGAGCAGATTGCGCCCCTGCGCTGCCTCGGCGATGTGCTCGGCGGTGACCGGCGTCGCGGGCGCATCGCCGGCGGCGCGGCGCGCGAGATCGGCGGCGACCTCGAGGATCGAGTACATCCGGCGCGCATCGCCACCGGCGACCGCGACCAGCTGGACCGTGACCTCGTCGTCGAGCCGGACGTCGAGGGGCCCCAGGCCGCGCTCGTGATCCGCGACCGCGCGCTGTGCGAGGCCGGCGAGCTCGGGCTCGGACAGCACCTCGAGCCGGACCACGCGGCAGCGGGACAGCAGCGCGGCGACCACGCCGAAGCTCGGGTTCTCGGTGGTCGCGCCGATCAGCGTGACCGTGCCGGCCTCCACGTGGGGGAGCAGCGCGTCCTGCTGGGTCTTGCTGAACCGGTGGATCTCGTCCACGAACAGCAGCGTCCGCGCGCCGAACTGGTCCCGGCGCTGGGCGGCGCGGGCCACCGCCTCGCGCACGTCCTTGACGCCGGCATCGACCGCGGACAGCGCGGTCAGCTCCGCGCGCAGCGTCTCGCCGAGCAGGCGGGCCAGCGTGGTCTTGCCGCTGCCCGGCGGGCCCCACAGCAGGAGGGACGGGATGGCGCGGCCCGGTACCAGGTTTGACAGGATGCGGCCGGGGCCGACGAGGTGGCGCTGTCCGACCACCTCGTCGAGCGTGCGCGGGCGCATCCGCTCCGCGAGCGGCTGGCCGACCTGGCGTCGCTGCGCGCTCTGCGCGAACAGATCCACGCCCCGTGATACCCCCAAACCCGTGCCGCGTGCTGGACTTCCACCCGCTACGTCCGGCAGGCGGGGCGGCGGCCATCGGCCGGACACCGGTGTCCGGCCGATGTGGCCAGGGGACCACGATTTGGGCCCGCCACCCGGTAGGTGTCGGCCGGTCCCCGTGACGGCGGTCGCGCGGCCCTCCGGGTTTCGCGGGGTTATCGCCAGCTGGGTGACTCAAGATCGGTCCGGGGTACGTGGCACGCCCCGTGCTTCTGCTCAGGGCATGGCGCTCATCGAGACCATCTACCGCTACCGCACGCTGCTCGGAAAGTGTGAGCTGGGTGTCGGGCTGGGCCTCGACGAGGCCGAGGACGTGATGGCGATCGAAGCCGCGTTCCGCGCGACCGCGGACGAGCTGCGCGCGCGCGGCCGCACGTTCCGCCGCGAGGCGGTTCGGGTCGGCGGGCTGCTCCGCGGCGACCGCATCCATGACCGCGTCGGGGTGTCCGAGATCGGGCTCGGCGGGTTCATCGTCCGCAAGGCGCCGTTCATCGCGAAGGGCGAGCTGGTCGAGCTCGAGATCGAGATCGGCGACCTCGCACTCCGGTTCTGCGCGCGCGGCGTATGGCTCAAGGAGGACGGCGACGACTACCGCGTCGGCCTCGCCATGGTCGGCATGCCGGTGTGCCTGCACCGCGTCGTGGTGTCCACACACCACGCCGACGTCATCGACGAGATCTCGGCTGTGGCGGCCTGATCGACGATCGACCGGCTCGCGCCGCTGGCGCCGATCAACGGTCGATCAACGATCGAACAGGCGCGTCAGCAGGTGCAGCGAGCGCGGCGGCAGGGTGGCCCCGCGCCACTTGAGGGCACGGGTCACGACCAGTGCCTTGTCGGCGGCGGTCAGCGACGGGCGCTCGGCGAGCAGGCCGGCCCCGGCGTGCTCGATCTTGTCGAGGATCCGCATCCCGCCGTGCCACATCAGCGCGAGCTCGACCGCGAGGTCGGCGCCGACGATGTCGATCAGCGGGCGGGCGCGCTGGAACAGGGCGCGCGTGCGTGCGACCTCGTAACGGATCAGCGCCTCGACCGCCGGCGTGGCGCGGCGGCTCGCGATGTCGGCCTCGGTCACGCCGAAGTGGCGGAGGTCCTCGGCCGGCATGTAGACGCGGCCGCGCTTCCAGTCCGCGGGGATGTCCTGGATCAGCCGGGCCACGGCGAGGCCGGTGGCGAGATCCTCGGCGTAGGCGTGCAGCTCGGGTGCGCGGTAGCCGCCGATGTAGAGCAGCAGGCGGCCGACCGGCTCGGCGGCGTGGCGCGTGTAGCTGCGCAGCTCGGAGAAGGTGGCGTAGCGGAGGCGCTCGAGATCGGTCCGGAACCCGGACAGCAGCTCGACGAACTCGGTGATCGGTAGCTGGAACTTGTCGACGGTGTCGGCGAGCGCGACGAACACCGGGTGCTCGGCGTGGCCGCGATACGCGTCGTGGAGCTGCTCCTCCCAGCGATCGAGCTCGCGGGCGCGGCGCCCCTCGTACTGGTCCTCGTCCGCGAAGTCGTCGGCGACCCGCGCGAACGCGAAGATCGCGAAGATGTGCTTGCGCAGGTTCGAGCGCGTGAACATCGACGCGACCGGGTAGTTATGCTGGCGCGCACGCACGAGCGCCTCGCAGTAGCCGTAGCAGGCCTCGAGCTCGAGGGTGGGCGGCAGGGCGACGGCGAGGGCCGGGGAGCGAAGGACGCCGAGGCGGTGGATCATCGTGGTTCCCCTCCGGGTGCAGCGAGAGCGCGGTCGGCCAGGCGCGCGAACACTTCGCGCGCCCGGTCAGCCTTGACGTCACGCCGTCGCGGCGAGCTCGGCCGCGACGCGATCGAGGAGCTCGCCCGTGGCGCCGGCGGCGCGCGCGAGGCCGCGGGCGTGGAGCGCCATGTGGCCGCGCTGGATGCCCTCCGTGGCGAGGGCCCGGCACGCGGCGAGGTTGGTGGCGAGGCCGGCGGTGGCGCACAGCGCGGCGAGCCGGTCGGCGCTGTGCGCACCCGCGATGTCGAGACCGAGCCGTGCGCCCGCGTGCACGTGGAGCGCGCCGCCGACGGTGCCGACGGCCAGCGGCATCACCAGCTCGCCGTTCAGGCCCGGGGCCCCCTCGGTGCGCTCGCGCCAGGTGGCGAGCGGGCGGTAGGTGCCGGTGCGGGCGGCGAACGCGTGGGCGCCGGCCTCGACCGCGCGCCAGTCCTGCCCGGTGGCGAGCAGGACGGCGTCGACGCCGTTCATGATGCCCTTGTTGTGGGTGCAGGCGCGGTAGGGGTCGAGTTCGGCGAACCGTGAGGCCGCGGCGATCGCCGCGCGCACCGCGGCGCCATCCGCGCCCTCGGCGGCGAGATGGGCGTCGTCGATCGAGCAGCGCACGGTGACCGTGCGGCCATCGGTGAGGTTCGACAGGATGCGCAGGCCGGCGCGCCCGCCCGCGAGCCGGGCGACGCGGTCGCCGAGCGCCTCGCACAGCGTGTTGATCAGGTTCGCGCCCATCGCATCGCGGCAGTCGACGTGGAGGTGGGCGACCAGCATGCCGCCGTCGAGCCCTGCGGCCGCGAGCACGCGCACATCGAAGCCGACCGGCCCGCCGCCGCGCTCGACCAGGCGGGGCACCAGCCGGCGGGCCTCGGCGAGCAGATCGGGGGCCGCGCGGCGGAGGGCGGCGGCGCCGGCCTCGACGTCGGCCACCTGGGTGACCTGGATCTGGCCGATCATGACTGGCGCCGACACCACCGTCTGGAACCCGGCGGGCCGGGCCATGCGCGCCGCGTTGGACGCAGCTGCGACCACCGACGGCTCCTCGACGGCCATCGGGATCAGGGCCTCGACGCCATCGACGAGGAAGTTGGTGGCGACCGCGAACGGCAGGGCGTACGTGCCGATCACGTTCTCGATCATGCCATCGGCGACCTCGAGCGCCAGCGCGCCCGGATCGACTGCGGCGAACCCGTCTGCCGGTAGCTCCGCGGCCTCGAGCAGGCGGCGGCGGCGCTCGAGGACCCCGAGGCGGTAGAAGCCGGGCAGGCGCGAGGTGCGGGGTACGTCCACGGAGAGGCTCGTATTTACGACGCGATCGGGATTAAGTCCACGCCGGTCTCGTCGAGTCGCAGGGACATGGGCTGACACCCGGCTTGGATGAGCGCCCGGGTGGCTTCGGATACATCTGCGGTGACCGGGAGCACGGCGATGCCGATGTCGCCGGCGCCGGCGCCCGTGGTCTTGGCGGTGCCCCCGAGGGCTGCCAGGGCGGCCCGTGCGGCGGTGACACACCCGGGGACCAGCGGTGCGCACGGTGCGCGGCGGCCAGGCGATCGGTGGCGTGGGCGGCCAGCGCCAGGGCCCCGAGCAGCGCCGTGGCGGCGAGCGCCGGGGGGGCCGCGCAGGCAGCGCAGGCGGTGCGCGAGGCGGTGGTGACCGCGGCCAGGGCGGCGTCCACGGCGACGCGATCCCGCGCGCGCGCGGCGGTGACCGCGGCCACCAGCGTGACGGTGTCGGCGGCGGTGCCGGTGAAGAACGGGATCAGGCGGACGCCGGTGGGCCACGCCCGGCGGGTCACGCGCGGGGCGGCACCCTCACCGCGCTCGGCGACCACGAACTCGAGCACGCCACCGAGGGTGGCGGCGGCGATGTCGGCCCCCGAGCCGCGCGCGCCCTTGGCGCCCTGCGCGGCGGCGTGGGCGGCGGCGGCGATGGCCAGGACCTGCGCGCGATCGAGTCCCGCGCCCCCGCGCGCGGCGCTGGCGGCGAGCGCGAGCGCGGTCGCGGCCACGGTGACGGCGGCGCTCGAGCCGAGGCCGAGCTTGGTCGCGCCCTCGTAGAGCGCGGTCGAGTCGACGAGCACGCGGCGCGCGGCGGTGGCGGCGTGCGCCAGCCCGCGGCGCGCGAGCTCCTCGGCGACCGCGGTCAGAAACGGCGAGGCGCCGGTGGCCTCGCCGCTGGCCGCGAGCCGCGCGGTGACCCGGCGATCGACCGCGATCACCAGCGCCGGCGCGCCATCGAGCACCGCGTACTCGCCGGTCAGGATCAGCTTGCCGGGCGCGGAGGCGACCACGCCCACATCGAGCGCGTCGCCGGGCCCGCTCACGCGATGACCGCGGCGGCGTCGCCGGGGCCGCTGATCACGACCTCGGTGACGCCGGGCACGGCGCGCACGGCGGCGGCGATCGATTCGGCCTGGTCGGCCGAGGTCAGCACCTTGACGTGCGGGCCGGCGTCCATCGTGCCCCACGCCGCCGCGCCGAGCGCGCGCAGGGCGTGGACCTCGGCGAGCACCGCGAGGGTGGTGGGCTGCCAGTAGATGATCGCGGGGCGGGCGGCGATCGCTGAGGCGTGCATCGCGAGCGCGTTGGCCTCCGCGATCGCGCCGAGCGCGGGCAGGTCATCCTCGGCGAGCGCGCGTTCGGCGGCGGCAAGATCACGGGGCACCTGATCGATCCACGCGCGGTAGAACGGCGAGGTCTCCGCGGTGTGGTCCATCGCGTCGCGCGAGCCGTGGGTCTTCGGGATGCCGCCACCGACGATCGCGATCACCATCCGCGCGCGCGCAGCCAGGCGGGACGCCACGGGCTCCGCGAACGCGTCGCCGCCATCGTCGAGGACGCCGGCCTGCATCCGCACGAACCCGCCGAACAGCGAGCGGGCCGCCGATCCCGAGCCCCGGCGCGCGAGGATCGACAGCGCCCGCGGCGTCCGCGTCAGCCCGGCGGCGGCGGTGGCGGCCACGGCGAGCGCGGCGTAGCCGGACGCCGAGGAGGCGAGGCCCGACGCCGTCGGGAAGTCGTTCCGGCTGGTCACGCGCGCGCGCGTGGTCATGCCGGCCTCGGCGCGGACGAGGTCGAGGAACGCGCTCGTGCGCGCCACGTCAACGGGCCTCGCGGGGGTGCCGTCGAGCTCGAGTTCGTCGGTGGCGAGCGCGGCATCGAACGCGACGGTGGTCACCGTGGTCAGCGACGCCAGCGTCAGCGACAGGCTGCCGGCGGCCGGGAGGTTGAGCTGGGCGGCGCGCTTGCCCCAGTACTTGACGAGCGCGATGTTCGCACACGCGCGCGCGGTGGCGGACGTCATCCGTAGCCCCCCGGGCCCCCGAGGCCGGCCACGGTGGCCACGAGGCCGTCGACGCCGGCGCTCTTCCACGCGGCGAGCACGGCGGCCTCCGTGTCGCGCGGGGCGATCGCGATCACCGCGCCGCCACCGCCCGCGCCGGTCAGCTTGCTGCCCCACGCGCCGGCCGCGCGCGCCGCGGCGCACAGCGCGTCGAGCTGCGTGGTCGACACACCGAGGCCGGCGAGGATCGCGTGCGCGCGGTTCATCGCGGCGCCGAGCGCGGGCAGGTCCTTGCCGAGGAGGGCGTTGGTGCCAACGTCGGTGAGCGAGCCGAGTTCGTGCAGGCGCGGGTCGTCGGCCTTGCCGGCGGTGGCGGTGGCGACGCGGTCCACCATGACCGCGGTGGTGCGCGGCGCGCCGGACAGGCCGATCAGCACGCGCAGCGGCGCGCACGTGAACGGGCGCAGGCCGCTCGACCGGCGGAACACGCCGATGCCGCCGGCGATCGCGAGCGCGACGTCGACGCCGCTCGCGCGGCCGTGCGCGAGGATCTCGGCCTTGTCGGCGGCGCGCGTGATCACCGCGGCCTCGGGCTTGCGCCCGGCGTGGACCAGCAGCGCGCGCGCGATCGCGACCGCGAGGGCCGCGCTCGAGCCGAGCCCCGCGCCCGGCGGGATCTGGGCGTCTCCGACGAGCGTGAGCGCCGGGCGCCCGATGCCGAGCTCGTCGGCGATCGCACCCATCGCGGTCGCCACCGGGTGATCGTCCTCGGCCTTGACGCGCACGCTCCACGCGGGGATGTCGAGGCGCAGCGAGCCCCCGGCGGGCGTGGGCACCGCTGCCATGGTGACGCCGCGGTCGAGCGCCGCGGCGAGCGCGGGGTAGCCGTAGACCACCGCGTGCTCGCCAAGCAGGATCACCTTGCCGAGGCCGATCGCGACGCTCATGGCTGCTCTCCGATCGTCGATCGGGGCCCGCTGGCGGGCACGATGTCGTCGAGGAACGCGCGCAGCGGCGCGCCGAGGTGGCGCGGGGCACGGGCGAGGTCGGCCGCCGTGGCCGAGCCGGTGAGCAGGCACACCGCGCGGATCGAGCCGATCACCTGCGCGAGCAGCGCCGCCACCGCGGCCTCGCCGCCGGCGCGCTGGGCCCGCAGCATCGGCGCCGCCATGCCCCCGAGCCGGGCGCCGAGCGCGAGCGCGCGCGCGATGTCGTAGCCCGAACGGATGCCCCCCGAGGCGATCGTGGTGAGGCCGGCGCGCGCGCACGCGACGACCGACACGGCGGTGGGCAGCCCCCAGTCCCACAGCTCGGCGCCGAGCGCGGCGCTCGCCGAGCCCTCGGCGGCGCGGACCGCCTCCACGGCGACCCAGCTGGTGCCGCCGGCCCCGGCGACGTCGACGGTGTGCACCCCCAGCGCGCGCAGCGAGCGGGCGGCCTCGACGGACAGGCCGCAGCCGGTCTCCTTGACGATGATCGGCAGCGGGGACGCGTCGATCAGGCGCGCGATGCCATCGCGGACGCCTCGGAAGTCGCGGTCGCCGCGCTCCTGGATCAGCTCCTGGCCGGGGTTGAGGTGGATCGCGATCGCGTCCGCGCCGATCCGCTTGCCGAGCTCGATGACGCGGGCGGGGCCCATCGCGAGCGCCTGCACGCCGCCGACGTTGCCGAGCAGCACGACGTCGGGGGCGACGTCGCGGACCTGGTAGCTGGCCGCGAGTTCGGGGTGCTCGTCCATCGCGCGCTGGCTGCCCACGCCGAACGCGACGCCGGCGGCCTGGGCGGCGCGCGCGATGTCGCGGTTGACGGCGGCGGCGTCGGCGGTGCCGCCGGTCATGCCGGTGATCAGGAGTGGCGCGGCGAGGCGACGGCCGACCAGCTCGGTGGACAGGTCGATCCCGTCGAGGGCGAGCTCGGGCAGCGCCTGGTGGACCAGGTGGACGTGCTCGAGCAGCGTGGACCGGGCGAAGTCGGCCTTGCCCGAGGCCGCGACCTCGAGGTGATCGGCCTTGCGGCGTGCGATCGCGGGCTCATCGAGCGGAGGTGCCGGCACTGTGTCGTTTTTACCACCGAACCCGGGATCAGGCGGGCCGGCCGTGCACCCGCCGGCCGGTGATCACCGGCGCCCATGGAGGTCAGCTGGTCTGACCGAGCACGTGCCACGTGGCACGTGCTCGACCACCAGCGCCTTCTGCCCAGCCGTGCCGCTACGGTGTAACCGCGGGTGGGGCGGGCGCATCGGTGATCATGGTCAGGGGCTCGCCGTACAGGGCCGTCCACGCCGCCGTGGCCGCTTCCCGCAGGTCGGCGGTCGGCATCGCCGCCAGGGCGGTCAGCGCGGGGACCAGCCGCTCGCGGTTGACGCCGCGTGCGTAGCGCGGGCCGGCCAGCTCGACGTGGCGCGCGGCCGCCAGCGCCTCGAGGACGACCATCGCGGCGTAGCTCTCACCGGTGCCCCAGCGGTCGCGGTGCATCAGGTGGCCGATCAGCTGCCACAGCGCCGCGTGTGGGGTCACCAGATCGTTGGCGATCTGCGACAGGTACGCCGACAGCTCGGCGCGCGCGGAGCGGACGATCGCGCGCGGGTTGCCCTCGCCGTCGTGGGGGGCGCCGAGCAAGTCCTGGAGTTGCGGCGGGTAGCGCAGCTCGGTGTCGCGATCGTAGTCGAAGCCGTGCTGTGCTTCGTGGCGTCGCACGGTGGCGGCGACGCGCTCGAGCACGCGCGCGTGCAGGCGTGGGCCCTCGACCGCCGCGATCCGCGCATCGAGCGCGGCCACCTTGTCGCGCTGGGAGGTCAGGACCTTGCCCTCGAGCTCGGCGAGGAGCGCGGGCGGCACGAACAGGCCATCGGTCTCGATGACGTAGAACCGGCCGCGCTCGAGCTTGTCGCGCCACTCGTCGATGATCGCGCCGCGCGTCACGAGCAGCGCCGCGACCTCGGCGGTGGCCGCGGCGTCGGTGCCGAGCGCGGCGGCGTACTCGCGACGGACCGCGTCGCCGATGGTGGTGGCGAGCGTGCGATTGGCTGGCCACGTCATCCACTCGCGATCGGCGAGCGGGTAGGGCGTGCCAGCGGCGAGCACCGGCAGCACCGTCGATGGCGGCGTACTGCTGGATCTGCTCGAGCAGCAGCACCGGCGTGCGATCGACGTCCGCGTCGTGCAGGCCGAGCGCGGTCCACCGGAGGTTGAGCCGGTCCGCGCGCCGCAGGGACAGCACGCGGCGGCGCGCGCCCCCGGCCTCCACGAACACGACCTCCTCGACGCGATACGCCTGGACGTACGGGTAGCCGCTCTTGAACCGGCCCTCCAGGTGGTAGCCGAGGCCGGCGCCGAGCAGCGCCTGGCTGAGTTCGCGCACCCCCTCGACGAGCTCGTCGTGCTCGCGCGGCGTCGGGCCACCCGGGCGGGCGGCGGCCTCGACGGAGCGCGTGAACGTGTCCACCATCGCGTCCCACGCGGCGCGCACGGCGGGTGGCTGGCCGGCGAGTGCGCGCGGGGCGCGGACGGCGGCGAGCGCGACGGGGAGCGTGTGGTCCTTCCCGTCGCGGGCGCGCCCGCCCTGGACCACCAGCGCGGTCAGCGGCGCGGCGAGCAGCGCATCGATCGCCGGATCGGTGAGCGGCACGCCCCCGGTCACGAACGCCTGCGCGGACGGCGGCGGCAGCGGGCGCGCGTAGGTGCGGCTCGGCGGCGCCGGGCGCAGCACCACGAGCAGGGCGATCACGCCGATCACGGCGGCGGCGAGCAGCCCGGCGAGCACGGTCATCACGGACGCGCGGGGTATCGCGGCCGGTCCGAGCGCCGCGTACGCCGCGGTCACGGCCGCGAGGTCGCCGGCGTCGGGCGCCGGGCGGCCCGCGACCGCGAGCGCGGCGACGCGCATCACGTGATCGGGTGGGGCGGGGCGCAGCGCCGCCGCGTCGCAGGCGAGGGCGGCGTCGAGCAGGTACCGCTCGAGCCGGCGGCGCGCGAGGCGACGCGCGACCGGATCGGCCACAGCGAGCGCGCGGCGCGCGGCGTCCTCGTCGGCATCGGCGATCCCCACGGCGAGGGCGCCGCGCACGTGTCCACCGGTCAACAGGTCACATTTGCCTGAGATCGCCCGGGTGGGCAAGCGACATGTTCGGCCAGGCGCGTCCGTTCCACGGGGCTCCACCCCGCCCTCCGCGGCAAGCCGCGCAGGGTTCTCACCCCGGCTTCGAGCCTGTTTCACAGTCTCTCAGTGCACGTAGATCACGCCGACGATCGTGGTGACCGCACCGCTCAGGATGGCGAGGAACCATGGGTCGCGGAGCATCGCCTCGGTCGGGCTGTCGTCCTTGGGCCACCACAGCGCGAGCCCGAGGAACCGCACGATGCCGAGCACCACGAACGGCGTGCTGTACGCGAGCCGGTCGGTGCCGAAGAATGCGATCGTGTGCGGATCCACCGTGTACGCGAGGTACGCGCCGCAGGTGCCGAGCGCGAGCACGAGCATCGCCACGCGCACCACCGGGATCCGGTAGCCGGCGAGGGCGGCGCGGGTCTGCGTGGCATGGCCGGCCCGCTCCGCCCACGACAGCTCGTGGGCGCGCTTGCCGAGCCCGAGGAGCGTGGCCAGCAGGGCGGTGCACAGCAGCAGCCACCCGGACGCCGGGACCGCGATCGCGGCGGCTCCCGCGAGCACGCGCAGGAGGAACCCGCTCGCGATCACGGCGACGTCGACGAACGCGATGTGCTTGAGGCGCAGGCTGTACGCCACGTTCTGGACCAGGTAGCCGGCCGCGACCCCGGCGAGCGGCCACGCGATCACCATGCACGCCCCGAGCGCGACCGCGGCGAGCGCGGCGGCGGAGGTCAGCGCGGCGCGCTCGGACAGGACCCCGGCGGCGATCGGCCGGTGCCGCTTCTTCGGGTGCGCGCGATCCTGCTCGACGTCACGGACGTCGTTGAACGCGTAGACCGCCCCCGACAGCAGGCAGAACGCGAGCACCGCGACCGCCGTGCGGGCGACGTACGCTGGGTCCGTGAGGTGCCGCGAGAACACCAGCGGTGCCGCGACGAACACGTTCTTGACCCACTGGTGCGGCCGGATCGTCTTGATCAGGCCGAGCGCTGGACCCATGCGCTCACTCGGCTCGCGCCTGATCGGGGTACTCCTCGAGCCACGCGCCGATCTTCTCGAGCTGGCAGGCCCGGATCAGCTCCGCGGTGCAGGTCGCGGTCGCCTGGGCGGCGCAGTCCATCGCGGGCGCGCCGCTGCCGGCCTCGCTGGATGCGCTGCCGCTGCCGGCCATCGCGCTGCCGCTGCCGGCCATCGCGCTGCCGCTGCCGGCCATCGCGCTGCCGCTGCCGGCCTCGCCGATCGCGCTGCCGCTGCCCGCCTCGCCGGTCGCGCTGCCGCTGCCCGCCTCGCCACCCTCGGGAGGCGCCGCGCCACCGCTGCACGCGGCGACCTTCTCCGCGATGCATTCGGTCGCATCGGGCGGCAGGATCGCGCAGTTCGCCGCCTCGACGAACAGGCTGCGGCAGGAGTCCTTCGCGGTGCCGGTGAGCGCGTCGCAGCTCGCCAGCTTCTTCACGACGGGGCCGCCGTCCGCGCGTGTCAGTGCCTTGGTGACGGTCTTCGGATCCCCGGCCTCGTCGAGCTCCGGCGTCCCGTTCGCGCCGAGCACGGGCTCGGCGTACTCCACGGGCTTGCCCGCCGCGTCGATCATCGCGATCTCGGTGATCGTGGTCACCGCGTACTCGGGGTGCAGCGCGTCGCCATTGAGGTTCGACACCACCCACTGCGCGACCGCGCGGTTGGCGCAGGCGATCTGCGCCGGGTCCTTGAGCTTGGCGTCTGGCTGGCAGGTCGTGACGTCGAAGAACAGCGCCTGGCACACGCCGCGCTCGTTCTCGTCCTTGAGCGCCTTGCAGTCCTTGAACGCCCGGACCAGCGGCTTGCCACGGGCGTCCTTCAGCGGGTTACCAAGCGCATCGACGAGGGGCAGCTCGGTGACCGACACCTTGCTCTCGTCGATGCCGGTCTCGACCATGACCACGAGGTTGTTGATCGGCGACGTGCGCGGCGCCTCGGGCACGCTGACCATGGTGATCGCTGGCACATAGGTGACCACCATGAGCGCGACGATCATCGTGATCAGGAACGGCACGGTCGCCCACATCACCTCGGTGATCGGCCGCTGGAACTTCACGCTCGTCAGAAACAGATTCAGGCCGACGGGCGGGTGGAGGTATCCGACCTCGAGGTTGAGCAGGAAGATCACGCCGAGGTGGTACGGGTCGATACCGTACGACTTCGAGATCGGCGCGATCAGCGGCAGCACCACGACGATCGCGGAGAAGATGTCCATGACCGTGCCGACGATCAGCAGGATCACGTTGATCGCGAGCAGGAACACGATCTTCGATTCGACGGTCGCCTGGGTGAAGGCGACCAGCTTCTTGGGGACCTCGGCGTTGACCATGAAGTCGGTGAACGCCGTCGACGCGAAGATGATCATGAAGATCGCGCCGATCATGGCCATCGCCTCGTAGCTGATGCCCCACATCTGCTTGATCGACAGGGCCCGGTAGACCGCGAGCTCCAGGATGGCGACGTAGAGCACCGTGATCGAGGCGATCTCGGGCAGGCCGAAGCCCGACGCGAGGCCGACGATCACGCCGAACGGAATCAGCAACTCGGGGGCCGCCGCGACGAAGCTCTTGCCGAGTTCGCCGATCTCGAAGCCCTGGCGGGGCAGCTTCTTCCGGATCGCGACGAACACCGCGACCGCCGACAGCATCCCGATCAGCACGAGGCCGGGGACCACGCCGGCGAACAGGAACCGGCCGGTGTCCCAGTTCTCCTTGTCGAGACCGGTCAGGCCATAGACGGTGCCGTAGATGAACAGCGGCAGGGCCGGCGGGAACAGCAGGCCGACCGAGCCGGTGCCCGCGATCAGGCCCATCGCGAACCGCTCGGGGTAGCCGTTGCGCACGAGCGCGGGCATCAGCACGCCGCCGAGCGCGATGATCGTGACGCCGGACGCGCCGGTGAACACGGTGAACAGCGAGCACGTGCCGATCGTGACGATCGCGAGGCCACCGGGGAGCCAGCCCATCAGGGCGTTGGCGAACCGCACCAGGCGGTCGGCGGTCTTTGCCTCGGCGAGCAGGTAGCCCGCGTAGATGAACAGCGGGATCGTGGACAGCACCTCGATCTCGTCGCGGCCGCTGATGCCGAACAGCTTGTTGATGGCGCCATCGAAGCCGATGGTGAAGCCGCGGGCCGAGAACAGGGCGCCGAGCGCGGTCCCGCCGAGCATGATGGTGAACAGGGGCGCGCCGCTGATGAAGATGAGCGCGAGGCCGATGATGAGGAGGGTCAGCATGTCAGTGTCCCGACCTCATCCGCTCGGGCGGAGTCTTGCGGCGAACGATGTAGTCGAGGTCGAGGAACATGTGGAGCAGCGTGTGGACGATCATCGTCGCACCGCCGATCGGGATCAGCCACGCGATGCGCACGCGGGAGATCAGCTTGTTCTCGGCCTGGAACTGCTTCTCGTTATCGATGTTGTGCAGGCCCGCGCGGATGAACAGCACGAGCACGAACACCACGAACGCCGCGAGGAGCACCTTGAGGAACAGCCGGTTGCGCGGGGAGAACTTGCGCGACAGCAGGTCCATCGACAGGTGCTTGAGCTGGTGGCTCGCGAACGCGCCGCCGAGCATGGCGATCGCGAACGTGCCGGCGCGGATCACGTCGTCCTTGAACGGGATGCGGATGTGCGCGAACCGCTCGAGCAGCGCGTGGCCCGAGCCGACGAGCACGATCGCCGCGAGGATCGCGACCAGGATCACTTGCTCGGCCTTGCCGATCACGTCATCGAGGCGCCTCACCTTCGCGGAGAACGGCCCGTCGTCGGGGTACGCCATCGGCGCGTGGAGCTCGAGCGAGCTCGGCCGCTCGGGCGGCCCGGCCGTCGCCCCTGCCATGTTCGCGCTGCCGTCCGCGCGAGCGAGCGTCGGCGGCAGCTCGTCCGGGTCGCCTCTCGTGTCCTCGGGTTCGTCTGTCACCCCCCAATCGTAGGGGGGGTGGCAACGCGGATTCAATCAGCCCCTACCAAAAACCACCCCGCCCGAACCCCCGCGCGCCCGACGGCGGGTAGCCCTCGGGCGCGGGGGACCGGCCACACGGCCCGGTTCGACGGTCGTTACTTGGTCGCGGGCGGCTTGCCGGGCGTGCCGGCAGGCTTGCCCGGCGCGGTCGGCGCGGTCGGCGCGGTGGGCGTCACAGGGCCCAGCGTGCCCTTGGGTCCCGGGGTCCCGGGCTTGCCGTTCTTCACGCGGTACTCCTCACGGTACTTGAGCACCATGTCGAGCTCCTCCTGCGTGTAGATCTTGCCGACCAGCTGCGAGTGGACCTCGAAGGCGTTCTTGGTGAACTCGTCCACGAGGGCCTGCGGGGTCGGCACGACCTGGACACCCTTGCGGATCATCGTCGCCTTGGCGTCGTCGTTCGCCTTGCGGATCACCTTGCGGAGCTTCTTGGAGCCTGCCCGGCCGATCGACTGGACGGTCGCCTGGTCGGCGGCGCTGATCTTCTTGATCGACTCGAGCGACACCACGGTCGCGCCGATGCCGTAGCTCATCGGCATCGAGGTCATGAACTTGATCTTCGTGTACCACTGGAGCGCCACGGCCGCGACGGGCGAGCCGTAGCAGGCCGTGATGCGGCCGGACGTCAGGCTGGAGTCGACCTCGGGCACGCCCAGCGGCACGCCGTTGAGGGACATCTTGGCGAACATCGCGCCGACCAGCTTGTCGTCACCCCACTGCCACAGCTTGAGGCCCTTGAGGTCCGCGAGCGAGGCGACCTTGGTCTTCGACAGGAAGTAGGCCCAGCCGACCTCGCCGCGATCGTTGAGCTTGAAGCCCTTCTTCTCGAACTTCTTCTGGAAGTACGGCCACATCTTGTCGATGACGTAGTCGACTTCCTCGGTGCTCGCGAACATCCTCGGGAGCTCGAGCACGCGGATCGACTCGTCGATCATCGACAGGCCGATCGCGGTGACCGCGGCGCCGTCGAGCTGGCCGAGCTTGATCTTGCGGACGAAGTCGCGCTCGTCACCCTGCTGGCCGCCCTCGAAGTACTTGAGCGTGACGCGCCCGGCGGTCTTCTCCTTGATCTCGGCCGAGGTCTTGTCGAGCACCGCCATCCACGGGCTGCCCGACGGGGCGAGCGTGGCGATCCGGAGCTCGACGGGACCTCCGCCGGGCGCGGGTGCTTGCGCGTGAGCGATGGGAGCGGCGGCCGTCGCGGCGACCGCGAGGGTGCACAGGCTGAGGATATTCGTGAGGTTCACTGGAAGAGCTCCTTTTCGTGGGTCAGGTAGCGGCGGGCCTTGCGATGCGCCACCTCGTTGGCGAGGCGCTGCTCGGGCCACACCGAGGGGGCGGTCTCGAGGACGATCTTGAGCTGGTCGTGGAAGAACGCGCGGTCGTTGGTCTGGATCCCGAGGCGGTAGGCCATCAGCGTCCGCGGGAGCAGGAACTTGCCCTCGGTGACCCCGATCGCCTTCTCGAACATCGCCTTGGCCTTGGCGGGCTCGCCGCCCATCGATGGGGCGCGGCCGCTGTACAGCATTCCGAGCGCCACGTACGGCAGGGCGGCGTGGGTCAGGTTGACCTGGCCTTCGAAGTACATGCCCTCGGGGTCCTTCGGGAGGCCCTGGGCGTCGAACTCGAGGACCCTCTGTAGCATCAGCTCGACGGTCGGGAGGTTCGAGATCATCTCGACACGTGTCAGGTTGTGGTTGACCAGCGAGCCCAGCGCCATCGCGGCGAACAGGAGCGGGAACCGCTTGGCGCGCGGCGTTCCCGCGAGCAGCTTGGCGACCGTCTCCGGGGACTCGAAGATGCCCTTCTGCCAGTCCGGGCCGAGCGTCGATAGCGCGTAGTTGAGGCACCGCGTGAAGATGTGGTTCGCGCGGGTGTTGTGGTAGTCGATCGCGTCGAGGTCCTTGGCGAACTTCGCGACCTCCCAGTCATCCTCGACGAACGCCGTGCCGTACTGGCAGAAGCCCTCGGTCAGGATGCGGACGAGCTTGGCGCGCGGTTCGTCCTTGGGACCGGCGACGAAGAACGTCTCGACGGTCTTGAGCGAGGCTGGGATGGCCATCCGGGCCAGCTCGTAGTCCGACTCCATCTGCATCGCCGGCGTGGCGCTGAAGAGCACGCCCGAGGTCGACTTGAGGGCGAGGTTGCGGCTGATCTTGGACATGCAGCCTGTCGACGCGACCAGCGCGAGCGAGGCTACGACCGAGGCTACGAAGAGCGTGTTCGCGAGACGCATGGATGACGGGACCCCCTTCAGACGTTGACGCCGGTTGAGCATTCATCTGGACCAGCGATGGAGCGTGCACGCTAAGTCAGCGTAAGGCGCCGAGTCAATCGATGCCGATGAGGTAGACTCGATATCCGATGAGGTGGCTGGCCGGCCTCGGCCTCGTACTCGGTCTGGTGATCGCGCTCCTGGCGTGTAACGCAGACCGCACCGCGACCGCGCGCCGCCGCGACCCGGGCGCGCTCGTGGTCGCGCGTGCCGCCGACGTCCAGTCGCTCGATCCCGTCCGGGTCACGGACAGCGAGTCGTACGAGGTCGCGGGGCTGGTGCTCGAGGGGCTGCTGCGGTGGAAGCCCGGGACCACCGACGTGCTGCCCGGCCTGGCGACCGCATGGCACGCGTCGGCCGACGGGCGGGTGTGGACGTTCGAGCTGCGCCACGACGTCCGGTTCCACGACGGCACCGCGTTCGACGCGCGGGCGGTCGTGTTCTCGTTGGCGCGCCTGCTCGACCCTCACCACCCGAACTACCTGGGGGAGGCCGGGGCGTACAGGCGCAGCCTGCTGCGCGGGATCACCCGGGTGGTGCCGATCACGGCGGACACCGTCGAGATCCACGTCGATCGGCCCTACGCGCCGCTGCTCGGGGACCTCGCGATGTTCCCGATCGTGTCGCCGACCGCGGTCACCCTGCTCGGCGACGGGTTCCAGGCGCACCCGGTCGGCACCGGCCCGTTCGCGTTCGAGGAGTGGGCCCCGGGCGACCATGTCGTGGTCCACCGGTTCGACGGCTACTGGGGCCCCCCGCCGGCGATCGCGCGGATCGTGTTCCGCGTGATCGTGGACCCGCGGCAGCGCCTCGTCGAGCTCGAGTCCGGGTCGGTCGACATCGCGATGTCGATCCTGCCGGACGAGCAGTCGTTCGTGGAGCTGCATCCGGACCTGGTGCTGCACAGCACGCCCGGCAACGATGTCAGCTACCTCGCCTTCAACACCCAGCGGCCGTGGTTCCGCGATGTGCGCGTGCGGCGCGCGATCAGCTACGCGATCAACAAGGAGCCGATCGTCAAGCTCGCGTACCAGGGCCGCGCGGTCGCCGCCGTCGGCCCGCTCCCGCCGACCCAGTGGGCCCACCACACCCCGCGCGCGACCTACCCGTACGATCTGGTCACCGCGCGCACGCTGCTCGGCGAGGCCACCGCGGCCGGGGCGTTCCCGCCTGGCCTGGTCCTCACACTGTACGCCCCGTCGACGCCGCGCCTGTACCTCGCGCAGCCCGAGCGGGTGGCGCGGTTCCTCCAGTCCGCGCTCGCGCAGGTCGGGGTGCAGACCCGGCTGGTGCTGCTGCCGTACGCGCAGCACAAGGCGATCGTCGAGGCGGGCCTCCACGATCTGGCGGTGTTCGGCTGGATCGGCGACACCGGGGACCCTGACAACTTTCTCCAGGTGCTGTTCCACTCCGATCACGCCGTGGCGCCGGACGCCAAGAACATCGCGTTCTACCAGAACGCCGCGGTTGACCGCTTGCTGCGCGAGGCGCAGGGCGCGACCGATGAGGCCACACGCGCGGCGCTGTACGCCGAGGTCCAGGACCTGATCGCCGCCGATGCGCCGTGGGTGCCGCTCGCGCACTCCGAGCTGGTGGTGGCGGCGCGGGCCGACCTCGAGGGCGTGATCCTGTCGCCGATCGGCCACCCGATCTACCCGCTGATCCGGCGTGCGGGGGGCCGGTGATCCCGCCCGAGCCGGCGGGGAGCCGCCCGCCCACGCGCGATCCAGATGACGAGGCCGAGGGGGAGCCCGAGCCGCGGCTGTCGCTGCGGTTGCTGTGGCCGATCGCGCCGCGGTCGCCCGACCCGAAGCTGGCGCGGCCGGCACCCGCGCTGCGGCTGCGGCTGCGGCTGCGCTCCAAGCTGGTCGTGGCGATGGCGTTCGCCGCGCTGGTCCCGGTCGTGGTGCTCGCGGCGCTCGCGACGGGCGTGATCCTGTCGAGCCTCGACGCCAGCCTCGAGGCCGACGCAGATCGCCAGCTCACCATCGGCATCAACCTCGTGCTGCGCTCGGTCGAGCGGCTCGCGGACGAGGCCGTGCAGCTCTCGGAGAGCGCCGAGCTCGGTGACGCGATCGAGGGGGGCCAGGTGAAGCTCGAGACCTGGGTCGCCCACGAGGCGCCGCACGTGCCGTCGGCGCGGCTGCAGCTGTTCGACACACGCGGGCAGCTCGTGTTCGATCGCGTGCTCGGCGGCGCGACCCGCCGGTTCGCGGACATCGGGCTCGAGCCCGGGGACGGCCTCGTCGTGGCAGGGCAGTCGTGGACCCGCGCGGTCGCGCTCGTCGCGGTCGGCGACCGGCCCGTGGTGCGCGCCGTGTCGCCGGTGGTGGACGGCGGGCTGTCGCTGCGCGGCGTGCTCGTGCTGTCGACCCCGCTCGACGGCGACTTCGCCGATGGCATCAAGGGCGCCCTCTCGGCCGACGTGCTGCTCGGCGGGCTCGCCAGCCCGCTCCAGGTCACGTTCCGCTCGCAGCTGGGCCGGCGCGCCGATCCCGTGATGATCGAGGGACGCGATCGCGTGGTCGTGCTGCGGGGGCAGCGCCTGATCCGCGACCTCGACGTGGCCGATGCCGGCGGCGAGCCCCGGCCGTTCAAGATCGCGGTCACCGGCCTGCTCGATCGCGCGGACCGCCCGGTCGGGGTGATCGGCGTCGCCGTCGATCGCCGGCCGCTCGCCGCGACCAAGCGCCTGGCCGTGCGGTCTCTGGTGGCCGGGGGAGGCGCGGCGCTGGTGTTCGCGCTGGTGCTCGCGCTGTTCTGGTCGCGGCGGCTCGGCGCGCCGATCGCGCGCCTCCACCGCGGTGCGTTGGCGGTGTCGCGTGGCGATCTCGAGCACCGGATCGACATCCCGGGCGGCGACGAGCTGACGGATCTGGCGGACGCGTTCAACCAGATGACCTCGACGCTCAAGGACAACCAGGCCCGGCTCGCCGCGCGCATGCGCGAGATCGTGGCGCTCCACGACGCCGGCCGCGCGGTGTCGTCCGTGATCGATCTCGACTCGGTGTCGCGCAAGATCGTCGACGCGGTGGCGCGCACGTTCGACATCCAGGTCGCCGCGCTGTGGCTGCTCGACGGCGATCCCGAGGCCGAGCTCCGCGCCTCGGCCGTCCGCGCCCGGCGCACCGACGTGACGAGCGCGCTCGCCCCCGCCGAGGCGCTCACCGCCGCCGAGGCGCTCACCGCCGCCGAGGCACTTCACCTGCTCGCGGAGGAGGTCCGGCGCACGCGCCGCCCGATCCGGCTCGAGCGGGCCGCCGCCGATCCCGCCCACGGGGCTGCCGCCCGCGTCGCCGGGGTGCCCGGGCCGCTGGTCGCGCTGCCGCTCGAGCGCAAGGCCCGCGTGGTTGGCGTGCTCGCGGTGGGCCGCGCGGAGGACGCGCGCGAGTTCTCCGAGGCGGACTTCAATCTGCTCATGACGTTCGCCGATCAGGCGGGCGCCGCGATCGAGAACGCGCTGCTCTACCAGGAGGTGCGCGGGGCCAGCGAGGAGCTCGAGCGCAAGGTCCGGCTGCGCACCGCCGAGCTGACCGCGATCAACACCGAGCTGGGGCGCGCGCTGTCGAACCTGCGCGAGACCCAGGCCCAGCTGATCCTGTCCGAGCGGATGGCCGGCCTCGGGCTGCTCGTGGCCGGCGTCGCGCACGAGATCAACTCGCCGACAGCGGCGATCCGCGGCTCCATCGATGGCCTCGGCGCCGCGCTCGGGCGGGTCGCACGGCACGGGGCCGAGCTGGCCGTGCGGGCCGCCACGCCGGCGCACGCGCGCGCGGTCGCGGACATGCTCGAGGCCATCGCGCCGCAGCTCGCCGAGCGCCCCCTGCCGACCGGGCTGACCGCCCGCAAGGCGGCGCGCGTGCTGGTCGGGGTGCTCGACGCGGCCGGGCGGGGCCGGGCGCCGATCCCGGATCCCCACGGCCTGGCCGCCGAGCTCGCCGATCTCGGGGCGACCCCCGCCGAGGTCACCCGGCTGCTCGCGGTGGTCGGCGATGACCCGGCCCTGCTGCCGCGGGTGTGCGCCGCGCTCACGGACCACGTCTACCTGCACCGCACCTCGTCGACGGTGCGGCACGCGATCGGCCAGATCCAGCGGATCGTCGGCGCGCTCAAGAGTTACTCGCACCTCGATCAGCAGGCAACGCGGACGGAGGCCGATCTGCACGAGGGCCTCGAGACCACCCTCGAACTGCTGCACCACGCGCTGCGTGATATCGTGATCGAACGGCGCTACGGCGAGATCCCGCTCGTGCCGGTGTTCGTCGACGAGCTCAACCAGGTGTGGACCAACCTCATCCAGAACGCCCAGCAGGCACTCGCCGGCAAGGGCACGATCACGATCGAGACCGCGGTCGACGCGGAGTGGGCCGTGGTGCGTGTGATCGATGACGGACCGGGCGTGACGGCCGCGCTTCTTCCCCAGATCTTCCAGCCGCTGTTCACCACCAAGCCCAGGGGCGAGGGTACCGGGCTCGGGCTCGCGATCTCGCGGCAGATCGTCGAGAAGCACGGCGGCGTGGTGGGCTGCACGTCATCGCCCGGGCTCACGGTGTTCGAGGTCCGCCTCCCGATCGCCCCTCACGTGCTCGGAGCCGCGTCATGAGCCGGCGCGAAGTGATCGTCTGCGTCGACGACGAGGAGGGCGTGCTCCGCGTGCTGCGCGCCCAGCTCGGCGCCCGGTTCGGCCACGAGTGTCAGATCGCGACCGCGCGGTCCGGAGACGAGGCGGTGGCGCTGTTCGACGAGCTGTCCCGCGAGGGCGAGCAGATCGCGCTCGTGATCGCCGACCAGATCATGCCCGGCATGAAGGGCGTCGAGTTGCTCGAGATCGCCGATCGCCGGATGCCCGCGACCACCAAGATCCTGCTGACCGGCCAGGCCGGCCTCGACGCGGTGATCGACGCGATCAACCGCGCGCACCTCAACCACTACATCGCCAAGCCGTGGGACGAGACCGCGCTGCTGCTGTCGGTGGAAAACCTCCTCAGGACCTACCGGCTGGTCAACGAGAACCAGCACCTGATCGCGTCGCTGTCCGCCAAGAACCAGGCGCTGCTCGAGATGAACCTCGAGCTCGAGGCCAAGATCCACGAGCGCACGCATGAGCTCGCCGAAGCCAACGCGCGCCTCGCGCAGCTTGCCGTCACCGACGGCCTGACCGGGCTGTACAACCACCGCCACTTCCACGAGCGGCTCACCCTCGAGGTCGAGCGCAGCCAGCGCAGCGGGCTGCCGCTGTCCCTGCTGATGCTCGACGTCGACCACTTCAAGCAGTTCAACGACACCTACGGCCACCCGGCCGGCGACGAGGTGCTGCGCCAGCTCGCGCGGGTGCTCGGGGACGCGCGGCGCGCCAACGACGTGGTCGCCCGCTACGGCGGCGAGGAGTTCGCCGTGATCCTCGTCGACACCGGCAAGTTCACGGCGGCCAAGGTCGCCGAGCGGGTGCGGGAGCGGGTGGTCGCCAACGACTTCTCCGATGCGGCGCCCCGCGCCGGCCGGCTCAGCGTCTCGATCGGCGTGGCGACGTGCCCCGACGACGGCACCGACGCCGAGGCCCTGGTGCGGGCCGCCGACACCGCTCTGTACACGGCCAAGCGCGCGGGCCGGAACCGGGTGGTGCTGTCGACCGAAGGCCTGACCGTCACGCCGCCCTGAGGGATTGCGGCGCAAACCCGGCGTCGCGGCCGGGGCGCCTTCAAACGCCCGACCCAAGGTGGTACGGTTGTCGCTCCCATGAGCGGTGAAGACATCGCGGTGCTCGGCGCCGGCAGCTTCGGCACGTGCCTCGCCGTGCTGTTCGGTAGCCATGGGCACCGGGTGAGCCTGTACCACCGCAACCCGGACACCGCGGCGGCGATCCAGCGCGCGCGCGAGAACACCGCGTACCTGCCCGGGTACACGTTGCCGGACGCGGTCACCGTCACCAGTGATCTCGAGGTGGCGGTCCGCGGCAAGCCGTTCGTGCTCGGCGTGACCCCGTCACACGGGATCCGCGCGACGCTCGAGCGCGCCGCGCCGTTCCTCGAGCCCGACGCGATCGTCATCAACACCAGCAAGGGCCTCGAGGAGGGCACGCTCCAGACCATCGACGAGGTCTACCGCGACGTGCTGCCCCCGGCGCTCGCGGCTCGCGCGACGTACCTGTCGGGGCCCACGTTCGCGGGGGAGCTCGCGGCGGGCTTCCCGGCGGCGATCGTGCTCGCGGGCCACGATCCGGCCTCGACGCAGGCGGCGCAGAAGGCGCTGACCAGCATCAACTTCCGCATCTACACCACCGACGACGTGCGCGGCGTCCTGATCGGCGGCGCGCTCAAGAACGTGATCGCGATCGGCGCCGGCATCTCCGACGGCCTGGGGTTCGGCTCGAACACCCGGATCGCGCTGATCACGCGCGGCCTCGCCGAGCTGACCCGCATGGGCGTGGCGATGGGCGCGAACCCGCAGACGTTCGCGGGCCTGTCCGGCATGGGCGACCTGGTGCTGACCTGCTCGGGCGACTCGTCCCGCAATCGCCGCGTCGGCCTCGCGCTCGGGCAAGGCAAGCAGCTCGCGGACATCCTCGCCGACATGAAGCAGGTCGCCGAGGGCGTGACGACCACCAAGGTCGCCAAGCAGCTCGCGGACAAGCTCGGCGTCGACGCGCCGATCACGAACGCGATGTACGGGATCCTCTACGAGGGCGGTCCCGGTGCGCGAGGCGATCGGTCGCCTGATGACGCGCGCGCTCAGGTCGGAACGCGACTGATGCTCGGGTACGTCCTCGACGATCTGTTCGGTGAGGCGGGCCACCGCGCGCCGCCGGGTCACCCGGAGCGCGCCGGCCCGGTTCGACGCCGTGCGCGATGCGCTGGGCGCCGCCGGCCTCGTCACCCGCGGCACCCAGCTGCCGATCCGCCCGGCGACCGACGAGGAGCTCGTCCGGGCCCACGCCCCGGCGTACCTCGAGGAGCTCGCGCGCAAGCTGCCTGGCAACTCCGGCTGGATCGACGGTGACACCTACTACTCGCCGCGCACCTTCGAGGCCGCGCTCGCGGCGGCGGGCTCCACGGCGCAGCTCGCGATGGACGTCCTCGACGGGCGGTTCACGCAGGGACTCGCGGTGGTCCGCCCGCCCGGTCACCACGCCACCCGCGATCAGGGCATGGGGTTCTGCCTGATCAACAACATCGCGGTGGCCGCCGCGGCCGTCCGCGCCCGGGGCGCCGCGCGCGTCGCGATCGTCGACTGGGACGTGCACCACGGCAACGGCACGCAGGACATCTTCTGGGACGACCCGTCGGTGCTGTTCCTGTCGATGCACCAGTACCCGTACTACCCGGGCAGCGGCGCCCCCACGGAGCTCGGCGGCGCCCACGCGCGCGGCGCCACCGTCAACGTCGGGCTGCCGCGCGGCTCGGGCGATGCGGACTACGCGGCCGTGCTCGACCACGTGTTCGCGCCCGCGATCACCGCGTTCCGTCCCGACGTGATCCTGGTGTCGGCGGGGTTCGATGCGTTCGAGCACGATCCGATCGCCGGGATGCGCGTCACCCACGCCGGGTTCGCGCAGATGGCGCGCCGGCTGCGCGCGCTCGCCGATGCCACCACCGGCGGCAAGCTGGTCGCGCTCCTCGAAGGCGGCTACGATCTCGAGGGCCTCGCCGGCGGCATGACCGCGGTGCTGACCGCGTTGACCACGTCCGTGGAGCCCGTCCGCACCGTCGCGCCGCTGCCGGCCAATCCGATCGTGCGGGCCGCCATCGAGGGCACGCGCGCCGCTCATGCCGCCGTCGGCCACCCGATCGCCGCCGCCGGGAGCGCGTCGTGAGGCACCGCACTGCGGATCTCGAGCCGTTGACGATCGGCGGGCGCTACACGCTGCTGCGCCGGGTCGCCGTCGGCGGCATGGCGGAGATCTACCTCGCGCGCCAGGCCGCGATGGCCGGGTTCGAGAAGGAGGTCGTGATCAAGCGCCTCCGCGCCGAGCTCGCCGACGATCCGAAGGTCGTCGAGATGTTCCTCGACGAGGCGCGCATCGGCGCGCTGCTCAACCATCCAAACATCGTCCACGTCTACGACGTCGACGAGCACGAGGGCATCCCGTACATCGCGATGGAGTACATCGTCGGCGAGGAACTCAACGAGCTGTGCCGGCGCGGCCTCCAGCACGGCAGGTTCCTCCCGCTCGAGCACGCCGTCGAGCTGATCCGGCAGGCGTCCGCGGGGATGGGCTTCTACCACGCCAAGCGCGGCCCCGAGGCCAGCCCGACGGCGGACCAGCCGCTCGACATCGTCCACCTCGACATCTCGCCGTCGAACCTGCTCGTCACCCAGGACGGGTTCCTCAAGGTCATCGATTTCGGGATCGCGCG
>CAXNMK010000003.1:0-412264 GCA_964203225.1 Kofleriaceae bacterium
ACTCGCCTCCGAGGCGCTCGCCCGGCTGGCCGAGCACGACGCCAGCGACGCCGTCAGGGCAGCGGCTTGTGGCGCCATCGGCGCGCTCGGACTCGCGGGCTGCGTGAGGACCCTCGAGCGGATCGCGCGCGGCGACCGGGACCCGAACGTGCGTCTCGCCGCCGCCACCGCGCTGGCGAGCCCGAGCCTCCGGTCTCTCGATCTCCTCATCGATCAGTTGACGCAGGGCGCCCCCGACGCCCGAACTGCCGCCGCGACCGCGCTCGGCGCGACGGCTCGCCGCGAGGCCGTCGGCCCACTGACGGGCGCGCTCGCGGACATCCACAAGCCGGTGCAGGTCGCGGCCCGCGAAGCGCTGCTGGCGCTCGGCTGGGTCCCCGTGGGCCTCGCGACGACCCTCGATGGCCGCGGCTTCGGGCGCTGGCTGAGCGACCGCGACATCGTGCCGGACGGCCTGCCGGAGCACGCGCCTTTCGGCGACGCGCAGGCCCACGGTCTCCTCGGCCTCGCCGGCCACGAAAGCCCAACGTGGCGCCTCGCGGCGATGGTGGGCCTCGCCGACCTCGTTCGCGCCCACCTCGCGACGCTCGCGCTCGACTCGGGCGACACGCTGGGCGCGCTGCTCGGCGTCCTCGGCGATCCGGTCCGCGCCGTGCGCCGTGCGGCGGCCCACCTCCTCGCGCTCTCAGCGACCCCCGGCGACGTCAACCCGTGGCGCGGCCAAGTGCTCGCCGTCATTGGCCGTTACGCCGAAGCCGCCGACCTGGGCGCACGGGACGCCCTCCTGCACGAGCTCTTGGAGCCCCTCCCCGCGGCCGAACGCGCCGAGCTGCTCCTCGCGGTAGCCAGCCTCCCAGGTGACGTCGACGACGGCATCATCGTCGCACTAGTCGGCGAGCTCGACTGCAGCGACGCCGTCGTCCGAATGGCCGCCGCATCCGCGCTCGAGCGGGTCTTCGCGCGCGTACCGAGCGAGGCCGAGATCGCGCCGGAGCCGGAAGCGCCCGTGGAACCTCAGGCCGCGCCACCCGACGCGCCACCGGCCGAGGCCCTCGCCGAGGACGCCCCGCCCACCGACGAGCCTCCGCCCGCCGAGGAGCCCCCGCCCGAGCCCAAGAAGAAGAAGAAGAAGGCTTAGGCCGGGAGAGTCCCCCTCGGCGTCTGCCCGCCGCCCGTACGCCTCGGTCGAGGTGATCCCGGCGTCGGAGGACCTGAGCGTCGACCTCGCCGATGATCCCTCGGAGCTCCGCCCCGCTCGGGTGCGAACCCGTCGGGGAGTGTCTTCGTCGAGGTGCGGCCCTGATCACCTGGGGGTCTCCTCCAGCTTCGGTGCCCTAGCGGGATGCCGACACGAGAGCTCGACCGTCCCGGCTCGTCACGGAGACGTTCGCCGCACGCTGTAGTCCTACAATGGGACAGGCGCTGTCGCGTTTTAGGACGCGCCGAAGTGAACTCGATCGTGGGTATGCCGGCAGCGACGCTGTTCCCGGATTGGCCCCCGCCTTGCTCTTGGGCGGCAGATGTCTCAGCCCCGCCCTTGTTCGCATCCAGAGGCGGCGTCCACGTCCCAGGAGACTCGCGGGCGCTACGAGTATCGTCCCCGCGACCCGGCGGACTCGGTCATCGTGCAGATCCTGGAGAAGCACCTCGAGCGCTTCTTTGCCGCGACCGAGTCCGAGGACGGTCCGAGTCCACTTCCTGCCTTCGTGAGGGAAGGCCTCCTGGCGGTCCGGTCTTGTGCAGACTTGAGCCGGGGATTTTTGAGGTACCGGTGCGACCGGTGCGCCGCCCCTCGCATCGTCCCCTTCTCCTGCAAGAACCCGATCTGTTCGAGCTGCTCTGGCAGGCGGATGGCGGCGCGCTCCATGTACCCAGCAGGGCGCCGATAGGCGGCCTGCTCGAGGACCGCGTCATGCCGAAGGTGCCTTACCGGCAGTGGGTGGTTTCACTGCCCTTCGAGCTTCGAATGCTGGTGGCGTTCGACTCCGACGTGGCGAACGCCGTCTTCCGCATCGCGACATCCGCGATCTTCGGAGCAGTGCAGTCGCTCGCCGCCGAGGATGGCGTGCTCGGCACGCCCGCCGGAGTCCTTCACCTCCAGCGCTTCTCGGACGGAGGAATGTTGAACGTTCACGGCCACTTCGTCGTCTCGGACGGTGTCTTCGCGGAGGTCCCCACCAGTGGCAGAACGCACGAGAGCGATCCCGGGCCCCCCAAGGATCCGAGTCGGACCGGCCCTTGACGTCCTCTTTCAGCCGACTCGGGCTCCCACCCTGACGGAACTGGCTGACGTGGCCATGGCCATCGAGCACGGGGTACGTCGGTATCTCACCCGACGTGCAAGTCAGAGGCACAGCGACGACGGCTCACCTGATATCGAGGCCAGCCGGGCTCGGGAGGTCCTCGAACGACTCGCCCGAGCCAAACCGATCGCCGAGCGCACGTCCTCTGGCGAGGGACCCGCCAGCAGCCACAGCAAACCTGCCGTCGCCAAGCTGGCCGCGCGATCCCCCGCCGGCTTCGACGTCCATGCCGGCGTCGCCATTCCTGCTCATGCGCGGGCGGCGCTGGAGAAGTTGCTCGCCTACCTGGCGCGTCCCCCGATCCCTGCCTCTCGGCTGCGGCCAATGCTCAAGAATGGCAACGTGGCTTTCGATTTGAAGCGCATGTGGGCCCGCGGCGTAAAGACGTTGGAGTTTCAGCCCCTTGCATTCATCGCCCGACTCGCAGCCCTGATGCCGCCGCCCAAGTTCCCGATGCTTACGCTACTTGGGCGTCATCTCGGCCCACGCGCGCCTCCGCTCACGTGTCCTACCGGAGCCACCTCGAGAGGCACCGGAGCGGCCCATCTCGCCGAAGCGACCTGGAGGTCTGACATGGGCCCAGCTTTTGGTTCGAACCTTCGGACTTCGGGTCACGGACTGCCCGTGCGGAGGAACCTTCAGATTCGTCGCCGTCATCGAGGAACCGAACGCGATACAGCTCGTGGCAGGAGCCATTATCGCGTCCGGCCACTTGCCTCGGCACTATGCGCAGGGCGATACGCGGCGTGCCCGGTACGGCGCTGCCGACGCTGGATCATGCGTTGGCCCATGTCGTCCCGACAACAATTGCAGTCATATTGGGTGAGCCTGCCGCGCGCGGCCTCGGCGTTGTTATGCTCGGACGCGCGCACCCCGCCCATGCTCGACCGCCACAAGCAGAACTTCGCCAACAGCTTCGAGTCCACCGCCGGCACCATTCCGCGTCCGGGGTCCAACGCGGCCGAGCGCTTCGACCGCCTCGACCCCGCGAGCCAGGCGTCGGCCATCGGGGCGAAGGCGCCCGCGGAGCCCAACTGCGCGAAGGACAAGGTCATCGGCGGCAACACCGCGACGGCGTGCCTCAACAACTGGCGCAAGAAGGCCGAGGCCGCGATGTACAAGAAGTGCGAGGACGAGTACCCCCGCAACAACCGACTGGCGACGCCCACGCTCGGCGGCACCCCCGGTTCGCCGCCCACGCGCGCCTCCCACCAGGCCGCGCTCCAGGCCGAAGTCACGGCCGCCCAGGCGGCCCACGGTGACCCGTCGACGCCGCTCACCAACGCGCGCACCGCCCTTTCCACCTACGAAGGTCACTGTTGTCGCGCCGACATGGGGCGTCGCATGATCGATCGCGAGCAGCGCCGGACGGGGCACGCTTCGTGACACACCCCTCCATGAAACCCCAGAGCTGACCGAGCCATGAACGAGCACCTGATCCCGACCATCGACACCTTCCTCTACGACTACCTCGCCGCGCAGAAGAACTTCGCCGACGACGAGACCTACGAGCAGGCCCAGTCGGACGACCGCGGCGGCGGGGACTTCCTCCCGCTGACCTATTCCCGGACGTTTCCCGACCCGGACGACCCTTCGCACCTGCTGGTGTGCTTCAGCTACGGCACCAACAGCCTGCGCCACGAGAACGAGGCGCCCGCGCGCGTGAAGCAGTGCATGGACGCCCTCTACGCCGCGCACCCCGAGGTGGCCGCCGCCCCGATCCGGCTCGACGTCGGCGGGTTCTGAAAGCACACGGTTTGCGGTGCCCATCGCCTGGACCTATCGCGGCGTCAGCGGGCTCTGCGCATAAGTAAGACAAACCGGCATTTCGGCCCGGAGGGATCCAAGGTGCCGGCCGGGGCCAGCCTGTAGGAGGGCTGACCAGACGGTTCGAAGTCGCAAGGGAGGTCGCAAGGGGTCCGGCGGAACCAACACAACTACATGTGGATGGCGCCGGCCCGAGGCTGCTCGCCGGTTCCTCCGCGGACACGGCTCCGGCGACCGGCCCGGCGCGACAACTACCCTGACGCCGGGGGACAGCAAGTTGTGTTGGTTTCGCCGGACCCCTGTTCGTCCACGTCGGTCCGGGCTCCGGCTACGAACGCGGCTACGAACGCAACGTCGGTTTGGGCTCCGGGAAGGAGGAGGTAGCGATCAGGGCTCGAGCTTGGCCGCTCGACGAACAGCGAGGGTGTCGTGGAGGATGGGGAGGACCGCCTTGTCCTTCGGTCGCCCTGCCGCGGTCTTGGATCTGATGACGTCGGCCAGCGCCGCGACGGTCAGCACTTCACGTCCCACGGCCGCCGGGTAGGCCCGTGACCGAACGGACGCGAACGTGAGCCCGCCGATCAACTGACCGTAGAGAATGTCGATCGGGACGTCGGTGCCGTAGATGCGCTCGGTCGCATCGAGCTCGGAGATCGGGGTCGGCCCGACGCCCCCCATCGCGGCCGCGAGGCGCTTCAGCTTCTTCCGGTTGAGTGCTGTATCTCGCACCAGCAAGTCGACGTCCTGGGTCAGCACGGGCGCGCCTCCGAGGATGCTCGCGACATTGCCGACCACCACCGCCTCGATGCGCAGCCCCCGCAGCTCGGCTGCGAGCGCGGCCAGGAACCGCTCGTCGGCGCTAGAAGCCAAAACCGCCGTCCTTCCGCGGGCGGATGAACATCCGGCGTCCGCTGCTTGGACCGCGGCACAGGCGCTCCAGGATCAGGCCCAGATCTCCAGGGTCGATGTCGAGGTGGTGGCCCTGGATCTTCTCGTGCAAGGCGCGCATACGGCGCAGCAGCGCCTCCGCTTGCGCCGGCTTCCGGCTGCTGCTGCGCGCGCGGTCGGTCTGTGCGGGCGCTGGCGAAGGAGGCCGCTTGCGTGGCCCTGTTCGTCGGCCTGCGGCGCGTGCGGTCATCGTGCGATCGTCATCCGCGGTCTGGGTTTCGTCAAGCGCCCGACGCCCCGGCCGGTCGCCGGGGGCCACGGTGTTCGATCACCGACCGGCAGGAACAGCGCGCCCGCGGCATCGATCGCGCTGACGCCGGTGTTGCTGCGCGTCGCAGACGCGGGCGGGCGACGCTCAGGCCGGGCCGCGCGGGGCGCCGTCGCGTTCGCGGGCGATCTCTCGCGCGAGCTCCTGCTCGAGGTCGTCGAGCTCGGCCTGCGTTGGCTCGTGGGGCGGCGGGGCGTCACGCGCGGCGGGCATCGTCGGCGTGCGAGGCGGCGGAGTGGCGGGGCGGCCGGCCAGCATCATCCCGACGTACGCCCACACGCTGGCGATCAGCGTGACGGGGAGGGAGGCGCCGAGCAGCACCAGCGCGCGATCGACCGCGAGGTCGCGGGTGGCGAAGGAGAACGCGGTCCAGCCCAGGCGCGCGACCACCGCGAGGAGGGCGGTCGCGATGATCGCGGGCGTGCGCGCCGGTGCTCCGACGATCCGGACCGTGACGAGGCCGGCGAGGAAGAACGGGCCCGCCTTGGCGAGGAACGCGGGCAGGGCGACCACGGTGGCGAGCGCGATCACCACGCCGGTGGCCAGCCAGCTCGCGCACAGGGTCAGGGCCACGGCGATCCAGGTGATGCGTGGTGGTGGGGTCATGGCGGGGTGGTGATGTCCGCGGCCGAGATGCTGGCCGGGATGAACTGCAGGTCGACGAGCTTGGTCAGGTCGATCGGCCCGTCGAGGACGCCCGCCTTGATCGCGTACTTCATGATCTGCTGGAGGTCGTCGTCGGTGGGGGTGAGGTGGCGGTAGCTATGCGCACAGTTACAGATCAGCGGCGTGGCCCGTCCATGGCTCGTGACCAGGTAGCCCGCGAGCGTCGCGTGGTCATCGGCATCGAACTCGGTACAGTCCAGGGCGAGGACAATCTCCTTGCGATCGCCGACCACGAACTCGGCCCACGGCCGGAACAGCGCCCACACGTCGATCCCCGCGTTCCCGAGCATGCGATCGGTCTGCTTCACGCCGTGCTTCTCGCTGTTGTTGATGGCGACCTGAACACGTCGCGTTTCGACGGTCGGGGCGGGGCCATGGCGAGATAGTCGCGCCGTCGAGGATCGTGCCGTTATGATCGATCCGCGACGACGCCGAAAAAGATCGAGGGCCTCGGATTCCCGTCCGAGACCCTCAGCCGATGGACGCCGGCTTCGAGCACAGGATGCTCGGGGCTGGTGGTCGGGGCAAGTTTGTCGTCGCGGTCGGAGCCCGATGGACGAGCTACTTTGCCTCGAGAGATGCGCCGCCTGTGCGAGCCTGTTCTCGATCTGCCGCCCCTGCTTTCACGGGCAGATCTATTGCGGCGATAGGTGTCGGCTGCCCGCGCGCAAGGCCCAGGCGCGTGCGGCGCGAGCCACGTATCAACGCTCGTCCCGGGGGCGGCTGGTGCGCAGTGCGCGCCGCTGTGAGCTACCCACGCGCGCAGGGGCGATCAACTTGGGGATGGATCAGGGTACCGAGATAGTGGCCCCGACAAGCAGCGTGTGCCTGCCGCAAGGCCCGCCCGCGCCGATGTCCGGCGTGCGCGAGGTCGGCGGCAGAAGCCTCGACGATGATCCCCTGCCCCCGCGATATGACGTTTCTGGAGAGTTCACAGCTGACACCGAGGAGGACGCGCCCCGCGAGGCGCGTCCGGAGCGCCCCACGACCCTGGTGGCGTCCGGCCCGCGCTGTGCGGTGTGCCGGTGCCGCGGTCGCGTGGTTTCCGCCTGGCCACCCCGCCGACCGCGGCCCACGCACCGCCGTGGGCCGCCCCGTCGCCGCGGTGGCCCCGTGCGCGCACCAGAGTTCATAACGGCGTTGGCGACCCGATCGAGTTTCGGGGACTTAGGGCCGGGACGAACGATCGACTGAACTTGCGAGAACAACGCGAAGGATTGGAATTTCGGAACGGTGGCGGATGTCTTGAGAGCGATGGAAGCTCTCGACTTCATGTTGCAGGAGCCACCTTCGCCAGCCGGGTATGAGCTCCGCCGGTTCTCGGGCGAAGGCTCGGTCGTGGTGCACGGGTCGGCCGCGCACGTGTTCATCGGCGGGACGCTGATCGGGGTGTACGACGAGGACGACGACGATCGCGACGCGCGCAACGTGCTTGTGGTGACGCTGGCGGAGACGGGCGACCTGCACCTGGGGCGGTTGGCGGCCGCGTTCGGGCTGACCACCGAGTACGTACGGCAACTGCGACGCACGTTCGCGCGAGGAGGCGTCCGGGCGGTGCTTGGCCAGCGGCAGGGCAAGAACGCGAAGGTGACGCCGGCGGTCCACGCCGCGTGGTGCGCGATGTTCGACGCGGGCCAGATGCCTGGCGACGCCCATCGTGCGCAGCCACGCGGTGACCGTCGCGCGTACTCGACGGTGTGGAGCGTCTGGGCGCAGTGGCGCAAGGAGCGCATGCGCAGGACGCCGAGTTCGCCCCCTGCCGCGGAGCCCGTCGAGGCGCCGCCGGCGCCGTCCCAGCAGCCGCTGTGGTCGACGCCCCCCGCCGAGCCCGTCGTCGAGGAGGCCTACCCAGCCGCGCCTGTGGAGGGCGCGGAGATCGTTCCGATGACCGCGCAGCCGGTGCGAGGCGGCAAGCACGTGCAGCACGCTGGGTGCTGGATCTTGCTCGCGCTGGTCGGCGAACTCGGGCTCCACGACGAGGCCCAGCGCGCGTTCTCCAGCCGCCATCCGGATGGCCTGCGGATCGCGCTCGACGCGATCGTCTGCGCGCTCGCGATCCGGCAACTGGTGATCGAAGGCGTGCGCCGGCTGGCGACGCCGAGCGGTGCGACCCTGCTGCGCGCCGAGCGCGTGCCCAGCGCGAGCGGCGTGCGCAAGCTGCTGGGGCGGTTGATCGAGCAGACCGACGGTGGCGTTGCCCTCGAGCAGCGGATGGCAGAGCGGCTGATCACGGCGGCGCATGCGGCCGCCGGGCCGGCGGTGTTTTACGTCGACAACCACCTGCGCCCGTACACGGGCCAGGAGGTCGTGCGGAAGGGCTGGCGGATGCAGGCCCGCCGCGTCTTGCCGGGTACGAGCGACTATTACGTCCATGACGAGGACGGCAGCCCCGTGTTTCGCATCAACGTGCCGGCGCACGACAGCCTGACGACGTGGCTGCCACCGCTCGCCGCCCAGATCCGCGACGCGCTCGGCGAGGACGCGCAGATCGTCCTGGCGTTCGATCGCGCCGGCGCACATGCGGAGCTGCTCGCGGCCCTGCGCGACACGCGCTTCGACTTCGTGACCTACGAACGTGCGCCGTACCCCGACCTGCCCGCGACGGCGTTCACGCCGATCACGATCGCCGGCGAGGCCGTGGCCATGCACGAGAAGCGCCGCCGCAACCTCGGCGCAGGCCGCGGGCGCATCCGGCGGATCGCGGTGCGGACCGCCGAGGGGCGGCAGGTGAACTTCCTCGCGAACTCGACGCTGCCCGCCGAACGCCTCGTCGAGATCCTGTGGCTGCGGTGGCGCCAGGAGAACGGATTCAAACACGGCGTCGAGCGCTGGGGCATGAACCAGCTCGATGGCCGCAGCGTCGAGCCGTACCCGCCAGGAACCATCATTCCGAACCCTGCGCGGCGTCGGCTCGAGCACGCCGTGCGGCTCGCACGCGTGGCGGAAGGCGATGCGCGTCGCCGGCTCGCGCGGCATTCGCCTGAGCATCCGCGCCACGTCGCCGCCGACGAGGACCTGGCGGAGTCGCTCGAACGTCAGGCGTTGCTGCTCCAGCTCCGGCCATTCATCCCGACGCACGCGCCCGTCGAATCGACCGAGCTGGCCAACCGACTCGTCAAGCACGATGGCAAGCTCAAGACGATCATCGACGTGATCCGCATCGCTTGCGCGAACGCGGAGGCCGAGCTGGCCGCGCTGATCGCGCCGTTCATGACGCGGCCGCGTGAAGCCAAAAAGCTGCTGGCGAACCTGTTCGCCGCGCCGGCCACGATCTCGGTCACCGACCACGCGATCCATGTACGCCTCGCCCCGGCCGCCAACAAGGCCGAGCTCGTCGCCCTCGGCCATCTCTTCACCAACCTCAACGAGCGAGGCCTGATCCTGCCCAGCGACCACAAGCGGCTGCCGCTTCGGTTCGACCTCGCCCGATCGCAAGTCTGATCGATGCAACGTTATGAACTCTGGAGCGCGCGGCACGGCGTACACCCGCGTTTATGCGCTTGCGACAACGATGCGCGTCAGGAGGATCGTGATTGTCGCCGCCCTCATCGCGGTCAGTCCCGTGGAGCGCCGTCGGAGATCCACTGCCGGATCCGAGCGATGTCACCGGCGAGTAGCTGCGGGCGATCGAGCGGCATCACGCGACAGTCGGGCGCGATGCAGGTCGCCGGCTCGAGGCGGCGAGCGAGCGTGCTCGCGTCTGGATCGCCGGGCGCGACCTTGGTCGAGAGCGTGTCGTACGCGGTCTCCTGGTCACTGAAGTTGACCTCCCCACCGTATGGCGCCCTGTCGTGACACCCTTCGCCGCTGCACTTGGGGACAAAGATCTCGGCGTAGATCGACGGGAACGTCGGCTCGTTGGTCCCGCCGAGTGCCAGCGGCGGGCACAGGCCGGCGGTCTCGCAGCCGTCGCCGAGTTCGGGATAACCAAGCAGCACCGTCGGCGAGGCGGGGCACGCGTCGTAGTTGATCGGCGCGAACGCGTTGCTGCCGGTCTCGTCGAGGCTCGCGACCCAGCACCACAGCGCGCGCAGTGCAAGTTTTGACCAGAAGCAGCAGTTCGCGCGCGGCATCAGCGGGCCGGCGGAGGGATCGGTCAGCCGACGTAGCAAGTAGCTGCGCTGGGGATCTCCTGGGACGATGATCTTCCCCCCGAGCTCGGCGCCGAACAGGTGATTGCGGTTGGGATCGCCGACGCGCAACGCGTCCGCCGCGCCGGGGATCCCGGACTTGGCGAGACGTTTTGCGGCCTCGGCGCCGCCGTCGTAACCACTCTCCGGAGGTGGCGACAGCTGCATCCGCAGCGTGCGCCCTGTTGGATCGAGGGCGAGGTCGAGGAGCGACTCCCCGTCAAGCGAGTAACGAAGGTTCGCGATGATGACGTTATCGCGGAACACGTCGAGCCGCTCGTACGACCGGAACAGGTTCGTCGGCTTCGTGCGCATCTCGAGTAACCACGCGCGAGGTGGATCCATGGTGTCGTTCGGATCGGGATAGATCGCCGCGATCTCGATCTTCTCCATGTTGATCTCCACGACATCTCCCGTGCGCTCGCACAGATCGTGAAGGGAGTCGGCGCGCTCGCGCTTCTGATTGCAGCTTCGCCCGATGCCGTCGACGATCGAGCCCATCGAATCGAGGTTCGGGAACTCATTTCCGTTATGGCAAACACCACCATTCGGGCCGCAGCCGCGATACAGACCGGCGTCACCAGCGTAGAGCCGCGCGAGATCCGGGAACTGCTCGCGCGCTGCAGCGTCGTCGTCGTTGATGGTCCCGACTGTCGCACGGTCGTTACCGCACGCGGCGAAGACGAACAAGATCGAGACCAACCTCATGCCCACAGCTCCCCGATCGGATCGCCGCCGCTCGGCAAGCCCCACGTCTCGTCATGCGGATCGAAGCCCAGGGCATCCAGCAGTGTGACCAGGAGCTCTCGGCTCGAGTAGCGCGTCGTCGCGGTGCTGCCGCGGTACGAGCCTGTATCGACGCCGCCGATCAGCCGGTTTGGCGTCACGCCCGCACCCATCACCGCGTGTGCGAGGTAGAAGCAGGCGAAGTCGGCCCCGTGATCGGTGCCCTCACCACCGTTCCACCCGCTCGCCGTTCCCTTATCGCGACCGAAGTCGCTCGTCGTGATCACGAGCGTACGATCGAACATGCTTCCATCGCCGGACGGATCGGGGATCCGCGGCAACAACCACCGTAGCGCGGCCCACAGCCGGCCGAGGTATCCATAGAGCGGGGGGCCACCGCTCCGCTCGCCCGAGTGAAAGTCGAAGTTGCCGATCTCCAGGGTGACCGCCGGGCTGCCGAGCTGGAGGAGGCGGATCGCGAGCGCGGCGTTGATCGCCGTGTTGCGCTGGTCCGCGCCGTTGGGACCGATGCACTTCGTGAATAGGTCGTAGAGCATTCCGTTCTGCAACGCCGCCGGGCCGTCGGGGAGCGTGACGGTACCGAATGCCGCGGCGCGAGCGGTGGGGTTCTGGGTTGCAACCGCCATGTCGGGCTCCGAGAGACGTGCGCCGATCACGCGGGCCGCACCGCGATGCAGGCTGAACGTGCTGGTCAACAGCTTCGACACGCCGTGCCGGGTCGAGACGCGCGCTTGATCGAACGCATCGCGCATCTCCGCCGTCGCCGCGTAGCCGTTACCCGTGCGCCGGACCGCGTTCTGGTCGATGTTGCCCGCACTCGGCAGGCTGTAGTAGCCGGCGAGTGAGACCGGCGCAAATCTGGTTAACGCGCCACCGTTGCCGAACAGCGCGCTCGGTTGGACGTGAAACGGTGGGGCGCCCACCGCGACGCCGGCCGAGTCGAACGCGGCCGCGATGCGGGTGAGGATCCCCGGATCTCCACCCGAGATGCTGCCGGTCGGCTCCTCGATCCGAGCGCGCAGGTGATCACCCCGCTGCTCGGAGTACGTGCCGAGCACCGAGTACTGCGTCGCGATCTCGCGGAACCGCGGCAGCCGCAGGTTCTGCCACTGCGGGCCAAGCGTGTACTCGGCGTCGACGAGCGGCCTGACGCCGGGCGGCGTGTCGTCGAGGATCCGGCCGAGCGCAAACGGGGGCGTGCCACCCGCCGGCACCAGCATGCCGTACGGGTTGTACGGCGTCTGCGTCGACGCGAGGAACGCCGCGCTCGAGCGCACCCCACCCGACAGATTGAGGATGAGGACTCGACGCGCCTTCGCTCCGACGCCGGGTGCCGCCATCACTCGTCGGCCAAGGAACGGCAGAAAGCTGAGCCCGAGCGCTGCCGTCCCTGCGCCGCGGAGCAACTCTCGCCGATCACATCCCGATTTCTTGTCGTTGCTCATCGGGACCTCCTAGTAGGTGGCGAATTCGGCGGAGTCGAGCATGCGCTGGCACAGCCAGCGCGCTGCAGCATCGTGGTCACCACACCCGGTGGTCATCCCGGCGCCGATGCAGCCGGTCATCTCGGTCGCCATCGCCTCAGCCTCGCCGGGTCTCGGCGTGCGGTGCCAAAGGTGCTCGATCAGGTGCCGTGCGGCCGCAGGGTAGTCGTCCGTCCAGCCAGTGGGCGTGACCCCGCTACCATGCGAGCACAGAGTCCGCGCGATGTCGGCCTGGTTGAAGGTGAGGCCGATGTTCGACACGTCGGGGCGCTTCACATCGCTGTTGCACCCCGAGAGTCCGACGATCGAGGCGATCGAGTAGCCGTCGAATGTCAACGCGTCGAGCGTGCCGGTCGGTTGGATCACGAAGTTCGGATCTGTCCAGTGGGGCGCGAAGTAGCCGGTCGACACCCAGCGGAAGTCGCATTGCCCGGCGACTTCGCCGACGCTGTCGGCGGCGGTCACCAGCCACGCCTCGCCCGCGAGAAGCTTGGTCGGACCCGCGATCCACGGCGGCATGTCGGCGGCTCCGTCGACGTCGGGTGTCGTTCCCGGCTGAACGTAGAGCAGGCTCGTGGCGACCAGCCGTTGCACGTCGCGGAGGTCCCCGCTCGCCTTGAGTTGATCGGCGAGCAACGAGCGCACCTCCGGGAGATCGCTGTCTGGATGGCGGAACGTCGTCTGCCACCAGCCGAGAAGTTTGTGCAACTCGCGGTCGGCTGCGGTCTCCCAGAAATCCCCCCGCGCGATCAACGCGTCGCCGACCGCACGCAACTCGGCCTGCAGCTGAGAGGTGGGTGGATTCCATTCGAAGAACGGGCGGAACGTGTACTGCGCGGCATAGTCGAGGATCCGATCAGTGCACTCGGTCCGCATCGAACCGTTGGGGCACCTGCCCTGGTTGACACCGGGCGTGCGCATCGTCGCGCGCATGAAGTTGGCCGGGTCGTTCGTCATCAACGGCACGGGACAGACCGCCGTGATCTCGACCCGCTTGCCGAGCACATCACTGACGCACCCGCGGCTGAAGAACCCCGGGCTGCACGCGCACAGGTTGAAGCCCCACTCGACCTTGGCGACGTTGTAGCAAGCCATCGTACCTTCGTTGATCGCTTCAGTTTCATTCATCCCGGCGGCGAGTGCGCGTAGATAAAAGTTCCACCAGACGTTTCGATCGCAGAGCGCGCGCCGCGCCCACGCGAGCGTGATCGGACGCATCGCTTCGATCTCGTCCTGGCGCGCGGGGCGGCCGAGGAACAGGTTCCAGAGATAGGTCGTCCACGAGTCGTCCGGATGGAGAGCGACGAGCGCCGGGTGAACCGCGACCTGCGTCGCGAACTCGGCGTAATCGATCGTCCCGTCGTAGACCTCACCCACGAGCCGATCGAGATCGACCTCCTCGTTGGTCCACACGTTCGAGTTGTTGTAGGCGAACAGCTCGCCCCATGCGCGGCGCTGCTCGCGGCCGTACGCGGGCTTGACGACGAAGGTGTCGAACATCAACGCAGGCGTCTGGCCGCGGCAGACAGCGAGCTCGGCCTGGCTCGGAGCACGTCCGAGCAGATCGATCGCTAGGCGGCGACATACCTCCTCAGGCTCTGCGTCGCGAATCGGGACGCCCAGCGCGCGAAGCTTCGGGATCACGAGACGATCGATCGGATGCGCGCAATGCGGATCCGGTATCGCCTCACACGAGAAGTCTGGCGTGGTCTCCGCGGGTGTTGGGTCGGTCCCACACCCAGCGACCAGCGCGTACAGAACTCTCACCCGAAACGGGGTCCCCATGCGGTCAGGATACGGCAGGTCCCGAGCGCATAAGTTAAACAAACCGTGGTTTTATGTACCGATGGTCCTCTCTACCTTCAGCGGCGGCCTACGCCGGATCCACCCGGCGGCGGGATACTGCCCCGGCCCGGTTCCGACGGTCGCCGCGTGCTCGGCCGCGTCAAGGGTTCGCTCGTGTGCCGCGAGCCGGGCTGCGCCGCCCTTGACTCGTCCTCCGCGCGCTGGCGCCGTGCTCGGTACGGGTTGGGATGGGGCGGACTGCGGTTGCCACGTGGAAACCGCCAGCTTGCACAAGTGAGCAGTGGTGGATCTCATCGAGGCCGCCGAATGGATCTCAATGATCCCGCGGCCGAAGCTCTCTACCATCGATCACCGACATCGATCACCGATCGGTGGACCGGTCGCGCCTCGTCGGCTGGGCTTGACCCGATTTCGTGGACACCGGCGTTACGCCGCAATTCCTTGTTGAGCGAACTCGCGTTCGAAGTCAATAGGGCTCAAGTAGCGATTGTGTGAGTGCCTCCGTTCCGAGTTGTAGAAGCCGTCGATGTACACCGCGACGTCGCGCTCGACATCGTGGAGGTCGTGCCACTGCGCGTGGTCCTCGAGCTCGAACGTGCGCGACGAGAAGAAGCTTTCGGCGACGGCGTTGTCCCAGCAATTCCCCTTGCGGCTCATGCTGCGCTTGATGCCGTGCGTGCCGAGGACGGCGCGGTAGTCGGCGCACGCGTAGTGCACGCCGCGGTCACTGTGATGCACGAGGCCGTCGGGCACCGGGCGAAGCGCGAGCGCGCGCTGCAGCGCGGTGATGGCGACGGTCGCGTCGAGGTTGTCCGAGACCGCCCAGCCAACGACACGGCGCGCGTACAGGTCCAGGACGACGGCCAGGTAGACGAACCCCGACGCCGTCGGCAAACTAGGTCAGGTCGGTGACCCAGACGTGGTTCGGAGCGGTGACCTCGAACTGCCGCGCGACGAGGTTGGGAGCGATGGGCTCGCGATGCTTCGACAGCGTCGTGTTGCGGAAGCGGCGTCGAGGCCCGTGCCCGAAGGCCGCCCCTGCGCATGAGCCGCGCGACCCGCTTGCGGCCGACGCGACGACCGTTGGCGCGGAGTTCGGCATGGACCCGCGGGCTGCCGTACCGCTTGCGTGTTCGCTGCGAAAACGGCCCGCACCTCCACCTCGAGCACCTCGTCCTCCTGCGCCCGCGACGACGTGGGGCACGTCCGCCAAGCCGTAGTAGCCGGAGGGCGCCACGCCGAACACGCGGCACATGAACGCGACGGTGTACATGCCCACGTGGGCGGCGATGGTCGCGTACCTCACGACTGGCTCCTCGCGAAGTACGCCGCCGTTTTTTTTAGAAAGTCGCGCTCCTGCTCGACGACGCGGAGCTCCCGCCGCGACCGCGTCAGCTCGGTGCGCTCATCGGTGGTGAGTGGCCCCTGGGCGGTGGGCCGCGCATCAATGGCTGCCTGCTTCACCCAGGCGCGTAGGCACGTGACGGTCAGGTCGAGCTCGCGCGCAACCTGGGCGCTGGACTTCCCCGGGGTCCGGGCGATACGGACCGCCTCGGCCTTGAACTCTGGAGTAAACGACCGGCGCTGACGGGCCGACGTGGACGACTTCTTCATGGACACCTTCATCATGACGGGAGAGGGATGGGAGGTGTCCACGAAATCGGGACGAGCCGCTGCCGTGGCTGTTCGTCGTCTCGGATGACAGCGCCGCGACGACGCTGAGCTACATGTCGGTGGTGTTCGACGTCAACGCCAGCAACGTCCTCGAAATGGCGGCCGTGGCCCAGCTCGCGATCGACGCGATGGACGGGCCGGTGCGGGTGGTCACCGGCCGGTTCGTCACGGCCGCGACCGCGTTGACCGTCGTCCTCGGCCGCGCGAGGGCAGCCGTGGCGGCGACGTGCGTCGTGACGTCGGCGCCCGCGAAGGTCGGCTGCTGAGCCCGCGCATCACGCCGCCCACAGCATGACGCCGAGTGCACCGAGCACGCTGCCGCCGACGAGCGCGTCGAGGAACCGCCCGTAGCTCTGCAGGCGGTGCCGCCACGGCGCGGTGCGCGCGTGGGTCTGCAGCGGCAACTCGGCCCGGCGCAGCTGCCGGAGCAGCACGTCGAACCGGTCCCAGTCGCGCGCCGCGAGGAACCACATCGAGCCGCGCGTCGCCTCGAACGCGAGCCCATCGCGGTACACGTGCACGCACACGATCCGCGCGCGCGGGTTCGTGAACCCGAGCGACGCCCAGCCCCAGCGCACGCCATCGCGCGTGATCGCCACCTGGGCCCGGCGGACCATCCAGGCGAGCCCCGCGAACGCGACGAACGCGACGGGCAGCACCACCTGGGAGCTCGAACCGCGCCGCCACGGGTGCTGGGACACAAGGTACCAGGTCAGCACCAGCAGCGCGCAGACGATCACGAGCGCGCCGAGCGCGAGCCTGCGCGCCCGCGCCGGCGCGCGGAACGTCCCGAGCGGGGTGCCGACGAGCCCCATGCCGGGCGGAAGATCGACGACGCTCACGGACGCACGAGCCCCGGGGTATCGACGGCGAGGCGCAACCGCTGCAGCAGCACGGCGCGCTCCGCGTCGTCGGTGATCCGCTGACCCCGGCGGGTCACGTAGAACACGTCGGCGACCTTCTCACCCTCGGTGGCGATCTTCGCGAGCGAGATGTCGAGGCCGAGATCGGCGAGCGTCTGGGTGATCGCGTGCAGCACGCCCACGCGGTCGCGCGTCGCCACCTCGACGATGGTCGCCTGCGTCGAGTCGTCGTGGATGCGGATGTCGGTGACGACCGCGGGCGTGACGCGCGCGGGCAGCGTGGAGCGCGGCCGCCGCTGCGCGATCAGCGCCGCGACCGCCGCCGGAACGGGCGGGCCGGCGAGCAGCCGCTGCAGATCCGCGAGCAGGCGCCCCCAGCGGGCGTCGTCCGCGGGGATCGCCTCGCCCTTGAGGTCGCGCACGTGGAACACGTCGGTCACGAGGCGCGTGCTGCCGAGGTCGATGTGGCCGAGGATCGCGCCGAGCACGTCGACCCGGTTCGCGGTCAGCGCGCCCGCGATCGCGGCCAGGACCCCCGGCGCATCGGGCGCGACGATCGCGACCTCGCTGCGCCCCTCGGCCGGGAACGCCTGCACCTCGAGCGCGATGTGCGGCGCCGCCGCGCGCGCCCGCCCGACCAGCCGCACGTGGCGCGCCGCCTGCTCCAGTGTGAGCTGCGTGAACAGCCGCGCATCGAAGCCGTCGACGATCTGCTCGATCGCCGGAGGCGGCGTGTCCTCGGTGGCCCCGACGAGCTGGACCACCGCCTGCCGGTATGCGTCCGTGGGATCCGCGGTCGTGGTGGCGCCGCCGCCGCGGATGTGCGCGCGCGTCTTGACCAGCAGCTCGCGCAGCAGGCCGTCCTTCCAGGCGGACAGGTTGTCGGGGTTGGTCATCGCGGCGTCGCACAGCGTGAGCAGGGCGAGCTGGATCAGCCGCTCCTCGTCGCCGATCCGCTCGGCGAACCGCGCGATCACCTCCGGGTCCGAGAGGTCGCGGCGCTGGGACAGGTGGGACATCGTCAGGTGCTGGCGGACGAGGAACGCCGCGAGCTCGCCGTCCTCGGGGGACAGCCCGAGCGTGCGCGCGATCTGGGCGGTCACCACGGCGCCCTTCTCGGCGTGCCCCTTGCCGAGGGGCTTGCCCACGTCGTGGAGCAAGGTGGCGAGCAGGAGCGGCACCGGGCGCCGGACCTCGCGCCACAGCTCGGTGGCCAGCGGGTGCTCCGCGGCGAGCTCGCCGCGCGCGAGCCGTTTCTGCATCGCCACCGCGTACAGCTGGTGCTGGTCGACGGTGTACACGTGGTAGAGGTCGTGCTGGACGCGGCCCACACACGGCGCCCACGCCGGCATCACCGCGGACAGGATGCCGAGCTGGTTCATCAGCTCGAGCGCCGCCGGCTGGGTCGCATCCCGCACGTCGGCGATCGCCTCGCCGAGCAGCTGCGCGGCGCGCGCATCGCCCGCGAGCGGCGCCGGATCACGCGCGATCACCTCGGCCGCGAGCTCGCGGGTGTGGCCGCACACCGCCAGCTGCTCGCGCACCGCGACGCGGAACAGCCGCACCATCTCGCTCGGGCGCGTCGCGAACAGCTGCGGATCCTCGACCGCCAGCTCGCCGTCGAACGTGATGAACGCGGCGTCGACGGGCGCGATCCGCGGCGCGCGCCGGGCCGGGACGCGCGCGCGCTCGAGGAGCCGATCCGCGACCTCCACGACGCCGCTCGCATGCAGGTAGTACGCGCGCATCAGCGCCTCCACCGCGGGCGCAACGGCGGGCCGGACGTCGCCCTCGTGGGCGCGCGCGTCGGGGTACAGCGCGGGCGCGATCGCCTCCTGGATCTCGAACGTCAGCTGATCGGTGCGGCGGGCCGCCGTCAGCTGCACGAGCGCGCGCACGCGCAGCTGGAAGTCCCGGGCTTCGCCCAGGATCGTCGCCTGGCGCCGGCCCAGGTGCCCCATCCGGACCAGCGCGGCGATCCGCTGCTCGGCATCGAGGGGGGCCTCGCCAGGCCGCGGCGGGGTCCACCGGATCGCGGCGCACCACAGCGCGGTCGCCAGATCACGTAGCGCGCCGATGCCCTGCTTGAGGTTGGGCTCGAGCAGGTAGAGCGACGCCCCGAACCGCGCGTGGCGCGCCTGCTTCTCGGCCGCGAGCGCCGCGATCAGGGCGTTCGGGTTGCCGCCCGGCGCGAGCGCCCCGAGCGTCGCCCGCTCGAGCTCGGTGGTCAGCCGCCGGTCCCCGGCGATGTGGCGCGCGTCGAGGAGCGCCGTCGCCGTGGCGAGGTCATCCTGGGCGAGCCGGGCCACCGCCCGCGCCTCGCGGACCGCGTGCCCGATCGCGAGCTTCTCGTCCCACAGCGGGTACAGCAGCCGGTCGCACACGCGCGTCGCGGCGGCCTCCTCGCGGTCGTGCAGCACGATGAAGTCGAGATCCGAGTGCGGCGCGAGATCGCGGCGCGCCCACCCGCCCGTCGCCACCAGCGCCATCGACGCGCCGGGCGCCGCCGCCGCGAGCGCCGCGGTGAACCGCTCGGCGATCCCGCGATCGTAGACGTCGGCGATCGCCCGGCACGCCGCCGCACCCTGCCCCGGCGTCCGGACCTCCGCCGGCAACCCCGTCAACGCCTGCGCGAGCGCTGAGCGCACGCTCGGCTGCACGGGCGCGTGCGCGGGCGAGGTCGGCGACGCAGGCGGGGCCACGGCCGCTACGGTACCCCGGGATCCGGCCCGGCGGCACCTCACGCCGCGGGGCCCCGCGGGCTACTCCACCAGTGACAGCGCCGCGACGTCGAGCCAGCCGTCCCACACCCGCACGCCCTTGACCCGCCGGTGCACGAGCCCCTGCGGCGCGTCCGCGACGATCCCCACCAGCGACCAGCTCTCCGCGAGCGCCGCCGCCAGCTCCTGCGCCAGCGTGCCCCGCTCGGCCGGATCCCACGCCGCCGCGAGCGCGTCGAGCACGCGATCGATCCGCGGTGACGGCGCGTGGCGCGGGTCCTTGCTGCCGAGCAGTGGCAGCAGATCGATGTCGACGATCCCCGCGAACGACAGCTCCACCAGGTCGAACGTGCCCTCGGCGACCCGCTTCTCCAGGTACGACTCGCCGCCGGTGCCGACCTCGATCACGACGCCGATCCGGCGCGCGGCCTCGACGAAGTAGTCGCGCGCGATCTTGACCGGCGGGGCCGTGGGATCGCGGGGCGCGGGCTTCTCGCTGCCGAGCATCGTCAGCCGGAGCTGCACGCCCGCCTTGTCGCGGATGCCGTCCTTGTCCGAGTCGAGCCAGCCCGCCTCGTCGAGCAGCCGGGCCGCCGCCGCCGGATCGAACTCGGGCACCGGCACCTCGGCGGCGCTGACGAACCCACCGGGCCAGATCGGCCACAGCGCAGGCCGGGCGAGCCCGTCGAACACCCGCTTGGCGATCGCGCGGCGATCGATCAGCAGGCCGAGGGCGTGGCGCACGAGCGCGTCGTCGAGGGGAACGTGCTGGGCGTTGAACGCCAGGTAGCGCCAGCGCGGCGTGCCGAGCTCGAGCGCGCCGAGCGCCGCCATGCCGGGCGAGCTCGCCTGCTCGGGCCAGTGCGCCGGGATCAGCGAGGGCACGATGTCGATGTCGCCGCGCTTGGCGTCCTTGAGCGCGATCGCCGCGTCGGGCTGGTGCACGAACTCGACGTCGGCGATCGCCGGCGTGCCCCCCCAGTACCGGTCGTTGCGGGTGAGGTGGACGATGCCGTGCTTGTTCGAGACGAACTTGTAGGGGCCGCTACCCACGAGGGCGCCGCCGCCGAGCAGGCTGCTCTCGTAGGTCGGCATCGGCAGGATCGGGATCTCGGCGAGCGCGCGCAGCACGTAGGCGCTGGGGCGCAGGAGCACGAGCCGCACCTCGTGCGCGGTGATCAGCTCGACCGCGAACACGTCGGCGAGCATCGCGCGGTAGTGGTCGATGCCGCGGCGCGGATCGCGGATCGCGTCGAGCGTGAACTGCACGTCGGACGACGACACCGGCCGGCCGTCGTGGAACGTCGCGGTGGGCTCGAGCTCGATGCGGATCTCGGTCTGCGACGGCATCACCCGCCACGAGCGGGCGAGGCGAGGCGCGTACCGGCCGGCGGTCTGGCCGGGCTCGGGCGGCTGGTAGCGGACGAGCGGCTCGAACACCGTGCCGAGCAGGATCCGGCGCGCCCACGCCGACGGCGCCACGATCGGCGTCAGCCGGCCGGGGTCGCTGTCGACGTGGATCCGGAGCGTGTGGCCGCGGGCGGCCCGGACCTCGGCGGCGGCGCCGGCCTCGGCGAGGGCGGCAGACGCCGGGGCGCGCGCGGCCTCGGCGCTCGGATCGGGGGCGTGGCGCCACGGCTTGACCCGCGCCGGGGCATCGCAGCCCACCTGGCCGGCCCCGACAAGCGCCCCGACCAGGCACAAGATCGTAGGCAGGACGGCGACTTGAGTGACCCTGGTCACCATGTTATGACCCTCGACATGCCGCCCACTTTCGGCCTGTGCACCGCCCTGCTTGCCCTTGCTCTGCCGCTGGCACTCACCGCCTGCGAGAAGGACAAGCTCAAGGGTCCTGACGCCGAGGTCCGGAAAGCGGACGTCAAGCTCAGCCTCCCCGCCGTCCCCGGGTTCGACCTGCCCGCCGCCGAGGCGGGTGGCTCGCACAACGTCAAGGAGATGCGGGTCAAGGGCAAGAAGCTGCTGGAGAGCGAGGTCACGGTCAAGGGAGTCGTGACGTGGGCCTACCACTGCCCGACCGCCGTGCGCCAGCCCGGCATGACGGACGAAGAGGTCCAGAAGATGATCGACGAGGACCCGACCAAGTGCGAGCGGGCCAAGTTCTACATCGGCGACGCGGCGGACACCCCGCCCGAGAAGAGCCTGTGGATCGTCGACGTGCCGCGCCCGTTCAACAAGCTCGAGATCGAGCGCATCAAGAAGCCGGACCGGAACCTGGCGATGTACCCGGACCGCTGCGAGCCCACCAAGCCGGGCGCCACGCTGGACCCGAAGAACGTGTGCCCGCCGTACGCCGTCGGTGACCAGGTCGAGATCACCGGCTCGTTCAAGCTGTCCTCGCCGCACAGCGAGCGCAACTCGGACGGGCTGCTCGTCTACAAGAAGATGGAGAACATCACCCAGGCCTGGGAGTCGCCCGCCCCGGATCCGACGCTCGCGCCCGCCGCGGGCACGGCGCCGGCGGCGCCGCCCCCCGGTGGCCGGCTGTCCCCCGAGGACCTGGTCAAGCAGAACAAGGGCGGCTGATCGCCCGGTGCGGCATCGATCGGCGCCGCGTGCGCTGATCACCTGAAGGCCCGCCCCGTGCGGGCCTTCGGCGTTTCGAAGCACACGTTTCGGAGCACACCATGAGCGTGCCCGGTCGTTCGTCCACGTGCAGGTGCACGTGCCACGTGCCACGTGCACGATCGCCTGGGAGCGCCCCTCGCGCGGGCCCGCCGCGCCCTACCGCGCCGGCGCCACGAGCACGTCGAGCGCCGCACACATCGCCGGCTGGAGCATCACCACGCGGCCGGCGACCCGGGCAGGGCACCCGTCCGCGGCCAGCACCCCGACCTCGAGCGCGTGGACCACGGGCGGGCCGGCCGGCGGCGTCACGCGCACGATCACCCGCCGCGGGGCAGGCCGCGGTGGGAGCACCGCCGCGGCCGCCGTCGCGCGCGGCCCGGCGAGCTCGCGCACGAGCGCCTCGAGCGCGACCGGATCGACAGCGCCCGCGGGCATGCGCGTCCACTCGCCGAGCGTGGCGCCACGCGTATAGGTGGCACCCGAGATCTCGACCGCGGTCACCATCAGCGGCTCCTCGATCCACAGCGCGACCTCGCGCAGCGCGCGCGCGGGCCGGCCGAGCACCCTCCACGCCTCGGGCACGAGCCGCAGCGCGCGCGGCTCGCCGCGCCGGCGCACGAGCCCGTCGCCGAGCAGCTCGAGCGTGATCGTCGCACCGGCCGGGCCCTCGACCACGAGCGTGCGCGGCGCGAGGGCGGCACCCGGCCGCGCGACCGGCGGCGTGACCGGCGTACCGCCCGTGCGCAGCGCGGCGAGCAGCGGCGCGATCGCGGCGACGTCGGCGGGCGCCCCGTCGATGCGCGGCGCGCGATCGAGGGTGAGCCGCGCGCCCTCCGGCAGCACGATCGCCACCGCCGCGAGCGGCGCCGGGCGGCGCTCGATCACGTCGTCGAGCGGACGCGCGAGCGCCTGCACCGCGGCGGTGACCGCATTCGCCGCCGGGCGCGCGACGCAGCCGGTGGCGCGCGTGGTGACGAGCAGCGCCCGCCCCGGGCCACACGCCGCCGCCGCGTCCACGGTGAGCGTGCCGGTGACGTCGCCGACGTGGAGGGCGAGGGACGGCGACGATGACGGCGACGGCGCGACCACCGGCAGCGCCTCGATGGTGAGCCCGGCCAGCGCGCGCTCGAGGTCCTCGGCCAGCGCGCCATCGACCACCACCTGGCCGGTCGGGTCCACGCGGCGGCGCGGTGCACCCGCGAGGGCGACGCCCCCGACCCCGATCGCGGCCGCGGCCCCGACCCCGTCGAGCGGCTGCGCGATCACGAGCGCCACCGGCGCCGGCGCGAGAGCGCGCGCGACCCACGCATCGACGAGCAGCGCGCGCGCGTCGATGGTCACCCACACCTGCTCGGCCCCCGCGACCTCGCGCCCGATGCCGATGGTGTGCGCCGCGCCCGCGCCCGTGATCACGAGGCGGGTCGTGACCTCGCCGGCGGTGGTGCTCGGCGCCCGGCGCTGCCAGCGCGCGCCCCGCAGCGTGGCGAGCACGCTCGCCACGGCGGTCGGGTCGGCGGGGGCGTCGAACGGCTGGCTCCACCGCCACACATCCTGCGCGCCCTGCGCGCCCTGCGCGCCCTGCGCGCCACGGGTCACCGTCACGGCGGGCGTGCCGGCGTGCTCCCAGGTCAGCGCAGTCACCCGCGCTGCGTCGAGGCCGGGCACGAGCGCGGTGTCGATGCGCGCCGCCGGCCGCCGCACGTCGAGCGCGAGCACGCCCGCGAGGACGGCGGCGACGGCGGCCAGCCCCGCGAGTCCACGCGCGCTCGCGATCACCCGCGCCTCCGGCGCGACGTCATCCGCGCCTCCGGCGCCAGAGAACGAGCCCGCCGCCGAGCACCAGCCACGCCAGCGGGATGCCCCCGACCGACAGCGCGATCACCGCGCGGCGCTCGCTCGTCGACATCACCAGGCGGACCTGCGAGGGCGCGCGCGCGGCGATCGCGGTGGCGCGCTCCGGCAGCCGCGCCAGCGCGCGCACGGCGCGGGCGAGCCACAGGTCCGCCGCCGAAGCGCCGCTGCCGAGCACCGCCGTCGACAGCGACTCCGCCGAGCCGACAGCGACCACGCGCCCGCTGCTGCCAAGGCCGGCGAGCGCCACCGGGCCGCCGAGATCGTCGGGGTCGGCGCGCATCGGCGAGGCCTGCAGATCCCGTTCGCCCCAGCTCGCCTCGGTCGCGGCGATCAGCACACGCGCGGGGGGGCGGACCACGACGGCGCGCGGCTGGTACCACAGCGTGGCGCGCGCGCCCTGGAAGCCTGTGTTGATCGGGTGGTCCGCGTAGCCCTCGAACACCAGCAGCGACAGCGGCATCTCGCGCGGCGTCAGGGTCGGATCGATCACGATCGCGGGGGGCAGTCCGAGCCCATCGGCCGCGAGCACGGCATCGAGCCCGGTACCCGGCAGCACGCCATCACGCGCGGTGCTGCGCGCAGCGACCAGCAGCGCGCCCCCCGCGCGGAGATATGCCTGCACCGCGAGCGCCTCGGCGGGCGCGAGCGCCGAGGTGGGCCCGGCGACGAGGAGCACCGTGCAGCGCGCGGGCACCACACCCAGCGCCTCGAGCTCCTCGATCGTCGCGCCCTCACCGCGGAGCCGCTCGCCGACGGTGGCCCAGTCCGCGCCATCGGCGGTGCGCGCCCCGAGGGCGAGCTCACCGTGTGTGGTGGTGGCGCACACGGTGATCGGGGCGGCGGCCATGGTCGCGAGGAGCGCGCCGACCACGGCCTGCTCGACCGCGAGCCGCTCGATCACCGGCGCGCCATCGGCGCCCGCCTCGATGGTGGCGAGGGCGAGCAGATCCACGACGCGGCGCCGCCCCGCCCCGTCGATCACGATCGCGCCACTCGCCGCGAGGTTCTGCGCCTGCAGGCCGGCGGCCCGCGCCACCGCGAGGAGCCCGCCCGGCGCGCTGCCGGGATCGACGCGCCGCACGGTCAGCCCCGGCGCGGCCTCGGCGAGCCGGGCCACCACGCGCGCGACCTCGTCGTAGAGCGGCTCGAGCGCCGCCAGGGTCGGCTGGACGATCGTCAGCGTCGCCGGCCCCGGCAGGGCGGCGAGCGCGGTCAGGCTCTCGGGATCGAGCGAGTTGCGACGCGCGGCGCTGACGTCCCACCGCACCGGGTGACGGGCCGCGAGGATCCCCGCGAGCACGGCGATCACGCCGAGGAGCACGGTGCCCGCCGTGCGGCGGCGCACCTCGGCCCGGCGGCGGCGCCCGGCACACGCGAGCGTGATCGCCAGCGCAAGCCCGGTCACCGCGAGGCCGGCCACCCGCAGCACGGTGGCGGCCTCGAGCTCGCCGCGTGCGAACCCCCCGGCCGCGCCACGCACGGACAGCGCCGCGAGGAGGCCGGCCCACGCGGGGTGATCCGCGCCGAGCTCCGGCCACAGGGCAGGCAGCTCGCCGACGAGGAACAGCCCGATCAGCAGCGCGAAGCCGAGCGCGCCCGCGCCCAGGGTGGACGTCATCGCCGCGGAGGCCGCGATCGCCCACGCCAGCAGCGCGGCGCCGATCGCGATCGCGCCGGCATACCCGGTGACGATCGTCGCCGTGTCCCAGCCGCCATCGTCGGCGCGGAACGCCGCGACCACGCCGAGGTATCCGAGCGTGGGCAGCCACAGCAGCGCGTACACCGTGGTCGCCGCGAGCCACTTGCCGAGCACGGCCGCGGCCTCGCTGACCTGCGCGGTCAGGAGCAGCTCCCACGCGCCGCTGCGCCGGTCCTCCGCGATCGCGCGCATGCCGAGCAGCGTGAGCACGACCAGCTCGAGCACCCAGGTCAGCAGCGTCCCCGCGAGCTGGCCCTCGAGCAGCGCGCCGAGCGGCGCCGGCCGCCGCGGATCCGAGAGGGCCCCGACCAGCGCGGCGAACGCCACGCCCTGGACCACCAGGAACACGCCGCCGACGACGTACACGATCGGCGCGCGCAGCATCACGTGGAGCTCGCGCCGCCACACCCAGTACGCCGCGCGCGCCGTCACGCGGCGGCCTCGCCGAGCAGCGCGAGCACGGCGGCCTCGAGGCGGGCGGTCCCGGTGCGCGCGCACAGCACGGCCGGCGGCGCGTCCGCGATCACCCGGCCCTGCTGGAGCACGACCACGCGGCCGGCGAGCGGCTCGAGGTCCGCCACCGCGTGGCTCGACACCAGCACCGCGCGCTCGCGGCTCGCGGCGATCAGGGTCTCGCACAGCTGGCGAGTCTGGATCGGGTCCATGCCGCTGGTCGGCTCGTCGAGGACCAGCAGCGGCGGATCGCCGAGCAGCGCGTCCGCCAGGCCGACGCGCTGCCGGTACCCCTTCGACAGGGCGCCGATCGAGCGGCCCGCCTCCGGCGTGATGGCCGCCGCCGCCAGGCAGCGCTCGATCGCCGCGCGCGCCGCCGTTGGCCCGAGCCCCTTCTGCCGGGCCCGGAGCCACAGGTGATCCGCGACGGTCAGCTCGACGGGCGCGGGCGCCTGCTCGGGGAGGTAGCCGAGCCGGGCCTGGGCCCGCGCCCGGTCGCGCGCGACGTCGAGCCCGTCGATCGTGACCACGCCGGCGTCGGGATCGAGGAACCCGGTCGCGATCCGCAGGAGCGTGGTCTTGCCCGCGCCGTTGCGCCCGACCAGCAGCACCGCCTCGCCCGCGGCGACCTCGAGCGACACGCCGGTGAGCGCGCGCCACGCGCCATAGGCCTTGTCGATGCCGCGCAGCGCCAGCATGTCCGAGCCTGGCGCCTAGTCCGCGTCGTGGTGCGGGCGCTCGAGGGGCAGCCGGATCTCGAAGGTGGTGCCGCCCGGGCCGGTGTCACACCGGATCGTGCCCTGGTGGTCGTCGACGATGCGCTTGACGATCGCGAGGCCGAGGCCGGTGCCGCCCTTGCGGCCGGTCGCGAACAGCTCGAACAGCCGCCCGTGCACCGCCGCCGGGATGCCAGGGCCGGTGTCGGTGACCTGGATCAGCAGCTGCGCGTGGCCCGGACCGCCATGACCGTCGGGCCCCGGCGCGACGTCCTTCGCGAGCAGCACCCGCAGCGTCCCGCCGTCGGGCATCGCCTCGGCGGCGTTGCTCGTCAGGTTGTGGAACACGCGCATCAGCTTCTGCTCGTCGAAGTACGCGATGCCGTCGTAGCGCGTCTCGACGCGGAGGTCGATGCCGCGGCCCGCGACCGCCGCGCCGAGCTGCGTGGCGAGGTCCTCGCCGAACCGGTGCATGTAGACCTTGCGGACGACGAGGTCGGTGTCGCCGCGCGCGAACGCGAGCACTTCGCGGGTCATGCCGGACATCAGCGTGAACTGGCGCTGGATCTGCTGGACGTACGTCTCCCGCTGCGCGGCCTCATCGGCGGCCGCCATCAGCTGCGCGTAGCCCGAGATGATCGTCATCGGGGTCTTGAGGTCGTGCAGCAGGCCCGCGAGCATCCGCCCGATCGAGGCGAGGCGATCCCGGTTACTCTGCTCGCTGCGGCGACGCGCCATCCCGATCGCGCCCGCCGTCTGCGCCGCGATCAGCACGAGGAGCTTGAGGTCGTCCTCGCCCCACGGCCCGTCCCCGTCGCGCGCCGCGCGCCGCTGATCGATGATCTCGATGCCGCCGAGCACATCGTCGCCGTCGATCAGCGGCGCCACCACGAGGTGCTGCGGCCGGACCCCCGAGTCCTTCGCGACGTCGGCGGCGTGGCGCGGATCGGCGCTCGGATCATCGACGATGATCGGGGTGCGGTGCGCGATCGACCACCCGAGAAGGCCGGTGCCGTGCGGCAGCGTGCGCGCGATCAGCTTCGGTGCCGCCGGGCCCTGCACCGTGCGGAACCGGAGCTGCCCGTCGGGCTCGACCAGCGCGATCGAGCCGGCGCCGCCGCCGAGCACGCCGATCGCCTGGGTCAGGATGCGGGATAGCAGGTCGTCGAGATCGAGCGCCGCGGACAGCTCCTTCTCGACCTCGTAGAGCGCGTTGAGCTCGCGGGTGCGGCGCTCGAGGTGGCGGCGCGCGAGCGACAGCTCCTGGTTCTGCGCCACCAGCGAGTGGTAGAGCCGCGCGTTCTCGATCGCGATCGCAGCCTGCGCCGACAGCGCGAGCATCAGCTCCTCGTCGCTGCGCGTGAACGGGCCGTTGCTCTTGTTGAGGACCTGCAGCACCCCGACCATGCCCCCGAGCGCGCCGATCATCGGCACGCTCAGGATCGACCGGGTGCGGTAGCCGCTCTTGACGTCGACGGCCGGCTGGAATCGCTGGTCGGCGTAGGCGTCGGGGATGTTGACGATCTCGCGCGTCTCGGCGACCCAGCCCGCGACCCCCTCGCCGACCTCCAGCCGGATCTCGACGCGCTCGCCGCCGTCGACGACCTTCGACCACAGGTGTCGGCCATCCTCGCTGAGGAGGTAGAGCGTGGAGCGCTCGGCCTCCATCAGCTCGGTGACCTTCGCCATGATCAGGCTGAGCAGGGTGTCGAGGTCCCCCGCGCTGGTCAGCGCCCGGCTGACCTCCTGGACCAGCGCGATCTTCTTGGTCTCGCGCTGGAGCGCGTCCTCGAGCGAGCGGACGGACGGCGTCCCCGCGGCGGGGGCCGCCTGCGACGTCCGTCCGTGGCCGTCCGACATGGCACCATCCTACCGCAACGCGCGGCCCCGGTGGCCGCGCTGGGGCTACTCCATGCCCCGGCGGCGAAGGTCATCCTCGTCGAGGCCGTCCAGGTGACCGATCTCGTGCAGGAGGGTGTCGCGGATCTGCTCGGACAGCTCGGCCCGGGTCGTCACCGCGCGGGCGAGGTTCTTGCGGTACAGCACGATCGAGCGCGGCTCCTCGGTGGCCAGGGGCGCCCCCTGCGCGGCGACCTGCGCGGCCTGCGCGGCACGCCCCACCGGCCCGCGGTACAGGCCGAGGATGGTGGGCGGGAACGGCGGGGTCACCGCGGCGAGGTCGGCGGGATCCGGGACATCGGCGACCTCGATCGGGATCGCGCGGACGCGGGCGCGACGCTCCACGGGCAACTCTGCGATGACGACCTCGATCTCGCGACGGAACTCCTCGGGCGAGATCACCACCGGCGCCAGGAGCTGAGCCGGGGCGAGCGCGCGCGCACGCGCGAGCCGGACATCCGCCGCTGCGATCTCGCCGAGCTGCTCGAGCGTGAGCCCGAGGATCTGGTGGGTGTACGGATCGTCGGGCTGGATCGCGAGTGCGCGCTCGAGCGTGGCCCGCGCTTCCTCGAACCGCGACAGATCGAACAGCGCCACGCCCTTCTCGTGGAGGGCATCGCCACGGCCCGGCGCGAGGCGGAGCGCGGCCTCGACCCGGAGGGCGGCCTCGTCGCTGCGGCCGAGGTCGTTGAGGGCCTGCGCCTCGAGCACGGCGAGGTCCGCCACCAGGGGGACGTTGCGCCGCCGCCGGGCCTGCGCGCGCCGGGTCCCGCGCTGCGCGAGCTCGAGGCCCAGGCGGAGGGCATCGCGGCCGCGATCGGGCTTGCTGTTGATGTAGAAGTCCGCGATCGCGCGCAGCGTCTCCGGGTCGTCCGGATCGAGCGCGAGCGCCAGCCCGAACGCGAGCTGGGCGTCGGCGGTCTTGCCGAGAGCGGCGAGCGTCACGCCGCGCAGGTGGTGGGCCTCGACCGAGGTCGGCACCAGGTCCCCGGCGCGATCGGCGCACGTCCACGCGGCCGCGTACGCCGCGAGCTCGATCTGGCGGTTGGCCTCCTCGAGCAGCACCGCGAGCCGCGCGTCGTCGTCGACGGCGTCGACTTGATCGGCCGGGCACTCGACGACCGGCTCCTCGTGATGCGGCCGCAGCGCCTCGGGCAGCGCCTTGGTGGGCAGGTGGCCCGACGACGCCGCCGCGGACGGCGCGGCCGAGCCGCTGCCGGCCTCGACCGTGGGCGCAGGCGCGGGCGTTCGCTCGGATCGCCCGCACCCCGGCCCGGCGACCCCGGCGGCCCCAGCGGCCCCAGCGGCCCCAGCGGCCCCAGCGGCGATGACGAGCGCGATCCGGGCCACGGCGGGGCGCAACACGCGTTCATTCTAGCGCTCGCGCCGCCCGAACGCGAATCGCGATACGCTGACCTCACGATGGCGAGCGACGATGTGTGGCACCTGCTCGAGGCGCGCCGGGACGATGGCCTGCCCGCGATGTTCCGGATCCGCGATCTCGCGCCGCAGCCCGCGAACGACCGGATCTTCGTGGTCGAGCTGCCGTACCGCACCACGTCCATGGCGCGGCTCCCCGACGCCGCGGGGTACCGGCGCCTCCACGCCTTCCAGGACCAGTGGGTGGTGCCCGCGTGCGCGGCGCTCGGCTGGACGTTCGTGGCGACCAAGATCGACGACGGCTCGTACTTCGTCTACGTCTACGGCCGCGGCGAACCGACCCCGATGATCGGCCGGCTGTCGCCGTTCGACCCGGCGCTCGGATTCTTCGACGAGCCCGACCCCGCGTGGGACGAGTACGCGGCGCTCCGCGAGCTGCTCGCCCAGGGCCAGGTGCTGCTGGCCCCGGCCCCGGCACCCGCGCGCCGCCCCGCGCCCGAGGGCGGGCGCTCGCGCACCCAGCCGATCGCGCGCACCGCGGCCAGGCGCCCCGCGAAGCCCGCGAGGCCCACGAAGCCCACGAAGCCCACGAAGCCCGCGAAGCCTGCGAAGCCTGCGAAGCCTGCGAAGCCTGCGAAGCCCGCGAAGCCCGGGCCCCAGGCGAAGCGCCCGGCCCGGCGCGCGCGATGATCGACCGCCGCCAGTTCCTGCTCGGCGCCGCCGCCACCGGCGCCCTCGCCTGCACGCGCGGACCGCGGATCGTCACGCCGGTCCCCGCGGTCACCCACGGCGTGCAGGTCGGTGACGTGCAGCGCGGCCGCGCGCTGGTGTGGGCGCGCTGCAGCGAGCCGGCGAGGATGATCGTCGAGTGGGCGACCACGGCGTCGTTCGCGCGCGCCGCCCGGGTCGCGGGCCCGCGCGTGGGCCCCGACACCGATCACACCGGCGTGACGCCGCTGGTCGGCCTGCCCGACGGTCAGCGGATCGCCTATCGCGTGTGGTTCGAGCGCGAGGCCGCGCGCGGCGCATCGGCGCCGGTCGCGGGCAGCTTCGCCACCCCGGGCGGCCAGCCGTTCCGGTTCGCGTGGACCGGCGACACCTGCGGCCAGGGCTACGGGCGCAACCCCGAGTGGGGCGGCCTGCGCGGGTACCGGGCGATCGAGGACGCTGCGCCCGCGTTCCTGCTCCACAGCGGCGATCTGATCTACGCGGACAACCCGATCCTCGCCGAGCAGCGGACCACCGACGGCCGCGTGTGGAAGAACCTGACCTCCGAGCGCCTCGCGCGGGTGGCCCAGGAGCTGGACGACTTCCGCGCCCGGTTCGCCTACAACCTCGAGGACGAACACGTGCGGTCGCTCGCGGCGAGCGTCCCGATCCTCGCGCAGTGGGACGATCACGAGACCCACAACAACTGGTGGCCCGGGCAGGTCCTCGACGACGCGCGGTACATGCTCGAGCGGCGCGCCTCGGTGCTCGCCGCCCGCGCGCTGCGCGCGACCCGCGAGTGGGTTCCGATCGGCGGCCCCACCGTCCAGCGCGTGCTCTCGTACGGCCCGCTCCTCGACGTGGTGGTCGTGGACCTGCGCTCGTTCCGCACGCCCAACGACGCCAACCGCGGCGGCACCGGCGCGATGCTGGGCGCCGCGCAGGCGCGCTGGCTGGTCGACGCGCTGGCGCGCTCGACGGCGCGGTGGAAGGTGGTCGCGTGTGACCAGCCGATCGCGCTGGTGATCGGCGACGGCCCCGGCGATGCGCGCCAGGAGGGCTACGGCAACGGCGCCGGGCCGCCGCTCGGGCGCGAGCGCGAGCTCGCCGGCGTCCTCGCCGAGCTGGCGCGCCGCGCGGTCAAGAACGTGGTGTGGCTGACCGCCGATGTGCACTACGCCGCGGCCCACCACTTCGATCCCGCGCGCGCCACCGGCGCGACGTTCCACCCGTTCTGGGAGCTGATCGCCGGGCCGATCCACGCCGGCTCGTTCGGCCCCAACCCGCTCGATCCGACGCTCGGCCCCGAGGTCCGGTTCCAGTGGGCGCCGCCGCCCGGCACCGGCAACCTCGCGCCGTGGGACGGCCTGCAGAGCTTCGGGACCATCGACGTCGAGGCCGACCACCTCCGCGCCTCGCTGTGGGGCATCGACGGCCGCGCGCGCTACGCGCTCGACGTGCCGTTCGAGGGGTGAGTCGATGGGAGCAGAGCCGAGGGACCCGCATCCGTTGAGGTGGTTCCGCCGGCCCCGTTCTCCTGTACTTCCTCAATCGACAAATGATGGATCAGCGGCATCAACGACGTCAGCGGCCAACGCTCGACCAGCGGGTCGTGCTTTCATCGGGAAAGTCGTACATCAACACCGTCCGATCTTCGGTCCCTTGGGCAGACCACCCGCTGTCTGCGTCCGGCGGGGGATCGAGTTCGAGGATGTCGGCGTTCTCGTTCGCCAACCACGAACCCGTGGCGTACATGGATGTGCGTCGAGCAATGTCACTCAGCGAGAGGAGAACACGGTTCGCGGGAGTCAGCGCCAAGCGCGAAAGGCGAAGCCCCTCACCGACGGGGGGACAACGTCGAGGTCCAGCACGGGGAGCAACTCAAGGGGTGTTCCGAGCGCCTCGAAGGGCCCGTCAATCCCTCGAATCTGCGCGCCCATCCTCAGCGTGAGCAGGACGCGCAAGGAATCGCCAGGTGCCAGGGCGGAAGCTGCCGGCACACGCGCCATCGGGGCAGGCAATCGCGCGAGCACCGCGAGTGTCCCGGATCGGGTCTCGAGCAACGAAAACGTCGTCACCTGACCTGCGGGTGATTCGGTGAAGACGAGCGGAACATCGGTGAGCGGCGAGCCCTCGACATCAAGATCAATCGGGCTCAACTGCCGCGGACGATCAAACAGGAGCGAGCGACGAAACGCAATCCGCGTCTCGTCGAAGGCGACGACGTCACCGATGACCGGGGGAACCTGGAACGCGAAGGACCCGTCGTTCGCGACGCCCTGCGTCGAGTCGCTGAACAACGCAACCGAACCAGCCTGCCGCAGCGAGCCCTCAACGGTGACCCGCTCGCGGGCCGGTTCCGGATCGTTACAGGTCAGATACACCTCCGGAACTTCGGGGACGGTCGCTCCGTACTGTTCGACCAGCCGGGCACCCGTTCCATCAGGGCAGGAGGTGAACACCACATACGACTCGAGTGCTCGAAAGCTGAAGGTCTGCTCGTCTGACCGGCCCGATGCCGAGGACCCGCCCAGCCACGGCCTTGTTTCCGCCGAGGTCAGCGACGACGCGTCGAGCGTGCTCGCGCACCACGCTGTCGATCGGGGCGTGGATGGTCGATGGCAACGAGGGCCTCGGCGAGAAGGAGGTACAAGCCCACCGCTTCGTCGCCTCGTGGTCGACGACGAGGACATGCTCGACGTCGTGTTCTTCGATCGAGTCCACCACGACGAACGTCCACGCCGCCGTTCGTGCCATGACTCGCCAGAACAGCCCTGGGAGCCGCTGCTGTGGCGAGATATGGCGTCCTATAAATCGCCACGCATGCGCAGATGCGTGACAGATCAGGTTCGCCAGACCCCTACGTCACCTGCTTCTGGACGACGTGCGCGTTCAGGTGCGCCCACTCCGGGTGGGCCTCGGCGACCGCGAGGGCGTCGCGCCAGGTGAACGGCGTGTCGCCGAGCTCGCCGAACAGGCGCTCGATCAGGACGGCGTCCTCGGGGGTGTCGAGCGTCCAGCGGTGGTGCGTGTGGTCGGCGTCGCAGCCGTGGCCGACCAGCCGGAACAGCTCGGGGTGGCGGTACAGGTACGGGGTGACGTGCTCGCGCCACGCCGGGTTCTGGTCCTCGCGGAACGCGCGCTCGAGCGCGGCCATCGTCATCACCTCGGCGGAGATGCCGATCGGGAACGTCGGGCGCGGCAGCGAGGTGCTGCCGTAGTCGGCACCGGCCGCGCGGAACGTCGCGATCAGATCGCCGATCACGGCCGGATCGATCAGCGGGCAGTCGCTGGTGATCCGCACGATCTCGGTCGCGCCGCACTCCACGGCGATCGGGTAGTAGCGGCCGAGCACGTCGTCCTCGGGCCCGCGCGCGACGCGCCAGCCGTGGGCGCGGCAGGCCTCGACCAGGAGGTCGTCGCCGGGCGAGGTGGTGGTCGCGACGATGACCTCGTCGATCCCCGCGCACCGGCGGGTGCGCTCCACGCAGTGCGCGAGGGCGGACTTGCCCACGAACGGCCGGAGGACCTTGCCGGGGAGCCGGCTACTGCCCATCCGCGCCTGGATGATCGCGACCGTGACCATGCCCTGATCATCGCCCAGGATCGGCCGATACCACAGGGATGTCGCCTGTGATCAGCTCGGACGCGTTCGTCGGCCAGCGCCACACCATCGAGCGCGCCCTGGTGTGCGCGATGCAGGGGCAGTTCCCCGTGCTCGCGCGCGGCGACGACGACACCCTCGCCGCCGTGTTCCGCACTGGCGCCGGGCACTACGGCCTGACCGGGACGCTCGCCACCGCGCGGTCCGTCGACGGCGGCCGCACCTGGTCCGATCCGATCGAGCTCGCGCCGCGCGGCGACGACGTGCGCAACCCGGCGCTCGCGGTGCTGCCCGACGGGCGGTGGCTGGTGGCGTACTTGCAAGCGGGCGTGCGGTGTTACCCGGCCGGCCCGGGCGGCGATCGGCGGTGGGCCCTGCCCGGCCCGGTGCCGGCCGACCCGCCCGAGCTGTTCGTGGTGACCAGCGGGGACCGCGGGCGCACGTGGTCCGCGCCGCGCCCCCTCGCCAGCGAGCGCCTCGCGTGGGGGAGCCCGTACGGGCGGATCGCGCGGCGCGCCGATGGCGCCCTGCTGCTCGCCGCGTACGGCCCGCCCCGCGGCGCGGCCGCCAGTGACCGGTTCGACGCGATCCTGCTGGTCAGCCGCGACGACGGCGCGACCTGGGGCGAGGACGCGCTGGTGTGCGCCGACGCCAGCGAGCTGTCCCTGTGCGTGGCCGGCGGGGAGCGCGTGCTCGGCGCGGTGCGCCGGCGCGACAGCTCGACCGCGGTGGTCGAGAGCCTCGACGGCGGTCGCACGTGGAGCGCGCCGCGGCCGGTCACCCGCCCGCTCGAGCACCCCGCGGATTTGTGCGTGCTGGCCGGCAGCGGCCACCTGCTCCTCACGTTCGGGCGGCGGCGCCGGCCCCTCGGGGTGGGCGCGCTGACGAGCACGGACGGCGGGGCGAGCTGGGACACCACCCACGAGGCGCTGCTCGCGGGCGACGGCATCGGCAACGACGTCGGCTACCCGTCGACGGTCCAGCTCGCGGACGGCACCCTCGTCACCCTCGCCTACTTCGCGCGCGGCAGCGCCGCGTCGGAGCCCGCCGACGGCTGGGGCGAGACGTCGTGCCAGGCGCTGCGCTACCCTGCGAAACTGGTCACGCGCTGACCACGCTCGCTGCCATCGACCCGGGCGAGGGGGTTGTTCGGAGGCGGACGCGGCTCCGCGGTGCCCCATGCCATGCTGCGGCGCTCCCGATCAGATGGTATGCTCCGGTGTACGTACGTGCCCACTCGTGATCGTTGCCCTGTCGTGACGCGATGATCCGGCCCCCGGTCGGGCGCAGCGCGCGTGAGCTGGTGCTCGGGGTCGACTTCGGCTCGAGCACCACGATCGCGGGCGTGCTGATCGGCGACAACATCGAGCTGGTCGAGGATCAGGGGGACCCGGTGGTCCCGTCGATGCTCTACATCCCCGACAAGGGCGCGATCGAGGTCGGTCGACGCGTGTTGCAGCGCCAGCTCACCGACCCTTCCCGGATCGTGCGCTCGATCAAGCGCGTGTTCGGCGCGTGTGGCGACGCCGAGATGGTGCGCCGCTACATCGCCTCCTCTCCATTCCTGATCGATCGCGCCGGCGATCGGCTCACGTTCAAGCTCGGGGGCGGCGTGTTCGCGCCCGAGCAGCTCGTGGGACGGGTGCTGGAGCGCATGCGCGAGCTCGCCGAGGTCCGGTTCGGCGCCACCATCCGCAAGGCGGTCGTGACGATATCCGTGGACGCGCCGGGCCAGTATCGCGCGGCGATGCAGCGCGCTGGCAAGATCGCGCACCTCGAGATCGTGGAGATGATCGCCGAGCCGATCGCCGGCGCACTGGCGCTCGACCTCCACACCGTGGCGGCCGACCGCAACATCGTGGTGTGCGACCTCGGCGGCGGCACGTTCGACGTGGCCGCGGTGCGCCAGCACGGGCTCGCATTCACCCCGATCGCGGTGGCCGGGGACCACTACCTCGGCGGCGATGACTTCGACGAGGCGCTCGCCGAGGCCCTCGCCGGCACCGTGTTCCGGCACCACGGCTACGACCTCCACAAGGACCTCGTCCGCTGGAACGAGCTCCTGCTCCGCTGCGAGTCGGCCAAGCGCCAGCTGTCGACCCAGGTCGAGGCCCCGCTCACGATGCGCGATGCCTATGTCGCGCAGAGCAAGCCGCGGGACCTCAGCATCATCCTCGAGCGCGCGTGGGTCGATGCCGCGTGGGCCCCGCTCTTGACCCGCGCGCGCCAGGCGATCGTCGAGCTCCTCCTCCGCGCGCGCTGGCGGCCCGAGCAGGTCGACGTGGTGGGTCTGATCGGCGGCTGCTCGCGCATCCCCGCGTTCCGGGCCGTGGTCGCCGAGCTGTTCGGCGCCGAGAAGCTGCTGTCCACGCCCGCACCGGAGCTGGCCGTCGCCAAGGGAGCGACGCTGTTCTCGGCGCGCCACCGCGCCGTGATGTCGGACCAGCTTCCCCGGATCGACCCCCCCGGCACCGACTGACCGGCAGCGCGCTACGCGTCGGCCCACGTCGGCGCGATGCCGACGTCGACCTCGAGGGGGACCCGCAGCGGATACACGCCCTCCATCTCCGCCTTGATCGCCTCGCCGATTGCCGCGGCGTCGCCGGGCGGCGCCTCGAACACCAGCTCGTCGTGAACGGTGAGCAGCATGCGCGCCGGCAGCCGGTCGCGCTCGATCCGGCGCTGCGTCGCCAGCATCGCGAGCTTGATCAGGTCCGCCCCGGCGCCCTGCATCGGCGTGTTCTGCGCGACGCGCTCGGCAGCGTGGCGCGCCTGCGGGCTCTTCGAATGCAGGTTCGGGATCGGCCGCCACCGGCCGAGCAGCGTGCGCGCCCCGCCCTGCGCGCGGGCGAGCGTGACGATGTCCTCCATGAACTTGCGGATCGTGGGGAACCGCTGAAAGTACCGGCGCGCGTACTCGGCGGCCTGCGGGCGCCCGATCTCGAGGGTCCGCGCGAGGCCGAAATCCGACTGCCCGTACGACAGGCCGTAGTTGACGGCCTTGGCGATCCGGCGCTGCTCCTTGGTCACCTGTTCGCGCGGCACGTCGAACACCTCGGCGGCGGTCTGCGTGTGGACATCGATGTTGTCGCGGAACGCGGCGCCGAGCTTCGGATCGCCCGACAGGTGCGCGAGGATCCGCAGCTCGATCTGCGAGTAGTCCGCCGCGATCAGCACCATCCCGGGCGCGGCCACGAACCCGCGGCGGATCTCGAGGCCGAGCTCGGAGCGGATCGGGATGTTCTGGAGGTTCGGATCCTGCGACGAGATCCGGCCGGTCTCCGCGACCACCTGGTTGAACGTGGTGTGCACGCGGCCCGTCACCGGCGACACCAGCGGCGGCAGGGCGTCGAGGTAGGTGCCCTTGAGCTTGCTGATCTCGCGGTGCTCGAGGATCGGCGCGACCACCGGGTGCGCGTCGATCAGCGCCTCCAGGGTCTCGGCCTCGGTGGACCAGCCGGTCTTGGTGCGCCGCACACCCTTGGTGTCGAGCCCGAGCTTGTCGAACAGCAGCTCGCCGAGCTGCTTGGGCGAGCCGAGGTTGAGCTCGGTCCCCGCGGCCTCGAACACGCGGCGCTCGATGTCCGCGAGCCGCGCAAGGGCGCTGACCGACAGCGCGCGGAAGTGCGCCACGTCGATGTGGATGCCGACCCGCTCGACCTGCGCGAGCAGCCGCGCGATCGGCAGCTCGACGTCGCGGTAGAGGGACGACAGACCGCTCGCCTCGAGGCGCCCCGGCAGCTGCGCCGCGATCGGCAGCAGCGCGTGCGTGATCGCCCCGGACCACGGCGCCGCGCGCTCGACCTCGATGCCCTCGAGGCAGTGCTTGCCGCGGCCGGCGATCGTGGCGCGCGCGGGCAGCAGCACGCCGCCGAGGCGCTCCACGACCTGCTCGCCCGGCTCGGCCTCGGCGGTGGGATCGAGGAGGAACGCCGCGAGCATGGTGTCCTCGACGATGCCGTCGACGATCACGCCCTGGACGGCGAACGTGCGGATCAGCGTCTTGGCGTCGTGGACCACCTTGGCGACCGCGGGGTCCGCGAGCACGGCGTGCAGCGGCGCGAGATCGCCGGGCAGTGGTGGGACGGGCGCGCCGATGTAGCGGTGCCCGACCGGCAGGTACGCCGCCGGCTGCCCGGGCACGGCGACGACGATCGCGACCAGGCCGGCCTTGTCCGCGCGCTGCGGATCGAGCTCGATGGTGAGGGCGATCCGCCCGGCGGCCCGCGCGGCGGCGGCGAGCGCGGCGATCGCGTCCTGACGCACGACGATCCGGGTGTCCGGCGCGGCCTCGAGCGCGGCGAGCGCGGTGGTCTCGGGCGCGGGCACGACGACCACGTCATCGGCGGGCGGCATCCGCAGCTTGACCTTCTCGACGAGCTGCCCGAACTCGAGCTCGGTGAACAGCTGGTGGAGCGCCGGCAGATCCCACGGCGTGGCCACCAGGTCGTCCAGCGTCTTCGGGAGCGGGACGTTCCGGCGCAGCTCGACGAGCGCACGCGACAGCTGGACCTTGGCGAGCAGCGCCGGATCCCCGAACGGCTGCTTGACCGCGATCCGCGGGACCACCGGGTTCTGGGCGATCAGGTTGGCGAGCGTGCCGTACTTCTCGAGCAGCGTGGCGGCGGTCTTGTCGCCGACGCCCTTGAGGCCGGGCACGTTGTCGCTGGTGTCACCGACCAGCGCGAGGTAGTCCGGAATCTTCTCCGGCGGCACGCCCATCTTCTTGATGACCTCCTCGCGCGTGTACGTCACGCCGCGGAGCGCGTCGATCATCGTGACGCCATCGCCGACCATCTGCATGATGTCCTTGTCGGCGCTGTAGATCACGACCTCCCAGCCCCGCCCGCGCGCCTGCTCGACGAGCGTGGCGATCACGTCGTCGGCTTCGACGCCCGGCACCGTCACCACCGGCCACCCGAGCTTCTCGACGATGCGGGGGAAGTACTCCATCTGGACGACCAGCTCCTCGGGCGTGTCCTTCCGGTTGGCCTTGTACTCGGCGTACATCTCGGCGCGGAACGTCTTGACCCCGCTCTTGTCGTCGAACACCACCGCGATCCGGTCCGGCCGGTTGTCCTCATCGAGGCGCATCAGCATGCGGGTGAACACGTAGAGCGCGCCCGTGGGCATGCCCTCGCTGGTCGACAGGCGCACCTCCTTGCGCTCGCCACGCGAGATGTTCATCAGCCCGTAGTGGGCACGGAAGATGTACCCGTGACCGTCGAGGATATGGAGCCGCTCTGACACGGGGGGACCCTAGCATCCGCCCATGACGGCACCGATTGATCCCACGGGGGGCGGCGCCCCGCCCCACCGAGCAAGCTCGTCGGGGTCCCCACCCCCGTCAATCCCACGGGGCTGCGCCCGCCGCGCGAGCTCGTCGGGGCCCCGCCCGCTTTCGGCGAGATTATCTGGCAAGATTGCCCTCATGCACCGGATCGTCGTCGACGCCATGGGAGGGGACAACGCCCCGGACGCCATCGTCGAGGGCGCCGCCGCCGCCTCGATCGCCCTGACCTCGGCGGAGATCATCCTCGTCGGCGACGCCGCCGTGATCGGGCGGCTGCTGCCGAAGCTGCGTCACGACGGCGCCCGCATGCGCGTGCACCACGCCCCGACGTTCGTCGAGATGGACGAGAAGCCCGCCGAGGCGCTCGCCGCCAAGCCGGACTCGTCGATCGCGATCGCCGCCGACATGATCGCCCGCGGCGAGGGGGATGCGCTGGTGTCAGCCGGCAACACCGGTGCGAGCGTGCTCGCGTGCGCGCGCCGGTGGACGCTGCTCGAGGGCGTGCGCCGGGCCGCGCTCGCTGCGGTGTTCCCCACCGAGCTGCGCCGCGGCGAGAAGGACGATCCGTTCTCGCTGATCCTCGACGTCGGCGCCACGGTCGACTGCACCGCCGAGGACCTCGTCGGGTTCGCCGTGATGGGCTCGGCCTACGCCAAGCTGATGTCGAGCAACCGCCGCCCGCGCGTCGCGCTGCTGTCGAACGGCACCGAGGCCGGCAAGGGCCCGGCGTCGATCGTCGCTGCCCACGCCGCGCTGGCCCAGACCACCGAGCTCAACTTCATCGGCAACATCGAGGGGCTCGACATCCCGCGCGGCGTCGCCGACGTCGTCGTGACCTCGGGGTTCGTCGGCAACGTCGTGCTCAAGATGCTCGAGGGCGTCAGCGAGACCGTGGTCCGGCTCGCGCGTTACGCGCACAAGGAGCGGCTCGCGTGGCGGCTCGGCCTGCTCGCGCTGTCGAGCGCGATCGACCAGCTCAAGCAGATCACCGACTGGCAGCAGTACGGAGGCGCACCGCTGCTCGGCTTCGCGCACCCGTTCATCAAGGCGCACGGGCGCTCGAACCCGCGCGCGATCACAAACGCCATCAAGGTGGCGCACAAGGCGCTCACCGGGAACCTGTGCGGGAACATCGCCCGCACCATGGCCGAGCTCGACGAACGCCAGCGGCCCCGCCCGCTCGACAGCCGCGGGCCCGACGACGGCAGCGCGCCGCAGGGCTGACCGCGATGGGCCGCACGACCGAGATGCTGCGCCGGCTGACCTCACTGCCCTTCGAGGTCGGCGAGCGCATCGGCCTGCTCGACCACGTCCCGCCCGGGCTCGCCGAGGGCGCGCGCCCGCCGCGCCACGTGTTCCGCTGGGACCTCGACAAGACGTATCTCCGCACCGAGTTCGACAGCTTCGGCGACCTCGTCAAGAGCGCGATCGAGACCGCCGCCGACAAGCAGGCGTACCCGGGCGCCACTGCGCTGCTGCGCGCACTCAAGCAGGACGGCCACCGGATCTGCATCGTGTCGGGCAGCCCCACGCAGATGCGCCAGGTGCTCGCGGCCAAGCTCACGCTCGACGGCGTCGCCTATGACGAGTTCGTCCTCAAGAACAACCTCAAGAACATCCTGCGGGGCCGGTTCCGGTCGCTGCGCGCCCAGATCCCCTACAAGCTCCCCGCGATGCTGCGCTCGCGGCTCGGCGCGACCGCCGAGCGCGAGACCCTGTTCGGCGACGACGCCGAGGCCGACGCGATCATCTACTGCCTGTACGCCGACCTCGTGGCCGGCCGGGTCAGCCTCGCGGACCTCGAGCGCGTGCTGACCGCGTCGCGCGCGTACGAGGACGACGCCGCCATGATCCTCCATCTCGCGCGCGACGTGCCCAAGGGCAACGCGGTGCGCCGGCTGTTCATCCACCTCGACCGCCGCTCCGCGCCGCTGACGTTCCGCCGGTTCGGACCGCGCCTGGTGCCGGTGTTCAACTACTTCCAGGCCGCCCTCGTGCTGTACGCCGACCACGTCCTGTCCGCGCGCCAGGTGATCTTCGTCGCGCTCGAGATGCTCGACTCCGGCCAGTACGAGCTCGGCAACCTCGCCACCAGCGTCCAGGACGTGATCCGGCGCCGCCTGATCGCCCCCGAGGTCGGGCTCCAGCTCGCCGCCGACGCCCAGGAGGCCGCGCGCTCGGGCGCCCTGTCCGGCCGCCGCGATCTGCCCCCGTTCGACGACATCGCCGCCGCGTTCCGCGCCCGCGTGCGCGAACTCGGCGCCCTCGAGCCGGTCCCGGTCGAGCCGGCCGAGCCGCTCGACTACGTCCGCCTCGTGGACGAAGAGCACGAGCTGCGGCGCACCCGGCGCAAGCACGGGCACTGAGCGGCGCGCCGCGCGGGAAGCGCGCGGAGGGGTGAATCGCCGGGCTGCGCCCGGCGCCGAGGGGTCAGACACCACTTCGCCAGTCACGCCCGGCAAGTGCTAGAAACATGGGGATGACCACCGAGCGCACGGCGTCGATCCTGGTGGTCGAGGATGACGAGGCGATGCGCGACCTCCTGTCGGAGGAGCTCGAGGACGCCGGCTTCGACGTCCAGGCCGCTGGCAGCGCCGCCGCCGGGCTCGAGGTCGCGCGCGCGACCCGGTTCGACCTCGTGATCACCGATCTCCGGATGCCGGAGATGGACGGGTTCGACCTGATCCGCGGCGTGATGGCGCTGCCCACCCCGCCCCACGTGGTGATGATCACCGCGTTCGGTTCGATCGAGACCGCGATCCGCGCGGTCAAGCTCGGCGCGTACGACTACATCACCAAGCCGTTCGAGATCGAGGAGCTGCTGCTGGTCGCCGACAAGGCGCTCGGTGAGCGTGCGCTGCGCAGCAAGGTCGCGCGGCTGCAGCGCGAGGTCGAGGACCGGTTCGGCCTCGGCAACATCATCGCGAATAGCCAGTCGATGCGCGACGTGGTCGCGCTCGTGCGCCGGATCGCGGCGTCCACCGCATCCGTGCTGGTCACCGGCGAGAGCGGCACCGGCAAGGAGCTGATCGCGCGAGCGATCCACTACAACTCCAGCCGCGCCGCCGGCGCGTTCGTCGGCGTCAACCTCGCGGCACTGCCCGAGGGCCTGATCGAGAGCGAGCTGTTCGGGCACAAGAAGGGCGCGTTCACCGATGCCCGCGCCGACAAGCCCGGCCTGTTCGTCGCGGCGGACGCCGGCACGATCTTCCTCGACGAGATCGGCGAGCTCGCCCTGCCCCTCCAGGCCAAGCTCCTGCGCGTGCTCCAGGAGCACGAGGTGCGCCCGCTCGGCGCCACCAAGAACCAGCGCGTCGACGTGCGCGTGGTCGCCGCGACCAACCGCAACCTCGAGGCGATGCTCGCCGACGGCAGCTTCCGCGAGGATCTCTACTACCGCCTCAACGTGATCCAGGTCGACCTGCCGCCGCTGCGGTCGCGCCCCGAGGACATCGTCCCGCTCGCCGAGCACGTCCTCGCGCAGCTCGGCGCGCGCCAGAACCCGCCCCGGCGGATGCGCCTCGCGCCGGAGGCCCAGCACATGCTGCTCGCCTACAACTGGCCGGGCAACGTGCGCGAGCTGATGAACGTGCTGGAGCGCGGCGTGGCGCTGTGCCAGGGCGAGCTGATCGCCGACGACGACCTGCCCCCGCAGGTGCGCGAGAAGCGGCCCGCGGACTTCCTCGGCACGGCCGTTGCGCGCCGGATGACCCTCGACGAGCTCGAGCGCGAGTTCATCGAGCGCGTCCTCGAGGACGAGGCCGGCAACAAGACCCGCGCAGCGCAGCGCCTCGGCCTCGATCGCAAGACGCTCTACCGCAAGCTCGACGAGTACGCGCGCACCGCCGGCGCCACCGCGCGGGCGTCCTCGCCGACCGACGAGGGCTGAGCGCGCCCGCTCAGCGCATCGGGACCAGGTGGTCGCGCAGCCGGCGCAGGCCGGTCTCGGTCTTGAGGTCGCACAGGTTGCCGCGGACGCACGCTGCGATCGCAGCGTCGAGCGCGAGCCAGCGCGTGCGGGCCCCCTCCTCCATCGGCGAGCCGTCGCCGTCGAGCGGGCCCTGCGTGGCCGGATCGACCTCGACCGCGACGAAGTAGAACTTCTCGATCATCGAGCCGGGCGACGGCAGCGAGCCGGCGCCGAGCACGACCACGGCGGCCGGATCGATCTCGAACCCGGCCTCCTCGCGCACCTCGGCGGCCGCGCGGGCACGCAGGCCGAGCTCGCCCACGTCGCCGACCTCGAGGATGCCCGCGACCAGCTCGGTCGCGAACATGCCGGGGGCCGGCTCGGGGAGCGGCGCACGGCGGGCATCCCGCCCGATCACCAGCGGCGGCCGCAGGCCATCGCGGACCAGGACCTGGATGCCGGCGGCGGTGCGCGCGTAGATCGCGACCACCACGGCGTCCTGCCCGTACGAGCGCGCGATCGAGTCGCACACGTAGGACTCCGACAGCGAGCCATCGCCGCGGCGGTTGCGCATGTGCAGGCGGCGGATCGCGAGGAACCCTCCCGCACCGACGAGCTCATCGGTGTCGATGACGAAGCCGACGATGTCGTGGGCCTTCGTCACGGCGCCGCGGGCGCGGCGGGGGCCGCAGGCTCGGCGGGGGCAGCGGGCGCTGCGGGGGCGGCAGGTGCAAGGCCGCCCGGCGCCTTGATCTCGTACGCCTTGAGCGCGTCGTGGATGTCGAACTGGAGCTGGTCGACCTGTCCCGGCACCCAGCCCGGCAGCGACGGATCGGTCGCGAGCAGCGGCTGCGGCTGCGGCGAGCCGTCGATCTTGCGCATCAGGCTCGGCTCGACCTGCACCAGGAACGCGTCCCCGTCAGGGATCATCCGCACGACCAGCGTCAGGCGGATCGCGTCGGCCGGGATATCCTGGAAGTTCTCGTCGGTGCCGCGCGACACCATGCCCTCGCGCGTGAACCAGCGCGCGACCGTCTGCAGCCCGAGCGCCCCCTCGTCCGCCTTGAGCACCTTGTACGTCCCCTCGACGGCGGCCTTGACCGCGCCGAACAGGACGACCTTGTCGCCCTGATACCGGGCCTGCTTGACGAGGCTGACCTGCTTGCCGGACGGGCCGCAGGCGAGGAGCCCGATCGATGCGACCAGGGCGAGCAGCGAGAGCGTGAGGTTCCGCATGCGGTGTAGGTACACCGCGCGCCGGTCAGCTGCCAGGGGCCGGCGGCGCGACGTACTGCTTGCCCGCGTCGTAGATCTCGATCGCCAGCGTGTTGGCGCGGCCGTGCACCCAGCCCGGGACGTTGGGATCGTCCGGCAACAACTCGCGCGGCTTCGGGCTGCCCTGGATGAACTGGAGCGTCTTCGGCGTGACCTTGACCGCGACCCGGTCCGGGCCGGTCTCGACCACCTGGACGATCAGCTGCACCACGAGGTCCCCGCCCCCGGCATTGACGAAGTCGCCCTGCCCGCTGTTGTTCGGCGAGATCCGCATGCCCTCCGGCGTGTAGACCTGCTGCGCCGTCGCGAACGCCAGCTTGTCGATGTCGAGCGGCCCCAGCGTGTACGTGCCCTGCGTCACCTGCACGGCGACGTCGAGCATCTGCTTGCCCGACAGCTTGTACTCGGCGGCCTTCGCCGTGCGGAGCTGCGCGCCCGAGGGCGCACACCCCGCCAGGGCCGCAGCCCCGGCGCCTGCGATCACCCCGGCAACAACCCCAGACACCAGACCGCGGCGGAGCGCGGACAACACGGTACGCATCCCCTGTCATCGCAGCCGCCGCGGGGGCGCGTCAAGCGACCGGGACCCGGCGTCGGTGGTACTGTTCGTCGCATGTCCGAGCTGCGGGGCAAGCGCGCGCTGATCACCGGGGCCTCGGGCGGGATCGGGGCGGCGATCGCCCGGGACCTCGCCGCCCGCGGCGTCGACCTGGTGCTGACCGCCCGTGGCAAGGCCGCGCTCGACGAGGTGGCCGCCGCATGCGCGGCGCACGGCATCCGGGTCGACGTGATCGCCGCCGACCTCGGCCTCCCGAGCGCGGGCCATCCGCTGTGGGCCGCGGCCACCGCGAGCGGCCCGATCGACATCTGCGTCAACAACGCCGGGTTCGGCTACTTCCGGCCGTTCGCCGACATCGAGTGGGCGCGCGACGCCGAGCTGCTCCAGCTCAACGTGACCTCGCTCGTCGAGCTGTCGAAGCTGTTCGTGCAGGCGCGCCAGGGCGACCCGGACCGCGCCTATCTGATGAACATCGCCTCGATCGCCGCCTACCAGGCGGTCCCCAACATGGCCGTGTACGCCGCCAGCAAGGCGTTCGTTCAGACGTTCACCGAGGCGCTCCACGACGAGCTCGCGGGCACGCCGATCTCGGTGACCTGCGTGTGCCCGGGCGGGACTCACACCAACTTCCACGCCGCCGCCGGCGCCGGCAACTACGGCTGGCTCGCCAACACCTCGATGCTGACCGCCGAGGCGTGCGCCGAGGCCAGCGTGCGCGCGATGGCGGCCGGCCGCCGCACGCTCGTCACCGGTGGCATGAACAAGCTGTCGACGTTCGGCGTGCGCCTCGTGCCGCGCCGGCTCGCCTCGTGGATGGCGCGGCGCGTGCTCGGCCTGCCCCGCCCCGGCGCGCTCCCGGCGCGCGCCCCGTCGTCCTGAGGCTCCGCGCGAACCCGCCCGCTGACCGCCACGGCGCTCGGGGTCGCGCGGGACCAGGAGCACGGTGCGCGGCCGGCGCGCTGCCCCGGAGTGGGGCCCCTGTCGGTTGATCCACCCAGGTGGTAGTGTCCGCGACCATGGAGCGCAGGAAGACCCCGCTGTGGGGCGTGCACACGCAGCTCGGTGCCCGCCTGATCGACTTCGGCGGCTGGGACATGCCCGTCCAGTACCCCGCCGGCACGATCAAGGAGCACAAGGCCGTCCGCGAGAGCGTCGGCCTGTTCGACGTCTCGCACATGGGCGAGTGCTACCTGCGCGGCCCGCGCGTGCGCGAGGCCGTGGACAAGCTGACCTCCAACAACGTCGCCGGCGCCCCCGTGGGCAAGGCCGTGTACACGCTGCTGTGCCGTCCGACCGGCGGCGTGGTCGACGACTGCATCTTCTACAAGCGCGCCGACGACGAGTACTTCGTCATCTTCAACGCGTCCAACACCGCCAAGGACCTCGACTGGTTCCGCACCCAGACCCACGGGCTGTGCGACGTCGTCGACGTGTCCGACGACACCGCGCTGATCGCCGTCCAGGGCCCGCGCGCTGTCGCGATGGTCGACGCGCTCGCGGGCGGCACCCTCGCCGGCCTGCCGAGCTTCTCGTTCACCGACACCACGGTCGCCGGCATCGCGGTGATGGCCGCCCGCACCGGCTACACCGGCGAGGACGGCTTCGAGCTGGCGTGCGCCAACCGCGACGCGGTCGCGCTGTGGGGCGCGCTGCTCGAGGCCGCCACCCCGCTCGGCGGCCTGCCGATCGGCCTCGGCGCGCGCGACACGCTCCGCCTCGAGTCGAAGCTGCCGCTGTACGGCAACGACCTCGACGACGACCACACCCCGCTCGAGGCGAGCCTCGGCTGGGCGGTCAAGCTCGACGGCCGCGACTTCCTCGGCGCCGACGCCCTGCGCGCGCAGAAGGCCGCCGGCCTGACCCGCCAGCTCGTGGGCTTCAAGATCGCCGACGACCAGCGCGCGATCGCCCGCCACGGCTACGCCGTCGTCGACCGCGCGCTCGGCACCGGCGAGGCCGCCGTGATCGGCACCGTCACCAGCGGCGGCCCCGGCATCATCGTCGGCGGCGCCATCGGCCTCGCCTACGTCCCCGTGTCCCACGCTGCTGCCGGCACCACACTCACCCTCGAGTGCCGCGGCAAGGATGTCCCCGCCACCGTGATCGCTGGCAAGTTCTACAAGCGGAGCTGAAAGCACATGTCCACCTTCCCTGCCGACCTTCGTTACACCTCCGACCACGAGTGGCTGCGCGCCGCAGGCACCGCCTGGCGCGTCGGCATCACCCAGTTCGCCGTCGACCAGCTCGGCGACATCACGCTCGTCGACCTCCCCAAGGAGGGTGACCTCGTGACCAAGGGCCAGCGGTTCGGCACCGTCGAGAGCGTCAAGAGCGTGTCCGACCTCTACGCCCCGGTCTCGGGCAAGGTCACCGCGGTCAACCCCGCCCTCAAGGACACCCCCGAGAACGTCAACACCGAGCCCTACGGCTCCGGCTGGATGATCGAGATCGAGGCCACCGAGGCCAGCGAGGTCGCCGAGCTGCTGTCCGCCGACGCGTACACCGCGCACGTCGCGGCGCAGTAGGCCGCGCGGCCGCGGGGGCAGCGCCGCGGGCAGGCTGCGGCGCGCCATCCCGCCAAGGGATCCTCCCGAATCCCTGAGGCTCCCGGCGTCACACGACCCTCCAGGCTCGCTCCTCTCCATCCCAGGAGTCGCCGCCGTAGACCGTCAGTTCGAGGGTCTTTGCTCGGCGTCCCACCACGAGCACGACGGCCATCATCCCATCGAGAACCACCTGGTGTCGCTGGCGGTCGTCAGTGCGCTCGCCAGCTCCACGTCTCGGGCCCCCACGTTGCATCGAGCGCTCCGGCGAGGACAGGATCGAGGAAGGCCTGCGCCGCTTGGGTCACCTCGTCGAGGGTGCGCCACATCAGCTGGTCGTCACGCGCCATCGCCTCGTAGGGCGTGCGCCAGGCAGCGTTCGGCGCGGGCACCGTCGCGGGTAGCGCGTGCGTCGCGCGAAAGGTGAAGGTCTGCTCGAGAGCCGCGCGCAGTCGCTTCGCGTCGATCGGCTGCGCGGTCGCGAGCAAGGCGATGTCGGGGAGGTCCTTCACGCGCGAGTTCGGCCGCGTCCGCGGCATCGTGTATGCGTGGAGCTTCTCGGCGAGGTGCGTCTCGATCGGGTAGAGGCGCAGTGTCGGCGGGGCGATGCCGGCGAACGCGAGGACGTCCTCGGCCACCACGCGCGCGAGGAACCGCTCGAACACGAGGAGTTGCCGCTTGCGCGCGAGCCCGGCACCCGAGGTCACGAACGTGCGCAGGCGCTGTTCGAGGGCCTGCTTGAAGGCCTCGGGGGACGCGTACGTGCGGGGCGTCATGCGGCGAGGCCACCAAACGGCTCGAGCGCGGCGGCGACGTCAGCGAGCTCCGGTTTCGTGACCAGACCGCGGCTAAGCGCCTGCTGCGCGGCCTGCCGGAGCAGCTCGGGCGAGAGCCCCGCGCGCGCGCAGTCGTTCAGCGTGCGGCGCGGGCTCGTGATCGGGACCGCGGAGAACCAGGCGCGATCCGCAGGTGCCACGTCCGCGTGATGCAGCACCACGTCAGCCGGCACGCGGAGCCGGCGCTTCCTCCACGCATCCGGGAGCGTGACGTGGACCGTTGCCGGCAGGACGTCGGACAGGCCGTGCAGCGCCAGCGCCGTCTGGTGCGAGATCACCCCGGCGTGCTCCGACCATAGCCAGGCGGTGACCAGCTCCTCGTGCTCCCCGGCCGGGAAGTGCACGAGCCGGTAGATCCCACGCAGGGGCCGCGTCAGGCGGCCGGCGTGAATGTGCTTCCGGAGCAGGTGGGTGGAGTAACCGGCCGCAGCAGCCTGCTTTGTCGTCACGTACCCCGCCTGCCCGGCCGCGACTTCGTAGAGCCGGTCCCAGTCCGGTCTGCTGGAAGCCATCCGCGACATACACGAAACGTAACTACTGGTACCGTTTCGTGCAAGCCATGAACGTCTCCGCTCACGTTCAGGAACCGCTGGTTCCTTTTTGTGCGAGCTGCGCCGGGCTGGCCGCCGACCTGCCGCGCGTCCGCCGTCGCGGCGTGAACGCCAGCAACGTCGCCCGGGCTGGGTGCGGCGATACGAATCGTCGGTCCGGAAACCAGGGGGACACCGGTTCGTATCATCCCGCCCGTCGCCGCAGCCAAGCCCACCACGCTCCTCCGGCTCGCCGTGCTCCAGACGAGGCGCGCGCGACAACCTCGATCGGATCAGCGTCGTCGACCGGGTTCGCCTCGGTCGCATGGCCGCTCGAGGAGGAGCTCGCTGTCACGGGTTGCCAGGTACTCACGAGACCGTGCGTGCCCCATCGAGGCGGCCCGGGCGAACCACCGCGACGCGGCGCGCCGGGCATCCCGCTCCAGGTACAGGATCGCGATGTTGAACGCCGACGTCGCGTCCTTGACCTTCCGGTACCAGGACATCGCCCAGGCGCCGTCGATCGGGGTCCCGATGCCCTGCTGGTAGTACCAGCCCAGGTCACGGCAGGCGTCGAGGTCACCCTCCGCCGCTGCCCGCATCCATCGAAGCGCTGCCCGAGAGGACCGCGGCACGCCCCGCCCTGTCTCGTATGCGAGCGCCAGCCGTCTCGTCGCGCCCGCATCGTCCGCATCGTCGGCCAGCCGCGCGGCGGTGCGGAGCCAGGCGACCGACGTGACGAGGCTCCGCCTGACCGCCGCCCCTTCCTCGTACAGGTTGGCCAGCTCGACGGCCGCGAAGTAGTAGCCCGCGACCGCCGAGCGACGAAGCAGCGCGCCGCCGCGACGCACGTCCCTGGTGACGCCCCGCCCTGCGACGAGACACCGCCCGAGGTTGCACATCGCCGCGACATCACCCGCGGCGATCGCGGCCTCGTACAGGCGGATCGCACGCCGCGCATCGCGCCTGACGCCCTGCCCCGTCAGGTACGCGAACGCGAGGTTGTTCATCGCAGGCACGTAGCCGCTGTCGACCGCGCGCGTGAACCAGGCCACCGCCGTGGCCGCGCTCCGAGGGAACGCCCGGTCCGGCTCGGCGAAGTTCACCCCGACCTCCCACTGCGCCGCGCCCCGGCCGAGCCGCGCGCGCTCGTAGAGGTTGCGGTAGTAGGCCACGAGGCGCTTGCTGCCGACGTCGCGGTCGCGCACGACGCCCGGGATGCTCAGGTGATGTGATTCAGACGTGGCGCTCATGTGAGGATCCGGCCGCGCGGGGAACCAAGGCCGACGCGCTGGGCGAGGTCGAAGTAGGCAGCGACGCGCGGGTCCTGCTTCACCGCGGCCCTCGCGATGCTGCGGTAGCGGGCGCGATCGTCGTAAGTCAGGTCGTCCGCGGACGCCATCGCCCCGAGGAGCGCCTCGCCGTTCCAGGGCGATGCCTCCGCGGGGACGAAGATGAAGCGCAGGTCTCCCTCGAATGCGTGAACCTGGAGTGGGATGGCCCGCCGGTCGGCCGGGGTCGTGTCGTCCCCCCAGCCACCCACGCTGAGGACCTTGCTGGCCCAGCGCTCGGGATGGCCGCGGGTGTAGCCGGCGAAGTACACGGTCGTCTCGCCGCCCGGGCCGTACAGGAACCCGTGCACCGTCTCCGAGTCCATCCCGCAGCACGCGCACGTGTGGACCGCGACCTCGCCGGGCTCGAACTCGAGGGGGGCCGTCGCTGCTTCACGCGTCAGGGTTCAGCACCCTCCCACGTCGAGGCCCGTCGCGGACCTACGAAGGCGATGTCCCGATCCCTGTTGACATTTGAGGTGGCGGTCTACCCGACCCCGAGAGGATTCTCGGGGCTCACAAAACGGAGAGACCGCCACGAAGAAGAATGCCAGGAAGACACGACCCACGGAAGCCTCGCGCCCCCAGCTTCGCGCCACGCTCGGCGAGATCGCTCGCGAGGAGGCCGAGAACCAGCTCGCGCTCGGACTCAGAGACCTCGTGCGCAAGAACCTGTGCGGGTTTGTGATCAGTGCCGGAGCCAAGGCGCTGGCCGCGGTGCTCGAAGATGAGCGCACCCAGCTCGTCGGGCCGAGGTACGCGCACCTGCCGACGCGTCAAGCGCGACGAGCGGGATCGGCGCCCGGTGAGTTGGTGATGGGAGGTCGGCGCGTGCAGGTTCGCCGACCGCGAGCTCGCACGCTGGACGGCAAGGAGCTGCCGTTGCCGTCCTGGACGACGTTCGGCGCGGAAGACCCGCTGGCCGAGCGCGCGGTTGAGCAGGTACTCGTCGGTGTCACGACACGCCGCTACGCACGATCGCTGGAGCCGCTGCCAGCAGACCTGCCGTCGCGGGGCACGAGCAAGAGCGCCGTGAGCCGTCGTTTCGTCGCTGCGACGGAGCGACAGATGACCGAGTGGCTTGGGCGCGACCTCAGCGCGCTGGATCTCGGCGTGCTGATGATCGATGGCGTGTACATCGACAAGCACGTGATGCTCGTTGCGCTCGGCATCGACGCCGACGGCAATAAGCACGTGCTTGGCGTTCGCGAGGGCGCAACCGAGAACGCCGCGGCGTGCACGGCGCTGCTCGCCGATCTGCGTGACCGTGGCCTTCCCACCGATCGCCCGACGCTCGTCGTGGTCGACGGTTCGAAGGCGCTCGCGAAAGCGGCCCGCAACGTGTTCGGCGAGCGTGCGATCATTCAACGGTGTCAGATCCACAAGATCCGCAACGTCGTCGATCAGCTTCCCGACGAGATGAAGCCCTCGGTGAGGCAGGCGATGCGCGACGCGTACGCGGCGAGCGACGTTGATCGCGCGCACAAGATATTGACGAACCTCGTGCGTCGTCTGGAGAAGGACCATCCAGGGGCTGCGGCCTCTCTCGAGGAAGGGCTTGACGAGACCCTGTCCGTGAAGCGCCTCCGCGTCCCGAAACAGCTCGAACGTCAGCTCTCGACGACGAATGCGATCGAGAACCTCATGGGCGCTGTCCGTCGACTCTCACGTCGAGTGAAGCGCTGGCGAGGAGGCAAAATGATCTTGCGGTGGACCGTCGCCGCTGTCGCCGACGCCGCGACGCGATTCCGCAGTGTTGCGTTGCACGACCTGAGGCAGTGAATCGGATGGCTTCACGGCTGAAACGACGTGCGGGAGGCGCGAGGACCGACAGCCACACGGCGCTACGGGATGTACGTCATCGCGCCGAGGTAGTCGCGCTTGCCGACGTCGACACCACTGGAGCGGAGCAGCGCGTACGTCATGCCGAGGTGGAAGTAGAAGTTCGGCTGGGCGTGCTCGAGGACGTAGTTCGTGGCGGTCATGTGCTTGCCCTCCCACCGCGGCGTGGTGACCGTGCGCGTCGCGACGTCGGCGAAGTCCTTCTCACCGAACGTGTCGAGGTACGCCACGACGCTCGCGATGCGCGCGCGCAGCTCGTCGATCGTCGTCTCCGTGTCGGGGTGTGACGGCATCTCCTTCCCGCCCGTCCGCCCCGCCGCGTACTTCGCCTGATCACACACCGCCTGGATCTGGCGAACGAGCGGGAACATGTCCGGCGCAAGCCGGGACTGCAGCAGGACGTTGACATCGAACTTCCTGGCGGCCGCGTGGGCAACCGCCTTGTCGAGCCAACCATCGACTCCGCGCAGCAGCTTCTTCATCTCGACGACAGCTGGGTAGATGGACATGCCACGTCGGTAGCACGACGCTCTCGGCACGTCGCGAGCGAAGAGCGCCCCATCCGGGTAGGCCCGACGACCGTCGCGCCCCCGGGCGCCCCCCCATCATCCCGGCGGGGTTCACGCGATCCTCACGCGGAGACCCGGCGTTGCTCCGCCGGGCGCCCGCCCGACCTCACGCGCCGGACGCGCAGGGTGAGGTCATCCGCCATGCCCACGCCCACGCCCACGGCCCCGCTCCGCCGACCGCTCGCGGGCGAATTCCACCTGGCGGACTGGTTCACCCTGGCGAACGCCGCGTGTGGGACCGGGGCGCTGTTCTCGGCCATCAGCTACGTCAGCTCCGGGGCGGTCCACCACGTCGTTCGATCCGCGGCGCTGATCATCGCCGCCCTGGTGTTCGACGTCGTCGATGGCCGCGTCGCCCGCTGGCGGCACAGCCCGTCGCTGCTCGGGCGCGGGCGCGAGCTCGACTCGCTCGCCGACGTCATCTCGTTCGGCGTGGCGCCGGCGATGCTGGCCTACGTGTGCGGGATGCAGGGCACGGGTGATCGGATCGTGCTCGCCTGCGGCGTCGCCCGGCTCGCGCGGTTCGACGCGACCGCCGACGCGCTGCGCGCGGGAGCCGATCGCGTCCCGTACTTCGAGGGCACGCCGATCCCGACCTCCGTCGTGCTCGTCGTGCTGGTGGCGACCGCGGCATCCCGCGGTGCGGTGGGCGCGGAGCTGTGGCTCGGCGAGGTCTCCCTCGGCGGGGTCGTGTTGCACCCGCTGGTGCTGCTGTTCGCCCTGTCCGGTACGCTGAGGATCAGCCGGCTGCGCATCCCCAAGCTGTGATCCTCGGCGCCCCCCGACGGCGCAGGCTCCGCGCAGGCCGCGTGCGCCGCGGCGATCGAGGACGGCCCGCCTGGGTCAGATCCACGGCTTCGCGCGCCAGCTCGGGTGAGTTCCTACCCCGCGCGCAGGAGCGCGGCGACGAGGCCGCCGGGCTCTGCGGCCAGAAAGTACGCGACGTCGGCGACGATCACGAGCTTGCCGCGCGCGCGGGAGATGCTGACGTTGAGCAAGTTCGGCGCGTCGGCGAGGAGCGCGCTCGGCCGCATCGGCGCGGCATCGACGAGATCGATCAGCACGACGTCGCACTCGTGGCCCTGGAACCGGTGGACGGTGCTGCTCTCGACGGCGTCGCGGATCCGCCGGGCCGTGAGCAGCCGGCGGATCTCGGCAGCCTGCGCGGCATAGGGCGTGATCACCGCGATCGATGTGGCGCCCGCGCGCACCGCCTCGTGCGCGAGCGCGGCGGTGACCTCCGCGGATCCCCAATTGATGCGCGAGCTGCCCTTCGGCGCCCGCTCGCACGTGGTGCGCCCCGCGGTGTCGACGACCGCGATCGGGCGGCCGGGGAACGGCGGGCGCGCCGCGATCGCGGCCGTGGCCGCGAGGTCGGCGCGGTGCACCAGGCGGTCGCCGTAGAACAGGCGGCCCACGATCGCGCCGATCGCCGGGTGCATGCGGTACTGGGTCTCGAGCATCGCGACCAGGGGCGAGGTCTCGGGCGCGCGCACGGTGACGTCGAAGATGTTGCGTCCGATCGCCCGCCGGACCGTGGCGTCGCTGGCCTGGACGATCGGCGGCAGCTGCCGCGGGTCCCCGACCATGATCGCGCGCGTGCGGCACAGGCACGCCGCATGGAACAGCGCCGGCAGCGTGGCCATCCCGGCCTCCTCGGCGATCAGCACGTCGAACCGCTGGTCCGCGAGCAGCGGCGACAGGGACGCGGTGGTCAGCGTGCACATCACGATGCGCGCGCCGGCGACCACGCGCGCCTCGCGAGCGCGATCCGCCGCCGCGTGCTCGGCGGCGCGGGCCTTGGCGAGCGTGCGCAGGCGCGTCAGGCGCGCGACCCGGGCCTCCACGGCGCGGAGCTGTTCGCGCGGCGCGTGCGCGGCGACCACCGCGCCGAGCCCCGGCCCGAGCAGCCGCTCGAGCGCGCCGACCCGCAGCCGCGGGGGCTCGCCGAACAGCGACCGCTGGGGTGACACCGCGGCGGCGAGCTCGGCGACCAGCTCGGCGCCATACCGGATGCGCTGGTCGGCGTCGTCGATGCGCGCGCGCAGCCGCGCCCGGGCGGCGGCCCGGACGTCGTGCTGCCGCGCCACCACCTCGGCGAGCTCGGTGCCGTGGGTCTCCGCGGTGCTGTGCCCGAGCCGGATCACCCCGCCGGCACCGACCGTCGCGGCGAACCACGGCTGGGTCGCCAGCTTGGCCAGCACCTCGTCGATCGCGGCGTTCGTGGTCGACACGATCAGGAGCCGCTGGCCCTGCGCAGCCAGCTCCTCGATCACGTGCGTGAGCGTGACGGTCTTCCCCGTGCCGGGCGGGCCCCACACGAACGCGAGCGTGCTGTCGCTGCACAGCTGCACCGCCGCGCGCTGGCTCGCATCGAGCGCGCGGTGGTCGCCGCGTACCCGAGCTGGCCGGTGGTGCCCCGGCCCCAGCACTTGACGAGGGCTCCCCCGAGCGCGCACGTGTGGATCCCGCCGGCGATCACCTGCGTGATCGTGACCGGGGCGGGGGCGTCGAGCGCGGCGTCAAGCGCGGCGTCGAGCGCGGCGTCGAGGGCCGCATCGGCGGCGGTGGCATCGGCGGCGGCATCGCGCGTGCCGGCATCCTCGACGTCACGAAGGTCGAGGCCGAACACGCGATCGCACCCTGATGCCAGCCACACGCACACCAGCGCGACCCGCATCATCCGCACTGGGTAGCCCAGGGCGCGAGGCCGGTCAGCACCGAGCGGGCGGCGCCTGCGGCGAGGGAGCGGATCCCACGCCACCCGTGACCTCCGCCGGTCAGGCCTGCTCGAGCGGGCGGTCGTCGACGGGCGGCGCCTCGAGGCTGATCCGCCCGATCGTGCCGGCGCGGAACTCGTGGACGAGCACCTCGGCGGCCTTGTGGAGGTCGACGACGCCTCCCTTGCGGAGCCCGCCGCGGCGCTTCCCGACCTCGGCGATCAGCGCCTCGGGGCTGGCGGGGACGGCGGGGAGCTTGTAGCGGGCGACCACGAGGTCCGGGTAGCGCGCGAGCAGGAACTCGGCGCCGAACATGCCGATCGTCAGGTAGTCGATCGCGGTGTCGGGGATCGAGCCCGCGAACGCGAGCCGGAACGCGCGCGGCTCGTGCTCGATCTTGGGCCACATCAGGCCCGGGCTGTCGGTGATCACCGTGCCGTTCGGCAGGTGGACGATCTGCTGCTCCTTGGTGACCGCGGGCCTGTCACCGACCTTGGCGACGATCCGGTTCATCAGCGTGTTGATCAGCGTCGACTTGCCGACGTTGGGGACGCCCGCGATGATCGCGCGCACCGGCTTGTCCGGGCCACGGTGCTTCGCCATGTGCCGGCACAGCTCCGCGATCCGCTTGCGGGTCACCGTCGGCTGGTCGGTGGTCGACGCGAACGCCTTCACCCCGGGCTCGCCCTCGAGGTAGGTGATCCACGCGCGCGTGACCTCGGGGTCAGCGAGGTCGCTCTTGGTCAGCACCTTGATCACCGGCCGCGTGCCGCGGATCTCGGCGAGCAGGGGGTTCGAGCTCGCCTTCGGCAGGCGGCCGTCGAGTACCTCGATCATCACGTCCTGCGACGGCATCAGCGCGGTCAACTCGCGCCGCGCCTTCGTCATGTGACCGGGGTACCACTGGAGCGACATCCCCCGCTGTATGGCACGAATCTCCGCGGCCGCGTCGGACCACCGACGACGCCGAGCGCGTGGAGACGTGTTCACGGCCCCGGTGGTGTGGGCTACGCTGCACGCATGATTCGAACGCTCGGGCTGCTGCTCCTGCTCGGCTGTGGCCCCGGCGGCGCCCGCACGCCGACGGGCACCCCCAGCGATCCGGTGGAGGTCTGCACGCGCGTCGCCGACGTCTGCCGGTACGACAAGGCCAAGCTCGGGGTGTGCACGCAGCGGCAGGGCGGCGCCGGGTTCGCCTGCGCGTCACAGCACTGAGTCAGCGCGCGGCGATCAGCCGTGGGGGGCAGGCCGCGGGCGTCGCTAGAGCTTGTGGCCCTGGGCGCGGGCCCACGCGCGGGCGTCGGTGGTCATCTGCTTCTCGGCGGCGGACACCCGCGCCCCCCACGTCGAGCGCTTGTCGCGCAGGTTGAGCGGGGGGCCCCAGCGCTTGAGCAGGGCGACCTCGACGTCGCCGAGCGCCTCGCACGCGTCGGGCTGCGGCCACACCGCGACCGTGAGCTCGGTGGCCATCCAGCCGGTGAGCGCGGCATCGTGCTCCTCGCTGACCGCGAACTCGGCCAGCCGCTCGGGCTTGGTCGGGTTGCGTGGCAGGCCGCACAGGCCCAGGTGATCGCGCAGCAGCGCGGCGACCGAGCGCCGGACCGCCGACTGCCCGGTGCGGCCGGTCGTCAGGTGCAGCGCGAGGTCGCGCGCCAGGCTGGTCGCGGCCTTGCCGACGTACAGCGCCAGGTCGCGCGGGGGCGCGCCGAGCCCGAGATGGACCCAGCCCTCGGCCGAGCCGTACACCGCGAACAACCCCGGCCCCTCGCCGGCGGCCTCGACCGCCGCGGCCACCGCGTGCCGGGGGCGCGTGAGCGCCGCGGTCGCGGCCGTGATCATCTGTGCGGCCAGCTGCTCCGCGGCCACCTGCTCGGGGGCGAGTCGGGATTCCATCGCCGCAGTGTGGGCGACGTCGCCGCGCCGTGCACGCTCGCGCGGTTACTTCTTCGCGCCCGGCGTTGGCTTGAGAACGAGGTCGCGCCCCACCGCGAGCAGCAGCACCATCAGCGCCACGAACGGCAGCATCGACAGCAGATCCGCGTTGCTGCCGTGGAAGAACGGGTTGTGCGCGTGGGCCCATGCCTCGAGCCGGCGGTTGGTGTCGCCGAGCACGCCCGCCATGAACGCGATCACGATCCCGGCGATCGCCCCGCCGGCGATGTAGCCCGATGCGAGGAGCACGCCCGGGCTCTTGTCACCCTCGGCGGTCAACTCCTCCTCGGACAGCGCCTTGCCCGCGTGCTTCTTGCGGACGTGGCGATCGACCAGCCACCGCACCGCGCCACCGGCGAAGATCGGCGTCGACGACGACAGCGGCAGGTAGACGCCGACCGCGAACGCGAGCGACGGGATCCCGGCCAGCTCGAGGGTCAGCGCGATCATCACGCCGAGCAGCACCAGACCCCACGGCAGCTTGCGATCGAGGATGCCCTTGATGATGTAGGACATCAGGGTCGCCTTCGGCGCGTCGAACTTGGTGACCTTCGAGCCGTCCGGGCGCTCGCTGTGCAGGCCGTTGATGCCCGGGTCGATCAGGTAGACCGCGCGGCCGGTGGGATCGACGAGGTACTTGCCGGCCGGACCACCCTCGGCGTCGGCCTTCTGCCACACGAGGAGCGCGCGCGGATCGTCGTCGGCCTGCGGGCCATGCAGCGTCTCGGTGCGGGTGAGCGTCGCCGGATCGGTGCGCAGGTCCGCGGAGAACGTCGTGCGGATCACCATCGTCGCCGCGCGGGTGGCCGGATCGACGAGGTACTCGCCCGGCAGGAGGTCGCCCTCGGGGGCGGTCAAGGTCAGCGCGCGGTAGGCCGCCTTCTCGCGCGGCATGTCCCCGGCGTACGCCGGCAGCGCCTCGAACCTCGCGGGCGCCAGCGGCACCGGGTCGGCGACGTGCTCGAAGCTGACCGGGGTGACGTACAGCGTGGCGGACTCGTTGAGCGTGAGCAGGATCGGGCCGAGCACCAGCGCCGAGGCCACCGCGCCGACGAGGATCGCGACCTGCTGGTGGCGCGGGGTGGCGCCGATCAGGTAGCCGGTCTTGAGGTCCTGCGAGGTGGTGCCGCCGTTCGAAGCCGCGATGCACACGATCGCGCCGACCGATAGCGCGGTCACGTAGTAGGTGGGGCCGGTCCAGCCGATGACCACGAAGATCGCGCAGGTCAGCAGCAGCGTGGCGACCGTCATCCCGGAGATCGGGTTCGACGACGAGCCGATCTCGCCGGTCAGGCGCGAGCTGACGGTGACGAAGATGAAGCCGAAGATCACGATCAGCAGCGCGCCGCCGAGGTTCATGTGGAGCGGCGTGGCGAGCACGATCGCCGCGAGCAGCACCACCAGGCCGATGCCGACCGCCTTGAGCGAGAGGTCGCGATCGGTGCGCAGGCCGCCGTTCGCGGGCGCCGCGGCCTTCGTGCCGATCAGCCCGATGTCGACGAGGCTGCCGCGCAGACCGTGCCAGATCGTCGGCAGCGCGCGCAGCAGGCTGACGATGCCCCCGGCCGCGACCGCGCCGGCGCCGATGTAGAGGACGTACGCGCCGCGGATCTCGTCGGGGCCCATCTCGCCGACGGGGATGGTGCCCGGGGCGATCGGCAGCGGGTTGCTCGCGCCAAAGAACGAGATCGCGGGGATCAGGACGAGGTACGCGAGCACGCCGCCGGCGCACATCACCGAGGCGATCCGCGGGCCGATGATGAACCCGACGCCGAGCAACTCGGGCGAGATCTCCGAGGCGACCGAGCCGGCCTTGAGCGGCGCGCCGAACACCTTCTCGGGCACCTCCTTCCACAGCTTGAACGCCGCCATCGCGGTCTTGTAGACCAGCCCGATCGCGAACCCGGCGAAGATGGTCTTGCCGCCGCTGAGCTCGGCCTCGGCCGGGCCGGTCTCGGCCGCGGCCGCGCGGGACTCGTCGGATGCGCCCGCCTTGAGCACCTCGGCGCACGCGGTGCCCTCGGGATACTTGAGGATGCCGTGTTGCTCGACGATCAGCGCGCGGCGGAGCGGGATCATCATCAGGATGCCGAGCAGCCCCCCGAGCACGGCCACCAGCGCGACCCGGGTGAGCTCGAGCTCGAACCCGAGGATCATGATCGCCGGCATCGTGACGCCGACGCCGAACGCGATCGACTCACCGGCGGACCCGGCGGTCTGCACGATGTTGTTCTCGAGGATCGAGCGGTTGCGCAACCCGAACCGCGACAGCGTGCGGAACAGCGCGATCGAGATCACCGCCACCGGGATCGAGGCGCTGACGGTGAGCCCGACCTTGAGCACCAGGTACAGCGACGACGCGCCGAACACCACGCCGAGCAGGGTCCCGACGACGAGCGGCGCGATCGTCAACTCGGGGAGGTTCGACCCCGCCGGGATGTAGGGCTTGAATGGGCGCCCGCGGGGCGGGCCTTCCGGCGGTGTCTCGGACATACGCCGACGGGTGTACCGCGGGTCCGCGGGCCGCAGCGGCCCCAACGACGAGCGCAGAGCCGAATCAGCCGGCCGCCGCTGCCGCGCCCAGCGTGCCCCGGGCGCTCGCGCGGCCCCCGATGAAGGCTAGACGTGCGGGTACAGCATCATCAGGAACACGCTCGCCAGCACCACCAGGAGAACGGCGAGGACCGGGATCATCCAGCGAATCCCTGCATGGTGCGCGGGCGCGGTCAGGGCATCGGCGAGCCGCACGGTGGCGGCGGCAGGCGGCGGGACGGCGACGCCGGCGGGGGGCGTCTGGTCGCTGGGCCGGCCTCCGAGAGCCACCCGGGCATCGCCGAACGCCAGCGCCGTCGCGTACCGACGATCACGATCCTTCTCGAGCGCGCGTGCGACGACCGCCCTCAAGCGCGGCCTGCTCGGCAAGCACACCGCGAGCACCACCGAGGCGCGCCGGTGAACCAGCAGGCGGCCGACGCGCGCGCGGCCCTCACGGCGTGAGCGGCACGGCGGTGCCATCCGCGGCGGCGGCCTCCGCGGCCTCGCGCTCGGCCTTGAGCTCCTTCTCCCGCTTGCGGATCTTCACGCGCTCGCGGGCCTCGCGCTCGTAGTCGAACACCGGTGGATCCGGATGCGCCGCGTCGTACACGCGCACGACCATCGCGCCGGCCACCGGCACCTCGAGCTCGTTCCAGCCCGCGGGCATCGAGGGCGCGGTCCAGGCGTAGACCCAGCGGGCATCACGCGGCGACAGGTTCACGCAGCCGTGGCTCCTGGCGGTGCCGAACTCGTCGTGCCAGTACGCCGCGTGGAAGTACAGGCCGCTGCGGAACCGGGTCGCCCACGGCACCTCGGAGACCTCGTAGTGGGAGGCCTCGCGCTCCTCGGCGGCCATCCTGGTCACCGCCGTCTTGGACCGGATCCGGTAGAGCGCCGGCGGCGTGTCCTTCTTGCTGCGGCCCGACGAGAACAGGGTGGCGAACACCGGCGTGTCGCCCTCGTACGCGACCATCACCTGCTCGTCGCGATCGAGGTCGAGCCACCGCGCGTGCGCCCCCGCCACGTCGGGACGCGGGCGCATGCGCGCGATGCGGAGCCGGGCACGCTCGATCCACTGCCCGTCGCCGACGCGCACGAACCCCGCGGCTTCCTCGAGCACCGGCACGATCGCCCGGTGCGCGAACGTCCCGGCCTCGGCGCCCTTCTTCTCCGCCGTCGCGCGCGCGACCACCGGGCGGCGCCCCGGCGCGATCACCCAGGCGAACGGCCACGCCGGGGGCGGCGTCGTCACCAGATCGACGCCCGCGAACGTCGACGGCGCGTACCGGCGCAGGTCCCCGACCGCGACCAGCCCGACGCTGGTGTGGGCGTAGGTCACGCCATCGATCTCGACGTTCGGGGCCTTGTCGTCCTTGGTCACCATGTACGTGGACAGGACCTTGGGCTCGGGCCGCGCGATGCCGGCGCGCACGTCGTCCTCGGTCGCATAGCGCTTCGCGCCCTTCTGCAGGCCGAAGTACGCGTGCGGCAGCAGCTGCCCCTCGGGCACGGGCGGCTGGTCGAGCGCCGCGGGCGGCCGAGGGCTCGGCTTCGCATCCCGCGCGCAGATCCAGCCGCGCGGCGCCACCGCGAGCCACACCTTGCAGCGCCGGTCGCCGGCGGTGCTCGCCCCCACCGGGATCCGCGTGCCATCGATGATCTTGCCGAGCGGCTCGGAGCTCGGGTCCGGCGTGGCGAACACGTGCGACGGGCGGCGCAGCACGAACGAGGTGGTGGTCGCCGGCCAGGCCAGCCGCGCCAGGGTGTCCGGATCGGGCGCCGCCTGCACCACGGGTGCAGGTGCGGGTACGGGTACGGGTGCCGGCGTCGGCGCGGGCACGACGACCGGGATCGGGGGGATGGCGTCCACGGGCGGCGCGGCGTGCGGCTGCGCCGCGACATCGAGATCGCGCGGAGGTGACGGGCGCGCGGGGCTGCCGGCCGCACACGCCGCGAGCAACAGGAACATCCCGGGACGGATCACACGCCGAGCTTGGCACACCTCCCGCGCCACACCCGCGCTTCCCGCGCACGGTCGCAGACGGCCCACGCGGGGGCGCACCCAACCGCGCGGGCATTCGAACGCTCAGCCCGATCGGCGACCACGGCGCCGGCCGCGCCGACACTCACGGCTGACCCGCCACACCGCTTCAGCGTGGGCCCCGGGGCGGCGTCATCGTCGTGGTCGTGGCACCGGCACTCGACCTTGATCGGACAGCAACAGGTCGGCTCCCCCAGGACCCCGTCGGCGAACATCGCCACGTCGGTCCCGTGATCGGCGTCGAAGCCGCGCACGAAGGTCTGCTCGTGACGACGGGCGTGCAGGTCCGCCGGTCATGCCGCTGACCGCGACGCTGACAGCGAGGCTGACCGCCGCCGTCACGTTCGGACGGCGCCTAGGCGGCGCGGCGCGAGGCGCTGAGCGGGGCGCGGCCGAGCGCGATCGCGAGCGGCAGCGGCGCCGGTGCGTCCTGGCCCTTGGCCTCGACCTCGACGGCCCACAGGTACAGGCACGTGTAGTAGGCCATGCGCAGGTACGTGGAGAACGCCGAGAACAGCGCCAGCAGCGTGCCGCCGAGGGTGAATGCGAGGACGAGCGCGGTGGTGCCCGAGAACGCGGTGAACGACAGGTAGACCACGCCGAACGTCAGCAGCATCCACGCGAAGCCGATCAGGTTGAGCACGGCGCGCACGCCGACCTCACCGACGCCGATCAGCAGGAGGTTGTCCTTGTGGATCGCGCGCACGCGGCGCATCGCCTGCCCGAACCCGGCGTCCTCGATGATGATCGCCGGCAGGAGCAGGAGCGCGAGCGTGGTCCACACCGCCTCGATGATGCCGGCGATGATCCGGCCCACGATCGACTTGTTGTCGCGCGCGGCCGCGGCGATCGCGTTGACGACCGTCGAGATCAGCGACAGCACCACGATCGCCGGGAAGTTCTTGGCGGCGTCGCGCGCGCCCTCCCCGAGCGTCGGCGTGCCGCCCTTGAGGTGCACGTCGATCATGTTCACGGTCATGCCGGAGCAGAAGAACGAGATCAGGAACGAGCCGAACACCGCGAGGGCCGATACGCCCGCCCACGTGCCGTCGGACCACCGCGGGTCGATCACGATCAGCGCCGCGAGCCACGCGACGAAGTACACGATGATCAACAGCACCTGGTAGACGGATGGCGCCAGCAGCTTCCGGTTCTCACCGGCCATGCGGAACGCCGCCATCACGAACGACCACCCCTTGCTCAGACTGTCGCAAAAGCCCATCGGTGCCTCCGCCTGGCAGGATAACCCGCCCCCCGGGGTGATTGGCAGTGGCGACCGGCACCACGTGAACTCGGCGGACGGCATGGAGTGCGCGCTGCCGTGCGTGCACTGCCTGACCCCCAACCCCGACGCCGGCGAGTCGCAGAACAGCCTATCCTGTGCCCATGGGCACCAAGCGCTCCGCGCCCGCCGCGCCGCCACCGGTGCAACTGGTCGACCACCACGCCCTGCGCGCGGCGCTGACCTTGTTCGTCAGCCGGTTCGTGATCCCGGTGAAGCGCGACCAGATGCACGCGCGGCTGCTGACCGCGGAGCGCCGGCGCGAGACCCTCGAGGCCCTGCCCCGCTGGCTCGCCGGCCGCCAGGCGCCCCTCGAGGGCGCGGACCAGTCGCCCATGGGCCTGAGCGCGCGGTTCGGTGAGCTCACCGGGATCCTGCTCGACCCGGCACGCGCCCGGCGCACCATGATCAGCGGGACGCTCGCGCTCGCGCGCGGCGAGGTGGCGCTGTTCATCGGCGACTCGGGCAGGATCGCGCTGGTGTTCGTCGGCGAGGCCCCCCCGCTGCTGTGCATGCCGGGGTGACCGCACGGCGACGGCGGGGCCCGATGGAGGAACCGACCCTCCTCGTGGTGCTCCCCGCAGCTCCGGCAGGTGCGGCACGCGGCGACCAGGCAGCCGACGCCGGCGAGGTCGCCGACCTCGAACGCGGTGACGTCGGCGCCCACGGCGGTGACGCGGCCGACGATCTCGTGGCCCGGCCCCATCGGGAACACCGAGTTGCCCCACTCGTCGCGGGCCTGGTGGATGTCGCTGTGGCAGATGCCGCTGAACAGGATCTCGAGCTGGACGTCACGCGGCCCCACGCCGCGGCGATCGATCATCATGGGGGCGAGCGGCGAGGTCTTCGAGGTGGCAGCGTAGGCGCGGGTGTTCAGGGGCAGTGACTTGACAGGGATCCACCGATCCGCACGCCCCGGCGCTCCGATTCTCGACACGTGGCACCTCGGTTTGGCACTGTGTCGCCACCGATGGCCGAGTCCCTCACCCTCTCTCCGACGCGCGATCCACACGTGTTCGTCGCTCCCGATGGCCGCCACCTCACGCCGCCCGCGGGCTGGGCGTGCCTGCCGCCCGGCGACGCCGCGCTGACCCGCCGGGTCAAGCTCGCGGGCCCGTCGTGGGCGGTGATCGAGAAGAAGGGCCGCAAGGCGTTCTCGAAGGGCCTGTGGGCACCGGCCGAGACCATCACCTCGATGCGCGCTGCGCTCGACGCCGAGCGCTCCACCGACGCGTACGCGAAGAAGCGCACCGCCGACGTCGCGCGCCGCGAGAAGGCGCACGTCGCCTACGTCGGCGAGTTCGAGGAGGCGGTCTACGCGTTCCTGCAGTTCTCGCCGCGGTGGGAGCCGCTCGCGAGCACGGTGGCCGCCCGGGTCGCCGCGCACGCCACGCCCGTCGGCAGCGGTACCGTCGCGCGCACCGAGCGGCTCCCCGTCGACGAGCGCGCGCGCGCCGCCGTGATCGCGTGGATGCGCCACCAGACCACGGGCTACGACGACATGAAGATCGCGCGGGTCAAGGGCGCGCGCCGCGAGGTCCGGCGCGAGCTCGCCGAGGTGTCGCGCGCCGTGCTCGATGTCCACCGCCGCGACGCGCCGCACCTGCCCCACGGCTGCCCGCTGTGCCAGGCCGCCGCGACGCCGGTGTCCGCGACCGGCGCCTGAGGGATCGCGCAGCGAGCCCGACGTGGAGGTGGGGCCCCTGCGCGGCTAGCCGCGTGGGGCGGGGGCGGAGCCCCCGTGGGACGGAGCATCAGGCGACGGTCGCCGTCGCGACCGGCTGGCCGAGTCGGACCAGCACCTCGCGCTGACGCGCGGTCTCGCGCAGGAGCTCGGCGTCGGGCACCCAGCGCCCGGGCTGCCCGAGTACGATCACCGTCGAGCCGCCGAACAGGAAGTAGCCCTTCTCGTCGCCGCGCTCGAACGCGGGGCCCGCGTGCGACTGGACGATCCGGCCCACGCACATCGCACCGACCTCGATGTACGCGAGCGTGCCGAACTGCGCGGTGTCGAGGATCGTGACGTGGCGCTCGTTGGTCGCGAGCACGTCGCTCTTGGCGGCGAGCGCGACCGGGTTGACCGAGTGGAAGGCGCCAGGCGCGCGATAGCTCTCGCGCACGCGCCCGTCATCCGGGTAGTGGTAGCGGTGGTAGTCGACAGGGCACAGCCGCGCGAGCAGCAGCGGCCCGCCGGTGAACGCGCGCGCGAGCGCCGCGTTGCCGAGGAGCGCGGTGGCCGACAGGTCCGTGCCCTTGACCGGGAACGTCTGGTCGTCGCGGATCGCGTCCCACGCGAAGTAGCGCGCCTCGGCGAACGCCGGCATCACGCCGGGCGCGTCCGCCCATGGCCGTGCGCCGGGCTCGAACCGCCGCACGAAGAACTCGTTGAACGTGCGGAACGGGCCCGCCTCGTACTGGTCCATCGGGATCGCGTAGCGCTCGATGAACGGCGCGACCTTGCGGCCGCTCCACCGCGTCGACTGCAGCCAGCCATACAGCCGGCTGAACCAGCGCCGCGCGAGCAGGTACTCACCGAGCCCGCGGCCGACCCGGGTCCCGTACATGAAGCGGACGGCGCTCTCGCCGTAGACCTGCTCCTCGACCTCGCGGCCGAGGCTGCGATCCCAGACCCTGATCGGCGGATGGCTGCTGGTGCGGTCAGTCACGGAGGTGCGAGGAGCTTTGCCACGCCGCGCGGTGGCGGAAAAGCCTGCGCGGGCGCCAATCCGCGGCTCGACGATCGTAGGCTGGGCACACGATGCGCTTCCCCGAGTACGACGATCACGATGCGACCGGCCTGGCCGCGCTGGTGGCTGGCACGCAGGTATCCGCCACCGAGCTCGTCGAGGCGGCGATCGCCCGGATCGAGGCGCGCAACCCCGCCCTCAACGCCGTGATCCACACCCAGTTCGCGCGCGCGCGCGCCGAGGCCGCGCAGCCACGGACCGGGCCGTTCGCGGGCGTGCCGTTCCTGGTCAAGGACCTGATGGCCGAGGATGCCGGCGAGCCCAGCACGGGCAGCTGCCGGCTGCTGGCCGCGTGGCGCGCCGATCGCGACTGCGAGCTGGTCGCCCGCCACAAGCGCGCGGGCCTGATCATCGTCGGCCGCACCAACACCTCCGAGTTCGGGATCATGGGCACCGTCGAGTCCGCGTTCCGCGGGCCCGCGCACAACCCGTGGGACCTGACGCGCTCGACGGGGGGCTCGAGCGGCGGCTCGGGCGCGGCGGTGGCCGCGCGGATGGTGCCGATGGCCCACGGCGGCGACGGCGGCGGCTCGATCCGGATCCCCGCGTCCCACGGCGGCCTGGTCGGCCTCAAGCCCACGCGCGGGCGCAACCCGCTCGGCCCGTTCGGCGGCGAGCACTGGGGCAGCCTCGTCGAGGAGCACGCGCTGACCCGCAGCGTGCGCGACACCGCCGCGCTGCTCGATGCCACGCACGGGCCGGATCTCGGCGCGCCGTACCAGGTGCGAGATCCGGCGCGCCCGTTCCTCGAGGAGGTGGGCGCGCCGCCGGGCCCGCTCCGCATCGCGTTCTCACGCGCGGCCCTGTTCGCCGACCGCCAGCACGCCGACTGCGTGGCCGCCGTCGACGATGCGGTCGCCCTCGCCCGCTCGCTCGGGCACGAGGTCACCGAGGCGTGCCCGGCGTTCGATCGCCCCGCGCTGGTCCGCGCGTACCTGTACGTGGTCGCCGCGGGGGTGTCGTCCGATCTCGCCACCGCCGCCCGCCGCGGCGGCCGCCCCGCGCGCGCCGACGACGTCGAGCCCGCGACCTGGCTCCTCCACCTGATCGCGCGCGCGCTGTCCGCCGCCGACCATGCCTGGGCGCTCGACCTGATCCGCACCACGTCGCGGCAGGTCGCCACGTTCTTCACGCAGCACGACGTGTTCCTGTCGGCGAGCACCGCGCAGCCGCCGGTCGTGCTCGGCGAGCTCGGGCTCAGCAGGAGCGAGGCGCTCCAGCTCGGCGTGCTGCGCGCGCTGCCGCTGCGCCCGCTGCTGATGAAGGCCGTCGAGGAGATGGCCCACGGGCCGCTCGCCGCGACGCCCAACACGCAGCTGTTCAACATGACCGGGCAGCCGGCGATCTCGCTGCCGCTGTGGTGGAGCCCCACCGGCCTGCCGATCGGCACCCAGTGGGTGGCGCCGTACGGCCGCGAAGATCTGCTGCTGCGGCTGGCGAGCCAGCTCGAGGTGGCGCGCCCGTGGGCCGCGCGCCGCCCGCCACTCGCGGGCTGACCCGCGCGGGGGCTACTTCTCGCCGTCGAACCGCGGCGGCATCTTCTTGACCTCGACGCCGGCGGCGCGCGCCAGCTCGACGATGTTGCCAAGCGGCTTGCGCGGGCGCTGCTTGGGCGGCGCGTGGACGATCGGCGCCGGGATGTGGGCGAGGATTTTCTTGACCCCGGCGAACTCGAGCGTCACGTGCGGGCCGGCATCGACGACGTAGCCGTTGCCAAACGTTGGGTGGCGCACCCACTGGCCGACCGCGAAGGTGCCCTTCGTGGAGTAGTCGGTGAGCTCGGCGTCGGGCGGGCACTCGCGCACGGCCGGCGGCGCCTTCTTCGAGGACGGCTTGCGGGGGATGGCGCGCTTGGCCTTCCCCTTCTTGGCCGGCGCGGCCTCGATCGCTGGCTCGTCGCCGCCCGCGTCCGCCCCGGCGGTCAACTCGCCCGCATCCGTGGGCTCGGCGTCGGAGTCGACGTCAGACTCGGTCTCGGTCTCGGTCTCGGTCTCGGGGGCGTCGTCGTGGTCGTTCGGCACACGGCATCCTAGGCGATCGGCAGCACCGGCGGGTACGCTAATGCGCGAGGACTGCCTCGAAACCGACCGCGTCCGAATCCACGTCGGAATCCGTGACGCGACCGGGGCGCGCGGATAGAACGCGGCACCCACGCGGTCAGGGACCGCGAATGGACAAGTCGATCGATGATCGTGGGCGAGCCGCCCCGCGGACGAGGCGCGACGAGGGAGCGGACCCGTCGGTACGCGACCGAGGAGCAACGACGCCCCCGGGGATGGATCGGCCGTGAGGGCGATCGAGATGTCCGTTCGCGGGCCCTTGGCTCAGCGCGCCGGAGGGAGCCCGAGCTCGTCGCGCTGGAGCGCCGGGATGCGCAGCTCGATCTCGGGGTGCGCGAGCAGATAGCTGACGTCGGTTGCCGCCGTGACCATGTGGAGCTCCACGAGCGCGAGCCCCGGACAGCGCGCGAGCGCCGCGAGAGTGCGCCAGCCGCCCCCCGCGAGGCGCAGGTGGCGCAGGTTCGGGAAGCGCCGCAGGAAGTCGAGATCGAGATCGGGCATGTCCGCGGTCCGGCCCCACCCGCTCGAACGCAGCGACAGCGTCGTGAGCCCGGGCACCACGTCCGGATCGGTGACCTCGAACCCGGGGCGAGCTCGAGCTCGAGCTCGACGAGGCCAGGCGGCAGCGCGCCGAGCGCCGCGACCGGGCCGGCCACCTCGAGGCGCTCCAGCGCGGGCTGCGCGGCGGCGAGGTCGACGCTGATCGGCGGCGGCACCGGGCGGGCGAGGCCGGGCGGCAGCGTGACGACCGTCAGCGTGCGGAGCGCGCGCATCGCCGGCAGCTCGGCGAGCCGCGGCCGGCTGATCACGAGCCCGAGCTCGATCAGCGGAAGCCGCGCGAGCGGCGCAAGATCGACCGGCTGCTCGCGGTGCAGCGTCACCGCGGCGAGCCGCGGCGCCGCGGCGACCAGCGCCGCCATGTCGTCGAGGGCTCGCGCGCGCGTGGCGAGCATGGTCAGCGCCGGCACGTCGGCGAGTGCCGCGATCACGCACGTGCCTGGCGCGTCCACGCGGTGGAGCTCGGGCGCGCGCAGCTCGCGCAGCGACGGGCTGACCAGCCGCTCACCCGCGAGGATCTCCCCGACCGCGACGAGTTCGAGCCGGATCAGCCCCGGCAGCGTGGCGAGCGCAGCCAGGCCCTCGACCGACGCCGCATCACCGATCCGGAGCGAGGTCAGCGCCGTGAGATGGCGGACGCAGCGGAGGTCGATCGCGCCGGGGCCGGCGAGCTCGAGGTCCGCGGATGCGGCCGCCCGGAGCACCGGCGCCACGACGGACGCAGCCGGAGCATCCGCGAGGAGCTGGAGCATCCGGAGCGGCGCCTCGCCGTCGTTCGCCTGGCGCACGGTCCACCGCGGGACCAGCCACCCCGCGTCCCACCGCGCCCCTTCCAGGAGCCGGTCGTACGCCGCCGGGTCCGCGCCCGCGCGCAGCGTCTCCAGTAGCGCGTCGTCGAGGCGTGGCCACAGCATCCCCCTCGATGCTACGCCAGCCCGCCGCCGCGCACCCTCGCTCCGGTGGGGCGGGATCCCCGCGCCCCGCCTTTTTCGTACCCGCGCCCGCCGGCCCCGGATCGATTCGGCCCATGGCGACGAGAGAGACCGGTAATCTGTCGAGTGGCCCCCAGGTGATGGCAGCGGTCGCCGAGCCCGCGCGAGTCGATCCGGCGAGCGGGCCGACCCCGGCGCAGCTGATGGATCTCGTGCGCACGCTCGCGGCCGACGTGGCACGGCGCAACGGCGCGAAGGTCGAGGCGAACGGCCAGAAGCGGACAGCCGCGAACAGCGCGACCAAGGGATGACGTCGCCGGCCCGCGCCGTGTAGCGTCGGCCCCGCATGATCCCCTGGAAGGTACTCGAGACCATCGATACGCCCGCCGGCGCCCTCCAGCTCCGGCAGCGCAACCCTGGTGAGTACCTGATCACGATCGCGGGTCGCGTGCTGATGACCAGCAGCGAGCGCAGCTCCGAGGAGGCGGTGGCCGCCCTCGCGTGCGAGCACGTGGCCGACCGCAAGAACCCGCACATCCTGATCGGCGGCCTCGGCATGGGCTACACCACCCGCGCCGCGCTCGACGGCCTGCCCCGCGCTGCCCGGATCACGGTCGCCGAGCTCACCCGCGAGGTCGACACCTGGTGCCGCGGGCCGCTCGCCGTCCTCACCCGCGGCGCGGTCCTCGACAAGCGCGTGAAGGTCGTGATCGACGACGTCGCCCGCGTGATCGAGCGCGCACGGCCCGGCATGTACGACGCGATCATCCTCGACCTCTACGAGGGCCCACACGCCGCGCAGCGCCGCCTCAACGACCCGTTCTACGGCCGGATGGCGCTCGAGCGGACGCACCGGGCCCTCGCGCCCGGCGGCGTGCTCGCGATCTGGTCCGAGGAGGCCAACGCGGTGTTCAAGAAGCGGATGCTCGACGCTGGCTTCGACACCCGGATCCGCCACCCCGGCGGCAGCCGCGCCTACGTCGTCTACGTCGGCGAACGCGTCGAGGGGGACGCGCACTGGATCAGCATGCGGCGGCGCGAGAACCGCGAGCGCGATGCCGCCAAGGAGCGCGGCGCCGCCGCGCCCCACCCCGAGAAAGACGCGGCCACGCCCACCACGCCGCCCGCCCGTGCCGGGCGGCAACCGCGGACGGGGCGCCCGGTCCGGTTCGGACGTGCCGAGCGCAGCGCGCCGCCCGCCGCCGCCGCGGCCCCGGCCCGGCGGCGCTGATGGTGCGCCCGGGCGCGGGCCGCGCCGCCGCTGAGCGCAGCCCGCCGCCGCCGCTGAGCGCAGTCCGCCGCCGCCGAGGGCAGTCCGCCGCCGCCGGGTGACCGCCTCGAGCCGGCCGAAGCCGCGCGAGCCGGCGTGACCCGCGGGGCGATCGAGATGCTCCTGCGCGGGCCCTATGGCTCGTGCCGGGCGACCAGCTCGATCGCCGCCCGGATGGTGTCGGTCTGCGGCACGCTCGCGCGCTCGAGGTTGTCGGCGAGGCCGATGCCCGGCAGGTGCGCGCCGGCGAGCAACTTGGGCGGCGCGTGGAGCTCGTAGAACAACTCCTCGGCGAGGCGCCGGATCAGGTGCTCGCCGAAGTTCGTGATCTCGGTGTCCTCGTTCACGCACAGCACGCGGTTGGTCTTGCGCACGCTCGTGGTGATCGCGCCCCAGTCGTACGGGTGAAGCGAGCGGAGATCGACGATCTCCGCGTCGATGCCCTCGCCGGCGAGCTCCTCGGCCGCCTGGAGGCACATCTGCACGTTGCGGCCATAGGTGAGCACGGTGACGTGGGTGCCCTCGCGCGCGACCTTGGCCTTGCCGATCGGGATGAACAGGTCCTCGAGCGCGGGCCAGGTCGGGCGCCACGCGGTGCGGTCGCCGAGCGGTGCATCGATCAGCTGCCCGAGCAGCCGATCGTCATCGGGGGCGCCGGGGATGCCCTCGCCGGGGGCGCTCTTGATGCGGAGCAGCGCCTTGGGCATCAAGAACATCACCGGGTTCGGATCGACGATCGCGCTCAGCAGCAGGCCGTAGGCGTCGCGCGGCGTCGATGGCATCACGATCTTCCAGCCCGCGAGCCGGGTCGCCTGGCCGTCGAACGAGTGCGAGTGGTAGATGCTGCCACGGATGCCGGCGCCGACCGGCGTCATCAGCACCATCGGCACGTTCCAGTCACCGCCGCTCGACCAGTACGTGTTGCCTGCGGTCTTGAGCAGATCGATGGTGTTGAAGGCGTAGTCGCAGAACTGGATCTCGGCGACCGGGCGCTGGCCCGCGAGGGCGAGCCCGATCGCGGTGCCCACGATGCCACGCTCGTCGAGGGGCGTGTTCCACGCGGTCTCGAGGCCCTGGGTCCCCGTGAACACGCCACCGAGCGGCGGTCCGACGTCCTCGCCAAAGATGTCGGTCACGCCGTGGCGCGACTCGCCGACGTGGAGGGCCATGCGGATGGCCTGGATCATGGTGGCCATGGCTAGACCTCCCCCCGGACCAGGTCCTTGTCGGCGAACACGTGATCCCAGATCGCCTCCGGAGCAGGCTGGGGCTCCAAGCGCACCCGGGCGGCGGCCTCGCCAAGATCCCGGGTGTAGACCTCGCGGCGGCGATCCATCTCGGCGCGGGTCAGGATGTCCCGCGCCTCGAGCTTGCGCTCGAGCAGGTCGAGGCAGTCGACCTCGTCCTTGACCAGGTTCGCACCACTCGCCGATGAGTGCCCGCGCAGGCGCGACACCATCGCCTCGATGAAGTACGGCTTGCGCTCGGTGCGCACGTAGTGGAGCGCCTTCTGGAGCTCGGCGTACGCGACCTCGGGGTCGTTCCCGTCGATGACCGCGGTCGGCATGCCGAACGCCTTGGCGCGATCGGCGATCTGCTCGTAGCCGTGCTGACCGGCGTACGGCGTGGAGATGCCGTAGCGATTGTTCGTGACGATCATCAGCATCGGCAGCTCGCAGCCCTTGCGCGACGCCCACACCAGCGAGGTCGCGAAGTCGCCCTCGGCCGTGCCCGCGTCGCCGCCCTGGACGATCGTGATGCCCCGGGCGCCGGTGCCCGTGCGCTGGGCGCGCGCAGTGCCGATCGCGATCGAGAACTGGATCTCGATCGGCGAGGACACCGGGATCACGTTCCACTTGCGCACCGAGTAGTGGCCCGCGAAGTTGCGCCCGCGCGAGTACGGGTCGGTCGCGGTGTTCTTCATCTGGCGGAGCGAGTCCACGGGGTCGGCGCCGAGCGCGAGCAGCACGCCGGTGCCGCGATAATGCAGATGCAGGAAGTCGTGGTTGACCCCGGCCCCCTTGTCCACGAGCAGGCCGAGGGGGACGTTGAATGCCTCCTCGCCCGGGCCGCCGATCCAGAAGTACCCGTCACCCTGCTTGTACATGGTGATCAGGCGCTCCTCGAGGACGCGCGACCTCAGCATCAGGTCGTAGATGTGGACGAGTTGCTCCGCCGGCAGCGAGCCGGGGGTGGCGGGCGCAAACGTGCTCGGACGGCTGGAGGCGATGGCGCTGGAGGTCATGAGCAGCGCGTACGTCTTACCTCAGCTTCCCCGCCCACGCCGAGGCCCGATGACGCGGAAACCACGCGCGTTTTCGACGCATGGTGTCAGCGGATCTCCCGGGGGCCCTGCCCGCGGCCCCCCGGGCTCAGCGCGCCGCCGTGCGCACCGGCAGCTCGAACCGTCCGAGCTCGATCGCGTAGGCGGCGGCCAGGCGCGCGAACGTCAGGACGTGGGCGGCGTTGTCGCCGGAGGTCTCGAGTGTGTCGCGGGCGGTGTGGATGATCTGGTTGCGGTCCTTCATGCGCGCCTCGAACGGCATCGAAGCCGGGACGCCGGCCCGGTACCAGGACGCGTGGTCCGAGCACGCGTACCCACACGCGTCGAGGCCCCAGGTCGCGCCGATGTAGGTATCGATCAGCTCGATCAAGAACGCGTTCTGGGCGGCACTCGTGAAGTCCTTGATCAGCCAGGATGAAGTAGCTGCCCTCCCCGACCTCCGGGAACCGCATCCGGCCGAACAGCTCGGTCGGCACGGTCGCGCGGAACCGCTCGAGGTTGAGGCGCGCGCACTGCACGAACCGCGACAGGTTCGCGACCACGAGCACCGCCTCGCCCTCGTGCTCGCGCACGACCGCCGCATCGGCAGGCACCCTCGAGCTTCCCGTCGTCCAGCACCGCCGGGAAGCTCGCGTCGGCGTTCTCTGCGAGTGGGTCCGCCAGCCGCACCAAGCGAGCCGTTCGACGTGCATCTCCGAGGTCTGCGCTCCGAAACTGATCAGCGACGCTCTTCATCCACGTTCTGTTGATCGTGGATGATTCGCCGGTGGCAACCCCGTTCGCGGCTGGGGCCTGCTTGCACGCCGCGCCAGGATCTCAGCCGGGGGGGCCGACTTGTGTAGGATCGTGAGGTGGGAACCCTGCGCGGCGTGCCGCGGAGGGCGGGGCGGAGCCCCGTGAACCTGCGCTCAGCGCGCGCCCGCGGCCGGGACCCCCAGCAAGGGGGCATCGAGCGGCGCCCCCACCGCGGCGCCGGCCGTCGTGCTCGCGATCGCCGCGTCGATCGGCGCCGTCGTCGTCGTCGGGGTCAGCGCCGTGATCCGGCGGCGGGTGATCGCGAGCGTGGCTTCCGCCTTGCGGATCAGCGCGGTGCGGATCCGGTCCAGCCGGTGCGGCGGATGCCCGAAGAAGTTGCGGTCGATCGCCGGATCCGTGCCATAGGCGCGCACGATCTCGGCTTCGTCCCAGGCGGTCGGAAACGCGGGATAGGCGAGCGGCGGCTCGCGCAGCCACCACTCGGTGAACCCGAACCGGGCGTGGTTGGCCGCGTAGATCGGCGTGCCGGGGTACGGCACCACCACGCCGCGCGCGTTGAACCCGCCCGCGATGTCCACGGCGCGCTCGATGAACCCGATGGTCGCGTCGAGCTCGGCATCCGTCTCGTCCGGCCAGCCGAACATCAGGTTGACCACCGCGTGGATCTCGAGCTCCTGGCACCAGCGCAGCACGTCGAGCACACGCTCGACGGTGATGCCCTTGCCGATCCGGACCAGCATGCCCGGGTCCGCGCTCTCCATGCCGATGTCGATGCCGGCGCACCCGGCCCGCTTCATGTCCTGCAGCACGTCGCGATCGAGATGCGACGGGTGCGCGGTGCACGACCACCACACCGGCTCCGGCAGCGCCGCGATCGCGTCACACAGCTCGCGGACCCGGCGCTTGCCGACAGCGAACGAGTCGTCAAAGAAGCTGAACCCGACGGCGCCATACTGGCTGCGCAGGGCCTCGACCTCGGCGACCACCGAGCCCGTGCTGCGGTAGCGGAACTTCCGGCCGGTCACGTCGTTCGAGCAGAACGTGCACGCGGCCGGGCACCCGCGGCTCGACAGGATCCCCGCGGGCGGCAGCACGCCGCCGGCGCGGGGCGCCGGCCCGTACCAGCTCGGCTCGAACAGGTCGAGCGCCGACAGCGGGGCCGCGAGCCGGTCGAGGTCCGCCAGGAACGGCCGCGTCGGGTTGTGGCGGACCAGCCCGCGGTCGCGCCACGACAGGCCGGCGAGGTCCGCGAGGGCGCGCCGCCCGTCGAGCGCATCGGCGAGCTCGGTCAGCGCCTCCTCGCCCTCGCCGCGGATCACGTACCGAAAGCCGTGGGCGAGCGGCTCGTCGGGGACGATCGTCGCGTGCGGTCCCCCGGCGACCAGGACGTGGTCGGCCGCGAGCTCGGCGGCGAGCGCGTACGCGGGCTGCACGTGCAGCGTCTTGAGGTGCAGACCGACGAGGTCGGGCCCGAACGCCGCGATCCGTGCGCGGATGCTCGCGTGGTCATGGGGGGCGTGCGGCGCCGAGGCATCGAGCAGTCCGACCTCGTGCCCGCCCGCGCGCAGCGAGGCCGCGAGGTGGCAGAACGAGAGCAGCGGCGTGCGCACCGGCTCGGGCGAGGGCGGATTGAGGAGGAAGACGCGCGCCATGCGAGGGACCGAGCCCGCTGCGGCCCGCGTCAACGATCGTACCGCAGCCGGCCCTGCCATGGCGCGTGATCGCGCAGGACGCCGGTTCACGGGCGGCTCCGCCTGACGGGTCCACCTCCGCGCCCGCCTGACGGGTCCACCTCCGCGCCCGCCTGGTGCGGGACGCTCAGGGACGCTGCAGGCCCCCGCCCCCGCCGGAAACAGAGGGGGCCCGCACGACCGTCTACACGCCCCCGGACCGCCCGGGCATGACCCTCCGTGGCGAATCCCTCAGGCCGGCACGACGCGCAGCTCGGTGCCATCCGCGAGGGCGAGCGCGACCTCGGGCGTGCCGGGGCGTGCCGCGGCGATCGCCGCCGCCGCCATCGGGATCGCCGCGAGCGAGCGCAGCCGCAGCGTGTAGCCCGCGAGCCCGCGCGCCCCGATCGCGGCCGCGACCGACGGCGGCAGCCAGTAGCTCGGATCGACGGAGTCGACGTCGCCGCGCCGGGGCCGCCACACCCGCGCCGCCGCGGCCTCGATCCGGATGGCGTCCGCGGGGAGCCCCGTGCGCGCGCGGAACGAGCCCTCGATCCGGACGTTGTCGAGGCACATCGCGCGCAGCGCGTCCTCGACGATCGCGCGATCGAACGCCGGATCCGCGGGCAGCGCGTCGACGAGCTGCGCCAGCGGCAGCGCGGCGAGGGTGGCCAGCGTCTCGTTCTCGAGCGACCGCCCCGCGCCGGCCGCCAGCGCGAGGGCGACCCACGGCGCCGGCGCGAGCGCGTCCGAGAGCAGGTGCAGCGTGCGGCGCGCGCGCCAGTCGGCCCACCCCAGGCGCGCGGCCGCGTCGACGAACGCCTTCCGCACCGCGACGTCCCACGGCACCGCGCCCGCGTGGGCCCGGACCACCGCGGTGCGGCCGAACGCGCGAACCACCGCCTGCCCCACCTGCGACAGCCACGGCGCGGCGAACATCCCATCGTCCTCGCCGGGCGCGGGGTACGCGAACTCGGGGTGCACGTCGACGCCGAGCCAGCCCGCCACGCACTCGTCGAGGTGGAGCGGCTGGAGCGCGTCGCGGCCGGGCCCGAGGTGACACAGCTCGTGGACCAGCGGCGTGGTCAGGTAGCGATCGATCGCGGCGTGAGGATCGAGGCCGCGGGAGCTGAAGTGCGCGAGGTCCGGCAGGTTGCCGTACAGCAGCGGCATCACGCGGCCGTAGTGCGTGCGCGCGTACAGCGCCGCCACCGTCGGGGTGCGCGCGCAGTAGGCCGCGAGGTCGGGTGCGCCGAGCGCCGGCGTGGCCTCGACCCCGGCGGCCGCGAGCTCGGCGAACAGCCGGCCCACGGCACCGGCGAGCCGGGGCAGCCGTGCCCAGTCGAGCTCGGTGTGGAGCAGCGCCGCCGCCGGGCCGGCGCGCGACGCGAGCTGGACGCAGCGTGCGCGCGGCATCCGGTCGAAGTAGTGCGTGATCAGCTCGTCGGCCGCGGCGGTGCGCCCGTCCGCGCGCTCCGCCGCGATCACGAGCGGCAGCACGCGCGCGAGCGGCGCGGGCAGCGCGAGGTCGGCCGCGATCTCGGGCGCGGCCGCGGCCTCCGCCACGGCGACGAGCCGCGCGTCCAGCTCGGCGGTGAGCGCGGCTGCCGCCTCCGCGTGGCCCGCCTCCGCGGCGAGCGCCGCCCCGCGCCGCGCGGCCGGTACCCGATCACCACGACCATCTCGGGCGCGCTCGCCAGGCGCCTCTCCTCGATCCCGACGAGACCGGCCGCCGCGAGCCACGCGCGGAGCTGCCGCGTCTCGTAGACATCGCCCGCCTCGGTGTAGAGCGCCATGTTGATCGCGAACAGCAGCCCGGTGAGGGGCCCGCGCCGCCCGTCGTCGACGCGGAGCTCGACGATCATCACCACGCCACCCGGCACCACGGCGCGCGCCGCGGCCGCGCACAGCGCCGCGCACGCCGCCGGGCCGTTGCCGTGCAGCACGTTCGCGAGCAGCGCGGCGCCGCCCGGCGCGGGCACGTCGGCGTCGCGCCCATCCCCGGCGATCAGCGTGACGCGCGCGCCGTGTGGTGCGAGCGCCTCGGCCGCGAGCGCGATCACGTCCGCGGCGTCGATGAGGGTCGCCCGCGCGTCGGCCCACGCATCGAGGTGAGCGGCGAGAAACGCAGAGGTGTACCCGCCGGCACCGCCCCCGATATCGACGAGCACGGGCGTCGCAGGCACCGGCACCAGCCACGGCGCGACCTCGCGCGCGGCGGCGGCCCCGGCGCGCACGAGGTGGGCGTGATACGCGCGCTGCGTCCCGGCGGGCAGCGCGAGCGGGCGGTCGGCGCGGATCACGTCCGCGAGCTCCCCCCAGCCCTCGCGCAGCGCCCCGAATGGCGGGGGCGCCACCAGCGGCGCCCCCGCGGCGTACGCCTCGCCCGTCCGCGTCAACGCGCCCAGCGCGACCAGCACGTCGAGCAGCGGCCGCAGCCGGGCCGTCGCCGGGATCCCGAGCGCACCCGTCAGCTCCCCGAGCGTTCGCGGCCCGGCGGCGAGATGCGCCCTCAGCCCGAGCGCACCGGCCGCGGCGATCGCCGCCGCCTGCAGCACCTCGCCGGCGGCGCCCTCGCCGCTGTCGAACACGCCCACGATCGGCCCTGGCCCGGCTAGTGTTCCGCCCGGGTCATCGTGATCTCACCCGGTGGTGCGAGGCGCGCCGAGCGCGAGGCGCCGCTCCGCCGCGCTCCTCGTCGGAGCGCAAGGCGCGGCAACGAAGCGATCGGCGATGCATCGCGCCATCCGGTGAGGTCAATATGGCCCGGGCGGGACACTAGTTGAGGTGGATGGTCTTGCCGGTGACGCGGACCTCGCCGGCGGCGTCGACCTTGACGTCCTCGTCGCTGGTCACCGCGACCTTGCCGCCGTGCAGCGAGACCTGCTCGGCACCGGTGATCTGCACGCGGGAGGACTCGATCTCGATGGCCTCGGTGGCCTTGAGCTGGAGGCGCACGCTCTCCATCTGGAGCACCGGGCCCTGCTCGGTCAGCGTGATGCGCAGCTCGAGGAGGCCCGCGCCGCTGCGGATCTCGACGAGCTGGTCGGTGCCGACGTCGCTGACCTTGAGGGTGCGGCCGTCGCGGAGGTAGACCTCGCGCGCCTCGCTGGACTCCTCGCCGGACTCCTCGGAGGTCTCCTCGACCCCCGTCTGGAGCTTCTCCTTGGGCGGACCTGCCATGGCGCAACGCTACCACATGCACGCCGGCGCCCCGCGTCGACCCTCCGCGGCCGCGCGGCGCGGTACGATGCCCCCTCGTGAACCTCGACCTCGTCGTGTGCCCCGGCTGCCGCACGCTCGCCCCCGACGGCAGCCGGCTCGACGTCCGCACCCTCGAGCGCGACGGCGAGCTGCTCGTGTGTGCGTGCGGCCGGCGCTACCCGGTGATCGACGGCGTGCCGATCGTGCTCGCGGATCCCGCCGCCTTCCTGCGCGCGGAGATCGCGAGCGTCGTCGAGCGCGATCTCGATCCCGCCGTGATGGCGGCGCTGGTCGAGGCCGGCCTCGTCGACTCGCGGGCCCCCGCCTGCGTCGAGCACCTGTCGACCTACCTCGACGCGCAAGGGGCGCGCTGGCCACGCCGCCGGTCGAGGACGGCGCCGCCGCCCTCGCCGCCCGGATCGCCGCGCGCGCGAGCGCCCCGTCGATCTCGCCGTCGAGCTCGGTTGCAGCGTCGGGCGATTCGTCAGCGAGCTCGCGCGGGGGCCGACCACGTGGTCGGCCTCGACCTGCAGCCCGCGGCGGTCCGGCGCGCCCGCCGGCTACTCGACGGCGCCCCCCTGCCGTACGCCCGGCGCGAAATCGGCCGGCACTACCGCCCCGCCGTGATCACCCCCGGCGATCGCGCCGTGCCCGCGGCCCGCCGCACGCTCCTGTGCGCCGACGCGCTCGACCCGCCGCTGATCCCTGGCCTGTACGGCCGCGTGCTCGCGCTCAACCTCCTCGACTCGGTCCACGACCCGCGCCAGCTGCTCGCCGTCGTCGACCTGCTGTGCCGGCCGGGCGGCGAGATCATCCTGGCCTCCCCGTACGCCTGGCAGAGCGGCGTGGTCGACGACCGCCACCGGCTCGGCGGCGCCGATCCCGCAGCCGCCCTGGTCGAGCGGCTGCGGGCGGGGGACGGGCTGTCAGGCCGCTACGTCGTCGAGGACGAGGCGGACCTGGCGTGGCCGCTGCGGCGCGACGCCCGCACCCAGGTCGTGTATCGCACCCACTACCTGCGCGCCCGCAAGGCCTGAGACCGCCATCGCAATCCGCCCGGGGGAACGTCCCGCACCGGAGATCCGTAATATCCTTGGCCCCGAGGACTCATGCCCGCACCGCAAGCGTCGATGATGCAACAGCTCGCCCGGGCGAAGTTCATGGGCTTCGCCCTCAAGGTGCCCACCAACTGGCAGCAGCCCACGGGGGACGCTGGCAAGCAGTACGGCGACGCCTTCAAGGAAGGCGAGTCGTCGACGGCGCCCGGGTCACCACCGCTGGTGCAGCCCGCGAGCATGAACAAGTACCACACCGATACGCAGAAGATGCATGTCGCCAAGATCGGCGCGTTCCTCGATGGCATCTGCTCCGCGATCTGCTCCGCGTGGGGGCAGTGGCAGGGCCTCGCGACGCTGACCACGGTGACGATCACCGGCCCGGTCGCGGTCGGCGGCATGGTCGTCGGCCCGCCGTGGACCCCGCTGATCATGGCGAGCGCGCCCAAGGCGTCGCCGCAGGAGCTCAAGTACTCCAACGCGGTCGCGAACGTCCTCGGCACCGCGTGGCTGAGCTACACCGCCACCATCAAGGTCGCCGGCATGCCATGGTACCCGCTGTTCGCCGCGATGCCCTCGCCGGTCGCGCCGCCGACGCCGAACATCCCGTGCCCGGTGATGGCCCTGGTCCAGGTCCCGGCCTCGCTCGCGCCACCGGTGCTCAAGTCCCAGATGCAGGCCGCGCTCGCGGACCCGATGGCGCCATTCCACGGCCAGCTGTTCGAAGCCGTCGCCGATGCGTTCGACAAGTGCTTCAAGATCTGGCAGACGTCGACCATGGTCACCAACGTGCTGGGCACCGGCCCGGTGCCGACGTTCGCCCCGCCGTACGTGCCGGTCGGCCCGGTGATCGGCGGCATCGGCAACATGACGCCCGGCGGCTTCGTCTGAGCCGGTAGACACGAAGGAGACCACATGCCCCCCCAAGGACGACTCGGCGACAAGTCCCAGGTGCCCACTGACGCGCACGGCTGCGTCGCATGCCCGCACCCGTGCGTCGGCCCCGCGGTCGGCGGCTCGCCGGACGTGATGACCAACAGCCGGCCCTCGATCCGGGTCGGCGACCCCGGGGTGCACGCCGCGTGCTGCGGCCCGAACACCTGGACCGCTGAGGCCGGCAGCGGCACCGTGTTCATCAACAACAAGGCCGCCCACCGCCTCGGTGACGCGGACAAGCACTGCGGCGGCTCGGGCAAGCTGATCGAGGGCTCGGACAACGTGATCGTCGGCGGCTGACCGCCGCGGCGCGCTACTTCGCGCCGGGCGATGAGTACGGCGCGGGCTCGAGCGCCGCCGGCGCGGCCTTGCTCTCGCCCACCGTGAACGACTCCGCATCCGACGGGAACTGGCCCTCGCGAACCTCGGCCACGTAGCGCTGCACGGCGTCCTTGATGGTCGCGCCGAGGGTGGCGTAGCGGCGCACGAACCGCGGCTTGAACGCGTCGTCCATGCCGAGCATATCGTAGACGACCAGCACCTGGCCGTCACACGCGGCGCCCGCGCCGATGCCGATCGTCGGGATCGTGAGCGCCGCCGTGATCTCGCGCGCGATGTCCGCCGGGATGGCCTCGAGGACGATCGTGTAGGCGCCAGCCTCCTCGAGGCTGAGGGCGTCGGCGATCAATCGCGCGCGCCCCCCCGGGTCGCGGCCCTGGACCTTGAACCCGCCGAGCTGGTGGTAGCTCTGCGGCGTGAGGCCGATGTGGCCCATCACGGGGATGCCCGCGCTGACCAGCCGGCGCACCAGCTCGGCGTGGACCGCGCCGCCCTCGAGCTTGACCGAGTGGCAGCCGCCCTCCTTCATCAGGAAGCCAGCGTTGGTGATGCCCTGCTCCAGCGAGGCCTGGTAGCTCATGAACGGCATGTCACCGACCACGTGGGCGCGGCGCGCACCCCGCGCGACGGCGCGGCAGTGGTACGCGATCTCCTCGAGGGTGACCGGGAGCGTGGTGTCGTGGCCCTGGACCACCATGCCGAGCGAATCACCGACGAGCAGCAGGTCCGCGCCGGCCTCATCGAGCAGGCGGGCGAACGTGGCGTCGTAGGCGGTGAGCATGGCGATGCGCTCGCCCCGCTCCTTCATCTGCCGCAGCGCGTGGATGGTGACGCGACGAGGGATCGTCTGCATTCCGTCCTACCTTTCCGTTGTCGAGCATCCCCTCGCGTGGAGTCCCGTGCCGGACCATCCGGCTACGCGCTCCCGAGGGACCCTCCGGTTCTAGCATGGCCGGGCATGCGGGGCGCCCGCCTGCGGCCGACCATGCCACCAAGCCTGCTCGAGAAGCTGGTCCGGGAGACCCACCGCGCGGAGCACCGGGCGATCGACGATGGCGAGGTCACGCCGACACGCACCCGAACGTGCCGTGGTTGTCGCGTGCGGTCGCCATTTCGGGTAACGCGCGCCGACGGCGCCGGGCGTGCTGGTGCGGCTCCGGTTCGACGTCCCCGCCGAGCGGATGCCCCTGGCGGTGCTGGTGCGGCTCCGGTTCGACGTCCCCGCCGAGCGGATGCCCCTGGCGGTGCTCACAGGACGAGCGCGGACGCGTGAACGAGTACGTGTCGTCGACCGCGCCCGTGCTGTCGTAGAACGTGCCGGTGAACGAGTCCCCGTCGATGTCGACGTGGAGGAACCCGGGCCTGGTCGCGTCCTCGTAGCGCGCCACGTTGCCGCGATCCCGGATCTCGGTGACCGACGCGCCCGCGCCCGACACGATCATCTCCGTGCCACACAGCGCGCCCGGCTCGTTCAGCCAGTGCCGGCTGTGGTCGTGCCCCGCGAACTGGACATGGCCAAGGCCGCACACGTGGTCGTCGAACAACGTCTTGACCGGATCGCCGTTGACGATCGGCAGCGGGGTGCCGATCGGGAGACCCGCGATCTCCGCTCAGATCGAGATCGAGCCCTTGCGAAAGTCGGTCTTGCGCAGGTGGACGTTGATGCACACCGGGCGGCCCGAGCGCGCGATCGCCTTGGCCTCGGCGAGGGTCTGGTCGACGCGCGCCGGATCGGTGAGCAGGAGCCCGACCCCGCCGTAGCCCTCGGCGACCTTGTGGTAGTCGGTGCGGCGGAGGTCGCAGCCGAGCGTGGTGCCGAGGATCTCGATCTGCTCGCGGGCGATCTGCGCCCACGATGCGTCGTTGCCGATGATCGCGATCGGTGCGACCCCGTGGCGGACGAAGCTGTCGAACTCCGCGAGCGTGTACGCGCTCGAGCCGTCGCCCCAGATCAGCCAGACCTCGCGCCCGGGCCGCACCATCGACGCGCCCAGCGCGAACCCGCCGCCGACGCCCAGCGTGCCAAACACGCCTGGATCGAGCCACGACAGGGGCGCGCGCGGGCGGACGATGTAGCTCGCGGTCGCCACGAAGTCGCCGCCGTCGACGACCAGCACCGCGTCGTCGGCCATCGCCTCCTCGACGCGCAGGAACAGGTGCAGGGGGTCGATCAGCTCGCCGGCCGGCTGGGCCTTGCTCGCGATCTCGGTGTCGCGCGCCTGCTCGCGACCGCGCAGGGTGTCCAGCCAGCCGCGCCAGCCATCGCCGGCCGAGCTGACGCGATCACCGAGGGCGATCAGGAACTCGCCCGCGTGCATCTCGAGCGCGATGTCGGGCTTGCGGTTCTGCTTGAGCTCGGAGGCCGACAGGTTGGCCGCGATCAGCGTGGCGCGCTTGCTGATCCCGCGGCCGTAGCCGAGGCGGAAGTCGAACGGGAAGCCGCACACGATCACGACGTCGGCATCCTTGAGCGCCGCGCCGCGGTTGTGGCGGAGCTGGAGCTCGTGGGTGCGCCCGAGCAGGCCGCGCGCGGTGCCCGCGAGGTAGACCGGCGCGCCGAGCTGGCCGAGCGCGCGCGCGATCCGGCCCGGGTCCTTGACGTTGACCAGGGTCTGGCTGCCGACGACGATCACCGGACGCTGGGCGTGCCGGAGCGCGGCCGCCGCCTTGTCGAGATCGCCGCCCGCGCCCACGTGGATGTGCGGGACCCGCGTCGGCAGGTGAAACGCGGGCAGCGTGGGCGCGCGGAACTGCTTGTACAGGTGGCCCTTGATGTAGAGGTCGAGCGCCCTGGCCGCGAGGCCAGAGGCCTTGCCCGCGCCGGTCTCCTTCTCGTACCAGCTGCGGACGACCTCTTCGGGGTAGAGCAGATCCACCGGCACCTCGACGAACACCGGCCCCGGCACGCCCTCCATCGCGATCTGGCAGGCGCGCTCCACGGTGGGCGCGAGCGCCGGCACGGTCTTGACCATGACCGACCACTTGGTCATCGAGCGCATGATCGAGAGCTGGTCGATGTCCTGCAGCGCGCCACGGCCCTTGAGCAGGGTCGCCGTCGAGCCGCCGAACACGATCAACGGCGACTGCGCCATCTGCGCGTTCTTGATCGGGGTCGCCATGTTGGTGACGCCCGGGCCGGCGGTCACCGCGGCCACCCCGATGGTCCCGGTCATCCGCGCGACGGCATCGGCGGCGAACACCGCGTTGGCCTCGTCGCGAACGTCGACCACGCGGATGCCCCGGGCGTGTGCGCCCGTGAGGATCGGGGAGATGTGGCCTCCGCACAGGGTGAACAGGTGGGTCGCCCCGTGCCGTGCGAGGACGTCCGCGATCAGGTCTCCACCGTGGGCCATGGCCCTCATCGTCGCGCGGCGTGCTAGCCTCGGGAAGGGTGTCGAACCTGGTTCTCTATGCGATTCCGGCGTTCGTCGCGCTGATGCTGCTCGAGATCGTGTGGGCGCTGCGGCACCCCGAGGTCCGGGGCTACGAGCGCCGCGACACGCTCGCCAGCCTCGCGATGGGCGTCCTCAACGTGATCATCTCGGGCGTCGCGAAGTTCGCCTCGGTCCCGCTGTTCGCGCTCGCGTACGAGCACCGGCTCGTCGACGTGGTCGCGGCCACCGGCGCCGCCGCCTGGCTCGTGCTGCTGGTCGCCGAGGACTTCTGCTACTACGGGTTCCACCGCGCGCACCACGAGGTGCGGCTGCTGTGGGCCGGGCACGTCAACCACCACTCGAGCCAGCACTACAACCTGTCGACGGCGCTGCGGCAGGCGATCCTGACGCCGGTCACCGGCCCGGTGTTCTGGGTGCCACTCGCCCTGATCGGGTTCCCACCCGTGATGATCCTGACCGCGCAGGCGTGGAGCCTGCTCTACCAGTTCTGGATCCACACCGAGGCGATCGACCGGCTGGGCCCGCTCGAGGAGGTGCTCAACACGCCGTCGCATCACCGCGTCCACCACGGCAAGAACGTCCGCTACCTCGACAAGAACCACGGCGGGATCCTGATCGTCTGGGACCGCCTGTTCGGCACGTTCGCGCGCGAGGAGGAGCCCGTGGTCTACGGCCTGACCACCGACATCCAGACGTTCCATCCCGTGCGGATCGCGTTCCACGAGCTCACCGCGATCGCTCGCGACGTCGTCCGCGCACCGACCCTCCGCGCCCGGCTCGGCTACCTGTTCGCGCCGCCCGGCTGGAGCCACGACGGATCGACCCGGACGTCGCGCCAGCTGCAGCGCGGCGGCTGACCACCACATCAGGCGGCGCCCTGAGGCGGCGCCCCCGGCCCGCGCCATCCGGAGCCCGGGGCCAGGTCCCACCGGACGGCGCGGGACCGAGCCAGCCGGAGCCTGGGGTCTGGTCCCCCAGGGGACGGTCAGGAGTCCGGGAGCCGGCCGGGGACGGGGTGCAGCCTCTCCAGTGCCGATGGACTGGGGTCCGCCGGCCACTCGTGGCGTAAGTCATCGATGTTGCGCAACTCGGACTCGTGTTTTCAGGCAGTTGCGCGATGGAAACATCAGACCCCATCTGGGGTGTGCAGTCTCGTGCGCAATGTAGGCAGGTGTGGCGACAACTACACGTGATCTCGGTATTTTCGCCCGATCGAGGCTGGGTGATCCCTGACGGCACAGCCGTTGCTGTACGATGAAACCATGCTGGCTGGTCCCACCTCCTATCGAGCCGTCACCGGGCTCCGGTCGCGCAAGGCGATGCTGGAGACCCTGGTTCAGCAGCTGAACATGGTCCGCCTCACGGTCGGGGCACTCGCCCTGGTCGTATTCGCGGGCTGTACCGGCCTCATCGATGCCGACAACGCCCCGGCGATCGCCCCCGAGGAGCAGCTCGCGCGGGAGCTGTTCACCACGAAGGCCGCGCCCGCGCTCAACACGTTCTGCCTGGCCTGCCACAACGGCAGCCGGCCCAGCATCGACTTCCTCGTCGGCGCCAGCGACCTCGACGTCCGCGCCGCGCTGATCGCGTTCGACCCGCCAGTGGTCAACCTGAGCGCGCCCCAGTCGTCGCGGCTGCTGACGAAGGGCTCGCACGAAGGCCCGGCGCTGAGCGCGACGTCGACCTCGGACATCCTCGAGTGGATCCGCGCCGAGAAGGACGCCCAGCCGGACCCCGGCCTGACGGACCCGACCGCCAACCTCGAGACCGCGCCGTTCCTGCTCCGCGCCTGCGTCGGTCCGGCGGGCTCCGCGGAATGCCCGGTCAACGACATCGACCTGACGGACATCGGCCTGCCGGGCACGCGCATCCAGTTCGTCGCCCAGGGTCTCGGCTCGGGCATCTACCTGAACCAGCTCAAGGTCGTCGGCGGCCCGATGGGCGTCTACCTCGAGCACCCGCTGTTCGCGTCCCGCCCGGAGGGCGTCGAGGCCCTCCCCGATAGCATCGACCGCTACTTCGCCGTCAAGATGAACCTGATGGCGAGCACCGAGGAGCAGCTCGCCGGCGGGACCGCGGCGTTCGTCGGCTGGAACATCAACGACCGGATCTCGATCCTGTTCAAGACGATCAAGCCGTTCCAGCCTGACGGTGGCGGCGGTGAAGGTGGTGGCGGCGGCGGCGGCGGCTGCAAGGTCCTCGCGTCGTTCAAGACCAACGTGGTGCCTCGCCTCCAGGCGAGCTGCGCGCGCTGCCACGGCGGGGCCGACGCCAACGCGGTGTCGGCGATGAGCATCACCGGCTTCGACTCGGTGACCGACGCCACCGTCCAGACCGCGTGCAACCAGGTCCTGACTCGCGTCAACCTGACCACGCCCGACAACAGCGGCGTGTTCATCGCGCCCGCCGTCGGCAACGTCAACCACCCGTTCGCGTTCCCCGACGCGGGCAGCTTCGACGGATTCAAGACCCCCCTGCTGACGTGGATCAATGCTGAGCGTACTGCGCCCTAACAGGAGCCCCATGAAGAGGATCTCAATTTTGCTCGTGGCCGCGACCTCCTTCGCGGTGCCGGCGTGCGGTGGCGACTCATCCAGCACGGGTGATGACGACCCCGGCACCGGCAGCGGCACCGGCAGCGGCAGTGGCAGTGGCACCCAGGACGAATGGGACCTGCTCCTCGGCACGCGCGTCACCGACTACAACGCGGCGCTCAAGATCGCCGCCTTCCGTCTCACCGGTGACGTCCCCACCGTCGACGAGATCAACCAGATCAAGAACGCGCCCGACGCCGCCGCGAAGAAGGCGGCCTACGGCGCGCTGATCCAGGCGTACATGGGGCGCCCCACGTTCGCGCGCCAGATGGTGCTGTTCTGGCAGGACACGTTCCGCATGGGCGGCACCGCCGAACTCGACGCCGCCCCGGCGTTCGCGGCCCAGCTCGCGGTCGAGAACCGCAGCTACACCGAGCTGTTCACGGCGACCACGGGCACCTGCCCGACGTTCGCGTACGACGGCAGGGCCGGCACCGCGACGTTCACCCCCGCGGACTGCGCAGGCACCGGGCCCAAGGCCGGCGTCCTGACCGACCCGGGCGCGATGAGGCACTTCTTCGGCAACCTCGCGTTCCGCCGCGTGAAGTGGGTGCAGGAGACGTTCGACTGCGCCAAGTTCCCGATCGAGATCGCGGCGGCGCCCACCGACGTCGGCGGCGCCTCGCCGTACACCGGCGTGTGGCCGTTCACCAGCATCTCCGACGGCACCACGGTCGGCCGGATCAACTTCCAGGACACCGCCGCGGTGGTCTGCGCGAACTGCCACTCGACGATGAACCACATCGCGCCGCTGTTCGCGAACTTCGACGACACCGGCGCCTACCAGGCGACGATCTCGGTGCCGACGCCGTTCGACGGCGCGCCACTCGCCGAGCTGACCGACTACCTGATCGCCGGTGAGCCGCTGTCGTGGCGCATGGGCATCCCCACCCCCGACCTCACCTCGTTCGGCAACGCCATGGCGGCCGACGCCAGCGTCGCCAAGTGCGGCGTGGCGCGCGTGTGGAACTGGGCACTCGGCAAGACGGACATCGTGGATGCCCTCCAGGAGGTCCCGCTCGAGACCATCAACACCGAGGTCACAACCTTCATCGCCAGCGGCCACAAGATGAAGGACCTCATCTACGCCGTGTTCACCAGCGACGACTTCGTCCAGTTCTAGGAGGCGCCGATGACCCGCTCCGGATGCAACATCACGATCCTGGTCGCGTCTCTCGGCCTCGCCGCCTGCACGGCCGAGGACCCGATCGACGACACCAACACGCCTCCTCCCGGCTCCACCACCGGTGGCGAGGACAACACCTTCGATCACATGAACGACGGCATCTCCCCGTGGGAGCTGCTCGATCGGCTGACGAAGGAAGGCCCGCCGCGCTACACCTCGCGCGTCCACAGCTGCCCGAAGGTCCGCTACGCGACGTTCGGCAACGTGCTGCGGTCGCTCGGCGTCGACGTGGGCAACGCCACCGACCTGTCCGCCGGCCAGCTCTATCGCGGCGGCGACAGCGCGATGGGCGCGGCGAACTACGCCAACCGGATCCGCGAGAACATCACGATCTCGACCTCCGGCGCGTCCCGCGCGTTCGACGTGTTCGCGGCAGCGGCGCCCGAGATCATCGCGGCCGTGCCGACGCTGACACGCTGCCAGGCCGCTGGCGCGCCGGCGTCGCTGTTCAACGTGCAGGACCAGTGCGAGGCATCGGGCATCACCTGCCTGATCGGCGTCCCCGCCGAGGCGGCGCACCTCGAGCTGTGCAACCTGACCGTCACCAGCGCCTCGACGCCCGACGTCGGCAAGCGCATCGCCGTCGCAGCCCTGCTGGCAGCGGCCTACACCTGCGAGTGAGGAGACCAACCATGGCCAAGTCCAAGACCAGCCAGCGCGACGAGCAGCACGACCTGACCCGGCGCGCCCTCATCAAGTGGAGCGTCGCTGCAGGTGCCGCCCTCGGCGTCTCCCGCTCGAACATCTTCGAGATCCTCGGCAAGACCGCCGGCACGGGTGTCGCGTTCGCGGCCGCCGACAACCCGGTCACCCGCTCGGTCCACATCGTCGCCGGCAACGGCGGCCTGGCCTGGTTCCAGCTGCTGTGGCCGCAGACCGAGGTCGCCGAGGCGGGTAGCAACACGTTCGCGTGGCACCGGCCGGGCATGGCGACGCGCGTCGCCGGCACCGACCGCGCCCTCGTGATCGGCCCCGACACCCCGTGGGCGAACCTGCCCGCCGGCCGTCAGGTCACGGGCTTCGTGTGCGGCCAGAACGAGACCCACACGGCGCAGCCGCAGTCGGTCGTCGGGCTCAACGGATCGAACATCTTCTCGATCGCGAGCGCCCTCCAGGCGTCGGTGCCGTCGGTCATCCCGCTGGTGTCGATCGGCGACGTCGACGTCGGCACGGCCCCCGGTGGCGCCCGCCCGGCGAACGTGCAGAACGCCGAGGGCATCGTCGGCCTGTTCAACAGCGCCGCGTCACGCGCGGGCGGCCTGCTCTCGCAGACCACGGACGCCTCGCTCTACAAGGCGCACTACGACGCGTTCATCCAGCTCAACCGCGCGGCGAATCGCTCGACCACCAAGTCGGCGTACGCGACGGCGCAGGGCGCGGCGCAGTTCCTCGGGACCAACCTCGCGATCAAGCTCGAGATCCAGCCCGCGGACCTGACCCGCTACGGGATCGACGGCAACACGCGTAACAACGTGGCCGCCATCGGCCGCGCTCTGATCGTGGCGGTCAAGGCGTTCAAGATGGGCCTGACGAACTCGATCGTGCTGCCGGCGATGCGCGACGATCCGCACGGCGCCTTCGCCGATGGCAGCGTCGATACGGTACCGGCCCAGCTCAAGGGCGTGTTCGACGGCTTCATGGCCGACCTCGTGGCGACCACCGACGACAACACGCTGAAGTCGCTCGCCGACGACACCGTGATCACGGTCTGTGGTGACACCACGAAGAACCCGCTCGATCGCGGCGGCTGGCCGGATGGCACGCCGATGAACACGAACCAGGTGTTCGTGTACAGCGCGGGCCACCTCAAGAGCGGCTGGTTCGGTCAGATCAAGGCAAACGGCTCCGTCGACGGGTTCAACGGCCAGGGCGCGGCGGCCACGTACGACAGCGCGATGACGGCGCGCTACGCGATGGCCTCGATCGCCTACGCGATCGCCAAGCGCGACGAGCGCAAGATCTCCGCGTTCGCGAACGGCGTCACGATCTCCGGCATCTTCGGGCGAACGCTGCTCGAGTAAGCGAACGCTGCCCTCCCAGGAAGGCGATGCGTGGCGCGGGCCGCCGGACTTGATCCGGTGGCCCGTCGTCGTTTCGGCCGCGTGCTAGGCTACGGTCTGATGCGCGCCGCCCTCGCCCTGCTCGTCGTGGTCCTCGCCGCGTGCGGGGGCAAGGACGACGACGCCGGTGCGCCGCGCACCCAGGCGCGCCGGCCGGCCGACGACACGCAACGCGAGCAGGCGCGGTTCGACGCCGAGCGCCGCCCCGATCTCGTGGTCCAGGCGCTCGCCATCGGGCCCGGCTCGCGGGTCGCCGACGTCGGCGCCGGGACGGGCCTCCTCACCGTCCACCTCGCCCGCGCGGTGGCGCCGACGGGCACCGTGGTCGCGACCGACATCGATGGCGCGGTCCTCGAGTTGCTCAAGGCGCGCCTCGACGCGACCGGGCTCGGGGGCGTGGTCGAGCGGAAGGTGGTCGGCTCCGAGACGCCCGAGCTCGAGGCCGGCGCGTACGACGCGATCCTGCTCGCCGAGGTCGACCACTACTTCGCGGACGCGACCGGCTGGCTCGAGGCCGCCACCGCCGCGCTCAGGCCGCATGGCCGGATCGTGATCTCGAACCGGATCCACCACCGCGCCAGGTCGATGGCCGATGCGCAGAAGGCCGGCCTCGAGCTGATCTCCGAGTCGACGCCCGTCCCCACCCACTTCATGGCGGTGTTCGGGGCCCCGGGTGGCAAGGGCAAGCGCACGGACCGCCCGTGATGACGCCTGGTCGCCTGTCCATCGTCACGCTCGCCCGGCTCGTCGGGTTCGTCGGGCTCGGCCTCCTTGCTGGCTGCCCGTCGCCCGACACCAACCCCGCCGTGCTGTGGCTCGGGCTCGATGGCAGCGAGACCCGCGTCCGCCTCGTCGAGGACGAGCCGCCCCCATTTTGAGCACCCGGTGTGGGGCCCGGCGGGTCCCTCGAGGCGGCGTACGACCTGCGGGCCGACATCCCGGCTGGCCGCTGGCACGTGATCTGTGACGCGGTCGTGATCCGCGCCATCCCGGTGACGTTCGACCTGGTGTGGCGGCGTGGTGACACCGACACCACGCTCGCCAGCTGGACCCATCCGTTCGAGCCGCTGCCCGATGGCGTGTTCGCTGCGCAGCCGTACGAGCTCGACGTCGAGGCGCCCGGCGTGGCCCACGCGGCTGGCGACCAGCTGGTGTTCCGCTACAGCGGCGGCGCCTCGACCACGCCCACCGCGTGGATCCCCAACGGCGACGGGGCGACCACCGGCGGCCGGATCCCGAACCTCACGCTGCCGCGCTGAGAGACTGTGAAACCGTCTCGAACCCGGGGTGGGAACCCTACGCGGCTTGACGCGTGGGGCGGGGGCAGCGCCCCCGTGGGACTGACGCGCCCACGCCGGGCACCAGACCCGGGCCGGAGCAGATGCGTTATACGTGGGGCATGAGGAGAGTCGCGGTCGCGGCGCTGGTGATGCTCGGCCTGGCCATGCCCGCGTGGGCCGGGGAGCGGCGGGCGTGGGTGAAGGACGTGCCGGACACCACGACCTGGGCGCACTACTCCAAGCAGGTCTCGAGTGACGAACTCGGCAAGTTCATCATCGACCTGGCGACCAACGACATCTACTTCATCGACGTCAACCTGTTCAACATCCACGCGGACTTCGTCCTCGGGGTGCTGCTCAAGAAGGCGTGGACCTCCGAGAACGTCCGCGAGTACAACCGCAACTACGAGCGCGACAAGCCGAAGTTCATCCTCGGCTACCTCACGCACCACCGGAAGATCGACCGCTGGAGCTTCTCGTTCTGGGAGGGCGACAAGATCGGCGCTGCCGACGTGCTGCGCGCACGCGCGCGGCTCGAGCAGACGTTCTTCCACAAGGGCCTGCCGTTCCGGCCGGACTCGCCGATGCAGGCAACGGTGGCCGCCGAGGTGAAGCGCCGCGGCGTGCCGATCATCACCAACGACGAGGTCTACAAGGCCGCCGACTTTCAGGCGTTCAACAAGGGCCGCGCGGTCGGCCGGCTGCGCGTGGTGCCGGTCGGCACCTCGTACGACGCGCTCACGTTCGCGCGCACCGACATCGTGCTGCTGCAGGAGAGCTATCCAGACATCACTCCCGTCGCCGGCATCCTCGCGACCGCGTTCTCGACGCCGCTGTCCCACGTCAACCTCCGCGCGACCGCCTGGAAGATCCCGAACGCCGGTGACAAGAAGGCGCGCGACAAGTACGCGAAGCTCGACGGCAAGCACGTCTACTACGAGGTCACCGAGACCGGCGCGATCGTGCGCGAGGCAACCGCCGCCGAGATCAAGGAGTTCGAGGGCAAGCTCGCGGCCGCCCGGCACATCGACCTGCCCGTCGCCGACACCACCAACCCACGCCTGCCGATGCTGACCCGGATCCGCGCGAAGGACGTGACCAGCCTGGGCACCAAGACCTCGAACCTCGGCGAGATCGTCACGGCGAACCTGCCGGGCGTGCGCGTGCCGCCCGGGTTCGGCGTGCCGTTCTTCTATTACGTGCAGCACCTGCGGCGGAACGGCCTCGACGCCAGGATCACGGCGATGCTCGCCGACGCGCGGTTCGCGGATCCCGCGTGGCGCAAGGCGGCGCTCGCTGACCTCCGCCAGCAGATCGCGACGGCGCCGATCGATCCCGCGGCGCTCGACCTCCTCTACAAGCGCGTCCGCCTCAAGCTCGGTGGCCGCGGCGTGTTCGTGCGCAGCTCCACCAACGCCGAGGACCTGCCCGGGTTCAACGGCGCCGGGCTGTACGACACCGTCCCGAACGTGGTCGGCAAGCAGGCGCTCGGCGAGGCCCTGCGCACGGTGTGGGCCTCGGTGTGGACGCTGCGCGCCGTCGAGGAGCGCGCCGCGTTCGGCATCGATCATCGCCAGGTCCATGGCGGCGTGCTGATCCAGGTCGGCGTCAACGCGACGGCCGCCGGCGTGCTCGTCACGCGCAACCTGTGGGACACCAGCGACGCCCGCAGCTACACGATCAACGCGAAGTTCGGCCTCGGCATGCGCGTGGTCGAGGGCCAGAAGGTGCCCGAGCAGATCATCTACGACCCCGCCAACGAGGGCACCAAGATCCTGTCGCGCTCGGACGACCCGGTGATGCTGACGTTCGACGCGAGCGGCGGCATCGTCGCCAGGCCGGTCCCGCCGGGCCAGGGCGTGATCCTCACCGAGGAGCGCGCCAAGGCGCTGGCCGCGCAGATCAAGGAGGTCATCCCGGTGTTCGCGGGTCCGGATGGCGCGCCCCAGGTGCTCGACATCGAGTGGGTGCTCGAAGGCGAGCAGTTCTGGATCGTCCAGGCGCGACCCTACGTCGGCGGCTGAGCGACTCGAGGTGGGAACCCTGCGCGGCGTGCGGGGCGGAGCCCCGTGGAACCGAGTAGAGTACGCCCGTGCGCTCCTCGTCCGTGCTGTCCGTCCTGCTCGCGGGTCTCACCCTGAGTGTCGCTGCGTGCGAGCTCCAGCCCGCGCCGAAGACGCAGCCTCCCGTGGTCACCGCCGGTTCGGCCGATGCGCCCGCCGCCGCCGCAGCAGCAGCGGCCCCCGCACCGCCGGTCCCGCCGGCGCCGAGCGTGGATGCCGGCGTGGCAGGCCCCACCGACGAGTGCCTCCAGATCTCCGATCACATCGCCGAGGTGCTGATCCGCGAGGCGACCGATCCGGCGCAGAAGGCCGGGCTGGTGCAGGACCGCACCAAGATCGTCCGCCGGTCCGCCGAGGGCTGCACCCGCGACGCGTGGCCCGCCGCCGCGAAGACCTGCTTTCTCACCGCGAACACGGTCGCCGCGCTCCAGGAGTGCGGCAAGGATCTCAAGGCACCCGAGTGAGCGCCCAGGCCGATTGGCTGACCAGCGGCGACCTGTACGCGTGATCCTCCGCACGGCGCGCGCGCTCGCCGAGGGAGCGGCACACCGCCGCCGCGAGGCCGGGCACGTCGTCGACCAGCTCCTCGAAGTCCACGCGCTCGAGACGCACCAGCCGGGTGGCGCGCAGCGCCCGCAGGTCGTCAGTGAGCGGCACCGGCGCCACACACGCGAGCTCGTCGACGGCCTCACCCGGCGCGATGATGCGGTCGCCGAGCGCGAGCTCGCCGTCCTCGACCACCAGCAGCGCATCGAGCGGCTCGCCGGCAGCGGCCACGAGGTCACCGGCGCGGGCCGTGCTCCAGTGCGCGCGCTCCGCGACGTCGGCCAGCTGGCGCGTGCTGAGCGCCGCGAGCAGGGGCACGCGGCCGAGGGCGATCAAGGTCTCCACGCGGGTCGGCATGTCGGGGGCTCCTTCGTCGGCGACCGCACTGGTCAGGCGGCGCAGCAGATCGGTCGGTGAGGTGGCGAGGGCCTCGGCCCGCGCCGCGTGTGTGATGGTGTCCCGGTGCGCGCTGCGGCCGGCCGCCCCGAGCGCGTGGAGGACGAGCCCGCGGGCGAGGCGATCGCGCCCCGCGAGCTCCGCGCGGATGACGTCGTCGCGCGCGGGCGGCACCCGGCCCGCCGCGGTCAGCCGCTCGGCCCGCTCGGCGGGCGTCAGCACGTCGACGGCGTCGATCAGCCGGCCGACCAGCGCGCGCGGCAGCGCGGCCTCGATGACCGCCAGGGTGCGGGCACGCTCGTGCGCGCCGCGCGCGTGGCGCCAGGCGTGGGCGGCGTCCGCGATCGCGCGCGAGCGCCGCCGCGCCGCCACCAGGAGCAGCACGGTCTGCGCGATCTCGCGAAGCCGCTCGTCGAGGCGGCGAGAGAGCAGCTCGTCGCCCGGGTGCACGAGCGCGGTGATCGCGGCGTGGGTCTGGTCGAGCCCGTCGAGCTCGGCGTCGATCAACCGGTCGAGCGCGGCCGGCGTCACCGGCAGCTCGGCGAGCAGCGCGGCCGCCCGATCGCGCGCGCGCCGCCGCCCCCACGCGGCGGTCGCGATCAGCTCGCCCGCCGCCGCCGTTCCGAGGCCGGTCAGCGCCGCCTCGGCTGCGGCGCGGACGTCGTCGTCGGGCTCGCCGAGGGCACGCGCGATCCGGCGCAGGTCCTCGGGCTCCACGCGGTCCGCGCCCTCGAGCACCGCGCCGTAGAGCCGGAGGGCGGCGGCAATCTCGGGGGCATCGTCGGCGATCACGGCGCTGCGCGGTGCGCGCACGAGCGAGGTCAGCGCATCGGTGGGCGCGACCGGCGACGCCCCCGCCTCCACCCGCTCGCGCACGAGCTCGAGCACGTCGGCGCGCAGCAGCGACAGCTCGGCATCGCGGCGATCGCGGCCCCACGCGATCACCTGCGCGAGCCCGATCAGCGCCGCCGCCCGGCTGCCCTCGTCCCCGCGCCGGCGGCGCAGCGCCCGCACCAGGTGGCGGGCCGCGGCGAGCACGCGCGCCTCGGCCCGGGCGGCCAGCGCGCGCCGGATCTCGACGCCCAGCTCGTCGAGGGCGACCCGGCCCGCAGGCCCGACCTCGCGCACCGCCTCGCCGAGGACCGCGAGAACCTCGGCGTCATCACCGGCCAGCCGGAGCGCCGCGATCGCGGCGGTCAGGGCGAGCGCCGGATCGGCATCGGCCTGCGCGTCGCACGCAGCGCGCGCGCCTCGGCACCGCCGCGCCAGTCGCGCGCGCGCAGCCGTCGCGCTCGGCGGGCGCACGCGCGCGCGGCCGCGGCGAGCTGCGGCGCGTGGAGCGGGGCCGGCGCGTGGAGCACCTCGACCAGCGCCCGCCACACCGGCGCCCCCCCGTGGAGGAGGGCCGCGTCCACCAGCGGCCCGACGGCGTCGAACCGGCCCGCCTCGTGGAGGCGCACGAGCACCTCCGCCGCGCGCGCCGGGCGCGGGCCCGCGAGCTCGGACGTGAGCAGGGCCACGGTCCGATCGTCGACGAGCGCCGCCGGCGCGGGGGCCTCACGCTCGGCCTCGCCGAGGGCGGTGACGTGCGCCACCGCGAGCGATGGCAGGGCGCGCGCGATCCGGGCGGCGGCGAGCAGCCACACGGCCGCGGCGATCACACACGCGGCGTGGAACGCCCCCGGCGCCCCGGCGAGCGCCGCGGCGAGCAGCCCGCCGATCACGGCGCCGAGCCGCTTGGCGGTGCCGTCGAGGAACCCCGCGATCCGGCCGCGCACGCGCCCGGGCAGCAGCGTCTGCGCGAGCTTCTCCGCGGGCGTCTCGATCGCGGCATCGAGCACGCGCGCCGAGGCCTGCGTGGCGATCGCGACGCCCAGCACCGGCGCCGCGACCAGGCCGAGCCCGCTGACCAGCGCCACCGCGGGCGCGAGGAGGAGCGCGGGGCCGGTCCCGAGCCGGGCGAGCAGCCGCGGCGCGACCACGAGCTGCACCACCAGCGTGACGAGCTGCCCCCCGCCGCGCACCGCGCCGAGCAGCGCGGCCAGCGCCGCCGTGGAGCCGCCGCGCGCCGCCACCTCGACGCCGAGCGCGAAGTACGCCAGCGAGCCGAACACGCCCGCCGCGCCGACCACGAGCGCGAGGTGTGCGGCCAGCGGGTGCTGGCGGACGGCGCGCGCGCCATCGCGCCAGGCGCGGGCGATCAGGCGCGCGGTGGCCGCGGGCGGCGCGGCCACCCGGCGGGTCGCGGGCAGCCGGGCGGCGCCCAGCATCGCGAGCAGGAGCATCACCGCCGCCGCCACCAGCACGCCGCGAGCGCCGAGCACCGCGGCGAGCGGGACCACGAGCAGCGCGCCCGCAGCGTGCGCCACCCCACCGACCGCCGCCAGCAGCGGGACCAGGCGCTGGCTGCGCGCGCGTCGACGCGCTCGGCGATCACGATCCAGAACGCGAGGTCGGTGGCCGCAGCAAGCTGCTTGCCGCCGATCAGCGCGAGGCCGGCGCCCAGCCGCGGGCTCACCAGCGACAGCGCGGCCACGCTGACCAGCGCGGCGGCGGACACCGCCGCGAGCGCCCCGAGCACGCGCCGGCGCTCGAGCCTGTCGCCGAGCCCGCCGACCACCGCCAGCACCACCGCGAGCAGCGCACTCGACGCGGCGACCGCCTCGCCGAGGTGGGCCGACCCGAACTCGGCGAGGAACAGCGCATCGGCCGCGGCCGCGGACATCGCCGCACCTGCGCTCGCCAGGGCGAACACGCCGCCCGCCGTGACGACCAGCGCGCGCTCGTCCGCTCGCAGCGGCGCCCCGCCGCGGGGGCGCGCCGAGACCTGCGCCGCGGGGGTGGTCACCGCCATCGCCGACCCCATCATACCGGACGCCCACGTCGCTGCCGTCGCCCCGGCGCCGTGTCATCATCAGCGAGATGCGGACCCGGACGCGGATCGCCCTCGTGGTGCTGGTCGCCGCCGGCGCCGCCGTCGGCCTCGCCGTGGCGCAGGGTGGCGAGCGGCCGCCCCGGGTGCTCCACGAGGAGCTGCCCGCCCCGAGCGCGGACAGGGTGTCGCCGATGATCGGCGCGGCCGGCAGCGGCGCGAACCCTGCGGCGTTCACCGCCGGCGACAAGGTCCTGCCGCGGCCCGCCGCGACGTCGCCCTCGGCGCGCTCGAAGGACGAGCCCGTGCTCGGCACCAGCGACTTCGGCGCCGACCGCGACACCTCGATGACGCCGGATCGCAACACCGGCCCCGAGGGCACGCTCCACTACGTCAGCGTGTTCAACCCGGACGTGCTGCCGTTCAAGCGCATGTCCTCGATGGACGGGGTCAACGCCGACTTCACGCTCGGCGTGGCGCGCCCCGCGCTCTCCGAGGTGCCGGTCGGCGGCACCACCGACCGGACGCGCGATCGGTTCTGGGGCTCGGTGCTGCTCGAGCTCAAGCCCGGCGTCGACGTCCCCCTGCCGAGCGTCGCGCCCGACATGCGGATCCTGTCGTACGAGGTCAAGCCGAAGGTCCCGCTGCGGTTCACCAAGGATGGCGCCGACAACTTCTTCGTGCGCAGCGACGATGACCGCGCGGCCGGGACCTACCGCCTGGTGTTCCTGTCCGATGCCGACGGCGGCTACTTCGCGCCAGCCCTGCCGACCGGGGCACGCTACACGCCGCGCCGCATGCTGCCGCTGATCCCGCCCGCGCTGCGCCCGCCCCTCACCGATGCCGTGCGCGCGCAGGCCACGCGCACGCTGCAGCGGATCGGCATCGACGCGGACATGGACCTCGGCGTCGCGTTCAACAAGCTCGTCGCGTACTTCCGCGCGTTCGAGGCCAAGGCGCTGCCGCCCGACACCGGCAACCTCTACCGCGACCTGTGCGACAGCCAGGCCGGCGTGTGTCGCCACCGCGCGTTCGCGTTCATGATCACCGCCACCACGCTCGGCATCCCGACGCGCTACGTCCAGAACGAAGCGCACGCGTTCGTCGAGGTGTGGTTCCCGGAGCGCCAGTGGCAGCGCATCGACCTCGGCGGCGCCGCGCTGCGGATGGACGTGACCGGCGCCGACGCCAAGACGCTGCACCGGCCGCGCACCGAGGATCCGTTCACGAAGCCCGACGAGTACAAGGACAACTACACGCAGCTCGAGGGCGACATCGCCGGGCTATCGTCGGCGCAGCTCGCGGACAAGAAGAAGGGCCTCGACCAGGCGCCCGCGAGCGGCGCGTTCGACGCGCAGGGCGGCGCGGGCAGCGGCGCACCGGTGGCGGACCGCATCCTCCCCGACCCCAACCTGCCCTACGCGACGCAGGATCCGAAGAAGCAGATGCCGCGGCTGGTGGTCACCACCGCCGACACCAGCGCGTTCCGCGGCGACCTCGTCCACGTCGAGGGCCGCGTCGCGGTGGGCAGCAAGGCGATCGCCGACCATCCCGTCGACGTGTTCCTCGCCCCGGCCGGCCGCGGCGGCGCGAACCCGATCCCGCTCGGCCGCGCGGTCACCGACGCGGCTGGCCGGTTCAGCCAGGACTTCAGCGTACCCGGCGCGCTCAACCTGGCGACCTACGAGATCTACCTGGCGAGCCCGGAGGACGCATTCTACAACGCCGCCCTGAGCGACTGATCGCCATGCGGGTCGGTTGCACGGATCGTGACCTCACACGAGGCACGTGGCACGTGGCACGTGGCACGTGCTCGTCCACGTACACGACCTCGGACGCCCCTCCGGTGACTCGTTGCGGAGGGCGTGTGAGGACGGCGTGCCCGAGTCGTGAACGTGCAGGTGCACGGGCCACGGGCCACGGGCCACGGGCCACGTTCCACGGGCCACGGGCCACGCAATACGGGCCACGGGCCACGGGCCACGTTCCACGGGCCACGGGCCACGCAACACGCGCCACGGGCCACGGGCCACGGGCCACGGGCCACGGGCCACGGGCCACGGGCCACGCAACACGGGCCACGCAACACGGGCCACGGGCCACGGGCCACGGGCCACGGGCCACGGGCCACGGGCTACGCAACACGGGCCACGGGCGCGTCCGGTGACGCCCTGCTGACCAGCATGGCGACCAGTCGGGACGCCGTCAGCTCAGGTTGATCGGGAACGTCACCTGCGTCGGCGCGCCGCTCGCGGGGAACTTCATCCGGCCGAGCGCGCGCTGGACGCACGGCAGCAGCCCGTGCTCGAGCAGGTAGCGCGGCGCCTGGACCCGGCTGCGCGTGACGCGGCCCTCGCCACCGACCAGGAGCTTGACCGTGATCGTCGCCGTCAGGTCGGTCCCGGTCGCGCCCTGGATCACGCAGGTCCGCACCCCGTCGGCCTGGGTCGCAACCGTCGCGTTGATCTCGCCATCGTCGAGCTTGCGCGCGTCGCCCGCGCTCATGTCGAGCCGCGCCGGGGGAGGCGTCACGTCGTCGCCGCGCCACTCGAGCGCCCGATCCGCCGCGGTCAGCGCGGGCGCCGGCTCGGTCTCCTCGTGACCACCCTCCGGATCGTCGCCGGGCGCGGGCGCGGCCACGGTGCCTCCCGGGCGGCGGCGCTTCTTCTTCTTCGACGGACCGACGGGCCCGTCGTCCGACGGCGCTTGCGCCACGACTCCCGCATCGGCGGGCACCAGGGCGCGCCCGCCGCCCCACGGCGGCCGCAGGGCCAGGTACATGCCCCCGGCCCCGATCACCAGCCCGATGACGACGCCTGCTGCACCGCGCACCACCCGCTTGTATCACGCGAGGCACGCGCGAGCGGGCTACACTCGCGGCGCCGCGCCGATGCCGACCACGCGCCCCTCCGCTCCGCCCGGGCGCCCCGTCGGCGGCCTCCCCACGGCGTTCCCGCCGGTCCGCGCCCTCGCGGTCGCCGGCACCGCGCTCGGGTGCTTCCTGATCGCGACCGGCCTGCTCGCGCCGACCGGGGCCGTGTTCATCGCGCTCGTCGTCGGCGAGCTGATGCTGCTGGTCGTGCCGCTGCTCGCCACGGTGCGGAGCGCGCGCGCCCCCGCGGCGCTCGGCCTGGTCCGCCCCGCCGGCCGCCACCTGCTCGCCGCGATCGCGATCGGCGTGAGCGCCTGGTACGTCAACCTCCGGCTGGTCAACCTGTTGCCGCTGCACGACGGCGGCGTGCGCGTACTCGAGGATCTCGTCGAGACCCCGCCGCTGCCGGTCGCCCTGCTGGCGATCGCGCTCGTGCCGGCGGTGTGCGAGGAGGTGCTGTTCCGCGGCCTGCTCCTGCGCGCGCTGGCGACCCGGCTGGTCCCGGCCGCGGCGATCGCGCTGACCGCGCTCGCGTTCGCCGCGTACCACCTGTCCGTCGTCCAGTTCGTGCCGACGTTCACGCTCGGCCTGCTCGCCGGGGTGCTCGCCCACCGCGCCGGCTCGGTCGCACCCGCGATCCTCGCCCACCTGCTCAACAACGGCATCGCGGTCCTGGTGTCCCGCGGCGAGTTGCCGACACTCGAGCGCTGGCTGACCCGGGGCCCGCTCGCCGGCATCCTGGTGTGCGCGGGCCTGGTCGGCGTCGGCCTGGCGCTGACCGTGACCGGGCCGCCGGCGCGCCCCCCGCGCGTGAGGTAACACGCCGTCACGCCACGGGTTCCGCGCGCCGCCCGCCACGTCGCAATCCCGGCGATCGATTGTAACGCAGACCACACGAGCGCTCGTTTTGCGAGGGCTGATACAGTTCGCCTGTGACGGACCCGAAGCGCATCCTCTGGTACCTGCGGAAGGTGCCGCTGCTCGCCGACCTCGGGCCGGATGCGATCGCCCGGATGGCCGAGCGCGTGCAGTTCCGCGAGGCGCGGCGGCGGAACGTCATCTACCTCCCGGGCGACCCGGGCCGGTCCCTGTTCTTCGTCCACGGCGGCCGCATCAAGGTCAGCAAGGTCACGCACGACGGCAAGTCGCTCACGCTCGCGTACCACGGTCCCGCCGAGCTGTTCGGCGACTCGTGCCTGCTCGACGGCGGCCCGCGCACCGAGATGGCCGAGGCGGTCGAGAACGTGCTGCTGTCCGAGGTCGAGCGCGCGCACTTCGAGGAGCTGATCTGCAGCCACCCCCAGCTCGGGCTCGCGATGACGCGCCTGATGATCGTGCGGCGGCGCGAGCTCGAGAACAAGGTCGAGGCGCTCGTGTTCCGCGACGTCTCGAGCAAGCTCGCCGAGCTGCTCGTCAAGCTCGCCAGCGAGTACGGCGTCGAGGATGCGCGCGGCACGCTGGTCGCGCTCAAGATCACCCACCAGGAGCTCGCGAACCTGATCGGCTCGACACGCGAGACCGTATCGGTGACGCTCTCGCAGTTCAAGCGCCGCCAGATGATCGCGACCGAGGGCCGCAAGGTCATCATCACCGACGCCGACGCGCTCAAGGCGCTGTACTAGGTCCGCCGCGCGACCATGTCGAGCGCGAGCGCGAGCGCCCGCTGCATCGACACAGGGCGCGCCACGCCGAGCCCCGCGATGTCGTACGCGGTGCCGTGGTCCGGCGAGGTCCGCACGATCGGCAGGCCGAGCGTGACGTTGACCGCCTCGTCGAAGTCCACGAGCTTGACCGGGATCAGGCCCTGGTCGTGATACATCGCGACGAGGGCATCGTGGTGCCCGTGCAGGGCGTCGCGGAACGCCGCATCGGGGACCAGCGGCCCGGCGAGCGTCGACGGTGGTAGCGGGGCGAGCGCCGGCGCGATCACCCCGACGTCCTCCGCGCCGAGCAGCCCGCCCTCCCCGGCGTGCGGGTTGAGGCCGACCACGCCGATCCGCGGCGCCGCGATCCCGAAGTCGCGGACCAGCGACGCGGCGAGCAGCTCGATCGTGCGCCGCAGTCCCGCGGTGGTCAGCACGTGCGGCACGCGCGCGAGCGGCACGTGCACGGTGGCGAGCGCGACCTTGAGCCGGGGCCCGGCGAACATCATCACGACGTCGGCCGCGCCGAGCCGCGCCGCGAGCATCTCGGTGTGCCCCGGGAACGAGAACCCCGCGCGGGTGGCCCACGTCTTGGAGATCGGGGCCGTGACGATCGCGGCGAGCTCGCCGCGCGCCGCTGCGGCCACCGCGTCCTCGAGGTAGCGGACCTGAGCGGCCCCGCTCGCCTCGTCGGGGGCACCCGCCACCGCGTGCGCGCCGAGCCCGGGCGCGACGAGCGCGACGTCGGGAGGGAGCGTCACCCCGATCGCGCGGGCACCGCGCTCCAGGGGCTCGGGATCCCCGTAGACCACGAGGCGTGCGCGCCACGCAGGCGGCGCGGCGGCGAGGGTGGCCGCCACGATCTCTGGCCCGATGCCGGTGGGATCGCCGAGCGTGATGCCTACCCGCGTGACGTGCTGCACGCACCGACGCTACCACTCCTTGCCGAACCCGCTCGGGTGCGGAATCCTGTCAGCATGGCCCCGGTGCACCTCCTCCTCGGTCTCGTCTGCGTCGTGGGGTGCGCGGGTGCCGAGGCCATGACCGCCACGCCGGCGCCGGCGCCGGCCGCTGCCACCGAGCCCGCGCCGACGATCGGCCTCGTCGCCGGCGAGACCATGGCGTTCGAGGTGCGGCTCGCCGGCGTCCTCGCGGGCGAGGCGCACCTCGCGGTCGGCCAGCCCGGCGAGGTGGGCGGCGTCGCGGCGCTGGTCGTGCGGTCGCGCGCCGCCACCGCCGGCGCCGCGGCGCTCCTCAAGAACATCTCCGATGAGGCGACCACGGTGGTCGACCTCGCGAGTGGCCGCCCGCTCACGCTCGACGCGATCGTCACCAACGGGGCCAAGCGGATGACCGCGAACGCCGTGTTCGCGGGCTCCACCGCCACGGTCACGTACCAGCGCGATCAGGATCCGCACCCCCGCACGACCCGGCTCCAGTTCGGCACCACCACCGTCTACGACGCCCACACCGCGATGGCGCAGCTGCGCGGCTGGCGCGCCACCAGGGGCGATGTGCGCACGGTCTACGTGATCGGCGGGCGCCGGCTGTGGCGTGTCGACGTCACCCACCTCGGCGAGGACACGATCGGCTCGGCGCTCGGCAACCTGCACACGCAGGTGTTCGAGGGCAAGTCGTACCGCGCGCGGCCGGACCTGACCCTCGAATCCGACCGGCCGACGCGCACGTTCAAGGTGTGGCTGTCCGACGATGCGGACCGCGTCCCCCTCAAGGTGATCGCGGCCACCGAACTCGGCGACATCACGCTCGAGCTGACCGAGTACAATCGCTGAGCGGGTGCTGACAGACACGACCGTGTGCGTGCGGGTACCCTCCACGGCTTGCCGCGTGGGGCGGGGACGGAGCCCCGCGAGGCGCACCCGCCGCGGGTTCAGTCCTGGGGGCCCGCGTCAGTCGAGCGCTTGGCGCGCTCCGTTCGCGCGAGCGTCGGCCCCGACACCGGCACGTCGAGCGGGGGCGCCGCGGCCGGCTCGGCAGCACCGTCGCCCGGAGGGTCCTCGTACGTCACCACGACGTCATACTCCGACGAGTGGCGGGGGGACACGTGCCGCGCGGGCGCCGCCGCGTCGACGACCGCCGCGGGGGCTGCCATCGGTGCAGCGGCAGCCGCCGGTGCGGGCGAGGCCACCACCGGGGTCGCGATCACCGGGGCCGACGCCGCCGCGAGCAGCGAAGGCAGCGAAGGCAGCGAAGGCAGCGAGGCCGGCGGAGGCTCGTCGTCGATCGCGGCCGGGACCACCCCGGCCACCGCGGCGGGGTGCGGCATCGTGACGGCGGGCTCGATCTCGTGCAGGGCCGACGCCGACCGCGGCCGGGGGCGCAGACGCCCCGCCAGGATCTCGGCGAGGCGCTCGTGGAGCAGCTCGCCGAGCTCGGGATCGTCCTCGCACAGCTCGCGAAAGTCATCGCTGCGGATCGCGACCGCGCGCACGTCGGTCAGCGCGGTCGCCAGCGCATCCTTCTCGATCGTCGGGGACCCCGCGATCAGCGACTCCGGGTAGACCAGTGACCCCGGTCCGAGGGGCTCGCCAGACTGGCTGACCTCGCCCTCGACGACGATCCACGCCACGCGATCCCCGAGGGTGTTCGCGGGCAGGACGGCCGCGGTCACGTGGTCGCGGGGGATCGCGATGCGGAGCGCGCGCAGCCGCTGCTGCGGGGACACCTTCTCCGACCAGATCTCGCACAGGCTGATCGACAGGTCGTCGCGCCGCCGCTGCTCGGGCGGCACCGGGTTGTCGCCCGCCTCGAGCACCTTGACGACCACCGCGGTCGCGTTGTCGGCGCCACCGCGCTCGAGCGCCATGTCGACGAGCTTCTGGGCCGCGCGCGCCGGGCTCGGCTGCTTGGTCAGCACCTCGCCGACCTCGGCCTCGGTGACGTACTCGCTGATGCCGTCGCTGCACAGCATGAACCGGTCGCCGTCGGCGAGCGGCACCACGAACGTCGAGACGCGCAGCTCGTTGCCGATGCCGAGCGCGTTGGTGAGCATGCTGCGGAACCGGCCGCCGTCCCCGCTGACGTCGACGTCGATGCCGGCGGCGAGCAGCCGCTGGAGCAGGGTGTGATCCTCGGTGAGCTGCATCGCGATCGAGTCGCGCACCATGTAGCCGCGGGAGTCACCCGCGTGGGCGAAGATCACCTCGGCGCCCACGATCATCGCGGCGACCACCGTGGTGCCCATGCCACCCTTGCTCGGATCGCGCTCGGCCTCGGCGAGGATCGCGTTGTGCGCGGCGATCACGCCGTCGCGCAGCCACCCGATCAGCTGCTTCTTGGCGATCGCGGTACCGCGCGCGAGCCACACGTCGACGATCTCGGTGGTCTCGGCGTCGGCCCAGCGCTCGCGGATGGTCTGGATCGCGATCGCGCTCGCGACCTCACCCGCGGCGTGCCCACCCATCCCGTCGCAGACGACGAACAGGCCTTGATCGGCGTCGAACCAGTACGCATCTTCGTTGTGCTCACGCACGTTTCCCACGTGCGTGACAGCAGCACCGACGATCGAGGCACGCCCCGCCACCATCAGACTCTACCCCAGCGGGGCGCCGACATCCTGACCACGGAGCTTGTATCCCACATTCCTGACCGTCTCGATCAAGTCCCCGTGGGTTCCCAGCTTGGCTCTGACGCGGCGCACATGGATGTCGACCGTCCGGGTGCCACCCGCGAACCGGTAGCCCCAGGCCCGCTCGAGCAGCGCCGCGCGCGTGAACACGCGCCCGCGGTGCTGGGCGAGGAACCGTAGCAGCTCGAACTCCTGATGCGTCAACTCGACGCGCCCGCCGGCGATCCGCAGCTCGTGGCCGGCGATGTCGATCACGAGGTCGTCGATCTTGAGCAACTCGTGGGTACCGAACCGCGCCGTGCGCCAGTCGAGCTGCCGCATCCGCGCGTACAGCTCGGCGGGCACCAGCGGCATCAACACGAAGTCGTCGAACCCGATCGAGAAGTCGAGGGCGGGCAGCCGCGCCACCGTCACCGCGACCAGGATCGGGACCTCGACCAGCGGCCCCTCGTCGCGCATCCGCCGGATCGCCTTCTGGGCGCGGGCGAGATCGTCCCCGGCCTCGACCACCACCACGGTCGGGGCACGGGCAGCCAGCGCCTCGAGATCGAGCCCCCCGAGATCGAACCGCCCGAGCGTCACCCGGCAGCCGAGATCGGTCAGCAACGTGGCGACCGCGCCCGGGTCGAAGGCGCGCTCGAGCTCTGCACAGATCACGACGGCACGCACGGCGCGAGGGAGTGATCCCCCACCCCGGGCGGCCGTGGCAACTCCCGTCGGCTCAGAATCATCCTCACGTGTACTTCACGCACCTACCAGGACCGGTCCCGACGGCAAAGTCGATCGGCCCGCTATTGCCTGGCCCCCAGGACATGTAAGACTTGGTGCCGGATGGAAGAGTTCCACTGCTCGTTTTGCGGAAAGCAGCGGCGTGAGGTGAGGAAGCTCATCAGCGGCCCGCGCGTCTTCATCTGCGACCAGTGCGTGACGCTGTGCAACGACATCCTCTCGAAGGAAGAGGCGTCGGAGCGACCGAAGTATCCGCCGCCGCGCACTGTCGTCGAGGAGCTCGATCGCTACGTCGTGGGGCAGAAGGGCGCCAAGCGGGCGATGTCCGTCGCGGTCTACAACCACTACAAGCGGATCGGCCTGCGCGGCAAGGCGAGCGACGTCGAGCTCCAGAAGGGCAACATCCTCCTGGTCGGGCCCACGGGCTCGGGCAAGACCCTGCTCGCCCAGACCCTCGCGAAGAAGCTCGATGTCCCGTTCGCGATCGCGGACGCCACCACGCTGACCGAGGCCGGCTACGTCGGCGAGGACGTCGAGAGCGTGGTCAAGGCGCTGTTCCGGGCCGCCGGCGGTGACGTCGAGAAGACCGCGCGCGGCATCATCTGCATCGACGAGATCGACAAGATCGCGCGCAAGGGCGGCTCGCCCTCCCCCACCCGCGACGTATCCGGCGAGGGTGTGCAGCAGGCGCTGCTCAAGATCCTCGAGGGCAAGACCGCCACGATCACCCCGGACGGAGCGCGCAATCGCCCGCAGCAGGAGCTGATCCAGATCGACACCACCGACATCCTGTTCATCTGCTGCGGTGCCTTCAACGGCCTCGAGGACATCGTCCGCCGCCGCACCGGCCAGCGCGGCCTGGGCTTCGGCGCCCGGGTGTCGACCGCCGAGGATGACAAGGACGAGCTCCGCCGGCAGGCCCGCACGGAAGACCTGATCAAGTTCGGCATGATCCCCGAGTTCATGGGGCGCTTGCCAGTGATCGTCTCGTGCGACGCGCTGGACGTCGACGCGCTCACCGAGGTGCTGTGGAAGCCGCGCAACGCGCTGGCCAAGCAGTACCAGCGACTGTTCGAACTCGAGGGCGTGAAGCTGATCTTCCGGCCCGACGCCCTGACCGCGATCGCCGAAGAGGCCTCGCGCCGGGCCTCGGGCGCCCGCGGCCTGCGCGCGATCCTCGAGGAGGTCATGCTCGACGTGATGTACGAGATCCCGTCGCTGACCGGCGTCAAGGAGTGCGTCGTCACGCGCGAGGTCGTCCAGCACCGGGCACGCCCCGAGCTGGTCCTCGAGTCCAAGGCCGCGAGCTAACGCATCGGCGATAAGTCCGGCCCGAAAAGTCCGTTCGGGCGGGCGGTCGACCTCGCCGGCCACTTGGGCATAAGCTGAGCGCGGTGGCCGAGCTCCGCAACGTCATCGTGTTCACGCTCGGCCCGGTGCGCTACGCCGTCGAGCTGCGCTGGGTCCGCGAGGTGGTCACCCTCGGGTTCGTGACCGCGGTGCCGAGCGCACCGACGGCGCTCGGCGGCGTGTGCAACCACCACGGGACGATCCTGCCCGTGATCGATCTGGCCGCGCTCCTGGGCCACGCCCCGGGGCCGCCCGCGCGCCAGGGCGACGGCGCGCTCGTGCTCGAGACCGATGGGGTGGTGTGCGCGCTGCGCGTGGATCAGGTCGACCATGTGGCCTCGCTGCACGCGACCGCCGACGGGCTGATCGACGCCACCGGCCGGCCGCTCACCCTGCTCGACCCCGCGCAGGTGATCCGCCGCGCCCTCGAGCTGATGACCGAGGCCGCCGCGTGAGCGAGCTCGAGCTCGAGCTCGACCTCGACCTCGACTTCGATGCCGACGAGCTGGCGATGCTGCGCCAGCTGTTCCGCGACGAGGCGCGCGACGCCCTCGAGACCGTGACGGCGCGCGTGCTGGCCGGGGGCGCGGCACCGCCAACCGGCGACGCATTCACCGAGATGATGCGCGTGACGCACACGCTCAAGGGCGCGGCCGGCACCGTCGGCCTCGACGCGATGGTGGACCTGGCCCACCGGCTCGAGAGCGTGCTCGCCCAGTTCGCCCGCGGCGGCGCCCCGTGGACCGCCAGCACGGCCGATCAGCTGGTCGAGGTCGCCGACGGGCTGCGCGCGTACCTCGAGGTCGCGGGCGAGCCGGGCGAGGTGACCGTCGCGGGCGCGCTGCGCATCCAGATCGATCTCCTGGTGCGCCCGGGCCGCCGCGCCGGGAGCCCGCCGCTGGCCGGGAGCCCGCCGCTGGCCGGGAGCGCGCCGCTGGCCGAGAGCGCGCCGCTGGCCGAGATCGCGCCGCCGCCCGAGGCCGTCCTCGAGCCCGCCCCTGACGGCAGCGCCGTCCCCGAGCCGCGCCCGTACCTGCGCGTCGACCCCGAGCGGATCGACGAGCTGATGTCGTCCGCCGGCGAGCTGCTGTTCGATCGGACGCGCATCGAGCGGCGGGTGCAGCTGCTGCGCACGATGGCGCGCGACCTCGCGCGCACCCGCCAGAGCCTGCGCGCCGCCGTGGGTGATGGCAGCGCGCCGCCGAGCCGCGCCAGCGTCAGCCAGGCGGAAGGCGAGCTCGCGGGCCAGGCCGCCCTGCTCAGCCAGACCACCGCGGCGCTGCTCGACGAGGTGGAGGCGCTGCGCCGCACGATCGGCGAGCTCCAGCGCGGCCTCACGCGGATCCGCATGGGCCCCGCGCGCGACCTGATGACCCACGCCGCGCGGACGCTGCGCGCCCTGCGCCGCGCCACCGGCGTGCGCGTCGAGCTGCGCGCCGTCGGCGAGGACACCGAGTTCGACAGGGCGGTCGCCGAGCAGCTCGCCGATCCGATCACGCAGCTGCTCCGCAACGCAGTGGCCCACGCGATCGAGCCGCCAGACGAGCGCGTCGCGCACGGCAAGCCCGCGACCGCCACCATCACGATCCGCGCGCGCCAGGACGGAAACCTCCTGATCCTCGACGTCTCCGACGACGGCCGCGGCATCGACACCGTCGCGCTGCGGGCGCGGCTGGTCGAGACGGGACGGTGGACGCCCACCCGCGCGCAGCACGCCACCGACGCCGAGGTGCTCGACGCCCTGCTCGGCGCGAGCGTGTCGGTGCGCGGCGACGCCGACGAGCTCGCCGGGCGCGGCATCGGGATCGGGCTGGTCCGGGAGACCGTGGCGCGGCTCGGCGGCGAGGTCGACGTGTCGAGCGTCGCCGGGCGTGGCACCACGTTCAGCCTGCGGCTGCCGCTGTCCACCGCCCTCGCGCAGGCGATGCTGTTCAAGGTCGGCGGGCAGGGCTACGCGATCCCCAACGTCCACGTGATCGACACGCTGCTGGTCGAGCCCGGCGTGGACCACGTGGACGCCCGCCACGAGCAGGTGCCGGTCGTGAGGCTCGAGCAGGTGCTGGGGCACGGAACGAGCGCCGAGCGGAGGCCCGGCGTGGTGGTCTCGTTCGCGGGCAAGACCCTGGTTTGCACCGTCGACAAGGTCATCGGCCCGCGCGAGATCATCGTCAAGCCGCTCGGCCCCCTGCTCGCCCCGCTCACGCTCTACGCGGGCGCCACCATCAGCGGATCGGGCAAGGTCCAGCTGATCCTCGATCCCGCCCAGCTCGTGCGCCGCGCGTACCCCAACGCCCCGAACGCCACGATCGCGGATCCCGCATCGGCGCCGCTCGTGCTCGCCGGCCGCGCGCTGGTGGTCGACGACTCGCGCGCGATCCGCGAGGCGATGACGAGCATGCTCGGCCGCGAGGGCTGGATCGTGGACGTCGCCGAGGATGGCGCGCGCGCGCTCCAGATGACCCGGCAGCTCCGCTACGACCTCGTGGTCACCGACCTCGAGATGCCGGAGCTCGACGGGTTCGAGCTGATCACGCACCTGCGCAAGGACGAGCGGTTCAAGACCACCCCGATCGTGATCATCACGTCGCGCGCGAGCGCCGAGCACCGCGCCCGGGCCCAGGACCTGGGCGTACGCGCGCTGGTGGCCAAGCCGATCACGCGCCGCAAGCTGCTCGAGGCGCTCGCGACGCGCTGACCGTCGCCCCGGTCACGCGCGACGGGCCAGGCCCGCCGCGCCTTGAGAGGTCAGCGGCGCTTCTTGCCGCCGCCGCCGCCGCCGCCGCCGCCGCCGCCGGGCCCGCCGGGCTTGCCGCCCTTGGCGGGCTTGCCGCCGGGCTTGCCCCGGCCCCGCGCGGCGTCGCCGTCGTCACGGACCCCGCGGTGGGACACGCCCAGCCGCAGCTTGCCACCCGGTACAGCGGAGCGCGGCGCCGCGCCCCGGGGCCCCGCACCGCGATCGTTGCGGCCGACGACCGCCCGCTCGACCTCGCGTCCCGCCTTCTTGCGCTGGACGATGCCCGCGCGCGCGCTCGCCTCGAGGCGCGGCCGGTCGCGGTTGACCGACGACGTCGCGATCAACCGGAGCTCGATCCGCCGGCGCACGACCGACACGTTGAGGATCTCGACCTTGACGCGGTCGCCGAGCTCGAGCGTGCGCCCGGTCCGCGTTCCGGACAGCCGCATGTGGACCTCGTCGTAGCTGAACGGCTCGTCGCCGAGCGAGTCGAGCTTGATCAGGCCCTCGACGTAGGGCTCGTCGATCTCGACGAACGCCCCGAAGCTGGTCACGGCGGACACCGTGCCCTCGAGCTGCTCGCCCACCTGATCGCGCATCAGGTACGCGCGGTACATCGCGACCGCCTCGCGCTCGGCCTCCATGGCGCGCCGCTCGTGCCCGCTCGAGGCGTGGGCGAGCGCGGTCAGCATCTCCGTCGACGGGGGCGGCTTGTGGTAGCCCTCGCCCGACGGCTGGCCGTCGCGGTGGAGCTGGTACTTGAGCAGCCGGTGCACCAGGAGATCCGGGTAGCGCCGGATCGGCGAGGTGAAGTGCAGGTACTCGCCCGAGGCCAGGCCGAAGTGCCCGATCGGGACCGTGTCCCACACCGCCTGCGTCAGCGTGCGCAGCACCAGGAGCGACAGCGCCTGCGCGCCCGGCTTCTCGTTGATCTGGTCGAGCACCGCCTTCATGCCGAGCGGCGTACCCGCCTCCACGGGATCGACGATGATCCCGTAGGCCCCGAGCAGCACCGCCAGCAGCTTCACGCGCTCCTCCTTGGGCGGCGCGTGCACGCGCCACACCGTGGTGATGTCGCGCTTCTTGAAGAAGCCGCCGACCGCCTCGTTGGCGGCGATCATGAACTCCTCGACCAGGTTGTAGGCCTTCTTGACGGCCGGATCGCCCTTGGCCTTGACCACGTCGCGCACGAGGCGAGGGTCGTCGGCGTCGAGGATGACCTTGGGCTCGCCGAGCTCCATCTCGAGGGCGCCGCGCGCGCGCCGGCGGGACCGGAGCGCCTGCGCGAGGTTGTTGAGGGCGGTCAGCTCGTCGATCCAGCCCAGGTATTCCTCGCGGCGCCCGCGGAAGTCACCGTCGAGCGCGGCAGCCGCACCCGGGTAGTCGAGGCGACCCTTGCTGCGGATCACCGCCGCCGCGAAGCCCACGTCCTGCAGCACCGCGTCCGCGTCGTAGTCGAGCCGCACGACCATCGCGCAGCGATCGACGTTCGGGTTGAGCGAGCAGATGCCAGCCGACAGCTCGTGCGGCAGCATCGGGATCACGCGATCCGGCAGGTACACGGACACGCCGCGGACCGCCGCCTCCTTGTCGAGCGCGTCGCTCCAGCGCACGTAGTGCGAGACGTCGGCGACCGCGACCCACACGCGCGGCCCGCCCTTCGGCCCCTCCTCGATACAGAGCGCATCGTCGAAGTCGCGCGCGGTCTCGGGATCGATGGTGCAGAACCGGCGATCCCGCAGGTCGATGCGGTTCGCCAGGTCGGTCGGGCGGAGGTCCTGCGAGGTCGCCTTGGCCTGGGCGAGCGCCTCGTCGGGGAAGTCGAGCGGGAGCACGGCGCAGGCGAGGATCTTCTCGATCTCGGTGCGCGGATCCTCGGGGTCACCGAGGACCTTGAGCAGCTTGCCCGCGATCTCCTTGCGGACCACGTCGGGGTAACGCGTGATCTCGAGGACGATCGCGTCGCCATCCTTGCCGATCGGCGCGTCGTCCAGGTGGACGCGCCCGTAGTCGGCGGCGATCCGCGGATCGTCGGGCTCGAGGTACACGGCGCGGCCGACCCGGCGCAGGATCCCGGTCAGGCGGGCGCGCCCGCGCGCGAGCACCTCCTCGACGCGGCCCTCGGTGCCACGCACGCCGGCCCAGGTGGCGACCACCACACGATCGCCGTCGAGGGACGGACCGCGGTACTTGGCCGGGATGAACACGGTCTCGCCACCGTCGGTGTTGACGAACCCATAGCCCGCGGGGTGGACGGTGATCCGCCCCACGTTGTTGGGATCGCGGGTCGGCTCGGGCGCGCGCGTCGGGCCCGCCGGGGCACCGCCGGCGGCCGCGCGGGCGGTCCCGATCGGGCGCATCTCGCCGGTCTCCGGGTCGTACTCCTCGGTCGCCGGGCGCGGTGGCGTGCGGCCGATCAGCGCGCGCTGCGCCGCGGTGCGCGTGGGCGCGGCCGGGGTGGCCGCCGCCGGTGGGGCCGTCACCGGCACGTAGGCGGGTCCGGGCCGGGCCGCCGTGGGGCGACCAGGCGCGGGGCGACCAGGCGCGGGGCGACCAGGCGCGGGGCGACCCGCCGCCGTCCGACGACCGGCTGCGGGCGCGGTCGGCGCGCCGCGCTTGGAGGTCCGCAGGGGCGCGACGCGCCTGGAGGTCGACGTGGGGGCGACGGGCGCGCCGCCTTGGCGGGCCGGGACAGGGCTTCTTCATCTTGGGGGCCTTGGGCGAGAGGTCCGCGAACGGCTCGTCCGGCGGATCGTAGGTCGGCTCGACCGGGCGCGGCCGGGCGCGCCGGGCGCGCGCATCACTGGCGCGGCCCGCGGGGGCCATCGCGTAGGCGCCCCCGGAGAGGATCTGGGCGACGCCGTCATCGACGAGAGCGCCGACGATGGAGCGCAGCTGTGCGTGCTCGTGCTTGCGCACGCCGAGTTCATCGGCGAGCGCGGTGAGCTTGATGCCCGGCGTGACCAGGCGGGACAGGCAGTCGATGACGGCCTGCCGATCGAACGTACTCATTCTTGTTCCTTCTCGTTTCTCGTGACTAGCGAACTGCGTGGAGCTGGGCTCCGTCACCCGCGACATAGATCGTCCCGTCGCGCGCGATCGCGGGCGTCGTGTCGACGTCCCCGGCGAGTGCGAACGACCACAGGAGCAGGCCGTCGGGAGAGATGGCGTAGAGGCGCTCGTCCTCGGCACCAATCAAGATGATGTGGTTGGTGGCGATGCCGGGCGTCGCCGAGATCTTGTCCGCGGCCGCGACCCGCCACCGGACCTTGCCGTCGGGCGCGACCGCGTAGAGGCGGCCGTCGTGGCTGCCGACGTAGATCGTGCCGTCCGCGCCGATCGCTGCGCCGCCGCGGATGTCGCCGCCGGTCAGCGTCTTCCACGCGACCTTGCCGTCGGGGCGGATCGCGTAGAGGGCGTCGTCGTCGCTGCCGACGTAGATCGTGCCGTCGGCGCCGATCGCGGGCGCGGCGTCGATGTCGCCACCGGTGCGGACCTCCCATCGCTTTGCGCCGTCGGGCGCGACCGCGTACAGCGCGTCGTCCTGGCAGCCGGCGTAGACCGTGCCGTCGTCGCCGAGCGCCGGGGTCGAGGCCACGTGCTCGGCGGTGGCGAGCTTCCACCGCAGCGTGCCATCGGGCCACACGGCGTGGATGCCGTCGCCGCCGACGTAGATCGTCCCATCGGGGCCGATCGTGGGGCCGCCGTCGACGTCGCAGCGAGACGACTCGGGGCCGAACCCCTTGGGGGCACACGCGCCGAGCCTCAGCTTCCACTTGATGGCACCGGCCGCGGTCACGGCGTACAGATGATCGTCGTCGGAGCCGACGTAGATCGTTCCGTCGGTGGCGACCGCGGGCGTGCTCCACGAGCGATCCCCGGTGGTCACCTTCCAGCGCACCGTCCCCGTGGGCTCGATCGCATGGAGCGCGCCGTCGTGGGCCGTGATGTAGATCGTGCCGTCGGGGCCGATCGTCGGCGAGCCGGCGATCACGCCGCCGAGCGCGACCACCCACCGCTCGCGCGGCGTCGTCGCCGGTGCTGGCCCGCCGCGCCTCCCCTGGTGACGGGCATCGCCGCCGAACATCGCGAACGGCGGCGCGCCCACGGGTCCGGCGGCCACCACGGGCGGGGGAGTCGCGGCGGACGTGCCCGCCGCATCGTCGGTGCTCACCGAGCGCGGCACGCGACCATCGGTGCCCTTGCCGCACGCACCTTGCGGCACCTGGGCGCCGCTGCACGCGACCGAGGACGACACCAGCGCCACCAGCGCTACCAGATCCAGACGATTCAAATCACACGACCGACCGACGATGGGAGGACCTTACCAGACCCCGGTCCACCTGTCAGGCGAAGCCGCGAACCCCGAGCAGGCCCTGCCGCTCAGGCCTTGGCCAGATCGTTGGAGAACCGCTCTGCCAGCTTCTCGAAGTAGCGGCGGGTCTCCTCGAGTACGATCGGATCCTGGTCGGGGTACATCCGGATCCCGTGCGAGCCGTACGGGTCCGTGGTCACCGGCCCGACCGGCAGGCCACCGACGATGCCGGTCTGCTCGTGATAGAGGAGCGCGAGCACCTCCGCGTGGTTCTCGGGAACGAGGAAGGTCCTCCTCCCAAGATCCGGTTTCCCGTCCTTGAAGCCGTCGACGAGCTTCGCCATGTTCGACGCGGCGAGTCTACCGCTCGCAGGGCCTGGCAGGAAAGGAAGTTTTCGACGGGTTTGCACCTCCCACCCGGGTGGCTGCCCCACCGTGCACCCGCGCGTGCCAAGCTGACCTGGTGCTGGAGCTGTGGTTCGACTTCTCGTGCCCCTATGCCTACCTCGCCTCGCGTCAGGTCCACCGGCTCGGCGTGGAGATCGCGTGGCGCCCGATGCTGCTGGGCGGCGTGTTCCGCGGCAGCGGCGCCGGGGACGGCCCGATGGCGACCCTGTCCCCGGCCAAGGCGCGCCACAACCTCGAGGACATGATGCGGTGGGCGGACGTGTTCGGCGTCCCGTTCCGGCTGCCGGCCGCCCACCCGATGCGGACGGTCCGGGCGCTGCGCGTGCTGCTCGCCCTGCCCCACCCGCGCTGGCCGGCGGCGATCGCGGCGCTCTATACGGCCTACTGGGAGCACGCCCGCGACATCACCCAGGACGCGGTGATCGCCGCCGCCCTCGAGAGCGATGCCGGGCTGTCCGCCGCCGAGGTCGGGGCCGCGCTCGCCCGCGCCGACGATCCCGCGATCAAGGACGAGCTGCGCACCCGCACCGACGAGGCGCTCGCGCTCGGCGTGTTCGGCGCCCCCGCGTGGATCGTCCGCCGGCCGCAGGGCCCGCTGCTGCTGTGGGGCCAGGATCGGCTGGCGTGGGTCGCGGCCATCCTGGCCGGGTGGGATCCGGACCAGGGCGCCCCGCACTCGCCGCCCCCGCCGCTGCCGCCGGCCCACGCCGGGGCCACCCTCGACGTGTTCTTCGACGTCGCGAGCCCGTTCGCGTACCTCGCGCTGACCCAGCTACCGGCGCTCGCGCGCACCACCGGCGTGACGCCGCGGCTGCGCCCGATCCTCCTCGGCGCGCTGTTCCGAGATCTCGGCCAGGTCGACGTGCCGTGGGCCGCGATGCCCGCGGCGAAGCAGCGCTACGTCGGGCTCGAGATGCAGCGGTGGGCCCGGTGGTGGGGCGTGCCGTTCGATCCGCCGCGCCGGTTCCCGCAGCGGACGATCACCGCGCAGCGGCTGTGCGTGCTCGCCGCCGATGCGGGCTTCGAGCCGGGGGTGCATCTCGCGATCGCGCTCGGGCGCGCGATGTGGGCCGAGCAGGCGGATCTGAACGACGAGGCGACCCTCGCCGGGATCCTCGCGCACGCGGGCCTGCCCGCAAGCTGGCTGGCAGGCGCGAGTGAGCCAACGGTCAAGGCCGCGCTCGTGGAGAGTACCTCCGCCGCAAAACACGCAGGCGCCTTCGGGGCGCCCACGTTCGTGGTCGACGGCCGCCACCTGTTCTGGGGACAGGACCGCCTGGATCTGGTCGGGCGCGCGCTCGCCGGCTGGGCGCCGTGGTCGTCGCGCTGACCGCGCGGCTACTTCTTGTTCGTGCCGCGCGTCTTGCGACGCGCCTTGCTGCGACCGAGGCCGCGCTTGTGCGCCGCGCTCTTCTTCGCCTTCATCTTACGGTCCTTCAGCCGCCGCACGATCTTGTACTTCGGACGGTTCTTGAGCTTGCTCTTGGTGCGACGACCCGGTGCCATGTGCGGGGTTATCCAGCAAACACGGCGACCGATGCAAGAGCCCAGGCGCACAGTCGATCCCCTGACGTGCCAGGCCCCCCGGGCCGGGCCTGTAACCGGGGCCCCGGAAGGGCGTATCTCCGGTGCGGTCTGGATGGCCGATCCCCCCGAGCTGATGGTGCGGTACTGCGATGGCGAGGCGAGCGCGTTCCGCGAGCTCTACGCCCTGGTCGCCCCGCGCCTGCACGGATACCTCCTCCAGATGGCCAAGAGCCGCGCCCTCGCCGATGACCTGCTCCAGCAGACCTTCCTCAAGGTGCACCGCGCCCGCGGCGCCTACATCCGCGGGGCCGATCCCGTGCCATGGATGTACGCGATCGCCCATCGCACGTTCCTCGACGAGGTCCGGCGGGGCAAGCGCGCGATCGTCAGCACCCCCGGCGCCGATGCCGTGCCCGAGCTGCCGGCCGATCTCGCCGGGACCGCGCACGGTAGCGCCGACGAGCCACGCGCCGATCCTGACCAGGTCGCCGCGGCCCTGGCCGCCCTCGCCTCGCTGCCGGACGCGCAGCGAGAGGCCGTCGTGCTGACCAAGCTCGACGGCAAGTCCGTCGCCGAGGCCGCTGCGATCGCCGGCACCACCGTCGGCGCGATGAAGGTCCGTGCCCACCGCGGGTACGAGGCGCTCCGCCGCATCCTGGGCCACGGTCGCACCGGAGACAGGACGTGACCCTGGGCGCCGGGCGCGATCCCCTCGACCTCCTCGACCTCCTCGCCGCCCTCCCGCCGGGCGGGGCGCCGCCGCCGTCGGCCGCGCTCGATGCGCTGCTCGCGGCGCTGCCCCCGGTGGCGCCGCGCCGCCCGGGCCGCCAGCTCGCGGCCCTGACCGTGGTGTCACTGGGGGTCGGCGTCGGGGTACTCGCGGTGGTCTCGCTCCGCCGCGACCTCGGCGAGGTGCCCCGAACCTGGATCATCGGCGCCGCTCTCGCATGGACCATCGCCTTCGGCGCCGCGTCCACCTTCGCGCTGGTGCCCCGCCGCGGCGCGATGCTGCCCCGCACCAGCCTGGCCACCGCCGCTGCAACGATCACCGCCGCGGGCTTCGTGCTGCTCGGCCTCCTGGTCCACCCATCGGGCCCGAGCACCGTCTCCCTCGGCGCGGCCGGGTTCTGGCGCGGCCACGGCTGCCTCGAACTCGGCCTGGCGAGCGCGCTGGTGCCGGTGCTCGTCGGTGTCGTGCTCCTGCGCGGCATGCTCCCGGTCGGGGCCCGCGGGGTCGCGGCTGCGCTCGGCGCGGCGGGCGGCAGCATCGGCGGGCTCGTCCTCCACCTCCACTGCCCGATCACCGACGCGCTCCACCAGGGCGTGATCCACGGCGGCGTCGTGGTGATCGCCGCGCTGCTCGCGGCCGCCCTCGCGCCCCGGGCGCTCGAGCTCCGCTAGTGGCACCGACGCCGACGGTGCTACGCTGCCCGCCGTGATCGGCCTCGTCCTGTCGTGTGAGCACGCGTCGCCCCAGCTGCCGCCGGGCGTCGATCTCGGGGTCCCGGCCGACGTGCGGCTGTCACAGGCGGGCTGGGATCACGGCGCCCTCGACATCATCGCCCGCCTCGGCGACGTCGTCGGGCTGCCGGTCCACACCGGCGCGTTCACGCGGATGTTCGTCGACCTCAATCGCCCCCCCGAGCACCCCGACGCGATCCCGGTCAACAGCTACGGAGCGCCGGTGCCCGGCAACGCGGCCCTGACCGCCGGGGATCGCGCAGCGCGCCTCGCGATGTTCCACGCGCCCTACTGGGACGCGGTCCGCCACGACGTCGCCGCGCGGCTCGTCGAACCCGGCGCGGTGTTGCACTTCTCGTCGCACACGTTCGATCCCTCGCTCGATCCCGCGAACCGCCAGTTCGACGTGGGCGTGCTGTACGACCCCGGCCACCCGTTCGAGGCGGACCTCGCGGAGCAGCTGCTGTTCCAGCTCCGCTCGGCGGGGCTCGAGGTGCGCGCGAACCAGCCGTACACCGGCGTCGGTCCCGCGATCTGCTCGCGCCTGCGCGAGGAGCACGCCGGGCGCCGCTACGCCGGCATCGAGCTCGAGACCTCGCACGCGGTGACTCACGCGCCAGGCGGCTGCGCCCGGGTGGCCGCCGCCGTGCAGCCGTTCCTCGAGCGCCTCGGCGCGCGCTGACCGACCGCCAGCGCGCGATGGGCGTCCCACGCGGCGGGCGCCGCGGGGGCCGCTCCGGAACAGGCCGCGGCGCGGTCCGCGCCGCACACGCGCACCTTCAGGTAGAGTCAGGGCTGCGATGCGCCTGTACCTCAAGAAGACGTGAACGACCTGTCGTGACGCGAGGAGTTCCTTGCGCAGCGCCGGGGTCGGAGACATCGAGGAGATCGACTACGCGAAGGCCGGGCTGACCGCCGTGGTGATCGCGGACATCGTCGCGCGCGCCGGCTCGGTCGCGGCGGTGCTCAACACCCGCCACGCGATCGCCAAGGAGCACGGGTGGGCTACCAGCCCGCCCACCCCCGCGGCGTTCGCGAAGGCGGCGGCCACCGAGCCGAACCTGCTCCGCCGGCCGATCCTGATCGACGGCGATCGCGTGATCGTCGGGTTCGATCGCGAGGCGTACGCGCGCCTCGTTAAGCGCTGACCGTCAGTCCGCCGCTGCGCGGCATTCCTTCGCGGAGCTGGGAGCACCGTCCTCGCCCGCTACGCGGGCTGTGGTCGTCGCCCGTGGGCGCCGCTCAGTCCTCGGTGGTGGGCTCGGCGATGTTCACCTTCACGGCGCCGCCCTCGATGGTGGCGGTCAGCGTGAAGGTGATCGTCGTGCCATCGCAGTCGAGGTCGCCGGTCGCGGTGGCGCGCGCGGTGGTCCCGTCGCTCTGGTAGGCGTACTGGAACCGCGTCGGCTCCGGCAGCCCGAACAACAGCGCCGACCACACCGGATCCGCGGCCCAGTCCGCGAGCGGGCACTTCTGGTCCGGGCCCTGGCAGCACGGCGTCGCCGGGGTGGGCCCGGCGGTGCCCACCGGGATCTTCTGGGTGTCCTGGTACGCGGTGTCGAGCCCGCGGCCGATGCCCTCGAGCGCGACCTTGGCCTCGACCGCCTTGCTCCTGGCCGCGTACGAGCCGAGGCCCTTCGCGTAGCAGGCGCGGACCGCGGCGTCGTCGGCCGCGCCGACCACACACGCGAACACCGGATCCTTGGTCTGCCCGCCCGGCCCGCCCTTCTTGCAGGTGTCCAGCATCTTGGCGACGTCGGCATCGGACAGCGTCCGCCCCGCGGTCTTCATCATGTCGCTCATCACCGGGCGCGACTTCTCGACGAACCGCGCACAGTCGTCGGCCCCGGGGGCGGCCTTGCTGCACCCGGCCGCGGCGACCACCGCACCGACGACACCGACGAGGATGCGGGCGCGCACGCTCACACGCCCGCCCGGGTCGAGTGCGCGACGATCACGGCCGACAGGTTCGTCACGAACTGCCGGATCTCCTGATCGCCGAGCTTCTTGATCACGAGGTTGAACACCTGCGTCATCGACTGGACCTGGATCGTGCGCGTGTTGACGCAGCACAGCTGGGTCTCCTTCGACGAGCCGACCTCCTTGATGCCAGCCAGGGCGATCGTCGACACCGCGCGCGCGCGGCCGCAGCCACACCACACCGCCGTCGACTTGATCACGAGGAGGCGCTGGTTGGTGACGACGAGGAAGATCCGGACGTGCCCGCCTGTGAGCGCGATGATGAACGCCGAGATCGCGGCCATCATCTTGAGGATCGGGTGCGCGCCGAGGAAGAACCCGTCCGCCTGCAGCGTGTAGAAGATCTGCTCGTTGGCGAGCAGGTCGACCTGGGACAGCGCCTCCTGCACGCGGGGGTTCAGGCCCGGTGGACCAGAGGGCGGCCCCGGCGGTAGCTGCTGCTGCGGCGCCTGCTGCGGGTAGGGGGGCTGGGCCTGGGGGGGATACGGTTGATTCGGATGCACGGTCATGTCCCTTCCTCCGCGCCGCCCCCGTAGGTGGTGACGGTTCCGCGGGTGTGATCGATGTAGACCCGCACGTCACCCTCGACGCGCAGCTGCGCGGCGTACGTGCGGATCAGGCGGCGGCGCTCGCGGCGCGGCAGCCCGGCGCGGGTGAGGATCTCGGCGGCGACCACCCGGAAGCACGGGTCCCCGCAGTGCGGCCGGACCGCGGCCGGGCCGAACGAGCCCCGCTCGATGCGGGCGATCGCGGCCCGGGTCGCGCGCAGCTTGCGCGGCCACCGGCCGAGCACCTCGACGCCAAACCGCAGCGGCGCGAGGCCGCCCACCGCGAGCACGGCCGCGGCCCACCACGGCGCGAGGACCCCGGCGGCGGCCACGGCCCCCACGGGCGCGGCCACCAGCAGCAGGCCGTACCGCTGGTAGCTGAGCCACAGGCGCGCGCGGGTGGCCAGCGGCAGCGATGGTAACCGCAGGGGCGGCAGCCGCAGCGCGGTCACCGCATGCCGCCGATCTGCTTCAAGAACTCGAAGTCCTCCTGGACCAGCCCGCCCTCGTCGAGGAGCGGCAGCAGCACGTAGAGCAGCGCGTCGAGCTCGGCGCGGCTGGCGGGCGCGAGCGCGCCCAGGATGTCGACCTTGCGATCGCGGTGGTCGGTGTCATCGATCACGCCAGCGCGGCGAACCGCGTGGAGCTTGCGGAGCTGATCGAGGACCTCGGCGTGCGGCCCGGTGGGCGCCGGGGCAGCGAGCACCGGGAGCACCGGGAGCACGGGGAGCTGCGACGCGAGTGATGGATCGGCGGCGATCGCCCCCGCCAGCAGCTGGTACGCCGCCGCCCCCGGGCCCGCCCGCAGCGCCAGCTCGTCGCGGGTCCGCACGAACGTGTTGATCGAGCGCGCACCGCGATCGGACCACGCCGCGGCCGCGCCGCCGCCGAGCAGGAACCCGAACGTGCCGACCGCCTCGGGCAGGAGCGCGGACACGCTCGCCCACGCGGCCAGCAGGACCAGCGCGCCGATGCCGCGGGGCACGTCGCCGGCGTAGATCCGCCCGCCGCCCCACGTGAACAGGCCGAGCAGCGCCGCGCCGAGCCGGGACTTGCGCTCGACCTCGCGGAGGTCGTCCCCATCGATCCACGCGATGGCATCGCGCGCGCGCTCGAGGTCCTCAGGGGTGTTCGGGCGCAGCACCGTGGACGATACTAGCCCAACCCGTTCACCAGCTGTCGTCGGGCAGCTCCATCAGATCGAGGTCCGAGGCCTCGATCAGCGTGCGGGTCAGGGCGAGGCCCGGCAGCACGTTCTTGGCGTAGAACCGGGAGGCCGCGAGCTTGCCCCGGTAGAACGCTTGGTCGTCGCCCTGCGCGGTCGCGAGCTTGCCGAGCGCGACCTGCGCCGACACCGCGAGCCGCCAGCCGATCACCAGCTCGGCGAGCGCGAACAGGATCCGGTTGCCCTGCAGGCCGACGTGGTAGACGGACTGCCCGAGCTTGCCGAGCATCGCCCCGACGATGCCCTGCACGTCGCCGAGGGCGGCCTTGAGCGCGGCCTTCTCGACGGCGAGCTCGGGGGGCAGCCCCTCGACGGTGTTCATCACCTGCCCCATCAGCGCCTGCAGCGTGGCGCCGCGATCGCGGCCGATCTTGCGGAAGAACAGGTCGAGCGCCTGGATCGCCGTCGTGCCCTCGTACAGCGTGTCGATCTTCTGATCGCGGACGTACTGCTCGATCGGATAGTCCTCGCAGTAGCCCGAGCCGCCGAAGCACTGCAGCGACAGGCTGAGCAGCTCGTAGACCTTCTCCGAGGCGTAGCCCTTGATCAGGGGCAGCATGAAGTCGTTGAGGGCGTCGAGCAGCTTGGTGTGTTCGGTGCCGTGGCCGCCCGCGATCATCACCTGATCCTGGATGCTCGCGGTCCACAGCACGATCGCGCGCAGACCCTCGGCGAACGCCTTCTGCATCATCAGCATCCGGCGCACGTCGGGGTGGCGGATCACCTCCACCCGCGGCGCGGTCTTGTCCGCCATCCGCGTCAGGTCCGCGCCCTGCACGCGGAGCTTGGTGTACGCGAGCGCGTTGAGGTACGCCGTCGACAAGGTCGCCATCGACTTCGTGCCGACGCCCATGCGCGCGTACTCGATGACGTGGAACATCTGGGCGATGCCCTCGTGGACCTCGCCGAGCAGCAGGCCACGGCACGGCGCGCCGTCACCGAGGGTGAGCTCGCAGGTCGCCGAGCCCTTGATGCCCATCTTGTGCTCGACCTTGGTCACCACGGCGCCGTTGCGCGCGCCGAGCGACCCGTCCGCCTCGACCCAGTACTTCGGGACGACGAACAGCGACAGCCCCTTGGTGCCGGGGCCCGCGCCCACGGGGCGGGCGAGCACCATGTGCACGATGTTGGCGGGGTGGTCGAAGTCGCCATTCGTGATGAACCGCTTGACGCCCTCGAGCAGGTACTCGTCGCCCGCGACGTGGGTGGCCTTCGTGGTGCCCGCGCCGACGTCGGAGCCGGCGGCGGGCTCGGTCAGCACCATCGTGGCGCCCCACGACTGGTCGAGCATCGGCTGCACGTACCGCGCCTTCTGCGACGGCGTGCCGAACTGGTCGATGATCTTCACCATCATCGTGCCGAGCATGTAGAAGCACACGCTCGCGTTGGAGCCCGCCATCAGCTCGAACGCCGACCACTGCACCGTCGCCGGCGCGCCGTAGCCCCCGAGGCTCTCGGGCAGCTCGAGCTTGTTCCAGCCGCCGGCGTAGTACGCCTCGAGCGCCTTCTTGAAGCCCGGCGGCAGGGTCACGTTGCCCTTGCCGTCGAACGTCGCGCCCACGCGATCGCCCTCGGCGAAGCACGGGGCCCAGGTCCGCTGCAGCACCTCGAGCGCGCCCTCGAGTGCGGCCCGGGCGCTGTCCTCGTCCATCGACTCGAACGGCCCCTTGCCGAGGCTGGTGTTCTGGATCTCGAGGACCTCGAACAGCTGAAAGAAGGTGTCGCGGAGGTTGGGCTTGTAGTGGTCGACGGTCGTCACGCGGGGAGCATAGCCGCGACCGCCCGGCTCAGCAGCCCGGCTGGAGCGCGAGGTTGAGCGACCGCATCAGCGTCCGCCCGAGCGGCGGGACCGGGATCGAGTCGTTGTTGAGGAAGCACGCGGCGGCGGGCGCCGGCTGGGCGGTGGGGTAGCCGCGGATCCGCACGATGTACGATCCCGAGGTCAGCCCCGTCGCCGTCAGGGTCTGATCGGCCTCGAGGCACCCGCGCACGACCGGCGTGGCGCAGTCCACCGCGTAGGTGCCGGCGATACCGGACGCCCCGGCGCCCACCGCGAACGTGACCGACGCACAGCTGCCATCGCTGGCGCGCTCGAGCGTCAGCGAGACCTGCCCGAGCCCGGCGCCGCCGCTGGCAACGGCCGCGCAGTTGCCGCCGGCCGCGTTGGCGGTCAGCGTGAGCGCCAGACCGCCGGTCGCATCGACGGTGAACACCACCGCGGGCAGCGCGACGTTCTGCCCCGAGACGATCACGACGCCGAGCTGCGCCGGCGCCAGCGCGATCAGCCCCGACGGCGACGCGCCACCGGACCCGACGAGCTGGAAGTTGAGGTCGTACGTGCCGGGGAGGAGCCCCTCGGACCGGCCCTCGTAGGCGTTGCAGCCGAACACCTGGGTCGAGCCGCCCTCGACCCCGCGGTTGCGGAGAACTGCGGTCATCGACTGGGCAGCGAGCGACTCGCAGGACACCGGCTGGTCGCTGGTGTTCATCGCCGACCACACCAGCGAGAACGTGCCGGGCGGGGGAGGCGCGTCGATCTCGAGCGCGTCCGGAAACCCGCCCCCGCCTCCGCAGCCGACCGCGGACATCACCAGCGCGTAGGAGAGTAGTCCGCGAGCAGAGGTCATGCGCGGCATCCTACCCCGGGGTGGCCGCGTCGCGGAACGGACGTGCGTCACGCCGACGCGTGGGCGCCGTGCGACGCCGAGGCCCCGACGGCCCCGAGCGTCTTGTGCATCTCGACGAAGTGACACGGCTGGGTGGTGCGGGGATCCGCGCACGGCGTGGTCCCGACCTCGCGGTAGCCGAGGCCGCGGTACCAGCGACCGAGGTCCTCGCGGAGGTTGACGATCCGCAGGCTGATCGAGCCGGCTCCCGTCGCCTCTGCCATCGCCTCCGCGATCCGGACCATGCGCTCGCCGAGGCCGAGGCCCTGGAGCGCGGGGCGTACCGCGAGCAGGCCGAACGCCGCGCCCTCGCCACGGCGCTCGACGTGGATCGCGGCGGCCAGCCCGCCCGCGGCCTCGAGGACGAGGAACACGCCGTCCCGGGTCATCGCGGCGATCTCGGCCACGGTGGCGCGGTCCCCCTCGACGAAGTCGCGCTCGACGGCGAATGCCTCGTTGACGAGTGCGGTGAGGGCCGGGGCATCGGCCGCGATGGCGCGACGGACAGAGATGGCGATCGTATCCACGCGTGGATCGCTATCAGACCCCTCCGACAGTCAGGCGACGGGCGGGATCTGCTCCGGCGCCGATCCCCTCCGTCCCACGGGGGCTCCGCCCCGCCCTCCGCGGCAAGCCGCGCAGGGTTCCCACCTCACGATCCTACACAAGTCACCCCCCATCCCCTGGTTGGTCAGCGGAGGTCCTGGCGCGGTGCGCCACCCGGTCCCCGTCGCGAAGGCATCGACGGATGACGGATGCGCGGTGCGGCAGCCTGACCCGTTCGACGCGGCGGCCGGCGCGGACCGGCGTCGGGGGCGTGGCGCTCGGCCAGCCCGCCGCCGTCCTCGAGGGCGTTCGGTCCGCGCGCGGGGGGCCACCCCGCGACGGCGAGGCCCGCGCCGCGGCGGCGAGCATGTCGCTCCCGACGTAGAGCGCGGGGCGCTCGCAGCAGGCTCCGGAGGGCGGCGCCGGATAGCGATCTCGCGGGACCGCGCCGATGGATGTCCGGGATTCGGACGACAACCCGACGGAAGTTTGAATCGTGTCGATTTCAGTTGACCGGAATTTCGGGACCACCTTGGCGCGGGGCGCGGAGGAGCGCGGCACATCTCCCCATTCGCACCAGCGCGAGCCCTGCGCGTCGTTCGGTGGGGCCACGTGGTTCGTCGGCGAACGAGCGCCGTTCGTCGCGCTGAGCGCATCTCCGGGGCGCCGAAATTCGCGTGGTACCAAGGATCACGCGCGGGTGATGCGCGAGGAGAACGACGATGTTCACCGGTGGGGTCACGACGGACGAGCACGACGAGCAGGGCGCCGCCGCCGGGCGGAGTCACGAGACAGGGCCCCGGTGGCAGGTGGTGCTCCGGCGCCTCGAGGAGATCGCGCGGACGCGGGTGAAGCTCGAGGCGATCGAGAGCGCGTTGATCCTCGAGGCCGACGCGTGTGACCTGCATCGGCACCTGGGCTACGGCTCGCTCGCCGAGCTGCTCGAGCGCCACCTGCACTACTCGAGACATGCGGCGAACGAGCGCATCCGCGTCGCGCGCGAGCTGCAGGCGCTCCCGCAGCTGCGCGCGGCCTTCCAGGCGGGCGCGCTGTCGTTCGCGCACGTCCGCGAGCTGACGCGGGTCGCCACGCCGCGGACCGAGCAGGCGTACCTCGCGGCCGCCGCCGGCAAGACGTCACGCCAGGTGCAGCAGCTGTGCTCGGGGAAGCGGGCCGGCGATACGCCCGAGGCGCCGCCGGATCCCGCGCTGGTCAAGCACCTCGTCGTCCTCGAGCTGGGCGGCGAGGCGTTCGCGATGTGGCGGCGGGCGCACCAGGTGCTCGAAGACGAGGTGGGCGAGCGGCTGTCCATGGACGAGCTCGTGATGCAGCTGTGCGCGCAGGCGGTCGCACTGGCGGTGCCCGCCGAGGTGGCCACCGAGGTGGCCACCGCGGTGAGGATCCATGGCGCACCGGCGTCTGAGGTCGATTCGGACCGGTCCCGCGGGACCGCCACCGCCGTGCCGACCGGGGCCGCCGCCGAGGTCGATGCGGACTGGTCCCGCGGGGCGGGCGAGGCGAGCCGGAGCGCCGGCCCGGCGCCCACGGCAGCGCCCGGCGTGCGCACGCGCGGCCCCCGCGTCGCGCCACCGCCGACGCTGCACGCGGTGACCACCTGCCGGACGTGCCAGCGCGCCACCGCCAGCGCCGTCGGCAGCGCCGAGCCCCTCACGCCCGCGCAGCGTGACCGCGCGCTGTGCGACGCGATCCACGTCGGCGACCTCGAGACCAGCGACCGCACGCGGCCGACGCTCACTGTGCCCAATGCGATCCGGCGCAAGGTCGCCATCGCCTGCCACCACGCGTGTGTGGTCCCGGGCTGCCGCAGCCGGCGCTTCCTGACCATCCACCACCTGCGCTACCAGGCCCACGGCGGGGGCCACACCGTCGAGAACTGCATCCAGCTGTGTCACGCCCACCATGATCGCCTCCACGCGGGGCACCTGCGCATCGAAGGCACCGCGCCTCATGCCCTCGAGGTCGCGTGGCGGCACCCGGCGACCAGCGACGAGCAGGAGCCGGGTGCGAGACCCTGGGTGTGGCGCCGCGTGCCTCCGGAGCCGGTCCGCCCGGGGCGCGGGGCGTGACGTAGCATGCGTGGTGGACCGCCGCTGCGTCGCGCGAGGCGTCCGCACGTATGCGGCGCCCGACGCTCAACGGCCTGGCCAAGCCGTGGCCCCCTCCTCGAGATCGTCGTGCCGTGCTGCGCGGGGCGCCACCGGATCGCGTGGGCGGTGCCCGCCGTCCGGAGCTTCTGCGAGCGCCCCGCGGTCTACGTCGGGAGGCCCCAGCGCGAGCGCGGCGCCAGGCGCCACGCGTGGTGCACGGTCTGGCCACGCGGTGTTCCTGAGATGTGATCGATGATGAGGTTCCCACCCCGGTTTCGAGACTGTTTCACCGTCTCTCAGGCCCGCGGCGACGCCGGCCGCGCCGACCGCCGGGTTCGATCCGCGAGCGCCACGTGCACGAGCACGATCACGGTCCCGACCGTCACGTCCGCCACTGCCTTCACGACTCGATCGGCAAAGCTCCACATGTCCAGGCCCTCTCTCTCTTCCCCAAGCTTGCGCGGTGTGCGTTGCGGACGAGCCGCAGCTCCGTGACACCCACGGCAACTTGTCATGATCGACGGCGCACCCACAATCCAGATCAGGCGACCTGACGGTGATGTCGTGGTCACGATCAATCGCAGATCCGGGATCTTGGCGCCCCCACCGGAAGTTTGCAGGTGGGATGAAACAACCGGGGTCCATCCGGCGTCTCCCTGTCATGCACCCGCTCCGCCTCGCCTGCCTGCTCGTGGGCGCGTGGTCCCTCGGTTGTGACGTCGCCGCGGGATCACCCGCGACCGCTCCCGCGCGCAGCAACCCCGCGGTGCCGGCCGACGACGAGCACCATCCCCACCCCACGCGCTATCAGCCCGCCAGGCCCTCGGGGGTCGGAGATCCTCTCGACACCCGCCCGGTCACCCGGATCCGCATCACCGCGGCGATCGATGGCGGACCGGCGACGGACGGGCCGGCCTACGCGCGCGCCGACCAGGGCGTCACGCTGTACGCGGTGCTCGAGACCGCCGACGGCCAGCGCTACAGCGACGCCCCCGCGCTCCGGCTCGGCGGCCGCGCCGTCACGGCGGCGCCCCTCGCGGCCGGCCCGCGGATCGAGCTGGCGTGGCGGCGCATCGAGCCCGTGGCCGCGACCTACTCCAATGGGGACGGCCCGACGTTTCACTACGAGCCGATCGAGTACCGCGCGACCGCGATCGACGGCGCGGAGGGTGGCGCACTCGTCCCGGACGTCCGCCCCACGCTGACGCCGGATCACGGTCGCGGTGTCGGCACGATGCGCTACCAGCTCGTCGTGCGACAGGGCGCGCGCACCGTCGAGACAGCGGGCATCGAGGCGAGGCGTGGCGGCGCCTCGGGCGGCCTGACCGACGCCGTGATGCGGGTGTCGGTCAGGCGCGACGACACGTACCTCGGCTACCTCACCGAGATGTTCGGGCAGCCGTACGTCTGGGCGTCCGCCGGGCGCAACGATCCCACCCACCAGAGCGAGCGGCTCGAGGGCTCGGACTGCGCCGACTTCATCGTGTACGCGGCGCGGCGGCTCGGCGCGCGCATGCCGTACTCGTGGACCGGCGCCCTGCCCGGTGTGACCCGCAAGCTCGGCGGCGGCACCCGCGGGGAGGATGGTGTCTATCGCGACGCCCGCGGCACGCCCGTGCCGTTCACGCGCGCCGGCGATCTCGTGCTGTTCCCGCGCCACGTCGGGGCGCTCACTGTCGACCGCGGCACGCCGGGCGTGCTCGACGACCAGGACCTGATGATGCACACGCTGTTCGACTCGCCGAAGGAGCAGGCGATCGCGGACTCGGGCTACGCCGGCACGCCCGTCGAGGTCCGCCGGTTCAAGGTGGCGCTACCGGCGCGTCCCCCGCGCTGACGCCGGGCGCGAGCACGTCGCGCGCGCCGAGCCCGAACCGCGCGAGGTACTTGCGCAGCCGGTCGGCATCGTTGCGGGTGGTCCGCATCGCCTGCGAGTGCGCGAACAGCTCGCGCCCCGCGGCCGACAGGCTCGGCGCCTCCGCACACGCCGCGAGCACGTCCTCGAGCTGCACGCGGTCGAACCGGTCGAGCGCGGCCGCCCGGGCGCCGAGCACGCGCGCGACGCGGTCGCCGGGGCCGGCGCGCTCGGCTTCAGGGCGCGGGCTCCACAGCCCGCGCAGCCGCGCGACCTCGGCCGTCACCTCCGCCTCGCCGATGCGGCCGCCCTCGCACAGCGTCGCCATCCGCCGGACCGCCGCGCCGAAGTCCCGGAAGTTCGCGGGCCACGGCGCCTCGGCGCTGGTCGCGAACGCGAGGAACGCGCGGCGAGCCCCGCCGGTCATCACGACGCGCTCCCCGCGCTCGTCGCCGACGCGCGCGAGCTCCACGTCGAGGTTGGGCGGGACATCCTCGGGGCGGGCGCGCAACGGGGGCAGCGTGAACGTCCACAGCGACAGCCGCGCCAGTAGATCCTCGCGGAACCGGCCGGCCCGCACCTCCACCGCGAGGTCGCGGTTCGAGCCCGCGATCAGCTGGAAGTCACTGCCGACCTCGGTGTCCGCGCCCACCGGCAGGAACCGGCGCACCTCGAGCGCGCGCAGCAGCATCGCCTGCTCGTCGGGCCCGAGCTCGCCGATCTCGTCGAGGAACAGCAGCCCGCCGTCGGCCGCGCGCAGCAGGCCCGGGCGCGCGGTGCCCGCGCCGGTGAACGCGCCGCGGGCGTGGCCGAACAGCGCGCTCATTGCGGTGTCGCCGCGCAGCGTGGCGCAGTTGACGGTGACGAGCGGCCCGGCGAGCTGGTGGCGCGCGCGGCGCAGCTCGTACAGCCGCCCGGCCAGCGCGCTCTTGCCGGTCCCGGTCTCGCCGGCCAGGAGGATCGGATCGCGCGTGCGCGTGGCGACCAGCTCGAGGCGCGCGATCACGTCGTTGAACGCGGGGCTGCGGGTCTCGATGCCGGCCTTGAGCAGCGAGCGCGCATCGGCCGCGCGCGCGCGGACCCGGGCGGCGAGCCGGTCGTAGCGCGCGAGGTCGAGATCGATGACGTCGCGCGTGCCGGTCGGCGAGCCGGCGCCTTTCCGGCCGGGCCCGGTCTGGAGCAGCCGCCCCGGGATCACGCGGCTCTCGCACAGCAGGAACAGGCAGATCTGCGCGACGTGTGTGCCCGTGGTGATGTGGACGTAGTAGTCCTCGTGCGCTGGATCGAACGGGTAGCGGTCCGCGAAGTCGGCGAGCGCCGCGTAGACCTCGGCGAAGTCCCACGGGTCGGCCAGCGCGACCAGGTGGGGCCGCACGGCGGTCGCCGGCGACACCGCCCCGACGTCGGCCGTCACCACCGCGGCGAGGGCGGCGTGCCCGGTGTTGTGCAGCAGCTCGAACCGATCGACCTCGAAGTCGTCGTGCTGGCACACGGCGACCGACGGCCGCCACTTGTCCCAGCGCCGCGGCCCCTGCCCGCTGTCGAGCACGGGGCCGAGCAGCCCGAGCACCACGGTCCGTCGGCGCGCCATATCCATTTATATCACATTGATTTATTCCTACGGATACGAACCGCGGGGCCCGCTCCATCGCCCGCGGGGTTACGCACGCGCCCGGGCTGGCACCCTGGCTGCACGAGCGTGGGCCCGAGGAGCCGCCGATGACCACGCAGACGACCACCCCGCTCGCGTCCACCCCGCTCGCGACCACCCCGCTCGCGTCCACCCCGCCCGCATCGCCCCCGATCACCCTGCCCGCCCCGACGCCCTCGGCCGCCGCGCGCGGCTACGACATCATCCCGACCGACAACGTGCCGATCAAGGCGTGGGTCCACGGCGTCCCGTTCGAGGACGAGGCACGGGCGCAGGTCGCGCGCGTCGCCGCGCTGCCGTTCGTGCACCACCACGTCGCGGTGATGCCCGACGTTCACGCCGGCATCGGCGCGACGGTGGGCTCGGTGATCGCGTGCCGCCAGGCCGTGATCCCCGCGGCCGTCGGCGTCGACATCGGGTGCGGGATGATCGCGGCGCGAACCTCGCTGCGCGCCGACCAGCTCCCCGACGACCTCGCCCCGCTGCGCACCGCGATCGAGCGCGCCGTGCCGCACGGCCGCACCGTGGGCAGGGGCCAGCGCGACCGCGGCGCGTGGGGCGAGCCGCCCGCGCACCACGCCGAGGCGTGGGCCGCGCTCGAGCCCGGCTACCGCGAGATCCAGGACAAGCACCCGGCCGCGGGGGGCGCGCAGCGCGTCCACCAACTCGGGACGCTCGGCACCGGCAACCACTTCGTCGAGCTGTGCCTCGACGAAGCCGGCGCGGTGTGGGTGATGCTCCACTCGGGCTCGCGTGGGATCGGCAACCGGATCGGGTCGTACTTCATCGAGCGCGCCAAGGCAGAGATGCGCCGCTGGTTCATCAACCTGCCCGACGTCGACCTCGCGTACCTGCCGCAGGGGAGCGACCTGTTCAAGGACTACCTGCACGCGGTCGGCTGGGCGCAGGCCTACGCGCGCGTCAACCGGGAGCTCATGATGCGGAACGTGATGACCGCGCTCGGCGCCCTCGGCACCCTGCCGCCGTTCGAGGCCTCCCTCGAGGCGGTCAACTGTCACCACAACTACGTGTCGCGTGAGGCGCACTTCGGCGAGAGCGTGATCGTCACGCGCAAGGGCGCAGTGCGCGTGCGCGCCGGCGAGCTCGGCATCATCCCGGGGAGCATGGGGGCGCGCTCGTTCATCGTCCGCGGCAAGGGGAGCCCGGAGAGCTTCGACAGCTGCAGCCACGGCGCCGGCCGGGCGATGAGCCGCACGCGCGCGAAGAAGGTGTTCACGCTCGCGGACCACGCGGCGGCGACGGCCGGCGTCGAGTGCCGCAAGGACGCGGACGTGCTCGACGAGACGCCGGGCGCCTACAAGTCGATCGATGCGGTGATGGCGGCACAGGCCGACATCGTCGACATCGTGCACACGCTCAAGCAGGTCGTGTGCGTGAAGGGATGACCATGGGGCACGTGCTCGACATCGACGGGACGCTCGGCGAGGGTGGCGGGCAGCTGCTCCGCGGCGCGCTCGCGCTCGCGCTCGCCACGGGCCGCGCGATCGAGGTCCGCCACATCCGGTCGCGGCGCGCCCGCCCGGGGCTGATGCGGCAGCACCTGACCGCCGTGCGCGCCGCCCAGGTGCTCGGCGCGGCCGAGGTCGCGGGCGCCGAGCTCGGCGCGACCACGCTGCGGTTCGCCCCCACGACCCTCGTCGGCGGTGACGTCGCGCTCGACGTCGGGTCGGCGTGCAGCACGATGCTCGTCCTGCAGGCCGTGCTGCCAGCGCTCGCGGCGCGCGGCGTGGCGGCCACGCTGACCCTGACCGGCGGCACCCACAACCCGCTCGCGCCGACCGCCGAGTTCGTGCAGGGCGCGCTCCTGCCCGTGCTCGCGCGGATCGGCTGGCGCGTCGAGCTCTCTCTCGAGCGCCACGGGTTCGCGCCGGCGGGCGGCGGGCGCGTGGTCGCGCGGGTGGCGCCCGGCGGGCCGCCCGCGGCGCTGCACCTGCACGCTCGCGGCGCGCGCACCGGCGAGGCAGGGGACTAGACGACGTCGACGTTCGGATCGATGAGGTGGCTGAGCAGGCCCGGCGCGATCGACGGAAAGAACGCCGTCGAGTGCGGTGGCAGCACGAGGCCGAGCTCGTCGACGTGCGCGATCTGCTCGACCGAGAGCGGCCGCAGGATCAGCGCCGCGCTGGCGCCCGCACCGACCGCCGCGAGCGCGCGCCCGGCGTCGCTGTCGGTGGTCACGGTGCCACCCGCGAGGTGGCGGCCGATGAACAGGTGATCGACGACCACGGGATCGAGCTTCTGCAGCGCGCGGTCGACCTGCACGCCCTCGGCGAGCGGGCTGATCTCCGGGGACAGCGTGAGCTTGTACGCGTCCGGGTCCTTGGCGAACACCACCACGAACGCGGGCTGGTGGGCGACGCTGCCGCCGAGCCCGCCGAGCACCTTGCCGAGATCCGCGGCCGCGCCGGGGAGCTTGTCGACGATGAAGTGGCGGCGCGCGGCGGTCAGCACGTCGGCCGGCGTGACGGTCACGCCGCGGATCACCCGGTGGCGGGCGGCCGCGCACAGGCCCTGATCGTCGAGCGACGTGACGAACCCGAGGGCGTAGTTCGCCGACGAGTACATCGCGAGATCCTGCGTCTTCGCGAGCTCGGCCTGGTACGCGAGCAGCGCCTCGTAGCGCTCGTGGCCCTCGAGCAGGTGCAGCTTCTTGGGCGTGAAGTAGTGGCGGAGCTTGCCGATCACCTCGGCGTCCTGCACCCGCCACAGGGTGTGGGTGGTGCCGTCCGGGGTCGCGAACGTGAGGGTGGCGCGCGTGCCCTCGGTCTTGCGAAAGATCCGGTCGACCTCGGTCGCCGCGTCGCGGACGCCGAACAGCAGTGGCGCGGTCTGGGCGCGGGCGGCGCGCAGGCTCGCCAGCTCGGCGTCCCGGCCAGCGGCGGTGGTGCCCTCGTGTGGGCGGATCAGGCCCTCGCTCCACGGTGCGAGCCGCACCGCGCACGCGAACGACTTGCGGGTGAACGTGCGGCCCGGGCCGGCGAACGTCTGGTGATAGCGATAGACGGCGCGCGTCGGGTCCTGGACCAGCGTCCCCGCGGCGAGCCCGGCGGCGAGCGCGGGCGGCTTCGCGATCACCTCGGCGAGCTTGGAGAGTTCCGGGATCACCCCGCGCAGACCAGCGACATGCGGCATGGGCCGGAGGGTACACCCGCGGACACGTGCGGGGGCCCGGCAGCCGGTCCGGACGCTAGACGGTGCGGCGTGCGCGCGCGCCGATGTCGCGCCGGACCTGCTTGCCGTCGAGGGCGATCCGGTCGACCGCTCCATAGGCCTTGGTGCGCGCCTGCTCGACGCTGATCCCGAGCGCGGTCACGCCGAGGACGCGCCCGCCGGCGGACACCAGGGTGCCGCCGTGGACCGCGGTGCCCGCGTGGAACACCACCGCGTCCTCGGCAGTGACCGCGTCGAGGCCGCCGATCGGATCCCCGGTCCGGGGCGCCGCCGGGTACCCCGCGGCAGCCACCACCACGCACACCGCGACGCGGGCGTCCCACCCGAGCGCTCCAACCGGCATGTCGCCGCGCGCCGCGCCGGCGAGCACCGCGCCGAGATCGCCGCGGAGGCGCGCCATGATCGGCTGGGTCTCGGGGTCGCCGAACCGGCAGTTGTACTCGAGCAGCCACGGCGCGCCCGCGGGGTCGACCATCACGCCCGCGAACAGCACGCCGCGGTAGTCGATGCCGTCAGCGGCGAGCCCGCGCACGGTGGGCTGGAGGATCTCGTGGATGATCCGCTGCATCACTGGCGCGGTGATCCACGCCGGCGACACGGTGCCCATGCCGCCGGTGTTCGGGCCCTCGTCTCCGTCGAAGATCGTCTTGTGGTCCTCGACCGCCGGCAGCACGTCGAGGTGGCGCCCGTCGGTGAGCGCGAGCACGCTGACCTCGCGGCCGAGGATCCGCTTCTCGATCACGAGGCGCGCGCCGGCCGCGCCGAACCGGCCGCCGAGCATCTCGCGCGCCGCCGCCCGGGCCTCGGCCGCGTCGGCCGCGACGACCACGCCCTTGCCCGCGGCGAGGCCGTCGACCTTGACCACGATCCCGGCGCCGGCCGCGTCGGCCAGGGCCGCGATCGCGGCATCGGCCTCGGCGAGCGTGTGCGCGATCGCGAACGGCGCGGTCGGGATGCCGTGGCGCGCGAAGAACGCCTTGCTGAACGCCTTGCTGCCCTCGAGCTGCGCACCTTCGGCGCCCGGCCCGAACGTGGCGATGCCGCGCGCCCGCAGCTCGTCGGCGAGACCGGCCACCAGCGGCGCCTCGGGGCCGACCACGACCAGGTCCACCGCCGCGCGGTGCGCGAGCGCGATCAGGCCGGCATGGTCGTCGATCGGGACCGCGTGGCAGGCGGCGAGCTCCGCGATCCCCGGGTTGCCCGGCGCCGCGATCACGTGGTGCCCGGTCTGGACGAGCCGCCACACCAGCGCGTGCTCGCGCCCGCCGCTGCCGACGACGAGAATGTTCATGTGCGGAGGTATACCCTCGCGGTCCCCCGCCACGCACGCGCGGCCGGCGGCGACATGCGGCGCGCTCCCGCGTGCTCCGGAGGCGTGCGCCCGCCACCTCCGCGCGTGTGCCACCTCCGCGCGTGTGCCACCTCCGCGCGTGTGCCACCTCCGCGCGTGTGCCACCTCCGCACGTGTATTCTTGTGCGGCATGCTCGGTCCGGTGAGGCAGCTCGTCCTGGCCGCCTTCGAGGCGCCCACCGCCGCGCGGCGGCTGCACCGGCGGAGCGCGGGCTGGCTCGCCGTGTACCTCGCCGCGGCCGCGGCCGTGCTCGCGGTCGTGACGTATGCCCTCGTGACCCACCGCGAGGTGCTCGAGCAGGCCCCGCTCACGTACCTGCTCCCGGCCGACTGGCACGATGCGGGCCGGCTCCTCCTGCGCCGCCTGTTCGCGCAGCAGGAGGATGCCGTGGTCCGGAACGCGGCGATCGCGGCGAGCCTGATGGTGGTCCAGCTGACGCTGTTTCCGCTCAAGGAGCAGGCCTCGCTCGCGCTGGAGCAGGACGCGCGCCTGATCGACGAGACCATCGACGAGCACCCGGTGTGGATGCAAGCGTGGGAGGAGATCAAGCTGCTCGCGATGATGCTGGCCGCGCAGGGCACGATCTTCTGGATCGGCTACACCAGCGATCCGGGGCGGACGCGGATCGCGCTGGTGCTGTCGTACGTGGTGCTGTTCGCGTCGGTCGGGATCGACTTCCTGTCGCCGGTGCTCCAGCGCCACCGCCTGCTGTATGGCAGCATCCTGCGGACGCTGCTCGCACATCCGCTGCTGACGTTCGGGTTCGGCGCGCTGTTCGCGGTGCCCGCCCTGGTCACGAGCGAGGTCGCGAGCGCGCACCCGACGTGGAGCCTCGCGACGCAGCTCGCACTGACGTTCGCCGGGCAGGTGGTCGGCGTGGCGCTCGCCGCGATCGGCGGCACCGTGGCTGGCGCGGCGCTGCTCCCCGACGCTCGGTGCCGGCGCCCCACCCACCTCGTGGTCCGCGCGCTGGCGTGGATCGTTCTGCTCGGCCTGCTCGCCGGTAACGTCTACCGGTTCGGCGCCGTCGGGCGCTCGCTGCACCACAAGAGCCAGCTCCTCAAGTGCACCTACGACGTCGACTGGTCCACGCTGTCGGTCGAGACGCCGAGCGCGAGCGCCCTCGCGCTGGCGCTGCGCACCGACCGCATCACGATCGCGGTGGAGCTGGTCGTGGGGATCACGAATCCGACCGCGGTCGACGTCGAGATCGAGGACAACCGGCTCGTGGCCGTCCACCATGGCCAGCTCGTCGCGACGAGCCGGATCCCGCGGATGCGGATCGCGGCGGGGGCGACCGAGCGCGTCCCGCTCCGCCTGCCCCTCACCGTCAAGCCGTCCCAGGCACTCCGGCTGCGCGGCCTGCTCACCCAGCGCGACTGGGAGCTCACCCTCTACCTCGAGGTCGCGGCCGGCTTCACGTTCCCCGTGTTCCTGGTCACGCGCTGACGGCGATCGGCGCTACCCCACCGGATCCCGGGAACGCCGGGCGGTGCCCTCAACCACCCGCGCGGCCGGCCGAGTCGCTGGCCCGATGAGGACGCGCAGCCGGTTCCGCGAGACCCTGTGGTTCAAGCAGGGTGGGGCGCCCGCCCCCGATGCCCCGGACCCGACCGATCTGCCGATCGAGGACCGCTACCTCGACGACGGCTCGGTGTCCCTGCTCGACACCCGCGACTTCGGCGTCCACATCGGCACGACCCAGTCCGTCCACGTGATCGCCCTGCCCGCGCTCCCGGAAGCCCACGGCCGCGACCTCACCGCGGTCGCCGCCGAGCTGCGGCGGCTGGGCAGCTCCAGCCAGATCGCGGTCGGCGTGTTCACCGCGATCGCGCTCGGGCTGCTGCTGGTTTTTGCGCTGTAGCGCGCGCCGGCTCAGTGCCGGAAGTGCCGCATGCCGGTGAACAGCATCGCCAGCCCATGCTCGTTGGCCGCGCCGATCACCTCGTCGTCGCGCACCGAGCCGCCCGGCTGGACCACCGCCACCGCGCCCGCCGCGGCGAGCACGTCCACGCCGTCGCGGAACGGGAAGAACGCGTCGGACGCCACGACCGCGCCCCGGAGCGCATCGCCCGCCTTGCGCTCGCAGATCCGCACGGAGTCGACGCGGCTCATCTGGCCGGCGCCGATCGCCACGGTCACGCCGTCCTTCGCGAACACGATCGCGTTGGACTTCACGTGCTTGGCCACCCGCCACGCGAACGCGCAGATCGCCGCGCTCGGCGTCGGTCGGGGCGCGCCCGGTGGCGACCCGGGCGGTTCGCCAGCTCGGCCATGCCATTGTCGACGCTCTGGACCAGGGCGCCGCCGGCGATCGACCGGATGCTCCACGCCAGCGCGCCCGTCGGCGCCCGCCAGTCCCCGGTGGCGGCGACCAGGCGGAGGTTCTTCTTGCCCGCGAGCAGCTCGCGCGCGGCGGCGGAGTAGCCCGGCGCCGACCACGCACTCGAGGAACGTCTCGACGAGCAGCGCCGCGAGCGCTGCGTCGACCTCGCGGTTGACCGCGACGATCCCCCCGAACGCGCTCGTCGCGTCGGCGTCGCGCGCGCGGCGGTAGGCGCTCGCCACGTCAGCGCCGAGCGCCACGCCGCACGGGTTGTTGTGCTTGACCACCACGGCGGCCGGCTCGGCGAGCTCGAGGCAGAGCCCGAGCGCCGCGTCGAGATCGAGGATGTTGTTGTAGGACAGCTGCTTGCCACCGAGCACCTCGGCGGTGGCGATCGTCGGGCGCGTGCTGGTGGTCCGCTCGAGGGGCGAGCGCGCGTCCGCGTAGAACGCCGCGCCCTGGTGCGGGTTCTCGCCGTAACGGAGCTCGTACAGCCGCCGCCACTGGATGGTCAGGGTGTCCGGCAGCTCGCGGCGCGACGGCGCCTGGTGGCGGGCGTGGGCGGCGCCGTCGTCGATCGATGACAGGTAGGCGGCGATCGCCGCGTCGTACGCGGCGGTGTGCGAGAACGCCTTGCGCGCGAGCGCGAGCCGCTGGCCCGCGGACACGTCGCCGTCGCGGAGCGCCGCGGCCACGATCGGGTAGTCATCCGGATCGACGACGACGGTCACCCGCTCGTGGTTCTTCGCGGCGGAGCGCAGCATCGACGGTCCACCGATGTCGATGTTCTCGATCGCCTCGTCGAGCGTGGTGGTCGGCTTCGCGATCGTGGCCTCGAACGGGTAGAGGTTCACGATCACGAGATCGATCGCCTCGATCCCCTGCTCGGCCATCTCGCGCTGGTGCTCGGGCGTCGCGCGCCCGAGCAGGCCACCATGGATCTTCGGGTGCAGCGTCTTCACGCGACCGTCGAGGATCTCGGGGGCGCCGGTGTACGTCGACACCTGCGTGACCGGCACCCCGGCGGCAGCGAGCGCCTGTGCCGTGCCCCCCGTGGACAGGATCTGGACGCCGTGCGCGGCGAGCGCCCGGCCCAGCTCGACCACACCGCGTTTGTCGGAGACCGAGATCAGCGCGCGTCGGATCATGGGCGCGTTTACCACGGCGGTCCGGGACGCGGGGTCCGGGACGCACCCGAGGCACGCTCAGTTCCACGGGGCTCCGCCCCGCCCTACGCGGCAAGCCGCGCAGGGTTCCCACCCCGTTCTCGAGACTGTTTCACAGTCTCTCAGCGAACATCGTGAGCGCACGGGAGGCCGCCGGCCTCCCCACGCGCCCGTCGGGACGCGCGGCCCGCCAACCGGTGCTGAGCGACACCGGGCAGGCCGCGGGGCGCACCCGCGCTGGTCAGTTCTGGTTCGCGCGCTTGGCCGCGAGCAGCTCGGCACCGAGCTCGTCGGGCGACGGCGAGCCCATCTTCAGCTTGAGCAGGCCGCGGACCTCGACCTGGCGGATCCGCTCGCGGGTCAGGTTCATGATCTCCCCGACCTCCTCGAGCGTGATGCCACCCTTCTCGGCGACGTCGAGCGCGCACGTGTTCTTGAGCTCCCACGGCTCGAGCTCGGGGAAGTTGATCTTGATCGAGCCGGTCTCCGGATTGATGTCGAGGTAGAGGTGGTGCTTGCAGGCCACCCACGGGCACGGCCGCATCTCCTCGCTGCACTCCGAGCGCGACTTCGGGCGCGGGATGTCGACCGGCGGGTACATCAGCGCGCCCGCGCGCAGCTCCTCTCGCGTCAGGCGCTTCATCGCGATCGTCTTGCTCCGCGGCCGCGTGCGCCGGCGCCGGCGCCGGATCTTGCGGCTGATCTCCGGCGCGCCGTCCTCGGTCGTCGCGCCCTCCGCCGCGTCCTCCAGCTCGTCGCCCTCGTCCGCCGCGTCCGCCGCGTCGCCGTCCAGGCCCGGCTCGAGCCCCTCGTCCAGATCGCCGTCGTCGTGGTTGTCCTTGCTCATCGTTATCTCCTGTGGTGCCAGCGCAAGTGGGTCAGAGAAGGTCCTCGGCGCCCCCCGCGGCGCCGGCTAGACGGAGATGGTCGGTGCCCGGCGCAGCGACGCGCCGGGTCAGCTCGCCGAGGCGATCGACCAGGCGGTCGCCATCGCGGCGGGTCTCGGCGAGCTCGCGCTCGAGCTCGCGCCTGGTCTTCGCGTCGAGCTGCGCGACGTCGCCGGTCAGGCGCGTCCACAGCGCCGCGAGGTTCTCGCCGACGCCCTCGACGAGGTCCGTGTAGAGCAGGAACTGCCCCTGGATCTCCTCGATGGTGTGGCCGTCGGCCATCAGCTGCTTGACGGTGTTGATCCGGCGGATGGTCTTGGCCGGGTACACGCCGAGCGAGCCGCGGTGCTTGCCCTTGCGGCCGACGCGGCGGCTGCGGGGCAGCAGGCCCTGCTGGACGTACTTGCGAAAGCTCGCCTCGGAGAACTTGATCCCACGGCTGGTGAACACGTCCACGATCTGGACGGCGGTGATGCCCTCCACGTAGGTGCCCTCGATCGCGCGGAGCTCCTCGTCCTTCAGTAGCTGCTGCGACCGGCCCGTGGCGGCCCCTCCGGCGCCCGGAGCGTCGTCGTCCGTCCGCTGGGCGATGTCGGCCGTGACCGGCCGACGACGCGCGCGCAGCGGGACGACGGTGCCCGTCGAACCAGTGTGCGTGGACCAGGCTCGGTGACGTGAAAACAACGGAATCCCCCTCGGCGCTTCGGCTCGAGACGCACGCGTGGCATCCGCACCGACGTCGCCCTGCCCTCGGGAGCAGCGCGACGTCGTTTGGTTGTGCGTGACCCCCAGCGGGCGACTTCTTCTTGCAAGGGACATTGGGAAGCCAATCGTCCTTCGAAGTAGCGTCACAATATTCGTTCGAATGTAATCGGTCAACAAGAGCACCACCGTAACAGGCAAGTTTTTGCCTGGTGTTCTGTTCAGGTCCGGATTGCCGCGCGCACCTCGCGCCCACGCTCGCGTGCGGCTACCGTCAGCGCGTGAGCTGGTGGCAATCGTGCGCCGCGGTGGCGGGCTCGTCGCTCGTCGCGATCGTCGGCGCGACCGTGATCCTCGTCGGAGAATCGCGCGCCGAGCTCGAGAACCAGGTGTTCACGTCACGCACCGAGCAGCTCCGTCTGATCGTGCCGCGGGGCTGGCGCGCGACCGATCAGCCGAGCTATCCGGGGTTGTTGCTGTGGATGATGCGCAGCCAGCCGCGGGGCCAGATCGTGCTGACCTCGGAGGCGTTCACGCGCGAGCTGTTCTGCTCGTGGCCGGTCGCGTGCCGCACCAGCCCCGACAGCCTCGCGCATCGCTACGCGTGTGCGCTGCGAACCCGGCTGCAGGCGCTGCGGATGAGCGTCGGGCCGACCCAGCCCGGGCCGCGCGACACCGAGGATGCCGGCCTGCCGTCGGTGTGGTTCGAGTACGACGACGGCAAGCGGTTCCTCCGCCACGCCATTGCGCTCGGCGGCGATCGCGCCGTCAGCGTCGTGCTGTCCGCCCCCTCGAACGAGGTCCGCGCCACCCACGTCCGGTCGTTCGAGCAGGCGCTGCGCACGCTCCGGCGGATCGCGGCGCCCGACGAGGCCACCTCCGAGGCGGTCGCGCGCACCGCGCCGGACGATGCCGGCGTCCCCACGACGGTGCAGGACGCTGGCGCCATCGCCGCCGCCACCGTGGCTCGGTTCGACTCGGCGCCCGCGCCCACGCAGCAGAACCCCGTCGGGCCGTGCCCGGTCGCTGGCCGCGCACGTTGACCCGCAGGCGGGTCGGATAGCGACGCTCGGCGTTCACGTGCCCGCACCTGGCACGTGTGAGGATCACGAACCGCGTGCCTGCCCCGCCTCGCGCGGGCGTCAGCGCCGCAGGTAGAAGCTGCGCGCGCGGAGGAGCGGCCCGAGCGCGCCGATCTCGCGCGGCATGGCGATCACCGAGCGGGCATCCATGACAGCGCGGGCCTGGCGAGGGGCCGCCGCAGCGGTGGTCGCCTGGACCGCGCCCTGCCCGAGGGCGGCCACGATCGCGCTGGCCTGGTCAGCGTGCTCGAGCTCGGCCGCGCGGAGGGCGAGCAGCTCGGTGGGCCCGACGTCGACGCAGCCGTACGCGCGGTCGCGCGGCGAGCAGTACACGCGCACGTGCATGTGGTCGTTGTGCGGCGCGCTGTCACCGGGCTGCTTGAGCGCCAGCCGCACGCGCGCGATCATGTCGACGGGCTCGCCCACCGCGGCGGCGTGCTCGAGCAGCTTCTGCGCGATCGGCTCGTAGATGAACACCCACTGCACGGTCGCCTCGGTCGCCAGCGTCAGCTCGCGGACGAGCAGCCAGGTGCGGGGCACGTCGACGGTGATGCCGCTGCCATCGACGGCCTTGCCGGTGCGGTCGAACACGCGCATCGCGTCGGCCTCGAGCGGCTTGCCGTCGGCGTCGCGCATGTAATAGACGAGGTCGACGTCGCGGCCGTTCTGGTGCGAGCGGTGCCACTTGCGGGCAGCGCCGCCGCCGGCGGTCGACAGGTCCGCGACGACCAGCCGCGCGCCCGTGAACTGGCGCGCCATCCGGCGCCCGACGCCCGTGATCAGGTCGAGCATCTCGTCGGTGCCGTACCGGTTGCCGCGGGTCCGCCACGTGTCGCGGGTGGTGAACCCCTCGCCGTGGTCCGGAAGCCGGGAGCCGTCGACCAGGAGCCCACCGCTCGGGCGGCCCATCGAGATCGACGAACCATCGGTGATCACGCCGAGCTCGGCGCAGCCAGCCAGGGCGAGCAGAACGAGAGCGGCGCGCACAGGTGCTCTGACTATGACACGCGGGACGCCAGGGCGACATCTTTCACCCGGGCTCGCCCCGGCGGCCACCCGCCCCCCGCACGGCGGGGCCCGCGGCGACCACGCGCCTGGCCATCGAGCGTATGCCTACCCGTTGCACCCAACCGCCGACCATCACCGACACCGCGAGCGCTGCGAGCGATGTTCATCGCGAACATCCTGGCCGGAAATCACAGCTCCGAAACGGCCACGAGCCACCCCGGACGGAGTGGCTCGAGAGCGGTGGCTACGCGACCTGCGTCGCGCGGCGGACCGCGGCTAGGTCTTGTCCTCGAACTCCGCGTCGATGACCTCGGCGTCCTTGGAGCTGGCCCCGTCCCCGCCACCGTCGGCCGGCGGCGCGTCGCTCGCGCCGGCCTGCTTGTACATGGCCTCGGCGACCTTGTGCGCGGCCGCCTGGAGCTTCTCGAACGCCGCGCGCAGCTCGTCGGGGTCACCGCCCTCGCGGTTCTTCTCGAGCGTCGCCTCGGCGTCCTTGAGCGCCTCCTCGACCATCATCTTGTCGGTGTCGGCGAGCTTGCCCTCGTTCTCCTTGACGAGCTTCTGCGTGCCGTAGACGAGGGTGTCGAGCTGGTTGCGCGCCTCGATCGCGTCCTTGCGGCGCTTGTCCTCCTCCTCGTGCTGGGCCGCGTCGTCGACGGCGCGCTTGATGTCGCTGTCCGACAGGCCCGACGACGCCTCGATCCGGATCGTGCGCTCGGCGCCGGTCGCCTTGTCCTTGGCGGCGACGTTGAGGATGCCGTTCGCGTCGATGTCGAACGTGACCTCGATCTGCGGCACGCCGCGCGGGGCCGCGGGCAGCCCGGTCAGCTGGAACTTGCCGAGCGTCTTGTTGTCCTTCGCCATCGGGCGCTCGCCCTGGGTGACGTGGACCTCGACCGAGCTCTGGTTGTCGGCCGCCGTCGAGAACGTCTCGCTCTTGCGGGTCGGGATGGTGGTGTTGCGCGCGATCAGCACGGTGGCGACGCCACCGAGGGTCTCGATCGCGAGGGACAGCGGCGTGACGTCGAGCAGCAGGATGTCCTTGACGTCGCCCGAGAGGACGCCGCCCTGCACCGCCGCGCCGAGCGCGACCACCTCGTCAGGGTTCACGCTCTTGTTCGGCTCACGCTTGAAGAACTCCTTCACGCGCGCCTGCACCATCGGGATGCGGGTGGAGCCGCCGACGAGCACGACCTCGTGGATGTCCTCGACCTTCTTGCCGGCGTCGGCGAGGGCCTTCTTGCAAGGCTCCATCGCGCGCGCGACGATGTCCTCGATCATCTGCTCGAACTTGCTGCGCGACAGCTTCTTGAGCAGGTGCTTGGGGCCGCTCGCGTCGGCGGTCAGGTACGGGAGGTTGACCTCCGTCTCCTGCGTGCTCGACAGCTCGATCTTCGCCTTCTCGGCGGCGTCCTTGAGGCGCTGGAGGACCAGCTTGTCCTTGGACACGTCGATGCCGGAGTCCTTCTTGAACTCGGCCACGAGCCAGTCCATCAGGCGGTTGTCGATGTCGTCGCCGCCGAGGTGGGTGTCGCCGTTGGTGGAGACCACCTCGACGACCTTGTCGCCGACCTCGAGGACCGAGATGTCGAACGTGCCGCCGCCCATGTCGAACACCGCGATCAGCTGCTCCTTGGTCTTGTCCAGACCGTAGGCGAGCGCGGCGGCGGTGGGCTCGTTGATGATGCGCTTGACCTCGAGGCCCGCGATCTTGCCGGCGTCCTTGGTCGCCTGGCGCTGCGAGTCGTTGAAGTACGCGGGGACCGTGACGACGGCCTCGGTCACCGGCTCACCGAGGTACTCCTCGGCGGCGCGCTTGAGCTTCATCAGCACGCGCGCCCCGAGCTCCGGCGGCGAGAACTTCTTGCCGCGCAGCTCGAACGCGCAGTCGCCGTTCGAGGCCGCCACGATCTTGTACGGCACGCGCTTCAGCTCGTCCTGGATGACCGGGTCGGTGAACTTGCGGCCCATGAAGCGCTTGCTCGACGACACGGTGTTCTCGGGGTTGGTGATGGACTGACGGCGGGCGATCTGGCCGACCAGGACCTCGCCGTTTTCCACGAAGGCCACCACGGACGGAGTGGTGTTGGCGCCTTCCTCGTTGGGGATGACCTTCGGCTCCTTCCCCTCCATGATCGCGACCACGGAGTTGGTGGTGCCCAGGTCGATGCCGATGATCTTGCCCATGACTGCTATTCCTCGGGTCGTGTCGGTTGAGTGCGGCGTGCCTTCAGGCAGCACACCGAGATTGTGTGCTGCGCAACCTAAGGAGCCCCCAAGCACACGTCAAGACACGCCCTCCAGTTTGCCGGGGGCCGCCCAGCGCACCGGTCCGTTCGCCCGGGCGCACCTGTCCAGACGGTGCGTGACGACACGCCCCTGGTGCCGCCCACCGTCGGGATGCCGGCCCAAGGGCCTGTGAACGGACATCTCGATCGCCCTGATGGCCGATCCATTCCCGGCGGGGGCGTCAGTGCGCCTCGGCCGCGGACGCGCCCTCGTCGCCCGTTGCGCGTCACCCGCGGGGCAGCCCTCGCAGACCTTGAACGACACGAGGCCGGCACGTGCCGGCCTCGCATGCGTCCTGCCCCGTAGCGTGGTTCAGCGGTGCGCGGGCCCCGAGCGCCCGCGCGAGGACGGCCTCAGGCGGTGACCTGGGAGTCCGCGGTCGCCGCCTTCGCCATCTCCAGGATGGACGCCGGCGGGTCCTTGAGCGCGAGCGCCAGGACCTCATCCATGCGCTTGACCCCGAGGATCTCCATCTCGCTCTTGACCTCGACGGGGACGTCGAACAGGTCCTTCATGTTCCGCTCCGGGATGATCACGCGCTTGATCCCGGCGCGGTGGGCCGCGAGGAGCTTCTCCTTGACGCCACCGACCGCGAGCACGTTGCCGCGGAGGGTGATCTCACCGGTCATCGCGACGTCCGGCCTCACGGGCACCCCCGTGAACAGCGAGACCAGCGCGGTGTACATGGTGATGCCCGCCGACGGACCGTCCTTGGGCACGGCGCCCGCCGGGACGTGGACGTGGAGGTCCTTGTTCTCGAGGAAGTTGCCGGGGTCGAGGCCGAGCGCCGCCGCGCGCCCGCGCAGCACGGACAGCGCCGCGGTCACCGACTCCTTCATGACGTCACCGAGCTGGCCGGTCAGGGTCAGCTTGCCCTTGCCGGGCATCTGGGCGGCCTCGATGAACAGGATGTCGCCGCCGACCGACGTCCACGCCAGGCCCGTACACACGCCCGGCTCGGCCGTGCGCTCCGCGACCTCGCTGACGTACTTCTTCGGGCCGAGGAATGCCTCGACCTCGACGGGCGTGATCACCTCGTGCTCGGCCGCGTGACCCTCGGCCACCTTGACGGCGACCGCGCGGAACACGGAGCCGATCTCGCGCTCGAGGTTACGGACGCCCGCCTCGCGGGTGTAGCTGTCGACGATCTCGAACAGCGCCTCGTCCGTCATCTCCGCGCGCTCGTTGGTCAGGCCGTGATCCTCGAGCTGCTTGGGCACGAGGAACTTGCGCGCGATGTTCTTCTTGTCCTGGCGCGTGTAGCCCGACAGCTCGATGATCTCGAGGCGGTCGCGGAGCGCCCACGGGATCGGGTCGAGCTGGTTGGCCGTGGCGATGAACAGGACCTTGCTCAGGTCGAACGTGACCTCGAGGTAGTGATCCGAGAACGTCGAGTTCTGCTCGGGGTCGAGGACCTCGAGCAGCGCGCTCGCCGGGTCGCCCCGGAAGTCGTGCCCGAGCTTGTCGATCTCATCGAGGACGAACACCGGGTTGTTGGTCCCGGCCTTCTTGATGCCCTGGATGATCCGACCCGGCAGCGAGCCGACGTACGTGCGGCGGTGGCCGCGGATCTCCGCCTCGTCGCGCACGCCGCCGAGGGAGATCCGGCCGAACTTGCGGCCGATCGCGCGGGCAACGGAGCGACCGAGCGAGGTCTTGCCGACGCCCGGTGGCCCCGCGAGACACAGGATCGGTCCCTTCTTGTCGTTCTTCAGCTTGCGGACGGCCATGTACTCGACGATCCGCTTCTTCACCTTGTCGAGGTCGTAGTGATCCTCGTCGAGGCACTTGCGGACCTCGGACAGCTCGATGTGATCCTCGGTCGACACCGACCACGGCAGCTCCACGAGCCACTCGAGGTACGTGCGCGTGACCGTGTACTCGGCCGACGACGGCTGCATGCCCTTGAGGCGGTCGAGCTGCTTCTTGGCGACCTTCTCGGCCTCCTCGGGCATCTTCGCCTTGGTGATCTTCTCGCCGAACTCGTCGAGGTCACCACCGCCGTCATCGAGCTCGCCGAGCTCCTCCTTGATCGCCTTGAGCTGCTGGCGGAGGACGTACTCGCGCTGGTTGCGGCCCATCTCCTCCTGGACCTGGGTGTTGATCCGCTCGCGGACCTTGAGCACCTCGAGCTGGCGGGACAGGAACTGGAGCACCTTGCGGGTGCGGGTCTTGAGGTCGAACGTCTCGAGGACGTCCTGCTTCTCGCCGACCTCGAGTTCGAGGTGGCTCGTGATCAGGTCGGCCAGGTGGCCGGCCTCGGTGACACTGTCGACGAGCGCGCCGGCCTCCTTGGGGAGCTCCGGCATCAGCTTGACGACGCGCTTGGCGATGTCCTTGAGGTTCATCACCAGCGCATCGAGCTCGACGTCCGACGACGTCGGGTCGGGCACCGAGCGGACCTTCGCGGCGAGGAACGGCTCCGCACCGTCGAACTCCGACACCTCGAAGCGCGAGACGCCCTGGAGAATGACGGAGAAGTTGTCCTTGGCGAGCTTGATCACCTTGAGGATGCGCGCGGCGCAGCCGACCATGTAGAGGTCGCCCGAGCCCGGATCCTCGGTGCGCGCGTCCTTCTGCGTGAGGATGCCGATGACAGGCCGCTCCTTCGCGATGGCGTCCTCGACGAGGCGGACGCTCTTCCGACGGCCGACGTCGATCGGGATGATCGCACCCGGGAACAGCACGGAGTTGCGAAGCGGGAGGATGGGCAGCGTGTCCGGTATCTCCACCGGCTGCTCCCCACCTGCCTTGGGCTTGGTCATGACCTGAAAGCTAGCGACGGAGTGCGCACAGCGTCAAGGCAACCTGCCCGTAATGACGGGCGGTTTCCCCCGGCAGCGCGTGCGCCCCCGTCCACGCGAACCTTCGCTCCCCCGGGCTTGCGTTCAGCCCGGGTTCGGGAAGCGCTGGAACGCCTCGAACATGGTCGCCTCCAGCCAGCACGCCACGTGCTCGCCGGTGGCCGCCGCCACGCAGCGCTCGACGGCGACCGCCATCGCCGGGGCCGCGACGGCACGATCCCGGGCCTGACCGATCCCGGGCCTGACCGATCCCGGGCCTGACCGATCCACGCCCGCCCGGCGTCCGTGACAAGGAACGTGGCGAAGTTGTCCTTGGTCAGGTCCGGTGGCAGGCCCGCGGTCACGCCGGGATCGCTCCGGTCGAGGCCGTCCCAGGTCTGGTCGGGGTGCTTCACATCGACGGCCAGCAGCAGGTCCGCGCTGCGATCGCGCACCCGCAGGCAGTCCGCCCTGGTCGCGCGGGCGTCGCCACCGCCGCCGCCCGCCGCGCTGCCGGGCGCCGGGGTCACGGTCGCGCTGCCGCCAGCGGGCGGCGCACCCGTGACCGGCCGCGCGTCGCCCTGGCAAGCGACCACCGCGGCGGCGAGCATGGACGCGACGACCGCGGCGACGGCGCGGTGCATGGGGAGGTCTAACCTCGCCTCCGCGGCGGCGGATGAGGATGCGCGTGAGATCGTGGCCACGCCCCAACGAACTGCTTGACGCGCGGACCCGTTGGTCTTACCAATTGGTCTTACCAGTTGAACGAGGATTCCTTGGCCCTGCCCCTCCCCACCGATCGCGACCCCGAGGATCCCGAGGTCACCACCGCGATCGACGCGGTGTTCGAGAAGCTGATCGAGGCGATCGTCAGCGGGCGGCACGCGCCCGGCACCCGGCTGCCCGCCGAGCGCGAGCTCTCCCGCCAGGTCGGCGCGTCCCGCCCCACCCTGCGCGAGGCGCTGCGCCGCCTCGGGGAGTGGAACCTCGTCGAGCCCCGCCGTGGATCGGGCATCATCGTCCGCCCCTATCGCGACTGGTCGATGGCCGTGATCCCCGCCTACCTCCGGTACGGCAAGCCCGGCCCCGGCCAGCCGTCGGTGTTGCAGCTGCTCTCCGACATGCTGGCGATGCGGCGCGCGATCGTGCTCGAGGTGGTGCGATCCACGGCGTCGCGGGTCCCGCCGGGTGGGACCGACGGCGCCCGCCTCGCGATGGCGCGCGCGTGGACGCTGCGGGACCAGCCGGGCTACGCGCGCGAGGACTTCGAGGTGCTGCGACAGATGGTCGAGGCCGCCAGGTTCACGCCCGGCCTGTGGCTCCTCAACACGGTGTCCTCGATCTACTTCGAGCTGACGACGTCGTTCCAGTTCGCCGTCCGCCCGCCCGCGGACTACGTGCAGGTCCACACCCGGTTCTTCGAGCTCGTCGAGTCGCACCAGGCCGCGGCCGCGTGCGCGCTGATGCAGGACTATCTCGAGCGGCACGACGCCGCGCTCACCCGTTTCCTCCCCGGAGTGTCATGACCGCCCCGAGCATCGCCCCCCCGTCTTATGCACACAGCGCCCTGGGCCGCCAGGTCCTGGTGTCGCTGGTCCCCGTGATCTGCCCGCCGCGCTACGCGGACCTCGCGGACGCGATCGTCGATCACATGGCGCTGACGCTCGGCGCATCCGCCCCGCTTCTGCGGACCGCCTTCACCGCCGGGCTCGTCACGTACGACCTCGGCGCCCTGCCGTTCCACCGCCGGCGCGCGCACCAGCTCACCGGCGCCGCCGCCGAGCGCTACTTCGCCTCGTGGGAGCACGGGCCAACGCCGGTCCACGTGCAGTTCGCGCGGGGCATCAACCAGCTGATGAGCCTCGGCTGCTACGAGATGCCCGAGGTCGCGGCCGATATCGGCTACGGCGTCGGGCCGTGGATCGAACAGGTCACCAGGAAGCGCCTGACCGTGTTCAAGGACGACGTGCGCGCGCAGGAGGTGGCGATCCTCGCCCCCGATCCGCTCCGCCCGGGCGTCGACGTGCGAGCACACCCCCGCGGGCCCCTGCTCGATCGCGGTGCGCGGAAGGAGCGCGTCTGATGGTGGCCGCACGCGTCGCCCTCCACGAGGGCGTCCGCCCGCACAACGTGTTCACCCGCGCCGATCTGCGCGGCGACACCGCGCTCGACTGCGACGTGGTGATCGTCGGCTCCGGGGCCGGCGGCGCGCCGCTCGCGGCCGAGCTCGCCGAGGCCGGGTTCGACGTGATCGTCCTCGAGGAGGGCAGCTACTACCAGACCCGCGACTTCACCGCGGACACCTCCGCGATGGTGCGCCAGCTCTACCGCGAGGGCGGCGCCACGATGGCGCTCGGCAAGACGCCGATCATGTTCCAGGAGGGCCGCACCGTCGGCGGCTCCACCGTGATCAACGGCGGCATGTCGTGGCGCACGCCCGAGGACATCCTCCACCGCTGGCAACGCGAGGCCGGGCTCGACGTGTCGCCCGCGGCGATGGAGCCGTACTTCGAGCGCGTCGAGCGCCGGATCCACGTCACCAAGAACGACCCCGAGGCGATCGGCAACGAGAACCTGATCCTCAAGCGCGGTGCCGACGCCAAGGGCTGGCACATCATCGACAACCTGCGCAACCAGGCGCACTGCGTCGGTTCGAACCGGTGCGCGTTCGGGTGCCCGACCGGCGCCAAGCAGAGCGCGCTGGTGTCGTACATCCCGCGCGCGCTGCAGTTCGGCGCGCGGGTCTACGCCGACGTCCGCATCGACCACATCACGATGACGGGCAAGCGCGCGACCGGCGTCGCCGGCCACGTCAGCCTCCCCGGCGGCGGCCGCGGCCCCAAGGTCACGGTGCGGGCGCGGCTCACCGTCGCCGCGTGCGGCGCGATCCACACGCCCGCGCTGCTGTCGCGCTCGGGGCTGCGCTCGCGCTCGGGTGCCCTCGGCGGCAACCTCAGCCTCCACCCCAACGTGAAGGTGGTGGCGCTGTTCGACGAGGACGTCACCAGCTGGAAGGGCGTCCACCAGGCGTTCCAGGTCCGCGAGTTCGTCAAGGACGGGATCGGCACGTTCGCGGCGATCAACCTTCCGCCGAGCGTGACCGCGATGTCACTGCCCCACCGCGGCCCGCAGCTCGGCGCGCTGATGGAGCGTTACAACAACATGGTCGTCGCCGGCATGCTGCTCGAGGACTCGACGAGCGGCCGCGTGCGCACCATCAACGGGCACCCGCAGGCGTTCTACGACCTCGCCCCCCGCGACTTCGTCGTGATGAAGCGCGGCCTCGAGCTGCTGACAGATCTCCTGTTCACCGCCGGCGCGCGCAAGGTCATCCTGCCGCTCCACCACGCCGTCGAGGCGCAGTCCGCCGACGAGGTCCGCCGGATCCTCGCCGGGCCGATCCCCGACAGCGCGTGGGAGGTGGTGACCGTTCACATGATGGGCACCGCCCGCATGGGCCGCGATCGGACGCGCGCCGTCACCGACTCGTTCGGCCTCGTCCACGACACCGATCGCCTGATGATCGCCGACGCCTCGCTGTTCCCGACCCCGATCCGCACCAACCCGATGGAGACGATCATGGCCCTGTCGACCCGCGCGGCTGGCCACGTGATCGACAACGCCCGGAGGTTCCTGTCATGAGCGCCGCCCCTGCCCCGACCGTGTCCACGCCCGCCCCGACGAGCGCCGCCCCGTCGCCCTTCCCCTCGGCCGCCGCGCTCCGCCTCGAGCAGGCCAGCTGGGACGAGCTCGAGCTCGCGTTCCAGCGTGGCACCATGCCGGACCTCGAGGGCCTCGTCGACTGGGAGTTCCGCGGCATCAACCGCCTGCCGCTCAACGCGCTGCCGGTCGCGAGCCTGGCGGGGATCAAGAAGTTCGTGAAGGGGTTCTTCCGGGCTGAGGCCACGGGCGGAGGGGGCTCGCGCGTCATGGGCTACAACCGCCCGGTCGCGCGCAACCGCCTCGACGGCCGCTGGAACATCGCGGACAAGCGGTTCGGTTACTACGAGGTCTACCCGGTCGATCCGACCGCGCGGGATAACCACGCCCTGCACGCGCTGCTGCTCGACTACGGGCGCGGCGGCAACAAGGCGTACGACCCGACCGCGGGCCTGCGCGACTACCTCGTGCAGGTCGACCCGACCCACCCGGATCTGCTGCTCGGCAAGGCCTACTACGCCGTCGGCGCGGCCCGCGTGCGGCTCAACTACTTCATCCTCGAGCGCCACCGCCGCGCGCCGTAGGCCGGCGCGCTACGGCGCGGCGTCGATGGCGACGCCCAGGGGCACCGTGATCCGCTTGACCTCCTCGCGGCCCATCGGGTCCCCGGCCACGCCCTCGTCGAACCGCATGTAGAGGACGATGATCTGGTCCCCGCCCTGCGTGACGGCGTGGAGCTCGGTGCCCGTGCCGCCGGTGCGGCACAGCATCCCGGTGAGCGCCTTCATCGCGGGCGCCGGCGTGTGCGGCGCGCACGTGCCCTTCCAGCGGCCGAGCGCGTGGCTCACGGACGTGCCCGTCTCGTCGGTGAGCGCGAGGAACACGTCCGAGTGGTCGCCCACGACCTCGGCGCCCCAGCCCACGGTGATCTTGCGGGCGACCGGCGCCGTACCGACGCTGCCCGCGGTGGTGCCGGTCGTGGCGGGGGGCGTGGTCTTGCCGCCGCAGCCGAGCAAGGCGACGGCCAGGAGCGCGAACGCGAGGCGAGTCATGCACCGGACCCTACTACAGCGATAGGATGCGGGCATGTCGCTGGCCCGGCTGGTCGTGATCGAAGGCCCGGATGCCGGGCGCGAGTTCGAGCTCCCGCTGCGGGGGGGGGCACCGTGGGGCGCGGGGACGGCTGCCTGGTCCAGCTCACGGACCCCGGCGTGTCGCGGCACCACGGGCTGATCGAGCTCCGCGACGGCGCCCTGTGCTGGGTCGATGACACCGGCAAGGCGCGCACGCTGATCAACGGCCGTCACCCGGTCGTCCACCGGCTCGCGCCCAGCGACGAGATCGTGCTCGGGGCCACGAAGCTGGTCTACGTTCCGGTCGACGGCGTGGCGGTCACCCGCGCGGCCAGCCACGTCACGATGGAGGTGTCCAGCCGCCAGCTGCTCGCGCTCGTCGGCTCCGGGTGGGCCGGCGGAGAGCTCGACCGCGCGCGCCGCCACCTTTCACGCGACCGGGGCGCGGTGACGCCCCGCGTGCTCGCGTGGTCCTCGAACGTGAAGATCATCGTCGTGCCCCGACCCTGCTCGGACTCGACCGAGAGCCGGCCACCGAGCTCGCTGACCACCTCGGCCAGGGCCGCCAGCCCGACGCCGCGCCCGGAGAACTCCGAGACGTTGCTGCGCGTGGTGAGCCCGTCGTGGATGATCGCCGCGGACAGCTCGGCCTGCGTCGTGCCCGGCTGTCTCATCGCGCGGGCGCGCTCGCGCACGGCCTCCCGGTCGACGCCTCGGCCGCCGTCGCTCACGCGCACGATCAGGCGGCTTCCATCGGTCGCGGCCTCCATGACGACCAGGCCCATGCGGGCCCGATCAGCGTCGGCACCCTGCTGGCAATGGCGACCGCCGATGGCGAGACGCTCGCGCTCCACGACGGCGTCACCAGGAAGCTGACGCGGACGCTCGCGCTGTTCGGTGCCCCGCGCGGGGACGCGGTCACGCGCGCGCTGCTCGCGACGGCGGCCGATCAGCGCGCGGTGGTCGCGGTGCGCAGCGAAGGGGATGGGGCGCTGAAGCGGGTCGACGTCGCGACCGGCGGCGTCACCACCACGCCTCCCCCGCCGGCCTGCCCGTAGCGGACCGGCGCAAGCGCCGTGTCACGGGTTCTTGCGGGGGCGGCCGCGCTTCTTCGGAGCGTCGCCACCACCGAAGTCGAGTTCCTCGGCGAACCGCTCCTCGACCAGGTCGTCGACCGACGTGTGAAGGGAGTCCAGGCGGCGAAGCTCCTCGCGCTCGAACTCGGCAAACGACGTGTAAACCCGGGGAATTCCATACGACATAGGTGCTCCTTCGAGGACATGACCCACATGTCCTACATCTGGATACAAAGTACGCAGGTTCGTCCCGCGGACCAAGTTTTTTCGAACACGACGCACGAAACGCCGTCTCGCCGCGCGCGCGCGCGCGAATCCCCGGAGGCGGGATCGCGGTCGCCACGGCCCCGTGGTACCTCGGCGCCATGACCCGCATCGTCGCGGTCGCGAATCAAAAAGGTGGGGTCGGCAAGACCACGACCGCGATCAACCTCGCAGCCTCGGTGGCCTCGCGCGGCTACCGCGTGCTCCTCGTCGACTTCGATCCGCAGGGCAACGCCTCGTCCGGCGTGGGCTACCCGCGCGACAAGGTGGAGCTGTCGATCTACGACGCGCTGGTCGGCGACGTCGAGATGGCCGACGTCGTGCGCCCGACCGAGATCACGACGCTGTTCCTGGTCCCGGCGACCACGGACCTCGTCGGCGCCGAGATCGAGCTGATCACGGCCGAGCGCCGCGAGCGGGTCCTCGCCGACGCGCTCGCCAAGGTCGCGCCCGAGTACGACTACATCGTCATCGACTGCCCGCCGTCGCTCGGCATGCTCACGCTCAACGCGCTGGTCGCGGCGCAGGGCGTGGTCGTGCCGATGCAGGCCGAGTACTTCGCCCTCGAGGGGCTGTCGGCGCTGACGCAGACGATCGAGAAGATCAAGGCCGCCTACAACCCGACGCTGACCATCGACGGCGTGCTGTTCACGATGTTCGACGCGCGCCTCAGCGTGGCCAACCAGGTCAAGGACGAGGTCCTCAAGTTCTTCGGCGACAAGGTGTTCGCCGAGAGCATCCCCCGCAACGTCCGGCTGTCCGAGGCGCCGAGCCACGGCAAGCCGGTCCTGCTGTACGACCTGCGCTGTGCCGGGACCAAGAGCTACCTGTCGATCGCCGACGAGTTCCTCGACCGGACCCTGATGATCCATGCGCCCGCCGCGGCGCCGGTGGGGGCTGCATCGTGAGCATCGATTCCAGGAAGCGCGGGCTCGGGCGCGGCCTCGGTGCGCTGCTGCCCTCGGCGCCGACCGTCCGTCCTCCGGCGGTGGCTCCGGCGCCCCCGGCCGACGTGCCCCCCGCCCCGCCCCGGTCCCGCACCTACTTCGCGGCCGGCATCGAGGAGCTGTTCCCCGGACCCGAGCAGCCGCGCCACCGGTTCGACGAGGCCAAGCTCACCGAGCTGGTCGACTCGATCAAGGTCCACGGCATCATCACCCCGCTGGTGGTCCGGCCCCGCCCGGGCAACAGCGGCTACTTCCTGATCGCGGGCGAGCGGCGCTGGCGCGCGGCCCAGCGCGCGGGCCTCCGCGACGTGCCCGTGGTGGTGCAGGACGTCGAGGAGGGCGCCGCGCTCGAGCGCGCCCTCGTCGAGAACATCCAGCGCGCGGACCTCGGCCCCCTCGAGGAGGCCACGGCGTTCCAGCGACTGGTGGACGAGTTCGGTCTCACGCAGGACGAGATCGGCGCGCGCATCGGCAAGGACCGCAGCACCGTCGCCAACACGATGCGCCTGCTCAAGCTGCCATCGAGCGTGCGCCAGATGGTCGAGGACGACCAGCTCAGCATGGGCCACGCCCGCGCCCTGCTCGGGCTCGACGATCCGGACGGCATCGAGGTCGCGGCGCGCAAGGTGATCGCCCGGCAGCTGTCGGTGCGCGCCACCGAGGACCTGGTCAAGAAGACCCGGGCTCCCGAGCCCCGCCCGCCGCGGCCCCCCGCGCCCCCCCCGGGCAAGTCGGCGTCGGTGCGCGACCTCGAGGAGCGCCTGACCAAGGCGCTCGGCGGGCCGGTCGAGATCACCGAGGACGCGCCCGGCAAGGCCGGCACGATCGCGATCCGCTACATGGACCTCGACCACCTCGATCGCCTGCTCGACCGGCTGCTCTGAGAGACTGTGAAACAGTCGCGAAACCGGGGTGGGAACCCTGCGCGGCTTGCCGCGTAGGGCGGGGCGGAGCCCCGTGGGACCGAGGCGCCACGGCGACCTGCTCGACGGGCGCCCCCCGAGCGATCATCAGGTACGGACTGGGTAGGCGGGTGCCCGGGCGCTGGGTGGATGGCCGGTGTTCTGTGATACTCTGCGCCCTGGCTGCATGGCGGACCGCGAGCACGACCGGATCCCGTACGCCGTGCGTGTTCAGTTCCGCACCGCATCGTCGTTCCTCGTCGCCTACTCGATGAACCTGTCGCGCGGCGGCCTGTTCATCGAGACCACCGAGGACATCCCCGGCGGCTCGGCGATCGAGGTCGAGCTCGCCGTGCCCGGCACCGATCACCTGCGCCTCCTCGGCGTCGTCGCGTGGCGCAGGGCCGAGGCCAGTCCGGATGGGCCCGCCGGCATCGGCGTCGAGCTCAAGGATCCGGGCCCGCACCTCGGCGTGGCCATCGATCACCTCGTCAGCACGTTCCACGGCGTGCACATCCTCGTGCTGTCCGGCGATCGCCAGGACCGCACCACGCTCGCGCGGTCGATCAAGACGATCATCACCACCGCCGAGATCATGCAGGCCGCCGATGCATCGGTGGCGCAGAACCTCCTGACCAGCGAGGTCGATCTCGCCGTCGTCGACATCGACTCCGACGCCGAGGGCGGGCTCGCCACGCTGCGCGCCGCCAAGACCCTGTCGCCACCGGTGCCCACCGTGGCGATCACCTCGAGTGCGAAGCTGCGCGAGGCCGCGCGCCTGGCCGGCGCCGACGAGTTCGCGACCAACCCGCCGCCGTTCGCCGAGCTGCAGCTCGTGCTGGTGCGCGCGCTGTCGCGCCCGGTGCGCATCGACGCCCTCAGCAAAAAAGACCTCGACGTCGAGCTCTAGCCGGCGGCGCGGCGGCGCGTGGCCGCCTCGACCGTGTTCTCGAGCAGGCACGCGATCGTCATCGGCCCCACGCCGCCCGGTACCGGCGTGATCGCCCGGGCGCGCAGCGCGGCCGCCGCGTACTCGACGTCCCCGACGAGGGCGCCGGTGGGCAGGCGGTTGATGCCGACATCGAGGACGATCGCGCCCTCGGCGATCCAGTCCCCGCGCACCATCTCGGGACGACCGACCGCCGCGACCACGATGTCCGCGCGGCGGACCTCATCGGCGAGGTCGCGGGTGCGCGAGTGGCACATCGTGACCGTCGCGTTGGCGCTGGCGAGCAGGAGCGCGATCGGCTTTCCGACGAGCACGCTGCGACCGATCACGACGGCGCGCGCGCCCTCGATGGCTGCGCCGACCTCGCGCAGCAGGCGCATGCAGCCCTTCGGCGTGCACGGCGCGAACGTGGGCCGCCCCTGGGCGAGGTAGCCGAGCGAGAGCGGGTGCAGCCCGTCGACGTCCTTCGCCGGATCGAGCGAGCGGATCACCGCATCGCTGTCGAGGTGAGCCGGCAACGGCAGCTGCACGAGGATGCCGTCGACGATCGGGTCCGCGTTGAGCGCGGCGACCAGCGCCATCAGCTCGACCTGCGTCGTCGACGCAGGCAGCTTGTGATCACGGACGTCAACGCTGGCCTCGCGCGCGGCCTTGGCCTTGCTGCGGACGTAGACCGCCGAGGCCGGATCGTCGCCGACGAGGACGACCGCGAGCGTGGGCGCGATGCCCCGGGCGCGCAGCGCCACCGCCGAGGCGCCGACCTCCGCGCGCAGGGCCTGGGCGATCGCCTTGCCGTCGATCACGCGGGCGCCGGCGCCGATGGTCATGACGCGCTCGACGACGACGGCGTGGAGCTGCCGCCCGAAGAGCCGCCCGAAGAGCCGCCCGAAGAGCCGCCCGAAGAGCCGCCCGAAGAGCCGCCCGAAGAGCCGCCCGAAGAGCCGCCCGAAGAGCCGCCCGAAGAGCCGCCCGAAGAGCCGCCCGAAGAGCCGCCCGAAGAGCCGCCCGAAGAGCCGCCCGAAGAGCCGCCCGAAGAGCCGCCCGAAGAGCCGCCCGAAGAGCCGCCCGAAGAGCCGCCCGAAGAGCCGCCCGCCGCCGCGGGCGTGCTGCTGGCCGCCGGTGCCGCCGCCGCACCGCCCGCCGGGGCTGCCGCGGGCGTGCTGCTGGCCGAGGCCGCGGCCTCCTTCGGGCTCGCCGGGGCCGACGAGTAGAGGTCCTTGTACCAGCCGCCGCCCTTGAGCTGGAACGCCGTCCGGGAGATCAGCTTCTCGAGCCTGGGCTCGCCGCAGGCTTCGCAGGTGACGAGGTCGTCGTCCGCCATCCTCTGCTGGTACTCGAACTCCTTGGCGCAGGCGTTACAGCGGTATTCGTACGTGGGCATCTGAGGTTGTTTCCTAGTCCTGGAGCGACACGATGCGCACGCCCAGCTCGCCGTCAACATCCACGAGCTCACCCGCGCCGATCAGCCGCCCCGCCGCCCGGACCTCGAAGGGTCCAGCCAGGGGACGACCGAGCGGCACGACCTGTCCCGGCACGAGCTCGGAGAGCTGGCGCAGCGAAAGCTGCGTCGCACCGAGCTGCACGGTCAGCTCGAGATGGGCCTCGTCGGGCAGCGCCATGTCGCGGGCGTTATAGCCGGTCACGACCTCGGCCTCCACCGCTCCGTGCGCCGCGCGCAGGCCGATCGCCCCTGCCCCCACCCACAGCGCCAGCCCGGAGGCGCCTGCCGGGCCGAGCCCTGCCGAACCAACAACGACCACGGCCCCGACCCGCAGGGCCGCGAGGGCCGCCGTGGGCAGCGCGCAGCTGCCGATCACCACGGGCAACGCGAGCGACCAGCGCGGCGCCGGGCGCGCCGGGGGAACGCGCAGTGCGAGGTCCGGCGGGCACGCGGCGATCACCGTCAGCGGCCGCCCCGCCACGTCGAGCACCAGCTCGATCACCGGTCCGGCCGGCGCCCGGTCGGCCGCGGTCCCACCTCGGCCGGGGTGCCAGCGTCGGCGAGCGCGGCCGCCACGACGAGCGCCCACACCGCCTGCTCGGCGGCGGTCAGCGGCCGGGGCGCGTCGGAGCTCGGGCGGGCCACCGAGGAGCCGCTGCGCGATCGCGCGGACGCCGCCGCTCGCCGCCGCGACCACGAAGGCCGCACCCCCGACGCGGATCTCGGCGAGCGCCGGATCAGCGTCGAGCACGCCGGCCGGCGCGGTCGCCGGGGCGCTCGCGCAGCTGGCCACCGCCGACCCCGACCAGGCGTGCGACGCGCTCGCCGGGTGGGCGCGCGGCGAACCAGCGCGCGACCACGGCGAGCCGCGCGGCCTCGGCGCGGCCCACGCGGGGCACCCGGTCCCACGGAAACGGTGAAAACTTTGGAGGGGGCGCCGTCACTGGTACGCTTTTATCTTACATCTGCGCACCCCAGGAGCCACCGTGAGTGATCGACGACTTGGATACCGGATTCCGTTCGAGACCATGGTGACCTCGTACGTGCACGACCGCCCCGTCCGGGGCCTGTCGTGGAACCTGAGCGACAGCGGGATCAACATGTCCGCGATCGCGATGCTCGCACCTCCGCCGGGCCTCGTCATCGGCCTCGAGATCGACCTGCCCGGCGCGGGGGAGTCGATCTGGGCGTCCGGGCACGTGTGCTACCGCAAGGACGACGATCTGGCGTCGGGCATGGGGGTGAGGTTCCTCGCGATGGCCCGGAGCCAGGCCCGGACCATCCGCGACTTCTGCATCGAAGCGCGCCGGACCAGCCTCGGCTCGCTCCTGGCCCGCATCCGCGGCTGAACGGCGTCACCTGACACGAGCACCACCGCGCTCCTGCGGCTATGATCCCCGGAGCATGCGGCGACTCCTCCTCGGGTGGGCCCTGGCCGCGGCGCCCGCCGCGCTCGTGACGGCGCCGGACGCCGCGCACGCGCAGGCCGGCGACTGGGGCGTGACGCGCGACCCGTTCGACAGGACCGTCAACGCTCGCTACAAGGCGATCCTCGCGCGCAACCCGCACGACGGCAACGCCCTCGCCCGGCTTCGCGAGGCGTACCGCCGCTACCGCAAGGTCGAGCTGCTCGTCGAGGAGTACGAGGCGCAGCTCGGCAAGAACCCCGACGACGTGGCCGCGATGATCGTGCTCGGCCGGCTCCAGCGGATGGCCGGCGACGAGCCGCGCGCGCTCGAGATGTGGCAGCGCGCTGTTGGCAAGAAGGACGCCGACGTCCAGACCTGGCTCCTGATCGGGGAGCTCCAGCGCAGCGCGGGCCACCTGCCCGAGGCGCGCGCCGCGTACGACAAGGCGCTCGCGCAGGCGACCACCAAGGACCTCCAGAAGAAGGCGCTGCGCGCGCTCGCGGACCTCGCCCTCGGCGCCGGTGAGATCGACGCCGCCAACGCGTACTTCCAGCGCTTCCTCGAACTCGATCCGAACAACGCGCAGCTGTGGATCGAGCGCGGCGACGCGATGCTCGCGGCCGGCAAGCGCGACGTCGCCCTCGACAGCTACACCGCGGCCGAGCGGTTCCTCGGTGGCGACCCCGCCCGCAAGGTCGAGGTGATCTCGCGGCGCGGGCAGGCACTCGAGGCGATGGGCAAGGACGACGAGGCCGTGGTCGAGTACCGCCGCGCGATCAAGTCCGCTCCCAGGGGCTACTACCTCGAGGTCGAGCTGACCGGCCGCGTCATCGACATCTACCGCCGCAAGCAGGCGCTGCCCGCCCTGCTCGCCGCGTACGAGAAGGCGTGGCCCGAGGCCAGCCGCGGCCACTTCGAGTGGGACACGCTCGGCAAGCTCTACGAGGAGACCGGTGCGCAGGACAAGGCGATCGCCGCGCTCAAGCGCGCGGTCGCGAAGGCGTCGTTCGAGCTCGAGACCCAGCGCCGGCTGATCGCGCTCCTCGAGAACAGCGGCCGCGACCTCGAGGCGATCGCGCAGTACGAGGCGGTGGTGCGCGCCGCGCCCGGCGAGGCGCGGTTCCAGCTCGAGCTCGCGGAGCGCTACTGGCGCCGCGGCCAGGAGAACAAGGGCCTCGACACGCTCGCCCGCCTGCGCGGCCGGTTCCCGAGCGATGCCGGGATCCTGGCGGCGATCGCGGACCTCTACCAGCGCTGGGGCAAGGAGGACCTCGCGATCGCCGAGTACGAGCGGCTGTCCAAGCTCGAGCCCGACGATCCCGGGCACCTCGTCACGCTCGGCGAGCAGCACTGGCAGAAGAATGACCGCACGCGCGCGCTCGCGGTGTGGAAGCGCCTGACCACGTCGGGCAAGGCCAGCGGGTTCGCGCGGCTCGCCGAGGTGATGGCGGAGCACAACAACCCCGCCGAGGCGCTCGCGAACTTCGACAAGGCGATCAAGCTCGACGACAAGCACCCCGAGTTCTACAAGGGCCGCGCAGGCGTCCACGAGAGCCAGAAGCGCCTCAAGGAGGCGACCGAGGACTGGAAGAAGGTGCTGGCGCTGCTCGGCACCAAGCCCACCGACCGGGTCGCCCGCCGCGACGCGCGCAGGCACCTCGTCGCGATCGTCGCGCGCTGGAGCGGCGCCCAGGAGGATGCGTTCCGCCGTGACTGGGAGCAGCGGTTCACCACCGGCGATGTCGAGGCGGGCTACTTCCTCGTCGAGTACTACGGGCGCAAGGGCCGCGCACGCGATGCGATCGCGACGATCGAGGGCCTGCGCCGGCGCGCCCCCGACGACCAGGAGCTGCTGCTCGATCTGGTCAAGTACTACCGCGATAGCGCCAAGCTCGACGCGGCGGTCGCGCTGCTGCTCGAGCTGACCCGGCTCGCACCATCGCGCGAGCGCGAGGCGTACTGGCAGATCAGCGAGATCAAGCGCAAGGCGTTCAAGGACGGCGAGGCTCTCGAGTGGCAGCAAAAGGCACTCGCGAAGAGCCCGAGCGACCCCACCGCGTACCAGCGGATGGCCGAGGGGTTCGCCGCGATGCAGCGGTTCGACGACGCGATCGCCGCCTACGAGAAGGCCGTCCAGCTCGATCCGCGCAACGCCGCGTCGCAGTTCGCACTCGCGCTCCTGTACGTGCAGAGCGGCAAGGCGATGAAGAGCGCGGAGCTGTACCGCAGCGTGCTGCGGACGGCGACCGAGGAGGAGGTGATCGGCCGCGCGGGCCAGGAGGCGATCAACCTCGAGGAGATGACGGACACCCTCGGCGAGCTCGAGAAGGTGGTGGCGCCGCTGACGTTCACGATGGCGCACAAGCCGGTGTACCGGCGGGTGCTCGTCGAGCTGTATCTGCGCTACGTCCCGCGCCTGATCGCGCGCGAGCGCCACGGCACCGACGAGGTTCGCCAGGCCGCACGTGCGGAGCTCGCGCGCATCGGCGGGCCAGGCCTGCAGCCGCTGCTCGAGGCGCTCCGCGACGAGAAGGACCCGAGCCAGCAGCGGATCCTGATCCAGGTACTCGGCGATCTCGGCAACCCGGGCGCCGGCGCCCCGCTGGTCCGGATCGCGCGCATCGAGCCACCCAAGGATGCGCCGCGCAGCATCGGCACGCTGGTCGAGCTCGTCGATCGCAAGGTCCGGGTCGCCGCCCTGGTGTCCGCCGGACGGCTCGGCGATCCTCGCGTGCTCACCGACGTGCTCCCGCTGACCCAGCACGGGGAGGTCGCGATGCGGGAGGCGGCGACGTTCACGATCGGCCGCACCGGCGATCGCCGCGCGGTGCCGGCGCTCCTCGCCGCGCTCGCCGACCGCCGGGGCTCGGTCCAGGCGCTCGCGTGCCTCGGCCTCGGGCAGATCGACGACCCTCGGGTCGCTCCGGCGCTGGCCGCCACCCTCGTCGATGCGCGCCGCGAGGACGCCACCCGCGCGGCGTGTGCGTTCGCGATCGGCGCCCGCAAGCTGACCGCCGGCGTCCCCGCCCTGCTGGCCGCCCTCGGCGACAACCGCGGCGAGGCCCAGCGACTCGCCGCGTGGGCCCTCGGCCAGCTCGGCGAGCCCCGTGGGCTGGGCGCGCTCGTCCGCGCCTACTTCGCACGCGCCGGCCGCAGCGCCGACGAGCTGGTGTGGGCCATCGGCCGCACCAGCGGCGCCGGCCTCGCGCCGTCGCCCGTGCGCGGATTCGACGCCTACCCGCAGGCCGGTGACACGGACAAGTTCGACGCCGCCGAGGCGATCGCACACCTGCCCGGCGAGCTGCCGAGCCCGCCGGTGTCTCCCCGGCTGATCGTCGATCATGCGGACGACATCGCGAACGGGCTCCTCGATGCGCTCCGCGAGCACCGCGACGTCGTGGTGTCCGTGCTGACCGACCTCGACAGCCGCCCGGCGCAGCTCGGCCTCGGTGCGCTCACGCCGCCGGCGACCGACGCCCGCGCCACCGCGGCGCTCGCGACGATCGCGCAGGCGATCGCCCCCGCGCTCGAGCGGCAGCTCGTCAGCGATGACCCGAAGGTCCGGGCGCTCGCGGTGTCGGTGCTCGCCAAGCTCGACGGCGGCAAGGTCCAGACCGCCGAGGCGGCGATCGGGAAGGCGCTGACCGACCCCGCTGATCCGGTGCGCGCCGCCGCCATGCACGCGGTCGCCACGCTGGGCCGCCGCCGGGGCGCCGCGCCGCCCGTGCTGGTCGCCAGCCTGACCCGGAGCCTGGCCAGCGCGACGAGCTGGACCGACCGCCGGGAAGCCGCCCTCGCCCTGGGCCAGCTCGGACCGGCAGCCGATCCTGCCGCGCTGATCCGGGCGGCCACCGACAGCTACGGGTTCGTCCGGGAGGCCGTGGCCATGGCGCTGGCGGGAATCGGTGGCCCCGCCGTGCTCGAGCCCTTGCTCCTGCTGTCCACCGACGAGCTCTCCGAGGTCCGCGCCGCCGCCGCCCGCAGCCTGGCGACCAGCAAGGACGAGCGCGCGGTCCGCCGACGAGCCGAGCTCGCGCGGGACCCTCACCCGGCGGTTCGCGCCGCCGCCAGCGGCTGAGCCCCGAGCCGGCCGCGGACGCCCCGGTCGATCGAACAGGGTCCCGTTCTTTGACGGCCCGCGAGCCAAGAAGGTAGAATCCTTCCCTCATGGATGTCGGACTCGTCTGCGACGCGTGCAGCGCGCTGACCCCGATCGGGGTGCCGCAATGTGCGCGATGTGGTGCCGCCGTCGCACTCGATCCGCGACCGTCGCGCCAGAGTCGACCGCCGCCGAACGTCGCCATCGCCAGCATCGCGTGTCCGTCGTGCACGACGCTCGTCGCGCCGAACACGCGGTTCTGTCCGTCGTGCGGACACCGGATGGCCGCCGCAGCCGGTGGCTCGTCGGCATCGCTGCGGCCCCCGCCGGAGACGTTCGACGGCGAGACGCGCGTCGGTCCCCGCGCGAGAGGCCTCGGCTCGGGCAAGGTCGGGCGCAGCACGCTGGCGTTCGGCAACGCGGTCGCGACCGCGCGCGCCAAGCTGACCTTGATCCGCGGCGACGGTGAGGACGGCGTGTCGTTCACGCTGGCCGGCCAGGATCACGCGGCCGGCCGCGGCGACTGCCCGATCGCGTTTCCCGACGATCCGTTCCTGTCACCCACGCACGCCAACTTCTACTATCGCGCCCAGGCCAGCGGCCCGGCCGACCTGGTCGTCCGCGACGAGGGCTCGCTCAACGGCGTCTACGTCCGGATCCACGGCACCATCCCACTCGAGTCGGGCGCCACGGTGCTGGTCGGCGAGCAGGTGCTGACCGTGGGGGTCGCGCGCCAGCCTGATGACGTGCCGGACCACACCGGCACGTACTATTCCGCGAGCATGCCGCGCGCCGCGACCCTGGAGATCAAGCAGAGCCTCCGCGGCGGGACGCCCGGCTGGTGCTACCGCGTCGACGGTGACGTGGTCGTCCTCGGGCGCGAGGGCAACGACATCAACTTTCCCGAGGACCCGTTCATCTCGGGTCGGCACGCCGAGCTGCGCCGCGCTGACGGCGCGCTCTCCGTGACCGACCTCGGCTCCCGCAACGGCACGTTCGTGCAGATTGTGGGCGAGCGGGTGCTGTCGCACGGCGACTACGTGTTCTTGGGCCAGCAGCTTCTTCGGGTGGAAATCGTCTGATCGTCGGGGAGTCACCATGACCGTCTGCAATCGTTGCGGGAAAGAAAACCAGGACCACTACAAGTTCTGCCTGGGGTGCGGGGCGGAGCTCACCGCGGCGCCCAAGAGCGACGTCGGAATGATGAGGACGATGATGGCGGACCCGGGCCAGAGCCCGCTCGCCGGGGCGCCGCTGCGCGGTGCGCCGATGGGCCCGCCGCCCGGTGGTCCGCCCCGCCCGAGTGGCGGGATGCCAGGCATGCCGCCCGCCGGTCCTCTCGGTGGTCCAGCAATGCCGCCCCCGATGGGCCCACCGCCCGGCGTCCCGTACGCCCCTCCCGGCTATGGCGCCCCCGCTGGTGGTCCGCCGCCTGGCTACGGAGCCCCCGCCGGGCCGCCCCCCGGCCCCTCCGCCGGTGCCGCCAGCGGCATGCGCCGCTGCCCGTCGTGCGCGAGCGACGTCCCGCCGACGTTCCGGTTCTGCGGCACGTGCGGCTTCCGCATGGACGAGGTGTCGGCGCCCAACGTGGTACCGACCGCGCCCACGGCGCCGCCTGTCGCGCCCGCGGCGGCGCGCCTGTCGATGACGCTGATCCGCCCCGACGGCACCGAGGGTGGCACGCACCAGCTGCACCCCGGCGAGAACCAGCTCGGCCGCAGCTTCGGCCCGGTGTTCGAGAACGACGGCTACCTGTCGCCGATCCACGCGATGCTCGACATCCGCGGCGTGACCGGCACGGTGCGCGATCTCGACAGCCTCAACGGCGTGTTCGTGAAGATGACCGCCGAGGAGGAGCTCGACCCTGGCCAGATCATCCGGATCGGCCAGGAGCTGCTCCGGTTCGAGCTGATCGGCGTGCCCGAGCCCACCCCCGACGGCACCGAGCTGATGGGCAGCCCGAACCCCGGGTTCTGGGGCAAGCTGACCGTGATCATCGGCCGCGAGGTCACCGGCGCGGCATTCCCGCTCCTCGGGGACAGCGTCACGCTCGGCCGCGAGCGCGGCGAGATCAACTTCCCCGACGACGGCTACGTGTCCGGGCTCCACGCCCGCATCACGCTGCGCGACGGCCGGGTCTACCTGCAGGACCTCGGCAGCTCGAACGGCTCGTTCATGAAGGTCAACGGCGAGCGCGCCATCGGGCACGACTCGTACGTGCTCCTCGGCCAGCAGCTGTTCCGCCTGAACTTCGCCTGAGCTTCGCGACCCGCGCGAGGACCCGGTGCCCCGCGCCGAACGCCCCCAAACGAAACGACGCCCTGGCTCCCACCAGGGCGTCGATCGTTTCGGGGCGGCGCGCGTGGCGCCGGCCGGCTAGTTCTTCTTGTTGGTGTCCAGGTCCTGCACGGTCGTGGTCTCCCCGCCCTTCTCGACGAACGTGAAGCCGTCCTTGATGGTGAGCTGACCGCCCGGGTCGAAGATGATCAGGACGTTGACCTTCTCGTTGGGCTTGCCACCCGGGGCCTCGACGATCAGCTCGCTGTCGCTGGCGTACCGGACGACCGTGCCCTGCCGCGAGCCGAAGTAGACCTTGGTCACGCGCGGGCCGTCGTCGATGAACCGATTGCCCTTGATGCGGACGTAGGTGCCGCCCAGCATGTCTCCGGTCTCCGGCTCGATGCCGGTGACCTTGAGCTTGGTGTCCTCCTTGCCACACGCGGAGCCCACCAGGCCCTGGAGGAGCAGGAGGGTCAACAGCGGGAACTGGCGCCTGGTCATTGAGCCAAACGTACCGAAATTCGGGACAGTTCGCCAATCCCACGGCGACCTCACACATCGGGCGGTGTCGGAGGGGCCGCCCGGCGGCACCCAGGGGCCCAGCCCGGCGGCATCCCCGTCGGTTCACAGGTCCATCAGGTCCTTGCGCGCGAGCGCGCAGCGGAGCTTGGCGAGCGCCTGCTCCTGGAGCTGGCGGATGCGCTCGCGCGACAGGTTGTACTTGTCGCCGATCTCCTTGAGCGTCAGCTCCTGCTCCGTGCCGAGGCCGAACCGCTGGCGGAGGATGTCCGCCTCGATCGGCCGCAGCTCGGCGAGCACCTCGCTGACCTCGGTGATCAGCGCCGCCCACTCGAGGTCCTGGGTCGGGGACACCTCCTCGCGATCGGGGTCCTCGAGCACCTCGCCGAGCACGCGCCCCTCGTCATCCCCCACCGGCTTGTCGAGCGAGACCGAGTGCTCGAGCAGCCACGTCCGCATCTTCTCGACCTTGTCGACGGGCATCTGCGTGGCCACCGCGAGCTCCTCGCTCGTGGGCTGCCGGCCGAGCTGGCCGGTCAGCATGCGGCGCGCCTTGGTCAGCCGGTGCTGCGCGTCGATCATGTGCACGGGCAGCCGGACCTCGCGGCCCTTGTCCGCGAGCGCGCGGCTGATCGCGTGGCGGATCCACCAGCTCGCATAGGTCGAGAACCGGAACCCCTTCTTGTAGTCGTAGCGCTCGACGGCCTTGAGCAGGCCGAGGTTGCCCTCCTGGATCAGGTCAGCCAGCGCCATCCGGCCGTGGTTGAACCGGCGCGCGATGCTGACCACCAGCCGCAGGTTGGCCTTCACGAACTCGTTGCGGGCCGCGGCCGCGGCGCGGTGGGCCGCCATCACGCGGCGCAGCCACTCGGTGCGCGTGCGGTCGCGCCCGAGCGAGCCCGGCGCGGTGCCGCGCACGCCGATGCCGAGGGACAGGCGGTCGATCGTCGCCAGCGCGGCGTCGATGTACACGTGATCGGTGTCGAGCCCGCGCACCTTGCGGGCGGCGCGCTGGGCCAGCTTGGGATAGGTGCGGACGTCGGGCTTGTCGGCGGCCTTGCGGAGCGCGCGGAGCTCGAGCGGCAGCGCGGTCAGCGGCTCGACGGCCGCGCACACGTGCGCGACCGCCGGTCCGTGAGCCAGCACGGCCTCCCACAGCAGGATCTCGAGCGCCTCGATCTCGCGCGCGGCGGTGAACTCCTCCTCGGGCCGCAGCACGTCGAGCTGCGCCATGTCGCGGAAGTACATCGACAGGTACGAGCCGCCGTCGGGGCGCTTGACCGGCGCCACGACCTCGTCGTCGCCTGCGAGCATCTCGGACTCGATGCCCTCCTCCGCGGGCGCGCCCTCCGTGGCCTTGGCGCGGCGCGGCGCCTTCGCGGACACGCGCGCGACGCGGCCCACGCGCTGGTCACCGCGCGCCTGCGGACGACCGAACCCCGGGGACCCCAGCTGCTTCGAGACGAGTGCTGCCATCTGCGTGTCCTTCCGGCGCGGCGTGCGCGCCATGGAGATGAGACGCGCGACCGGCCGAAATGTTTTGGCCGCCACCGCCCCGCACAGGAGCAATCACTGGCAGACCGCGGAAATTCCGCCGCACGGGCCGCCGGGGCCCCGCGGGTGACCACCGTCACCTGTGCACATGCACCTACGTACCGACGCGCCCCCCGGAGGGGCGCCCGCCGCAGATCAGCCGGCGGCGCCTTCCTTGCGCTCGGCGAGGACGATGATGTGGCGCGACTGGTTCCCAAAGAACCGGCCGCGGGTGTGGTAGCCGCCAGACACCTCGAGCACGCGGAAGCCGGCCGCGTGCATCAGCTTGCCGACCTCGTGGAGCGAATACGCCCGCAGCGAGATCTCCTGCTCGAGCTGGCGGCCGTCGTCGAACACCACGGAGCGGTTCACCTGGATACGCGATGAGAAGTAGTTGAGCTCGACCTCCTCGAGGACGACGCACCCGTCGCCCTCCCACCACACGCGGGTGGGGAGGTCCGCGATCACGTAGTCGCGATTGAGGATCTCGATGACGACACGACCGCCCGGCTTGAGCGCGCGGGCGATGTTGGTGATCGCCTTCTTGTTGGCCTCGTCGTCGAAGTACCCGAACGTCGAGAACAGGCAATACGCGCCGTCGAACTGCGCGTCGAAGTCGAGCTCGCGCATGTCGCCACGCACGAAGTTGATCTGAAGGCCGCGGCGCATCGCCTCCTCGCCACCGCGCACGAGCAGCGGCGTCGACAGGTCGAGCCCGACGACGTGGAAGCCGCGCGCCGCGAGCTCCATCGCGTGGCGGCCGTAGCCGCAGCCGACGTCGAGCACCTGCGCGCCCGCCTGCAGGCCCATCGCGTCGATCACGAACTCGGCCTCGCTCTGCGTGGCCTGCGGCGTGAGGAACGGAAGCGTGCGGAGGTAGTCCTCGTCGAACAGGTCCGCGAACCATGCCTTGCTGCGGGGGACCTTGCCCTCGGGCTTGGCAGGGGCGGCCGGCGCCGGGGCGACCGCCGCAGCGGCGGGCTTGGCGGCCTTCGGGGGCGGCGCGGGCGGTGCGGGCGGGGTCTTGGCGACCACCGGGGACTTGACCGCGGCCGACGTGGACATCCCGGCGGTGACCAGCACGCCAGCGGTGGGCGGCACGGTCGGGGGGCGGGCGCGCGGCTCGCCGGCGGCCGGCGCGGGAGCCACGGCGGCGGCCGGCGTGCTGGTGCGGAGCTCGTCATCGACGTCGATCGGGATCTCCCCCGAGCCCTCGGACCGCTCCGCGAGATCCGCCAGCTCGTTGAGGTCGATCTCGGGGACCGACATTCCCTCGGTCCGCTTGCCCTCGGTCCGCGTGATCGCGGGGGTGGGCGCCGAGATCGTTTCGCTGTCGAGGACCCACAGCGGCTGGGTGGCGTTGATGGTCGGCGCGCTGGCCGGCATCGGCACCGGCCCGGAGGGCTGCGCAGCCACCAGCAGCGGGATGGGCCCCGATGGCTGCGCGGTGACCGCCACCGGCACTGGCGGCGCCGTCATCGCGCGCGGCGGCCTGGGCTGGCTCTGCAGCCGGACCTGCTCGCGGACCTCCTCGAGGTCCTCCTCGGACAGGGTCACGGTGCGGCGGTGCTCGCTGTCCTGGGGCCGCGCGGCGACCGGGGTGGCGGCGGCAATCACCGACGCGGACGCCCCCGGGGTGGCCTCGATCAACTCGGTGAAGACGCGCAGCGTCGGCATCTGCATCGTCCTGCCGCCGATCGGCTCGACGAGGTCCTCGTCGAAGTCCTCGTCGTCGTCGAGACCCTCCATGTCGACGTCCATGTCGACCTCGACGGAAGACGGCCGGCTCGGCTCGGTCTGAATCCGCGACCTGATTGGCTCGACGCCCGGCGAGGCGACGCGCTGCGCGCGTGGGTGCGCCGGCCCGCTCTCCGGATCGTCGAGGCCAAGCGCCTGGATGTCGACCGCGCTCATCTCGCGGGTCTGGGTCTCGAAGTTGTCGGCCTCGACCGGCGCGCTCGGTGGGTCGATCACCGTCACCATGCCCTCGGGAGCCATCGGCTCGCCGAAGCTGGGCACCGCGGTCCGCTGCACCGGTTCGGAGGCGTCGTGCGAGAAGCTGTATGCGATCGACATCGCGAGGGATGGATCCTCGGGGATCGGGGCCTGTACCGGCGGCGAGATCGGGCTGCGGCGTGGCACGTTGTCCGACGGAACCCGCAGCCCGCCGCTCCGACGACGACGACGGCGCTCGGCCGTGGTCATGTCCAGATCGAGATCGGCGGTATCGTCGTCGCGCTTGCTCACGATGCCGCTCCCGCACCCGGCGGCTTGTCAGCGCCGGGCGGTTCGCGGTGGCGAAGGAGGTGAGCGGTGTAAGCCACGCGATCGACTCGGCGTCCCCTCCGGCACACGTGAAGGACCACGTGCCCCGGAGACCTAGATTCTGCCAGGGGGGAAGCCGGGTTACAAGCGCCGGATCGGCCGGTGAGGGGTGATCCTGCCGCCCACCCGCGGGCGGCGAAGCCGCGCTCCGCCGCCTCCGGGCCCGCGCATGGACATCTCGATCGCCCTCGCGGTCGATCCAGCCCCGGGGGTGCGTTGCTCCTCGCCTGCGGGGCGACTCGACCGCGAGCATCGATCTGCCCCTTCCCTGGAACTCGGCCGGCACCGGGCGCAGCCGGACGTGGTCGGCCTCGGCAGAGCCACGACTAGATCGCGTCCTCGCCAGTCTCCCCCGTGCGGATGCGGATGACCTCGTCGACGGGCGTGATGAAGATCTTGCCGTCGCCGATCTTGCCGGTGCGCGCGGCCTCGGTGATCACGGTGACCACCTGCTGCACGCTGTCGTTCGGGACGATGATCTCGACCTTCACCTTCGGTACGAAGTCGACGACGTACGCGGAGCCCCGGTAGACCTCCTTCTTCCCGCCGGTCCGGCCGAAGCCCTTGACCTCGGTCACCGTCATGCCGTGCACGCCGATCTCGGCGAGGCGCTCCTTCACCTCGTCGAGCTTGAACGGCTTGATGATGGCCTCGACCTTCTTCATGAAGGGAGGGATAGCCCATCGATTGTTTCCGGTGGGTTTCGCGCGCGGCCAAATCGCGGAACGTCGCGGATCGTCGTGGGGCGCGTGCGCCCGCTCGGCTCACTCCCGCATGCGAGCGCGGAAGCCGTCGATGCGGCGCATCGCGTCGTCGAGGTTGTCGGGCGTCATCTTGAACTGGATGAACGTGGTGAGCTCGTTCCACGCGCCATCGAGCCGCATCCCGTTCTGGGTGTTGTACGCCTCGTACTCGCGCGAGGTCGCCGAGAACTTCGCCGCGACCGCGTCGCGCGTGAGCGCCACCGCCGGGGTGCCCCTGACCTGCTCCACGCGCTTGACCGGCCGCATGCCGGGCTTGCCGCTCCCCGCGCCCGGCTCGTCAACCGCCGCGCTGCCCTCCTCGGCCGCGCTGCCCTCCTCGGCCGCGCTGCCCTCCTCGGCCGCGCTGCCCTCCTCGGCCGCGCTGCCCTCCTCGGCCGCGCTACCCACCTCGACCGCGCTGCCCGCGCTACCGGAGCCCGCCAGCGGGGGCACCGGCGGCGGGTCACCCACGATCGGCTCGAACGTGATGCTGTCACGGGCGGCGACGGGGACCACCGGCGCGCGCGCGTCGTCCCGCAGCAGCACCACGGCGAGCACCCCCAGCGCGACGGCGAGGGCGAGGGCCGCCAGCACGATCGGCAGCGCGCGGCGGCGCGGCCGGCTCAGCGGCGGCTCGCGCATCCCGGTGCCGGTGCCGTCGGCGAGGCCGGGCTCGTCGAGCGTGGGCGCCGGCGCGTCCTCGAGCGCGATCGGCGCCGCGCCCGGGTGCGCCTCGGGCGGGGCCCCGGTCATCGGCGTGGCCGTCGTCGCCTCGCCCGGCATCGGCAGCCCCGACAGCGCGAACGTCACGGTCGCGCCTCCCTGCGTGTGGAACTCGTCCTGGAAGTCCCCGAGGTGGGCGTTGGCGATCCGCTCGTGGAGCTCGCGCTGGGCGAGCATCTCGTCGGCGAACAGATCGCGCATGTAGGAGCCGAGCAGGTCGGTGGAGATCGTCGGGTTGACCGCCACCAGCGCCTGCTGGATCGCGTCGCGGAACTCGGCCGCGCTCTGGAACCGCTCGTCGGGCTTGGGGCGCAGCGCGCGCGCGACGAGCCCGTCGTACGGCGCGAGCTCGGCGGCATGGTGCGAGGGCAGCGCGTGCTCGCCGCGCGACACCTTCTTCGCGAGGGCGCGGTAGTCCGGATCGGAGCCGGCCTCGTACAGCCGCTGCCCGGTCAGCAGCTCGTACAGCACCACGCCGGCCGCGTAGATGTCCGTGCGGTGATCGACGAGCCCACCGCGGATCAGCTGCTCGGGGGCCATGTAGCCGAACTTGCCGAACCCCATCTTCGGATCGGTGGCGGTGCCGCGCAGCGCGCTCTTGGCGATGCCGAAGTCGATCACCTTGGTCTCGCCCTCGAACGACACCACGACGTTCGGCGGGGAGATGTCACAGTGCACGAGGTTGAGCGACGAGCCATCGGCGCTGGTGCGGCGGTGCGCGTACGCGAGGCCGTTGGCGAGCTCGCGGCCGATGTAGAGCGCGAGGTCGACCGGGAACCGCTGGCGGCGGTGGGTGAGCAGCGACAGGGTGCGCCGCAGATCGCGGCCCTCGACGTACTCGAGCGCGAGGAAGTACTCGTCGCCGACGCGCCCGACCTCGAACACCTGCGCGACGTTGACGTGCTGGAGCTTGATCGCGACCTGCGCCTCGTCGACGAACCGCGAGATGAATCCCGGATCCGCGGCGAGGTGGGGGAGCACCTTCTTGATGACCGCGAGCTTCTCGAAGCCCGCGAGGCCGTGCTTGGCGAGGAAGATCTCGCCCATGCCGCCGCGCGACAAGCGCTGCACCAGCAGGTAGCGACCGAACACCTGCGGCAGGCTCGGGTCCTGCCGTGCCGTGGGGCCGGTGGTCCCCCCCTTGTCTGGTCCCGCGTGCACGCCGTCCCCATCCTAACGCGTTCCGGCACGTCCGTGCAGAAGTCATCGTGATCCTGGGGGTTGTAGCGCCGTGGCCCGCTCTGCTAGCGTGAGGCGCAGCGATGCGTGCGATGGTTCTGGCAGCGACCCTCGGCGGCGGCATCCTCGGATGCGACGCGGGCACGGGCGCTCTGGAGCTGGCCCTCAAGCTCCCCGGCCAGATGGAGCTCCGCCCGTCGGGGATGATCACGATCACCGTGACCGCGCAGGCCGCCGGGGAGTCGCCGATCTCGAACACCAGCGTCCTGTCCGGCACGTCGTTCTCCGCCGGGGAGCTCCCGGTCGGGCGGGACGTCCAGGTCGGGATCGTGCTGCGCGACGTGTCCAACCGGATCGTGGGCGTCGGGGACGCCGGCGCCCTGGTCGACATCGTGGGTGATCGCACCACCACCCTCGAGATCCCGGTGCGGCGGCCGTTCGTGTACGCGGCCAGCGCCTCCGGCCTGTACTCGTTCGACCCGACGCTCGACCCGCGCGACATGCGGTTCCAGGGGATGCTGGCCGGCGTCACCGATCCGCTGCTGACGATCTCGGTCGGTGGCGACCGGCTGGCCGTGGTGTCATCGGCCCAGGTCCAGGTGGTCGTGACCGCGACCAACACCGTCACCGGGGCGATCACGATCCCCGCGGGCACCCGCGACGCCGCGGCGGTGCCGGGCTCGAGCAAGCTCGCGATCGCGGGCACCGGCGGCATCACGATCGTCGACCTCGACACCGGCGTGGCGACCACGGCCGCCGTCGGGCCGGTCGATCGAGTGTCGGTCGGACCTGCCACCGACGGCACCCTCTACGCCTACGGACTGGTCGGCCGGGTCGTCGCTCCGGAGGCCCCGCCCCCGATCGGCACGTGCACCGGCAGCTCGTCGGTGGTCGCCGTCGCGATCGACGCACCGTCCACGGTCGCGCCCCGGTCCCTGCCCTCCGCGGTCTCCGATCTGACCGCAGCGCCCGACGCGCCCGGTGTGTTCGTCACCCTGCCCTGCGAGGGCGAGGTCGCCCGGATCGACGGTGATCTGGTCGGCGAGGTCGCGCCGCTCACGCTGGCCACCATCGCGTCCCTCGAGCGCGCGTCGGTGCTGACGATCGCGGGCGACCGGATCTGGGCCGCGGGGACCAGGCCGTCGGTCGCGGTGTGCGACGGCGGCGCCTGCACGGCGGCCACCGAGATCGCGTGCCCGGCGACCCAGGCCTCGAGCCTCGCGTTCGTGACCGACGGCGCCAGCCTGATCGTGACATCGATGGCCCTCGATGGTGGCGATCCGATCGTCCTCGATGCCCCCGCCCGCCGCGAGACCATCATCGACGTCGACGACACGGCGCGCCAGCACGCGCAGGTGCTCAAGGCGCTGGGGGTGACCCCGCTCGATCTGGTCGCCCTGCCCGGCGGCCAGTACGTCGCGCTCGTCACGAGCAGCCGGTCGTACATCTCGACGCTGACCGATGGAAACTTCGACTACCTGCCGTGCCTCGACGCACGCACCACCGACTGGCAGCTGTTCGACCTCGCGAGCTCGTCGATCCCGCAACGCGTGCGGACCTCGTGCGAGGTCGAGGTCGGGACCTCGGACATCTTCCAGACCTGGGCGTGCGACGACCCGCCGATCGGCGAGCAAGCCCGGTTCCCCGACTACCAGCCGCGCTCGATCGGCGCGCTGTTCGGAGCCCGATGACGCCCGCGCGGCTCGTCCTCCGCGCGGCGCTCGCGGTCCAGCTCCTGGTCGGCGCGGTCGCGCACGCGGATCCGGATCCGCGGCGCAAGGTGGTGGTCCTCGAGTACCGCTCGGGCTCCTCCGCCCTGCCCGCCATCGCCACGCGCGTGCAGGGCACGATGGCCAGGCTGACATCACTGCAGCTGCTCGGCCCGGACCAGGCGCGCACGGTGTACGGCGAGAAGCTCGACCAGACGCTCGTCGGGTGCGCCGGCGATGCGGCGTGCATCGCACAGATCGGCAAGAAGCTCGGCGCGGTCGACGTGCTGCTGATCGGCATCAGCGAGCTGGGCGACGTGATCCTCACGATGCAGCGGATCGAGGTCGCGCGCGGCGAGGTCACCACGCGGATCGCGGACTCGCTCGCCGCGGGCGCGGTCCCCGGCGACGACCAGCTGACCGGCTACCTGACCCGCCTGCTCGCCCCCGGTGACTTCGCGCGCTTTGGCGTGATCGACATCGTCGCCAACCTCGCGGGCGCGCAGGTCACCGTCGGTGGCCAGCCGCGCGGCCAGACGCCGCTCGATCCGCTCAAGCTGCCGGCGCCCGCGCGCTACGACATCCGCATCGAGAAGGTCGGCTACGTGCCGTTCGCCACCCGGATCGCGCTCCCGCCCGACGGCGAGATCAAGGTGTCCGCGGAGCTGTCGCTGCGCGGCGCCGCCCCGGCCTGGTACCAGCACTGGTACGTGCTGGCGGGCGGCGGCATGCTCGTCGCCGCGCTCGTCGGCGGCGCGGTGTACGTCGGCACGCGCGACGCCAGCGATCGCGTCCCCGTCAGCGGCACGCTCGAGTAGTCACGCCCCGAGGTCGGCGACGGCGCCGAGGTCGGCGAGCATGACGAGCGCGTCCTCGCCATCGTCCTGATAATAGCGCGCGCGCACGTGGACGGCGCGGAACCCCGCGCGCTCGTACAGCGCGATCGCCGGGCGGTTGCCCTTCCGCACCTCGAGCGTCGCGAGCGTGGCGCCGCGCGCCCGGGCCGCCGTCAGCGCATGCGCGAGCAGCGCGCCCGCCACCCCGCGGCGGCGGTGATCGGGGTGCGTCGCGATCGACAGGATGTGGACCTCCGCGGAGACCGGCACGATCCAGTAGTTGTTGTACCCGACGACGCCGGGCCCGCGCGCGACGTCGACGTACGCGTGCTCCCGCGCGAGCTCCGCGGCGAGCGTCTCGGCGGTCCATGCGGTGCGGAACGAGTGGCGCTCGATCTCGAGGAGCGCGGCGAGGTCCGTGGCGGACGCCGGGACGATGTCCACCACGCGCGGCGCTCGTCAGGCCGGCGTGACGAGGTTGAGCATCGCGCGCCACAGCGGGTCGATGCCCTCGCCGTCGAGGATCGACACCGCGTACGGATCGCGGGTCAGCGCCAGCGTCTTCTTGGCGGCCTTGATCTCGAGCATGCGCTTGTTCTTGGCGAGCTTGTCGCCCTTGGTCAGCGCCACCAGGATCGGCGTCCCGCGCTGCGCCAGCCACGGCACGAAGTCGAGCTCCTCCTCCTGCGGGCCGCGGCGGATGTCGATCAGCAGCAGCACGCCCGCGAGCGTCTTGCGCGAGGTCAGGTACTTCTCGATCAGCGGCTTCCAGCTCTCGCGCATCTCGGCGTGGACCTTGGCGTAGCCGTAGCCGGGCAGATCGACGAGGTGGAAGCTCGGCTGCGCGTCGATCTGGAACCAGTTGACCAGCCGCGTGCGGCCCGGCGTGCGCGAAGTACGCGCGAGCCCGGGGTGGCCGGTGACCGCGTTGATCAGGCTCGACTTGCCGACGTTGGACCGCCCGGCGACCGCGAGCTCGGGCAGCGTCCCCGGCGGGAAGTCCTTGGGCGCGGCGGCCGAGGTGATGAACGTGGCGGGGGGACGTGGACGAGCGCGGCTCATGAGGTCACTTCTTCTCGGGCTTCTCGGGTGGTGTGCCCGCGGCGGGCGCCACGAGGTGGACCGGGGCGCTGGGGTCGAACGGGCGGCCGGTGGTGGACCGACCATGGCAGGTCTGGCACACGGCGGCGCGCGCGGCGGGCGTCGACAGGTCGACGAGGCCGAGCGCGCGGGCGACGGCCGGGCTGCGCATGATGTCGTCCGGAGCGTAGGCCGCGCCCGCGCCGTGGCACGCCTCGCAGCCGACCTCGACCGCGATCGCGGGTCCGGCCGGCGCCTCGCCTGTGCCATGGCAGGCCAGGCAGCGCCCCTCGGGACGGACGGCGAACCTGTCGCGCGTGCGGGCGTGGCGGGTGGCTTGCCATGCCGCGAGCTGAGCCGGGTGGCAGCTCCCGCAGGCGGCGCTGGTCGACCAGTCCCGGCGGGCGGCCTCGGCCGACGAGCCACGCGCGCCCACGAGCACGGCCCCGAGCATCGCGGCGAGCGCGAGCACGACCGCCGCGCCGGGCGGCAGGAGCGACGGGGCGCGCCCGCGGACCAGCATGTGGATAACCTATCCCGCACCCACCTTCCCGGCCAGCCGTGGTACCGAAACCGTCGTGGCGGCGCACGTGATCGGGTTGACCGGCGGGATCGCGTCGGGGAAGAGCACCGTCGCTCGGATGTTCGCCGAGCGCGGAGCTGCCGTGATCGACGCCGATCAACTCGCTCGCCAGATCGTCGAGCCCGGGCAGCCCGCGCTCGCCGAGCTGATCGCCCGGTTCGGACCGCAGATCCTGACGCCTGCCGGCGCGCTCGATCGCAAGCGCCTCGGGGCGATCGCGTTCGCCGATCCGGCCGCGCGCGCCGACCTCGGCCGGATCACGCACCCGCGGATCGCCGCCGCCAGCGCGGCCGCGATCGCGACGTGGTCCGACGCCGGTGCGCAGGTGGTCCTGTACGAGGCGGCGCTCCTCGTCGAGAACCGCGCGCACGCCGGGCTCGCGGGGCTGATCGTGGTGGCCACGCCGCCGGACGTCCAGCGCCGCCGCCTGATCGAGCGTGATGGGCTCGCCCCCGCGGAGGCGGACGCGCGGATCGCCGCACAAGCCCCCCTCGCCGACAAGCTCGCCGTGGCCACCTGGGTGATCGAGAACACCGGCGATCGCGCTGCGCTCGAGGCCGAGGTCGCGCGGGTGGCCGCCGCGATCGAGGCCGCCCACGGGCCGCTGCGGGTGCCCGGTCGCGCCGGTGCGCGATCACGTGACCGGGCGGCTCTAGGTCGCCGCCCGCGACGTCGCGCTGGTCACCGGGTTCCCGGCGTTCACCGCGCGCCGGATGATCACCAAGCTGCTCGCGAGCGAGCCCGAGACCCGGCTCTACGTGCTCGCCGAGGCCCGGTTCGCTGACCAGGCGCGCTCGTTCCTCGCTGCCCACCCCGACGCCGCGCGCGCGCGCGCGCCGAGATCCTCGTCGGCGACGTCTGCGACATCGACCTCGGGCTGTCGAGCGCCGAGTACCACCAGCTGTCGCGCGAGGTGACCTGGATCCACCACCTGGCCGGCATCTACTTCATGGGCGTCGATCCAGCGACGGCGCGGCGCGTGAACATCACCGGCACGCGCACCATCCTCGATCTCGCGCGCGATGCCCCGTGCCTCGAGCGGGTGGTCCACGGGTCCACCGCGATGGTCTCGGGCGATCGCCGCGGCACGTTCCACGAGGACGACCTCGACGTCGGGCAGAAGTTCCACAACGAGTACGAGCGCACCACGTGGCAGGCCGATACGCTGGTCCGCGCCGCGATGCAGAAGCTCCCGATCACGGTGCTCCGCCCCGGCATCATCGTCGGCGACAGCCAGACCGGCGAGATCGACAGGCTCGACGGGCCGTACTACCTGATGGTGCTGATCGCGACGCGGCGACGTCCCCCTCAACCTCGTGCCGATCGACTACGTGATCGAGGCGGGGTGGCACGTGGCGCGCAGCGAAGGAGCCGCGGGCACGACATCCCGCGCCCGCTCACCCGCGCCGTGCTGCGCACGCCCGGCCTGTCGCGCCTCGGCCGCGGGCCGGCGGCGTTCGTGGACCTGCTCGACCACCCGGTCCACTACGACCAGGCCAACACCACGCGAGCGCTGGTCGGGACCGCCGTGCGCTGCCCGGCCCTGTCCGACTACCTGCCAGCGCTCGTGCGCTACGTGCTCGACGTCGCGCGCCCGCCCACGCGGTCCTCGAGTGAGGACATCACCGATCCACTCGAGTGACGATCAGGGTGTGACCGTGGCGACGTAGAGATCGAAGTCGCCCGTGCCGCCCGCGCGGTTCGAGCTGAAGTACAGCTGGCAGCCATCGGCGGACAGCGCCGGGTCGCCGTCGCTCGCGGTGGTGTTGACCGCGGTCGACAGCTGGATCGCGGTGCCAAACGCGTCACCGACGGTGGCACGGGTGGCAAACCACACATCGGCGCTCCCGATGGTGCCCGCGCGATCCGACGAGAACACGATGACGCGCTCGTCAGGCGACACCCACGGATCGGCGTCGCTGCTGGCGCTGTCGATCAACGAGTCCGGCGATGCGAAGGTGCTGGCGAGCGTCGCGCGCGTCGCCACCTCGATGTGTTGCCCGCCGGTCGTCGGCGCGAGGTAGAGCCGCAGCCCGTCCGCGCTCAGGAACGGGTCGTGCTGAGCGTCGCCGTCGTTGACCGCGCCGAGCAACGTCTGCGAGAACCCGGTGAAGCCATCGGTGAGCAGCACGCGGCTACCGAGCCAGATGTCGATGCCACCCTCGCCACCACTTCGGCTGGTGCCGATCGCGGCGAGCAGGCCATCGCCCGAGATCGAGGCGCGGGTCTCGCTCGCGCTGCTGTTGAGATCGGCGCGCTGGGTGGCGGCCGCGAACGTGCCTGCCCGCGTGGCGCGCGTGGCGGTCCAGAAGTCGCCGCCGCCGGAGGTCCCGGAGCGCGCGCTGCTGAACACGATCGTCAGATCGTCGGCAGACACCGCGGGATCGCGGTCATAGCTGCTGGAGTTGATCCCCGGCACGGCCGCGGCCGCGGAAAGCACCGGGTTCCCCGCGAGCCAGCGGGCCCAGCACGTCGCCGGGGCCGCGTCCGCGGGGGCGTCGTTCGCCGGTGCATCGACCACCACTCCCGGAGATCCGTCGATCACGGGTGCGTCGATCCCCGGCGGCTCGCCCGTGCCCGCGGCCTGGAAGCCGCAGGCGCCGAGCACAGCGCCGCCCCGAGCACGAGGCCGACGCGCCGAGAGTGCCGGGCGCCGCACGTCACGAGTCATCCCAACCATCATCGCCAGGATACCGCGGCGCGGCGGACGCGCGGGCTATTCCTCCGGGCTGCCGAGCAGGCGACCCAGCGGATCTCCGCCGGTGGGCGCGAGCTGCCGCAGGCTGGACAGGTGGTGGAGCAGCAGGTCGCGGTTGTCGCCGACCGACAGGTTCTGCAGCTCGAGCGCGCCGATCCGATCCTCGGGCGTGAACGCAGGCTCCTCGACGCGCTCCATCGAGAGCTTGTCGGGGCCGTACGCCATGTACTGCGCGCGGGTGGAGACGATCGTGTAGTCGTCGCCACGACGCAGCTCGAGGGTGACCTCGCCGGTCACGCTCGGCGCCACCCAGCGGGTGAGGCCGTCCTTGAGCAGGCACGCCTCGGGGTCGTACCACTTGCCCTCGTAGAGCAGGCGACCGAGCCGGCGGCCGAGGGTGGCGTACAGGTCGAGCGTGTTCTCGTTGTGGATCGCCGACAGCAGCCGCTCGTAGGCGATGTGCAGGAGCGCCATACCCGGCGCCTCGTAGATGCCGCGGCTCTTGGCGTCGATCACGCGGTTCTCGATCTGATCGCTCATGCCGAGGCCGTGGCGGCCGCCGATCCGGTTCGCCTCCACGAACAACGCGTACGGGGACTCGAAGTGCTGGCCGTTGAGCGTGGTCGGGCGCCCCTGCTCCCAGCCGATCGTGATCTCCTCGGCGGCGATCGCGACGTCCGCCTTCCAGTGCGCCACGCCCATGATCGGCTCGACGATCCGCATCCCGCTATCGAGACGCTCGAGGTCCTTGGCCTCGTGCGTGGCCCCGAGCAGGTTGGCGTCGGTGGAGTATGCCTTCTCGACGCCCATCTTGTAGGGCTTGCCGATCCGCGCGAGGTACTGCGCCATCTCGGTGCGCCCGCCGAACGCGCGCACGAACGCGCCGTCGAGCCACGGCTTGTAGATCCGCAGCGTCGGGTCGACCAGGATCCCGTAGCGGTAGAACCGCTGGATGTCGTTGCCCTTGTGGGTCGAGCCATCGCCGAACACGTGGACGTCGTCGTCGACCATCGCGCGCACGATCGCGGTGGTGGTGACGGCGCGCCCGAGCGGCGTGGTGTTGAAGTACTTCTTGCCGCCAACCGAGAGGTGGAACGCACCGCACTGGATCGCGATCAGGCCCTCGCGGACGAGGCCATCCTTGACGTCGAGCAGCCGCGCGTGGGTCGCCCCGTGCGCGAGCGCGGACGGCGGGATGTCGGCGGGGTTCGCCTCGTCCGGCTGCGCGAGGTCGGCGGTGTACGCGTGGACGTCCATGCCCTGCTCGGCGAGCCACGCGACAGCGCAGCGGGTGTCGAGGCCACCGGAGTACGCGATGGACAGGCGGGTGCCCTGCGGGGGCAGGGTGCGGTAGATGCGGCTCATACGTCAGTCCTCGGGGGCTTCGTTCGTCTCGGGCGAATCACTGGACTTCGGGCGCAGCCCGGCGCGCTCCAGCAGCTTGTACAGGAACTTCCGCTCGAGCCCGGCCAGGCGCGCCGCCTGCGACAGGTTGCCCTGCACGGGCGCAGCGGTGCGGCTCGCCGGGACGGGCGGCGATGGCATGGGGGACGAGGGTGATGAGCACAGGCGCGCCGGCCTCACCGCAAGATGCCGCGAAGGAACAGCTGGCACAGGTAGCGGTACGCCTCGAGCCGCGGCATGCCGGACACGTCGAGGATCTCGTCGAGGGTCAGCGTGCCGTCGACGCGCGACAACAGGAACGCTGCGCGCGGGCTGATCGGCGCGCTCGCGAGCTCGTGCATCGGCCGCGCGAGCACCGGGGCGCGATCCAGCTCGCCGAGGAACGCCTGGAACACCGCGGTGATGTCGTCGCGGTGCTGCTGCACCAGCTTCTGCGCGAGCGCGCTGTCCGGATCCTCCGAGAGCGCGAGATCGAGGGCGGCGACGGCTCGATCGAGCACACCCTCGACGGCCCACACGGTGGCGCGCTCGAGCAGCGCCGTCACCCGACGCCGCGTCTGCTCCTCCTTGGGCTCGCCGAGGGGCGCCTCGGCATCGACCACTTCGAGGATCTGCGCGGCGCGCGCGTCGACGGGATCGAACGCCAGCACGATGTCCGCGCGCGTGGGCGGGCTGGCCGGTGGCGCCGGGGTCCCCCCGGGCGGGCGCAGCCCGAGCTCGCGCGTCGGCGCGGACACCATCGGATCGATCTGGAGCGTCGGCCGGGACTCGAGATCGAACCCGTGGAGGTGATCGAGCGGAAGATCCGGCAGCTCGCGGATGGGCGCGAGCGGCGACACCGGCACGTCGGCGGCGGCCGGTGCGGCAGCGTCGTCGAGCTCGAAGGCCTCGATCGACAGCGCGGCCACGCCCAGGGGCCTGTGCGGCAGCGCGGCAGACGGCAGCACGGGCGGCTGTGGAACCAGCGGTCCGTCGACCGGCTCGTCGAGCGAGACGTCGACCGAGGGACGCGGCCCGGGTGGGGCGCGTACGAAGCCGAGCTCGCGCGCGCGGACGTCCGTCGGCGCTTCGAACCCGGGTGTGCTCTCGGGGCCGAACTCGGCGGCCGCAACGTCGGCGCTGGCGACCTCCGCGGCTGCGCTGGCCGCGGCCGTCGGGCGCATCCCCATCCGGGCGGCGTCGTCCTCGCGGGTGGCGCGCTCGAAGTTGACTTCGGGGCCCGCCACCGCCGCGAGCGGCGCGTCGCCGTCGAGGGTGCGCGGGCGGGGATCTTCGTCGATGGACCAACCATCGGCGACCGCGGCGGCGGGCGCCGGCTCGGTGGTGGCGGCGACGGCCGCCGCAGCACCGGCCGCGACGACGGCTCCCGCGACGGCCGCCGACAGCGCGGCATCGATGGGCGCGAACAGGTGCGGGGATGCCCCCCGCAGCAGAGCGCTCGCGGAGGGCTCGGCGTCGATCGTGTGGTCGGGCGCCTCGTCGCTCGCGATCGCGAACGCTGCCTGGGCCGCGGCGTCGGGGGCCTCGGCCCCGGTCAGGAGGTCGTAGTTGAGGCGGACGTAGTCGACGTAGCTGTTCGCGTGCCCGTTGCCCGGCTCGACCTCGAGCACCTGCTCCCACGCGTGGAGCGCGCCATCGAGGTCGCCCAGCCCGTACAGGGCCAGGCCAGCCTCGATCAGCCGTGTCAACTCGGGCCGCTCCGGGTGTCCGGACGAAGCGCTCATCCGCGGGTCTTGGACACCACGCCGCGGAACATGTTGAGCGTGCGGTTGAGCGCCTCGGTGGCCTCGGTGAGCGTCGTCAGGTCCTTCGCCGTGATCGACTGGCGCGTGCGCTCGACGACCGCGCGCGCCTTCTTGACCGCGTCCTGGCCGAAGTCCGAGCCCGCGATGATGTCGGACACCTGCGGGAACAGGCCCTCGATCTCCTCGAGCGCCTTCTCGGCGGTGTGGCGCGCCTTCTCGAACTCCTGGCCGGAGCGGACCTCGACCATGTAGTCCTGGTTGGCGTCGACCATCTTCCGGATCTCTTCCTCGGTCAGGCCCGAGGTGGCGGTCACGGTGATCGACTGCTCGAGGCCGGTCTCGAGGTCGCGCGCCTTCACGGACACGATGCCGTCGGCGCTGATGTGGAACATGACCTCGACCTCGACCTCACCGCGCGGGGCGCGGCGCAGGCCGGTCAGGACGAACTCACCGAGGAGATCGTTCTCCTCGGCGCGGTCGCTCTCGCCCTGGAGCACGAGGATCTTCACCGAGGTCTGGTTGTCCTTGACCGTGGTGAACACGTGCTGCTCGCTCGTGGGTACCGTGGTGTTCTGCTCGATCAGCTTATGGAAGTAGCCGCCGACGATCATGATGCCGAGTGAGTGTGGCGTGACGTCGAGGAGCAGGATGTCGCTCTTCTCGTCGGTGAGCGCGGCGCCCTGGATCGCGGCGCCGAGCGCGACGACCTCGTCGGGGTGGACGCCCTTGCATGGCTCGAGGCCGAAGAACCCGGCGACTGCGCTCTGGACGCGTGGCATGCGGGTCATGCCGCCGACGAGGATGACGTCCTCGATCTGGTCCTTGGTGATCTCGGCCTCCTCGAGGGTCTTCAGGCAGATCTCGACCGTGCGGTCGATCAGGTCCCCGGTCAGCTCCTCGAGCTTCTCGCGGGTCAGCATCGTCTGCAGGTGGAGCGCCTCGTTGCGGCCCGTCGAGATGATGAACGGCAGGTTGATCTCGGTCTCCTTGACGCTCGACAGCTCGCACTTCGCCTTCTCCGCGACGTCCTTGAGCCGCTGGAGAGCCATCTTGTCCTTGCGGAGGTCGATGCCGTACTGCTTCTCGAACCCGAACACGAGCCAGTCGATGATCCGGCGGTCGAAGTCCTCGCCGCCGAGGAACGTGTCACCGGCGGTCGAGAGCACCTCGAACACGCCGTTGCCGATCTCGAGGATCGAGATGTCGAACGTGCCGCCGCCGAGGTCGAAGACCGCGACCTTGCGCTCGATGTTGCGACCGAAGCCGTACGCGAGCGCGGCGGCCGTGGGCTCGTTGATGATGCGGATGACGTCGAGGCCGGCGATCTTGCCGGCGTCCTTGGTCGCCTGGCGCTGGCCGTCGTTGAAGTACGCGGGGACCGTGATCACCGCCTTCTGGACCTCCTCGCCGAGGTACTCCTCGGAGATCAGCTTCATCTCCTGGAGGATGTAGGCGCTGACCTCGGGGACGCTGAACACCTGGTCGCGGAGCATGATGCGAACGTCGTCGTGCGGTCCCTCGACGATCCGGTACGGCATGATCTCGAGGGAGCTGCGGACGGCCGCGGAGCCCCACTTGCGACCGATCAGCCGCTTGCTCGAGTAGACCGTGTTCTCCGCGTTGGTGATCGCCTGACGCTTCGCGATGTGACCAACGAGCCGCTTGCCGTTCTCGGCGATCGCGACCATCGACGGGGTCGTCTTGTAGCCCCCGCGGTTGGGGATCACGGACGGGGTCCCATCCTCGACGATCGCCACGCACGAGTTCGTGGTGCCGAGGTCGATACCGATCACCTTTTCAGTCGCCATGGCGGAACATTTTCCCCTCGTTTCCGCGTAGATCGCCAGCGTCACGGCTGCCTAAATCCACCTGCGCCCGGACCGCCGGGGCCCGGGTCGGGTAGCGTGCGCCGGCGATCAACCGATGGCGAGCAGGCGCCGGACCTCGACGAGGTCGTGGCCCAGCTCCGCGGTGAGGACGTCGTTCTCGCTCTTCATGGCCAGGGCCATCACGAGCACCTCCTCGGCGTCGAACAGCTTGCCCGCCGCCCGGAAGGCAGTCGCGAGCAGGCGGGCGGCGGAGGCGGCGTTCGGCGCCTGGGCCTGCGCCTTCTTGGCATACTCGACCGCGCTCTTCGGCTGGTTGGCCGCCAGGGCACAGCTCGTGGCCCGGCGCAGGTACCGGACCTGCGGATCCACCCGGACCGCCGCGGAGAACAGCTTCATCGCATCGAGGTGCCCGCCGTCGACCTCGAGCTGGCATGCGCGCACGAACAGCTCCGCGGCGTACTCCTGCGGGGTCTGCGGCTGATCGGGCTCGGTGGGGCCGCGCTCGGCCGACCGGGCCGCCGCGCGCGCCCTGTCGGACCCGGTCAGCCAGGCGTAGGCGCGGCTGACCTCCTCGAACACGAGCGTCATCCGCGCCGTGAACGAACCGAGCGCCTTGCCGTAGTACCGATCCGGGTGGATCTCCTTCGACAGCGCGAAGTACGCGCGCTTGAGGGTCCGCGGATCGGCGCCCTTGGGCACCCCGAGCAGCCCGTGCGGATCGTGGCGCGGGAGCACGCGCAGCATCGCGAGGATGCGCCGGCGGACCGGTTCCGCGAGCTCGAGCCCGGGCTCGCCGAGCGCGGCCCGCTCCTCGTCGGTGGTCGCGGGCAGGGTCAGATCGTGCCCGAAGGTCAGCGCGGCGGCGGCGGCGGGAGCCGCATTGCCGGCCGCGGGGCGCAGCGCCGGGGCCGCGGGTCCACGAGCGGGCGGCACCACGGGGACGCCCGCCGGGGCGACCTGCGGGCGCACCGACGGCGCGGGACGGCCGACCTCGGTGGCGGCCTCCGGCGCCGGGTGGACGGCCGCGGCGACCTCACCGGGGAGCAGCAGCGCTCCGATCGCGCGCAGGCGCGTCACGATCGAGATGCCCCGCTCGATCGGCAGGCCAGTGTCGAGCAGCACCTCGCGGAGCGACTTCGTGCCGTCGATCCGCGACAGCAGGAAGTACTCCTCGGGGCCGATCGCGGCCTTCAGAGGGTCGAACCCGGGGCTGACCCGGAGTCGCTGGGCGGTCGATCCAACCCCGGCGATGTCGGCCGGAACCGTGCTCACGGGTGCGAGTGTATCACGCCGGCCGAACGCCGATGACGTACTCGAGGATCGCCTTCGATACGTGGAGCCGGTTCTCGGCCTGCTTCCAGGCGAGCGAACGCGGCCCATCGAGGACCTCGCCCGTGATCTCCTCACCTCGGTGCGCCGGCAGGCAGTGCAGCACGATGGCGTCCGGAGCGGCGGTCGCGAGCAGCGCGCCGTCGATGCAGTACGGCTTGAACACCTCGCGCCGCGTCTCCTCGTCGCCCTGCCCCATCGACACCCAGACGTCGGTCGACAGCACGTGCGCGCCGGCCCCGGCCTCCCGCGGATCCGTGGTCAGGACGATCGATCCTCGCCCGAGGAGGACCTGGGACGCGCGCGCGGCCGCCACCATCTGTGCATCGGGCGCATAACCATCGGGGCACGCGAGCGCGAGGTCGAGGCCGAACATGCCGGCCGCCTCGATCCACGACTGGGCCATGTTGTTGCCGTCGCCGATCCACGCGTAGCGCAGCCCCTCGATCCGGCCGAACTGCTCGCGGACGGTGTAGAGGTCCGCCGCGACCTGACACGGGTGGTGCTGGTCGGACAGGCCGTTGATCACGGGCACTGACGACGCCCTGGCGAACGCGGCGACGCGGTCCTGACCGTAGGTGCGGACCATGATCGCGTCGCAGTAGCTGGCGAGCACCCGCGCGGTGTCCTCGACGGGCTCGCCGCGCGCGAGCTGGCTGCCGTCGGAGGTGAGCACCACGGCGTGGCCGCCGAGCTCGAACGCGGCGACCTCGAACGAGACGCGGGTCCGCGTCGAGTTCTTCTCGAACACGAGCGCGATGGTCTTGCCCTCGAACGTCCTGGCCCAGAACGGGGTGCGCCGGTGCTTCTCGAGCGCCGCCGTACGATCGAACACCGCGGGCCAGTCACGGGCGGGGATGTCCGCCATCGTCAGGAAGCCACGCGGACTCACGCGCCCACCCCCTCGGCGAGCACGCCTCGCAAGGTGGCCACCGCCTGCTCGAGCTGGGCCTCCGCGACCACGTAGGGCGGCGCGAACCGCACGACGCTGGCGCCCGCGACCGACAGCAGGACACCGCGCTTGCGGCACTCGGCGACCACGTTGACGGGGCTGCCCGACACCGCCAGGCCGCGCAGCAGGCCGCGCCCGCGCGCCTCGGTGGCGTGGCCCGGGAACCCGGCGACCAGGCCCGCCAGCAGGCCGCCGAGCAGCTCGCCGCGCTCGGTGACACGGGCGAGCAGGCCCTCATTCTCGATGATGTCGAACACCGCATTCGCCGCAGCGCACGCCAGCGGGTTACCGCCGAACGTCGTCGCGTGCGGCACCGCACCGCCCGCGTGCGCCGCGAGCCCCGCGGAGGCCTTCTCGCTGCACGCGACCGCGCCGATCGGCACGCCTCCCCCGAGGCCCTTGGCGAGCGTCATCACGTCGGGGACCACATCGTCGTGCTGGTGGCCAAACCAGCGGCCGGTGCGCCCCATCCCGGTCTGGACCTCGTCGAAGATCAGCACGGTGCCCGTGTCATCGCACAGCTGCCGCAGGCCGGCGAGGTAGCCGGGCGGCGGGACCACGATGCCGCCCTCGGCCTGGATCGGCTCGACGATGATCGCGCACGCCGTGCGCGGCTCGAGCGCAGCCCGGGCGGCCGCGAGATCGCCGTAGGTGATGAACTCGACGGGCCCGACCAGCGGGCCGAACCCCTCGCGGTACTTGGGCTGGCCGGTGATCGAGACGGTGGCGAACGACCGGCCGTGGAAGCTGCCGTGCGTGGAGATGATGGTCGTGCGCTCCGGGGCGTTCGCGACGACGGCCTGGTAGCGGCGCGCGAGCTTGAGCGCGCCCTCGTTGGCCTCCGCTCCGGAGTTGCAGAAGAACACGCGGTCGGCGAACGAGCGGTCGACGATGTTCTTGGCCGCGATGATCTGCTGCTCGTTCCAGTACAGGTTCGAGACGTGGATCAGGGTCCCGAGCTGGCGGGCGACCCGCTCGGTGAACGTCGGGTGGGCGTGGCCGAGACCACACACCGCGATGCCCGCGGTCATGTCGAGGTAGCGCGCGCCAGTGACGTCCCACACCTCGGATCCTGCACCGCGCTCGATCACGATCGGCTGCTGCCGGTAGTTCTTGATGAAGACCTGATCGGCGAGGGCGAGCAGCTCAGCTTGGGTCACGTTCGGGTTCTATCATGCGGCGGGGCAGCGCAGCAGTCACCACGCGCGGGCCGCGGCCACCGGCCGCAGGCCATCGGCCACGAGCCCGTGACCGGACGCGGTCACAGGATGTACCGCGACAGATCTTCGTTGGCGACGAGGGCGCCGAGCCGCTCGCGGACGAACGCCGCAGTGATCGGGATGGTCTGCGCGCCGATGTCGGACGCGTTGTAGAGCAGATCCTCGAGCAGCCGCTCGAGCACCGTGTGGAGCCGGCGCGCGCCGATGTCGTTGGTGCGGCGGTTGACGTCGGCGGCGATCGCGGCGAGCTCGGCGATCGCCTCCGGCGTCCACTCGATGGTCACCCCCTCGGTCTGGAGCAGCGCCGCATACTGGCGAGTCATCGCATTCTGCGGCTCGGTCAAGATCCGCACGAAATCCTCGGCCACCAGCGGCGTCAGCTCCACGCGGATCGGGAACCGGCCCTGCATCTCCGGGATCAGGTCGCTCGGCTTGCTCATGTGGAACGCGCCGGCCGCGATGAACAGCACGTGGTCGGTCTTCACCGGCCCGTACTTGGTGGTCACCGTGGAGCCCTCGACGATCGGCAGCAGATCGCGCTGCACGCCCTCGCGCGAGACGTCCACGCCGCCGCGATCGCGGCTGGTCGCGATCTTGTCGATCTCGTCGATGAACACGATGCCGGCATGCTCGGCGCGGTGGACCGCCTCGCGGCGTGGCGGCCTCGTGATCGATCAGCTTGTCGACCTCCTGCTCGGTCAGCGCGCGCCACGCCTGCGGGACCTTGAGCTTCTGCTTCTTCGCCGGAGATCTGATCGACCGCGCGAACGAGCCGAACATGTCCTTGAGCCCCGACAGCGCGCCCTCGTCCATGCCGGGCTGGCCCCCGAGCATGCCCATCAGGGGGTTCGCCTCATCGGCCAGCTCGACCTCGACCTCGCGGTCATCGAGGCGGCCATCGCGCAGCATGGCGCGCAGCTTCTCGCGCGTGGCGTCGGTGCTGGGCGCCGGGATCTCGTTCGCGCGGTCCGTGAACCCGCGCCCTCCCCCGCTGCGCGGCAGGAGCAGATCGAGCAGCCGCTCCTCGGCGGCTTCCTTGGCCGCGCGGCCGCACCTTGCCAGCCTCCTCGTCGCGCACGAGCTTGACCGAGACCTCGACGAGGTCGCGCACGATCGAGTCCACGTCGCGGCCGACGTAGCCGACCTCGGTGAACTTGCTGGCCTCGACCTTGAGGAACGGGGCGCGCGCGAGCCGCGCGAGCCGGCGCGCGATCTCGGTCTTCCCGACGCCGGTCGGGCCGATCATGATGATGTTCTTCGGGGCGATCTCGTCGCGCAGGTCGCCCTCGACCTGCTGGCGGCGCCAGCGGTTGCGCAGCGCCACGGCGACGGCGCGCTTGGCGTCGCGCTGGCCGACCACGTAGCGATCGAGCTCCTCGACGATGCGAGCGGGGGTCAGCTGGGCCTCGGTGGGGAGGGTCACGACGCGAGCTCCTCGATGGTGAGGTTCGCGTTGGTGTAGATGCAGATCTCCGCGGCGATCTGCATCGCGGCCTCGGTGATCGCGCGGGCGCCGAGCTCGGTGTGGCGCGTCAGGGCGCGCGCCGCCGACAGCGCGTACGGGCCGCCCGAGCCGATCGAGCACACGCCGTCGTCGGGCTCGATCACGTCGCCCGAGCCCGACAGGATGAACGTCGCCTCCGCGTCGGCGACCACCAGCATCGCCTCGAGCTTGCGGAGCGCGCGGTCGGTCCGCCACTCCTTGGCGAGCTCGACGGCCGCACGCCGCAGCGGGCTGCGCTGGGCCCGGAGCTTGTCGTCGAGCCGCTCGAACAGCGCGATGCCATCGGCCGCGGAGCCGGCGAACCCACCGATCGCGCGGCCCTCGCCGAGCGTGCGGACCTTCTGGGCCCCGCTCTTGACCACGGTGGTGCCGAGGGTCACCTGGCCATCGCCGGCGACCACGACCACCCCGCCGCGCCGCACCGACAGGATCGTCGTCGAGTGGATGTCTGGCTTCACGACCGATCGTCTAGCACGGCCGCGCACCCGGCGGGACGTGAGACGTGCGCCGCGCGCGGCGTCAGTTCCACGGGGCTCCGCCCCGCCCTACGCGGCAAGCCGCGCAGGGTTCCCACCCAGGTTTTCGAGACTGTTTCACAGTCTCTCAGGGCTTCTGCTTCGCCCGCGGGTGCGCGTCGTCGTAGACCTTCATCAGGTGGTCGAGGGACACCTTGGTGTAGATCTGCGTGGACGCGAGGCTGGCGTGACCGAGCAGCTCCTGGATCGCGCGCAGGTCCACGCCCTCGTCGAGCAGGTGCGTCGCGAACGAGTGGCGCAGGCCGTGCGGGGTGGCGTTGGCGTTGACGCCGCCCGCGATCGTCCACGTCTTGACCATGCGCTGCACCGACCGCGGGGTCAGCCGGTCCCCACCCGCGTTGACGAACAAGGCCGCGCTGGTCGCCGCCAGGGCGCGCCGGGCCGGCAGGTAGGCGAGCAGCGCGCGGTCGGCGGCGCCGCCGAACGGGACCTGCCGGCTCTTGTTGCCCTTGCCGTGGCGGACCAGGACCACCGGCGTGCCGTAGCGGTCGCGATCGATGTCCGTGGTGTCGAGCGCACACGCCTCGGACACGCGCAGGCCGGTGCCGTACAGCAGCTCGAGCAGGCTCGCGTCCCGCAGCCGCAGCAGCGCGTGGCGCGCCTCCTCAGACGACGACAGCCGGCGGTGGCTGGTGCGGCCGGTCGTGGTCGGCGCCTCGACCAGCCGGAACGCGTCATCGACGTCGAGGGCCCGGGGCAGGCCCTTGGCCTTCTTCGGCCCGCGGATCGCCGCGGCCGGGTTGCCCGCGATCACGCCGCGCTTGACCAGGAACCGACAGAACGCCCGCACGCTCGACAGCTTGCGGCCGATGGTCGCCGGGCCGTTCTCGCCGAACAGCGCCGCGAGCTGGCTGCGCACGTCGATCGCCGAGATCCGGGTCAGCGGCGCCTCGCGCCCGTCGCGCTTGCCCCGCAGGTGGACCCGCAGCGCGGTGACGTCGCGGAGGTAGACCTCCACGGTCCGCGGCGAGTACGCCCGCTCGACCTCGAGGTACTGCTTGAACGCGTCGAGCGCGCCGTCCCAGTCCATCTCCCGAGGATGACCGCCCGGGACCGCCGGAGCGAGTTTTCTCGCGTCCATCGACCGTGCCCCGGCACCACCCCCGCGGAAGGAGCCGAGCTGGGGCCGGCGCCGCTGCGCTCAGCCGCCGAAGCCGTACTTGGCCGTGACCGTGTTGAAGCACGCGTCGAGGCCGGCGCAATCGAGAGCGAAGCAGTCCTCGAGCTCGGCCATCACCGCGGGCGTGAACACGCACAGGAAGCCCTTGTCAACGCCGGGCGTGGTCTCGCAGGCGCCGTCGACGTCGGCCGCCATCCCACCGCACTCGGCGAGCTTGGCGCGGCACGCCGTCTCGTAGCTCTCGTGGGCCGACGTCGGCGAGCACTCGTTCAAGCAGATGTCCTCGTCCGCCGTGCACGCCAGGGCGGCGGTGCAGTCCGTGATCACCTCAAAAACATCCGCGCGGATGCCCCCGCCGCCGACGCCCGCGACGCAGTCCGCGGTACAGGCCGCGACGGTCTCGGTCGACGTCGGGTCACACATCATGTCGCGCTCGCAGCCCGCCTCGCAGCCCGCCATGGCGTCGGCCGCCGAGATCGGCCCGGTCCCGGGACCATCCGTTCCACAGCCCACCAGCGCCGCGAACACGGCGACCATTCCAAGCTTCGACAGCAGACCTGAATTCTTCATGTTGGGGCACGAGACCACGGTTCGGGGGCGGTCCGCAAATCCGTGACCGAGTTCACAGCGCGCCGGCGGGCGGCGTGACGATGACCTCCTCCACGGAGATCCCCGGGCGCGCCACGATCGCGAGCAGGAACCCCGCGACGTCCTCGGGCCGCATCATCTTGCTGCGGTCGAAGCCCGGGCGGTCGTCCCAGATCGGGGTGTCCGTGGCGCCGGGCAGCAGCGAGGTGACCCGGATGTCGTACGGCCGCGCCTCCTCGGCGAGCACGCGCGTCAGGCCGAGCTGGCCGGCCTTGGCGGCGGTGTAGCCGGCGCAGTCGGTGAACGCGCGGTGCGCCACGTGCGAGCCGATCATCACGATGTGGCCCTTGCGGCGCGGCTGCATGCGGCGGAGCGCCGCGCGCGCGCACAGCATCGCGCCGACGATGTGCACCTCGAGCATCGCGCGGAGGTCGGCGACCGGGGCGTTGACGATCGGCGCGAACGTGCCGACGCCGGCCGAGCACACCACGATGTCGAGCTCGGGCAGCTCGGCGAACCGCTGGTCGACCGCGGCCTCGTCGGTGACGTCGAGCTGGGCCTGCACCACCGCGCCGAGCTCCGGGCGCGCCGCCGGGCCGGGGGCGAACCGCCGCCCGGTCGCGAGCACGCCGGCGCCCTCGCTCGCCAGCGCCTGGGCGCACGCCGCGCCGATGCCGCTGGAGCCACCCGTGACGAGCGCGTACTTCCCGAGGAGCCGCTTCACGCGGCGACCGTACCACGCACGGCGCCGAGCCAGCCCTCGAGGTCCGCGCGTGCCCGCTCGGACATCCGCTCCTTGCGGTGGTCCTTGCGCACCCCCTCGAGCGGCGGCAGCAGGCCGTAGTTGACGTTGGTCGGGCCGTACTTGTAGGTGCCCTCGCGCGGCGCGGTGACGTGGAGGTAGAGGCCGCCGAGCATGGTGGTCGGCGGCGGCACGGGGAGCTCGCGTCCACCGAGCTCGGCGGCGAGCAGCCACGCCACCACCAGGCCCATCGCACACGACTCGATGTAGCCCTCGACGCCGGTCAGCAGCCCCGCGAACCGGATGTCCGGCCGGGTCTTCAGCTCGAACCGCGCGCCGAGGCGCGCCGGCGCGTCGATGTACGTGTTGCGGTGGATCGAGCCGTAGCGCAGGAACTCGGCCTGGCGGAGGGCGGGGATCATCTGGAAGATCCGCTGCTGCTCGGGGTACGCGAGCCGGGTCTGGAACCCGACGAGGTTGTACGCGGTGAGGTACTGGTTCTCGGGGCGGAGCTGCACCACGGCCCATGGCCGGTGGCCGGTGCGCGGATCGCGCAGCCCGATCGGGCGCATCGGCCCGAACCGGAGCGTCTGCGGCCCGCGCTCGGCCATCACCTCGATCGGCATGCAGCTCTCGAAGTACTTCGGCTCCTCGAACTCGTGCGGCAGCACCTTGCGGCCGCCGTTGACCGCCTCGATGAAGGCCTCGTACTCGAGCTTGTTGAGCGGGCAGTTGATGTAGTCGCCGACGCCGGTGTCGCCCCCGGCCGCGCGCTGCTCGGGCGCGTCGCGATCGGGCGCGTCGGCGTCGCGGCCCCAGCGCGATGCGCGGAACGCGTGGTCCCAGTCGATCGACTCGGCCGCGACGATCGGCGCGATCGCATCGTAGAAGTACATGCGATCACCGCCCAGCTCGGCGCGGATCACCTCGCCGAGCTTGCCCTCGGTGAGCGGGCCGGTGCACACGATCACCGGCCCGTCAGGCAGCTCGTGCAGCGGGCGGCGCTCGATCCGGATCCGCGGGTGGAGCGCGAGCCGCTGGGTGATCGCGCGGGCGAACCCGAACCGCTCCACCGCGAGCGCCTGCCCTGCCGGCACCTTGTGCTGGTCGGCACACGCGATCACGAGCGAGCCGCAGCGCCGGAGCTCGTGCTTGAGCAGCCCCGCCGGCGCCACCGGGTCATCGCTGCGCAGCGAGTTCGAGCACACCAGCTCGCCGAGCAGCGGGGTCTGGTGCGCGGGCGACATCACGCACGGCTTCATCTCCACGAGAGAGACCTCGAGGCCGGCCTCGGCGAGCTGCCAGGCGGCCTCGCTGCCGGCCATGCCTCCTCCGACGACGGTGACGCGGGTCATGCCCTCGTTCGTACACGAGACCGCGCCCGCAGGCTACCCGCGGCCGGGACCGGGACATGCCAGAGCACCCGGCCCGCTCCCCCGCGCCGGTCGGGCCCACAGGCGCCGCCCCCTCCGCACGCGGCAGGCGCGGGCGTCCGCCCACGGGTCTCAGGCCGCGGACGTCTCCTCGGTGTCGTCGATGCCCTGCTTCCAGTCGCACTCCATGCAGCGCAGGGTGATGCCGCGCTTGGTCTCTTTCTTGAGGACGAACTTGGCGCTGCAGATCGGGCACGGCTGCGGGATGGGCTTGTCCCACGCGACGAAGTCGCACTGCTTCTTCGCCCAGTTCGAGCAGCCGTAGAACGGCTTGCCGCGGCGCGACCGCTTCTCCGCGATGAACCCGCCACACCCGACGCGCGGGCACTTGACGCCGAGCGAGATCGGCTTGGTGGTCTTGCAGTCCGGGTACTTCGTGCACGCGAGGAAGCTGCCGAACCGGCCGCGCTTGACCGTCATCGGGGCGCCGCACGTCTCGCACACCTCGTCGGTGGTCTGCGGCGGGACCTTCTCCCACGTACCATCGAGGTTCTTCACGACCTCCATGGTGTTGCGGCACTCCGGGTAGCCCTGGCACGCGAGGAAGCTGCCGTTGCGGCCCCACTTGATGACCATCGGCTTGCTGCACTTCTCGCACACCCAGTCGGTCGCGATCTCCTCGCGCTTGACGTCGCGCATCTCGGTGCGCGCGGTCTCGAGCTCGATCTTGAACGGCGCGTAGAACCCGGCCATCAGCTCGCGCCAGTCCTGCTGTCCGTCCTCCACGCGATCGAGATCCGACTCCATCTTCGCCGTGAAGTCCGCGGACACGATCTCCGGGAAGCTGACGACCAGCAGGCCGTTGACCAGGATGCCGAGCTCGGTGGGCCAGAACCGGGCCTCCTTCTTCTCGACGTAGCCGCGGTCGACGATCGTCGACATGATGGCGGCGTAGGTCGACGGCCGGCCGATGCCCTTCTCCTCGAGCTCCTTGACCAGCGAGGCCTCGGAGAACCGCGGCGGCGGCTGGGTGAAGTGCTGCTCGGGGCGGATCGACTCGAGCGTGATCGCGTCGCCGACCTCGAGGGGCGGCAGCAGGCGATCGGCGCTGTCGGCGGCCTGCGCCGCGACATCGTCGGTCTCGGCGACCTCGTAGACCTTCGTGTAGCCGGCGAACTTGAGCACCTGGCCGGTCGCGCGGAGGGAGGCCTGGCCGCGCTCGATGTCGATGGTGGTCGCGTCGTACACGGCCGGGACCATCTGCGACGCCACGAACCGCTGCCACACCAGCGTGTACAGCTTGACCAGCTCGTTGCCCTCCGGGTGCTCGGCCAGCGCGACCGCGACCTTCTCGGGCGTCCACTCCATCAGCGTCGGGCGGATCGCCTCGTGGGCGTCCTGCGCGCGCTCCTTGTTGCCGTAGGTGTTCGGCGTCTCCGGCAGGTACTCCGCGCCGTACGTGTCGCCGATGTACGTGCGCAGCGCGATCATCGCGTCGTCGGACACGCGGGTCGAGTCCGTACGCATGTAGGTGATGAGGCCGGTCGGCCCCTCGGCGCCGAGCTCGACGCCTTCGTACAGGCGCTGGGCGAGCGCCATCGTGCGCTTCGCCGAGTAGCGCAGCTTGCGGGCGGCGTCCTGCTGCAGGCGGCTCGTGATGAACGGCGCCTGCGGCTTCTTGCGCCGCTCCTTCTTCTCGACGCTGGTGACGCTGGCCGCGCCGGCCGCGAGCTCGGTCGCGATCTCGGTCGCCTGGTCGCGGGTCTTGGGCTCGGCCTTCTCGCCCTTCCAGCGGTTGATGCGCGCCTCGAACGGCGGCGGCTGGCTGGCGCGGCAGGTCACGTCGACCGACCAGTACTCCTCGGGGATGAACGCCTTGATCTCCTCCTCGCGCTCACACACGAGGCGGACGGCCACCGACTGCACGCGGCCGGCGGACAGGCCCCGCTGGACCTTGTTCCACAGGATCGGGCTGATCTCGTAGCCGACGAGCCGATCGAGGATCCGGCGCGCCTGCTGCGCGTCGGTCTTGTTCATGTCGATCATGCGCGGGGCCGCGATCGCCGCCGTGACGCCCTTCTTCGTGATCTCGTTGATCAGCACCCGCTTGAAGTTGGTGTTGACGTCCTTGATCTCCTCGGCGATGTGCCAGGCGATCGCCTCACCTTCGCGATCCGGGTCGGAGGCGAGGAACACGGTCTCGTTCTCGCGGGCGGCCTTGCGGATCTCCGCGACGACCTTCTTCTTGCCCTCGAGCACCTCGTACGAGGGCTCGAAGTTGTTCTCGAAGTCGACGCCGATCTTGGACTTGGGAAGATCACGGACGTGACCGACCGACGCCTTCACGACGTAGCCAGCGCCGAGGTACTTGGCGATCGTGCGCGCCTTGGCGGGGGACTCCACCACCACGAGCGCCGATCCCGGCTTGACCTTCCTGGGCTTGCGGACGACCTCTTCCTCCTCCTCCTCCTCCTCGTCCTCCTCGACCTTCTTCGCGCCCTTCTTGCCCTTCGCCGGCGCGGCGGCCTTCGCGCCCTTCTTGCCCTTGGCGGGCGCCGCGGGCGGAGCGGCCTTCGCGCCCTTCGCGCCGTCCCCGACCTTCGCGCCGTCCCCGACCTCCGCGCCCTTCCCGACCTCCGCGCCCTTCCCGACCTTTGCGACCTTTGCGCCCTTCGCGCCCTTCGCGCCCTTCGCGCCCTTCGCGCCCTTCGCGCCCTTCGCGCCCTTCGCGCCCTTCGCGCCCTTCGCGCCCTTCGCGGCTGTTGCGGCCTTCACGGGAGCCTTGGCCTTGGCGGGAGCCTTCGCGGCAGGTGACGACGCGCTGCCGGCCTCGTCCGCCCCCGAGTCCGCCGCCGCGGCCTTCGCCTTGGTGGTGGCCGTGGGTGCCGCCTTCGCCTTGGTCGCCGTCTTCTTGTCGTCTTTGCTCACAGCTTTTTGGCTCCGCGAAACGAGCTACCAATCATGGGCAGCGCGCGCAGTACTGCGCGCACCGCGAGTCCGGTGTGTTCGACGAGCGCGTCGATGCCGACCACGCCCTCCAGGAGCGCCGCCTGCACCTGGGCGGCGACGGGATCGAGCTCGCCGGGCAGCGCGAGCTGGCGCTGCCGCGGCTGACCCGCGAGAGCGAGCTCGGCGTCCAGGGGCCCCTCGAGGAGCGCCGCCCCGGTGGCGAGGAGGCGATCACAGCCGGGGCTGCCCGGCCATGCGGCGACGATCCGCCCCTGGCGGCGGGCCGCCTTCGCGGTCAGCAGCGATCCCGAGCGAACCTCGGCCTCGATCACGAGCACGACGTCGGCGAGCGCCGCGATCAGCGGGTTGCGCTGCGGGAACAGGCTCGCGTGCGGGGCAGTACCATCGGCCACCAGGCTGACGAGGGCGCCGCCCCGGGCGAGCACCTCGGCGAACAGCTGCGCATGGCGCGCCGGGTACGGGACGTCCACACCGCCGCCGAGCACGACCGTGGTGGTGCCGCCGCCCGCGAGGGCGCCACGGTGAGCCGCGCCGTCGATGCCGAGCGCGCCGCCCGACACCACGTGCACGCCGCGACCGGCGAGGTGGCGCGCGACGGCGTGGGCCCGGTCCATGGCGACCTGGGTGGCGGCTCGCGCCCCGACGATCGCGACCGCCGGCCCCGCCATCAGTGGCCCGCGGACGTGCAGCGAACGCACCCATCCGAGCGCCTCGAGGCGCGCCGGCAGGGTTCCCGCTGACATGACGACCGTGCTCACAGGGGGCTAGCAATTAGCCACCTGGGCTCGCGCCGTCAAGTGCGAGACGCGCCGGACGAGAGATTTCGGCCAGTTGGCCGATCACCCTTCCTTATATACGGTGCGCTGGGCGCTCCCCACACGGGCAGGGAGGCGCGCTGCCGGGGTGGCGCCTACTGCGCCTTCTGCATCATCACGAGGTCGCCGACCGACATCTCCTGAACGGAGAGCGTGACCAGGCCGACCGACACGTTCTCGCCGACCTCGACGACCACGATCTCGCCGAGCGCGCGGGCGGGGAACCGGCGGTCATCCTTGCCCACCTGCGTGCTCATGTTGCCCGGGTACGCGTCGCCGCGGCGGACGACGTACATGCGATTGCCGACCTCGACGCCCGACGACTTGCCGAGGCCGAGGAACACGATCTCGCCGTCGCCGATCAGGTCGTCCTTCTGCAGCATGCCGACGATCGGGGCCTGCGCATCGACGGTCGGCTGCGTGGCCGGCACGTTGCTGTACGTCTTGACCAGCGGGCCGACCTTCGCGCCGCGCTCGATCTCCTGGTTCGCGGCGACGATCACACCGCGCGCGCGCTTGTCCTGCTTGACGCTGACCACCTCGAGGACGCCGAGCAGGCGCACATACGCGCCGAACTCCTTGCCGCCCGACCACACCGACGTGTTGGGGCGGAAGATCGAGTAGCGCTGACCGACCTGCGGCCGCTTGCCCTCGGGATACGACAGGTACACCGAATCGCCATCGCCGAGCAGCGACTTCTCGTCGACCGAGCCGACGATCGTCACCGACGTGTCGAGCTCCTCCTTCTCGATGAAGGCGACGGTCTTGTGACCGACCGAGGTGCGGCGGGCCGGGGCCGGCAGCCCGGCGTCCGCGGTCCGCGCGACGGTGTCATCGGGCAGCGGGCGCGCGGCCGTCTCGAACTGACCGCGCGGCAGCAGGCGCACGAGGTCAGCGGGGTAGATCCAGTGTGGGTTCGTGATCTGCGGGTTGTAGGACCAGACCTTGGGCCACTCCCACGGGTTGTTGAAGTAGTAGAAGCTGAGGTCCCACAGCGTGTCGCCCGAGCGCACGACGTGGACATCCGGCACCGAGCCACTGTGGATCTCGCCGGCCGTGTCGTCCGAGACGGGCGCGCCACCGGACACGTAGTAGCCGCTCTCCGCCGCCACCGGCGCCTGCGAGGTGACCTTGCCGTCCGAGCCGACGACGATCACGTTCGGCTGGGGCGCCGCCGCCGGTGCCGGGCGCGAGGCCGCGGGCGCACGCGCAGGTGCGCCGCCGCCCGGATCGAGCGTGCCGGGCATGTCAGTGCCCTGCGCGAGCGCAGAGGCAGGAATCAGGGATGCGAGGAACAGCGCGCGCTTCATGGGACATCTCCTGATGCGCCGGCGAGCCGCTTGGCTGCCAGCCCTGCGGGCTCGGTGCGAGGGTAGAGGTTCACGACTTGCTCGAGCACGGCGCGTGCCTTGTCGTTCTGACCGAGCGCCTGGTAGCAGTATCCCACCTTGAGGAGGGCATCGGGAACCTTGTTCCCGCGCGGATAGGTCTCGATCACGGTGCGGAACTCGGTCAGGGCGTGCGGGTAGTCCTTCTGGGCGTAGTACGCCTCGCCGAGCCAGTACTGCGCGTTGTCGGCATAGTCGTGGCGGGGGTACGAGCGCAGGAACGCACGGAGCGCGTCGATCGCCGGGGCGTGGCTGCCCGAGCGGACCAGCTCGACGGCGGCCCGGTAGGCATCACCTGCCCCATCGGCGGCCGCGTCCGCAGCGGGCACCCGGTCCCGGGTCGCGGTGCGCGCGGTGCGCGCGGACACCGGCGCGCTGCGGCGGGTGACCTCGGGGCCCTCCTCGCGCGTGCGCGTGCGGCGCGGCGGCGGGGCGCTCGGCTCGTCGTCATCGCCCCACGTCGCGGCCTTGCCGGCGGCGGCATCCCCCTCGTAGACGATCTCGGTGCCATCGTCGGCGATCGCGACGATCCGGCTGCCGTCCGCGCCGACCGAGCCGACGCCACCCTCGGTCACGCCGGGCGGCTGGAGGACCTCGACCGGCAGCGCCGGCATCGCGGCGATCACCGCGGTGACGCGGTCGGCCCGCAGCTTGTCGAGCTGGTGCTGGAGATCACGGAGCTTGCGATCCTGCGCGCGGCGCTCGGTGCGCAGCTCGGTGACCGTCCGGGTGAGACGGCGATTGTCATCGCGCATGTTCGCCATCGGCGAGGCGCAGCCGACGGCGAGTAGGAGCCAGAACGCATGACGTGTCATCGCTACCCCAAAGCGTACGGCCCCGAGCATCGCACGTGCAAAAAATCTCGTGCGGAACATCGAACCACTTCGCTAAGTGGGCGGCGTGTGCGATGCATCCTCCATGCGCCATGTCGTTCTCGGGAGCTTGCTCGTGCTCACCGCGTGCGGGGACAACGTCGCCCCGGCGGGAGACGCGGGGCCCGCGGTGTGCACCCCCACCCCACCGGCGGCGCCCACCGAGGGGCCCTACGCCGATCCCCGCGCCATCCCCCTGCCCGCCGCCTGCATGGAAGGGGGCCTCGAGGCGCTGCCCGGGAGGTGGTTCGTGCGCGACCCTGCCCGCCTGTTCACGTTCAGCTACCCGAAGTTCGAGGGCTCGTGCGACGCCGGGTTCCGGCGTGTCCTCTGGCAGGCCGAGGACACCGACGTCACCGACGACAACCACGCGTTCCAGTCGTGGGCCGACGGGACCCGGTACTACGCGCGCGACTACTACCGGTTCTCGTTTGGCGAGCAGGACTACGAGATCGTCAACGTGCTCGCGCTGTGCGCCCTCCCCGATGGCACGCTCGCCGGGGTCCAGCTCGCGTTCGACACCGACCGCGGCGAGCGGATCGCCCCGCTGATCGGGACCCGGTTCGCCCCCAAGGACACCGGCGGCCAGGGGCTCACGCTCGTCGGCGAGCTCGGGGTGACGAGCGACGGCGCGCCCGTCGCGGGCTACCAGGTCGCCGTCGACGGTACCCACGCCTTCGTGGCCGGCCCCGGCGGCCTCGACGTGTTCGACGTCAGCGCCCCGGCCGCGCCCGTGCACCAGGCGCGCGTCCCGGGTGAGTTCAACGATATCAAGCTCGCGCGCAGCGGCGGCGATCTGATCGGGTATGCAGCCCCGATCGGGGACGAGGGGATCACCATCGTCGACGTCTCGATGCCGAGCGCGGCGACGGCGATCGCCCAGCTCGACGACTACGCCCACTCGGTGTTCGTGACGGCGTCACCGCCGCGCCTGTACCTCGCGGACTACACCGACGGGGTCCCGGTGTTCGACGTGACCGCGCCGCGCAGCCCCGTCCGGATCGGCACGGTCCCGACGGGTGGAGACCCCGACGTGGGCATCCACGACATCCACGTCGACGGCACCACCGTGTACGCCAACAAGACCACCGACGGCGTGGTCGCGGTCGATGTCAGCGCCGGGTTCGGCGCGAGCGCGGTGCGCCTCGGCGGCCTGCCCACGTCCTACAGCCACGCCAGCTGGGCGGGCACCGCGGGCGGCCGCGCGATCGTGATCCACGGCGACGAGGGGCTCGCCCCCGAAGGCGGCGCGTTCCTGCGCGTACTCGATGCCGAGCGGACGTCGCCGACGTTCATGCAGGAGATCGGGCGCTACGCCACGCGCGCCGACGTGGGCATCCACAACATGATCCTGATCGGCGATCGCGCGTACATCTCGTACTACCAGGACGGGATCCGGATCGTCGATCTGGCGGATCCCACGCAGCCGCGCGAGATCGCCCACTTCAACACGTGGGACGAGACCACCGCGCCCGGCGAGGGCTTCGAGGGCGCCGTCGGCCTGACCGTCGTCGGCGATCTGATCTACGTCGCCGACTTCACGCGCGGGCTGCTCGTGCTCCGCGACGACACCAACTAGCAACCGCTGGCTACCCCGACGGTTCGTGCAGCGTGCGCGCCTGCGCGAGCATGCGCAGGATCCCGCGCGCGACGCTCTCGGCGGTCGCGGGGTCGTCGGGGTAGTCGAGCGCCTGGTAGAGCCGTGCGAGGCGTGTGACGGCGCCATCGTCTGCCGGGTCGTCCCCGATCACGCGCACGTGCGCGAGGAACAGCAGCGCGTAGCCGCGCGCCACCTGGCCCAGGCGCTCGGGAGACAGCCGCCACGCCTCGGAGGTGAACGCGAAGTACGGCGCCACCAGCGCGAGGATCGCGTCGTGCTCGCGGACCAGCGCGGCGCGCGCCTCGGTGACCGTCGTGAAGCCACTCGCGCGCAGCATCCGCACCAGGTAGTCCGGGAAGAACGGCTGCTCGCCGAGGGGGCGCCCGAGCTGGCCGGCGATCGCCTGATCGAGACCGACCAGCTCCGCGCACTCGAGCAGCGCCGCCAGCGACAGCCGATCGAGCGGCACGTCGGCGGCGCTCGCGATCCGGGCCGGCAGCGCGTGGGCGTACTCGGACAGCTCGCGCCGGATCGCGACGAACTCCTGATCCGCCAGCTCGAGCAGGCCCGCGATCCGGTTGAGCCGGCGGCGCGTGCTCGCGGGGATGGTGTCGACCGCCTTGTAGCCGAGGTCGTGCTCGATCTCGGCCCACGCGTGCTCGAGCACGGTGCGGACCTGGATCTCGAACCGGAACTGGCGCGGCAGCAGGCCCTCGTCGGCGGCGCCGGCCCGGCACACGTAGTGGAGCGAGCGGTAGCCGAACCGGCCATCGTCGTGGTGGCGCCGCTTGTCGACCGAGTGGTGCACGTCGATCGGCAGGCGCGCCTCGAGGAGAGCGCCCACGCGATCGACGCCGTCCTCGAAGTAGGTGATGACGCGCAGCCCGAGCAGGTCGGTGACGTCCCACAGCCCCTCGTAGGTGCGGTCGGGGCGCGCGAGCTTGGCGGCCAGGCTCGCCCGGTCCTTGAGCCGCATCGTCACCGAGTGCAGCTTGAGGTCGGCGTCCGCGGCGAGCCACGCGGTCACGCGCGCGCATGACGCCTCCCCGAAATCGCGCAACGAGGCGACCGCGCCGTCGTACCCCGCGAGCAGGTCTCCGTGGAGCGGCGACGCGGCGGGCCGAGCGGGCGAACGTCCCATGCGCCCTGCCCTACGCCGTGGCCGCGAGGATCGCGTCCGCGCCCTGTCGGCGCAGCTCGTCAGCGAGCTGGACACCGAGCTCCACCGCGTCGGCCGCCGGCCCGGTCACCTCGGCGCGCAGGACCCGCGAGCCGTCGGGCATGCCGCACATGCCGATCAGGCGCAGGCCGTCTGCGTGGTCGACCGCGTGGGCGGCGAGAGGGGTCTGGCACGAGCCCCCCATGCGCGCGAGGAACGACCGCTCCGCAGCGATCCGGCGCGCCTCGGCGGGATCGTGGATCGCGCGGCGGATCAGGACCGCGGTCTCGTCGTCGTCGGCGCGGGTCTCGAGCCCGAGGACGCCCTGGGCGCACGCCGGGATGCTGAGCTCGATGGGCAGCAGCTGGGTGATCCGGTCGGCCAGGCCAAGCCGGGTCAGCCCGGCCGCGGCGAGCACGATCGCGTCGAACTCACCCTCGTCGAGCTTGCGGATCCGCGTCGGGACGTTCCCGCGCAGCATCGCGATCTGGAGGTCCGGGCGCACGGCGAGCAGCTGGCACTGGCGCCGCATGCTGGAGGTGCCGACCTTCGCGCCGTGCGGCAGCGTGGCGACGGTGACCGGCGCGCGCGCACACAGCGCGTCCCACGGGACCTCGCGCGTGGACACCGCACACAGCACCAGGCCAGGCTCGAGCTCGGCGGGCACGTCCTTCATCGAGTGCACCGCGACGTCGGCCGTGCGGTCGACCAGCGCCTGCTCGATCTCCTTGACGAACAGGCCCTTGCCGCCGACCTTGGCAAGCGGCACGTCGAGGATCTTGTCGCCCTGCGTCTTGATGACGTTGAACCTGACCTCCAGGCCGGGCTCGATGGCGAGCAGCCGGGCCTTGGTGTGCTCGGCCTGCCACAGGGCGAGGGCGCTGCCTCGGGTCGCGATCACCACTCGATGCTTGCTCACGCGCGCTTCCTTCCGACCACGTTCGGTTCAAGCTCGGGCGCCACGAGCGCCGGCGCGGAGTCGTGCGCCTGCTCGGGGTGGAGCCCGAACAGCTCGCACAGTGCCTCCGCGCGCACCGCGGCCGCGTCGGGCGCCGACGCCCGCAGCGCCGCCGTGGGCTGGTGGAGCAGCTTGTTGACGACCAGGTGGACCAGCCGTTCGACGGCCTCGCGCTGCTGCACCGGGGTGTGGTCGCGGCGGCCGAGCGTGTCGAGCGTCTTGTGGAGCTCGGTCTCGGCGACCTGGTTGAAGTGCTCGCGCAGCGCCTTGATCGTCGGCACCACGCCCTGCGAGCGCATCCAGTGCTCGAACTGGCCGGCCTCGTGCTCGACGATCCGGACCGCGTGTTCGGCGGCCTTGCCGCGCTCGGAGAGGTTCGCGGCGACGACCTTCTCCAGATCGTCGATGTCGAACAGGTAGACGCCGTCGAAGTCCGCGATCGCGGGCTCGGCGTCGCGCGGCACGGCGATGTCGATCACCACGACCGGGCGCCAGCGCCGGGCCTTGGTCACGCGCTTGAACACGTCGCGCGTCAGGATCGGCTCGCGCGCGCCGGTGGAGCTGATCACGACGTCGGCCGCAGCCAGGTGCTTCTCGAGATCGGCCCACGGCCTGGCGATGCCGTCGATCTCCGCCGCGAGGCGCTCGGCCTTCTCGGGCGAGCGGTTGGTGACGACGATGTGCTCGGCGCCCTGCCTGCGCAGGTGCCGCGCGGCGAGCGTGGACATCTTGCCGGCGCCGACGACGAGCACGCGCTTGCCCTTGAGGTCCCCGAACACGCGCCCCGCGAGATCGACGGCGACCGTGGACACGTTGGCCGCGCCGCGCGCGATCAGCGTCTCGCTGCGGACCCGCTTGGCGACCCCGAACGCGCGCTCGAGGCAGCGCCCGAGCGTGGGCCCCGAGGTCCCCGCGCTGGTCGCGATCCCGTACGCCTCCTTGAGCTGGCCCAGGATCTGGGCCTCGCCGAGCACGAGCGAGTCGAGCGCGCTGGCCACGCGGAACACATGGCGGACGGCCGCGGGCCCGCGGTGGTCGTACAGCACCTCGGAGACCTCGCCCGGGCGCAGGCCGCGCTGCTCGGCGAGGAACCGGCGCACGTCGGCGGTGGGGTCGTGCCCTGGCTTGCCGACGCCGTAGACCTCGACCCGGTTGCAGGTGGAGATCAGCAGCGCCTCGGCGACCGGGAGGTCCGCGGTCATCGCCTGCAACGTGCCCGACAGCTCCTCCTCGCGGAACGCCAGCTTCTCGCGCACCGCGACGGGCGCGGTCCGCCAGCTGATGCCGACGACGAACATCTCGCTCACGGGCGCCTACGCCACCATCCGGCGGACGAGGTAGATCACCAGCACGAGCAGCGCAGCGGCGAACCCGGCCATGGTGAGCTTGGCGGCGCGCCGGCCGCGCCAGCCGTAGATCTGCCGCGCCGCGAGCAGCCCGGCGTATGCGATCCAGGTCACCGCGGCGAGCGGGTACTCCGGCCGGTCGAGGCTCTCGCCGAGCCGGGCGACCCACACCGCGCCGAGCACGAGCGCCGCCGTGAAGATCGGGAACCCGACCCAGATCAGGCGCTGGCTCAGGCGGTCGAGCGCGGCGAGCGGCGCGCCATGATCCTTGAACGCGAGCGCGTCGAACTTCTTCCTCTTGAGAGCGCGCTCCTCGACCAGGTAGATCGCCGACAGCGCGCTCGCCAGCGCGAACACGCCCACGCCGACCGTGGCGAGCGAGATGTGGATGCGCCCGAGCGCGGACAGGTCCTCGCGCGCGGAGCCGACCGGGGACAGCCGCGCCGCCACCAGCATCACGAGCGACACCGGCATCACGACCACGCCGCCCAGCGTCAGCCGGTAGCGCGTGCTCGCGAGCAGGTAGCCCGACGTCAGGATGAACGCGAGCAGCCCCAGCGCCTCCCGCACCGACTGGGCGGGGTGGACGTGGAGCGTGCCGCGCCAGCCGATGTCCACGCCGTGGGCGACCCACGTCAGCGCGACCAGGCCGATCGCCAGCGGACGGATCTTGGCGTGGCCGCCGAGCACGCCGAGGAGCGCGGCGGACGCAGCAGCGTATCCGAACAGCGCGACCCAGAACGCGGGCGACGGGGAGACCGAGAGGAGCCGGACCGTGCCTACCGGGTCACTCACGGGGGCAGCGGATCGCCGATGAACCCATCGACCACGTCGTAGGCCATGTCCTGGTAGATCACCGAGCTGGCGAACTGGTCGGCGCCCATCGAGGCGAGCGCCTGCGTCGACTTCACGCGCCCGACGAGGTCGTGGGGATCCTCGTCCTGACCGGTCGCCTTGACGAAGTGCACGGCCGGCATCATCGCGAACTTGCGGCCGAGCTCGACGAGGGTCATGCGATCCCCCTCGAGTGTTGCCCGCCCTTCGGCGCTCCACGCCTCGAGGCGCTCCACGGAGATGAAGAGGCGTGACATCGCTGACCTCGAGTGTACCGGCGAAGCGGCCCGCAAGCCATCCGCCGGGGGGCGGCTTCGGGGCAGCAGGGGTGATCGGCCCGCCTGATCAGCCCGTGGATGACCTCCGATGAGGGCCGCCGGACGATTCGACGACCGACCGCGTTTGTCAGCAGCGCTCGGGGGAGTTACAACAGGAGCTTCATCGGAGGTCCCATGGCCAGCGCGAACGTCAAAGAGCTCACCGACGCCAACTTCGAGTCCGAAGTCCTGAAGGCGGATGTCCCGACCCTCGTCGACTTCTGGGCCGTGTGGTGTGGCCCCTGCAAGCAGATCGCGCCCATGGTGGACGCGCTCGCCGACGAGTACCAGGGCCGCCTGAAGGTGGCCAAGATGGACGTCGATCACCACCAGATCGTCCCCCAGCAGTTCCAGGTCCGCTCGATCCCCACCCTGCTGCTGTTCAAGGGCGGCAAGGTGGTCGCCCAGATGGTCGGCGCGATGCCGCGCGCCAAGCTCGAGGCCGAGATCCAGAAGCACCTCTAGGCACGGCGGGGCCACGGACGTCCCCGGCGGGCGCGATGTTCGCAGACCCCCGGAGACCAGACCCAAGGTCGGCGCCTCGTTCAGCGTATGCTGATCGCATGAAGGCGCACGTCCTGATCTGGTTTGGCCTGCTCGTCGGCCCCGCGGTGGGCTGCTCGCGTGAGGCCACGTCCTCGGCTGGCGCACGCCCCGCGGCCGGCGCCGAGCGCGGCGACTGCACGCCCGGCGGCGGCTGCGCCAGCGGTCTGCTGTGCCTGTCGAACCTGTGCGTGCGGCCCCCACCCGCGGACTGCCAGACCATCGCTGATCTGGTGACCTCGATGGACCTCGGCAACTACGCGACCCCCGAGGACCGCGCGCCGGTGGCCGCCCGGTACAAGGCCGCCTGCGCGAAGGGGCTGGTGTCCAAGGACCAGGGCGCGTGCCTCGAGGCCGCCACCGACAAGTGGGCGGCCGCACAGTGCGCCCCGTCGATGTTCCCCGAACTCGCCGCCCCGCCCGCCGGCGCCACCACCGACTGCGGCGCGATCGTCGACAAGCTGCGCGTCGCGATGTCCGCCCAGATGGGGAACGTCAGCGACCCGCAGATCACGAAGATGCTCACGCTCGCGATGGACGTGGTCCGGGACTCCTGCCGCGAGGACGGCTGGCCCGACGTGTTCAAGCAGTGCATCCTCGCCTCCGCGAGCACCACCGACGCGATGACCGCGTGCGAGAACCAGATGCCGCCCGGCCTGCAGCAGAAGATGACCACGCGGATGCAGAAGGCGATGCAGCCGACGCCGTAGCGCGCGGCGCGCCGTCAGTAGCCGTGCTTGCGCAGCGACACGTTCGACACGAACCCCATCGCCACGAAGAACGTCACCAGGGAGCTGCCACCGTACGAGATGAACGGCAGCGTGACGCCGACCACCGGCGCGATGCCGAGCACCATCGCGACGTTGACGACGACGTGCCAGAACGTCATCGCGGCGACGCCGATGCACAGCACGGCGCCCACGCGATCGCGGGCGGACAGCGCGACGTTGATGATCCACACCAGCAGGAACGCGAACACCGCGAGCAGGAACACCGAGCCGAGGAAGCCCCACTCCTCCGCCCACACCGAGTACGGGAAGTCGGTCCAGTGCTCGGGAACGAAGTTGAACTGGTTCTGGGTGCCCTCGAGGAACCCCTTGCCGGTGACCTTGCCGGAGCCGACCGCGAAGATCGACTGCGTGGTGTGCCAGCAGTTGGACTGGGTCGCGCTGAACCGATCTGCCGCGTTGCAGTCGATGAACCCGAGGATCCGGTTCTTCTGGTAGTCGTGCATCGTCTCCCACAGCAGCGGGATGGCGAGCAGGCCCGCGAGCGTGACGTGCACGACCGGCCACACGTTGGGCATCGCGAGGAACGCGGTGGTGATGACGATCAGCGTGATCAGCGTGGCGGTGCCGAGGTCCGGCTGCATCGCGATCAGGACGATCGGGACGCCGATCGCCGCGAGCCGCCCGATCAGGACCTTGGGCGTGTAGCTGGCGCCCTCGGTGTCCTGGAACAGGCGCCCGAGGACGAGGATCATCATCACCTTGATCAGCTCGGACGGCTGGATGCCCATGCCGCCGACGAACAGCCACCGGAACGTCGAGCCGTGGCGCTGATCCCCTCCGGTGGCGCCCTGCACGCGCGCAGCGAGCAGCAGGAGGATCGCCAGCACGAGCCCGATCCAGGCGAGGCGCACCAGGGCGCGGTAGTCGACGATGGTGGCGACCGTGAACGCGATCGCGCCCATGACCATCCACTGCACCTGGCTGTCGAACTTGACCTGGTGCCGCAGCCCCCGCGTGGCCGAGTACAGGTTGAGCAGCCCGATCGTGCACAGCGCGATCATCGTGCAGATCAGCGGCCAGTCGACCGCCGCGCGGAACCGCCGCCAGCGCGACACGCCGATCATGGCGCGGGGGAGCTCGAGGCCGGTGCCCTTCTTCACGGGGTCCCCTTGGCGGTCGGTGGAGCGGCCGCCTCGGGGGCGCCCGCGACCGGGTGGATCTTGGTGAAGTAGCCCTCGATGATCTGCTTGGCGATCGGCCAGGCGACGCGGCCACCGGAGCCGCCGTGCTCGACGAACACGACGATCGCGATCTCGGGGTCCTCGGCGGGAGCCCAGCCGGCGAACCACGCGTGCGAGCGCGTGGGGTGGTACCCGTCGACGTCGCGCAGCTCCTCGGTCTTGTTCTTGCGGGTGCGGATCTCGGCGGTGCCGGTCTTGCCGAGCACGCTCACCAGATCGGTCTGGCCGTGGTCGAACGCGGTGCCGCCGGCCTCGTGCGTGACCTTCCACATGCCGCGGCGCCAGATCTCGAGCGCGTCGGCGGGCACCTTGGTGTCGTGCGCGACCTGCGGCCCGTAGGCGACGATCGGCCGGCCGTCGAACGCCTCGACGCGCTCGACCACCTGCGGGACGTACAGCGTGCCGCCGTTGGCGAGCGCGGCGTACGCCATCGCGGTCTGGAGCACCGTGACCTCCACGTCCCCCTGCCCGGTCGCCGCGTTGGTCGCGAACCCGACCTTGTAGCGGCCCTGCTTCTCGTACCAGGCCTTGGTCGGGATCCGCCCGCCGGCGTCGCCGTTGAGGCCGAGGTTGGTGGGCGAACCGAACCCGAACTTGCGCGCCTCCTCGGCGATCCGGTCGAGCCCGATCCGCGAGGCGAGCTCCCAGAAGTAGACGTTGCACGAGTGCTGGATCGCCCCGAGCAGGTCGAGCTTGCCGTGCGAGCCGTTGCAGCGGAACGACGTCTTCGACAGCTGGTACACGCCGGTGCAGAAGACCGACTCGTCCTCGGCGCCCTGCCCGTCCTCGAGGGCGGCGAGCGCGGTCACGAACTTGAACACCGAGCCGGGCGGGTACGTCGCGCGCAGCGCCTTGTCGATGAACGGCTTGCGCGGGTCGGAGAGCAGCATGGTCTCCTCGGCGCGCGTGAGGTGGCCGGTCATGACGTTGGGATCGAACGACGGCTTGCTGACGATCGCGCGGATCTTGCCGGTGCGCGGCTCGACGACCACCACCGCCGCCGCCGCGACCCCGCCGACCGCCTTCTCCACCATCCGCTGCAGCTCGACATCGACCGTGAGCACGAGGTTCGCGCCCGGCACCGCGCCGACCACGCGCTCGCCCTGGATCAGCGTCTGCGCGGTCTTGTCGTCGAGGCGCTGGCCCTTGGCGTCCACCGCGTAGTGCTCGACGCCCTTCTTGCCACGGAGGTAGTTCTCCCACGCGGACTCGAGGCCGTAGCGCCCGACCAGCTCGCTCGAGTCGTAGCCCTGGTTGCCGAGCTTCTCGACCTCGCCAGTCGTCATCTGGGTCATGTAGCCGACGAGGTGCGCGGCCAGATCACCCTGCGGGTAGTAGCGGTACGGCTCGTGGTGGACCTCCACGCCCGGCAGCCGGCTCGCGGACTGCTCGACGAGCGCGGCGCGGTCGCGGCCCTGATCCTCGAGCACGAGCACCGGCGTGCGCGCGTCGCGCTTGGCGCCGACCAGCAGGCGCTCGTCGAGCTTGAGGATCTCGTCGTCGGACAGGCCGAGCATGCGCACGAGCTCGCCGCGGACCTCGGGGGTGAACGTCTTCGGCGTCGCGTAGACGTTGAACGCGGGCCGGTTGTCCGCGAGCGCCACGCCCTTGCGGTCGAGGATCTTGCCGCGGACGCTCGGCAGGTACCGCTCCTTGACGACGTTCGAGACGGTGCGCTCGAAGTAGCTGTCGCCGCGCATCACCTGGAGTTGCCACAGCCGGCCGATCAGCAGGACGAACCCGGCCAGCCCGACGAGCGCCACCCACCTGAGTCGCCGGTGCAACTCCGGGAGCGCCGCGCCGGTGCCGGGGCCAGACGGGCTCCGCAGCAGCATCAGGGCGCCAGCCCCTCGAGCGCAGCCTCGCGCTCGCGGTGGGTGCGCGCGAACGCGGCGTCGATCCGGCGGCACATCCGCCACACCAGCGGGCCGAGCAGCGCGGTGGCGACGGTGACCACGCCGAGGTGCTGCAGCTCGACGCCGAGGCCACTGCGCGGCACGTGGTAGAGCACGCGGACGAGCAGCGCCAGCACGCCGCTGACGATCGCGACGAACGCCGAGAACGCGATCGTCATGGTCGCGCCGCGGACCAGGATCCGCTGCTGCACCGTGCGCGCGACCAGGCCGGTCAGCCCGAGCACGAGGGCCATCACGCCCGCCGGGGCGCCCGAGATCAGGTCGATCAGGTAGCCGAGCACGACCGAGCCCCCGACCGCCGGGGCGACGGTGCGCCGCGCGGTCAGCCCGAGGTACGCGGCGGTCAGCGCGCCGAGATCGGGCACCGCGTCGCGCACGATCGCGAACGGCAGGTGGTGCCACGCCACGGCGAGCACCACGCCGAGGAGGTACGCCGCGATCACGATGGTCGCCGTCCTCACAGCGGCCGCCCCCCGAACGCGGGCTCGCTCCGCCGCTTGACCTTGGCATCGGGATCCGGCGGCGGCGGCGGCGCGAGCAGCACCATCACGGCGCGCACCCGCGAGACGTCGACGGCGGGCTCGACCTCGGCTGACTGGAACATGCCGTCGTCGCCGTTGATCTGCGTGACCTTGCCGACCACCAGGCCCGGCGGGAAGCTGGCGCCGAGGCCGCTGGTGACCACCTCGTCACCGACGACGATCTTGTCCTCGGGGCGGAGCTGACGCTCGAGCCACTCGATCTTGCACGCGTACGAGTCGGGCGTGCCCATGCCGATCAGCAGGCCACGGCCGCCGGTGCGCGGGATCACGACCTCGATCTTCGACGCGGGGTCGCTGATCAGCGTGACGTCCGCGTAGGCGCCGTAGACCTTGTCCACGCGCCCGACCGGGCCGGTCCCGGCGAGCACGGGCATCCCCGGCTGGACGTCCGACGCACCGCGGTCGATGCGGAGCCGGAGCACGCGGAACTGCGGCGACAGCGGCGCGCCGATCACGCGCGCGCCGACGGTGTCCGCGGGCGTCCGCTGCTTGAGCACCGCGAGCTCCTCGAGCGCGGCGACGTCGAACGCGCGGCGCGCCATCGCCCCGAGTTGCTTGCGCAGGTGCTCGTTGTCGGCGCGCAGCTCGCGGTTCTCGCTCTCGATGTCGACGAGCGCGACGTACCGCGACCACACGCCGCCGAGCCCCTCCACGATCCAGGACACGCCGGCCTGGAGCGGCGCGGTGATCCGCAGCAGCGCCTGATCGAGCCCCGACGGGGTGCCGCGCGCGAGGCTCGCGCGCAGGACGAGCGCGGGCACCACGATCAGGAGGCCCGCGAGCGCCCAGTCGAGCAGCCTGCGCCGGACGGTCACCGTTCAGCTCCCGATCGCGAGCTCCTCAGCGGAGCGCGATCTCCCGCAGCAGGGACAGCTCGTCGAGCACCTTGCCGGTGCCGAGCACCACGGCGAGTTGCGGGTTCTCACACACCATCACGGGCAGGCCGGTCTCCTCGCGGAGCAGCACGTCGAGGTTCTTGAGCTGCGCACCGCCACCGGACAGGACCACGCCGCGGTCGACGATGTCGGCCGACAGCTCGGGCGGGGTGCGCTCGAGGACGGACCGCACCGCATCCACGATCGCGTTGACCGGCTCCTGCAGCGCCTCGCGGATCTCGTCGGAGTTGACGAGCAGCGTCTTCGGCACGCCGGCCACGAGGTCACGCCCCTTGACCTCGACGGTCAGCATCTCCTCGAGGGGGTACGCGCTGCCGATCTCCTTCTTGATGATCTCGGCGGTACGCTCGCCGATCAGGAGGTTGTACTTGCGCTTGATGTACTGGATGATCGCCTCGTCCATCTTGTCGCCGGCGACGCGGATCGACTTCGAGAGCACGACGCCCGCGAGCGCGATCACGGCGACCTCGGTGGTCCCGCCGCCGATGTCGACGATCATGTTGCCGGTGGGCTCGGTGATCGGCAGCCCGCCGCCGATCGCCGCCGCCATCGGCTCCTCGATCAGGTAGACCTCGCGCGCCGCGGCCGCCAGGGCAGAGTCGCGCACGGCGCGCTTCTCGACCTCGGTGATGCCCGACGGCACGGACACGACCACGCGCGGGCGGACCAGCGTGCGGCGGCTGTGCGCCTTCTGGATGAAGTAGCGCAGCATCGCCTCCGTGACCTCGAAGTCCGCGATCACCCCATCCTTCATCGGGCGGATCGCCACGATGTTGCCGGGCGTGCGGCCGAGCATCTCCTTGGCCTCCTTGCCGACGGCGAGCACCTTCTTGGGGCCGGAGGTGGAGGCCTGCACGGCGACCACGCTCGGCTCGTTCGCCACGATCCCCCGACCCTTGACGAACGTCAGCGTGGTGGCCGTCCCGAGGTCGATGGCCAGGTCGTTGGAAAACATTCCGTAGACCCAATCGAAGAGCATGGTGATTACCTGTTAACGCGCGGCGGGCGCGGTGAACGGACGAGAGGAATGCACCCCGGGGGCCAATGAGTCTTCCGGTCCGGCAGACCGCTGAGGTGGGGCGGGGTTAGCACGCGAGGTTTCCCGGGTGCAATACAATCTTCGGCGAGCCGAACCCCGCTCACCGTCGGCAGCGACCCGCGGGCACAGCAGGACCACTCCCGGGTTGGGGGCGGCCCACCGTGGGATGGGTGAACACCCATCCCGGGATCTTTATGCCGCAACCGTCCCTCGCACGCCGGGTGTGCTTGTACCCCGATCACCGCGTGGCTAGGATGCGCGGCCCGATCTGCGATCGGCGTTTCCGCCAAGGCGAACCCATGCTCGAATCAATGCGCAAGTCCGGCGCGTCCATCTTCATCTACTTGATCTTCGGTCTGTTGATCGTGATCTTCGTCCTCAACTTCGCGCCAAACGCGGGTCAGGGCGGTGGTGGGTGCGGGGTGACGCAGAGTGCGATGACGGTCAACGGCGAGAAGACCACGCAGAGTGCGTACAAGCTCGCCTACTCCGGCAACGGCCAGACCGGCCGCAACAAGGTGTACGTCGCGCTCGACCTCCTGGTCCGGCGCGAGCTGCTCGCGCAGGCGGCCGACGAGCGGGGCCTCCGCATCACCAGCGCGCTGGTCGACGAGGAGATCAAGGCCGGCTACTTCTTCCTCGGAGGGCAGCGCATCGCCCTCGGGCAGCAGGTGTTCGACGAGGTCGACGGTGACCGCTACTTCAACTTCGGCAAGCTCAAGGGCTTCGTCACGGGGCTCAACGTCTCGATGAACGCTTACAAGGAAGAGCAGCAGCGCGGCCTCCAGGCGGCGCTGATGGCCGAGCTGATCACGGACAGCGCGCAGGTGTCCCGCGACGAGGCGCTCGCCAACTATCGGTTCGAGAACAGCACCGTCACCTACGACGCGGTGTCGTTCTCTCCCTCCGCGTATCGCGACGCGATGCAGCTCACCGACGCGGACCTCCAGCGCTTCATCGCCGGCCACGAGGCGGACGTGAAGAAGAAGTTCGCCGACGAGGAGCGCACATACAAGGCGACCAAGCCGGCGCTCAAGCTGCGCTCGATCTTCATCGCCAAACCAGCGCCGGCCGCGGCCCCCGCCGACGCGGGCTCGGCCGCCGGAGCGGCCACGCCGCCCGTCACGCCGGCCGAGCGCATGCTGCCGGTCGACGACGCCAAGGCCAAGCTCGAGGCCGCCCGCGCCACGATCAGCGCCGGCAAGCAGACGTTCGCCGCCGCCGCCAAGGCGCTGTCGACCGACGAGAACGCGCGCGCGCTCGGCGGCGAGCTCGGCTGGCGCACGGCCGACAACGCGCAGGTCGGCGAGAAGGCCGTCAGCGACGCCGTCAAGGATCTCAAGCCGGGGGAGATGACGCCCGTGGTCGTGACCGAGGCCGGCGTCTACCTCGTGATCGCCGAGGAGCGCCGCGAGGGTGACCTCGGCTACGACCAGGTCAAGGCCGAGCTCGCGCGCGACCTGGCGCTCGACCTGTGGAGCAAGGAGGCCGCCAAGCGCGCGGCCTTGCCCCAGCTCGCGACCGCGCGCGCCGGGTCCGCCTGCGCTGCATCGTGAATCATGCAGTTCGAGCTGGCGAGGCCACCAGGCCGGCGCGCTGACCGGTGTCCGCCGACGTCCTCGCGTCGTGGGACGCACAGCGACGAGGCCGGCAGCGCAGTGACGGGTGGCGGTGGCGCAGCCCCGGCGCCGCCGCCGCCGGCAGCGCCGCCCGCCGCCGCCCCGCCGCCGCCGCCGGCAGCGCCGCCACCGCCGCCCCCGCCGCCCCCGCCGCCGCCGCCGTCACGCCCCCGCCGCCCCCGCCGCGCTCGCGCCGTCGTCCGACGTGCTGCCGTCGTTCGGGACCGTGGCCAGGCCGGCGCTCGCGAGCTTCGGCCCGACGCCGCGCCAGAAGCAACTCCCCGTCGTCGGTGACTCGGTCGCCGCGATCGAAGCGCTGTTCGACGAGCTGACGCCGGGCATGCTCGGCGCCGAGGTCTACGAGGCGACCGGCTCGTACGCGCTGCTCCAGCTCAAGAACAAGGTTGCGCCCAAGGTCGACGAGTTCGACAAGGTCGCCGACGAGAAGGTCCGCGAGCTGCGCGCCATCCGCGGCCAGGTCGCCCTCGCGCGCTGGCTCAAGGACCGCTGCGAGGCAGCGGTCAAGGCCAAGCAGATCAAGCCGATGAGCGACCTGATCCGCGAGTTCGACGACAACGGCAAGCCGCTGCCGACCGTCTATCGCCCGTGCATGACGCTGAATTGATCGATCGACAGGGGACGTTCCCGTCCCCTCTGGCGGGGCCGAGCCCCGCCATTCACCCCACCGCGCGTGACGCGCGCGACGACGAGGAGCGGCTGCGGGCCCCGAGCCCGCGCGTGACGCGCACGACGACGAGGAGCGGCTGCGGGCCCCGAGCCCGCGCGTGACGCGCGCGACGACGAGGAGCGGCTGCGGGCCCCGAGCCCGCGCGTGACGCGCGCGACGACGAGGAGCGGCTGCGGGCCCCGAGCCCGCAGCACGGCGCGTCGGGCGGCGCGGCTTGCGACCCGCGTAGGGGGCTGGTGGGATACCCCTCGACCCGGAACTGGAGTAATTTCGGGACCGTGCTCCAGGGGGACCGTCCCGGCCCACGCTTGCCGTTCTCGTTCCACGCGCTCGGTGGCATCGGCCGCCTTGCCGCGGAGAACCTGACGGTCGGGTCCCTCGCGATCGATCGGCTCGAGCTCGAGGTCACCGATCTCGGCAGTGATCCGGGGAGCGCCGTGGCGGAGCGGTTCCAGCGCCGGCGCACGCGCCTGCGCAGCGTGGTGGCGCGCCTGACCGCCGCCCGCCTCGAGGAGCGCGTCGAGCAGGTGCGGCGCCACCTCGGTGGCCTCGGCATCAACGACCTCGCCGCACGGCTCAACGATGGCTACGTCTCGGTGCGTGCGCGCGTCGCGGACGGCCTCGCCGCGTCGGAGCTGTCGTTCCGGGTCCTGTTCGCGAGCGCGGGCACGCACCTGCGCGCGCTCGCGAGCAACATCCGCGTGCACGGCCACCTGCCCACCCCCGCGCCCGTGCTGGCGGACCGGATCCTGGTCGCGCTGCTCGGCGCGGCCGATGCGCCGCTGTCGGATCGCCCGTCGATCCGCGGGCTGTGCGACGTCGAGATCGACGTGATCGGATCGCTGCTGTGGCACCTGCTGCCGCCCGCCGGCTGGCGCCTGCCCGCGGTCGCCGACATCGAGCTGGTCAGCATCCGCGTCGGCCGCGCCGGTGCCGACGTCGTGTACGGCCCGGCGGGGACGCGCACCGGGGAGCTCGGCGTGCGCCCGCAGACGCACCAGCTCGCCGCCGCGCACGACCTGATGCACTCCGCCGATCAGCAGCTCCGCGAGGGCCAGCTCGAGGAGGCGATGCGGGGCTACCGCGCGCTGCTCGCGGCGGGCGGCCCCGAGCAGCCGCTGCTCCTCGAGCGCATCCTCGCGGTCGCCGCCGCTCGCCCCGCATGGTTCTTCGATGGTCTCGAGCTCGCGCGGCAGGCGCTCGGTCGGTGGCCGCAGTTCCCCGCGGCCCACTCGGCGCTCGCCTCGATCACGCTCGCCCAGAGTGATGCGCGCGAGGCCGCGAGCCACTTGACCACGCTCGCGCAGCTCGCCAGCGCCGAGGGCGACGACGATCAGGCCGCGCTCGCCGCGCTCGCCGGCGCCCGCCTGCTCCGCGTGCTCGAGCCGCGGGCCGCCACGCAGCTGTACCAGCTCGCGCTCGAACACGACCCGAGCTCCGCCGAGGCCGCCGATGCGCTCGCCGACCGCTATGCCGACGAGCTGCGCTGGCCCGAGCTCGTTCGGCTCGTGCGCGCCCGCGCGGTGATCACCTCGGATCCGGCGCGCGCGGTCCAGCTCCGGCTGCGGCTCGCGGACGTGTTCGTCCACCGCCTCGGCGATCCGGCAAGTGCGCAGCTCGAGCTCGCCGCCGCGCGCGAGCTCGCCCCCGATGATCCGGCTGTCCACGAGATGGCCGCCAAGGTGCTGTCGACGGTCGATCGCCCTGCCGCGGTGGATGCCTGGCGCGAGGTCGCCAGGCTCGCCGAGCAGCGCGGCGATCACCGCACCGCCGCGCGCGCGTGGGCGGTGACCGGCGACATGCTCGACGGCGACGCCGCCGAGGATGCGTGGGGCAAGGCGATCACGTTCGACCCGCTCAACCCCGAGGCGCTCGCCGGGCTGGCCACCACCGCCGCGATGCGCGAGGACCATGCCTCGGCCGCGGACTTCTACGCGCGGCTACGCGGCCTCGGGCTGTCGCAGCAGGTCGCGGCCCGCTACGAGCTCGTCGAGCTCGCGCGCAGCCTCGTCGCGATCGGCCGCGCCGACGACGCCCGCGCCAGCCTGCGGCGCGCGACCCTGGCAGGCGGCGAGATCGCCGCCGAGGCGCACGCGGTGATGGCCGAGCTCGCCGAGGCCGCAGACGATCGAGAGCACGCCGCCGCCGCGCTCGACACCGCGATCGGCGCGTACGTCGACCTCGCCGGTGGCGACGATGGCGCACGGCTGCGCGCGCGCGCTGCCCAGCTCGCCGTCGCGCGCGCGATGCTGTTCGATCGCGGTGGCGAGGCGAGCGCAGCCAGCGCGGACTGGCAGCGCGCCCACGAGCTCGCCACCACCGTGGCCCCGCAGATCGCGCGCGATGCGGCGCGCACGCTGCTCGCACGCGCGGGCGACGGCGCCGTCCAGGAGTGGCGCTGGATCGACGCCGTGCTCGCGACCCGGCCCCCCGCCACCGAGCGCGCCACCTTGCTGCTCCGCCGCGCCGAGGTCCGCCGTGCCGATGTCGGCGCCGCGATGGCGGACATCCACGAAGCGCTCGCCGTGTGCGAGGACCTCGCCGCCAGGCAGGACGGCCGCGATCCCGCGGCCACCGCGCTCCGCCGCCGCGCTCACGAGCTCGAGGCCGAGATGCTCGCGGGATCGGGAGACCAGCGCGCGCGCGCACAGGCCCTCACCGCGATCGCGAAGCTCGCCGAGCGCTCGGCGGACCGGGTCGCCACCGAGAACGCCGCGGCCGCCGCCTGGCTCGCCGCCGACGAACCCGCCGCCGCCCTGCCCCACGGCGCGCGCGCCCACGCCGAGCTGCGCCCCGACGTGCCGCCCGCGCTGCGGCGCGAGGTGCTGGTCACCCTCGGCGAGGCCGCCTGGCGCCAGCGCGCGTGGCCCGACGTGACCCGCGCGTACCGCGGCCTGCTCGACGATCCGGGCGACGAGCTGCCGCGCGTCCCGGTGTTCCGCTACCGGCTCGCCGTCGCCGCCGACCGCACCGGCGATCCAGGCGTGGCGCTGTCCGCGCTGCGCCCGCTGGTGATCGATCTCGAGACCGCGCGCGGTACCGCGCCCGAACTGCGCGGCCAGGCGCTCCGGCTGTACGCCGATCTCGCGGAGCGCGCGGGCGATCTGCCCGGCGCGGCCGCCGCGCTCGAGGGGTTCGCCGCGCTCGCCGAGGATAGCTCCGCGACCGCGCGCGCGGACGCCATGTACCGCGCCGGCGAGCTGTTCCGCCGCGCCGGCGACGCCGATGAGGCGGTCCGCTGCCTCGAGACCGCGCTCAAGCTGTCCGAGGTGCACGTCCCCGCCCTCGACACGCTCGAGCTGGTGTGGCGCGATCGCGGCGACACCGAGCGGGTCGCGGTCATCCTCGGCCGCAAGGTCGCGGCCACCGCCCGCCACCCCGCGCGCCAGAAACCGCTACTGTCGCGGCTCGGCGATCTCCAGCACCAGCTCGGACGGATCGACGTCGCACTCGCCACCCACCAGCGCGCCCTCGAGATCGATCCCGCGTGGCGCCCCTCGCTGGCGTACGTGACCCAGCACCTGGAGGCGACCGGCCAGGTGGTCGCGGCGGCCGGCGGCTACGCGCAGCTCGCGGGCGAGCTCGCGAACGACGCCTCGGTGGAGAGCAACATCGGGCGGGATCGCCACGCGGCCGCCGCCGCGCTCGCCGCGCTCGTGCTCCGGCTCGACGCGCCCCAGCTCGAGGCCGCGCGGGACGTGGCGCGCCCTGCCCTCGAGCACGCCGCCGGCGACGCCCCCGCCGTGGCCAGCGCCCTCGCGCGAGTCCGCGGCGACGGCGTCGCCGCGGGCCCGGCCACCACGCCGGACGAGGGCACGGGCAACGACGGCTCACCGGACGAGGACACCGCGAGCGGCCGGGCCCGGCGCGCGCACGGCAACGTACTGTCGCTGCGCGAGGCCGCCGCGCGGGCGCGCCACGCGGGCAAGCTCGCCGACGCATTCGCCACGCTCGAGGCGGCGAACCACGTCTCGCCGGGTGACCCGGGGGTGCTCCAGGAGCTGGTCGAGCTCGCGCTCGGGCTCGGTGATCCGGCCGCCGCCGCCCGCCACCTGACCACCCTCGCCGATCTCCTCGCCGGCGCGCGGCGCGCCACCACGCTTGTCGAGCTCGCCGAGGTCTACTACGATCATCTCGACGATCCGCCGCGCGGGCGGCAGGCGATGCGCGCAGCGGCCGACGCGTTCGGCACCGGCGCGAGGCGCGATGGCACCCTGCGCATGCTCGCGAGCGAAGCGCGCGCCCACCTGGCGTGGGATGTCGCGGTCGAGGCGCTGACCGCGGTCGGCGAGCCCCGCCGCACGATCGCCGACGTGCTCGATCTCGCGACCGCGCTGCAGCGCGGAGGCCGTGACGCCGAGGCGATCGCGCTCGTCGAGGCCGCCGCCGCGCGGGGGATCGTGCCGGATGCGGGGCCGCCGCTGCGCGAGCTGCGCGGCGAGATCGAGCGCAAGCGCGCGCTCGCCACCACGCTCGACGAGCGCGCGCGCACCGCCGCCGCCCCGGAGGCTGCGGCCCTGCGCGAGGAGGCCGCGTGGCTACGCGCCGCCTCCGACGCCGCCCCGGCGACCGCGCCGCCTCCGACCGACGCCCCCGCCGTCCCCACGCCGCCACCCACCGAGGGCTCCGCGCGCGCGCACCTGGCCTCGATCCCCGAGCCCGCGACGAACGCTCCGTCGGTGAGGATCACCGGCACCAGCGAGGAGACCGCGTTCGTGGTCGCGCTCGCCGCGCACGAGATGGAGCCCGATGATCCGGCGGTGCTCGCGGCGCTGCTCGCGCACCTCGGCACGAGCGAGCCCGCGCTCCGGCGCGAGGTCCTCGAGGCGGCCGCCCGGCGAAGCGCAGGCCGCGCGCTCGCCCTCGCGCTCCACGAGCTGGCCCTGCTCGCCCGCGAGCAGCGCGAGCTGATCCGCGCCGCCGCCATGCTGACCCGCGCGTTCGAGGTCGATCCGACCTACACCCCGGTGTGGATGCCGCTCGCCGACGCGCGCGCCGCCTCCGACGAGCTCGACGCCGCGCGCGAGCTGTACGAGCAGATCGCAGGCTCGGACGCCTACGACGAGCGGCGGCGGCGCTACGCGGCGGATCGCGCCGAGGCTCTCGGGCACGACGCCGCGGTGGTGTCCGGCGAGATCATGGTCCGCCCGTCGCGCCCGATCCCGGTGCCCGACGTGCGCCCCGAGCTCGACGACGCCCGCAGCCTCGCGGCCGCCGGCGACCTGCCCGGCGCGATCACGATCGCCGAGCGGCTCGCCGCCGCGCTACCCGCCGACGACCTGCGCGCGCTCGAGCTGATCGAGGCCCTGCACGTCCAGGCCGGCGATCTGCCGGCGGCGGCCGAGGCGATCGCGCGCCAGCTCGACGCGATCGACGATGACGGGGCGAAGGCGATCCTGTGGCTGCGCCGCGCCCGGCTCGCGCGCGGCGCGCCGGACCGCGAGGCCGAGGCGTACCGCTGCCTCCAGGAGGCGCACGCGTGTGCGCCCGCGGACCCCGAGCTCGCGTACGAGCTGCGGACGGTCGCGATGGTGCGCGGCGAGTGGGCGCTCGCGGCGTCGCTGCTCGACCGCGAGATCGCGGCCTCGGACACCCCGCGAGATCGCGGCGCCCTCCACCTCGAGCTCGCGCTGATCTTCGACGAGAAGCTCGGCGGCGAGTCGCAGGCCCTCGCCAACTTCGAGCAGGCCCTCGCTGTCGATCCATCCATCCCTGCCGCCAAGGCGCCGCTCGCGCGCCACTACGAGGCCGCGCGCCGGTTCGCCGAGGCCGCGCGCCTCTACGAGGAGGCCGTCCCCACCGCGCGCGCATCGGAGCGGACCGGCCTCGCTCGAGGCCGCGCGCCGGTGCCGCGCGCCGCCGAGGTCGCCGAGCCGGGGTTCCCGGTACAGGTCGAGAACGCCGAGAGCTCGGGTCAGATGGAGTCCGCGCGCGCGCTCGCGCACCAGGCGTGGGCCGCCACGCCCGGCGACGCCACTGCGTTCCGGATCCTCGCTCAGGACCTGCGCGCCGCCGGCGACCTCCCCGGCCTGACCGAGCTCGCCACGGTGCGCGCCCGCCACGCGACCACGGGCGCCGAGCGATCCGCCGCGTGGCTCGAGGTCGCGCGCCTGGCCGACGAGCTCGAGCTGACCGAGCCCGCGATCGCGGCCTACGACGAGGCGCTCGCCGCCGAGCCCACCAGCACCTCGGCGCTCGAGCCCCGCGGCGGGCTCGCGTTCCGCCGCGGCGACTTCGCGACGGCCGAGCGCATCTACCGCGAGCTCGCGCCCACGGACTCGTCGCTGTCCGTCGACGAGCTCGCGCTGCGCCGCTCGATCATCGCCGAGCAGCGCGGTCAGATCGGCGACGCGATCTCGTTCGTGCACCAGGCCGCGTCCGCCGCCCCGATGCGCCGCGACGTGATGATGCGGCTGCAGGATCTCGCGACCCGCACCGGGGATCTCGTCACCGCGCTGTCGGCCGCGCGCGCGGTGCTCGACCTGGTGCCGCTCGATGATGAGGACGCCACGCTCGCCGCCCACGCGGCGATCGTCGAGCTCCTGCGCCAGTCCGGCCAGCTCGAGACCGCCGCCACCCACCTCGAACGCGTGCTGCGCGAGCACCCGCACCACGGCCCCGCGATCGAGGCGCTCGCCTCGATCCACAGCGCGCGCGGAGACTGGGCCGCGGCGACCCGGTACCTGTTTCAGCTCGTTCCGCTCGCGCCAACGGCCGCGGCCCGCGCCGAGCGCCTCTACCAGCTCGGCGAGGTCGTGCTGGGGCGGCTCGGCGACGTCGAGCGCGCCGACGACGTGTTCCTGCGCGCGTCCGACGTCGACCCCGCGCACGTGCCCACGCTGCGCCGGCTCCTCGACGTGTACTGGCGCGCGGACGATCCCGCCGGCGTGGTCGACATCGCCCGTGATCTCGCCAGCCGGAGTGCCCTGGTCGCGGGGGCCGTGGACGACGCGGCGCTCGCCCGGGCGCTGGTCTCGGCCACCGTGACCGGCGACGGTGCCCTCGCCGCCCGGCTGCGCTCGGCTCTCGGCGCTGCGGCGCCGGCGCGCACCGTCGCGGCGCTCGGCGAACTCGCGGACCGTACCGGCCGGCTCCAGCTCGCCGCCGCCGCGGCCGCGGTGCGCGCCTTCGCCACGGGCGGTGGGATCGAGCTCGCGGCCCTCCAGGCGGCGGCCGTCGAGACCGCGGTCGCCGCGCACCTCGGCGCCTGACCGAGAGACGGTGAAACAGTCTCGAACCCCGGGGTGGGAACCCTGCGCGGCTTGCCGCGTCGGGCGGGGCGGAGCCCGGTGGAGCCGACCGCCCCGCCCCGGCCCAGCCCGACGACTCGGTGCAACGGTTGCGTGGCCACGCAGATTCGCCGTCCCGCAGGTCGGCCCATTGACGGCTGTGTAAGGCTGGTTACGTTGGCTCCGCCATGAAGCTCGACAGGCTCACCGTCAAAGCTCAGGAGGCGATCGCCGCGTCGCGCGATGTCGCCGTCGCTCGCAACCACGCCGAGGTCCGGCCGGAGCACCTGCTGCTGGCCCTGCTCGAGCAGGAGGGCGGCGTCGTGCCGCGCATCCTGTCCAAGCTCGGCGCCGACCCGCGGATGGTGGCCGCCGATCTCGAGCGCGCCCTCGGCCGGCTACCGCGCGCCCATGGCGCCGCCCTCGACGTGGACGCTGGCCGCGCGTTCAAGGACGTGTGGGCCGATGCGGTCCGCGAGGCGGCCGCGATGAAGGACGACTACACGTCGACCGAGCACTTCCTGCTCGCGCTGTCGACGGGCAAGTCCGAGGTGGCCACCATCCTCAAGGCGGCCGGCGCCATCCGGGAGGCGATCCTCGAGGCGCTGGTCACCGTGCGTGGCAACCAGCGCGTCACCGACGACGCGCCCGAGGCCAAGTACGAGGCGCTCGAGCGCTACACCCGCGACCTCACCCGCCTCGCGCAGCAGGACAAGCTCGATCCGGTGATCGGCCGCGACGAGGAGATCCGCCGCACCATCCAGATCCTGTCGCGCCGCACCAAGAACAACCCGGTGCTCGTCGGCGAGGCCGGTGTCGGCAAGACCGCGGTGGTCGAGGGCATCGCCCAGCGGATCGCCGCCGGGGACGTGCCCGAGTCGCTCCGCGACAAGTCGATCCGCTCGCTCGATCTCGGCGCGCTGATCGCGGGCGCCAAGTACCGCGGCGAGTTCGAGGAGCGCCTCAAGGCGGTCCTCAAGGAGGTCGCGGCCGCCGAGGGCGGCGTGATCATGTTCATCGACGAGCTGCACACGCTCGTCGGGGCCGGCGCCGCCGAGGGGGGCAACGACGCGGCCAATCTGCTCAAGCCGGCGCTCGCGCGCGGCGAGCTGCGCTGCATCGGCGCGACCACGCTCGATGAGTACCGGAAGCACATCGAGAAGGACAAGGCGCTCGAGCGCCGGTTCCAGCCGGTGATGATCGAGGAGCCGACCGTCGAGAACACGATCGCGATCCTGCGCGGCCTCAAGGACAAGTACGAGGTCCACCACGGCATCCGCATCCGGGACGCCGCGCTGGTCGCCGCCGCCAGGCTATCGCACCGCTACATCACCGTCGCGACAGCTGCCCGACAAGGCGATCGATCTCGTCGACGAGGCCGCGTCGCGCCTCAAGATGGAGATCGAGAGCGTGCCCACGCCGATCGACACGCTCGCGCGCAAGGTGATGACGCTCGAGGTGGAGAAGGCCGCGATGGAGCGCGAGGGTGACAAGCGCGCGAAGCTGCGCCTCGCCGATCTCGAGAGAGAGATCTCCGAGCTCAAGGAGCAGGCGACCAGCATGCGCGCGCAGTGGCAGCGCGAGCGCGACGTGATCAAGGTCCTGCGCGACAAGAAGGAGAAGCTCGAGCAGCTGCGCGCCGAGGCCGAGAAGCTCCAGCGCACGGGGGACTACGCCCGCGCCTCCGAGCTGCGGTTCGGCTCGATCCCCGCTCTCGAGCGCGAGCTCGCGGACGAGGCCACCAAGGTCGACGCGCTGCGCGCCGGCGGCAGCTTCCTGCGCGAGGAGGTCACCGAGGACGACATCGCCTCCGCGGTCGCGAAGTGGACCGGCATCCCCGTCGAGAAGATGCTCGCGGGGGAGGTCGAGCGCCTGACGAAGATGGAGGACCGCCTGCGCGATCGCGTGATCGGCCAGGACGCCGCCGTCGGGGCGGTCGCGGCCGCGGTCCGCCGCGCGCGCGCCGGCCTCAAGGACCCCAGCCGGCCGATCGGCAGCTTCCTGTTCCTCGGCCCCACGGGCGTCGGCAAGACCGAGCTCGCGCGCGCGCTCGCCGAGTTCCTGTTCGACGACGAGCACGCGATGATCCGGATCGACATGTCCGAATACCAGGAGAAGCACACGGTGTCGCGCCTGGTCGGCGCCCCGCCCGGCTACGTCGGATACGATCAGGGTGGCCAGCTGACGGAGGCCGTGCGCCGGCACCCGTACGCGGTGGTGCTCCTCGACGAGATGGAGAAGGCGCACGCCGACGTGTGGAGCGTGCTCCTCCAGGTGCTCGACGATGGACGCCTGACCGATGGCCAGGGCCGCACGATCGACTTCAAGAACACCGTCATCATCATGACCACCAACGTCAGCAGCCAGCACCTGCTCAAGCTGACGCGCGAGAACCGGACCCAGATCGAGACGCTCGCCACCCGCGAGCTCCAGACCACATTCCGCCCCGAGTTCCTGAACCGGATCGACGAGATCATCTTCTTCGAGCCGTTGCAGGAGTCCGAGCTCGGCCAGATCGTGCGGATCCAGCTCGCCCGGTTCGAGAAGCTGCTCGGCGAGCGGCAGATCTCCATGCACCTGTCCGACCAGGCAGTCGCCCGGGTCGCGGAAGCTGGCTACGATCCGATCTACGGTGCTCGCCCCCTCAAGCGCGCCCTCCAGAAGCTCGTGATCGACCCCCTCGCCACGCTCCTCCTGTCGGGCGCCTTCCAGCCCGGTGACACCATCGACGTCGCGGTCGAGGACGGCACCCTCGCGTTCCGCAAGAGTCCCCACAGCCAGCGAGGCGCGGCATAACCATGGCCCAGCAGCAGATCGACTTCGATCCGAACGTCGACTTCTACAAGGCGCTCGGCGTCACCAAGAAGGCGACCGCCGACGAGATCAAGAAGGCCTACCGCAAGCTCGCCAAGGCGAACCACCCGGACTCCACCGGCGGGGACAAGGCCAAGGAGTCGCGGTTCAAGGACATCTCCAACGCCTACGACGTCGTCGGGGACGAGAAGAAGCGCGCCCTGTACGACCAGATCTGCGCCGGTGGGATGCCGCCCGGCATGCCCGGCATGGGAGGCGGGCGCCCCGGCGGGGTCTACACGTCGCAGGGGGGCGGCGGACCCGGTGTGTTCGATCTGGGCGATCTGTTCGGCCAGTTCTTCAGCCAGGGCGGCGGCCCTGGCGCCCGCGCCGAGAACGGCGAGCCCACGGGGCGCCCGCGCGCGCGCCGCGCCGCCGCCCCGGGCGCGGGGGAGGACGCCGAGTTCGAGAGCAAGGTGAAGGCCTCGGATGGGAGCTGGCTCGACGTGCGGGGCGTGGACGTCCACTCCGACGTCCGGATCTCGTTCGATCGGGCGATCCTGGGCACCGTGGCCACCGTGCCGACCATCGATGGCAAGGCCGAGGTCAAGGTGCCGCCGGGCACCTCCAGCGGCAAGCGGATGCGGCTCCGCGGCAAGGGCGTGGCCGACCGCGCCGGCCAGATCGGGGACCACTACATCACCGTCCACATCGACGTCCCGACCGCCCTCGATGACGACGCCAAGAAACAGCTCGTGGCCCTGGTAACTCGCTTGCGCAAACGCGGGAACAACGACTGAAACGTCGTAGACTGAAGGAATCGATGTCGAAACACACGGAGACCGCTGGTCAGTACCCAGTCATCCCCCTCCGCACCGAGGTCCAGCTCCCAGGTCATGTCGGGCCGCTGGAGATCGGTCGTGAGGCGTCGGTCCGTGCCATCGAGGCCGCGACCCGGGGCGACAACCTGATCGTCATCATCCCGCAGAAGAACCCCGCGGTCCGCGACCCTGGCCAGAAGGACCTCCACGAGGTCGGCGTGCGCGCCGAGATCGTCCAGGTCGTCAAGCACTCGCCCGGCCGGTTCACCACGGTGATGCGGTTCCTCGAGCGCGTGCACATCGATTCCCTGGTCGCCACCGAGCCGTTCCTGATCGCGAGCGTGTCGAAGCTGACCGCGACCACGGTCTCGAGCGAGGCGCTGACGGCGATCACGACCAAGGTCCGTGACTACCTCGTGGCGGTCGTCACCGACGCCCAGGCCAAGGATGCCACGGGCAAGGACAAGGACGGCAAGGAGTCCAGGGGCGAGCTCACGCGCGCCCAGGTCCAGGCGATCGTCGATCCGGACAAGCTCGTCGATGCGGCCACGCCGTACCTCGAGCTCGAGCGCGACGACCTGACCAGCCTCCTCGTCGAGACCGACACCATGAAGCGCCTCGAGCGCATCGTCCCGTCGCTCGAGCGCCAGGCCACCGTGCTCCGCCTCAAGGCGGACATCGGCGCCGAGCTCGAGGGTGAGTCGAGCCGCACGCACCGCGAGCGCGTGCTCCGCGACCGCATGCGCCAGATCCAGGAAGAGCTCGGCGAGCAGGACGACAACGCCGAGATCGACGACCTCCGCAAGAAGATCGAAGACAGCAAGATGGGCGACGAGGTCCGCGCCGTCGCCAAGAAGCAGATGTCCCGCATGGGGCAGATGGCGTCGTCGTCACCCGAGTACAACATCGCCCGCACGTACATCGAGAACCTGCTCGAGATCCCGTGGAACGTGAACACCGAGGACCGCCTCGACGTGTCCGCGGCCCGCGCGATCCTCGAGGCCGAGCACTCCGGCCTCGAGAAGGTGAAGAAGCGCATCCTCGAGTTCCTCGCGGTGCGCAAGCTCGCCCCCAACAAGCACGGCCCGATCCTGCTGCTGGTCGGCCCTCCCGGCGTCGGCAAGACCTCGCTCGGTCGCTCGATCGCCAGCTCGCTCGGTCGCAAATACGTCCGCATCTCGCTCGGCGGCGTGCGCGACGAGGCCGAGATCCGCGGCCACCGCCGCACGTACATCGGCGCCCTCCCCGGCCGCATCGTCGCGGGCCTCAAGAAGGCCGGCTCGATGAACCCGGTGTTCGTGCTCGACGAGATCGACAAGCTCGCCTCTGACATGCGCGGCGACCCGTCGGCCGCGATGCTCGAGGTCCTCGATCCCGAGCAGAACAAGGACTTCGTCGACCACTACATCGAGGTCCCGGTCGATCTGTCGCGCGTGATGTTCATCTGCACGGCGAACCAGCTCGACACCATCAGCCAGCCGCTGATGGACCGCATGGAGATGGTCGAGCTGACCGGCTACACCACCGTCGAGAAGCTCCAGATCGCCAAGAAGCACCTGCTGCCCAAGCAGCTCGGAGAGCACGGCATCAGCAAGGAGCAGGTGATCGTGGACGATGGCGTCCTCGAGGAGATCATCACCAGCTACACCCGCGAGGCGGGCGTCCGTAACCTCGAGCGCGAGATCGCGGCGATCTGCCGCGGCGCCGCGGTCAAGGTCGCCGAGGGCGCCACCAACGTGCACATGGAGCGCACGGTCGTCGAGGAGATCCTCGGCCCGCCGCGCCACGTCTCGGACGTCGCCGAGCGCCGTCCCGAGGTCGGCGTGATCGCCGGGCTCGCGTGGACGCCGGTCGGCGGCGAGATCCTGTTCATCGAGTGCCGCACCTATCCGGGCAAGGGCGAGGTTCGCCTGACCGGCCAGATGGGCGACGTCATGAAGGAGAGCGCCCAGGCGGCGGTCTCGTGGATGCGCTCGAACGCGGTCCGCCTCGGCATCGATCACGAGACGATCGCGGCCTCGGACATCCACATTCACCTGCCGCAGGGCGCCATCAAGAAGGACGGTCCGTCCGCCGGCGTCGCGCTCACGTGCGCGGTGGTGTCGGTGTTCACCAACCGCTCGATCCGCAACGACGTGGCGCTCACCGGCGAGGTCGATCTGCGCGGTCACGCGCTACCGATCGGTGGCGTCAAGGAGAAGGTCCTCGCGGCCCACCGCGCCGGCATGAAGCTGGTGTTCCTCCCCGAGCGCAACCGCAAGGACATCCTCGACATCCCCGAGGAGATCCGGAACGACCTCGAGATCCGGTTCATGTCGAAGGTCGACGACGCGCTCGACGCGGTGCTCGGCGAGCGCCCGGCGACCCCGGATCCCGAACCCGCGATGCCCCCGCCGTCGGCCCCGGGCCGCGGCACGGTCGGCGAGCGCCTGCCGTCCTGAGGCGACCCCGTCGGTGAGATGGAGGGCGTGCGCGAGTCCGCACGTCGTCGGTCCGGACGCCGCTCAGGTCGCCGGGACGAGCTTGAAGATCGTGCCGGTCAGCGTGACGAGGTAGACCTCGCCGGCGTGGTCGACGCCGAACGAGCTGACCTGGGTCACGACACCGGTCGGGTCGAGCGCCGCCTTCCAGTCCCAGTGCTCGCGCACCACGCCGGGCGACGTCCACCGGAAGCTGCGCAGCAGGCCGGTGCAGAAGTCCGCGTAGAAGTAGCGGCCCGCGAGCGCCGGCAGTGCGGCACCGCGGTAGGTCACCCCGCCCGTGATCGAGCAGCCCTCGTCGTGTGAGTAGTCAGCGACCGGCAGCGTGAAGCCGGTGCGATCGCAGGTCCTGCCCCCGAAGCAGTGGTTACCCTCGACCACGTTCCAGCCGAAGTTCTTCGCTGCCGTGTCCGTGCCGCTGACGACGAACACGCTCTCCCACGCGTTCTGGCCGACGTCCGCGATGTAGAGATCACCGCTCGGCGCGTCGAACCAGAACCGCCACGGGTTGCGCACGCCGCGGTGGACCAGCTCCGGCGCGGCGACGGTGGCATCGACGTCGAACCGGAGGATCTTGCCGAGCAGCGCGGTCGGGTTCTGGCCGTTGCGCTGCGGATCACCGGCGGAGCCGCCGTCGCCCATGCCGGTGTACAGCTTGCCGTCCGGGCCAAACTGGAGGAACCCGCCGTTGTGGTTCGAGTACGGCTGCGGGATCGTCGCGAGCTCGCGGCGCGTCGCCGGGTCCACCCGATCGGGGCTGTCCGCGGACACCCGGTACTCGACGATGTGGGTGGCATCGTCCACGTCGGTGTAGTTGACGTAGAGCCGGCCGGTGTCCGCGAACCGCGGGTCGAACGCGAGGCCGAGCAGCCCCTGCTCGTTGCCCTTGGACAGCCCGCCGACCGTCAGGAACGGCGCAGGCGCGAGCACACCGCCTTCGAGGATCCGCACGCGACCGGTGTGCTGCTCGACGATGAACAGTCGGCGTCGCGGATCCCCGGGCGCAGCGACCAGGGCGACAGGCCGCGCGACGTTGGTCAGCACGGGCACCAGCCGCATGCCGGCGGCGACCGCAGCGGGCAGCGGGACCAGGGCGTCCGAGCCGGCGGGGGCGCCCGGCGCGGTCGGATCGGCGCGCGGGCCAGGCGGGACCGGCGCGGTCGGTGACACGAGCACGGGCGGCGCCAGCGCGGTCCCCGATCCCGGTCCGGCGCGGTGCCCATCCCCGCGACACGCGGCAAGCAGGGCCAGGCAGGAGAGGAGCGAGGTGCGCGCGCGCATGCCCGGCGTTCGTGCCACGCGCGCTGCGGCACGCCAAGGGACCGCGAATGAACAAATCGATCCAGGGAACAACGAAGGCCCCGGGGATGGGGCCACCGCGAGGGCGATCGAGATGTCCGTTCGCGCGCCCCAGGTGCCACCTCGGGACGGTGGCCGGACCGCTGCTCGCGGCGCCACCCTCCGCAGTAATCGCCGGCAACCCGAGTAGCCGCGGCGGCGGCCAGCGGCGCCAAGTGCCTGAACCGCCGTCGAGCGCCGCGCACCGATGTTCACGCGGCGCGCCACCCCCGATGGCACGCGCCATGCTCTGCGTTCGAGCAGCCATGCAGATGACTTCCTTCATCGCCGCCGGATACGGCCAGGCCAAGAACCGCGACGACCTCCGCCACTACTTCGAGTTCGCGACGCCGGCGGCTGCGACGGCCGAACCGGGCCTCGCGGAGGTGTGCTTCGGCGAGTTCCTGGTCGACCAGGGCATCGTCGACCGGTTCCAGCTGTTCCGCGCCCTCCAGATGCAGGACCGCGTGGCGGGCGTGCGCCTCGGCGAGGCGGTCGCGGCGCTCGGGTTCGCCCCGATCGGTGCGATCGAGCGCTCCTACGACCGCTTCACGCAGCTCTCGACCGTCGACATCGGCTGACCACGCTCCGCTCCGCGCCGCTCGCGTGCCCCGTGCCCCCCGGTGCTGGTCGCCGGTTCGGATGCCCGGTGCTCAGGTCCACGGCGCGCCGCCCCGCCCTCCGCGGCAAGCCGCGCAGGGTTCCCACCCCGTGATTCGAGACTGGTTCACAGTCTCGCCGGCGTTCATCCGTTCATCAGGCGGATCACGGCGTCGGTGTAGCCCGCCGTGTTCGCCTTGCCGCCGAGGTCGCCGGTGCGGGTCTCGGCATTCGCGAGCGCAGCCCAGATCCCGGTGCGGAGGCGGGTCGCGGCCTCGCGCTGGTCGACGTGGTCGAGCAGCATCGCCGCCGACAGCATCAGGCCGGTCGGGTTCGCGATCCCCTTGCCCGCGATGTCGGGTGCCGTGCCGTGGACCGCCTCGAACATCGCGACGCCGGGCGCGCCATCGACCGCGCCGATGTTCGCGGCCGGCGCCACGCCGAGCCCACCGACCAGGCCCGCCGTCAGGTCCGACAGGATGTCGCCGAACAGGTTCATCGTGACGATCACGTCGAACTTCTCGGGCGCGATCACCAGGCGCATCGCCGTGGCGTCGACGATCATGTCGTCGAACTGGATCTCCGGGTAGCGCGCCGCGACCTCGCGACCGACGTCGAGGAACAGGCCGTTCGACATCTTGAGGATGTTGGCCTTGTGGACCAGCGTGATCTTCTTGCGGCCGAGCCGCCGCGCGTACTCGAACGCGTAGACGATGCACCGCTCGCTGCCGTACCGCGTGATGATCGCGATCGACTCGGCGGCGGTGCGGCGCGGATCGACGTAGTGCTCGACCCCGGCGTACAGGTCCTCGGTGTTCTCGCGGACGATCACGAGATCGACGTCGGTGTAGCGCGAGGGCACGCCGGGGATGGTCTTGACCGGCCGCACGTTCGCGTACATGTCGAACTGCTGGCGCAGCGTGACGTTGACCGAGCGATAGCCGCCGCCGCTCGGCGTCGCCAGCGGGCCCTTGAGGGCGAGCTGGTGCGTCTTGATCGACTCGATCGTGGCGGGCGGCAGCGGATCGCCGAACTTCTCCACGCCGGCAGCGCCCGCCCACACCTGCTCCCAGGTGATCAGGCCGCCGGCGGCCTCCACGGCGCGCACGGTGGCGGCCGCGATCTCGGGGCCGATGCCATCTCCTTCGATCAAGCTGACGGTAGGACGGGTCACGAGTCACTCCTGGCTACGGGGCTGGGCATGGGGCGAGGGTCGACCTCGAGCTTGTCGCCGTTGACCCTCACCGCGTACGTGATCAGACAGAACGTGGATCCACCGGGCATCGCGCCAGTTGTCACGTCGAACGACCAGGCGTGCACGGGGCAGATCAGGTACCCCCGCGAGATCAGGCCCTCGACGAAGTCGCCGCCGCGGTGCGGGCATCGCCGCTGGGTCGCGAAGTAGCGCCCCTCGTCGATGCCAACCACGAGCTCGAGACCGTCGAGCCCAACGGCCAGCGGGTCCCCCGGTCGGAGATCGGCGACGCGCGCGACGGGGCGCCAGTGGGAGCTCTCGCCGATGGCCACGCATCGTCTGTAGCCGATTTCACCGCCCAGCGGGGCGTGGCCGCATGGGAACTGAGAGACTGTGAACCACAGTCTCGAAACCGGGGTGGGAACCCTGCGCGGCTTGCCGCGTAGGGCGGGGCAGCGCCCCGTGCGAGATCGCACGATCGACCACCGAGCGGATCTCCGCAGCCTCCGCGGCCTTCTTGAGGACGTCGAGCGAGCCGGCGCGCATCGCGCGCACCGCGAACCCCACGGTCGGCTGCGCGCTCCAGATCACCACGACCGTGTCGGGCCCGACCGTCCGCAGGCGATGGAGCAGCGCGAGCGCGCCGTCCTCGTCCTCTCCGAGCGCGGGATCGAGCAGCACCGCATCGAACGCCGAGCCGCCGAGCCGCTCGAGCGCGAGCGCCGCGGTCGGCCCCACCTCGACGTCCATGCCGGCGAGCGCGCGCACCCCGCCGACCGCCGCCGCTGCATCGGGGTCGACGATCAGGACGTGGCCAGGACGTGGCGAACGACGGAGCTCACGTCCACGAGCGTAACCGAAACCGTCCAGCCGTCCAGCCGGCGTCCACCAGGCTGGACGAATCACCCCCTCGCCTGACCCCAACCAGCTCAACCTGCGTACACGTCGTACTGGACAGGGTTGGCGCAAGCCGTGCTTACGCTGGTGGGTACCGGAGGCACTGACCGCCCGTGCAAGCACCCTCGACCTTCGATGCCGACCCCGAACTCACCCGCTCGGACGTCCGCGCCGTTGCGCTCAAGTATGTGCGCGACGAGCAGGACGCCGAGGACGTCACGCAGGACGCCATGCTGCTCGCGTTCCGCTACCAGCACTCCTTCCGCGGGGAGTCGCAGTTCTCGACGTGGCTGTACCGTGTCACCGCGACCGCAGCGCTGATGTTCCTGCGCACCCAGCGGCGGCGGGCGCGCGAGGTGCCGTCGAGCCACGCGCACGACGACGAAGGCGCGCCGCTGCTCGAGCGCCACCCCTCCCCCACCGACGTCGGCCGCGAGGTGGCCGCGCGCGGCGAGCTCGCGGTCGTCCTCGCAGCGGTCACTGCGCTCGGCGCGAAGTACCCCGCCGTGTTCTGGAAGCGTCATGGCGAGGGCGTTCGGGGCGCGCCAGGCGACGATCGCCGCGGCCCACTGTCGATACCTCGATACCTCGATACCTCGATACGTGTTTATCTCGACGCAGAGCACGCGCGTGCAGCGTCACGGAGGCCGGTGTTGCGCTCGGCGGGGCAGGACGCTCAGGGCGCGTGCGTGGCGGTCGGCTCGGTCGTGCGGGCCAGCTCGGGGCACGCCAGCTCGTCGAACGGGAGCTTCGGATAGCTGGTGTGCAGGAAGCACAGCCCACGATCCGGCATCTGGCGGCGCAGCTCGAGGTAGCGGTGCTTCGCCGCGCAGCCATCGGCGCACAGCTCGATCACCGCCAGCTCCTCGACGATCCGCTGCGACGAATTGGCCGCGACACGCTGCTCGATGATCTCGACCACCAGCCACTGAGCGGGGTAGGCCGCGCGTACATCCTTCCAACGCATCTGCAGCCAGGCTAGCAGGGTGGCCCGACGACACAACTTCTGTCGGCAGCTTCCTGCTCCCGAGGATCGTTCAGCGGGTGGATCCCGTGCCCGCGAAGGCTCCCCAACTCCGCGCAGTCCCTCGACTGTTCACCGCGGTCGAGTGCCGCGCACCGCGCCCATGTAAGGACTGTAATCCAACCCACGCTGGCGCGGCATGGGCATCACCTCCGTGCGCGGCCGTGCGAGGGGTGCGGTGGCGGGAGTCCCCGCGTAGAGTGCCAGCGTGACCAAGCGAGAGCACGATCCGCGCACCGACCCCGACGTCCCGCCCGGGATGTCGATCGAGCTCCTGCAGGACCTCCACCTCCTGACCCGCGACCGGCAGCTCAACGCGGATGCGCGCCGCAAGCTCAAGCAGATCCGGCACCTCGTCGGCCTGCTCAAGCCCGCGATGGACGATGCGCTCGCCCGCGCGCCCGAGCCGCTCGTCGTCGATTGCGGGGCCGGCAAGAGCTACCTCGGCGCGCTGATGTACGAGCTCGTGCTCGGCCCGGCGGGTCGCGGCTCGCTGGTGGCCGTCGAGGCGCGCCCCGAGATGTCACAGCAGGCGGCCGCGCGTGCCGCGCGGTTCAGGCAGGACCGGTTTCGCGTGGCCACCGGCGCGATCGCCACCGCGACCCTCCCGCAGCGCCCCGCCGTGGTCACCGCGCTCCACGCCTGTGACACCGCGACCGACGATGCTCTCACACTCGCGATCCAGAGCGGCGCCGACCACGTGGCGGTGGTGCCGTGCTGCCAGGCCGAGGTCGCCCGACAGCTCGAGCGGGCCCGGGGTGCCGATCCGGCGACCGCCGCGCTGTTCGCGCACCCGCTCCACCGGCGCGAGCTCGGCTCCCATCTCACCAACGTGGTCCGCGCGCTGTGCCTCGAGGCCCACGGCTACAAGGTCACCGTCACCGAGCTGGTCGGCTGGGAGCACTCCGCGAAGAACGAGCTGATCCTCGCGCGCCGCGTGAACCGGTTCGACCCCGTCGCCCGGGCGACGCTGCGCGCGCTCCTGTCCCGGTACTCGATCGAGCCGGCGCTGGTCCGGGAGCTGACGGCGCGCGACCTCGATCCGCGCCGCGAGGCCGCGCCCGTCGCGACGGCCTGACCGGTTGCGAACCAAGCTCGACGGGGGTGGGGCCGTGCAGCCCCTGCGAGCCCTGCCGCGTGGGGAGCCGGCCGGCCCCCTGCGCCGGCCGGCCCACGTCACGGCGGCGGGGTCAGCTGCCAGCGCACCACCGGCGCGTCGATCACCAGCGCGTGGACCGGCGCGTCGTCGCGCGTCGACGCGCCAGGGCGCCACGCGTACACCCGCGCCCGGTACAGGCCCCAGCGCGGGACGTCGAGCACCAGCCCGCCGGTCCAGCACGGCGCCGACGTCGACAGCTCGTGCCCGTCCTCGTGCTCGAGCTCGAGCACCACGCGATGCGGCGTGCCACACGCCAAGGGATCCCAGCTCGGCACCAGCCGCGACGCAGGCTCCGGGGGCTCGTCCGGAACATCGGCGACACACGCGCCGAACAGGGACCAGAACAGCGCGGTCGCGACGAGAGGCGACAGCACGCACGGCAGCCACGACCGCAGCGAGGCCGACCAGGAGGAGGAGTGCGGAGGCGAGACGGCAGAGATGTCCATGCCCGCAGCCCAGAGCAGGCGTCATGCCCGACGTAATCCCGCGAGATCACAGGACCGCGCTGTCCGTGTCCGGCCGGTGGCCGGACGCCTCGCCCGGCCACCGGACACGGCTATGCTGGTGTGGATGTCCGCGCGAGTGTCTCCGGCCCCATGATCCGCGCTGCCCTGTTCGGCCCCGACGCTGCGCTCCGAGCTCGACCATGCCCCACACCGACGTCCTCACGCGCGCCCTCGCCTGCGTCCACCCGGATCCCTCCACGTGGTGCACCCAGGAGGACGAGCACGCGCGGCTGACCGCCGACGGAGCGCGTGCGTGGGCCTTCCTCGAGCACCAGCGCTGGTGCCCGCACATCGACAGCGTCCGGCTCGGGGGTGGCATCGGCGCGGTCGCCACGGTGTGGCTGGCCGAGCTCGAGCCCACCCCCGGCATCGGCGGGTGGCTGTGGGTGGTGATCGGCGATCTGCCGAGCGCGTACCTCGTCCTCGACGTGTCGCCGGACCCGATCTCCGCGTTCAACACCTACGCCGGCATGATGCGCGGATGGTGCACCGCCGTGCGCGCCGGTCGCTCGCTGCGCGACGAGTTCCCGATCGAGGCGCCAGCCGACGTCGCGAGCGCCGACGCGATCGAGCGCCGCCTCGACGTCCTGCGAACCCAGGTGCTGCCTGCGCTCGCGGCATGCACCGCGTTCCCGCTCCGCCTCGACCTGCACGCCGCCAGCGCGCGCTGACGGGTCAGCCCGGCGGGGCCGCCGGCAGCAGCCCGCGAGCGCGGTCGCGAGTTGCTCGATGGAGTACGGCGTGGTCACGAACGCACGCCGAGGTCGAGCCCGTCGTCGATCTCGATCGAGGCGCGGTGGAGCTCGATGATCCCGAACACCGTCGCGAGGCCGAGGCCGGTGCCGCGATCGGGGCCCTGGGTCTTGGTGGTGAAGTACGGCTCGAACACCCGGGCGCGCAGCGCCTCGGGGATGCCCGGGCCGTCGTCGCTGACCTCGAGGACGACGTGCGTCCCCTCGCGGGCCACGCCGAGCACCCGCGCGGGCGGCCCGAACAGCTCCACGTCGCGCGTGCGGATCGAGATCCGGCCGCGCCCCTCGAGCGCATCGCGCTCGAACGCCAGCACGAGTCCGACGGCGGTGCGGCGGATCAGCGCGGCCATCGACGCGACGATGGCCGACAGGCTGACCACCTGGGCCCGGTGCTTCCCGCGACGCGCGAACCCGAGCAGCGACCGCGTGAGCGCGGCGGAGCGATCCGTGGCGAGGCCGGCGGGGTCGAGGTTGGGCCGGCCGCCCAGCGCGGTGATCCGCTTGGCGACGCGGTCGGCGTGCTGCTGCTCCTCCGGGGCGTGCTCCAGGACCTCCTTCTCGACGCCCGACGCGTGGATGCCCGCCGCCATGACGTCGTGGTTGCGGTCGCGCAGCGTGCACACCGTCTCGGTCGCGAGCACCTCGTTGAGCACCTCGACGACGCGCACCTGGTCGGCCTGGGACGACGCCGTGACGGCGCCTTGCTCCATGTTCTCCATCGCGCGACGCCGGATCTCGTCGATGTCTGCCTTGACGACGTTGATGAACGCCCGTGTCGCAAGGATGGGGCCGCACCCGGAGCGCCCGCCGGGGCCGCGCGGGGCGGGGCCCGCGGGTGCGACGATGCGCGCGGGCGTCACATGCGCCCGCGCGCGCAGGGCTCGTGGCACCATGAGGGAACGTGCTTCGCTGGCCTGGTAACGTCCTCCACTTCCTCTGGCTCGTTGCGGTGGTGCTCGTGCTCGGGCTGGGCTACGGCCTCGCGCGGCTCGGCATCTTCCTGTTCGTGTGGGGGGCCCGCCGACGGCGGTGGCTGGCCCACCTCCGCGGCTGGACGCTGCGCGTCGGCATGACGGCGCTCGGGGCGTCGTTCATCAAGCTCGGGCAGGTGATGAGCACGCGCCCGGACCTGTTCGAGCCCCAGGTCATCGATCATCTCCGGCGACTGCAGGACCGCCTGCCCCCGTTCTCGTTCGCGCAGGTCCAGGCCACGCTCCTGGCCGAGTTCGGCCAGCCGGTGGGGGCGCTGTTCGAGGACTTCGAGGAGCGGCCGATCGCCGCCGCCAGCGTGGCCCAGGTCCACCGCGCGCACCTGCGCGACGGCCGCGAGGTCGCCGTCAAGGTGCTCCGCCCCGGCGTCCGCCGCCAGGTCGAGCGCGATCGCGCGATCCTCCTCGGCGCGGCACGGCTGATGGCGATCGTGCCGTCGATCCGGCTCTCCGATCCGGTGGGCCACACCCGGAAGTTCGTCGACGCGATCCACGAGCAGACCGACCTCCGGATCGAGGCCGACAACTACACTCGGTTCCGCGCCAACTTCGCGGGCCGCCCCAACATCGCGTTCCCCGAGGTGATGCCGGAGCTGTCGCGCGAGCGGGTGCTGACCATGGAGTTCATCCGCGGCACCAAGATCGACGCCCTGCCCGCCGACATCGATCCCGCCCGCAAGGCCAGGCTTTCCGAGACCATCCGCAACGCGATGTTCAAGATGTGCTTCGAGGACGGGTTCGTCCACGCCGACCTCCACCCCGGCAACATGGTGATGAAGGACGACGGCTCGCTCGTGATCTTCGATGTCGGGCTCGCCAAGCTGCTCCACGATGACGTGCTGATCCAGTTCATCGACATGACCAAGTGCCTCGCGATGGGCACGCCCGACGATCTGATCAATCACCTCAAGCGGTTCCACTCGTACATCGGCACGATCGACTGGGTCGGCCTCCGCCAGGAGGTCGAGGTGTTCGCCACCAAGTTCCGCTCGAAGGACGTCGCCAAGCTCGAGTACGGTGAGCTGATCGCCGAGATGCTCGCGCTCGGGCGCGCCTACCGCGTGCGCCCGGTGACGGACATGATGCTGGTGTTCGTCGCGCTGATCACGGCGCAGGGCATCGGCAAGATGCTCGAGCCCAAGCTCGACGTGTTCGGCGCGGTCGCGATGTTCCTGATGCCGATCCTGATGAAGCGGAACGAGAGCATCCCGGCGACCACCGAGGCCCGGACCGCGACGTTGGCTCAGCCCGCGGCGTCCTGAGCGGACGCCGTCAGCTCAGGCGGCCAGCTGGTGGCCGACGAGGCCCGCGCGCACCGCGATCGGGCTGTGCGCGTCATGCTGCCATGCGTCGCCGATGAAGCCCGAGGCGTCCTTGAGCGCGTGCATGTATGGCTCGCTCAGGTGAACGAGCCCGTTCTTCGCACACCACGCGGCGGTGATCGCGGCGGCGCGCGGCAGGTGCTTGTGCGGGATCTTGGGAAACAGGTGGTGCTCGACCTGGTAGTCGAGGCCGATGAAGAAGAACGAGACGAACCGCGGCAGCTCGAGGTTGCGCGTGGTCTCGAGCTGGTGGACCCAGTCGTGGCGCTGCTCGGCCATGATCGGCAGGCCCATGTGGGCCGGCGCGAAGATCAGCGCGAGCAGCAGGCCAACGCCCGACCACATCGTCAGGTAGACCGCGAGCGTGGGCAGCGGCCCGAACACGATCGTCGGGACCACGAGCCAGCTCACGTAGTGGATGACCTGGCTGGTGACGTCGAACCACCACGCGCGATCGCGGCCGTGCTTGCGGGCGTGCGCCGCCAGGTGGATGAACGAGGCGCGGCGCATGCCGACCGCCATCTGCGAGGTCAACGGCCAGAACGCCCAGCGCTGGCAGGTGCGCTGGAACCACTGCAGCTTGCCGCCGCCGCGCAGGTGATCGCCCTTCGACGATGCGAACGGCCACGGCCGGATGTCCGGATCGAGCCCCTCGACGTTCGGGTGGCCGTGGTGCAGGCGATCGTGCTTCTCGCGCCAGTACAGCGCCGACAGGCCCGCGAACGCCGGGAACACCAGGTGGGTGAGCAGCGTGTTGCGGGTGGGGGATGGCGAGAAGCTCTTGTGGCTGCCCTCGTGGCCGAGCATCGCGGCCGCCGTCGCCAGCACCGAGGCGAGCGGGATCAGCAGGAGCGCCGGGAGCCAGCCGTGGAGCGCCACGCCCGTGAGGCACAGGGCCACGCCGCTCATCAGGACCAGGAGCTTGAGCCAGCTCCGTCCCTCGTGGTGTTCGAACAGGCCCGCGACGCGCAGCTCGGCGCGCAGGGATGCAAGCTCAGGTACACGACTCATGTCGGGGGAGATACCGCGCTGCCGGTAGGGGGTGGGAGGTTTCTCTGTCACGAATTGACGAGGATTCTGATCCCCCAAGCCACCGGAACCCTGACAGAACCGCCTTCCCCACGGCGTGCCGATGAGATCAGCCAGATCTGCCGCCGCCGTCCCAGCCGTGCACAGCGGTTCGCCCGCCTCGCCCATCCCGAGACTTCTGCTTACATCAGCTTACACTGATGGTCGCATGCTCCTCCTCACGGCTGATAGCGTGACCCGATGAACAAGCTGATCGGCGCCGTGGTCCTGTTTGGCCTCCTCTCGGGCTGCTTCGTCCGGACCCGCGGCCCTGGCTACAGCTCCCGGCGCGGCGGCGGGCGGGCGTGTCCACCGGCCTACCACTGGGAGGGCGGCGCCTGCGTCCACAACGGGAACGGCCGCGGCAACGGGAACGGCCGCGGCAACGGCAAGGTCCGCGACCACCGGTAGGCACCTCCCGGATTCCCGGAACCCCGGCGCGGCGGCCGGTGTCCACCGGCCATGCCCCGCCTCGCGTCGCTGGTCGTGCTCGCCCTGCTGCCGACCGCGACCGCCCACGCGGACCTCCTCCGCGCCACCCGCGAGCAGCCGCTGTTCGAGGCCTCGCACACGGTGGATGTCCGGATCGCGGACGGCGTCGCCACGTACACCGTGCGGCGGATGTTCTCGAACCCGGGGACCCGCGCGGAGCAGGTCGAGTTGACCATCGACCTGCCGTACGGCGCCGCCGCCACCGGCCTGCGGATCCGCGCCAGCGAGCGCTGGTACGACGGCGCGCTGATGGAGCGGTAGAAGGCGGCCGCCCTCTACCGCGAGCTGACCGGCATGGGCACCGCGGCGGCCACGGACCCGGCGCTCCTGGCGTGGCGGGCCGCCGACGTGCTGACGCTCCAGGTGTTCCCGGTCATGCCAGGTACGGTGTCGACGGTCGAGTACACGCGGACCGCGCCGACGCGGTACCACAACGGGCGCTACGTCGTGTCGTACCCGCGGACCGTGGCCGATCCCAGGTCGGGCGAGGAGGACGAGGATCGGGCCGCCCGGCCGCTCGCCACGCCCGTGCTGTCCGGCGACGCGCCACCACGGGCTGTACGCCACGCTGACCGGCCTGCCCGCCCAGCCCAAGACCCTCGTCCCGGTGGCGCTCGAGCTGGTGCGCCCGACGCGCATCGAGCAGCTCGTGGTGCCCGGCTTCACCGTCGAGGACGACGTCCTCCACGAGGGTGATGGCCTGCGCCTGATGCGGGACACGGCGAGCGCCCCCGCGCCGGGCACGCTGACGCTGACGGGCCTGGTGTGGAGCGATCCGGTCCGGCTCGCCGTCGCGGCGACCCCGCGGTTCTCGGCGCACACCGCCGCGTTCGTGTTCGGCGCGGATGCCCACGGCGGGCTGTCGGAGGCCGAGCAGCGGACGGTCGTCTTCCAGGGCAAGGCGGTGTCGCCCGTGACCTCGGACCTGGCGACCGAGCCCGGCGTGCGGCCCTCGGTGATCGGGCTCGAGGGTGGCGGCACGGGCTGGGGCACGATCGGGAGCGGCTCCTACGGGACGACCGGATTCGGCATGGGCGGCGGCGCCGGTCCGCCTGATCTGGCCGACCTGATCGACACCAGCGCCTGCGTGGCGCAGGTCCGCCCGGCGCAGGCGTGGTCGGTCGCGTTGACCGTCGAGACGACCGCGGACGAGATCGTCGACGTGGTCGCGCCCGCAGGGCCGCTGGCGACGTGCCTGGCCGAGGCGGCGTGGACGCTGCGCCTGCCGGGCGCGTTCGTCCAGGCCCAGGCGTTCCACACCGTCACGCTGGCCGGGCCCGCAGCGCCCTGAGAGAGTTGATCAGAACGAACCGACCGTCAGGGATGTGGTCAACATCGACGCCGAGGGCGACGTGTCGATCACCGACCGCGCGAAGGACGTCATCGAGTCCGGCGGGGAGTGGATCAGCAGCGTCGGCCTCGAGAACGCGCTGATGGGGCACCCGGCGGCGGCCGAGGCCGCGGTGTTCGCCGCGCGCCACCCGAAGTGGCAGGAGCGCCCGGTCGCCGCGATCGTGTGGAAGGCCGGCCAGTCCGCGACCGACGCCGAGCTGCGCGCGTACCTCGCCACCTCGTTCAACCACAGGGCGCTGCCCGACGCCTACGTCGTGCGGGACCAGATCCCGCGCACCAGCACCGGCACGTTCCTCGAGATGAAGCTGCGCGAGACCTACGGCGAGATCCTGATCGAGCGCGGGCTGGTCTGCCAGGACCTGGCAGGACCTGGCAGGACCTGGCAGGAACCTGGCAGGACCTGGCAGGACCTGGCAGGACCTGGCGGGACCTGGCAGGACCTGGCGGCGCCACCGCCGCGAGGTCGGCCCCGGAGCGGCCGCCAGCCCGCACATGCGGCTTGTGCCAGCGCCGGAACGTCAGCGTGTTGGTGCCGTCGACGATGCAGGCGAACAACGCCTTGTCGAACAGCAGCACGGTTCAGGGCTCGCGGTCAGGGCTCGCGATACGTCGCCATCATCGCCTCGATGGTGGTGCGCAGCGCCGCCCGCCAGCTCGCCGGCGCCACCAGCTCGGCGGCCGCGCCGAAGCTCTGCACCCACGGGATGATCTCCCACTGGGCGCTCGAGCGCAGCCGCCAGCGCAGCGTGCCGTCCGCGCGCCGCTCCTTGCGCTCGGCGGGATGGAACACGCGCTCCTCGACGCGCCAGGCGGTGTCCTTGTCGAACAGGACCTCGACGTCCTCCTCCTGGTCGCTCACGAAGATCCCGAACGCCTTCTCGATGTGGTCGTCGACGTCCACCCGGGGCGCCGGGAACGTCTCGTCGGACTTCTCGAACTCGCTGATCCGCTGGACCGCCAGCGTCGTGATGCGCTCGTGCGTGCCCAGGCACGCGAGCACATACAGCGCCGAGCGGTGCCAGACCAGGCGCAGCGGGCGCGCCTCGTGGGTGCGGGTGGTGCCCTTCCACGGCGACGTGTACGTCAGCGTGCAGCGCAGGGTGCGGGCGATGCAGTCGCCGAGGTCATCGATGATGTCGCCCTGGGCGCCGTGGTCGACGCCACCGCGCACGTGGGTGGCGTAGACCTTGACCAGCGCGTTGAGGCCGCCGTTGTGGCGCGGGCTGAGGAACCCGCGCAGCTTGTCGATCACGCTGCGCAGGTCGTCCTGCAGCGGCGTCCCGTTGAGCCCGCCGAGCGCGGCGTGCGCGGCGTAGATCGCGAGCAGCTCGGTGGTGCCGAACGTGATCGTCTCGAGCGCGCGGATCTTCTCGTCGATCCGGTACAGCTTCTTCTGCTTGCCGACGGTCTCCTCGACGAGCGCGAACGTCTGCTCGAGCGTCGCGAGATCACGCTCGATCGTCGACTTGGTGACGCGCAGCTGCTCGGACAGCTCCTTGACGCTCCACGCCTTGTTCGCGCTCGACAGCAAGCGCAGCAGCGCCCACTGCCGCACGAGCTGCTGCGAGTCCTGCCGGCGCTCGGGCGCCTGCAGCGGGCTCATCGGGGCGCTCCCGGCGAGGGGCGCGCCCTCGGGACACGCGCGGGGACTTCATGTGACACACCCACCTCCGCCACCATCCTCGCAGGCAAACGCGAGCCATGACAAGGGGTTGGGGGATCGGCCAGCAGACCACCACGCAGGCTGTGGCGGTTGTGTGGGCGACGCGATCGGCGGCTTCTTCGTGCTGGCTGGCGGGGGGGGGCCGCTCCGGTGGCTCCACCATCGGTGGTTTCGCTCCCATGGGTGTGTCCGGGATTCGGACATCCGTGTCCGGCGCCATTGACGGTTGGTGTTAGCGGCGGGGTCACCGCGTCGCGAGGTACGAACCGAGACATGCCGACGCGCCCGTACTCCACGCCACGCCTGATCGACACCATCCCGCTGGCCACCATCCCGATCGCCATCATCCGCCAGGCGCATGCGTGCTCGGCGACGCGGGCGCGGCAGATCCGGACCCGCGCGCGCCAGGACCACGCCGACCCTGCCTGGGTGCACCGCACGCTGGCCGGCCTGCCACCCTCGGCGCGGGCGGTGCTCGCGGTGCTGGTCGCCACGACCGGCGTCCTCGAGTTCGAGGCCCTGTGTGCGCGCGTGGAGGAGCAGCACGGCTTCAGCCGCACCCACACCGAGCTCACCCTCGGCATCCTCGCGGAGCAGCTCCTGGTGATGGAGGCCTCGCCCGAGGGGAATGAGCCCCGCCGCGCCCACATGTTCGCGCTGACCTCGCCGGCGGCCGGCCTGATCGCCGCCCACCTGGGCCCGGTGCAGCACGCCGCGGACGTCCGCCTCGATCACGTGGGCGATCTCGACGACGTCGAGCACGCGTTCGCGATGTCCGCGCGCATGCAGGCGTGGGCCGATACTCACGGCATCCCGATCACGTTCGGCGAGCGCACGCGGCTCGCCGCCGGCATCGGCCTGGTCGCCGAGCCCGTGCGCACCGCGGTGCTCACGGAACGGTCGCTCGACGCCCTCGACGCGCGCCTGCGCCGGACCCTGTCGCTGCCACCCGCGAACACGCGCTCGCACCTGCGGCTGGTCAACTGACGCCGCGGCCGAGAGCGCGCCTCCTGTGCGGCGAAGGCGCGCACGGCGTGCCGCCAGCCTCTCCAGGGGGACGCTCGTCGCACATCGGTGCGCGCCGCGCAGGGCCACGCGCCTGCGGGGGGCAGCCCCCTGACGAGCGCGCGCCTGCGGGGGGCGCAGCCCCTGACGAGCACGCGCCAGCAGGGCGCGCAGCCCCTGACGAGCACGCGCCAGCAGGGCGCGCAGCCCATGACGAACACGCGCCAGCAGGGCGCAGCCCCTGACGAGCACGCGCCACACGAGCAAACGCCACGTGATGCGCCCCGCAGGTGGGGCACGTCCTCAGCGCGTGGGCACGGTGAGCGGCGGGGAGATCGCGGGCGAGGCCTCGAGCGGCGTCAGCGCCGGTACCACCCCCGCCGGTGTGAAAACGTGGAACGTGCCCACCGCCCCGCCGCCGCCGCCACCTGCGCCGGCCACGGATCCTCCAGCGCCCCCCTGCGCGCCCACGCCGAGTGCGCCACCGTTGCCCCCTCTGCCACCGGTCCCGTTCGCATTCCCGCCGAGTGCGGGGAGGGTGGATCGCTGACCATCGCCACCAACGAGACCGACGCTGTTGTTCAGGTCGGTGCCTCCGCCCCCGGCGCCGCCGTTCGCGTACAGGCGTCCCGAGATCACGACGCTCGCGCCCGCGATCGCCACGTACCCGCCAGCCCCACCACCGGGGCCACCGCGCAGGCTGAGCGTGGCCGTGAGGGACGCGTCGCCGCCGCCTTGCGCGCGGCCACCACCGGCGTCGATGTCTCCCGCGACCAGCACCAGCCCGCGACACGCGACCAGCATCACCGCGCCCCCGCCCCCACCCGACACGGACGAGAACGTCGGCGTCGGTGACGTGAACGCGGGGCGAGCGCCGCCGAACAGGACGGTGGCCATGCTGCGGTCGACCGCGGCACCGCCCGCCCCGCCGAATCCGGCGTCGGTCGACCCACCGGACCCACCCGAGAACTGCCCCCCGGCTCCGCCGCCGCCGCCCGCGCTCCCCGCCAGCGTGCCCGAGACACCGCTGGCTCCCGGGCCACCAAGGGTACCGTCCGCGGACACGTCGAGCAGCCCGTCCACGCGGAGCTCGGTGTCAGCGACCAGCACCAGCGCGCGGCCCCCGGTCACCCGGACGGTGCCGGGCCCGGCCACGGTGATCACCCGGTGGCGGACGACACACAGTTCCGGTCCCGTCGCCTGCAGGATGATCCCGCCGTCGCAGCTCGCATCGTCGTTGGTGTCGAACGTCGACCCGGCGAGCAGGATCCGCTCGGGCGACGCCGCCGGTGTCGTACACGCATCCGGCACGAACACCGGCGCCAGGTAGCCGCAGTGGGCGCCCTCGGTCGCGTCCGCGGCCACGCACGGGATCGCGCAGGCCTCGGGCGCCAGGACGCAGGCCGTCGGCGCCGCACGTCTGGAGCTGCGTGGTGTCGGAGCTGCACGTCACCGCGCTCGGCGCGCACGCGTTGCAGCGGCCCGCCTCGGCGTTGCACCCGGGCGCTCCGCATGCGTCCGCCACGGGCCCGTCGCCGGCCGCGTTGCACAGCTGCGCAGTCACGCCATCCGCGTCACACGTGAGGAACGCGCCCGCCTCGCACGGGCACGCGCCGTCCGCCGAGCAGCGGCCCAGCGCGCTGCAGGTCTGGCTGCCCGGACAGTCCGTGTCCGCCTCGCAGCTCACGGTGCACGTCGGCGCATCCGACCCACAGCCGCCCAGCCCGAGCAGCAGCCCCGACGCGATCATCCCAGCCTTGATCCAGCTCGACACGTAGATACCTCCTAGTACGACCACGAGTACGTCACGGCGCCATGACGCGCCGAGAACTCCACCGCCACGCCCTCGCCCGTCTCCGATGAGGCCGCGGAGGCCGACGGCGCCACCAGCCACAGCACCACCCCGCCGACCAGCGCGACCCCGCCGACGACGCCGGCGATCACCGCCATGCGCTGCGCATCGTCCCGCTCGGTCTCGAGCGCGAGCGCCCGCTCGCTGGTGCACGCCGTCGCGCACACCTCCGCGAGCTCGTTCGAGGACGCGCGCGCGTAGAGCCCGAACTGGAGCGCGACCCCACTGGCCACCAGCCCGGTCCCGGCCGCGATCCCCGCCGCGACCAGCCACGGCCGCCGGCTGCGCGTCGAGCGCTGCGTGCCGCGTGCGGTCCCCGGCGCGGTGGCGTCCATCGACGCGGTGCGCGGACCCAGGTTCGTGACCGTTGCGGGCGCCGGCCCGCCGAGCCGGACCACGTTCGCCAGCGCGGCGACGCGCGCGTCGACGTCCGCGTCGAGCAGGATCTGGTGGGCGCGCTCCACCGTGCCGTCGCTCGCGCGGTAGACCGTGGCGCGCAGCGCCAGCGCGCCGCCCACCTGTGCGCCCGACACCAGCACCACCCGATCGTGCCCACGCGGCCTGGCGAGCGCGCTCGCGTGGTGCACGGCGACCGCCTCGGGCATCCCCGTGAACCCGACCCACACGTCCGTCGCCGTCAGCGCGGTCGCCAGCGCCCAGGTGACGGACAGCCGCGCCGTCTCGTTGGCCCTGACCTCGACGTCGTAGCGGCGCCCGAGCCCCTTGGGGTTCTTGATCAGCACCCGGTAGGACCCGGGCGGCAGGTTCGCCTTGAAGGTCGCGTTCTGCGGGTGCTCCGACTCGTCGACGAAGATCAGCGCATCGGGCGCATCCACGTCCACCACCAGGCTGCCCGTCCCCTGCGCCTGCAGCGCCTTGAGGGCGCCCTTGTAGATGCCATCGGGCTCGGGCCCGTACGCATCGCGCAGCGAGGTCAGCTTGTCGGGAAAGCTCCGGATCAGCTCGTGCATCACCGCCACGCTGCGCTTGCGGTCATCGCCCTGGTTGCGCCGGTGGTAGCTCGCGGCCAGCGACACCATCGCGTCCAGCATCGCCGTGCGGTACTTCGACGCCGCCACCAGCAGCGCGGGGTTCGCGTGCCCGAGCTCGATCGCCGCCGTCAGCTGCGGGATGGCCTGGTCGATGCGCCCGTCGAGGTACGCCTTGTAGCCCACGTTGATCTGCGCCAGCAGATTGGCCGGCGACAGCCCGCGGTCCGTGATCGCCGGCGCCGGCACCACCGCCGCCCCGAGCAGCGCGCGCACCGCCGCCGGCTGCGCCACCAGGTCGCCCCCCGTCTCGAGCGCCGCGCGCAGCGTCGCGATCGGCTTGGCGAGCGCGGCCGGCCGCTCGTGCAGGTGGAACTCGAGCACGATCCCCGCGCGCGCCGTCGCCGCCGTGGCCAGGCACAGCGCGATCCAGACCCCGATCAGCACCACCCGCCGCATCGTCACGGCACCAGCTCGTCCGCGCCGAGGTCACACGCCCCGCCCTGCGGCCGTGCATCCCCGTCGAGGTCCTCACCCGTGCACGCGCCGCCCGCGTTCAGGATCGTCGTCGGGGTCGCGGCCGTCAGGTGGTAGTCGAACTCCGGCGTGACCCGGCTTCACGAACATCGGCGTGTTGTCGGTCGTGCATCCGCGCCGCATCGCGACGTGCGAGTTGCCGTACGTACAACGTGCCGAACGTCTGCGACCGTAGCGTCGCGCCCCCGGTGTTACGAAAGATCAGGTTGCCACCCGCGACGAACGTCGGGACCTCGCAGAACACGCCCCCCGTGCTGCTCGAGCGACGTCGTGATCGCCTGGTTATCGACGATCGTGTTGAACTCGACCTTGCTGCCCGCCATCGGGCGCAGCCGCAGCCCGCCGACCTCCGTCGTCACGTTGTTCCCGTTGTGGTGGACCACGTTGTTCATCAACGTCACCACCCCGAGCGCCGTCATGTCCAGCCCGCCGCCCTGGTTCTGCGTCAGCGTCGAGCCCGTCACCGTCAGCGTCCCGCCGCTCGCCGTGATGCCCGTGCCCTGGTTCCCGCTCACCGTCGAGCCCGTCACCGTCAGCGTCCCCCCGCTCGCCGTGATGCCCGCGCCCTGGTTCCCGCTCACCGTCGAGCCCGTCACCGTCAGCGTCCCCCCGCTCGCCGTGATGCCCACGCCCGCGTTGCCGCGCACGGTGACCCGCTCCAGCCGCAGCTGGGGGGACCCGCCGTTGCCGACCAGCTGGACAGCGTTCGCACCCGACGTCCCCGTCGCACCGCTCACCTCGACGTCGTAGACACTCACGTTCGCGTTCGCGTTCCGCACCTCGAGGATGGGCCCATCCAGGTCGCGGTCGAGGACCGCCCCCGGCGCCGCCAGAATGGTCACCGTGCGGCCGTCGATGACCGTTGGCGCGGTATCCTTGACCACACCCGCCGCGAACTTCACGATCGCGCGGTCGGTCAGCAGCGCCGCTGACAGCGTCCCGCACGGCGCCGCCTGCGTGCAGGTCGTCCCGCTGCCCCCAGGGGCCACGTAGGCCACCGTCGCCGCGTCCGCGCACGCGCCCGTCGGCAGGCACACGTCCGAGGCCGCGCACGCCGCGTGGCTCGTGCAGCCTCCGCAGGTGTTGTCGGCCCCGCACACCGGCGTCGTCCCCGTGCACGCGGACGCCTCGCCCGCGGTGCACGCCACACACGTGGCCGTGCCGCCCACGTCGCACACCGCCGTCGGCGCCGCGCACTCGGCGCTGCTCGTGCAGCCGCTCGGGACCGCCGCGTCGACCTCGGCGCAGTTGTTGTTCGCGTTCGCCCCCGCGCACGCCGCCTCGTCGCCCCCACACGCCGCGACCGACAGTGTCATCACCACCACCGCCGACCACGCACTCACCTCGACGATCTTGCTCACCATCACGGCACCAGCTCGTCGGCACCGAGGTCACACGCCCCGCCCTGCGGTCGTGTATCGCCGTCGAGGTCGTCACCCGTGCAGGCCCCACCCGCATTCAGCACGGTTGTCGGGGTCGTCGCGGTCAGGTGAAAGTCGAATGGACTGGTCAACGGGCTCTTGAATCCCAGGTTGTTTGCGCTCGACCCCAGTGCCAGCGTGTTCCCGAACCCACAGCTACCACCGGTCTGCGTCGCATCGCTCGTCGTCGTCGCCTCCGTGTTGCCGTAGACGATATTCCCTGGCGCCTGGACCATCGCGCCCAGGCACGTCACCCCCCCGCGCGAAAGCGCACCCGAGTTCCGGTTGAACGCCACCGTGTTCCACGCAAACCGGCTCCCGGGTGTGTTCGGTGCCACCAACCCGCCCCCGAGCGTCGTCGCGGCAGGGCCCGTCGCCACGCCGTTGTACGAGATCACGTTGTTCGTGATCTCGAAGCTCGTGCCGACGCCCGTCACATCGAGCCCGCCGCCCTGGTTCCCGCTCACCGTCGAGCCCGTCACCGTCAGCGTCCCGCCGCTCGCCGTGATGCCCACGCCCTGGTTCCCGCTCACCGTCGAGCCCGTCACCGTCAGCGTCCCGCCGCTCATCGTGATGCCCGCGCCCGCGTGCCCGCTCACCGCCACGCGCTCGAGCCGCACCGTCGCCATGTTCCCGGTCTGCAGCGAGAGGCCGGGATTGGTCCCACCGGATGCGTCCTGGATCGCCAGGTCGTAGATCGAGACCTGACTTGCGCCGTCGATCCTCACCAGGACGCCATTCGTCGTGTCCGTCAGCACGGCGCCGGGGTCCGCCAGCACCGTCACCGTCTGGTTCGTCAGCGTGACCTGGTCGTTGATGGTCCCGGTCATCTTCACGTAGGGACGGTCCGTCATCAGCGCGGCGCCGAGCTTGTTGCACGGCGCCGCCTGCGTGCAGGTCGTCCCGCTGCCCCCCGGTGCCACGTAGGCCACCGTCGCGGCGTCCGCGCACGCGCCCGTCGGCAGGCACACGTCCGAGGCCGCGCACGCCGCGTGGCTCGTGCAGCCTCCGCAGGTGTTGTCGGCCCCGCACACCGGCGTCGTCCCCGTGCACGCGGACGCCTCGCCCGCGGTGCACGCCACACACGTGGCCGTGCCGCCCACGTCGCACACCGCCGTCGGCGCCGCGCACTCGGCGCTGCTCGTGCAGCCGCTCGGGACCGCCGCGTCCACCTCGGCGCAGTTGTTGTTCGGCGCGCCCGAGCACGCCTCGTCGTCGCTTCCGCAGGCAGCGGCCGTCAGCGTCAGCATCGCCACCGCCGACCACGCACCCGTCTTGATGGTTCGCTGCAACATCACGGCACCAACTCGTCCGCGCCGAGGTCACACGCCCCGCCCTGCGGTCGCACATCCCCGTCGAGGTCCGTCCCCGTGCACGCCCCACCCGGCGTTCAGGATCGTCGGCGGGGTCGCCGCCGTCAGGTGGTAGTCGAACTCGGGCGCGCTCGGCTTCACGAACATCGGCGTGTTGTCTGTCGCGCTCATACCAGCTGCCACATACGAATTTCCATACGAGCAGACCCCGACGGTCTGCACGTTGGCGCCGCCACCGGTGTTTCGGAAGATCAGATTCCCCACCGCCACAAACGTCCCCACGTCACAGAAAACCCCGCCCGTGCTCGTCGAGCCCGACGTGATCGCCTGGTTATCGACGATCGTGTTGAACTCAACCTTGCTCCCCGCCATCGGTTGCAGCCGTACGCCTCCCACCGATGCCGTCACGTTGTTCCCGTTGTGATGGAACAAGCTGTTCGTCAACGTCACCACCCCGAGCGCCGTCATGTCCAGCCCGCCGCCCTGGTTCCCGCTCACCGTCGAGCCCGTCACCGTCAGCGTCCCGCCGCTCGCCGTGATGCCCACGCCCTGGTTCCCGCTCACCGTCGAGCCCGTCACCGTCAGCGTCCCGCCGCTCGCCGTGATGCCCACGCCCTGGTTCCCGCTCACCGTCGAGCCGGTCACCGTCAGCGTCCCGCCGCTCATCGTGATGCCCGCGCCCGCGTGCCCGCTCACCGCCACGCGCTCGAGCCGCACCGTCGCCATGTTCCCGGTCTGCAGCGAGAGGCCGGGATTGGTCCCACCGGATGCGTCCTGGATCGCCAGGTCGTAGATCGAGACCTGACTTGCGCCGTCGATCCTCACCAGGACGCCATTCGTCGTGTCCGTCAGCACGGCGCCGGGGTCCGCCAGCACCGTCACCGTCTGGTTCGTGAGGGAGACCTGGTCGTTGATCGTCCCGGTCATCTTCACGTAGGGACGGTCCGTCGTCAGCGCGGCGCCGAGCTTGTTGCACGGCGCGGCCTGCGTGCAGGTCGTCCCGCTGCCCCCCGGGGCCACGTAGGCCACCGTCGCGGCGTCCGCGCACGCGCCCGTCGGCAGGCACACGTCCGAGGCCGCGCACGCCGCGTGGCTCGTGCAGCCTCCGCAGGTGTTGTCGGCCCCGCACACCGGCGTCGTCCCCGTGCACGCGGACGCCTCGCCCGCGGTGCACGCCACACACGTGGCCGTGCCGCCCACGTCGCACACCGCCGTCGGCGCCGCGCACTCGGCGCTGCTCGTGCAGCCGCTCGGGACCGCCGCGTCGACCTCGGCGCAGTTGTTGTTCGGCGCGCCCGAGCACGCCTCGTCGTCGCTTCCGCAGGCAGCGGCCGTCAGCGTCAGCATCGCCACCGCCGACCACGCACCCGTCTTGATGGTTCGCTGCAGCATCACGGCACCAGCTCGTCCGCGCCGAGGTCACACGCCCCGCCCTGCGGTCGTGTATCGCCGTCGAGATCGTCACCCGTGCAGGCCCCACCCGCGTTCAGGATCGTCGGCGGGGTCGCCGCCGTCAGGTGGTAGTCGAACTCGGGCGCGCTCGGCTTCACGAACATCGGCGTGTTGTCTGTCGCGCTCATACCAGCTGCCACATACGAATTTCCATACGAGCAGACCCCGACGGTCTGCACGTTGGCGCCGCCACCGGTGTTTCGGAAGATCAGATTCCCCACCGCCACAAACGTCCCCACGTCACAGAAAACCCCGCCCGTGCTCGTCGAGCCCGACGTGATCGCCTGGTTATCGACGATCGTATTGAACTCAACCTTGCTCCCGGCCATCGGTTGCAACCGTACGCCTCCCACCGATGCCGTCACGTTGTTCCCGTTGTGATGGAACAAGCTGTTCGTCAACGTCACCACCCCGAGCGCCGTCATGTCCAGCCCGCCGCCCTGGTTCCCGCTCAGCGTCGACCGCGTCACCGTCAGCGTCCCCCCGCTCGCCGTGATGCCCACGCCCTGGTTCCCGCTCACCGTCGAGCCCGTCACCGTCAGCGTCCCCCCGCTCATCGTGATGCCCGCGCCCGCGTGCCCGCTCACCGCCACGCGCTCGAGCCGCACCATCGCCGTGTTCCCGGGCTGCAGCGAGAGGCCGGCGTTCGTCCCACCCAGCGCTTCCTGGATGGTCAGGTCGTAGATGGACACCTGACTCGCGCCGTCGACCTTCATCAGGATGCCGGTGGTCGTGTCCGTCAGCACGGCGCCGGGGTCCGCCAGCACCGTCACCGTCTGGTTCGTCAGCGTGACCTGGTCGTTGATGGTCCCGGTCATCTTCACGTAGGGACGGTCCGTCATCAGCGCGGCGCCGAGCTTGTTGCACGGCGCCGCCTGCGTGCAGGTCGTCCCGCTGCCCCCCGGTGCCACGTAGGCCACCGTCGCGGCGTCCGCGCACGCGCCCGTCGGCAGGCACACGTCCGAGGCCGCGCACGCCGCGTGGCTCGTGCAGCCTCCGCAGGTGTTGTCGGCCCCGCACACCGGCGTCGTCCCCGTGCACGCGGACGCCTCGCCCGCGGTGCACGCCACACACGTGGCCGTGCCGCCCACGTCGCACACCGCCGTCGGCGCCGCGCACTCGGCGCTGCTCGTGCAGCCGCTCGGGACCGCCGCGTCGACCTCGGCGCAGTTGTTGTTCGCGTTCGCCCCCGCGCACGCCGCCTCGTCGCCCCCACACGCCGCGACCGACAGTGTCATCACCACCACCGCCGACCACGCACTCACCTCGACGATCTTGCTCACCATCACGGCACCAGCTCGTCGGCACCGAGGTCACACGCCCCGCCCTGCGGTCGTGTATCGCCGTCGAGGTCGTCACCCGTGCAGGCCCCACCCGCATTCAGCACGGTCGTCGGGGTCGTCGCGGTCAGGTGAAAGTCGAATGGACTGGTCAACGGGCTCTTGAATCCCAGGTTGGTTGCGCTCGACCCCAGTGCCAGCGTGTTCCCGAACCCACAGCTACCACCGGTCTGCGTCGCATCGCTCGTCGTCGTCGCCTCCGTGTTGCCGTAGACGATATTCCCTGGCGCCTGGACCATCGCGCCCAGGCACGTCACCCCCCCGCGCGAAAGCGCACCCGAGTTCCGGTTGAACGCCACCGTGTTCCACGCAAACCGGCTCCCGGGTGTGTTCGGTGCCACCAACCCGCCCCCGAGCGTCGTCGCGGCAGGGCCCGTCGCCACGCCGTTGTACGAGATCACGTTGTTCGTGATCTCGAAGCTCGTGCCGACGCCCGTCACATCGAGCCCGCCGCCCTGGTTCCCGGTCAGCGTCGACCGCGTCACCGTCAGCGTCCCGCCGCTCGCCGTGATGCCCACGCCCTGGTTCCCGCTCACCGTCGAGCCCGTCACCGTCAGCGTCCCCCCGCTCGCCGTGATGCCCACGCCCTGGTTCCCGCTCACCGTCGAGCCCGTCACCGTCAGCGTCCCGCCGCTCGCCGTGATGCCCACGCCCGCGTTGCCGCGCACGGTGACCCGCTCCAGCCGCAGCTGGGGGGACCCGCCGTTGCCGACCAGCTGGACAGCGTTCGCACCCGACGTCCCCGTCGCACCGCTCACCTCGACGTCGTAGACACTCACGTTCGCGTTCGCGTTCCGCACCTCGAGGATGGGCCCATCCAGGTCGCGGTCGAGGACCGCCCCCGGCGCCGCCAGAATGGTCACCGTGCGGCCGTCGATGACCGTTGGCGCGGTATCCTTGACCACACCCGCCGCGAACTTCACGATCGCGCGGTCGGTCAGCAGCGCCGCTGACAGCGTCCCGCACGGCGCCGCCTGCGTGCAGGTCGTCCCGCTGCCCCCAGGGGCCACGTAGGCCACCGTCGCGGTGTCCGCGCACGCGCCCGTCGGCAGGCACACGTCCGAGGCCGCGCACGCCGCGTGGCTCGTGCAGCCTCCGCAGGTGTTGTCGGCCCCGCACACCGGCGTCGTCCCCGTGCACGCGGACGCCTCGCCCGCGGTGCACGCCACACACGTGGCCGTGCCGCCCACGTCGCACACCGCCGTCGGCGCCGCGCACTCGGCGCTGCTCGTGCAGCCGCTCGGGACCGCCGCGTCGACCTCGGCGCAGTTGTTGTTCGGCGCGCCTTCGCAGTAATTGGGATTTGGCTTCGAACAAGCCGCCAGGGAGAGCGACAGGGCGAGCAGTGCGACGGCCGACCAGGCCGCGCGGAGATGGTGGTTCGTCATTGGGACCTCGGTTTCTCGGTACACTCAGAACACCCCGGCCCAGCCAACGGCGGCGTGGTCCGGCGACACGGAGACTCGCGGGCCCGCAGCCGGCACGGGGGTGCGAAGCAGGAGATAGGTGCCCACCCCGATCGCGCCAAGGCCGACCGCGCCGATGACGATGCCTGCTGGAGCGTAGTCGTCGTACCGGCGCGGCTGTGGGTCGAGGGCTGGTAGGTCCTCGTCGACGGCGAACAGCACCGCGCCCGTGAGCACCGCCGCGCCGCCCGCGCCGAGCACGAGCCACGGCAGCCGCGAGCGGGTGTGGGGCCGCTCGGTCGTGGGCCCCGCCGGCTCGCCACTGGTGCGCAGGGTGAGCGCGAGCTCGGTGGTCGTGCCCTCGGCGGCGTCGACGTCGCGGACGACCGGGTCGTGGCCGGCCGCGCGCAGCATGACGGTGTGCTTGCCCGGGTAGGTGGCGATGGTGGCGTCGGTGGCGCCCGCGGTGTCGCCATCGAGGGTGATCCACGCGCCGGTCGGGGTGGAGCGGATCGCGAGGAAGGTGGTGCTGCTGCCGCTCGCGGCGTCCTGCAGGAGCTTGGTGGTCATCGCGGCGACGTGGTGGCGCAGGCTGGCGTCGTCGCACTGCTCGCAGGTGCGGCGGTTGATGAACACCACGTCGGCGCCCGGCACCACGACCTGCTGGGTGACGACGAGCTGCGGCCGGCCGTCCTCGCCGCGCTCGGTGGCGACCTGGACGACGGCGAGCTGCTGCACGCCGTTCTGCTGGAGGATCCGGCCCACACACGTGCCCGGGCGATCGATCTGCAGGCACGCGAGGATCGCGGCGCTGTCGGCATCCGCGAACCGCCGCTCGCCGAACGTCCAGCCGAGCGGCGTGGCGGTGGCCTCGATGGTGGCGCGGATCACGTCGCGCTCGCGCGGCGCCACCTTGCCCACGAACAGGATCGAACCCTCGGCCTGGGCCACGCCCGCGGTGACCAGCCAGCACGCGACCAGCACGGCCGCACGGACCATCCAGATCACGCGCATCGGCGAACCCGCGCGCAGCGTCGTGCCCGCGCGCAGCGTCGAGCCCACGCGCATCGTCGAGCCCACGCGCTTCGTCGAGCCCAGGCAACCAAACACGCGCCCGCGCGGGCGCTGCTGTGTCTCTCGCATCATTCTCTCCAGTTCCTCTCGATCACCTGCTCGCGCCCGGCCTCGACCGTCACGCTGATCACCTCGTCCTTGCCCGCCGCGTCGTTGCGCACGCGCACGCGGTGCTTGCCCGCCGGCAGCGTGGCCCGCACCGGCGTCTGCCCGTACGACTTGCGCCCGATCGTGACCTCGCCCCACGGGATCACCCGCACCACGACGGTGCCGACGCCGACCGGCGCGGTGGACGCCGCGCCACCCGGGCGGGTCGCGGCGCCCGACGTCGAACCGCTGCCCGCGCCGGTCGTGGTGGTGCCACTGCCCACCGGCGCCGTGGACGCCGAGCCACCCGGGCGGGTCGCGGCGCCCGACGTCGAACCGCTGCCCGCGCCGGTCGTGGTGGTGCCACTGCCCGTGGGCCGCGTGCTCGTGGCCACCGCCGCCGCGCCGCCGCCCGCGCCGGAGCCACTGCCCGCGGGCCGCGCACCGGTGCCGCTGACCACCGCCGCTGACCCGCGACCGCTGGCCGCGACCGCCGCACCGCTGCCGCGACCGCTGCCGCGCACCGCCGCCGCTGGCCGCGACCGCCGCACCGCTGCCGCTGCCGCTACCGTTCCCGGGACCGCTGGCCGCGGCCGCCGCACCGCTGCCGCTGCCGCTACCGTTCCCGGGACCGCTGCCGTTCCCGACTCCGCTGCCGTTCCCGACACCGCGGCCGTTCCCGACACCGCTACCATTCCCGAGATCGCTGCCACTGACCGCGATCGGCGCGCCACGGCCGCCCCCGCTGCCGCCGGCCCCGACCTCCGCGCTCCCCGCGCCGACGCCAGGCGCCGCGCTCCCCGTCCCTGCCGTGCTGATGCCCTGCCCCGCCCCCGCCGGCACGCCGCCCGCGCGGACGCTGACCGCCGAGCCCGCGCTGCTCGAGGATGCGGCGGTGCGGGCGCGATCCGGGCCGAGCAGGATGACGCCCACGACCAGCGCGCCGACGATGATCGCCGAGGCCCCGACGATCACCGGCGCCTTGCGCCGGGCGCCACCCGGAGCGCGCGGGCCGACCTGCTGGCTGGCGGCGGTGCCGAGGGTGCTGGGCAGCGCGGCCAGCTGCGCGGCGACCCGGGCCTTCGCGGGCTGCTGGGCGCGCGCGCGGACCTCGAGGGGGAACCGGCGCGCGAGCAGGCGCACGAGGTCGCCGCGGCCATCGCGCGGGTTGTCGACGCACAGCGAGAGATCGGCGATCGCGTGGTCGGCGCTGGCGTAGCGCGCCTCGGGATCGCGCTCGAGCAGCCGCATCGCCACGGCCTCGAGATCCGGCGGGACACCCGGGCGCAGGGTACTCGGGCGCGGGATGTCCCGGAACAGCACCTGCGCGAGGGTCTCCTTGAGCGAGCCCTGGAACAGCATCTGGCCGCCGAGCAACTCCCACAGCATGATGCCGACGGCGAACAGGTCCGAGCGCCCATCGAGCTTCTCGCCGTTGGCCTGCTCGGGGGACATGTACGCGGGCTTGCCCTTGATCACCGTCGACTGCGCGGCCGCGCTGGCCTCGCGCGCCTTGGCGATGCCGAAGTCCGAGACCTTGACCGCGCCCTCCCACGACAGCAGCACGTTGTGCGGCGAGACGTCGCGGTGGATCACGCCGCGCATCCCGCTCGAGGCGTGCGGCAGCTCGTGGGCGTAGCCGAGGCCGCGCAGCATCTCGGTGATGATGAAGATCACGATCGCGGGCGGCAGCACGCCCGCGTCCATCAGCGTGGCGAGGTCCTTGCCCTCGACGAACTCCATGACGAGGAACAGCCGGCCCTCGGGGTCGCGGTCGAAGTCGAGGACCGTGACGATGTTCGGGTGCCCCAGGCGCGAGGCGATCCGCGCCTCCTGGATGAACATCGTCGCGAACGCCGGGACCTGCGAGAACCCGGCGAGCACGCGCTTGATCGCCACCGGCCGCGCGAACCCCTCGGCGCCGGTCATCGTGCCGACGAACACCTCGGCCATGCCACCGACGCCGAGCTGCTTGCCGACCTGGTAGCGCGACAGCGTGCTCGCCGCCGCGGGGACCGGCAGGACCGGCGTCGTCACGGGCGTGGGCGGCACCGTCAGGCGCACGGTCTCGGACCCGGTGCCGGCGCCGAGGATCTCGGGCGCGAACACCTTGAGCAGCTCGAGGCCGTCGGGGAGGAACCCGTCGGAGGGGGTCGCCTGCGCGAACAGCAGCGCCAGCTCGGCCGTGGTCGCCGGGCGGTTCGCGGGATCGCGATCGAGCGCGCGCATGATCGCCGCGACCCAGCCGTCCGGGACGCCCGCCGCGTGGCGGCGCGGGTCGGTCGGCAGCTGCGTCATCTGGCGGTGGAAGATCTCCGCCGTCGGCAGCGCGTAGAACTCGTCGGCGGTGCCCTGGTCCTGGTACGGCAGGTAGCCGCCGGTGACGAGCTGGTAGGCGATCACGCCGAGCGCGAACACGTCGCACGTGGCGTCGACCTTGCCACCGCGCAGCTGCTCGGGCGGCATGTACGCCGGCGTGCCGATCGCCTGGCCGGTCTGGGTCATCGCGCCGAGGCCCTCCTCGGTCAGCTTCGCGACGCCGAAGTCGAGGATCACGACGTGGCGCTCGTTGGTGTCGCGCGTCGTCAGGAAGATGTTGTCGGGCTTGAGGTCGCGATGGATGATGCCGCGCGCGTGGGCGGCGCCCAGGCCGTTGGCGATCTGCGCGAGGATCGGCAGCGCCAGGTGCGGCGCGAGCGGGCCACCGTGGTCGTGCAGGAACCGCCGGAGCGTGGCCCCCTCCAGGTAGTCCATCACGATGTACCAGTCGCCATCCTGCAACTGCCCGACGTCATGGACCGCGATGATGTTGCGGTGCTGGATCGACGCCGCCGCGCGGGCCTCGTTGATGAAGCGCTGCACCACGTGCGGGCTGCGCGTCAGCTCGGGCAGCAGCACCTTGATCACGCGCGAGGTCTTGAGCATCGCGTGCTCCGCGCGGAACACGAGCCCCATGCCGCCTTCACCCAGCTTCTGGGTGACCTCGAGTGGCCCGACGCGCGTACCGATCATCACCCCACCCACGTATCGACCTGCCCCCTTGGCGGTTGCGAACAATTCGTCGTTGCGGACGCACGATCATCGCGCAGCGCCCTGTGCCGTGTCCACTCCCGGGCGCCCCCAAGCAGCGGACCACGCTCTGCAGTGTGGGCTGGCGTACGATCAGGACGACGGGAGCTGGATCTCGACCGCGGGCCCGAGCACCGGGAAGTGGATCCACGTCGAGGCCCACGTGCTCCGTGTCCGGCCGGCCGGTCAGCGCGAGGCGCGGGCCGAGCTCGACGACGTCGCCCACCGAGCAGGCGATCGCATCGGCGGCGGACGGGCTGAGCCGCGCGGGCGCGAACACGCCGGGGGGCCGGCCGAGCGTGACGTCGCCCGGCACCGGCGCGGGCGCCTCGTCGGAGGACGCGCTCGCGGGCGTGAACGGCGCGCGCCGCGCCGCCGCCAGATCACCGTGGGCCGGCGCATCCGCGAGCGGCGCCTGCGTGCTCCGGACGCCCCGAGCGGCGAGCGCCGGGAGCACCTGCCGACCGCGTACGCCAGCAGGGCGAGCGGGTCGAACGTGGTCGCCGCGGCGAACGCCACCGTCGGCGACGCCGGGTGCCACACCATCTGGCCGAGCTCGATCGCCGTCGCGATGCACCAGCGTGGCACCCGCGCGCACCGGCCAGGACGTACGGAGGACGAGCCCGAGCACCGCGGACACGAGCATGGTCGCCGCCACGTCCCCGGCGCGCCCGCGCACCAGCGCGCGCCCGGGCCCGCGATGGAGCACCCCGGCGAACCCGAGCAGCAGCGCCGCGACGCCGAGGGTGAGGAACCGCCGCGACGCCGCAGGGCAACGCGCCCGGTGGCGGCCGCATGCCCGGCGCGACCGCCCCACCCTGCGTGGCGGTCGGGCACCGGGTGGACGACGATCCTGCCGGGCGAGCCCGCGGGCTGCTACGATGATGACATGGTGCAGGGCGGGTCGCAGGAGCAGGAGCAGGCGGGCAGCCACGAACCGGCGCTCACGCTGTTCTATCGGGATGACATGGTGGCGACCGACGCGCCGGGGAACTTCTCGAAGTCGCCGACCAAGCCGCGGCGGTTCCTCGAGCTACTGCGTGACACGCCGCTGTGGCCGCACATCACGCTCCGCGCGGAGTTCGCCCCGGTGACGCGCGCCGATCTCCGGATCGCGCACCACGCGCCGTACGTCGACGCGTTCCTCACCGGCGACGGCCCGCTCGCCGAGGCGAGTGGCCTGGCGTGGTCGCCCGGGTTCCGCGATACCGTGCTGCTGACGAGCGGCTGCCTGCTCGCGGCGGTGACGGAGGCCACGACGCATCCGGCGCGGGTCACGATGGCGCCGGTGTCGGGCTTCCACCACGCCACGCCGGACCGGGGCGCGGGGTTCTGCACGTTCAGCGGCCAGGTGATCGCCGCGCTGCGGATCTACCGCGAGCGCGGGCTGCGCGGCGCGTGGATCGATCTCGATGGCCACCACGGCAACAGCATCGAGGACACCCGCGCCTACGCGCCCGATCTCGCGCTCGCGATCCCGGTCGGCTGCAACCTCAACCCCGAGGGCACGCACGCCGCGTACCTCGCCGACCTCGACGCCCGGCTCACCCAGCTCGGCGCGCGCGTCCTCGGCGGCGAGATCGACTACGTGTGCGTCGCCCACGGGGCGGACTCGCACGAGTGGGATCAGCTCGGCGATCAGTGCACCACCGCCGAGTGGCTCGCCGCGAGCGACCTCGTGTACCGCCGCCTGCGCGGGTGGTCGCGCGCGCTCGGGCGCCCGCTGCCGGTCACGCTCGCGCTGTTCGGCGGGTACCGCGACGACCACCCGGCCTCGGTGCTCGGGCTCCACGCGATGGACACCGCGCGCTGCCTGGCGTGGCTCGGCGGCCTCACCGAGCTGCAGGCGTTCGAGGCCGAGGTCCGGCCACCCGCGCGCGGGCCGCGCCGCTGACCGGGTTCCACGGTACCTTGCGCCCGATGGCGCGCACCCCGAGCAAGCGGTCGACCCAGGCGAGCTACTTCGCGGATCTCGGCGAGCGCGTCCTTGCCCGCTGGCGCGCCCACGACCACGCGGACGCCATGCTCCCCCCGATCGCCGAGGAGGAGCTCCTGCGCCGCCCGCCGCACGAGCACGTGTCGGCGTGGGACCTCGCGCAGGTCGGCCGCCACCCGGGCCGGATGCTCGAGCAAGGCGCCGCCGGCTTCGGCCAGCCGCCGCTCGCGGTGTGGGGCTCCGCCGGCATGTACATCGAGCTGCTGTACTGGTCCACCTCGACGACGGCGATCCACCAGCACAGCTTCTCCGGCGCGTTCGCGGTGCTCGAGGGCAGCAGCGTGCACACGCAGTACACGTTCCGCCCCGACCAGGAGGTGTCCGACCACTTCCACCTCGGCCGCCTGACGTGGACCTCGTCGGAGTTCCTGCCGCAGGGCTCGGCCCGCGCGATCCGGTCGGGGCCGCAGTTCATCCACGCCCTGTTCCACCTCGACCACCCCTCGGTGAGCGTGGTGGTCCGCAACTACCACGACGACGGGGCCCCGCCGCAGATGGGCTACGCCCACCCGGGCATCGGCATCGAGGACGCCAACGCCGATCCGCGCCTGGTGCGCGCGCTCGAACTCTACCGGATGCTCGTCGACGTCGGCCGCGTGCGCGACGCCGAGCAGCTCGTCCGCGGCATCGTCGGCGGCGCGGACCTGATGGCCGTGTTCCTCGCGCTCGCGGCGATCGGCGACACCGCCGCCGAGCGGCCGATCGCCGAGCGCGTCCGCGCACATGCCACCGCGCGCCACGGCGCGATCGTCGACACCATGACCGCCGCGATCGCCAACGAGGCGGAGGCGCGCCGGTTCACGCTGCTGCGCAGCCGCGTCACCGATCCAGATCTCCGGTTCTTCCTCGCGCTGCTGCTGGTCGTCCCCACGCCGGCGGCGCTGCGCCGCCTCGTCGCCGAGCGCGTGCCAGGCCAGGACGTCGCGACCACGATGCACCGCTGGCTGACCGCGCTCGCGGCCATGAACGCGCTGACGTTCCCCCTCGACGCCACCCAGCTCCGCCTGCTCGAGCACATGATCCGCGGGCGGACCTTCCCGGAGATCGTGCAGGCCGTCGCGCGCGAGGACGGCCGGCCCGTGACCGCCGCGCAGCGCACCCACCTGCGAGCGATGCACCAGGCGATCACGACCGCGCCGTACCTCGATCGCCTGGTCGCGCGGGTGCCCGCCGCGCCGGCGCCGCGTGGGGCCCCGCGCCGCCGCGGGCGCTGACCCCGACAGCTCCGGCCTCGAGATCAAGTCGCCGCGACGATGCCGGGGCTCGCCGGCCCGTCAGCGGCTGGACGAGCGCTCCAGGAACAGCGCCACGAGCTCGCGGAGCAGCGCGTGGGTGGTGGTCCGCCGGTCACGGGCCGCCCGGTCCAGCGCCGCCCAGACCGGCGCGGGCAGGCGCAGCGACCGGACCTTCGTCGGCCCCGTCTCCTGTCCCTGCGCTGGCCGCCCGCGCCCGTACTGCCACTGGAGCTGGGCCTCGGCGGCCCGACTCGCGTACGGATTGCGTCCCACGCGCGCCCGCGTGAAATCCGCCTCGGGCATCGCCTCCAGCGAGGCCGGCGATGGCGCGTCGTGGACCACGTGAACGCCCTCGCGCGCGATCCTCGCCGCGTACCGGTTGCGGCGCACGCGGAACGCGGCGAAGTCGACCTCGGGCAGCTCTCGCAGCGAGCGCGCGCTCGGGTCGGCCGCCGACCTAGTGGCTGCCTTCTTCATACTCCCTCCGTTCCCGTAGCGTCGCCTTGCGCGCGCTGATGATCCGGATCACGGCGACCGCCTTCTCCGCGTACACCGTGAAGATCATGCGATGGCCGCGTGAGGCACCGATGAGGATCAGCCGGTCCGGGTCGCGAGGCTCGTCGAGCACGAGGGCAAACCCATCTTCGAAGCACTCGGCCGCCTCCTGAAACGAGACGCCGTGCTTGCGCTGGTTGCTCGCCGCCTTGACCGGATCCCACTCGAAGCGCACCCCATTAACTGTAACACACTTACAGGCAAGACGCCGTCACCCCTGTTGCTGGAGGACGGCAACGGCTGGTACTTCGAACAGGCGGCACCCGGGTTCGCCCCGACCCGGACCGCCTCGGGATCGGCTGCGCACCGCCCGCGCGCCCGAACTTGTTAGAGTGCGCCGGTTCATGGAGTTCAACAGCCACGTGTTCGGCGTGTTCTTCGCCGTCGTGCTGGCTGTCTACAACCTGCCCTGCCTCGGCTGGCGCGGGCAGAAGCGGTGGCTCCTCGTCACGAGTTACCTGTTCTACGCCGCCTGGGATCCGCTGTTCATCCTGCTCGTGTGGCTCTCGACGGTCGTCGACTGGGGCGCCGCGAAGCTGATCATCGCGGCCCCGAGCCAGCGGCGCCGGCGGGCCCTCCTGATCGCGAGCGTGATCGTGAACCTCGGCGTCCTCGCGTACTTCAAGTACGGCGGGTTCCTCCTCGACAACCTGGTGGCGGCGCTCCACGCGCTCGGCGTCGACTACCACCCGGCCCCGGCCAGCATCGTCCTGCCGATCGGCATCTCGTTCTACACGTTCCACACGCTGTCCTACACGCTCGACGTCTACCTCGGGCGCACGCAGCCCTGGGACGACTTCCTCGACTTCGCGGTGTACGTGACGTTCTTCCCGGCGCTCGTCGCGGGGCCGATCCTCCGCGCGTCCCAGTTCCTGCCGCAGTGCGCGTTGCCCCGGCGCACCACCAGGCCGACGCTGGCGTGGGGCCTCGCGCTGATGGTCGTCGGGCTGTTCCAGAAGACGGCGCTCGCGGACACCGTGTTCGCGCCGATCGCCGACGAGGTGTTCGCGACCTCCGGGCGAGTCGCCGCCGCCGACGCCTGGACCGGCACGCTCGCGTTCGCGGGCCAGATCGCGTGCGACTTCGCGGGGTACTCCACGTGTGCGATCGGCGCGGCGCTGTGCCTGGGCGTCGCGCTGCCCGACAACTTCCGGTTCCCGTACGCCGCGATCGGGTTCTCCGACTTCTGGACGCGCTGGCACATCTCGCTGTCGACCTGGCTCCGGGACTACCTCTACATCCCGCTGGGCGGCAACCGCCGCGGGCCGACCCGCACGTACGTGAACCTCATGCTCACGATGCTGATCGGGGGCTGTGGCACGGCGCCTCGTGGACGTTCGTGGCGTGGGGCGGCCTGCACGGCGCGTACTTGATCGGCGAGCGGCTCGTGCGGGCCCGGATGTCGCCGGCGCCGTGGCGCGCCTCCCTCGCGGCGCGCCTCGCCGCCGCGGCCCTGACCTTCCTGCTGGTGTGCGTCGCGTGGGTGTTCTTTCGCGCCACCTCGTTCGGGCAGGCGTTCGCGCTGCTCGGCAGCCTGCTCGGCGGCGACGCACCCGCGCTGCTGCCGTGGGTCAGCCACGTCCTCGTCGGGGTCTCGCTGAGCCTCCTGCTCGTGACCCACTGGCAGCTGCGCGGCCGCTCGCTCGAGGCCGTGGTCGAGCGCACCCCGTGGCCCGCGCGGTCGGCCGCGCTCGCCGCCATGATCGTCACCATCATCCTCATGCAGGGACAGGACCGTGCCTTCATCTACTTCCAGTTCTGACCCCGGTGCGGGGTCCGGCGCCGGGCCGCGGGTGATCCCCGCCGGTCGCTGGGGCGCGACCTGGATCCTGACCGCGGTCATGGTGCTGGTCGCGGTGTGGCGCCTGGAGGTCCGGACCCGCGAGGGGGGGGCAGCGCCCGTCGGTGTTCGATGATCACCACCTGTGGTCCCTCAGCCGCCGCACCGTGGATGACGCGCGGCACCTCGTCGTGTTCCTCGGCACGTCGCGGATGGCGCTGGCCTACTCGCCGCGCGCGTTCGCCGAGGCGGCGCCGGCGCTGCGGGGGCTGCAGCTCTCGGTCAGCAACCACCTCCCGCTCGGCGCCCTCGCCGACCTCGCCGATGACGAGGCGTTCCGCGGCGTCGCGGTGCTCGACATCATCGAGCCGGACGTGGCGGACGCGCTGTTCCTGTCGGACGTCGACGCCGATGTCGAGGCCAGCCGGGCCCTGTGGCGGGCGCCCGACGCGCTCGCGAACCGCTACCTCGCGAGCCTCGCGCAGTCACAGCTCGCGGTGCTCGCGGTGGGCGGCCGCCGGATCGTGACCTCGCTGATCGGACGCCGGCGCTGGCCCGCGCCCCAGTGGGTCGCGATCGACCGCCAGCGCGCCTCCCATGGCGACTACTCGCTCGCCACGCCTGCGCAGCTCGCGGCGCGCGCGCGGCGCCGGGTCGAGGCCCTCCCCGCCGCGCCGCCCCCGTCCGACTGGCTGGCGATCCTGGCGCGCGATCTGGAGCCCCTGGTCGCGCGGATCCAGGCGCGCGGCGGCCGGGTCGTCGTGGTGCGGATGCCGGTCAGCCGCGCGCTCGCCGCGACGATCGACCAGCGCTACCCGCGCGCCCGGTACTGGGACGCGTTCACCGCGCGCACCGCCGCGACGACGATCCACTTCCAGGACGAGCCCGCGATGCGAGCCCTGACGTGCCCCGACGAGATGCACCTCGACCAGCGCGATCAGGCCGCGTTCACGCGCGCGCTGACCGAGGCGATGCGCCGGCGCGGCGCGCTCGACGGCCCGCCCACGCGGCCGGTCCCGAAGGTCACGTGTGGATGTGGAGCGCGACCACCGGCGCGTCGCGCGGTCCGGTCGGCGTGAGGAGCGGGGAGGACGTCGACCCCGTGAACATCACCAGCGGTGGGTACGCGCTGGCCGACGCCACGCACCTCGTCGTCAACGATGGCGGCTTCTCCGAGGCGGCGGTCGACGCGATGACGGGCACGGTCACGATGCGGTCGCTGCCGAGGCCCGCCGCGTGCTCCCGTGAAGCCTGGGCGGCCCAGCAGAACGTCGACATCATCGGACCTGCCGGTGGAGACCCGCCGAGGGGGCGGTGCACCCGGGCCGTGCGCGCCGCGCAGAAGGCCTTCTGGAAGTCCAAGGCCCCGACCGGGGTGGTCGCGGTCGGCGGCAAGCGGTACGCCGTGCGTCACACCAGCACCAGGGCGGAGCTGCTCGTCCTCGCCGCGGGCGCGACCAGACCGCGGTCGAGGTCCCTGCCCGTCTGCAAGCTGACGTAGGCGCCCGCCCCGTACGGAGGCGCGGCCGGTGGCCTCCTCGACGGCGTCATGGAGCACTCGATCCGGGGCCGCGCCCGCAGGACGCGCGGGTCGCCCTGCCCCGCGGCCAGGCCACGCTCCAAGCGGTCGCTCCGAGCTGGTCGGCCACGAGGCGGATCGCGCGGATGTTACGCTGCCGCGCGTGATGACGAGGATCGCGCAGGTGGTGGTGGTCGCATGGGTCTGCGTGCTGGGGCGCGCCCGCGCGGAGGCCCCTCTCGCGGTGAAGCCGCCAGGCCATCGGCTCGCGGCAGCGTCCACGTACACCTGCTGGAGCGATGAACAGGGCGAGCTGGTCTGCTGGGGCCAGCTCCGCCCGGGACAGCCGACCCGGCCGACGCGGCAGCAGGCTGGCCGCATCGCCTCGATCTCGCAGGGGACCAGCGTGTGCCTGGTGCGCGGCGATGGCACGATCACCTGCCCGCACGGCGGGAAGCCACCGACATCGGCGAGCAGCGCCGTCGACGTCGGCGAGGGTGTCGGGTTCGGGTGCGCGCTCGCCAGGGACGGCCGCGTCTCGTGCTGGGGCAACCTCCACGGCGCACCGCCGACACGGGCCACGCAGATCAGCGTCGGCGAGACGCACGCCTGCGCTCGCCTCACGAACGGCACGGTGTACTGCTGGGGCCAGAACTCGCTCGGTCAGCTCGGTGCGCCCGCGAGCCCGGACGGAGCCGGTGTCGTGCCGAAGCTGACCGGCGTCGCAGGCGTGTCGGTGGGCAGCGCGGTCTCGTGCGCGTGGAAGGCCGACGGCCGTGCGTGGTGCTGGGGCGATCGTGCGTTCGGCGGCCTCGGCTCGCTGGGGACGGCGGCGAGCCACAGCGACCATCCCGCGCCCGTGCGCGTGCCGGGCGTGAGCAACGCCGTCGCGATCAGCGTCGGCTCGCTGCACTCGGCGTGTGCCCTCGATCACCTGGGTGCGGTCACGTGCTGGGGTCACGACGATCAGGGCGTCCTCGGGGCGGACGTGAGCGGCGACAGTCCGCCGGTGCGCGCCGCGTTCACCCACCCCGTGGTCGAAGTTCGCGTCGGGGGCGCGCACGCGTGCGTACGCACCAAGGATGGCGCGGTGTGGTGCTGGGGAGGGAACGAGTTCGGTCAGCTCGGGGATGACCAGGCCGGCGCCACCTGGCGCGCGCGCAAGGTCGCGATCGGCGGTGCGAGGGCAACCACGGTCGCGAGCGGGTCCACGTCGTCGACGTCCACGACGTTGCCGTCAGGTGCTCGCCGCGTCGAGCTCGTGCTCGACTCCGCACACGCGCTGGCCGCCGAGGGGTGGCAGCGCATCGCAGGAGGCCAGAGCACGTTCACGAACGGCGCCTTGCACCTCGAAGCCAACGGGTTCGAGGAGTGGTCGCTCGGCGACAACGACGGCGCGCCCGGCCATCCCTTCCTGGGCGACGCCGGGAACCCGCCGGGCTGGGCGGTCGAGGTGAAGCTCCAGCTCGACAAGCCGTGCGCGAAGCTCGGCACCGGGCTGTGGATCCACGACGGCTTTCACTTCGTGCAGCTCCGCATCTCCGATCGCGAGGTCCAGATGGGTGGGCTGAGAACGGACATCGGATCGACGCTGACGCCGCGCACGTTCCGCGTGGCGCTCGGCCGCGAGACGCTGACGCTCCTGGTCGATGGGCGTGTGGTCGGCACCAGCCCCGCCGGCGGCGCGAGCGGCGCGGCGCGCGCGCTCATGTTCGGCGTGCTCGGCGACGGTTGCGGGAAGGATCGCTCCACGTGGTACTCGATCGCGTACGAGACGTTCCCCGCGGCGGCGCGGAGCTGGCCACCCCGCGAGGAGTGGCACCCGGCCACGACCTCGGCGCAGCTCGTCGACGTCCTGCCGGCAGCGGCGCGCACGGCGGCCAAGGGGCGTGACGTGGCGTGCGTCGCCATCACCGTCGTCGATGCCAGCACCCGCGATCTTCTCGCACTCGCGTACCGCGCGGTGAATGCGCCACAGGTGGCACGCGAGCTGGCGGCCCGTCCCCCGCTCATCTCTGCCGAGGCGCGCGACGAGTTCACCAGCCGCCTCGGCTACCTCACGACCGCGCAAGGCGATCCGAGGTGCACACCCGCGCCGGGGGGGACCTGTCCTCCCCGCCGGACGCCGCAGCCCCCGGCGCCGGTGCCGCCGATCGCGACCGTGATCGCCGGCGCGCTCCGCGATGCCAAGCACTGGGGCGATCATCCGCAGTTTGCGGTCAGCTCGGTCCGCGCGCTCTCGAGCGCGTATGCGCAGGCGGTCGCGGCCAATGTGCCGGGCGCGTCCGCCGCCCTCGCTCGCTTGACCCGACGGCTCTCGAAGCTCACGAATGCGCAGCGCTGTGGTCTGGCGGCACCCGCCGGCTGACCGCCCGCGACGCCACGGCCCCGTGGTCCGCCGATCCTGGCCCCACGCCACGAGCCGGTTCGCGGGTCGCTGCGCCGTCCCCACCCGCTTGATCCAGCCGACCTCGAGCTTGAATGGCCCGGCCTGCTTGTCGCCCAGCAGAAAGCCGACCGCGTTGCCCCCCCGCTGAAGTCGAACAGGACGTGCGGCTTGTCCTCGGCCACGGCAGTTGTCACCATGAAGAGAACAAAGAAGAGAACAAACCAGCCCTGCAGGCCTGTCGGGTTCATGCCCCGCGGACGCCCCGATCCGGTATGTCACTGGTGTGCCAGAACCAGTGGAAACCGATGGCGCGCATGGCGCCGATGGCGCTTCCGCACCGAGGACCCGCCGGCCGATGACGTCCGGGAATCAGGGGGCTTCCCGTGGAAGCCTGCGAAACGTCGTGGTGCCCAGAGACGGAATTGAACCGCCGACACGGGGATTTTCAGTCCCCTGCTCTACCAACTGAGCTATCTGGGCTCGCTGGAAACCGGAATCTACACAGCTCGCCAGCCACGTGCAACTGGACCAGCGAGCGATCACACCGCTTCCGTGCACGTCGCGCCCCGGTCCGCGGCGCGGGTGGCACAATGATCATCGGCTCATGGCTCCTCCACCCGATACCGACCCGGCCGCCCCCGCGGCGGGCCCCGTCGACGAGGACGCCGAGGCGCTGCTCGGGACCGTGATCGACGGGCGCTACCGGCTCGACGCCCCGCTCGGCCGGGGCGGGATGGGCCTGGTGTTCCGCGCCCACCACCTCGGCCTGCGACGTCAGGTCGCGGTGAAGATCCTCCACCCCTCGCTCGCGGCCAGCCCCGACGTCCGCAGCCGGTTCGAGCGCGAGGCGCTGGCGTCCGGGAAGATCGATCACCCGAACTGCGTCAACGTCTACGACACCGGCCGGCTCGCCGACGGCTCGCTCTACCTCGCGATGGAGCTGCTCGAGGGCCAGCCGCTGTCGGACCTGCTCGACCGCGAGGGGCAGCTGCCGCCCGCGCGGGCGCTCCACATCCTCGCGCACATCCTGCGGGGCCTCGGCCACATCCACGCCGCCGGCCTCATCCACCGCGACATCAAGCCCGAGAACATCTTCCTGATCCGCCAGGGCGACGACGTCGACTTCGCGAAGGTGCTCGACTTCGGCATCGCCAAGCCGATGGACAACAGCGACCTCGACGACGGCGTGAAGCTCACGCAGGCCGGCATGGCGTTCGGGACGCCCGTGTACATGGCGCCCGAGCAGGCGCTCGGCAACCCGATCGACGGGCGCGCGGATCTCTACGCTGCGGCGGTGATGGCCTACGAGATGCTGTGCGGGCTGCCGCCGTTCTACAGCGACGACAAGCTCGAGGTGATGTCGATGCACACCGCGCGCCCGGTGCCCGCGATGCGCACGCGGCTCGCCAGGAACGCGCGCCCGGTGCCGGCGGGGATCGAGCGGCTGATCGCGCGCGGCCTGGTCAAGCGCCCGGCCGAGCGCTACCTGACGGCGGAGGTGTTCCTCGCCGCGGTCGAGCAGGCGCTGCACAGCCCCGACGTCGAGCGCACCGAGGTCGAGCTCGGCGGCAAGCCGTCCGCCACCACCGGCGCGCACTCGCTGCTCGCCGACGACGGCGAGGTGCGGATCACCGGCGCCGGGGAGTTCGCGACCGAGGTCGCGAGCCAGCAGATCGCGGATGCGATCGACGACGTCCTCGCGGTGCCGGGGGTGACCACGGCGATCACGCCCGCCGTGGCGATGCGTGCCGCCCCCGCGCGGCCGCCACGGGCGCAGGGTGGGGTCGGCATCGGCCTGCCCTACACCGGCCCCGCCGGCGAGCCCGTGTTCGGCCTCACCCCGGAGCAGCGCCTCGCGCAGGCCGTGCGGCCGGCGTCGGCGCGGGCGGTCAGCCGGCAGGACCAGAGCCTCGCGAGTGCGCTCGAGCCCGACGACCGGGGGCGCGCCGCCACCCGCGCCGTCGGCGGGCGCCGCCGCGTCGTGATCGTCGGCGGGATCGCCGCGGCCGCCGTGGTCGTCGGCGTGGTGATCGCCGTGATGACCTCGAGGCCGGCGCCCCGCCCGGGCATCGATCCCGCGTCGCCTGCCGGACAGGCGATGGCCGCGCTCGATCGCGGGCGCCCCGCCGAGGCGATCGAGCTGCTCACCGCGCGCGCCGCCGAGGTCGCCGACGATCCCCGCGCTCAGCTCGTGCTCGGCCTCGCCCACGCTGCCCGCCGCAACAGCGGCCCGGCCCTGACGGCGTACGGGCGCGCGCTCGAACTCGATCGCGGCCTCGGCGCCGACGTGAAGCTGCGCGCGAGCCTGCGCGCGATGGCCGGCGACAAGGCCCCCGACGTGCTCGCGGCCGCGTTCGAACTGTGGGTCGCGACCGCCGATCCGGAGGCGCGCCGGCTCCTCGAAAAGGCGGCGGTCAGCGAGGACGCCGCGCGCCGGCACGCGGTGCGGCCGGTGATCGAGACGCGGGGGCTCGCGGACGGTGTCGAGTGGTGGCTCGCCTACGCGCAGGACCTCGAGCAGGAGCCGTCGTGCGAGCTGCGCAAGGAGGCGGTCGCCCGGCTGCGCGCCCTCGAGGATCTGCGCGCCGTGCCCGCCCTCGAGCGCGCGCTCGTGCGCAAGCACAAGTCCGGCGCGCTGCGCGGCAAGCCGTTCAACGGGTGCCTGCTCGACGACGCCAAGGCGGCGATCGGCTACCTGCGCAGCCTGCCACCCCCGGTGAACTGAGAGACGATGAACCAGTCTCGAAACCAGGTGGGAACCCTGCGCGGCTTGCCGCGGAGGGCGGGGCGGAGCCCCGTGGAATCGAGCGCCCCGTGATCGATGACCTGCCCGAGATCCCGCGCCACGTCCAGGTCCACGACCTCGCCGCCCTCCCGTCGAGCTGGCGGCGCTCGCTCGGTGCCGCGGGCGCGGCGATCGGCGCGGATCGCGAGCACCTGATCTGCGTCGTCGGCGATCCGGATCCCGAGGCGACCTGCGCACTCGCCCGCGAGCGCACCCACGTCACCATGCTCGTACCCGCCGAGGCCCTCGCCGTGGTCGAGGCGCTGCGCGGCACCGGCCGGCGCGTGCTGAAGGCCCTGCTCCACACGCTCCCCGATCCGAGCGGGCTCCCCGCGGACGAGGGCGGCGCCCTGCTGCCCGACGACGCCGACCTCGGGCACCTGCCCGTCGACCTCACGGCCGAGATCACCCTCGCCCGCCGCCGCACACCGGTGTACGCGGCGTGGGTCGATGGCGAGCCGGTGAGCTTCGCGTACGCGACGGGCCGCAGCCAGCGCTACTTCGACTGCGCCGTGGACACCGCCCCCGGCGCGCGGCAACTCGGCCTCGCGACGATCGTCGCGGCGACGATGATCCGCGCCGAGCGCGCCGCGGGCCGCGAGGCCGTGTGGGGCGCCATCGAGGACAACCAGGCCTCGCGGCGGCTCGCCGCGCGGCTCGGGTTCGAGCTCGTCGACGCCCTGTGGGTCGTCGAGCCCCTCATTCACTGACACGGATCAGTCGTGGTCGTGGTCGTGGTCGTGATCATGGTCGTCATCGGACTGTTCGATCAGCGGGCGGATCCGCTCGAGCACGTCCGCGGGCTCGAGGTCCTCGTGCTCGTCGCCATCCTGCGCGAACGGCAGCACCTGATCGGCGAGCGCGGCGAGCGCCTGGGCGTGGCGCTGCAGCTCCTCCAGGACGGCCGTGGTGACGGCGGCGAGGGCCTTGTGGGCCGGGCGCTCGCGCCACACGAGCTCGGCGGCCGCGACGACGGGGAGCTGGTTCTGGATCGCCTCGAGGCCGGCCTCGCACACCTCGTGGAGCTGGTCGGCGGTCGCCGGCAGGCACGCGAGCAGCTCGACCAGCTCGTCGAGCGTCTCGATCCCGGTGGTCTCCTCGCTGTCGTCGATGATGAACTCGGTGGACTCGGCGCGCTGGCCGCCCTTGGTCGCCTTCGCCGCCGGCTTGTTCGCCGCCGGCTTGTTCGCCGGGGCGGCCTGCTTCACCCGGGCAGCCTGCTTCACCGGGGCGGCCTGCTTCGCCGGGGCGGCCTGCTTCACCCGGGCGGCCTGCTTCGCCGGGGCGGCCTGCTTCGCCGGGGCGGCCTGCTTCACCCGGGCGGCCTGCTTCGCCGGGGCGGCCTGCTTCGCCGGGGCGGCCTGCTTCACCCGGGCGGCCTGCTTCGCCGGGGCGGCCTGCTTCACCCGGGCGGCCTGCTTCGCCGGGGCGGCCTGCTTCGCCGGGGCGGCCTGCTTCACCCGGGCGGCCTGCTTCGCCGGGGCGGCCTTGTTCGCGGACTTCTTCGTGAGCGCCATGGTAGGGAGCACTCTACCGCTGGCTGTGCGAACCTGGGGTCGCGAATGGCTCGGTTTCTCGTCGCAGGTGCGCTGTTCGCAGCGGTCGCGTTCGCCACTCCCACGCGCGTGAGCGCCGAGCCCTCCGACCGCGACCTCGTCCATGCCGGCCTCGCGATGGTGCCGCCGACCTACCTCGTCGGGGTCACGCTGCACGAGGGCAGTCACGCGCTCGCCGCGAAGCTCGCCGGCGGATGGATCGAGGAGATCCGGCTGTTTCCGCCGGGCGTGGACCCGCGCGCGAACAAGTTCCGGTTCGGCTGGGTCTACGCGCGGGGGCTGCGCACCCGCACCCAGAAGGCGCTGTTTTATGCCGCGCCCAAGCTCACGGGCGCGCTGCTGCTGGGCGGGTTCGCCGGGTTGGTCCTCACGGACGCCTGGCCCGCCAACCGGTATGGCCAGCTGGCGCTCACGGTGTTCGCGACGGGGCTGTGGGTCGACTTCGCCAAGGACCTGGTGCTGTTCTCACCGACCAACGACGTGACGAAGCTGTTCACGCAGTGGTGCATGACGGGCTGGCGGCAGGTGCCCGCGCGCCTCGTCTACGCGGGCGCGGTCGCCGGCTTTGGTTACCTGGTCGCGCGCGGCTACGAGCGCACGTTCGAGGGCGACACGCGCGCCGTCGTGATGCCGGTGATCACCGCCACGTTCTGAGCGGGTCACCGGCGGGGTCGATCACCTCGCGCGCGCCGCGCCATCGCACCCATGTGCGGCGGCGCGTGGGCGCCATCGCCCGGCCTCCGGAGGCGCGCCGTCTCGCCACCACCGGCGCCGCCTGCGCGATGCCGATCTGCGGGGTTCGCCGCGCCGGGCCGTCGGCAATGTTCTTGCTCTGACTGCCCCCGTACCGGTCCTCCAACCGAGAGGACCTCCCGTTCAACCGCATCCGCTCGGCCAGGCTGTGAAGGTTGCCGTACCCGGCCTGACCGCGCCCGAGGATCTCCACGTGCTGGTGGACCCCCGCACGTCGGGCCCCGATCTCGCCACCCCGACGGTCCGGCGGGCCCTGCGCGAGCACGTCCGCGAGCTCGGCGTCGACGTCACGATCCTCGGCGAGGGGGGCGTGTGGTCGTTCCACCCCGACGCCAGCAGCGTCCGGTTCGGCGCGTACGCGGATCGGCTCGTCGGAGATCTCGCGACCGCCGCCACGCTGCTCACGCGCCGGCCCGCGGGCACCGACGTGTTCGTGGTCAGCGCGAGTGCGGTCCACCGGGTGCCCGGCGGCCCCACCCCGCGGCCCGAGGCCCTCGCGCGGCCGCTCCTCACGCAGTGTCGCTGTGCGCGCACGCGGCACCAGACCTCCGTCCCCGAGTGCCCGCTCGATCCGAGCGGTCCCCCGAGCTTCGACGTCGGCCTCGGCGGCGACGGCATCGTCGACGTGCTCGTCGCACGCGCCGGGCTCCCAGGCCGGCTCGACGCGCTCGAGATCGCCACCCGCTGCGTCACCACCGAGCGCCGCGGTGCGATCGCCACGGTGATCCGTGGCGCCGGCCTGCGCGCGGGCGCCCGGCTCGCCCTGATCGCCGGCAGCGGGCTCGAGGCCGAGACCGATCCGCTGCCCGCGCCGCTCGCGAACACGCTCGCCGCGGACCTTCGCCTGACGCTCGAGGCCGCGGTCACCGCGGCCCGCACGTACGCGACCCCGCTCGGACCGGTCGACGTGCGGATCGAGGCCGTGATCCCACCGCCGCGCCTGTTCGTGTTCGGCACCGGCCACGACGCCGTGCCGGTGGTGCAGCTCGGCAAGCAGCTCGGCTGGGACGTGATCGTCGACGCCCCCGAGCCACGCCACGCCACGCGCGAGCGGTTCGCGAGCACCGACGAGGTCCTCCTCGGCAGCGCCCCGGAGCTGCTCGCGCGGATCGACGCGAGTGACCGCGCCCTCCCCCTGGTCCTGCACCACGACGCCGACCGCGATCGCGCCGCGCTGGGCCTGCTGCTGCCGATCCGCGTCCACTCCGTCGGCGTGCTCGGGCGCCCCGCCGATGCGCGGATCCATGCCCCGGCAGGCCTCGAGCTGGGCGCCGAGTCGCCGCAGGAGCTCGCGATCGCCGCCGAGCTGAAGGGCGCCCTGCGCCAGCCCACCGCCCTCGCGCCGCGCGAGGCCTCCACCGAGCGGCCGCCGGTCAGCCGCGCGTCGGACGGGTTCGCCACGATCGCCGCGCGATGAACCGGCGCCGCCTCAGTCCCACGGGGCTCCACCCCGCCCTCCGCGGCAAGCCGCGCAGGGTTCCCACCCCGGGTTCGAGACGGGTTCACAGTCTCTCAGCCCGAGCGCGGTCCGGCGACCAGCTGACGCAGCTGCCACGCCTGCACGTGCATGCTGCGGCGCGCCGAACGCTCCGCGCGCCGCAGCCCGCGGCTGAGCAGCACCGACGACGTCACCACGAACAGCGTGTACGGCACGAGCACCAGGTACGCGCTCGTGGAATCGCGCAGCGCCGACGAGCGGACCATCATCACGCCATCCTCGACGGTCATGGTCGGGGACAGCAGGCCGAGCACCTCGCCGAGCCAGGGCCCGAGCACCGCGCCGCACACGACCACGGCGATCAACAGCGGCTGCCGCTGGGCGTAATGCGGCCCCGTCATCAGACCGATCGCCGTCACGGCCGCCAGCCCCGGGCCGAGCAGGAACGGCGTGTACAGCCGCGCACACACCGCGATCAGCACCATGTGCAGCAGCACCACCGGCCACGCCACCCACGCACGCCCCGGCTGCCGCGCCCACCACAGCAGCAGCACGCTCGCCAGCGAGCAGCCGGCCATCGTGAGGACGTACGGCCATGCCGCCCCGAGCGCGGCCAGCACCGGCACGAAGAACAGGTACGACGCGCTCGCGAGCGCCCCGACGCCGACGGTCCGCCGCGCCACCTCCATGCTCTCGGCGTCGAACGCGCGCTTGACCTCGGCCGGCATCCGCCGCGGGGGCGTGATGATCATCCGGGTGATCAGCAAGCTCGCCTCCTCGAGCGTGGGGTCGAGCGCGAGGGCGCGGCCGGCCTCGGCCATCGCCCGCGAGCGATCATCGCCCGCGAACGCGGTGTTCGCCGCCTGCAGGTGCGCGTGCGCGAGCTTGCGGCGGAGGGCGAGATCGCGGTCGCCGTCGAGGAACTGCTGGATCCGCATCCCGAGGTCGCGCGCGGTCTGGACCCGCTCGTCACGGTCGATCATCGTCGCGGCCATGCACAGCTGGTCGAGCTCGGGCGGGATGTCGCGCTCCGGCGTGCGGGCGGACGGCCGACAATCGAGCCCCTTGACTGCGGACTGCATGCCCGCCGGGCCCCTGGGGTGGAGCCGCTGCCCGGTCAGGATCTCGAACAGCAGGCAGCCGAGCGCGTACACGTCGGCGCGGCCGTCGATGTCGCGCAGCCCGAGCGCCTGCTCGGGGGCCATGTAGCCAGGCGTCCCGACCGCCGAGCCCTGCGCCGTCTCGAGCTCGATCAGCGCGAGGCCGGCGGTCAGCTCGGCGTCGTCCTCGCCCGTGACCTTCGCGACGCCCCAGTCGAGCACGTAGGTCTCGCCGAAGTGCCCGAGCATGATGTTCTCGGGCTTGAGGTCGCGGTGCACGAACCCGCGCGTGTGGGCGAGCTCGACGGCGAGGCAGACGTCGGACAGCGCGCGCAGCAGCCGCTGCATCGAGTATCGACCGAGCGTGGCCACGCTGTCGCGCGCGCCAACATCGTCGGCCAGGATCTGCGCGAGCGTGATGCCCGCGAGCTTCTTCATCGCGAAGTACGGCCGGCCCTCGCCGTCGCGGCCGACCTCGTGCACCGGCACGATCGACGGGTGCTCGAGCCGGCCCTGGATCCGCGCCTCACGCATGAACCGCGCGATCTGGCGATCGTTCGGGTCGTCGGCGCGCATCCGCTTGATCGCCACGTCGCGCCCGATCTGCGCATCGTGGGCGTCGATCACCTCACCCATCCCTCCCTTGCCGAGCACGGCGCCCAGCGTGTAGCGACTGGCGAGCGCGGCGCTCCGGCCCGTGGTCCGCGCCCCGTGCCCGGCCGGGCGCTCGTCGGTCGTGCGATCGCCCATCGAGCTCTCGCGCGACGTCCGGTCGGCGGTGTCCATGCCCCGCAGGATCGCTGGACCGCCCCCCGGCCACAAGCGACCGCGCCCGCAACACCGATCTCGATGGGGTAGCGGAGCTCTCCCACCCCTGCCGCCGTGCCACTCTCGACGCCGTCGTCCGTGCCACCATCCGGACCTGCACGACAGCGCGCCGTCGACGATCGCTTGGCCGCGCGTGATCACGCGCACGGGATGTGGACGAATGCTCCCCACACAGCCCACGCAGCAGCACGCGGATGCCATCCTGCCGCAGGAGGCACGACCATGAGAGGCGCACACACGATGTTGCGAGCGATGATGAACGCGACGATCCTGCTCGGGCTGACGGCCACGGCGAGCGCCCTGCCTGCGGCTCCCGCGGCCAAGGGCTTCGTCGAGCTCGGGCTCGGGTTCGGCTACGCGATGAGCAACGCCCCGTTCGTCGAGGTCGACCAAGGCACCACCCTCGCCAGCCCGCGCAGCCGTGGTGCTGCCGTCGACCTCGCAGGCGGCTATGCGATCGTGCCAAACCTGGCGGTGTTCGCGGACCTGCAGTACGCGGGGGCGACGAGCCGCGCCGGCCAGAACCAGGACGGCGACACCGAGGAGACCTCGGTGGGCTACACCAGCCTGGGCCTCGGGCTCCGCGCGACGGTCCCGCTCGGCCCCGGCGAGTTCTACGCCCAGATGGCGCTCGGCGTGGTGCTGCCATTCGAGACGGAGCGCGATCAACGCATGGCGGGCGGCGACTCGCGACTCACCACCATCGGCTACAACTCCGGCCTCGGGGGGCGCGGCGAGATCGGCTACCACTATCCCCTGAACGAGCGCATGTACCTCGCCGGTGGCCTCCGGTTGCAGGCGTTCGCCACGGACAACGTCGGGCGCGAGCGCGTCCGGCGCGACGAGCCAGGCGGCATGGTCGAGCGCGAGACGTACACCACCGATCCCGACGCCAACAACAGCCGGGAGGCCGAGGCCCTCTCGCTCCAGGACATGCGGCTGCGCATCGGCTTCGGGCTGCGGTTCCAGGCTCCGGCACCCCGACGAACCCGCGGCGAGCGCCCAGGAACGACCACCGCGGTGTGACCCGCGGCGGCACGCCATGAGCTACCGTCGCGGGCTTGTCCACGCCCGCCCGCTCCCTCCTCGCGCGCACGGTGCTCGTCCTGCTCGCCGCGTGCGGCGGGCCCCCGCACCCGGCCGCGCCCGCCCCCACACCCGTCGAGGCCCCGCCGATGGCTCCCTCACCGCCCCCCACCAATGTGGCGCCCGCGCCGACCTCCGCCACCATCACGATCCCCACGCCCTACACGGCCGGCAGCGGCGACGTGCGCGGCCGCGGCAGCGTGCTCGGCCTCGACATCGAGGTGGTCGACAACGTCGAGAAGCGGACCATGGAGGGCAACTCGATCATGCGCGTCGGCCTGCGGCTCCACGCCATCGGCGCGACCGAGACCGTCACGCTCTACTCCGACGATCAGACGCGCGTGACCTGGGGCGGCTACACGATCGAGTACCGCGGCGGCTGGCGGAACGAGGTCGAGCTCCTGGTCAGCCGCGCGCCCGCGGGCCCCGCGCCGGCGCGCCCGCCCAGCCCACCAGGCGGTCCGCCCGCCCTCTCGCCACCGTCCACCGTCTCGATCCCCGCCCGGGCGCGCGCCGGCGTAGCGCCGACCGCGAGCGTGCTCGGTCTCGCCATCGAGGTGAAGGAGGTGATCGAGGCGTACATGAACCGCGGCGGCACCACGATGGTGATCAAGCTTGAGCTCCACGCGGGTGGCGCGACCTCGCAGATGACCCTCGACTCGGCGGAGCACGCCCGCCAGCGCTGGCGCGGCTACACGCTGGAGTACACGGGCGGCTGGCGCGACACCGTCGACCTCGTGGTCACGCGCGGCGCGCCCTGACGATCACTGCTGGCCGGCCGCGTACGTCATCACGAGGTGGATCCAGCACGGCTCCTTGTCCGTGTTCTCGTAGGCGTGGGCGACGTCGGCGGCGAACACGATCGCGTCGCCCTTGGCGAGCGTGAACATGGTGGCGCCGATGTGCAGCTCGAGCCGGCCCGCGACGACGATCAGGTTCTCGCGCGTGCCCGGCTGGTGCGGGTGCGCGTCCTCGCGGCTGTGCGGCCCGAGGTAGAGCTCGTAGAACTCGGCGGCCGGACGCTCGCCCAGGGGGAACAGCGCGCGCGACGAGAACCGGCCATCGGCGCTCGCCAGGCGCGTGGCCTGGGCCGCGCGCAGGACGCTGGTCTCGGCGGGGACCGGCGCGGCGAGCAGCGCGGCGAAGTGAACATCGAACGCCCGCGCGATCTTCCACACCACGTTGACGCTCGGCGCGGCCTTGCCGAGCTCGATCTGGCCGAGCAGCGTGCGCGACAGGCCGGTCAGCCGCGCGAGCGCGTCGAGCGACAGGTTGCGCTCCGCGCGCAGGGTGCGGAGGTTGGCGCCGACCACGACCTCGAGGCCGGGCTCGGGCAGGCCGCAGCTCGGATCGAGCGGCTGCTCGAGGGCCGGGCTCGCAGCCGTGTCCGGGCGAACCACCGCGGGGGCCTCGGGCACCGCCTCGATCGGCAGACCGGCGCCCGCCCACGCGAGCATGCCACCATCGAGGCTGTACACCTCGGTGCGGCCGAGGTCCTCGGCGTGGCGCGCAGCGGACTGGCTGCGCATGCCGCGCGCGCACACGAACAGCAGCCGGCTCGATGGCAGCGCGGCGCCAGCGCGGAGCTCGTCGAGCGGGACGTTGCGGGCGCCCGGCACGTGCCCCGACGCCCAGTCGCGTGGATCACGGACGTCGATCACGTCGATCCCGCCGCCCGCGATCAGCGCCTGGGCTTCCCTGGGGTCGAGGCTGTGGAACATGCCCGCTAGTCTAGCGCGCCGCGCCCGGCCTGGATGCGGTGCAGCGCCGCGACCAGCGCATCGAGGTCGTCCGTCGTGTTGTACGGCGCCAGGGACGCCCGCACCGTGGCCTCGAGCCCGAACCGGCGCAGGATCGGCTGAGCGCAGTGGTGGCCCGAGCGGACCGCGATGCCGTCCTGATCGAGCATCCCGCCGACCTGCTCGGTGTTCTGCCCGGCGAGGGTGAACGACAGCACGCCCGCCTTCTCGGCTGCCGTGCCGATCAGCGTCAGCCCCGGAACGCCGAGCAGCCGCGGCGTGGCATAGGCGAGGAGCTCGTGCTCGTACGCCCCGACCGCCTCGACGCCGACGCGCTCGAGCCACTCGAGCGCCGCTCCGAGCCCCACGGCATCGGCGATGTTCCCGGTGCCGGCCTCGAACCGCGCGGGCGGCCCGTGGAAGGTCGTCCGCTCGAACGTGACGTCCTTGATCATGTTGCCGCCCACCTGCCAGGGCGGCATCGCCTCGAGGATCGGCAGCTTGCCGTAGACCGCGCCGATGCCCGTGGGCCCGAACACCTTGTGGCCCGAGAACACGAAGAAGTCGCAGTCGAGCGCCTGCACGTCGACCCGCATGTGCGAGACGGACTGCGCGCCGTCGAGCACCACGATGGCGCCGTGTCGGTGCGCGAGGTCGATCATCGCCTTGGCGGGCGTGACCGTGCCGAGCGCGTTCGAGACCTGGGTCAGCGACACCAGGCGGGTGCGCGGCCCGAGCAGCTTCTCGTACTCCTCGAGGATGATCTGGCCGCGGTCATCGACCGGCGCCACGCGCAGCCGCGCGCCCTTCTCGGCCGCGAGCTGCTGCCAGGGCACGATGTTGGCGTGGTGCTCGAGCCACGTGATCACGATCTCGTCACCCTCGCCCACGTTGCGCCGGCCCCAGCTCTGGGCGATCAGGTTGAGGCCCTCGGTCGTGCCGCGCACGAACACGATCTCCTGCGTCGACGGTGCATGGATGAACCGGCGCACCGTCTCGCGGGCCTTCTCGTAGGCATCGGTCGCGCGCGCGGCGAGCGTGTGCGCCGCGCGGTGGATGTTCGAGTTCTCGCGCTCGTAGAACTCGCGCAGGCGATCGATCACCGCGCGCGGCTTCTGCGTGGTCGCGGCGTTGTCGAGCCAGATCAGCGGCTTGCCGTGGACCCGCTCCTGGAGGATCGGGAACTCGCGGCGGAGCGCGTGCGGATCGAACGCGCCCCCCGCCTCGCCACCGAGCGCGAGTCCGGTCAGCGGCTGGAGCTCGTGGACCGGCGTGATCACCAGCGGCGCCGGCGTGAACGCGTCCGGCCGTGCGGGCGCCGCGCTCGGGCCCGGCGGCGCATCGAGCAGCGGCAGCGAGAACGACGCCACGAGGGCATCGCTCAGACCGCCGAAGCTGAGCGGGGCCGCGAACGGGCCGGGCGCCGCGGCGGACGGCGGCGACGTCGGGGCCACCGAAGGAGGCGACACCGCGTCGACCAGCGGCAGCGAGGCCACCGGCGCGGGCGGCGACGCTGCCGGCGCGGACGACGGCACCGCCACGGACGGAGGGACCGGGGTCCCGGCCGGCGGGGACGGAGCCGGGCTCGATGGCGCCCCGACCGGCGCAGATGGCCCGCTCGCCAGCGGCCCCGGAGGTGCGCTGAACAGCTCGTTCGCCATCCGGGCCGCGACCGCGGCGAAGCTGACCGGATCGAAGTCCGGCAGGGTCGGCGCCGTGGGCGGCAGCCGGGCCGCGCCGAGCGCGAGGCCGGGCGTGGGCGCGGCCCCGCTCGGCACCGCGCCGGGCGCGGGCGCGACGCCCTGGGCGAGCCGCAGCTCTTTCGGGGAGCTCAGCCCCGTGGCGCTTCCTGGATCACGCGTACTCATGGAAGTGATCGATCGCGACACTCTCGAGGATCCCGAGCGCGTCGTGGGTGAGGATCGCCACCGAGCAGTACAGCGAGATCAGGTACTGGGCCGCGCCCGCCTGGTTGATGCCCATCATGCGCACCGACAGGCTCGGGCTGATCTCACCGGGGATGCCCGGCTGGAACAGGCCCACCACGCCGCGCTTCCGCTCGCCGACGCGCATCAGCAGGATGTCCGACTTGTTGCCCTTGATGGGCAGCTTGTCCGACGGCACGATCGGCAGGCCACGCCAGGTCAGGAACGAGGCGCCGAACAGGCTCACCGTCGCGGGCGGGACGCCCCGGCGGGTGCACTCGCGCCCGAACGCGGCGATCGTCTTGGGGTGCGCGAGAAAGAACGCGGGCTCCTTCCACACGGTCGAGATCAGCTCGTCCATGTCGTCCGGCGTCGGCGGGCCCTTGCGCGGCTTGATCCGCATCTCCGGATCCGCGTTCTGGATCAGACCGTACGCGCGGTTGTTGAGGAGCTCGCTCTCCTGCTTCTCCTTGAGCTTCTCGACGGCCAGCGTCAGCTGCTCCTTGACCTGGTCCATCGGGCTGCGGAACAGATCGGAGATCCGGGTGTCGACGGCCACGGTGGTGGTGATCGACGTCAGCACGTACTCGCGCGGCTGACTCTCGTAGTTGCTGAACCCGACCGGCAGCGGCTCGCCCTGTTCGGGGCTGCACTTGACGGCGAAGTCATCGTCGAGCGCCTGGTTGAGCCGGTAGACGCCGGCCTCGACCGCCGTCCACGGGATCATCTGGGTGAGCCAGCGCGGGGACGCACCACGCCACAGCGGCGGCGTCTTGGTGGTGTTCGAGAGCTGGCGGGCGGCCTTCTCTCCAATCATCTTGTTCTGATCGGCCATGTGTTCTCCGGTTTGGACGCGATGCTAGCCATGACGCACCGCGCACGCGAGCCGCGAGCACGGGGGACTCCCGGGATCGAACCCGAAAGCCGCGCACGAGCGCTCGTACCGCCGCGATGGTCGTCGCGGCCGCCGCCATCGCGGAGGCTACGACCTGCGGCGAGGCGACGTCACAGGCCGTCGACGACGGCGGCGAGGCGAGCGCGCTGCGCGCCATCGAGCCGGCCGTCGAGGCTGTGCAGCAGCGCGCCCTCGACGCGGGCGTGCTCGGCGTAGGCGCGCTCGAACCGGCGATAGACCGCCACCAGCGGCGCGGCCGTGGGCTCGTGGCTGGCGAGCTCGTACATGCGCGCGAGCGCGCCGCAGATGGTGTCGTGCGCGACCTCCATCTCGGCCACGCGCTCGCCGAGCTCGGGCACGACCTCCGCGACGAACGGGAACAGCCCCTCTTCCTCGCGGGCGAAGTGGTGGAACAGCAGTTCGCGCAGCTCGCCGATCGGGCGCGCGAGGGCGGCGTCCGCCATGCGCGTGCCCTGCTCGAGCTCGTCGATCATCGCGCCGATCGCGCGAACGCGCCGGTTGAGGTCGGCGTGATCGTGCGTGAGCTCGCGGACGGGATCACCCATGGTCGGAACGATACCTCACGCTCGTGGTCCGGGCGCTGCGACCGCGCAGTGGATGTGCCTACCGTGGGCACGATGCTCCGTGCAGCCGCCCTCGTGCTGGGCCTCGTGCTCGGCGCGCCCGCTCTCGCGCAGGAGAAGCCCGCCTACCTTCTCGAGAAGGATCAGACCGACAAGCGCACCGACGCGACGAGCTCCCTGGCGGGATGCAGACCCGCCCGCGCACCGAGTACCGCCTCACCGATCGGTTCCTCCCGCTCACGCTCGTGCAGAGCGCGGGCGTGTTCTACAACCCGGTGCGACGCACGCAGCTCGACGTCGACCTGCGCGGCGGCCTCGGCGTGCGCGAGGTATTCGCGGCCGATCAGCGTCGGCTTCAAGGCCACGTCCAACCGGCTGCCAGCGGGCCGGTCGACCGGAGCGTGATGGGCCGAAAAGTCAAACGGGCCAGGGGAACCCCTGACCCGTTCGTGCGATTGGGGGGACTCGAACCCCCACGGTGTTACCCACTGGAACCTGAATCCAGCGCGTCTACCAATTCCGCCACAATCGCGTGGTCTCGACCAGGCAGCCGATGCCGAGGCGCATGTAGATGCCACAGCCCGCGAGGGAGTACAAGGGCAGGCGCGGATCGCGCGCGAATTTCCGCGCGCAGCCGGGGCCCCGAGGGCGGCGTGATCCCGGGAGGCGCCCACGACACCGTCGCCGGCGCCGTCCGGCGCAGCCACACCAAGCCATGTGGACCGGGGTTTCCGTGTCGAGGTCAGGACTTGCCGCGCACGTGGCTTTACTCGCCACGCCGGACGGAGCTACCCTCCCAGGTGGTTCTGGTTCCGCGATGGCCAAGCTGATCGTTATTTCTGGGGAGGAACGGCAGGAGTTCGAGCTCGCTGCCTTCAACACGATCGGGCGCCATCCCGACAACACGATCCAGGTCCTCGACCGGATCATCTCCAAGGAACACGCGCAGATTCAGCGTGCGGCCGACGGCCGGTATCTGCTCCGGGACCTTCGCTCGCTGAACGGCACGTTCATGCGCGGCGAGCGGGTCGCGGATCACTACCTGTCCGACGGCGACGAGTTCACGATGGGCTCGACCCGGATCGTGTTCGTCGACAAGCCGAAGTCCGACGACGTCCTCCAGCGCGTCACCATCGCGCCTGGCCTGACCGAGAGCCACATCCGTGGCCGGATCCAGGCCAACACCGGCGACTTCATGCCCGAGCGGCAGATCTCCGACGAGAAGAACCTGCGGCGCGACTACGAGCGCCTCCGCATCGGCCACGAGCTTGCGCGCGCGGTCGGCAGCGAGCTCGATCTCGACAAGCTGCTCCCCAAGATCCTCGACAAGGCGTTCGAGCTGGTTGGCGCCGATCGCGGCGTGATCCTGCTCGTCGACGATGCGACCAGCGAGATGGTGCCGCGGTTCGTCAAGACGCGCAGCGGCAAGAGCGACCCCAACATCGTCCTGTCCAAGACGGTGATGGCCGAGGTCGTCAACAACAAGGCTGCCGTGCTGTCGAGCGACGCCACGATGGATGCCCGGTTCTCCGGCGCACACTCGATCATCATGCAGGGTATCCGGTCCACGATGACCCTGCCGCTGCTGCACGCCAACGAGCTGCTCGGCATCATGCACCTCGACTCGCTGTTCACCTCGAACGCGTTCACGGAGAAGGACCTGCAGATCTGCACCGGCATGGCCGCGCAGGCCGCGATGTCGATCCAGAACGCGCGGCTCGCGAGCAAGTTCGAGAAGGAGGCGCAGACCCGCGCTCAGATCTCGCGACTGATCCCGCAGAGCGTCGTCGAGCAGGTCGTCAAGGGCGAGCTCGTGATCGAGAAGGGCGGTCGCCTCACCGAGGTGACGATGCTGTTCTCCGACATCCGTGGGTTCACCACGATGTCTGACGGTCGGCCCGCACAGGAGATCGTCAACACGCTCAACGAGTACTTCGAGGTGATGGTCGACATCCTCTTCAAGTACAACGGCACGCTCGACAAGTTCGTCGGCGACGAGATCATCGGCCTGTTCGGCGCGCCGATCGCGATCGACGACGCGCCATTCAAGGCGGTCGCGTGCGCGATCGCGATGCTCCAGGCGCTCGAGGAGTTCAACCACACGCGCGCCTCCGAGGGCCTGGAAGCGATCCGGATCGGCATCGGCATCAACACCGGCAACGTCATCACCGGATCGATCGGCTCGACGCGTGCGCTCCAGTACACCGCGATCGGTGACGCCATGAACGTCGCCTCGCGCCTGGTCAACGTTGCGAGATCCGGTGAGATCATCATCTCCGAGCACACGTTCACGCACGTCGCCGACCGCATCGAGGCCCTGCACTTGCCGCCCGTCAAGGTGAAGGGCAAGGCTGAAGAGCTCAAGGTCTACCGGGTCACCGGTCTGCGCCTGTTCCCCGCGACGCCGCCGACCGACTGGTCGAGCCCGACCAGCGTCTGACCGGGGAGCGCGGGCCGCGCTCCGCGGCCCTGGGGCAGCCCAGATCGGGTCGGGGCGTAGCCGCTGGCGCGAGGGGCCTGACCGGTGCCACCCGTGCGCGAGGCCCGGTCGGTTCACGGCCCGAAACTGACACCTTCCCCGGAGCGTGAGCGCCGGGGCCGGGACGCGGCGGGGCCCAGGCCCCGCGCAGGCGATCAGCCGGCGATCGTCAGGCCCATCTGGGCGCGCACCGTGAAGAACTCCTCGGAGATCGAGTACAGCACGAGCTCCTTGATCTTGTCCTTGACGGCCGGGCCACCAACCACGACGGGCTCGGTGGACACCATCCGTGCCGCGACCTCGAGATCACCGCAGACCACGAAGCCCGCGCGGTGCGAGACGGCATCGACGGCGTGGCCCCACTTGGCCAGGTTGATCTCGGGCGCCGCCTGGACGAACCGGGTGACGACCGCCGCGAGCTGTTCGAGCAGCTGGGGCGGCATGCGCTTCTGCATCTCCGGGACGTACTGCTGGACCACCTGGACCATCTCCGGCGGGATCGGGAACCGCGGCTGCACCATCGCGATGGCCGCCAGCACCACCACCTTGAGCTCGGTGTTCGTCGGCAAGAGCATCTTCAGGTAGTACTCCGGCCGCATGAACGTGAGCCGGCGCGCCGAGAGGAACGCGATCTCTCGCTCGCTCTTGCCCTGCAGCAGGTGAGGCCTGACCACGAACGACGGACACAGCTCCGTCTTCTCGATCGCGTTCGCGAGCTGGATGTCCGCCGGCTTGTTGTCCTCGACGATGAACACCTCCGGGAGCGGGACGTTCAGCACCTGGGCCACATAGTAGAACAGCTTGCTGAACATCAGCGAGTCGCCCGGTAGCTGCCGGCGATCCTTGCGCTTGATGCCGAAGTCCTTGTGCGGGAACGCCTTCATGGCTGCGACGCCCTGCCACGAGGCACCGAAGATCGCGCTGATGTAGCGGTTCTCGTCGGGGTGGATCATCTTGGCCCACGTGTCCGGGGTCATGACGTTCTTCGCCTTGACCAGGCCACGCGGCTTGTACTGCTCGTAGAACGCCAGCTCGTCGGCGTCCGCCTTCTTGAGGAAGGCCAGGGTGTTACAGACACACCACGTCTTATCGTACTGGTGCGCGTCCATGTAGATGCGCCGCAGGGCCTTGTACGAGTCGTACTTGAACGGCTCGGTCTTGAGCATGCGCATGTGCTGCTCGATGGCCTTGTCCGTGTAGTCCGGGCCCGCGACGAGATAGAGCTCGGCGAGGATCTCGGCGCGGTCGGTGCCATCGGAGCGCAGGTCGTTCGCGGGATCGAGCTGCTGCGCGACCTCGAACGCCTGGGTCGCCGACTGGAAGTGCTTGAGGCGCGACCGGTAGATCTCGCCGAGGCCATCGAACAGCCCGACGTTGATCCGGTGGAACGTCGCCGCCGCCCCCGAGCCGGGCTTGGGCATGCGCTTGATCATGTCGCGGTACGCGCGCTCCTGGCCCTTCCAGTCGCGCTTGGTGGTCAGCACCTTGTCGATCGCCTCGAACGATCGCAGGGCGCGCGGGATCATCGGCTCCGAGAGCTTCTCGGGCAGCGAGAAGAAGCTGTCGAGCGCGCGGTTGTAGTAGTCGACCGCCTCGTCGAGCGACTTCAGCTCGTCGCGGAAGATCGTCGCGGCCGCGTGGAAGTAGGCTCCCTTGCGGATGCTGTCGGACTCGAGCTTGATGAAGCGGTCGATGGTCTCGACGACCTTCTTCCACTGCTTCTGCTCGGTGTAGAGGTCGAGCACCTTCTGCAGCAGCTGGTGATCGTCCGGATCCACCTCGAGGGCATCGAGGTAGGCGGCGGTCGCCTTCTGGGGGTTGTTGAGCTTCTCGCGGTAGATCGACGCGACCTCGTCGAGGAGCTGGACCTTGTCCTTGCTCTCCGCGGTCGTGAGCAGCCCGCGCTTGGCGTGGACGACCGCCTCCCAGTCGCCCTGCTGGGTCTGCAGCTCGATCACCGCGAGCAGCGTGTCGCGGTGGTTCGGATCGATCTCGAGGGCCTTCTCGAACATGTTGAGCGCCTTCTTGCGCTCACCGAGGGCCTGCCGCACCGCACCGAGGCGGTTGTAGATGCGGACCACGTCCGCCTCGTCCTGCCCGTCGCGGTGCTGGACCAGGATGGTCTGGTAGATCTTCCCGGCGTTGTCGAAGTCCGACATCCTGAACAACAGGTCGGCCCGGCCCGTGAGGGTCGGCAGGTACGTCGAGTCGATGTCGTACGCGGACTTGTAGTAGTTCTGCGCGCGCTGGTAGTCGCCCAGCTCGTCGGCCGTCTTCGCCGCGCGGTAGTAGAGCTCGTTGAGCTCGCGCGGATCCGCGTTGAGCTGGCCGACCTTGCGGCACAGCATGTCGATCACCGGGGACAGCTCGGCCCACTGGCGATCATTGAAGTACAGGTCCGCCAGGGGGCGGCCTGCCTCGACGTGCTCGGGGTCGAGTGAGATCACCGCGGCGTACAGCGCCTTGGCCTGCTCGTCCTGGTCGAGCTTGTACGCGTAGATGTTGGCCGCCTCGAATAGCAGGCGGACCTTGTCCTTGGCGACCGGCGTGAAGGTCTCGGCGCGCACCATCATCTGGGCGGCCTTGAGCCAGTCACCACGATCCGAGTACTGCTTGACCAGGGCCTCCATCGTGGGCACGTGGCCCTGATCGATGGCGAGGCCGCGGAGGAAGTTCCCCTCGGCCGAGTCGGCGTCGCCGAGCTGGTTGTTCTGGGTCCGGCCCATGCGCCAGTACAGATCGACCTGCTTGCGCGCGTCCTCGGTGAGCTGGACGAGGTGCGCCATCACGTCGATGGCGCGCTCCCACTCGCTGATCTTCTCGTACAGGCGACCGAGGGCGTCGAGCGCCCGCACGTCGTCGGCGTTGATCCCGAGGACCTCGTTGTAGGCCTCGATCGCGCGGTCGACGTCCTGCAGGTTGGCGTCGTAGACCTGCCCCATCGCGACGTACAGGTCGACGCGCGTCTGCACGTCGGTCGTCGCCATGATGTGATTGCGGTAGGTCTCGACGAGCGCCTCCCAGCGGCCCGCTTGCTGATAGAGCCGGGCGAGCTCGCGGTAGGCGCCGAAGTTGCGGCTGTCGATCGCGACGATCTTCTCGAGCGCCTCGGCGGCGCGATCGAGCTTGCCGAACCGCTCCTCCCAGGCGGCGGCCATGCGCTCGTAGAGCGGCACCCGCTCCGCATCGGAGCCCGACGCGTCGAGCTGCGCCTCGAGGACCTCGAGGTACTTCTCGGACTGGTTGGTCTTCTCGTACAGGCCCTCGAGAGCGCGGAGCGCCGCGAGGTTGGTCGGGTCGTCCTGCAGCGCCTGGTTGTAGGCGCCGATCGCCTGGCCCGCATCGAACAGCCGGAGGTCCCAGATCTGCCCGATCTCGAGGCGGAACTTGATGGTGTTCGCCTCGTCCGTGTCCAGCGCCGCGCGCCGGGACAGGACGTCAATCAGCGGCTCCCACTGCTCGGCGCGGCGGTACAGCCTATCGAGGGCGGTCAGCGCCGGCACCGACGACGGACCGTAGTTGATCGCCTGCTGGTACGCGTGGATCGCGCTCCCCACGTCCTGCATCTGGCGCTCGAACAGATCCGCGAGCTGGATGTACAGGTCGGTCTTCTTCTCGGGCGCCGGCTCGACAGCGGCGTGCCGCTGCAGGGTCTCGATCAGCTCGCTCCACGAGCCGCGCTTGCGCTGCAGCTCGGCCATGCCGCCGAGCGCCCCGGTGTGAGCCGGGTCGATGCGGAGGGCCTGCTGGACCGAGTGGATCGCGTACTCGAGGTGGCTGAGATGCTCGGCATACCAGCGACCGATCTTGACCCACAGGTCCGCCGCGGACCCGCGGTCCTCGGCCTCGAGCTCGTTGACGCGGTTGGAGTACTCGTCGAGGAGCTCCTGCCAGCGGTTGGTCGCCGAGGCCAGGCGCTCGAGCTCGTTGGCCGTGACGTCGTGCGCGTAGTCGCGCTTGAACGCGGCCTGGAGCACGTAGAACGCGCTCTCCTGGTCGCCGATCTCCTGCTCGTAGATCCGCGCGACCCGGTTGAGAATCGTGATCTGCTCCGGGACGTCCGGGCGGAGCTCGGACTGCTCCAGGAGGATCTCGACCAGCTCGGCCCACCGGTACTGCTGCGTGTAGATCGCGTCGAGGCGATCCGCGGCGGCGATGTTCGACGGATCGCCGGCGCGGACGCGCTCGTAGACCAGCGCGGCGCGGGTCAGGTCCTCGACCTTCTCCTCCCACGTGGCGGCGGCCTGGAGCAGCGTCTCGCGGCGCTGCGCCTCGTCGTCGAGGACGAGCGCGCGCTTCTCGAGCACGTCGATCGCCTCCTCCCAGCGGCCCTCGCGCGTGAACAGCCCTTCGAGGGCGGCCATCGCGCGGAAGTCGCTCGGGTCGATCGCGATCACGCGGCGCCATGCGACGACGGCAGCGTCGACGCGACCGAGGACCTCACCCTCGAGCTGACCGAGCTGTGCGTACAGCTCGATCGTGGCGTGCTCGGTGAGCGCGCCCTGGGCGGTGCCCACCTCGATGATGCGGACCAGGGTCTCGGACAGCTCGTCCCATGCCTGCGTGTTGCGGTACAGGTGCGCCAGGGCCTGCAGCGTCTCGAGGTTGCTGCCGTCGAGCCGGTCGGCCGCGAGCCACGCATCGAGCGCGTTGCGCTCACGCTGGAGCTTGTGCTCCCAGACGTTACCGAGGTGCTTGTACAGGATGATCTGGTCGAGGTCGGTCGCCGAGATGGCGACCTGGCGCTCGAGGATCTCGACGAGCTCCTCCCACCGCTCGCGGCGGGTGCACAGCTCGGCGAGCGCCTCGAGGGCCTGCATGTCCTCGCCCCGGATGTCCAGGACGCGCTGCCACAGATCGATCGCCTTGTCCTCGGCCACGAGGGCGTCGGACGCGATCCGCGCCATCCGGGCGTAGATGTCGGCCATCTCCGCGTCGGCGTCGGCGACGTCGATCAGCTTCTCGTAGGTGTCGAACAGCTTCTGCCACTCCTCGCGGCGGAAGTGGATGACCTCGGTGCACTCGAGCGCGCGCCGGTTCCGGCTCTCCTGCTCGAGGACGGCCGCGTAACACGCGAGCGCCTGGTCGAGGTCCGCCAGTGCGTCGCTGAACAGCGCGCCGCGGCGGAAGTACAGCTCGAGCTGCTCGTCAGGATCCTGCGTGACCTCGATGCGGCGGCGGAGGATCTCGGCGAGATCCTCGTACATGGCGGCGCCCAGGTAGAGCCGATCGAGCGAGGCCAGCGCGTCGACGTCCTTCGGGTCGATCTCGAGCACGCGGAGGTGCGTCTCGACCGCGCTCGCGGCGTCACCACGCTCGACCTCGTGCACACGCGCGAGGCGCAGCAGGGTGACCCGCTTGATCTCCTTGTCGGTCGTGTGGTCGAGGGCGCGGGCGTAGGCCCCCACCTGATCGTCCCACGCGCCGATCGCGCCGGCGAGCCGCTCGCTCTCCTCGAGCGCCGCATCCCACCGCGGATCCTCGACCAGGGCCTCGCTCCACCAGTGGAACGCCCTGCCCTGATCCTCGAGCTTGCCCTCGGAGAGCTCGGCGAGGCGCTGGTACATCGCCTGGCGCTCGGCGCCCGCGAGCTTGGTCAGCTGGACCTCGTTGATGCCGTGGAGCTTGCCGTACTCGGCGGACGCCTCGTAGAGCGGCTCGAGCACCGCGGCGACCTCCATCTGGAGGTGCCCCGCGTGGAACATCTCTTCGAGCGCGCCGAGTGTCTCGGCGTGCGTCGGGTTCGAGGTCAGGATCTCGCGATAGACCTCGACGGCGCCCTTGCGGTCGCCGAGCTGCTTCTCGAGCACCTGACCGAGGCGGTACTGGAGCACCGCGACCTCGTGGTCGGCCTCGGCGAGCTGGATCTCGCGCTTGAGGGTATCGGTCAGCTCCGGCCACTGGGCCGTCTGCGTGTACAGGCGGTCGAGCGACAGCACGGCTGGCTTGTTGTCGAACTCCACGTCGAGGATGCGACGCAGCGTCGCGATCGACCTGGTGACGTCGCCGAGCTCTTCCTCGTGGACGCGCGCGAGCCGGGTCATCAGGTCGACCTGGCGCGGGACGTCGAGCGACTTCTCGCTCTCCGCCTGATAGAGCTTCGCCAGGGGCTCGAAGCTGTTCGTGATCGCGGCCAGACGCTCGAGGTGCGCGAGGGTGGTCTGGTTACCCGAGTCGTCGCGCAGCGCGCGCGCGTACGCATCGAACGCCGCGGACGCGTTGCCGATCATCTGCTCGTGCAACGAGGCGATCCGGTGGAGCAACTCGACCCGCGCGAGCGGATCCTCGTTGTGGGCCACCATGACCTCGAGGACGTCCACCAGCTTGGCGAACTCCTGGGCGGCCTCGTAGATCGGCTCGAGCACGCGCGCGGCCATCACCGGCTCGGTCTTGCCATGCACCAGCCCGTCGAGCGCGTGAAGCGTCTCGGCGTGCGCAGCGTCCATCTCGAGCGCCTCGCGGTAGCTCTCGATGGCCCGGGCGACGTCGCCCAGGCGGATCTGCCAGAGGTGGCCGATCCGGTACTTGAGGGCCACGGTCTCGCCCGTGCTCTCGGACAGCTCGACCTGCCGCTCCAGGTTGGCGAGCAGGTCGTACCAGCGCTCGGCCTGACCGAACAGCCGGTCGAGCGACTGGATCGCCGGCAGCTCGTCGGCGTCGAGGTCGAGGATCGCGAGGTAGGTCTCGATCGCCTTCGCGACGTCGCCGAGTTCGCGGTCGTGCACCTGCGCGAGCACGTACAGCATGCTCTTCTTGTCGGCCGGGTCCTCCGCGAGGTCGGCCTTCTTGGCGTAGATGTCCTTGAGCGGCTCCCACCGCGCGAGGCGGACGTAGAGGCGCTCGAGGGCGTCCATCGCCGTCATGTCGACGTCGTCGATGGAGAGCACCGAGCGGAACGTCGCGATCGCGGCGTCGGAGTTGCCGAGCACCTCCTCCTCGATCTGGGCGCAGCGATAGAGCAGCGCCTTCTTCTCGTCGAGGTTCTGGAGGATGTCGGCCTTGCGCTTCATCGCATCGACGAGGCGCGGCCAGTCGCCGGTGCGCTCGTGGATGGTCTGGACCGCCGTCGCGGCCTCGACCGCGGCCGGGGCCGCGACCAGGATGCGCTCGTAGGTCGCGACCGCCGCCTTGTCGTCGCGGAGCTCGTGCTCCTGGATCTGGGCGCGGCGGAACAGGAGCGAGACCTTGAGATCACCCTCCTGGGCCTCCGTCGAGACCTCGTCGTAGAGCTCCGCCGCATCGGCCCACTTGCCCAGGCCGCGCGACAGCCGATCGAGCTGCTGATGCGTGACCTCGTTGCGTGGGTCCTCGCGCAGTGCGCGCGCGTAGGTGGCGAACGCGCTGTCGGCGTTGTCGCCGCCGATCTCGTGCAGCTCGGCGATCTGCTGGAGCAGCTCGATCTTGCGCTGCGGATCGAAGGCGTGCTTCGCCATGATCTCGTAGACGCCGATCGACTTGTTCCACTCGCCGCGCGCCTTGTAGATCGGCTCGAGCATGTTCGCGATCACGAGCTCGTGCTCGGTGGTCGGGCTCAGGCGCTCGAGCGCGCCCACGGTCTCGTGGTTCTGCTCCTCGATGTCGAGGACCTGGCGGTAGGTCTCGATCGCCGCGGCCAGCTCGTTCAGGTGCGTCTCGCGCAGCTGCGCGAGGCGGACCAGGAGCGGGACCTGCTCGGGCGGGTTCTCGACCAGCGTCAGCTGGCGCGACAGGTTGTCGCCGAGATCACGCCACGCGCCGCGCGCCACGTAGAGGCGGTCGAGCGCGCGCAGGGCCTTGAGATCGTCCGGAGCCTGCCCGAGGATCTCGGTGTAGGTCGCGATCGCGTCGTCCGGGTTCTCGAGCATCTCCTCGTGCAGCGAGGCGATGCGGAACAGGAACTCGAGGCGCTCCTCGGGCTCCTGCGCGATGTCCGTCCGGCGGCGGTAGATCTCGAGCAGCTCGGGGAACTTCCCGTCGCGCGTGAACATCGCCTCGAGCGCGGTCAGCGCGACGAGGTCGTCCGGCTCGATCGCCAGCGACTTCTTCCAGTACTCGATCGCCTTGTCGCTCTTGCCGAGCCGGTCCTCGTAGGACCGCGCGACCTTGGTCGCGAGCTCGTGCACGAGGCGCGGATCGAGGTCCTTCTCCTTCTCGCCGCGCGCGATCGCCTCCTCGTAGAGACCGACCAGGCGCGCCCAGCCGTTCTCGATCAGGGCGGCGATCGCCTCGAGCTGGTCCTTCGCGGCCTCGGTGGCCGGATCGACCTTGAACGCCCGCGCGTACGCGTCGAACGCCTTCTCGGCGTCCATCAGCTTGGTGCGCTGGAGCTCGCCGATGCGGAGCAGCAGCGACGTCTTGCGCAGTCCGTCCTGCTCCTCGGACAGCTGGATCTCGTGCACGCCAACGAGCGGCGCCCACTCGGACAGCTGCTCGTAGATCGGCTCGAGGATGCCCGCCACGGAGAGGCGGTGTGCATCGCCCGGGGCGAGGTGGAGCTCGAGCGCCCTGCGGGCGCGCTCGTGCGACGGCAGGATGTCGAGGATGTCGCGGTACGCGTCGATCGCGCCGGCGACGTCCGCGAGGTGGGTCTCCTTGACCTGGCCGAGGCGGAACTTGAGCTCGGCGTGGCCGGCCTTGTCCTCGTCCGGACCGATGATCGTGAGCTGCCGGCCGAGGATGCCGGCCAGCTCCTTCCACTTCTGGTTGCGCAGGTAGACGCGGTCGAGGCTCCGCAGCGCGGTCGGCTCGTCGCCGGCCGCGTCGAGGATCGCCTGGTAGGCGGCGATCGCCTTGCCGTCGTCCTTGACCTCGTCCTCGTAGAGCTGACCGATCTTCGACTGGATCGCGATCCGCTCGTCGGCGTCGGTCGAGAGCTCGAGCTTCTTGGCGTAGATGCCGAGCAACTCCTCGAACTGGCCCTTGCCGATGTAGAGGCGCTCGAGGGCGTTGAGCGCCTGCTCGTTGCGCTCGTCGATCGCGAGGATCTGGCGGTTCATGTCGAGCGCGCGCTCGACGTCGCCGAGCTCCTTCTCGATCACACCCGCCATCACCAGCATCAGCGGCAGGGCGTCGGCCTTGTCCCCCTTCGGGGAGGCTCCGCGCTGTCCGAACTTGGGCAGCGAGGTGCCGTACGCCTCGATCAGCGGCGTCCAGCCGCCGGTCTCGCCGGCGAGGCGCTCGGCCTCGGCGCGGATCTCCTCCGACTCGTGGTCCTCGGCGTGCGCCTTGAGCCACCAGCCGAACGCCGCGCCCTTGTCGCGCAGCTTCTCCTCGTTGTACTGCGCGAGCTTCTTGAGCCGCTCCTGGCGGGTGAGCTGGTCATCCGCCCCGGTCGCGCGCAGCTGGATCTCGAGCACGCGGACGAGCGCGCGCGGGTCGCGGCCCGACTCGTACAGCGGGATCAGGGCCACGGCGGCCTCGAGGTTGTTCTCGTCGAGCGAGAGCACCTTCTCGAACGCGCGCATCGCGCGGTCGGCCTTCTGGATCTCGTCGCGGTAGAGCACCGCGATCTTCATCGCGAGCGCCAGCCGGAACTTCTCGTCGCCGCTCTCGACCTCACGCTCGAGGACGCGGATGTACTCGTCGATCTTGCCGCGGCTGCGGTAGAACTCCTCGAGAGCCTGCCACCGACCCTCGGTGACGTAGAGCTTCTTGAGAGCGTCCTGGGCGCGCCGATGGTTCTCGTCGATCGCGAGCAGCTTCTGCCACGCCTCGATCGCCTTGGCGCTGTTCTCGAGCTTCTCGGTGTAGAGCAGGCCGAGTCGCTGGAGCGCGTCCGCGCGGGTCTTGTCGTCGAACGCGGCCTCCGCCTGACGGCCGCAGATGTCGGCGAGCTTGTCCCACTCCTTGTTGCGCTCGTAGAGCTTGTAGAGCTCGGTGAGGGCCTCCTCGTGGGCGGGCTCGTACTGGATGACCTGCTCCCACCAGAACGTGCAGATCTCGGGCTTCTTGACCTTCGTGGCCGCCATCTTGGCGACCTCGATGACCTTCGCGCCGCGCTCCTCGACGGGGGCGCGCAGCACCTCCGCCTCTTTGAGCTTGATCAGCTTCTCCCAGTCGCGGCGCTTCTCGTAGACCGCGAGGAGGTGGTCGACCGCCTGGTGGTTATTCGGGTCGAGCTCGAGGACCTTCTCGAACGCCTTGATGGCCTCGGCCTGGTTCGAGAACCGCTCGAGGTAGAGGGTGGCGACCTGGAGGAAGATCGCGACCTTCTCGTCCTGCGTGGCGCTGTGCTCCGCCTTCTCGGTGAGCACCTTGACGAGGTCCGGCCAGCGCTTCTTCGCCTCGTACAGCGCCCCCAGGCGATCGTAGATCTCGAGCCGCGTCGGGTCCTGCTGGACCGCCGCGTTGAGCGCCGAGATCATCTGGTTGTCGTTGTTGAGCTTCGCGTATGCGTCAGCGAGCTCGAGGAGGACGTCGGCCTTGCCGGCGCCGGCCGAGGCGGCCTTCGCCTCCTCGTCCTTGAGCGCGTCGGCGAGCTGCGCCCAGGCAGCGTTACCGCGGAGGATGCGCGCGAGCTCACGCCGGGGCGCCTGCGCCGTCGCGTGCTTGCCGATCACGTCCTTCCACGCAGCGACACCCTTGTCCGCACCACTCTCGGAGCCATGCGCGAACGCCATGGCCTCCTCGAGATCGGCGGGCACGGGCTGCTTGGTCGCGCTCTTCGCGCGCGCCGGAGCCTGGGGTGGAGCCGGCGCCACCGGATCGGGCGCCGGCACCGCGGTCCTGGTCGAGTCCTCGGCCGGAGCCTTGGCCTCGATCGGCGCGTCGATCACGGGCGCCACGGGCAGAGAGACCTCCGGCGGTGCGGCCGGCTCGGCGGACGGCGCAGCCTCGGCAACCGCCTGTGTCACCGCGTGGGCCTGCGCAGCGGCCTCCGCCTGTGCAGCGGCCTCCGCCTGTGCAGCGGCCTCCGCCTGTGCGGCGGCCTCCGCCTGTGCGGCGGCCTCCGCCTGTGCGGCAGCCTCCGCCTTGGCATCCGCCTCCGCCTTGGCAGCGGCCGCCTCCTGCGCGGCCACGTGGGCTTGCGCGGAGGCCTCCGCCTGCGCGGCGGCCTCCGCGTCGGCACGGGCCTGGGCCGCGGACTGCGCCTCCACCTCGGCGGTGTGGGACTCCGCCGCGGCCTGCGCGGCCTGTGCCGCTGCGGCCTCGACCTCACCGGTCGCGACGCGCACCATCGGCGTCGAGCCCCGCGCGAGCACCTCGTCGAGGCCGACGGCCCCGACGAAGTCCTGCACGTTCGGGTTCTGCGGCTCGAGGTTCGCCGCGATCGCGAAGAACCGGCGCGCGCGCGCGATGTCGTTGAGATTGTCGAACGCGATGCTGCCGGCCTGGATCGCGACATAGAGCTTGTCCTCGCCGGACAGCCGATCGATCACGGCCTCGGCCAGGTCGATCAACACGCTCCACTCGCCCCGCTCGCCATGCACCTGCCGGAGCAGCGTGTAGGCCGCCACGACGGAGCGCATCCCGGTCTCGCCGTTGCTCGCCATCGCCTTGAGCGCCGCGTTGAAGAACGTCGCGCCGCGATCGCGGTCCTTGAACCGCTGCACCCACTCGAGCGCGAACATCCGGAGCGCCTCGACCTTGGCGGCATGATCCGGGGCACGCTCGGCGCGGCGGCGGTGGTGAGCCTCGAGTTCGTCCCAGCGCTGACCGCCGGACAGCAGGCCCTCGTAGATGAAGTTCGCCGACGGCTCGTCGATGTCCTTGACGAGGATCCGCTTGAGCAGGTCCTCGAGCAACGAGTCCTCGGGGGCCGCGATGCGGACGATGCGGACCGCACGCACGAGCATGCGGATCGCCGTCGCGTCGTCGAACCGATCCGCTTCTTCCTCGAGGCGATCGACCTCGTCGCGCCAGAACTCGGCGTCGAAGCTCGCGGCGGCGAGCGCGTCCTTGACGGCCACGCTGTCGGGCGTCTGACTCATCGCGCGCTGAAGGACGGCGAGTGCCTTGTCCTTCTGTCCGCTGTTGATCAGCGCCTCGCCGACGATGCCGGCCAGGGTCGGTGCAGCCGCGGGACTCCGCAGCTCCATCTCGCCGAGCTTGGCCACCATCTCGTACCGGCCGATCTCACCGTACACCTCGCGGGCACGTGACAGCGCCTTGAGGTTGTCCGGATGGAGCTTCCACGCGCGCTGGTAAAGACCCAGCGCACGTTCGCGTTCCGGGATCACGTCCTCGACGAGGGCGGCGAGCTCGAACAAGCGCTCGGACTGCTCGGGCTTCGAGCCCGACGCCTCCAGCTCCTTCTCCAGCTCATCGATGGCAACCGCCCAGTCACGAGACCTGCGGAGCCGTTCACGAAGCAGCGTACGCGTATCCATCTGCGGTCTATCCCTCCGCAACGCATGAAAAATCCCCGCCCATCAACCCCTGAGTCTTTTATCACGGCCAGTTAGCAGGCTGGGGGGCTGCGGGCGCGCTTATTTGCGCGGGTGCGCGAACTCCAGCGCGCCGCCACGTGGGCGGCCGCCCCGTCCGGGCATGCCCGGGAGACGGGGCGATGAGGCGCGCGCTCACCGCGCGGAGATCGCTCCCCAGGTTCGGTAGCTGCCTCATGAAGCGCGCGCCCTGTCCGGGCCGCGCGCGCCCCGGATCGGGCGAAGGCATGCACGCGGCCTGCTGACCGGCGGCCTGCACGCGGCCCGAAATCGCCAACGGCCTCCACCAGGGAGGCCGTCGACCGATCTGCGTGGCGAGGAGCGCTCGGTCCCACGGGGACGCCGCCCCCGCCCTACGCGGCAAGCCGCGCAGGGTTTGCACCCCGGTTTCGAGACTGGTTCACGGTCTCTCGGTTCCACCGGCTCCGCCCCGCCCTACGCGGCAAGCCGCGCGGGGTTCCCACCCCGGTCGAGTTTGGTTCACAAACGCTCAGCCGCCCTGCGCTGCGCCGCCCTGCATCGCGCTCTTGGCCGCGATGTCGAGCAGCATCTTGCTCGCCTGCTGCTTGGCAAACTCGACGGTCGCGCCGCCGGCCTTGGAGAACTCTTCGAGGTCCTTCTTCGCCTTGGTGTAGTCACCCTTGCGGAAGAACGCCTGACCGCGCTGGAACTTCGCCTTGTGGTGATCGCTCCGGCTCTCGAGCGCCTTGTCGAACGCCTCGATCGCCTTGTCCTCCATCCGCTTGTCGTCATACGACATGCCGACGACGTACCAGATGTCCGCCACCTCGTTGGCGCCGGGGACCACGGTCACGCCCTGCTGCGCGACCTGCAGCGCCTGGTCGGTGTAGTCCCACGCGCGATAGAGCTCGCCGAGCGCGACCCACGGCGACGGATCGGCCGGGCCGTAGCTGACCGCCTTGGACAGCGCCTCGGCAGCCTCCTTCGACTTGCCGGTGTCACGGTAGATCCGGCCGAGGTAGTAGTGCGCGCGCCACAGGTCGGGGTTGAGCTTGACCGCCTGCTGCAGGTGCGTGAGCGCCTTCTCGAAGTTCACGTTGGTGAGATCGGGCTCGATCTCCTCGGGCTTCTTGTCCTCGCGGCGAGCCTGATCCTCGCGGGCCGTGGCGATCGCCTTGTTGTAGAGCGTGTAGCCGTAGACCATGTGATACATGGGCTCCTCGTCGGCGCCCTGGACGGCGTTCTGCATCGCGTCGGCGGCCTTGCCCCAGTCGCTCTTCATCTGGTAGGCGCCCGAGAGCACGTACCAGGCCTTGTGGTTGTCCTTCCACGCCTCGGCGGCCTTCGAGCAGTGCTCGATCGCCGACTCGGTCTGCTTCTGTCCGTACGCCTTGGTGCACTCCTTGAGGAGCGTCAGCGACTTGTTGCGGGCTTGGTCGGGGCAGCCCGTGAGGCCGAGCAGCAGGCTCGACGACAGAGCCGCGGCAGCGAGGAGCTTCATCCGCTGGACGGTAAATCGCTTCGCCACCCGCCTCAAGTCATCGTTGGGCTTTGTTGGGCTTTGTTGGGCTTTGTTGGGCTTTGTTGACCTCTGGGCCCGCGAATGGACATCTCGCTCGCCCTCGAGGTCGCCCCATCCCCGGGCGCGGCGGTGCGCCTCGGTCGCGCACCGCCGGGCACGCGACCGCGTCGCGCCGCGCCCGCGGGGCGGCTCGACTGCGATCGCTCTATCCAGTCGCGGGCCCTTGGTACGTCGCCGCGGCTCCGCGGGTCGGGCCGTCCGCGCGAGACCCGAAACGGCCGAACGCCAGCACCGTGTGGTGCGGGCGTCCTCGTCGATCTAGGGTCGCCAGAGCGTCCGGGGTCCGGACTGTCAGCGAGCGCTCCGTGGAGAGCTCAGGCGATCACGAACCAGCCGGGCGGAACGTGAACGGGTAGTTGACCTGCACGCCGCCGCCACCCTTCGGCTTCGGGAACTCGATGTCCTTGATGACACCGGCCACGCAGTTGGCGACGTTGCCGTTGACGCCGGAGCCGGAGGATGAGGCGACGTTGCCGTTCGGCGTGATGAAGAACTGGGTCGAGACGGTGCCGGCGAGGCCGGGCTTGGCGAGCAGCTCCTTCTCGTAGCAGTACTGGATCTTCTGGATGTTGCGCTTGATGTAGCGACGGATGATGGCCTTGTCGAGGTCACCCTGAGAGCTGGGCTGGCCGATGGAGACCGTCGGGACCGCCGCCGAGCGGCCGCGCATGCCACCGCGACCGCCGCCGACGCCGTAGCCCGAGCCCGTGCCCGAGCCGTGGCCGATGGTGCCGTACCGACCGGTGCCGATCGTGCCCCAGCCGGTGCCGCCGCCGCCGGGGCCGAAGCCCGAGCGCCCGAAGCCGAACCCGCCGTTCATCTCGCCGGCCTCGCTGCCGAGCAGACCGCCGTAGATGTTGCCGTCGTCGAAGCCGCTGGAGATGTCGCCCGTGCCGGTCAGCGAGGCGAACGCGCCACCCTGGGTCAGGGCCGACGATCCGAGGATGCCGGCGGTGCGCGCCTGCTCGATCGCCTGCTGGCGGGCGAGCTGCGGGTCCTCCGACGTCTTCTGCATCTTGTACTGGCCCTCGGCGCGGTCCGAGTCCTTCTTGCCCATCTTGCCCTCGTCGAGGGCCATCGCCGTGCCGGTGCCGCCGGACTCCTCCGCGCCGTCCTCGGGCTTGTCCTCCTCCTCGGGGGGCGGGGGGTCGTCCTGCGACGCGCTGTTGGTGCGGGTCGACGTGTCCTCGAGCGAGGCGAGGTCGATATTTGCGCCGGAGTCCTCCACCGGGACCTGCTGGAGGATCAGCCAGAAGCCCATGTGAGCGACGAACGAGCCGGCGAAGTACACCAGCACGCGGCTCTCGAGCGCCGCGAACAGCGGCATCGCGTGGCGGCGCGGCCGGGGCACGGCCGACACCAGGAACGTGGTCTTGCCGGCGCGGACGCGGATCTTGGCGCCCGCCGGGATCGGCGAGATCGACGTGCGGCCCTGCGAGGCGAGATCGGCGAGCGAGGTGGTCTGCCCACCGACGCTCATCTCACCCTCCATGCCAGCGGCGAAGTTGAACGCGAAGTCATCGCCGGTGGGGGCGATCAGCGGGAAGTCCGGCGAGGGCGCGCCCTCGGTGGAGAACTCGTTGCCCGGCGCGGTGCCGATGCGGAACCACGGGCTCTTCTGCTCCTGGCGCATCCGCACCAGGCCGGCGGTCGCCAGGCCAATGCCGGCGAACAGGCCGCCGAGCATCATCCAGTCGTACGCGAACGGCAGCGTGCGCGGGCGGACGGCGTGGCCCGGCTTGGGCGAGCAGCCGGCGACCTTCTTGTGGTTGATCTCGCAGGTGGTCTCGAAGTCGTAGCGGCCCTTGTTGTAGGCCGCGTTGTCGACCGCGAGCCAGAACGTCACCGCGGACACCAGCAGCAGGACCACGGCCGCGCCGTACATGCCGTAGGTGGTCGGGGTGACCTTGCCACCGCGGGGGTCCATGCAGTGCTTCACGCCGACGACCGAGTCGCCGAGCATCGCGGCGATCTCGATGGCGCGCGCGCCACCCTGGTCCTCCGCCTCGGAGGCCATCGCGGCCTGGAAGCCAGCGGCGGGACCGACCGGCGCGGCGCCGAAGATCGGCGAGCCCGCCATGCCCGGGGGCGGGCGGAGCGCGGGCGGGGCCGCGGCGTAGGCAGGAGCCGGCGCGGCCGCGGCGTAGGCGGGAGCCGGCGGTGCCGCGGCGAACGCGGGCGGCGCATGCGGTCGCGGGGCGGCCGGCACCAGCGGGGCGGCCGGGCGCGGGGTCGAGGCCAGCACGTCGGCCGGCGCCGGCGGCGCGGCCTGGGTGTTGACCGAGGTCGCGACGTCGTCTTCGTCGCTCGCGCCGAACGCGAGCTCGATGCGGGTCTCGCCGACGACGATTGTGTCGCCCGACTGGAGCTTGGCCTTGTTGACCTTCTGACCGTTGACGAAGGTGCCCTTCGTCGACCCGAGGTCGATGATGCTCACGTCATCGGGTCCGTTGACCTCGATGATCGCGTGCATGCGGCTCACCGTCTCGTCGTCGAGCTTGAGGTGCGCCGAGGGGACCTTGCCGAGCTTGATGACGCTCAGGCTCAGCCGCTCCTCGCGGAGCAGCTGGTCACCCTTGAAGATGCGGAATGTGAGAGGAACTTTTGCGCCGGCCATGGGGTCTCCGATGGGGAGATGTCGAGACCATGGCCGGGGACTGTCAGCTCACACGCGCCGGGCAAACCCGACGCGCATGACCGACTACAAGTCCTCGGCCGACTTGATGATCTCGGGGATGAAGTCCTTGCGGATACGAATCAGCGACGAGTGCTTGGCAAAATCACGAGCGTTGAGGTCCGTGCCCTCGGGCTTGACGAGGTCACCCTCGATCGTGTCCCCCGAGAAGTCGTAGACCTTCACCTTGTTGGCATCCCCGCCGCCCTTCTTGGGCTGAGCGAACGAAGTGGCCGTGACGAGGAGAACGAGAGCGAGTGCGCCAAAAATCTTCCGCATGGAGGTCGACCCTTTCAGGTTCGCCTTGTTGCAGAGATCCGTGAGCACGGAGGTACTGACAACAAGGCTGGGTTCCGGGTTCCGAGATTGTTTCGAAAAAGCGCCGCCAGGTCCAGACAGCCGATCCCGGGACTGGTTGCGGGGGCCTCCGTGGAGGTTGCCCTGCCCCGCTCCCGAGCGGTTTCAGGCAGTTAGGGGGCGGGGGGCGCGGCGGGCTGGGGCGGCATCGCCGCCTGCGCCTTGAGGAACGAGTCGATCTGCGTGACCGTCTTGTCGATCAGGGCCACCTGCTCCTTGGCCTCGGCCTTGTCCGACTCCGCGCCGGTCTTGCCGAGGAACTGCTGGAAGAACTCCTTGGCCTGGCGGTAGGTCGTCTGCGAGGCCTTGAGGTCGTCCTGCTTGTTGGCCCGGAAGTCCTTGTACAGAACGCCAAGATTATACAAGGCCTCGCCGCGCTTGCCGTCGACCTGCTGGGCCTTCTTGTACTGGGCCTCGGCGCCATCGAGGTCCTTGAGGCCGCGGAGGGCGGCGCCGAGGGCGATGTAGGCGTCGTAGTTCTTCGGCCGCAGCGCGATCACCTTGGACAGCTGCTCCTTGGCGACGTCGTAGTTGCGGAAGCCGAGCGTGGTCAGGCCCACGTTCATGCGGGCCTCGGCGAAGTTCGGGTCGATCTCGACCGCGGCCTGGAACTGCTGGAGCGCGAGCGACAGCGCGTTCTTGCGCATGTAGAGCAGGCCGTACGCGTTGTGGAGCGGCGCGTACTTGTCGTTGCGCTTCTTGCCCTCGTCGAGCAGGAGCTTGGCGAGATCCAGCCGGTTCTTGTTCTTCTGGTAGCCCTCCATGTAGATCAGGCCGTACACGGTGTAGGCCGTCACGTTATCGGAGTCGACGCCGAGCACGTTGGACAGGTTGAAGCGGGCGTCCTCCTCGAGGGTCTTCCACTTCGAGTCCCGGTCGCCGATCCGGCGCATCTCCTCGAGCTCGAGCGACGCGAGGTTGATGCGGGCCGCAACCAGCTTGCCGTTCGCCTTGATCGCGCTGTCCCAGTACTGCTTCGCGCCGTCGACCTTGCCGGCCTTGTAGTAGAGCTCGCCGAGGTTCGACAGGGCCATCGCGATCTTGGTGGGATCGCCCTTCATGCGGGTCGCGTCCTGGTAGGCCTTCTCGGCCTCCCCCGCCATGTTGCAGCGGTGGAAGGACAGGCCGACCATGAACTGTGCCTCGACGAGCGAGTGCTCGCGAGAGACCGACGCGAACCGGTCGGCAGACGAGCGGCAGGCGCCCTCGCTCCACGTGCCGCCCTTGTCGCTCTCGGCGAACGCGGAGGCCGCGCTCTCGTAGTCCTTGCGCGCGTCCCTGGAGACTTCGCGCTTGACGACGATGGTGGTGCCGTCGGGGGAGGTCGCCCCAGCGCCCGGGATGGAGGGCGGCGGCGGGACGTCCCCGCCCTTCGTGAGGCCGGTGCCGCCCTTGGCCGCGCCGCCACAGCCGATGAGTGCCAGCGCGAGCAGGCCGCCGGCGAGGATGTGCTTGGTGTTCGTCATGTTCGTTCTCCTCGGTTCCAGCGTCAGTCGAGCTTGGTGACCGCGGGCTCGGTCGCGAACACGGGCGCGACGTTGGTCGGGTCCGCGCGCAGCTCCGAGGCCGACGGGTAGTCCTCGGGCTTGATCTGGCCGAGCTCGCGCTCGCACATCTTCGACCAGTCGCTGAACCAGCCGAACTCCGTCGACTTCGACAGGCACACCCCGTACGCCATCAGCGACTTCGCCTCGAGCGGCTCGGCGACCTCGGTCATGCGGTCACAGAAGGCCTCGACCTTGTCGTCCGCGAACTCGCCCGAGCGAACGTCCTTGGGGATCTCGGCGGTGAACAGCGCGTCCGAGAAGTTCTGCGAGATCTGGCCGATGCGGGCGGCCGCGGTGATCGAGTTCGCCGCGTCCTTGATCCCGAGCACGCCCTCGTACTTGCCGGTCGCCGAGGCGCCGACCTTGACCTTGTTGGCGACCCACTCGTCGAACCGCTTCTTGCTCTTCTCGGCGATCGACTTGTTGTTCGGGTCGAAGTTGAGGTTCGCGGGGAACCCGAGCTCGAGGTACGCCTCGAAGTCCTTGTCGGCCTCCGCGACCTTCGCGACGCCGTAGTAGTAGCGCGCGCCGCCCTCGTCGCCCCCGGTCTTGCCCTGGACTGCGTCGAACGCCTTGGCCGCCGCGGTGTAGGCCGCGAGGGCCTCCTTGAGCTTGCGCTCGTCGCGCTTGACCACGGTCAGCTTGATCTTCGAGTCCGGGCCGCACTGGGTCGGCTGGTCCGAGCCCTTGTTGCGCTTCCGCTTCTTGAGGTTGATGGCGCGCTCACGGACGACCTTCACGCACGAGCCATCGACCTGCTTCACGGGGCAGCTCTGGGCCCACAGGATCTGGCCGATCTTGGCGTTGGCGATCACGAGGCGATCCGCGCCGCCCTTGCTGCCGTAGGTGCGGATGTAGTCGCGGAGGTGCTTGATGACGGCGTCGCCGTCGCCCTGCTTCTCGTAGACCGTGGTCAGGGAGAACGCCGCGTTCGCGGCCTCCTGCTGCTTCTTGGCGCCGAACGTCTTGATGAAGTACCGGGTGTTCTCGATCGCCTTGCCGTCATCGCCGATGCCCTTGCGGAAGAACACGGCGTTGCTCATCGCGTCGTACGCGTCCTTCTCGCCGGCGTACTTCTTGGCGTACTCCTCGAGCTTCTCGGCGCTCTTGTCGTAGAACGCGATGTCGCCGTACGCCTTGCCGATGGCCATCAGCGCCTTCTTCGACTGGGAGCTGTTCGGGTAGTACTTCTGGAGCAGCGTGAACGCCTGGATCGAGGCGCCGATCGAGCGGCCTTCCATGAAGCAGAAGCCCGCGTTGAACAGCACCTCGTCGTTCTGCTTGTTCTCGGGGTCGGTGTTGTAGATGTCGAGGTACGCCTGACCGCAGGCGATGTACTTGGCGAAGTCCTTCGAGTCCTTGGCCTGCTTCGCGATCAGCTCGGCCTTCTTGCGCATCGACTTGGCCTTGATGTCGGCCAGCACGCCCTTGAGGTCATCCTTGCCGTCGAGGAACTTGGCGTCCTTGCCGAGCTTCTCGGCGAGGGCGAGCATCTCGTCGTACTTCTGCGTGCGGTTGTACGTGTCGAGGAGGAGGTTCGCCGCGAACTCGGCCGTCTCGTGCTCGCGGTGCTTGTCGAGGATCTCCTCGAACAGCGGCGACGCCTTGTCGAACTGGTTGTAGCGGCGATAGATGTTCGCCTTGAGGAACTTCATGCCGACCAGTTCGTCGTCCTTCGGGTCCTTGATGTACTTGATGTAGATGTCGAACGCCGCGAGCATCTTCTCCTCGCGCGCGGGGATCGGCTTCGGCTCGGGAACCTTGGCGTCGTCCTTGACGTTCTCGTCGATCTTGTCGGCCTGCTGCTTCACGCGCGGGTCGACGTTGAGCGCGTTCTTCCAGCCGAGCACCGAGGCGTAGGCCGCCTCCTTGGTCATCTTCGCGTCGAGCTTGCCGGTCTTGACGACGTCGGTGAACGCGACGGCCGCGTTCTCCCACAGATCGGACTGCAGGCGTGCGTTCTTCTCGTTCTCCGCCCGGCTCCAGATCAGCTCGGCGTAGAAGTACTGGGTCTGCGCGTAGTCCTCGGCGTCCGGGAACACCTCGAGGTAGACCTTGTAGAGCTTCTCGGCGTACGCGAGCGTCTCGGGGTTCTTGGTCTTGGCCGACTCCGAGTGGTACGCGCGGGCGAGCTCACCGGACATCGCGGCGGCGTTGTCGTGGCACTCCTGCGCCTCGGCCGCCGGCATCACCTTCTTGCCCTTGAGCGCGCCGTAGAGGCGAACCAGGTTCTCGATCTCCTTGATCTTGTCGCTGTTGTTCGCGCCGGCCATCGACATCATCGAGTGCGCGACGTTGTACTGCCACAGGCACACGTTCTTGTTCGTCGGCTGGATCTTCATCATCTCCTGGAACGTGAAGATCGCCTTGTCGCTCTTGCCCTGCCCCATGTAGAGGTCAGCGAGGATCTCGAGCATCGAGAACGCGTAGGCGTTGTCGACGCGCTGGAATGCCGGGTAGGCCTTGTCAGCCTTGCCGATCTCCGAGTATGCGCGGACGAAGTCCTTCTTCGAGGCGCGGTTCAGGACCTCCTGCTTCTTGTCGTTCTTGGTCGCCTGCGCGACCTGGAAGAACGTCTCGAGGGCCTCCTGGAACCGGGACAGGTTCAGGTGGATCCAGCCCAACTTGTACATCGCGTACCAGTACGCCGACGACTTCGGGAACTTGAGCACCATGCGGTAGCGGCTCTCGGAGTCCGCGAGCTGCCCGGCCTCGAAGTAGTAGTCGGCGAACGCGAGGTGCGCCTCGGGGACGTACTTCGACTGCGGGTAGTTCTTGAGGAGCTTGTCGTAGACCGCCCGCGCCTCCTTCATGTACTTGCCGCCCTGCAGCGTGTACCCGTAATAGAACAGGGCCATGTCCATCTTCGGGTAGTTGCGGAACGCCTGGTTGTCGGTGAGGCCCTTGTAGGTCTTCACCGCCTTCAGGAGGTAGTCCTTCGCCTTGGTGGCCGCGGCCGTCGAGTCCTTCTGGAACTTCGACTTTTGCGCCGCCTGCTTGGCGTTGTCCGCCTGGATCACGTGCTCGACGCTCTTGAGGCGCCAGTAGCGCTGCTGCTTGGCGTAGAGCTCGCCGAGGCGGAAGTAGTAGTCGCTCTTCTCCTCGACCTCGGAGTCCGGGGTCTGCGAGATCAGATCCGCGAGGATCATCTCCTGCTCGTTGCGGATGTTGCCGACGAGGCCCTCGATCGAGAGCACGTCATCCGCCGACAGCGTCGGCTGGATGTCCTTCTTGTCCTGGACCTTCGGGGCGATCGGCTTGACTCGGTCGGACAGCTTGACGTCGATCTTGACGTCCTGCGTTCGGCTGTACCTGGGCTTCTGGGCCCAGGCACTGGTGGTCGCCCCTGACAGGGCGAGCACTCCGAGGATCGCGAGCTTCATCTTGGTCATTCTGCGTTCCCTTCTCTCCGGCGGCCTACAAACAAGGAACTTGCTGGCGAGGCATTTTCGAACATTAGCGAGGTCGATGCGAAAGGTCGTCACGGGGTTGTCATCGCGCGGGCGGCGACCGCGTCGGGCCCCGAAACTACAACGAGCCCGACGCTAAGGTCCGGGCTCGACAGGGTTTTCTCAGGCCCTCACTTGGGGCAGCGCGACCGGATCTTGAACCGGTAGTAACCGAGCTCGTCCTTCCAGTACTCGCCGTTGAAGTTCCACTGGAAGTGCTCGTCGTCGACGATGATCGGCTCCTCGCGGGTCGACGCCTGCTTGCGCTGGGCGCTGAGCGACTCGGCCGACAGCTTCTCGGCCTTGGCATTGAGGATCTCGAACCGGATGCGCGTTCCATCGCGGTTGAGGGCGCCGAGTTCGCGCGACAGCCGGTCGATGCGGTCACGGGCGACCTTGCCGGCCTCCGCCGCTGCGACCGACTGGTCCACGGTCAGCGCCGTGAGGACCCCGGCCGCCACCTGCGTGGTCTGCCAGGCCTTGTCGGTCTTCTTCAGCATGTCGAGCTCCTTGTTGAGCTCGTCCACCCACGCGAACGTCTTGAGCAGCGTCTTGTCGTCGAGGACGCTCATCACGAGACGCTGGGTCTTCTCGTCGAGCCCGGCCTTGGACGCCTTGACCTTCTTCACGTACTCGTAGAACTCGGCGTTGTCGTCGTACTTCTTGACGAGCTCCTCGAGGTTCTTGCGGAGCGGGGCGTACTTCTCGTTGAAGTCCGAGATCGCCTCCTCGGCCTGATCGTAGAGGCAGTACTTGAAGTAGATGACGCTCTTGAGGAGGTCCGACTCCGGGAAGTACTGGTTCTCGAAGTACGGCGCGTTGAGCGTGTGGATGTTGCCCAGCGCCTTCGAGTTGAGCGACTTCATGAAGTACGCCCACGACGCCTCGAACAGCGACTCCGCCCAGTCCGTCGAGTACGTGTCGAGCTTCTCGAAGTACTTGATCGACGTGTCGAACTGCTGCGTCGAGTAGAACACCCGCGCCATCTGGAGCTGCGCGAGGTCGTTGTAGTTGGCGATGTCCTCGGCCTTGTACTGCTTCGGACGCTCCTGACCGATGATCAGGATCTCCTTGAAGGCATCGACGGCCGGCTTGCCCTGGTACTCGCGGACGTACGTGACGCCCTCGAAGAACTTGGCCTTGATGAAGAACTCGCTCTCGCGCGAGACCTGCTGGAACAGGCCGATCGCCTTCTCGAAGTCACCATCACCACCCTCGCGGTAGTAGTGGCGACCGAGGAGGAACAGCAGCTCGTCCTTGACCGCGGCGAGGCTCGAGTCGTTGAGCGCGCTCGGGTCGTACGTGCCGATCTTCTCGAGGATGCCCGAGGTGTCGGGCAGCACGCGCGACAGCGCGGCGAGCCACTTGAGCGCGGCCGCGTGGTAGGTGTGCGCGTCGCCCGCCTGGACGATCTTGTCGAAGTCGGCGAGCGAGGCAGCGTAGAAGCCCATCTGGTAGAGCGTCTTGCCCATGAAGAACTCGGCGCGCTGCTTGTTCTTCGCGTCGTCGCCACTCTCGCCCTCGAGCACCTTCTTGAGCTCGATGGAGGACGAGAAGTAGTCCTTCTTGTCGTAGAGCTTGATCGCGCGCTCGAGGGTCTTCGAGGGCGGCGTGGACCTGGCGCTGTCCGGCTCGAACTCCATGTCCTCGCTCCCACCCTTCGCGGGTTGAGCGTTGGCGGTCATGGTGAATGCGACGAGCGCAGCGATCGACAGCTTGGGGAGCAGGCGCATCAAGGTCCTCCGAGGTCAGGGGCCCAGCGCCATCCACCGGATGTGCGTGACCCGGCGGAATCATCGGCAACGAGCGGGTGCGGTGTCAAGGCGAGCCGGGCGATGGTGACGGGCGACGTGCGATGACACGCGGATCCCGTGGTCGGTTGCAGCGGAGACGTTGTGTCAGCGGCCCGACCGGTGCGCGGCCCCCGTGCCACCGACGACTGGCCAGGAGATCATCGGCGTTGTTTGGAGGGGTTCGCTTGACTTGGACATCCCTGAACATATTATCGGCCGCGATGACACGCCGTCACGTCGCGCTCCTGGGGACGATCTTCGCTGCTGCAGTCCTCACGGCCTGTACCGACAACCCCGTCGGACGCATCTGCGATCTTGGGACGCAGATGCCTGCGGTGTCCGAGGTCGTGGTGGCGTCGCCGTCGCTCGACTGTGTTTCGCGCACCTGCCTGCGAGTCCCGCTGTCGCGCGAGCTGCCGCCGGGCAGCGCCTTCCCGTCCGGCAACAATGGTCTGTGCACCGCCGAGTGCGCGAGCGACGACGATTGTGATCGCGTCCCCGAGTCGCCGTGCGTGACCGGCTTCACCTGCGGCGTCGCGGTGACCGTCGGCCCGTTCTGCTGCCGGAAGTTCTGCATCTGCAAGGACTACGTGGTCGTGCCGGACTCCGGAACGATCGCGACCCCGCAGGCGTGTGACCCGGACAATGCGGCGAACGCGTGCTGCAACCTGTCGGGCCGCACCGGCAACGGCGCCTACCCGCTCTGCAAGTGACCCCTCCGGGCGCCCTGCCCGGTCACCATTGACCCCGGCGATCGACGAGCCTCTCGGCTCCCGGTGCCGGAGTGGTCGCCGTTTCGGGCCGCTACGTCGGGCCGCTCACTCTCCACGCATCGGGGATGATGTCGACGCGGCCGCCGGTGATCGCCACGACGTCGAACCGGCACTCGGTGAACACCGGGTCGCGGGCCGCCAGGTAGACGCGCGCGACCCGGGTCACCCGCCGCTGCTTGGCGGGGGTGACCATCTCGGCAGCGCTGCCGTGGGCGTCGCTCGCCCGGCTGCGCACCTCGACGAACACGAGCACGCCGCGATCGCGCGCCACGATGTCGAGCTCACCCGCGGCGCAGGTGAAGTTGCGCTCGACGATCCGGTACCCAGCCGCGACGAGCGCGGTGGCGGCGACCTCCTCGGCAGAGGCGCCCAGCTGCACGGTTGATGGCTCCACGACCCCTGTGCCCTTCCCCTCCCCCCGGCGTACGCCCGTGCGTACGATCGACGCAGCAAAGGGCCCACGTGGGCCCCGAACACCCTCCGAGCGACGATTCGCACGGACCCAGAGTGTAGCAGCTTGGTCTGACGACCGGCGATGATCGCTCAGGTCGCGTTGCGGGCGACCTTCTCGGCCTTCTTGGCCTTCTTGCGCGCCGAGCGCGTGTCGGTCGGAGCTGCGATGGCGGTGCCATCCTCGTTCAGCCCGGCCGACTCGTACATGCCGTCGCGCTCCTTGATGCGAGCCGCCTTACCGGACAGGTCACGGAGGTAGTACAGCTTCGACTGGCGGACCTTGCCACGCGACAGGATCTCGATCTTCTCGATGTTGGGCGAGTGGTCGGGGAACACGCGCTCCACGCCGACGCCGTAGGAGATCTTGCGGACGGTGAACGTCGACCGCGTGCCCTTCGAGGCGCGGCGGATGCAGACGCCCTCGAACGCCTGGAGGCGAGTCTTCTCACCCTCACGGATCTTCGCCCAGACCTTGACCGAGTCGCCGGGGCGGAACTCGGGGAGGTTCGCAGGGCGACGCTGAGACTTCTCGATGGACTGGAGGATCGACTGCGCGCTCATGTTCATCATTCCGGCAAAAAGGCCTGCGGAGCGCGGGTTTTGCCAGAGAACACCCCGTGCCGTCAAGCCGGGCGTCCGACCCTCTTCTCGAACAGGCGGTCCAGGAGGATCGCGCCGGCGCTCCGGACCGACAGATGGTTCCAATCCGCGCCGCCTTCGATCGGCGTAAGCATCCGGGATACCGATGGAATCAGATGATCGGCCAGCCCCCAACCGGTGCCGAGCAGGATCAGGAGGGGCGCGGACACGATCGACATCTCCGCGAGCAGTTCGGGCGGGGATCGGCGTGGGATCGCCGGGAACGAGTCCGCCTTGGCCGAGGTCGCGACCACGATCGGGGCCTCGCCGTGCTCGGCCGTGAGCTCGGCGATCACCGCCTCCACGGTGGCCGCGGTCCGCACGCGCGACAGCGCCCCTGCCCGGCTGCCGCTCGCCGGCTGCTTGCGCCGGGGAGGCGCACCACTCGCGGGATCGTCGAGCCACAGGCTGGCGATGTGCTCGGCCTTGTCGCGCTGCGAGGTCACCGGCGTGACCAGGTGGTATGCGACGAGATCGTAGGTCGCCGTCGAGCGCGCGAGGTCGTGGATGTCGAAGTTGGTGACCGCCGTGGTGACGATCGTGCCGGTGCGGTCGAACACCGGGTGATGGACCAGCGCGAGGTGCGTGCGGGTCGCCAGCGCCGGCGGTAACAGCTTGCGATCGGCGCGGGTCGGCGCGAGCCGCGCGAACATCTCGGGCCGGCGCTGCGCGGTGCGCACCAGCGACTGCTGGCGCCGCCACGCCGCGATCGCCGCGTGGTTGCCTCCGGCGAGCACCGCCGGCACCTCGAGCTCGCGCGTGCGTGCTCCGCCCGGACCGTCCGCGCCGCGCTCGGTGCGGACGAGCTTCGGCGGCCGCGTGTACTGCGGGTACTCGAGCAGGCCCGCGGAGTGCGATTCGTCGTCGGCGGAGGTCGCCTCGCCGAGCACGCCGGGGACCAGCCGCGACACCGCATCGATGATCACGAGCGCGCCGAGTTCACCACCCGACAGCACGTAGTCGCCGAGCGAGACCTCCTCGTCGATCGCGAGCTCGATGACGCGCTCGTCGACCCCCTCGTAGCGGCCGCACACCAGCACGAGGTGCGACCGCGTCGCCAGCTCGCGCACGTGCGCCTGGGTCAGCGGCCGCCCCGCCGGCGACAGCAGGATCCGGTGCGGGCGCACTGCGGCCGCATCCGCCGACGCCGGGGCCCCCACCGATGAGGGTCCTGCCGACGCGGGGTCCGGCGACGACGCGGCCCGCGGCGATGTGAGATCCGCCGCCGCGGCGTCCGCCGCCGAGGCAGCCGCGCATGCGTGATCGATCGCGGCGAGCAGCGGCTCGGCCTTCATCACCATGCCCGGCCCACCGCCGTACGGCGTGTCGTCGACGGTGCGGTGGCGATCGGTGGTGAAGTCGCGCGGGTTGACCGTGGAGACCGTGATCACCCCGGCCTCGCGCGCGCGGCCGACCACCCCTGCGGTGAGCGCAGGCTCGATCAGCTCGGGCAGGAGCGTGACGACCGTGAACTTCACAGCCGGCGCTTGTTCTCCGGCAGCCCCTCGGGCGGATCGACCTTGACGACGCGGCCCACGGTGTCGATGTCGACCACGAACTGGTCGACGAGGGGCAGCATCCGCTCCATGTCGCCGTCGTGGATGACGAGCAGATCCTGCACGCCCACCTCGATCTCGGCGATCGTGCCCCACGCCCGCCCGTCGGGCAGGATCACCGCACAGCCGATCAGATCGGCCAGCAAGACCTCGCCCTCCTCGAGGGGGATCGCAGCGCGCTCGACCTCGACGACCAGGCCCCGCAGGGTCTCGGCGTCGTTGCGGGTCAGCACACCCTCGAGATGGAGAAGCCAGCCGCGAGGCGTGCCCCGCGCTCCCCGGATGGTGCGCACCACACCACCCACCCAGACATGATCAATCTCTCCGAGGATCTCGGAGTCAGGATCGTGCGTATGGACGACGACCTCGCCGCGGATGCCGTGCGCCCGCGCGATTCCGCCGATCTCGAGCCGAGGCTCCAGATCGCGCGACGTCATGGCCGTTATTCGAGGATCTCGACCAGCGTGCGCTTCCGCGAGCGAGGCGCGACGGCCTGCACGACGGTGCGCAGCGCCCGGGCGGTCTTGCCGCCACGGCCGATGATCTTGCCGAGATCGGCCTCGGCAACCTCGAGCTCGTAGACGTTGGCCTGGCGCTCCTCGATGAGCTCCACGCGAACCTCGTCCGGCTTGTCGACCAGGCTGACCGCCATGAACCGGATCAGCTCGGCAAGATCGGGAGACACCACCGCCGGCGAATCGCTCTGCGGGCGGTCGTCGCGATCATCTTCGTCGCTCATGCCGGGCTCAAGCCGGCTTCGCGGCGTTACGCGCCGTGCGACGGATCACGGCGGCGAGCGTGCCGCTGGGCTGAGCGCCAACCTTGATCCACTTCTCGAACCGCTCGCTGTCGAGCTTCAAGACCTTGGTGGTCGGGTGGTAGGTACCGAGGAGCTCGATGAAGCGCCCATCCCGGGCGGCGCGCTTGTCAGCGGCCACGATCCGGTAGAACGGAGACTTCTTCTTACCCTGACGAGAGAAACGAATCGCGACAGACATGGAGATCCTCGAGCTATGGAAGCGAGAGCGCGGCAATCTACCCAGCAGCCCCCCCCCTGTCAACGTGCTATACGACCCGCCATGTTCCGCCGGGTTGGACTGGTCCTCACGCTCGCCGTGGCCGCCGGTTGCTCCCGTTCAGAGGTGAAGGAGCGTCGGAGCGGCTCCACGGGGTCACCGAAGGCCCCCAGCTTCTCCTTGATCGCCCTCGCGGAGCTCCGCGGCCAGGTCGGGCCGTGCGGCTGCACGAGTGATCCCCTGGGAGATATCTCGCGCACCGCGCAGCTGATCGAGGCCGCGCGCGCGGCGGGGCCGACGCTGGTCGTCGATGCCGGGTCGGTGCTGTACTCGAAGTCGCCGGTGCCGACGCACCTGACCACCCAGGAGGAGCTCAAGGCTGACCTGCTGGTCACGACGTACGCCGAGCAGCTCCACGTCGCCGCGGTCGGCCTCGGCCCCGCCGATCTCGCCCAGGGTGCGGCCAAGCTCCGCCTGCCCCGCCACGTGGTCAACCTCGGCCCCGGCCAGACCATCCCCTCCGCCCCGCCCGCCGTGCTCGACGTCGGCGGGACCAAGGTCGGTGTGTTCGGCGTCGTCGCGGACGGGGCGCTCCCCGGCGTCGCGCTGACCCCGCCGGTGGCGGCGGCGCAGGGCGCGATCCGCACCCTGCGCGCGCAGGGCGCGCAGATCGTCGTCGGGCTGGTCCAGGCCAGCAGCAAGAAGGACGCGGTCAAGCTGGTCCGCGACATCGGCGGCATCGACATCGCGGTCGCGGGCCTCGGCGCAGCGGCCCCCGAACCCGACGAGGTCGAGGTCGAGGCCACGCGCGTCGGCGACGGCTGGCTCGTGATCCCCGGCAACCGCGGCCAGGTGCTGTCGCGGCTCGACATCACCGTGCGCGGCCCCGGCCCGCTCGCCGACGCGATCGGCATGGCGGCGGCGGCCGCGAAGACCGCGGCACTCGGCCGCCGGCTCGCCGCGCTCGACGCCGATCTCGCCCGGTTCGCCGCCGACAAGACCGCCGATCTCTCGTTCGTCCAGCGGAAGCAACAGGAGCGCGCCGCCCTCGCGCAGGACAGCGCGACCCTGACCCGGACCCCGCTCGCGGTGCCGGCGGCGGGCAGCTACTTCACGCTCGATCAGGTCCGCATCGGCAAGCAGCTCGCGTGTGACGTCGCCGTCCAGGACCGGGTCACGGCGTTCTTCGGCGCCGCCGGCGAGGCCAACGTCGCCGCCGCGGCCGCCATCCCGGTCCCGCCTCCGCCCACCGGCCAGGCCGCGTACGTGGGCAGCGAGGCGTGCAGCGACTGCCACGCGGACGCCACCGAGTTCTGGGCCACCACGCGGCATGCGCAGGCGTGGGAGACCCTCGAACAGCGCGGGCAGCAGTTCGACTTCGACTGCATCGGCTGCCACGTCACGGGCTGGAACCAGGCCGGCGGCTCGAACCTGGGGTTCAACGCGCCGCTGCGCGACGTCCAGTGCGAGACCTGCCACGGCCCCGGCTCGATCCACGTCGCCCAGGGCGGCGAGGACAAGCCGCCCACCGTGTGGCGCGCGCCGCCCGCCACGATGTGCGCCACCCAGTGCCACACCGCCGAGCACAGCGACACGTTCGAGCTCCAGGCCTATCTCCGCGACGTCGTCGGGCCGGGCCACGGGGCGCAGCTGCGCGAGACGCTCGGCGACGGACCGACCGGCGGCCAGCTCCGCAAGGCCGCCCTCGACAAGGCCGGGCGCACCCTGGGGGCCGGGTGCATTCGCTGAGTCCTCCCGCGCGGCTGCTGCTCGCCGCGCTCGTGCTGGCCGCCTGCACCCCGACGCCGCAGCGGCCGACCCGCCCCGGCGCCGCCGGGCAGCGCACGCGCGGCCACCGCGCCCGCGCGGACGGCGCGCGGCCCCGCCCGACGACGCCCGGCGACGCCCCCGATCCCCTCGCGCCGCCGCTGCCACCCGGGACCGAGGCCGGGATCGCGACCTGGTACGGCGGCAAGCACCACGGCGGACCGACGGCCTCGGGCGAGCGGTTCGACAAGCGCGGGCTGACCGCGGCGCACCGGACCCTGCCGATGGGCACGCGCGTGCGGGTGACCCGGGTCAAGAACGGCCGCACCGTGGTGGTCCGGATCAACGACCGCGGCCCGTTCGGCAAGAAGACCCGCATCATCGATGTGTCCGAAGCGGCGGCGCGCGCCCTCGACATGATCGATGATGGCATCGCCAAGGTGACGCTCGAGATCTTGCCGTGAGTGAGCCCCCCGCCCCAGCCGCCGGGCCGCTGATCGATCTGCGCCAGCTGACCAGGCGCTACGGCACGATCGTCGCCGTCGCGGGCCTGACCGCCACCATCGACGGCCGCATCATCGGCCTGCTCGGCCCCAACGGCGCTGGCAAGTCCACGTTGCTCAAGGCACTGCTCGGGCTGATCCCGTTCGAGGGGGACGCGCGCGTGCTCGGCCTCGACGCCGCCCACCAGGGCGCCGAGATCCGCGATCGCGTGGGCTACATGCCCGAGCAGGAGGCGTTCCTCCCCGGCATGTCCGCGGTCGAGCTGTGCACCTACGCGGGCGAGCTGTCGGGCCTGCCGCGCACCGAGGCGATGCAGCGCGCCCACGCCGCGCTCTACTACGCCGGCCTCGAGGAGAAGCGCTACCAGCCGATCGAGGGCTACTCGACCGGCATGAAGCAGCGGGTCAAGCTCGCGCAGGCCCTGGTGCACGACCCGGAGCTGCTGTTCCTCGACGAGCCGACCAACGGCCTCGATCCGCGGTCGCGCGAGGAGATGCTCGAGCTGATCGTCGAGCTGCCCGCCCGGCGCGGCTGCGCGATCGTGCTGTCCACCCACCTGCTGCCCGACGTCGAGCGGGTGTGCGATCACGCCGTGATCATGCACCACGGCCAGCTCCGGTTCGTCGGCAGCATCGACGAGCTGCGCGGCGTGCGCGGGCGCGACACCGAGTTGCTGGTCGAGGTCAAGGCGGACGCGGCGCGGCTCGGCGAGGTGCTGACCGGTGCCGGCGCGCGCTGCGAGGTGCTGTCGCCGGTGTCGCTCGTGATCGAGCTGCCGGCGAGCGCGACCAGCGACCTGGTGTTCCGGACGGCCCACGCCGCGGGGCTCCAGGTCCGCGGGCTCGGCGTGCGGCGCGAGACCGTCGAGGCCGCGTTCCTGCGCGTGATCGGAGCCGCCCCACCATGACCCTCCCGCCCGCGGGCACGATCCACGATCTTGGCTACCAGCGATACGTCGGCGCGCGGCGCGCGGCCGGCACCCGCTGGCGGGTCGTGATGAACAACCAGATCACCACCAGCTGGAAGACGTGGTGGCGGTTCAAGTCCTCGCTCGGGTTGGCCGTGATCACGATGTTCATCGCCGGCGGGGTGATGTTCATCCTCAGCGACAAGGTCGTCCGCGACTTCGCCGGCGGCGCGGCGGCGGTGATGGCCGACGCGGCGCTGCCCAAGGCGATTCCATGGTTCTCGCGGGCGGCATTCCTGGTGTCGCTCACGATCGGCGCACGCGTGGTCGCGGGTGACCTGCAGAGCGGCGCGTTCACGTTCTACTTCGCGCGCTCGGTGCGGCCGCGCGACTACGTCCTCGGCAAGCTCGCCGGGATGACCGTGCTGATGGCGATGATCTGCCTCGCCGGCCCGGTGCTCCTGGCGTTCGCGCGGCTCGGCAGGGCCGAGGATCTCGACGGGTTGGTCCGGATGCTGCCGCTCGTGCCCAAGGCGACCGCCGTGGGGCTGGCGGCCACGCTCGTGTTCGCCACCGTGCCGGTCGCGTTCTCCGCGCTGCTCGCCAACGCCCGCCACACCATGGCGCTGTGGGCGGCCTACTACCTCGTGTTCGGCGGCATGATCAGCCTGCTCGGCCGCGCGGCGAACAGCTGGATCGGCGCGCTCGACCTCGCCACCGCGATCGAGGCGCTGGCGCTCCACCTGTTCGAGCTGACCCTGTTCCGCGGGCGCGCCGGCCACCTGTCGTTCGACGCGGCGCTCGGCTCGGTCGTGCTCCACGTGGTGATCGCGGTCGTGATCATCGGCTGGTCGGTGCGGCGCGCGCACGGTACCGGCGTCGGGGGCGCGTCGTGACGACCACCGCGGCGATCGTCGCCGCCGACCACTGCAGCAAGTGGTACGGCCAGGTGCTCGGGATCTCGGACGTGACCTGGACGCTGCGCGGCGGGATCGTCGGGCTGCTCGGCCCCAACGGCGCCGGCAAGTCGACGCTGATGAAGCTGATGGCCGGCCTGCTGAGGCCCTCGCGAGGCGCGCTCACCGTGTTCGGGACCAGCCCGTTCGAGGACGTCGCCGTGCGGCGCCGGATCGGCTACGCGCCCGAGCACGAGAAGACGTGGGATGACCTGACCGCGCACGAGCTCGTGACCTACATGGCGCGGCTCGCGGGCGTGCCAACCCGGGCGGCACCGGAGGCCGCCGAGGTGGCGCTCGCGGCGATGGGCATGACCGACGCCATGCACCGCCGGGTCAAGGGGTTCAGCAAGGGCATGCGCCAGCGCACCAAGCTGGCGACCGCGATCGCGCATGGCCCCGATCTGCTCCTCCTCGACGAGCCGCTCACCGGCGTCGATCCGATCGCCCGCGCCGACATCGTGGCGCGGATCCGCGCGCTCGGTGAAGCCGGCACGACGATCCTGGTGTCGAGCCATGTGCTCTACGAGATCGAGGCGCTGACCCGCGAGATCCTCGTGATCTACCGCGGGCAGGTGCTCGCCGAGGGCAACGTCTACGAGATCCGCAAGTTGATCGATCGCCACCCGCACCGGATCCGCCTCGAGTGCGACCGCCCGCGCGTGGTCGCGGCCGCGCTCGCCACCGCCGACCACGTGGCGCGGATCGTGTTCGAGCGCCATGGCGTGCTGATCGAGACCCGCGACCCGGACCGCTGCTACGACCAGCTCGCGGAGGTCGTCCTCGCCGAGGGGGTCCAGATCACGGCGCTGTCGTCGCCCGACAACAATCTTGGCGCGGTGTTCGAGTACCTGACCGGGGACGGGGGACGCCGATGACCACGCCGACCATCCCAGATCCCGGCACGGGCCGCGGCACGGCGCCGGGCGCGCCGCAGTCCGTGCCGTCGGGCCTGGCCACCACATGGACGATGGCCTCGCTCACCTTGCTCCGCCTGACCCGCGGCCGCGCGCTCGGGGTCAGCCTGGTGATCGCCGCGCTGCCGGTCGCGTACGCGGCGGCGATGCGCGCGGTCGATCGGCGCGGCGTGAGCCAGGAGCTGTTCGCGTTCGAGGTGCTGGTGCTGGTCGTGCTCGCGCCGATGCTCGTCGGCGCGTCGATCGGCGAGGAGATCGAGGACCGCACGACCACGTACCTGTGGTCCCGCCCGGTGGCCCGGTGGACGATCCTCGCTGGCAAGCTCGCCGCGCTCGCGCCCGTCGCGATGCTCGCGATCGCCGGCAGCTGGGTAGCCGCCAGCCTCGCGGCGTGGGGCGAGCTGCCGGGCGTGCGGACCACCGCGGCGCTCGCAGCCGGCACGCTCGTGGTGTCGCTCGCGGCGATGGGCATCAGCGCGCTCGGGCCGCGCCACGGCACCGCCCTCACGATCAGCTACCTGCTGTTCTTCGACCTGCCGCTCGGCGTGCTGCCGGCGACGATCCAGCGGATCAGCATCAGCTTCCAGGTGCGCGCGCTGTCGGGCGGCTGGCCCGGGGAGGGCTCCGCTCTCGGCGCGATGATCGCGCTGGCCGTGATCGCCGCCATCTGGACGACGGTCGGGGCGCTGCGGATCCGCCGCCTCGAGGCCTAGGTCTACAGCTCGAGGGTGGCCGCGAGGTCGTAGTCGCTCGCCTGCGTGACGCGCGCGCGGACCATCGAGCCGACCGGGACGCGCCCGTCGGCGAGGTAGGTCACGCCGTCGATGCCAGGGGCCTGACCGTACCACCGCCCCTCCATCAGGTACTCGGACTCGCTCGACACGCCATCGACGAGCACGGTCAGCTCCTTGCCCACCCACGCCTCGTTCTTGGCGCGGCTGATCTTGCGCTGGATCTCCATCAGCGTCTGCTGGCGCTCGGCCATCACGTCGGCGTCCACGCGGTGCGGGAGCAGCGCCGAGGTGGTGCCCGGCTCGATCGAGTAGGTGAACGCGCCCGCGCGGTCGAACTTCGACTCGGCGACGAACGCGCACAGTTCGTCGAACTCCGCGGCGGTCTCGCCGGGGTGCCCGACGATGAAGGTCGTGCGGATCACGACGTCGTCGATCCGGCTGCGCAGGGTCTTCACGAGTTCGCGGGTGACGCGGCTCGAGTGGCCGCGCCGCATCCGCTTGAGCATCGGATCGCTGATGTGCTGGAGCGGCACGTCGATGTACTTGACGACCTTCGGCTCGCTCGCGATCGCGTCGATCAGCTCGTCGTCGAACGCGCTCGGGAACGTGTAGTGCAGCCGGATCCACGCGACGTCGTCGACCTTGCCGAGCGCGCGCAGCAGGTGCGCCAGCGTCGGGCGGCTGCCCGGCGTGCTGCCGGCGTCCCAGCCGTAGCGCGTCAGGTCCTGCGCGATCAGGTTGAGCTCGAGCGCCCCGCCCCTGGTCAGGGCGCGCGCCTCGGCGACGATGTCGTCGACGGTGCGGCTGCGCTGCGGGCCGCGCAGCTTGGGGATGATGCAGAACGAACACGGCCGATCGCAGCCCTCGGCGATCTTGACGTACGCGCTGTGGGTCGCGCCGATCCGCACGCGCGGCGCGTCGTGGTCGTAGATGTACGTCGGCGTGTCGGACACCTGGATCACCGGCAGCGACCGCTTCGTGCTCGCCGCCTTGGGCTTGCCCGACGGCAGCGAGACCACGGCCTCGGGCGTGATCGCCCTGGCGAGCGCCTGGAAGTCCGCCGAGCCGAGGATGTGATCGATCTCGGGGATGTCCTTGGCGAGCTCGCCCGCGTAGCGCTGGGCGAGGCAGCCGGTGACCACGAGCTTGCCGCCCTTGGCCTTGTGGGTCGCCATCTCGAGGATGGTGTCGACGCTCTCCTCCTTGGCGGCGTCGATGAACGCGCACGTGTTGACCACGATCACGTCCGCGCCCTCGGGGCTGTCGACCAGCGCGTGCCCGGCGGCCTGGACCTGGCCGAGCATCAGCTCGGTGTCGACCTGGTTCTTCGGGCAGCCGAGCGAGACGAAGTAGATCCGCTGGCCGGTGGGCGGCAGCGGGGCGAGCTTCGCCGCGGGCGTGGTCGACGTCGCGGACGTCGCGGACCTCGCGGGCTTCGCGGACTTCGCAGACGTCGGGGGCTTCGCGGCGGTGGTCGAGGAGCGGATGGCCATGGACAGCGCGGCAGTCTGGTCCGAGGCCCCCGTGGTGTCAACGACAACCCGGGGGCGCGACGGTCAGCATCGGCCGCGATCGGTCGTTTCATTCTCGATGGTTACGAGCGCGAGGCCGTCCAGGGCGAGCGAGCCGCCCGCCCCCGGGCGGCGGCGAGCGAGCGCGATCAACCCGGCCAGCCCGACCCCGCCACACAGCACCATGACGTCGGCCTGGCCCCACAGCCCGACCAGCGGCGCGAACACGCCCATCGCGGCGCGCCGGGCCATCGACTCCACCGACAGCAGCGTCGCCCGTCGGCCGGGGTCCGTGATCTCGCGGTTGAGCAGCGGCTTGGTCAGCGGCGAGTACAACCCATTGGCGACCGCCTGCACGACCAGCAGCACCAGCATCCACGGCCCGCGCCCGGCGCCGGCGAGCCCGAGGAAGCTGACGGCGAGCAGCCCGAGCAGCGCCCACAGCAGCGTGCCGTCGCCGAACCGGTCGCGCAGGTCGTGCGTGCGGAGCGCGACGCCGGCGGCCATCAGGTGGAGGCCGGCGAACAGCAGGCCGATCTCGAGCGGCGCGAGCCCGCGCTCGTGGAGGTACGGCTGGTAGACGTAGACCGTCGCGCGCAGCAGGACGAACACGACCGCCGAGTAGCCGACCATCCAGGCGAGCCGCCGGTTGCGCGCGACCTCGGCGAGCGCGTCCGCGATCGAGGCGCCCCACGCGATCGCCGGCCGCGGCGTGCGGACCACCGGGCGCTCGTCGGGGAGCCGCCACGCGACCGCGGCGGCGACGCCCGCGACGCCCGCGGTCACCAGGTATGGCAGCGCGAGATCGAGGGTGGCGAGCAGGCCGCCGCCGGCGAACGCGAGCGCGCTGCCGAGCAGGTGCCACGCGCTGGCGGTGGCCTCGTGCCGCCCGTACGTGTGCGCGCGGTCGTGAGCCGCGAGCAGGTCGTAGAGGTAGGCGGAGTCGGCGCCCGAGCACAGCGCGAGCGACAGCCCGGCGAGGATCTCCGCGACCGCGAATGCGCCGAACGAGTGCGCTGTGGCCGCGACCAGGCACGACGCGACCATCATCAGCGCCCCGAGCCGCATCGACCGCCGCCGGCCGAGCTGGTCGGCGAACAAGCCGGTCGGGATCTCGACGACCACGACGATCGCGCTGAACAGCCCGCCGAGCACGAGCGCCTGCGCGAACGACAGGCCGCGAGCGGCCTGGAACAGCATGAAGATCGGGACGAACAGGTACGAGGTCGCGAGCAGCCGGAACGCGTAGAACAGGCGCAGGCTGCGCACCAGCGAGCGTGGCAGCGCCGGGCCCGCGCCGCCGGTCAGTTCCACGGGGCTCCGCCCGCCCTACGCGGCAAGCCGCGCAGGGTTCCCACCCGGTTTTCGAGACTGTTTCACAGTCTCTCAGGCCCACGGGGGCTCCGCCCCCGCCCCACGCGGCAAGCCGCGCAGGGTCCCCACCCCCGTTCGAGTTTGTTGCACAAACGCTCATGGCCGCTCCGACCGCGCGGCGTCGCCGGCCAGCAGCAGGATCGCCTCCGCCGCCTGCACCTGCTCGGTGTCCTTGGCGCTCGCGAGCGCGGCGAGCAGCGGCGCGAGGTGCGGGCCGGCGTCGAACGCGGGATCGAGGCGGCGCAGCGAGCGCGCGGCCTCGACCCGCAGCGAGGGGACCTCGAGCTGCTCGAGCAGCACCGAGGCGGGCCGAGGGATCCTGGTGCCCGGCGAGGGCGGACGCCGCCGCCGCGTTGAACCGCGCGTCGGGCAGGAGCGCGCGCAGCTCGGGCAGCACGGCCGCCTGCCCGGCCACCGCGAGCGCGATCGCGGCGCGCGCCCTGTCATCGGCGGACCGCTCGGGCGCTGCGCGGACCTCCTCGAGAACGGTGATCGCACGCGGCTCGGCCAGGTACGCGAGCTGCTCGGCAGTGCCGGTGCGGAGCTGGGTCACGGTCAGGAAGCCCGCCAGCACCGGCGCGCCGCGCGCATCGCCGAGCAGCGCGAGCAGCCGGCCGGCCTGCAGCTTGACGTCGCGGCGCGCCGAGCGCGTGGCCTCGACGAGGACGGTGGCGCCGCGCGGATCCCCGGCGCGCGCCAGCGCGTACGCGAGATCGAGGCGGCTGGTGTCGACCGTCTCGCGGGTCAGCGCGTCCGCGAGGAACCCGATCGCGGCGGTATCGTGCGTGCGCGCGAGCGCCGCGGCCGCGACCCGCTGGATCCGCGGCGTGCCGGTGCCGAGCGTGGCGACCAGCACCGCGGTGGCGCGCTCGACGGCGACCGTGCGCTCGACCGGCGGCGCGGCCACCACCGCCGGCGACGCGTCGACGAGCTTGGGCGCCGGGGCGAGGTCCGCCGCGGGCGCAGCCGGGCTGGGCGCCGGGGCGGCGGCGTCGAGCAGGAACCGGTAGGCGAGGAACGCGCCGGCGGTGCCGAGCACGATCACCGCGCCGAGCGCGAGGCGGTTGCTCGGGCGCGGCGGGCGCTCGCCGGCGGCGGCGGCGCGCGGCTGCCTGGTGGAGGCGGCGGTCGGGGCGGTCCCGACCGCCGTCCCGGTCGCGGCTCCGGCCAGGGATGCCGGATCTGCCACGGTCGCGGTTCCAGTCCCGGTCGCGGCGGCGGTCCCGGTCGCAGCGGCGGTCCCGGTCGCAGCGGCGGTCCCGGTCCCGCCGGCGGCATCGGTCCCGGCAGCGGTCCCGGTCCCGGCGGCGGTTGCGGCAGCGGTCCCGGTCGCAGCGACGGTTGCCGTCCCGGTCACGGTCGCGGTGGACTCCGGCCCCTTCGTCGATGCCTTGCCCCTGCCCTTGCTCCGGTCCTTGCCCGCCGGCGCGATCACCGGCGCGGCGACCACGGGCGCGGGCACCACGACGACCGGCGCCACCACGGGTGCGACGGCCGCGGCCAGCCCGGCGGGCATCACGACCGGGCGCGACTCCGCCGCTTGCGCGCATGGCGCGCTGCAGTACGCGACGACCTTGCCGTCGCGCACTCTGACCGAGCGCGCGCGCAGCGGATCGACGTCCTTGCCGCAGGTGGGGCACGTCGGGCTCGTCATGGGAGCGCGAGCACCGCGTCCTCTCCATGCTCGGCGATCACCTGGTCGATGTAGCGGAGCATGTTGTCGCGGCGGACGATCACCGCGTGGATCTCCTCCTCGTCGAGCAGCGGCCCGAGGCCGAGGTCGTCGGGGAGGTCGAGGGCGTCGGCCAGCTCGGCCTCGGTGAGCGTGCGCATCCGCTCGACGAGTGCGCGCGGGAACACCTGGAGCCGCCGCAGCGCGAGCAAGTTCGAGCGGTGCCCGTAGCCAAACGTCGAGAACGACATGGTGTTGTCCATGAAGTAGAAAACGCTCCGGTCCGGTGACATCACCGTGTTGCCGCCCGTCCACCGGTCGGGGTTGTCGATCAGGACGTCGAACACGATGACCTGCGCGATCTGCTCGACCAGCGGACGGGCCGCGGGCGGGATGATCGCGCCGATCTGGAGGTACGCGGTCCACCGCGCCCTCCCCTCCTTGTCGTCGACCGGCTCGCCATCGAGCTCGGCGAGCTTGATCTCGGGGATCCACCACGACAGCTCGCCGCGCACGACGCCGTCGTGGACGAGCGCCTCGGCGGAGAGCCGCCCCGCGATCAGGCGGCGGTGGCGCGGCTCGCACGCCGCGAGCAGCTCGGCGAGGGGGATCGCGATCTGCTTGGCGGGCGGCACGCGGCCGATGCCGAGCAGGCGATCGAGCCGGTAGGCGGCGATCTCGCGCCGCGGATCGGACTGCGGATGGATCTGCTCGGGCTTGAACGCGGCGCGCGCCCCGGACGCGAAGTCGAGGCGCAGGGACAGTGACGTACCGCCGTGGTTGAGGCGGATCTTGGTGACCTCGCCCGCCCCGAGGGGCGCGAGCAGCACGTCATCGGGCGCGCCGAACACGGTGACCACGGCGGGCGCCGGCGGGGCGACCTCGAGCGTGGCGGCGGGCAGCCGCAGCAGCGGCGACGGCGGCGCTCGCGACGGGCCGATGGTGGCGGCGACCGCCTCGGTGCTCCGCAGGTACGGGCCCGCGAGCCGCCCGGCCTGCCCGACGGCCACCACGACGCCCCCCATCGCCCCGACGGCGACGGCGAGCTCGAGTACGATACAGGTCAGGAGACGCACGCGAAAAAAACGGTAGCACGCGCCTTCGAGCGCCCGCAAAAACCGGTCGCCGGCGCCCCGGGAGGCCCTGCCGGCGCCGCCCTACGCTTCGGGGGCGCGGTCCTCGACCACGTACGACGCCTTGCGGTGCCGCGCCGTGGGCACGTGCTTGTTCCAGCACGTGATCGAGCAGAACCGCAGCTTCATCCGACCCGTATTGCAGGAGGCCACCGTGCAGCGCACGGCCGAGGCCCCCATCGGGATCAGCTTGCGGCACGTGGCGCAGACGAGGCTGGCCATCAGACCTCCGGTTTAGCACGAGCCCCCGACCCGGCACCACGCGCACGGCCAGCTCGGCATCACGGCCAGCTCGGCATCACGGCCAGCGCGGCATCACGGCCAGCTCGGCATCACGGCCAGCTCGGCATCACGGCCAGCGCGCCATCACGGCCAGCGCGCCATCACGGCCAGCGCGCCATCACGGCCGGGGCGGCGGGATCAGCCGGGCGCGGCGGGAGTGATCGCGGACTCCCGCAGGAGCTGGCTGACCGCGGCCTCGAGCTCGGCGGCGCCCCCGCGCGCCACCAGGCGCACCACACCCGAACGGTCGATCACCACCGAGTGCGGGATCTCGCGGACGCCGTAGCGCGCGCTGACCGCGCCGTCATCGGCGACGAGCGTGATCCGGTACCCCGCCTTGTCCCACAGCGCCCGGGCGGCCGCGGCGTCGTCGAGGTTGATCGCGATCACCACGATGTCGGGGTGACGCGCGGTCAGCGCATCGAGCGCGGGCAGCGCGCGCAGGCACGGGTTGCACCACGTCGCCCAGAAGTCGAGGACCACCACCTTGCCCGCGTGCTGCGCGAGCGTGACCGGCGCGCCGGGCTGGCCGGAGGCCCCGATCGAGGCGAGCGCGAACGCGGGCGCCGGATCGCCGCGGCGCATCGGCCGCACGCTCTCGACGTGGCTCGCGATCCAGCCGACCTGCGTGGCGACCCCGAGCCCGGCGACCGCGAGCACGACGAGCCCGGCCCGGCGCGCGCGCGCGACCTCCGCGGCGGGGACCGGCGGCGGGCGGGTGGTCGGCACGCGGGCCGGGCGCAGCGCGAGCGCGAGCAGCACGCCCGCCCACGTGAACGACCCCGCCGACAGCACGATCGCGAGGTGCCCCGGCGGGGCGAACCCGATCGCCGAGCTCGAGCCCGCGCACGATGACGGTCGCGCCGAGGTCGAGGAACAGCAGCGGCAGCGCGGCCACGCACGCGAGATCGAACGCGCGTCCGAGGTGGCGGCGCGGGCCGCCGAGCAGCCACAGCGCGAGCGCGCCGACCCCGAGGAACCCGAGCTCGATGGTCAGCGCGCGGGTCAGCACGTCGACCGAGGCGCGCACGCCGAGGCCGGGCGCCACCGCGGCGCCGATCCAGGCGGCGGCGACCAGGCCGCGCAGCTGGGTCGCGATCACGACGACCGCGATCAGCGCGAGCAGGTCCGAACCGCTGCGCCCCGTGTGCCGGCGGTCGACGCCGACCGCGAGCGCCCACCGCGGGCCGAGCAGCGCGAGCCCGATCCGGGCGAGCAGGCCCGGCGAGGGCGGGCCTCCGGCGAGGTCCTCCGGCGAGGCGGCCGCGACCGGCGCGGCCTCGCTCACTTCGCCGTGCCGCCCTTGCGCTGCGCCATGATCTTCTTGGCCTGCGCGACGAGTGCCGACGACACGCCCTTGGACTTCGCCACGTTGTTGAGGTCCTTCTCGCGCAGGAACGTCAGCAGCTTCGACGCCTCGGCGACCGGGGTCTTCGGGTTCTTGCACAGCGCCACCTTGACGCCGTACATCTTGGTCCACTCGCGCTTGGTGGAGATGTAGCGGATCACCTCCTCGGGCAGCGCCTGGTTGGAGGCGTAGCGCGCGGCCTCGATGTCGGTCACGCCGGGAGACTTGATCGCGGCCTGGGCGACCATCTTGAGCGGATCGCGGATCAGGATCGAGCGCGCGAATCCGTTGCCGACGGTGGCGAGGCGGATCTTCGCGGGCACCGACATCTCCATGATGCGGGCCATCTCGCTCTTCTCCTTGATCTGCGCCTCGCGCTTGACGACGATCTCCTCCTTCTCCTCGTGCGCGGTCTCGGCGTCGCCCGTGGTCAGGTGGGAGTCGTCATCGGCGAGGACGGCCGTCGCGTGCGAGAACAGCGCGTCGTCGGTGGCCGTCGTGGCGTGCCCGCCCGCGAGAGCGCGCGCGACCTCGTCCCAGCACGCCAGGCCCGGAACGCGGACGTGGTTGCGAACGGCGAGCTCGACCACGCGGTCGATCGTCGACATGCGCGCGCGGCGGTTCATGTACATCGCCGCGATGATCTCGGGGTGCGCGAGGAGCCGCTGCTCGTTCTGCGCGATCTGATCGACTCCGCGGGAGTCGCCCCTGGCGGCGAGCACGGCCAGCGTGGCGTCGGCGACCGCGGGGTTGAGGACGATCGCGTCGAACACCGCCGGCGTGTCGGCGCACGTGGTGCCGAAGAAGTGGAGGATCCGCGGGTCGAGAGCGCCGCCCCCGAGCGTGCCGACGAGCAGGTTCTCGGGCAGGCCGCTCGCCGTGCCGCGCGCGCTCTGCGCGATCGCCTGGTCGTTGTCGAGCGACAGCTGATAGAGCACCGCGACCAGGTCGTTCGGCGCGAGGGGCAGCATGCCCTTGGCGGCCATCAGGCGGCCCGCGCCGGGCCCGAGGGCGCGCTGCGCGCTGGCGGACAGCAAGCTGGGGTCGAGAGGCGTGAGGTCGATCATGGCGCTCCGTTCAATCCACTACATAGCAGGTCGGGGTCACGCGTTCCGGTGATAGAGGATCTTGAGGCCCTTGAGGGTCAGCAGATCGTCGGTGGCCTCGATCGTCCGCGTCTCCGTGGCGATCAGCGGGGCGAGCCCACCGGTGGCGATGCAGCGCGCCGGCCACTCGACCTCGGTGCGGATCCGGTCGACGAGCGCGTCGACCATCCCGGCGTAGCCGTAGACCAGGCCCGCCTGCATCGACGCGATCGTGTTGCGCGCCACCACCTTCCCCGGACGCACCAGCTCGACGCGCGGCAGCTTCGCGGCGTGCTCGTAGAGCGCCTCGGCGCTGATCTGGATGCCGGGCGCGATCACGCCGCCCAGGTACTCGCCCTTGGGGTTGACCACGTCCCAGGTGGTCGCCGTGCCGAAATCGACGACGATACAGCCGAGCTTGCCGCGCTCGTCGCCGAGCGCTTCGTACGCGGCGACCGCGTTGACGATCCGGTCCGCCCCGACCTCGCGGGGGTTCTCGTACAGGATCGGCATGCCGGTCTTGATGCCGGGGCCGACGAGCAGCGCCGGCCCGCCGCAGTAGGCCTTGAAGAACCGCTGGAGCCCGAACACCGCGGGCGGGACCACCGACGAGATGATCCCCGCGTCGATCGACCGCCAGGGGAACCCCTCCATGTCGAGCAGCGTCTTGAGCAAGACGGCGAACTCGTCGGAGGTGCGCCCGGCGAGCGTCTGGATCCGCCAGCTCGCGGCGAGCTCCGCGTCCCGGAACACCCCGAGCACCGTGTTGGTGTTCCCGACATCGACGGCGAGCAGGACGGTCATCGGATCCCTGGGAGGGTAGCTCGCCGCGGGCGGGCGTAGTAGGCTCGGGCATACCTATGCGCGTTCTCTCGAAGCTCCTCGCGACTGGCCTCCTGACGCTCGCCGTGGCGTGTGGCGGCGCGTCGGACTCGCCCCCCGGGCCCCTCGCTCGCCACTTCGACGACATGTTCATCGCGGACATCCCGCTCGATCAGAAGCAGTCCGTCGTCCAGGCCCAGAACGACTGGTCCGTCGCGAAGATGGAGAACGCCAAGGCCGAGGCCGACTACAACGAGGCCACCGCCACGCTGACCGGCGTCCGCAACGACCACAAGGCCAGCAAGCTGACCCTCGACACCGCCCTCGCCAACAAGAAGCAGGCGGACAAGTCGGCCGACAACAACCGGATCAACCAGGCAGCCAAGGAGCTGCACGGCGCCGAGACCAACGTCAAGGCGGCAGCCTCCCGCGTCACGTACTTCGAGGCGTACCGCAACTGGCTCAAGGTCCAGTGGCGCTACGGGCAGGAGGCGATGTACTGGCGCGAGGCGCAGTACGAGCTGGCCAAGAGCACGCTCGCGCAGAAGAACAACAAGGCTCCGCGCGGGGTCCAGTACGACTGGTTCCCCACGCAGACGGAGGACCGCAGCAAGCGCGTCCAGGCGGCCAAGGGCAAGGCCGACGGCCAGGCGGCCAAGGCCACCAGCGCGCGCCAGACCTGGCTCGGGCAGCAGGCGTCCGCGGACAAGGAGATGGGCACGACCAGCAAGCTGGACGATCCGATGGCCCCGAAGGTCTCCCAGCCCACCGTCGGCACGACGGGTGCGACCGCCGCGGGTGGTTCACCTGCCCCGACGACCCCGGCGACCCCGACGACCCCGGCGACGCCAGCGCCCGCCCCGGCGCCCAGCGAGTAGCCCGGCGATCATGTCGGTCGATCCGACCGAGAGCGCGCGGATCCTCGTCGTCGATGACGAACGGGTCATCCGCGAGATCCTGGCCGAGTTCCTCACGCTCGAGGGCTTCTCGGTGCACACCGTCGAGGACGGCGAGAAGGCGCTCACCGAGCTCCGGCTGCGCCCCTACGACCTGCTGATCACGGATCTCAAGATGCCCCGGCTGTCCGGGCTGCAGCTTCTCGAGAAGATCGAGCAGGAGCGGCTCGGCGTGCTGACGGTCCTGATGACCGGCTTCGGCACGGTCGAGACCGCCATCGAGGCGATGAAGAAGGGCGCATACGACTACCTCCTCAAGCCGTTCAAGGTCGAGGAGGTCATCCACGTCGTCCAGCGCGCGCTGTATCGCCAGCGCCTGCAGACCGAGAACATCCGGCTGCGCGAGGCGCTGACCATCTACAAGGTCAGCGAAGCGATCGCGCTGTCGCACGACATCGACCACATCCTCGACGTCGTGCTGCGCGCCGCGCTCGACGAGGTCAAGGCCGACGTCGCGACGCTCCACCTGCGCGATCCGCGGTCGGGGCACTACGAGGAGCGGGTCAAGGTGATCGCCGCCGCCGACGGCGCGCCCCTCGCGCTGCCGTCACTGGCGTTCGACGTGCTGCTCGACCAGTTCGGCCAGGGCGTGCCGATCCTCGCGCACGGCATCAAGGCGTCGCGGTTCTTCACCGAGTCGTCGCCGTCGGCGGAGCTGTCGTCGTTCGTCGCCGTGCCGCTGCAGGTGCGCGCGAGCATGGTCGGCGTGCTCAATGTGTTCTCGTTCACGCCGGGCAAGAAGTTCGACGAGGGTCACCGCAAGATGCTCGCGGTGCTCGCATCGCGCGCCGCCAGCGCGATCGACAACGCGCGGCTGTACGGCGAGCTGCGCTCGACCAACGACGATCTCGTGCGCGCGAACACCTCGCTCGAGGGCATGTTCCAGCAGACGGTCGCCGGGTTCGCCCAGGCGCTCGAGGAGAGCGACCTCTACACCCGCGGCCACTCCGAGCGGGTCGCCGTCTACTCGGAGATCCTCGGACGAGGCCTGACGTTGCCCGAGCCCGAGCTGCGCCGGATCGTCCAGGCGGGTGTGATGCACGACGTCGGCAAGATCGGCGTGCGCTACGACATGCTCAACAAGCCCGGCAAGCTCACCCCCGAGGAGGTCGCGGTGTTCCGCGAGCACCCGGCCAAGGGCAAGCGGATCCTCGAGCCGGTGCCGTGCCTGCACCCGCTGATCGACGGCTGCTGGTGCCACCACGAGTGGTACGACGGCGGCGGCTACCCGCGCGGCCTCGCCGGCGACCAGATCCCGCTGGTCGGGCGGATCGTCGCGATCGCGGACGCCTACGACGCGATGACGTCGGACCGCGCGTACCGGCGCGCCCTCCCCCACGAGGTCGCCATCAACGAGATCGAGCGGTGCTCCGGGACCCAGTTCGATCCCGAGCTCGCCGAGGCGTTCGTCCGCTACATGGACGAGTGGCGCCTTTCGATGCGCGCCCGCGGCCAGGACTCGATGATCCCGCGCTGAGCCGGAGCCTGCTACAGTCGGGTCGATGGCAGGGGACCTGGGCAAGTACCGCGTCGACGGTCGGCTCGGCGGCGGCGGGATGGCCGAGGTGTTCGTGGGTCAGGCCCAGGGCGCGGAGGGGTTCGCACGCCCGGTCGCGATCAAGCGGGTGTTGCCGGGGTTCTCGGACAACCCGGCGTTCGCGCGCATGTTCATCGCCGAGGCTCAGCTCAGCGCCCGGCTGCTCCACCCGAACATCGTGGCGGTGCTCGACTTCGATCGAGACGCCGAGCAGCGGCTGTTCCTCGTCATGGAGCTGGTCGAGGGCACCGACCTCGACCACCTGCTGGCCGGCGGCCCGCTCCCGATCCCGACCGCGATCTTCGTGATCACCGAGGTGCTGCGTGGCCTCGGGTACGCGCACGATCTCCCCGTCGGGAGCGACCTGCGCGGCCTCGTCCACCGCGACGTGTCGCCGCACAACGTGCTGCTGTCGTGGGAGGGCGCAGTCAAGGTCTCGGACTTCGGGATCGCGAAGGCGCGCGCGGCGAGCGAGGCGACCGCGTCGGTGTTCATCAAGGGCAAGCCCGCGTACATGAGCCCCGAGCAGGCGAGTGGCGGGCCGCTCGACGGCCGCAGCGACCTGTTCGCGGTCGGCGTGATGCTGTGGGAGATGGTCGTGGGCCGGCGGCTGTTCGTCGGGGAGGACACCCGCGCGACGGTGGCCGCGGTGCTGTTCGGCGCGATCCCGCGCCCCCGTTCGCTGCGCGCCGAGGTGTCGCGCGACCTCGAGCGGATCGTGATGAAGCTGCTCGCGCGCGAGCTGCCCACGCGCTACGCGACCGCCGAGGCCGCGATCGACGACCTGCTCGCGTGTGCGGAGGCGCCGCGGGCCGGCCGCGAGGGCCTGATCCGGCTGCTCGCCGAGCGGTTCCCGGGCGAGGCCCGCCTCCGCCAGAGCACGGTCCGCGCGAGGGGCCGGGCGACCGCATCATCCCCCCCTGCCCCCGCCCCGCCGCGCAGCCTCGGCAGCGTGATGCAAGCGCGGACCCGGACCGCGGTGCCGAGCGCCCCCCCGCCCCGCCGGCGCACGGGCTGGCGGGTGGCCGCGATCGCCGCGAGCGCGGTGGCGATCGTCGGCAGCGCCGCCGTCGCCTTCGAGGTGGTGACGGCGCTGTCCGCACGCGGGCCCTCCCTCGATCCCCGGCTTGGCACCTTCGAGCTCGTGGCGCCGCCGCGGCTGACGGTCACCATCGACGGCATGCTGGCGGGCTCGCCGCCGCTCACCACCACGCTCACCGTGGGCACCCACGAGCTCCGGTTGATCGATGCCGGCCAGGGCACCGACGAGCGCTCGACGATCACGATCCGCGCGCACGCGACGACCCGCATCGACCGCCCGCGCTGACGGACGTCACCGCGACGCGCCACGTGTAGGCCTCCCACGTCGAGACCGGCTGCCCCCAGCGCGCCCGTGGTGTCGGCCGTCCCCATCCCTTACGCAGCTGTAGGTGCTCGTGGTTCCTGGTAGATTCCGGACATATGCAAGGCCCATACAGGCTGGTCCGATCCGTGCTTGCGTCGCTGCCCATGCATCCGCCTGTTCGCCTCCTCTCGGCCCTGGTCCTGTCCGTGCTCGCCGTCGCGTGTGGGAGTCGGAGCGAGGGCGGTGGGGATGACGGGATCGACGCGACCGGGGATCCACTGGCCGGCCTGGTCTCGCTCGCCGTCAGCCCGGTCGACCAGACCCTGACCATCGTCGAGGGCGCGCCCGCGATCAGCGGCTACGCCGCGATCGGCACGTTCGAAGATGGCCGCACCGAGGACGTCACCGCCCTCACCCGGTTCGCGCTCGCCGAGCCGACCCTCGGCCTGTTCGCAGGCGACGAGCTGACCACCAGCAGCGAGCGCGGCGGCATCACCCACGTGCTCGCGACCGCGGGCGCGACCGACGGCACCACCGGCGTCACCATCCGGCTCGAGCAGACCTGGCGCGATCCGGGCTCGCCGGACCTGCCCACCGATCCGGCCGCGGTGTTCGCCGGCGCGACCGGCGCGGGCCCTGCCCCCGCCCTCGTGTACCCCAACGATGGCGTCGTGCTGCCGCCGAACCTCGGCCGCCTCGAGCTGCACTTCCGCCCTGGCACGGGCACCACGCTGTACGAGCTGACGTTCGCGAGCACGGTGATCGATCTCAAGGTGTTCCTGCGCTGCACGCTGCCGCTCGGCGGCGGGTGCATCTACCAGCCCGACGCGCAGGTGTGGCGCTGGCTCGCGAATACACACCGCGGCACCGAGGCGGTGACCTGGAGCCTGCGCGCCACCGATGACGCGGGCGCGAGCGTCGGCGCGTCGACCAGCCAGACCCTGCGGTTCGCGCCGCAGGACGTGACCGGCGGCATCTACTACTGGACCACCACGCTGCGCGCGATCATGCGCTACGACTTCGCGTCGCAGACGCAGACCGCGGCGGAGCAGTTCATCGGCACCGAGATGTCGGGCGGCACCTGCATCGGCTGCCACGCGCTGTCGCGCGACGGCACGAAGATGGTCGCCGAGGCGGGCGGGCAGAACGACGGCCGGCTGCTGCTGCTCGACGTGGCGACCAAGACGCCGCTGGTGCCGTTCGGCTCGACGCCCAGGAGCAACTTCGAGAGCTGGAACCCCGACGGCAGCGCGTTCGTGGGCGTCTACGCCGACAGCGGCGCCACCACCTACGACCTGATGCTGTTCGACGGTACGACCGGCGCGCTGACCGAGACGCTCCCCGTCGGCGGCACCGCGACCAACCCGAGCAACCACCCCGACTGGTCGCCGCTCGGCGATCGCATCGCGTACGTCAGCGTCGGCGTCCACAACACGCTGCAGATGATGTACGCCGGCGAGATCCGCACGGTGACGCGCACGGCCGGCACGTGGAGCAGCCCCGAGGTGCTGGTGCCGCGCGCGGCCGGCAAGAACCGCTATTACCCCGCGTTCGCGCCCGACGGCCGGATGCTCGTGTTCAACGAGTCGACCTGCAACAACGGCAACACCGGCGGCGAGTGCAACGGCGACACCGACCCGACCGCGAAGCTGTACGCGATCGACGGCGTGGCAGGCGGGACGATCACCGCGCTCGACCGCGCCAACGCCCCCGGCGTCGACGACGGCGCCACCGTCAACTTGACGAACTCGTTCCCGAAGTGGAACCCGTTCGTGTTCTCGCGCGATGCCAGCGGCGGGCGGCTGGCGTGGGTGACGTTCTCCTCGACGCGGCGCTACGGCCTGCGCAGCCCGCCCGGCAGCGGCACGCTGTTGTGGATGGCCGCGGTCGATCTCGACGCGCCGGCCGGCACGGATCCGAGCGCGGCGGCGTTCGCGCTGCCGTTCCAGGACCTCGCGACGTCCAACCACATCGCGCAGTGGACGACCGAGATCGTCGGGCCGCTGCTGTAGCCAGGACCGGATCAGCTCGCGGCGGTGAGCGTGGCGAGCTGCTCGCGCAGCGCCTCGATCGTGCGGCCGGGCGCGCGGACGACGAAGTGCGTGCCGGTGTCGCCGTGCTCCTCGACCAGCACCGTGGTGCGCTCGTGGATCAGGTGGGCGACCTTCTGCGCCGCCCACGGCACGTCGATCTCGACCTCCTCGAGCGCGCCCGCGAAGTGGGCGATCAGCCGCTCGCGCAGCATCGCGATGTCATCCTTGTCCTTGGCGGACAGCATGACGGCGTTCGGGTACTGCTCGAGCAGCGCGGCGCGGCCGGCCTCGTCGACGCGGTCCATCTTGTTGAGGACCAGCCACGACGACACCTCGTCGGCGCCGGTCGCCTCGAACACGTCGTGGAGCACCTCCCGGGTGACGGCGAGCTGCTCGGCCATCGCGGCGTCGGCCGCGTCGACCACGTGCAGCAGAAGTCGGCTCCGGACGCCTCGTCGAGCGTCGAGCGGAACGACGCGACGAGATCGTGCGGCAGCTTCTTGATGAACCCGACGGTGTCGCTGACCAGGATCGCCGGCTCGGTCGGCGGCTGGAGCCTGCGCACGGTGGTGTCCAGGGTCGCAAACAGCTTGTCGGCGATGTAGACGTCGGTGCTGGTCAGTGCGCGCATCAGCGAGGACTTGCCGGCGTTGGTGTAGCCGACCAGCGCCACGGTGGGCAGCTCGCTGCGGCGGGTGCGACGGGTGCGCGAGCCCCCCTCGATCTGCGCGAGTTCGCCCTTGAGCTCGGCGATCCGGTCGCGGATCTTGCGGCGATCGAGCTCCATCGCCGTCTCACCGGCGCCCTTGCCACCGACGCCGCCGCGCACGCGATCGCCGCTGCCGCCGTTCTCGCGCAGCCGCGGCGCGAGGTACTTGAGGCGCGCGATCTCGACCTGGAGGCGGGCCTCGCGGGTGCGCGCATGGCGATGAAAGATCTCGAGGATGATCGAGGTGCGGTCGAGCACGCCGACGCCGGTCACCTTCTCGAGGTTGCCCTGCTGCGTGGGCGACAGGTCGTGATCGACGAGCACGACCGTGGCGAGCGGCGCGTTGGCGCCTCGCCCGGACGTCCCGATGCCGACCGGTCCATCCTCGTCGCTCTCCACCTCCTCCTCGTCGGACTCCGCCTCGGCCGCGAGCTCGGCGAGGTCCTGGGCCACGGACTTCTTCGAGCCCGGGCGTACGTACGCCTCGATCTTGCCCGGCCCGCCGGTCCACGACGCGAGCTCGACGAGCTTGCCCTCGCCGAGCACCACGCCGGAGGCGAGCTTGCTACGGCGCTGGATCACGCGCGCGATCGGATCGACGCCCAGGGTCTTGGCGAGCCGCTCGAGCTCCTCGATCGAGGACTGCAGCTCCTCGGGGCTGGTGCTGGGCAGCTGGACCGCCACCACGACGGCGCGCGGGCGCTCGTCTCCCGTCGTGATCAAGCGCGAGGTGGTGTCGAAGGCCATGGCGGCGCACCTTGGCCCAACGGCGCCGTCGACGCAAGGCGCGGGGGACCTCAGCCCCCGACGGACCCGGACGGTGCGGGGGGCCCGGGCGGCGCGAGCAGGCCGCACCCACGCGCGAACGCGCGCACGCGCTCGGCGAACGTCCGATGCGCCTCGGCGTGGAGCATGTGCCCGGCGGCCGGCACGACCTCGAGGCGTGCGCCCGGCAGCACGGCCGCGAGGGCCTCGAGCGTGGGCCGGAAGTACGGCGCCGAGCGCTCGCCGCCGAGGAGGAGCACCGGGTGAGGCACCGCAACCAGCTCCGCGTAGCGCGGCCGGTAGGCGAGGAGCGCCTCGGAGTCGGCCCGGATCGCGGCCCACATCGCCATCGACCGCACCTGGTACGCGCGGGGCATCCGCTCGAACGCGGCGTCGCCGAGCACGGTGCGCAGGAACAGCTCGCCAGCGGCGGGCCCGCCCTGCTCGGCCACGGTCCGATCGAACGCGGCGAGGAACGCGGGCGGCACGGCGGGGACGTCGTCACTCGCGGCCATCGGCGGCTCGATCAGGACTGCGCCGGCGACCCGCCCGCCGTGGCGGCGCAGCACGTCGAGGGCGATCACCGCGCCGAAGCTCGAGCCGATCACCAGCGCCGGCGCGGGATCGGCACCTGGCAGGCTGCCCGTGTCGAGCAGGTCGACCGCGTCGTCGGCGTGGGCCTCCACCGTGGTCGCCGCAGCGCGCCGATCGTACGCGACCAGCGTGAGGTGCTCGCGCAGGGCCGAAGCGAGCTGGATCGTCCACGTGGTGTGGTCGGCCGCGCTGCCATGGATGAGGAGCGCGCGCGGACCGACGCCTGCGCGGATGACATGGAGCCCGGACGACATGGCATGATGACCATACATGGAGCCCGGTGACGGCGACGCCGACGACGCCCTCGCGGCGACGATCGCCCCGGCCTCGGTCCCGGGATCGGTGGTGCCTGGCGCGAGCGCGCGGGTGTCGGGGACGCCAGCGACCGATCCCGCCTCGGCGCACACGCTGGCCGTCCCGGCGCCGCCGACCGTCGCAGCCTCCGTTCGCCCCGCCGGGCGCCCCGCCGGCCCGCGCGCCGCGAACGAGATGGAGTCTGACGAGACGATCTCCGCGCCCGCGACCGCGGTCGGGACCCTGCCCCCGCTGCCCACGGTCGCGCACGGCACCTACCAGGGCGAGCGCGAGATCGCGCGTGGGGGCATGGGCCGGATCATCGCCGCCGAGGACCAGCGCCTGCGCCGGCCGGTCGCGCTCAAGGAGCTGCTCGAGCCGTCGCCCGATCAGATCGGCCGGTTCCAGCGCGAGGCGCTGATCACCGCGCGCCTTCAGCACCCGGGCATCGTGCCGGTCTACGAGGCCGGCCTGTGGCCGTCGGGCGAGCCGTTCTTCGCGATGAAGCTGGTGTCGGGTCGCCCACTCGATCGCGTGATCGCCGAGGCGCGGACGCTGCGCGAGCGGCTGGCGCTGCTGCCGCGGGTGGCCGCCGCCGCCGATGCGATGGCGTACGCCCACAGCCAGCGCGTGATCCACCGCGACCTGAAGCCGGCCAACGTCCTGATCGGCGAGTTCGGCGAGACCGTCGTGATCGACTGGGGCCTCGCCAAGGATCTCGACGCGGGCGACGGCCTCGAGTCGACCAACCGGGCGCCGCGCGCGGCCGGCCGCCGGGCATCGGCGGACCTCAGCTCGGCGGCGTCGACGCTGACCGTCGCGGGCGCGGTGATGGGGACGCCCGCATACATGGCGCCGGAGCAGGCCCGGGGCGAGTCGCTCGATCAGCGCGCCGACGTGTTCGCTCTCGGCGCCATGCTCTACCACCTGCTCGCGGGCGTGCCGCCGTACAACGCACGCACCGCCACCGACGTGATCGCGGCCGCCGCTCTCGGCCGGGTCACGCCGCTCATCGAGCGGGAGAAGGACGCCCCCGCAGATCTGGTCGCGATCGTCAGCCGCGCGATGGCGCAGGATCCGGCCGATCGCTACGCCGACGCCGGCCAGCTCGCCGACGAGCTCCGCCGGTTCATGACCGGGCAACTCGTCGACGCCCACCGCTACACCACCCGCCAGCGGCTGACGCGGTTCGTTCGCCGGCACCGCGCGGCGGTCACGATCGGCGCGCTGTCGCTGGTCACGTTCGCCGTGCTCGGTACGCTCGCGATCCGCCAGATCGTCGAGCAGCGCGACGCCGCGGACCACGAGCGGCGGATCGCCGACACCCGGCGCGCCGCGGCCGAGCGGCTGATCGACCGCATGCTCTCGGACGTCAAGGATCGGCTCACGCAGATCGGCCGGCTCGACGTGCTGTCGAACCTCGGCGGCGAGATCCGCGACTACTACGGGACGCTCGCGACCATCCCCGGCGGGATGCCCGCGGAGGACGCCGACCGGATGGCGCTCGCGGTCGACCTCGTCGGGCTCGCCGAGCGCGAGTCCGGCCGGCTCGACCAGGCGCTCAAGACGTGGACCCAGGCGCGCGCGGAGCTCGCGACGCTGGTCGGGTCCGACACATCGCCGGCCACCGTCCAGCGCCGCCGCATGCTCGCGCGCTTCGACTTCCAGATCGGGACCATCCACCAGCAGCGCGGCAAGGTCCCCGCCGCGATCAAGGCGTACACCGCGGCGCGCGATAACTTCGACCAGCTCCGGGTCCAGGCGCCCAGGGACCGCACCGTGCTGATCCAGGCGGCCGAGACCCACGACAAGCTCGGCGATCTGCTGCGCAACGAGGGCAAGATCGACGAGGCGCTCGACGAGTACCAGGAGGCCAAGGCCGAGCGCGAGCAGGCGGGCAGCCAGGCGAGCAGCCGTCCGTCCGAGGAGGTGCTCGCGCTGTCGACGAGCCACATGAAGCTCGGCTCCGTGTTCCTCGCGCGCGGCGACACCCAGGCCGCGCACGACGCGTTCAAGGCAGCGCTGCGGCTGCGCGAGACGCTGCTGGAGAGCCAGCCCGACAACGTCGAGGTGCTCGAGAAGGTGCTCGAGGTCTACAACGAGCTGGCGGAGCTCCAGCGCCAGCTCGGCGACGACACCAACGCGATCGAGACGTACCGCAACGCGGTGCCGCTGACCGACAACCTGACGCGGCGCGATCCCACCAACACGAGCTGGAAGCGCCAGCGCGCGTACCTCCTGTCGAACCTCGGGTTCGCGCTCCTCGACGTCGGCGCGTTCCGCGCCGGGCTCGACCAGCTCCAGGCCGCGCTCGACCTCCACAACGAGCTGACCGCCCGCGATCCCAAGGCGCAGACCTGGCAGGGTGACGTCGCGCGCACGCTGTCGCGCGCGGGCGATGGGCGAGTGCTACCTCGGCGAGCTCGACGCGGGCATCGAGCGCTACACGATCGCCCTCGACATCCGCGCCCGGCTGGCGCGCTCCGACGCGAAGAGCGCGCCCTATCGCCGCGCGGTCGCGTGGTCCCACGCCAAGCTCGGGGCCGCGTACGCCACCAAGGGCGAGCTGCCGCGCGCGCTCGAGGCCCACGAGGCGGCGCTCGCGCTGCGGCTCCGGCTGGTGGCCGAGGCGCCCGCGCACTCGGGGTTCCGCAACGAGCTGGCCTCGACCGAGGTCGCCCTCGGGCGCCTGCTGGCGAGTCGCGATCCCGGCCGCGCCGCCGAGCTGGTGACCGCCGGCCTCGGGCGCGCGCGCGCTGGTCGCGGGCGACGCGATCAACCACGAGTGGAAGGAGACGCTGACCCAGGGCCTGCTCGCCGCGCCGAGAGCGCGCGCGCGGCCGGTGACAAGGCGCACCGCGCCGAGGCCCTGACCGAGGCGAGCGCGCTGGCGCTCGCCGCGGCCGCGCGCGCGCCGCACAACGCGCACTGGCCAGGCTACGTCGCCGAGATCCACGCCGGGCTCGCCGAGCTCGCCGCGACACCGGCCGAGGCGGCCCGGCAGTGGGCGAGCGCGCGCGCCGCCCTCGAGCCGCTCGCCGCCGAGGGCCGGCTCCCCGCGCTGCGCCGCCCCCTGCTCGAGCGCGCCCGCGCCGGGCGCTGACCTGCACGGGCAGCGCCAGGCGACGCTAGACGCTGCGCTTCATGCCGTAGATCAGCAGCACCGCGAACACCGCGAGCGGCAGGACGTAGGGCACCACGACCAGGCCGAACTCGAACTTGTTCCAGCCGACGATCAGCTCGAGCGCGGCGACCGAGGCGGCGATCAGGAACGCGCCGATCGCCTCGGGCCAGTCGGTCTCCATCTTGAGGCCGAGCCAGAACACCACCGCGCCGACCAGGAATGTCACGGTCGCTAGCGCCCAGCTCGGCAGGCCGAGGAACGTCTTGAAGCCGTTCGAGGCCGCGGACGGGTTCTTCCACACCAGGTTGAACACGACCACCCCTGCGACCAGCAGCACCATCAGGATCAGGTAGGTCCAGACCTTGGACCGGCCCTTGCCCATGAACTCGCGCTCGACGACTTCGTCACCCATGGCGAAACTGTATCGCGGGCCGGGGGCCGCGCGGGGCCGCACGCCCACGATGTGGAGCCATGCGGATCGGTTGATGAACCGTGCACGGGCGACGTGCTCGTGCACCCACACGACCCGTGCCCTCCCACGGCGTACCTGCGCGGTGGAGGCGCGACCCATGCCCGACCGTGAACGCGCAGGCGCACGTGGCACCTGCCACGGATACGGCCAGACGATCATCCGATGTGTTCGCGGGGCCGCTCAGGCGCCGGTCAGCAGGGCGACCAGCGCGGCGGGTGCGGTGACCGGCGGCGCGCACGTCGGGCCGGTGCACACGAACGCGCGCGCCACCTCGCCCTCGGGCACCTTGTCGTCGAGGATCGACGGGCTCGCCCACGGCCCGGCGACCATCAGCGTCGGCGCGTACGTGCGCCGCGCGGCGGCGAGCAGCGCGGACTGCCCGGCGCCCTCGGTCACGACCAGCACCTTGCCGTGGAGGTAGAGATCGAGCGCGGCGAGCAGCGCGGACTGCGCGGACGCGGCGGCGCCCGTCGGGCCGGTCAGGCGCTGGACCAGGTAGCGCTCGGCCAGCGCGAGCGCGGCGGCGTCACCCGCGACCAGCCCGAGCCGGAGCAGCAGCTGCACCGCGATCGCGGCGCCCGCGGGGATCGCGCCGTCCTGGTGCGACTCGGGGCGGTGGACGAGCAGCGGTTCGTTTGCCGGCGCGAGGTAGAACACCACCACGCCATCCTCCTCGGCGACGAACCGCGTGCGCAGCGTCGCCGCGAGCCGGGCGCCGAGCGCCCACCACGCGGGGTCGCCGGTCGCCTCGGCGAGCTCGAGGAACGCCACGCCGCAGAACGCGTAGTCGTCGAGCGTGCCGTCGAGGCGGGCGCGGCCCTCGTGGAACACGCGGGCGAGGCCCTCCGCGGTCACCATGTGATCGCGCAGGAACGCACCGACCCGGCACGCGAGCGCGAGCGCCGCCGGCGCGCCGGTCGCCCGCCACGCCGCGCACAGGCCGGAGATCGCCAGGCCGTTCCACCCGGCGAGCACCTTGTCGTCGACGCCGGGGTGGATCCGCCGTGCGCGCGCCTCGGCGAGCCGCTCGCACAGCTCGGCGAGCTGCGCCTCCTCGTGCGACGAGGTCCGCGGCGTGACGCGCGCGAGCACGCTGGTGCCGTGCTCGAACGTGCCGTGCTCGGTCACGCCGTACGCGGCCGCGAACACGAGCGCGCCGATCGGGCCGAGCACCTCGCGCAGCTGCGCCGGCGTCCACACGTAGAACGTCCCCTCGGCGCCCTCGCTGTCGGCGTCGAGCGACGACCACAGCCCGCCGGCTGGATCCGACAGCTCGCGCCCGAGGAACCCGACGGTGTCCTCGATCACCTGGGTCGCGCGCGCGGCGAACGGGCCACCGAGCGCGCACACGGTCGCGTAGATCCCGAGCAGCTGGGCCTGGTCGTAGAGCATCTTCTCGAAGTGCGGGACCAGCCAGTGAGCGTCGACGGAGTAGCGCGCGAACCCGCCGCCGAGGTGGTCGTACATCCCGCCCTCGGCCATGCCGCGCGCCCACCGCTCGAACGCGGTGCGGGCCGGCTCGCCGAACGACAGCCGACCCGCGCGGGCGAGCAGATCGTGAGTCGAGCTCGATGGGAACTTCGGCTTGCCGCCGAGCCCACCGTGCGCGGGATCGCTGCGCTCGGCGATCTGCTGGCCGGCGGTCACGAGGAGCGCCGCCTGGAGCCCGGCCGGATCGGCCTGGCGCGCGCCGCGGCGATAGTGCGCGTCGACACGCGCGAGGCCGTCGACCAGCGCGTGGGCGTTGTCCTCGGCATCCGCGCGCCGCTGGCGGAACGCATCCGCCATCGCCTCGAGCAGCTCGCGAAAGCTCGGCCGGCCGAACCGCGGCGCCGGGGGGAAGTAGGTCCCGAGGAAGTACGGCCGCCCGTCGGGGAGGCAGAACGCCGACAGCGGCCAGCCCCCGCTCTCCCCCATCACCTGGATCGCGCTCATGAAGATCGCGTCGACGTCGGGCCGCTCCTCGCGGTCGACCTTCACGTTGACGAACAGCTCGTTCATCACCGCAGCGATCTCCGGATCCTCGAAGCTCTCGTGCGCCATCACGTGGCACCAGTGGCATGCCGCGTAGCCGATCGAGACGAACACGGGCTTGTCGATCCGCCGCGCCTCGGCGAACGCCTCCTCGCACCACGGCCACCACGCCACCGGGTTGTCAGCGTGCTGGCGGAGGTACGGCGAGCTTTCGGTCGCGAGGCGGTTGGGCATGGGGCGGGCTTACGCTGACCGGCGGCGGACCGCAACGGCCCGGCGGGCGCGCCGGCCGGTGATGGAAGCCCCCGCGCCCGCCCGCGAACCCGGGTCGGATCGATGGAGATCGCCGGAGATCGCCGGCAGACCGGCTTTACATCCACGGCATGCTTCGATTGCACCCAACCCTCGTCGCCGTTCTGTCCTGCGCGGCCCTCGCCGCAGCGCCAGCGGTGGCTCGCGCCAATGTCGAGATCGGCGGGACGGCGGGCGTCCACCTGTTCAACGACGACAACGAGCTCGGCGTCGAGGACGTCGACGCGGCGCCGAGCGTCAAGAACGCGGCGCTGTTCGGCCTGCGGGTCGGGGTGTTCTTCACGGACCTGCTCGGGGTCGAAGCCGAGGTCGGGCTGCTGCCGGCGTCGGGAAAGACGCTCGACAAGTCGGGCTGTCGCTGCCCGGGCCCGACGCACCACCGCCGATCGAGCGCTGGGCGCAGGTGTCACTCGGCACCGACCACAGCTGCGGCATCCGCCTCGACGGCTCGCTGTGGTGCTGGGGCCGCAACGACGCCGGCCAGCTCACCGCGCTCGACAGCGACGCGGACCTCGAGGTCCCCCGACCGCGTCAGGTCGGGGCAGCGCACGACTGGGCGAGCGTGGACGTCGGCGAGGCGAGCAGCTGCGCGCTGTCCATGGCCGGCGCGCTGTGGTGCTGGGGCGCCAGCGGCGAAGGGCAGCTCGGCACCGGCGTGGTCGGGACGGAGCCGAGCCCGACACCCGCGCAGGTCACCGGCGTGTACGCCGCGGTCAGCCTCGGCGAGCACCACGCATGTGCGATCGAGGTCACCGGCGGGCTCGCGTGCTGGGGCCGCGGCCTCGAGGGCCAGCTCGGCGATGCCACGATGGTCAGCCGGTCGACGCCGATGCCAGTGCAGGGGGGCGGCCCGTGGCTCGGCGTGACCACCGGTGCGCGCCACACGTGCGCGGTCGCCGCGGACGGCAGCGGCTGGTGCTGGGGCGGCGACAGCGCGGGCGCGCTCGGCGACGGCGCCACGCTGGACCAGGCCGTGCCCGTCCGCGTCGGCGCGGGGACCTGGCGCGCGCTGGCCGCCGGAGGCGCCACCACGTGCGGCCTCGCCGATGATCAGCGCCTGTGGTGCTGGGGGGACGGGAGCCTCGGCCAGCTCGGCGATGGCACCGGCGGTGGCAGCACGGTCCCGGTGCTGGTCGGCCAGGGGGCGACCACGGACTGGACCGACGTCGCGGTCGGCCACCAGCACGTGTGCGCGCGGCGGACCGACGGCGAGGTCTGGTGCTGGGGTGACAACGAGCACGCTCAGCTCGCGCAGGTCACGCCGCGAGCGACCTCGCTCGTGCCGGCGCTCGTCGAGGGGACGTGGGCCGCGCTGGCCACGGGCGCGCGCCACACCTGCGTGATCGACGGCGCCCGCGACCTGTGGTGTGCCGGGGCCGCCGGCGGCGGCGCGCTCGGCACCGGCGAGGGCACCCCGCTGACCCCGAGTCCGGTCGCGGGCCTGTGGACGAGCGTGTCCGCCGGCACGCGCGGCACGTGCGCGCTCGACGCCAGCCAGGGCGTCGCGTGCTGGGGCGTCAACACGCTGGGCGAGATCGGTGATGGCCTGGACCTCGACCGCGAGGCGCCCGCCATGATCGGCGGCGCGTGGCTCGCGGTCAGCCGCGGCAGCACGCACGCGTGCGGGCTGCGCGACGATCACCAGATCGCCTGCTGGGGCGACGGCACGTCCGGCCGCCTCGGCACCGGCAGCGGCAGCGAGCCGCCTCGCCCGAGCCCCGTGCTGACCGCCGCCGGCGCCCTGTTCGCGACGGTCGCGGCGTCGAGCAACGGCACGACCTGCGGCCTCGACACCTCCACGACAGCGCACTGCTAGGGGTCCAACGGTTACGGGCAGGCCGGCCAGGTCAGCGGCAACCCGGTGGGCTCGCCAGCGGAGATCCTCGCCGGAGGGTCGTGGTCGGCGATCCAGCTCGGCGAGCGCCACACGTGCGGCATCCGGGGCGACGGCGAGGTCGCGTGCTGGGGCCTGTTCGACGCGGGGCAGCTCGGCCCGACGGCGACCGCCAGCACGCACCTGCCGCAGGTGGTCCCGTGGCCGGACCCGGCGACGTCACTCGCGGCCGGGCAAGAGCACACGTGCGCGGTCGTCGGCGACGAGCTGTGGTGCTGGGGGCGCAACGTCGAGGGCCAGCTCGGCACCGGCACGACGGTCGGTGGCGCGACGCCGCGCCAGGTGACCCCGGCCGGCTGGCGCGCGGTCGGTGCGGGCGAGCACCACACCTGCGGCATCCGCACCGACGGGACCCTGTGGTGCTGGGGCGCCAACGCGGCCGGGCAGCTCGGCACGGGCACACGGATCCCCAGCGCAGTGCCCGTCCAGGTGGGGACGGCCACCGACTGGGTGGAGGTCGACGGCGGCGAGGCCCACACCTGCGCGCGCACCGCGGATGACCACCTGCTCTGCTGGGGCCGGAACCTCGATGGTGAGGTCGGCGATGGCAGCGCCTGGCGCACCGAGCTGGTGCGGATCACGGACCAGGCCGGCCCCGCGACCAGCGCGCCCGCCCGGGCCGAAACTGCAAGCCGATGAGGTGCTGATCTCGTAGCAACTCCGCCAGGATGGGCCATCTGAACCGGGGTGCGATCCGTGCGCGCGGCGCGTTGAGCGGCCCCTGCTGGCGGGCTATACACGACGGGCACGATGTCCGACGTCACCGCCTCCAACATCACGCCCATCTCGATCGAGACCGAGATGAAGAACTCGTTCATGGACTACGCCATGAGCGTGATCGTCTCGCGCGCGCTCCCCGACGCGCGCGACGGCCTGAAGCCGGTCCATCGCCGGATCTTGTTCGCCCAGAAGGGGCTGAACAACGTGTGGAACCGTCCGTACCTCAAGTGCGCCCGCATCGTCGGCGACGTGATCGGCAAGTACCACCCGCACGGCGACAGCTCGGTCTACGACGCCCTGGTCCGCATGGCCCAGGACTTCTCGATGCGCTACATGCTCGTCGACGGCCAGGGCAACTTCGGCTCGGTCGACGGCGATCCGCCGGCGGCCATGCGCTACACCGAGTGCCGCATGAGCCACGTCGGGAGCGAGATGCTCGCCGACATCGACAAGGAGACGGTCGACTGGCAGCCGAACTACGACGACAAGGAGGAGGAGCCCACGGTCCTCCCCACGCGGGTGCCGAACCTGCTCGTCAACGGCGCATCCGGCATCGCCGTCGGCATGGCGACCAACATCCCGCCGCACAACCTCGGCGAGATCATCGACGGCACGCTCGCGCTGATCGCGCGCCCGTCGACCACCGATGACGAACTGCTCCGCATCGTGCCGGGGCCGGACTTCCCGACCGGCGGCGTGATCCAGGGCCGCGTCGGCATCACCTCCGCGTACAAGACCGGGCGCGGATCGATCCCGGTGCGGGGCGTCGCGCACTTCGAGGAGGTCCGCAAGGATCGCCAGGCGATCATCGTCACCGAGCTGCCGTTCATGGTGAACAAGGCGCGGTGGATCGAGACCACCGCGGACATGGTCCGCGACAAGAAGCTCGAGGGCATCAGCGACATCCGCGACGAGAGCGATCGCACCGGCATGCGCGTGGTGTTCGAGCTCAAGCGCGACGCCAACGACCAGGTCGTGCTCGCGAACCTCTACAAGTTCACCGAGCTGCAGAAATCGTTCAGCGTCAACATGCTGGCGATCGTCGATAGCCGCCCGGTGCTGCTGACGCTGCGCCGCGCGCTGCAGGTGTTCATCGAGCACCGCCGCGAGGTGGTCACCCGCCGCACGCTGTTCGATCTGCGCGAGGCGCGCGCCCGCCGCGAGATCGTCGAGGGCCTCGGGCTCGCGGTGATCAACATCGACCGCGTGATCGAGATCATCCGGGCGAGCAAGGACACCGATCAGGCCAAGGAGCGCCTGATGGTGGAGCGCATGGGGGGCCTCGGCGGGTTCCTCGAGCGCGCCGGTCGACCCGCCGCGGAGGTCGACGCCGCCAACGCCAAGGCGTGGGTCAACCTGTCCGCCCGCCAGGCGCAGGCGATCCTCGACATGCGCCTCGGCCGCCTGACCGGCCTCGAGAAGGAGAAGCTCGAGGCCGAGTACAAGGAGCTGTGGGAGCTCACCGACTACCTCGAGGGGCTGCTCGCCGACGACAGCAAGCTGATGGGCGCGATCGTCGCGGAGCTCACGCAGATCCGCGAGGACTACGGCGACGAGCGCCGCACCAAGATCGTCGAGGCGGTCGGCGAGATCCTGACCGAGGAGCTGATCGAGCAGGAGGACATGGTCGTCACCCGCACGCACCTCGGCTACATCAAGCGCACGCCGCTCCGCGAGTACGAGGCCCAGGGCCGTGGTGGCCGCGGCATCACCGGTGCGACCCAGCAGGAGGGCGACTTCATCGTCGACATGTTCGCGGGCTCGACGCACGACCACCTGCTGCTGTTCACCGACCGGGGCCGCGCCTACCACAAGAAGGTGTTCGAGCTGCCCGAGGGCGCGCGCACCGCCAAGGGCCGCCCGATCGTCAACGTGCTCGAGCTGCAGGATGGCGAGCAGGTCGTGGCGATGCTCCCGTTCAAGGAGTTCGTCGGCGACACCTGCGTGTTCTTCGCCACCCAGTCCGGTACGGTCAAGAAGACCGAGCTGTCGCAGTTCGAGAACGTGCGCTCGAACGGGATCAAGGCGATCTCGATCGACGACGGAGACCGCCTCGTCGGCGCCGCGCTGACCACCAAGGAGGACGACGTCCTGCTGACCTCGGCGCGCGGGTTCGCGGTCCGGTTCCGCGACGACAGGGTCCGCCCGATGGGCCGCACCGCCGGCGGCGTGCGCGGCATCAGCCTGCGCGCCGGCGACCAGCTGGTCGGCATGGTGACGTTCAAGCGCGACGCCGAAGCCACCCTCATCACCGTGTGCCAGCGCGGCTACGGCAAGCGCACGAGCGTCGCCGACTACCCGACCAAGAACCGCGGCGGCAAGGGGGTGATCGCGATCAAGGCGTCGGCCCGCAACGGCCAGGTGTCCGCGGTCCGGATCGTCTCCGATGACGACCACCTGATCGTGATCTCCGACCGCGGCAAGCTGATCCGGCTGCGCGTGCGCGACATCCCGCCCAAGGGGCGCGCCACCCAGGGCGTGCGGATCATGCGCGTCGACGACGGCGAGTTCGTGGCTGCGATCGAGCGGCTGGCCGAGCCCGGCGAGGAGTCCGGCATCGCCGAGGCCACGCCGATCGAGGCCGCCGACGACGGGGACACCTTGCCGAACGAGGCCGTCGAGGACGAGCTCGAGGGCGAGGAGTCCGACGACGACGGCGACGACGGCGACGAGGTGGAGACCGAAGAGTAGCGCGGGCCGGCCGGGCCGCGCGCCTCGGCCCCCTGACGACTCAGCCCCCGCGTCGCTCGCCCGCCGCGCGGCGACACCGCAGGCCCGCGCTCGCGAGCACGCGCGCGACGCCCGCACCGAGCTGCCCCCACCACCACGTGCGGTCGGGCCCCAAGGTCCGGCCGTCGAACGTGACCGCATGGACCGTGATGGCGTCGGCGACCACCTGCAGCGCCTGCGCAGGCCACTCGGCGACCGCGGCGACCGTGCGCAGCCGCGAGGTCAGGGCCTCGATCTGGCTCACGTCCTCGTTCGACAGCGCGCCCTTCCTCACCACGCCGGTGATCACCACGCCGGCGGGCGCCGCACGCGCCCGCAGCTCGGCGATGCGCCGCGACCTGATGAGGTCGTCGCCGGTGTTGTCGTTTCCATCGCCCAGCACGAGCAGCACGCGCCGCCGCTGCGGCGAGCGCGCGAGCAGGTCGACGCCAATGCCGATCCCGTCGAGCAGCACGGAGCCGAGCCGGCAGTGGTACGTGCGCTCGGTCCCGACCGCGGCCGCCCGGGTCGTGAGCGCACCGAGTGGCTGCACGGTCTCCGCGGTGTCCGCATAGCTGACCAGCGCGCCCGCACTGCCGGCGGGGAGCACGCCGGTACCCGCGAGCGCCGTCACGGCCGCGCGCACGGCACCGAGGGCACCGGCAAACGACGCGGGCGAGTCGGGCGGCTCGATCGAGGTGTTGCCCATCCACACCTCCTGACCGTTGGTCACGAGGACTCCTCTCGGTGGGGACGCCACCGAATCGTCCGGACGCCGGGTGGGTTCGCGGTGTACCGGGCGACAGCCGGTCCCGAGCACGCTAACGTCCAGGTTCGCATGTCGATCCAACGTAGTCAGTCGATCTTCGAGCGCGCCAAGCAGCTGATCCCGGGTGGCGTGAACTCCCCGGTGCGCGCCTGCCGCTCGGTCGGCGTGGACCCCATCTTCATCGCGCAGGGTGATGGCCCGGCGGTGTGGGACGTCGATGGCAACCGCTACCTCGATCTGATCGGGAGCTGGGGGCCGCTGATCCTCGGGCACGCCCACCCGGAGATCCTCGACACGATCAAGGAGTCGATGCACAACGGCACCACGTTCGGCGCGCCCACCGAGGTCGAGGTGCGGTTCGCCGAGGTGCTGCAGGCGGCGGTGCCGTCGATGGAGATGGTGCGCGCGGTATCGTCGGGCACCGAGGCCACGATGAGCGCGCTCCGGCTCGCGCGCGGGTTCACCGGCCGCAGCAAGATCATCAAGGCCGACGGCGGCTACCACGGCCACGCCGACTGCCTGCTCGTCGCCGCGGGCTCCGGCGCCGCCACCCTCGGCATCCCCGGCTCGGCCGGCGTCCCCGAGGGCGCCGCCCGCGACACCGTGGTCGTGCCGTACAACGACCTCGCCGCCGTCGAGGCCGCCTGCGCCGCCGGCGACGTCGCCGCGGTCATCATCGAGCCGGTCGCCGGCAACATGGGCCTGGTCGTGCCCGCGCCCGGCTACCTCGAGGGGCTGCGCGCCATCACGGCCAAGCACGGCACCGTGTTGATCTTCGACGAGGTGATGACCGGCTTCCGCGTCGCGTTCGGCGGCGCCCAGGCGCGCTACGGCATCACGCCGGATCTCACCACCATCGGCAAGGTGATCGGTGGCGGGCTCCCGGCCGCAGCGTTCGGCGGCCGCGCCGACATCATGCAGAAGCTCGCCCCGCTCGGCTCGGTCTACCAGGCAGGCACCCTGTCGGGGAACCCGCTCGCGATGGCCGCCGGCCTCAAGGCGATGGAGATCCTCGCCCGCCCCGGCACCTACGACCGCCTCGAGCACCTCGGCAAGCGCCTCGGCGATGGCCTCCTGGCCGCCGCGACCGCCGCCGGGATCCCCGCCGTGATGAACCGGGTGGGCTCGATGCTCACGCTGTTCTTCGCCGCCGGCCCGATCACGGACTACGCCACGGCCAGGACCGCCGACACCGCGAAGTTCGGCGCGTTCTTCCGCGGCATGCGCGACCGCGGCGTGTTCCTGCCTCCGTCGCAGTTCGAGGCGATGTTCATCAGCCTCGCGCACAGCGACGAGGACGTCGACACCATCGTCGCGGCCGCCCGCGCCACGCTCGCGAGCTGACGCCCGCTGGCCCGGCTCCCGGGCGTCCTGGAGGGCTGCCGCAACCCGCCCTCACGGGCGGGCGCCCCCCCGCCCTGGGCCGCGCCGCGGGCCCTCCGCTCGCAAGATCCGTCGAGATCTCGTGGACATGCACTGCTGCGTCCGAAGAGATCCGCGGGCGCGGTTCGCGTCGAGCGAACCCGTCCTCCTCGATTGACGATGCAATTACGCGGTGGTACATGGTCGCGCGATCGATGGAGTCCGAGGTCACCAAGCGCGGCGAAGTGTCGCAGGATTTGGGCGCGCCGCGCCTGCATCCGAGCGTGGTGACCCGCCGTGCCGTCGACCCCGCGTCCACCCGCACCCGCCAGGCGTACAACGCGCTGTCGGCGAGCTCGGTGGGCCTCGAGCTCGGCCTGGCGGTGATGATCGGCCTCGGCTTCGGCTACTGGCTCGACACGAAGATCGGCACCAAGCCGTGGATGATGCTGCTGTTCCTGGTGTTCGGCCTGGTCGCCGGGTTCCGGGGCGTGATGCGCGCGGTGACCCGCGCCGAGCGCGCGGCGGAGGCCGAGTCCCGTGGCTAGCCCGAGCATCCACCGCATCGAGCGTCTCAACTACGTGCTCGCGGCCGTCGTGACCGCGGCCGGCCTGGTCACGCAGAGCCGCTCGATCGTGCTCGGGCTGCTGGTCGGCTCGGGCCTGACCTGCCTCAACTTCTACGTCCTGCGCAAGCTGATCGTGAAGTGGACGCGCGACGCCCAGACGGGCAAGGGCGGCGGCGCCGCCCAGATGCTGATCCTCCCCAAGATGGTCGGCCTCATGGGCGCCGTGACCGTCGCGGTTCTCGTCCTCCCCCTCGACCTGATCGCCTTCACGATCGGGTACTCGATCTTCATCGTCTCGATCATCGTCGAGGCGACGTACTCAGCGCTGCGCTCTCCGGCGCCGCCAGCCCCGACCCAAGACAGCGAGCACGACCATGGGTGAACACGGCACCTGGTTTGATTACCTGAACCGCTTCCACTGGTGGGGCGACTTCACCCACTGGGCGCAGGGCGCGCTCGGCCGCGAGCGCGGGATCGCGATGTTCCCCACCGGGTTCACCTTCTCCCACGTGCTGGCCACCCTCGTGGTGCTCCTGTTCATCGTGTGGGGGACGATGACCTTCGCGAAGGGCCTGCGCGGCGCGGACAAGGGCCTGGTCCCCCCGCGCAAGATGGACCTGCGGAACTTCTTCGAGTACATGGCCGAGAGCGTCTACGGCCTGGTCGAGGGCACCGTCGGCGAGAAGCAGGCCGCGCGGTTCTTCCCGCTGATCGGCGCGCTGTGGCTGTTCATCCTGTTCAACAACCTGCTCGCGCTGATCCCCGGGTTCGCGCCGCCAACCGACACGCTCAAGACCAACGTCGGCATCGCGCTGCTCGTGTTCGCGATGACGCACTATCACGGCGTCAAGGAGCACGGCCTCGGTGCGTACCTCGCGCACTTCGCGGGGCCGGTCCCGGTGCTCGCGCCGCTGATGGTGCCGATCGAGCTGATCAGCCACCTCGCCCGCCCGCTGTCGCTGTCCGTCCGCCTGATGGGCAACATGATGGCCGACCACAAGGTCGTCATGTCGTTCTTCGCGCTCGTCCCCGTGCTCGTCCCGCTCCCGTTCTTGCTGCTCGGCCTGCTCGTCTGCTTCGTCCAGACCCTCGTGTTCTGCACGCTGGCCGCGGTCTACATCGGCATGGCAATCGAGCACGAGGAGCACTGATCTCCTGAACGCCAGGTCCGCGTCGTTTCCGACGCGGATGCCCTTTACGCAGCATCTGTTCCGAGATAACCAACCGGCGCCCACGCGACCCCAAGGAAGAATCAGCCATGAAGCGCAGCATCAAGATCCTGTTCACCTCCGCCACCTCGATCCTCACCCTCCTCGTGCTCACCGGCGCGGCGTTCGCGCAGGGCGCGGACGAGGCTGCGGTCAAGCTCAATGGCCTCGCGAGCAACTACGGCACGATCGCGATCGCGGCGGCCTTCGGCATCGGCCTCGCGGCCCTCGGTGGCGCGCTCGGTCAGGGACGCGCCGTGGCCTCCGCCCTCGACGGCATCGCCCGCAACCCGGGCGCCGCTGGCCAGATCCGCGGCCCGATGATCCTCGGCCTCGCGCTGATCGAGTCGCTCGTCATCTACGCGCTCATCATCTCGCTCCTTCTCGTCCTCAAGGTCGGGTGATCCACAGCGCGTAACCCTCCGCGGAGGGCACCTGCTTGGGCAAGCGGTCCGGGATGTCCCGGGCCGTTTTGCGTTTTCGGGAGGCGTGTGGGACCCTTCTTCCAGCATGTCGGACGACGAGGGGAAGTCAGCGGAGCTCGATCTCAAGGGCAAGTCGGCGCTCGAGATCCTGGCCATGATCGACATGTTCAGCGGGCTCCCGATGACCCACCTCAAGCGGGTGGTCGACATCGGGCTCGAGGAGGCCTATCGCTCGTCCGCGACGATCTTCGCGGAGGGGTCGCCGGGCGACAAGTTCTACCTGATCGTCGAGGGCGCCGTGCGCATCAGCCGGATCGTGCCGGGCATGGGCGAGGAGGCGCTCGCGGTCCTGCGCCCCGGGGCGTACTTCGGCGAGATGTCGTTGATCGACGATGCCCCCCGCTCGGCCACCGCGGTGTGCCACGAGCGCTGCCGGCTGTTCGTCGTCAACCGGCGCGACCTCGAGGACCTGCTGTTCGTCGACCGCGATCTCGCCTACGAGCTGCTGTGGAACTGGGTCCGCACGCTGTCGCGGCGCCTGCGCGCCACCAACGACAAGATGACGTTCCTGGCCACCACGTCGAAGTTCTGACCCCGGAGCCAGCCATGGGCCCCCGCGTGAGGCACGCCGTCTTGCTCGCCGCACTGCGCATGCTCGCGGCGATCAGCATGCTCGCCGCCGCGAGGTCCGCACGCGCCGAGGCCCTGCCCCCTGGCTCGATCGGCGGGTTCGTTGGCGGGGTCGCGGGGACGGGCGCGGACGCCACCACCCTTGGCGCGGGTTATGTCCTGGGCGCCGGGGCCGCGTGGCAGCCGATGACCACCGAGCAACGGGTCGGCTGGTCCCTCAAGTGGGCGATCGCGTTCGCGACCATGTACGGGGCGGAGGCCGCGCGCATCGAGAGCGAGCTCGCCACCCAGCAGATGGACCTGCAGCTCGGCATCCGGCTTCGCCCCGGCGCGAGCCCGCGTCGCTACCTGACCCTGCGCGCGGGCGGGGCCCTGTTCCGCACCAACCAGGTCATCCCCGACCGCGACGATCCGACCCGCAGCCAGCGCGCGTTCGCCGGCGGCATCGCCAGCATCGGCATCGATCAGCACTTCTCGTTCTGGCTGCTGTCCGTCGACCTCCGATACTCGCTGATCGGCGGCGGCCCGGGCGGCCTCGCCCTGGTGATCGGCGGCAGCCTCACGGGCCCGTGAACGCATGCCGGTGCTCCTCACCGATCGCCTCCGCCTGGTCCCGATCACGCTCGATGCGATCGAGGCCATCCTCGACCACGACAAGCTCCGCGCGGAGGCCCTGGTCGGCGCCCGCTTCCCCGATGCCTGGCCCAACGACGACCTCGTCGCGCTCGGCTTCCCCTACGCGCGCGCCGCCCTGCGCGCCGACCCTGCCACCCGCCTGTGGGGTGACTCCCTGATCCTCCTCCGCGACGAGCCGCGCGTGGTCGGTAGCGTGGTGTTCCACGGCCTGCCCCCGGACGGGATCGCCGAGGTCGCCTACTCCGTCGAGGATGCCTCGCGCTGCCGCGGCTTCGCAGGCGAGGCCGTCGCCGCCTGCGTGGACTGGGCGCTCGCGCAGCCCGCGATCCGCGCCGTCCAGGCCACGACGTTTCCATGGCACCACGCCTCCCTCGGCGTGATCCGCCGGCTGGGCATGGTCCCGGTCGGCACGCGGGACCACGACATGCTGGGCGAACTGCTCGTGTTCGAGCGCCGGCGCTGACCGGGCTACGCCCGCTTCCAGGTCCCCGACGTGCCTCCGCGCTTCTCCTCGAGGCGGATGTCCGAGATGACCATCGCGCGATCGATGGCCTTGCACATGTCGTAGATGGTGAGGGCCGCTCCGGACACCGCGGCGAGGGCTTCCATCTCGACGCCGCTCCGGTCGAAGGCGCTGACGGTGGCGGTGATGGCGACCCCGGCCTTGTCGATCCGGAGGTCGAGCTCGACGCCGGTCAGGCGCAGGGGGTGACACAGGGGGATCAGGTCGGAGGTCCGCTTGGCGGCCTGGATGCCGGCGAGGCGGGCGACGCCGAGGACATCACCCTTGCCGATCCGACCGGCCCGGACGGCGCGGACTGTGGCGGGCTGCATGGTGATGCGCCCGCTGGCGATGCCGGTGCGCGCGGACTCGGGCTTCGCGCCGACATCGACCATGTGGGCCGCGCCGGCGTCATCGAAGTGCGTGAGCCGGCGGGCCACTACTCGACCGTGACGGACTTGGCCAGGTTGCGCGGCTGGTCGATGTCCGTGCCCTTGAAGTCGGCGACGTAGTACGACAGCAGCTGGAGCGGCAGCACGGTGAGCATCGGCTGCAGTTCGAGCGCGGTGTCCGGGACGATGATCACGTCGTCCGCGTGGCTGCCGATGTCGGCATCGCCGCGCGTGGCGATCGCGACGACCTTGCCCTGCCGCGCGCGCACCTCGGCGAGGTTCGACACCGTCTTGTCGTACGACGGCCCCCGCGGGGCGAGCACGACGACGGGGAGGTTCTCGTCGATCAGGGCGATCGGCCCGTGCTTCATCTCGCCGGCGGCATACCCCTCGGCGTGGATGTAGGAGATCTCCTTGAGCTTGAGCGCGCCCTCGAGGGCGATCGGGTACTGCGCCCCGCGGCCGAGGAACAGGAAGCCGATGGCCTGGCCGTAGCGGCGCGCGATCGCCTGGATCTGCGCGCCGGCATCCACCACGTCCTGCATCTTGCTGGGCAACTGCACGAGATCGGCGAGGAGCTCGCGCGCGCGCTCGCGCGACAGGGCGCCCGTGCGCCGGCCGAGGTGGATCGCGAGGAGCGTCATCGCGACCAGCTGCGTGGTGAACGCCTTGGTCGAGGCGACGCCGATCTCGGGACCCGCATGGGTGTAGAACGCGAGGTCGGCGAGCCGCGGGATCGAGGACTCGACGACGTTCGAGATGGCGAGGACCCGCGCGCCCTTCTTCTTGGCCTCGCGGACCGCCTCCATCGTGTCGAGCGTCTCGCCCGACTGGCTGACCGCGATCACGAGGTCGCCCGGACCGATGATCGGATCGCGGTAGCGGAACTCACTGGCGAGATCGACCTCGACGGGGATCCGCGCGAGCGCCTCGACGAGGTACTCGCCAACCAGGGACGCGTGGAACGAGGTGCCACACGCGATGAAGATGATCCGCTTGATCGCGGCGGCATCGAGGTCCAGGCCGTCGAGCACGACGTCATCGTGCTCGAGCTCGATCCGCCCCACGAGCGTGTCGGCGACGGCGCGCGGCTGCTCGTGGATCTCCTTGAGCATGTAGTGCTTGTAGCCGCCCTTCTCTGCCTGGACGGCCGACCACGTGATGGTCTTGGGCTCGCGCTCGCGCGGGATCCCGTCGAAGTCCATCAGAGCGACACCGTCGGCGGTGACCACCACCATCTCGCCCTCGTCGACGAAGATCACGCGGCGGGTCTCGGCCAGGATCGCCGTGACGTCCGAGGCGACGTAGTTCTCACCGGTGCCGAGCCCGACCACGAGGGGCGAGCTGTTCTTGGCCGCGACCAGCGTGCCGGGCTCACGGTCGCTCATCACCACGAACGCGAAGCTGCCGCGCACCTTCGCGAGCGAGCGGCGCACCGCGGTGGTCAGGTCGGGCGCGCCCGCGGTGAGCGCGTGATCGACCAGGTGGGCGAAGATCTCGGTGTCGGTCTCGGACGAGAACCGTGCGCCCTGCGCGGCCAGCTCGGCGCGGAGCGCGAGGTGGTTCTCGATGATGCCGTTGTGGATGACCGAGATCGGGCCGACCTTGTGAGGGTGGCTGTTCTCGTCGGACGGGCGCCCGTGGGTGGCCCACCGGGTGTGGCCGATGCCGGCGGTGCCCGGCGCGGGCTCCCGCCCGAGCTTGTCCTCGAGCGCGGCGAGCTTGCCGCGGCAGCGCACCACGCGCGAGGCGCCCGTGGGCGGGTCATAGACCGCAACGCCTGCGGAGTCGTAGCCGCGGTACTCGAGCTTGCGCAGGCCGCCGATCAGGATCGGGGTGGCCTGCCGGTGACCGATGTAACCGATGATGCCGCACATCTGCGGGGCTACGGCTGCGGGTTCTGTGCCGGATCCTCGGCGTCCGGACCGGCATCTTCGGCCTCCGTGCCGCTGAGCTCCTCCACGTCCGGGGCCAGGTACGGCAGCCCCGGAGTGTCGGCCATGATCCGGCCCGGCTGGCCGGTCTTGCAGCCCGTTCCCGCAGATACCAGCAGCAGCAGGGCTGCCACCTTGAGGATCACGATCATCGACGCGCGGTTCCGCATTGCACCTGAAACTAACACCGGCGGTCCGACGATTCCAGGGCAGGTGCCGGGGTCCCCGCACAGGGCCGGGCCTCCCTGCCCCGGTGAGCGCCCTGGCCCGCGAAGGGACGCGCGGTGGCGCCGGTGCGCCCGGGTACCTGCGAGTCCTCTGACCGGGCCGTTCTGACCACACCGGAGGCGCGATCCATCGCCGATCGCTTCGTTGCCGCGCCTTGCGCTCGGCGCGCCTCGAACCACTGCCGGGATCATGACGACCCGGTCAGAGGACCAGGGCGCCACGGTGCGCGGACGCAACGCGCGCCTCATGGCCAGGTCCGCGGGCCCCGACCCTCCCCGACCGGTGCGGATGCCAGGGTCCGCGTGCACCGCGTGCACCGCGTGCACCGCGTGCACCGCGTGCACCGCGTGCACCGCGTGCACCGCGTGCACCGACGTGCACCGCGTGCACCGCCGGTGAAGGAGGCCATGAGCACCAACCCGTCGATCCAGGGTCCGGGCCACGTGCCGGGTGAGTCGAACGGGCGGATCGGCGAGCTGCTTCATCGAATCACCGATGACGTCAAGACGATCGCGAAGAGCGAGGTCGACCTCGCCCGCCTCGAGTTCGCGCACACCGCGGACGGCCGCCGCGGACGTGGCGATCATCCTGCGCGGCGGGATCGTCGCGCTGATCGGGCTCGGGCTGCTATGTCTGGCGGCGGTTCCCACCCCGTTGCGGCGTGCGGCGCCGGCGGCGGACCAGCGCGCCGATCGCGAGCGCCAGGCCGATCGAGCCGCTGCCCGCGCCACCATCGCAGCAGCCGCCGTCGTCATCAGTGGGCGGCTCCGGCATCGGCTCCCCCTCGTCGACCGGCACCTCGAACGCGCCGAGCGCGCGCGCGATCACGTCGGTGCGCGCGTCCGCGTCGGCGAGCGCCTCGATCGGGAACGCGAGGACGATCGCGCGCGCCCCGGTGGCTGGCTCGTCGAGGTACGTTCCCGCGACCGTCCCCGCGGCGAACCGCAGGGCGATCTGGCTTCCCGCCGCGGTCAGCGCATCCTCGGTCGGGGGGCGAAGCCCACCCCACGCGTCGTCGCCGATCGCGATCTCGAGGAGGCCGTCGAACGGGAACGCGATGCCGGTGGCGGCACCACTCGTCGGCGCGGTGGCCGCGAACGTCACGCCGAACCGCCGCGCAAGCGCCGGATCGAGCCCGACCGCGAGGTCGCTGCCGGACAGCAGCAGGCGCCCGCCCCCGTCGAGGTACGTGGTGAGGACGGCGGCCTCGGTGGTGATCCCGTCACGGCCCGCCACCCAGTCGATGGCGGCGTAGGCACCGAGGTCGACGTTTCCGATCGCATCGCGCGTGATCGCATCGAAGCTGTAGCCCGCCGCGCCGATCGCGAGGCCGTGACGCGCGAGGTAGCTGCCGTCGTTGAGCCGATCCTCGGGACCGCGCTCGATCGTCGCGAGGCCTGCCGCGGACAGGTCCTCGGGGATGAACATGTCGCCGGTCAGGCGATCGAAGCCGCCGATCACCAGCACGTGCGGCGTCCCCGCGCTCGCCCGCCGCGCGCCGATCACCGGGGACGGGCGCGACTCGCCTCCCGCGTTGACCGCGCTGATCCGCGCGAACACGGGCGCCGCCCCGACTTCCTCGGCCGACAGCGTCAGCAGCGGCTCGGTGACGTCGCGCCCGGCATCGAACGCCTGCCCGTCGCGCGACAGGTACACGCGATAGCCGCTCGGGGTCCCGCCCGCCGCAGGACCCGCGGCCGGAGGCGCCCACGCGAGCGACGATGCCGCCGGCGCCCTGGGTGGCGCGCAGCCCGGTCGGCGGCTCGGGCGGCAGGACCAGCGTCTTGCCGTCCTTGGTCGCGAAGTAGCGCGCCACGCCGCGCGCGATCGCGCGGGCCGCGAGGTACCGGAACCGCGGCTCGCGGAGCGCGTCGGCGTTGGTCTCCGTCGAGTGGAACGCGACCTCGATCAGCGTGGCCGGCATCTCGTTGTTGCGGGCGGGGTTGATCTCCCCGAAGGACGCGGTGTGCTGGCCGCGGTCGCGCCACGCCGGATCGAACGCGGCCTTGAGGTCGCCGACGAGCTGGGTGTGGATCGCGTTCATCAACTCCAGCGAGCCGGGCACGCCGGTGAACGTCCGACGTCGGCCCGTACGACGACGGCCCGTACGCGAACGACTCGGTGCCGACGCCCGGGTTCGGCGCGTTGGTGTGCCACGCGACGTAGGCGGCGTCCTCGCCAGGACTCGTGCTCCCACGCCGAGAACCGCGACCGCGAGCTGACGTCGTCGTTGTTGTCGGCGGCCGCGGCGTCCCACACCGCGCTCGGCGCGCCGTTCCACTGCGCGGCGTAGCGGGCGGCCTCCTCGTAGCGCGGCCGGCCACTCGACCGGCGCCGCCGCCTCGCGCGATCCGGCCGGTGCCGCCGCCGATCCGCACCGCGTCGATCGACACCGTGGTGCCCGCCGCCGCATCCGCGACCAGCGCGATCGCGCCACGCGCCGGGTCCGCGCCCGCCCGGAACGGGAACCGCCCGAGCAGCACCCACGTCGAGCCGTGGCGCCGCTGGTCGACCTGGAAGTGCGCCTCGCCGCCCGCGTGCCGCACCACGTAGTGCGCGTTGCTCGCGCGATCCGGCGCCTGCACCCAGCTGACGTAGACGCTGTAGTCACCATCGCTGGGCACGTCGAACAGCCAGGTCGCGGTGCCGCCCCCGGTGCCCGGCGCGACGAACGAGCCGCCGAGCCCGAACGGGTTGGTGCCGTCGGTGATCACGGCCGGCGGCGCGCCCCAGCCCTGCGTGCTCGGCGTGGTGGCCAGCCCCTCGAACGACAGCGCAGGGTCCGCGTCGTCGACGATCACCATCGCCGGGTTGCGATCGGACTCGCGCACGGGCACGACGTATGCCCCCATCGCCTGGAGGAGCGGGATCAGGTGCTGCGCGATGGTCTCCGCGGAGATGAAGTCCTCGACGAGGTCGAACGTGTTGCCGCGCTGGGTCGCCCACGCGCTGCCGGTCCAGAACCAGCCGTGGCCGGCGGACACGTAGACGGTCTTGCCGGTCAGCGCGCCCGGGTACGGACGGTGGCCGAGCGAGCGCGCGCGGCCCGGATCGATCCGCACCACCGCGGGCGGCAACGCACCGGTCGAGCGCAGCGCTCCTGCGCGGGGCGCGAGGCGAGGCGCGCGCTCGGCGATCGCCGGATCCTCGAGGCCGCAGGCATCGAGGGGGCTCGCCCCGGCGCGCGACGCGACGAGACCGAGGACCAGCAGCGAGGGGGCGAGGGCGTGACGGAGGGCGTGGGACAGCACGGAAGCCGCGGACGCTACCATCAGTCCCCCGGGACCGGGTCCTCGATATGTTCAGCGCCGCGCACGGATGTCAGGCGACACCGCCGCGGCCGCTCCCGCCGCCCCCCGACCGTCAGCCGGTCAGCAGCGCCGCCCACAGCGGGACGGTGACGAGCGCGCACCGCAGGCCGACCCCGACCAGCGCCGCCGCGAGCTCCTCGTCGAGGCCAGCCGCCGCCGCGACCACCCTCGCGGTCACCATCGGCGGCATCGCCGCCTCGAGCACCGAGGTCTCCCACACCACGCCTTGCGCTTTCTTGTTGTCTTTATTACACTAAGAGGATGCAGTTCTCGGCGTACCGTCACATCGTCGTGCTGACCGGCGCGGGCCTGTCGCGCAGCGCGGGCCTGTCGACGTACCGCGGCCCCGGCGGGCTGTGGACCGACGCGCGGCTCGCCGAGCTGTCCCATGCGTCCGCACTCGCCACCCGGCGCGCCGAGGTGTGCGACATGTTCTGGACGTTCCGCGCCGCGATCCGGCAGGCACACCCCACGGCCGCGCACCGCGCCCTCGCCGCGTTCGAGGCGCGGCTGCCTGTGGGCGCAACGATGACGCTGTTGACCCAGAACGTCGACGGCCTCCACCAGGCCGCCGGCTCGCGGCACGTGTGCGAGCTGCACGGCGGCCTCGCGCGCTGGCGCTGCGACGCGTGTGGCCTCGAGGACGTCCCGCCCGACGGCGACGCCCCGGTCCACTGCGGCGTCCGGATGCGCCCGGCGGTGGTGCTGTTCGGCGAGGAGCTCGCGGTCGACGCCGAGCGCACGATGAAGCACGCGCTGCGCGACTGCGATCTGTTCGTCGGCATCGGCACCTCGGGCACCGTCGAGCCGGCGGCCAACCTGGTGCGGTGGGCCGCGCTCAACCACGCGCGCAGGGTGCTGATCAACCTCGAGATCGATCGTGGCGCCCGCGAGCACTACGGCGAGTGCCACGCCGGCCCGGCGGACGTGCTGGTGCCGGCGCTGTTCGTGTGAGCCCGGTCAGGGGGCGTCACGATCGAACACGGGGATGCCGGGCGACGGCGATCCCGTGCCAGCGAGCCGGCACGGGATCGGGACGGCGCGGCCACCTCGGGCACGCTTCCGGCGCGGTGACCAGCCCGTCGCGGCAGGGCACCGGCCCGCGGCAGGGCACCGGCCCGCGGCAGGGCACCGGCCCGCAGCAGGCCGACCACCAGCAGCACGGGCGTTCGCCCCCCTTCAACTCCATGCGAACGCGCAGTGCTACACCGCGGCCATGAGCGAGCCCGTGCCTCCGGCCGTCCTCCACACCACGATCGGCGACCTGCCCCTCGCCGAGGTCGAGCTCCACATCGGCGACCGCGCGTGGTCGATCGAGCACAGCGGCGCGATCCTCAGCCGCGAGGACGAGGTCGCGTTCCTGCGCGGCGAGGCGACCCGGCTCCCCTACGGGATCGTGCTGTGGCCGGCGGCGATCGCGCTCGCCCACGAGCTCGCGGGACGCACGCTCACCGACGCGCGGGTGCTCGAGCTCGGCGCCGGCACCGGCATCCCCGGCATCGTCGCGGCCTCCCTCGGCGCGCAGGTCGTGCAGACCGATCGCCAGGGCCTCGTCCTCCACCTGTGCCAGCGCAACGCCGCGCGCAACCACGTGACCGGCCTCGAGCACCGCCTCGCCGACTGGACCGCGTGGACCGACACCACGCGCTACGACTTCATCCTCGGCGCCGACATCCTGTACGCCCCCGAGCTCCACCCCAACCTGCGCCACATCTTCGACACCAACCTCGCGCCCGGCGGGCGGATCCTCCTCGGCGATCCGTTCCGGCAGCCCAGCATCACCCTGCTCGAGGCGCTCGAGGCCGAGGGCTGGACCGTCACGATGACGAAGTGGACGGTCGGGGTCACCCCGCCGCCGCGCGCGGTCGCCGTGTTCGAGCTCACCCGCCCCACGTAGCGCTGACCTGATTCCCACGGGGCTCCGCCCCGCCCTCCGCGGCAAGCCGCGCAGGGTTCCCACCCGGCGTTCGAGACCGGGTCACAGTCTCACCGTCCCACGGGGCTCCGCCCCGCCCTACGTGGCAAGCCGCGCAGGGTTCCCACCCGGCGTTCGAGACTGGGTCACAGTCTCTCAGGCGGCGCGGACCTGCGCGTACGCCTGCGCGATCGCCGCCAGGCTTCGCCGCACGTCGTCCTCGTCGGTCGACCAGTTGGACACCGAGAGGCGAATCGCCGCCACCCCGCGTCAGGTGGTCAGGCTCGGAACGCACATCCCGTCGGCGACCACCCGCTCCCGCGACGCGGCCCGACGGGGCGCTCGGGCAGCCTTTCGAGGTCTGCGGTCGGCGTTTCCGGCCGGCGTGCCCAGGTGGTGGGCAACCAGATCGCCGATCACCCTTCTATGGAGCGGGAGAAGGGATTCGAACCCTCGACGTCAACCTTGGCAAGGTTGCACTCTACCACTGAGTTACTCCCGCAGCGGATGGGCGTCGTTCTACAAAAGCCGCCCGGATCTGTCAAGCGGCCGGCGACGAATCGTCGCGATCTAGTTCGCGGGCGCGGCCGGAGCCGGTGCAGCCGACCGCAGCAGCGGCCTCGGCGGCCGTCTTGGCGGCGGGGGCGTTGGCGCCGAGGACCTCGGTGGACCGCACGGCGACCGGCAGGAACCGGTCGAGCTTGCCGACGTACCAGGCGCCCGCGAGGATGACGATCGCGGCGATCAGCGTGTACAGGCGCCACGGGGTGCGCTTGTCGGCGAACGGGTCGTCCAGCGAGCGCTGGGCGCCCTTGGGCAGGCGCGGCAGGCCGGTCAGGGCGGCGCCGAACGAGACGTTGATGCGCGCCCGGCCGTTGATCGCCCAGCCGTTGGCGTCGAGGATCGGGCCGATGTTGCGCCGGCGCAGCTTGAGGTACGCCAGCGCCATCGACGGGCCCGAGATCAGCAAGAGCGCTGCGAGCAGGCCGAGCGGCAGCCACGGCCCGAGGCCGAGCATGGCGGCGAGCACCGCGCCGAACAGGGTGCCGATGCCGCCGATCGCGACGCCGATCGCGGCGACCGTGCCGAGGTCGATCTTCTTGGATCCGATGGAGGGCGGCGGGGCGGCCCCGCTCGCCGCCTTGTCCGCGCTGGCGACACCCTGCCCCACGGTCTCGAGCTTGCCGGTGGCCGCGGCGTCGGCCGCGACGGCGCGCTTGGTGACCGCGGCGTCGATGGTCTTGACCAGCTTCTTGTACGGGCTCCAGAATGCCTGGCGCACGTTGATCGGGCTCGAGATGATCGTGGTGACGGTCGCGTCCCAGTCGTCGCCCTGGCGGTCGTAGAACACGCCGTTCCGGCCAACGAAGATGTTGTCGCCGTCGCCGTTGGTGAGCGCCGCCGCGATCTGCTTGGTCACGCCCTTGCGCGTGATGTCGCAGTAGATCAGGAACGCATCCGACGAAGCGGCGAGCGCGGCGTGCTTGGCCGGGTCCGCGACGGGCACGCACAGCTGGATGGCGCGCGCGTCGATGTAGAGCGTGCCGGCCTGGAACACGCCATCCTGGCGCGCGTAGAAGTCCGAGAAGTTGACGAAGTTGCGCAGCAGCCGCCCGCCATCGCGCTGGAGGCGGACGAGCTTGGCGACGGAGGTCAGCTGGTCGAACTCGCCGGCGAGTGCGGCGTCCTCGGCGATCAGCGCGGTCAGCTGGCCGCGGAGGCCGGGCTGCGCGAGCGTCGCGATCCACGCCGGATCGAGGCCGTCGACCTTGGTCCTGGGCTCGGCCGCGCGCCACGCGAGGTGGTCGGCGAGCTTCGCCCGCACGGCGGCGAGGTCGGCGGGAAGGAGCACGTCCCGCGGGCCGACGATCGGCGTCAGGGCGTCGGCCACGAACGCGGCGATCCTGGCGGTCCACGCGGGGTTGAGGCCGGCGGTCAGCGGCAGGCGGCCCGCGGCGGCGATGTGCGCGAGCGGCAGCCTGGCGAGCTCGTCGTCACCCGCGCTCAGCGTGCGGGTGGCGAGCGCCGCCAGGTCGGCGTCGGTGCCCCCGAGAGCGGCGGCCGCGCGCGGGTCGAACGCGGTGACGCGGCAGCGGGTGAAGAAGTCCTCGAGCTTGTCGGCGACCGCGAGCAGCGCGGTGGCGGCGGCCGCGGTGGCGGCGCCGAGCGGGAGCAGCGCGGCGTCGGCGCCCCTGGCCAGCCACGCGGCGCGCAGATCGACCGCCGCGAACATCTCGTCGGCGCGGGCCTGGTCGATGCCGGGCTTGCCGCTGCGATCGTCGACGCCGCCGACCGTGGCGATCGCGTCCGTGATCACGCGGGCGAGGTCGTCCTCCTTGGTCGAGCCCGGGATCACGATGCCGTCGCCGTTGAGGACCGTGTCCGCGAACGCCTTGGTGATCGCCTGGGCATCCTCGACGCTGATCGAGGTGGCGTCAGGCTTGCCGAGATCCGTGAGCATGCGCCTGGCCGCCGCGAGCACCTTGGCGTCCGCGATCGCGGTCAGCTTGACCTCGGACGACGACTTGAGAACATCGTCGGCGTTCGTGAACGCGGTCTTCGCCCACGCCACGGTGGCCAGGATGTCGTTGACCCGGATCCGGCCATCTCCGTCGAGGTCGATCAGCGCGAGCGTGTCGGGATCGATGTCGACGCCCTGCACGGGCATCGCGAGCGCGACCCACAGCTTCTGGTCGAGGTCCGCGAGCGAGAGGATGTCCTGGCCGTTGCGGAGGCTGACCTGGTCAACGCCGCCCGCCCGGAAGAAGTGCCACGTGTGCGCCATGTGGGCGCACCCTACCCGAATCGCCGGGGCGCCGCGACGGTCGGGGCGGACAATGGCGGGCCCCCCACGGCGCGGCCCCGGCGGTTTGATCGACGCCTCGGGGCGCGCGGGTTGGCAACGGTGCACAACGCGAGGATGCTGGTGCGATGGCCGCCCCGAGCCCGTTCCGCGATCTGCCGCCGATCGCCACCACCGTGCCTGCGCTCGCGGGCCTGCCCGTGCTCGGCAGCCTGCTCGCGTTCCGGCGCGATCGCCTGGCGCTCCACGACGAGGCCGCGCGCACCGGGCCGATCGTGCGGTTCAACCTCGGCGGGCTGCCGCTGTACACGGTGACCTGCGCCGACCTCGCCCACGACATCCTCGTCGAGCAGGCGGCGGCGTTCAAGAAGACCGCCGGGCTGCGGTTCCTGGCGCCGGTGCTCGGCGACGGGCTGCTGTCCTCGGAGGGCGCGGTCCACCACCGCCACCGCAAGCTGCTCGCGCCCGCGTTCGCGCCGCGCCGGATCGCCGCGTACGCGCCGGTGATGGTGGAGGAGACGCGCGCGCAGATCGCTCGGTGGGCGCGCGGTCAGCGGGTCGACCTCGCGCATGAGATGATGGAGATGACGCTCGCGATCGCCGGCCGCACGCTGTTCGGCGGGGACGTGCGACACGCCGCGACCACGGTCGGCGCGGCGCTCGATCTCGCGATGCACTCCATGATGGCGAGCATCACGTCGGTGGTGCAGCTGGGCGAGCGGTGGCCCCTGCCCCGCCACCGCGCGATGCGCCGCGCCGCCGCGATGCTCGACGAGGTGGTGTACGGGCTGATCGCCACCGGGCGCCGCGCGGGCGTCGATCGCGGCGACGTGCTGTCGATGCTGCTGCTCGCGCGCGACGAGGGCGACGGCACCGGCCTGACCGATCGCGAGGTCCGCGACGAGGTGATGACGCTGCTGCTCGCCGGCCACGAGACCACCGCGAACGCGCTGACCTGGACGTTCCACGAGCTCGGCCGCCACCCCGAGGTGCGGGCCCGGCTCGAGGCCGAGGTCGCCGACGTGCTCGGTGATCGCGCCGTCACCGTCGACGATCTGCCCCGGCTGCCGTGGACCCTGGCCGTGCTCGAGGAGACGCTGCGGCTCCACCCGCCGGCGTACGCCACCGGGCGCGAGGCGCTGCACGACGTGATGATCGGCGGCCACCGGCTCGCCGCCCGCTCGATCCTGATCCTCTACATCCGCGGGATCCACCGGCGCGCCGACTACTTCCCCGCCCCCCTCGCGTTCCGCCCCGAGCGGATGCTGCCCGCCGAGAAGCGCGCGCGCCCGCGCCACCACTACCTGCCGTTCGGCGCCGGACCACGCGTGTGCATCGGCGGCCACTTCGCGCTGCTCGAGGGGCAACTCGCGCTCGCCACGCTGGTCCAGCACGCGCGGATCCAGCCGCTGGTCCGCCACGTCGAGCCCGAGCCGCTGGTCACGCTGCGCCCGCGCGGCGGGCTGCCCGCGATCGTCAGCCCGCGCTGACCTGGTCCCTCGACCGAGCCGTGCGGACCACATCGGCGGCGCGCTCCATCGCCGAGCGTGGCGGAGCGGCGCCTCGCATTCGACCCGGTCGAAGGCCTGCGTCAGGGCAGGAACCGCGCGCGGTTCGCGGGCGACGGCAGCTCGCACGCGTCGACGGTGCCGAACAGCCGGTAGCGGAGCGCGGCGATCAGCCGGTAGCCGAGATCGAGCACCAGCGCCGGCAGCCACCGCACCGCGTAGGCCCACCGCCACGGCGCGCGCAGGTGCCGGGCGAGGTGGAGGAACGCCTTCGAGCGCAGGTGCGCGCGGCCGCCGTCGATGTAGACGACGGTGTCGATGGTCTCCGGGATCGCCGGGTAGCGCGCGCGCAGCGCCGCCGTGGTCTCGCCCTGGAGCGGCGCGAACCGCAGCGCGTGGTCGCTCTCGGTGCGCAGGATGAACCGCACCGACCGCGCGCACAGGCCGCACGTGCCATCGTAGAGCACGAGCGGGCCATCGGCGGGCAGCGGGGCGGCGGTCACCTCGCGATCATGCCCGCGAACCCGGCCCCGGCAACCCGTGGCGGCGGGTTTACGCGCCACCCCTCCCGGCGCGCGAGCACCGCCCTGCGCGCGGGCGCCCGGCGCGCGAGCGCCGCCCTGCGCGCGAGCGCCGCCCTGCGCGCGATTGCCGCCTCGCGCGCGACCGCGCGCTCTCGCGCCGGCTCACGAGTTCGTCACGCTGCGGTGATGGGGTTCGGGTCTCGCTGTCTCGTGGTGAGGCCACGTACCCGCCCCCGTCGCTGATCCAGCTCGCAGGCGCACTCGTGGGCAAGGCGTTGTGCGCGTACCGCGGCGGGCCGTTCCCCGCCGAGCTGGTCAGCTGCCCTCACTGCGGCGCCCCCGCCCGTGGCGACGCGCACGCCGCGTAGTACAACGCGGGGATGCGCTCCCTGGTCGTCGCGCTCGTCTGCCTCCCCGCCCTCGCGCTCGCCGAGGCGCCGCGGCTCTCGCTCGCGCAGGTGATCGCCCGCGCGGTCGCGGGCCCGCGCGCCCGGATGGCCGAGGGCGATCGCGCCGCCGCCGCCGCGCGCGTCGACGAGGCCGACGCCGCGCGCCTGCCCCGGATCCGCGCCACCGCGTTCGGCACGCTCAGCCCCGACGTCAACTGCCTCGACGACCTGTGCACGCAGACCGATCCGCAGAACTTCGCGCTCCGGTTCGATGGCCTGTTCGGCGGCGGCCAGCTCGACATCACACAGCCGCTCTACACGTTCGGCAAGATCGGGCACGCCCGGGCCGCCGCGCGTGCGGGGGTCGCCGCCCAGCGCGCGCTCGCCGACGAGACCGCCGGGGACCTCGCGCTCGATGCGGTGCGCGCGTACTGGGGCCTCAAGCTCGCGCGCGAGCTCGGCTACATGCTCGACGATGGCATCGACGAGATCGGCAAGGCGCTCGCGCGGATGGCCGGCACCGGCGACGGCGACAAGCTCGATGTGTCGATCCAGGACCGCCAGCGGATCGCGGTGCTGCTCGCCGAGGCCAAGGTCCAGCGCGCCGACGCGCTGATGGGCGAGCAGCAGGCGCTCGCGGGACTGCGCGCGCTGGTCGGCCTGCCCGACGCCGACATCGACGAGGACGAGCTGGTCGCCCTCGAGCGAGCCCTGCCCGCGACCGCCACCGGGCAGCGCCGGCCGCAGGCGGTCGCCGCGCAGGCAGGGGCCGAGGCCGCCGCCGAGCTCGCGGCGATGGCGGTCAGCCAGTACTTTCCGGATCTCGCCGTGGTCGCCTCCGGGGTGTTCGCCCGGGCCCAGGGCGTGCCCGACGCGCCGGGCATGTTCGCCAACGACAACTTCAACCGGTTCGGCGCGGGCCTGGTGATCGCGGCGCAGTGGACGATCGAGCCGTGGAGCACGCGCGCCCGGGTCGCCCGCGCCCGCGCCGAGGCGGACCGCGCCCACGCCCAGGCCGAGCTGGCGGTGATCGGCGCCTCGTACGACGCCCAGCTCGCGCTCGCGGACGCCACCACGGCGCGCGCCAAGGTCGAGGCGGCGATCGAGGGCGACAAGGCCGCCCGGGCCTGGCTGGCGTCCGTGCTCCAGGGGGAGGCGATCGGCACCAGCGAGCCCAGGGATCTCGCGGACGCATACCTGGCGTGGTTCCAGATGCGCGCCCGCTGGGCCCAGGCGGTGTTCCAGTGGAACGTGGCCGTGGTACGCCTCGACCGGTCCGCCGGTGAATTCCGGGCCGGGGCCCGACGTCCCAAGGAGTGATGATGCGCTGTCTCGCTGTTGTTCTGGTGGCCGCCCTGGCCGCCCCGGTCCTCGCCGCGCCCACCCCGGTCGCGCCCGCGGCCCCCGGCGTGGGCGCCAAGGTCGCCGCGCCCGTCAGCACCGGCAAGAGCGCCAGTGCCGGCCCGGGCACCAGCGCGGTCCGGCAGGCCAACGACACGATCGCGGGCCTGCTCACGCAGAAGGCCCCGGTCGGGTCTCCCGCCGAGAAGGACCTCGCCGCCAAGGTCACCACCAGCGTGCGGGGCTTCCTCGACATCGATCAGCTCGGCAAGCGCGCCATGGCCGACAACTGGGCCAAGCTGACCAAGGCGCAGCAGGACACGTTCCAGCAGCTCCTCCGCGACCTGATCGAGGAGAACTACATCCGCGGCCTGCGGGCCAACCTGACCTACCAGGTCGAGTACGCGAGCGAGGCGGCGGACAAGGATGGCAACGTCATCGTCACCACCAAGGTCAAGACCACGCGCAAGGGTCGCCCGTACACCATCGGGGTCGACTACGTGCTGGTCAAGGAGGGCGGCAAGCTGCGCGCCTGGGACGTCAAGACCGACGGCGTCGGCCTGGTCGAGAACTACCGCGCGATGTTCAACAAGATCATCGCCAAGGACGGGTTCGACGGGCTGATCGCGAAGATGAAGAAGAAGCAGGGCGGCGGCGCGGCCCCGGCCGGCACCGCGGCCCCGGCCGGCACCTGAGCCCCGGCGTCCCGACCTGGGCCTGGCGCGCCGACGCGGAGGTGTGGCCCGCGGCCGCCGTGCGCCCGGGAGCATCCGCCGAGCGAGGGCCCCGGCGCCCTCGGTGAGGTGGCCGCTGGTGACCGCAGTGGATTCCCTCGCCCCGCGACCCGGGGCATACAATCGCCCGCGATGTCGATCCACCCACCGCACCGCGAGGCCGCCGAGGCCTGGCTCGCCGAAGATCCCGATCCAGCCACCGCCGCCGAGCTGCGGGCCGTGCTGGCCGCCGCCGACCACGGCGATCTGGCCGCGATCAAGGACCTCCACGAACGGTTCACCGGCACGCTCGAGTTCGGCACCGCCGGGCTCCGCGGGATCCTCGGCGCCGGCCCGCAGCGGATGAACCGCGTGCTCGTGCGCAAGGTCTCGGCGGGCCTCGCCGCATACCTCCTCGCCCACGTCCCCGACGCCCGCACCCGCGGCGTGCTGATCGGCCACGACGCGCGCCGCAACTCGCGCGTGTTCGCCGAGGACACCGCGCGCGTGCTCGGAGGCGTCGGGTTCCGCGTCTACCTCGCCCACCGGCCGTGGCCGACGCCGACCACGGCGTGGGCGGTGGTCGACAAGGGCTGCTGCGCCGGCGTGATGGTGACCGCGAGCCACAACCCGCCCGCGTACAACGGCTACAAGGTGTACTGGGGCGACGGCGCCCAGATCATCCCGCCGCACGACACCGGCATCGCCGCCACGGTGACGACGATCGGCGCGAGCGACCAGCTGCCGATGCCGGCGCTCGATGTGCTGCGCGCGAGCGGCCTCGTGATCGATCTCGACGAGAGCCTCCACGAGGCGTACCTCGCCGAGGTCGTCAAGCTGCGCGCCCAGCCCGACCTCGACGGCCGCGCGCTCGTGATGGCGTACACCCCGCTCCACGGCGTCGGCGCGCTCAGCGTCGAGCGCGGCATGGTGCTCGCGGGGTTCCCGCAGCTCCACACCGAGCCGTCACAGCGCGAGCCCGATCCCGAGTTCCCCACGGTGGCGTTCCCCAACCCCGAGGAGAAGGGCGCGATGGATCGCGTGCTCAGCCTCGCCGCCCAGGTCGGCGCCGACCTCGTGCTCGCCAACGATCCCGACGCGGACCGGCTGTGCGTGGGCGTCCCCGACGGCGCGGGCTACCGCGTGCTGACCGGCGATCAGGTGGGCGCGCTGCTCGCCGACTACCTGCTCGAGGTCGGGCCGCCCGGGCCGCGCATGGTCGCGACCACGATCGTGTCGTCGCAGCTGCTCGGATTCCTCGCCGCGCAGGCCGGCGCCGCGTACCGCGAGACGCTGACCGGCTTCAAGTGGATCGGCAACGCCGCGATGACGTACGAGCGCGAGCACGGTGGCCGGTTCGTGATGGGCTACGAGGAGGCGCTCGGCTACAGCGTGGGCCCGCTCGTGCGCGACAAGGACGGCGTGTCCGCCGCGATCCTGTTCGCCGAGCTCGCGGCGTGGAACCGCGCGCGCGGACGGAGCGTGCTGGGGCACCTCGACGACATCTACCGCCGCGTCGGCCTGTTCGTCACCGAGCAGGTGTCGCTGACCCGGCCCGGCGCCGAGGGGCTCGCCGAGATCCGCGCCGCGATGGCGCGGTTCCGCGCCCGGCCGCCGACCGTGCTCGCGGGCGTGCCGATCGAGGAGGTCGTCGACCTCGGCCGCGGCGAGGGCGGGCTACCGCCGTCCGACGTGCTGGTGTTCAAGCTCGCTGGCGGCCGGCGCGTGATCATGCGGCCGAGTGGCACCGAGCCCAAGCTCAAGAGCTACTACGAGGTGCGCGTCGAGGTCCTGCCCGGCGAGGCGATCACGGCGGCGCGCGGGCGCGGGCTCGCCGAGCTCGGCACGCTGCGCGACGAGCACCAGCGCCTGCTGGGCTGACAGGCCTACGCGGCCGGCGGCGTGGCGGGCGCTTCGACGAGGGGCAGCATCGCGAAGAACCGGTCCATCTGGGCCTTCTGGCGCGGCGGCATGTACTCGAAGTTGCGGCCACGATCGATGATCTCCCAGAACTCCTTGGTCTCGACCTTGCCGAGCTGCTCGCGGATCGCGGCGAGCCGGGTGCGGTCCTCGCCGGCCATGTCGAACGCGATCTGCTGGGCGCGATCGTCGGCGCCGACCGACAGGTAGTAGCAGGCGAGCTTGAGCTGCGCCTTGCGGATGCCCTGGAGCCCGGCCTCCTGGCGGCGCGCGCGCAGCGGCTGATCGAGCTCGAGGAACATCGCGAGCATGGCGTGGTCGACCGGGCCGCCCTTGCCCTGGGCGTGCGCGAACTCGCACAGCGCGGACACGTCGTACGCCACCGTCTCGGTCACGAACCCGAGCTGCATGTCGTAGCTGGTGCGGCCGTAGTAGATCATGTGCTTGACGCCGGCGGTCGCCATGTCGTGGGCGCCGCCCTTGATCATGCTCTCGACCATCAGCCGGTACTGGTTGAGCACGTTGTAGGCGGTGCGCACCGCGCGCGCGTTGAGCGCGGCTCGCAGGTAGCTGTTCATGAACCGGAAGGCGAGCTCGACGACGCTGGTGTCGCCGCGGGCGAGCGCGGCCTCGCCGACGTAGCGTGTATCGATCGCGATCAGGTAGTTGATGTCCGGCATCGACCCCTGCGCCTCGGCGTAGATCCCGAGGTACTGGCGCAGCGCCTTCCACTCGAGCCACGTGCGATCGGCCTCGAGGTCCCGCAGCGACTCGGGATCCATCGCGACGAAGTCGGGGTTGTCGCGGATCCGCTCGCCGATCTGGAACCAGCTCGGCTCGGCGCGCTCCTTGAGCTCGAGGTACCCGATCACGAAGTCCTTGATCGCGTCGACCGCACGGCTGGCGATGATCTTGTCCTTGCCCGAGATCGAGTTCGATGTGATGTCCGTGAGCTCCTCGAGCGCGGCGATCGCGGGGCCCTGGCCGGCGATGATCTCGTCGGGGGTGCGGGTGGTCGCAGCGGCCAGCAGGTCCGAGGTGGCCTCGGTGCGGATCCGCGCGACCAGGTTGACCGGCTCGAGGAACCGGAACACGTAGGAGAAGTACGGCAGCATGATCACGATGCCGAAGCAGGTGGCGCCCATCATCGCGAACACGGTCGCGCGCGGGACGTAGTCGGCGTGGAGCGACAGGCTGAGGAACACGCCAACGACGCAGACGATCACGTAGTACGAGATCACGGCGATGTTGGTGCGATCCCGGAGGAACATCCGCGCCACGCCGGTGTAGCGATCGGAGGTCAGCTGCACGAGGAGCGAGACCACCGTGATCACGATGCCGAGCACGGCCGCCGTCATGCCCGCGAGCCCTGACAGCGCATCCGAGATCAGCGAGGGCTCGAGGTGGAGCAACCGCTCGAGCAGCGGGGCGTGCTGCGGCGCCGGGCCGCCACCCGTGATGTAGTGGTCGACGACGTAGAACACCGCGAACCCGGCGATCGAGACCCCGCACAGCAGGGCCATCGGCAAGAGCCACAGGCGCAGCCCGGCGCGGTGTGAGCGAGACCCCCGTGGATTCACGCGACGGACCTTACCCCAGTTCAACGGGGCTCCCCCGTCCCACGGGGTCGTCGACCCCTGGCGCCGGCCCCCGCACCGCCACCGGCGCCCCGGCCCCTCGAAAGGTCCCGGGCCCCTCGAAACCCCGCCGCAGGTTTTGTATGGTGCCCTGCAGGGCAAGCGTCCGGGTGACCCCGGGCGTCCCGCAGGAACCAGAAGGAGGCCGCCGTGTCCGAAGTCACCCTCGAAGATCGTGGGCGTGCGCTGGAGAATCAGTTCTACGAGAAGGAGAACGCCCAGAAGCTGGCCGCCATGAAGGACAAGCTCGACTCGCAGCGGTCGCGCGACGACCTCCGCAAGGCGTCGGGCATGACCGACGACGCGGTGCTCGACAAGCTGGTCGGGCTCGGCCTCAAGTCGAACACGATCGCCGCGCTGTCGCTCGTCCCGCTGATCGCGGTGGCGTGGGCCGACGGCGAGATCCAGGACAACGAGCGCACCGCCATCCTCCAGGGCGCGCACGGCAAGGGCCTCGAGCAGGGCACGGACGGCTACGAGCTGCTCCAGACCTGGCTCAAGTCCAAGCCGTCGACCGAGCTGTTCGACGCCTGGGAGGCCTACATCAAGTCCCTCGCCGCGCAGCTCAACGACGAGCAGAACCGTCTCCTCAAGAACCAGATCATCGGGTTCGCGAAGATGGTGGCCGCCGCCGCGGGGGGCATCCTCGGGTTCGGCAAGGTCTCGGGCGAGGAGGAGCGCATCCTCCTCCGCATCGACGCCGCGTTCCCGACCTCGGCCTGAGCCGCCCCGACGTGCGCTGGCTCGGCCGCACCGGCGTCAAGGTCTCGCGCGTCGCGCTCGGCACGATGGCGTTCGGCGGTGACGCCGACGAGGCCACCGCCGGCGCGATCTGGCGCGCCGCCCGCGACGCGGGCGTCAACCTGATCGACACCGCCGACGTCTACGCCGGCGGCCGCTCCGAGGAGATCGTCGGCCGCCTGATGGCGCGCGAACGCGATCAGCTGGTGCTCGCCACCAAGGCGTACTTTCCCACCGGCGCGGGCCCCAACGACCGCGGGGCGTCGCGCCTGCACCTGGTGCGCGCCGTCGAGGCCAGCCTGCGCCGGCTCGCCACCGACCGCATCGACCTCTACTACCTCCACCGGTTCGACGACGTCACGGACCTTGGCGAGACGCTGCGCGCGATCGACGACCTCGTGCGCGCCGGCAAGATCCTGTACCCCGCGTGCTCGAACTTCGCCGCGTGGCAGATCGCGCACGCGCTCGGGCTCCAGCGCGCCGCCGGGTGGGCGCCGCTGGTCGCCGTCCAGCCGATGTACAACCTGGTCAAGCGGACCGCCGAGATCGAGCTGTTGCCGATGGCCCACAGCCTCGGCGTCGGCGTCATCCCGTACAGCCCCACCGGCGGCGGCCTGCTGACCGGCAAGTACGGCGCGGGCCGCGCGCCCACGGCGGGCCGGCTGCGCGACAACGCGATGTACGCGGTGCGCTATGGCGAGCCCGCCCTCCACGCGATCGCGGACGCGTTCTGCGCGCTCGCGGCCGAGCTCGGCCACCCGCCCGCCACGCTCGCGGTGGCGTGGGTCGCCTCGCACCCCGCGGTGACCTCGGTGCTCGTCGGTGGCCGCGACGTCGCGCAGCTGACCGAGACGCTCGCCGCGAGCACGCTCGAGCTCGACGCGGCGACCCGCGCGCGGATCAGCGCGCTGTCCCCCACCCCGCCGCCCGCGACCGATCGCAACGAAGAGACCAGCGCGTACACCTACGGCGCGCGCTGAACTCGCGGCCGCGCTCTACGTCCACGCGCGCGGCGGCGCGCCGCTCAGTGCGGCTTGACGATGTCGAACCGGATCAGGATGATCAGGGCGCCGGCACCGAAGCACACCAGGCCGAACAGCATCTGGAACGGCACCAGCTTGCCCGCGATCTCCTGGGCCTTGTCGCCGGCCGGCGATCCGGCGGGTGCGATCTTGAGGATCTGCGGCAGCCCGAGCAGGAACCCGAGGATGATGCCGCCGATGCAGCCGCCGAGCTGACCGAGCGCCTCGACAGGACGCGGTCCGATCTTGTTCAGCAAGTCGACCGGACCGAGCTGCAGAAAGTACAACACGCTGACCACGAGCAGGCCGACGCCGAACAGCGCCTGGAACGGGGTGAGCTTGTCGAGGATCTTCCGCGCCTCGGGCTTCTGCGCGACGATCAGGCCGGACAGGCCGATGATGCCGCAGAGGATGAGCAAGGCCGCATGGAGGTAGAGCATGGCCCGGAGCGTAAGCTGGCGGCCGCGCGCGGGGCAACCGGTCAGTACGCGTCGACGAGCATCAGGTTCGGGTGGGGCCGCCCGGTGTGCGTGGCCCCCGCCCGCGCCTGGAGCGCCGCGACGCCCGGGCCGGTCAGCCCCGCGAGTTCGGCGCGCCACCGCGCCGCGCGCGCCGGATCGCCGGGCTGAGCCGCGCGCGCGCCCCACAGCAGCAGCTGCGCGCGCCGGTAGGGCTCGGTCTCGGTGCCGAGGCCGGCCTCGACGTGGACCAGCGCGCGCGCCGGCTCGCGGGCCTCGAGCGCGAGCCACGCCGCGGTCAGCCGCAGCGATGGATCCATCGGCTCGGCGGCGACCGCGCGCTCGATCGCCGCGCGCGCCGCGGGCACGTCGTGCTCGTTCTCGTACGCGTGCGTCATCGTGCGCACGTGGTCGGTCGCCGGGGTGTGCGCCGCGACGAACGCGGGCAGCGCCTCGGCCCGGAACCCCGACGTCGCCGGATCCCCGAGCGCCCCGAGCTCCCAGCCGCCGGTGGCCCCGGCCCACGCCCACGCCAGGTGGGCCCACGAGCCCTCGCAGCTCGGCGCGCGATCGACGCCGACCCACGCCTCGGTGCGCGCCGGGGCGACCACCACCGCATGGACGTTGATCGCCTGTGCCAGCGTGCCGCCGAACTGGCGCGTCCGGCCCGGCGCGTCCACGTCGCGGCGATCGCCGAGGAACCCGGCGAGGTCCCGCGGCGTCAGCGGCGCGATGCGCGCCTCGATCAGGCCGCGTAGCCGGCGCGCGCGGCGCTCGGAGTGCAGGAGCCACGCCTCCGAGGCCGCGAGCTCGCGATCGCGCAGGGTGGCGGTGCGGTAGTGGTTGGTGCACACGAGGTGGTCGGCGTCGGGCCGGACCACGTCGACGTGGGGCCCGGCGACCTCGATCACCACGGCCGAGCGCTCGCGCGCGCTGCCCACGGCGATCCCCCAGCTCGACGATGCCGGGTGTGCGCGGACCAGCGCGATCGCGTCGGCGAGCGTCTCGGCCGACCGCGCGATGGCGTGGACGAGATCGACGATCATCGCGCCGCCCCACGTCACGTCGTGGTGCCAGCGCGTGTGCGGCGCGATCACGAGCCCGGCCTCGTTGACGACCGTGACCACCGGCGTGTCGGCGCCGCGCGTGGTGAAGAACCCGTAGCGCTGCCCGCCCGTCGGCGCGCACACCACGAATGCGGGCGCGGCGTCCCACACGCCGACCCCGGGGAAGTCGAAGTTGCGGGCGAACAACAGCTCGCCGTCCGCGGTCGCGCGGCCCCACGCGATCGCCGTCGAGCACGCCGGCACCGCGGCGCTCGCCATCCGGCGGGCGAACGGAGCCGTGAACGGCCCGAGCCGCGCGCGCGCTGCGAGCGACACGCAGTTCTGCAGCGCGTCCATGGTCGCGAGCGTGAGGTCCGCGGTGCGCGTGTCGTGGCCAGGCGCGAGCTCGGCGACCGCGCGCGCGAACGCGCGGCTGCGCGCGACCAGCTCCGCCGGCCGGCTGCGCGCGAGCCGCGCCTGCCACGCCAGCGCCAGCGCCCGCACCGCGAGGCGCGCCGGCCGCGGCAGATCGCCGGCGAGGATCCGCTCCGGCATCGTGCGATAGAACGCGAGCAACCGCGCCGCATCGGCGGCGGTCAGGCGCCCGTGCTGGGCCCCCATCTCCGCCTGCGTGCCGGCGAGGCGCGCGAGGAACAGCGGCTGGACGGCGGGCAGCGAGGGGGCCGTCGGGGTGGGTGAAGGATGGCTGGTCATGGGCGTCTCCGCGAGCGCTTGGGGGGTCGGAGCGGCTCGATCACGCGCGCCGCGAGCTCCTCGATCACCTCGTCGGGCCGGGCGATGCCGAGGACGTGGTGGACGAGCACGCCGTCGACGACGGCGAACACGAGGTCGACGATCCGCGCGGGATCACACGGCTCGACCTCCTTGCGCGCGATGCCGGCGCGCAGATCGGCGACCAGCGCCTCGCGCGCGGCGAGCACGATCCGGCGCTCGCGGTCGAGCACGCCGGTGACGTCACGCCGCCCGCCGGCCCACAGCTGGAACAGGCCGCCGATCAGCTGCGGCCGGTCGCGGTGGAACGCGAGCGTGGCCTCGACGACGACGCGCAGCCGATCGAGGGGGTGATCGACCGCAGCCACGCGCGCGATCACCGCCTGCGCGAGCGCCTGGTAGGTCTGGTCGAGCACGGCCTCGAACACCGCGCCGAGATCCGGGAAGTAGAAGTACAGCGTGGGCCGCTTGACCCCGAGCGCCTCGGCGAGCTCGCGCATCGAGATCTGGACGCCGCGCGTGCGCAGCACGTCGAACGCCGCGGCGGCGAGCTGGGCGCGGCGGGCAAGATCGGGGCGACGCGGCATGACCTGACACTCTGTCAATACAACAAAGCTGACGGTCTGTCAACCAACGTCGCCGCGGCCGACTGTCCGAGGGAAGCCGCCTCGTCGCCGCGGCGTACCAAGGGAATGGTCGAAGCCGCGATCGACGTCAGAGACTGTGAATCAGTCTCGAACCCGGGGTGGGAAGCCTGCGCGGCTTGCCGCGCAGGGCGGGGCGGAGCCCCGTGGAACTGAACCGCGGCGGGCAGACTTTCACGGGCGCGCTCGCTTCCGCCAGCGCCACGCTCGTGTACGCTGACTGGCTCCTGGTGGTGAGGCACGTGAGTCGCGATGAGGTGGTGATGCAGACGCCGGAGGATCTCCGGTTCCTGGTACCCGTGTTCCACACGCCGACGGCGTGCGCCGGAGCGGCCACGGCCTACCTGCTCCGCCGGATCGCCTACCGCGCCGGTGCCTACGCACCCGGCATCCAGGAGTCCCTGTTCCACGAGCTCAACACCTCCAGCGAGGGTGGCTCGATCGAGAAGGTGCAGCGCTGGTTCGGCGGCCGGGTCGCGAACCTGAACGCGCTCGGCTACCGGCTGCAGTGCCGCCGCGTCGCCACGCCAACGGCGGCGATCGCCGAGTGGGTCCGCGCCGGGCGCGGCCACCGCGGCGCGATGCTGCCGACCAGCTACAAGAAGATCCACCCGGTGGCCGGCTCGTCGGGTCAGGACGATCGATGACGCCGTCTCCCACGCCGTTGGCCTGACGATCGACCGCCTCGACGCCACGAGCGAGGAGGATCTGGTGATGATCGATCCCTGGCCCGGCGTGGTCGGCGGCGCCACCGATCGCGGGCCGGTGTCACCCTCCCTGGCGGCCGCGCACAAGGATCGCGACTTCCACGCGCTGGTGTTCTACTGGTCCGGCTGGTCCTGACCGGCAGCGCGGCGTCCGCCGCTCACGCCTCCGCCGCGGGCTAGCGCCACAGCTGGTCCGTGAGCGCCACCGGACGTGCACGTGGTCAACGACGGCCATCGACGCCGGGCGTCGCGACGCGGGGCGCAGGCACCGCCTCGAGGGTCCGCGCGCCGCACGCACGCCTCGACCGCGCGAGCGTCGGGGCGTCACCCGCGGGTCAGCGGAACGTGCCGAGGTCGACGTACGCGTGGTCGGCCATGATCACGTAGGGACGATCGTCGAATGACAGCGTGCCCTTGCCGTCGTGGCGGACGATCTGGAGCAGCCCCATCCCGTAGCCCATCGGGCCCTGGGAGTAGTAGTCGATCGACAGCCGGTACGGGCCGGCCTTCGGGGTCCCCTCGATCGCGAAGCACTCGGGGCCGTACCCGGTCGTGATGTCGGCGTACAGCTCGCCGCCCGACGACAGCTGCTTGTTCGAGTAGAACGCGTGCCCGCCGCGCGCATCCTGGATGTGGAAGTCGACGTCGTTGGCATCGGTCTCCCAGTACATGATGAAGCGCGTCGACGCGCGGGTCGGCAGCGCGAGGCCGCGCTGGGTGAGCGCGGCGGTGATGTCGGCGCGCTTGCCCGGCATCGCGGCGGCGTAGGCGGCGCCGATCAGGCCCGCGTCGTCGGCGAGCACGCGCTCGCCGCCCGCGAACCGCCCGCCCGGGTAGCGCTGATCGACGCCGGCGAGGATCGCCGCGAACGCCTCGGCGTGCCGGCCCGTGCGGAGCAGCGCGTACGCGAGCAGGCGGTGGCCCGTCATGTGGTCGGGCCGCTCCTCCACCGCGCGCTGGTAGGTGTCGACCGCGAGCGGACGCGCGGTCGCGCCGATCCGCTCGAGCCGCTCGCCCGCGAACCGCCGCAGATCCGCGCGGCCCGGGAACAGGTCGATGATCGAGCCGTAGATGCGCGCGGCCGCCGCGGGATCGCGGGTCGCCTCGAGCGCCTCGCCGAGGCCGATCAGCGCCAGCACGTTACCGGGCTCCTGCGCCTGCCAGGCGCGCGCCTGGGTGAGCGCGCTCTTGACGTTGCCCGCCTTGATCGCGCGATCGATGTTCGCGAGCGTGCCCTGAAGCGGGGCCGGTGCGTTGCGCGGCGGCCACGCGGCGCCCCCGGTCTCGTCCTGGGCGGCGTCACTCGCGATCGCGCTCGAGGTCCCGTTGCGGGGGACCCGCCGCTCGCGCTGCATCGCCTCGGAGCGGGTGATCCGGCGCGGAGCCTCGGCCGCGACCGCGCCGCGCGACGCCGGCGGGGTCGTGCTCTCCACGTCACCACCGCGAGGCGCCGCGAGGGCAGGCCTCGGCGCGGGCCGCGAGGGCGGACCACCGGGGCCACGCGCCGACGGTGCGGGCGACGGCGCCGACGGTGCGGGCGACCGCGGCGGCGGGGCCGCGGGCGCGCTGCGATCATCGGCGTCCGCCTCGTCCTCCTTGGCCGCGAAGCTATCGCCGCCGCGGTCACCGTCGCTGACGTCCTGGTCCTGCGCGAGGACATCGGCCGGCGCGCCCTGGTCGCGCAGCGGCGCCTCCTCCTGGGCGATCGCCGACTTCTCGGCGTCCTTCTTGGCCCTGGTGTCGGGGACGGGCTTGGCCTCGACGCGCACCAGGGTGGAGCTGCGATGGCGCTGCTCGAGGCCCTGCGGGCCGACCACCAGGATGTCCGCGAGCGCGCGGCGATCGATGCCGAAGCGCGCGTAGTCCGCGTCGGACTCGAGCACGAGCAGCGAGGTCTGGCTCGAGATCACGCGCGCCGCGATCGAGCGCTTCGCGATGTCGGCGCGCAGCGCGGCCTGCTGATCGGCGGGCGCGCTGTCGAGCCGCGCCTCGAGCTCGGCGATCGCCGCGGTGGCGGCCGCGCGCTCCACGAGCGCCGGCGTGCCGCTCGCCACGGTCACCGTGCGGCGCGCGCCGCCGAGCGTGACCTCGAGGGTCGGGGCCGGCCGCGCGAGCCGCGCGTAGATGATCTGCCGGCTGCCGGCGCGCGCGGACTTGATCACGCGCGGGTAGACCCAGGTCGCGCCCGCGACCGCGACCGGGATGTCGACGAGCACCTTCTCGCCGAGGCCGGCGGCGACGTCGGTGATGCCGGCGTCGAGATCGAGCACCGCCCCGGCGCGCGACAGGCCGGCGGTCACCAGCGAGGTCGCGAGCGCCTCGTCGCGGATGCCGCCCGCGAGCACCACGTCGACGCGCCCGACCTTGCGCGCCCCGAGCTGCTTGACCGCGGCGGTCAGCGCCGCGTCCTTCTTGCCCGCCGTGAACACGCCGTCGGTGAGCACCACCACGCGCTCGCGCGGCGAGGCCAGCGACGCGAGCGCCTGGCCGAGATCCGAGGCGCCGGCGGCGCCGCGCGCGAGCAGCTTCTGCACCACCGCGTCGCCGGCATCCGCCGCGCGCCCGGCGTACATCGGCTGGGTGTCCTGATCGAACGCGATCACCTCGATCTGCAGCCCGTCGCCGTAGCGGCGGACCAGCGCGCCGACGAGCTCGCGCACGTTGCGCGCGTAGCGGGCGTAGCCGAGCGCGCGCGAGGCGCTGGTGTCGACCAGCAACGTCAGCGCGCCCGGCCGGTCCTCGATCGCCTGCCCCGGCGCGAGCGCCGGCAGCTGCGCCACCACGGTGGTGCCGCTGATCAGCGCCTCGGCCGCGCTCGGCGCCGCCGACACGAAGTCGCGCGACGGCGTCCAGTTGGTCTCGCTCATCACCTGCGGCGTGCGCACGCCCTTGGCGTCGGTGATCTCGAGCCGTACGTCGACCTGCTTGATCATCGGCAGCCCGCGCAGCGGCAGCGTGTAGCGCTCGCCCGGCAGCTCCTGGCTGAACGAGATCACGAGGTGCTTCTGCGCGCGCGGCGCGATCGGGAACACGCGGGCCGAGAACTGGTTGCCGGCGCCCTTCTCGAGCAGCGCCGGGTCCTGCTTGCGGTGGAGGAAGTCCTCGTACGCGCGCCGCGCGAGCTGCTTCTCGACGACCTCGGCCTCCATGAACTGGCCGTCGTTCTCCATCGCGAACCGCGACACCGCGGCGCCCGGCGGCAGCGTGATCTGGAACGTGCCCTCGCGGATCCGCGCCTCGGGGTTCTCGAAGTACAGGTGCAGCTCGGTGAACGCGAGCGGCCCCTGCATCACCGCCCTGGCATCGACCCGGGTCACCACCAGGCCGCTCCCGTCGGTCGCGGTCAGCGACCACGGCGCCTCGAGCTTGTCCGCCGCGATCTCGGAGGACGCCTGGAACTCGGGCATCGGCACCGCGGTGACGTCGGGGACCGCCCGGACGGTCGCCACCTCCGGCATCGCCTGACCCGAGCAAGCGACCAGCACACCCAGCAGCATCGGACGGAGCTTCATGTCTGCCTCCAACGCGCCGACGACGATTCTGGCTTAACAACCCTGCAGACGCGGTCCCTGTCCCGGCGGCGGCCGCCGCCCGGCGCGGCGCGGCGCGGCTCCCGCCGATGCCCGAGAGCCCTTCGATCTCAGGTGGATGGCGCCACCGAGGGCGTTCCCGCCAGAGCGCTCCGGGCGCACAGGGCGATGCCGGCCGGGCTGGCGGGATCCCCCGCGACGAGCAGCGAGCCATCGAGGAAGCCGCGCCAGGCGGGGCCGAGGACGGCCTGGCGCCAGGTGGTGAACGCCGGCAGGCCGGCAGCCGCGGCGAGGCCGCGCTCGTCGACGGTCCGGGCGAGCTCCTCGGCGTCAGCGCGGGTGGCCAGCAGCCGGGCGGCGACGCCGGTCTGGTCGGCGACCAGCTGCACGATGGCGAGGAGGATCTCGGCCCACCGCTGGGCGCGGGTGCTGCCCGGGCGGCCCGGGGCGATCAGCGGGATGGCGCCCGGGCGGGCGGCCTCGAGGGCCGCGAGCAGGTCGTCCGCGCGCTGCTTGGCGAGCGGGGAGATGCCGCGGGCGGCGCGGATCGCGCCCGGGCTGTCGGGCCGGGTGCGGGCGAGGTCGATCAGGACCTTCTCGTGGAGGACCTGGCCGAGCGGCCGATCGAGCTCGATGGCGACGCGCTGGCGCCACCCGGCGAGCGCGACGGCGGCCGCGAGCGCGCGCGCATCGAGGCCGCGCAGCCCCCCGAGCTGGGCCCAGGCGGTGTCGGGCGTCACCGCCGCCGCGGCGACCGCCTCGGCGGCGACCACCGCACTCTCGGCGAGCGCCCACGGCAGGCGCGCGCCGAGGCGCTCCCGCAGCAGCGCGAACAGCGCGGGGAGGTACCGGACATCGGCGGCGGCGTAGGCGAGCTGCGCATCCGACAGCGGCCGGCGCGCCCAGTCGGTCCACTGCTGCTCCTTGCCGAGGGTCACGCCGAGGAGCTCCCCGGCGAGCGCGGACAGGCCGACCTGGTCGCCGAGGCCGGCGAACGCCGCCATCAGCTGGGTGTCGGCGACGGCGGGCATGGCCAGCCCGAACCGGGCGGCGACCAGGCCGAGGTCCTGGCGGGGAGCGTGGGCGACCACGCACGGGTGGACCCGCAGCGCCTCGAACACCGGCTGGACGTCGGCGGCGAGGGGATCGATGAGCGCGATCAGGGGCTCGACGGCGACGATCTCGGCGGCCGCGGCATCCACCCGCACATGCGCCGGGAGCCATGAGACTTGAACGAGGCACAGGGTCGGGACCAGCCGGTCCTGGGACAGGAACTCGAGGTCGAACGTCGCCAGCGGCGCCTCCGCGATCGCCTCCGCGATGCGAGCGATCTGGACCGGATCCACGACGAGCGTCACGGCGCACGATACCACCCCACTCACGCGAACTTCGTCCGGCACATCCTGTTAGATTCCACAGCCGAGGACCTGACGATCATGACGAGCATGACAATGACGAACAGCTTTGGAAGTAAGGCGCAGATCACGGTCGGCGCAAACAAGGTCGAGCTCTACCGGATCGACGCGCTCCACAAGGCGAACGTCGGCGACGTCGCGACCCTGCCCTACTCGCTGCGGATCCTGCTCGAGAACCTCCTCCGCCACGAGGACGGCAAGACCGTCAACGCGGTCGACATCGAGGCGGTCGCCGGGTGGAACCCGCAGAAGCGGGTCGAGCACGAGATCCAGCTGCGCCCCGCGCGCGTGCTGATGCAGGACTTCACCGGCGTCCCCGCCGTGTGTGACCTCGCCGCGATGCGCGACGCGTTCGTCAAGCTCGGCAAGCCCGGCCGCTCGATCAACCCGCTGCGCCCCGTCGATCTCGTGATCGATCACTCGGTCCAGATCGACGAGTACGGCACCTCGCTCGCGTTCAAGAACAACGTCGCGCTCGAGTACCAGCGCAACCGCGAGCGCTACCTGTTCCTGAGGTGGGGCCAGCAGGCGTTCGCGAACATGCGCGTCGTCCCGCCGGGCACCGGCATCTGCCACCAGGTCAACCTCGAGTACCTGGCCAAGGTCGTGTTCACCGAGCAGCGCGACGGCGTCACCGTCGCGTTCCCGGACTCGCTGGTCGGCACCGACTCGCACACCACGATGGTCAACGGCCTCGGCGTGTTCGGCTGGGGCGTCGGCGGCATCGAGGCCGAGGCCGTCATGCTCGGCCAGCCGATGACGATGCTGATCCCCGAGGTCGTCGGCTTCGAGCTGACCGGCCAGCTGCCCCCGGGCGCGACCGCGACCGACCTCGTCCTCACCGTCACCCAGATGCTCCGCAAGATGGGCGTCGTCGACAAGTTCGTCGAGTTCTTCGGCACCGGCATCGGCGCGCTGTCGCTCCCCGACCGCGCCACGATCGCGAACATGGCGCCGGAGTACGGCGCGACCATGGGGTTCTTCCCCGTCGACGCCGAGACCCTCAACTACCTGCGGTTCACCGGCCGCAGCGAGGATCACGTCAACCTCGTCGAGCGCTACACCAAGGAGAACATGCTGTGGCACGACCCCACGGCCAGGCTCCGGTTCGCCGACACGCTGTCGCTCGACCTCGGCTCGGTCGTGCCGTCGCTCGCCGGCCCGGCCCGCCCGCAGGATCGCGTCCCGCTGTCCACCTCGCGCCGCGCCTGGCGCCGCGCCGTCGGTGGCATCCTCGGGGACAAGGCCGGCGCCGACGCGCCCGCCGTCGAGAGCTGGTCGGACGCCGGCGCCGGCGCGGCCGGCCCCGGCAACCTCGCGAACACCCAGACCGTGACCACCGACAAGGGCACGTTCGAGCTCGGCCATGGCTCCGTCGTGATCGCGTCGATCACGAGCTGCACCAACACGTCGAACCCGTCGGTGCTGATGGCCGCGGGCCTGCTCGCGAAGAAGGCCGTCGCGAAGGGCCTGACCTCGAAGCCGTGGGTCAAGACCTCGCTCGCGCCCGGCTCGCAGGTGGTCACCGACTACCTCAACGAGGCCGACCTGATGGGCGACCTCGAGAAGCTCGGCTTCTACCTCGCCGGCTACGGCTGCACGACCTGCATCGGCAACTCCGGCCCGGTCCACGACAGCATCGCGGCCGCGGTCAAGGACGGCAACCTCGTCGTCGCGTCGGTGCTGTCGGGCAACCGCAACTTCGAGGGCCGCGTCAACCCGGTCGTGCGCGCGAACTACCTCGCGTCGCCGCCGCTCGTGGTCGCGTACGCGATCGCCGGCACGATGAACATCGACACGGAGACGGAAGCCCTCGGCACCGGCAGCGACGGCCAGCCGGTGTTCCTCCGCGACGTGTGGCCGACCACGGCGGAGATCGCCGAGGCGATGCGCACGAGCGTCAAGCGCGAGCAGTTCGAGGCGCGCTACGCGTCCGTGCTCGACGGCGACGCCGAGTGGCAGAGCCTGCAGATCCCCGAGGGCGACACGTTCGCGTGGGACGACGCCTCGACGTACATCCGCAAGCCGACGTTCTTCGACGACCTCGGCCCCAAGGCCGCGCCGATCACCGACATCCACGGCGCGCGCGTGCTCGCGATCCTCGGCGACTCGGTGACCACCGACCACATCTCGCCCGCCGGCAACATCGCGAAGATGAGCCCGGCCGCGCGCTACCTCGACAGCCACGGCGTCAAGCAGGCCGACTACAACCAGTACGGCGCCCGCCGCGGCAACCACGAGGTGATGGTGCGGGGCACGTTCGCGAACATCCGCCTCAAGAACCTGATGCTGGGCGGCATCGAGGGCGGGCTGACGAACTACACGTCGCCGACCGGCGTCGTCGAGCAGCTCGCGATCTACGACGCGGCGCAGAAGTACGCCGCCGACAAGGTCCCGCTGATCGTGATCGCGGGCGATCAGTACGGCACGGGCAGCTCGCGCGACTGGGCCGCCAAGGGCACCCTGCTCCTCGGCGTCCGCGCCGTGATCGCGAAGAGCTTCGAGCGCATCCACCGCTCGAACCTGATCGGCATGGGCGTGGTCCCGCTGCAGTTCAGCCCGGGCGAGGACGCGGCGACCCTCGGTCTGACCGGCAGCGAGGTCATCACCATCGAGGGCATCGCGGCCGGCATCGCGCCGAAGAAGCGCCTGACCGTGAAGGCCGGCGACAAGACGTTCACCGTGATCGCGCGCATCGACACCCCCCAGGAGGTCGAGTACGTGCTCAACGGCGGCATCCTGCAGTACGTGCTCCGCCAGCGCGCCAACGCGTAAGGGCCCGCGAACGGACATCTCGATCGCCCTCACGGCCGATCCATCCCCGGGGGCGTCATTGCTCCTCGGTCGCGTACCGCCGACGCTGCACGCGGTGACCACCTGCCGGACGTGCCAGCGCGCCACCGCCAGCGCCGTCGGCAGCGCCGAGCCCCTCACGCCCGCGCAGCGCGACCGCGCGCTGTGCGACGCGATCCACGTCGGCGACCTCGAGACCAGCGACCGCACGCGGCCGACGCTCACGGTGCCCAACGCGATCCGGCGCAAGGTCGCCATCGCCTGCCACCACGCGTGCGTGGTCCCGGGCTGCCGCAGCCGCCGCTTCCTGACCATCCACCACCTGCGCTACCAGGCCCACGGCGGGGGCCACACCGTCGAGAACTGCATCCAGCTGTGTTTCGCCCACCATGATCGCGTCCATCAGGGGCAGCTGCGCATCGAGGGCACCGCGCCTCATGCCCTCGAGGTCGCGTGGCGGCACCCGGCGTCGAACGAGGAGCTGGAGGCCGGTGCCGGACCCTGGGTGTGGCGCCGCGTGCCCCCGGAGCCGGTCCGCCCGGGGCGCGGGGCGTGACACCGCACGCGCGGTGGACCGCCGCTGCGTCGCGCGAGGCGTCCGCACGTGCGCGGCGCGCTCACCGGCCGGGCCCCGCCGAGGCCCCCTCCCCGAGCGCGTCGAGCCGTGATGCGCCGGGCGCCACCGGATCGCGCGGGCGGTGTCCGTCGTCCGGATCTTCTGCGAGCGCCCCGCGGTCCACGTCGGGAGGCCCCAGCGCGAGCGCGGCGCCCGCGCGCCACGCGTGGTGCACGGTCTGGCCACGCGGTGTTCCCGAGATGTGATCGATGATGAGGTTCCCACCCCGGGTTCGAGACTGGTTCACCGGCTCTCAGGATCGGCCGGTCGACCGGCGGTGCCGAACGCGGCCAGGTCAGCGGCCCCCGGCGATCGGCCGGCGCATCCGGCGCGGCGGCATCAGCCCCCACTGCTTGGCCTTGTCGGCGAACGTGGACTTGGCCATGCCCAGGTGGTTGGCCGCCGCGCGGATGGTCCCGTGCTGGGCGAGCGCCTGCTCCATCGCGCCGCGCAGGATCGCCTGGTATGGCACCAGCCGCTCGAGCTCCTCGCCCGCGGGTCCCGGCGGCGGCCGCCCGAACCGCAGCTCGGGGAAGAAGTCCGCGGCCCCGAGCTCGGTGCCGCCGAGCGCCACCGCCCGCGCCACGGCGTGCCGCAGTTCGCGCACGTTGCCGGGCCACGGGTACGCGGCGAGCATCTTCCACGCGTCGGGCAGGACGCTCTTCTCGCCATGCTCCGCGCGGTGGGCGTCGAGCAGGTGCGCCACGAGCTCGGGGATGTCGCCGATCCGCTCGCGCAGCGGCGGCAGCACGAGCACGACCGTGGCGACGCGGTGGTAGAGGTCGAGCCGCAGCCGCGAGGACTCGGTGCCGAGGCCCTCGAGCCGGTTGGTGGCCGCCACGATCCGGACATCGACGGGCCGCTCGGCGACGCCGCCCACGCGCCGCACCCGGCGGGACTCGAGCGCGCGCAGGAGGTGGGGCTGCTGCTCGAGGGGTAGCTCGCCGAGCTCGTCGAGGAACAGGGTCCCGCCGTGCGCCTCGATGAAGTAGCCGTCGCGCTCGGCGTGCGCGCCGGTGAACGCGCCCTTCTCGTGACCGAACATCTCCGAGCCGATCAGCTCGCGCGGGATGCCGCCGCAGTTGACCGCGACGAACGCGCCGGCAGCCCGCCGCGATGCCTCGTGGACCACGCGCGCGAGCAGCTCCTTGCCGGTGCCGGTCTCGCCGACGATCAGCACGTTGCAGTCGGTCTGCGCGGCCCGCAGCGCCTGGCCGATGGTCGCCCGCAGCGCCGGATCGTGCCCGCGCAGCGCCTCGATCGCGGTGACCCGATCGGCCTGGCCCGGCGCAGCGACCGCGAGCAGCACGGTGCGCCCGATCGTCAGCGTCGAGCCCATCCGCAGCTCGCCGGCCTCGACGAAGTTGCCGTCGATCTGCGTGCCGTTGCGCGAGTCCTTGTCGCGCACGAGCAGGCCTCCACCCGCCTTACGCTCGAGGACGCAGTGCATCTGCGACACGAACGGATCACCGATGACGACGTCGCAGCTCGCGCTCGCGCCGATCACCCAGCGCCGGCCGTCGACCGGCAGTACGTGCTCGGCTCCGCTCTTCATCACGCGCAGCCCCACGACGAGACCTGTGCCCCGCGCATCCTGCGCGAGTGATTGCGTACGACACCCCATGAACGTCATCGGCTCCTCCTTGCGGTGGGCGCGGGTATCGGCCCGGCCGCTCGCGAGTTGCGTCCTGCTTCCAGGATCGTGCCGACGCAAGTCCTCGATCATGCGACGTCGCGCGTCCGGAGTGTCCGGAGTACCGCGAACTCACGGACAGACCGCCGACCCCACCACCTCACGGGCGACCGCCGGCGGGGGAACGATCAAGCGCCCAACCTCCGCCCCCGCGCAGGGGCGCGATCACGCGCCGCCCCGCCGCCCAACGTTTGCCGCCTCGCGGCCCAACGTATGCCGCCTCGCGGCCCAACGTATGCCGCCTCGCGGCCCAACGTATGCCGCCTCGCGGCCCAACGAATGCCGCCTCGCCGCCCAACGTATGCCGCCCCGCCGCCCAACGTATGCCGCCTCGCGGCCCAACGATTGCCGCCTCGCGGCCCAACGATTGCCGCCTCGCGGCCCAACGTATGTCGCCCCGCCGCCCCCGCGCCACCCAATCGGTGTCGCCGCGCCGCCGAAAATGCAGAAGGGCCGGTCTCGCGACCGGCCCTGATGCGTCAGGAGTCAGCTCCTGACGATCGCTGGATTCAGCGGAAGCTGTGGCGGACGAGCTCCAGCGGAGCGTCCTTCGCCGCCATGCGGACGTCGTCCATGGCCGGCGCGAACGAGCGCTTGCCGTTCGGCGCGAACATCGAGGCCGCGACGGTGGTGGAGTACTTGCGGCAACCCCAGTCGTCGGCGTCGTCGTAGTCGAGGGTCGCGGTGGCCGCGCTCGGGACCGGCAGGTCCTTGCAGGACGGGTACGGCACCCCCGGCGTGGCCGGCATCATGTCCTGGTCGTAGTTGAACTGACCGATCGCCATGCAGACGCCCAGCTTGTCGGCGTAGTTCGCCTCGAACGCCGGGAGCAGAGCGCCGGTGGCCATGTCGCCAACGTACGCCCAGATGAAGCGGCATTCCGAGGTGGCCTCGGAGCCCTTCTTGCCGATGTTGCAGGTCGCGTCACCCGCGATGGCGGCGGCGGTGGTGGGGAGCTTGCCGAGGGCGGCAGCGTCACCCTTGACCAGGGTCGCGGCGTTGACCGTGGCGCTGGTGACCTCGACGGCCGCGCACAGACCCGAGCACAGGGTCACGTTCGAGCCGGTCGTCTCGAAGAAGAACGGGAGGAAGCCGGGAGCGCAGCCGTTGAGGTACGCTAGGCCCGCCGCGTTGGTGCGGGGCATCGCGCGGTCGGTCAGCGTCCAGGTGTTCATGCCCGCCGGGGCGCAGGAGTAGTCGTCGAAGCCGTAGCAGCCCGCGCTGGGCATCGTCGGATCGGCCGAGCCGCACGCCGCGGTGCTCGTGCCGACCTTGAGCTCCTGGGTCAGCGGGTCGCACGCCGGATCACAGACGCCGGCGACGGCCATGCCGCCGACCTCGAAGAAGTCCGCGTAGCGCGTACAGGAGTGGTTCGCGTCGCAGGGCGGGGCGCCGCCCTGCTGGTCACAGATCTGCTTGCACTCGCCGCTGAGGCAGACCGCGCCCTTGGCGCAGGTGTCGTAGCCCATGGCGCCGGCCACGGGATCCATACACGCGGCGCCGATGGCGAGCGGACCGTCCGGCGCGCAGCCGACGTGGCCGATCGGCGGGTTGTCCTGGTCGGTCCACCACGTGCACTTCTCGCCGGCGTTGCAGCCAGTCTGGGTCAGCGGATTGCAAACGCCGGGTTCGACCAGGCCGCCATCCACCTGGATGATGACGCCGTCAGTGTTGCCACCACCACCACCACAGGCGGCGAGCCCAGCGAACAGGGCTCCCAAAGCTAGCTTCTTCATACGTTCGTGCTCCTCGTGCTTCTTCGGAAGTTCGTGCCGCTGGGAATGCCCCAAAACTGACGGCGGTTGAAATCGATGGCGGACCCTACTGAGGTTGGTTCCGGGGGTCAAGCCTATTTCGGCTGGCCACCGGCGCTCGCGGTTCGTCACCTCGAACACCCTCGCCCCGACGAGGAATCCCAGCGATGACATGCGTCACGCTCGGCCGCGGAGCGGCCTAACAGTCACTGCGCGCGCTGAGGTCCGGTGGTCGCAACCTGTGGCCCGCGCGCGCTCCGCCGGGGCGCCAGCGGACGCAGTTTCGCGCAGTTCGCGCCTCGTTCGCGGTTCGCGCCTCGGCGGAGGTGCGCGCATGGCCGCGCGGAGCGATCCCGCCGAAGGTCGAGTCGATCGTGGCCGCGGCGTCGGTGCGAGCGGCCTCGGCGGTGCCCCGGCGAGGCCGGGCGCCAACGACGAGGTTGGCTGCGGTCATCCCGCGCACGCCGATCGAGGTGGCGCCGTCGCTCGTCGACGAACGACGGCGCGCGCCTCGGCAGGCCGGCCGGTGGTCGAGGCGGCGGCATCGAACAGCTCGACCAGCGGCTCGCCACCGCCGAGCCGCGCGCGGGGTGCCGCCGCGGACGTGGCATCGGTCGCTCACGCGGGCAGCGCACACGAGGTCAGGTCGAGGCCGGCGGGGCCGGCGAGCCCGGCGAGCCCGGGACGCCCCGAGACGGACAGGAGGCACGCCGCGCGCTGCACGCCGCGCACGCGCGTTCGAGCACAGGGCGTGTGTCGATGTTCCGGTGTGGCCGCACCTGCCGCGCACACACCCGAGCGGTTATGCTGGGGCGGTGTCAGCCTCCTCCGATGGCGGGATCCGCTTCGGACCTTACGTCCTGGTCCGGCGCCTCGCGCGCGGCGGGATGGCGGAGGTGTTCCTCGCCCAGCAGCGCGGGCTCGAGGGGTTCGACCGGCGGCTCGCGGTCAAGCGGATCCTGCCACACCTGGCGGACACCCCGGACTTCGTGCGGATGTTCCTCAAGGAGGCGCAGCTCGCGGCCCAGCTGAATCACCCGAACATCGTCCACATCTACGACTTCGGGAAGGTCGAGCGCGACTACTTCATCGCGATGGAGTTCATCGACGGCGTGCACGCGGGGCAGCTGTTCAAGCACGCCGCGCAGGAGAAGCTGCCGCCCGCGCTGGTCGCGCGCCTCGGCGCCGATGCGGCGGCCGCGCTCCACCACGCGCACGAGCTGCGCGGCTCCACCGGCGGGCCGATCGGCCTGGTCCACCGCGACGTGTCGCCGGCGAACTTGATGGTGTCGTACGACGGCGTGGTCAAGCTGTGCGACTTCGGCATCGCCAAGGCCGCCGCGATCACGGAGGACCTGACCAGCCCGGGCCAGGTCAAGGGCAAGTACGCGTACATGTCCCCCGAGCAGACCACCGCGTCGCCGCTCGACGGCCGCAGCGACGTGTTCTCGCTCGGCATCGTGCTGTGGGAGCTGCTCGCCGGGCGGACGATCGTCGGGCGCGGCGATGCCGTCGAGGCGATGCGCCAGATCCGCGACGGCAACCTGCCCTCGATCTCGCTGATCGCGCCCACGACGCCGCCTCCGCTCGCCAAGGCGCTGACACGGGCCCTGCAGAAGCGCCGCGAGGACCGGCCGAGCGCGATGGAGCTCGCCCACACGCTCGAGACGTTCGTGAAGGGCTCGCCCGAGCTCGCCACCCCGATGCAGCTCGGCGCGTGGATCCGTGAGCGATTCGCGCGCGTCCCCGCGGGGCCGACGACCGGGCCGCAGGACGCGGCGACCAGCGCCACCCGCGCCGCGCGTCCCCCGGCCGCGGAACGCGCCGACGAGGCCGGAACCCGCGCGTCCGGCACCCGGCTGTCGCCGCCGACCGAGGACGTGATGGAGCTCGCCACCGGCGACATCCGCCTGTCGGCCGCCGAGCTGCTCGATGCCGCTGCGACGGTGATGGAGTCCCGCCGCCGCCCGCTCGCCGTGCAGCCCACCCAGGTCGCGAGCGCTGCGCAGCCCACCCAGGTCGCGAGCGCGGCACAGCCCACCCAGGTCGCGAGCGCTGCGCAGCCCGCCCAGGTCGCGAGCGCTGCGCAGCCCACCCAGGTCGCGAGCGCTGCGCAGCCCACGCAGCTCGCCAGCCAGCGAGCGGCTCGCGCGCCGCGCTGGTCACCCAGCCAGCGAGTGGCTCGCGCGCCGAGCTGGAAACCCAGCCCACCCCCCGGTCGCGGGCTCCAGCGAGGCCACCGCGGACCACGATGCCGGAGCCGAGACCGGCCTTCGCAGCGGCGCCGGCCGCGTGCCCGTGCCGGGCAGCCCGGACGCGGTCCCGACCCAGGTCGCGCCGCGGATCGGGCTGCCGAGCGGGCTGCCGAGCGGGCTGCCGAGCGATCTGCCGATCTGGCCCCGGATCGAGCCCCGGATCGAGCCCCGGATCGAGCCCCGGATCGAGCCACTGCGCCGCCACCTCACCCCGGTGCCGGCCGACTGGACCGCCCGCCGGCCGGGGCGCGGCCGGTCGATCGCCGTGATGCTCGGCGTGCTCGCGCTGCTCGCGATCACCAGCTTTTTGGTCGCGCTCGCCGTGACCTCCTCGCGCAAGGCGCAGCGCGCGCCCACGGCCGGCAGCGCCGCCCGGCCGTCGCTGTAGCCGTCGCCCAGGGCATCACGCGTGTGCCCTGCCGTGCAGCGCCCCCCGGTCGTCTCACGTGCAGGTGCATGGGCCACGTGCCACGAGCACGGCTCCGAGGCGTCGTCCTCGCTCGCCGATCAGTCCTCGAGGCCAGTCGCCCAGCTGTACTTCGGCTTGGTGTTGAAGTGGTGAGTCGAGTTGATCACCCGGACCGTGCCGGACTTCGAGCGCATCACGATCGACTCGGTCTTGGCGCCGTCGCCGAAGAACCGCACGCCGTCGAGCAGGTAGCCCTTGGTCACGCCGGTCGCGGCGAACATGACGTCGCCCTTCGCGAGGTCCTCGGTCATGTAGATGGTGTCCTCGGGCGGCACGCCCATCCGCTTGGCGCGGGCCCGCTCCTCGTCGTTGCGGAACCGCAGCCGGCCCTGCAGTTCGCCACCAACGCACTTGAGCGCCGCCGCCGAGATCACGCCCTCGGGAGCGCCGCCGGTGCCGAACAGCACGTCGATGCCGGAGTCCGGGTTGCAGGTCATGACCGCGCCGGACACGTCGCCGTCGCCGATCAGGCGGATCCGGGCGCCGGCCTGGCGGACCTCGCCGATCAGGTCGCTGTGGCGATCGCGATCGAGGATCACGGCCGTGCAGTCGGTGACCTTCTTGCCCTTGGCCTTGGCGATCCGCTCGAGGTTCCAGGTCGGCGACTCGCGGAGGTCGATCAGGCCGCGCGCCTCGGGGCCGCACGCGATCTTCTGCATGTACGTGTCGGGCGCGTTGAGGAACTGCCCGTCGTCGGCGATCGCGATCACGCTGATGGCGTCCGGGGCGCCGGTCGCGCACAGGTTGGTGCCCTCGAGCGGGTCGACGGCGATGTCGACCTTGGGGCTGTTGTCCCCATCGGCCCAGCCCGCGCCGACGGTCTCGCCGATGAACAGCATCGGGGCCTCGTCGCGCTCGCCCTCGCCGATCACCACGGTGCCGCGGAAGTCGATCGCGTCGAACGCGCGCCGCATCGCCTCGACGGCGACGTGATCAGCCTGCTTGCGATCGCCGCGGCCCATCAGGCGCGCGGACGCCAGCGCCGCGGCCTCGGTGATGCGCACGACTTCCAGGGCGAGGTTGCGGTCTTGCATGACATCGGGTGTACCGCTCCCCCACCCCTCGGGGCAACGCGCAAGCGGGCTTGCTCACCTCCGCCGAACGGATCCGGGCGCGTCGACCAGACGCCATGCGGACCGTGCACGTGCCACGTGTCACGTACTCGTACTCGTCCACGCAGGGGCGAGCTGGACGCCCTCCGGCTGGGCCCGCCGCTCCATTCCCGACGACGATCGCGCTCCTGCCCGATCGTGCACGTGCCACGTGCCACGTGCAGGTGCACGTGTGGAGCCTCCGATTCTCTCGCCGCCGGGTCAGCGCGCGGCGACCAGCGGGGCGATCGTGTCGTGCAGCGCCGCGGGCAGCCGCCGGGGGCGGCCGTCGGTGCCGATCACCGCGTGGCGGGTGTACCCGTCCGCGAGGACGTCCTCGCCGCGCCGGACCACGTACGCGAACCGCAGCGACGCGCTGCGCAACTCGGTGACCTCGATGTCGATCTCGAGCAGGTCCTCGTAGCGCGCCGGCCGCCGGTAGTTGCAGTGCGCCTCGACCACCGGCAGCGCCACGCCCCACGCATCGAGGTCCTTGTGGGTCCGACCGAGGGAGCGCCAGTAGTCGGCGCGCGCGCTCTCGAAGAACCGCAGGTAGTTGGCGTAGTAGACGACGCCCATCTGGTCGGTGTCGCCGAAGATCACGCGGATCTCGTGCTTCACGGCGCCCCCGCGATCCGGATCACCCGCGCGGTCTCGCGGACCACCGCGAGACGGTCGATCTCGGCGAGCGCGGCGCGGACGTCGCCCTCGCGGGCCTCGTGCGTGAGCACCACGACCCACACCGGCGCATCGACCGCGCCGGGCTCGCGCAGGTCGGTGGCGCGACGGCCGTGAGCACCCTCCTGGACCACCTGCGCGATCGAGACCGCGTGGGCGCCGAGGATCGTCATCAGCTGGCCGAGAACGCCGGGCTGGTCGTGCACGCCGAACCGCAGGTAGTAGCGGGTGCGGGTGTCCGCGAGCGGCACCAGCGCGCGCGCCCGGGTGGGCCGCGGCCGGGGCGCCACCTGCGAGCCCGCGCGCGCGAGCAGGTTGCGGCTGATCTCGAGCATGTCGGACACCACCGACATCGCCGTCGGCAGCATGCCCGCGCCGGCGCCGTAGTACAGCGAGGGCCCCAGCGCGTAGCTGTGCACGTAGACCGCGTTCTTGGCGCCGGCCACGTCGGCGAGCAGCCAGTTCGCCGGGATCAGCGCGGGGTGCACGCGCGCCTCGAGTGGGCCATCGGGCGCGTCGTCGTGGGCGCGCGCGATCACCAGGGGCTTGATCACGTAGCCGAACCGCTCAGCGTACACGATGTCGATCGGCTCGACCACGTCGATGCCGTCGGTCGGGATCGCGGCGACGTCGATCACGGTGCCGAACGCGAGGTTGACCAGCACCGCGAGCTTGTGGGCCGCGTCGCCACCTCCGATGTCGAGCGTGGGGTCCGCCTCGGCGTACCCGAGCGCCTGCGCCTCGCGCAGGATGTCGACGAACGGGCGGCGGCTCTCGGTCATCTCCGACAGGATGAAGTTCGACGTACCGTTGACGATGCCGTGGATCGACTCGATGCGATCGGAGGCGAGGCCCTCGCGCAGGACGCGGATGATCGGCACGCCGCCGCACACCGCGGCCTCGTAGTAGACGTCCACCCCGGCGCGCTCGGCCGCGCCGAACACCTCGCCCCAGTGCTCGGCGAGCAGCGCCTTGTTCGCGGTCACCACGTGCTTGTGGGCAGCGAGCGCCGCGAGCACGGCGGCCTTCGCGAGCGTGGTGCCGCCCATCAGCTCGCACACGATGTCGACGTCGGGGCGCGCGATCGCGGCCTCCACGTCGGTGGACAGCAGCGCGCGATCGACGTCGACCACGCGGTGCAGCTTGTCCGGATCGCGGACGACGATCGCCCGGACTTCGAGCCGGGTGCCCAGGCGCGCCTCGATCGCGGCGGCGTTGGCCTCGAGCAGCTTGACCACGCCGCCGCCCACGTTGCCGAGGCCGAGGAGCGCCACGCCGATGGTGCGCGTCGCCATCGCTAGGCCCGCCCGTACGAGTAGTGCTCGTGCGTGATCAGCCAGCGTCCCGCCGCGCCGGGCTCGCGCCACAGGAGCAGCGTGAGCGTGCCGGTCTCGACGGCGGTGGTCGCACCCTCGGTGACCTCGCGGGTCAGCGTGGCGAGCGCGCTCACCGCGTCGGGCCCGAGCGTCTCGACCTGGACGTCCTTGATGCGCAGGCGGATCGCGCTCGCTCGCGACACCCGGTCGCGGAGCAGCGCCTCGACCGAGGGCCAGCCAAAGTGTGCCGTGCCCTGGTGGACGACCACCAGCGACGGGTCGTGGGTGTAGAGGTTGCCGAGGGCGTCGAGGCTGCGCACCTCGTAGGCCTGGCGCCACGCCTCGAGGCTGGCGCGCGCGGCCGCGAGGAGCTCCTTCGACGTGGTGGCGCGGGGCGCGGCTGACGGCGGCGCGGCACCCGCCCCGCACCCCGCGGCGGTCATCGTCCCGAGCCCGAGCCCGAGCCCGAGCCCGAGCCCGAGCCCGAGCCCACGACGCCGTGACCACGGCCGCGATGCGCCCGACGCACGCGCGGCTCGGGGTCACGCCCACGCGCATCACGCCCATGCGCAGCGCGCCCATCCACATCATGCGCATGCGCGAGGTGTAACACAGCCTCACGGGCGTGATCGGCGCACGGTCTTTGGGTAAGGTCTGTCCATGACCGAGATCGTCTGGCTCCATGCTCGCGAGGTCCTCGATTCCCGTGGCAACCCCACCGTCGAAGCGGAGGTCGGCCTCGATGGCGGCGCGCTCGGCCGCGCGATCGTGCCCTCGGGCGCATCGACAGGCGAGCACGAGGCGCTCGAACTGCGCGATGGCGACGCCGCGCGCTTTCTCGGCAAGGGCGTGCTCAAGGCCGTCGATCACATCCGCGACGTGATCGCCCCCACGCTGATCGGCATGGACGCGACCGACCAGGCCGCGGTCGATGCCGCGCTGATCGCCCTCGACGGCACGCCGACCAAGGCCCACCTCGGCGCCAACGCGATCCTCGCCGTGTCGATGGCCGCCGCGCGCGCGGCCGCCGCCGGTCACGAGCTGCCGCTGTACCGCTACCTCGGCGGCGTCGGCGCGGTGACGCTGCCCGTGCCGCTGATGAACGTGATCAACGGCGGCGCCCACGCCGACAACAACCTCGACATCCAGGAGTTCATGATCGTCCCCGCCGGGTTCGATCGGTTCGAGGATGCGCTGCGCGCCGGCGTCGAGACGTTCCACCACCTGAAGAAGCTGCTGGCGAGCCGCGGCAAGGCCACCAACGTCGGCGACGAGGGCGGCTTCGCGCCCAGCCTCGACAGCGCCGACGAGGCGCTCCAGCTCCTCCTCGAGGCGATCGGCAAGGCCGGCTACAAGGCCGGCGAGCAGATATTCCTCGCGCTCGACGTCGCGGCCTCGGAGTTCTTCGACAAGGCGACGGGCACGTACACGTACGCCGGCGAGCAGCGCACGTCCGCCGACATGGCCGACCTGTACGCCAGCTGGGTGGCGAAGTACCCGATGATCTCGATCGAGGATGGCCTCGACCAGGACGACTGGGCGGGCTGGAAGCACCTCACGGACAAGCTCGGGTCGAGGTGCCAGCTCGTCGGCGACGACCTGTTCGTGACGCAGACTGCGCGCCTCAAGCGCGGCATCTCCGAGGGCATCGCCAACTCGATCCTCGTCAAGGTCAACCAGATCGGCTCGCTGACCGAGACGCTCGACGCGGTCCGCACGGCGCAGCACGCGCGCTACACCGCCGTGATCTCGCACCGCTCCGGCGAGAGCGAGGACGCGTTCATCGCCGACCTCGCCGTCGCGACCAGCGCCGGGCAGATCAAGACCGGCTCGGCGTCGCGCTCGGACCGGATCGCTAAGTACAACCAGCTGCTCCGGATCAGCGACCAGCTCGGCGAGGAGGCCCGGTTCGCCGGCGCCTCCGCGTTCCGCCGCTGATCCCCGACCATCGGTCCCCGGGGGCGCCTCGCCGCGGACGCTTGACCGCTACGCCAGGCCAGGGACCACGGCCGATGCCCGCACGTGGAGGCGCGCGGCGGTGCGGCTCCTCGATCTCGCCGTGGCAGCTGGACGGGCTGGCCCGAGCACCTGGCCACCGTCACCGCGCGTCCAGCCGGAGCATCGGGCCGCCCTCACGGCGCGTCCAGCCGGCGCACCTGGCCAGCCTCGGTGACCTCGTAGTGGTGCGCCTGTTCGGCCTCCACCTCGCCGATGTCCTCCACCAGCAGGCAGAGGGTCGCCACGTCGGGCTTGATCCTGTACGTGGCGAGCAGGTACGACGCAGGCCCGGCCGCGCGCATGCGCTGCTTGAGCGCCTTCATGGACCCGGAGGCGAGGCGCACCCCCGCGTCGGTGTCCGAGCGATAAGCGATGTACAGGGTCGGCATGGGCTCCCTCTGCTGGCTGGTGGTGGCGAACCTGGGGAACGGGGGGGCGGACGGGTCTGCGTGGATCGCGCTCAGCGCACGCGCCACGGCCGTGCGCGGAGCCACGCCGCGGCCCGCGCGAGCTCGGCGGGCCGCAGCAGCACCGGGTAGAGCGCCAGCATCCCGTACGGGAACACGCCGAGCCGCAGCGTGACCGCGATGCCCACGTGGAAGCACAGGCCGAGCGCGATCCACACCGGCCGCACGTGGAGCGCCGCGATCACGCGCCGCAGCCGCCCCGGCCGCGCGTCCGGTGGGCGAGTGTCCGCCAGGTAGTACGCGACCAGGTACGCGGGCGCGCCGAGCTCGAACAGCATGGTCAGCGCGGTCGCGAGCCGGGCGAGCGGCGTGAACGGCTCGATCCACCCGATCGGCAGCCGCGCCCACTGCGGGTTGGAGAGGATGTTCTCGAGCGCGGTGAACCCCCCGTGCGGCCCCCACTCGGCCCCCGCCTTGTTGAGGCCGCCGCTCCCGTAGACCCACACCAGCTGCGCGAGCAGCAGCAGGCGCGGCCACGCCGGGATGTCGCGCGGCAGTGGCCGCCCGAGCCGCCGCCACACCCACGCATCGACCGACCACATGGCGTGGCTGCCCGACAGCGCGAGGATGACCGCGACCACGCGGAGCAGCTGGTGGATGCCCCGATCCGCGTCGGGCGCCAGCCCCGCGAGCTGCGCGGCCGCGAGCGCGTAGCCAGCCGCCGAGAGCCGGGTCGCGGCGCCGAGCATCACCCCCACCGCGCAGCCGAGTGCGACCGCATACAGCACCGGCCCGGCGTCCGCGCCGAACAGGCCGCCCGCGCCGCCCGCGCCGAGCAGGCCGCCCGCGCCGCCCGCGCCGAGCAGGCCGCCCGCGCCGCCCGCGCCCGCCCCGGTCCAAAGCCCGCCGCTCCGTACAGCGCGTCCACGAGGCCGAGCCGCCACAAGGGCGCGAGGTCGGCCACCATGCAGGCGCCGACCAGCACGCGCACCAGCGCGAGCGCGGTGGCCGGCTCGCGGCGGTCCCACAGCGCCACCCACGCCGCCCACGCCGCCCGGACATGCGCCGCCAGCCGGCCCCCCCGTGTCGGCCCGGGCACCGGGCGCGCCGCGGTCACCGCCGCTCCCGCGCGTGGACCGAGCCCCACACGAACCGCCCGGTCGGGGTCAGCGTGCCGCCGGCGATCTGCACCTGCTCGTACGACAGCCGCACCTCGGCGAGGTCGGGCCGGGCGGCGAGCACGCGCGCCGCGAACCAGCGCGCGAACGCAGGCTGCTGGCGCGGCAGGCGATCGGTCGGGCACCACGTCCCGTAGATCTGGTGCTGCTCGAGGACGGCGGCGAACGCCGCGTGGGCGGGATCCCCGGCGCGGTACAGCACCACCCACGGCCCGCCCGCCGGGCGCCCCTCGATGGTGAGCCGAGCCCCGAGCCGCGGCCCGACCTGCATCAGCGCCCACCGCTGGCTGAACCGCAGCCCGCGCGTCACCCACCGCACCGGCGCGAGCACCGCCGCCTGCACCGGCCGGATCCGCTCGACGATCGGGGCCTGCCAGGGCAGCGTGTCCCGGCGCGGCGGGATCGGGCAGCCGTCGACGGCGCCAAGGGTGATCGCGAGGGCGATCAGCCCCGCACGCACCTCGGGCCAGCGGTGGCTCATGGCGTCAGCGTACCGCGCGGACCCCGGTCGGTGACAGGCGGCGCGCCCGCGGAGGCGACGCCCGAGGGTCTCGCCGATCAGCGGGTCGGGTCAAACGCCGTGACGCGGCGGAGGAACGACGCGTCGAGGTACTCGCGCTTGATCACCTCGGCCATCTCGCCGGCGGTGGCGAACCGCTCGTAGTCGACGCGGATCACCGGGATCACCTTCGAGATGCTCTCGATGAACTCCTGGTAGCCGTCATACAGGGCCTGCAGGTAGCCAAGCTCGATCTTGGCCTCGACGTCGCGGTTGCGCATGCGGATCCGCTCGGCGCTCGCCGCCGGCGACACGTCGAGGAACACGATCACACTCGGCTTGCACATGAAGTTGCTCATGTTGCGGAACAGCTGGACGTACGTGCGGTAGTCGCGGTCGTCCATCAGCCCGGTGTGCGCGAGCATCTTCGCGAAGATCGAGTCCTCGTAGATCGTGCGGTCCTGCACGGCGCTGCGGCCGCGCCAGATGATCTCCTGGTGCTGCTGGAACCGCCGGTTGAGCAGGTAGACCTGCATCGCGAACGCGTAGCTCTTGGTGTCGCGGTAGAAGTCCTCGAGGTACGCGTTGTCGGCGACCGGCTCGTAGTACGTGTCGATGCCGAGGTGCTCGCCGAGCTCCTTGGCCAGCGTCGACTTGCCCGCACCGATCATCCCGGCGATGCCGATGAAGATGTTCGAGAACACCTCGTCCGCTGCGCCGCGCGCGCTGGTGGGCTCCGCGCCGGGCGCGAGCGGGTGGCGGCCCGGGGGCCGGCCCGTCGAGGCCTCGGCCGAGGCCGCAGCGGACGTGGACGCGGGGGTGCGCGGGTGATCGGACATGGCGCGGGCACCATGCCACGCCGCCCTGACACCGACTGCCGGGGCGGGCCCCTCCCCGCCCGGCGCCCGCCGGCGTACGCTCGCCGCATGCCCGAGTGCCGCGAGTGCAAGGATGAGGTCGCCCGGCTCGTGCCCGTCAAGATCGATGGCAAGGCCCGCAAGCTGTGTGCGCCGAGTGCGCCGATCGCCTGCGCGAGGCCGGCGAGATCGCCGAGGCCAGCGAGAGCGTGATGCAGGGGATGATGGGGTTCAAGAGGCCGGCGCTGACGCCGGCCCACCCCGCGGTCTACTTGCCGCCGAGGACGTTGCGCGCGATCACGACGCGCTGGATCTGCGAGGTGCCCTCGTAGATCTGGAGCAGCTTGGCGTCGCGCATCAGCTTCTCGACCGGGTACTCCTTCGTGTAGCCGTAGCCACCGAAGATCTGCACCGCGTCGGTGGCGGCGCGCATCGCCGCGTCGGCGCCATACGCCTTGGCGTATGCGGACGTGATCGCGGACAGGTCGCCCTTGTCCACCTGCCACGCGGCCTTGTGGGTGAGGAGGCGGGTCGCCTCGTACGAGATCGCCATCTCGGCGAGCATGAACTGGATCGCCTGGTGCTGCGCGATCGGCACGCCGAACGTCTTGCGCTCGAGGGCGTACCCGCGGCTCTCCTCGAGGGAGCGCCGGATCACGCCGGCCGCCGTCGCCGCGATCCACGGGCGCGAACGATCGAACGTCTTCATCGCGACCTTGAAGCCGCCGTCCTCGGGGCCGATCAGCGCGCTCTTCGGGATCTTGCAGTCCTCGAAGATCACGTCGGTCGTGTTCGAGGCGCGCTGGCCGAGCTTGTTCTCCTTGCGGCCGGCCTTGACGCCGGGGGTGCTCGCATCGACGACGAAGCACGCGATGCCCTTGTGCTTGAGCGCCGGGTCGAACGTGGCGAACACGGTGTAGAAGTTCGCGACCCCGCCGTTGGTGATCCAGCGCTTCTGGCCGTTGAGGACGTAGTCGTCGCCGTGCCTGGTCACCCGGCGTGCGCATGCCCGCGACGTCCGAGCCGGCGTCCGGCTCCGAGCAGCAGTACGCGGCGAACAGCAGCTCGCTGGTCAGGCGCGACAGGTACTCCTTCTTCTGCGCATCGGTGCCGGCGACCAGCAGCGGCGTGGCGCCGAGCATGTTCGCGGCCATCGAGGTGTTGATGCCCGAGCAGCCGTACGACACCTCCTCCTGGACGAGGCAGTCGTCGAGGCACGAGCCGCCGAGGCCACCGTAGGCCTCGGGGACCTCGACGTTCATCAGCCCGGTCTCCCAGGCGCGCCGCAGGATCTCCGTGGGGAACTCACCGGACTCGTCGTGGTGGCCCGCGCGCGGGATGATCTCCTTGCGCGTGAACTCGCGAGCCGTGGCGATCAGGGCGTCTTGCTCTTCGGTCAGGGACAGGTCCATGGCGAGACGGACTCTACCACCGGAGTGCTACGCTGCCTGCCGTGGCAGAGCGGTTCGGCAGCTGGCAGCTCGAGGCGGTGATCGCGGTCGGTGGGCTCGGCGAGGTGTGGCGCGGAGTGCGCGGAACCACCACCGCCGCCATCAAGCGCCTGCACACGCACCTCGCCCGGCACGAGGAGGTGCGGGCGCAGTTCGCCCTCGAGCAGCAGCTGGTGACCACCCTGCCCGCCCACCCCGGCGTGGTCCGCGGCCTCGAGGCCGGCGAGGTCGACGGCCGGCCCTACGTCGCGCTCGAGGTCGCGCCCGGCGAGGACCTGCGGCGCCTGGTCGCACCGCCGGTGACCCGCGACGCGCCGACGCCCCCGAGCGTGCGGCTGCCGCGCGCCCGCGCGCTCGCGATCGTCCGGCGGGCGTGCGCCGGCGTGGCCCACCTGCACGGCCACGGCTGGATCCATGGCGATGTGTGCCCGGGCAACCTGGTGGTCGACGATGACGATCGCACCACGCTGGTCGACCTCGGCGTGTGCCGCGCGACCGGCGCGGGCGGTCCGGTGCGCGGCACCCACGCGTACATGGCGCCCGAGCAGGTCCGCGGCCAGGTGTGGACGCCCGCCACCGACGTGTTCGCGCTCGGCGTGGTGCTGTGGGAGCTGGTCACCGGCACCCGCCTGTTCCACCGTGGGCCGGCGTACCTGTCGATGGCGGCGGTGGTCGAGGAGGCCGCGCCCGCCCTGCCCGATCGCGCGCTCGATGCGATCGTCCAGGCCGCGCTCGCCAAGGATCCAGCGCAGCGGATCGCGACGCCGGCCGAGCTGGCCGCGCGCCTCGCGCCCTGAGCGGTTGCGGAGCACGCGACCAGAGGAGGGGCCCGACGCGGCGTGGAGCGGGGGCGGAGCCGGCGGGGCTCCCGTGGGACGGACCCGGCTCAGGTCGACGGTGGCGACGCGCTGGCCGCCGCCTTCTTGGCCGCGCGCGCGGCCCGGGCCGCCTCGCGCTCCTCGTCGCGGCGTCGCTGCAGATCGAACTGGTTGCGCGCCGCGCGGGTGCCGAGCACGAACCCGATGAACATCCCGACCATCAGGATGCCGGGGATGAACAGGATGTGCCCGGAGGTCACTTCGCGGCTACCTCGAGATCCCGCCGGAGCTGTGCGATCTCGATCTTGAGCTGGCGCTGGCGCGACCACAGGAACAGCACGAACAGCGCGGCGAGCATCCACATCGCGGCGTACGCCATGATCACGTGGCGCTCGTTCTTGGCGATCGCCGTGGCGGCCTGCTGGTGCTGGTCGAGCGTGCTCTCGCTGACCACCTTGAGCAGGCGCTGCGCCTCGTCGCTGTCGCGGAACATCGCCGGGCGGGCCTCGAGCTGCGCGATCAGCGTGCCGATGATCGACATCGCGAACGTGTGGTCCGCGTTGAGCGCCTGCGCACACATCTGGCGCATCTCGGCCGTCGACGGGATGGCCGGCGGCGGGGGCCGCGACCGCGGCGCGGCGCCGCCGCCGAGCCGACCGCGGCGGGGACCGCCGCCGAGCCGACCGCGGCGGGGATCGGCGCCGGGCGCCGTCGCAGCTCAGGACCCGCGGGCGCCGGCTGGGCGCGCGCGGTGGTCACGGGGCCGACCCCGACCGCGAGCCCGAGGACGAGCGCGAGGCGGACGAGGAGCGAGGGGCGAGCGGACGGTTGGTGGGTGATCATGCTGGACACGCGAGGCGAGCGGGACGGACGAGACGATCGAGAACATCGAGAACATCGAGAACATCGAGAACATCGAGAACATCGAGAACATCGAGAACATCGAGAACATCGAGAATCACGAGAACAACCCCGCGTCGAGGCCCTTCTCGCGCAGCTCGCGGACCTCGCGCTCGGCCGCGGCGCTCTGGATCCGCGACAGGACGAGCGTGAGAAACCACAGGAAGAACGTCAGCACGCTGAGCCAGAACACGAGCTTCATCTCCGGCGGGAGCGTGGCGACGTTGCCCTTGGTGCCAGCCTGCGGGTGGTGGTCGCTGCGATCGACCATCATGTAGATGAACGGGATGCCGAGCGTGCCGAACCCGGCGAGCCCGGCGGCGAGGCGATCACCCGTGGAGCCGGCGAACCGGCGGACGAGGACGTAGCCGACCAGCGACAGCCACAGCAGCAGCGACATGGTCAGCCGCTTCTCCCAGGTCCACCACAGGTCCCACGCGGCCTTCGCCCAGATCGAGCCGGTGATCAGCACGACCGCGCCCATCACGACCGCGACCTCGGCGGTGGCGAGCGCGATGTCGTCCCACGTCGGCGTGCGCTTCTTGAGATAGATCAGCGAGCACACGCCGCACACCGTCACCGAGATGAACAGCATGAAGGCGTGCGCCACGTGGTAGTAGAAGATCTTCTGGTTGAAGAACAGCGCCTCCGAGAGGGGCGCGTAGGTGAACACGAGCCAGCTCGTGACCGCGAAGCCGATCGCGGACAGCACCGCGAGAACGGGGATGGCCTTGTTGCTCATTCGATCACCAGCGCTTCGAAGATCCACAGCGACAGGACGACCGAGGCTGCGTCGTACATGCCGAGGAAGCTGATCCAGTACCACACCTGGTCCGGATCGGGTTTCACCGCGATCATCGCCTCGGTGGCGTGGGTCCCGGCGACGAACAGGGGAATCAGGATCGGGTAGAGGATGACGGGCAGCAGCACGTCGCGCGAGCGGACCTTGAGGAGCGTGGCGGAGAACACCGCGCCGACGTTGGCGAACCCGATCGCGCCGAGCAGCAGCGCCGTCCCGAGTGCGAGCGGATCGTTGAACAGCGGCGCGCCGAGGAACAGCGCGAGCAGCGGCGCGCACACCACCGCCACCGCGAGCACGAGCACGGTCACCGCGATCGCCTTGCCGAGGAACACCGACAGCCGCGGCACCGGCGCGAGCAGGAGCGCGCGCATCGTGTCGTTCTCGCGCTCGCGATCGAACGCACGGCCGAGGCCGAGCGTCCCGGCAAACGCGATCGCGACCCACAGCATGCCGGGCGCCGCGCCGCGCACGAGCTCGGGCTTGAGCGGGAACGCCATCGCGTAGATGATCACGATCAGGCCGGCGAAGAACGTCATCGTGTAGACGATCTCGCGGCTGCGTAGCTCGATGCGCAGATCCTTGCCGGCGACCCGGGCGGCGTGGCGGAGGACCGACATCAGCTGGCGAACCGGTGGTAGACGTCCTTGAGCTGCTCGTACGAGTAGCGGCCCCGCTCCTCGAACGCGAGCTGGCCGCGCCGGAGGATCGCGAGGTGATCGACGCGGCCCGCGATCGCCTCGAGGTCGTGCGTCACCACCACGACGATCGCGCCACCATCACGCAGCGCACCGAGCTGCTCGCCGAGGGCAAGCGCGCCGCCGCGATCGAGCCCGGTGAACGGCTCGTCGAGCAGCAGCAGCGACGGGCGCGTCAGCACCGCGCGCGCGAGCGCGAGCCGCTGCAGCATCCCGCGCGAGTACGTGCTCGACGCCCGATCGCGCGCCCGCGGCTCGAGGCCGACCTGGTCGAGGACGGCGGTCAGCGCCGCGCGGCTGCCGTCGATGTCGTACAGCCCGGCGACCAGCTCGAGATTCTCGAACGCGGTGAGCTCGCCGTAACACATCGACGCGTGGGCGAGCATCCCGATCTCGCGCCGCACCGCCTCGCCGGTGACCTCCGCGCCACCCGTGCGGTAGCGGACCACGCCGTCGGTGGGACGGACGAGCGTGGACACGATGCCGAGCAGCGTGGTCTTGCCCGCGCCGTTGTGGCCGAGCAGCGCGCACATCTTGCCCGCGGCGAGCTCGAGCGTGACGTTGCCCAGGGCGCGCTCGCTGCCGTAGCGCTTGGTGAGCTTCTCCACCTGGACCGAGTCGAGCGGCGCCACGGGCGAGCTACTCGCCCCAGAGCCGCTCGAGCTCGCTGATCAGCTGCTCGCGCCGCTGCCGGTCCTTGCCGCTGGAGCTCGCGCGCCGGTCGAGTTCGACCAGCTCCTCCAGCAGCGCCTCGCGCCGGGCGGCCGTGGTGCCCGCGCCCGCCCCTTGCGGCCGGGTCCGCGCGAGGGCGTACCCGATGCCGCCGAGCATGATCACGAGCACGAGCACGCCGGTCAGCCGCGGCGCCCAGTGGCGCCACGCCGGCTCGGCGGGAAAGCCGCTGATCGTCATCGCGAGCCGCGCGCCCGGATCGAGCGTGATGTTGTCGACGACGAACCACGGATCGCCGGTGGACGACTCCATGGTCTGGCCGGTCACGCCCTGCGGCAGCAGCACCTTCATGCCGGGCACCTGGCGGATCTTCATCGCGCTGCGCCACGTGCCGTACGGCAGGTCGAACAGCCACGACACCTCGCCGGCCTCGATCGGCATCGAGTAGCCCATGCGGAACTTGCGGCCACCCGGCGGGATCGGGCGCATCAGCCGGAACCCCTCGCCCTGCGCGACCGAGACGTCGGCCTGGTCCTGCGGAGCGACGATCGCACCCTTGTGCCCGCGCGGCAGCTTGATCACGAGGCCGTCGGGGCCGGCGCGGAACGGCGCCCACGTGTAGTTGCTGACCTCGATCGAGCCCTGGAACGCGAGCAGCTGATCCTCGACGAACGAGTGGGTGTCGAAGGCGAACAGCGTGCGCGGGTAGACGTAGATCGTGGTCAGCGAGCCGGCGTCCGGCACGGTCAGCACGGGCAGCGAGCGGAACGCCACGCCCTTGACGGCGGTCTGGGCGTACAGGACCTGGCCCGGCGCGAACGGCAGCTCGAAGCTCGCCTCGGGCCGACCCTGCGCGGGCCACTGCGCGGTGATGTCGAGCTTGCCGCCGGCCCTGGACACGTCCATGCCAGCCGACGCGAGCTGCTTGCCGTTGACCGTCATCACGGCCTTGACCGCGCTCGCATGGTCGGCCGGGACCACCAGCGTGACGGTGCCGTCGGGGCCGGTCGTCCCTACCCCCGAGGCGATCGGCTGGTCGTCCCTGGCGCCGAGCAGCTGGATCGTGACGCCCGGCAGCGGGTTCGCCTCGGTGCCCATGCCACCCCGGACATCGACGACGAGCGTGCCGGCCGGCGACGACGCGGGGTTGAAGTTGGCCGAGCCGCGGACCTGCTCCGGATCCGGGACGCCGGGCCCGGCGGGCAGCTTGGCGATCACCGCGCCCGTGCTCGCGTCGTGGAGCGTGATCTCGAGGCCCGCCTGCGGGACACCGTCGAGCGTCACGCGCACGCGGTTCGGGGCGACCGCGCGCCCGTCGCGCGGGATCAGCTTGCCGGAGTCGTCGATCGGGGGCGCCGTGCTGTCGCGCTTCTCGCCGGACAGCACCACGCGCATGCCCGCCTGCGCGTCGGGGATCGCGCCCACGGCGGCGAGGCGGTCCGAGACCGCGCCGCGCGGCAGCGCCGTCACCGCGTAGTAGGCGGTGGCGCCCGACTGATCGAGGCCCTCGAACACGGCCACGCCGTCCGGCCGGGTCTGCGCGGTCAGCACCTTGACCTTGTCGTCGGCGCTGTACGCGACGACGAACACCGGGTGGCGCGCCGGCGGGTTGGGATCGACGATCGCGCCGTCCTCGAGCGCGAGCTCGTTGTACGTGACCCGCACGCTGAACGTGCCGGGCGCGGTGGCGCGGTCCTCCTGCGGCTGGCCGCTCATCTGGCGCGGCGGCGGCATCGCCCCGGCACCCGCGGGGCCCGCGCCTCCGCCGGCGGACGGAGTGGCGCCCGGAGTGGAGCCCGGAGTGGCGCCCAAAATGACGCCCGGCATGCCGGGGGTGCCGGTGAACGGCCTGGTCGACAGCATCACGCGGACGCCGCCCTGGGCGGGCACGGCGAACTCGTCCGACAGGATCTTCTTGCCGTCCGCGTCGAGGATCTGGGCCTGCACGACGGCGCCCGGCGGCAGGCCGCCGAACGTGGCGCGGCCCGAGGCATCGGTGCGCGCGGTGCGCGGCTGGCCCGCGACGATCAGGATCGCATCCGAGCCCGCGACGGGCGCGGCCGGGCTGCCCGCGACGATCCGGACGGTGACGGTGCCGGGGGGCAGTTCACCCGCGGGCAGCGGGTGGCCGATCGCGGCGGCGGGCTGGGCGTGGGCTGGCGTGCCGACGAGGGCCCCGGCGGCGAGCGCGAGAGCCGTGCAGGTGGTGGCGACGAGTCGCTTCATGGGGACGCTTCCTTCGAGCTCTCGTCGGTTTCGGGTGCGGGCGGGGCCGCCTCGGCCGCCGCGGTCACCTCGGGCGCCGACCGCGGCTTCTTCTTCGCGGTCGCGTGGGCGGTCTTGCCCTCGAGTTCGAGCCGCGCCTTGACCTCGCGCTCGATCTGCTCGCGCACCGTGCCGGCTGCGCCTGCCTCCAGCTTGTCGAGGTCCTTGATCACGTCGATCGCACGCGCGCGGTAGATCTTGATCATCTCCTCGGCGTCGGCGGGCGACAGCTTGCCCATCTCGCGATCGAACTCGGCCTCCTTGATCGCCTTGAGCAGCGTGCGCTTCTCGCGCTCGAGCTCACCTTGGGCGCCGAGCGGCCGGCCCCACGTGGAGTCGAGCTCGGTGCCGTCGTCCTCCTCGACGACCGCGGTCACGCCGGTGCGCCACAGGGCGTACACCGACGACACGGCCGCCAGGTAGCCGAGGCACACGAACACGGCGGGCGCCGAGACGTGAAACTTGTTCTGCCACAGGATGAACAGCCAGCCGGTCACCAGGATCGAGAGCGTGGCGCCGCGGCGGATCCACACCAGCGGATCGGGCGGGCGTGCGGGGGCCGCGGTGCGCACGGTGGAAGGCGTGCTGTCACCGGCGGGCGCGTCGTCCGCGGGGGGGGGGCCGTCATCGGTCATGCGCGAGCCTCAGTCGTCCGTCTTGGCGAGTTCGTCGTCGAGCTTGTCCGCGTAGGTGTCGTCCTCGGCCGGCGGGGCCGCCGCGCCCGGGCTGGCGCTCACGCTCGAGCCACGGGTGACCCACTTCCGACCCACGCCGATCAGCAGGCCGAGCCCACCGACGATCGCGAGGGATGGCAGCAACCAGGAGAACTTGCTGCGCGGCGTGGACAGCACGTGCTCGCCGGCGTACTCGCGCACGAAGTCCGCGAGCACGCCGTCGTACGCCGCCTGGCGGCCGGCCTCGGTCGCGAGATCGAACAGCGGCTTGCCGGTCGGGTCCTGCTGGCTGATGAACGCGAGCACGGTCTTGCGGTTGTCCGCCGCCGCCTTGCACTTGCAGTCGTGGATGCTCTCGCGCGGGCAGCCGCACACGCACAGCAGCTCCTTCATCGCCTTCTGCGCGGTCGGCGAGTCCGGGCGCGCCATCGCGGCATAGCCGACGCCGTCGTTGCCCATGCCCCCGCCCGCGACCACGTGCTCGCCGGCGCCCTGCGCCTGCGCGGTGGACGACGCGCCCGCGAGCAGGCCCGCGAGCAGCAGCACCGCGAGGCTCGACGTCCGGCCGAGCCGGCTGGCGGGCCGCGCCGTCAGGCGGTCGATCGCGCTCTGCGGCACCAGGCACACCAGCGTGCCGAGGCCGAGCAGGAGGAAGCCGAGCCACACCCAGCTGATCAGCGGGTTCAGGAACACGCGGAAGTTCGCGAGCTGGCTGTCGAGGTCGAAGCCGGTGAGGACCACGTAGACGTCCTCGGCGGCGCGGACGCGGATCGCGACCTCCGTCGTCGCCTCCTCGCCCTTGTGATAGTCCCACTTCGCCGGGTAGACGACGCCGATGTTCTCGCCGCCGTGCCAGATGCTGACCTGCGCGGTGACCGCGTCCTTGGCGTCGTCCGAGGTGTGGATCAGCCGCTCGTAGAGGAACGTGTACTCGCCGAACGAGAACGCGCTCGGCGCGTTCGGCGGGATCGACACGACCTCGCCCGCGGCGCTGAACGTGACGCGCGGATCGACCTCGGCGGGCTTCTCGATGGTGCGGTCGACCATCCGGTCGTACGCCTTGCCGCCGAACCCGACGAACATCACCGCGACGCCGAGGTGGATGATGTAGCCGCCGTACTTGCGGCGCTTGGCCAGCACGAGGCCGGTCAGCGAGCTGACGATGTCCGAGCCGGTCTGGCGCCGCCGGACGATCACGCCGCGGTAGAACTCCTGCACGATCGAGCCGAGCGCGAACGCGCACAGGCCGAAGTTCACGAGGGAGATCGGGAGCTGCACCGAGTCCGCGAAGATCGCGCTGCGGGTGGTGACCTGAGGCGCGAAGATCAGCAGCAGCACGATGGTGCCGGCGGTGACCCCGACCGGGAACAGGAACTGCTGCCGGAGCCGGTCGCGCGTGGTCTTGCGCCACGCCAGGAGCGGCGCGGCGCCCGACAGGAACAGCAGCAGCAGGCCGAGCGGGGTCATCCACTTGTTGAAGAACTCGATGCCGACCGACACGCGCGCGCCGTCGATCGCCTCGGAGATGGTCGGGAACATCGTCGCGAACAGCACGAAGAATGCGCACGCGAGCAGGATCCAGTTGTTCACGAGGAACGCGAACTCGCGCGAGTAGAACGACTCGAACTCGCTCTTCGAGGCGAGCTTGTTCGACCGGTAGACGATCAGGCCGACCGACACGATCGCGATCACCGCCATGAACACGATGAACTGCAGCGCGAGCACGTTGTCCTCGCCGAAGGCGTGGACCGACTGGACGATGCCCGAGCGCGTCATGAACGTGCCGAAGATCGTGAGCAGGAACGTCAGGCACACGAGCGCCAGGTTCCAGCGCTTCATCATGCCGCGCTGCTCCTGGATGATCGCGGAGTGCAGGAACGCCGTGGCGGTGAACCACGGCATCAGCCCGGCGTTCTCCACCGGATCCCACGCCCAGTAGCCGCCCCAGCCGAGCTCCTCGTACGCCCACCGACCACCGAGGATCAGGCCCAGGGACAGGAACCCGAAGCAGATCAGCATCCACGAGCGGACCGAGCCGATCCACAGGTCGTCGAGCCGGCCGGACGCGAGCGCGCCGATGCCGAACGCGAACGGGATCGTGGCCGCGACGAACCCGATGTACAGGCTCGGCGGGTGGATCACCATCCAGTAGTTCTGGAGCAGCGGGTTGAGCCCCTGCCCGTCGATCGGCGCCTCGGTGAGCGTGGTGGCGAACGGGTTCTTCGTGAAGATCAGCAGCGACACGAAGAACACCTGCACGACCATGATGGTCGCGACGACGTAGCCGATCATGTCGCGGTGGCGGCGGGCGTTGAGCACGACGGCGACCGTCGAGAACAGCGCGAGCACGAGCACCCAGAACAGCAGCGATCCATCGAGCCCGCCCCAGAACGCGGTGACCTTGTACCAGGTCGACATCGACACATCGCTCGTGTGCGCGACGTACTTGATCGAGAAGTCGTGCGTGACGAACGCGTAGATCATCAGCGCCGACGCGAGCCCGATCAGGCCCGAGAACCCGTACAGCGCGTACACCGACGACTGGACGAGCCGGCGGCTCTGCCGTGCGTTGCCCGCGATCCCGGCGGCGACGGACCACGCCCCGATGATGTAGGCGGCGAGGAGGGCGATCGTCCCGACCAGGGCGATCGGGGAGAACGGCACGGCGGTGTCAGACACGAAACCTCACTTGAACTGGATGGCGGAGCCGCTGCCATCATCGAGGTGCTTGTTGGCCTGCGCGCCCTCGTACTTCGAGGGGCACTTGGCCATCAGCTCGGTCGCCTCGACGACGTACGTCATGTCGTCCTCGATCCGGACGTCGAGAGACGTCGCGAGCGCGGCGACGTCGGCCGACTTGACCAGCGTCCCGGTCGCGACGACCTCGGACTGGTCCTTGAACGTGTCGGGCTTGGGGCCCTTGTTGAACACCCGGATCTTCTTGCCCTCGTGGTGGAGGATGAAGGTCCGCTGGGTCTCCTGGTTGACGACCTTCTCCTTGATGGTCCCGGCGACCACCCAGCCGTGCACCTTGAGCTGCTTGCCCGACCAGCTCGACAGATCGGTCTGGAGCAGCTGGTCGACCATCTTGTAGTGCTGCGTGCTGGTCGACGCCGACTTCGCGAAGAACGCGACGCCCGCGACGATGACGGCGCCGGTCAAGGCGAGCTTCGCGATGGTGTTGTTTTGCATGGGAGTTTTCCTCCTCGCCCGAAAGCGAGCCGGGGCCGGTCAGGCAGGCAACCGTAGCACGCTCCGTTCCCATTCCCACGGCCGCGCCCGGCGCAGGATCCCGTCCAACGGCACGACCGTCGGCGGGAGCCCGCGCGGCACGTCGGCGGGCGCCCGCGCGGCACGTCTGCGTCGCCCCTGCCA
>CAXNMK010000004.1:0-401823 GCA_964203225.1 Kofleriaceae bacterium
CAAGCTAGTGCGTCTACCAATTCCGCCACCCGCGCATTCAGTTGTCAGAAACGGATGCGTTAGGTATCGCCAGCCGCGCGCGGTGTCAAGCGCGTTGGGCTCGTGAGCGCACGAGATGGCGGGCAGCGGTCAGGCGCCGGGTCTGGTCCCCGGGTCTGGTGCATAGTCGTAGGTGCGTGCACCTGTCCCCGAGCCAGCCGAGCCCGGCCCCGCCGCTGTCCCGGGCGAGCCTGGTGATCGGGCTGTACGCCGCGATGGCGCTGCTCGGCCTGCTGATCGCCGCCGGCCGCGGCAACCCGGATCTGTACCGGCTCGGCGAGCCCACGGGCTGGCTGCTGCTGGTGAGCCCGCCGCTCGGGGTGGCGGTCGGGCTGGTCGTCGTCGGGATGACCCGGCTCGGCACCCGCCACGTCGCGTGGGTGCGCACGCTCCACGTCAGCTTCCGCGATCTGCTCGGCCCGCTGACCGGCCGCGACATCACGATCATCGCCCTCGCCAGCGCGATCGGCGAGGAGCTGCTGTTCCGCGGGGCCCTGCTGCCCTGGATCGGCGTGTGGCCCCAGGGCGTGGTGTTCGCGCTGCTGCACGTGGGCCCCGGGAAGCGGTTCGTGCCGTGGACGGTGTCGGCGCTGGCGCTGGCGCTGGCGTTCGGCGCGATCGCGCAGGAGACCGGCAACCTCGGCGCGCCGATCGCGGCCCACTTCACGATCAACTTTCTCAACCTGCGCTTCATCGTGCGGACCCCGGCGAGCGCCCTGCCCCGCCCCGCTCCGCGCGCGTCGTGACGGGCGCCTCGCTGCCGAGAACTTGCACCCCTGATCGGGGGGTGCAGACTCGGGGCATGTGGCGCACCTCGATCTTGGCGGCCCTCACGTTCGTGATCGCCTTCGCGGGAAGCGTCGCGCCGATCGGCGTCGCGCACGCGGACGAGACCTCCGCGAGCGACAAGCTGCGGATCCTGTACTCGACCCGGTTCACGTTCACCGACGAGGGCCTGCCGTTGATCACGGTGGAGATCATGGGCAAGCGCAAGGACGTCAAGCTGCGCGCGCGGCGGCGTGGTCGTGCGCCCCGACGGCCAGGGCGGCTCGACCGTCGAGGCCGAGGGCGCCGATGCGTGGACGATCACCGCCGAGAACACCCGGCCCGCCGTGATCCAGGACTGGACCGTGGTCGACACGCTCGACCCCGACGACAACACCGGCGTGGTCGCGGCGCTCGCGCGCTGGAAGGAGCGCGGCTTCGATCCGCGCTCGTTCGAGATCGGCACGATGTTCGGTGTCAACGGCGCCGTGATCGACACGCGCGAGGTGCGGATCGCGATCGATCCGGTCGCGCAGGGCAAGGGCGCCGCCCGCGCCGCCGAGCACGGCAAGAAGTTCAGCGTCGCGACCTCCGTGCACCAGGAGCTGGTTCGCCGCCCCGCCGGCACCATCGTCGCGCGCGCCGGCAGCACCGTGATCCGGAACCCGTCGGTGCTGTGGTTCGCGCCGAGGAAGGCGACCGAGACGGTGACCGTCGAGGGCGTGCCGACCAACACGGGTGGCTCGCAGCTCGAGACCGGCCGCGAGGACCGGCGCTACTGGGGCACCGTCTACGTCACCATCGACCAGGACGGCTCGCTGCTGGTCGCCAACGCCGTGCCCGAGGACAAGCTGCTCGCGGGCCTGGTCCCCGCCGAGATGTACCCGGATGCGCCGCCGGCCGCGCTCGAAGCGCAGGCGATCGCGGCGCGCACCGAGCTGCTGCAGAAGATCGGCCGGCGCAACCTCACCGATCCGTTCCTGCTGTGCTCGACCCAGCAGTGCCAGGTCTACGCGGGTGCCGGCAAGGAGGACCCGCGCACCACGCGCGCCGTCGACCGGACCCGGGGCGTGGTGCTGCTGCGCGAGGGCGGCGGCCTCGTCGACATCCGCTACGCGGCGTCGTGCGGCGGCCACTCCGAGGACAACGACGCGATCTGGGGCGGCGCCCCGGATCCGTCGCTGCGCGGCCGCAGTGACGATCCCAGGGGCGGCGTCACGCGCGTCACCGCCGCCACGCTCGATGCATTCCTCGACGGCGGCAAGGACAGCTGGTGCGCCAAGGGCAAGCTCGGCAAGCGCCACTTCCGGTGGACCCAGCGGCTCCGCATCGACGAGCTCGGCGCGCGCCTCGCGATGGACTACCCGGAGATCGGCCGGGTGCAGGCGCTGATCCCGAAGACGCGCGGCGTGTCCGGCCGGATCGGCACGCTCGCGATCAAGGGCGACAAGGGCACCGTCGACGTCGTCGGCGACCTCAAGATCCGGCGCCTGCTCGGCGGGCTCAAGTCGACGCTGTTCGAGGTCGAGCGCCAGGGTGACGAGTTCGTGTTCCGCGGCGCCGGGTTCGGCCACGGCGTGGGCATGTGCCAGATGGGCGCGATCGGCATGGCCGAGGCCAAGCGGACGCACGCGCAGATCCTGGCGCACTACTACCGCGGCACCCGCCTCCACAAGCTGTACTGACCGCGCCACCACCAGCGAGGCCGCCACGATCGGCCGCCGCGATCGCGCCCCCGTTCGTCCTGAGAGGCGGGCGACCCGCCGATCTCCACCGGCGTCAGCGCTTGGCGAGGTGCTGGACCAGGCCGTTGTAGGCGGTGGTCACGCGCATCGACAGCTCGGTGGCCGCCTTCTGCTTCTGGGGGCTCGAGGCGTGCACGTCCGGGTGGTACTTGCGCATCAGCTGCCGATACGAGCTCTTGATCTGTGCCATGTCGGCGCCGACCGGCAGATCGAGCACGCGGAACCACTCCGCGACCTGCGCGTCGTAGCTGCCCGTGCGGGCTGCAGGCCCTCGCGCCGCCAGCCTCGCAGTACCGCTCGCACCGCCGGCTGCCCCGCGAGGTGCGCTGGATGCCCCGCTCGGGCTCGGCTCGCCGCGCGCGGCGTGCTCCTTCATGCGGCGGAACTGCTCGTCCGAGGCCGCCTTCTGGCGCGCCTCGCGCGCATCGCGCTCGCGGTGAATCCGCGCGGACCGCTCGGTGGAGGCCTGGGCGCGAGCGGCCCGCGCCGCGGGATCCGATGTCGCGAGCTTCGCGAGCGGATTGCCGAACGGATCGCCGAGCGGTGCCCGCCCGGCCTTCTCGCGCGCCGCCTTGCGGGCGGTCAGCTCGACCTGCAGCGCCGCGGACTCCACGTGGGACAGCGGCTCGTCGTCGACGATCACCAGCGAGGTCAGCCTCGACAGGCCAGACTGCGCGCCCTCGAGGATGCGCTTCGTGATGCTCACGCCCGGGAGCGTAGCATCAGGTCAGCGGATGAACGTCGTGATGACCTGATCGAACCGCTTCGGCCGCCTCGGCTTGCCGTTCTTCGGGTTGACCGTCGCCACGCCATCGCACTTCGCGTAGTAGCCCGCGTCGTCGCCATCGTCGTCATCGTCGTCATCGTCGTCGTACCGGCACGCGGTCGCGCACGTGCCCGTGTACGTCATGTCGCAGGGGGTCTTACCGTTGCCGTTGCCGGAGGTCGCGCACTGGCGGTCGCCACCGGTCACGGTCGGGCCGATGCGGGTGCCGCCGCACGCGAACGCCTGGATCGGCGCGTCGCCGGTGAAGATGTCGCCGTAGAACGCACCCTCCTCGACGTGGAACAGCGCCGCCTCGGCGTCCGAGGTGCCGAGGGCGCGGTGCGGGCCGCGCAGCGAGATCTCGAGCGAAACCGCGTTGAGGTTGACGCGCGCGAGCATGCAGGCCGAGATCCAGCCCTTCTCGGTGCTGGTCAGCTTGCGCGAGGCCCAGTGCGGCGCGAGACCGATGCCACCCTCGTAGTCGCGGAGCGGGCCAGCAAACGACGGGCCCCGGAACGTGACGCCCGCGGGGAACGCGCAGTTCAGCAGGTACTCGACGACGATCTCGCCGTCGGGCCCGTTCGCGAAGAACGCCTGGACCGCCAGGGGATCGAGCGTGAGGGTCTGGCCCGCGAGGTCACCCGCCGCGATCGCGTTGACCGCGATCCGGTTGACCGCGATCCGGTTGACCGCGATCCGGTTGACCGCGATCCGGTTGACCGCGATCCGGTTGCTGGCAGTCACCGCCTGGTCCGTCGACCCCTCGGTCAGCAGGTCATCCGTGCACCCGGCGACAGGCACCACCGCATACGCCACAAGATAGAACGCCAGTGCTCGCATGGATCCTCCGAAGGCAAAGAGAGCAAGATGTCCAGCTTGCACGGAAGTCGCACCACGACGCCAGTAATTTTCTGACCGGGATTTGTCGGTGCAACCAGCCAAAGGTGCGGGCGCGTCGGTCCTCTCCCCCTAGAGGCCCTCGGCGACCCACAGCCCGACCGCGAGCGGAAACGGCGCCCAGCTCTCGGCGTCCAGCGCGGGGCCATCGATGCCCGCGCCATCGATCACGGCCTGGCTCACGCCCACGGCGATCCGCGCGCCCTGCACGGTGACGAGACTGGCGCGCAGGCCCTGCACGGACAGGGCACGCGGCCCGACCGCCGTCAGGCAGTCCGGGGTGGCGATGGCGATCTTCATGCCGGCGGCGAGCGCGTGGGTCGTGATCGCGGCGATCTCGGCGGACGTGCCCTCGGCATACAGCGCGAGCACCTCGACCTCGACGCCGAGCTCGGGGAACATCACCGCGCGCAGCGCAGCCGCGAACTCGCGCGGCGTGGCGAACCGCGCGCTGCGATCGATCTCCATCGCGCGCACGATCGGGCCGTCGATCGCGGGATCGAGATCGACCTTGCTCGATGGCCGCGGGCGCGGTCCGTGGAGCTGCAGGTAGCTCTGCACGACGCCCGGCGTGCCGCCGTATGCCGGCTGGCCGGTCAGCATGTGGAACGCGAGCAGACCGAGCGCATACACGTCGGTGCGTGCGTCGACGGCCTCTCCGCGCATCTGCTCGGGCGCCATCGCCATCGGCGTGCCGAGCATCGAGCGCGACGACGTCAGCCCGGGCCCGGCATCGTCGACGAGCTTGACCAAGCCGAAGTCGAGCAGCACCGGACGCACGCCACCCTTGACCCGCGGGAGCATCACGTTCGACGCCTTGACGTCGCGGTGGACGAGGCCCGCAGCATGCGCGGTGGCGAGCGCCTCGCACAGCGGCTCGAGGATCGCGAACATCTCGGCAGGCGGCAGCGGCCCGCGCGCGTGGATCTCGTCGCGCAGGCTCAGGCCCTGGACGTACTCGAGCACGAGATACGGCCGGCCGTCCTCGAGGGTGCCGTGGCCGAGCGCGCCGACGACGTTCGGGTGTTCGAGCCGCTCGATCGCCTCGAGCTCGCGCCGGAACCGGGTCAGCGCATCGACGGAGCGCACCAGCTCGAGGTGCAGCACCTTGACCGCGACGCGCCGCTCGTCGACCCCGCTGGTCGCGCGCCAAACCTGGCCGAATCCGCCCTCACCGAGGAGCCGCTCCAGGCGCAGACCCGGGACCTGCGGCGGCACCAAGGTGACGTCGAGCCGCTGACCGGTGGGCCCCCGGGTCCGCCTCACCTGGCTCGGTGTGGGGTCGGTCGGCCGGCGGGCCCGCGTGGCGCTTGTCTCGCTATGCACGTCACTTCCCACCGTACACAGCAGTCGGCGGATCCGGTAGAAAATTCAGAGGCGGCGACGCGTGTGCTTCATCCGACATCGACGCTGATCACAGCTGATCCAGGCGTCGCGACCAGATTGGATCACCTTGCGCCAGCGCGCGCGCCACCTCGCGGTCCGCCGCCGACAGCACGCCGTGGCGCGACGCGAGCAACATCAGCTCGAGCCGGCCAAGCGTGAGCAGCCGATCGAGCGAGGCGAGCGCACGCGCCCACACCGCCGGCGGCGCATCGGTGGCCAGCGCCTCCAGGACCGCGACGATCGGCTGCTCGTCCGCGCCGAACGGCTCGCCTGCGAGGCTCGCGAGCAGCCGCCGCAGCTCCCCGAGATCACCGCGCGCGGCTGCGACGCGCGCCAGCAGCAGCGCATCGACCCGCGCCGACGCCTCCCCGTGCGCGCGCTGGAGCGCGTGGCTGCGCAGCGCGAGCGCGTGGGCGTCGTCGAGGGCGCCTTCCCACAGGCGGGCCTCCGCGAGGTTGTAGGTGCCGACGCGCTCGAGGTAGGCGTAGCCGCCTTCGCGGGCGAGCTGGATCACGCGCCGCAGGTCGTCAGCGGCGTGCTCCACCCGCCCGTGCGCCGACCACAGCCACGCGCGGTTGACGTACGCGCCGGTCAGGTGGAACCGATCGTCGGCGCGCATCGCACCAGCTCGATCAGCTGGGCGAACACCCCTCGGCCTCGTCGAGCGCCTGGATGTCCACGAGGCACGGCCCGAGCAGCAGGCCCGCGATCGTGCGCGCCTCGGGGCGCCCGTGCGCGAGCACCTCGCGGAACCCCGCCATCGCCTCGGGCAGCCGGTGCGCGCGGAACAGGCTGCGCGCGCGAGCGAGCGTGACGTCGACGTCGAGCCCGGGCGCCAGGGTGGGTCCGCCAGGGCGCGCGACCAGCGCGGCGTACAGCGCGGCGGCCTCGTCGGCGAGCTCGCGCGAGCGCTCGAACTCCTCGCTCCAGTCGAGCGTGGTCGCCAGCTCGAGGAGCCCCTCCAGCTCGAGCGCCCGGTCGCCGCACGCGCGCGCGACCTCCACGCCCTGCGCGAGATCGACGGCCGCCTCGCGCACCCGCTGGAGCCGGTAGCGGGCGCGCGCGCGCCCGAGCAGCGCCCGGGCGGTGGCGGCCTCGGTGGCGTCGAGGTTGCGCAGCGCGCCATTCCACGCCTGGTCGGCCTCGAGCGCGCGGTTCGCGCCGTGGGCACGCTCGCCGAGCACCGCGAACGCCACGGCCGCGGTCGCCCGATCGCCCACCTCCTCGGCGTGCCCCGCGATCCGGGCCGCCGCGCCGGGCGCCTCCGCGCGCGCCTGCCAGTACTCGAGCGCCGCCTGGTGGAGCGCTCGCCGGCTCGCGGGCTCGGTGGTGGCATCGATGCCCTCGTGAAGGAGCGCGGTGCGGAACGCCCAGTGCGGCGCGGCGCCCGTGAGGATCCCCGCCGAGGCGAGCTCGGCGAGCCCGACATCGACGTCGATCGGCGTGGTCGCGCCACCCCGCGCCTCGACGGCCTCGACCACGGCCGCCACCTCGTCGCGCTCGAGCTCCTCGCCGAGCATCGCGCACACGCGGGCGAGCGCGACGAGCTCCTCGGGCAAGCTCGCGAGCTCGCGCGCGGCGAGCCACGGGCCGAGCGCGAGCGGCGGGAGCGCATCGAGCGCGGTGGTATCGAGGAAGTGCTCACCACTCGCCCGCCTGCGAATCGCGCCGCGCTCGTGGATGTCGCGGGCGAGGGCGCGCAGGTGGAGCGGGTTGCCGCGCGCGAGCGCCGCGATCTGGCGGAGCGCCCGCACCGGTGGGTACTCGGCGGGGCGCAGCAGCGCCGCGGTCAGGGCGATCGCCGCCTCGTCAGCGAGCGGCGGCAGGACCTCGCGCCGGTGGCGCTCCGCGCGCGCGCCGAGCCCGGGCCGGCGCTGCTCGAGCCGCGGCGAGCCGACGCCGAGCACCCACAGCGGCAGCGCCTCGCCGCCGAGGGTGGCGTACTCGAGCGCGTCGTACAGCTCGTGTCGGCGCGGTCGCAGATCGTCGAGGATGCCACGAGCGGCCGCGCCCGCGCCGCCGCGCGCAGCGCATCGCCGATCGCGCGGACCGCGGGCCCGGCCGCTGGCTCCACCAGCCCCGCCAGCGCGCTCACCGCGGCGCGGCCGGCCCCCGGCGGCGGGATCGCCGCGAGGTGGACGTGCAGGCCCGCCGCGCGCAGCCGGTCCGCCACCGCGGCCGCCACCGCCGACTTGCCGACGGCGAGGTCACCGATCATGACCGCGAACGCCGGGCCCGCCGCGGCGGCGCCGGTGGCGCCCAGCGCGAGCTCGGCATCGGCGACGAGGGCGGCGATCGTGCCGTCGCGGCCGACCAGCTCGTTGCTGTCGCCCGGATCACCGAGGGACACGAACCCGGATGGCAGCTCGCTCGGCCGCGCGGGCACCTGCGCCACCGCGGCGAGCGAGCGCGTCAGCACCACGCCCGTCCACGCCCCCGGCGGCAGCCAGGCCTCGGGGCTCTCCACGCTCGCGCCGGTCAGCGACGTCCCGGTCGCACGGGTCGACACCTGCAGCGCGTCGAGGTGGAGGGCGACCCTCGCCCCGGCCGCGGCGAGGTCCCGGGCCGCGGCGATCGCGGCGCCCGCGGGATCCGCGTGATCGGCGCCGAGCACCGCGCCCAGCACGCGGCGCCCGCGCTGTGACACCACGGTCACCTTGTGCGCGCCGAGCAGTCCAAGCAGCGCGCGGTCCACGCGCGGGAGCTCGGCCCACAGCAGCACCACCGGCTGCGTGCCCTCGCCCACCACCGACATCGACGGCGCCGCGTGTGACAGCACCGGCGCGGTCGCCTGCAGCGCGAGGAGCCGGTCCCGGAGCGCGGTCGCCGAGGGCGGCCGCCGGTCCGGGAGCTTCGCGAGGCACTCGTGCACGGCGGCCTCGAGCGCGACCGGGACGCTGGCGTGCGTGGACAGGGGCGTCGGCCGCAGCGCCGCGTGGGCGCGCTCGAGGCGCGACGCCTCGCCGACGAACGGGGGCCGGCCGGCGACCAGCTCGTAGAGCACACACCCGAACGCGTACAGATCGGCGCGCGGATCCACCGCGCTCGCGTCGCGCAGCTGCTCGGGCGGCATGTACTCGAGCGAGCCGACCTGGATGCCCGCGCGCGTGGGGTCCGCGCCATCGGTCGGCCACCGCCGCGCGAGCCCCAGATCGAGGATCGTCACGCGCCCGTCCGGGCCGAGCACGAGGTTGTCGGGCTTGAGGTCGCGGTGCACGAACCCCGCCGCATGAACGCGCGCGAGCGCATCGAGCAGCGCGAGCGCATGGGCCACGGACCGCTCGCTGGTCACCGCCCCGGTGATCATGAGGTCGCCGAGCGTGACGCCCGTGATCCGCCCCATCTCGATCCAGGCGCGCCCGTCCGGCAGCACGCCGTGGCCGAGCAGCGCCGGCACCGCGGGCGCGCCGATCGCGCCGAGGGCCTCGGCCTCACGCACCAGCCGCGCGCGCGACAGTTCGTGCGCCGCGTGTGCGATCTTGACGACGCTCGCGCCGCCGGGGACCTCCCACACGCTCGCGAACCCGCCAGCGCCCAGGCACGCGCCGAGCGGGGTGGGCCACGCGGGCGCGACCGCGGGCGCATCGACGGCCCCCACCGGAGCCACGACCGGGCTGCCCGGATGCGCGGCGCCCGGATGCGCGACGCACGGCATGCCGGAGGCCACACGGCGGTGACAGAGGGGACAGCGAGCCACGTGCAAACTCTACCGCGAGGGCCCGTGGATTCGCTCGCCACGGCCACGCGAGCGACGCGCTCGTTCATGATAACATCGCCCCGTGCTCGACAACGTCATCGAGGCCATGGTCGATGCCGTCCTCGTGGTCGATGTCGAAGGCAGAGTCACGCTGGCCAACACCGCCGCCGCGCGCTTGACCGGATACACCCACGAGGAGCTTCAGGCCATCGCCGTGGCGAAGCTGCTGATCGACGACCGCTCCGGCCTGCGGACCGTCGTTCGCCGGCGGATCGAGGACGGCGGCGTTCTCCGCCACGAGGAGTCGTGGCTGATCACGCGGGCGGGCGACCGGATCCCGGTGTCGGTCACCGGTTCGGCCGTGCTCGCGGCCACCGGCGAGCTCGAGGGGATCGTCCTGGTCGCACGCGACGTCCGCGAGGTCCGCCAGCTGCTGCGCGATCGCGACGACGAGATCGCGCGACGGCGCACGGCCGAGGAAGAGCTACTCGCCGCGAAGGCCTCGATCGAGGAGCAGCTCGAGCAGTCCCGCACCCAGCTGCTGCTCGCGGAGCGGCGCGCCACGCTCGGCACGCTCGCCGGCGGCGTGGGCCACGAGCTCCGCAACATCGCGCAGGTCCTGGTGATCGCCACGGAGATGATCCGCGCCGCACTCGACGCCGGCGACAACATCCACGAGGTCGCCGCGCACCACCTCCGGGATCTCGAGCGCGTCGGCGACCACATCGCGCAGCACGGCCAGCGGCTGATGCGGCTCGCGCGGCCCGGCCCGGACCACGTCGAGCCCACCGAGGTCGACGCGATCGTCCAGGACTCCGTCGCGATGCTGCGGAGCGCCGGCCGCCTGCGCCGCATCAGCGTGTCGAGCGCGGTCGGGCCCGAGGGTCTCCGCGTGACGGTCAACCGCGCGCGCATCGAGCAGATCCTGCTCAACCTGATGTTCAACGCGTGCGACGCGATCGGCGAGAACATCGGCACGATCACCGTGCAGGTTCGGCCCTCGGCCGACGGGACGCGCGTGATCTGCAAGGTCAGCGACACCGGCGGCGGGATCGCGGCGGCGCAGCTCGAGACGATCTTCGAGCCGTTCTTCACGACCAAGGACAGCGACAAGGGCACCGGGCTCGGCCTGCCGGTCGCGCGAGAGATCGTGGAGAGTTACGGCGGCACGCTGACCTGTGTGTCGGAGGTCGGCGTCGGCACCGCGTTCACGTTCGACCTGCCGCGCTGACCGCACAGCAGCACGATCGGCGCGGGGGCCGCCTGGATCTCGTGATCTTATGAGCAATGAAAGTAACTTGCGTTCGTCCGCGAATTGCTGCGTTGCACAAATCACCGACCTGACGCATGGTTCTCTCGCATGCTGTATTCCGTGCACGAGCTCCAGCGGCTGCACCTCGGCCTCGTCGCAACGGCCTCCGGCGCCGTCGCCGGGCTGCTGTCCGACTCCGACATCTTCCCCTTCCGGGTCGTCCGCGCCAACGCCGCGTTGTTGCACCGCATCACGAAGCGGTTCGACAAGCAGCCGTTCGGGATCCCGGCGATCACCGCCCACGGGCGCGACGTCGTCGTCACCGAGGACGTGATCGCGCGGCATCCGTTCTGCGACCTCGTCCACTTCGCGCGGCACGCCGACGACGCCAGCACGCGCCGTGCTCTCGGCGAGGACCCGCGCGTGCTGGTGTGCGCCCCCCTGTCGGGCCACCACGCGACGCTCGTCCGCGACACGATCGCCACGCTCCTGCAGGACCACGACGTCTACGTCACCGACTGGGTCGACGCGCGGCAGGTCCCGACCGTCGAGGGGGCGTTCCACCTCCACGATTACGTGACGCTGGTCGAGCGGTTCATCACCGAGCTCGGCGCCGCGGACCTCCACGTCGTCTCGGTGTGCCAGCCCACGGTGCCGGTGCTCGCGGCGATCTCTCGGATGGCGGCGCGCGGCGAGGCCACGCCGGCCTCCGCGACCTTGATGGGCGGCCCGATCGACGCGCGGGTGTCGCCGACCGCCGTCAACCGGTTCGCCACCGAGCGCTCGCTCGCGTGGTTCAAGGCCAACATGATCCACCGCGTGCCGCTGACCCACCCGGGCCGCGGGCGCGATGTCTACCCCGGGTTCCTCCAGCTCACGTCCTTCGTGATGATGAACCCTGGACGCCACGCCGACGCCTACCGCAACTACTGGTGGGACCAGATCAACGGCAAGGACGAGGCGACCGCGTCGCACGAGACGTTCTACGACGAATACAACAGCGTCCTCGACATGGACGCGGCGTACTACCTCGAGACGGTGCGCACCGTGTTCCAGGAGTTCGCGCTCGCGCGCGGCACCTGGGACATCCACGGCGAGCGCGTGCGACCCGCCGCGATCACGCGCACCGCGATGCTCACGATCGAGGGCGAGAACGACGACATCTCCGGCCTCGGCCAGACCGCCGCGGCGCACGCGCTGTGCACCGGCATCCCGAGCGACCACCACACGCACGTGGTCGCGGAGGGCTGCGGGCATTATGGCCTGTTCTCGGGCTCGAAGTGGCGCACGGCGATCTACCCCGCGCTGCGCGCATTCATCCGCGCGCACCACGTGGCGGCGGCCCGCGCCGCGGGCAAGCCGCCCCTGCTCGCGGCCGTGCCCGTCACCGCGCCGTCCACCGCCCCCACCAGCGCGGACTAGCCGACGATGACGATGACGATGACCACCACGTCCGGCCTCCTTCACGGCAAGACCGCCCTGGTCACCGGCTCGACCAGCGGCATCGGCCTTGGCATCGCGACCGCGCTCGCGCAGCAGGGCGCCGCCGTGATCCTCAACGGCTTCGGCGACGCGCTCGGCGCGCGCGCGATCGTTGGCCGCGCGGGCGGCCGCGTCGGCTTCCACGGCGCCGACCTCGGCCGCGCCGCCGACATCGAGGCGATGATGGCGTACGCCGAGACCGAGTTCGGCGGCGTCGACGTGCTCGTCAACAACGCGGGGATCCAGCACACCGCGCCGCTCGAGTCGTTCCCGACCGACCGCTGGGACGCGATCCTCGCGATCAACCTGACCGCCGCGTTCCACACCACGCGGCTCGCGCTGCCCACGATGCGGGCCCGGCAGTGGGGCCGGATCGTCAACATCGCCTCGGTCCACGGCCTGGTCGCGTCGACGCACAAGGCCGCCTACGTGGCCGCCAAGCACGGCCTGATCGGGCTGACCAAGGTGACCGCACTCGAGACCGCGACCACGCCGGTGACGTGCAACGCGCTGTGCCCGGGCTGGGTGTTGACCCCGCTCGTGCAGAAGCAGGTCGACGACCGCGCCGCCCGCGATGGCGTGCCCGAGCCCGAGGCGCGCCAGGCCCTGCTCGCCGAGAAGCAGCCGTCCGGGGCGTTCGTCACCCCCGAGCAGCTCGCGGCGACCGTGGTGTTCCTGTGCAGCGATGCGGCGACCCAGGTGCGCGGCGTCGCGTGGGCGCTCGACGGCGGCTGGACCGCGCAGTAGCGTTCGCGCGACACTAGCTACCGGGCATCAGCTCGATCGCGCCGTCGCCGACCTTCTTGCCGCGCAGCACGCGGTAGTCCGCGCCCCACTGCTCGATCAGCAGCGTGTCGTCGCCGGGCGCGCTGTACAGCCACCACCGGCACCGCTCGACGTGGCTGGCCGGGCGGTCCTTCTTGAGGTCCCCGAGCGCGCCCACGTTGCCGCGCAGCTGGCAGGTCGCCGAGCCGCGCTTGTCGAGCACGTAGCGGATCTCACCCACCACCAGCGCCTCGGGCGGGTAGCCCGCGATCGCCTGGGTGTCATCGACGGTCAGCAGCCGCAGCGCGCCCGCGCCGACGCGGTCGATGCCGACCAGGATCCAGCGAATGTCGGCGCCGTCGATCACGCGGGCAGCGGTCCACCGGTGGCCATCCTCGTCGTAGCTGATCTGGCCTTCGCACAGGAAGTCGTTGCTGTCGATGGTCAGGACGTCATCGATGCGGACGTCGCGGATGGTGCGCTCGATCAGGTCGCCGTCCGGCCCGGCCGGCAACAGCTTGGAGCCGCCACCCGGGGGCAGCGACTTCTTGCGATCGTTCATCGCGATGCCGACCGCCGACACGCCACCGACCACGACGAGTAGCACCAGGAAGATCCACAGCACGCGGGCACTATCCACGCGCCCGCCGAGGAGCGCAACGCACCGGGACGATTGATGAACCCGGCCGGGTCGGCTTGACACTGGCGACGCTGCGAACGTACACCAAGTCCTCTCCTTGGTCGCCCGCCCCCGGCGCGCCGCGAGCCTCCGTGCCATGCCGGTCCTGAACATCATCGAAGCCGTCCGCAGCGCGCTCCAGACCCAGATGCGCGTCGACCCGCGCGTGGTCGTCCTCGGGGAGGACATCGGCAAGTTCGGCGGCGTGTTCCGCGCCACCAGCGGGCTGTTCGAGGAGTTCGGCGGCGACCGCGTGATCGACACCCCGCTCGCCGAGGCCGGCATCATCGGCACCGCGATCGGGATGGCGCTGTACGGACTCCGCCCGGTCCCCGAGATCCAGTTCGGCGACTTCATCTTCCCGGCGTTCGACCAGATCGTGAACGAGCTCGCGAAGTTCCGGTACCGGTCGGGCGGGCTGTACACCTGCCCCGTGGTGATCCGCACCCCGGTCGGCGGCGGCATCCGCGGCGGCCACTACCACTCGCAGTCGCCCGAGGCGCTGTTCATCCACACGCCCGGCCTCAAGATCGTGGCGCCGTCGAACCCGTACGACGCCAAGGGCCTGCTGCTGGCGTCGATGCGCCAGAACGACCCGGTGCTGTTCATGGAGCCCAAGCGGATCTACCGCGCGTCGCGCGGCGAGGTCCCCGAGGGCGACTACACGATCGAGCTCGGCAAGGCCGCGATCACGCGCCCTGGCACCCGGTGCACGGTGCTGGCGTGGAGCGGCATGGTGTCGATCGCCGAGGAGGCGCACACCAAGGCGGCCGCCGCCGGCATCTCGGTCGAGGTCGTCGACCTGCGGACCCTGATGCCGTTCGACCTCGAGACGATCCTGGCGTCGGTCAAGAAGACCGGCCGCTGCGTGATCGTCCACGAGGCGCCGCGGACGTGTGGGTTCGGCGCGGAGCTGATCGCGTCGATCCAGGAGCGGGCGATCGAGCACCTCGAGGCCCCGATCTTGCGCGTCACCGGCCTCGACACCCCGTTCCCGTACAGCCTCGAGCACGAGTACCTGCCCAACGCCGACCGCGTCGTCGACGCGATCACCAAGACCCTGGAGTGGTAGCGATGGCATTCGATTTCTACATGCCGGACATCGGCGAAGGCGTCGTCGAGGGCGAGATCGTCGGCTGGAAGGTCAAGGAGGGTGATCGCGTCCAGCTCGACCAGGCCCTCGTCGAGGTGATGACCGACAAGGCCACCGTCGAGCTACCCTCGCCGCGCGCCGGCGTCGTCACCAAGATCTATTTCAAGGACGGTGACATCGCGCCGGTCGGCAAGGTCTTGATCTCGATCCAGGAAGACGGCGCCGCCAGCGCGGCGGACCCGGCCCCGCGCCCGCACGGCCCCGGCGAGCCCGCTCGAGCCCCCGTGGTGGCCCCGAGCCCGGTCCGCGCCGCCGGGACCACCGCGATCGAGGTCGTCGAGGCCACCGTGTCGCGCGAGCGCACCCTGGCCACGCCGGCCACCCGCCGCCTCGCGCGCGAGCTCGGCGTCGAGCTCGGCCGCGTGCCCGCCACCGGGCCTCACGGCCGGGTGACCACCGCCGACGTCAAGGGCTTCTCCGCCGCGCCGGCGCAGGCGGCACAGACCGCGCTCGTGCGCGCACCCGCCGCGCCGATCTCGATCCCGAAGAACCAGCTCGGCTACGCCGAGGAGCGGGTCCCGCTGCGCGGCATGCGCAAGAAGATCGCGGAGGCGATGTCGCGGTCGAAGAACACCGCCGCGCACTTCACGTACGTCGAGGAGATCGACATGACCGAGCTGGTCGCGGTGCGCGAGCGCGCCCGCGCCCGGGCGGCCGAGCGCGGCGTGAAGCTCACGTACCTGCCGTTCATCGTGAAGGCGATCGTGAGTGGCCTCAAGAAGTGGCCGATGCTCAATGCCAGCCTCGACGAGGTCACGCAGGAGATCGTCCTCAAGAAGTACTACCACGTCGGGATCGCGGCCCAGGGCCCGAGCGGGCTCGTGGTCACGAACGTCCGGGATGCGGACCTCCGCTCGATCTTCGACCTCGCGCGCGAGATCGACCGGCTCGCGCAGGCGGTGCAGAGCAACACCGCGACCCGCGACGACCTGACCGGCACCACGTTCACCGTCAGCTCGCTAGGCAAGCTCGGCGGCGTGCTCGCCACGCCGATCATCAACTTCCCCGAGGTCGCGATCGTCGGCATCCACAAGATCGAGGAGAAGCCCGCGGTGCGCGGCGGCCAGATCGTGATCCGCCAGCTGATGAACCTGTCGATCTCGGTCGATCATCGCCTCGCCGATGGCTACGACGCGGCGATGTTCCTCCAGGACGTCAAGGCGCTGCTGGAGGATCCCACGACCATGTTCATGGAGATGGTCTAGGCGCGATGGTCGGCATGATCGGCGACGGGTCGTTCTGGTACGTGGGCGTCAACGGCCAGCAGCAGGGACCGCTCGGCACCCACCAGGTCATCGACCTGATCCGTACCGGCCAGCTCGGCCAGACCGCGTACGTCTACGGGCAGACGCTGCCGCAGTGGACGCCGATCGCGCAGGTCGCGCAGTTCGCCGGCCTGTTCGGCCAGGCCCCGCCACTGCCGCCGCCGCCGCCCGCGGGGCCGGCGCCGGTGATGGCCGATGTCATCGACTACGAGCTGTTCGGCGGCGAGATGCAGTTCGTCGAGATCGTGCTCGACCCCGGTGAGGCCGCGATCGCGGACGCCGGCTCGCTGTTCTACATGGACCCCGGGATCCGGACCGAGCCGATGTTCGGCGACGGCACCCAGCCCGAGCAGGGGCTGTTCGGCAAGCTCGCGCAGGGCGCCCGGCGCGAGCTGACCGGCGAGATGCTGACCGTGACTGCGTTCGGCAACGCCGTGCAGGAGCGCCAGAAGGTGTCGTTCGCGGCGCCCTACCCCGGCAAGATCATCCCCATCGACCTGCGCCAGCACGGGGACACGCTGCTGTGCCAGAAGGACGTGTTTCTGTGCGCGGCCAAGGGCATCACCGTCAGCATCGCCTCGACCAGACGGCTCGGCGCCGGGCTGTTCGGGCGCGAGGGCTTCGTCCTGCACAAGCTCGAGGGCAACGGCCTGGCGTTCCTCCACGCCGGCGGGGTGCTGGTCGAGCGCCAGCTCCATGCCGGCGAGACGCTGCGCCTCGACGCCGGCTGCCTGGTCGCGCTGGAGCCCACCGTCAACCACGACATCCAGTGGGCGTCCGGCCTGTTCATCGCGACGCTGACCGGCCCCGGCCGGGTGTGGTTGCAGTCGCTGCCGTTCTCGCGCCTCGCCGGCCGCATGCTCGCGGCGGCGGTCACCGCGGGCGTCGGCCGAAGTGACGAGGGCGGCGAGGGCGCGGCGCCCGGCGGCCCGCGAATGGGAGCGTAAGTCATGGCGCACGCGTACTTCCAGGGCGACGACCTCGCCAAGGCCACCGGGCTGTTCCAGCTGCTCCGCGAGGACGGCACGCCCGTCGACGAGGCCGCGCTGGCCGGCCTCGATCGCGCGCTCGCCCGCGACCTGTTCGAGGGCATGCTCAAGATCCGCGTCACCGATGCGCGCATGATGGCGCTCCAGCGCCAGGGCCGGATCGGGTTCTACGGCGAGGCCGTCGGCCAGGAGGCCGCGGTCGTCGGCTCGGCCGCCGCCAGCCTGCCACAGGACTGGATCGTCCCCGCGCTCCGCGAAGCCGGCGTCGGCCTGTACCGCGGGATGACGCTCGACACGTACATCGCGCAGATCTTCGGCAACGCCGCGGACCCCACCAAGGGCCGCCAGATGCCGTGCCACCCGTGTGATCGCGAGCGCCAGTACGTCGTGATGTCGTCGTGCGTGTCGACGCAGATCCCGCACGCGGTCGGCATCGCCATGGCGATCAAGATCAGCGGCGATCGCGACAAGGCGTGCTTCGGCTACATGGGCGACGGCGGCACCAGCGAGGGCGACTTCCACGTCGCGCTCAACTTCGCCGGCGTGATGAAGGCACCGGTGGTGCTGATCTGCCAGAACAACCAGTGGGCGATCTCCACGCCGGGTGCGGTCCAGACCGCCGGCGCGACGATCGCGCTCAAGGGTCTGGGCTACGGCGTCGAGGCGCTGCGGGTCGACGGCAACGACGTGCTCGCCGTCCACCACGCGGTCTCGTACGCCGCCGCGAAGGCGCGCCGCGGCGACGGCGCCACGTTCCTCGAGCTGGTCACCTACCGGGTCAGCGCCCACAGCTCGTCCGACGATCCCTCGCGCTACCGCGACGAGGCGATCACCCAGGTGTGGAAGGGCCAGCGCGATCCGCTGCGCCGCATGGAGCTGTTTCTCACCGCGCGCGGCTGGCTGGCCGACGGCGAGCGCGACGCGATCGCGGCCCGGCTCGAGGCCGACGTCCGCGAGGCGATCGCGCGGCAGGAGGCCGTTGGCGCCCCCGCGCTCGAGACGCTGATCGACGACGTGTTCGAGGAGCCGACCTGGCTCCTGCGCGAGCAGCTCGCCGCGATCGCCGCCGGCCCGCGTCCGAAGAACCCTCATCACCATGGTGCTTGAGCTGCCTGCGACAAGATCGTCACGCGCGATCGAAAACAGAGCTGGATCCCGCGGCCCGACGGTCTGATACTGGCGCACATCGAGATGTCTTCGATGCGCAAGGCTCCCACGGCATGACCACCGCGGTCGCGATCGTCCCCCGCTCCCCCGTCACCTGCTGGCGTGTGTTCACCGACCCCGCCATGTTCCCGGCCTGGCTCCCCGGGCTCCGCAAGGCGAGGGTGCTGAGCACCGACGACCGCGGCCGCCCGCTCGAGATCGCCTTCGAGTTCGCGACGTCGCGCACCTACTCGCTGGTGTACGCGTACGACGACGGGCAGCGCGAGGTCCGGTGGGAGCCCCAGGCCGGCCGCCGGGACGCGGTCCGCGGCTCGGCCCGGTTCGAGGCCGAGGGTGAGGGCACCCGGTTCACCTACGAACTCGAGGCCAGCACGCCGACCAACGACCGGTTCGTGATCGACGCCGACGAGGTGGTCACCGCGTTCGTCGCGTGGGTCGTGTCACAGCGCCCCAGCCTGCACTGACGCCAGCGATCTCGAGTGGTTGCGCCCTGCAGGGATCATCACCGCCGGGGGTTCATGAACGTCGGAGACCGTCGAGGTCTCTCCGCATGACCGCCGGCGCTGCGGATGCCCCCGAGGCACCGCCGAGTCCGTCGCCGCCCCTTCCCGGTGGCGGACGTGCGAGGGACGTGGTCGCGCGTCAACATCACCACGCCGTGACCGATCGCCTGGCCGCGAACGTGCTGGTCGTGGAGTGGGCGGTCGCCGTCGTGCTCGGCGTGCCGCTCGGGGCCCGGGCCGTGGCCACGGCGCTGCTCGGCGGGCTCGTGATCAACGGCGCCGCGCTGGCGCTCACCCTGCGCCGCCCCGGCTGGACTGGCACGCGCCACGCGAACGCGGCCGCGCTCGTGATGTGGGCGCCGGTGCTGCAGTGGGTGTCACGCGGCCACATCGCGGATCACCACCATGCGTTCGCGACGCTCGCCGGGCTCGCCTTGTACCGGGACTGGCGGGTGCTCCGCACCGCGCTGATCGTCCTGTGCGCGCAGCTCGTCCTGCGCGGAGCGCTGTGGCCGGCGCAGGAGCTCGCCGCGGCGGGGCGCGCGGGGTGGTGGTTCGTGGAGCACGGCGCGTGGCTGGTGGGCGAGACCGCGATCCTGATGATCGGCTCCCTGCGGAGCGAGCGTGACGAGCGCGACGCCGCCAAGCGCGAGGCCCGCCTCGAACGCACCCAGGCGATCATCGAACGGCACGTCCACGAGCGCACGCTCGAGCTCCAGGAGAGCGCGGAGCGGTACCGCGATCTGGTCGAGAACATGGAGGCCGTGACGTTCGAGGTGGACATGATCGGCCGCCGGATGCGGTACGTGTCGCCGCAGGCGTACAAGCTCCTCGACTGCGGCGAGGAGGCGCTCACCGAGCTCGAGCGCAGCACGTTCGACATCGTGATCACGGACATGCGGATGCCGATGATCAGCGGGAGCGAGGTCCTCGAGGCGGCCGCGCGCACCTCGCCCCACGCCCGGCGGGTGATCCTGTCGGGCTCTGACTGCGAGGCGGTGGTCGCCCATGTCGACGTGCTGCTCGTCAAGCCGTGTGGCGCGGCCACCGTGCGCGCGACCATCGAGCGGCTGCTGGCCGAGCGGGCGACCACGCCGCGCGCGGTCCCCTGAACGGCGATCGGGCGCCCCCGCGCGACACGAGGCCGTCGCCCTGTTGGCAGCGCCGGGCAGGCGCGGTAGGAACGCACCATGTCCGACCAACGTTTCGATGCCGTCGTGATCGGCGCCGGTCCCGGTGGCTACCCCGCCGCGATCCGCCTCGGCCAGCTCAAGGTCAAGACCGCCGTGATCGAGCGCGAGTACATGGGGGGCGTGTGCCTCAACGTCGGGTGCATCCCGTCCAAGGCCGTCATCCACGCCGCCAAGACCTTCGAGAAGATGGGGCACACCGAGGACATCGGCATCAGCATCCCGGGCAAGCCCACCCTCGACATGAAGAAGCTCCAGGCGTGGAAGGGCGGCGTGGTCAACAAGCTCACCACCGGCGTCCGCGGCCTGCTCAAGGGCAACGGCGTCGAGATCCTCGACGGCAGCGCGGTGCTCGCGGGCGCGGGCCCCGACGGCCACAGGATCATCGTCAAGACCACGGCCGGCGGCGAGCAGACGATCATCGCCAGGAACGTGATCCTCGCCACGGGCAGCCGCCCGATCGAGATCCCGGGCTTCAAGATCGACCAGCAGCGCGTGCTCGACTCGACGGGTGCGCTCGCCCTCGACCACGTGCCCGCGCGCATGGTCGTGATCGGCGGCGGCTACATCGGCCTCGAACTCGGCATGGTCTACGCCAAGTTCGGCAGCAAGGTCACCGTCGTCGAGGCGATGCCGCGGCTGCTCGGCACGATGGACAAGGACTGCGTCGCCGTCGTCGAGCGCAAGCTCAAGAAGATGGGCGTCGAGGTCATGCTGAACACCAAGGCCAAGGCGTGGGAGGACAAGGGCGATCGCGCCGTCCTCACCGTCGAGCTCGCGAACGGCACGACCGCGACGATCGACACCGACAAGATCCTGATGTCGATCGGCCGCCGCCCGAACAGCGAGAACCTCGGCCTCGAGGCCGCCGGCGTCGCCGTCGACAAGCGCGGCCACGTGATCGCCGACGACCACCTGCGCACCAACGTCCCGGGCATCTACGCGCTCGGCGATCTGATCGGCGGGATGATGCTCGCCCACAAGGCGACCAAGGAGGGCGAGGTCGTCGCCGAGGTGATCGCCGGCCACAAGGCGGCATTCGACGTGCGCGCCATCCCGGCGGTGGTGTTCACCGATCCCGAGATCGCGACCGTCGGCCTGACCGAGGACGAGGCCAGGGCCAAGGGCCACACGCTCAAGGTCGGCAAGTTCCCGTTCGCCGCGCTCGGCCGCGCCCTGTCGGTCAACGACACCGACGGCTTCTGCAAGGTGATCGCCGACGCCGGCACGGGCGAGTTGCTCGGCGTCCACATCGTGGGCAACGGCGCGAGCGACCTGATCGCCGAGGCCACCCTGGCGATCGAGATGGGTGCCGTCGCCGACGATCTCCGCCTCACGATCCACGCGCACCCGACGCTCGCCGAGGCCACGATGGAGGCCGCCGCGGCCGCCCTCGGCGAGGCCATCCACATCATCAACCGCTGAGCGGACCTCGGGGCCAGCGACCGCGACAGCGATCGAGCCGGCGTCGCAGGCCGGCTACTGCAGGGTCACGATCGCCTCGGTCCACTGCGCCGTGTGGTTGCCCTCGGCGAGGTTCTGGAACGGCAGGCGGACCATCGGCGCGGACGCCGGTTGGCCCGCCGCCGCGCGCTCCGGGTAGAACGGGGCGAGCCACAGCTGCGGCTTCTGGGTGGGCACCGAGCGCACGCCGAACAGACGGCGCGACGCCACGGTGAACCACACGATCGGCTCGCTGCCGGTCGCCGTCGGCTCGTGTCCATCGAACGGCGTGAACTTGGGCCACGAGTCGTGGGTCCCGGTGCCCTCGGCCTGGCTCAGGCGGAGCGGCGCGCCCGAGCCGTCGGCCTCGATCACCCACAGCTCGGCGTTGCGGTTGTCGTACGAGCTGCCACCCGTGGCGCGGTTGAACAGCACCCACTGCCCGTCGGGCGAGTACGATGGGTAGAACGGGTAGGCCGGATCGACGTCGAGGAGGGTGCGCGGCAGGCTCGCGAGCCGGGTCACCGGATCGTAGTCGAACACCACGAGGCGCGAGGCCGAGGTCCACACCTCGTTGCCGCCGAGCACCTCGATCGCGACGACGTGCAGGCCGTCGGGGGACACCTCGGGGTGCGTGATCCGCGACGTGGTGTGGAGCGGCGTGGTCGCGCCGGTCGTGAGGTCCGTGACGTACAGGCCGGTCTCGGTGGTCGTCATCAGGTCACGGTTGTTCGGGTGCACCGCCGAGAAGTTCCACCGCTGCGTGTTCTCGGCGAGCATCGTCGTCAGCGAGGCCACGGTCAGCGCGTTGCCGAAGTTGAGGTTCGAGCCCTCGCGGCGGATCGACACGACGGTGCCGTCGCGCGACACCGCGTGACAGCCGACGCAGCCGGTCTGCCCGACCGGCGGGTAGAACCGCTCCGCGGTGGTCGCCGCCGCGGTCATGTCGAACCGCATCAGCGCGCCCGCCGTGGCGTTCCAGTAGTAGACGCCGCCCTTGACCGCCTCGGCGGCGATCCTCACCACCTCGCTGCCCTCGATGTACGTGGCCGGAGTCGCCGTGGACAGCCCGCGCACGCGCACGGTCAGCTCGACGCCCGCGGCGCCGCTCGACAGCTTCTCCCAGCTCGCGGCCGCCAGCGCGTGCCAGGTCGCGGCGCCGAGCGAGGTCACGTACGTGCGGAGCGTGACGAACCCGCCCGACAGCTGGACCTCGTAGACGTCCTTGCCGGCGGGGTCGCGCCAGTGGACCTCCATCTCGCCGAGGTTGGGCGGCACCATCGCGCCGGCCGGCGGGTATGCGATCTCGAGCGTGCTCGCGGTGTCGGGCGTGGCGGCGGCGAACAACCCCGCCACCGACGGATCCGCGGTGCCGGTGAGGGTCTCGGTGACGCGCACCTCGAACGCTGCGTCGGCGGCCAGGCCGTCGAACCCGGCGATCACCCGCCCCGCCCCCGCGGCGGCGCCGGTCACCACGAGCTGCTGGGCGGTCACGGTGGCGAGCTCGAACGGCGCGACGGCGAACGTGGTCGCTGCCGACACGTCGGTCTCGGTGCCATCGGGCGCGACCAGCAGCGCGGTCACGCTCGCGGGGGTGGCGGTGCCATCGACCCAGTCGATCTGCGACGCGGACAGCCTGACCGTCAGCGTCGACGGCGCGATCCCCGCGTCCTCGCCGGGGGGCTCCCCTCCATCGGGGCGGGCGCCGCATCCGACGGCGAGCACGAGGCCGAGCCAGCACACACCTGCCAGGACAACGGGACGACAGCGCATGCGGGCGACTACAGCAACTCGCGTGCCTCGCGCCGAGCGCTGCGCACGCGCCGTACAGCATGGCTGACCGGGGGCGCGCGCTGCGCGACGGGGGATCCCGACCACGTGGTGACAGCTGACCCCGGCTCGCGCGACCTCGGCGATCGGCAACTACGTCCGTGTGGGGTCAGACGTGTGGGGTCAGACACCCGTTCACCCGTCACGAGCTGAAACGGCGTCACCACGGGCGAGCGGTGGCGGCCCCCTCACCGCACACGCGCGGGTGCCAGGGGCCGCACCGGGCGGCGCGTCTGGACCTCGAGCGCGAGGGCCGCGAACAGCGTGGGGACGGCCGCCATCTCCGCGTAGGGACGCATGTCGAACGCCTGGGCGAGGCCCCACACCAGCGCGAGCGCGGGCAGCAGGATCACCACCCGCCGCACCCACGGGTGGTGGCCCGCGAGGACCGCGGCGACGATGCCGAGCACCAGCCCGAGGGCGACACCCGGGAGGCCCCCGCACATCACCACGAGCGGCACCACCTCGCCGGAGCCCGTGGCGATCCCCAGCAGGGCCGCGATCACGACCACGTCGAGCGCCGCGAGCGCGACACCCCGGCCCACGCCGCCGAGCACCCGCGGACCGCGCACGTCGAGGTCGTCGTCCATCGCGGGTGCAACGATCCCGCGCGCACCGCTATTCCGGCCGACGACCGCGCGGGCGGGCGCAGGCAGCCTCAGGCGGCCTCGGCGGATCGTCCGCACACGCGGCAGCGATCGTCCGCGCCGACCACGCCGATGCAGGTGCCATCGATGCACACCCGCCTGTGGTCCCACTCGGGCGGGACCTCTGCCGGCGGCGCGGCCACGACCTCGTCGCTCACGACGGCGGCCTCGCCGCTCGCCACGTAGGCATCGCGGTACGGCGGGGTCGCCTCGGCGGGGCGGGCGCGATGCCGCGTGCCGGCGGTCCACCACAGGCCCCCGCGCAGGGTCGCGCGCGCGCGGAGCTCGGTGTACTGGCAGGCCTCGCACACGAACGCGGTCACCGGCTGCTGCGGCTCGTCCTCGGCGCGCCCGAGAGCGACCGGCAACCGGAAGTAGGTGTCGCACTCGCACACCGGGCAGCGCGCCCACGGATCGTCCTCGAGCAGCTCCTCGCCGCGCAGCACCGCCAGCGCGGCGGCGGGGTCGAACAGGCAGCGCTCGAGCACCTCGGCGCACTCGGCGCGCACCGAGGCCGCCGCGACGCCGCGCTCCTCGCGGATCTCCGCGACGATGGCCTCGAGCTGCTGCTGCCTCGCGCGACGCGCGTCGTCCATGGCCTCGATGATGTCGCATGGACCGCGCCCGCGCGCACGCGATGGCCGCGGCCGCGTGGACGTGGTACCGCGGCAAAGCATGGCCACCTGGCGCGTCACCGACCTCGGCACCGCGACCTACCGCGACGCGTGGGCGCGCCAGCTCGCGCTGGTCGAGGGCCGCCAGGCGGGCGCCGAGCCCGACACCCTGCTCGTGGTCGAGCATCCGCACGTGTTCACCCTTGGGCGCCGGCGCGAGGCGGAGGCCAACGTGCTCGCGGCCGGCGAGGTCGAGGTGGTCGCGGTCGAGCGCGGCGGCGACGTCACCTACCACGGCCCCGGCCAGGTCGTGGCCTACCCGGTGGTGATGCTCGACGGCGCGGAGCGCGACCTCCATGCCTACCTGCGCAACCTCGAGGAGGCGGTGATCCGCACGTGTGCGGCGTTCGGCCTCACCACCGATCGCGAGCCCGGCAAGACCGGCGTGTGGATGACCACCGCGAGCGGCCGCCAGAAGCTGTGCTCGATGGGCATCGCGTGCCGCCAGTGGGTGACGTTCCACGGGCTCGCGCTCAACGTCACCACCGACCTCGCCTACTTCCAGCGGATCAACCCGTGCGGGTTCGAGTCCGGCGTGATGACCTCGATGGGCGCACAGCTCGGCGCGATCGACACCGCCGAGGTCAAGGCCGTGCTCGCCCGCGAGCTCGGGCACACGCTCGGCCGCACGGGGGCCTGAGGCCGAGGCTCAGGGCGCGAGCGTCGCGGACACGACGTCGGCCCGCGGCAGCGCGCCGAGGTCCGGCTTGTCCTGGAAGATCACGGTGCCTGGCTGGGCGATATCGATCGACCACTGGAAGCCGTCGATCACCGCGAGGGAATCGAGGCTCGAGTCCGAGGTATCCCACACCGCGATCCGCAGCGTGATGACCTCGCCCGGGGTCACGTTGCCGGTCGTGACCAGCCAGCCGGTGGCGCCGCCGACGAGCGAGTTGGCGTCGCAGTTGAAGCTGTCGGGGTCGTCGAAGCCGGTGCCGGTCAGGTGCGCCGTCGACGTGCAGGTCGCGATCGAGCCGGTCTCGCCGAAGCACCCGGTCTCGCCGTTGACGCACTGGGTGAACAGGCCGGTGTTGCCGTACGCGAGGTTGACGCCGACCCCGACCTTGTCCATCGAGCCGGGCGCCTGATAGAACGCGAGGTTCTTGTCGGTCGGGTTCGCGGGCGTGCCGGCGTACGTCGAGTCGAGCAGCACGACGAAGAAGTCGTTGTAGGGGCTGCAGGTGTACTCGGGGAACTCGGACGAGAAGAAGTTCGACGACAGCTTGAACGACTTCGCGTTGGTCGGGACGCGGACGCGCAGCGTCAGCATCGTGGGATCGTTGGCGACGTCCCCCCGGGGCGCCGGACAGCCGGCCGCGTTTGGCAGGACGCCCGCGTTGGCAGCCAGCCAGTCGGCCGGGAACGGCGCGGTGTTGGGGGGGGTGTGCGTGTAGCTCTCGAACGAGCGATACGCCGGGTTGGTGTCGCCCTTGGCCGCCGCGCCGCCCGTCGACAGGATCGCGAGGCTGATGCCGCCCTGGGGCAGCAGGCCGGTGCCGAACCGCGGGCGCACCGCGTGCCCGGCGGGGTCGGTGGCGGTCGTGCCGTCGGTCAGGGTCAGGCTGCCGCTGATCACGCCCCACTTCGTGTCCTGCTCGGTGGTGGTCTGGCAGATGTCGATCGCCCGGGCGAAGTCGAGCGCGTTGGTGGTGTCCGACGCGATGGCCTGGTCGCACAGCAGGAGCGTGTCGTCGACCATGCCGTTGCAGTCATCGTCGAAGTTGTTGCCCGGCGCGTCGAACGAGCCGAGGTTGACGAGCTCGGGCTTGCCGCACTCGGTGGAGTCGCAGCAGTCGCCGGCGCACGTGGTCAGGCCGTCGCCGTCGCGGTCCTCGTCCTCGTCGATGGTGCCGTTGCAGTTGTTGTCGACGCCGTCGGTGCAGCGCGCGCCATCCTCGCCGACCGGGACGACCTGGCCCGAGCACGGGGCCCACCGACCGGTGTCGTCGCAGGTGCGGGTGCCGCCCTGGCACGGGCCGATGTCGCGGGTGCCCGCGAGGCCGTCGTAGCAGCTCTCCTCGGTGCCGGGCCGGCACTCGCCCGCGAGGCAGGCGCCGTCGATGCACGAGAACTCGTCCGAGCAGGCGTTGCCGCAGCCACCACAGTTGAGCGGATCGCTCTGGGTGTCGGTCGGGCCTCCGGCGCACTCGCGCTCCGCGTTGCCGGGACCACACGCGGCCAGGAGGCCGGCACCGAGGACGAGAGCGAGCGTGCGCAGGGACATGGGGGCGCAACATCCCTCCCTCCCCGGGGGCGAGGCAAGCCCAAACAGCGCCCGGGAGGGCTGCCGCCCCTAACGGAAGATGACCGTGCCGGGCTGCGAGGCATCGACCGACCAGCGGAACCCGTCGATCACGGCCAGCGAGTCGAGGACGTGGTCGCTGGTGTCCCAGATCGCGATGCGGAGCTTGATGATCTCGCCCGGGGTCACGTTGCCCGAGGTCTCGAGCCAGCCGGTGCCGCCGCCCTGGAGGCTGGCCTGGTTGCAGCGGCCCGGGTCCGCCGTGTCGAGGCCGGTGCCCGCGAGCTGGGCGGTACCCGTGCAGGTCGAGATCATCGCCTGCGTGAACGGATCGAGGGCGCAGCCGACGAACCCGTTGACGCACTGGGTGAACAAGCCGGTGTCGCCCGAGGCGAGGTTCACGCCCACCGGGTAGCTCATGTTGTTGTTGGTGTAGACCGCGAGGTTCTTGTCGCTCGGGTTCGCGGGGCTGCCCTGGTAGGTCGAGTCGAGCAGGACGACGAAGAAGTCGTTGAACGGCGAGCAGGTGAACTCGGGGAACTCGGAGCTGAAGAAGTTGGTCGCGAGCTTGAACGACTTCGCGTTGGTCGGGACCCGGACCGACAGCGTCAGCATGATCGGATCGAGCGCGACGTTGACGTCGGGGTCCGGCGGCGGGCAGCCGGGCGCGTTGGGCAGGTCCGCCGCGGTGGTGGCAAAGTCCGGCGGGAACGGGGACTGGGTGTCGTTGCCCACATTGCTGAACGGGTCCCCCGGGGTGTTCTGGAAGTCCTGGTACGCCGGGTTGGTGTCACCGATGCCCGCGGCAGCGCCGGTCGACAGCAGCACCATGTTGACGCCGCCCTGCGGCAGCACGCCGGTGCCGAACCGCGGTCGCACCGCCCGGGCGATCGGGGCGGGCGTCCCGGTGCCATCCGCGAGCGTCAGCTCGGCGCTGATCACGCCCCACTTCGTCTCGGTCAGGGTGGCGGTCTGGCACAGGTCCATCGCCCTGGCGTAGTCGAGCGGGTTCGCCGTGCCGGACGGGATGTTCTGGTCGCACAGCAGCTGGGTGTCGTCGACCATGCCGTTGCAGTCGTCGTCGAAGTTGTTGCCCGGCGCGTCGAACGCCCCCGCGTTGACCAGGCCGGGGGTGCTGCACTCGGTCGAGTCGCAGCAGTCGCCGCCACACGTGGTGACGCCATCACCGTCGGCGTCCTCGTCCTCGTCGACGCGGCCGTTGCAGTTGTTGTCGATGGTGTCGGTGCACAGCTCCTGCGACGGGCGGACCTCGCCCTCGCACGGGCCCCACGCGCCGGTGGCGTCGCAGGTGCGCGAGCCGCCCTGGCACGGGCCGACGCCGAGCGTGGACAGCAGGCCCGTGTAGCAGGGCTCGACCGTGCCCGGATCGCACTGCAGCACCACCATGCCGGCGTCGCTGGTGCGGCCGCTCGAGGGACCACAACCGACCAGGAGGACGAGGGAGCCGAGGCCCGCGAGCGCACGCGACATCATGCGCTTGCCAGGATACGCCCAGCCGAGGCGCCCGTTCAGCCCGTGCGGACGGAGAAGTCGCGGACGTTCACGATCTGGCGGGTATCGAGGTCCGCGAGGAAGCTGCGCCCCGAGCCGATCCGGCCGTCGAACGCGAGCAGGTACCAGACGTCCAGGGTCCACCGGGCGTGATCGGTCTCGCACGGCGGCGTCCACGACACCGCCTCGAGGTCGCCGAGGTAGGTGGGGCGCGACGGCGAGGCCGCGACCAGCTTCTTGTACTCCTCGCACTGCTGCACGAGAGTGACGGCCTGGGCGCCATCGCGGCTGGCCACGGTCCGGCGCCACGCGGAGGTCAGCCGGCAGCGGCCGATGGTGCCGCCGGTGGTCAGCTCGATCTCGTAGGCCTCGTCGGCGGCGAGGCCGTCGAAGTCGGGGACGTCGAACTCGGGGTACTTGTCGCGCTCGGCGATCTGCTCGAGCCGGTCGTCGAACGCCTCGAAGCCGGCGTCGAGCGTGTCCTGGCCGTAGTAGCCGTAGACCCGGAGCACCAGGTTCTGCGACGGCAGCTTGTGGTCCCAGTCGACGATCGCGATGGCGCCGGCGTAGTCGTGCCGGAACCGCGACAGCGGCGGCAGCGTGGCGGCGACGCGCGTGGCCGCGCCCTCCTCGGCCAGAATACCCTGGTAAGCGACCCGGGGATGGAGCCGGATCTCCTCGGCGACGAACGAACGCAGATCGGACGACACGGTCGTGGGGAGCATACACGGGGATGCGCGTCCGCGCTCGCCCCGGGCGGGATGTTCGGCGGCCGGCCGGGCGGTCAGGCGGCGGCGACGACGCGCTCGAGGGCGTCGATCAGCGCGCCGAGGCGCTCCCCGTCGAGCTTGAGCCGGGCCGGGTTGACGACCAGCCGCGAGGTCACGGTGGCGATGGTGTCGATCTCGACCAGCCCGTTCTGGCGGAGGGTCTCGCCGGTCTGGGTGATGTCGACGATCCGGTCGCACAGGCCGGTCAGGGGCCCCAGCTCGATCGCGCCGGACAGCTTGATGACCTCGGCGGTGATGCCCTTGCGCTGCAGGTAGGCGCGGGTGGTCCGCGGGTACTTGGTCGCGATCCGCAGGTGGCCGAGGCTCTGGTCGTCGGCGGGCCGGTCGGCGCGCTCGGCGACGATCATCCGGCACCGGCCGATGCCGAGGTCGAGCGGCTCGAGCAGCTCCTTGCCCTCCTCGTCGAGGACGTCGCTGCCGGCGATCCCGAGGTCGGCGGCCCCGTGGCTGACGTAGGTCGCGATGTCGGAGTTGCGCAGCACCAGCACGCGCAGCGGGCCGCACTCGAACACCAGCTTGCGCGAGTCGCCGAACACCGGGGCGAGGTCGTAGCCGGCGCGGCCGAACACGGTGGCCGCCTCCTCCATGATGCGGCCCTTGGGCAGCGCGAGGATGATGGGACGCGTCATGTCTGGCCCTGCCCTTCTCCGCAGTCTACGCGACACCGGCCGAGGGGCTACTGCTTGGCCCGCTTGATCTTGGCGCCGACGGCCCGCAGCTTCTTCTCGATCGCCTCGTAGCCGCGGTCGAGGTGGTAGACCCGCAGGACCTCGGTCTTGCCCTCGGCGACCAGGCCCGCCAGCACCAGGCTCGCCGACGCCCGGAGGTCGGTCGCCATCACCGACGCGCCGGTCAGCTTGCCACCGCCGCGGACGATCGCGACGCGCCCGTCGATGTGGATGTCCGCGCCCATGCGGCCGAGCTCGGGCACGTGCATGTAGCGGTTCTCGAAGATCAACTCCTTGATCACCGACTGCCCCTTGGCGAGGCAGGCGAGCACCATGAACTGGGCCTGCATGTCGGTGGGGAACCCGGGGTGGGGCTGCGTGATGATGTCGACCGGGTGGATGTCCCCGCCGCCCTTGACGCGCATGCCGCCGGCCTCGGCGGTCACGGTCGCGCCGGCCGCGCGGAGCTTGGCGATCACCGCGTCGAGGTGCTCGGGGCGCGCGCCGCCGAGGAGGATGTCCCCGCGGGTCATCGCGGCGGCGACGGCGAACGTGCCGGCCTCGATGCGGTCGGGCATGATCGCGTGCTCGATCGGGTGCAGCTCGTCGACGCCCTCGATGATGATCATCGGGGAGCCGGCGCCGGACACCTGGGCGCCCATCTTGTTGAGGACGTTCGCGAGCTCCTCGATCTCGGGCTCGCGCGCGGCGTTCTCGAGGACCGTGCGGCCCTTGGCGAGCACCGCGGCCATCATGAGGTTCTCGCAGCCGGTCACCGTCGGCATGTCGAACACGATGGTCGCGCCCTTGAGGCGCTTGGCCTCGACCTCGACGTAGCCGTGGTCGAGCGTGACCTTGGCGCCGAGCGCGGTCAGGCCCTTGAGGTGCTGGTCGATCGGGCGCGCGCCGATCGCGCAGCCGCCGGGCAGCGACACCCGGGCGCGGCCGTAGCGGGCGAGCAGCGGCCCGAGCACGAGCACGCTCGCGCGCATGGTCTTGACCAGATCGTAGGGCGCCTCGAGCTTGGGCTTCTTCTTGCCCGTCGGCGGCGCGATCGTCATCGACGTCCTGGTCGCCTCGACGTCCCAGTTGAGCATCCGCAGCAGCTTGCCCATCGTCTTGACGTCGGCGAGCTGCGGGACGTTCGTGAACGTCGACGGCCCCGACGGCAGCAGCGCGGAAGCCAGGAGCGGCAGGGCCGCGTTCTTGGCGCCGCTGATCGGGATCTCTCCGACCAGCCGGCTGCCACCCTCGACGACGATCTTGTCCATGCGGTTCCTTGCAGACGTATCACGGCCCGACGATCAGGAGAACGCGCCGGGATCGCGCGCTATTGCCGGTCGGCCGCGCGCTACGGTCGATCGGGATGACCGAGTACCGGTGCCGGACGCGATCGGGCGCGCACACGGAGGTCAGCCCCCAACCGCTCACAGACAGACGCCGTATCCGTTCCCCGGGTGACGCTCCGTACAGGTCTCGGCGCCACCGCAGTCGCCCTGGCCGACGAGGCAGATCGGGCGACAGATCGGGTAGCCAATCGGCAGACAGCATCTGACGTATGGCGACGAGCTGTGCCCGCCCCGCACCTCCCGACGTAGAGCGCGTGGCGCTCGCAGAAGCTCCGGAGGGCGGACCGGGTAGGTCGGCCAGGCCGACGTGCGTCGGACCGCGGCCGATGCCAGGCGGGCTGCCGAGTCGAGGCGCGTCGCGCCATCGTCCAGTGGAGGAGCGGCGGGTGGCTGCGGGTGGACGACGCAGACGAGGGGCAGAGGGTTCAGGCACCGGAGGGCCGACGCCGTGTCCGCTCGGCCCACGGGACCGCACTCCTCCGGGTGCGCGTGCCGTGTCATGTCAGCGGCCCCGACGGCCGGCAACGGGATCCGGTGGCACGCGCCGCCACACCCACGGCCCGGCGCCCGAAGTGTGATCGTCGTTCGTCGCCGGGTGCCGCCACGCGATGTCGAGGGCGTGCGGCGCGGTGCCCTCGATGCGCAGCCGACCCTCGTGGAGGCGAGCATGGTGGGCGTGGCATGCCAGCACGCAATTCTCGACGGGGTGGCCCCCGCTGCATCACGAGCTCGTCGGTGGACAGCCGCTCGCCGACCTCGTCCTCGAGCACCTGCTGCGCGCGTCGCCACATCGCGAACGCTTCGCCACCCAGCTCGAGCACGAGCGTGTGGGTGACCAGCGCCGGATCCGGCGGGGCATCGGGCGGATCGCCGGCGCGCTTGCCCGAGACCAGCTGCTGAACCTGGCGCGTGGTCTTGCCGACGGCGGCGGCCAGGTAGTCGCCTTCCGTCTGCGGCGTCGCGACGCGCGTCAACTCGCGGACGTGGCTGAACGCGAGGGTCCCGTCCGCGTACGCGGCGCGGAGCCGGGGCAGCGCCTCCAGCTCCAGGCTGACCCGGCACCGCTCGTTCGCGGCATGCCTCCCGTACCCGAGGTGCCTCTCGCCGAACTCCTCGAGCGAGACGTAGCCGAGCCGGGCTGCAACGTCACATGCGGACGCCTCGCGCAGGAGCGCGGTCTCGACCGCCTCGAGGCGCGTCCGCACCCGCGCGTTGTCCTCGAGGAGGCGCACCACCTCGCGCCAGCGCTCGCGGCCCGCCACCTCATGCACCGCCGCGCCACGCACCGCCGCCTCGATGCCTGCCGAACCTTCGTCCCTGCGATCCACCAGCATCGCGACCTCCTGCGCGCCTCGCGTGCGCACCTCGTTTCGTAACACGAGGTTTTCGGCGCTCCTGGCGTACCGCAGGAGCGCGAACGACCTCATCCTCGTCAGAACGCCCCACCTCCCCGTCGTGGGTGTCAGCGCGCAGCCTGAGCCCACAGCGGCGGAATCTCCGGCAGGTCGACGCGCCGGGCCCGCGCATGCTCCGCAGTTGCGTCAACAACAATCGGCACCCCGCGGTCGATTTCAGCGACGGTTTGTCCGAAATCCGGACATCCGCACGGCTGATGGCCCTCCACTCGTGGCGGTCCACGCCCCGCCCTCTCCGGAGCTTCTGCGAGCGCCCTGCGGTCTACGTCGGGAGGTCCGCGCGGGCGCCGGCCCACCGCGTCGGGATCCGTCGCGGCCCCACGCGCGAGGATGCTAGGTTCGAGAACGATGAAGGCGTGGACGCTGCTCGTTTACCTGACCGCAGGATGCGGGCAGAAGTGGAGCCGCCCTTCACGTTCCGGGTGATCGAGCACGACGGGTACACGAGATCCGTGGTGCTGGAGCTGGCCTTCGAGAACTACTCCACCGCACGCCAGAGCGGCCCCTATCAGGTGGAGATCTCCGAAGCTGGAGCAACGGGCATCGTGGACCTCGCGATCGGGCAGTGTACCGACGTTCCTTGCACGGGCCCCCTGGAGCTCGAGGAGCTCCGCGTCCGGCTCACGCCGGGTCCGTTCAGCTCGGACCAGGTGTTCGCGTACGCGTGCGCTGGCCTGGATGGCACCCACGAGTTCCAGGGGATCGATGGCAGTGGCACTGGAGCGTGCGACTAAGCAGTCGGAGCGGCGCGTTCGTGACCGCGCGCGCTGAACGCTGCTCCGGGCCGGTCAGCTGACGTCGACGCGGACGTCGCCGTCCTTCAGCACGACCGCGACCTTGCCCCCGCCCTCGACGCCGAACGCGCCGAACGCCGCGTCCTCGAGGCGGCGGGTCAGCGTGGACGCCAGGCCGCGCGCGCCGGTCTCGCGGCGGAGCGCGTCGCCGACGATGTGGTCGAGCACCGGCTCCTCGATCGCGAGGTCGAAGCCCTCGAGCTTGAACTCGCGGGTCACCCGCGCGACCACGTCGGCGCGCAGGATGTCCTTGAGGGTGCCGGCGTCGAGCGCGGCGAACGGGACCATCCGGGTGAACCGGGCGACCAGCTCGGGGAGGAACCCGTAGGCCTGGAAGTTGGCGATGTTCTCGACCTGCTCGGCGGTGAACCCGACGGCGATCGCCTCGGCGTCGCGGTTGCCGTCGACCTGGTCGCGGCCGAACCCGATCTGGTCGCGCATCGCGCGGCGGTGGGCGATCTGCTGGAACCCGGAGAACGCGCCGGCGGCGATGAACGCGATGTCGGCGGTCGACATCACCACGTGGTCCGCGTACGAGCTGTGCGTCAGGTCGGGCGGCACCACCACGTCGCTGGCCTCGAGCATCTTGAGGAGCTCGCGCTGGACGCCCATGCCGGTGACGTCCTTGGTGGTCCCGGCGCCGGCGAACATCGCGTTGTTCTGGCCCGAGGCGATCTTGTCGAACTCGTCGAGGCACACGATGCCGATCGAGGCCAGCATCGGATGTTCGTCGGCGGCGTGCAGGAGGCGGGTCAGGATCATCGACGGGTCCTGGCCGACGTAGCCGGTCTCGGAGTACGTCGTGATGTCGACCAGGACGGTCGGCAGCTTGAGGATCTTGCCGAACAGGGTCTCGACCAGGAACGTCTTGCCCGAGCCGGTCGGGCCCACGCACAGGACGTTCGACTTGCGGGGCAGCTCGGCGCGGTCGATGCCGTCGATGTAGATCCGCTTGACCCGCCGGACGTGGCGGTAGGCCATCAGGCACAGCGCCCGGCGCGCCGCATGCTGGCCGCGGTAGCCGTGGTCCTCGAGGGCCTCGAACATCGCCTGGGGCGACGGCACCGGCATCTCGCGCACGACCTTGATGAAGTGCTCGAGGCCCTGCTTGCGGACCTTCCGGTTCGGTTCCATGGCCAGCCTGGTATCGTAGCCGAGGGGAGATCGTTTGACCAATCGGTCACGACTGTGGCCTGATCACGGGCGGTGAGCCCGCCGAGCCTGGTGCGTCCGTTCCTCGATGCCGCGCCCGCGGTCAGCCGGCCCGTGCTCGAGCAGCTCCCGGAGCTCGACCGCCGGCTGTGGTCGCTGGTCGCCGAGGGCCGCGCCGCGTGGCCCGACCTCGCGGTCGACGCGGCCGACGTCGTCGCATTCATCGGCCGGCAGATCACGACCGCCGAGCTCGCCGAGGCCGCCCTCGACGGCCTGCGCCCGGCCGACCTCTACCTGGCGACGGCGTGCGCTCACAAGCTGACGGCGGCGCTCGCCGCATTCGACCGCGACTACATCCGCGAGGTCGACATCGCGCTCGCCCGGATGCGGATGCCGCCGGAGCGGGTCGCCGACGTCAAGCAGCTGGTCCGCCAGCGCCTGTTCGTCGGCGGGGGCACCGCGGGCGCGCCCACCAGCGCCGGCAAGATCAGCGAGTACGGCGGCCGCGGCGATCTCCGCCGGTGGGTCCGCTCGGTCGCGGTCCGCACCTGCCTCAACGAGCTGCGCAAGGGCAAGCGCGAGATCCTCGTCGACGACGACCACCTGATCGCGCAGCACGCGGTCCCCGGGGACGACCCCGAGGTGGCGTACATGAAGAAGACGTACGCCACCCAGTTCAAGGCGGCCTTCGCGGAGTCGCTCGCCGGGCTCGGGCCGCGCGAGCAGACGCTGCTCCGCTACCACCACGTCGACGGCCTCAACATCGACGAGATCGGCGCGATCTACCGGGTCCACCGCGTCACCGCGTTCCGCTGGCTCGAGAAGGCCAAGGAGCTGCTGGTGCGCGGCACGCTCGACATCCTGCGCGGCCGGCTCAAGCTGCCCGCCAGCGAGCTCGACAGCGTGCTCCGCATGATCCGCAGCCAGATCCACCTGTCGATCGTCCGCCAGCTCGGCGGGCCGACGGACAAGGTCGACGATGACGCCCTGGAGGGCCACGAGGCTCAAGAGATCGATGCCTCGGAGCTGGAGGAGGTCGAGTCGCCGTGATGCAGCGTGGGCGGGACGGAGGGGGCGGCGGCCGCAGGGGGTGGGGCGAGCTCGCGGTCGCCGCGCTCGTGATCGCGGTCGTGGCGATGCTGATCGTGCCGCTGCCGCGGGTCGTGCTCGACGTGCTGCTGGCGCTCAACATCGCGATCGCCGTCGCGCTGCTGATGGCCGCGGTGTTCACGCCGCGCCCGCGGTCGTTCGGCTCGTTCCCGATGCTGCTGGTGGTGACGACCCTGTTCCGGGTCGGGCTCGAGGTCAGCGCGACCCGGCTGATCCTCGCGGACGCCGACGCCGGCGCGGTGGTCCGCGCGTTCGGCTCGTCGGTGGTCGCCGGCAACCTGGTCGTCGGCCTGGTCGTGTTCGCGGTGATCACGCTGGTCCAGCTGATCGTGGTGTCGCGCGGCGCCGAGCGGGTGGCCGAGGTCAGCGCGCGGTTCGCGCTCGACGCGATGCCCGGCAAGCAGCTCGCGATCGACGCCGAGCAGCGCGCGGGCGCGCTCGCCCCCGAGGCCGCCCGGGCCCGCCGCGCCGAGCTCGAGCGCGAGAGCCAGCTGTACGGCGCGATGGACGGCGCGATGCGGTTCGTCAAGGGCGACGCGATCGCCGCGATCGTGATCGTCGTGATCAACCTGATCGGCGGCCTCGTGATCGGCGTGGGCAGCCGCGGGCTGTCCGCGGCGGAGGCGGTCAAGACCTACTCGCTGCTCTCGATCGGCGGCGGCCTGGTCGCCCAGATCCCGTCGCTGCTGGTCGCCGTCGCGGCCGGCCTGCTCGTCACGCGTGTCGCCAGCACCGGCGACCGCGCCCTCGGCGACGACCTCGGCGCGCACCTCGGCCTCGAGCCCGGCGGCTCGCCGCGCGTGCTGACCGCGACCTCGGTGCTGCTGCTCGCGCTCGGGCTGGTGCCCGGCCTGCCGCTCGCGCCGTTCCTCGTGCTCGGCGCGGGCGCCGCCGCCCTCGCGCTCGGCACCGCCCGCCGCGCCGCGCCCCGGATCGTCGGTGAGGGCAACGCGCTCGACGAGCCCGGCGCGGATCCGGCGCACGCCCCGCACCTCGCGCTCCACCTCGGGCCCGCGCTCCACCGCCGGCTCGCGACGATGCCCGGCCCGCTCCACACCCAGCTCGCCGAGGTGCGCGCCTCGCTGACCGCCACCACCGGGGTGCGGCTCGCGCCCCTCGCGGTCGCTGCGGATCCGGAGCTCGCCGACGACGAGGTGTGCGTGCTGCTCGGCCCCACCCCGGTGGCGTGGTTGACCGCGGCCGACCTGCCCGCCCTGCGCGCCGCCCTGCCCGGCGCGCTCGCGCCGCTCGTGCCCGACCTGCTCGGGGTCGATCGCGTGGCCGCGCTCGTCGACGCCGCCGCGGCGACCGCCCCGGTGCTCGTGCGCGAGGTCGTGCCCCGCGTGATCGCGCTGCCGGTGCTGACCGAGGTGCTGCGCGGCCTGGTCCGCGAGCAGGTGCCGATCGACGACCTCGCCGCGATCCTCGAGGCGATCGCCCTCGCGCCGTCCCCCGCCGGCGGCCTGACCGCGCGCGAGGTGCCCGCCCTCGTCGAGCACCTGCGCGGTGCGCTGCGCCGGCAGATCAGCGCGCGGTGGGCGCCGCGTGGCCAGCTCGCGGTCTACACCGTCGACGCGATGATCGAGGACGCGGTCCGCAGCGCGGTCGATCGCCGCGAGGGCGCCGCCGTGCTCGCGCTCGAGCCCGCGATCGCGCAGGACATCGTCGCCGCGGTCAAGGCCGCGATCGGCGCCGGCCCCGCCGTGATCCTGACCAGCGGGGACGTGCGCCGCCACCTGCGCAGCCTGCTCGCCCCCGAGCTGCCCGACGTCGCGGTGCTCGCCGCGCACGAGCTCGCGCCCGGCACGTCGATCCGGACCGCCGGGCGGATCGACGTCGCGTGACCCCAGCGCGCCGCGCACGAGGCCCGCGCCGCGCGCCCGGTGCGCCCGCCCTGCACACGCCACCCGCCCTGCACACGCCACCCGCCCTGCACACGCCACCCGCCCTGCACACGCCACCCGCCCTGCACTCACCCCGCGCCACGCCCCGCCCTGCGGCCCTCGCCGCGCTCGCGGTCGGCGTCGGCCTCCTGGCGCAGCCCGCCCCGACCCACGCCGAGCGCGCGTGGCACGGCAGCGTGGGCGCCGGCTCGTCGGTGGTCCTGACCGGCGCCGGGGGGGACCACCTCCGGTTCGATGCGGCGGCGCAGCTCTCGCCGGGCACGCGGTTCGGCGCCGGGCTGGCGTGGCGTGGCGTCGACGCCGACCACGCGGGCCTGGTGATGGCGGGGGTGGTGTACGAGGGCGCCGCCGCGCGCCCGCGGCTGGTGCTCGATCTCCACGCGAGCGTCGGCGCCGATCTCGACGCGCGCGCGCCGCTCGCCGGGGGCGGCGTCCGCTCGACCCTCACCGTGATCGGCCCGCTCGGGCTCGTGCTCGACGGCGGCGCGTACCTCGTGCTCGACGGTATCGACGGCACGCGCCTGCAGCTCCAGACCTGCGCGCTCCTCGCCGCGCGCTGGTGAAGCGGCGAAGATCACGCCGAGCGGGGCGCCGCGAGGATCACGCCGAGCGGGGCGCCGCCGCCGTGCGCGGGGCGATTCGGCCCGCACGAACGTCGTGAGCGCATGCCCGCGGCGATGCGCGTTGGCCGCCGCCGAAGTCAGGTGCGCATCCGGTCCGGACGACGCACGCGGCGGGCCCGTCGCGCCCTCAGGCCCTCGCGTTTCACCAGGATTCCCGACGAGTTCGCGCCGTTTCGCTGACCTTGAACATTTGCACTGCGAAACCGCTTTGTTTCGGAATATCGTTGAGAGGTCAGGCCCCAAGTGGTGAAACAGGAAGGTGGGTCACGGGTGGTGGCCCCAGGGACGGAGGAGTAGAGGATGGCGCTCGGTACCGTGAAGTGGTTCAACGATGCCAAGGGCTACGGCTTCATCAGCCGGGCGGATGATGGCAAGGACGTGTTCGTGCACTACTCGTCGATCACCGGCGAGGGGTTCCGGACGCTCACCCAGGGGCAGACCGTCGAGTACGACGAGCAAACCGGGCCCAAGGGCCTGTTCGCGGCGAAGGTCCTGAAGGTGTTCGAGGAGGGGCAACTGCCGTCCCAGTCGCCGCCCCAGATGCAGCAGGCCCACGCGCAGTAGCGGCGGCGCGGATCAGCGCGCGAGCTGCGTGGCGCGGTAGTCGCCGGACTTGGTCCGGGTCAGCACCACCGCGAACGACTCCTTCGACGTCCGGACCTGCAGCACGAGGTTCCCCTCGGCCAGCGATCCGCCGCCGCTCGCGTACTCGGCCGGCGTGAGCAGCTTCCAGTCCTTCATCGGACCGGACTCCACGACCAGGCCCTTGTACATGTCCGTCAGGTCAGCCTGCGTCGAGGCCGCGACCTGGCCGCCGGCGTAGAACGGCACGGCCGAGTACTTCACGAGCTTCTCGACCGACGCGGTCGCGAACGCGGACACCCACAGGTTGGCAGCGAACACGCCCTCCTTGTCGGTGACCGTCGTGGTCGGGGACACCTGCTCGCCGGCCTTGCCGTCATCGGGCGTGACCGGGCGACCGCCGCCGATCGGCTTCTTGCCGGGCAGCCGCGCGGTGTTGCGCACGAGCGCGCCGTCGTCGAGCACGCCGCTGTTGGTGGCGTCGTCGGGCGGCAGGTCGGTCAGGATGTAGGGCTCGACGTTGAACGTGCCGCACTGGCGCCAGTTGCGATAGAAGCCCCAGCGCAGGTAGACGCGCCCGTCGGAACTGCGGATCGCCTCGGGCGTCGCGTCGAACGGCGCCGACGACAGCACGGTGTCGATCGCGGCGACGTCGAACTCGGTCTTGCCCGAGGTCTTGGCGATCGTGACCTTGTGGACCGAACCGTCGAGGTTGACCGAGACCTCGAGGTTGACCCACAGGTCGGGGTTGTTGAGCGGATCGCTCGCGCTGCGATCGTCGAGCGACTCGAGGAACCCGAAACCCCACAGCTCGTGGATGCGGCGGTGCATGCGCGCGATGAACAGCGCGAACGGGTGCGCGCGCGTCTTGAGCGCGGACTGGTTGCCGGTGCGCACGTCCGGCACGAAGTTCTCGAGCGAGCTCTTGATCGCGTCGAGCTTGCGCTCCCAGCGGCCCTTCTTCGCCGACATCTTGCGCGCCGCGACCTGGCGCTCCTCCTCGGAGCGGTCCTTGCCCATGATCCGCTCGTAGTCCTCGAACGCGAGCGGCGTGTTGACGCCGATGGTGCCCTTGCGCCCGGCCTTCCGCCCGTCGTGCCCCTGGTCGACGATCGCGCCGCGGCCGCCGATGCCGCGCATCGACAGCATGCCCGGCGTGATCTCACCGGTGCCATCGTCGCCGCCCTCGCCGCCCTCGCCGGCGATCACGCCCTTGGCGGTCTCGCCGCGGCCGCTGTGGTCGGTCGCCTCGACGCGCTGGTCGGTGGTGGCCTCCGTCTCCTCGAGCTGGCGGATCTTGTCGTCGGGGCCGCCGACCTCGGAGGCCTTCGCGTCGTTCTCGATCGACGCGACCTGCTTGCCCTCGGACTCGGTCTCGAGGTTGGTCTCGGTCGCGCGGGTCTCCTCGGCGACGTCGCGGTTCTTGTCGGACAGCTTGGTCGCGTCGTCGGCGGCCTTGTCGACGACGTTCTTGTCGTCCTTGACCTCGACCATCACCATGTTCGGCGGGGGGGGCGGCGGCGGCGTGTTCGGCCTGGGCGGCTCCGGCGGCGGCGGCAGCACGGGCGGCGGCGGCGGCTTGAGCTCGGGCAGCGGCGGCGCGATCGCGACCTCGAGCGGCTGGTCCTCGAGCTTCTCGGCGTCGATCGGCGTGGGCGGGACCACCGGCGCCGGCGCGGCCGGCTGGATCAGCGCCTCGAGCTGCTGGTCGGTGGTGAACGCGACGTCGATCTGCTCGGGCACCAGCCCGAAGTCCGCGATGATGGAGGTGTCGGCGATCATCGTGACCGGGCAGTCGAGCCCGTCGCCGGCAGCCGCCGCGCTGAGCAGATCTCCGTCGAGGCACGCCGCGAGCGGATCGCCGAGGTACGGCACGAGCGCGGCCGGCGTGCGCATCGGGAACTGGCTGTACCCGCCGAACGTCGCCTGCTCGCCCGGCACGGCGGTCAGCCGGAGCTGCGTGCCGACGGGCACCTCGATGCGGCAGCGCGGCCCCATCACCTGGCGGGTCGCGGTGTCGTGTCCGGCGGCGGTGGCGACGTCGAGCAGGTACTGCGCGGTGGCCGCGACCGCCGGGACCGGCGCCAGATCCGCGAACCGCTCGGAGGCCGCGGTCTCGGGCACGCACCTCATCAGCGGCGCCTGATCCCCGACGCGGGTGACCAGCACGGTGCCGCGCCCCTCGCCCTCGATCCGGATCGTCAGCGCCGGCTGGGGCACCGGTCGGGTCAGCTCGTAGGTGGCATAGGCGCCCGCCTGCGCGAGCACCGACATCGCAAACGCGGGCCCGAGCAGCCAGCGGCTGCGATATGCACGCTGTCGACGGGCCACCGCTCTCTCAGTGTGACATACGGCGCGCTGAAGGGTTGCCCGGAAACATGGCGCAATCCCCTGATCTCCCCTCAGCTCCCGCGACGTTACAGCTTGCGATAGATGCCGACCACGATGCCGATGATGTCGACGGACTTGAAGTCCGCGCGGCGCACAAAGATCGGGACCATGTTCGAGTTCGCCGGCTGGAACCGGATCGTGTCGCCCTCGGGGTAGTACCGCTTCACGGTGGCCTCGCCCTCGATCATGGCGACCACGATGTCGCCCGGGTTGGCGCTCGGGGTCTTCTTCACGAACACGTAGTCCCCGTCGAAGATGCCGTCCTCGATCATCGACTCGCCGACGATCCGCAGGCCGAACACCTCGCGGTGGCCGCCGAGCAGGACGCGGTCGACCTTGACCGTGTCGGTGGCGTTCTCGACCGCCAGGATCGGCAGGCCGGCGGCGACCCGGCCGAGGATCGGGACCTCGAGCATGTCGTCATCGTCGGTGACCGCGGCCACGTGGCCCGTGCCCATCGCCGGGCGCCGCAGCGGCACGACCTCGCCGCTGCCGTCCGGCAGAATCGGCCTCATCGCGCGCGACTTGAGGTCCTCGCGGCGCAGGTGGCCCTTCTTCTCGAGGGCCTTGAGGTGGTCGTTGACTCCGTTGGTCGAGCGGATCTGGAAGTGCTCGCCGATCTCGCGCAGCGTGGGCGGGAAGCCCCGCTCGACGATGGAAGCTGAAATGAAATCGAGGATTTCGCGCTGTCGCAGGGTCAGAGCGTCCGCCATGTGCACCTTCCAACTCGTCGATGAACCGGAGTCTGCCTCCGGGGATCATCCACTGAACGGATCCACCGTACTGAACGCCTAATCACCCTGTCAAATATTTCGCCGGCAAACTTCGCATTTCACCTGGCTGGATCGCAGGATGGCGGCGTGAGCTGGCTGTCGCTGGTGGTCGTGGGCGCCGCCGGGCTGGGCTCGATGCGCGCCGCGGTCGAGCGCGGCGACGTCGACGAGGCCACCCGCCAGGGCGTGCTGGCCGGGGCGGGGGTGGTCGAGCAGGCGCTGCGCGCGCCCGACCGCGCGACCCGGCTGGCCGGGATCGCTGCCGCGCCCCGGGTCGAGAGCCGGGCCGAGCTGCTCGATGCGCTCGCGGTCGCCGCCGCCGGCCCCGATCGGCGGACCGCGCTGCCCGCCGCCCGCGCGGCGCGGACGATCGCGCGCGAGCTCGCGGCCCGCGGGCTGCCCGAGGGCCTGCCGGACGATCTCGCGCCCGATGACGTGGTCCGCTGGCGCGACGCATGGGCCACCCTCGCCCGCCGCGGCGATCGCTGGATCGACCTCCGCGTGGTCGCGCTCGACACCGCCGCCGCGCTCGATCCCGGCGGCACCGGCGTCGACCTCGGCGCCGCGCTCAGCGATCCCGATCCCGCGCTCCGCCAGGCGGCGCTCGCCGTGGTGCCCGCGCCGACCCCGGCCCGGATGCGCGCGCCGCTCGCGGGCGCGGTGATCAGCGACACCGACGCGGGCGTGGCGCTCGCGGCGGCAGCGACCTTGTGCGCGGACCTCCCCGCGGACCCGGCCGGCCCGCTGCTCGACGCGCTCGGCGGCGCCGGGCTGACCCGCCTGCGGGTGCTGGTCACCACCGACGGTGCGCCGCGCGCCGACGTGCGCGACGCCGCGCGCTGCCTGGCCGCCGACGGCAGCCCGGCGAGCACCGCGGCGCTGCGAGCGATCCGCGGCGCGCTGCGCTGACGAGGCCGGCCTACGCGGGGGTCAGGCCGAGCGCGCGCGCGAGCGCACCGTACACGTCGCGGCGGAACCCGACGATCTCGCCGGCCTCGGCGAGCTGCGCGAGCGTGTGGTCCTCGCCGGCCGGCACGAACAGGCGATCCCACCCGAGCAGGTGCGGCCCGGCCGGCTTGTCGGCGATCCGGCCCTCGCACACCGCCGTGAACACCTCGATGTCGGCGCCCGGGGCGCGGCGCAGCGCAACGACCAGCTGCATCTTCGCGGGCGTCTCGCGCCACCACTTGGTGAACCGGTTCTCGTTCTCGGAGTCGAGCTCGAGCCGCAGGCTCTTGCCGTCCATCGTCGTGAGATCGACCGCCTCGGCGAAGCAGCCGGCGGTCACCGGGTGCGCGAGCACCTTGTCGCGCGCGCGCTGCCCGGGCTCGGGCGCGCTGGTCGAGAACCCGGTCTGCAGCGCCTCCACGATCACCGTGAGGTCCGGGACGAGCGCGTGGAGCTCGCGCTCGCGCAACGGATTACCGTCGATGTACACGAGGGACAGCACGCTGCGACCCTACACCCGCGGCGCGCTCGATGTGGTGACGGGCGCCGGGTTCAGGCCGAATGCACTACTCGCTGGCGTAGTGGACGGCCACGACGCGCCACCCGTCGCCGTCCGGGACCGCGATCACCAGCGCGGTCATCGTGTACGTCAGGGTCCTGTCCTTGTCGTACTTGCTCCGGGCCGTCCAGGATACGCCCGCCTGCGCGAACGCGTAGCTCGAGGACTGGACCTCGCGGACGGCGCCCCCGAGCTGCAGGCCGAGCTTGGTCCACCGCCCCAGCAGCTTCCTCGCGGCCGGGCGGCCGATGCCGCGCTCGCGCCGATCGGTGCCGAGGACGAACGAGCCGGGCGCGGATGCCAGCCGCTCGATCAGCGCGGCCGGCGAGGCGAGCAGCGGCGCGAGCGGCCCGGCCGCGGTGGGGTTCGCGACCTCGACCGGCGCCGGCGTGTAGTACCCGGAGGTCGCCGTCGGGCGATCGATCACCCCGGCCACAGCCTTCCAGGTGTCCCCGTCCTTGACGATCAGCTCGGTGAGGCGACTCGCCTGGTGGGAGTTCGGGCCCGAGCCCATCCCCTCGGGCTCGAAGTTGTCGTAGACCGTGTCGATCTCGGCGGTGAACCACACCTGGCTGTCGTCGCCACCCGCGACGATCGACCTGATCGTCGCCTTCTTGAACGTGCTGTGCGGGCTGCCGTTCATGAGCGCGTCCCGGAGGTCAGCCGCCTTCGCCGCGGGCGCACCGCTGTGCCCCAGGCCGAGCAGGACGGCGTCGGGCGCGAACGTCGCGACCATGGCGGCGGTATCGTCCGCGCGCACCGTGGCGAGCTGCGCCGACGCGAACGCGCGCGCGCGCGCGGCGGGCTTGTCCGCCGCCGCGCGACCACACAGCAGGACGAGCAGGAGCGCCACGATTCGCACGACGCGAGCGTATCACCGGCGGCCGCGCCCGCGGCCTGGCCTACTCGACGATCACCCGATCGGTGCCGGTGCGGCCGAACGTCTCCGGCATGTACATCTCCTCGGCCTTGGTCGGCGGGACGATGAACACGCCCGGCGTGGTCGCGCGCGCGACGTACTGGTACGTGTGCACGCCCTCCCACAGCAGCGCGGCGAACGCCTCGGTGCGCTCGTCGCGCAGGTTCTGGTGCTCGTACCAGGGGCCGTACCACCACCAGTACGCGCCGCGCGCCGTCTGCGCCGCCGGGTCGAGGGGGATCGGGCCGGTGGTCGCGAGCGCGGGGTTGATCGCCTCGAGGCCGGCCGGCAACGGATCGACGAGCGCGACGTGGTACCGGCGGTTCTCGTTGACCATGGTCAAGATCACGCGCACGCGCGCGCCGGCCTTGATGTGCCACGCGCCGCGGGCGTCGCGGGTGACGTCCTTCGGATCGTCGGCGCCCTCGTAGCGGCGCGTGACGACGAACCCGAAATCAGCCGGCGCGAGCTGGAGCGACGCCGGCGCGTAGGTCATGCCGATCCGGTAGTACAGCCGGCCCGCGCCGTCCTTCTGGATCGTCAGGTCCTGCTTGTCGTGTGTCGCCACCGCGGCCATCGGGATCGGGATCTGGAAGTCGGTGGTCGTGCGACCGCGGAACGCGTGCTCGCCGGCGAAGTCCGCGCCCAGCCACACCCGCGCCACGAAGTCCGGCGTGACCTTCTCGTAGGTCTGGAAGTAGCGATCGAGCGCGAGCAGCGCGAACGAGTTCTCCTGCGTGTTGAGCCAGCGCCCGGCCTTGCGGTGCCCGAGCAGGCCCGTGACGATCTTCGGGATCAGGTCGGAGTCCTTGGCCTCGAGGATCAGCGCCTCGAGCATGACGGCGTCGACGCGGCGATCGCTCGACAGCAGCAGGTAGTTGCCGTCGCCGTAGCTCGACACGAAGTTCGCGGCGCCCGCGGTCTCGCTGACGCGGTTCTGCGCGTGGCGGACGATCTCCGCGCGCTCGGTCTGCGCGGCGGCGTCGCGCGCGAACAGCTGCAGCAGCCAGCCGAACGTCTCCATCGTCGCGGTGGTCGTCGCCGTGGTCCTCGCCGTGGCGCCGCCGAGCTCGGCGTACAGGCGCTTGCCCTTGGCGACGTCGCCGTCGCCGAGATGCTTGCGGACGGTCAGCGCGTACGCCGACAGCGCCCACCGCATCTCGCGACTCAGGTACGGCTCGAAGTGGCTCTCGAGGTCGCGCAGGAACCGCTGCGCGCGCTCGAGCATGGGCGCCGGAACGACGAACCCCTTGGCGCGCGCGTGCGCGAGCGCGCTGGTGACGTAGATCGTCAGGTACGTACCCGACGGGTGGCCGCGCTCCCAGAACGCGAACCCGCCATCCCCGTTCTGCATCTGCGTCAGCCGCTCGATGTCCGCGGCCACGCTCGCCTCGAGGGCGGCGGCGCTCGGCATGTCCTTGACCTGGAACGCGGTGAGCACGTCGCGCAGCGCGGCGATGCCGAGGATCCGCGACGCGCGCTGCTCGGCGCACTCGTACGGATAGCGCACGAGGTAGAGCAGCGCGTCGGTCAGCGCCTGGAGGTTGGTCGAGGCCGTGGTGACGTCGAGGCCGCCGAACTGGGTGACCACCTTGCCGGGCAGCGCGACCGGCTGCCTGATCGCGCCGCTGTCGATGACGCCGTAGGTCGCGAACGCCTCGGTGGTCGCCGGCGTCCACACCGGCAGCGCGACCTCGGCCGCGTCGCTGTCCGCGCCGGCGACGCCGACGATCTGGAACCGCGCCGTGCCGGCGAGCTCGGCGGCCGCGGGGAACCGCACCTCGACGCGCTCGTTCGCGGGCACGATGACCTCGCGGCCCGCGCCGTCGGTGAGCGCCGCGTTCTGGGTCCGCACGCCGAGCCGCACCGTCATCGGGGCGTCGGTCTGGTTCTGCACCACGACCGGCAGCTGGAACGTGTCCCCGAAGTTGAGGAACCGCGGCGGGCTCGGCCGCACCATCAGCGGCAGGCGCGCGGTCAGCGCGCTCTCGCCCTTGCCGAACTGCGTGTCCCGCGCCGTGGCGATCGCCACGATCCGGTAGCGCGTCAGGTTGTCGGGCACCTTGACCTCGACGGTCGCGCGCCCGGCCGCGTCGGTGACAACCGACGGCGAGAACGCCGCGAGCGGGTTGAAGTTGGTCCGGATCGCGATCGGCGCGGTGGCGCTGCCGCCGCCCCCCGGGGCGTTCTTCGTGCGCGCCAGCGCGCCAACCCCGGGCGGGGCCGGTGGGGCCGGCGGCGGCGGCGGGGCGCCCTCGGCCTGGTCCATCGGCGCGGCCATGGTCGGCATCGGCGCCGCGCTCCCGGGCATCCCGCCGCGCGCGCCATTCTGCGCGAGCGTGGTGGCGTCGGGCCGGGCGAGCTTGACGTACGCGCGCGAGTAGTGATCGCGCGCGTCCGCCCCGCGCACCACGTAGAACGTGTCGAGCGGGTTGCCGAACTGGTAGCCGGTCAGCGCGAGCACGGCCTCGTCGACGACGATCACCGCGGCCTCGGCGCCCGGCACCACGCGCCCCTGCGCGTCGGTGACCTGCAGCGACAGCTGCGTGGTCGCGCCGGGCGACACCTTCCGCACGGCTGGCGACACCTCGACGCGGAGCGTGCGTTGCCGGGGCGGCACTGGCAGGTCGATCTGCCCCATGGCGTACGCCGGGCGCTTCGGGAGCGCTGGCATCGGGCGCGCCCTGGTCATGGGTGCGCGCCGCGGCGCCGACCAGATCGACCTGCACGACCAGGTTGGGCACCATCGCGTCGGTGATCGGGACCTTGATGGTCGTCGTCGGGCCGGCCAGCGTGATCCGCTCGGCCTTGACGATGCCGGACCGGCGCCACGTGACGAGCCCCTCGGCCGGGTAGAATGGCGCCTGCACCAGCAACTCCGCGACGTCGCCGGCCGCGTAGTCCTGCTTGTCGGGGATCAGCTGGACCTCCTCGCGCGTGACCTCGCGCGCCGGCGGCTGGTCGCCGCCGCTGACCCAGAACGTCAAGCGTGGTCTCGTTGCGGCGGCCCTGGTCATCGGCGATCACCGCGGTGACCTCGTACATGCCGCCCTCGGTGGTCGCGAGGTCGCAGCGCGCCGGGGCCTCGGCGGCCACCACCGCGCACGCCTGCGGATCCTTGTCGACGCGCTGGTAGGTGCCCTGCTTGTACGCCCAGCCCACGCGCACGGCCTTGACCTCGATCGGCGTGCCGACCGCGGCCTTGCCATCGAGGTCGACGCCGATCACGTCGAGCGAGAATGGCGTGCCCTTGTCGACGAACGGCCGCTTCATCTTGAGGCCGACGTACCGGCTCGAGGGGTGGACGAGCAGCACCGACGACGCCGTCCAGGTCTGGCGGTTGACGTCGGTCACCGAGGCGTTCGCCACCACCGACATCGGCCGCGCCGGCCGCGCCGACAGGAACTCGAGGTGGAGCGTGTGTGCGCCCGTGGCGTCGGTGGTGCCGGTGTGGCTCCACGTGCGGGCGGGCTGGAAGCCCGGGCCGCCGCCCCAGCCGCCGCGCCCGCCGCCACCCATGCCACCGCCCCACCACGGCACCCACGCGCCGAACACGTAGTCGTCGCGGTTCGGCGGCGTGAACGAGGTCGGGCTGGCCGTCACGAACCACGACGCGGGCGCCCCCGCGAGCGGCCCGCCCGCGAAGTAGCTCGCCTTGACGGTGACGTCGCCGCCACCGCCGACCATGAACGGGCCCTGGCTCGCCTGCGCGGCGACCTCGAACTCGGGCCGGCGGAACTCCTCGATCTGGAAGCCGTGGCCGTGCGAACCGCGCATCGCGCCGGTGGTCTCGAGCTGGACCTGTGCGGACCCGAGGTTCGGCGTCTTCGGCAGCGTGAACCGCGCGTCGAACCCGCCCGCGACCGAGACCTTGGCGGTGCCGGTGGCGAGCTTGGTGCCGCGGGAGTCGGTGGCGGTGAAGGTCACGGCGGTCACGGCGCCGGCGATGCCGGTCAGATCGCCCTGCTCGTTCGGATCGATCACGCGCAGCCAGCCCTTGAGCGAGACCTCCTCGCCCGGCTTGTAGAGCTTGCGATCGTCGATCACGTACCAGGACAGCTGCCTGGCGCGGGTCTCCTTGGCCCACGTACCGCCCTCGCTCCACATGCCGGTGTCGTCGGTGACGAACGCGGTGTCGTCGCCGCGCGTGGCGACGAGCACGTGTGCGCCGCGCGGTGCCTGCGCGACCAGCGGGAGCTCGGCGGTGCCGTCGGCGCGGGTGGTCGCGGTCAGCCCGAACGGCCGCACCTCGAGGCCCACGCCCGCCGCGGGCTTCCCGGTCGCGAGCTCGGTGGCCATCGCGATCAGGGCGCCGGCGTCGACGTGGGCGTCGATGCCGAGCTTCGTGCTCTGCACCCAGCTGATCAGCCGCGGCGGATCGTACGCCTCGGTCCACGGCGACGGCTCGACCACGGCGATCACGTGCCCGAGGCCGCCCTTGCCGAGCGCGCGCGTCAGGTCGACCGAGGTCTCGACCAGCTTGTTCTTGCCGCCGCGGGTGGCGACCTTCTCGTCCGAGATCTTGGTGCCGGGCAGCGCCGGCGGCTTGTCCTTGTTCCACTGGTTGCGGACGTAGGTCAGGTACGCGTCGTGGTCGCGCGGCGTGACCTTGTAGAGCCGGACCACCAGCTGCTCGTAGCCGGTGCTGAAGAACTCGAGCGACGGGCGCTTCGCCGCCGGATCGAGCACGACCGTGCCGTTCGGGCCGAAGAACGCCGGGTACGCATCACCGACCGCGAAGCTGTGCGTGCTGTCCTTGCCGAGGGTCTGGCCGAACGCGTCGACGAGCCCGCCCGACACCGTGACCTTGTAGGTCGTGCGCGCGGTGGTCAGGCCGGTGACCGACACGGTCTGACCGGCGCTGCCGATCTGGACGTCGGGGATCGCCGGGGTGACCGTGAGCTGCGCAGGATCGAAGCGATCCTCGTCGAGTGGGTTGTTGAGCTCGAACTGGAACGGCATGCCGGGCCGACACTCGCTGCCCCAGCCGCACTCGGCGCGGACGATCTCGAGCGGGGGGAAGGTCCGGAACGCCTGGCGCTGCGGGGCCACCGTCCGGTTGGGCCCCTCGGCCGAGGGCGTGCCCGGCGGCACGATCACCTCGATCTGGGCGTCCTTCGGGAACGGGCGTGTCGCGCGGAACGCGAGCCAGCGCCCATCCCGCTCGGCGGCGATCACGCCGTCGACGAAGCCCGCGAGGCGCTTGTCCTGGGCGATCTCGGCGCGCGCCAGCAAGCGCACGGGGATGGCGTCGCCGTTGGCCGTCACGCGCAGCTTGTCGACGACCGCGAGCGGGTCGATGCGCTGGTCGAACACCAGCGCCATCGGCACGTCGAGCTTCTGCGGCTGCCCGTCCCCGGGGTAGGCCTCGATCACCGCCGGCGCGGGCGTCTCGAACGTGAACCGCGTGGCCTGCGCGAGGGTGTCGCCGCCGGCGGCGCGCGTCCCGGCCGGGACCTCGACCTGGTAGGTCGTCGCCATCGGGAACCGGATCGTGGGGTCGAACAGGATCGTGCGGGTGCCGATCCACCGCCACTGCCCCGGCGGCTGCGGGGTCAGCTTGACCGGCGTGACCGTCGCCGCACCGTCCTGCGACGTGACCGCGACCATCGGCAGGCTGAACGTGACCGACAGCTCCGGCGCGAGCGGCACCGGGCCCTCGGGCATGAACCGCAGCACGCGCAGCCCCGCGCCGGGCGTGCTGGCCGCGGGAGGCGTAGCAACGAGGACGACGCCGGCGGGAAGCTGCCGGTCACGGTCTGGCCGGTGCGGGGCACGGGCTTGCTGCGCTCGCGCAGCGCGAACGCCTGCGCGGCGGTCGGGGTCGGCGGGGAGCGGGCGGGCCCGCGCGAGCAGCGCCTGCACGGCGGCGTCGGCGAGCTTGGTCGCGGGGGCGAGGCGCGCGCGATCGACCGCGGGGATGCCCTGCTTCCCGTCGGACACCCGCAGATCGAGCCCCTCGGGGACATCCTTGTCCTGGACCAGGACCTGGCCGGGAAGCGGCGATGCGCCATCGAGGGCGCCGGTCGGGGTGCGCGTGCGACCACCACACGAGGTGACGATCAGGGACAGCAGCGTGGCGAGCGCGGTGCTGCGGGTCAGGACGGAACGACGAACCTTCACAGGGGCCTCCGGTGCTCGACGTACCAACGCACCACGTCATGGTTCGCGCTACGTCGGGCGGACGGTCCCCCGCGGTCCCCGCCTCGTCAAGCCATCGGCGCCGCCCGTGCGTGGGGTCACGCCCCGGGCCGGCATGGACGCCGGTCCGTCCACACACCTGCACGTGTCACGTGGCACGTGCTCGTGCTCGTACACGACGTGGGGGCCGCACGGAGAGTCGACCGGGCTGGCCATGCCCCGTCGCCATGCTGCCCCCCTCGTGTACGTGCAGGTGCAGGTGCACGTGCCACGTGCAGGTGCACGCGCGGACGGCCAGGGTCTCCCGGGCCGGACCGGGAGGGGGCCGATCTTCGCTCCCTGGGGGCTGCTTCCCCGCTGGGTCCGCAGCGCCCCATCTGTAATATCCTGAAACCGTTGACCGGGGACCAGCGCGCACTCGGCGCGCCGCTTGCTCGTACGCTCGTCGTATCCAAAGGAGCCTGCCGAATGAACCGCGCCTCTCTCGCCGCTCTCGCCTGTCTGACTGTCGGAGGCCTCGCGTCCACGGGCTGTGGCCCCAAGGAGTTCGGCAGCATCTGCTCGACCGCGCCGGCGCCCGCCGAGTGCCAGACGTCGTGTGATCCGCTGCCGGGCGCCGTCAACGCGTGCCCGAGCGGCTACCACTGCGCGCCCGACGGGCTGTGCGACGCCCAGTGCACCCAGGCGGGTGGCCAGTGCGGCGACGGCTACGTCTGCTCGGCCGACGGCCGCTGCGAGGACGACGGCACCGTCGTGCCGCCGCCGATCGACGCGGCGTGCCCGGCCGTGGTGTTCACGCCGATGCCGACCACGCCATCAATCGCGCTGATCCTCGACGGCAGCGGCTCGATGGACAACACCGACATCAGCCCGACCCGCTACCGGGCGATGACCACGGCGCTGACCGGCGCGGGGGGCGTGGTCACCGACCTCGAGACCAAGGCGTACTTCGGCTCGCACGTGTACTACTGCAACAACAACGACGACCCGACGCTGCTGTCGGTCCCGCGCGCTCTCAACAACGCGGCTGCCATCAACACGTCGATCACCGGGTTCACGCCGGGCGGCAACACGCCGACGCCGACCGCGATCAACGACGTCGTCGCGACGTTCACCGCGAACCCGCCGCCGGCGGGCTCGCCGGCCGCGATCGTGCTCGCCACCGACGGTGAGCCGAACCAGTGCGGTGGCGGTGACACCCGGCCCCAGTCGGTGGCGGCCGCGGCCGCCGCCTACGCCGCCGGCATCCCGGTCTACGTGCTCGCGATCAACCAGAACAGCACGCACTTCCAGGACATGGCCAACGCGGGCCAAGGCGATCCAGCCGGCGTCACCGTCCCGTACTTCCCGGTCAGCAACGCCACGCAGCTCGCGGCCGCGTTCCAGACCATCATCAACGGCGTGATCTCGTGCGACCTCGCGCTGACGTCGAGCATCGACGCGCAGGCTGCGATGCAGGGCACCGTCACCATCAACGGCGTGCCGCTGACCTACGGCACGGACTGGACGCTGGTCGGGGGCAACACCATCCACCTCGAGGCGGGCGCGTGCGCCACCCTCAAGGCCGCCACCAACCCGATGGTTTCGGCGACGTTCCCGTGCGGCGCGGTCATCCTCTGAGCAGCCGCTGAACTGCCGGTGATCAGCGGGTGACGCTCACACCAAGCGGGCGCGCCATCCGCAGCGCGCACTGCCCGCTGTCGTAGGTCGCCGCCCCCTCGACCATCCGGAATCCGGCGCGCGCGTACATCCGCTGCGCGGCGGTGTTCGTTTCGGCGACCGAGAGCCGGAGCGCCGTGATGTTGCTGGTCGGCGCCACGCGCTCCGCGACCCCGATCACGTGCGCGAGCAGCCGGCCGCCGATGCCGTGACCACGCTGCGACGGCAGCACCGCGAGCGCGAGCAGGTCGGCGACCACCTGCGCCGGGGCACCGGCGGTACCGGCCTCCATGTAGAAGCCGAGCATCGCGAACCCGCGGCCGCGGCCCTGGAGATCGTGATCGATCCAGGCCAGCACACCCGCCTGATCGAGCCAGGACGGCAGGATCCGGGTGTAGTCGCCAAGGTCCGCGTAGGCCTCAGCGCCCGTGGCGACGATCCACGGGTGGTCCGAGACCTCCGCGCGTCGGATCATCAACCAGGCTCAGCTTCGAGGAGCGAGCGACTCAGCCGACCAGGCCGCCGCCCTGGGCCTCGCTGTCGGTGCGAGCACGGGGGGCGGGATTGGCGGCGACGGCGGGCTTGCGCTGCGACAGCGCGCTCATCGGCGTGGTCTGCGGGGGAACATCGGTCGTCGCGGGAGCAGCGGTCGACGGTGACTGCGACGCGATCGCACGCAGCGTGTAGCGACCGGGCGAGGCGCGCACGAACAGGGACGCCTCACCCTTGTTCTTGATGTCCATCGACAGGTCGCGCGCGACGACGGTGTCCGGAGTCTTCGACTTGCTCGGCAGCCTCACCCCCGCATGTTCCACGATCTCGCGGACCGACATCGGCACCGAGGTCTCCCGCAGAATCTCCTCAACCACAGCAAGCGTGCTCATGTCGGTCGTGCCTCCATCGAATGTGTTCACTGCGCGCCGTCGAAGTCATGGCCATCCTAGCTCCGAGCGGTTCCGGAACCAGTCTTGACATCAGGTTTTTTCGGATCGGGTTCGAGGGCCGCGTGAGACCGCGTGAAGCGATTCATTCATGGGTTGAAATTTTCGGCCCACGAGCACCGTCTGCATGTACGCGAAGTGTTGCGCGACGGTCGTGATCGGGCGAATGCTCGCGCGGGGCAACGCTCCAGAGGGAAGAGAACACATGTCATTTGGGTTCATCGAGGTCATCACGTTGCTGCTCGGCATGGCCGGTTTCGGCGTCCAGCAGAACCCCAAGGCGCCGACGGCCGATCAGGCGCTGCAGTACGCCCTGCCCGACGCGGACGTGGTCGTCCACGTCGACGCCGCCGCCGTGCTGCCGGGCAACTACAAGGTGCTCAAGGCGCTGCCCGACCAGGCGCAGATCAAGGCCTCGCCCGAGCTCGCGAAGGCCGTCCGCCGCGCGATCGGGGAGATCGAGGGCGCGCGCGGCCTCGCGCGCACCGCGACCGGCATCGATCTGGTGTCGGACATCAGCGACGCCACCGTGTTCTTCCGGTTCGTGCCGGAGCAGGACCCGCAGTTCGTCGCGGCCGTGCACGGCAAGTTCACGCCGGTCACGCTCGACAAGATCGGCAAGGTCTCCGGCGGCGCCGTGACCAAGGTCGGCGGCGGCGCGATGGTCGACGCCGGCGGCAACGATCCGTCGATCGGCCTGACCAAGGATGGCGTCCTGATCGTCGGCACGAGCAGCCTCGTGCGCGACCGCGTGGGTGATGGCTGGAAGGCGCCGACCCGCGCGCCCGGCTCGGGCCTCGCGCACGCGGCCGACGCGATCAACGCCCGGCCGCTGTTCGCGGTCGTGCTGACGATGTCCCCGGCCGCTCGCACCGAGGTGCAGCGCAACATCAACCGACGTGGCGGCAAGAACTTCCTGACCGACGTGGTGCAGCGCCACAAGCTGCTGTCGCTGTCGGTGTTCCACGACGGCGTCGGCTGGAGCTGGATCGACAGCACGCGCGCCGGCCTCGACGCGATGGAGCTGTCCTCGGAGGGCCTGCTCGAGCTGATGAAGGCGGCGCACATCGCCCCGCGTGGCATCGCCAAGATCGCGCTCGGCGCGCTCGACTCGTACAAGGGCACCGACAAGCGGATCGACGACCTGATCCGCCGCAAGAAGGACCTGATGACGATCCTCGAGACCTACACCGGCGACGGCAACTTCGCGACGAAGATCGACAAGGACACCAAGGCGCTGCGCCTCACCGTGCGCGCCACGGGCAAGAGCCTGTCCGAGGTCCTGCCGGCCGGGTTCGTCGTCCCGGTCATCGCCGGGGGCATGCTGATGACGCGCGCCGGCGAGCCGTCGATGACGCGCGCCGGCGAGCCGGCGCCGACACCCGTCATGGTCGAGGAGCCCGCCCCGCGCCCGGCGTCGCCGGGCCTCGGGGGTCCGCGCGGCAAGAAGAACTGAGGTCGAACGGGCGGCGCAGGTCGGCGCCAGCGTCGCCGCCAGCGTCGCCGCGGTTCGCCCGGCTCAGCCGGCGACGCCGACCGGCCGCAGGTGCGTGATCATCTCGCGGATCGAGGTCAGGTCCTCGAAGTCCATCCCGTCGCCCGGCTGCATCTCCTCCACGCTGATCTCGACGGCCGCGTCAGCGTCGGCGGACACCTCGGTGTCGCGGTCGAGGCGGCGCTCTCCGACCCGGCGCTCGTAGCGGAACACCCGGGTGTCGGTCTTGCCGAGCCGGCGGTCCACGCGGCGGCGCTCGCGCGACACCGCCCGCCGCAGCTCCTTGAGCGACGTCGGCATCGGCGACAGCGTCAGCAGCTGGCCCGAGCAGTTGAAGCACATCGGCCGCCACGTGCCGAACAGCTCGACCGCCCGCAGCACGCGCCGGCGCTTCTCCGTGCACGTCACGCAGCGCGCGCCCAGCCCGACGGGGCGGGCATCGACCCACCGGCCGTAGCAGCCCCAGCAGCGCCCCCGGCGGAGCTCGCTGACCTTGGCGCAACAGACCTCGCACTCGAACAGGTCCTGGCTCACTCTCACGGGCTTACGGCAGCCCGCGGCCTGGCACAAGTTTTTGGCAGGCGGCCCCATCGGCCCCCCATCGTCGGCCCCCGATCCTCGGCCCCCGATCCTCGGCCCGCACCGCGGGAGGTGACCGCGCAGGCTCCCGGGCACGACCGCGCGGTGTACGCTCGCAGGCGAAGTGCCGTCGACGCGCGCGCTCATCCACGCCCCGTGGTCGGCCTCCAAGGTGTCCACGGCGCTGCGCTGCCCGCGGCTGTTCCACTTCAAGTACATCGAGAAGATCAAGGAGCCGGAGGTGATGCCCGAGGCCCGGATCGGCAAGGCGATCCACAAGGCGCTCGAGCACGTCCTGATGGGCACCCCGATCCCCGAGGCCACCGCCACCGCGCGCGCCGAGCTCCCCGGCGAGACCGAGCAGCTCCGGTTCGACGTGCTCGGCACCGGCATCCCGGCGTTCACCACCCGGATCGCGCAGTTCCGCCGCCGCCGCCGGGTCGCCCGCCAGCTGGTGGAGTACTCGCTCGCCGTGCGCGAGGACCTGACCACGACCCAGTTCTACGCGGGTGATGCGTACTACCGCGGCGTGCTCGACCTCGGCTACCTGTTCCAGGACGATGCGCTCGCCCTGATCGACCACAAGACCGGCGCCCGGATCCCGGGTTCGTCGGTCGCCGACCAGCTCGAGGGCTACGCCGTCCTCGCCGCGTGTGCGTTTCGCCACGTGAGGCGGTTCTGGCTGGGCGTGCACTGGATCGCGGAGCGCGCCGTCGAGTGGAGCGCGCCGATCGAGCCCGAGGTCGTCCGCGACCAGCTCATGCCCGACCTGCTCGACAACATCGAGGCGGCGGCGCTCGCCGTCGATGATGGCCCGCGCCCCAACCCCGGGTCCTGGTGCGATCGGTGCAGTTACCGCGGCATCTGCCCTGCGAGCCGCGAGATCCGGTACGAGCCGGTCGAGTACGACGAAGATGACGAGGACTGATCCCGGGATCACCCAGGCGCGCCTCGCGCTCGTCCAGCGCCAGCGCCGATTCGAGTGGGCGCTCGCGCGCGAGGAGCACGGCCGCGCGGCGAGCCGCCTGGTCGCGGGCAAGACCCACGACCTCCTGAACCTCGTGCAGATCGTCCAGCTCGCGACCTACGAGCTCGGGCGGCGCGGCGGCGCCGCGATCCAGGAGTTCGTCGACGATCTCACGCGCGCCGCCGCGGACGCCACGACCTCGCTGCGCGCGCTCATGGAGGCCGCCCGCCCCGAGACCGCCGTCGCGCGCGGGCCCGCGGTCCACGCCGTCCTCGCCCGCACGCTCGACGCGCTGCGCGCCGCGGTCGTGATCGACGCGCAGCTCGCGCTCGCCAGGACCACGACCACGGCGCTCGACGAGGAGGCGCTCGCGCACCTGCTGGTCGGGCTCGCGCTCGACGCCGCCGACGCACCGCGCATCGAGCTGCTGGTGCACGACCGCACGATCGCGGGGGCGCCCTGGCTCGAGCTGGTGCGCGGGACGGACGTCCCGGCCGCCGGTGACGGCTTCGAGCTGCGCACGGTCGAGCTGCTCGCGCACCGGATCGGCGGCGAGGTCGCGCGCTCCGACCGGCGCGGCGGAGGCGCCGCGCTGGTGGTCGCCCTGCCCGCCCTGCCAGCCTGAGCCGGCCCCGGCCGCTACTTGCGCCAGCGCAGGATGCGCGCCGGCCACACGACGAGGCCGTCGGCGCGGCGCTTCGACGCATCGCGCGCGACCAGCCGCACGACGATCGCGAGCCGGTCGTCGAGGTCGCCCGGGGCGCCGGTCGGCAGCAGCTCCACCGCGCCGGCCTCGTCGAGCACGGCGGTCGCGGTGAACACCGCCGCCGGCGTGTAGATCGAGGCGCGGTAGGTCGCGCACGCGCCCGCGTCGGCGGTGCGCTCGAGCAGGAAGCGCGCGCCCTCCGTGGGGTGGAGGTTCCTACTCACCGAGGTCAGCCGCGAAGCGGCTCGACACGCTCGCCGCGTTGCCCCACTGGGCCTTCTTCCACTCGACGTTCCACTGCCGCATGATCCACATCGGATCGAGGAGCAGGCGGGTGCCGATGTGGGCGGTGCCGTAGAGGTCCTTCTGCTCGTCCTTGTCGGCGGCGAGGTTGTAGATGCTCGGGGCCGCGGCGGACTTGGTCATCGCCTTCCAGTGGCCGATCCGGCCGGCGTGGCCGAGCTCGTACTTCGTGGTGAACGACATCGTCGGGTAGCCGCCCTGGCCCTGCGCGAGCGGCACCAGCGAGGCGCCCTGCCACTCGGGATCCTGCGCGACGCCGAGCGCGTCCGCGATCGTCGGCATGATGTCGATGTTGTCGGTGCCCTCGGTGTGCGCGCCCGCGGGGATCAGCGGCGGGTAGTGGATCAGCAGGGGCACGTGCGTGAGCGACTCGCGCACCGAGCCGCCGTGGCCGAACCGTCCGTCCTCCCACTGCTCGTCGCCGTGGTCGGCGGTGATGACGATCATCGTCTGGTCGAGTACGCCCCACTCGGTGAGCTTGGCGGTCAGCTTGCCGAGGAGGTCGTCCTGGTAGCTGACGTTCGAGTCGTAGAGCGCGCGGACGAACTCCTTCTCCTTGTCGCTGAGATCCTTCGGCACGCCACCGGCGCCGTCATCGCCGAAGCCGGTCGCCTTGAACCGGCCCGTGTAACCGGGTGCGTACTTGTCGAGCCACGGCTGCTTGGCGCGCAGCGTGACGTGGGTGTCGATCGTGCCCAGGTAGAGGAAGAACGGCTGGTCCTTCTTCGGCTCGACGAACGACAGGCCCTTCTCGAGCACGTCGATGCCCTTGAGGCCCATCGAGCTCTCGATGTGGTTGACGAACTTGTCCCACGCGTTGCCGTAGCCGCGCTTGGGGCGGATGTAGCCGTTGGCGGACACGCCCGCGACGAACTTGCCCGCCTTCTTGGCGACCTCGTCGATGGTCGTGAACGTGTCCGGGATGACGTCCTTCATGTTCGGCGACTTGTGCTTCGCCAGGTACATGGAGGTCCACATCGCCGCGTGCGAGACCTGCGACTCGTTGCCCTGGACGTAGTTGGACAGGAACGTCGCCGAGGACTCGGCGAGCTTGTCCCAGTTCGGCGTCTCGGGCCGCGCCTTGTCGTTGAACGCGTGGACGCGGTCGGCGCGCAGCGAGTCCATGATGATGAACACCACGTTCTTCGGAGGCTCGGCGCGCTTGAGCTCGGGCGCGGCGCCCGGCAGCACGAGGCCGGCCCCGGCGAGCCTGGCGACCTCGCAGCCCTGGCCCTCGAGGTCGAGGCGGACGGCCTTGCCGGCGACGGGGGCGAGGTCGACCGCCGAGCCGAGGCCGGTCAGCGTGCCCTCGGCGGTGCCGCCGTCCTCGGCGGTCGCGACCACCTTGACCTGGCAGCTACCGTCGGCGAGGTCGCCCGTGAGCTGGGCCTTGGCCGGCACGAACGCGTACCATGACGCGCCCGCGCCCTTGGGCAGGGTGAGCGCCTTGGCGGCGCCATCGTAGAACCCGACCTGGCCGTCATCCCCGACGGGGGTGGTGCCGCCGATCTGGAGCCACGCGAACCCGACCTGCTCGGGCTTGTTGAAGAACGACAGCGCGTTCTCGCCCTCCTTGAGCTGGCCATCGGGAACGGTCAGCTCGACGGTCTGCCAGCCCTCGGTCAGGGTGGCGTTGAGGTCCTTGTTGTCGTTGACGCGGACGCTGATCGGGCCCGCGGACTTCGAGTACACGCGCATGCGCACGCTGCCGTGCGTGGCCTGCTCGCCGGTGAGCGGGAAGAACACGGTGCCGTTCTTGCCGGCCAGCCGGGCGACCTTGATGTCCCCTTCGGTCTGGCGGAGGTCCCACGCCTTCTTGCCGCCGCCCATCATGTTGCCGAACCGGATGTACTTGGCGAACCCGGCCGACCCGCCCGGGATCAGCAGGCCACCACCGCGCGTCTGGTGCGCCGACAGCCGGTTGTCGAGGAGCGAGTAGACCGCGCGCTCGGGACCGCGCGCAGCGGCCTTCGCCGGCGGGGTGGCCCTGGCGTCGACGCCCTGGGGGCCGGGCGCCGCGGCGCTGCCGCCGGCCTTGCCGCCGTCGGCGACCTTGGGCTCGGTGGACGGGCTCTTGTCCTTGGTGCTCTTGCCGCAGCCGACCAGCCCGACGGGCACGGCCAGGGAGGCGAGGAGGGAGGCAGTGAGCGCGGCGGCGAACGACGCGGTGATGACACGCGGAGGGTGAGACATCGACGGTGACCCTATGGGCTGGAGTGGTGCGGGCGCAACTATCGAGCGAGACGCGACCGATGATCGTGCGGCCGAGGTGGACCGCACGTCGGTAGGGCAATCCGGCAGCCGCGTCAAGATCGCTGGATCGCTGGCTGGCAGATCGGGAGCACTCGGAGACCCCCGCGACGGGCGAAGGCGTCTCAGCGCACGCGCCAGCCGTGCGCGTAGACGTTGCAGCGGTCGTCGCGCACGAACCCGAGCAGCGCGACGCCGAACCGCTCGGCGAGCTCGATCGCGAGCGAGCTCGGGGCCGACACCGACACCACGATCGGCACCCCGAGCATGACCGCCTTCTGGAGCAGTTCGTACCCGGCGCGGCCCGACAGCACCAGCACGTGGCGCGCGGGGTCCGTGCCCGCGCCGAGCGCCCAGCCCACCAGCTTGTCGACCGCGTTGTGGCGCCCGACGTCCTCGCGGGCCGTGACCAGGGTGCCGTCGAGGGTGGCCAGGCCGGCGGCGTGGAGGCCGCCGGTGGCCGCGAACACCGACTGGGCCTCCCGCAGCGCGGGCGGCAGGCGGGCGATCACCGCCCGATCGATCATGGTGTCGACGGCGACCTCGCGGGCGCGCCGCTCGAGATCGGCGATCGCAACCCGCCCGCACACGCCGCACGCCGCCGACGCCAGCAGGCCGCGGCCGGCGAACGCGCCCGGGTCGAGATCGATGTCGACCGCGTCGGGGGTCCCGCCACCCGCGTCGACCTGCCGCGCCGCCCCGGCCAGCCCCTCGGCATGGAGCAGGCCGCGCACCAGTTCGAGGTCGTGGCCGGGGGTGCGCATCACGGTGGCGACGGGCACCCCGCGCGCGCGCAGCTCGAGGGCAGCCTCGACCACGACCTGATCGCGGGCCGCCGTCCGGGCCGGGCCGTCGAGCCGCTCGATCGAGACCTCCCGGATCGAGACCTCCCGGATCGAGACCTCCCGGATCGAGACCTCCCGGCTCGAGACCTCCCGGCTCGCGCCCTCCCGGCTCGCGACCTCGCGGACCGTCCTGTCGATCGGGGCCACACCCGCATCCTAGTCCGGTCGCGGCGGCGAGAGTAGGATGCCCGCGTGATGACGCCGAGCGCCCAGAAGGACCGCGTGTTCCGCGACCCGGTCCACGGCCTGATCGAGTTCAAGGGCGGCGATCGCCCGATCGCCGACCTGCTCGACACCCACGCGATGCAGCGGCTGCGGCGGATCAAGCAGATGGGGTTCGCCTGGCTGGTCTACCCCGGCGCCGAGCACTCGCGGTTCGGCCACGCGCTCGGCGCATTCCACATCGCGCAGCGCGTGACCCGCCGGCTCGAGCTCGCGCCCGACGTGGCCCGCCACGTCAAGGTCGCCGCCCTGCTCCACGACATCGGCCACGGGCCGTTCTCGCACGCGTGGGAGCACGTGTTCGCCGGGCACGATCACGAGCGCTGGGGCGCGCGGATCGTCAGCGAGAACGCCGAGCTCGCCGCCGCGCTCGAGGCGCTCGAGCCCGGCCTACCGGCCACCCTCCGCGCGTTCTGGGGCAAGGACTACCGGCCGCAGTTCGCGCGCAAGCTGGTGTCGAGCCAGCTCGACGTCGACCGCCTCGACTACCTGCTGCGCGATGGCCACTACTCGGGCGCCGGCTACGCGACCTACGACCTCGACTGGATCATCCACGCGATCCAGGTCGCCAACGTCCACACCGGCGCCGACGATCCCACCGATCTGGTCGTCGACTACCGCCGCGGCATGTACGCGGTCGAGCAGTACCTGTTCGCGCGCTCGTACATGTACGCTCAAGTCTACCACCACAAGACCGTGCGCTCGGCCGAGTGGATGTTCATCAAGACGCTCGAGCGGTTCGCGCAGCTCGCGCGCGCCGGCGCCGAGCCCCCGGGCCTGCCGATCGCCGCCGCGATGGCGCGCGGTGCGGACATCAGCGTCGACGACTACCTCCAGCTCCACGACGTGTCGCTGCAGACCGCGATGGACCAGTGGGCCGGCCACGCCGGCGGCCCGGCCGCCGATCCGGTGCTGCGGGACCTCGCCGGGCGCCTGCTCGACCGCAAGCTGTTCAAGACGTTCGACCTCGGCGATGATCGGGTCAGCGCCGATCACCTGTGGCCGCAGGCGCTCGCGATCGCGACCCGTCGGTTCGGCGAGCACGCCACCAGCTACGTCCACCTCGACACCGCGCGCCAGGTCGGCTACCTCGCCGCCGACGACGAGGAGCTCCACGTGATCGACCACCCCCGCTACGGCGCGGTCACGCTGTCGCGCCTCCTCGAGGACATGCCGCTCGGCCAGCCGATGTCGGCGATCCGGCTGGTGTGTGCGCCCGAGCTGATCGACGAGCTGCGCCCGCTGGTCGAGCACACGCTGGCGCGCGCGGGCGCGGGCGGCGCTGAGCCCTGACGACCGCAGACCAGACCAGATCAAAACAGACGAGACGCGTCGCAGTTGTCGGGGTGACAGGATTCGAACCTGCGACACCCTGGTCCCAAACCAGGTGCGCTACCAGGCTGCGCTACACCCCGTACGCATCGATTACCCGGGATCGAGCACGGCCGCAAGGGCTGGCCCCGAAACGAACACCGCCCCCGGCCGCGAACGGCCGGGGGCGGTGTGCGTGACCGGCAGCGCCGGTCAGCGTGGCGTCAGGGCGCCGCGGGGGCTTCCGCGGCCGGGGTCTTGCCACCCGCCCACGAGAAGTAGTTCCGCAGCATGGTGGTCTCGAGGTTGAGATCACCGAGGGTGGTCTTGCCCTCGCCCGCCTTGATGGCGACGTCGAGCTTGGCCTCGCAGTTCATGCACGGCAGCTTCGCGATCTTGGGCAGCGCGAGCAGGATGCTCTGGCGCACCAGGCGGCGATCGTCCTTCGCGGCGTCGAGAAGGGTCTCGGTCAGGTCGGCGGCCTTCGCGCCCGCCTTGCCGATCTCGAGCATCGCGCGCTCGATGTTGGCCTCGACCAGGCCCTTCTTCTCCTCGTCGGTCCAGTCCTTGATGTCCTTGATGTACTGGGCGACGTTCTTGGCCGACTGCTCCGGGGTGAGCTTGAGGCTCTCCGCGTAGCACTTCGTGTCGTCCTTGCAGCGGATCGCGATCTCGATGCGCGCGATGTGCGTCTGGAACATGCGCGCGAAGCTCTTGTAGTCCTTGGCCGCGCGGTCGAGCGCCTTGTAGGGCGCCGTCGCGTCGCGATTCTTCTTCTTGTGGACCTTGAACTCCTCCTCGAGCTTCTTGGTCTCGGCGGTCGCCGCCTTGATCTGCACGACGGTCGAGGTCTTGTCGTTGGTCAGCTTCACGAGAGCGACCTTGGCCGTGTCGAGCTTCTTCTTCTGGACCTCGAACTCCTTGTCGGCCGCGCCGGCCTCCGCCTTCGGCTTGCCGTCGGCCTCCGTGCGCTTCTCGTCGGAAGCCTTGAAGTACTTGTCGGCCAGGCCCTGGAGGGACCCCATGTCGCCCGCCTTGCGCGACAGGCGCGCGAACGCCGTGGCGGCCTCCTGGCGGAGCGAGTCGTCGGCGTCGTTGTTCGCCGCGAGCTTGGCGAGCTCGTCCGTGCCCGCGCCGTCGCGGGTCAGGAACGGGTACGCGCCGATCGCGAGCATCTGGGCCGAGAGCACCTCGGGCGGGGTGTCCTTCTTGCCCGCGCCAGTCCACATCAGCCGGACCGGCTCCGCCGCGTCGGCCGCGCCGATCTTGCGCAGGCCATCGAAGATCGCGTTGTACTGCGTGTTCGGGCTCGGCTGGTCGTCCATGAAGTAGACGGGCAGCGCGGGGCGATTGAGCGCCTCGACCAGCGCCTTGCCGGTCGCCGGATCGTAGAAGTCGCCGAGCACGACGGCCGGGTAGAAGTCCTTGGCGGACACGGCCTGGCACTGGTCCGGCGGAGCCTCGCCCTTGTCGCCGCAGTACTTGTCGAGGCGCTTGTCCTTGAATAGCTGGTTGACCTCGGCGTGGCTGCCACTGAGGATCTTGACCAGCTCGTCCTTGGCCGTCGGGCCGGTCTGCACCAGCGCGCGGCGGATCTGCATGAACAGCTCCGGCGTGCGGAAGATCGCGAGCGCCAGGGTCCTGGACGCCTGCGGCATGCGGAGGTCGCCGAGCGAGTTGATCGCGGCACCCGTGATGCCGAGGACCAGGCCGAACTTCTCCTCGAGTGCGCGGCCCTGCTCCTTGTCCTTGGCGGTCCTGGGGTGCGGAGGCGGCTCGCGGTCGATGACCTTCGTCAGGGCGCCGGCGGCCTTGGCCTTCTCGCCCCGGTACTTGCCGATCGCGCGGATCGCGCCGACCTGCGCCGCGATCAGCTTCTTGGTCACCGGCTTGGTCGCGATTTCGACCAGCGCGTCGAGCCCCTCGGGGAGCTGCGACTCGCCGAGCGCATCGGCGGCCTTGGTGGCGCTGTCGACCGAGCGAGGGTTGGCCTCGTCGACGTCGGTCAGCGCCTTGGTGAGGAACGGGATCGCCTTGTCCCAGCTCGCCGTGCGACCCGTCTTGACGTAGTCGGTGACGTACTTCGCCTCCGCCTCCTTGGGTGTCAGCGGGCGCGCCAGGCTGATGATCACCTGGAGCAGGCGGACCGGCTTGCCCTGGCTGATCCAGGCCTGGCCTAACGCCGGGATGGCGGCGGGGTTGCCGAGCTGCTCGAGCTCGGTCACCGCTCGCTCCGCCTCGGCAGGGTCGCCGAGCTTCTTGATCCAGGTCGAGGCGTCGTACGGGTTGTCCGGACAGCCGGCGAGGCCCATGAGGCCAGCCAGCATGACGGCCAGATGGCTGCGCGTCATGGGGTCTCTTTCCTACTTGTTCTTGACCGCGAACAGGAGGTTGTCGAACCCCGCGGCCTTCGCCGTGTTCACGATCTTGTTGATCAGGCGAGCATCGGTCGACTCGTCGGCCTGGAGAATCGCCAGACCGTCGGGGCAGATCTTGCCCGGCTCCGGGCGGATGTTGTTCTTCGCGTCGTCGCAGGCCTTGGCGAGATCCTTGGGGAACTTGCCCATGCCCACGTCCTCCTTGATCGCCTTCGCCGCCGCATCGAGCCGCTCGTAGAGCGCATCGATCTTGAACGACGGCGAGTCATCCCGCAGCGCGGCCTCGACGGTCGAGACCAGCTGTCCCTGGTACGTGATCTCGGACTTCGTCACGATGATCACGGGCGCCATCTGGAGCTGCTGCTTGGACTCGGCGATGGGGAGTTCGAGGCCGCGCTGAGCCACGAGCAGCTCACCGGACGACGAGAACACCATCAGGAGGAAGGTGACGAGCATCGTCATCATGTCGACGAACGGCACCAGGTTCAACGAGACGTTGGAGCTCTTCGGACCGTGCCCGGACTTCTTCACCAGGTGCTTGAATGGCACCGAGTGGTAGAGGCGAGGCCCTGCTGAGTGAACCGGCATGGTCGCCTCCTACAAGCTCGGCCGGGCCGCGAGGCCCGCCGGGTCAGAGAGTCCAACGTCGATGAAGCCGACCTTGACGGCGAGGTCCATGGCATGGACGACGTCGTTGTACGTCACCGGCTGCTGCTGCGTGCTCTCGGCTGCGATCTCGAGGTCTGCCCGATCAGCGAAGTACGACGAGGCCTTGTGCTCCTTGAGCGTGGTCTCGAACTTCTCCCAGTCCTGCTCGTTGTCGGCCGTCTTCGGGATCTCCTGGAACTCGTTCACCCGCGACAGCCCGACCCAGATGCGGTCGGCCTGCACGAGCACCGACAGCGTGACCGTCTCGTCGTCCTTCTGGACATTCGAGGTGTCGCGCGTCTTGCCCTTCGGCTGAATATTGATCTGGGCGATGTTGACCCAGACTGCGGTGACGAGAAGGAACGCGGTCAAGCAGCTCAACAAGTCGATGAACGGGATGATGTTCAGCTCGACGTTGACGCTTCCTTTTTCGTCTGTTCCTACGGCTGCGCCCATGGTGGGACCTCCTCGCTAGGGGTGAATCGGACGTGCGAGGAGAACTTAGGCCGTGGGCTGCATCTGGGCGCGGTGCGACGTCACGAGGTTGACGACCTGCACGGTCACCTCGTTGATGTCGTCGACCACGTGCGTGGTCTTGCCCTGGAGCAGCGAGTAGCCGAGGAGGCCGATCAGCGAGGTGCCGATGCCGAACGCGGTGCAGTTGAGCGCCTCGGAGATCCCGTTGGCGAGCTCCGTGGCCTTGTTGCCACCCTCGTCGCTACCGACCGAGCCGAACGACTTGATCATGCCGGCGATGGTGCCCAGGAGGCCCGCCATGACGGCGAAGTTCGCGAGCATGGCGAGGTACGGGGTACGGTTGTTGATCTTCGGCAGCTCGCGGAGCGCCGCCTCGTCCATCGCGGCCTGGACCTCGTCGTCGCTCTTGTTGAACTTCATCAGGCCGGCCTGCACGATGCGGGTCATCGGCGTGGGGTTGCCGGAGCACACCTTGATGGCCCCCTGCACGTTGCCGCTCATCACCTGGCTCTTGAGCAGAGCGAGGAGTTTGTCCTTGTCCACGCTGGCGCGGAACAGGAACACGGCTCGCTCGACGATCACGGCGATGATGATCACCGACGTGAACAGGATGGGCCACATGCCCCATCCGCCCTTGTGAAACGCGGTCGAAATTGCAGTGAGCATCTAGAACGTCCTCCGAAATGCGGGGTTCGGGTTAGCTGGCCCTCGGGTTGTGCAACGCCCGATCCATGCAGTAAGTGTTTGGGATCGCTTGATTTGCCCGATGTGTGCACGAGGGATCGGCAGGGGCATCTCGGGACATCCCGGGGCGAAATGCTACGGCGGCATGCGGGATCGGTCACGGATCCGGCGCCCCCGCGCTGCTGATTGAAGTGGCGACGGGTGGGAACCGATCCCGGGCCTCGAGTGTCGTAACCGCCATGCAGCTGCCGCGCTCCATCGGAATGGTCGACCTCGCCGTGGTGACCGTCGTGCTGGTGATGGTGGTGCTGCCGCCGCGCGAGATGCACGCGTCCAGCGCCCACAAGGGCACCGAGCCGGCGCGGTTCGCGCTCGCGCTCGCCGAGGCCCGCACACTCGCGCACCCCGCCGATGGCGAGCTGACCGCCGACCTCGGCCGCCAGCTCGGCGAGGCCAGCTTCAAGGACTGGGCGATCGAGGCGACCGTTCGCGGCGCCGCGCGGGCGCAGGGCACCCCGAGAGCGTGGACGGCGCTGCTCGCGGCGTCGGTCGCGTTCGTCGACCGCATCGAGGTGGTGCCTGCGCTCGACTACGCGAACCGGGCGCTCGCCGCGTGCCGCGCGCTTCATGATGGCTGCCCCTCGTTCGAGGAGGTGCGGATGAGCCTGTACCAGGCCCACCTCGACTCTGGCGTCAAGTCGGGCATCGATCCGCGCACCGACCCGCGCGGGTTCCGCGCCGCCGGGGAGGGCGCGCTGCGCCGGATCTGGCTCAACGACCGTCACCGCGACCGCGCGCCCGCGGCGCCGCGTGCGCCCGGGCAGTAGCCGCGCGCGCCCGTGCGCTCCGACGGGCCGCGGGGTAGACTCCATCCCATGCGCGGCACCCGCCTGTTGTTCGTCGTCGCGGTGGCCGCGTGCGGCTCGTCCGGACGCTCGTCGTCCGCGCCCCGGGTCCGCCTGACCCCGAAGGACATCGTGCAGCAGAGCACGGAGGCGATCGTCCGGATCGAGGCGGGAGATGGCCAGGCCGACAACGTCGGCACCGGCTTCATCCTCGACAAGACCGGCCTGGTCGCGACCAACCTCCACGTCGTCGCCGGCAAGCGCGAGATCCGCGTCAAGCTGCACGACGGCACCGGCTACCAGGTCACCCACGTCGCCGGCATCGATCCTGGTCGTGATCTCGCGGTGCTGCGGATCGCGCCGGCCAGGGCGCTGCCCGCGCTGCGCCTCGGCGACAGCGACCTGATGACGGCCGGCGACACCGTGATCGCGATCGGCAACCCGCTTGGCGTGTTCGACTACTCGGTGTCGAGTGGCCTGGTCAGCCAGGTCCGCGCGGTGTGCACCAAGGAGCAGGCCGCGCGCGATCGCACGGTGATCGACCGCCTCGGCGAGAAGGCCGCGCGCTCGCCCACCGAGGACGCCGAGCTCCGCCAGGTGCGCTGCCTCCAGGAGCTGACCCTGCTCCAGATCTCGGCGCCGATCTCGCAGGGCTCGAGCGGCGGGCCGCTGTTCAACCAGTTCGGCGAGGTCGTGGGGGTGACCACGGCGATCATCACCGAGGGCCAGAACATCAACCTCGCGGTGCCCGGCAACTACCTCAAGCTGATCCTCCAGCAGCCCGCCGCGATCCCCGTCGCGCAGTTCGCCGACGCCACCCGCCAGGGCGACGGTGGGAGCAACGGCGGCGGCGAGGACGGCGTGCGGATCACGCGCGCGGTCCCCGAGCACCCGGTCACCGTGCTCGATGGCTGCAGCGACCGCCATCTCACCGACATGATCGACGCGATCGGCGACGCCATCGACATCGGCGCGCCGCTCTACAACCGCGGCGACATCGAGGCGTGCTTCCGGATCTACGAGGGCACCTCGAGCAAGCTCGAGCGCGACCCGCCCTGCCCCGGCGTCGCCCGGGCGTTCGGCGACGGCCTGCTGCGCGCGACCGCGCTGACCTCGTGGAAGGAGAAGGCGTGGGCGCTGCGCGACACGTTCGACGGCATGATCGACGTCGCGATGCGCCGCGGGATCAAGACCAAGAAGTGACGGTCCTCTACCTGTTCGACATCGACGGCACGCTGCTGCACGCTCGCAGCGCCGGCCGGGCCGCGCTCGACGCGGTGTTCGCCGAGCACCACGGCCTGCCCGACGCGAGCGCGGGGATCCGGTTCGGCGGCAAGACCGATCCGGCGATCATCGACGACATCTTCGCCGCCCGGCGCGGCCGCCCCGCCACCCTCGTGGAGCGCGCGGACGTGCTCGCCGCGTACCTGCCGCGGCTGCGCGCGGAGCTGGTCGCCGGGGGCGTCGAGGTGCTGCCCGGCGTGGTCGAGACGCTCGCGTTCCTCGCCGCTCGCCCCGAGGTCGCGCTCGGGATCGCGACCGGCAACGTCCGCGAGGGCGCCGCCGCCAAGCTCGAGCTCGCCGGCCTCGCGCGCTGGTTCACGCTCGGCGGCTACGGCTGCGACTCGCCGGTGCGCGCGGAGCTGGTCGCGTGCGCGATCGATCGGGGACGCGTCCACGGCGAGGTCCGCGAGGTCGTCGTGGTCGGCGACACCATCCACGACATCGAGGCCGCGCGCGCGTGCGCCGCGACGGTGTGTGCGGTCACCACGGGCGCGGATCCGGCGGAGGCGCTCGCGCACGCCGACGTCGTGTTCACGACGCTCGCCGAGCTGCCGGCGTGGCACGCACACCGGTTCGCGCACCTGTAGGCGCGCTACGGCCGCGCCGCGAGCCCGCGCGGCTCCGCCAGCACGACGTCGGCGAACCCGGCCGCGAGAGCGGTGTCGAGGGTCGCCACCAGCGTGCGGTACGGGATCGGGCTCGCCGCCGTGCTCTCGGCGGCGACCTCCATGTGATCGGTGCGCGCGAACAGCGCGGAGGTCTTGTGCGCGCGCAGGCTCGCCGCGAGCCGGGGCCAGTCCGGGCCCGCCGCGGTGTTGGCGATCCGCTCGTACTCATCGAGCCGCGACACGCCGACCCAGATCCCGTCGGCCTCGACCAGCACCGACAGCACCGGGTCGTCGGTCGGGACGATCACCTGATCGCGGCCGGTGCCGCCGACCTTGATGTCGAGCTGGGACACGTTGACCCACACCGCGGTGACCAGCAAGAACGCGGTCAGGCAGCTGAGCAGGTCGATGAACGGGATGATGTTGAGCTCGACGTTGACCGAGCTCTTGTCGTCTGTGCCGATGGCTGCGCCCATGCGAGGACGACACGCGCGGGTGCGGGTGGTTGCGGTGTCCCGAACTTGCGCAGCGACCGGAGCGCGATCGATGTCCCACGCCGCGCGGTCCCGCGGTGAAAAGGAGGCGGGGCCCGCGCGGTCGGGTGCCACAATGGGTGCGCCGCGGGGGCCCAGGTCGGGCGCGCGCGCGCACGGAGGAGTAGCTGATGAAGCACGTCCTTCTCGTCGGTCGCATCGCCATCCTGGCCGTCCTGCTGTTCGCCTGCGGCGACGACGGCAACCAGCAGCCGAACCCGATGCCCACGTGCACCGGCACCGGCGTCGCGTGCGCTCTCGACGAGGACTGCTGCACCGGCAACTGCGACGACCTCACGAGCCTGTGCTCGCGCGTGCCCGGGCAGTGCCTCGCGGCCGCGGCCGAGTGCCTGTCGGGCCCCGATTGCTGCTCGTTCGCGTGCGTGGACTTCCGCTGCTCGGGCGACCAGTGCACCTCCGACGCCGCGGCCTGCACCACCGACACCGAGTGCTGCAGCGGCCTGTGTGATGCGACCGCCGGCACCTGCACGCCGCTCAACCCGGCGTGCCGGACCTCGGGCAACACCTGCGAGTCCAACGACCAGTGCTGCTCGCACTACTGCAACGAGGGCGTGTGCAACAACGCGCCGTCGTTCTGCACGCAGACCGGCGACGCGTGCACGGCCGACGCCGAGTGCTGCGGCGGCCTGTGCAACATCACCGACGGCGCGTCGCTCGGGACCTGCATCGTGGTGCCGTCGAACGGCGCGACCCAGTGCCAGGGCGCCGGAGAGGTGTGTGGCGAGGGCGCGAGCTACGCGGGTGGCGCTCTGCCGATCTGCGGCGGCGAGTGCTGCAGCCGCGCGTGCTTCCCGTTCGGTCCGACCGGCGTGCTCGTGTGCCAGCCGCCCTCGGGCTGCCGCCCGACCGGCGAGACCTGCGCCGCGGACAGCGACTGCTGCGGGTCGGCCGGCGCCCCCGACGGCGCGACCTCGAACGTCACGTGCGAGAAGGTCGGCGGCAACGCGATCGGTCGCTGCAACAACGGCACCTCGTGCTCGCCGGCGGGCGCGATCTGCCGGCTCCAGAGCGACTCGTGCAACGCCAACGCGAACTGCTGCGCGGGCAACGTGCTCCAGTTCGACACGTGCGCCCAGGACAACCTCGGCGTGCCGCGCTGCCTCGGGGCCGAGACCGACTGCACCGATCCGGCGGCCACCGTCGGCATGACCTGCGCCACGAGCGCGGACTGCTGCGGCCTGCCGTGCGTGCCGGTGCCCGGCCAGGAGCTCGCGAGCGTGTGCGCCGCGAGCTGCCAGCCCGAGGGTGCGACCTGCACCAACTCGGTCGATTGCTGCTCGGGCCTGCCGTGCACGGTCCCGGCGGGCGCCTCGTCCGGCACGTGCGGCCCGCCCCAGGGCTGCGCGAGCTACGGCCAGGCGTGCGACGCCACGAACCCGTGCTGCGACAACGTCACGTGCAGCAACGGCACGTGCGGCCTGATCATCCTGTGAGCTGACCGGGCGGCGGCCGGGCCTCCCCGCCGACCGCGGCGCTCATATCGTATGCGGGCCCGCGGCCGCGCGCCGGGCGAGGCACGCGTCGATCCGCGCGAGCGCCGCGTCGATCCGCGCGAGCGCCGCGCCCGCGCCGACCGCGCCGACCGCGCGCGCGATCTCCACGCGCGCCGCCGGCTCGCACTGTCCCCCGAGGGCGTCGATCAGCGCCGCGCGCTCTGCGGCGGACAGCACCGCGATCACCGCCGCCCAGCGCGGGCGCAGCGCGCGCCAAGCTGCGGTCCGCGCCTCGGGGCGGCCGAGCAGCGTGACCAGGGCGGCCGCGAGCGGCGGCACCACCTCAGACGAGGCCACCAGCCGCGCGACCAGGGCGGGCGCGAGCGCGGGCGGCACCGCCCGAGCGCGTCGGCGAACGCGTCCGGTCGCCTCGCCGAGGCGGGCATCCCCCGCGGCCGCGCTCAGCCGCGCGAGCAGCGCCGCGTCGGCGCGGCCGGCGGCCACGACGAGCGCGACGGCGAGCACGCGGGGCGGGACGTCGCCCCCGGCGAGGGCCCGCTCCACGAGCGCGCGTGCGCGGCGGGTGGTGGCGGGCGGCGCGGCGGTGGCGGGTACCAGCGTGACGAGCGCCTCGACGAGGGCGTCGGCCGCCGGCCCGGCGGTGGCGCCGGCCACCACCAGCCGCGCCCCGAATGCGCGCGCCAGCCAGCGCGTCCACCGTGGCCGCTCGACGTCGCCGATCATCGGATCGATGGCGTGCGCGAGCCCGGCCGCCGCGAGCTGCGCGTGGACCTCGGGGCTGGCGGCGAACCGGCGCACCAGCATGAGCGCCTCGCCGAGCGGGAGCTCGCCGCGCGCGAGCGCGCCCACTGCGTCGGTGCTGGCGACCAGGCGCTCGACGGGCGTGAGCGCCTCGATCGGGGGGACCGCCGCGGCAGAGGCCAGCGCGAGCTGGTAGTAGCCATGACCGCCGGCGTTGCCGACCACCCACACCGGGCACGGGCCCGCGGGCAGCGGCAGCGAGGTGTCGGCGTCGACGACGCTGCACACCGGCGCCGCGCCGGCCACACGCGCGCACAGCGGCACCACCGCGCCGTCCCGCGCGTGCGCGACGAGCGTCGGCGCCGGGCCCTCGCAGCGCAGGGACACATCGATGACCGGCGCGCCGGGACGATCGACGTAGCTCGCGAGCGCGCGCGCGACGTCGGGCGATGCGCCGGCGGCGACCTGCGCGAGCAGCGCGGGCGTGGACAGCAGACCACCGGCGTACGTGCGGACGAGCGTGCGGAGCAGGCCCTGGAACCGCGCAGGGCCGACGAACGCCTCGACCATGGCGAGCACCGCCCCGCCCTTCTCGTAGGCCTGCTCGTCGAACAGGTCCTCGATCGACGTGGTCGGGGTGATCGCGCGCCGCAGTGACCGCGGCCCGGGCCGGGCGTCCGCCGCGAGCGCCTCCACGCGCGCGGCGTGCGCGCCGATCACGGCGGCGTCGGGGCGCTGGTAGACGGCCGCGAGCTTGTCGCCCAGGAACGAGGCGAACGCCTCGGACAGCCACAGGTCATCCCACCACGCGGGCGTCACGGCGTTGCCGAACCACTGGTGGACCAGCTCGTGCGCCGCGACGCTGGTCATCCGGTCCACGAACGCGGCGTCGGACGGCTCGCCGATCAGCATCGCCTGATCAAAGGTGATGAGGCCGGGGTTCTCCATCGCGCCGAACAGGTGTGGGACGGCGACCAGATCCAGCTTGGGCCACGGCAGCGGCGCGTCGAGGTAGCGCTCGATCACGTCGACGAGGGTGCGCACGCGAGCGATTGCGGTCGCGGTGTCGTGCACCCCCGTCGGCCACACCGCGACCCTCAGCGGGACTCGCGCGCGGCCGACCACGCCGCCGTCGACGAGCGCGAACGGCCCCACGGCGATCGACAGCAGGTAGCTCGGCATCGGGCCGATCTCGCGGAGCACGACCTCGCGCCGGCCGTCCGGCATCCGGACGTCACGCAGCGCGGGGCCATTGCCGAGCGCGGCCACTCCATCGGGCACCACCAGCGTCACGCGCCACGGCACCTTGAAGCGCGGCTCGTCGAAGCACGGCAGGATCCGGCGCGCGAACACGCTCTCGCTCTGCGCGTAGAGGTAGGTGTGCCCGCCGAGGCGCTGGCGGAACAGCCCGACCTGATCGCCGCGCGTGCTGCCGGTGTAGCCGAACCGCAGGACGATGTCGCCCGGCCCCGCGGGCGCGTCAAGAATGAACCCGGCGAGCTGCCCTGCGGGGCCCGCGCCCGGCACCCGCGTCAGCGCCCCGGCGGCGCCGCCGGCGCGATAGCTCGCCTCGGTGAGGTCGAGTTCCACCGCGTGCAGCCACACCACGCGGGTCGCGGCGGTCAGGGTGGCGCGGATCTCGACGGTGCCGCGGAACGTGTCGCGGTCCGGATCGACCTCGAGCCGCAGGAATCGTAGGCGAGCGGCGCGACGGTGTCGGGGAGTCGCGGGCCGGGCGGCGGCGTGACATCCGGCGCTCGGCAACCCGGCAACGCCGGCAACGCCGGCACCACAGGCTCGCTCGCCCCCACGCGCGCGACCGGGCGCGCGACCGGGCGCGCGACCGGGCGCGCGACCGAGCGCGCGGGCACCGGCGCCGGGCCGCGAGACGAGCTTCGCGAAGCACGCGAGCGCGAGCGCGAGCGCGAGCGCGGGCGCGAGGACGCGGTGCACGGGCGCGGTATATCCCGCGTCAGGCCGTGACGACAGCGAGCAGGCGATCACTCTCGACCTGTTCGCCGACGACGACGTGCACCGCGCGCACGGTGCCGGGCTCGCCCGCGCGCACGGTGTGCTCCATCTTCATCGCCTCGAGGACGACCAGCGCGGTGCCCGCGGTCACGACCTGGCCCTCGGTGACGAGCACCTTGACGACCTTGCCCGGCATCGGCGCGATCAGGCCGCCGGCGACCACGCGCGCGCCGGGCTCGGGGAACCGCGGGACCAGGGAGAGCGCGAGCGTCAGCCCCTCGGACAGCACCCACGCGCGCGCGCCCGCCGTGGCGACGCGGACCTGGCGGCGGTGGCCGGCGCCCTCGACGAACCACACGCGATCCCCCTCGACCCCGAACCGGCTGACCGTGATCGTCTTGCCGCCGAGCGTGATCGCGATGCCCTCGGCCCCGGCGGGCCGGTAGCCGAGCTGGATCTCGCGATCGCCGAGCAGGTACGTGACCGCCTGGTCGGCGACGCGGACGTTGCGCCAGCCCGCGGCCGCGAGCGCGCCGGGGCCGGTGGACGCCCGCCGCGCGGCGATCCCGTGCAGCGTGACCGCGACCGCCGCGACCCGCACCTGGTCGAGGCCCGGCGTGCGCGCGGCCAGCTCGCCGGCGTGGCGCTCGAGGAAGTGGGTGTCGAGCTCGCCGGCGAGGAACGCCGGGTGGGCGAGGATCCGCGCGAGGTGCTCGCGGTTGGACACCAGCCCGGGCGCCCACATCTCGTCGAGGGCGCGGCCGAGCACCTGCGCCGCCTCGGCGCGGGTCGGCGCGTGGGCGATCAGCTTGCCGAGCATCGAGTCGTAGTGGATCCCGATCTCGCTGCCCGCCGCGACACCGACGTCGGCGCGCACGGTGGGCGGGATGTCGACGGCGAGCAGCGTCCCGGTGGTCGGCAGGTAGTCGCGCTCGGCGTCCTCCGCGCACCACCGCACCTCGATCGCCGCGCCGCGCTGAGGCGGCGCCGCGTCATAGCCGAGCGGCTCGCCGCGCGCCACGCGCAGCTGCTCGCGCACGAGGTCGAGCCCGCAGGTCAGCTCGGTGACGGGGTGCTCCACCTGCAGCCGCGTGTTGACCTCGAGGAAGAAGAACGTGTCCGGGGCGTCCGCGGGCACGATGAACTCGACGGTCCCCGCGCCGACGTAGCCGACCGCGCGGCCGAGCTCGACGGCCGCCTGCCCCATCCGCGCGCGCTGCCCGGCATCGAGCGCCGGGCTGGGCGCCTCCTCGATCACCTTCTGGTGGCGGCGCTGGATCGAGCACTCGCGCTCCCACAGGTGCACGACGTGGCCGTGCTGGTCGCCGAGGATCTGGATCTCGATGTGGCGCGGACGGTCGACGTAGCGCTCGAGCAGCAGCGTGTCGTCGCCGAACGCGGACAGCGCCTCACCACGGGCGCGCTCGATCGCCTCCTCGAGCTCGGCGGCGGCGCGCACGATCCGCATGCCCTTGCCACCGCCGCCCGCCGAGGCCTTGACCAGCAGCGGGTAGCCGAGCTCGCCGGCCGCCGCCACGAACGCGGCGGTCGACTGGTCGTCGCCCTCGTAGCCGGGCACCGTGGGCACGCCCACGGCCTTCGCGATCCGCTTGGCGCCCTGCTTGCTGCCGAGCTTCGCGATCACCGCCGCCGGAGGCCCGATGAACACCAGCCCCGCATCCGTGACCGCCTCGGCGAACGCCGCGTTCTCCGACAGGAACCCGTAGCCCGGGTGCACCGCATCGGCCCCGCTCGTGCGCGCGGCGTCGAGCAGCAGGTTGATGACGAGGTACGACTCGCGCGCCGGCGCGGGCCCGAGCCGGACGGCCTCGTCCGCGAACCGGACGAACGGCGCGTCGGCGTCGGCGTCCGAGTAGACGGCGACCGTGGCGATCCCCATGGCGCGGCACGTGCGCATCACGCGCAGGGCGATCTCGCCCCGGTTGGCGATCAGGACCTTGCGGACCACAGGGGCGAGCACCTAGTGCGCCCCGCCCGCCGGGACGTCCGCCGGGATGTCCGCGACGTGCGGGACCTGGTGCAACTCGACCGGCTTGCCCTTGCGGGTCGTGCGGATGTTGATCAGCTCCACGAACACGCTGAACCCCATCGCGCCGTAGATGTAGCCCTTGGGGATGTGTGCGCCGAACCCCTCGGCGACCAGCACGAACCCGATCATCAGCAGGAATGACAGCGCCAGCACCTTCACCGACGGGTGGCGCTCGACGAACTCGCTGATCGACTTGCCGAGCGCGAGCATGACGATCAGGGCGACGACGTTGGCCGCGACCATGATGCTGACGAAGTCCGTCATGCCGACGGCCGTGATCACCGAGTCGATCGAGAACACCATGTCGAGCAGCACGATCTGCAAGATCACCGACCCGAACGTGGTCGCGGCCTTGCCGACCGTGATGGCCTCCTCGGAGGCCTCGAGCTTGTGGTGGATCTCCTTGGTGGCCTTGTAGATCAGGAACAACCCACCCACGAGCAGGATCAGGGCCTTGCCGGAGAACCCCTGGCCCGCAACCTCGAACAGCGGCTTGTCGAGCTTGACGATCACCGACAGGGTGGCGAGCAGCCCCATCCGGGACACGAACGCGCCCGCGAGGCCGACCTTGCGCGCCCGCTCGCGCTGCTCGAGGGGCAGCCGGCCGGCGAGGATCGCGATGAAGATGATGTTGTCGACGCCGAGCACGATCTCGAGGGCCGAGAGCGTGGCGAAGCTCATCCAGGCTTCAGGGGAGGACAGCAGTTCGATCATGCGGACGTGGTTGTACCCCAGGCCCGCCGCCGCGGACGACCCGGGACGCGCGGATCAGTGGCGGAACACGCCCCAGCTGGTCGTGCCCGTGAACGGCTTCGAGTACGCGGCGGACAGGGAGATCGCGATCACGGTGCGGGTGTCCCGCGGGTCGATGATCCCGTCGTCCCACAGCCGCGCGGTGGCGAAGTACGGATCGCTCTCCTTGTCGATCATGCCCTCGGTCATCGCCTTCATCATCGCGAGCTTGGCCTCGTCGACGGTCTCGCCGCGCTTGGCGGCGGCGTCGCGCTGGATGATGTCGAGCACGCCCGCGAGCTGCTTGCCGCCCATCACCGCGATCCGGTGGTTGGGCCAGGTGAACAGGAACCTGGGCGCGTACGCCCGCCCCATCATCGCGTAGTTGCCGGCGCCGTAGCTCGCCCCCGTCATGATCGTGATGGCCGGCACCGTCGAGTTCGACACCGCGTTGATGAGCTTGGCACCGTGCTTGATGATGCCCTCCTGCTCGAGCTTCTTGCCGACCATGAAGCCGGTGATGTTCTGCAGGAACACGAGCGGCACGTCGCTCTGGTTGCACAGCTGGATGAACTGCGCACCCTTCTGCGCGGACTCCGACAGCAGCACCCCGTTGTTCGCCAGGATCCCGACGGGCATGCCGTGGAAATGGGCCCACCCGCAGATCAGCGTCGAGCCGTACAGCGGCTTGAACTCGGAGAACCGCGAGCCGTCGACGATCCGGGCGATCACCTCGCGCTGGTCGAACGGCACCTTGATGTCCGGCGACACCAGCCCGAGCAGCTCGTCGGCGGGGTAGCGCGGCGGCTCGACCGGGCGCGGCGTCGGGTGCGCGCCCTTCTTCCAGTCGAGGTGGGCGACGATCTCGCGGCCGAGCCGGATCGCGTCGGGCTCGTCGTGGGCGAGGTAGTCGGCCACGCCGGAGATCCGCGCGTGCATCCCGGCGCCGCCGAGCTCCTCGTGCCCGGACTCCTCGCCGGTCGCCATCTTCACGAGCGGCGGGCCCGCGAGGTAGACCTGCGCCTGGTTCTCGACCATCACGACGTAGTCGCTCATGCCGGGGAAGTAGGCGCCGCCGGCGGTGGAGCTGCCGAACACCAGGCAGATGGTGGGGATCCGCTGCTCGGAGCGGCGGGTCAGATCGCGGAAGCCGCGGCCGCCCGGCACGAAGATCTTCGACTGGTTGGGCAGGTCCGCGCCGGCCGACTCGATCATCGAGATCGACGGCAGCCGGTTCTGCTCGGCGATCTCCGATAGCCGGCCCGACTTCCACGCCGAGGCCTCGCTGATCGCGCCGCCCTTGACCGTCGACTCGCTCGCGGTGATCAGGCACTCGACGCCGGACACCAGCCCGATGCCACCGACGATGCTCGCCCCCGGCGTGTGGCCCGGCAGGTCCTTGCCGGCGAGCGGGCACAGCTCGAGGAAGTACGAGTCGCGATCGAGCAGCAGCTCGATGCGCTCGCGCGGCAGCAGCTTGCCGGCGGCCTTGTGGCGGCTCGTGTACTTCTCTCCGCCCCCGACGGTGGCCTGGGCGAGCGCCGCCGTGAGCTTGTCGATCGCGGCGCGGTTCGAGACCTCGTTGGCGCGGTACTCGTCCGTCCGACGATCGAGGCGGGTCGCGATCACGGGGTACGCTTGCTCGGTTCGGGACACGGGCCCGCAGCGTACAACGGAGGGGCAACGGAGGTACAACCGCAGGCCCGATGCCGAACCACCTCGAACAGGCCAGGACTGGCCGCGCGAGCTGCCGGTCCTGCAAGAAGGCGATCGCCAAGGACGAGCTGCGGCTCGGCGTGGAGGCGGCCAGCGCGTTCGGCGATACCCCGAGCCTGCAGTGGCACCACCTGCCGTGCGCCGCCGCCAAGCTGCCGGTCGAGCTCGGGGACGCGCTCAAGGCGTTCGCCTCCGAGGTCCCTGACCGCGCCGCCCTCGACGCCACGATGGCCGAGGCGATCACCAAGGGCCACGCCAAGCCCGCGGGGCTGCCGTACGCCGATCGCGCGCCGACCGGCCGCGCGAGGTGCCTGCAGTGCGCCGAGCCGGTCGCCAAGGACGCGCTGCGCGTGGCGGTCGAGCGCGAGCTCACCGTCGGCGGCGCGGTCCAGGCCGGGGCCGGCTACCTCCACCCCGCGTGCGTCGCGGCCCACGTCACGGCGCAGGGCGGGGATCTCGACGAGCTCGTGGCGGGCGTGCGTGCGAACTCGCGGATCGCCGCGGCCGAGCTCGAGGCCGTGGTCGCCGCGCTTCGATAAGTCACCCGGGCGGGCGCGAAAGTTCGCACCGCCCCGGCGATCGCTGCGATGATCGTGGGCCGTGCGCGCGCTGAGCCTGATCGCCCTGCTGTCGCTGGCCCCGGTGCCCGCGCTCGCCGGGACGCACACCGTGCAGCGCGGCGAGACGCTCGAGCACGTGGCCAAGGTCTACGGCTGCTCGGTCGATGCGGTGCTGCGCGCGAACCGGCTCAAGACCACGCTGGTGCGCCCGGGCACCCGGGTCCGCGTGCCGGACTGCACCGTGCGCGCCCGCGCCCGCGCCCGCACCCCGCGCGGCAAGGACGACGCCGCCGAGCGCGCCGAGCAGGCGCTCGCGGTGATCGACGGCACCGCCACCGTCAAGTCCTCGCGCTCGGCCGACGCGGAGCGCGACGAGCCGAGCGGCGACGGTGCGGGCCAGCCGATCGGCGAGCCATGGGACGGCCGGCTCGCGAACGCCGCCCGGCTGCCGCGCGGGGACGGCTACCAGATCCGGCGCCCGCAGCGGTCGTTCGGCGCCGGCCACGTGGTCGAGCACCTCCAGGGTGCGATCGCGAGCGTGCGCGCGCTCTACGACGTCCACACGCTCGCGATCGGCGACCTGTCGGCGAGCGAGGGCGGCCGGCTCGGCGGGCACCACTCCCACCAGTCCGGGCTCGACGTCGACGTCGGGTTCTACTTCCACCGGATGCCCGACGGGTATCCCGACAGCTTCGTCGCGGCCAGCAGCGACCTCGATCTCGCCGCGACGTGGGCGCTGATCCTCGCGTTCGAGCGGACCTCGCACCTCGACACCGGCGTGCAGATGATCTTCCTCGATCACGCGGTCCAGGCCCGGCTGTACGCGTACGCGAGGAAGCGCGGCACGCCGGCCGACGACCTCGCGGCGATCCTCCAGTACCCGCGCGACAAGGACGTCCAGGCCGGCCTGGTGCGCCACTGGCCGCGCCACGCCGACCACCTGCACGTCCGGTTCAAGCCCGGCTCGCAGGACTGAGCGCGGCCGGACTGCCAGCGGGCCGGCCGCCGGCGAGTTATCCACAGCACGTTGTGTTGAGTTCGCCGGCCCCCTGTCATCCGGGCGAGCGAGTCTCCACAGCGAGTTGTGTTGGGTTCGCCGGACCCGAGTGATACCGGGGTCAGCCGGCCGCCGCCGGCAGCTCGATCGCCTGGGCCGGCTGCGGCAGCAGCGGCTCCAGCTCGTCGAAGTGCGCGTAGTCCACCACACGCCCGCCGGTCTCGGGGTCGGTGTGCAGGATGTCGGCGAACCGGTGGTCGAACACCACGTCGCGGAACGTGTACTCGTACCGGGTGTGGACCGTGGTCGCGAGCCGGTCGTCGATGCCGGTGAACGTGACCAAGAACATCGCGTTGCGCCTGCCGAGCTCGTCCAGGGTGAGCCCCTCGAGCGGGCTGCCCGGGCCGATCGGGCTGAACACCACCCACGAGATCACGAAGCTGGGCGTGGTCGAGCGGCGCAGCGGCAGGTCGTAGATCCGCCGCATGAAGCGGCCCGACGACAGCCGCTCGTCGCACAGCAGCGAGACCTTGATGTTCGCCTCCATGATCAGGGTGTCGCGCGCATTGGCCATGCGGAACGTCAGGGTCGGGACCCCCTCCTCGTCGGCGATCAGCACCTGCTTGCTGAACATGACCCGGGCCACCGGGGTCGCGAACTTCGCGAAGAAGATCCCGGTCACCATCGCGCTCAGCGCGATCCCGAAGAAGCTCTCGACCGTGACCACCAGGTGCGCGATCGTGTCGCCCGGGGCAAACGTGCCGTACCCGATGGTCGCGAGCGTCTGGACGCTGAACCAGAAACAGTCCGCGAACGAGCCCGGGACCGCGTTGACGATGGTCGCCCCGGTCGCCCACAGCACGCTCGCGAACGTCAGGTTCGCCCCCACGTAGAACGCCGCGAGGATGGCGATCAGGCGCGCCCAGCTCGTGGTGCGCAGGGCGTGGTAGAGGTCGCGGAACACCCCGACCCGCGGCAGCCCTCGCCGAACGACCCTGGCTCGCCCCTGCGCATCGAACAGCGAGCCGGGTGGCGGGGCAGGTGCGGGCTCGGTCATGGCGCGCCCTAACTTCGCACCGCCCGCCGCTGGTGGCCAGGCCCCCGCGCACCCGGCACCCGCGGCCGCCGCGACCGGCGCGGTCGGAGCCGGCAGCACCATGCGCGAGCGCCGCGCCGCGGTTCCCAGGCCCGGCCTCCGATCCGCGTTCTTCGACGCCAGGCGGCGGACAGCCGAGGGGTCCGGCGAACCCAGCACAACCATCTGTGGATAACTCGCACCCCGCGCGGCTTCGCGCGGGCGCGCAGCGGGCTCACGCTCCACTGGTAGCCCGGGTCGCTGCTCCGCTGAGTGGCGGACTGTGCCAACGGTGGCGCTCGCGCACATCGTGATCAGCGTGACCGCGCGGCGATCGCGCGGAGCCGCCGATGCTCGCGGCGTCGCGAGCGTGACCGCGGCGAGTTATCCACAGGTAGTTGTGTTGGTTTCTCCGGACCCCCTTGCGCTCCCTTGGCCCTCGCGGCCAGGCCGGTGGCAAGCCGAGGAAGCCGAGAGGTCCCGCGCCCCGGACCCTGCCACGGACACGGCGCTGACCAGGCGATCGATGTCGGTGGCCGCGATCCGCTCGGCCGGGGCATGCCGGGTCGGCCGATCCACGGTAAACGCTTGCTCATGACGCGCCTGCAGAAACTTGCCGCGGCGGCGCTGGTCTCGGTGCTGACCTTGATGTTCGTCGGGGCGACCGTGCGGGTCACCGGCGCGGGGATGGGGTGTCCGGACTGGCCGGTGTGCTGGGGCCGGGTGATCCCGCCCACCAGCGTGGACGACGTCGACTTCGCACGACTGCCGATCGAGAAGTTCCGGGCCAAGGCGGCGCGGATGGGGCGCGACCCGGCGACGATCACCGAGGCGAGCCTGCGCCAGGAGTTCAACCCGCGGCACGTGTGGACCGAGTTCGCGAACCGGCTGACGAGCCTGCCGGTCGGGTTGTTCGTCCTGACGACCTTCATCGCGGCCTGCTGGCATCTGCGGCGGCGCCCGCTGGTGTTCGGGATGGCGGCAACCGGGCTGGCGATCGTCCTCGTCAACGCGTGGATGGGCGCCCGGGTCGTGTACAGCGGGCTGAGCCCCGGCGTGCTGACGGTTCACCTCGCGCTGGCGATGGGCCTGCTCGGCGCGCTGATGTACTGCGCGTGGCGCGGGACCGACACCCCGTGGCGGATCCAGCTGTCGTCACCGGTGCACGCCAGGCTCCGGCTGGCGGTGACCCTGCTGCTCGTCGCGATCGTGCTCGAGGGGATCCTCGGCTCGCAGGTGCGGGAGATCACCGACGAGATGTCGAAGTTTCACGGGCAGGTGGACCGCTCGACCTGGACCGGAGCGCTCGAGCGCGCCGTCGTCTACCTGGTCCACCGGAGCTTCTCGTGGGCCGTGCTGGGCACGGCGGGATGGGCCTGGATCCTCACGCGGCGGCATCGCATCGGGGGGCCCGGTCGGGTCGAGCGCGTGGTCGTGGGCATCGTGTTCGCGCAGATGGTGCTGGGCTTCCTGATGGCGCAGTTCCACATCTACGCGTGGGTGCAGGTGCTGCACGTGGGCCTCGCCGCGAGCCTGCTCGCGTTCGTGTGGCTGTGGCGGTTCGGCCTGACGAAGCCGTCGGCGTGACGGGTCGACGCCGTCGCAGTGGCGACCGCCGCCGTTCGCAGCGACGACCGGGGTCAGACACCACGTCACCACTTGCTCGTACGCGGAGGCAGGCTCTCCGGAGCAGGGGTGTCGGCTCAATTCATCGAGAACTCGCGATTGAACGCGACGTCGAACGAGAACGTCCTCGGCCTCGTCTTCTGCTCGCTCACGCCGGCGATGCGCTCCAGCCGCGCAGGGATGCCCAGGATCTTCTCCTGAGCCTTGCGCCCGGCTTCGTTCAGCCCGACGAGCTTCTCGATCGCCCAGAACCTGATCTGTTCTTCGACGATCTTGAGGTAGTCACGCGGTCCGTAGATCCCCGCGCGCCGCACGACATCGGCGATCTCGCGAAATCGCGGCATGCTTGCACCGGGCATATCGATCGCCGGCATGATCCTGGCCGCCGATTCGAGGGCTCGATTCGTATCGCGCTGCAGCACCTCCTTGAACACGCTGCGATAGAACGCAAAGTGCCGCGCTTCTTCCTTCGCGACATTGGCCAGCACGACGCCGATCGTCGGCTCGCATTCCGACGCCAGCTTGCCCGTGTTTGCATGGGAGATCTGGGTCGCCCGCTCCTGGAGCGACGTGTACACCAGGACGCGATACGGGTCTCGCTCCCACGCCGGGGCGAAGCCCGCACGCAGATAGTCGAACTGCATCTTCTCGATGACCACCCGGTCGAACACCTGCGCATCGCGCGTGTAGTCGTGGAGAATCGCGCCGTGCCGGTCCTCTTCGGCCGTCCACAGATTCGTCCAGTGCCGCCAGTGACTCTCGTTTCCGAGATGGACGGCCAGCAGGCGATGGAAGTGCGGCAGCCCTTCCTCGGTCAGCAAGTTCAGCGCGAGCGCGACACGCGCCGGAGCACTGATGCCCTTCGCGCGGGCGCGGAGCTCACGCAGGTGATGATCGGGATCGGTGTCCGGTGGCGCCGCCAGGATCTCGCCGGGGAACCACAGCACACCCTTCGCTTCGTGCTGAGCGACCAGCTCGGCGACCACCTCCTCGAGGTCCGCAAGAACCTCGAACTTCACATGTAGTTCCGGGTCAGCCGTGATTGCGGTCATGTCAGCCATCTCTCCTGGGGTGGAGAGGATCATCCGCGCGCGAACGTGCGGCTGTCCGGGTGGGGTCATCGTCACGTCATCGTCAGGTCACGACGCAGCGCGTCGTGACGGCCCACACGCGGCGCCCGCGCAGCGTTCGTCTCCACCGGCACGTCCGGTTCAGGCCCGGCACGCAGGACTGAGCGCGCCCGGACCGCCAGCGCGCCGGCCGCCGGCGAGTTATCCACGGCAAAGCTCTGCGCCCCCGTCGAACCTGGCGCGTGGCGAAGTGATCGCAGGGACTTACCCGTGCCGGAGCGACACCAGCCGACAGCACTCGACACGGGAGTTGGGGGGATCGAAGGGGGATGCCTGCCAGGGCAAACGCATCTAATTTCGGTCGGCAAAGGACACGAGTACCTGGGTAAGAAAGTCGTCGCTCCATCCGGCCTTGAGGCGCCGGTTCTTGATGCCGACCTTGGACGCCGTGTTGCGTAGAAGGTTGAGTGCGATATGACGAACGACCGCGAAGTTCTCGGCAGCGTTCTCGGCGCGGAGGCGAGAGTCGTCCTCGCGGAACGCTACGTCGAGCGACCAGTGCAGCTTGTTTTCGATCTGCCAGTGGCCGCGGACTGCCGCCAACGCTTGCTTGGCCGTGAGCGTCTTCCTCGATGTGATGAACCACCGCGTTCCGCGCGTCACCTTGCCGTCGACGGTACGCTCCGAGTCGAAGCGCACGATCTTCGCGAGTTTCGACCAGCGCGCGGCTTCGGGAAAAGTATCGGGGATCGGGCGCACCCAGCACTCACGTGTCTCCTTGCGACCACGGCACGTCTGGGTTGTCATGGCGTGGGTCGCGCGGGTCGCGTGGTCCTCAGGGACCTCAGCCTTGAACTGCGCTTGGACGGCCGCGTGGAGCTTCGGTTGGTTGTCGCGGACGGAAAGCAGGTAGTCGCCGCCCGCATCGGTAATCTTGGTCGCAATTTCGGTCTGGCATCCGGCGGCGTCGATCGTCACGAGGCAGGTCTTGAGCAGCAGCAACTCCAAGAGGCGCGGAATCGCCGCGATCTCGTTCGAGCCCACGTCCGTTCCAACTTGGCCGAGCACCACACCGTTCGCGGTGCTCCACGCGCTGACCATCGTGATGAAGCCGGCACCGCTTGCCTTGTCGAGCGCGCGCCGCAACACCTTCCCGTCGATCGCCACGACATCACGTTTCGTCGCCTCCGCGACGCCGCGCATCCACTTCGTGAACATCTGTTCGAGTGCCGTCGGATCGAGCTTCGCCAGCACGCGGCCGATCGTGTCGTGCGACGGGATTCCGTTCGGGAAGTCGACGAACGTCTCGAGAAACGCACGCCGAGCGATCCCGAAGTCCTCGATCGCCACGAGGTCGTTGGCGCCGCAGACGGTACCGCACAGACAGAGGAACAAGATCGATTCGAGGCTGTGACGACGCGTTCGCTCGACGCGGGGGTCCGGCAGCGCTGCGAGAAGCTCGATGAAGGACGACACATCCGGGGCCGGGCCCATTGGGCCCGACGCCTTCGTTTGCAGCTTCGTCATGCGCCCCAGCAGATCACATCAGTCTTCGCTGTGAGAACACCTCCGGATATTTATCCCTCAAGTGTTCGATCGCCCTCGGTTTTTGATGCGATCGCCCTGGCGTCATGCTCGACCAGACAAGGACAATCGCGATCACGATCGCACGCATGGGAGAGCCTCCTCAAAGAGAACGAGGTCGCAACTTACCCTCGAAAGAACGCGAGGCGCAAGCGCGAGTCAGGACGGCTGTGCTGAGCGACAATTACATCTCCCCAGCGACGACAATTACATCGCCCCATCTTGAGGCGTAGTCACCGGTCGAAGGTGGACCCTCCACGGACGTGGAGAGGTGGGCCTCATGCGACCGGTGAGCAACGCTCAGGTAAGGAAATGTATGGAAGAGATAGTAAAAGCGGACACATCGGCCAGGCCGCCATGAAGGCGGGCATGGATCGAAAGACGGCACGCAAGTACGTGACCGCCGGCAAGTTCCCATCGGAGATGGCGACACGGCGCGACTGGAGGACGCGCCCGGATCCGTTCAAGGAGCACTGGTCTGAGGTGGTGGCGCGGCTGACGCTCGCACCGGAGCTCGAGGCCAAGACGCTGTTCGAGGTGCTGCAGGCGGAGCATCCCGAGCGGTACGCGGATGGCCAGCTGCGCACGCTGCAGCGACGGATCCGGCGGTGGCGCGCCGCGCATGGGCCCGACCAGGAAGTGTCGTTGGCGCAGGCGCACCGGCCCGGCGAGGCAGCGCAGACGGACTTCACGCACGCCGAGGCGCTCGCGGTGACGATCGTGGGGCAGCTGTTCGTGCACATGCTGTGCGTGTTCGTGCTGCCGTACTCGAACTGGCAGTGCGCGACGATCCGCTTCTCCGAGTCGATGGTCGCGTTGCGCACGGGCGTGCAACGGGCGCTGTTCCAGCTCGGCCGGCGACCCGAGTGGCATCAGACCGACAACTCGACGGCCGCGACGCACCGGCTCCCCGCCGACCAGGTTGGCGAGGGCGAGGAACGCAAGCGGCCGTTCAACACCGCGTACCTCAAGTTGATGGCGCACCTGGGGATGAAGCCGCGGACGATCGGGGTCGGGGAGAGTGAGCAGAACGGCGATGTCGAGGCGTCCAACGGCGCGCGCAAGCGCCGGCTCGAGCAAGCCCTGCTGATCCGTGGCAGCCGTGACTTCGAAAGCGCCGACGCATGGCAGGCGTTCGTCGACGATGTTGTCAGCAAGGCGAACAAGCATCGAGCGCGGCGGGTCGGGGAAGAGCTGGCGGTGATGGGTGAGCTGCCGGTCACCAAGTTGCCGGACTACATCGTCGAAGACGTGGTCGTGAGTGACTGGAGTACCATTCGCATCAAGCACTGCGCGTACTCGGTCCCCTCGCGACTGATGGGATTTCAGGTCCGCGTCCGGATCTTCGAGGACAAGATCGAGGTGCACTTCGTTGACGTCGTGGAGCTTGCGTGCCCGCGGCTCCAGGGTCGAAATCTTCGACGCATCGACTACCGGCACGTGATCAAGTCGCTGGTCCGCAAGCCGGGTGGGTTCGCGCGGTACGTGTATCGGGAGGAGATGTTTCCATCGGTCGCGTTCCGTCGTGCGTATGACGCGATCCAGACGCCACCTCGCGGGACCAAGGGTGACCTCGTGTATCTCCGGATCCTCGACCACGCGGCGAGCACGATGGAGGCGGATGTCGCCCTCGCGCTCGAGATGTTGCTTGCCGAGGAAGCGACGATCACCAGCGAGGAGGTCAAGGCGCTGATCGCGACGACCGCCGACAGCATCGACGTCCCCGCGCTCGCGCCGTTGCGGCCGGACCTGGCTGTCTACGATGTCCTCCTGACCGAGGCGGCTGCATGACCGCGCCCACCGCGACATGGGCATCGCTCGCCATCATGCTGCGCGCGCTGAAGCTCGCGACCGTGAGGCGTCATGCCGAAGAGATTGCGCAGCAGGCCGAACAGGAAGGCTGGACATTCGAGCGCTACCTCCACCACCTCGTCGAACTCGAACTCCAGGAGCGGCGACGGCGCCGTATCGAGCGCAACCTCAGGGACGCCGGCCTGCCCGACGACAAGACGTTGGCGACGCTGAACCGCGCGCGGCTACCGCACAAGGTAGCCAAGCAGGTGGCCACCTTGTGCGAGGGCGCGTTCGTCGAGCGCGGCGACAACCTCCTCGCGTTCGGACTTCCCGGGCGCGGCAAGACCCACCTCGTGTGTGCGATCGCCCACGAGCTGATCCAGCGCGGGTACCGCGTACTCTTCACCGCGACGTTCGCGCTCGTACAGCGTCTGCTCGTTGCCAAGCGCGATCTTCGACTCGAGGACGAACTCGCGATCCTCGACGGGTTTGACGCCGTGCTCCTCGACGACATCGGCTACGTTCAACAGAACCGCGACGAGATGGAGGTCCTCTTCACGTTCCTCGCCGAGCGCTACGAGCGGCGCACCGTGATCATCACCAGCAACCTCGTGTTCAGCGAGTGGGACCGGATCTTCAAGGACCCGATGACCACCGCTGCTGCGATCGACCGGCTCGTCCACCACTCCGTGATTCTCGAGATGACGGGCAAGAGCATTCGTATCGAGCAGGCCCAGGCCGAACACACGACCCAAGGAAGCCCGACAGGCCCAACGACTCCGGTCCTCTCACACTCCCCAGCCGAAGGAGCATCGACGCCCACAACAACTACCCCCTCTCAGTCAACCAAAATCTCGAGCGCCGGCCCACAAGGATCAACGACAGCTACACCGACCCCGCCGACCACCACCCACCCGAACGCGAACGGAGCACCAACGACGACCCCAGGACCGAGCAGCAAGAATCGCAACCACTCACGCGAAGAGGCCGATGGGGAGATGTAGTTGTCGTCGATGGGTGAATGTAATTGACGTCAGGCAGAAATCCGTGACCAGACGGTGGTAGCCAAAGAATGTGCCACGCTCGGTGAGCATCGGCTGCGTGCAGCCACCTTCCGCCAGTTTGGTGAGGACGTTGCGCATCTCTTCCGGAGCCATGAATTGCCCCTTCTTGACATTGACGGGCTTGCCAGTCGCGGCGGCGGCTGCCAGCAGATCCGTCTGTCGGCACAGGAATGCGGGCACCTGCAACAGGTCGACCACGCGCGCCACGGGCTCTGCTTGCGCCGGGTCATGGATATCAGTGGTCACTGGAACGCCAAGTTTCTCGCGCAGGCGCGCCATCTCTTCCATGCCACGCTCCAACCCAGGGCCGCGATGACCGTGGATACTACTTCGGTTCGCCTTATCGAAGCTCGCCTTGAATACGTAGGGCAAGTCCAAGGCGTGGCACGCATCCCGGACCACCGTACCGATTCGCTCATTGGTCGCTATGCGCGGTTCGTGCGCGCGCTCGACGTCGCTCCCTCCAGACGCCGCGTGGGTTCCCGCGTTCGTTGTTGCGTGGCGTGCCGTGGCGTGAGTGCCGTGCGGCCGGCGGGGCGGCGCGCGTGGGGCGCGCACAGGCATCCCCGCACCGAGGTCGTCCGTCGATGTCTTCATTCCCAGCCAGCGTCTTTCTACGGGCCGCCATGGTGGACGCCCGCGTCAGCCCCGATGACCGCGGGCTGATGCCGCTCGCGGAGACCCGCGCCCTGGTCGCTGCGGTCGTCGTGTTCGAGAAGGGCGAGATCGAGGGCAGCAACGTCGTCGGCAACGACCACGCCTGGGCAGCGCTGCTCTCGCTCGCCGACGCAGAGGAATTCCGCGCGGCGGCGCTGCGCGTCCGCTGGAACTTCCACGTGCGCGGGCATGACAACCTCGCAGCCATCGAGCGTGAGCAGGAGCGCAGTCTTGGAGGGCAAGCACGCGCGGCGTGAGCACGCACGGCGAGGGGAATAGCGGAAGCCCCTCGAAGAACTTGACCATTCAAGCCAGCGAGGGGTTCCACTCCTTTCAACCGCCAAGTCGAAAGGAGGCCCGCTCTGTGCCACGAAGCCGTCGTCGATTCCAGCGTGTTGGTGCTGATGCCGAAGATCGACGCCGACCTCGCGGCGAAGGCCCGGGCGGCGGGGTGCGCGTTCTGCGGCGGTCGGCTCGACGTCGCCGACTACCCGCGCAGGCCGCGTGGGGCTGACGGCCTGGACGAGACGTTCGCGTGGCGCCACAGCTTCTGCTGCGCGGTCGAGGGCTGTCGTCGCCGGCGGACGCCGCCATCGGTGCGGTTCCTGGGCCGCAAGGTCTACCTCGGGGCGGTCGTGGTCCTGGCGACGGCGCTCCAGCAGGGCCCGACCAAGATCGCGGTCACCCGGCTGGCGGCGCGGATCGGCATCGACCGCCGGACGCTGACGCGGTGGCGCCGGTGGTGGACGACGATGTTCGTGACCAGCCGGTTCTGGACCAGCCTGCGCGGGCGCCTGGCGTCGGCCATCGACGAGGCGGCGCTGCCGACCTCGTTGATGGCGCGCCTGACGGCGACCGCCGACAACGCCGTGCTCGCGCTGCTGCGCCTGCTCGCCCCCGTGTCGACGCAGCCTCACCTGGACGCGAGCGCATCGTGAGGGGCGCACGCCACCCGCAGAGGATGCTCGTATCGAGGGCTATGCGCCCAGCTCGAAGACCGACCCAGGGCTCCGGGCCGACCTCGACCCGCCGCTCTGCTGGCAAGCCTCCGCATACTCGCAGTCGGCGCATGCCCACGACGGGTTGGGTGGGAAGGCGCCGGCGTTGATCGCGCCGGCGACCTCGACCGCGAGCTCCACGAACCAGGCTTGCTCGGCCGACGAGCGGGACACCTCGTGCTTCACGATCCGGGGGACCTTGGTCTTCAGCAACGCGACCACCTCGATCACCGCGGGACAGCCGAACAGCGCTGGGTAGGCCCACGCGTACGCGGAGACCTGGACGTGGCGCGCGAGGGTGCCCTCGTCGTAGTCCCGGGCGGCCGTCTTCATCTCGCGAACGCGATCGCCGGCCAGGAGCACGTCGAACACGCCCCGGAGCGTGACGCCGTCCGCCACCAGGAGTTCGAATGCCACCTCCGCCGCGTGCACCTCCACGTCCTGGTTCTCGGCCGCGTAGAGCCGGACCAGCCGCTTCCCGGTCGCGGCGAGGTCGTCGGGGCCCTCGCCGTCCTTGAACCTGATCGCCTCGACGCCCTCGGCGGCCCAGTCGATCCGGACCAGCGCCCCGGCGGCCTCGGGGCTCATCGCTATGCGCTGGGGTGGTGACGGTTCACGCAGGAGTGCTGGTCCGCCCAGCCCCATCCATCGCCGTCGGGATCGGAGTCGCAGCGCGCGCAGGTCGGATAAGCCGGCGGCGGGGCGGTGCAGCCCGTGGCGACGATGCAGGAGCGCTCGTTCTCCCAGCCCCATCTCGTGCATCGGTCGGAAGATGATCGGCACGTCGGTGAGCCCGTAGGTCACGAGCGCGTCGGCGAGCCGGGCGAGGCGCCCCTCCACCAGCCAGCCCTGGGCGAACGCGTCGTCGTTGGCCAGCCGGCACAGGCACGCCTCGTTGCCGGCGGCGTGAAAGCCGGGGCCGACGAGCTCGTCGGCGTTGCAGCCGCGCATGTGCCAGTCCATCGTGACGACCCCACCCGCGGCGTAGACCTGGCGCGCGGCCTGGGCGTGGAGCTGACCGTTCGGCGCCCACGACGCCGGCTTCATCGCGAGATCCCACGCGTCGAGGCCGAACACCGCCGGGTGCTGACCGACCAACGTTCGGACGTCGGAGCGCTCGGCGGCGCCATCGGTCGCGAGCCACTGTGCCCCATCGGGGGCGATCCCCGTGATGGAGAAGCGCTGCTGCCCGAACAGCGTGGCGTCGCTCTCCATCACGGCGCGCAGGTTCGCGAGCAGGTTGTCACGGAGGATCTTCGGGCGTTGCTCGGCGATCAGCGAGCACGAGCCGCCACACTCGGCGTCGGTCGGGTCGGGGTCGCCGACGAGGCACGCGGCGGCGCCGAGAAGCAGCAGGGCGGCGAGGTGAACGAAGGTTTTCATCGTGCTTCCAGATCGCGGGGTGCCCCCGGCGCCCGCAACCCGGAGACCACGCATCCGCGCGCGTAACCGCTTGTGGCGGATGGAGTCGCCGCCACACGCCCCGGGACCTCAGGCATCGGATCGAGGTACGAACTCCTTGAATCGACGAATCGCGAGCACGCGCGGCTCACCCCGGCGCGTGAACGACGCGCTGGCCCCAGGGATCACCTGGGTTGATCCTGTGCGCCCGGCAGCTCCACCCCGCCGTCAACGACATCGCCGAGCGCGTGATCGTCGGCGGCGACTTCAACACCAACCCGTGGGCGTGGGTCGACGGGCTGGGCCCGCTCGCCGCGACCGAGGCGATCGTCGGCCAGGAGCAGGCCGCGGTGGTCGACGACTACCTGACCGGCAATGCGTTCACCGGCGCGGTCCCGGTCAGCGCGGCCACGATGCGGCTTCCCGCCTTCCCGATCCGCACCGACGACCTCTACGCGCGCGGCCTGCCCGTGCTCGCGGCCGGCGTCGAGCACGTCGAGGGATCGGACCACGGGCCGATGTGGTCCGACGTCGACGTGTGCGCGACGCCGTCGCGATCAGCCCTCACGCACGCACCGTCGAGCCGAGGTCCCCGTCAGCGGTCGATCGTGTCCTCGGTCGGCCCGTTCGACTGGGTCTTCACCCCCTCGATCGCGCTCAGGATCGTGAACACCACCCGGCGGTTGGTGGCCCGGCCGACCTTGGTCTTGGTGTCGACGACCGGCTTCTCCTCGCCGTAGCCGCGGGCCTGCAAGCGGCCCGCGTCCACGCCCTTGCGCACCAGGTACGCGACCACGGCCTCGGCACGACTCTGCGACAGCTTCTTGTTGTAGGCGTCGTTGCCGACGTCATCGGTGTGGCCCTCGACCTCGACGCGGATGGTCTTGTGCGAGGCCAGCACGGCGGCGACATTGTCGAGCAGGTTGTACGACCGCTTCTCGATGACGGCCTTGTTGGTCTTGAAGAACACGGTCTCGAGGATGTCGAGCTTGTCGCCGGTGATGACGACCAGCTGCTTGACCTTGCAGCCCTGGTTCGCCGGCTCGCCGGGCTCGTCGACGCAGTTGTCGAGCCGGTCGACGACGGTGTCCCCGTCGCGATCGGGGTCCGGGCACCCCTTCATGGTGACGACGCCAGGCACGTCGCGACACGCGTCGTCGGTGTCGAGCACCGTGTCGGCGTCGTTGTCCGGATCCGGGCAGCCGTTGCCGTCCTCGAAGCCGTCGAGGTCCTCGGGCGCGTCCGGGCACTGATCGGCGGTGCCGATCACGGTGTCGTGGTCGGGATCGGGGTCATCGGGGCAGCCGTCGGCATCCTCGAACGAGTTGACGGTCTCGGCCTCGGTCGGGCAGCGATCCGCCACGTCGATGAGGCCATCTCCGTCGGTGTCCTTCGGCGGCTCGGGCAGCGGCGGCAGCGGCGCGGGCTCGGCCGGCGGCTTGGGGCTGGTGCCGAACCGGAGCCCGACCAGCGCGCGCCAGTCCGGGGTGCCGAAGCCCTCGGCGAGGCCGGCGCCGACCGCGCCGAACACGCGCAGGGCGGAGGTCACGTCGAACGACGCACCGCCGCGGAGCTCGGCGTGGTTGCGGTTGAACGCGCCGAACAGGTCGTTCGCGGCGGTCGCGAGGTCGAACGTGCCGTCGACCTCGAGCGAGCTCGCGAACCGGTAGCCCGCGCCGAGGCGCAGGAACAGCTCGTCGTCGACCGCGAGATCCAGCGACTCCTCGGGCTTGCGCATCACGTAGCCGAGGTTCGCCGCGAGCCGAACGGCGCCCTGCGTGCGCGAGACCGCGACCGCCGGCGAGAACGTCGCCCAGGTGTCGCCGCCGTAGTCGGCGACCGTGCTGGTCGGGATCCCGATCTTGGCGAGCAGCGCGACGGCGGTGCCGCCGCGGCGCACGACCGTGAACTTGCCGCCGAGCCGGATGTCGCCGAGCCCGCCGCTCGTGATGTCGCTGCCGACGGTCGAGGCGCCCAGATCCTCCGACTGCGCGAAGATCAGCGACGCGCCGAAGTTGAGCTCGATCAGGTCCTTGAGCCGCGTCGCCGCGACCAGGTCACCGCCGAGCCGGTTGTGCACGAGCGATCCCACCTGGTCGCCGGTCGACATCTCGTAGACGTTGACCGGGTCGTTGGCGTAGCCCATCGAGAACCCGAAGTCGAACACGCCGTTGCCGCGGGCGTCCGCCCACTCCACCCCCAGGATGCCGTCGCGGAAGCTGGTGAGCTCGAACCGCTCGGCCGAGAACCCGGTCGACACCTGGGCCGACGCCGCCGAGGGCCCGATGACCACCGCGAGCACGGCCACCACGGCGCCACACACACACGCGCGCGCGACCGCGACCGCGACCGCACCGCGACGGCGCAGCGTCGCGAGCAACCACAGGCTCGCCAGCAGCACGAGGGCCCCGCCGGTGCCAGCGCCGCTCGCGCCGGCGTCGCAGCCGCCACCCGACACGCCCAGCGTCGAGCACGTGCCGCGCGAGTCGCAGTAGCCGCTCGCGCACGACGGGCCGTCGACGGTGCCGGCGGTGTCGTCGTTGCAGGTCATGCCGTCCTCGACCAGGCAGCTCGCGCTGCAGCCGTCGCCCACCGTGGTGTCGCCGTCGTCGCAGCCCTCGCCGGCCTCGACCACGCCATTGCCGCACGTGCTGGCCGGCTCGCACACGCCGGCGCGGTCGACGCTGGTGTCACACACGCCGGACGCACACGACGCATCGTAGGTGGCCCCCGGGACGGCGCAATTGCACGGCTGCGCGTCCTCGATCAAGCAGCTCGTGTTGCAGCCGTCACCCGCCAGGTTGTTTTCGTCGTCGCAGCCCTCGCCGGCCTCGAGCACGCCGTTGCCGCAGCTGCTGGCAGGCGCGCACACCCCGGCGCCGCCGCCGGTGGTGTCGCAGTTGGCGCTCGCGCACGAGGCGTCGTCGAGGGCGCCCGACGCGTCGACGTTGCAGGCCTCGCCGGTCTCGATCAGGCAGCTCGTGTTGCAGCCGTCACCCGCCATCGTTGTTTTCGTCGTCGCAGCCCTCGCCGGCCTCGAGCACGCCGTTGCCGCAGCTGCTGGCAGGCGCGCACACCCCGGCGCCGCCGCCGGTGGTGTCGCAGTTGGCGCTCGCGCACGAGGCGTCGTCGAGGGCGCCCGACGCGTCGACGTTGCAGGCGTTGCCGGTCTCGATCAGGCAGCTCGTGTTGCAGCCGTCACCCGCCGTCGTTGTTTTCGTCGTCGCAGCCCTCGCCGGCCTCGAGCACGCCGTTGCCGCAGCTGCTGGCAGGCGCGCACACCCCGGCGCCGCCGCCGGTGGTGTCGCAGTTGGCGCTCGCGCACGAGGCGTCGTCGAGGGCGCCCGACGCGTCGACATTGCAGGCGTTGCCGGTCTCGATCAGGCAGCTCGTGTTGCAGCCGTCACCCGCCGTCGTTGTTTTCGTCGTCGCAGCCCTCGCCGGCCTCGAGCACGCCGTTGCCGCAGCTGCTGGCAGGCTCGCACACCCCGACGACGTTGCCGTTGGGGTACACGCAATCGCCACTCGCGCACGACGAGTTGTCGGTGAACCCCGGAAAATCCTGGTTGCAGGCGAAGTTGTCCTCGATCAGGCAGCTCGTGTTGCAGCCGTCACCCGCCAGGTCGTTTCCGTCGTCGCAGCCCTCGCCGGCCTGGAGCACGCTGTTGCCGCAGACGATGGCCGGGCGGCAGCGCCCGTCCTGGTCGCACGCGCCGTCCGCGCACGATTCACCGCCGGTGAGTCCGGGATTGGCGACGTTGCACATGTAGGTGGTCTCGATCAGGCAGCTCGGGTTGCAGCCGTCGACGCGCGTCGTTGTCTGCCGTCGTCGCAGCCCTCGCCGGCCTCGAGCACGAAGTTGCCGCAGCTGCTGCACACCCCGGGGCTGCCGCCGGTGGCGTCGCAGTTGGCGCTCGCGCACGAGGCGTCGTCGGTGGCGCCCGGCGAGAGGACGTTGCAGGGGGTGCCGGTCTCGATCAGGCAGCTCGGGTTGCAGCCATCGCCGCCCATGGTGTTGCCATCGTCGCAGCCCTCGCCCGCCTCGCGCATGCCATTGCCGCACACGGTGTTCGCCTGGCAGGTGCCGAGGTCGCCGATGATGACGCAGGTGCCGCTGAGGCAGTCGCTGTCGACCGCGCAGCCGATGAGCGTGGTGATGTGCGAACCGAGCAGCGGCGACTCCTCAGTCGACCCGATGTCGTAGTTGCCCTGCACGATGGAGCCGGCCGCGCCGTTGTCGATGTGTACGGTGACCGAATAGGTGCCCGAGCCGCCCGCCACGATCGGCGCAACGAACGTGCACACAACCGTGCCCGTGCTGCCGACGCCCGGCACAGTGCAGTTCGCGCCGCTGGGCGCCACCAGCGACTGGAACGTGGTGCCCGGGGGCGTGGTGAACTGGGTGACGACCGTGGTGGCCGCGTCCTGGCCGCCGTTATTGTAGGTCAAGCTGTAGGTGAGGTCGCTGCCCGCGTTCGCCTGGGCCGGCGCAGTTCCGCTCACGAACAGGCCGGGCACGCTGGCGCCCACGCCGTCGACGTAGAGCACGCCAACGTGAGCCCCTCTCGAGCAGCTCGCCGCGATCAGCTCGAGCTTGAGCTCGTTGTTCACCGCGATTTTCGTGTTGCCCGGTGCGATGTCGACGAGCTGCCAGTCGGTGTAGTCGATCTCGGTGGGGGTGTCGCAGTTGATGCACTTCCACGGAACGCCGGGCCGGCCGGCCACGTTGAATTCCGTATAGAGAATCGTGCTCGTGGTGAGGTTGGTCAGCTGCACGAAGTAGTAGGGCTGCTCGGTCTCATCGTGATCAGGGTCTTGGAGCACCGGTGCCACGGCGAAGCGCACGTGAACGGTGCCGTCCATCAGATCGACGTCGTCCGGTCCGACGGTCATCGTCTGCGCGAGCGAGTTCACCGAGTATGCATCTTCGCCACGGTTGACGGCCGCGCATTTGGTGCCATACCGACACAAGCGGAGCGAAGCCGCCGCGCCAAGGTCCATCGGCGGTTGGTCCACACTCTCAATCGTGGTGGTGAGCTCGGCGCCGCCTGATGAGACGAGGTTGAGTCCCTCACGCGTCTGCGGCGTCTGAATGGTGAAGCCCCCCTCGCCGGGATTCGCGGTAGTAGCGGGATTTAAGTAGGTAGTCAGCGACCAGGGCTCCGGAGGAACCTCTCCGACAACGCCGTCCTCGAAGTCGCCGTTGATAGATACTGCCGCCGACGACTGCCCGACGCTCTCGGTCTGGGAGGTGCATGCAGCAAATACGGGCAGCGCGATGAGCGCAGCTGTCGACAAAATACGTGTAGCCGTGGTGCGAAGTTTCATGCGGACGGATTCCTTCGGGCGAACGTTGCCGATGCTTGAGTGAACATCTCGGTCGCTGTCCCCCAAGGGTATACGTTCACGGGGCGCATGACGACGCAGCGTGCAGGGGAACAGCGTTGCGGCCGCGTAGCGAAGCGTGAAGGTAAACGTTCACGACCCTCTTGACATCCGCCGCAATCGGTTCGTAGCCTCGCGTTCTGCACGGCGGATCGTCTCGGAGTGGCGTGGGGATGTTGATCGGTCGTGACACGTGTCGTTCCTACGGCGTCGAACGACGATTGCCGGCCCTGGCTGACTGGCCTCGCGCTACCGGGCGTGCCAGCGCGGCGCGCGGCTACGGATCTCGGCGGCGACTCGCTGCTGCATGACGTCGGTGCGGACGAGATCGCGATCGGCGCGTGGAAGCGAGGCGCTGACGGTGTCGCCGCCGTCGAGTGACGCCGCCGCTCGGAGCCGGACCGGAAGCGAGCACGATCGGTCACCAGCGTCGAGTTCCGCGAAAGCACGCGGTAGATCCTCGAGCGTGCCCGCCACCAGCGCCACGTAGTCGGCGTGGGTGAGGTTCTGCGCGAGCAGGGCCTCGGCCGGGTGGTGCTCGAGATCCTGGCTGAGATCCTTGCGGCCAGAGCGCCTGCGTTCGCCGTGCTTGAGGTCCCGCCAGAAGCCCTCGAGGATGACGTTCGTGCGTTCGACGAGGCGGATGCCGCCCCCGAGCGCAGGGCAAACGCATCTAATTTCGGTCGGCAAAGGACACGAGTACCTGGGTGAGAAAGTCGTCGCTCCATCCGGCCTTGAGGCGCCGGTTCTTGATGCCGACCTTGGACGCCGTGTTGCGTAGAAGGTTGAGTGCGATATGACGAACGACCGCGAAGTTCTCGGCAGCGTTCTCGGCGCGGAGGCGAGAGTCGTCCTCGCGGAACGCTACGTCGAGCGACCAGTGCAGTTTGTTTTCGATCTGCCAGTGGCCGCGGACTGCCGCCAACGCTTGCTTGGCCGTGAGCGTCTTCCTCGATGTGATGAACCACCGCGTTCCGCGCGTCACCTTGCCGTCGACGGTACGCTCCGAGTCGAAGCGCACGATCTTCGCGAGTTTCGACCAGCGCGCGGCTTCGGGAAAAGTATCGGGGATCGGGCGCACCCAGCACTCACGTGTCTCCTTGCGACCACGGCACGTCTGGGTTGTCATGGCGTGGGTCGCGCGGGTCGCGTGGTCCTCAGGGACCTCAGCCTTGAACTGCGCTTGGACGGCCGCGTGGAGCTTCGGTTGGTTGTCGCGGACGGAAAGCAGGTAGTCGCCGCCCGCATCGGTAATCTTGGTCGCAATTTCGGTCTGGCATCCGGCGGCGTCGATCGTCACGAGGCAGGTCTTGAGCAGCAGCAACTCCAAGAGGCGCGGAATCGCCGCGATCTCGTTCGAGCCCACGTCCGTTCCAACTTGGCCGAGCACCACACCGTTCGCGGTGCTCCACGCGCTGACCATCGTGATGAAGCCGGCACCGCTTGCCTTGTCGAGCGCGCGCCGCAACACCTTCCCGTCGATCGCCACGACATCACGTTTCGTCGCCTCCGCGACGCCGCGCATCCACTTCGTGAACATCTGTTCGAGTGCCGTCGGATCGAGCTTCGCCAGCACGCGGCCGATCGTGTCGTGCGACGGGATTCCGTTCGGGAAGTCGACGAACGTCTCGAGAAACGCACGCCGAGCGATCCCGAAGTCCTCGATCGCCACGAGGTCGTTGGCGCCACAGACGGTACCGCACAGACAGAGGAACAAGATCGATTCGAGGCTGTGACGACGCGTTCGCTCGACGCGGGGGTCCGGCAGCGCTGCGAGAAGCTCGATGAAGGACGACACATCCGGGGCCGGGCCCATTGGGCCCGACGCCTTCGTTTGCAGCTTCGTCATGCGCCCCAGCAGATCACATCAGTCTTCGCTGTGAGAACACCTCCGGATATTTATCCCTCACGTGATCGATCGCCCTCGGTTTTTGATGCGATCGCCCTGATCCGAACTCCGGAACCGATATCCATTCAAACTCGGACGCGGCGGGCGGCGTGAACGACCTGTTCACGGTCAAGCTGGACTCGAACGGCAATCTTCTATGGGCGAGGACGATGAGTGCCGTGGGGCCTCAGTACATCTGGAACTCGATCATCGCGCCGCAAGGTGGCGTCGTGGCCTACGGGACGTTCGACGCGAGCATCAGCTTCGACCCCGTGGGCGGCACCGACCTCCGCGCGAATCTGGGCGGGGCCGATGGCTATCTGGTCTCGTTGAAGGCCGATGGCAGCTACGGCTTCTCCCGCGTGTTGAGCACGTCGGGCGACGACGCCGTGAACAACGTGCACGTCACGGGCAACGCGGCGTCCGGTTACACCCTCTATGTTTCGGGGAGCATCGGCGCGCCGCTCGACCTCGCACCCTATGGATGGCCCGGTACCGTTCCCGCTGGCGAGGTCATCATCGCGACACCCTTCCCGCCCTGACCCTGTGGAGAGCTATGCGCGCCCGTCGCTTTGCGACGACCGTTTCAACCCCAGTCGATATCGCGCTGATCGACGATGCCCCGTACCCGCTGCACCAACCCCGTCCTTCCGCGCATAGTGGACGCGCGCCCGCCGGCGTGGCGCGCGGATGCCGGGCTCGACGTGGGCGACGCGTTCGCGCCGCCAACCGGGACGGCGACGGCCGGGGGCGGCGGCGATGGCGATGGCCTACCCGACGCGTGGGAGCGCGCCCACGGGACCGATCCTCGCCGGACCGACGGCGCCTCGCTGGCGCTGGGCCGCCGCCCAGACAACGGCGTCGCCGGGTGCACGCCGGGCTACACGGCGCTGGAGTGCTACCTGAACGAGCTGGCGGAGCGCGTGGTCGCGCAGGAGCCGGATGGCCGGGGCGCCCCGTGAGGGTCTCGCCCCAGCCCGCGGTCAGGTGGCGACGCCTGGACGGGCGCCTCGCGCCAGGGCCCGCGGCCCCCATCCACGCAGCCGCGGATCAGCGGCAGGGCGCCCGCCGGTAGGTCTCGATCGTCGGCTCCTCGGGGCGCATGACGAACACGGTGTCGTCGGAGAGCCGCACGCCCCGGGGGTTCTCACCCTGGGCCCAGGTGGGCAACAGCCGCCCCGCGACGGGGGTCGCCGTGGCCAGATCCCAGGGCGTCGACAGCTCGAACTGCAGGACGCCCTCGAGGCGCGAGGAGACATGCAGCGTCCGGCCGTCGGGGCTGAGGTGGAAGTCCGCCACGCCGGCCTCGGTGGGCATGAAGGGCCTCACCGACAGCACGGCCTCGTCGGTGGCGGCCATCGTGGTGACGTCCCAGGGGGTCGTGAGCACGCGCTGGTGGATGGCGTCGGTGTCGTTGCCGCCGACGTAGACGCGCGCGCCGTCCGGGCGCAGGGAGACCGCCCGGCCCAGAGGCTCGAAGGGGATGGGCTGCCCGCCGTCCGGGGTCATCGAGGTGACGTCCCAGGGGGTGGTCAGCGCGAACTGGTAGAGCTTGTCGTTGCCCGAACCGAGCAGGTATCGCCGCCCCCCGTCGGGGGCGACGAAGACGTCGGCGGGGAAGCTGTCGCCCAGCGCGGGGCTGGTCGCGAACGGTCGCTGCGCGGTCGTGACGTCCCACGCTATGCGGAGACCGGCGTCCCCGAGTACGGGGTGGTCGACATCGCCCACGGCGAGGTGATCGTCCACATCGGCCCGAGCGCGGGCGGGTATCGCCGGATCGAGCACGCGGGACGCGAGCGGGTGCTCGTGCCGGTGGAGCTTCCGTCCGTGCGCGTGGCGGTCGCCGAGATCTTGCCGCCGATCGCCTGAGCCGCGTGGCCAGCGGGCCGGCCGCCGGCGAGTTATCCACAACGAGTTGTGCTGGTTTCGCCGGACCCCTCAGTAGCCCTCGGTCTTGGCGATCACCTCGTTCATGATCTCGCGCGTGCCGCCGCCGATCGGGTAGAGCCGCGCGTCGCGGAACAGCCGCTCGACCAGGCTCTCGCGCATGTAGCCGTAGCCGCCGTGGAGCTGGACCGCCTGGTCGCACACGAAGCTGCACATGTCCGTCGCGGTGTTCTTGGCCATCGCGGCCAGGCCGGTGGCGGCCAGCTCCCCGCCCGGGCGCAGCGCGCGGGTCACGCACTCGCCGGTCAGCGCGCGGGCCGCGGCGAGGCGCGAGGCCATGTCCGCGAGCTTGTGGCGCGTGACCTGGAACCCGGTCAGCGGCTTGCCGAACGCCTGGCGCTGCTTGGTGTACGCGACGGTCTCGCGGTACGCGAGCTCGGCGATCGCCACGCACTGCGCGGCGAGCATCAGCCGCTCGCTCGCGAAGTTCACCATGATCATCGGGAACGCGCCGTTCTCGGGGCCGATCCGGTTGGCCACCGGGACCCGGCAACCGTCGAAGTGGAGCTCGGCGGTGTCGCTCGCCCACCAGCCGGTCTTCTTGAGCTTGGGGCCAGCGGTGAACCCCGGCGTGCCGGCCTCGATCACGAGCAGCGACACGCCGCCGTGGCCGGGCCCGCCCGTGCGCACGGCGGTGGTGACGAACCCGGCCCGGGTGCCCGACGTGATGAACGTCTTGGCGCCGCTCACCACGTAGTGATCACCGTCGCGGACAGCGCGGGTGGTCAGCGCGGCGACGTCGCTACCGCCGCCGGGCTCGGTGATCGCGAGCGCGGCGATCGCGCCGGCGGTGAGCACGGGCCGCACGAACCGCGCGTGCTGGTCGGGCGTGCCGAACCGGACGATCGGCGGCAGCGCGATGCCGTGGCTGCCGAGCCCGACGACGGTGCCGACCGAGCGCCCGGCGAGCACCAGCTCCTCGGCGGCCGCGAGCACGTGACCGAGATCGCCCCCCTGCCCACCCAGCGCCTCGGGGTAGCCGATGCCGGTGATGCCGGCCGCGCACGCCTGCGCGTACAGCGAGACAGGGAACCCCTCGTCCTCCTCCCAGGCGGCGCCGTGCGGCGCGATGTGGGAGGCGGCGAACGCGCGCGCGCTGGCGCGGACGGCCGCGTGATCCTCACTCTCGAACAGGTACGCCATCGAGGGCCGAGCATACGCACAAGTGATACCAACGGGGGAATGTCCTCCGCGGCTCCCCTCCCCGCTCGCCTCCGGCGCTCGCGCCACCTCTCGTGGTTCGCGCACGCCGGCGCCGTCTACCTGTTCCACGACCTCTACGGCTACCTGATGGAGATGAGCCCGGACATCGCGGGCATGATCGAGGCGTTCGACGACGGCATGGCGACCGAGGACACGATCGCGCGCTATCGCGGCAAGCTCGGCGACGGCGATCCGCGCGAGTTCGTCGACATCCTGGTCGGCCACGCGGTGCTGGTCGAGCCCTCCGAGGACGAGATCGAGGGGCTGTGGGCGTTCGTGCCGATCAAGGGCAAGTGGAACGTGTGGCAGCGCCGCGAGGACCGGCTGACGCTGTGGACCGCGTGGGGCGAGCGCCCGGTGCAGCAGCTGTTCCTCGATCCCGAGGAGACCAAGATCTGGGACGCGTTCGACGGGCAGAAGCGGCTGATCGAGCTGCGCCACCACCACGACAACGCGAAGCTTATCGGCCTGGTCAAGCGCCTGGTCCACAGCGACGTGCAGGCGCTCAAGCTGTCGGTGATGCCGTGGTCGGCGTACGCCAAGCGCCCCGGCATGGCGCCGGCGTACCTCGCCTCGACGATGCCGTACGCGCGCTGGTTGGTCGGCACGCCCGTGCCCGGGACCCCGACCTCGGACACCGTCGCGCCCACCGACTACTACCGCCACGAGGTCGCCGACGCGGACGCCCAGTTCGACCACCAGGAGACCACGCTGTCCCACCTGCTCCGCGTGCCGCACCCGGCGCTCGGCGGGCTGACCTACGGCCAGCGGCTCGCCGACGCGGTGATCACGCGCGGCCTGGTGCCGCCGGTGACGGTGCGCGTGCTCGAGATCGGCGCAGGCCTCGGCTACGTCGCGCACGACCTGATCGCGCGGCTGCGCGCCACCGGCCGCGCCGTCGAGTACACGATCGTCGAGCTGTCCCCGGCGCTCGCCGCCGCCCAGCAGGCACGGCTCGGCGACGCCGCGCGCTGGATCGCCGGCGACGTCCTCGAGGCCCTGCTCCCCGAGGGCAGCTTCGACCTGATCCTGGCCAACGAGATGGCCGGCGATCTACCGGCCCGCGCGATCACGCGCGCGGACCTCGGTCTCGAGCCCGACCAGGGCACCGCGGACAAGGACAAGGTCCGCGCGCTGTCGCCGCTGGTGGCCGACAGCGGCATCAACCTCGACGACGCCCCGGCGAGCACGTACTTGATGACCGGCGCGTTCGAGATGGTGGCGCGGATCGCGCGCTGGCTCGCGCCCGGCGGCGCGTCGGTGGTCACCGAGTTCGGCGACCTCGCGGGCTGGCCCAGGCTGTCCACCCACCTCGACCATCCGGAGCTGTCGACGCACTTCGGCCAGCTCCAGCAGGTCGCGCGCAGCCTCGGCCTGACCGCCGACATCGAGTTCGTGATCGACGTGCTCGAGGTCGATCGCGACGAGACGGGCCTCGCCACCACGCGCAGCCACTTCCGCGCCCTCCGCGCGCTCGCGGCCGACGCCGGCGTCGATCTCGCGAAGGTCGGCTACACGCCCGCGCTGCTCGGCAAGGCGGTCGAGGGCAAGCTCGACCTCGCGACCGTCGGCGAGCTGCGCTGGGATCGCATCGAGGACCGCCTGATGGGGCTCGTGCCGCACGAGTTCAAGGCGCTGATCCTGCGCCGCGCGCCCTGACCGGCGCAGCGGCTGTGCGCCGGGCGTGTTAGCGTCGGGGCGATGGCCAAGCTCCTCGAGTACAACGCCACGCTGGTCGAGCGCGTCGACGTCACGGACGCGCTGACGCTGTTCCGGGTCCAGCCCGACCAGCCCGCCGAGAAGCGCCCGTGGTTCACGCCCGGGCAGTACTGCGTGCTCGGCATGAACAACGCCGCCAAGCCGGAGCTCGGCTCGGTCCGGCGCTCGATGTCGATCGCGTCGGCACCCGAGGAGGACGGCCCGGTCGAGTTCTACATCCGGTTCGTCTCGCACCCCGAGTCCGAGAACCCACTGACTCACCAGCTGTGGACGCTGCGGGCGGGCGATCGCATGTACATGCGCCCGGTCGCCGCCGGCGTGTTCACGATCGCCGACACCATCGGCGTCGAGCGATCCACGGCTGCGCGTGCTGGTCGCCGCCGGCACCGGCTCGGCCCCGTTCGTCAGCATGATCCGCAGCGAGCTGCGCCGCGACTCCAGGCGCCGACCTGTCGCGGTGGGTGCTCCTCCACGGGGCCTCGTACCCGTCCGACCTCGGCTACCGCGACGAGCTGCGCGGCTACGCCGAGACCCACGGCCTGCGCTACTGGGGCACGGTCAGCCGGCCCGCCGAGGCGCCGGGGTGGACCGGCGACACTGGCCGCGTCGAGGGGTTCTTCGCCGGGCCGCGCCTCGCCGATCTCGAGCAGCGGCTCGGCCTGGCCGCCGGTGGGTTCACGCCGAGGACCGCGGCGATCCTGATCTGCGGCCTGACCGGCACGATCACGGGCACGGTGGTGCCGCTGATCGATCGCGGCTTCGTCCCCGACTTCAAGCGGATCCGCGAGGCGCTCGGCGTGCCGACCGAGCTGCCCGCGAGTGTGTTCTACGAGCAGTACGACACCGAGCCCGTGATCAACATCAAGGACGACGCGGTGGTCGCGCCGCTGCGCGCGCGCATGCAGGCGGCGCTCGGGCTGGCCGGCGCGTGAGCGCCCTCGTGCTCGGCGCCACCGGGTTCGTCGGGCGCGAGGTGGTGCGGCAGCTGTGCGTGCGGGGCGCCGAGGTCCACGCCCACGTGCGACCGGACTCGGGCCAGCTGGCGCGCTGGCGCGAGACGTTTGGCGCGCAGGGAGCCCAGGTCGACACCACGCCGTGGGAGGTCCCCGCGCTGGCCGCCCGCCTGCGCGAGCTGGCGCCCGCGCAGCTCTACATCCTGACCGGCACCACGCGGGGGCGCGCCCGCGCCGACGCGGTGACGGGCAACATCTACGAGGCGATCGACCTCGGGCTGACGCGGATCGCCGTCGACGCCGCGCGCGCGGCCGGCGTCCGCCCGCGGCTGGTCTACCTGTCGAGCGTGGGCGCGAAGGCGGACGCGGGCTCGGCGTACCTCGCGGCGCGCGGCAAGGCCGAGGACGTGGTCCGCGGCGCAGGGCTGCCGTGGGTGATCGCGCGGCCGTCGTTCATCACCGGCGATCGCGACGAGCGCCGCCTCGGCGAGCAGGTCGGCGCGGTCGTCGCCGATGGCGTACTCGCGCTCGCGGGGGTGCTCGGCGGCGGGCGCGTGCGCGACCGCTACCGCTCGACCCGGCCCGACGTGCTCGCCGCCGCGCTGATCCGGATCGCCGAGGCGCCCGCCCACGATCGCGTGGCCGACGGCAACGAGCTGCGCTGACCGCGCCCGGCGAGCGCCTCAGCTGCACGGTGCTTCCGCCCCGCCCTGCGCGGCACGCCGCGCAGGGTCTCCACGTTCCCACCGCTTCTTCGAGACGGTTCCACCGTCTCTCAGCGGCGGCCGAGGAGCAGGCCGATCTGCATGAGGCTGACGCTCTCCTCGGTGGCCGCGTCGATCTGCATCGCGACGCGGACGCGACCGGATCGCGACGCGCGCGCGACCGGATCGCGACCGCGCCGATCATGTAGCCCGCGATCATGTGGCCCGCGACCGGACAGCTCGCGGGGCTCCGCCGGATCGCCAGGCGGTGAACCGCGGCAACCCGCCGCGCCATGACGAGAGACCGCGGCCCTGCCGAGCACCTCTGCAGAACTCGCAGCGCCCTGCGACCCGCGCAGCCCGCGGACCGCTGCGCCCGCAGGGACCGCCGCCGTTCCGGACACTTGCGCGGCGGCACGACGCTCGCATGACGACTCTCCGACCAAGGAGGTCATGATGTCCAAGCAGTCCGTCACGCGTCTGTTCACCTCGACGCTCGTCCTCGTCGCCGCCGCCGCCGGCCTCGCCGTCGCCGATCCGACCGGCCCCGATCGCCACGGCGACAAGGCCGCGAAGCTCGCGCAGTTCGACACCAACAAGGACGGCGTGCTGTCGCCCGCGGAGCGCGACCAGGCCAAGGCCGCGTGGCAGGCCAAGCGCGCGGCGCGCCACGCCGCCAAGCGCGCGCAGTTCGACACCAACCAGGACGGCACGCTCGCCCCCGCCGAACGCCAGCAGATGCACGAGGCACGCGCCGCCGCGAAGTTCGCCGCGCTCGACACCAACAAGGACGGCACGCTCTCGCTGGTCGAGTTCAAGGCCGGCCGCGGCCAGCGCCAGGCGCGCGGCGAGCGCGGCGCCGCCGGCCGCGGCGAGCACGGCGGCGGCGGCCGCGGCCGGCGCTGAGCCGGCGGGCGTGCCATGCTGCCGCCGATGGCCCCGTCCCGCGTCCGACCGCTCGCCGGCTGGTCGGTGGTCGCCGCGTTCGTGCTGATCGGCGGCGCGCTCCTCGCCACCGTGTGGTCGACGCGGCGGGCGGTGCTCGAGGCCTCGGTCGCCGTCGAGCGCGGCCAGGCGCTCGCGATCGAGCAGGCGGTCCGCGCCGACCTCGCGGATCTCGACGTGGTGCCCGCACCCGCGGACCTCGCGGCGATCCTCGCGCAGCACCACGACGCGGGGCTGCGCTACCTGGCGATGGTCGAGAATCGCGGGCACGTGGTCGCCGCGGCCGGGACACCGGTCGCGGCGGGCGCCGACGAGCCGGTCGCGGTCGGCCGGCGGGTCGCGCAGGTCGGTGGGCGGCTGCGGTTGACGCTGCGTGCGTTCCGGCGGCTCAAGGCGGGCGGGCGCACGCCGCGGTTCGTCGTCGAGATCGCGCCGGTCCAGGCGGACGCGCTGCGCGAGGCCTCGACGCTGACGCTCGGCGTCGGCCTGCTCGCGGCGGCCAGCCTGCTCGGCGTCGCGATCGTCCTGGTCCGCCGCGAGGCGCACCGCGCGGCCGAGGCCCAGGCGCGCGAGCGCGAGCGGCGGCTCGCCAGCCTCGGCGAGATGTCGGCGGTGCTCGCCCACGAGATCCGGAACCCGCTGGCGTCGCTCAAGGGCAACGCGCAGCTGCTCGCCCAGATGATCGCGAAGGCCCTGCCCGACCAGGACAAGCCGCGCGCCAAGGCCGAGCGCGTCGTCGACGAGGCGGTCCGGCTCGAGAAGCTGACCAACGACCTGCTCCACTTCGTCCGCACCGGCGCGATCCAGCGGACCGCGGTCGATCCGGGCGCGCTGGTGCGCGAGGCCGCGCAGGCGGTCGCCGGCGAGGTCGTCGTCGACACCACCGGCGCGCCCGCCACGTGGTCGCTCGACGAGGGCCGGCTGCGCGAGGTCGTGGTCAACCTCGTCGACAACGCGGTCGACGCGGGCGCGCCGGTCGAGGTCTCCGTCCGGCGCGCCGGTCGCACGCTCGTGCTCGAGGTCGCCGATCGCGGCCCGGGCGTGCCCGAGGCCGACCGCGAGCGCATCTTCGAGCCGTTCTTCACCGGCAAGACCTCCGGCACCGGCCTCGGGCTGGCGCTCGCCCGTCGCGTGACGGAGTTGCACGGCGGTCGGCTCTCGGTCCACACGTCCCCGCACGGCGGCGCCCTGTTCCGCGCCGAGATTCCGGAGTCCTGATCCATGGCGCGCATCCTGGTTGCCGACGACGAAGCCGGCCTCCGCGAGTTCATCACCGACACCCTCGAGCTCGACGATCACGCGGTGGTGGCCGCCCAGGACGGGCGCGAGGCCGCCCGGCACCTCGACGAGCGCGGCTTCGATCTCGTGCTCACCGATCTCAAGATGCCCGGCCTCGACGGCATGGCGCTGCTCCGCAAGGTCCGCGCCGAGCAGCCCGAGGTCGAGGTCATCGTGATGACCGCGCACGGCACCGTCGACAACGCCGTCGAGGCGATGAAGCTCGGTGCGTTCGAGTACCTCCAGAAGCCGATCTCGGGGCCCGACGAGCTGCGCCTGCTGGTGGCGCGCGCGCTCGAGCGGCGCGGCCTCAAGGCCCGGGTCGATGCCGGCGAGCGCACGCTCGTCGATGGCGGCGCCCCCGCGCGCCCGCAGCTGACCTACGGCGACCCCGCGATGCGGCCGGTGGTCGAGGCGATCGAGAAGGTCGCGCGCACGTCCGCCACCGTGCTGCTCCTCGGCGAGAGCGGCACCGGCAAGGAGGTCGCGGCGCGCACGATCCACGCGACGAGCCCGCGCGCGCAGAAGCCCTTCATGGCGATCAACTGCGCCGCGCTGTCGGAGACGCTGCTCGAGAGCGAGCTGTTCGGTCACGAGAAGGGCGCGTTCACCGGCGCCACCGAGCGCAAGCGCGGCCGGCTCGAGCTCGCCGATGGCGGCACGTTCTTTCTCGACGAGGTCGGCGAGCTCAAGCCCGAGCTCCAGGCCAAGCTGCTGCGCGTGCTCCAGGAGCGTCGGTTCGAGCGGGTCGGCGGCACCCGCACCCTCGAGGTCGACGTCCGGTGGATCGCCGCGACCAACCGCGACCTCCGCGCGATGATCGACGCCGGGCGGTTCCGCGAGGACCTCTACCACCGGCTCGCGGTGTTTCCGATCAAGCTGCCGGCGCTGCGCGACCGCCCCGCCGACCTGCTGCCCCTCGCGCGCACGCTGCTCGACCGGATCGCGCGCGACCTCAAGCGCACCCTGCCGCGGCTGGCACCCGCGGCCGAGAAGCTGCTGCTCGCGGCGAGCTGGCGCGGCAACGTGCGCGAGCTGGCCAACACGCTCGAGCGCGCCGCGATCCTCGCCGACGGCGACGTCATCGACGCCAGCCACATCTGGATCGAGGGCGGCGCCACCCCGCGGGCGGCCGCGCCGGGGACCGCGCACGGCGGCGAGGTCCGGCCGCTCGCGGATCTCGAGCGCGAGGCGATCCTGCACGCGCTCGAGGTGGTGAGCGGCAACCGGCGCCGCGCCGCGGAGCTGCTCGGGATCGGCGAGCGCACGCTCTACGATCGGCTCAAGAAGTACGGCGTCGACCAGTAGGTGCGCCGCCCTCGACGGGTGCAACCGCGGCCACGTCGCGCCGGCCGGCCCCGCGGTCCAGGGCGGCGTGAGCGTGCAGGGCAGCTGGGAGTTCTGACGGTCTACCCGGCGCGCTCGCCCGCCGTACGTCGCACGCGGCCCGAGTAACCTCGCGCCGGATTTCGTCGTATGCAGTCGGGCATGAGCACCTCCAAGGCCGGCTTCGACCTGACCCCACTCGCGCCCGCGCGCATCGACGCGCTGGCCGCGGACCTCTCGCCCGAGGAGCGGCACGTGCTGCTGCAGCACGGCACCGAGCGCGCCGGCTGCGGCGTGTTCCTCGACAACAAGCGCGCCGGCGTCTACACGTGCCGGCTGTGCGCCCTGCCGCTGTTCCAGTCGGACGCCAAGTTCGAGTCGGGCACGGGCTGGCCGAGCTTCGTCCGCTCGTTCGACCCCGAGCACGTCCGGGAGATCGAGGACCGCAGCTACGGGATGCGCCGGGTCGAGATCCGCTGCGCGCGGTGCGACGGCCACCTCGGCCACGTGTTCGACGACGGCCCGCCGCCGACCCACCTGCGCTACTGCCTGAACTCGGCGTCGCTCGGGTTCGTGGACGCCGGCCAGCCGCTCCCGCTGCGGACCTAGGCTCCGCGCCCGATCCACGGTGGACCGTGCGGGCGTGCCGCGGCAGCTGCCGTTCCTGCCCCCCGTCGCCCCGATGCTCGCCACGGCCGCGAGCGCCCGGCCGACCGGCGACGGCTGGCTGTTCGAGCCCAAGTGGGACGGGTCCCGCGCGCTCGTGTGGAACAGCGGCGACGACATCTACCTGCAGAGCCGCGACGAGAAGCCACTCGAGCGGTACGTCCCCGAGCTCGCGGCATCGCTGCGTGCCGCGGCCCTCCCCGCGCGGTGCGTGCTCGACGGCGAGAACGTGATCGCGACCGGCGACCACCTGGACTTCGATGCGCTGCTGCAGCGGATCCACCCGGCCGCCAGGCGGGTCGGGCAGCTCGCCGCCGCCACCCCGGCGTCGTTCGTGGCGTGGGACCTGCTCGCCGAGGGCGACGAGGATCTGCGCGCGCTCCCTCAGGCCACGCGTCGGGCGCGCCTCGAGGCCGCCCTCGCCCACGTGGCGCCGCCGATCCACCTGACGCCCGCCACCCGCGATCGCGCGATCGCCCAGCGGTGGTTCGACACGTTCGAGGGCGCGGGCCAAGGCGGCGTGATGGCCACGCCCGTCGACCTGCTGAAGATCAAGCACCCGCGAACGGCGGAGTGCGTGGTCGCCGGGTTCCGCTGGTACAAGGGCGGCACGGGCACGCTGGTCGGCTCGCTGCTGCTCGGCCTGCACGACGACGCCGGCGTCCTCCACCACGTCGGCGTCGCGTCGTCGTTCAAGCAGGCCGAGCGCGCGCGCCTCGTGCTCGCGCCGTACGGCGAGGGCGCGCACGGTGCACCCGTGGCGCGACTGGGCCGAATTCGCCGATCAGGAGTCCGCGCAGTGGCTGCCGGGCGGGACCAGCCGGTGGAACCGCGGCAAGGACCTGTCGTGGGAGCCGCTGCGGATCGAGCTGGTGGTGGAGGTGTCGGATGACCATCTCCAGGGCACCCGGTTCCGCCACGCCACCCACGTGCAGCGGCAGGCGCCCCGACACGCCGCCGGCGGCGTGCCGCGACGATCAGCTCGAGGTCGCGCCGGCGTACCTGATCTCCGAGATCTTCGGCGCGGGCTGACGGCCCCGGTTCCCCGCACCCGGCGGCTTGCGGGAACCGCCGCCTGCCCGCATGGTGCGGGACCATGCCGCGGCCCGGTGCGCTCAAGACGTTGCTCGCCCTCGCGCTGCCGATGGTGCTCGCGCGCGCGAGCCAGAGCGTCATCACGTTCGCCGACGCACTGCAGGTCAAGCACCTCGGCACCGAGGCGCTGGTCGCCGCGGGCACCGGCGGCCTCAACGTCCTCGGCCTGGCGATCCTCCCGATGGGCACCGTGTTCATCGTCCAGAGCTTCGTGTCCCAGCTCGTCGGCGCGGGCCAGCGCGACGCGGTACCGCGCTACGCCTGGTACGGCGTGATCATCGCCGCGATCGCCGGTGCGGTCGCGCTCGCGCTGATCCCCGCCGTCGACCCCCTGCTCGGCCTGACCGGGTACTCCCAGGCCACCCGCGCGCAGATGAGCGACTACATGGCGATCCGCATGTACTCGGTGGTCGCGATCGTCGGCACCGAGGCACTCGGCAACTGGTTCGGTGGGCTCGGCAACACGTGGATGCAGATGTTCGCGGGCCTGCTCGCGATGATCACCAACGTGGTGATCAACTGGATCTTGATCGACGGCCACCTCGGGGCGCCCGCGATGGGCGTGGCCGGCGCGGCCCTCGCGAGCACGATCGCGAGCTTCGTGTCGTTCGCGTTCCTCGGGGTCGCGTTCTGGCGGCGCGTGGGCGGCGCACCGCGCACCGCCGGCGGCACGAAGCTGTCGTTCCACGAGCTCCGGCGGGTCGTCCGGTTCGGGCTCCCCAACGGGGTCAACTGGTTCTTCGAGTTCGCCGCGTTCCAGCTGTTCGTCAACGGCGTGCTCGCGAGCCTGGGTGACGACACCGTGGCGGCGCTCAACGCCGTGCTGGCGGTCAACTCGCTGTCGTTCATGCCGGCGTTCGGGCTCGCGTCGGCGGGCGCGATCCTCGCCGGCCAGGCGATCGGCCGGGGCGATCGCCATGCGGTGTGGCCGCAGGTGCGGGTCACGCTCGCCGTCGCGTGCGGCTGGATGGGCCTGATCGGCGCGCTCTACCTGGTGGCGCCGCGCGCCGTGCTCGAGCTGTTCGAGGAGCCCGGCAAGTCGGGTGACCTCGTCACGATCGGCACCACGATGCTCGCGATCAGCGCCGCCTGGCAGCTGTTCGACGCCATCGGCATCACGATGTCCGAGACGCTGCGCGCCGCGGGCGACACGCTGTGGACGGCCACCGCGCGGCTCGTGCTGGCGTGGGCGGTGTTCGTGCCGGCGGCGTTCGTCGCCGTGCGAGTGTTCGACACCGGCGCCGTCGGGGCGATGTTCTGCCTGGTCGCCTACCTCGGGCTGCTCGCCGCCGCCCTCGCGTACCGGTTCCGGTCGGGGGCGTGGCGGCGGATCGAGCTGATCGAGCCGAAGCTGGTCTGAACCCTGGGCTAGCGGCCGAACTGGCCGGTCACCATCACGGACGTCACGAACGCCTGCACGCCGTAGGTGCCCTTGTAGTTGGGCATGTACGGCTCGTCCGACGTGTCGCGCTCGCCCGGGGTCACCCACAGCAGGCCGAGGTGCGCGCCGATGTCCCCGAACTGGTAGCTGCCACCGAGCGTGATGTTCTTGCGGTCGACGTCCGGCAGCTGCGAGGTCATCGTCTTGACCGAGATCGGCGTGGGATCGTAGACGAACCCCGCGCGGACCGCGGCCTTGGGGTTGACCTGGTACTCGGCGCCGACCCGGAACGTGGTCGTGTTCGAGTACAGGTTCGGGGCCGCGCTGAAGTTCTGCGCCCCCGTGGCATCGGTGCCCGGCAGGTTGATCCGCAGCTCGTCGTTCGGGAACGTCTTGGCCCAGTTGATCCACACCGCGTTGACCTCGAGCTCGAGGGCATCGATCGGCGAGTACGCGACGCCGCCGGCCACCGACTGCGGCAGCGTGATCGCCGCCGTGATCGGGCCATCTGCGGGGAGCTGATCTCGGTAGGGCTGCGCGATGTCGAAGTCGCTGTTGCCCTCGAAGTCGAGGCCGACCTGGCTGCGGTAGGTGACGCCGACCTTGAGGCCCTTGACGGCCGGCGGGCGGTACATCACGCCGACGCGGCCACCGATCCCGATGGCATCCCCGCCGAGCACCGCGGTGCCCTCAGCCTCGCCGAAGTTGACCGCGCGCTCGAGCTGGATCGTCGCGGGGACGATGTCGACGCCACCGCCGATCGACAGCCCGGGGACCTGCTTGTTCAGGTTCACGCCGACCGACGGGGTGATGAAGTACGTGCGCAGCGCCTGATCCTGGATCACGTCCTGCTGCGGGTGGCGGTCCGGCCACGACACCGCGAGGCCGAACGGCAGGTGGAACCCGAGCCCGACGGCGAACATGTCGGTCAGGCGGGACGTCGCGTAGATCGACGGGACGATCGACGGCGCGCCGTCGCTGGTGACCTTGTCACCGCCGCCCTCGGGCGTGTACGAGCCCTTGGCGATGTAGAGCGCCCCGGCGATCGCCACCTGGGTGCCCTCGGCGACCGGGATGCCGCCGGGGTTGAAGATCACGCTCGACGCGTCGGTGTTGCTGGCGGCCGTCGCCCCACCGCGACCGGTGACCTTGGCATCGTGCTCGTTGATGTTGAACGCGTTACCCCACGCCACGCCTCCGAGGCCGGCGACGAGGAACAATGAACTGGACAGGGTCTTCATGGGTTCCTCGGGGATCAGCGGTTGAGGACGAGGTAGGTGATGGCGTCGACCTGCAGCCGGACCGTGCCGAGCTGGCCGGCGAGGTCGAGCGGCGACGGGCCCGACACCGGGCGGAGCAGCGACGCGTGCTGGAACGCGTTGCCGGGGAACCCGACGCCGGTGTTGGCCGGCACGTCGGTGTACTTCAGCCACTTCTTGACGCCGGGCATCGTGGTGATCGCCGCGGACGCCGCGGGCCCGGCCGAGGTCGCCACGTCGGCGTCCTGGACGGTGGTCGCGGTCAGCGCGCCGAGGCGATCGGTCGCGAGGTTGGGCACCACGGTGTCGCCGATCACCTCCTGGAGCAGGAACTTCTTGGCGGCGAGCCGGGTGTTGAAGTTGGCCGGATCGGCCGGATCGAGCACCCACCGCGCGATCGCCGAGAACTGGCGGTAGCCCGCCTGGGCCTTCCACGCGGGGGTCGTGCACAGGCCGGTCGTCAACGTCGCGTTCGACTTGTCGCCGACCAGGACGCCCGCGTCGATCAGGCCATTGACCAGCGAGCACTGGATCGCGAGCGACCCGGTGTTCTCGAAGATGTCCGCCCAGCCGGCGCCGGCGACGTTGAGCACGGACGCCTTGAGGTCCGGCGACATCGCCGTGATCACCGAGCCCATGATGCCGCCGAGCGAGATGCCGGCGTACTCGAGCTTGGTCGGGTCGACCGAGAACGTGGGGACCGCGGTGTCACAGCCGTCGTCGTCGCACGCCTTGAGCGCGGCGACCAGGCGCAGCACGTCGAGCACGCTCTGGCGGATGTTGTCGCGCGTGCCGGCGAGGTTGGGCGACAGGAACGGCGCGAAGCACTGCGGCGACAAGGGCGCCGACGGCGTCCCGGTGCACGCGAGCGCGGCGTCGGCCGTGACCTGCTTGGCGCGCGCGCCGTGGGCGACGAAGTCGATGGCGACCGTGATGTAGCCCGCGCGCGCGAGCTGCGGGCTGATCACGAACGTGCTCTCCTTGGAGCTGCCCAGGCCGTGACCGAACACCACGGTCGGCCAGCCGTCGATCGGCGGGGTGCCGGCGGGCACGAATGCCAGCACCGGGATCTCCTCGTCCTTGACCGCCGCCGGGGCGAGCGGGTTGGCCCACGGGCCGGGGATCGGCTTGGTGGCGTCGAACGCGTTCGCGGTGTCGACCTGGTATTGCGGCGCGACCAGGACGCCGCCGACCACGTCGCCGATGCTGGAGCATGGCTGCACCAGGCCGCCGGGGCTGGGATCGAGCGCGGCGCACACCGCGTTGCCGGTCGGGTAGATCGCGGCGTCCGAGGCGCCACTCGCCACGGCCGAGCGCGACCTTGAGGAAGCACTGGACGTTCGTGTCTCCGCCGCTGCACTGCGCGTAGGGCGGCGCCGAGCGCACGAAGCCCAGCGGGCACGTGATCGCGTCGAAGTTGCAGGTCACCGACAGCGGCCCGACCAGCGGCGTGGTCGGGGTGGCGGCGGCCGGGCTGCCGGCGACCATCGGGTCGAGCGGGTTCATCGTGGTCTGGGTGTTGAACTCCCAGCCCAGCACGACGTCCGCGCGCGGGTGGCCGGCGGCGTCGAGGAAGTCGAGCGCGCCCTTGTGGGCCTTCCACAGCTGGTTGACACCGAGCAGCGAGGCGCGGTCGCCCTCGTCGCGCGGATCGAGCGGGGTGGTGTCGGCGACCACGTTGCCGGCGGCGTCGACGGTCACCGGGTTGGTCGCCTGGCGCACGAGCGCCCAGGTGAACGACGGGCCGTAGTCGGCGCCGCTCGCGGTCTTGATGCCGGCGAGCAGGCCCACGGTGTACGTCGAGCGCTGCTCGAGCGGCGCGAGCGGGATGATCGTCAGCGAGTCGACCATCGCGGTCGAGGCGCAGTCCGCGGCGAACCGCGTGGTCGTGCCGGGCAGCGTGAGCACGGGCACCGCGGTCGCGGCCGCGGGATCGGTCGGCGTGCCCTGCGCCACCCGCTTGTAGAGCACCACGTGGTCGGCGAGCGTCGCCGCATCGACGGGCTCCGAGAACGTCACCGACATCGCCGTCTGATAGGTGCCAAACCCGTCGAGCTGGTTGAGCACCATGGTGCGCGTGGCCATCGACGCCGGGCTCTCGTTGCACGAGGCGGGCAGGTTGACCTTGCCCGTCGTCGGGTCGAGCAGGAGGTTGTTCGGGAACGGGACGATCCGGTTGCCGGGATCGAACTCCACGATCGGCCCGGCGGTCCCGACCTCGTCGGGATCGACGGTGATATCCGGGCAACCCGTGGCGCCGAGGAGGAGCCCCGGCACGAGGGTGTATAGCCACTTGCTCTGCATGTTTTTCCCTTTTCCAGGTGTGGTCGCAGCGGCGCTCAACATGCACCCGCGTGCAGGCGCACGCAACAATCCGCCCGGCCCGCTACCGATGTGAAGATCCCCAGGCCCGCATCGCGGACGGATCACGCTCGCTGCAACGCCGATCACACGCCATGCCGCATCGCGTCGAGGCGAGCTCGCGGGTCCGCTGGGTTGCTGGTGACCAGTCACCGCGCGGTGGCACCACGCGCCCGGCGGACGTCGGCGAGCACGCCGTTGATCTCGGCGCTGACGAGGAGCGCGATGTCCGGGGGGCGTCCGCATGGTCGGGGGCACCACGCCCTGGAGCAGAGCAGCCGTCGTGTCAGTGGTGCGCCCAGCAGGGCTCGAACCTGCGACCGCCGGCTTAGAAGGCCGGTGCTCTGATCCGACTGAGCTATGGGCGCTCGCCCCGGGCCCGGTGGCCCCAGGTGACGTCGGGGCCTCACTCTGCCGTACCCGGGGCGCCGGCTCAAGCGGCTTTCCCGTCCGGTCGCATCGGCGCCCCCACGTGGCGTCGTGTTACGGTCCGGTCGATGCGCGCTCCACTGGTTTCGTTCGTGTATGCCGCCGGCCTCCTCGCCGCCTGCGGCAAGAGTGAGAACGCCGGCGCCGAGGAGGCAGCCAGGGCGGCCGAGGCCGAGCTCAAGGCCAAGGTCGACCGCGGCGAGTCCGCGAAGAAGATCTCCCCGCCGGTCCCCGGCAACCGGCGGGTGCCGTGCGAGCAGCTGCTCGGCGACCTCGCGGGCTGGACCACCGCGCTCGGCGAGACCGAGCAGGTCACGCTCAAGGACACGGGCAAGACCGACGCCGAGGCGGCCGCGTCGTGCGCGGTGGTCCGCGGCGGCAAGCGCCCGACCGAGGGCGAGCAGCAGGCCCTGCTCAAGAAGAGCGGGCGGCTCGGCGTCATGGCCGGCGACGACATCTGCAACGTCTCGGCGTACTGCTGGACGATCGAGAACGCCGATCGGTTCCGCAGCAAGTGCAAGGAGCGCAAGGACAGCGACGACGAGGCGATGGGCACCTACGCGTGCCGCCAGCTCGTCATGCAGGGCGCGGACGACGTGTTCGTCTACCGGTTCTTCGACGCGGACACCAGGTGCATCATCGGGGTGCGCGGCGGCCCCAGCAACGTCGACAACGCCCAGATCCTCAAGTGCGCGATCGCCGCGCGCGACACGATCACGCCCGCGTCGATCGCCGTCGATGGCGCGGCGCCTGCCCCGGCCGCGGCGCCCGCCGCGCCCGCCGGCTCCGGCGCCTGACGGGGGGCGGCTCCCGCCTCGAGGGTGGGTGGGCACCCGACGGCGGAGGCGCACCCGTGGCCGGGACGGCGGAGCCCCGTGGGGATCGGCGCTCGCGCCCGTCCGCGCGTCAGCTCTTGGAGATCGTGAACCCGGTGATGCAGCGATAGCTCTTGCCCTTGAGCTCGCTGACCACGTACTCGAGCGCGACCTGGTACTCCGAGCGGAACGCCGCGAACAGGATCTGGACGCTCGACTCGGCGAGGTCGCGGCCCTTGCACTGCTGGCCGCCCCACCGGTAGTTGGTGGTCGCCTTGTCGATGTCGAGCCACACCGCGCCGTGAAACAGGCGGTAGCTGGAGTCCCCGGGCTCGAGCACCATCAGCTGGGAGACCGAGGTTGGGGCGGTGGTCTCGGCGCGCGCGAGCGCCGGCCCGGCGAGCGCGATCAGCGCGGTGCACAGAAGGAGGGGACGAGCCATGGCCACCTATCGTACCGCAGCGGCGGCAGCGGCGGCGCGGCGGCGGCGTGGCCAAGCGACCAGCAGGGCGGCGCCGACCACCAGCAGCGGGCCCTGGGGATCGGTGCCGGGGGTGGTCAGGCTGCACCCGCAGCAGCCGCCGTCGCACTCGCCCGCGCCGCCCTGGAGGCACACGCCCTGCCCCACCCCGGTCGCCTCGCACACGAGCGTGGCGCCGCAGCTGTCGACCGCGCCCGGCACGCACGCCCGGCTGCAGATCTGCTCGCCCTCGGGGCCCGCGCACTGGCCCGAGGTGCAGGCCTGCGCGTAGGTGCACGGATCACCGAGTTCGCCGGTGGCGGGGTCCCACAAGCAGCGGCCGGCGTCGCAGCGCTGCCCCGCGAGGCAGCTGTCCGCGCTGGTGCACGGGGCGCCCTTGGTGACCGTGATCATCGGGGTCGACGTCGCGACGTCGAGGTCGTCCTTGGCCGTGACCACGATCTCGAGCACGCCGTCGGGGACCTCGGCCGGGATCGCGATCCCGTAGGCGGTGGTCGGCTGGCCGGTTGGCCCCCACGCCCCGCCACGCGCGGTGCCCCACAGGTACCCGTTGATCCACAGCTCGACGCTGCGGATGCCGCGCTGGGCGCCGGCCGTCACGGTCACCACCTGGCCGGTGGAGATCGCGGCGCCCGCGGCCGGCTGGTCGAGGGTGACCGTGGGCGGGCGCGTGATCGGCGTCCCTGGGCCGAGCGCCTGGAGCAGCGTGAGGTGGGACTGCTGCGTGGTCCCGCACCGGCAGCTCTGCCGCTGCGAGAACTCGCCGCAGTACGCCAGGTCGTTGCGGAAGAACCGCTGACCACCGCAGTCGCCGCGGTACGACATCGGATCGCGGCACCCCGACGTGCCGTCGAGGAAGGCGAACGTGTGATCGAGGCCGAACGAGTGACCGCTCTCCTGGGCGGCGACCGCGCACAGGTCGAACACCCGGCCGTTCGGGCCATAGATGTTCGAGAACGTGTACGAGATCACGTAGCTGTACGGGGTGCAGTCGCTGGTCACCGGGGCGATCCCGCCGATGCCGCTGCGGCCGACCTCGCTCGGGCTGCCCGCGATGATCGCCTCGTTGTAGGCCCGGCCGTCGGTGGGCTCGACGTCGACGACGTCGACCGCGTACGGCGAGTAGACCTCGCGCATGCACTGGACGATCCCGTCCCACTCGGTGTCGCCCCACGCGAACGGGTTGACCGTGTAGGTGGTCTCGGAGCCGTCGGGGATGGTCGACACGTTCGACCGGGCGTCGTTGATGCCGCCCTTGGTGATCGTGCAGCCGGCGGCGCACCGGTTGAGGAACAGCACGCCCGCGGTGGTCGCGTGCGGCTGCGGCGGGATCTCGACGGTGGCGAGTTGCCCGGCCGGCGAGTGGCCGCCGGGGGTGGCGTGCGCCGCGGGCAGGCCCCCGAGCAGGCCCCCGAGCAGGCCCCCGAGCAGGCCCCCGAGGACGACCGCGGAGGCGAGCGCGGCGGCGCGCATCAGCGGCGGCGCCGGCGCGGGCGAAGGACGATCAACCCGAGCAGCCCGAGGCCGAGCACCGGCTGGACCCACGCGCCCTGGCCATCGCCACCGACGCTGCAGCAGCCACCCTCGTCGGCGGGGAAGAAGCACACGCCCTGGCCCACGCCCGACTGGATGCAGGTGAAGCCATCGGGGCAGCTGTCGCCGACGCCCGGGATGCAGCTCTGGGTGCAGATCGTCTGCTCCGCGGTGCCCTGGCAGAGCCCGCTCAGGCAGTACTGGGCGTAGGTGCAGTCGTCGCCGATCTCGCCGGCGGGGGCATCCCACAGGCAGTAGCCGGCGTCGCAGCGCTGGCCGTCCGCGCACGCGCTGGCATCGGCGCAACCGGACGCCGAGCCCTTGTAGGTCTCGACCACGGCCGAGTCGGTGAACGCGCCGAGGTCATCGTACGCCCGCGCGATCAGCCTGATCTTGCTGCTCGGCACCGTGGTCGGCACCGTCAGCGTGTACGACGACTGGAGCGCCTGGCCGTTGGGGCCGAACGGAGCGCCCGGGGTCTCGGCCCACTTGAAGCCGTTGAGCCACAGCTCGACCTTGGAGACGCCGCGCTTGGAGCCGGCCTGCGCGCCGACCACCGCCGCGAGCGGCGCGTTGGCGAGCGGCAGGGTGACGACCGTGGATGTCGGCGAACCCGTCGTGGGCACGCCCTCGCCGAACACCGACAGCAGCTTGAGGTGCGAGTTGTGGGTCGGCCCGCAGCTGCAGGTCGCCTCCTCGGCGTAGTCGCCGCACGACGACTGCTCGTTGCGGAAGAACTTCTGCCCGCCGCAGTCGGTGCGGTAGGTCATCGGATCGTTGCACGCCGAGCGGTTGCTCGACACGAACCGCCACGAGTGGTTGGGGATGCCGAACGCGTGCGCGGACTCCTGCGCGGCGGTCCAGCACAGGTTGAGGAGCCGCTCGTTGGTGGTGCCGGGGTGCGCGTTCGCGAACGAGAACGACACCACGTTGTCGGACGGCGAGCAGTCCCCCCGCGCCGGGGCGATCCCGAGGATCATGTTGGACAGGCCGACCTCGCCGGGCGAGCCCGCGACGATCGCGAGGTGGAACGACACGCCGGCGGCCGGCTTGACGTCGGTCACCTGGACGTCGAACGGCGAGTAGACCTCCTTGACGCACTGGACGACCGCGTTCCAGTCCGCGTTCGCGGCGGTGCCCACGGTGCCGGCGTTGCTGCGGAACTCCGCGATCGTGTTCGGGCCCGTGGTCGGGATCGTCGACGTGTAGCTGCGAGCATCGTTGATGCCGCCGCCGGTGACGGTGCAGTTGCCCGTGCAGCGCTCGAGGTAGAGCGTCTGCGCGATCAGCGCGGCCGGCGCCATCGGCGTGAACGCCTCGGGCGGCTGCGTGACCACGGCGCGCTCGGTGGCGACGGCGGGCGGCATCACGGTCGAGGTCGAGGTCGAGGTCGAGGGCAAGGTCGAGGTCGGCGCGGCCGACGCCGCGGCCGCCACCAGGGTGGTCAGGCCGAGCGCGAGCCAGGTCGGTCCGGAGGTGCGGAGCATGGGTGCGGGATACTACACGACCGATCCGGCCGTCAGCAGGATTCGTCACATCGGGCCCTCGCCACCGCTGACCGCTGATCGTCGAGCGAGGCCCCGCGATCTCGGTTCCACGGGGGCGCCGCCCCCGCCCTCCGCGGCAAGCCGCGCAGGGTTCCCACCCCGGTTTCGAGACTGGTTCACCGTCTCTCCGATCGGCGGGATCACTCGAGGTCGATGGTCGTGCCGGCCGCCGCCCGCCGCCCCAGCACCCGCGGGGACACGCTGCGCAGCCCCTGCGACCACCCGACCGCGAGCTCGAGGTCGAGCTGCTCGGGCCCCGCCGGGAACCGGGTCCGGGTGACCGCCGCCTCCAGGCACAGCGCGAGCGACGGGCTCTCGTTGCAGCGCGGCTCGTGGACCGGGCACAGGTGATCCGCCGAGGTCCGCATGGTGGCGTCGGCGGAGTGCGCGGTCCCGTCGCCGGCCACCGCCAGCCGCAGCACGACGTCGACGTCGGGGGTGCGCCAGCCCTCGGGGGTCTCGATCTTGCGGGCGCGCTCGATCCACTCGTCGAGGCAGTAGTCGATGCTCGTGTTCGCCGCCCCGAGCGCGCCGATCGCCTGGGCCACCTGCGAGGGCGCGGTGGTCACCCGATCGCGGCGGAGCCGTCCGGTCTGGGTCTGCAGGATCGTCACCTGCTGGACCAGCGCCTGGATCTGCGTGTCCTTGTCGGCGAGCTGGCGCCGCAGCATCACCACCTCGTCCTGGGTGACCGCGCGCCGCTCGAGCTCGGAGATCAGCGTGCGCCGCTCGCGATCGATCGCGGTGATGTTCGACTTGAGCTCGTTGATCTGGTCGACGAACGGCTGCACCCCCGCGCCATCGGCCGGCCCGAGCGGGACCGGCTCCTCCTGGGTGACGATCATCGCGGTCGCCACCCCGCCGACCACGACGATCCCGCCGATCGCGAGCGCGAGGCTCTTGCGGCCCAGGCTCGGCGGCGGCGGCGTCAGCTCGCTGATCAGCGACGCCATGGTCGGGAACCGCTTCGTGCGATCGCGCTCGAGGCCGCGCGCCACCGCCCGCCCGACCAGCGCCGGCACGCGGGTGTCGCTCGGCGGCGGGGTCGCGCGCACGCCCTGCTCGAGCATCGCGACGCTGGTCCCGCCGGGCAGCGGGTGCGCGCCGTAGAGCGCCTCGTGGAGCGCCACGCAGAAGCTGAACTGGTCGGCGCGCGCGTCGATGTCGGGGCCGGTCAGCTGCTCGGGCGGCATGTAGCGCGGCGTCCCGAGCACCGTGCCGGTCGCGGTCAGCGGCGAGCTCAGCGCGAGGGGCAGGCTCGGCGTCGGGCCCCGGGCGGACTCCTCGTCGAGGTGGAACACCAGCGAGCGCGCGAGCCCGAAGTCCGTCACGCGGACCCGGCCGTCGCCGCCGACCAGCACGTTGTCGGGCTTGAAGTCGCGATGCAGCAGGCCCACCGAGTGCGCGGCGACCAGGCCGCGGCCCGCCTGCAGGAACACGTCGACGATCTCGCGCCACGTGCGCGGCCACCGCTTGAGCCAGGCGGTCAGCGTGTCGCCCTCGACGAACTCCATCGCGATGTAGAGGTGGCCGTCGTCGGTGGTGCCGACGTCGTAGACGCCGACGACGTGCGGGTGGGACAGCTGGGCGATCGCCTGGGCCTCGCGGCGCAGCCGCTTCGTGGCGTCCTGGGTCGGCAGGTTGGTGCCCGAGCGCAGCAGCTTGAGCGCGACCTTGCGGTCGAGCTGCGGATCGTAGGCGGCGAACACGACGCCCATGCCGCCGGTGCCGAGCGTCGACAGCACCAGGTAGCGCCCGACCCGATCCCCGACCGTGAGCGGCCGGGTCGGCAGCTGGGTGACCTGGGATGGCGACAGCCGCTCGTGCGGGATCGTCGCGCCGTGCGAGTCGGCGGCGTCGTCCTGGGCGAGCGCGGCGACCAGGGCGCGGCAGTCGCGGCAGCCCGCGAGGTGGCCCTCGACCCGCGCGAGCCGCCCCGGCGGCAGGTCGCCGGACACGAACTCGGCGATCGCGTTGTCATCGAGGTGGTCCACCGGGGCCCGCGAGGGTAGCAAACCAGCCCCGTCAAACCGTTGAAATGCAGGCCCTTGGGGGTCCGGCCCGTGGGGCCTTGCAATGGCGGCGCTTACAAGGTAGCAATCCCGCGCCCTTACCGCCCCTCCTGGGGGCCCTGGAGTCCGTCCCGTGGCGTTTACCGACCTGTCCAAAGTCCGCAACATCGGCATCTCGGCTCACATCGACAGTGGCAAGACCACGCTGACCGAGCGCATCCTGTTTTACACCGCCCGGATCCACGCGATCCACGAGGTGAAGGGCAAGGACGGCGTCGGCGCCAAGATGGATTCGATGGAGCTCGAGCGCGAGCGCGGCATCACGATCCAGTCGGCCGCCACGTTCTGCCAGTGGCCACCCGACGCCAAGGTCAAGACGATCATGGCGGTGCCGGGCTCGCCCATCAAGGCGCAGCACCACATCAACATCATCGACACCCCGGGACACGTCGACTTCACCGTCGAGGTCGAGCGCTCGCTGCGCGTCCTCGACGGCGCGATCATGGTGCTGTGCGGCGTCGCCGGCGTCCAGTCGCAGTCCTACACCGTCGATCGCCAGATGCGCCGGTACAAGGTCCCGCGCATCGCGTTCGTCAACAAGCTCGACCGCGTCGGCGCGAACCCGTTCCGCGTCCGCGACCAGCTGCGCGAGAAGCTCAAGCTGCACCCGGTCATGATCCAGCTGCCGATCGGCCTCGAGGACAAGCTCGAGGGCGTGGTCGACCTGGTCGAGATGGTCGCGTTCACGTTCCACGGCGACAACGGCGAGCAGATCGAGCGCGGCCCGATCCCGGCCGAGCTCCTGGAGCAGTCGACGAAGGCGCACGAGGAGATGCTCGACCAGATCTCGATGGTCAACGACGAGCTCACCGAGGCGATGCTCGAGGAGAAGGTCACCCCGGAGCTGATCCGGAAGTGCCTGCGCGACTCCACGGTCGGCCTCAAGTGCACTCCCGTCATGCTCGGCTCGGCCCTCGGCAACAAGGGCGTCCAGCTGCTGCTCGACGGCGTCTGCAACTACCTCCCCGAGCCCCGCGACGTCGAGAACATCGCGCTCGACCTCGACAAGGAGGAGGCCCCGCTCGTCGTGGCATCGGACGCCGCCAAGCCGCTCGTCATGCTCGCGTTCAAGCTCGAGGACGGTCGCTACGGCCAGCTCACCTACGTCCGCATCTACTCGGGCGTGGCCCGCAAGGACGAGTTCATCGTCAACGCGCGCAACGGCAAGAAGGTCAAGCTCGGCCGCCTCGTCCGCATGCACTCGGACGACAAGGAAGACATCACCGAGGCCTCGGCGGGCGACATCTGCGCGCTGTTCGGCATCGACTGCAACTCCGGTGACACGTTCACCGACGGCAGCATCAACGTCGCCATGACGTCGATGTTCGTCCCGAAGCCGGTGATCTCGGTCGCGATCAAGCCGAAGGATGCCGGCGCCGAGATCAGCATGTCGAAGGCGCTCAACCGGTTCACGAAGGAGGACCCGACCTTCACGTGCTTCGTCGACCCCGAGTCGAACGAGACCATCATCGCCGGCATGGGCGAGCTCCACCTCGACGTGTACATCGAGCGCATGAAGCGCGAGTACAAGGCCGAGGTCGTGACCTCGCCCCCGCAGGTCGCGTACCGCGAGACCATCGGCAAGAAGGTCGAGTTCAACTACACGCACAAGAAGCAGACCGGCGGCTCCGGCCAGTACGGTCGCGTCGCGGGCTACGCCGAGCCGTTCGACGGCGAGTTCGAGTTCGTGGACGAGGTCAAGGGCGGCTCGATCCCGCGCGAGTTCATCGTGTCCTGCGAGAAGGGCTTCAAGACGATGATCCCGAAGAGCCCCCGGCTCTCCGTGCCGTGCGTCGGCATCCGCATCGTCATCAACGATGGCCAGTCGCACGCCGTCGACTCGAGCGACAACGCGTTCCAGGAAGCGGCCCGCGGCGCGTTCCGCGACTTCTTCCCGCGCGCCACCCCGCGCATCCTCGAGCCGATCATGAAGGTCTCGCTCGAGGGCCCGGCCGAGTTCGCCGGCAACATGCTGTCGCTGATCATGCAGCGCCGCGGCATCGTCATCGGCTCGACCGAGGAGGACGGCCAGTCGCGCGTCGAGGCCGAGGTCCCGCTCGCCGACATGTTCGGGTTCTCCACGCCGCTCCGCTCGGCCACCCAGGGCAAGAGCGAGTTCACGATGGAGTTCGCGAAGTACTCCGACGTGCCGGCCACGATCTCCGAGGAGCTGCTCTCCAAGGCGAAGAAGGCCAAGGAAGACGCCATCAAGGCGCGCTGAGCCCGCCCCGTCGGGGCCCTCGCCCGACGCACGCATCGACGAACGCACCGCAGGCGCGGCCCTCTCCGGGTCGCGCCTGTGGTCGTTTCGGCGGCGGGACGCCGCCCGCGTGCCTGGCGGCGGCTCGATTCCACGGGGCTCCGCCCCGCCCTACGCGGCAAGCCGCGCAGGGTTCCCACCCCGGTTTCGAGACTGTTTTACAGTCTCTCAGCCCAGCAGGTGCGCGACGCCGTCGCGCTCGTCGGTGAGCTCCTTGAGCGTCAGCCCGATCCGCTCCTGCGAGAACGCGTCGATCTCGAGGCCCTTGATGGCCTGCCAGGTGCCGTCGGCGCACGTGCAGGGCACGCCGAACATCATCCCCTCGGGGATCCCGTAGGAGCCGTCGGACACCACGCCCATCGTCACCCAGCGGCCGTCCGAGCCGGCGTTCCAGTCGCGCATGTGGTCGATGGCCGCGTTGGCCGCCGACGCCGCCGACGACAGCCCGCGGGCCTCGATGATCGCCGCGCCGCGCTTGCCGACCTTGGGGATGTACTCGCCGCGGTACCACGCCTCGTCGATCAGGTCCGGCGCGGCCTTGCCGCCGACGGTGGCGTAGCGGACGTCCGGGTACATCGTCGGCGAGTGGTTGCCCCACACGATCATCCGCTCGACGTCACTGACCGACGCGCCGACCCGCGCCGCGAGCTGGGACACGGCGCGGTTGTGGTCGAGGCGCATCATCGAGGTGAACGAGGTGCGCGGCAGGCTCTTGGCGGTGTTCATCGCGATCAGCGCGTTGGTGTTGGCCGGGTTGCCGACCACCAGCACCTTGACGTCGCGGGCCGCGACCTCGTCGATGGCGCGGCCCTGCTCGGTGAAGATCTTGGCGTTGTCCTGGAGCAGGTCCTTGCGCTCCATGCCCGGCCCGCGCGGCTTGGCTCCGACGAGCAGCGCCTGCTGCGCGTCGCGGAACGCGACCTGCGGGTCCGAGGTTCCGGACAGGCCGGCCAGCAGCGGGAACGCGCAGTCGTCGAGCTCCATCATCACGCCCTTGAGCGCCGCCTGCGGCTTGTCGCCGGGGTGCTCGAGGAGCTGGAGGATGACGGGCTGGTCCTTGCCGAGCATCTCGCCGCTGGCAATGCGGAACACCAGGGCGTAGCCGATCTGGCCGGCGGCGCCGGTCACGGTCACTCGAACGGGGGGCTTGGTCACGAAAGGCTCCTCGACACGATGGGCGCCCTGCGCGGGCGCGACATGAACAGGGGCAGCGCGTCCGAGGTGGGTGGATAGACCTCGAGCCCCGGCGCAGCGCACGCCGGGCTCCGCCCCTGGAGCCCGAGTACGACGGCCCCCCCGCGGGGTCAAGCACGAACGCCGCCGCCCGGAAGGGCGTCGCGCGGCGGGGAATCGCCCGGCGCGCCCGCGAACGGGCGAACGGCAGGGCGCGGCCACCTGCGCGCGCGCGTAAAGTAGGGACGATATGTCCACGCCGCCGGGCGCACGCACCCTCCGCCCGCGCGCGCTGCTCCAGATCTTGTCGTCGCGCACGGAGGACGGGGCGCCCGTGCTGCTCGGCCCCAACTGGTTCGCCTCGGCGATGGGCACCGCGATCATCGCCGTCGCCGGCGCGACCCTGCCGATCGCGCTGCCCGGCATCGGCGCCTTGACGACCCTGGCGTGGGCGCTGTCGGTCGCGATGCTGGCGCTGCTGCTGGTGATCGTCCCGGTGCACTGGGCGCGGACGCCAGGCGCCGTCCGCCGGCTGCGCGACGACGCGGTGATGGCGCAGTTCTTCGGGGCGCCGCCGATGGCGCTGATGGCCGTCGGCGCGGCCACCCTGCTGGTCGGCAGCCACATCATCGGCGAGGACCTCGCGGTGCGGATCGACGCGGTGCTGTGGGCGGTGGGCACGCTGCTCGGCCTGGCCACCGCCGTGTACGTGCCGTACCTGCTGTTCACCCAGCACGAGGTGCGCCCCGACGGCGCGTTCGGCGGCTGGCTGATGCCCGTCGTCCCGCCGATGGTGTCGGCGACCACCGGGGGGCTGCTGCTGCGGTTCGTCCCCGAGGGGCAAGCCCGCCTCGCCATGCTGCTCGGCTGCTACGCGATGTTCGGCCTGAGCCTGATCGTCTCCCTCATCGTCATCTCGATGATCTGGAGCCGGCTGGCCCACTTCGGCTCGTCGGGCTCGGCGCGGGTGCCGACCCTGTGGATCGTCCTGGGGCCGGTCGGCCAGTCGATGACCGCGGCCGGCGTGCTCGGGGCGGGCGCGGCGCTCGCGACGCCGGCCCCGCTGTCGACGGCGATGCGGCTGTTCGCGGTGCTCTACGGGGTGCCGATGTGGGGCTTCATGCTGCTGTGGATGGCGCTGGCCTGCCTGCTCACCCTGCGCGCGCGGCGCCGCCAGATGCCGTTCGCGTTGACCTGGTGGTCGTTCACGTTCCCGATCGCCACCTGCGTGACCGGCACCAACCAGCTCGCGCGCCACACCGGCCTGGTCGCGTTCGAGTACGCCGCCGTCGGGCTGTTCGCGCTGCTCGTCACCGCGTGGGCCGGCGTGGCCATCGGCACGGTGCTCGCCGTCGCGCGCGGCGAGCTGATCGCGCCCGGGCCCGGCAAGCCGGTGGTCGCGTCCAAGGCCTGATCCAGCGCCCGCCACCGAGCCGTCTCCATGCACCCCACCACCGCACCTCACCCCACCACCGCACCTCACCCCACCACCGCACCTCACCCCACCACCTCGCCCCGCCCCCCGCGTGCGAGCGCCGCGCTCCTCGCGGCCGCCTGCGCGCTCGCCGGGTGCGGCCACCCGAACACCCGCATGACCACCCGCGCCCGGCCGCCCACGGAGCCCACGGAGCCCACGGAGCCCACGATGCCCACGATGTCCCCGGACCGCGACGTGACCTTTGCCAGCGGCGAGGTGACGCTGCACGGCAGCCTGCGGCTGCCCGTGGACGCCGCCGACGCCCGTGCCCGCGGCGCTCATCATCGCAGGCAGCGGCCCGACCGACCGCGACGGCAACAGCGCCGTCCCGGGCCACACCGACAAGGTCGACACCTACCGCTGGCTCGCCGATCAGCTCGGCGCGCGCGGCTACGCCTCGCTGCGCTACGACAAGTTCGGCGCCGGCGCGACCGGCCTGGGCCCCTACACGCCCACCGACCTCGGGGGCCTGTCGTTCAAGGACACCTTCGTGCGCCACGCGCAGGACGCGCTGGCGTACCTGGCGGCGCAGCCCGGCGTCGACGCGCGGCGGCTGATCATCATCGGGCACAGCGAGGGCGGCATGATCGCGCTGGCGGTCGCCACCGATGCCGCCACCGCGCCGAAGCCCGCGCAGCTCGCGCTGCTCGAGCCGCAGTACGGCACCATCCTCGGCATCCTCGGCGCGCAGCTCGAGCAGAAGCTGCGCGAGGTGGTGGCCGCCGGCGCGCTGCCCGCCGCCGACGGCGCGGCGCTCACCGCGTGGATGCAGGCCGGCATCCGCGGCCTGATCGCCGGCGCGCCGGTGCCGTCGCCGCTGGTCCTGCCCCTGCCGGCGGCCACCGGCGTCGGCCAGCAGCTCCAGGCGGTGATCGCCGGCGTGGTCTACAACGCCGCCAACCAGCGCCTGCTGCGGACCGAGAACGAGCTCGATCCGGTGGCGATGGCCGCCCGGGTCACCGCCCCCGGCAGCGTGCTGATCACCTGCGGCGCCAAGGACTGGAACACCCCGTGCGCCGAGGTCGCCAGGCTGGCCGCGGCGTTCCCGCCCGGCGTGGCCCGGCTGGTGACGCTGCCCGACACCGTCCACGAACTGCGCGACGTCGGCGCCGCCGACGGCACGCAGGTGCCGCTGTCCGACTACCCGAAGCTGCCGTTCTCGCCCGTCCTGGCCGACGCGCTGCGGACGTTGTGAGCGCGGCCCGCGGCGGCGATGGAGGCCTGGGTCGAGGACGGACTGGGTGGTCGCCTGCACCGCGCCACGCACGCGCACCTGGAGGTCGGACGAACAGATCGCTGGTGACGGGGTCATCGAATCGAGAGGGTGTACGGTGAGACACCGCGATACACGGCGGGGGTGTCTCCGCTCGCCCCTGCAAGTCATCGACATCACATGATTCAAGGCGTCGTCCGCGCTGGCACGAGCCCTGCTCCACCTGTCCTCAAGAACCCGCGACGGCTGCTGTGCCGCGCACCCTTCGCCTCCCTTTGACGCACCCACCCAGGAGCCCGCCATGCGCCTCGCCAACCTCAAGATCCCCCTCCTGCTCGCCGCCGCCCTCGCCCTCGACCTCGACTCGTCCGGCTGCATCGAGGAAGCAGACGACGCCGACGACGCCGCCCAGCTCGCCACCGCCGACCAGGCCATCGAGGTCGGCCTGCCCGGCAACGTGATCGAGGGCGTCAAGGGCGCCGCCGAGCTCTACGACATGATCAAGAACCTGTCGGAGTTCGGCACCCCCATCGTCACCACCGGCGACCTGCTCGAGAAGCTCGACGAGGTCGACGAGGACATCAAGGCGCTCGGAGAAAAGGTCACCGAGCTCCAGAACGGCATGCAGGAGCTCATGGGCCTCATCTCCGTCACCGCCGCCAAGGGCTACCTCCACAACATCGACCAGGTCATGCAGGGCTGGCGCGACGCCAGCGCCGCCGAAGAGACCCAGCCAGGCTCCCTCGCCGCCTTCTACCAGAACGTCCGCAACGGCGTCCCCGGCGCCTACGGCGTCATCGACCTCGCCACGCTCACCAGCCTCGACGACTTGGCCCAGGCCGCCATCCGCGACAACGCCACCTTCCTCCGCGGCCAGGCCCTCGACCGCACCGCCGAGCTCGGTACCTACGCCGCCAGCGTCCGCCTCCGCCTCGCCGAGGGCTTCTACGTCCTCTCTCTCGCCATGCAGGCCGATGGCCACACGGCCTTCGCCCCCGGCGGCACCCAGGTCAAGGCCCAGACGGCCCGCCTCGCCGCCTTCGACGCCAACTTCCTTCAGACCAACAACGCCATGAACCAGGCGATCGTCACCGCCAAGATGCAGGCGCGCCAGGCGCAGTTCACCGCCTGCTACGGCGAATATGACTGGGGGGGGGAGACGCAGTACTACGCCTTCGACGACACCGGGACCGGCGCCCATTACCGCTACGAGGCGGGTTACTTCTTCGTCGATACCGGCACCTGCGACCGCGTTCGGACGAGCTACGTCTACCCCGTCCCCGCGCAGCTGGGCACGAAGGTGATGGGCGAGCTCATCACCGCGCAGACCGCCTTCACCGGCTGGACCCAGGCGACCGACAACGCCGGCCTCACCTCGATGGTCCACGTCGACAAGGCCACCTACGGCGGGCTCGACGTGACCCCCTCCCTGCGCTCCGCCTGCGACGGCCGCGGCGCCTGCGACTACACCGTCGCCAACCTCGGCGACCCCACCCCCAACGTCGCCAAGGCCTTCGAGGTCACCTACGGCTGCGGCGCCGAGCCGGCCGGCGTGCCCGCGGGTTGGGACGGTCCCCCCGGCACCAAGACCCTCCGCCTCGCCGCCGAGGCCGGCGGCCAGACCGTCCACCTCACCTGCGGCGCCTTCGACGGTAACCTCGCCCGCCTCGTCGGCACGCTACCGCACCCTCGTCCCCGACGCCGTCGTCCCCGCCGCCTCCACCGCCACCATCTCCCTCGTCGACGCCAGCACCATCAGGTTCACCCGCGACGACGGCTACAGCTGGAACCTCACCCAGACCCCCGACCAGCAGGGCACCCTCCAGCTCAAGGTCCTCGACGGCATCCCCCTCACCTTCGGCATGTACGCCGAGACCATCACCCTCGACCCCGACGGCAACGTCCGCGGCATCCGGGCGGCCGACGGCGCCTTCTTCGCCCGCCCGTAACGCCCCCCAACCCCCAGCTGGCCACCCCACGCGCCCGCTGCCCACACAGGGTCGCGGGCGCGGCCGCGTTTCGGGCCCCCGCGCGCGCGAGCTCCTTGCTCGGCCGACGACGCCGGCTCGAGCGCCGGAGCGCCGGCCACGCGCCGGCGCGCGGTGCAGGCGCGGATGGCGGGGAGGCGCCCGCGCGACGGCAGGCGGCCGAGCCACGGCGGAGCGCCCGGCCGCCCCAGGACCCAGCCGTCCCGGACGCCTCGCGTCGCACCTGGACGCCTCGGCCGCCTCGCGTCGCACCCCGGATGCCCCCAGCCGCCCCGAACCGGGACGGCCCGCGTGAGACACCGCATGACACGGCTGGGGTGTCTCCGCTCGCGCATGCAAGTATTTGAAATAATTACGGCTTGAACGGCGGCGTGCTGGCATGCGCCCTGCTAAAGGTGTTCCTCACGAACCCGCGACGGCCTGTCCGCCGCGCACCCCTTGCCTCGCTCTCCCCACCTCGGAGCCTCCCATGCGTCTCGCCCACCTCAATAACTCCCTCATCGTCGGACTCGCCCTCGCCGTCGCCCTCCCCGCCACCGGCTGCGTCGACGACGCCGCCACCGAGGATGGCGTGGTCGAAGAAGATCTCGGCGAGGTCGGCCCCGGCGACGTGGTCGGTGCCGCCACCTCGGCGATGCAGATCGTCAAGATGTTCAACAATTATCAGAAGTACGGCGAGGTCGAGGTGTCCACCGGCGAGATCCTCGACCAGGTCAAGCAGGTGCAAGCCCAGCTCGATGTGCTCAAGGCCGCGATGAGCCAGCTGAACGACGCGGTCACGGCCACCCACAAGGACGTCCTGGGCGTCGGCGCCGTGCAGACCCTCAACTCGATCGACAGCCTCTGGCAGGCCTTCCGCACCGTCAAGGCCACCAACGACGACGCCAAGGTCCAGGCGTTCCTCGCCTCGATCAGCTCCAACACCGCCAGCGCAGGGTCGCTCCGCTGGAGCGACCTCGCCACCCTCAGCGACATCCTGGCCGGGGCCAACATCCTCGACAGCCTCCTCGACCTCGTCGCCCAGGACTCCGCCGCTCGCGGGCTCGCCGCCAGCGTCGATGACACCCTCGGCAGCTTCGCCATCCACGCGCGCCTGGTCCAGGAGCAAGGCTTCTTCCTCCTGGCCCTCGCCGACGCCAACAACCCGTCCATCGACATCGAGCAGAGGAAGGTCGAGCACGTCGCGCACATCGAAGCGCAGACCAACGCCCTGCGCGGCGCCACCGCGACCTTCAACGCCCGCGTCGCTGCCACCGGCGCCGCCACGCGAACCAGCGAGATCGGCGACTGCACCTGCGTCGACGACGGCCGCCCGTTCATCTGCCAGGCCGTCCCCCCGTTTGTCACCCCTCCGTTTTACAGGGTCGACGATCCTGAGGGCGGCGGCACCGGCGGCCGCGGCCTCGAGGCCTGCCAGGCCGCTCGCACCGTCTACGTCGAACAGGTCTCGAAGGACTTCCAGGCCTCCCTCGCCACCAAGTTGTGGACCAACGCCAACGGGTTCCAGCTCTGGATGGACGAGCGCGCCACATCCATCGTTGGCATTCGTGTGCTCGGGGCCAGCTACTCGGACGGGATCGTCGCCAACACCGTCACGGGGCCACTCGCCTTCCCCTGCGACGGGCTGACCTCGTGCGCCTACACCATCCGCAAGACCGTGCTGGGCAACCCGAACAGCGACGCCCAGGGCTTCTTTGCGAGCTATCGCTGCGACGACATGGACCGCGGCAACCCGCGGGCCTTCGAAGGCGCCAAGACCATCCGGATCCCCGCCGAGGCCGACGGTCAGACCGTCACCCTGTCCTGTCCCGCCGTCGCTGGTGACGTCGCCAAGGTCGTCGGCACCTACCAGGACCCGACGCCCACCCCCGACGGCAGCACGAACCCCTGGCAGACCACCACGATCACCAGGCTCAGCTCGCAGGTGCTGCTGTGGACCAACGCCGCCGGCGTCTCGTGGACCCTCTCGCTCACCGGCGATCCCGGCAAGCTCGCGGTCAGCCCGAGTACAACCCGTACTATTACAACCCCGGCTACACCACCGCCGACGTCACCACCGACGCCGCCGGCACCATCACCCGGATCACCGGGCCCTACGGCTCGAGCTTCGCGCGCATCCCGAACTAGTGTCCCGCCCGGGCCATATTGACCTCACCGGATGGCCCGATGCATCGCCGATCACTTCGTTGCCGCGCCTTGCGCTCCGACGAGGAGCGCGGCGGAGCGGCGCCTCGCGCTCGGCGCGCCTCGCACCACCGGGTGAGATCACTATGACCCGGGCGGGACACTAGCCGTTCGACGGCAACCTCGCCAGGCTCGTCGGGCCCCGGACAGCCCGCGTGAGACACCGCGTTACACGGCTGGGGGTGTCTCCGCTCGCGCCTGCAAGCAATCGGAATCAGTATGCTTGGAGCGGCGGCGTGCTGGCACGCGCCCTGCTATCGCGCTCCTCACGAACCCGCGCCGGCCTCTCCGCGGAGCACCCCTCGCCTCCCTCTCCCCACCGCGGAGCCTCCCATGCGCCTCGCCAGCCTCAAGATCCCCCTCCTGCTCGCCGTCGCCCTCGCCCTCGACCTCGACTCCGGCTGCGTCGAAAACGAGGACGACGACGCCCAGCTCGCCGCCACCGAGGACAGCCTGACCGCCGCCCCCGCGGTCACCTACGTCAGCACGTACACCGAGACGTTCTCGTCGCTGGCGGCGTGGGACGTCAAGGATGGGTTCAAGGACCCGGCCGGCTCGCCGGTCAAGTACATGCGCGCCAACGTCGTGACCAACCCCGGCGGCGGTGTGACCCTCAAGGTCACGAAGGGCTACCAGAACACGGACGGCCTGTGGCGCGCCTACAGCGGCCGGATGGGCTCCTACTTCACGCAGAAGTACGGGCTGTTCATGTTCAAGGCGAAGGTCCCGCGCGGCCCGCACCTGTGGCCCGCGCTGTGGACCGTCGGCGAGTGGCAGACCGGCGACACCAACAAGTGGCCCAAGACCGGCGAGATCGACGTCATGGAGACCGTCGACAGCATCGCTCAGCGCCCCGACTTCACCTCGCGGCTCATGGCCCGCACCTCGGCCTACCCGAACGCCGTCTACTTCACCAGCCTGCCGGAGGACTCCAGCCTCGACATCAGGACCACGCTGACCGGGGCGCAGTGGAGCTCGACCCACACCTTCGCGGTCGACTGGTACCAGGTCTACGACGCCGGCGTGGTGTCCGACGTCCGCTTCGACGTCTACCTCGACGCCGAGGTCGCCGCCGACGGCAGCCTGCGCAGCATCGCCTCGCCGACCACCCCGCCGGTCAAGCTGCACTCGTACTCGCTCAAGCAGCTGGTCGCGGACCACAACCGATTGGCGCCTACCCAGCCGGTCCCGGCCTGGCAGACGCTCGACGCGGAGTGGTCGGCGCAGGCGTTCGTGCTCAACGTCGCCGTCGGCGGCGCCTGGGACCGCGACCTCAAGGACATCGAGGACGGCACGTGGCAGCCGGCGACCGACGGCTCGGCGAACATGGTCGTGGACTGGGTGAAGTGCTTTCGCCGCGTGGCCGCTCCCGCCGACACGACCACCGCCCAGGCGACGACGCTGGCGGCCTGCACCCCGGCGGTGGTCGTGGTCCGGCACGCCGAGGATGTCGACTCGGACCGGGGCGAGAGCTGCGCGGTCGGCGAGGTCGCGCTGGCGATCCCCGGCGGCACCCAGCGCGTGCGCCAGCGCTGCCTGACCCGGGCCGGCGCCGGCCACGCCGCGATGTACGCCGCGCACCTCGGCGACTGGATGGAGTCCAAGAACCTGTGCCCGGCCGGGCGCGTGATCACGCAGGAGCCCTATGCCCTGGCCGCCGATGGCAGCTGGCCGTCGGCCAACCCGTTCGAGACCATCCGCGAGTTCGCCCTCGCCGAGCAGGCGCCGATCACGTTCTGGCCGTCGAACAAGGTGTTCGACACCGCCGTCCGCACCTCGCTGCTCACCGACGCCGAGCACTCGGTCGTCATCGCGTGGGACAAGGAGGGCCTGAGCGAGAGCTCGGCCGGCGGCGCGGCGCCGCTGCTCGCCAAGATGACCGACGCGACCGCGTCGTTCCCCGATCGCGACCGGGTCTACGTGTTCACCGCGATGGACCCGACCACCGCGAAGTTCCAGCTCAAGGAGTACCGCCAGTTCTTCTCCGACAGCACCGGCTACTTCGCCCGCGTCGTCGGCACCGCGTTCCAGGCGACCAGCTTCTACCGGTTCACCGACGCGTTCCTCCGCTCGAACACCGCCTACTCGCCCGACCTCATCCCGACCGGCATGACCATCTGCGGCAGCACGAGCTGCAGCGGCGCCGGCATCACCCTCGACGCCTCCCTGCGAAAGTGAAGGATCCCAGGCCCACGCCCCGACCGACGTAGCGACAGCGCGCGCCGGACCCCTTCGCAGACCTCGAAGAGGTCCTGCGCGTGCTGCCGTCCTGGCCGCTGGACCGCTACCTCGAGCTCGCGCCGGCCCGGTGGACCGCGACGCGCGCACGCCTGAACCCGGACGAACTCACCGTGCAGCTCGGCAGCGTCACGGTCCCCCCAGCCGATCCGGCGTCGCCGTCACGTGGTCCGGCCGAGCTCGACACCGCGGACTCGCTGATGGCCGCGCGGGTCGGCACCTCTCGCACCCTGGTCTCCGACCCGGTCGTGCCCGCCGCCTCGAACGCCACCGTCACCCGCGGCGACGGCGACAACTGGCACCTCACCCAGCCCCCCGACCAGCAGGGCACCCTGCAGCTCATCCCCGACGCCCCGAGCCGCCGCCCAGGGACAGCCTGGCCCGCGTGAGACACCGCGATACACGGCCGGGGTGTCTCCGTTCGCGCCTACAAGCCACGGGAATCAGGAGGCTTCCCGCCGTCTGCGCCCTGGCACGCGCCCTGCTCTACCTGTCCTCACGAACCCGCGACGGCCGCTGCGCCGCGCCACCCCTTCCTTCAACGCACCCACCCTGGAGCCTGCCATGCGCCTCACCCACCTCAACAACGCCCTCCTCGTCGGCCTCGCCCTCGCCGTCTCCCTCCCCACCGCCGGCTGCCTCGACACGGGCGTCCCCGGAGACGACCTCGAGGGTGCGCAGCTCGGAGACGCCGACGCGACGCTCGTCCAGGGCCTGTCCGCGTCGGTGGCGCCACTGTGGGCCTACCCCGGCGACGACAGCATGTGCGTGCTGGGCGACGTCACGCTCGCTGACCAGGACGCCGTCCCGAGCAACGCCCACCGGGCGGATGGCTACATGCTGGCCACCACTCAGAATCAGAATCTGGCGTTGTTCTCGCTGCTCCGCAACGATTTCGGGGGCGACGGCATCCGAACCTTCAAGCTGCCAGACCTCCGCGCCGCGGCGCCCGCGGGCACGTCCTACTACGTCTGCACCTCCGGGTACTTTCCGAACGACCTGATGACCGAGGACTGCGTCGTGGGGTCGGTGCGACGGACGGCGAACGCCCGGGACCGCAGCGGGATGGAGCCCGCCGACGGCCGCGTCGTGTCGATCGCCGCGTACCCGGCGCTGTTCGCGGCGATCGGCGCCCGGTACGGCGGCGATGGCGTCAACACCTTTGCCCTCCCGGACGCGCAGGCCGAGACCCCCGACGGCATCACGGCCTACATCTGCGCGGGCAACGTCGTCTCGCCGTGACGCGGCGCCCGCCGCCCGCCCGCGCCCCCGCCCGCGGCGCGCGCCACGCCCCTCCGTGAGCCGCCAGCCACCGGCCGCCCCAGCCGCCCGCATCCCCTCGAGGGACGCGGGCGCTTCCGCGTTTCGGCCCCCGCGCCCGCGCGCGCAGGCCGCCGCCTGCCCGGCCGGGGACGCCGTGTCCCGCCCGTCGACGAGGAGCAGCGCCGCGCCCGAGCGCGTGGCCGACGCCGGGCGGCGGGAGGGCGGCGACAGGGCGGCGACAGGGCGGCGACAGGGCGGCGACAGGGCGGCGACAGGGCGGCGACAGGGCGGCGACAGGGCGGCGACAGGGCGGCGGGAGCCTGCGTCCGCCTGCGCCCACGGGCGGCGCGCGCGGCGCGTCGGGTCCTGAAGGACGCGCGCGCCCTGGCCCGGGTCACCCCGGCGTCGGCCGTCAGCGTCGGAGGTCCCATCGACGCGGAGCTCCGGCGGCCCCTCCTCGAGTGACCGACTCGGCGACCCGGTCACGCGCGGAGACCCGGAGTCGCCGCGTCGGTGGACGCGCACGAGCACGCACGTGCTGGCCGCCGAGCTGTTCACGCGCCATGGCATTCGGGCTTGCGACAACCGCCGCGCGCGCTCTCTTCATCACTGCGGACGCGGGTGAGAGCAACGGCCACCGCCGCCGTGTCTGGAAGCCCGAGCTTCAACGGCTCGCAGACAAGCTCGACCTGGCGATCCACGTCAGCCACGGTCCGCCGGGCACGAGCACGTGGACCAAGATCGAGCATCGGCTGTTCTCGGTCATCTCGATCAACTGGCGCGGCCGCCCGCTGCGGACCTACGAGACGGTGCTCAACCTCATCGGCAACACGACCCACCGCGGGGGCCGCGTCGTCCGTGCGCGCCTCGATCGCAGGAAGGCGACTCTCCCGACCGACCAGATCGTGTTCGCTGACCACACGACCGGATTCGCTCGCGCTGGCTTCGGTGGCATGGGCATCGAGGGCATCGAGGGCGGCTACCTGGTGTTCCATCGGGTTCGTGAGATCAAGCCCGAGGAGCTTTCGCCGCAGCGCGGGCGAAGGATGACCCTGGAGCCGCACAGGGTCGCTGCGATGGACGTCGAGGGTCGCAGAGGTTGGCCCTTCGTTGTCGGGCGTCCCATCGTGTAGGGTGCAGATCATGGCCCGACTCATCAAGTGCGCGAAGCTGCAGCGAGACCTTCCGGCCATCCCGTACAAGCCGTTCAACGACGCGCTGGGCGAACGGATCTTCAACGAGATCTCGATGGACGCCTGGAAGCTCTGGATCGAGCACTCCAAGATGGTCGTCAACGAGTACCGGCTCGACCTGACGCAGGCCGAGTCGCACAAGAAGCTCAAGGACCAGTGCGAGCAGTTCTTGTTTGGTGAAGGCGCGGCGCTGCCGCCCGAGTTCGTGCAACCCGCCGCGAAGTAGATGCGGATCGCGCTGCTCTCCTGCTACGAGCTCGGGCACCAGCCGCATGGGCTTGCGATGCCGCTCGCGTTCCTCGAGGGCGCCGGGCACCGACCGGTCGTCCAGGATCTGGCCGTCGATCGGCTCGACGAGGAGCTGATCCGGACGGCGGAGTTCGTCGGGATCTCGGTGCCGATGCACACGGCGTTGCGGCTCGGCGTGCGCGTCGCGGCCCGCGTGCGCGAGCTCAATCCGAGCGCACACCTGTGCTTTTTCGGGCTGTACGCACCGCTCAACGAGGCGTACCTGCGCACGTGCGGTGCCGATTCGGTCCTCGGTGGCGAACACGAGGTCGAGCTGGTCGCCCTGATCGACCGGCTCGGGAACGGAGCACGCGACGGTCGGGTTGCGCTGCTCCGGCCGGCGGTGACGCTCGCGAAGCTGTCGTTCCCGCGACCTCAGCGCACCGGCCTGCCGCAGCTCGACCGCTACGCCAAGCTGATCCGCGACGGCCGCGAGCATGTCGCCGGCTACACCGAGGCGTCGCGCGGGTGCCTTCACCTGTGCCGCCACTGCCCGATCCCACCGGTCTATGGCGGCCGGTTGTTCGTCGTCCACCGCGACACCGTGCTTGCCGACGTGGCGGCGCAGGTAGATCAAGGAGCTGCGCACATCACCTTCGGCGACCCCGACTTCTTCAACGGACCGAAGCACGGGATGGCGATCGTGCGCGAGCTGCATCGCAGCTGGCCCGCGCTCACGTTCGACGTGACGATCAAGATCAGCCACCTGCTCGCGCACCGCGCATGGCTGGCAGAGCTGGCATCGCTCGGCTGCGCGTTCGTCGTCAGCGCCGTCGAGTCGCTCGATGACGGCGTCCTCGCGCTGCTCGACAAGGGCCATACCCGTGCGGACTTCGAGCAGGCGCTCGGCCTCGCACGCCATGCCGGGCTCGTGCTGCGGCCGACGTTTGTTCCGTTCACGCCGTGGACAACGCTCGATCAGATCGCCGATCTCGTCGACTTCATCGCGCGCGAGGATCTGATCGGCTGCATCGATCCCGTGCAGCTCTCGGTGCGGCTGCTGGTACCGCCCGGCTCACTCCTGCTCGGCCCCGAGACGCGCGCCGCGTTCGGCGAACTCGACAGCGCGGCGCTGTCCTACCAGTGGGTGCATCCGGACCCGCGCGTCGATCGCCTGCAGCAGGAGATCACCTCGATCGCCGCGGACGCCGCGACCGACACCACGCTCGATCCGGCCGTCGCGTTCGCGCGGATCCGCGAGCTCGTGCATGCCGCCAGCGGTCGGGGCGCCGTCCAGCCTCGCGCGAGCACGCGCCCGCCTGGTCCGCGCCCGCCGCGGCTCAGCGAATCGTGGTTCTGTTGAAGTGAGCCGCTCGCGAGCCAGTTCGGCTCGCTCGACGCGCTGCAGCTTCTATAACAGCGGCGCGATGCTGAACCGGAGCGCGAGGTCCGCGTGCCGCAGCGCCGTGACCACCGACGCCGGATGATCGCCCGCGGCGAACACGAAGCCGAGATAGTGGTTGCCCTCGGGGAGCGGCATCACGTGCTCGCCGACGCGCGCCGTGATCGTCACCTCGCGCACGCCCGGCACGCACGCGGCGTCATCGATCCCCTGGATCGCCCGCAGCACGCCAGCACGCGGGACCGGCAGCATGAGCACGCCCGTCGCTTCGGCCGTTCGCGCACACGAAACATCGCGTCGTAGCGCATGCGAGATGAGGAGCTCCTCGAGTGAGATGCCGGATCCGAACCGAAGCGCGCGCCCGCACAAGCCGCCGATCGATCGCGCCGCCACTTCGATCACGATCGGCCCCCGAGGCCCGATGCAGCTCGCACGCTGCCCCCCGCCGAGCCGAAGCTCCGCATGGACCGGTCCCTCGCGCAATCCGATCGCGACCGCCGCGTCCGCGACTCGCGCCTCGATCGCCTGCTGGGTCGCCGCCGGCAGGCTCGACGGCGTCACGTAGATCGTCTCGGCGAAGAACGGACCATCGAGCGGGTCCGGCTTGTCGAACAGCGTCAGGGCGTGCAGGCGTCCGCCACGGAGCAGCCCCTCGAACGCGACCTCGGGCCCCGCGACGAACTCCTCGATCAGCACCGAGCGAGCCGCCTCGGGATCGCGCGCGACCAGCTCGGGATCCGCGAGCAGACGCGCGAGGCGCGCGAACCGTTCGCAGAACTCGCGCTCGTTGTCGGCGCGCATCACGCCGCGGCTGGTCGACAGGTGACGCGGCTTGATCACCACCGGGAACCGCAACTCGGGTACCAGGGCCATCGGATCTGCCTCGAGCGGGACGAGGCGAAATGCCGGCTGCGCGACGCCGGCTTCCGCGAGCCGCTGGCGCAACCGCAGCTTGTCGCCGGTCATGCGCGTCGCCTCGACCGGGTTGAACGGCAGCCCCAGGCGCTCGGCGGCGAGCGCGCCGATCAGCGCGGTCTTCTCGTCGGTCGCGATGATCCCGGCGATCCGCTGGGCGCCGGCGCCGTCCGCGATCTGCGCCGCTGCGCCCGGTGGATCACGGAAGTCGAGTGCCAGCGCACCTTCGGGCCAGACCTCGGCCAGGACATGGCAGCGGTCGGTGCCGAGCGTGATCTCGACGCCCATGGCTTCGGCCGCCCGACGGAAGTCCGCCGTCTGATACGCCGTCGTCGCGGCCAGCAGCAACACGCGGTCCTTCGCCATGGGTCGATCTAGCCTTTCCCGATATCAAGCCGACCTCGTCAACCTATGCCGCTGGCGCCGCAGCGGCGCGCGCTCGGTGGAACTTCTCCAGCTCCTGGTTGGCGCGCACGATCACCGCCAGCTTGTCCTCGACGGCGCCGAGGTGCAGGCCAGGGATGGCGAAGTAGGCCTCCGTGTCGTCGGCGCCGGTGTAGACGCGGTTGCCGACGCAGCCGAAGCTGGCAGCGGTGCGCGCCGAGTTGATCGCCTCCGGCAGGACCGCGCAGGTGGGCCGCCCCAGGCTTGCCCCGCGACCGACCACGCCCGCCGCCTGCGCCGCCTCCGCCAGCAGCATCAACTGCCGCGCGGTACCGCGCACCAGCACCACGTCGGGCGGCACCGGCGCAGCGGCGAGCGGCGCGTAGACCGCCACCTGCAGCGGCGTCTTGCGCGTCGGGATCTGCGCCACGTCTTCCATCTTCAGGTACTCGAGGCCGACCATGGTGCCGATCAGGCCCTCCAGCTCCTTGGCCTCGGCGGGCGCGAGCGTCACGTTGTGCGTGTGCGCGCCCACCGCGCAGCGCTTGTGATCGTCGGCGACGGTGAAGAACACCTCCCCCGCGGCGGCGCGGCGCCAGTAGCCGCAGCCGGCCGGCTCCACGGCGGAGACGTGCGGCACGCCCGCCGGCGCCACGTCGACGAACGCGATGGCGATCGGTGGTGAGGTGAGATGCAGCAGCTCGGTGAGTGATGTGTGCGACATGGCGTTGCCCCTGGCTCGAGACCATACACCCCGGGCACCCAGCGCGCAGATCTCCATCCGCGGATCTACGTGCGCACCATCCGCGGCTCCCAGCGATCGAGCGCGTCGACGACGCAGGCCCGCGCAAGGTCGTGCACGACGGCGTCGTTGTTCCTCCCCGACACGTAGCTTCCGAGCGCCATGGAGAGCACCCGAAGGCGCGTGGATGGTGGACGTCCCGATCACGCGACGATCGTTCTCCGGACAGCACGCCGGTGCTCGCCCGGAGAGGATCCGTTAGACTCGCCGCCATGAGCCCGCAGCCCATCGGAACCATCGCTTCGTTGAACGCCTCGCTCACGATCGCGGTGTTCGATGCCGCGAACGCGACCGACTGGGTGCCCACGAAACCCGCGGCCACGAAGGCGCAGTTCACCGGACATCCCGCACAGATCATGCGCGGGCTGGCCCAAGGAGAAGAGCTCACCGCGATCGACGTCGGACCGAGCAGCGGCTACGCGTTCGAGCTCGAGGGCAAGTCCGGTCAACTCGACGCATACCGCCTCGACGACCGCACGCTCGCGCTGGTCGCCCCGCCACGCGCATGGTGGAACGAGCATCACGGCGACCACGCCACCGAGCTCGACGTCCTGTTCGCCGAGGTCACCGGCGCCGCGAACATCGACGACGCGAGCGAGCTCGGACAGCTCGAGCTGGCGTCGGGCAAGCTCGCGATCGTGTACCTGTGGCTCAAGAAGGTCGGAGCCGCACGCGACCTCGCGGCGACCGTGCCGAGCGGTGGCGCGCTCGCGTTCGGCGACGGCTACGGAGACGGCCACGGCGGCCTGATCGTCGACCTCGGGGCCGGCACGTACCGCGTGTCGCGGTCCGAGATCGCAGCACCGTGGGACGACGCGCAGTCGGTGGTCGCCATGCACTTCGTTCGTGAACCGTGAGCGTCGCGAGCGCTCCGGGGTCTCCCACCGGCTCGCCTGACTCCAGATGTGGTCATCGAGCCACGTGAACATCGGCGCCAGATCGCCCGCCGCGATCCGCGCGTCGAGATCGGGGATCTGCGTGCGCCGCGCGGCGACGTACTGCGCCGCGGAGATCGCGCCGAGCGTGTAACTCGGGACGTAGCCCAAGGCACCGTCGGTGCAGTGGATGGCCTGGAGGCAGCCATCGGTGTAGTTGCCGCGCGTGTCCGCGCCGAGGTCCGCGCGCATCTTCGCGTCCCACAAGGTGGGGACGTCCTCGGGCTCGATCTCCTCCTCGACCAGCGCGCCCTCGATCTCGAAGCGGAGGATGACGTGCATCGGATAGGTCAGCTCGTCGGCCTCGGTGCGGATCAGGCCGGTGCGCACGAGCGGCGAGACGAGCTCGAGGAACGGCCGGCTGCGCCCGAGCTGCATCTCGAACGCGAGGCTCTGGCTCTCGTGGATGCCCATCGACCGCGCGGCGCCGAGCGGCAGGTGCACCCACGCGCGCGGCAGGCGCTGCTCGTAGCGGGCGTGCCCGGTCTCGTGGACGATCCCCATCAGCGCCTGGACGAAGTCGTCCTCGCGATGGCGGGTGGTGAGCCCGACGTGCTCGGCGACGCCCCCGCACAACGGGTGGGTCGAGACGTCGAGCCGACCGGCGTCGAAGTCGAACCCGAGGAGCGCCATGATCTCGACGCCGAGCGCGCGCTGCGCGGCGACGGGGAACGGCCGGACCGGGAGCTCCACCACCACGGTCCGCTGCTTCGCGATCACCTCCTGGATCAGCGGCGGGATCCAGCGCTTGAGCTCGGCGAACATCGGCTCGATCACCGCGCTCGTCATCCCAAGCTCGTAGCGATCCACGAGCGCGTCGTAGCGGGACAGGCCGGTGGCCTCGGCGAGCAGCGTCGCCGGGATCACCGGGGACCAGCGGACCACCTACAGGCCACGTGCCGGGGCTCGAGGGTCGCGGTCGTCGCGCCCCGCGCGATCGCGAGCGTCGATCCTGGTCGCCAGGGGACTCCTTGCGTCGGAGATCGGTCTCAGCGACCGGATATCTGCCGCAGGTGGGCCCCGTCCTTCCAGTCACATCATGCACGTGATCGGAACTGCTGGCGTTCGATCATCCCACGACGCGCCAGATCGGGAACTGCACCCTGTTCACAGCAAGTTGTGTTGGGTTCGCCGGCGCCCGGTGCGTCTTGCACCCGCACTCGAGCTTGGTCGACGGAAGAGCCTCGGACACCGATCGCAAACTCGACCGTTGGCCGCGGCCATCGAGCACCGCAGCGCCGGCCCGCTCGGCCCTCTCACGACGAGCCCGTAACCGGCTGGAATGGTGACCCCGAGCTACAGCGGACGCTCGTGGTAACAGAGCTCACCGGCCTTGCCGGTGCAGAAGTCCTGCGTCGCGGCGTCACCGTCGTCGCACGCTGACGCGAGCCCGCCCGTGTCGCAGACGCCGTCGCGGCGAACACCCGTGCCGAGGAAGCACGGATCGTCGCACGCGATGCCGTCGCGCATCTCGCATGCGCACACGAAGCTCGGCTGCGCCGCGAGGGCCCACCCGGTCGTCGGGTCCCACGCGTGCGCCAGGCATGGCGCCTCGTCGGGGGGCGCCTCCGGATCGATCGGGCGCGTACCCGACGAATACAGCACGGTGACCTTCGCGGCGGCTCCACTGCCGCGGTGGCGGCCCCATCGTGCAGACTTGTGCGTCGGGCGGTGCGTCGGCAGGCGCATCCGGCCCTGCGTCGGTCGGGCCGTCGGCGGGCGCGTCGGGCGGTGCGTCGGCAGGAGCATCCGGCCCTGCGTCGGGCGGGCCGTCGGCGGGCGCGTCGGGCGGTGCGTCGGCAGGAGCATCGGGCCTTGCGTCGGTCGGGCCGTCGGCGGGCGCGTCGGTGGGTGCGTCGGGCCCGCCGTCCATCGCGCCGAACGGGCCGTCGAACGGGCCGTCGAACGGGCCGTCGAACGGGCCGTCGAACGGGCCGTCGGCGAGTGGAGCGTCCGATCCTCCTCCGTCGCCACGACCGGCGTCGGGGCATGTGCCGCCATCGGAACCGGAACCGCACAGGTTCGACGACAGTTCCACGTAGCCTGGCTGGTAACACGCGACGATCGCAGCAACCAATGACAGCGCCACCGCACGCACGGACCAGGACCCACCCATGCCGTCCAGGTCACTGTAGCGCGGCCGGATCGCAGCGGATCATCGAACACGATTCCGCGCATGGCCACGGGCCTTCAGCGGCGACCTGACGGAGATCCACCCCCCGGCGGCCGACTGACCCGCGCGACCGGCTCGCGAGCCGACCACGGCGGCGAGAGATTGAGCCACCCCGGCGTTGGCGCGGGACGCTCCCGGGATGGGGCGACGTTGCAGCGAGTGGCGGACGTCGTTCGTGGCGGCCCCGTCCGCGCGGACCACGCAGCGGGTCTGCGGGGCGGCCTGCCGCGCAACGCGTGATCGGAAGCTGGCGCGTGGTCGGCGGCGCGACGATCGGGTCGACGCGCGCGCCGACGAGCGCGCACGGCAACGGTGGCGCCGAGAACGCCGCCGTCCAGCGGGGCGCGGACACGCCGTGACGCGGCTCAGCCGTCCTCGCCCTGCTCGCTCTCCTCCATCACGACCGACGACGCCAGCAGCCTCGGCATGCTCAGGTCGAGCTTCGAGCGGATCATCACGACGATCGATTCGTATTCGGAGGTGTCGACCTTGAGGCGCCCCATGAACTCGCGCCGCGTCGCCTCCAGCAACGCCTCGCGCGCCTTCTTCAGCCGTCGTGAGATGGTCGCGCCGTGCACCCCCTCCAATCGACCGATCTGCTCGACCGTCAGCCGATGGATCAGGTGCGTCCGCAGCAGGTTGCGCTCCGAGGGGCTCAGCGTCCTGGCCGCCACCCCGAACGCCTCCTTGAACGTCCCGCGGTACTCGCGCTTGAGGAAGTCCAGCTCGAGATCCTGCAGCGCGTCGGGCAGCTCCAGGATCGCGTCCGCGTCCCCTGACAGCATCGCCTGGTCCTGCCGGCGGCTCGCCGTCCGCAGCATGTCGATGAACAGCCGCGCCATCGTCACGCGGAGCCAGTTCTGGAGCAAGCCCTGCCCGCTGTAGCTGAGGATCTTCGCCCCGCGCGTCTCCGTCGACACGAACAGGTGCTCCCGTAGCTGCTGCAGCAGGTCCTCCTCCGGCAGATCCGTCCCCGCGTACTTCCGCACCGTCCGCGCCAGATCGGTCTTGTACCGCTCCTCGAACAGCGCGATCGCGCCCGGCCGCCCCACCCCACACGCCCGTGCCAGGTGCAGATCGTCGGCTTGCACGTGCTCCAGCCACTGCGCCAGCCCCTCCTTCGCCGGCGCCGTCCGCAAGCTCGCGGCCAGGCCCCGCACGAACGCCCCCGGCTCCAGCGCCAGCGACGGCCACGCCGTCTCCCCTCGCGCGCGTAGCGCCTCCACCCGCTCGTTCAGCCCGTCGAGCGCGTCGGCTTCGGCGCGGAGGTGGTCGGGGAGCTGGTCGATGAAGAGCGCGACGCTCTGCGCCGTGTTCTTGATGTCGGGGTTCGTCATCGCGTCGCTGTGCGCCAGCCGCTCCACGCTGGTGAGCGACAGCGGCTCGACGTTGACGTCGGCGGCGGAGAACTCGACATCGATGGAGACCCGCGCCGGGGCGCGCGCGTGGGCGTGGGCGCGCGCGGCCACCACGGCCTGGGCGAGCGCGACCGCCGGGTTGTCCCCGACGGCCTGCATCATCACCTGGCCGAGCGCGTGGGCGAACTCGCCGGCGTCGGCGTAGCGCTGCGTGGGGTCGGCGGCCATCGCGGTGTCGAGCACGGCGAGCATCGCGGGGGGGACGTCGGTCCGGCGCGCGGCGACCGGCGGGATCGTGCACGACCGGATCTTCTTGAAGATCTCGACGTCGGTCTTGCCGTCGAACAGCCGCTCGCCGGTGAGCGACTCCCACAGGATGTTGCCGACGCCGAACAGGTCGGACTGCACGGTGTGCGGCTTGCCGAACGCGACCTCGGGGGCGAGGTAGCCGAGCTTGCCCTTGACGGTGCCGGGGGCGGTCATGCTCGCGATCCGGTCGCGCGCCTTGGCCAGCCCGAAGTCCGACAGCTTGACCACGCCGTTGGTGTCGAGCATCACGTTGTGCGGGGACACGTCGCGGTGGATCACCGGGGCCGGCGTGCCATCAGCGGCGATCCGGTTGTGCGCGGCGCCGAGGCCGCGCAGCGTGCCGATGCCGACCGCCACCACCAGCGGCCACGGCACGTGGTACCCGGCGTCCTTGTAGAACTTGATGAACGCGCCGAGATCGATCCCCTCGACCCACTCCATGATCAGGTAGTACGAGCCGCCGTCGACGCAGAAGTCGTGGACCTGGACGATGTTCGGGTGAGCGAGGTCGGAGCCGACGCGCGCCTCCTCGATCAACATGTCCACGTAGTTCCGCAGGGCGCGGTACTCGAGCTTGATGTGCTTGACCGCGACCGCGCGCTGGAACCCCGCCGCGCCGCGCCGCAGGCCCTTGTAGACGGTGGCCATGCCACCCTCACCCGCCACCTGGACGAGCTCGTACTTGCCGTCGATCGTGTGCCCGATCAGATCCACGCCGGGAGCGTAACAAAGGCGCCCCCCGCCCGGGAGCCCCGATCCCGCGCATCGGTGGAGGGCGCCGTGCGGTCGGCCCCCCGGGTCAGCTCGGGAGGTCGCTGATCTCGGCCCGGGCGGCCTCGAGCTGGGCCATGCGCCACAGCCTGCCTTCCACGTCGACGCGCCCGCACGACGGTCCAGGTCGAAGGGGTGGGCCTCGACGTCCGCTGCGAGGGCGACGCGGCGGGGCTGGCCGAGGCGCTCCGCTACTTCACCAACCACCGTGTCGCGCTCGCCCGGTTCCTCGCGTACGGCTCCGTGCCGATGGACCACGGCGTGGTCGAGTGCCTCCACGTGCGCACCGCCCTCACGCGAAGAACTTCCTGTTCGCGGGCTCGGACGCCGGCGGCGAGCGCGCGGCGAGCGCGTTCACGATCCTCGGCTCGTGTCGCCTCGCGGGCGTGGACCCGATCGCGTACGTGACGGACGTGCTGCCGAAGCTCACGCGCCGGTTCCGCGTGATGGACCTGCCGGCGCTGCTGCGAGCCTCCGGGCCGGTCGAGACAGGCGGCGAGACAGGCGGCGAGACAGCCCTGAGACAGGCGCCGCCGCGCGTCGCTCGCCGTCGGTGCGCGAGGCTGGGTGCGGGTTCGCGGGACGGCGAGGGCCTGGCCCTGGATTCCAGGCGATCGCCGACCCGACCCACGGCACCGTCACCTACGTCGACGCGGCGCGGGCGCGCAGCGCGGGCTTGCTCTCGGTCGATCCAGCGACCGGCCACGCCCGGCTCGCCAACGAGAGCAGCCGGATCGCGACCGGCAGCGGCCGCGCGTCGGTGCGGCTTCGATCCAGGGACAGCTTCCACGAGGGGCTGTTCGTCATCGACGTCCACCACCTCCCCGAGGGCAACGCGGTGTGGCCGGCGTTCTGGATGGTCCTTGCGCGCTCGTGCCAGTGAGCCATCATGCGGTGATGGACGTCATCGCAACGCCGTCAGCGAGTCCCGCGCCCCGCAGCAGGCGGCTCGAGGCACTGATCGCGGACATCGAGCCCGCGCGCGTGGCACTGGCCGGCCACGGCATCTACGCAGCGCTGCGGACGCCCGCACACCTGCGCACGTTCCTCGAGCACCACGTCTTCGCGGTGTGGGACTTCATGTCTCTCGTCAAGACGCTGCAGCTGGCCCTGACCTGTACCCGGGTGCCGTGGGTGCCGCGTGGCGATCCGCAGCTGAGGCGCTTCGTGCACGAGATCGTCCTCGGAGAGGAGAGCGACATCGATGCCCGCGGGGAGGTGTCCAGCCACTTCGAGGTCTACGTGCGGGCCATGCGGAGCTGCGGGGCCGATACGGGGCCCATCACGCGCTTCGTGAAGGCCGTCTCCGCCGGCGCGCTCGTGGACCAGGCCCTGGATGATTCTGGCGCTCCTCCGGCGGCAGCCCGATTCGTCCGGCACACCTTCTCGGTGCTCGCGGTGGGGGCCGTGCACGAGGTGGCCGCGTCATTCACCTTTGCCCGGGAGGATGTGATCCCCGTGATGTTCCGGCAGTTCGTCGATGACCTGCGCGCGCGCTTCCCAGGGGGATACGACGACCTGGCCTGGTACCTCGACCGCCACGTGGCGGTGGACACAGCCACCCATGGGCCGCTCGCGCGGCGCCTCGTGACCTCGTTGTGCGGGGATGACGATGGGCTGTGGCGCAGCGCCCAGCGGGTGGCGCGTCACAGCCTCGAGGCCCGTCAGGCGCTATGGGATGGCATCGTGGCTGCGTTGCCGCCGGCCGAGCGCACCACCGCCCGCCCCCTCGCGACCGGCCTGTTCACGGGGGGGATTCACGGCACCGACGCCGGGAACTCGTCGGCGTCCGGGCACGCCTGGATCAGCAGCGAGGCGGCGGTGTCGCACACGAACGTCGAGGAGTGATCCTCGTAGCCGTACGTGTACACCGACGGGCACGCGGCCTTGAGGTTGACGGTGTAGTCGGTCCCCCCTTGCACGCCGAGCGCCGTGCAGCCGGCGCTGTCGTAGCGGTAGTTCGAGCCCTCATAGGTGCGGGTGCCGTCGGGACAGCAGTACTTGATGCAGTCCGGGTGCCCGGGCGAAACCCCGCGGGTCAGCGTGCACAGGTCGCAGCCACCCAGGCAGGTATCGCCGCCGGCCGGGGCTGCGGCGCAGCTGCCGCCCGTGCAGGCGTAGCGGCGCTGGGCGTGGATGCCCTCGTCATGGCCGAACAGGGTCGCGAAGCTGGCCGCGCCCAGCCAGGTCCACTCGGGGCCGCCCTGCCCGTTGAGGTTGAACACGGTGCCCGTCGGGATCTGGTTGGCCGAGGTCCCGATCGGGCACGTGCCACACGGGCCGTCGAGCACCAGCTTGCCGCCGACCAGCCTGGTGGCGCAGGTCAAGCAGCCGGCCGCGCCGCCGGGGTGGTCGGCGGTCCCGTCGGGGCACTGCGTGGCGACGTCGAACCGGCAGCCGACCGCGCCGCACCGATACGGGTCAGCGGGGTTCGGCGTGCCGCCGCAGGTGCGCAGCCCGACCGCGCTCACCGCGGTCCAGGCGTTGACGGCGCTGACGTCGTAGTAGAGCGAGCCCTGGCCCGGGGTGTCATACGTCCACTCGAACGTGCTGTTGCGCGCGGCCGAATCGCCGAGCGCGCAGCCCGCGCCGAGCGCGTTGCAGCCGGTGGCGAGCCAGCCGGTGCCGCTGGGGAACCTCGCCCCGTCGGGCAGCGGCAGCTCGATGGCCGCGCCCGGCGCGAGCTCGTAGTTCGGGTTGCAGGCGCAGGTCCCGCCTCCGCCCGCGGTGGCCTTGCAGTAGACCGGGCCGGGATCGACGCCGCCGGTGCGGGCGCGCGCCTTGGTGCCGCACTGCGCGGTGCTGTCGATATCGGTGCAGGTCTCGCCCTCCCACGGGCAGGTGGGCGGGCGCGACCACAGCGGGGTGGTGCGGGCGTCGAGCTTGAACCACCGCGGCGCCGGGCAGTTGTTGACCAGCTTGATGCGCCGCGTGCCGTCGGCGGCAGGGCACCCGGCGGTGCCGTCGTCGTAGGCGGGGCCGCGGCTGGGCGCGCCGTCGGGCGTGGAGCCCCCGCCGGGGTCAGCGTCGGTGACCGCGCCGGCGTCGGCGTCCCCGTCGAGGGTCCCGCTCGCGGCGGGGCCGCAGCCGACCGCGCCCGCGAGCAGCGCGAGGGTCCACCAGGGCGCGCGCCGCGCGACCGGGGTGACGGCCGCGCGGCGCGGTGGGGGCGGTGGGGCGGTGCGCCGGGGACCTCGGTGGCGCCTCTTCGGCGTGGGCGCGGCGGCGCGCGCCGCCGTGGCGGGGGGATGGGGAGACGCGGGACGTGGACGGTCATGGGATCCTTCACTTTCGCAGGGAGGCGTCGAGGGTGATGCCGGCGCCGCTGCAGCTCGTGCTGCCGCAGATGGTCATGCCGGTCGGGATGAGGTCGGGCGAGTAGGCGGTGTTCGAGCGGAGGAACGCGTCGGTGAACCGGTAGAAGCTGGTCGCCTGGAACGCGGTGCCGACGACGCGGGCGAAGTAGCCGGTGCTGTCGGAGAAGAACTGGCGGTACTCCTTGAGCTGGAACTTCGCGGTGGTCGGGTCCAGCGCGGTGAACACGTAGACCCGGTCGCGATCGGGGAACGACGCGGTCGCGTCGGTCATCTTGGCGAGCAGCGGCGCCGCGCCGCCGGCCGAGCTCTCGCTCAGGCCTTCCTTGTCCCACGCGATGACGACCGAGTGCTCGGCGTCGGTGAGCAGCGAGGTGCGGACGGCGGTGTCGAACACCTTGTTCGACGGCCAGAACGTGATCGGCGCCTGCTCGGCGAGGGCGAACGCGCGGATGGTCTCGAACGGGTTGGCCGACGGCCAGCTGCCATCGGCGGGCAGGGCATAGGGCTCCTGCGTGATCACGCGCCCGACCGGGCACAGGTTCTTGGCCTCCATCCAGTCGCCGAGGTGCGCGGCGTACATCGCGGCGTGGCCGGCGCCGGCCCGGGTCAGGCAGCGCTGGCGCACGCGCTGGGTGCCGCCGGGGATCGCCAGCGCGACCTCGCCGACCGCGCAGCTCTCGCCGCGCTTCGGGTCGACATCCTCGGCGTGCCGGACCACGACCACCGCCGGGGTGCACGCCGCCAGCGTCGCCGCCTGGGCGGTGTCCGCGGTGTCGAACTCGCCCGCGGTGTCGGGGTCGACGGCGCAGCCGGTGGCGATCGCGAGGCCGAGGACGAGGGTGGCGAAGGTGCGTGAAGCGGTCATTGTGAGGGGAGGTAAAGCAGCCTGCGTGCCATCGCTCTCAGCCGCGGAACCATCGTTGTTTCATATGCTTGGGCGATCGACGTGATACAGGGCGCCGATCGATACAGGGGCAGATACAGGGGCAGATACAGGATCGGGATGCCCGACGCGGTGTGCTTCGACAATGGCGACGGCCCGCTGATGATCCGGCTCGACGTCGCGACCGTGTGCAAGCCCAGCTGTGGCGACGGCAAGGTCAACGGCAGCGAGCACTGCGATGATGGCAACCTGGCCGATGGGGACGGCTGCTCGAGCGCATGCCTGATCGAGGCGGGCTACCTGTGCACCGGCTACGTCCCGTCGACGTGTGCGGTCACCTGCGGCGACGCCATCGTGGCCCCCGGCGAGGGCTGCGACGACGGCAACCTGACCGACGGTGATGGGTGCTCGCGCGCGTGCGCGGTCGAGCCCGGCTACCGCTGCGCCACGTCGCCGCCCGCCCGGTTCTTCAGCTTCGCGCCGGTGCCCGACTGCGTCCAGCCCACCGGGTTCGATCCGGCGGCCCCGAGCACGTACGTGCTGCCGGCCTCGCAGGACGTGGCCGCGCCGGTGCCGGTGGGTACCTACACGCTGCGCTACGTCGCGGGCGCGACCGATTACAAGTACAGCCCGCCCGATCCGATGAACCCGAGCACGTCGCCCCGCTACGGGGTGTGGGCCGCGCTCGTCGACAAGGGCGTGTCGTACGCCGAGGTCGGGGGCCCGACGCTGGCGAGCTCGGTGGAGGGGGCGCTGCAGCTCGGCCAGGCGCTGCCCGCCACGGCGTTCACGGTGACCGACCCGGCCAACGTCCAGGCCGCGTTGATCGAGGCCCCCGCCGGCAAGTGCCCCGACAACGCGCTCGGCCTGCTCACCGTCCGCATCGACATGCCATCGGTGTGCGACCTGTCCTGCCTCGATGACTCGGAGCTGGGCACCGACACCGGCTGCGCGGCCGAGGTGCCCTACTGCCAGGGCGCCGGCACCGCCGCCGCGGCGTGCCAGCCGTGCATCGATACCAGCGCCCGCGGGGCCGACCTGGGCTGCTCGGCCGACGCCCCGGCCTGCGTGCAGAGCGGGCCCGACGCCTGGGCGTGCACGCCCGGCCCTCGCTACGGCGTCGACGGTGGCGGCTGTGCCGGTGCCGGCACGAGCGGCGCCGGTGGTCTCCTGGTGGCGGTGCTGGGCGCGCTGTCGCTCGGGCGGCGGCGCCGGTCAGCGCGGGCCGCGGCGAGCGCCCCCGGTGCGGTCATCGCCACGCTCGTGGTCGCGGTCGTGGCCGCCGTGGCGGCGCCCGCGCACGCCCAGGTGCCGGTGCTCGACATCTCCGACTTCCCGGTCGAGCGGTTCCGCATCGCGTTCGACCGCAACGGCGTGCTCGACGCCGAGTGGGCCGAGGCCCCCGCGGCTGGCAGCTTCGACGCGGCGATCTGGATGGGCTATGCCGATGCGCCGCTGGTGCTCGTCGACCGCACCGACGGCACCCGGCTGGGCAACCTGGTGGACTACCGGCTGAGCTCGCACGTGACCGCGTCCTACGTCGTGCGGTCGAGCCTGCAAGTCGGGCTCGAGGTCCCGCTGATCCTCGGTCAGGACACGGGCGCGTTGCCGGCCGACTTCATGGACGCGCCCTCGGTGTCGGGGACGGCGGTGGGCGACGCCCGGCTGGCCGTCAAGGCGACGCTGCTGCACCAGCGCGCGCACGGCGTCTCGCTGGCGGTGATCCCGGCGATCACCGTGCCAAGCGGCGGCGGCACCGCGTATCGAGGGGAGCGCACCGTGACGTTCGCGCCCGAGGTCGCGGTGTCCCGCTCGCTGGGCGCGCGCCACGCGTGGCGGCTCGCGCTCGATGCGGGCTACCGCGCGCGCGGCGCCAGCCAGCTGACCGACCTGGACGTGGATGACGAGCTGTTCGCGATCGCGGGCGCCGCCTACCGCGCAACGTCCGCGGTCGAGCTCGCGCTCGCCACGTCGCTCGCGACGGCCGCATCGTCGATCCTCGGCGGCGGCAATCGTGACCACGCAGAGGCGCTGGCCGGCGTCACCGTGGACGTGCCCGGGCCGCTCGTGGTCACCGTCGCGGGTGGGATGGGCCTGTCCAAGGGCTTCGGCACGCCCGACTGGCGCGGCGTGCTGGCGCTGCGGTTCGACGGCATGCGCGGCGGGGCCGAGGACGCGGACCGCGACCATGACGGCCTCGCCGATCGGCGCGATGGCTGTCCCGACCGCCCGGAGGACATCGATGGGTTCGAGGACGATGACGGGTGTCCGGACCTCGACAACGATGGCGACGGGATCGCCGACGCCGTCGATCGCTGCCCGGGCGACCCCGAGACGGTCAACCAGTTCGACGACGGCGACGGTTGCCCCGACGTGCGCGCCGATCGCGACCGCGACGGCATCATCGATGCCGAGGATGGCTGTCCCGACGCCCCGGAGGATCGCGATGGGTACCAGGACGGCGACGGCTGCCCCGACGCCGACAATGACGGCGATGGCATCCTCGACGCGGCCGACGGCTGTCCGCTGCAGGCGGGCCCGGCGGAGAACCGCGGCTGCCCGGACACCGACGCCGATGGCGATGGTGTGGTGGATCGGCTGGATCGCTGCCAGAGCCAGCCGGGCCCGGTCGAGAACCGCGGCTGTCCGGACAACAACCGCGACCGCGACACCCTCGTCGACCGGCTCGACACCTGCCCCGACGAGTTCGGCCCCGAGAGCAACCACGGCTGCAAGCTCAAGCCGAAGGCGGTGATCACCGCCACCGGCATCGACATCGTCGAGACCGTCTACTTCAAGCTCGACAAGGACATCATCGAGCGCCAGTCGTACCGGCTGCTCGACAACGTCGCGCAGGTGCTGGGGGCGCATCCGACGATCCGGGTCCGCATCGAGGGGCACACCGACGACCAGGGCGATGACAGCTACAACCTGGACCTGTCGACGCGGCGCGCGGCCTCGGTGCGCGCGTACCTGATCCGCAAGGGCGTGGACACGGCGAGGCTGGAGTCCGCGGGGTTCGGCGAGACCAGGCCGATCGCGAGCAACCAGACCCGGCAGGGCCGCGCCAAGAATCGCCGCGTGGTGTTCACGATCATCGGCTACACCGACGAGAGCGCCGTTCAAAGCACCGACGGCGCAGGGCCGGGCGCCGAGACGATCGAGCCAGGCAATCGGTGAGGTAGCGCCGGCGTCCCCCCGGCGCCGCCGGCCAGCGACCAGGTGATCGCCCGCGCGGGCGACGCGCGATCAGGGCGCCGGCGCCGGCACCCGGCCATCCTCGACCACGGCGCCGCCGCGCACGGTCCAGGTCACGATCTCGGCGTCGACGTCGCCGTCGTCGGTGAGCGCCAGGTCTCCCGACGCGCCCACGTAGTGGACCTGGGCGCCGCGGCGCAGCGCGGCGAGCAGCCGCGGCAGCTCGCGCGGGCCGTCGGCCTGGGCGCCGCGCACGACGGCGAGCAAGGCGTCGCGCAGGCGCGGGCCGCGAGCATCGGGACCGGCCTGTTCGAGCGCGAGGGCCGCGAGCACCGCGGCGTCGAACTGGTTGGCGACCAGGGGCTCGCGGGCAACGTCGTCGCCCGCGCCGATCTCGGCGAGAAGGTGGGCAAGCTCCAGGGACTCCGGCCGCGACGGGCGGAGGGTGGCCGGGCGCACGCCGCGCAGCCCCTCGGCGACCGACGCCGACCGCGGATCGCGCGCGTCGTCGCGGGCGTACTCGAGGAAGTCGCCGGTCGTCAGGTTGTTGACCGCGAACGTCAGCGGCGCCCGGGTCGCAGGGTGGATGGCGCGCTCGTCGCGGGCCTGGCGGAGGTAGCGGGCCGCAGCCTTGGGGTGCAGCGAGAGCACCACGCAGTCCGCGCGCGCGGCCGTCACCGCGGCGAGGTCGGCCGCGAACGACAGCGCATCATCGGCCGCGACCAGGCGCGTCGCGACGGCGCTGCCATCGCGGGCCACGAGCGCGTGCGTGAGCTGCTCGGCGAACAACCGGCCGAACGCGTCGTCGGGCGCGACGATCGCCACGCGCGCGCAGCGGATCGGTGGCGGCGGATCGACGGTGGCCGGCGTGGTGGCGGCCACCGGCGCGGCCGGCACCAGCGGCAGCGCCTGCGCACCGCGCAGCAGCGCCCCGAGCGCCTCGGCCTGCACGGCCTGCGACACCACGGTCCGGAACAGCATGCGCTCGTCGCGGCGCTGCAGGGTGGTCAGCTCCGGCGAGGTCGCGCTGCCGGTGAGGACGAGCACGCCCGCCTGCTGCGCCAGGGTGGCGACCGGGGCGACCTGCTCGCTGGCGAGCGGCCCGAGGATGACCCGGAGGCCCTCGGTCGCGATCAGCGCGCGCGCCCGCGCCTGCAGGAACGCGCCGGTGTCGCCTTGATCGTCCTCCACCACGAGCCGGATCGGCCGGCCGCGCACGCCGCCGCTGGTGTTGATCAGGCGCTCGGCCGCGCGGGTGGCCGCCAGCAGCGCGTTACCCAGCTGCCGACGCTCGCCGCTGAGATCGAGCAGCACCCCGATCGAGATCGGCGCGGGCGCCGCATCCGACGCCGCGGCCACCGCGAGCGCCTCCGGGGGCGCCGACGCGCGGCGATCCACGTCGTCCTGCCCGCGCCGGAGGGCCACGCCGCCAGCGAGCAGCGCGCCGGACACGATCGCGAGCCCGGCCAGCGGGCGCGGCCAGCGCCGGTGCCACGCCACCGCTGGCGTGGGAGGCGGCATCGACGCCCCACGGACAAGGCTCGCCTCGGAGGACGGGTTCGAGGGCTCCGGGCTCGAGGGTTCCGGACGCGCGAGTTCCGGACGGGCCGTGACCATCCCGAGCTCGGCGCCGCGCTCCCCGGCGTCCGCGCCTGGGCGCACCGGCGGCGCGGCAGCCGGGGCGACGCCGCCGTGAGCGTCAGCGGCCGCGGGCAGCCCACCGTGGGCGGCCACGGTCGGCTCACCGGAAACGCCCGCCGGCGCCGCACCGGGCGCGCCCGCAGACAGCGCACCGGGCGCGCCCGCAGACAGCGCACCGGGCGCGCCCGCCGGCGCCGCCAGCTCGGCGTCCTCGCGAACGCGCCGAACCGGCATGGGCGCAACCTCGAACCTGGTCAGGCCCTCGGTGCGGGGTGCGGGCTCGCCGGCGCCATCGGGTGCCCGGGGTGCGGGCTCGCCGGTGCCAGCGGTCTGCCGGGGCGCCGGTGGCGCGGTGGTGACCGAGGCCACGTTCGTGGTGGATAGCGCGCCGCCGAGCGCGCGCGCCATCGTCGCGCCGTCGGCGAACCGGTCCTGCGGCAGCCGGGCGCACGCGCGCGCGAACCAGGCATCGACCGCCTCCGGCAGCCCCGCGCGCCGGTCCGTGAGCCGGGGGACCGGCAGGTTGTAGACAGCAGGCCCGAGCGCATCGAAGGACGCGCGGGGGATCGCCAGATCGCCGGTGAGCGCGCGAAACGCGACCAGGCCGAGGGCGTAGAGATCGCTCTTGCCATCGATGTCATCCCGCCCGGCGGCCTGCTCGGGGCTCATGAACGTCGGCGTGCCCACGCTGGTGCCCGCCATCGTCATCGGGACCTCGGGGCGCTGCCACGGCGCCGACGCGCTGGTCCCGACCAGCTTGGCCACGCCGAAGTCGAGCACCTTGACGTGCAGGGGCGCGTCCGCCGCCCCGCACAGGAACAGGTTGGCCGGCTTGATGTCGCGGTGGACGATGCCCAGGGCGTGGGCGCGATCGAGCGCGTGGGCGACCTGCTCGACCAGCCGGACCGCGTCGGACGCAGCCAGGGTGCGGACCCGGGACAGCCGCTCCGAGAGATCCTCGCCGTCGAGCCGCTCCATCACGATGTACGGGCCGAGCTCCTCGGACAGGCCGGCGTCGAACACCTGCACCACGTGCGGGCTGTCGACGCTGGCGCCAGCGGCCGCCTCCTGGGCGAACCGCGCCCGCAGCGGATCGCTCGCGAGCATCTTCTCGGCCATCAGCTTGACCACGACCTCCTTGCGCAGCCCGAGGTGCCGGGCCAGCCAGACCGTGCCCATGCCACCGGCGCCGAGTCGGCTGGTCAGCACGACGCTGGAGGTGACGCGACTGCCCTCGCCGGCGCCGTCGCTCATGACCGGAACCGGGTCGGATCGATGTCGAACCGGCGCATCCACCGGTGAATCTGCATCCGGGTCTTGCCGAGCGCGCGCGAGATCTCGGAGATGTTGCCGCGGTGCTGCTCGAGCGAGGCGAGCACCAGCGCGCGCAGCCCAGCGTCGTCCTCTGGAATATGCGCCGCCGGCGCGGCGGAGGCAGCCGGCCGGGCGGCGCCCTCCTCGGCGACGGCTGGCCTCGGTCGCCGGACGCTCCCTGCGGCGGCGGCCGGGCGCGACGAGGCCGGAGCATCGCCACCGAGGGCGTCACCGACCGGGTCGTCGCGGTCGTCGTCGCGGTCGTCGTCGTCGTCGCCGCGCACCGATGCCGGCAGGTCGGGCAGGGTCAACGTCGTGTCCCGCGCCAGCGCGAGCGCGACGTCGAGGGCCTGGCGGAGCTCGCGGACGTTGAGCGGCCAGTCGTGGGCGAGCAGCGCGCGGCCGGCCTCGGGCGCCAGCTTGAGCGCCGCGGCGCGATCGCCGGCAGCCCGGCGGAGCAACTCGGCGAGGATGAGCCCGAGGTCCTCGATCCGCTCGCGCAGCGGCAGCAGCGTATGGGTGAAGCCGGCGACCCGCGCGCGCAGATCGGGGCGCAGCGAGTCGGCGGACTTGAGCGTCGCAGCGATCACCCGGAGGTCGACCGGGATCGCGCGGGTGCTGCCCACCGCCACCACCTGGCGGGTCTCGAGCACGCGCAGCAGCGCGGCCTGCGACCCCGCGGGGAGGTCGCCGATCTCGTCGAGAAACAGCGTGCCGCCGTCCGACGCCCGGATGAAGCCCAGCTCGTCGGAGACCGCCCCGGAGAACGCCCCCTTGGTGTGACCGAACAGCTGGCTCTCCATCAGCGTCGCGGTCAGCGCGCCGCAGTTGACCGGCACCAGCGGACCGGACCGGCCCGACAGGCGGTGCGCCGCCGTCGCCAGGACTTCCTTGCCCGCGCCGCTCTCGCCGAGCAGCAGCACCGACAGCCCTGACAGCGCGATCCGGCCGAGATCGGCGAGCTCCTCGGCATAGGCCGGCAGCAGCGAGCCGACGCCGTGGGCGGCGCCCACGAGGCGCGCGCTCTCGAGGTCGACGGGACTGTCCACCGGGGTCGGCAGCCCGACCCGGAGCACGAACTGGGCGGCGCCCATCTCGAACGCGTCGCCATCGGCCAGGGCGCGGGCGTCGATGCGGACGCCATCGACGAGGGTGCCGTTGGTCGAGCCATCGTCGACCAGCGTCCACCCGGCGGGGCCACGCATCAGCCGGCCATGGCGCGACGACAGCAGGCCATCGGGCAGCTTGATGGACAGCACCTGGCGGCCGCCGTCGTGCTCGCGGACGACGCCGCGCGTCGAGCCGCGGCGGATGCGCACTTCATCGACACCCTCGAGCGACCAGCGCGCGCCGCCGGCGAGCGGGCGGGCGCCCTCGAGGACCAGGAACAGATGATCGACCGCGCGCGCCGGCGTGCGTCGTCCGGCGGCCGCCTGCCGGGGCTGCATGGTGACCACGTCGGTGCTCAGCACGTCGTCGCCATGGCTGCCCGTGCGCGGTGGCTGAGCCATCAGGTTCGTCACGGTACCACCGCCGCAGCGCCGTGTCGTTCCTCACCGCCCGTGGTTGTGCAGGCAGCTGGCAGCGCGCGCCGACGGACGCTCGGGTCGCGACGCGCGTGACCGAACGCTGCGGCGGCGTCGCGGCGGCCTGCGCCGCTCAGTTCCACGGGGCTCCACCCCGCCCTACGCGGCAAGCCGCGCAGGGTTCCCACCCCGGGTTCGAGACTGTTTCACAGTCTCTCAGGCGCCGACGGCCATCTTCTTCGCGGCCTCGACCGCGACCTTGCGGGCCTCGCCGGACAGCTGCTGGCCGGACGCGATCGCGTCCTTGGCGAGCGTGGCCCAGCCGGCCACCGCGGTCTGCGCGTGGGTGGCGACCTGCGCCTCGAGCGCCGCGACCTGCTCCGCGAACGTCTGCCAGCGGGCCTGGGCGTCGGTCATCATCGTCTGGACCGCCTGCTGACCCTGCGCCCACGCGGCGGCGGGGTCGAACGACGGCATCGCCGGCATCGACGGCAGCGCGCTCGCGAACGCGGCGAACGGATTCGGCAGCTCCGTCTTCGGGGCGGACGTGGACGCGTTCTTGGACTCGGTCTTGGGCTCGGTGGTGGTGGTGGCCATGCGCCCAACCTAAGGAGCCCCCGGGGCGCCGTCAACCCCGGATTGTTGCAGCGCAACACGAAATCCGGCTCAGATACCGAGGCAACGTCACGATCTCTGTTGCGTCGCAGGAAGAACCTGCGTTACGCAGCGGGCCATGACGAAGCGCCCCGACGAGCCCGTTGCCGCCTCGCTCGCGCCGCCGGTCCAGCCCACGCGGCGCTACCGCAACTACGTGCTCGGGATCCTCGTGGTCGTCTACACGATGAACTTCCTCGACCGCAACATCCTGGCGATCCTCGCCGCTCCGATCAAGGACGAGCTGGGGCTGACGGACACCCAACTCGGGCTGATGCACGGCCTGGCGTTCGCGGTGCTGTACTCGACCCTCGGGGTGCCGATCGCGTGGCTGGCGGATCGCTCGAGCCGCCGCAACATCATGTCGTGGGCGCTCGGGTTGTGGTCGGGGTTCACCGCGCTGTGCGGCCTGGCGACCGGGTTCTGGCAGCTGTTCCTGTTCCGGGTCGGCGTCGGCGTCGGCGAGGCCGGTGGCGTGGCGCCTGCGTACTCGATGGTGGCGGACTACTTCCCCAAGCACCAGCGCGCGCGGGCCCTCGCCGTCTACTCGCTCGGTATCCCGATCGGCTGCGGGCGCGGGGGTGCTTGCTCGGCGGTCTGATCGCGAGCAAGATACGGCTGGCGCGCCGCGTTCATCGTCGGTCGGGGTGATGGGCCTCGCGCTCGCCCCGCTGTTCCGGCTGACCGTCAAGCGACCCGCCGCGCGGTGGGTTCGACGCCGCGGGCAAGGCCGCCGCGCCGGTCGCTCCTGCGAAGGTCGTGCGAGGTGTTTCGCCTGGTCGCGCGCAAGCGCGAGCTTCTGGCTGATGGCGTTCGGCGCCGCCTCCTCGTCGGTGTGTCGGCTACGGCGCTGCGGCCTTCTGGATGCCCGCGTTCTTCCATGCGCAGTCTTCGGGCATGACGCTGCCCGAAGAGCGCTCGTGGATCTACGGCGGGATGAGCACTCCTCGGCGGCTGTTCTCGGCGTCGTGCGGCGGCGGCATCCTCGCGGACCGCCTCGGCGGCGGGCGCACCACGGCCGTGTACGCGCTGATCCCCGCGCGTCGCGTACACGTATCTCGGTGCCGGTGCTACTTCCTCGCATTCCAACGCGCCGTCGATCCTCGTCGGGTTCCCCCTGCTACCTGATCCCGGTCGGGCCTCAACCTGATGTGGCTCGGACCGGTGTTGACCGCGGTACAGCACCTCGTACCGGCGCACATGCGCACCACCGCGACTCGGCGATGTTCCTGCTGATCAACAACCTGCTCGGGATCGCGGTCGGCTACGTACTACTTCGGCGCCGATGTCCGACGCGCTCCGGCCCCGCGCTACGGCGCGGAGTCGCTCCGTTAGGCGATCTGCACGGGCATGGGCTTTTACCTCGTTGGCGCGCACGCTGTTCGCGCTGGCCTCGCGCCGACTCGCCCGCGACTGGGTCGAGTAGGATCGGCACCGCGGCCCTGCGATGATGGGGCGATGAGAAGTGGGCTGGTGGCCGTGCTGATGAGCGCGGCCGTGCTCGCGTGCGGAGGCTCGCCCTCCAGATCCACCGCCGCCGCGCCGGGCTCGACGTCCGCGCCGCCACCCACCGCCCCGGTCGCAGCGGACGCGGCCGCCAACCGCCCCGGCGGACAGGGCCCGGGAGCTGGCCCGGCGATCGTCGACGCGGTGCGAGCGCGCCACGACAAGGAGCGGAGGGTCAGGGCTTTCGCTTCTTGGTGCCGATCGGCGTCACCGTGGCCGGCGCCTCGGCCTGGCGCGCGAACCCCTCGCGGATCGCGGCCTTGAGCTCGTCGAGCTCGCGCCGCATCGCCGCGACGTCGCTGCGATCACCCGCCGTCGGCGCCGCGTCGGGACCACCGGTCGGCTCGCGGTCGGTCGCGGACGCCGGCGGCGGCGCCGGCACGAACCCGGGCGGCGGCGCCGGCGTGAACCCGGGAGCCGGCTGGACCGGCGCGTAGCCCGGGGCCGCGTAGCCGTAGCCAGGCGGGAACCCACCGGCGAGCCCGAGCAGCCGCGCGAGCGCGTCGGTGGCGGCGCCCGGGATCTGGGTCAGCGGGTTGTACGCCGACAGCGCGTTCACGCCGCGCTTGGCCTGGAGGTACACGTCGAGCGCGCCGGTCACGTAGCGGCTGAAGAACTCGGCGAGCGAGTCATCGGATAGCCGGATCATCTGCATCAGCAGCTGGACCGGCAGGAACTTCGCCGCGTGGCCGGTCTCGAGGACGATCTGGGTCAGCGTGGCCTGGGTCAGATCCTCGGCGGTCTGCGCGTCGACCACGCGGACGTCGACGCCCGCGCGGATCCGGACCGCGAGCTCGTCGAGCGTCACGTACTTGCTGTCGCCGGTGTCGTACAGCCGGCGGTTGCCGTACTTCTTGATCACGACCACGGCCACGTGCGCACCCTACCGGGCGCGTCGGGTGCGCCGCAAGCGGGATTTGGTGCGCTGCACGCGAGATTTGCTGCGCTGCACGCGAGCTCGGTTGTTGCGCCGCAAGAGAGTGATTGACAGCCCCGTGACACCGACGTAGCGTCCGCGGCATGAACCGGCCGTTCGGACGCGCTTTCATGTTGCTGTGCAGCATGGCGGGGGCGTCCGTCGCGACCATCGCCTCGACCGGGTGCGGGGATGGCGGGGGCGCCGCCTGCACGCTCGACGAGGACTGCGCCTCCGGGTTCTGCCGCGCCGACGGCACGTGTGGCACCGCCACGATCGACGCCGCGCCCGGCGACGACGCGCTGCCGGGCGACGCGCCGGTCGGCCTGTGCACCCCGAACCACGACGGCCTGCTGGTGCGCGGCGAGATCCCGCTCGCGGCCGGCCGGATGGCGACGTTCCGGGTCGCCACCGCCCCCACGTTCGCGACCGCCGGCACCACCGACGCCAGCGGCCGCCGCTGGGACCTGACCGGCGCGCTCGCGGGCGACCAGGACCGCGTGCTCACGCTGCTGGCCCCGACCGGCGCGTGGTGGGCGGCCTCGTTCCCGACCGCGACCTACGCCACCACGCTCGCCGCCGGCTCCGACCTGCTCGGCGTGTTCGCGCTGACCGACACCGAGCTGACGCTGCTCGGCGTGGTGTCCCCGGCTGCCGGCACGTCCCGCACCGAGCTGACCTACGACCCACCGGCGAAGATCCTCGCGCTGCCGATCGCCGAAGGCGGCACGTGGACCTCGACGAGCACGGTCTCGGGGGTGGCACAGGGGATCACGATCTTCGTTCCGTACACCGAGGTCTACGCGTCCACGGTCGACCAGGCCGGCACCATGGTCACCCCGTACGGCGCGTTCCCGTCGGTCCGGATCGCAACCGACTTGACCCGCACCGTGGGGTTCACGACCTCGACCAAGCGCACGTTCGCGTGGATGGCGGAGTGCTTCGGCGCGATCGCCAACGCCTCGTCCCAGGACAACGAGACCGCCGCCGAGTTCACGGACCCGGCCGAGGTCCGGAGGCTCGTCCCATGACCACGTCGACCATCGTCCAGAACACCACCCGGATCGCTGCCCGGAGCACGGCCCCGCGCACCGCCCGGCGGACGCTGCTCGCGCTCGCCACCACCGCGCTGCTCGCGGGCTGCGCCCCGCAGTTCCACGCCGGCACGCTCCCCGGCGCGCCCGCCGACGCCACGTTCGTCGACATCGACGGCGTCCACGTCCGCTACCGCGAGACCGGCACCGGCCCGGTGGTGGTGCTCGTCCACGGCTACGGCGCGTCGAGCGACAGCTGGCTGCCGGTGATCCCGACGCTGGCCGCGCGCCACCGCGTGATCGCGATCGACCTCAAGGGGTTCGGCTGGACCAGCCGCCCGGCCGGCGACTACAGCCCGGCCGCGCAGGCCCAGCTGGTGTGGCGCGTGCTCGACAAGCTCGGCGTCGGCGACGCGGCGCTGGTGGGCCACTCGTACGGCTCGTCGGTCGTGCTGTCGATGGCGGTCGCGCAGCCCGCGCGCGTGCGCCGGGTCGCGCTGTACAGCGCGTACGTCTACGACGAGCAGGTCCCCGGCCTGTTCCGGTGGGCCGAGCAGGGCGGTATCGGCGAGCTGCTGTTCGCGCTCAACTACAAGCAGCGGCTCGAGGACCGCGCGCCGCTCGCGTTCGTCGACGAGCGCTGGGTCACCCAGGGGGGCGTCGACCGGCTGGACGCCGAGATGGCGCGCCCGGGCACGGTCGCCGCCGCGCTCGCCGTGGCGCGCCGCCACCAGTTCGGCGCGCTGCACGAGCGGCTCAAGGGGTTCGCCCGCCCGGTGCTGCTGCTGTGGGGCGAGGACGATCAGGTCACCCCGATCCGGTTCGCGCACCGGCTGGTGGGCGAGCTGGCGAACGCCACGCTCGAGGTCTACCCGCGGTGCGGGCACATCCCGATGGTCGAGGCCCACGGCCCGTCGACCCGCGACCTCGTCGCGTTCGTGGGCCAGGACGTCGACGGAGGTACGGACGACGGAGGTCCGGACGACGGACACCCGACCGATGGCCCCGCCGCGGGCGCTGCACGCGATGGTGACGGAGGCGGTGGGCCGGGCGGTGACGGACGTGCTGACGGAGCGGGTGGCGAAGGTGATCGCGGCGGCGCTGGCCGCGGCGCTGGTGGCGGCGCTGACCGCGGCGCTGGTGGCGGCGCTGACCGCGGCGCTCGAGCCGCCACCCCGGCCGCCGCGCTGACCGCGGCCCCGACGCTCGACGCTCTCGGGCGACCGCGCCCGGGCGCGCGCGCGGCGAGCCTCCCGATCGGCGCGGACCTCGCCGCGCTCGGCGCCGAGCTGACGCCGCGGCTGCTGCTCGCGCCGCGCGAGCACGTGCAGCTGGTGATCCACGGCGGCCTGCGGTTCCGCGAGACTTCGCTGTGGAACCTCGACCTCGATCGCGGCCTCGACGCGCGCGGGCTACCGATCGCCCCGGTCCCGCTCGGCGGAGGCCAGCGGGTCACGGCCGGCGACCTGCGCGCGCGCACCGACATCGCGGCCTACGCGCCCGGGGTCGGCGTCTCCGTCAAGGCCCGCATCGACTGGCTCGACAACCTGCCGGTCGGCGGCGACCCCGATCTGGTCAACGGCTCGCCCGCGACCGCGCCCGGCCAGCGCCCGGCCGCGGTGGTGGTGCGGCGCGCGTGGGCGGAGGCGCTGACCCCGCTCGGCGTGCTCGCCGCCGGCCGGATGGGCGCGCACTTCGGCCTCGGCATCACCGCCAACGGCGGCGACTGCGAGGAGTGCGACAAGGGCGACGTCGCCGACCGCGTGGCGTTCGTCGCGCCGATCGCCGAGCACCTGCTGGCGGTGGCGTACGACGTCGCGTCGCGCGGCCCGTTCACGCGCTCGCGCGATGGCGGCCACGCGATCGCCCTCGAGCCCGCCGACGCCGCCACGGGCTGGACCCTCGCCGCCCTCCAGGTCCACTCCCCCGCCGCGCTCGCGCGCCGCGCCGCCGCCGGCCGGACCAGCCTCGAGTACGGCGCCTACCTCGCGCGCCGCACCCAGGACCAGGACGTGCCGGCGAGCTACCTGCCGACCGCCACCCCGCGCGACGCGTTCACCAGCGACGACCTCGTCGCCCGCGGGTTCTCCGCGACGACGACGGGCGGCTGGCTCCGGCTGTCGAGCGCGCGGCTGCGGATCGAGGCCGAGGTCGCGTACGCGCGCGCGCGGATCGACCAGCCCTCGTTGATCCCGGGCGCCGCGCTGACCGTGCCCGTGACCTCGAGCCAGCTCGGCGCCGCGCTCGAGAGCGAGCTCACCCTCGGCGGCACCCAGCTCGGCGTCAAGGCCGGCTACGCCAGCGGCGACGACGCCCCCGGGTTCGGCGCGTTCCCGGGCGCGGACGAGGCCGCGCCGTCCGCCGGCGCGTTCGACGGCCCGCAGGCCGACCTGCCGCGCGATCGGACCGTCGACAACTTCCGGTTCAACGCCGACTACCGGATCGACGAGATCCTGTTCCGCGAGATCATCGGCACCATCACCGACGCGGTGTACCTCCGGCCGAGCGCCCGCACCACGCTGCTCGCCGTCGGCAGCGGCCGGCTCGAGGCCGCGCTCGCGGTGATCGCGTCGTGGGCGGTCAAGGCGACGTCCACCCCGGGCGGCGCGCGCGCCCTCGGCGTCGAGTTCGATCCCGAGCTGCGCTACGCCAGCCGCGACGGGTTCGCGGCCTCGGTGGTGTTCGCGGCGCTGCTGCCCGGCGCCGGGTTCGACGGCACCAACCTCGAGGCCACGCCGGCGTACGCGCTGCGCGCCCGCCTGTACTGGGTGTTCTGATGCGCCACCTCATCGCCCCCTCCTTCGGCCTCGCACTCCTCGCGCTCGTCGCAGTCCTCGGGCTCGCGCCCGCGTGTGGCGTCAACCAGACCCCGCAGCCCGAGCCCGGCCCGGCGCTGCCGCGGTGCACGCCCGATCGCGACGGGCAGATCACCGCGGCCGAGCTGCCGATCGCGCTCGGCGCCACCGCCAGCTACTACGCCTCGCCCGCGGGCGCGACCCGCACCGTCGACCTCGCCGGTGTCGGAGGCCGGTGGGACTTCGCCGACGAGCGCCCTGACGACGTCGTGATCGAGCTCGGGCCGGTCGCGCTCAAGGACCAGTGGTACGCCGCCACGTTCCCGGCGGGCCAGTTCGCCATCGACGGCGGTGGCGGGCTCGACGGCATCTACCACCAGGATGCGCAGGCGCTGTGGCTCGACGGCACCGCGTCGCGCGAGATGACGCCGGCCGGCGGCCGCACGCTCGTGCGCTACCCGCAGCCGGTCGCGCTGCTGCGGTTCCCGCTCGCCGATGGCGACGCGTACACGACGACGGCCGAGATCGCCGGCGGCCCGGAAGGCCCGGAAGGCACGATCGGGGGCCTGCCGTTCGTCGGCACCGACCGCGTCGAGGTCGACGTCGCCGCGGGTGAGGCGCTCGACGTGCCCTACGTCGAGTTCTCGCCGGTCCTGCGGGTGCGCACCAACGTGGTGCGCCAGGCGTCGACGACCAGCACGCCGGCGGTCAACCGCCGCACCACGCTGTTCCTGTTCGAGTGCTTCGGCGAGATCACGCGCGCCGAGAGCACCGTCAACGAGCCGGCCGCCGACTTCACCACGGCGTCGTACCTGCGCCGGTTTGCCCTGGGAGTGACACCATGATCTGGAACACGTTCAAGCGAGGGTTCGGCGCCTGGGAGCAGGCGACCGCGCAGTACATGGAGAAGGTCATGGCCAACCCGAGCGTGCTCGGCCCGGCCGGGGCCGCGCTGACGGCGGTCGCGAAGACCAAGACCGCCGCGGGCAAGGCGATGACGGCGCTGTGGTCCGGCATCGGCCTGCCGACGCGACGCGACCAGGAGCGCTCGCTCCACAAGCTCAACCAGCTCGAGACCCGGCTGCACGATCTCGAGGAGCAGCTCGCGGCGCAGACAGCCGCCGGCCGCGCAGCCGTCCGACCTCCGGAGCAGGCGGGGCTAACGCGATGGACGTCTCTCACCTCCTCGAGATCAAGGCCGCGCCCCGCGCGGTGTTCGAGCGCCTGCCGACCCACCGGCACCGCGTCCGGTTCCAGGTCCGCACCGGCGCCGCGTGGCAGCCGGTGACGTGGGGGCAGTACGCGCTCCAGATCCGCGGCGTCGCGCGCTGGCTCGTCGACCACGCGCTCGAGCCCGGCGATCGCGTCGCGATCTTCGCGCACAACTCGGTGGGGTGGGCGAGCGCCTCGCTCGGCGCGCAGACCGCGGGCGGCGTGTTCGTGCCGATCTACCCGGCGTCGACCGCCGACCAGGTCGCCTACATCCTCGATCACTGCGAGGCGCGGTTCGTGTTCGTCGCCGGCAAGGATCAGGCCCTGCGCCTCGAGCAGGCCCGCGCGAAGCTGGCGCGCCCGATCGAGGTGCTCGACCTCGACGCCGCGGCGTGGGCCCCCGACGCGCCCATCACCGACGACGCCTCGATCCGCGCGGCCGCCGCGCGCGACGCCGCCGCGCCCACGCTGGTCGACGCCCGGCTCGGCGCCCTCGACCTCGACGCTCCGGCGCAGCTGCTCTACACCAGCGGCACCTCGGGCAACCCCAAGGGCGTGCCGCTGACCCACCGCAACGTCGGCACCAACGGCGCTGACTGGATGGTGTGCAACGCCCCGCTGCTCGCCGAGGGGGACCGCGACCTGCTGTGGCTGCCGATGTCCCACATCTTCGGGTTCGGCGAGCTGTGCATCGGCAACGCGCTCGGCTACGAGACCTACTTGGCCTCGCCGCACGACGTGCTCGACCTGCTGCCCGAGGTGGCGCCGCAGGTGTTCTTCAGCGTCCCGGCGTACTGGGAGAAGCTCGCCCGCGCGGTCGTCGCCCAGGGGCACAGCCCCTCCCTACCGGCACAGCCGGCAGGGCACCCACCCCGTGGGACCGGGCCCAGCACTGCCGATGCCCGCCGCGAGGCGCTACGCCGCATCACCGGCGGGCGCCTGCGGTTCTGCCTGTCGGGCGGCGCCGGCCTCAAGCTCGAGATCAAGCAGCTCCTCCACGAGGCCGGCATCCTGATCATCGAGGGCTACGGCCTGACCGAGACCTCGCCCACGCTCACGCTCAACCGCCCCGATGCGTTCCGGTTCGACACGGTCGGCAAGGTCGTGCCGTCGGTCGAGGTCAAGCTCGCCGCCGATGGCGAGATCCTCGCGCGCGGCCCGAGCGTGTTCGGTGGCTACTTCAAGGATCCGACCGCCACCGCCGGCGCGTTCACCGAGGATGGGTGGTTCCAGACCGGTGACGTCGGCCGGTGGACCGAGGACGGGTTCCTCCAGATCATCGACCGCAAGAAGGACATCCTCGTCAACTCGGGCGGCAAGAACATCCCGCCCGCCAACATCGAGGCGATGTTCGTCGACGATCCGGTGATCGAGCGCGTCGTGGTGTACGGAGATGCCCGCCCGTACCTGGTCGGCGGCGTGTGGGTCCGCCCGGAGGCCCAGGGCCTGCCGGTCGAGGAGCGCGAGCGCGCGGTCGCGGCGCGGATCGAGGCGATCAACGCGCAGCTCGCGCGCCACGAGACGATCAAGCGCCACGCGATCATCGACACACCGCTCACGGTCGACAACGGCCTGCTGACCTCGTCGCTCAAGCTGCGCCGCAAGGCCGTCTACGACCGGCTGCGCGACGTGTTCGACGGGATGTACGCGTGATGGCGCCCAGGGACCTCAAGGACAAGCTCGCGACGCCTGGCCCCAGGAAGGGGCCGCTGGCGTCGCTGTCCGCGCTGATCAAGCGCGCGCCCCGGGGCTTCGACATGCCGGTCGGCGTCACGCCCCACACGGTGGTGTGGAGCGAGAACAAGTGGCGCCTGCTCAAGTTCTCGCCCGCGAAGCGCGTCCACCGCACGCCGGTGCTGATGGTGCCGTCGCTGATCAACCGCTGGTACGTCCTCGATCTCGGGCCCGGACGGTCGCTGATCGAGTGGCTGGTGGCGCAGGGCCACGAGGTGTTCTGCATCGACTGGGGGACCCCCGGCGCCGAGGACCGCTACCTGACCTGGGACGACATCGGCGGCCGCTACCTCGGGCGCGCCGTGCGCCGGGCGGCGCAGGAGACCGGGCAGACCCACGTCCTCGGCTACTGCCTGGGTGGCACGATCGCCACCGCGTACACGGCGGCGTTCCCCGAGCACGTCGCCTCGCTGCTCGACCTCGCCGCGCCGATCGACTTCGGGGCGGCCGGCATCCTGGCGCTGTGGACGCGGACCCCGACGTTCGACGTCGACGCGCTGCTCGCCGCGTTCGGCAACGTCCCGTCGCGGCTGATGCAGGCGTCGTTCGGCATGCTGCGGCCGACGCTGCGCGCGTCCAAGGCCGTGACCGTCCTCGACCGCGCGTGGGACGACGAGTTCCTCGACGGCTTCCTGGCGAGCGAGAGGTGGGGCGCCGACAACGTGTCGTTCCCGGGCGCCTGCTACGGCCAGTACGTCCAGGACCTCTACCGCGGCAACAAGCTCGTCACCGGCGAGTTCAGCGTGCTCGGCCGGCCGGCGAAGCTGTCCTCGATCACGTGCCCCGTGCTCGCGATCGCGTTCACCGACGACAACATCGTGCCGGTCGCGGCGGCCCAGCCGCTGATCGACCTCGTCGGCAGCCGCGACAAGCAGATCCTCGTCGACCGCGGCGGCCACGTCGGCGCCGTGGTGTCGCGCAAGGCCGCCACCAAGCTGTGGCCGGCGCTCAGCACGTTCTGGGCGCAGCGCGACTGAGAGACGGTGAACCAGTCTCGAAGCCGGGGTGGGAACCCTGCGCGGCGTGCCGCGGAGGGCGGGGGCGGAGCCCCCGTCGGACGGAGCGGCGGTTCGCTCACAGGCGCGGTGCGCTACTATCCACGTCGCCGTGATCGTCCTGCTCGTCCTGGTCTCGGCGCTGCTCCACGCGGGGTGGAACGCGCTGCTGCGGGTCGAGCCCGACAAGGACCGAGGCCTGGTCGGGGCGATCGCGATCGGGTCGGCGTTCGCGGCGGTGATCGCGATCGCGCGGTGGGCGGCCGGCGAGGTCCCGTTCGCGACCGGCGCCGCGCTCGGGCACACGCTGCTGGCCGGCGGGTTCGAGGCGGTCTACTTCACCACGCTCGCGCGCGCACTCGAGATCGGCCGGCTCGGCGCGGTGTACACGGTGTCGCGCGGCGGTGCCGTGGTGATCGTATGGCCAGCCTCGATCGTGCTGTTCGGCGAGGAGCCGGTGTGGACCGCCACCGCCGGCACGGCCGTGGTGCTGGCCGGGCTCGCGCTGTCGAGCGTGGGCTCCTCGCGCGGCGGTACCCGCTCGCACCGGGCCGGCCTCGGCTGGGCGCTCGCCTCGGCGCTGTCGATCGCGGGCTACCACCTCGCCTACAAGGCCGCGCTCCACGAGGGCGCGAATCCGTCCGCCACGTTCGCGCTGTCTCTCGGCCTGGCGGCGGTGATCAACGTCGTGCGGATCGGCGGGCCGGGCCGCGCGGTGCTGCGTTCGGTGCTGCGCTCGCGGTTCGCGCGGATCGCGCTGATGGGGATCGTGTGCGGTGGCTCGTTCCTGATCCTGATGGAGGCGCTCGCGCGCGGCGGCTCGGGCTACGTGCTGACGCTGCGCAACACCTCGGTGCTGTTCGCCGCCGGCCTCGCGTTCGTGATCGGCGAGCGCCCGACCCGCAGCGAGCTGGCCGGCGCGGCCCTGGTCGCGGTGGGCGCGGTGCTGATGTCGCTGTGAGCGCGCGCACGCGCGTGGCAAGCTCCCGCGCATGCCCCGCCCTGCCCGTGCGCCCGTCGACGGGTCCGCGGCGCTCCTCCACCTGCGGGCGGCCGATCCGAAGCTCGCGCCCGTGATCGAGGCCCACGGGCCGCCAGCCCTGGCGCCGACGACCAACCCGGTGCAGTCGCTCGCGCGGGCGATCGTCAGCCAGCAGCTGTCGGGCAAGGCCGCTGACACGATCTGGGGCCGGTTCCTCGCGCTCTACCCGCGCGCGCGGTTCCCCGCGCCCGCCGTGATCCTCGCCACCCCCGTCGAGCGCCTGCGCGGCGCCGGGCTGTCGGGGGCCAAGGCCGCCGCGATCGTGGACCTCGCCCGCCACGTGGTGGAGCGGCGCATGGTGCCCGCGCGCCTGCCCTCCGCCACCGACGACGACGTCGCCGCGATGCTGCTGCCGATTCGCGGCATCGGGCCGTGGTCGGTGCACATGTTCCTGATGTTCGCGCTGGTCCGCCCGGACGTCCTCCCCGTCGGCGACCTCGGGGTCCGCAAGGGCATGCAGCGCCACTTCCGCCTGCGCGCCCTGCCCACGCCGGAGCGGATGACCGCGCTCGCCGCGCCGTGGCGGCCGTTCCGGTCGGTCGCGTCCTGGTACATGTGGCGCCTGCTCGAGAGCTGACGGCTATACTGCCGCGATGCTCCGCGCCGCCCCTGCCCTCGCGCTCCTGCTGACCACGCTCGCCGGCCTGCCCGGCTGCGGCGACGACCCGGGCGGGACCACCGCGACCGCCTACTTCGCGCTCGACGGCGAGCTCGCCGGCACCCCCACCTACTGGGACCTGCCGTTCCCGTCGGACCTCCGGCTCGACGCCAGCGGCGCCCCCGCGCTCGACGCCTACCCGAACCCGCGCGGGGTGCCGATCCTGACCTCGCTGCTGACCACCGCCCGGGCGCGCCGCGGCTGGCCGACCATGCCGATCGTCTACGTGCGGTTCACCGCCCCGGTGCCCGCCCGCGCGATCACCGACCTCATCCCCGCGGGCGACGCCGCCGTCTCACTCGTCGACATCGACCCGACCTCGCCCGAGCGAGGCACCGCGTTCCCGCTGGTCGCCGCCACCCTCGCGCCCGACGGGTTCGTGCCGAGCGACCTGGTGGCGTTCGCGCCGCGCCCCGGCGTGGTGTTGCGCGCGGGCACGCGCTACGCGCTGGTGGTCCGCTCGGCGTTCGCGCCCGGGTTCGCGCCCGCGCCCGCGTTCGCGGACCTCGCCGCCGGGCGGGCGACCGGTGCGCGCGCCGCCGCCGCCACCGCGCTGTACGAGCCGCTGTGGCCGGCGCTCGCCGCCGCGAGCATCCCCGTCGAGGACGTGCTGGTCGCGACGGTGTTCACCACCGGCGACGAGGTCGGGCGGGTGCGCGCGCGCTCGGAGGCGGTGCGCGCCCAGACTGACGTCACGATCACGGGCCTGACGCTCATCGACGGCGCCACCCACGACGGGTTCTGCGAGCTGCACGGCACGGTGACGATGCCGCAGTTCCAGGTCGGCGCCGCGCCGTTCTCCACCGAGGGCGCGTTCGTGCTCGACGGCAACGACGCCCCGATCGCGCAGAGCATGCTGACCATCCCGGTCGCGATCACGCTCCCCAGGGCGGCGATGCCCGCGGCCGGCTGGCCGCTCTACCAGTTCTTCCACGGCTCCGGCGGGCTCTCGACGGGCATCGTCAACCTCGGGCGCCAGCCGTCGATCGACGCCGAGCCCGAGGCCGGCAAGGGCCCCGGCTACGTGGTCGCGCTGCGCGGGATCGCCGCGGCGTCGGCCGCGCTGCCGGTCAACCCCGAGCGCGTGATCGGCGCGACCGACTACGCGTACATCAACATCAACAACCTCGCCGCGTTCCCGTACACGTTCCAGCAGGGCGTGATCGAGCAGCGGCTGTTCCTCGACGCGCTGCTCGCGCTCGAGATCCCGGCGGCGACGGTGGCGGCGTGTGGCCTGCCGGCGCCCGTGGGCGGGAGCCACCACTTCGATGCCACCAAGCTGGTCGCCGGCGGCCAGTCGATGGGCGGCATGTACACGAACATGATCGGCGCCGTCGAGGGCCGCCACGGCGCGCTGGTGCCGACCGGCGCTGGCGGGTTCTGGAACCTGATGATCCTCGAGGCGGAGCTGATCCCCGGGGCGCGGGCGCTGCTCGGCACCGCCCTCGGCATCGACGATGCGCAGCTGACGTTCGTGCACCCGGGCATGAACGTGCTCGCGATGGGCTGGGAGATCGCCGATCCGCTGCCGTACATGGCGCGGATCAACCGCCGCCCTCTGCCCGGGCTCACCCCTCGGCACATCTACCAGCCGGTTCCGAAGGACGACGAGAACTTCACCACCGCGATCTACGACGCGGCGGCGCTCGCCTGGGGCAACCAGCAGGCCGGCGACGTGGTCTGGGGCAGCCTCCAGGACACGCTCGCGCTCGACGGGCTCGATGGCCTCGCGCCGTACCCGGTGTCGGCCAACCAGGACGGCCAGACGCGCGTCGTCGTGCAGTTCGAGGGCGATGGCATCGTCGATCCGCACTACATCTACCGGCAGCTCGACGGCGTGAAGCACCAGTACGCGTGCTTCTTCGCGAGCTACCTGCGCGACGGCGCCCCCACGATCCCGGCGCCCGGCCTGGTCACCGACCCGTGCCCGTGACGCCCGCCCTCCTCGCGTAGCGACGTCCGCGCGCCCTCCTCGCGCGGCCATCACGCGGATGGCGCCGCGCACGCTTGACGGCCGACCACCGCGCGCGGATGGTCGGGCATGCTCGCCGCCGGCCTCGCGCTCGCCGTCGTGATCGGCGCGGCGCTCGGTCTGCTCGGGGGCGGGGGCTCGATCCTGACGGTGCCGCTGCTTCACTACGTGTTCGGCCTCGAGACGCACGCCGCGATCGCAGGCTCCCTCGGGGTGGTCGCGGTCACGGCGGTGGTCGCGCTCGTCCCGTACGCCCGCCGCGGGCAGGTCCAGTGGCGGACCGGCGGCCTGTTCGGCACAGCGTCGATGGTCGGCTCGTTCGGCGCCGCCCGGGTCGCGCGCCACGTTCCCCCGGCGGTGCTGCTGGTCGCGTTCGCGCTGGTCATGCTCGGCGCAGCGGCCTCGATGCTGCGCAGCGGGGTGCGCGTCCCGTCGGCGCGGTCGCTCGCACCCGGGCTCGCGGTCGGGCTCGGCGTGCTGGTCGGCGGGGTCGCGGGGTTCGTCGGCGCCGGCGGGGGCTTCCTGATCGTGCCCACGCTCACCGCGTTCGCCCAGCTCGCGATCCACGACGCGATCGGCACCTCGCTGCTCGTGATCGCGATGAACTCCACCGCCGGGTTCGCCGGTGCCTACGCGGCGGACCTCGATCTCGAGCGGCTCGCCATGATCGCCGGCGCCACGATCACCGGCAGCATCGCGAGCAGCCTGCTCGCCCACCGCATCTCGCCGACCCGGCTGCGTCTCGCGTTCGGCTGGCTGCTCGTCGGGATGGGGCTGGTCGTGCTCGGCAGCGAGGCCCCCGGCCTGCTCGGCTACTGAGGGGCGTCGAGCAGCGCCCCCCTCAGCGACGACGCCGGCGCAGCAGCAGCCCACCGAGCGCACCCGCGAGCGCGAGCGACCCACCCGGGCCGCCGTCCGCGGAGCAGCAGCCGCCGAGCTCCGGCAGGGTGATGTCCTCGCACGCCGTCGAGCACGCACCGTCGCCGCCGGGCCCGACGTCGCACTGCTCGCCGTCGTCGACGATGCCGTCACCGCAGGCCGGACGCAGGCAGTACGTGCGGCACACGTTCGGGGCGTCCGCGTTGTCCGTGCCGCTGTCGCAGCCCTCGGTCACCGACTTCACGCCATCGCCGCACACCGAGTTGACGTTGGCGACGATGCACACGTCGTCGACCTGCCAGCCGCCGAGCTGGAGCCCCTGATCGGCGGTCAGCTCCCACCGCACGGCGAGCTCGCGTCCCGGCGTGTATCCGGACAGGCCGACGTCGTGGAACCGCCACTCGCGATCGATGTGGTGGGTCGAGCTCGCGTCGCCGGCGTCGGCGGTGAAGTTCAGCCACGCCTGCTTGCCGTTGACGAGGACGCGCGCCTTGTCGAAGTAGCTGTCCTCGACGGCGAGCCAGCGGCGATACTGGAGGCGCACGTCGGTCCAGCGGCCGACGTCGATGGTCGGCATCTGCACCCACGAGCCCGCGCCCGCCGCGTAGTCGCCGCCGAGCACCTGCGCGAGCAGGTGGGTGCCGGAGAACGCCGCCGCGGGATCGGTGGCGCCGCCGGGCATCGCCGGGCCCCACGCCCACGGCGACGCGGTCTGATCGAGCGAGCCGGTCATCCAGCCCTCGGCGAACGGGTCGCCGCCCTCGAAGTCGGTGCAGTAGAGCGGGATGGTGTCGCCCTGGTAGAGCTCGTAGTAGGGGTCGGCGAGGTTGTCCGACAGGGTCAGCACCGAGCCGTCGGTGAAGGTCACGCGCGCGCGGTAGAGCACCTTGCCCTCGAGCGCGAGCGGCAGCTGCACGTAGTACGAGCCATCCGCGGCGCGCGCCGCCGGGACGCTGCCGGCCGCGGGCTCCGCGGCCCCGCTCGGCCGCCAGTCGACGGTGACGGCCTGGACGTCGTCGGTGCCGCACCGATCGGACAGCCCGGTCAGCTCCACCCGCACGAGCGTCGAGCGCGCCTGCTCGCTGACCAGCGAGCCCGGGGCGCGGACCTGCCCGCTCGCCGTGCGCAGCCCGTGCCGCCCGAACGCGCCGCGGATCACGCACTCGTTGGGCGTGCCATTGTCGAGATCGCCGTCGTCGTCGTCCTCGACCAGCGCCTCGATCAGGCTGGTCGGGATGCTCGTCGCGCGGCGGAGCGTGCCCAGGTAGATCTTGTTGGTGAGGCGGATGCCCTCGGCCTCGCCGTGCACGGCGATCATCGCCTTGCGCAGGTCCCACATGGTCCCGCCGAAGATCATGCCGGTGTAGTGGATCTCGCGGATGTCCTGCGGCCACACCGCCTCGCGGTCCGCGGGATCGAGATCGCGGAGCGGCACGTCGCTGAAGAAGAACCCGCGGCCCATGCCCGGGTCGTTCGTGATCGTCGCCGCGAGGAAGTCGGACGCGCCCTCGCTCATCGCCCCGTCGAACGCGCCGACGCCGGGCACGATCTCGGCGGTGTGCAGCGCGTGGCCGAACTCGTGGAAGACCACGTCCTGGAGCAGGCCGGTGTTCTGGCAGCGGTCGCTCGCCTGGAAGAAGTTGATGGTCTCGCCATCGAAGAACGCGTTGCACTCCTGGCCGATGTTGACGTTCGCCGTCATCTGCTCGGCGAGCAGGGGGATCGCGGCATCGAGGTTGGTCGCGACGTAGGCCTTGACCAGCTGCGTGCCGATGTAGACGTTGAGCTGTGCGTCCTCGAGCGGCGCAGCCGTCGCGTCCCACAGGGCGATGCCGCCCGGCGTCAGCGCCAGGCTCGCGCTCGCGAGCGGGCCCTCGGTGGACTCCTTGTTGACGATGGTGACGAGGTCGCCGCGGGTGGTGGTCTCGACGGTGGTCGCGCCGTCGCCCGCCCACGTCACCAGGCCCTCGGCGGTGGTGGTCTGGGGCGCGCCTGCGACCGTGACCGCGGTGCGCGGCGCGGGCACGTCGACGCGCCCGCGCCCGGGGAACCGATCCACCGTGCGATAGCGCAGCGTCCCCGTCGCGTAGGTGTTGAGCTGCCGGACGGCGAGGATGCTTCCGGTCGCGACATCGGCGTAGGCGAGGTAGCGGCCCTCGGCACCGCCGTCGATGGTCACCGGACGGGCGAGCCGGTACCCGAGGACCGCGTCGTCGGCGATCAGCGGGAGCACCACCTCGTCACCCGGAGCGCTCACGGGCGCGGTGGGGAGCGCGAGATCGTGGCGGAGCGCCGCCGTGGCGCGGGTGTGGAGCGTGGCGCGGGCCAGCCGCGCGCGCGGCGCGGCGACCTCGACCCGGGGCAGCGCCTCGCTGCCGATCGCGACCAGCCGATCGCGCTTGAACCGGAAGCTGATCTGCCCGCCGACGACGCGGCGCCCGCTCGCCTGCTGCGCGAACCCGACCGAGCGGATCGCACCGTCGCTGTGGTTGGCGACCAGCACGAAGTCGGTCGCGGCGGCGCCGGGGGCGAGCAGCGCCAGGTGGTCACGCAGCAGGGTGCGCGCGAACGCCGCGGCCACGGCGGGTGACGCCACCGTGCCCGGCGCGGCGACCCCGGAGCCCCAGATCCGCGAGGGCACGCCGGTCGCCGGATCGAGTGCCGCACGCCAGCGCCCCCCGGCGGCGGTGGTGAACGCCTGCCACGCGGGCCCCGCCGGCGCCTGCCAGCGCAGCCGCGGCTGGGTGCGCAGTGGCCGGGCCACCTGCGCGGCCGGCATCGCGGTCAGCTCCTCGGCGGCGAGGCGCGGCCCCGTGCGGGGCACCACCGCCTGGGCGGTCGCGGTGATCAGCAACAGAGGAGCGATCAGGGCAACCCACCGTCGACAGCGCATGCGGGGATTAGAGCGCATCCCACGCACCTGGCGAACGGATTCGGCGGGTTCCGGATGGCACGAGCGAGGCGCCCCGGCCTCACCCGACGGGCGTGAAACCTGACCGATTCCGCGTGTGCTGCGCCCATGAGCTCGCCGCGGGCGTGATCCACGACCTCTCGCTGTCCGTGATCCCGGCTACCAGCTCGAGCGCGACGTCACGGCGCGAGGTCCGACAGCGCCGTGATCACCAGAGGCAGGTCCGGACCGGAGCACAGCGTCGCCCGCTCGGGTGGCATCCGGTAGTCCCGGACGGTGCCCGTCGCGTCCGGGCTCGCCGTCTTGTACCCCACCAGTTGCACGGCCGCGCCCACCGGAAGGACGCGCTCGTACGCCTCCACCGCCCCGCGCAGCGCGACCCGGGCCGCGAGCATCGGGGGCAGCCCCGCCTGCAGGAACCGCCGGGCCGGGTACTCCACCAGCTCGCGGGCCGGCACCAGCCAGCGCGCACCGGCGGCCTGCACGAGGATCCGCACCCCGCGTGCGTCGACCAGAGAGAAGTCCACGGCGGCCTCGTGGACCCACATGCCGCGCGCCGCCAGCACCAGGCGCCGATACACCCCCGGTGTCTCCACGAGGGTGCCGTGCAACGGAGTCGTTACCTCGATCGTGCCGCGGACCACCACCAGCTCCCCCTCGGGCCGGGCATCGAGCTCCGCCAGCGGCAGCTCCCCGCGGGACAGGCGCTGGAGCTGGCGGCGCAGCACGGCCTTGCCCGCCCCGTCCCCGGCCGCCACCGCGCCCGCGCCCCCGAGGAGGAACGCCTTCCACATCACCACGGTCCACGGGGCCAGCGCCACGGTGCCGGCGATCGCGGCCCCCGTCCCCGCCCACACCAGGCCACGCGCGAGGCGGCTCGCCCGGCGGGCCGGGCCAGGCACCCAGGCCAGGTCGGCCCGGAGCCGGTGGGTGCGCTGCACGGCGAGCACGCCCCCAGTGTACGCTGGTCCCGCGATGTCCACCTCGCTCGTCCCAGCACCTCCGGCAGTCGTCGCCGTGTTCTCGAGGCCCCAGCGGCTGTCCGTCCGCCAGCGCAAGCGGTGGCTGGAGATCCTGACCTCGCTGGATGCCCGCAACACCTACGTCGTGTACGACGAGCAGGGCAACCCCGTGCTCAACGTCCAGGAGCAGGGCAAGGGGTTCGGGCAGTTCCTCAAGCGGATCTTCCTCGGCACGCTCCGTCCGTTCCGCTCGCAGGTCGAGGACCTGACGTCCCAGCGCCCGCTCCTCGAGCTCAAGCGCCCGTTCCGGTTCTTCTTCCATCGCCTCGAGGTGTCCGGCCCCGACGGCGAGCCGCTCGGCGCGATCCAGCGCCGCTGGACCTGGTTCCGCCGGCGCTACACCGTCGAGAACGCCGCGCGCGAGGAGGTTGCCACCCTGTTCGGCCCGATCCTCCGGCCGTGGACCTTCGAGATCCAGCTCCCCGGAAGTGATGTCGGGGTCGGCCTCGTCCAGAAGAAGTGGAGCGGCCTGGCCAAGGAGATGTTCACCCAGGCCGACAACTTCTGGGTCACCCTCGAGGGCGTCACCGATCCGACCCTCCGTGCGCTGCTGTTCTCGGCCACCGTGCTGATCGACATCGTCCACTTCGAGCGGTCGAACTAGACATCGCGCCTGACCGACGGTGCGGCCGCGCCGGAGGCGGGAGTGGGCGCTCCGGGGCGGTGACGGACGCGTCCACGGTGGCGGACGCATCGCCCTGCGCCGTCGTGCCGAAGGCGCCGCGACCATGCAGCGGCGGCGCACGAGCGGCCCCCCGGAGAGGGGCGCTCGAGCGCTGGCTCGTTCAGGAACACACCTGCAGCTGTGGGTCAGCCGGCGATCGGGACGGCGAGCAGGCGGCGCGACAGCTTGTACGTCCCGGGCGGGAACACGGCCGGCAGGCCGGCGCACCAGGCGAGCCACGCCGCGCGACGCTGCTCGTAGAACCACGCTTGCAGATCGAGGGCCTTGAGGCGCCCGTCGCGGTCACCCGCCACGGTGGGGCGGAACGCGGACTTCTTGCGAGGCTGGGTCGGGGCGCCCCGCCAGGACTGCGCGAGGATCGCGCGCCGGCCCAGCACGCGCCGACCGGTGCGAGCCCGATAGAGGGCCATCTTGCGCTCGACCTCGTGCACACCGGCGCGGACCTCGGCGATGAACTCGTCGCGCGGGCCGAGATCCTCGGGAATCACGAGTGCGAGCTCGATCGACGCGGGCATTCGTCCGCTGCGATTGAAGTACCTGTGCGGCCGCCGCGCGCGCAGCGGCGTCCCGTTGAGGAAGTTGCGGTAGGTGCTGAAGCCCGGCCACTGGCAGGCTCGTTCGACGAGCATGTCCTGGACCGGATTCGCGAACAGGTAGACCAGCTTGCGAACCACCGCATCCCGGCCGACCAGCCGCACCGCGGACACCTGATCCGTCGACCACAGGTTCTCGCTGCGCCCCCACCTCGCGTTGAGGGCCCGCGCGACGTAGCTGTGGTACCAGGCCACGAACTCCGGGAAGTTTCCCTCGGGATCCTTGAGGAGCGTGTGCTCGTGGTTGGACTCCGCGAGAGCGCCGATCAGGAGCATCCCGTACTCCTGGACCGCATAGCTGATGCAGTACGCGAGGATGTTGTTGGTCTCCTCGTCGGGGCGCAGGAGGAACTGCCGCTGCGTACACGGGTGCGAGATCAGCACGTAGTCATCGCGAAGCACCATGCGGGGCAGCGTCATGCAACAGGCCCAAGCAAGCCTCGGGCCACGCGCAACCACATGAATTCACACGCCCTCCAGCCCCATCCGTCCGTCCGCCGGACAGCCGATTCCGGCTACCGGACGACCGGCGACAACCGTCGCTAGACGCGGGTGTGCACGATGTCGAGCGCCGCGGCCCGCGCCGCCCGCACCGCGAGCCCGAGCGCGAGCTGGCCGCGCGCGCGGACCAGGTTATGGGCGCGGCGGGACGAGAATCGCGTCGCATCCCACCCGAAGTAATCGTCGCGGAACACGTCCACCGCGAACCGCGCCGCGAGTTCGATGCACACGGTCTCGAGGCCCGTCACGATCGCGGTGCGCTCGGCCTCGGATAGCAGTGGATCGGCGTTCGCCCGGAACCCGCCGATCGCCGCAGCGAAGATCGGCAGGTCGAAGGTGACCTGGCCCGCGTCCTCGCCGTGCGGGTTGCACCACGAGCGCATCGCGTCGCCGAGTTCGAACGCCATCGTCGACAGGCCGAGGGTGTCGAGATCGACCAGGGCAATCCCCTCGGGCGGCGCCGGCGAGAACAGCAGATTGGAGAGCTTGAGGTCACCGTGGCAGTGGCGGCCGGGGAGCACCGGAAGTGGGGGCAGAGCCGTGGCCGCGGTGAGGATCGCCTGGCCGATGTCCGTGGCCTCGCCCTCGACGGCCTGCCCGACCTCGTGGGTGAGCCGCTGGAGGTGCGCCGCGGTGTCGTGGACGCCGGCCCGCGCGAACGCGTAGGTGTGCTCGAGGTCGGCGACCGCCCGGTGGAACGTCCCCACCAGCGCGCCGCCCGCCTCCGCCCAGCGCACCTCCGGTACGCGATGGACCGTCACGCCGTCGACCCAGGTCAAGACCCGCCAGGTCGCGCCGCCGTGCTCGACCCACGGCTGGCCCGCGAGGGTACGCACGAGGCGCGGCGTGACCAGGCCCCGCGCGGCCAGGTGCGCCGTCACGGCCTCGAGGTCGAGGTTGACCGCGGGCCCGAACACCGGATGCAACCGCTGCAGCACGCCCGTGGGAGCGCCACCGCGCGAGATCTTGAAGGTCGCGTTGATGAGGCCACCGGCGAGGACCTCGACCTCGGCATCACCCAGGCCCCAGGCGCCGAGCACCTCCGGGGGCGCCGTGGTCACGTCGGCCCGGCGGGCTTCGTCGCGGGCGCGGACAGCGCGGCGGGCGGAGCATCCGCGGCGGCGGGCGCGGCCGGGGGCTTGAACTCGATCAGCTCGATGTCATAGACGAGCATCCCCTGCGGCTTGCCGGGCGCGCCCTTGTACGCGAGTTCCTCGGGGATCCAGAACCGCATCCGGTCCCCGATCGACATCAGCGGGATGCCCTCGACCCAGCCCGCGATCACGCCATTGAGCGCGAACTGCGCCGGCTCGTTCTTGACCATCGACGAGTCGACCATCCGACCATCGGTGGTCCAGCCGGTGTAGTGAACCTTGACGATGTCGGGGACGACAGGCTTCGGACCGCCCTTGCCCGCCTTGAGCACGCGGTACGCCACGCCCTTGGGCGTCTTCCTGGCGGATGCGGGCGGCGCGGCCACATCGGGCGGCGTGGACGGCGGCGCAATGCCGGGCGTGATCGTGAGCACCTCGACCTCGTAGGTCAGCGTCCCCTCGGGCAGGCCCGCGATCGGCTTTCCGCCCTGCTGCATGCGCGCGGCCGGGACCCAGAACCGCGTGCGCGAGCCGGCGGTCATCGACGTGAGGATCTCCTCCATCGCCGCCGTCTGGCGGTAGGGCGGCACGGTGGCCGGCCGCTTGCGCATCTCGGTCGAGTCGAACATGCGGCCCTCGGCGTCCCACGCCGAGTAGTTGAACGTGACCGTGTCGAAGAACTTCGCCTTGGCCGTACCGGTCCCCGGGTTGACCACCAGGTACTTGATACCCGACGGCAGTGCGCTCGCGTTCGCGGGCGGCGTTGCCACGTCGGTCGGTACCGGGGGCGCGGCGACGATGTCGACGACCTCGACCTCGTAGACCAGCGTCTCGGGGGTGGCGCCCGGCGGCGGCGTGCCCTTGTAGCCGATCTGCGGCGGGATCCACAGCATCGCCCGCTCGCCGGTCTTGATCAGCTGCATCGCCTCGGTGAACCCGGGCGCGGTATTCGCGAGCGCGAGCGGCATCGGCTGGTTGCGAGCCTTGTTCGAGTAGAACGTCTCGCCGGTGCCCTGGCGCCAGCCGGTGTAGGTGATCATCACCGTGTCGTTGCGCTTGGGGCGGACGCCGGTCTCGTTGGTCGTCAGCTTCTTGTAGATCAGCCCCGAGGACGTCTTCACCGCGTCCACCGGTGGCGTCGCCAGCTCGAGCGGCGGGGTCACCTGCGGGATCGTCTGCGCGCCCGTGGGTGCACCGGAGCCTGCCGAGCCGGTGGCCGGGACCGGCGCGAGCTTCCGGGTCTCGTCCTTGCGCTGGCAGCCGATCAGCAGCGACGAGGCGAGGAGCGCCGTGACGAGGACCTTGACGACCGAAGGATGACCGCGCATGCGGCGGTGACCATACGTCCTCGGAGCGTGGTGCGCCACCCGCCCAGGGTCACAGCGCGGCGAACGCCTCGCGCGTGAGGTTCCGGGTCCCGTCCGCCTGCACGACGATGTTGTCCTCGATCCGGATCCCGCCGAACGGGCGGAGCGCCGCGATCGCGTCCCAGTCGAGGAGCGCCCGCCGCGCGTCCGCCTGGAGTGGCGCGAGCAGCGGATCGATGATGTAGAGGCCAGGCTCGATCGTGAACACCTGGCCGACCTCGATCACCGACGTGTTGCGAAGGAACCGGTTGTCGGGGCGCGGCGCGCGCAGCTTCATCCCGACGTCGTGCACCGTGATGCCGAGCGAGTGCCCGAGCCCGTGCGGCAACAGGGCCCGCGTGACGCCCTGCTCGACCAGCGCCTCGGGGCTGCCGCGCCCGATCCCGAGATCGACGAGCGCCACCGCGAGCAGCCGGTGGAGGTCGTCGTGGAGCGCCTCGTACTCCATGCCCGGGCGGATCCGCCGGATCACCTCGAGCTGCACCACCTCGAGGCGGGCGATCAGGTCGCCGAACCGGCGCGCGTCAGCCCCGGTGCCCCGCACGTGGGTGCGCGTGATGTCGCTGCCGTAGCCGAGCACCTTGACGCCGGCGTCGATCAGGAACGAGGTGTCGCCGGCCACGCGCGCCCGCTGGTAGGCCACGTAGTGGAGGACCGCGGCGTGTGCGCCGAGCGCGACGATCCCCTTGTACGGTGCGGCGGCGTCGTCCTGCTCGGTCGCCTGGAGGTACGCGAGGTGGAGATCGATCTCCGAGGGCGTGCCTCCGGCGAACAGCGCCGCGACCCAGGCGTGCCCGTACGCCGCGCGCCGGCTCGCCTCGGCGAGGCACCCGATCTCGTAGGCGGACTTGCGCGTGCGCAGCTGGTCGAGCGCGGCCACGAGCGCCGCCGGGTTGACGTCCCCCGCGGGCGCCGTCGCGGGATCCCGCGTGATCACCGCGACGTTCCCGGTCGGCAGCGCCGCGACCGCCTGCCCCGCCGCGACCTCGACCACCTCGAACCCCGCCCAGAAGTGATCGCTCTCCGGCGGCGGCACGGTCTCCCAGAAGTCGTCGGTCATCGTGCGCACCAGCCGCGGCCGCGCGCCGGGCCGGACCACGATGAAGGCATCGGCCTCGAGCAGCGGGCACCAGTGCGAGAACGCCGGGGTCGGCGACAGCGGCCACGCCTGGTCGTCGAACCGGTTCTTCAGGGCCGCCGCGCCGCTGCACAGCACGATGGCGTCGTAGCCGAGCGCGGCCAGCGCGCGCTCGGTGCCGGCCTGGAGGATCGCGAGGTGCTGGGGATAGGTCTCCGCGTGGCTCACCCGCGGAGCGTAGCACCGTCCCCGAACACCGGCTCAGCGCGCGGGCGAGGCGGCGGGCGCGATCGCGAACGTGGTCACGGGCGTCCGGTCGATCGAGAACGTGCGGCCCTCGACGAGGTCGCCGACGACGACGCGCACCGCGGGCACCGCGTGCGGGCCGCGCTTGACCGGCACGCTGAACCGGCGCGCGATCCCGCGGACCGCATCACCGTCGGCGGCGCGGAAGCCCGCGATCGTGGCGTCGCCCTTGAACGTGAGGGCAGCGGCCGCCAGGGCCTGCCGCTGGGCGGGCGTCGCGCCGTAGGTGACCAGCACCGGGCCCGGCAGCGAGGGCAGCCGCAGCACCACGCTGGTGCCGCCCGGGAGGTCCACGCCCGCGGGCACGACGGCGGCGTCCGCCTTGCCAAGCCCGAGCGCGGCGAGCGCCGAGGCGGTGTCCGGCGCGGCCTCGATCTTGGCGAAGTAGTCGCGCGGGATGTCGCCGGCGAGCAGGACGTTGAGCACGAACTCGGCCTCGCGCCCGCCGAGGCTCGGCACCAGCACCCGCTTGCCCTTGAGCGCGCCGATGGCGTCCGTGCCCCGCGCGACCAGCTGCCAGCCCTGCGCCGTGTCCCCGCCGCGCACGGCCGCGCCGATCACGGTGGCCCCCGCACCCGCGCCCGCGAGGTACGTCGCGTCGACGAGGGCGACCGTCAGGTCCCCCTTCTTGGCGGCCGCGGCGAAGTCCCCGGCGCGCGCGTAGTTGCGGCCCGCGCCGGCGCCGCCGAGCGCCTTGCCCAGGTGATCCCCGAGCCGATTCGCGAGGTCGACGCGCGCCGTGGTCGACGGGAACGGCGCGCTCGGCGCGAACAGGCCGACCGTGACGCTCTGCGCGTGCGCGCGCGGCGCGCCGAGCACGAGCGCGAGCACGGTGCCGACGAGGAGCCACGCGCGCAGGTGACGAGTGGTGCTCATGGCGCGCTCCCGTAGATCCGCTCCTTGGACTCGATCCAGTCGCCGAGCGGCGCGAACCGGACGCCGACGCGGCGGGCCCGGCGCCACGCGTCGAGCGCACGCACCGGGTCGCCCTTGCGCTCGTACGCGATGCCGAGGTTGACGAGCGCCTCGGGCAGCTTGGCCACGAGCCGCTCGAGCACCACGATCGCGGCGTCGACGTTGCCGTCCTCGACCTCGAGCACGGCGAGGTTGTGCGCGAGCTCGTCCTGGCCGACGCGCGAGGTCGCGCTCTTGCCGGCCTGCAGGTAGCGGCGCGCGAGCGCGAGCCGCCCGCCGCGATATGCATCACTCGCGGCCTCGAGCGCGACCACGCGGGTGGCCGTGCCGAGCAGCACCGCCGCGGGCCCGCTCGACTTGCCGGCGAGCGCGGTCAGCCGGTCGAGCGCCTTGCTCGCGCGCTTCGCCGTCCGGCCCTCGGTGAACGCCGTGAGGATCGGCGCCGCCTGCGTGTCGGCGGGAGGTGGGAACGGGCAGCTCTGGCCCGTCACGGCGCGCAGCGCGGTCAGGGCATCGCGCGCCTCGCCGGTGACGACCGCGGCGAGCGCGAGGTCGCACTTGGTGGCGAGCAGCGGCTCGGCGGCCACCGACGCGCGGAGCAGCTCCTCGGCGCGCGGGCCGTTGCCAGCGCGCAGCGCGGCGATCCCGGCGGCGTGCGCGCGCGCGCGAGCGCGGACTTGTGGCGCGCCGCGAGCGGCCGGCCGCCGGCCGCGCCGGCGGTCGTCTCGAGCGCCGCGACGGCGAGCGCCGGATCTCCACCGGCGATCTCGGTCGCGGCCCAGTCGAGGGCGACCTCGACGGGGCTGTCCTTCTCCACGCCGAGCGCGCGCTCGTACAGCGGGCGCGCGCCCGTGATGTCGCCGCCGAGAGCGTGGGCCCGGGCCGCGAGCATCAGCGTGATGCCGCTCGGATCGGCGTTCGCCGCGCGGTCGAGCACGGGCACCGCCTCGGCGATCTTGCCGAGGGCGAGGCGCGCGATGCCGAGGTTGCGCCACACCAGCGCGTTGCCCTCGACCTGATCGGCGCGGGTGAGCAGCGGTTCGGCGGCGGCGAGGTCGCTGGCCGCGAGGCGCGCCGCCGCGACGGTCACGAGCGCGTCGACCAGCAGCTTGCGCGACCGCGGGGTGCTGAGCATGCCGTCGGCCGCGCCGAGCGTCGTGATCGCGGCCTCGGCCTGGCCACTCGCGAGCTGCGCCGCGCCCGCGACCACGCGCACGGTGGCGTCGCCGGGCAACGCGGGGAGGATCGGGACCAGGCGCGTCGCCGCGGCTGCGGCCTCGCCGCTCACGAGCAGCGCCTCGCCGAGCTCGATCCACCAGTCGGGATCGATCGGCGGCGAGGTCGGCGGGCCGAGCTCCTCGAGGGCGGTCAGCGCGGCGCGGGCATCACCGCCCCGACGCAGCACGTACGCGAACCGGACCGTCCACCGCCGGCGCTTCGGATCGAGCGTGCGCGCGGTTGCGAGCTCCGTCTTCGCCTCGGCGAGGTTGCCGCGGCTCGCGTGGGCCTCGCCGACGAGGGCGTGGCCGGGCGCGGGCACCTGCGGCGCCTTGTCGAGGTAGCGCCGGCCGAGCGCGAGCGCGCCGGTGACGTCGCCCAGCGCGAGCGCGCACTGGCCATCGACCAGCCACACCTCGGGGTGCTCGGCGGCGACCGGCTCGAGATCGCGCAGCAGCCGCCGGGCGCGCCGGCAGTCGGTGGCCGCGGTCGCCCACGCCACGCCGATCTTCGCGCGCAGGTCGCCCGGGCGCGCCGACGCGGCCTGCTGGAACAGCGCGAGCGCCCGGCCGGGCTGGCGGAACCGGAGGTACGCGTCGGCGAGATCGACGCGGTGCCGGGCATCCTCGTCGGCGATCGCCGCCGGCCGGTGCGCGAAGTAGGCCTCGAACGCCGTGACCGACTCGGGCCACTTGCCGGTGGCGTACCAGTGGTGGCCGAGCAGGAGCTGCGCGTCGTAGCGCGCCGCGTTCGTGCGCGTGACCTCCCGCAGCAGCGGGACGCCCGCACCGATGTCGCCCGACAGCACGAGCTGGCTGCCGAGCGCGGTCAGCACCTCGTCGTCGCCCGGGGCGAGCGCCTGGGCGCGCCGCATCAGCTCGATGCCCTGCTTGTACTGCTTGCGCGCGGCGTGGACGGCGGACCGCAGGACGTAGGCCTCCACGCGCCGCGGGTTGAGCGCGAGCGCCTGATCGAGGGCCTTGGCCGCGTCGTCGAGTTCGCCCGCGCGCAGCGCCGCCCGGCCCTCGCCGACGAGCGCCGCGCTCTCGTCCTCGCCCTGGTTCGGGCGCTGCGCGGACGCGACAGGGACCGCCGCGCCGAGCACCGCCGCGAACAGCACCAACCTGGTACGCATAACCGATCTTGACATGAAGCTCCCTCCCCTCACCAGGGCCCCGCGGCACCGAGCGGACCTCGACGCTGGAGCGGTCATGGTCGCCCGGCGTCCCACCGCCACGGGCGCACAGTCAGTACGTGAAGCCGACCTTGACATAGACCTCACGCCCCTCGCCGGGGATCCGCGCCACGAGCACGGGCGGCTGCCCCGCCGGGAACCGGTCGTAGTCCCCCGGTGCGGGCGACAGGTCGCGCGTGCCGAGCAGGTTGCGCGCTCCGAGCGTCACGTCGACGCTGCGGATCGACGGTGCGTAGAGCGCGAGGTTGAGCCCCGCCCACGCCGGGCTGTCCGGGCCGGCGACGCCGGCGTCATCGGAGCGGGTCACCCGGCGGCTCAGCACCTGGAGCTCGGCCGACACGTGCGCGAGGTCGAACAGCCGCGGCGTCGACACCCCGCCGACCGCGGTGACCTTGGGGGCGTTCGGCACGTTGCCGTAGGTCAGCGCGCTCCCCGGGCCTTCGTTGCCGACGCGCGCGAACGTGGCGCCGCCGAACGCGTACCAGCCGGTGCTGTTGCGGTAGCTCGCCTCGAGCTCGACGCCCTGCGTGACGTAGCGGCCGACGTTCTGGAACTGCAGGAACGTGGGGTCGGCGGGATCGGGCCGCTGCTCGATCACGTTCTGCGCGTCCCAGTAGAACGCCGAGGCGCGGGTCGACAGGCCGGAGACCGGGCGCGCCCACGCCACCGCCTCGAAGCTGCGGATCGTCTCCGGCTCGATGGCGAGGTTGTCGGTGAAGTCGACGCCGTCCTCGAAGAACCCCTCAAATGCGCTCGGGTTGCGGAACCCCTCGGCGTACAGCAGCTTGACGCCGTAGCGGTCGGGCCGGGCCAGGAACAGCGCGCCGCGCGGCGACACGCGGCTGCCGTTGGTGATCGCCGAGTTGTGATCGTAGCGGACGCCGCCGGTGAACCCGAGCCACGACGTGGGCTGGCCGTCGACCTCGGTGTAGATGCCGACGGTGGCGAAGTCGAGCGGGACCAGCGGATCGGTCGGCTGCCGATCGCCCTCGGTGTAGGCCTGGCTCTCGGTCTGCGTGTAGTTGGCCTCGGCGCCCGCGGTGATGCCGAGCGTGCCGGTGACGACCTCGTAGCGCCCGCGGACCTCCGCGCCGAGCGTGCGGGCGTCGCCGATGTCGACGTAGCGGTCGTCCGCCGCGTAGTGGATCACGTCCTCGTAGCGGTAGATGCTGCCGTAGCCGCGCACCGAGCCGGCGAGCCGGTCGGACACGTCGAGGGTGTGGCCCCCCTCGACCAGCAGCTGGCTGTTGTAGAGCTCGTACGACGGATCGAGCGCTGGCTCGGCGTCGTACGGCGCGAACGGCGAGTCGCGGCGGGCGCGCATCGCGCGGATCTGCGCGAAGCTGCCGCCGTACGAGCCGACCAGCGACGCGATCAGCGTGTGGCCGCCATCGGACGCCAGCGGGTCGGGGCTGATCTCCGGCACGCGCGAGGTCTCGCCGAACCGCTCGAGGGCGAGCACCGAGCCGCGCAGCTGGCGATCGACGCTGCCGGCCGCGAACCCGGCCGTGGTGACCGCGCCGTTGATCGAGTTGACGCCGACCCGGCCCCACGCGCGCTGGCCATCGGTCGCGCCCCGGGTGACGATATTGAGGATCGCGAAGAACGCGTTGGTGCCGTACACCGCGCCGACCGGGCCGCGGATCACCTCGATCCGCGCGATGTCGTCGATCGACACCAGGCCGTCGTAGCCGACGCCGGCGAACGCGCCCCACGCCTCGTTGATCGTGGCGCCGTCGACGAGCACCAGGATCCGGCTGTTGAACCCGCCCGGGACCTGCACGCCGCGGATGCCGACCTGGTGGGTCAGCCGGGTGTCCGAGATGTAGACGCCGGCGACCCCGGCGATCGCCTCGCTGACGGTGCGGTAGCCGAACCGGCGGATCCGGTCGGCCGTGATCACCGTGACGGCCGAGGCCACGTTGCCCAGGCTCTGCTCGCGCTTCGCGGCGCCGACGACCACGTCCTCCTCGGCGGTCGCGGCCGCGAGCATGGTGGCGGAGCTCGAGGGCTCGTCGCTCGCGGTGGGCAGCGGCGGCAGATCGGCGACGTCGACCGCGGACTGCGCGGACGCCAGCGCCGGGGCCAGGAGCGCGAGCACGAGCACGCCGCGCAGGCGCGCGCTCACGCGGCCCCGCGGCCGGGCATCGCCGAGCGGCGCGCGCCGCTGTCCGCCGGGGGGTCGTACTGGCACAGGACCAGCGTGATGTCGTCGTCGGGCAGCATCCCCTCGGCGTACTGCTCGACGGTGCCGACCAGGCGATCGCGCAGCGCGAGCAGCGCCGGGCCGTCGGGCAGCGGCTGGCCGGTGAGCACGCCGCGCAGGCGGCGATCACCGAACAGCTTGCCCGCCGGGTTGGCGCGCTCGACCAGGCCATCGGTGAAGCACACGAACAGGTCGCCGGGCCGGAGCTGGATCGAGCCTTTGCGGATCTCGACCTGGATGTTGCGATCGCCGAGCGGGTTGCCGCTCGCCGCGATGATGCTGGCGTCCTCGAGCAGCCGGGTCGCGCCGAGCTTCATCACGTACGGGAAGTTCTGCCCCGCGTTCGCGTAGTGCAGCGCGCCGGTGGTCGAGTCGAACAGCGCGGCGAACGCGGTCATCATGACGTTGTGTTCGCCGACCTGGCGGATCGCCGAGTCGATCGCGCGCAGCACCTGATCCGGCGTGAGCAGCCGCTCGTCGATCGCCGACAGCGCCTCGACCGCGCCGCGCGCGGTGGCCGCGATCATCGCCGAGTGGATGCCGTGGCCGGTGGCGTCGCCGACCACCAGCAGCATCCGCCCGCCGGACAGCTTGCGGTAGGTCCACCAGTCGCCGCCGCAGGAGGACGCGGGCATGCAGTACCCGACGATCTTGAGGTGGCCGTGCTCGTCGAGCGTGTGCGGGGGCAGCATCGCCTGCTGCACCTCGCGCGCGAGCTCCATCTCCTTCTGGAGCGATGCCTTCTGGGCCTGCTCGTAGAGGAGCGCGCGGATCTCGTCGGACATCAGGTTGAACGTGCGGGCGAGCACGCCCAGCTCGTCGTTGCGGTCCTCGGGCACGCGGCTGTTCAGATCCCCCATGCCGATCCGCTCGGCCTGGTGCGTCAGCGCCTTGATCGGCTGCGCGAGGCGCACGCCCTGGAGGCCGCCCAGCACCACGCCGATGCCGAGCACCACCAGCGACACCAGCAGCACGCGGTTGCGGGCATCCCGCGCGCGCTGCGCCGACGCGGCGAGCGAGCTCGACAGCTCCTGCTCGAACCCGGCGGTCGACACCCCCATGCGGAGCGCCCCGACCACGGTGGTGCCGAGCAGGACCGTCGAGCCGTACACCCACGCGGTGGGATCGGTGCCGGCCTGGATCCGCACGGCCTCGCCGCTGACGGCAGCCAGCCGCTTCTCGAGATCGGCCACCGCGGCCTCCGGCGGGGCCGTGCCCGCGCGCGCGACCACGGCGCCGGCGGCGTCGGTCACCACCAGCCACTCGATGCGGTTGTCGCCGCGCTTCTTGTCCTCCTGCACCGCGGCCTCGAGCAGCGGCCCGACGTCCGCGTACTGGCTGTTCCCGAGCGGCAGCGCGACCGCGGTGGCGACCGCGCGCACGACCAGCTCCGACTCGCGGACGATCGAGTGCGCCCCGGCCTGGCGTCGGGTCGCGAGGTGGCGCTCGGTGAGCTCGGTCAGCGCCTTCTGGCTGAACCACGCGGCCACGCCGACGGCCATCGCGACCACGATCGAGGTCGCGAGGACGAGCTTGACCGAGATCGGGACTCCCGCCCTCGCTTGTCGCGACGCACCCACGGACCGGCAGCGTAGGCGACAGGTGGCGGTCTGCGCAATCGCGTGGGTCGGCTAGCGTGTCAGGGGACCCGGGGCCGGGGCCGGCCCAGGGCGGCGGCCCGCTCCACGGCCAGCGCGAACAGCGCCTCGAGGGGCTCGGCGGCCCCCTCCCCCTCCACCAGCCGGAGCGCGCGGGCGATCGCCTCGAGGGTCGACACCCGGCCCTCCCCGGGGGAGCTCCGGAGCCGGGCGACCGGCATCGGCGCGTCGGGCAGCTGCAGCAACGGCAGCCCGCGCAGCGCAGCAGGTCTTGCGGAACATCTTGCGGGCCTGCGCCCAGGTCGCATCGAGGATGATGATCTGCAGCGGCGGCGGCGCGGGCGCCACCTCGCACGGCGCCCCGGCCGGGAACAGCAGCCAGGCGCCGTCGAGCGGCGGTAGCGCCGGCGGCCCGGGCTGGTCGGTGTACTCGACGATCACGCTGTTCGGCAGCGCCAGGTGCGCGAGCCGGCCGGTGTTCGAGGTCCGCATCCGCTCGGTGTGGTGCCGCAGGATGATCACCTGCGTCCGGGTCACGACCTCCGGAATCGACGCGCACAGGCACACCCGCCGCTGCAGGAGGCAGCGGGGGCAGCGCTCGAGTCCGGGGTCCAAGGCGTTCGTCAATGGCGGCAGCCAGTGATGCTAATAGGAAGACACGCGCGATGGGAACAGCGGCCGGCCGTGAACAGGTCCGTGCCGTCAGAGCGCCAGCAGCGAGCGACCGACCACCTCGAGCGCGAAGATCGGCTTCACCCCCTCGAAGAGGCGAGCCCGGCGTCCGGCACCAGCCGCACCAGCACCGCCTCGGCGGTCGGCGAGCGGCAGATGTTACCGAGGCAGACAAGCGATGCGCGCGCCCCACGATGACGATCAGGGCGGCCCCTTGTCGAGCTCGCCGGTCCAGTACAGGTAGTCGCGCCACGCATCCGGCACCGACCGCAGCGAGATCCGGATCGCGACCGCCAGCACCCAGCTGGGCTGGGTCGGCTGGGCGAGCAAGGCCATGCCGGCCTCGCGGGGCGTGCGCCCGCCCTTCTTGCGGTTGCACAGGTAACAGCACGTCACGATGTTGGCCCAGTCGGTCGCGCCCCCGCGCGAGCGCGGCATCACGTGGTCGTAGGTCAGCTCGGTGAGCGATGCCTTCCGGGCGCAGTACTGGCAGCGGTAGCCGTCGCGCGCGTAGATGTTGACCCGCGAGAACTTGACCGGCCGGGTGTGGCGCCGGAACGCGCGCAGCAGCCGGACCACCGCGGGCACCTTGATCACCAGGCTGACCGCGCGCAGCTCGTGGGCGTACTCCTCGATGACCTCGACCTTGCCGAGGAACAGGAGCGAGATCGCGCGCTGCCACGAGATCACCTTGATCGGCTCGAATCCCTGGTTCAGCAGCAGGGTCTGCGCTGTGTCCATCGATCGCCCCTTGCGCTGAGATGTTAGCACCCCGCCTCGGCCCGTCGAGGCCAGGGTTTGGGCGGGGAGCGAGATTGAAAACCATTTTCAAGAATGGTACGCACCGCGCCATGGCCACCCTCGCCGACCAGCCGCTCGGGCGCACCGTGACGGTCGTCGGCGTGGACGGTCCGCGGGCGTTCCGGCGGCGGCTGCTCGAGATGGGCCTGGTCCCCGGCACCGACGTGCGGATCGTCACGGTCGCGCCACTCGGGGATCCCCTGCAGATCGAGGTGCGCGGCGGCCAGTGGTCGATCCGGCGGGTCGAGGCCGCGCAGATCCAGGTCGGGGCCGGGTCGTGACCGCGGCGCCGGCGCGGCCGCGCATCGTACTGGCGGGCAACCCGAACGTCGGGAAGACCACGCTGTTCAACGCCCTGACCGGCTCGTCCGCGAAGGTGTCGAACTACCCGGGCATCACCGTCGATCGCCGGATCGGCGCGCTGGCGCTGCCCGGCGGGCGCACCGCCGAGATCCAGGACGTGCCCGGCACCTACAGCCTCAACGCGCGCAGCGCCGAAGAGGAGATCGCCCTCGACGCGCTCGCCGGCGTCCACGGCGGGGCCGCCCCCGACGCGGTGATCGTGTGCGTCGATGCGAGCGCGGTCGCCCGCTCGCTGTACCTGCTCCTCCAGCTCCAGGAGCTGGGCGCCCGCTGCGTGGTCGCGCTGACCATGGTCGACGAGGCCGGCACCGCCACCCCCGAGCCACACGCGCTGACCACGCTGCTCGGCTGCGACGTGGTGGCGGTCACCGCGCGCACCGGCCACGGCCTGCCAGACCTGATCGCGGCGGTCGCGCGCGTGCTCGAGCGCGAGCGGCGCGCGGTGTGGCGGTGGACGCCCTCGCCCACCGTGCGCGCCCACCTCGACGCGGTCCGCCCGGTCCTGCCGCCGACGTGGACCGCGGCCACCCGCCACGGCCGCGCGGACGCCGCGGCCGAGCGCGAGCAGGGTGCCGCACAGGGTGCCGCACAGGGTGCCGCACAGGGTGCCGCACAGGGTGCCGCACAGGGTGCCGCACAGGGTGCCGCACAGGGTGCCGCACAGGGTGCCGCACAGGGTGCCGCCCAGGGTGCCGCCCAGGGTGCCGCACAGGGTGCCGCACAGGGTGCCGCAGATGACGCGCTCGCGCTGTGGGCGCTGACCTGCGTCGAGCCGCGCACCGGCGTCGACGACGACGAACTCGACGTCCCCGCGGACCTGCGCGCCGCCGTGGTCGCCCGTGGGGTCGGGGCCGCCCTCGACGACGAGGCCGTGCTCGGGCGCTGGCGCTGGCTCGACGCGCAGGTCCCCCCGCTGATCAAGCGCCGCGCCGATCGCAGCCGCACCGAGCGCATCGATCGCCTGCTGCTCCACCGCGTCGCCGGGTTCGCCGCGTTCCTCGGCGTGATGACGCTGGTGTTCATGTCCCTGTTCTGGGGCGCCGATCCGATGATCGGCTGGATCGAGGCCGCGTTCGGCGCGCTCGGCGAGAGCGTGCGCGCCCAGCTCGGGGAGGGCCTGGTCCCGGACTTCATCGTCGATGGCGTGATCGCCGGCGTCGGCGGCGTGCTGGTGTTCCTGCCGCAGATCCTGCTGCTGTTCCTGTTCCTCGGGTTCCTCGAGGACTGCGGCTACCTCGCGCGCGTCGCGTACCTGATGGACCGCATCATGCGGTCGATGAACCTGCACGGCCGCGCGTTCGTGCCGATGCTGTCCGGGTTCGCGTGTGCGGTGCCCGCGATCCTGGCGACCCGCACGATGGAGCGCCGGCGCGACCGCATCCTCACGATGATGGTGGTGCCGCTGATGACGTGCTCGGCGCGGCTGCCGGTCTACACGCTGATCATCGCCGCGCTGATCCCGGGCGCGAGCGTGACCCAGGCGCTGCTGCTGGTCGGCATGTACCTGTTCAGCGTGACCACCGCGCTGGTCGCCGCGTGGGTGATGTCGCGCACCCTCCCGGCCCTCAAGGCCAAGCGGCTGCCGTTCCTGATCGAGCTGCCGCCGTACCGGTGGCCACGCGGCGGCGACGTCGTGCGCGCGATGTGGAGCAAGTCGTCGATGTTCCTGCGCGAGGCCGGCACGGTGATCCTCGTCTGCTCGATCGCGCTGTGGGCCCTGCTCTACTTCCCGCGCGAGCTGCCGGCCGGCGCCCCGCCGTACGCAGCGCTGATCGCGGCGGCGCCGACCCCCGAGGCCCGGCAGCACCTCGCCGCCGAGCAGGCCGCGCTCCACCTCGCCAGCAGCTACGGCGGCCGGCTCGGGCACGCGATCGAGCCGGTGCTCGCGCCGCTCGGGTTCGACTGGAAGATCGGCGTCGGCATCGTCGGCGCGTTCGCCGCGCGCGAGGTGTTCGTGTCGACGCTCGGGATCGTGTTCAGCGTCGGCGCCGATGCCGACGAGCAGTCCGAGCCGCTCCGCGACGCGCTCCGCAACGCGAAGACCGCGGACGGCGCGCGCGCCTACACCCCGCTGATCGGGCTATCGCTGATGGTGTTCTTCGCGCTCGCCTGTCAGTGCATGAGCACGCTCGCGGTGGTCCGCCGCGAGACCCGGAGCTGGCGGTGGCCGCTGTTCCTGTTCGCGTACATGACCGGCCTCGCCTGGATCACCAGCTTCGCGCTCTACCAGGGCGGCCGGCTGCTCGGCTTCCACTGACCCGCGGACCCGGTGACGGCGCCGGCCCGGTCGCGCTACGCTGCGGCGTGCTGCTGGAGCCAGAGGTCGTGTGGGACCGCGCGGCGCGGCTCGCGGCGTGGGCGCCCGACGAGGCGCGCGAGCTCCTGATGGACGCGTCGCCCGAGGGCGACGTGCTGGACGTCGCCCGCCTCGCCGAGCTGCTCGGCCGCGTGTTCGCCGTGACCGGCGCCTGGGACCTCGCGACCACCGCCCTGGCGGATGCCGCCGCGTCGTGGCAGGACCTGGCGCCGGCCCGCGCCGATGCCCTCGCCGCGATCGCCGCCGCGCTCCCCGTCGCGCCGTTCGCGTCCGATGCCGAGGCGCTCGAGGCGGAGCTCGTGCTCGTCGTGCGGTGCCTGACCGACGACGAGCCACCCGTCGTCGAGCGCGCGCTCGTCGAGCTCCGGCGCGCCCAGGCGCCGCGCGCGATCACCGGCCGCCTCGAGGCCACGTTCGGGCTGTCGCCGCTCGAGGTTGCCTACGTGATGGCCGCGGTCGCGCCGATCCTCCTCGACGGCTTCCCGGCGGTGCCCGCGTCGGCGTGGGCGCCCCGGATCGCCGCGTCGTGCCTGACCACCACGGCGTCGCCGGCCCGCCTGCTCGCGCTCGGCCTGCTGCAGCCGGGCCCGGGGCTACCGCCGGCCCCCGCGCTGGTGAGCTGGCTGCTCGGGCGCACCACGATCGCGCAGCCCACCGGCATCCAGCTGCACCGGATCGCGCCGGGCGCCACGCCGCCGGACGCGGACGCGCTCGCCGTGCGGCTCCTGACGGACCGCCGCATCGGGGTCGTTGTCGGGCCGCCCGGCTCCGGGCGCGCGGCCGCGATGGCGGCGATCCTCGCGCACCGCGGCGGCGCGCTGTTCGAGGCCCACGTCGGCGCGCTGGTCCGGCACGTGGCCCTGACCGGCGCCGCGCTCGAGGCCCGACTGCACGGGGGCCTGCTCGCGCTCGACCTCGATGCCTGGGGCCCGCTCGACGCGGACCTGCTCGGCGCGCTCGCCGCGGTGGCGCCCCTCGTCGTGATCGCGTCCGCGGACCCCGCAATCCCCGAGGAGCTGCGCGCGTTCACCCTGACCCCGCTGTAGAGTGAAGGCGCGCCCATGAACGAGCCCGAGACGCTGCTGGCCCAGGCGCTGTCTGCCGTGAACGCGGGCGACTACCGCACCGCCGCCGACCGGTTCGAGCGCGCCGGGCGCATCCTCGTCGGGGTCCGGCCGGACGACGCCGTGAACGCGCTGCTGTCCGGGGCGCAGCTCCACCTCCTCGACCAGGAGCCGAGCCGGGCCGCCGACCTCGTCGCGCGCGTCCGTGCGCTCGCCCCCGGTGACGTGCGCGGCCTGCGCGCCCACGCCGAGATCGTGGACGTCACCGGCGACGCCACGGCGCGGGCCGACGCATGGCAGGCGGTGGCCGATGCCGGCGACACCGCGCAGCGCTCCGCCGCGCTCGGCCGCCTCGGCGCCCAGGCCCGCGCGGCGGGTGACCACGCGCGCGTCGCCGCCCTGACCGAGACGCTGCTCGCCGAGCTGCCCGCCGAGGCGCCCGCCAGCGACCGCGCGGAGCTCCTGCTCGACCTGGCCACCGCGCGCACCGCCGCACACGAGATCGACATCGCGGCCACCGCGCTCGACCAGGCGGAGGCGCTCGTGCCGCCCGGCGACGACGATCCGCTGGTGATCCTGCGCGCGCGCCTCACCGGCCAGCGCGGCCTGGTGGCGCTCGCGCGCGGCGATCACGCGACCGCGCTCCATCTCGGCGAGCAGGCGCGGGCGGCCGCGGTGGCCATGCGCGACGTGATGACCTACCTCGGCGCCGCCTCGCTGATCGCCATGGTCCACGAGCAGGCCGAGCACCTCGTGGACGCGTACGACACGTACGTGCGCGCCCGCGAGTCGCTCGCGGACCTGCTCGGCCCCGAGGCTCGCGGTCTGGTCGAGCCCGCGATCCAGCTGTTCGAGGAGCGCCTCGGCGCCGCGCGGTTCGCCGAGGTGTGGGACGCCTGGGTCGCGCACCGCCGGGCACCGCGCGACTAGCCGCGCGCGACCCGCCGCGCGCGACCCGCCGGGCACCGACCGTGGCCGCGCACCGACCCTGGCCGCGTGGCCGCTACTCGAGCACGCCGTTGTCCGCGAGCTTGTTCATCTCGCGGAACTCGGCGCGGATCGCGCGCTCGAGGTGCTCCTGGGTGAGTGGCACGTGCTCCTCGGCGGCGAGGAACGCGGCGCGCACCGCGGCGTTGCGGATGTAGCCACCCGACAGCCGGAACCGGCGCCCGAGGTCCGCGAAGTCGAACGCGCCCGCGCGCGGCATGTTGGGCGGCAAGTGCGAGCGCCACAGCTGCTCGCGCGCGTCGTCGTCCGGGAACGGGAACGACAGCCGGAACGACAGCCGCCGCTTGAACGCCGGATCGATCGACGTGCCGAAGTTGGTGGTCAGGATCGCGATGCCCTCGAACGTGTCGAGCCGCTGCAGCAGGTAGTTGACCTCGAGGTTGGCGTAGCGATCCACCGAGCTCTTGACCTCGGTGCGCTTGGCGAACAGCGAGTCGGCCTCGTCGAACAGGATGATCGCGTGGCCGTCCTCGGCCGCGTCGAACAGCTTGGCGAGGTTCTGCTCGGTCTCGCCGATCCACTTCGACATGATCCGGGACAGATCGACCCGGTAGAGGTCCATCCCGAGCTCGTTGGCGATCGCACACGCGACCAGCGTCTTGCCGGTGCCGGGCCCGCCCGAGAACAGCGCGGTGACGCCGCGCGCGGTGGTCAGCACGCGGTCGAAGCCCCACGTGTCGTAGACGATCCGGCGGTGCTTGATCCGCGCGATCAGCTCGAACACGCTGTCCTGGATGTCGGCCGGCAGCACGACCTGGGCCCACGACGCGAGCCGCGTCACGCGCGTCGCGGTGGCGCGCAGCTTGGTCTCGAGGTGCTGGCGGATCGCGGTCTCGAGTTCGACGACGGGATCGAGCGCGGGGGCGTCGGGCGAGGTCGGCGCGCGATCGCGCAGCAACGAGGCCACGAGCACGCACACGCGCGTGATCACGCCCGGGCCCACGCTGTAGCGGACCGCCAGCTCCTCGGGCTCGGACACCGCGAGCCCGTGCTCGGCGAGGATCACCCGCCAGGCGGTGGCGCGCTGCTCGATCGACAGCTGCGGCAGGTCGATCTCGACGAACCCGGGCTGCAGCGGCGGCTGCGCGTCCCACGGCAGCCGCAGCGCGAGCGGTCCCGGGTGCTCGTCGAAGATCTCGCGGGCGGTGTCCTTGGCGGACGCGTCGTCGGCGGGCAGCATCTCGACGCCATCCACTACCGGCAGGTGCCCGAGCAGGTGCGCCCGGCGCAGCGACGCGCGCAGCTCCTCGCTCCGGTGCTTGAGATCGCGCATCGCCACCGAGGCATCGACCACCGCGAGCTGGCGCCCGGCCGCGTCAGCGATCGTGGCGAGCAGCGTGTGCCGGCCCGAGCCGTCGCGTCCGCGGATCACGATCCGAGCCATGCCCCCGGCGGGCGGCGTCGCGACCTTGGCCAGGACCGCCTGCTTGAGCGCCGCCGGCAGCAGCAGCGACTCGAACGCCCGCACCTGCTCGACCACCCGGAGCCCGGCGACGTCGGTCGAGCCCGTGTCCCCGCGGAGGATCCGCTGGACCACGGTCTCGCAGCGCAGCGACAAGAACGGGCGCATCTTGCCGATCCCGACGACGATCAGCCCGTGGCGCAGCAGCGGCGCGTCGCGGTCGAGTTCGCGCGCCACGTCCTGCGGCGGCGCATCGGGCAGCAGCACCTCGGCGAGCAGCTGCTCGTCGACGAGCGGGCGCGCCTCGTCGTTGGCGACGATCCCGTACAGCCGCGCGAGGTCACCCCACAGCCCGGGCCCGGCGACCAGCAGCAGGAGCATCTGGGCGAGTGGCGACAGCCCGAACTCCTGCGCGAGCACGCCGAGCGGGGTCCGCGCCGAGCCGAGCCCTGCGATCGCGGCGCGCAGCGCGGCCCGCGCCTGGGTGAGGCCGCGCTCGGCGGCCACGACCTCCTCGGCAGCGCGGTCGGCATGGGTGCCGAGCAGGCCGCGCACCTCGGCCTGAAACGGCAGCGCGGCATCGTTGGCGAACGTCAACCGACCCTCGTTCCACGCGGCCGCGATCGCACGCCCCAGCATCGCGCGCACCAGGTTGCGGTAGTGATCGAGCAGGACCGCGGCGCGCTCGCCGCTCGCGATCTCGAACCGCAGCCGCACCGGCACGACCGCGACAATCTCGAGCGACGGCCCGACGTGGAAGTCGCCCGCCGGCGGCGGGGGCGCGGCGGCATCCGCACCGCCCCCCGCGATCGGCGCGTCCGCCGCCGCGGCCGTGCCCTCGCCGAGCGGGGTGACGTTTGGCGCGGCGGTCTCGGCGCCCGCCGCGCGCTCGGCGCCCGCCGCACGCTCGACGTCGGCGTCAGGGCTGGCGGTCGGGGCGTCGGCGACCACCGCCGACGGAGCGCGCAGGTCGCGCACCGGCAGGATCTCGACGTCGTCCTGGCCGTCGGCGTAGCGCAGCATCAGGAACTGCCCCGCATCGTCGATGGCGAGATCGTGAACATCGCGGTCGGCCGTGTGCTGCTTGATCAGCCGGCCGAACCGCAGATCGAGCAGCACGATCTGGCGCGCGCCCGTCCGCATCGCCGCGAACCCCCGGGATGGCGCGAACCGCAGCTGCTCGACCCCGCCGAGCGAGAGCCGCTGCTGGAGCGCACCGTCGTGGAGGCCGAGCAGCACCAGCTGGCGCGCGCTCGGATCCGCCGGCACCGTGAACACCAGCGCGACGGTGCGCCCGCCGAACAGGGTGGCGCCGTCGACGCAGCGACCGCCGGGGCTGGGCACGGTCCACCGCGCGGAGGCGAGATCGCACAACCGGATCGAAGTGCGGGTGCACGTCACCCAGCGGTTGTGGGCGACCGGCACCACCCACTCGGGCGCGCCGGGGATCTCGGTCGCCGCCGCATCGTCGCCGACGAACGCCGCGATCCCGGGCGCCGACCACACCGCCGACGGCCGCCCGCTCGTGGTCGCGCACAGGCTGCCGGGGCCCCACAGCCGGACGGGTGCCGCCAGGGCCTGCCCCTGGGCGTCGAGCCGGTGCAGCATCGGGCCGTCTCCGGCCGCGACCCAGAACTGGTCGCCGACCGCGATCAGGTCATGGACCTGGCCGACTTCCACCTCACGGCCGCCCCCCGCCCCCCCGATCTGGGCGAAGTGGACCCTGTCGCCCGAGGCGATCACGGCCACCCGCGCGTCAGTCGAGAACGAGAGCGTGCGCCCGGCTGACATGATTCCATAGATTACGAAAGTTTGCGCGCGCCGTCATCCGTTCGCGCCATCCGCTTCGGGATCGCCGGAGCAGGGAACCTCCGCCCCCGAGCTGACGTACCATGGGGGTCATGACCGAGCGCCAGAGGTCCTTCCGCAACGGGGACGATGTCGATCTCGATGTCGTCTCGCCAGCCGTCGACGCCGAGGGCGCCACCCCGGAGGGCTGGCCCGGCAAGCGCTCGTTGACCGCACAGCTCGAGAGCTCGTCCGGCTCGGCGCTGCCGGGCTCGGTGCGCGCGCAGCTCGAGGCGAGCCTCGGCGCCGACCTCTCGGGCGTGCGGGTGCACACCGACGACGTCGCCGCGCGCGTGGCGCAGAGCCTCCACGCCCGGGCGTTCACGCTCGGGCAGGCGGTGTACTTCAACCGCGGCCACTACGATCCGTCCTCGCCGCGCGGCAAGGAGCTGCTCGCGCACGAGGTCGCGCACACCGTCCAGCAGCGCGGCGCGAGCACGGGCGGCACGCCTTCGGTATCGAGGCCCGGTGACGCACACGAGCGGCAGGCCGAGGGCTTCGCGAGCGCGTTCGTCGCCCGGCCCGGCGTCCGGGGCGCGGGCGTCACCCCGGTGTCCGCGGGCGTGATCGCGCGCGCCGTGATCCAGCGCGACCTGCTCGATGGCGGCACGCCGGTCAACGCCCAGGAGCCCTCGCCCGCCGACCTGGAGGCCGCCGCCGCGTCCGCCCTGCGCTCCGCGCGCGCCGGCGGCGTGAACCAGGTCGTCCAGACCGTCAGGCAGATGCGCGCGAACGCGACGGCCAAGACCCGCGGCCCCACCGAGGCCGCGATCCAGGCGACGCTCACCGCCGCGGAGCAGACCGCGCTCGCCGGGGGCACGAGCGTCAACCCCAAGCAGAGCGGCGCCCCCAACCAGAGCGGCGCCCCCAACCAGAGCGGCGCCCCCAACCAGAGCGGCGCCCCCAACCAGAGCGGCGCCCCCAACCAGAGCGGCGCCCCCAACCAGAGCGGCGCCCCCAACCAGAGCGGCGCCCCCAACCAGAGCGGCGCCCCCAACCAGAGCGGCGCCCCCAACCAGAGCGGCGCCCCCAACCAGAGCGGCGCCCCCGACCAGAGCGTCGCCCCCGACCAGAGCGTCGCCCCCAACCAGAGCGTCGCCCCCGACCAGAGCGGCGCCCCCGACCAGAGCGGCGCCCCCAACGTCGGGCCCAACCAGAGCGGCGGCCCCGATCAGAGCGGCGCGGCGAACGCGAACGCCGACGGTGGCGCGACCAACGCGACCCCCGGCGCGGCGAACGCGAACGGCGGCGGCGGCGCGGCCAACGCGACCCCCGGCGCGGCGAACGCGAACGGCGGCGGCGGCGCGCCCGCGAGCGAGGCCCCCACGGCAGCCGGTGGCGCGACCGCGACGGCCGCACCCGAGCAGCTCGCGGCGGATCCCAGCAACCTGCCCTCGGTGGCGCCGGCGCAGGGGCGGAGCCTGATCGAGGCCGAGCTCGCGTTCCATGACAACTGGGCCGCGCTGTCGACGGGCGGCGCGGGCCGCGCGGGCCGCCTGCTCGGCGGCGTGCTCAACGAGACCCTCGCCAAGGGCGTCGAGGGCGGCGCCAAGCAGTTCCTGATCGGCCAGACCGTCCAGTTCGCCGCCGAGGCCACGCCTCTCGGCCGGATCCCGGGCATCGGCAACATCATCGGCGGCGGGTTCGCGGCCTACAACCTGTTCTCGAACGGCGGCCACGGCGCCCGGACCATGGGGAAGGACGCGGTCGACGGGATCGGCGGCGCCTTCAGCCGCCAGAACTGGTCCGAGAGCCCCTGGCTGACCGCCGCCAACCTGATCGCCGGCATCAAGTCCGCGCTCGAGCTCGTCGGCAACATCTGCCAGATCCTGTCGGGCCTCGCCTACGCGTTCGCGGCGATCGCGGCGATCGGCGGCATGCTGTCGCTCCTGTTCCCACCGCTCGCGTTCCTGCTGCCGTACATCCCGGCGGCGATCAACTTTGGCCGCGCGTGCGGCGGCATCGCGTCGGTGTGCTTCGGCGTGGCCACGCTGCTGTCGCCGATCCCGCCCGTGCTTCGCGCGATTCACATCATCTTCACCGACAACGATCCCATCAAGCTGGTCGCCCAGGAGAAGAAGTTCCACGAGGAGGCGCAGGGCGCGATCGCCAACTACACGGCGCAGCGGCTCAACAACCGCGTGGCGGTCGCGGGCGGCGAGCCGAGCCGCGGCTTCATCAAGGGCACCGCGCACGAGATCGGGGCCGGCGCGGCCGTCGCACGCTCCTCGATGTCGAGTGGCGCGGTCGGCCGCACCCGAGACGCGATGGGCTCGGGGGCCGACCGCGACGTGGCGGCGATCGAGGCGGCCACGGGCAACACGGCGCCCGCCCGCCGGGCCGGCCGCGAGTACTTCAACCCCGACGCGCGCACGCAGGTCAACGAGACCCAGCTCGGGTCGTCGCAGCGCGAGCTGGGCCAGGCGGCCGGCGCCCGCGAGAACCTGCAGAGCCAGCTCGGGTCGGCGCAGGAGCGCCTCGCCAACGGGCAGTCGACGCAGAACCGGGTCGACAAGCTGCAGGGCCGCGTCGACGCGAACGCCGAGCGCGTGAGCACCGCCAGCGCCGCCGTCGAGACCGGCCGGACCAACGTCGAGCTCGGCGGTCGCCACGTCAGCCAGGGCAACAGCCCGGACACCGTCCCGGCCGCGCTCGAGCGCGACGACGCCGCGGCCAACGAGCGCCGCAACACGTCGAACGCGGTGTCCACGCTCAACACCGCGGAGGCCCTGAGCAACCAGCAGCCGTCCGCGGCCCGCAACGAGCGGGGCCACGTCCAGCTCCCCGCCGCGCCGGGCTCGCTCCAGGAGATCGACGGCCTCGATGCCCAGATCGCCGAGCTGGCCGCCGCCGAGACCGGCCTGCAGCAGAACGCCGCGCAGGCGCGCGCGCAGCAGAAGCAGAGCACCCAGGTCGCGAGCGGCCTGCAGCGCTCGGCGACCGGCGTGAACCAGCACGTCCAGGGGCAGCAGCAGCGCGGGCAGCAGGGCCAGCAGCGCGTCACCGCGCAGACGACCGACATGCAGGCCCGTACGCAGCAGGCGCAGCAGACCGGCGGCAGCCAGACCGGCCGCGCGTCGACCGCGCTCACCGTCGTCGCGGGCACGGCCCGCACGATCCACGGCCTGCTGATGCGCATCCCCGCGAACCGGTTCTTCGACGTCGGTGGCGCGCAGCGCAACGTCGGCCAGTTCGTGCAGGGCATGGACTCGATCACAGGCGGCAGCTCGCAGCAGCAGCAGCAGCAGCAGCAGGCGCAATCGCCGTCCAGCAGCGCAACCAGGCGCAGCAGCAGGCCACCCAGGCCACCGCGAGCGGCGTCCAGAGCGGCTCGCAGGTGTCGTCGATGATGACGCGGGACGCGGCGACCGCCCGCCAGGTCGCCGCCTCGACCGGGCAGCTCGCGCAGGCCTCGACGGCGCGCGCGACCGAGACCCGCAGCGAGGTGCAGCAGCTGGGCGAGCAGCGCCAGCAGAAATGGAACGCCCTGCTCGCCTGGGCCGCCAACCACCGGATGCTCCGCGAGCAGGTCCAGCCCACCGAGCGCGAGTGAGCGCGGGCGACGGGCGCGCCCGCGAGCGGCTCGCGTTCGCCGGGTTCGAGGCCCACGTCGGCGTGGTCGTGTTCGGGCTGTTCCTGCTGCTCGGTTTGCTCGCCGTCGTCGGCGTGGGCGCGCTGATCGTGATCGGCGAGATCCACCCGAGCGCCGGCGAGTTCGCGACCTACGGCGCGGGCGTCCTCGTTGTCGGGCTGTGGGGCTACCTGACCGTGCGCGACCTCCGCAACGTGCGCCTCGTGATCGTCGAGCCCGACGGCACGTGGCGGCTCCGCGGCCCGCTCGGCATCCCGCGCGGGACGATCGCGCCCGCGGCGCCGCGCACCGCCCACACCCGCGAGCGACAGCAGGGCAGCTACTTCGGCGTGATCCGCTACTACCAGATCGCGTGGGCCGAGATCGAGGCGGGCGGCCGCCGCTGGCGCACGTGCCGCAGCATCCCGAGCGCGAACGCGCGTGCGATCGCGCGCCTGCAGCAGCTCGCCCGCGGCTGACGCGTCACTTCGTCAGCTTGCGGTACTCGTTGATGTGCCGGATCGCCGAGCGCGCGTCGCCGGACTGGTCGAACACCGTCGCGAGGTTGTAGTGCGCCTCGGCGAGCTGCGGATCGAGCTCGAGCGCGCGCCGGTAGTGCGCGATCGCGTCGGCCTCGCGGCCGGCGTCCTGCGCGACGACGCCGAGGTTGTAGTGGGCGGTGGCGTCGGCGGGATCGAGATCGAGCGCGCTGCGGAAGCAGCCCTCGGCGGCGGTGCCGTCGCCGGTCTCGGCGAACAGCCGGCCGAGGTTGATCCACGCCTCGGTCAGCTCGGGGCGCAGGCGGAGCGCGCGCCGGTACGCGTCGATCGCGGCGACCGGCTCGCGCTCCTCGAGCGTGATCGCGCGCGCGATCCACTGCTCGGCGGTCGCGGGCAGCGCCGGCGCGAGCACCGGCGCGTCGGCCGCGCGCGGCAGCTCGCGCAGCTCGCCAGCCGGCGGGGGCGCGGGCGGCGGGACCGGCTCGAAGGCGAGCTGCAGCTGACCACCGAGTGCCTCGGCGGTGGACGCGCCGCGGATGTGGACGTCGCCGCCGCGCGCCTCGACGGTCAGCTCGGCGAGCGACGTCCCCGCCGGCAGGCCGCGCTGGATCCGCGCGAGCTCGCGCCGCACGCGCGACAGCGGCAGGCCGGCCTCGATCAGCGCCTTGATGATGCGGAGCGCCGCGAGGTCGCGGAACGACAGCTGCGCGGGCACCGCGCCCGGAGTCCCGACCAGGCCATCCCGGATACAGCTGCGGATCGCCGACTCGGGCAGGCCGATCAGCTGGGCCGCATGGCGGGCCGAGTAGCTCGTCCACACGCGGCGGACGATACCCCATCGCGCGCGCACCCACCAACCCATGCGGCGGCGCGGTCCACGGGAGCGCCGCCCCGCCCCCGCGCGGGCGCCACCCCGACGGGCCCCACCCCGGCGGCGCGTCACCATCGGTCAGGCGCGGTGGGAGCGGGCGCGCGCCATCCACGCCGCCGTCGTGCGTGCGAGCTCGGCGCGCACGTCCGCCGCGGTGCGCCCCGACCGGACGCGCACGTCGAACCCGTGATCGGCGTGGGCGACCTCGTGCAGGGTGGCGCGGCGCCCGAGCGCGGCGACCACCGGGCGCAGCCGCGGGAGCGGGGCGAGCTCGTCGCGATCGCCCTGGAGGAACAGCAGCCGCCCGCGGGTCGCCCGCAGGTGCGCCGCGCGCGCGGCCGCGAGCGCAGGCTTGCCCGGCGGGTGGAGCGGGAACCCGAGCAGCACCAGCCCGGCGCAGCCGGCGAGCGGCGCGTGCGCGTGCGCGCCGGAGGTCATCCGGCCGCCGAACGACTTGCCGCCGGCGAACAGCGGCAGCGCCGCGCCGAACCGGGCGTGCGTCGCAGCCCACACCGCCTGCACCGCGGCCTCGGCGACCGCGGGCGCGTCGGGTCGCTTCGAGCCGGCCGCCATGTACGGCAGCTCCCAGCGCACGGTCGCGATCCCCTCGGTGGCGAGCGCGGCCACGATGCCCTCCAGGAACGCGTGCCGCATCCCCGCGCCGGCGCCGTGCGCGAGCACCAGCAGCGCCCGCGCGCCGCGAGGCCGCACCAGCAGCGCGGGCAGGCCGGCGAGCTCGAGCGCGCGGGCGGGCACGTGCCACCGTAGCGCGTCCGGACCGCGCGCAGCCAGCCCGCGCGCTCCCGGGCTCGCCCTCCGCACGCGCACGCACGCTCACCCCCGCGGTGAGCGCGCCCGGCACCCCCGCGGTGAGCGCGCCCGGCACCCCCGCGGTGAGCGCGCCCGGCACCCCCGCGGTGAGCGCGCCCGGCACCCCCGCGGTGAGCGCGCCCGGCACCCCCGCGGTGAGCGCGCCCGGCACCCCCGCGGTGAGCGCGCCCGGCACCCCCGCGGTGAGCGCGCCCGGCACGCTCGCGAGCGGCGCGGCGAACCCGCACGCCCGCGACTGAGGTAACGTCGCTGCACGATGCGTGGTGACCTCGTCCCGCTTCCGATCGCGCGTGCCCGGCCGCGCGCGCTCGCCGCGGGGCTGGCGGTCGTGGCGGCGGCCGGCTGCCACGTCACCACCACGACCGACGTCACCCGCCCCGGCGCGCTCGATCGCCACGTGTTCACCGACCGCGCGACCCCGCTGCCGCCGACGCTCGTGCTGACGCCGGCGGGCGCGCTGCGGTTCGTCGAGCCGCTGAGCTGCCCGACCGAGGAGACCGTGCGTACGGTCACCACGATCGAGATCGAGGAGCGCCCCAACCTCGCGACGTTCGTGGTCGGCGTGATCGCGACCGCGGTCGGCGGCGTGGTGCTCGTGCGCGGCCTCACCGAGACCTCGTCGGGTAACCCGGCCACCTACGCCGGCATCACAGGCCTCGGTGTCGGATTCCCCCTCGCGATCGGCCCCTGGCTGGGGACCACGCGCGCGCTCCGCCCCGGCCCCGAGACCGCGCCCGTGCTCCGTGCCGGGCCGCGCGCGGCGTGCGGCGACCGGCCGTTCGCGGCGCGCAGCGCGATCCTCGCGATCGCCGGCCGCGAGGTCCACGGCGCCATCGATGCCGATGGCACGTTCGAGGTCTCCGCGTTCGCGCTGGTCGATGCCTACGCCGCCGAGGCCCCCGCGCCATGGCAGGTGACCGCCCACGTCGACACCGCCGCCGGGCCGCGCACGCTGACCACCGTGATCGAGGGGGGCGCTCTGGCCGCGGCCGCGCCCGGGTTCCTCACCCACGCTCCGTTCGACGCCACGATCGCGCCGCTCCGGCAGGTCCCCGACCTGCGCCCGGGCTTGCTGCGCGCGAGCCTGACCTCGACGGCCCGCGGCGCGGCCCTGCGGATCGTGCTGCCGCTGAGCGTGGGCACCGGCGAGACCTGGGGCCTGCGGGGCGTGATCACGGCGAGCAGCCCGGCCGTCGATGGCCGCGTGCTCTACGTCGGGCACCTTCCGCCCGGCGCGACGACCACGGCGGAGCTCCTGGTGCCGTTGACGGCGGCGGCGGCGGCGGACCTGCGCGGCGGGACGCTCGAGCTCGGGCTCGAGCTGCGCGATGCACACGGCACGGCGCCCGTGACGCCGCTCCGGTTCACGGGCGCCGTGCTCGGCGACGCGCCCCGGTGAGGGTGCACCGCGGCGCGCTGGGCGCGTGCCCGGGGCGGCTCCGCGCGGTGCGCGCGTGAGGATCGCGATCGTCGGCTCGGGGATCGCCGGGCTCGGGGCCGCGCGCGTCCTCACGGCCGCGCACGACGTCACCGTGTTCGAGGCGGCGCCGCGCCCCGGCGGCCACGTCTACACGGTGGAGGCCGACGGCCACGCCGTCGACATGGGCTTCATCGTCTGCAACCGCGAGCGCTACCCGCTGTTCTTCGGCCTGCTGCAGGAGCTCGGCGTCGCGACCCGGCCGACGACGATGTCGTTCTCGGTGGCGCTGCCGCACGACGACCTCGAGTGGGGGAGCGCCAGCCTGGGCGCGATGTTCGCCGATCGCCGCCGGCTGTTCGATCGCCGCCACTGGCGGTTCCTCGGCGAGGTGCTCGCGTTCCTGCTGCGCGGCCAGCGCGACCTCGACGGTGGCGCGGTCGGGTTGCTCACGCTCGACGCGTACGTGGCCGCGCGCGGGCTGTCGCGCGAGCTGCGCGACCGGTTCCTGGTGCCGCTCGCGGCGGCGCTGTGGTCGCTCGCGCCCGACCGGTGCGGCGCGTTCCCCGCCGAGACGTACCTGCGGTTCCTCGATCAGCACGGCATGCTGCGCCCGATCCGCCCGCTCGCGTGGCGCACCGTGGAGGGCGGCAGCCAGCGCTACGTCGATGCGCTGCTCGCCGCGCTCGCGCCGCGCCGGTTCCGCCTCCGCCTCGCCACCCCGGTGACCGCGATCCACCGCGACGCCACCGGCGTGACCGTGATCGCGCGCGGCAGCGCCCCGGGTGGCGAGCGGTTCGACCGCGTGGTGCTCGCGACCCACGCCGACACCGCGCTCGCGCTGCTCGCGCAGCCCTCACCCGACGAGCGCCGCGTGCTCGGAGCGTTCCAGTACAGCATCAATCACACGGTGCTCCACCGCGATCCGAGCTTCCTGCCCCGCCGGGCTGCCGCGCACGCGTCGTGGAACTACGTCGCCGATCCGGACACCGCGCAGGTCGCCGTCACCTACTCGATGACGCGCCTGCAGGGCCTGCCCGCCGACCCGCCGTTCCTGGTCACGCTCAACCCGCGCCGCCCGCCCGCCCACGCGCTCCACACCGCGCAGTTCACGCACCCGCAGTTCGATCGCGCCGCGCTCGCCGCGCAGGGTGAGCTGACCCGGATCGGCCGCGGCGCCCGCACCTACTACGCAGGCGCGCATGCCCGGTTCGGATTCCACGAGGACGGCCTGCGCTCGGGCGTGACCGCCGCGTCCAATCTGATGTACGACGCCGAGCGCGAGGGCGCACCATGACCATCGCCCAGCCCAGCGCTGCGCTGTACGCCGGCGACCTCACCCACACCCGCCGCGACGCCCACGCGCGCCGCCGGTTCCGCTACCCGGTCTACACCGCGGTCCTCGATCCGGCGGCGCTGCCCGCGCTCGATCGCGACCTCCGGCTGTTCTCGCACGGCGGCCGCAATCTGTTCGCGCTCCACGACGCCGACTACGAGGACGGCGCCGTCGCCGGGCTGCCCGCCGCCCACCACGCAGCGCTCGCCGCCCACGGCCTGCCCGCGCCCGCGACCACCCGGCTGGTCACCAACCTGCGCGTGGCGGGCTACGTGTTCAACCCGGTCAGCTTCTTCCTCGGCTACGCGGCCGATGGCGCGCTCACCACCGTGGTCGCCGAGGTCAACAACACGTTCGGCGGGCGCTACCGGTACGTGCTCGGGCCGGCGCACCGGCTGCCGACCCGCCCCGGCGACCGCCGCGTCGGGTTCCATCACACCCGCGAGCTGTTCGTGTCGCCGTTCCTGCACGGCCCGCGCACCTACGCGTTCTGGTTCGACGCCCCGCTCGACGGCGCGCGCCTCGCGATCACGATGCACGTCGATACCCCGGCCGGCGACCGGATCTTCGTCGCCCACCTCGCCGGGACGCGCCGGCCGCTCACCGATCGGGCGCTGCTCGCCGCCGCGGTGCGCTACCCGCTGATGACCGCCCAGGTGATCGGCCTGATCCACCTCGAGGCGATCAAGCTGCGGCTCGCCGGTGTCGCCTACCGCACCCCGGGTCCCGATCACCGCCCCCTGCCCGAGGAAGGCGTCGCGTGAGCGAGCCCGGTAACCTCGGCGGGGCCTCGAACATCCACGAGAGAGGCGCGCCTCGCGTCGCCCGCCGCCGCCCCGAGGCTCCCGTGCAGCACGCCGTCCCGTCGCCCTCCCTGTCCAGCCCCTCCACAGGTGCGATCGCGCACCCGCTGATCGTGCCCCTGCCCCGGCTGCTGCCGCCGTTCGGCAGGGTGCTGCGGCGCGCGGCCCTCGCCCGGCTGCGGTCGATCTGGCAGCGCGGCCGGCTCGACGTGACCCTGCCGGGGGGCGAGCGTGTCCGCCTCGGCGGCGCTGGCCCCGCGGACGCCGCGGTCCGCGTCCACGACGACCGCATGTTCCTGCGCCTGCTGCTGCGCGGCGAGCTCGGCGGCGGCGAGGCCTACGTCGCGGGCGAGTGGTCGAGCGACGACCTGGTCGGTGCGCTGCGCGTGTTCCTGCGCGCGACGGGTGCCCGCGGCTTCGAATCGCCGCTGACCCGGCTCGCCCAGCTGCCGACGCGGCTGCGCCACAAGCGCGCTGCCAACACCCGCGACGGCAGCGAGCGCAACATCCACGCGCACTACGACCTCGGCAACGCGCTCTACGAGCTGTTCCTCGATCCGGCGACGATGATGTACTCGAGCGCGTACTGGCCGGAGCTGGTGCCGGGTGCGCCGTACGACGCGCTGGGGCCGACGCTCGCCGACGCGCAGCGCGCCAAGCTCGACCGGCTGTGCGGACAGCTGGACCTCGGGCCCGCCGACCACCTGCTCGAGATCGGCTGCGGCTGGGGCGGGATGGCGATCCACGCCGCCGCCACCCGCGGCTGCAGGGTCACCGCGATCACCGTGTCGCGCGAGCAACACGCGCTCGCCGCCGCACGCGTGCAGGCGGCCGGCCTGGCCGCGCGCGTCGACATCGTCTACTGCGATTACCGCGACCTGCGCGGCACGTTCGACAAGGTGGTCTCGATCGAGATGCTCGAGGCGGTCGGCTACGAGTACCTGCCGACGTTCTTCCACACCTGCGCGCGCGTGCTGCGGCCCGGTGGCGCCCTCGCCCTGCAGTCGATCACGATGCCGGACGAACGGTTCGACGCGTACCGCCGCCAGGTCGACTGGATGCAGACGTACATCTTCCCGGGCTCGTGCATCCCGTCCGTGGAGGTCGTGCGCCAGATGGCGGCGCGCGCCGGGCTGCGGATCGCCGACGCGCTCGACATCGGCCCGTCGTACGCCCCGACCCTGCGCGCGTGGCGCGAGGCGTTCGTCGCGCGGCTCCCCGCGGTGCGCGCGCTCGGCTACGACGAGCCGTTCATCCGCACCTGGCTGATGTACCTCGCGTTCAGCGAGGCGGCGTTCGCGGAGCGCACCCTCGGCGATCACCAGCTCCTGCTGCGCGCCTGAGAGACTGGAAACCGGTCTCGAAACCGGGATGGGAACCCTGCGCGGCTTGCCGCGTAGGGCGGGGCGGAGTCCCGTGGAACGGTCGCGGCTACTTCTGGTGCGTGACGATCACGTTGGTCGTGATCCCGCCGCGCATCCAGAACTTGCCCGTGACCTTGAGCCAGCGCGGCGCGATCGCGGCCACGATGTCGTCGGCGATCCTGTTGGTGACCGCCTCGTGGAATGCGCCCTCGTCGCGGTAGCTCCACAGGTAGAGCTTGAGGCTCTTGAGTTCGACGCACAGCTCGTCGGGCACGTAGTCGATCAGGATGGTGGCGAAGTCAGGCTGCCCGGTCAGGGGACACAGGCAGGTGAACTCGGGGCACTCGAACTCGATGTGATATTCGCGGCCGAGCCGCGGGTTCGGGAACGTCTCGAGCTGCTTGGTCGGGCGCGTCGTCATCGGACGCGCTGTGTAGCACACACCCCGCCGCCCCCCGCCGTCACTTCCTTGCTGGCGCATCGCGGATCGATGCACTATGCTGGTCGTGCGATGTTCGTCGCCGAGAACACAGCGTCGTGACCGGTTGGACACGGAACGAGGTGGGCCTCGAACCGGGCCGCTGCGCCCATCACGAAGGCCCAAGTTCGGGATCCGCTGCCTCACTCGAATGCGCCGTAATCCTGCGGTGGCGGACGGGGCCGGCGGGCCGTGCTTGGGCTCTGGCTCAGGCCAGGGGAGGAAGAACGCACATGCCAAGACAACGTACGAGCTCGATGGGGGGGCACTCGTAGCCCATCCCGGAACCACATCCCGGGCGATCCGTCGCCCGGGATGACCTCGTGCCCTCCTCGGGAGGGTTCGGGAATGTGAATGAGCAAACGGGCCCGGCTGACCGGGCCCGTTCTATTTTCGGTGCCGCACGCGACGGCGCTGCGCCGCGAGCGACGGCGCCAGCTGCGCGAGCCCGAAACGACGAAACGCCGCCGCATGCTCGAGAATCGAGCCGTCGGCGACGTTCGATGGCCGGACGAAGCTAGCTAGAACGTGAAGATCTGATCAGGGCGCTTCTCGGCTGGCTTGGGGGCCGCCGTCTCCTGCTTCGGCTTGATGATCGGCAGCGGCGGATCGACCGCGAACCGCGCGGCGGCCGACGTCATCGGGACGGCGGGGGCCACGGGACGGGCCACCGGGGCCTCGACGCTGCGGGGCGCGGTGGACGACATCAACGGCCCGGACGCCGGCCCGGACGCCGGCCCGGACGCCGGCCCGGACGCCGGCCCGGACCACGGCCCGGACGCCGGCCCGGACGCCGGCCCGGACGACGGCCTGGACGACGACCCGGACGCCATCGGGCGCGGGGCCGGAGCCACCGGACGGGGCGTCGTGGTCGGCACCAGGGTCACCTGCCCGCCCTCACCGAGGAAGTCGTTGACGCGAGTCTCGACGAGCTGGCTCATCGAGATGTTGTTGGTCTCGCAGAAGGACTTCAGCCGCTCGTAGGTCGTGCGGCTCACGCTGATGCTCCGTCGAGTTTGCTTCTTGGCCATTATCTTTCCTTACGCTACGGGTAGGGCACGGTCAAGGCGAACCTACTAGCCCTGGACTCCCGTACGACGCGGCCATGGAGTACCACCGGGCACTGACAGTCACCGGCCGATCCCGGCGCCGGTGTTGCCACGAACAACGCGAGATCACTCGGTGATCACGAACCGATCCCGGAATCGTCGGTGATCCGATCCCGGGCGTTGGCCCCGACCAGCACACCACGCACGCGCGGCCCGCTGCGGGCGATGTGACCCGCGCCGCGGCGGCGAACGAAGGCGTTGGATCCCGACGGTCCGCCGCGACCGGGGTGATACCATCCGCGCTCCGCCGAAATCTTATGTGGGCAGCGATTCGACTCCTTCGCGCGACCCGCGTGTTCGCGGTGATCTTCCTCAGTTACCTGTGGCAACTGTCGTGGGCACGGCTGTGGCCGTCGCGCATGGGCACCAGGGAGCGGTGGACCAAGATCAACCGCCGCAATGCGAAGCGCATGTACACCGGCTTCGTCCGGCTGCGCGGCGTCTACATCAAGCTCGGCCAGATCCTGTCGGTGATGGGGTCGTTCCTCCCACGCGAGTACACCGAGGAGCTCGAGGGGCTCCAGGATGACGTGCCGCCGGCGGCGTACGCTTCGATCAAGCGCACGTTCGTGACGTCGTTCGGCAAGGCTCCGCACGACGTGTTCAAGGAGTTCGACATCGAGCCGCTCGCCGCGGCGTCGCTCGGCCAGGTCCACGCGGCGACCTCGCACGCCGGCGACAAGCTCGCGGTCAAGATCCTCTACCCGAACGTCGCGACCATCATCAAGGTCGACCTCCGCGTCCTCGGGTGGGCGCTCACCGTCTACCAGAACTTCGTCCCGATCCAGCAGATCTCCCGCGTCCACGAGCAGCTCTCGGACATGCTCGCGAGAGAGACCGACCTCGTGAACGAGGCGAAGTGCATGGAGCGGATGGCCAAGAACTTCGCCAGCGATCCGGACACGCTGTTCCCGCGCGTGTTCCCCGAGTACTCGAGCGCGACCGTGATGACGATGACGTTCATGGACGGCGTCAAGATCACCAAGAAGGACGCGCTGTCCAAGCTCGCGCTCGACCCGTACGACGTCGCGACCAAGCTGATCAAGGTGTTCTACAAGCAGCTGTTCATCGACCGGTTCTTCCACGCCGACCCGCACCCCGGGAACTTCTTCGTGCAGAAGGGCCCCGAGGGGCAGGTCCGGATCGTCGTGCTCGATCTGGGCAGCGCCACCGAGCTCCACGACAACCTCGCCGACGGCATGTTCGACATCCTGTCCGGCCTGATGACCCGCAAGGACGACCTCGTCGTGCAGGGCATCAACACGATGGGCTTCATCGCGCCCTCCGGCGACCGCGAGCTCCTCGAGCGCACCACGCGCAAGTACTTCGAGAAGCTGCTCAACCTCAACATCACCGACTTCGGCAAGATCGACGCGTCAGTCGCGCACCAGCTCGCCGACCCCGAGATGAAGCGCGAGGAGCTGCGCGACCTGATGAAGTCGATCGCGTACCCCGACGGCTGGTTCTACGTCGAGCGCGCCGCCGTGATCATGTTCGGCCTGCAGGCGACGATCGCCCCCAAGCTCAACGGCATCCACGTCGGGTTCCCATACATCACGCAGTTCATCTTCGAGCGCAACGCCAAGCGCCTCGCCGAGGCCGCCGCCGTCGAGCGCCGCGCCAGCCAGCCGCTGGGCGCGATCGTCGAGCCGAAGGCCGAGGCCGAAGCCCGAGCCGAAGAAGCCGACGCCCGAGCCGACGCCCACGGCCAAGGCCGACGCGAAGGACGAGGCGATCCTCAATTGACCGCGTGAGCGACCACCCAGCGCGCTCGACGAGCGTGGCACCGGCGCGCGCCGGCGCGGCCGACCTCCACCCGCGCATCGGCGGACTCGACATCGCCCGCGCGCTCGCGATCGTCGGGATGGTGCTGGTGAACTTCGAGCTCGCGATGGGCGCCGAGCGCTCCGGGCCGCCGTGGCTGCGCACGCTCGCCGCGCTGTTCCACGGCCGATCGGCGGCGCTGTTCGTGATCCTGGCCGGCATCGGTGCCAGCCTCGGCGCCCGGCGCGCGCGCGGCAGCCCGGACCCGGTCCTGCGGCGCCAGGCCCGGGCGACGCTGGCCCGACGCGCGCTGTTCCTGTTCGTGATCGGCTGGGCGTTCTTCGCGCTCTGGCCCGCGGACATCCTCCACTACTACGGCGTCTACCTCGCGATCGGCTCGCTCGTGGTGTTCACGCCGTCGCGGCGGCTGCTCGCGCTCGCCGCGGGCGCGCTGGCGGTCTCGCTGGTGTTCATCGTCGGCTTCGATCCGCTCGCCCGCTGGAACCTGGCGGACTACTCGTATCGCGGGCTGCTCACGCCGGTCGGGTTCGTCCGCAACCTGCTCCTCGATGGCTTCCACCCGGTGTTCCCGTGGGTCGCCTTCTACCTGTTTGGCCTGTGGCTGGGGCGCACCGACCTGCAGGATCCGCGCTGGCGGCGAACGCTCACGCTCGCCGCGGCGACGGCGGTGGCGGTGGCCGAGACCCTGGCCTGGATCGTGGTCGGGCCGAAGGGGGCGCCCCGCGCGGACCTCTCGAGCGACAGCTGGCGCTGGTTGTTCTCGGTCGAGCCACTGCCCCCGCTGCCCATGTATGTCCTCGCGGGAGCCGCGACCGCGACCCTGGTCCTGTGCGGGGCGATCTGGCTCGGCGCGCACCTGCCGCGTTGCGTACGAACGCCGCTCGAGTCCACCGGCCAGCTCGCGCTCACCATCTACCTCGCCCACGTCCTGGTCGGCATGGCCACCCTCGACGCGCTCGGTCGCCTCGAGGACCAGTCGCTGACCTGGGCGGTCCTGACCAGCCTCGCGTTCAGCGTCCTGGCGATCGCGGGCGCGTGGGCCTGGCGACGGCGGTTCGCGCGCGGCCCGGTCGAGGCGCTCCTGCGACGTGTCGCGGGCTGAGCGCGTCGCCCAGGGACAAACCATGGGATGCTCGGCGCCCATGCCGGCTCCGGACCCCACGACGCTCCCGCCCCTCGTCCGCGCGACGTACCTCGCGATGTGCGGCAGCGCCCCCGCCGCCCCGATGGCCCCCGGCGCCCGCGGCCTACTCGCCGCCGGCCTCCCGCCGGACCTCCACGCCCTCGTCCATGCGTGGGCGCACCACCCGCGCTCGACGCTCGGCTGGGAGGTGCTGTTCGACCGGTGGGACCTCCGGTTCGCGCTGGCGCCGATGACGCCCGAGGCGGTCCGCGACGGCATCCGCGCCGTGACCGGCGGCACCGGCCGCACCGAGCTGCCGGGCGAGCCGCTGCTCCTCCTCGGCCGCGACGCCGGCGGCACCGAGTACTTCGTCGGCGTCACCGCCGGTGCCTCGAGCGTCGTCGGGCCGGAGCCGACCGAGGACTACGGCACGCTGGAGGACTTCCTCGCCACGCTGTGGGAGCGCGCGGAGCTCGAGCCGGAGCCCACGCTCGTGCCGTTCCTCGACCCCGACGTGTTCGTCCCGCCCGAGCCGTAACGCCCGCGTCAGCGCTTGCCCCAGCGCGCGATCTGCGCGAGCACGCGCAGGCCGACGCCGGGGAACGGGCGCGCGAGGTGCGTGAGCGCGCCGAGGTAGCCCGGCAGCGCCCGCACCAGCCGCGGCTGGGCGATCATCTGGTCGGCGGCGGCCGCGACCTCGTCGACGGTGAGCAGCGCGCCGCGGGCGAACAGCATGCGCGCCGCGGGGACCGCGGTGACCGCGTCCGTCATGTCGCTCTTGATCACGTCGGGGCACAGCGCGCTCACCGTGATCGGGCGGCCGGCCTGCTGCAGCTCGCCCGCGAGCGACAGCGAGTAGCCGAGCACGCCGTGCTTGGTGGCCCCGTACGCCGCGATCCCGGGCGCCGCGACCAGCGACGACATCGAGGCGACGTTGAGGATCGTGCCGGAGGTCCCGGCCGTCGTCATCGCGCGCACCGCGGCGTTGCAGCCCCAGATCACGCCCATCAAGTTCACCTCGACCTGGCGGCGCACGATCGCGGGCTCGAGGTCCCACGCATCCCCGGCGGCCAGCACGCCCGCGTTGTTGACCCACACCTCCAGCGGGCCCTGCGAGGTCGCGAGAGCCGCGACCGCGTCGTGGCTGTCCGGATCGCGGACGTCCTGCCGCACGCCCGTGCCCTCGACGACCGCACCGGTGACCATGGCTGCGCCCTCGTCGATGTCGGTCGCGACCACGTGGTAGCCGCGGCGGGCGAGCCGCTCGGCGAGGCGACGGCCGACGCCGCGCCCGGCGCCCGTGACCACCGCGACGGGGCGGGCGGCCCGCCCGGTCACGGGGCCTCCGCGAACGTCACGGCGTGGGCCGGCGGCACGAGGTCGTTGTCGCCGAGGAAGTGACCGCTGATGACCGCGTCCGGGCCGCCGGGAGGTGCGGTCTCGAACCGGCCCTTGCGCGTCGACACGAGGAGTGTGCTGGTGAGGGTCGTCGTCATGGGATCAGCCTCCGGACAGGGCCTGCATCACGTAGCTCTCGCTCACAGGGCGGATGGGAACGGTGAGGTGGTCGCCAGCGCGCCCTGGTCGTCGAGCACCGCGGGCGGGCACGCGACGTGGCGCTCGAGGTTCTTCGTGAACACCCCCGTCGCCACGCCTCGACCGTACACGATCTCGGACGTACACGATCTCGGACGTACACGATCCCGGACGTACACGATCGCGGGCGCGTGCTAGCGTGCCCAGGTGTTCGACGTGGTCGTCGCCGCGGATCTCGACTGGGGCATCGGCCGGGACAACGCCCTGCCCTGGCCCCGCCTCCCGGGTGATCTCGCCCACTTCCGCCGCGTGACCTCCGCGGCCAGCCCCGGCCGCCGCAACGCGATCGTGATGGGTCGCCGCACGTGGGACAGCAAGGAGGTCGCCGGCCGCCCGCTCCCGCGCCGCCTCAACGTCGTGATCTCGCGAAGCGCGCTGGCCGTCCCCGACGGCGTGGTCGCCGCGCGCTCGCTCGACGACGCGCTCGCGGCGTGCGCGGCCGCCGACGTCGAGACCACGTTCGTGGTCGGCGGCGCCCAGATCCTGCAGGACGCGCTCGGGCACGCCTCGCTCGGCGCGGTCTACCTGACGCGCATCGAGGGCCGGTTCGGCTGCGACACGGTCATCCCCGATCTCGACGCCCGCGGCTTCCGCCCCACCCCGTGGGCCGAGGCGTGCGCGGGCGAGGACGGCGGCGTGCACTACCGCATCGAGCGCCTCGCGCGCTGACGTGCGCCGTCACACCGCGACGGGGAACTTGATGAACGGGTCGTGGACGTAGCCCTCGAGGCGGACGTCCTCGAAGGTGATCGCGAGCGTCGGCTTCGCCGCGAGCACCAGCCGCGGCGGCGGATGCGGCGTGCGCGTGAGCTGGAGCCGCACGCCGTCGACGTGGTTGGCGTAGATGTGCGCGTCGCCGAGCGTGTGGATGAAGTGGCGCGGGACGAGGCCGCACTCCTGCGCGATCATCGCCTGCAGCAGCGCGTAGCTCGCGATGTTGAACGGCACGCCGAGCGCCAGGTCGGCGGACCGCTGGTAGAGCTGGCAGTCGAGGTGCCCGTCGTGCACGTAGAACTGGAACAGCGCGTGGCACGGCGGCAGCTTCATCCGCGGGATCGCCTCGACGTTCCACGCGCTGACGATCAGCCGGCGCGATGACGGGTTGGTCTTGATCTGCGCGATCACGTCGGTGATCTGGTCGATGCCCGTGCCCGGGCCGGTGCCGCCCCAGCTGCGCCACTGCGCCCCGTAGATCGGCCCGAGCTCGCCGTCGGCGTCGGCCCACGCGTCCCAGATCGGGGTGTGCTGCGTGAGGTCGTCGTGGATGCTGGTCGAGCCGCGCAGGAACCACAGCAGCTCGCGCACGACCGCCGGGAACAGCACCTTCTTGGTGGTGACCAGCGGAAACCCCTCGCGCAGGTCGTAGCGGATCTGCGCGCCGAACAGCGAGAGCGTGCCGGTGCCGGTGCGATCGGTGCGAGCGCTCGCCGTGCTCGAGCACCTGCCGCAGGAGGTCGTGGTACGGGCGCATCCGCCGTAGCTATAGCATCGGGCGCGCAGCTCCGGCGGCGCCGCCCCGACCCGCACCCGGCGTATGCTGCGCCCGTGGGACCGCGCCCGATCTCGATGCCCGCGCTGCTGGCGGCCCACGACGCCGTCCTGCTCGACGCGTACGGCGTGCTGGTGGACGGCAGCGGCGCGCTGCCCGGCGCGGCCGCGCTGATCACCGCGCTCAACCGGCGGGGCACGCCATACGCGATCATCACCAACGACGCCTCGCGCTCGCCGGCGACGTACGTGACCCGGCTCGCGGCGCTCGGGCTCGCGGTCGCCAGCGACCGGATCGTGACCTCGGGGAGCCTGCTGCCCGCCTACTTCGCGAGCCGCGGCCTGGCCGGTGCGCGCACGCTCGTGCTCGGCACCGCCGATTCGTACGCGTACGTGCGCGCGGGCGGCGGCGTGCCGATCGAGCCCCGGCCCGGCCTCGAGCTCGATGCCGTCGCGATCTGCGACGACGCGGGCACCCCGTTCCTCGCGGGCATCGAGCTCGCGGTGTCCGCGTGCGTGCGCGCCGTCGAAGCCGGCCGCCGGCCCGCGCTCGTGGTGCCGAACCCCGACCTCGTCTACCCCAAGGGCGATGGCGAGCTCGGGTTCACCGCGGGGGCGATGGCACTGCTCGTCGAGACCGCCCTCGCCCGCCGGTTCCCCGGCGCCGGCCTCACGTTCGACCGGCTCGGCAAGCCCGCGCCCGCGCTGTTCCTCGAGGGCATCCGCCGGACAGGCGGCGCGCGCGTCGTGATGATCGGCGATCAGCTCGAGACCGATGTCGCCGGCGCCCGCGCGGCGGGCCTCGACGTGGCGCTGATCGAGGGCGTGTCGCGCTGGCACCCCGGCGCCGCGGTCACGCCGACCTACCTGCTCGCCAGCCTCGCCCTCGCCTGAACGCCACGGGCGACGCACACCGGGTGCTACGCTCGGGGCGTGATCCAGCGGTTCTGCTTCGTCAAGCTGCTCGCGAGCGAGGTCGGCACGCGCGCCGAGCTCGCGGAGATGCTGCGCGCGCAGCTGCTGTCGGCCGGCGCGGACGTCGTGGTGGGCCTGCCCGCCGATGACAGCGCCCGGCGCTGGGACCTCTCGATCGTGATCACCGCGGCGTCGGTCGAGGCCTGGCACGCCCTCGCGGCGCTGCCCGCGATGACCGGCGTGTTCGACGAGCTCGCCGGCCGCGCCGAGGTGGTCAAGGCGTGGACGTTCGTCGCCGTCGACTGAGAGCCTGTGAAACAGTCTCGAGAACGGGGTGGGAACCCTGCGCGGCTTGCCGCGTAGGGCGGGGCGGAGCCCCGTGGGACTGACCGCGGTCAAGGCGGCGCGGGCGGCCGCAGGCGCGCGATCCACGCCTCGAGTTCGGGCGGCACCGGCGCGGTGAACCGGACGCGCTCGCCGGTCTCCGGGTGGGTGAACCCGAGCAGCGCGGCGTGCAGCGCGAGCCGCGGCGCCCGCGGGACGAACGTGCGCGACGCCTCGCCGCCGTGCTGCGTGTCGCCCGCGACCGGCGTGCCGAGGCCCGCGAGGTGGAGGCGGATCTGGTGGGTGCGGCCGGTCTCGAGCCGCGCAGCCACCAGCGTCGCGCCCGCGAGGGGCTCGATCACGGTGACGTGGGTGACCGCGCGCTTGCCGCCGATCGGCCGGTCGACGGTCTGCGTGGTCGGCGCGCCGATCACGACGGCGCGGTACTCGCGATCGATGTCGTGGACCTTGAACGCATCGCCGAGCCGCTTGTTGGCGGCGCGGGTGCGCGCGAACACGAGCAGGCCACTGGTCGGCAGATCGAGCCGGTGGACGAGGAACACCTCGCCGTGGGCGCGCCCGAGCTGATCGAGCAGGTCGCCGCGATCGCTCTCCGGCGTGGGCGCGGTGACCAGGCCCGCGGGCTTGATCACCACGATCACGTGGTCGTCGAGGTGGACCAGCGTCGGGGCGAGCGGCGGCGCGGTGCGCTCCACGGCGCCGCCGACGTTGACCTCGATCACCTGGCCCGCGCGCACCGTCCGGCCCGCGACCTTGACCCGCGTCTTGTCGACGAACACGCCGCCGGTGTCGATCACCGCGCGCGCCTTGCGGCGCGACAGCCCGGGGAGGTGCCTGGGCACGACCTGGTCGAGACGCAGGCCCTCGTCCTCGGCGACCACCGTGAACTGATCCTTCATGCGCGGAGCGCTCCTGCTCGATCGATCAGGCGGTCACGCCCGGCGGTCACAGCTACCCGGCAGTCGAGGCAGGACGCGGCGGCTACCAGCCGTCGCCGCCGTCGTCGGTGATCTTGCCGCCGCGGCGCTTCTTGCGGTCATCGATGAGGCCGCGCTCCTTCTCCTTCTCCTTCTCGCCGCCGCGCTTGCGGCCGCCGCCCGGGGCCGCCGGGGGCCGAAGCCGGGCCGCGACGGGGGACCGCCGAAGCCGGGCCGCGGCGGACCGCCGAAGCTCGGGCGCGGCGGGCCGCCGGTGTAGCCGCCGGGGCTGGGCGCGCCGCCGCTCGGCGGACCGCCGCTGTAGCCGCCGCCGGTGTAGCCGCCGGGCGCGCCGGGCCGCGGGCCGCTGAAGCGCGGAGGACCACCGGGACCACCGGGACCACGAGCGTCGCGCTCGCGGGCCTCGTTGATCCGCAGCAGGCGCCCCTCGAGCTCCTGCCCGTCGAGCTCGGCGAGCGCGGCCTTGGCCGCCTCGTCCGTCGCCATCTCGACGAACGCGAACCCGCGTGGTCGACCGGTCTCGCGGTCCATGATGATGGACACGCTGGTCACCTCGCGCCCGTTGGCGCCGAATGCCTCGCGCAGCGAGGCCTCGGTGGTGTTGTAGTTCAGGTTGCCAACGTAGAGCTTCGTTCCCACGGACGTGTCTCCTCGACGATTTCAGAACAACTGCGATGGGTGGCCAGTTCGAGAGCGACAGGTGGGCGAAGTCGACCACCCCACACTCTGGGTGGAGCGTATCACAGGGTCCCCGATGCCAAAGGGCAAGTTCGCCGGGCATCGGGGCCAGCCCACCGGGCATCGGGGCCAGCCCGCCGCCTCGGGCCGCCCCGGGCCACCCGCCGGCGGATCCCCAGGCCCCGTGGGGGCCACCCGCCGCCGTCCGGGGCCCGGGGGCGTGCGACTCCGCGCGGTTGGCGCCGCCAGCGGCCCCGCCCCCCGGGTTCCCCGCTACGCGCGGCACCCGGGACCGCGCGCGCGCGCCCACAAGCGCTTATCCTGCCGCCCGGGCCATGGGACCGCAGCCGTATCCACACCGCGCGACGCTCCTGGCGACCGCGTTCGAGCTGCCGGCGGAGCTCGAGGGGACCCGGCCGTACCTCGCGCGCCTGATCTCGGTGCTGGTGTTCGACCAGCTGGTCCGCCACCCGATCCTGACGCTCGGGGATCACGACGAGCGGCTCACCGACGACGCCGGCCAGCTCCTCGACGCATACCACCCGCACATCGAGGACACCATCGACTGGTCCTTCCGCGTCGCGCGGCGCCACGAGGTGCTGTGGTTCGAGCTGTCCCTCGACGCGCAGCGCCCGGCCGGCGCCCTGCTCCGATCGCGCCGCCCCCACGGCGGGCTCGAGGAGTGGCGCGCGCACCCCGGCCACCCGCTGTCGGCGCAGCTCGGGTTCTGCCTCGCGAGCTGGCTCGCCGCGCGCCGGCTGCCGGCGGTCCCGGCGTTCACCGAGGTGTTCGACGGCGAGCTGTGCGAGGCAGGGAGCCAGCTGATGCAGGCCGACGCGCTGCTCGGCCAGGGCACGCGGCTCGGCGATCTGCCCGTGCCGCTGATGGAGCCGCCCGCCCGGATCGGGATGCCGTTCCTGCGCGTCCTCGGCGAGCTGGTCCGCGAGGACGCGAGCGCGCTCGACGACGCGATCCTCCGCCTCGATCCGCGGCACCCGGTGGCGCGCCGCAACCACCACGTCGCCGCCGTCGCCGCCGGGACCGCGCGCCCTGCCGACGTCCAGGCGCTGGTCACCGAGGCCCCGATGTACGCGCGGCCGCACCTGTCGGTGTGGGGCGCCGGGTTCGTGGACGTCCACGCCCACGAGCCGATCGGCGTGCGCCACCAGGGGATCGCGGCCAGCCTCGCGCCCGCCAGCCCGTTCGCCTGCCACAACTACGCGCTCCAGCTCGCCGAGGTCGGCCGGCGCGAGGAGAGCTACCGGTGGGCCGACCGCGCCACCGTCGCCGCGCCCGGGTTCGTCGCCGCGCACCTCGACTGCGTGCGCCGGCTGCGCCAGGTCGGTCGTCCGGGGCAGGCGTTCGCCGAGGCGCAGTACCGCTGCCGCGAGATCCTCGAGCGCACCGGTGGCGGCACGCTCGCACCCACCGACTGGCAGGCGCCCCACCACGCCGGCCTGCTGATCGCGTTTGCCCACCTCGACGTCGGCCGGCTGGCCGAGGCGATCGCCCTCGGCGAGGACGCGCTGGCAGGGCTGCCCGACGAGCCGGCCGCCCACGAGGCGTTCGCATGGGCGCACAAGCGCGTCCTCCACTGGAAGACCGATCCCGGCCTGCTCGCGCGCGCCGCGGCCTGGGAGGGCCACCACCGCGGCGACCCCGGCCGCGTGATCGCCGGCTTCACCCGTGGGCGGCCGACCGACGAGTACGACGCGGCGATGCTGATCGAGGCGCTGATCTCGACCGGCCGGTTCGGCGAGGCCGAGATCGCGACCTGGCAGTGCGCCGGGGAAGGTGGCGCCGGCATCCTCGGCGACGGCAAGGCGCGACTGGCGGCCGCGCGCACCCAGATCCTCGCCGGCGCACTCGACGAGGCGCTCGATCACATCCAGATCGTGCAACTGCGGCGCGGCCAGAGCCGCCTCGAGGCGGAGCTCAACCGCGTGCTCCGGCTCGCCGCGACCCAGCCGGCCGCCGCGTGGGAGCAGGCGATCGAGCGGCGGCTCGCGCGCGGCGCGGTCACGCTCGCCCAGCTCGCCGCGCGCGATCTCGCCGACGTGGTGCCCGGCCTCGACACGCCGGTGATCCGGCGCGCACTCGGCGCGTGCACGCCGCTCGTGGTGGAGCCGGTGTGGTTCGGCGAGCTGATCGGCGCGCTGCCCGCGGTGCAGCCCACGGCGGACGTGATCCTCGACGCGCTCGCGCTGCCGCTCGAGGGCACGCTGGCCGCCGCCGACGCGCTCGCCCAGGACTGGTGGACCGTGCTCGTCCCGCCCGCGCGCGATCGCGACGCCCACGCCGCGGGGGCCGTGCTCGCGCTCGGGGTCGCGCTCGCCCGCTACGTGGAGCTCGCGACCGACGCGCCGACGCCGCTCGCCGGCGCCTACCGCCACATCGCCACCGAGGCGCTGCACCTGGTCCGCCGCGCGCGCTACCAGCTCGCACCCGAGGCGGTGCAGGCGCTGCTGCGGCTCGTCGATCACCTCGGCGCTGCGCCCGCGTGGATCCTCGATCCGTGGGTGCTGCGGATCGAGCGCGCCCTCGATCTCGAGGCCGAGCACGGCGCGTACCTCGAGGCGATGATCGCGGGACTGCCGACGGTGCAGCGGCTGCTGCGCGGGGACGAGCGGCTCGGCTGGGAGCTGCGCCTCGCCCACGCGCTCGCCTCGGATCCGAGCCAGTACGAGGCCGCGGCCACGCTGTTCGCGCGGTGCGCGCGCGCCATCGAGGGTGGCAGCGCCGCGCTCGCGTGGTCGACGGCCGCCGCGCAGGCCGGCGTGCCCGCGGCGGTCCAGCTCGATCTCGACTGGCTCGCCGCGCTCGCGAACCCGACCGGCGTGGCGATGCCGTGGATTCGCCTCGCCCGCGGCCTGCTGTCGACGGGGCGCGGCGGCGACGGCTTCGGGGCCGCGTGCCACGGGCTCGCGCAGGCCACCCCCTCCGAGCGGCCGGCCGCGCTCGGCGAGCTGGCCGGCGTGTGGTCGCGGACGGGCCTCGGGGTCGCGCTCGACGGGGACGCCGCGTTCGAGGCGGGTGTGGCCACGGCCGCCACCGATCTCGCGCGCGCCCTGCCGCACCTGCGCTGGGCGGTCGCCAGCGATCCGGCCAGCCCGCGCCGCGCCCAGAACCTCGCGGTCGCGCTCGCCCGCTGCGGTCGCTCGCTCGAGGCGGTGCGCGTGCTGACCCACCACGAGCGCGCCGACGCGCCGCGGCTGATCGGGCGCGTGCTCGTCGACGCCGGCCGCGACGCCGAGGCGCTGCCGCTGCTGCGCTACGCCTCGCGCCGGTTCCGCACCGTCGACGACTGGGCGCACCTCGCACTCGCCGCCGCGCGCGCCGACGATGCCGCGCTGACCGTGGAGGCCGGGCAGCACGCGCGCGCACTTGGCTGCGTCGATCCCACGGTGATGCTCGCGCTCGCGACCGCGCTGTACCGGCTCGGCAAGTTCGTCGAGTGCGAGGGGCTGGCGCGCCAGCTGCTCGCCGAGGTCACCGCGCGCGACCTGCGGGCCGCCGCGCTCCACGCGATGGCGCGCGCGCTCGCCGGCCAGGGCCGCCACGTCGACGCGTACCCGTACGCCAAGGCCGCCGCCGAGCTCGGGCCGATCGGCACGGTCGGCGCCGAGCTGCTCGACACGATGGACCGGATCGTCGGCCAGCAGCCGGTGCCGGTGCGCGCCAACCCCGAGCGCTCGATCGAGCGCCAGGCGTGCCGCGATCTCGAGGCCGGCCGGTTCGAGGCGCTCGCGCCAGCGATCGCGAGCCCGGCGTGGGTGATCGCGTGGATCGCGCTCGCCGCGACCGAGTTCCGCACCGAGGACGAGAGCGGGGTCCCGGTGTCCGCGCGCGCCCTCGAGGCCGCGGTCCAGCTGCTCGGGCGGACCGTCGGCACGCTGCACCCCGAGGCCACGCTCGCCCGCGTGCGCGCCCTGCGGATCCGCGAAAACGCGTTCATCCAGATCGATCCACCACCGCCGCTCGGCGCGCGGTTCACCGACGACGAGCTCGCACAGGCGCTCGCCGAACGCCACCGCCGCCCGCACCGGGCGAGCGCGCACGATCTCCCGGCGCGCTAGCCGCGCGCGGGCAGCGCGACCGCACACACCTCGCGCCGGTTCGACGGGAGGGGGCGGAGCCGGACGTCGGGCAGGCCGAGCTGGCGGATCCGATCGACCAGCCGCGGCAGCTCGCTGACGAACTTCCAGTCGTTCATCTTGAGCGTGATCACCGCGCCGCGCAGCGTGGGGCGCAGCTTCGGCATCAGCCGGGCGATCTCGTGGAGCGCGACCTGCGGGGCGAGGTTGACGTCGACGAGCAGCCAGTCGACGACATCCGGCAGCTCCTCCCAGCGCACCGCGCCGACCTTCTTCGCCAGGTGCGTGACCCCGGGCAGCGCGAGCACGACGGGGGCGAGCGCGCCGGTGTCCACGCCGATCACGGTCAGCCCCCGGCGCGCGAGCGCGAGCACCGCGCCACCCGGCGCCGCGCCGATCTCGAGCGCGACCTGGCCCGCCGCGACCGGCAGCTCCGCCCACGCGATCGCCTCCTCGATCTTGGCGTAGGCGCGCGAGGGCGCATCGGCCGGCAGCTCGACCGGGAATGCGCCGCCCGGGTGCGGCGATCGCCCGGGGCCGTGGCGGTGGACGCCGAGCCACGCGGGCTCCCCCGCCGCCACGATCACGTCGGCGACCAGCTCGCCCGGCGCGGCCGGCCCGCCCGGGCCGAGCACCTGCCACGGCGCGAGGTCGACCTCGCCGCCGGGCGCGGGCTCGGGGTCTCGCGCGAACACGTGGACGCGGGTCGCGCCGACGCCGCCGAGCTGCATCGCCGCAGCGGCGGGATCGCCGGCAGCGCCGATCGAGCGCCCCCACACGCGCGCGAACGCCGACGCCGGCGGGTCGTCCGGGGCCAGCTCGCGCGGCGCCTTGAACGTCACGATGCCGGGGCGCGAGAACGCGAACCGCAGCTCGGGACGGGTGCGCGCCACCTCGAGCTTGAGCGCGGGCTCCATCCCCGGGCGGCACGTCGCGAACGCGAAGTCCGGCACGGGGACGTTGTACGCGATGTACGATGCGCGCGCGATGTACCGGCTCCTCTACTGGCTCGTGCTGCAGCGCCTCCCCGCGGAGGGCACCCACCGGGTGTCGTTCGCCCTGCTGCGGCTGCTGGTCGCGGTGCCCGGCCTCGGCGCTCTCCTCGCGCGCGCGCTGGCGCCGCGGGACCCCGTGCTGCGCGTGACCGCCCTCGGGCGCGACCTGCCCGGCCCGCTCGGCCTCGCCGCCGGGTTCGACAAGGACGCCAGGGGCGTGCGCGCGCTGCTCGCGCTCGGGTTCGGGTTCGTCGAGATCGGGACCGTCACCGCCGAGCCCCAGCCCGGCAACCCGCGCCCGCGGATGTTCCGGCTCCCGCGCGACCGCGCGCTGGTCAACCGCATGGGCTTCAACAACGACGGGGCCGCCGCCGCCGCCGCCCGCCTCGTGCGCCGCCCCGCCGGGACGCTCGGCATCAACATCGGCAAGACCAAGCGCGTCGCCGAGGCCGAGGCCGAGGCCGACTTCGCCGCGAGTGCGGAGCGGCTCGCCCCGCTCGCCGACTACCTGGTCGTCAACGTCAGCTCGCCGAACACGCCGGGCCTGCGCGACCTCCAGGCGGTCGACAAGCTCCGCCCGCTGCTGACCGCCGTGCGCGGCGCGTGTGATCGCGCGTCGCCGCTGCGCCGCGTGCCGCTGCTCGTCAAGATCGCGCCGGATCTCGCGGACGACGACGTCGACGCGGTCGCCGACCTCGCGCTCGAGCTCGGGCTCGACGGCATCATCGCCACCAACACCACGATCGCGCGCGAGGGCCTGGCCACGCCCGCCGCGGAGGTCACCGCGCTCGGCGCCGGCGGCCTGTCCGGAGCGCCGCTCAAGGCGCGCGCGCTCGCGGTGCTGCGCCGGCTGCGCGCGCGGGTTGGCGATCGCGTCACGCTGATCGCCGTCGGCGGCATCGAGACCGGCGACGACGCCTGGCAGCGGATCCGCGCCGGCGCCACCCTCGTGCAGGGCTACACCGGGTTCGTGTACGGCGGGCCGCTGTGGCCCCGCCGCGTGCAGCGCGAGCTCGCCGCGCTGGTGCGCGCCGCCGGGCTCCGCTCGGTCGCCGACGCGATCGGCGCCGACGCCGCGTAGCGAACGTTACTGCGGGAGGCAGATGCCCTGGGTGCACGACGTGCCCGTCGGGCACGCGTTGCTCGCGCCACACGCGATCGCGCACGCGAGCTGGATCCCCGTGTACGCCTTGTTCGCGACGAGCGGGGTGTCCATCGGCGTGTACGCGAGGATCAGGCCGCAAGCCGCGGTCCCGACGCTGCCCGTGAACGCCGCGGTGCAGGTCGCGTTGTTCGGCGCCGGGGTCACCGACTGGAACTGCGCCATCGCGGTGGTCGTGCCGCTGCCGTTCTCGAGGCACGTCGGGGTGCAGAAGCTGGCCGGGGCGCCCTGCAGGGTCACGCAGTTCGACGCGTTGGCGGGGCACGCCGGCAGCCCCTGGCCGCACGTCTGGCCGAGGCCGGTCAGGCCGGTGGGCGTGGGGGGCGCGTCGATCGCGGGCGCGGCGTCGATCGCGGGCGCGGCGTCGACGGAGCCGCCGCCATCATCGCCGCCGCACGCGGCGAGGGAGCACACCAGGACGAAGGACGCGAGCGCACGGGTCAGCATGACCGCGACATATCACAGCCTGCTAAGGTCCGCGCATGGCCCTCCGCAAGATCGCTCAGATCGGGCACCCCGTGCTGCGCCAGGTCGCCCGCCCCGTGACCCGCGAGGAGCTCGCCACCCCCGGGATGCAGGCGTTCATCGACGACCTGATCGCGACCATGCACGACGCCGACGGCGCCGGGCTCGCCGCGATCCAGGTGTACGAGCCGGTCCAGATCTGCGCGATCGAGGTCCGCAACAACCCGCGCTACCCGTACAAGCCGCCGATCCCGCTGACCATCCTCGTCAACCCGGTGCTGACGCCCGAGGGCGACGAGCGGTTCGACAACAACGAGGGCTGCCTGTCGGTGCCCAACCTGCGCGGCATGGTGTCGCGCCACGTCCACGTCCGGGTCCAGGCCTGGGACCGCCACGGCACCGCCATCGACGAGGTCGTCCACGGGCTCAAGGCCGGGACCTACCAGCACGAGGTCGACCACCTGAACGGCCTGCTGTTCGTCGACCGGGTCACCGATCCGCGCACGTTCGCCACCTGGGCCGAGTTCGACCGCCACCACAAGGCGGTGTTCGTCGAGCGGGCCCAGGCGCTGGTCGCGCGCATCGGATCCTGAGAGACCGTGAAACAGTCTCGAAACCGGGGTGGAAACCCTGCGCGGCTTGCCGCGTAGGGCGGGGCGGAGCCCCGTGGGACCGATAGTTCGCCGCCCCCCGGGCTTGCCGCCGTCGGCCAGCCTGGGTTCCACTCGCAGGTGATGGCGCGAACGCGCACCCCCAAGAAGACCTCCGCGCCCGTCGCGCCCGCCGCCCCCGTCGAGGCCGCGCCCGCGAAGAAGGGGCGCGGCAAGCGCGCCGCCGCGAAGGACGCCAAGCCGCCCCCCGGGCCGCTGATGAGCGTGCGGCACATGAACCGCCGCGACATCAACCGGGTGTGGGACTTCCTCAAGATCAGCTTCCGCGACGTCAACGCGGAGACCGTCGAGTACCAGCGCCCGCGCGCGAAGCACCGGTTCGAGGAGATCTTCGAGGAGGAGGGCATCGAGCAGCTCCTGTTCGAGGTCGACGGCGACATCGTCGCGTACGCCGAGTGCTCGTACGAGGTCACCGGCTCGGACAACTGGATCAACCCGCGCTACTTCGAGAAGCGCGACATGCGCCCGCTGTTCGTCGACGAGCTCGCCGTGCACCCGAACTGGCACGGCCGCGGCGTCGGCTCGTTCGTCCTCGACCAGCTCCACCACCTCGCGCGCGTGCACGGCCTCAACCACCTCGTGCTCGAGGTCGCCGAGAACAACGAGCGGGCGCTGACCTGGTACAAGAAGCGCGCGTTCAAGAAGCTCGACGCCGCGATCTTCATGGCGGTGTCCGTCGACACCGAGCCCGAGCTGCTGCCGCCGCGAGCGGTCCCCGGCCCCCGCCGCGTGCCCGGCCGCGACGACGACGCGAAGGGCTGATCGGTCGGATCGCGACGCCCTCGTGCGCCGCCAGCGATCAGCGAACCGCCTACCTCAGCGCAGGACCTTCGTCGGCGCCGAGCCACGGTCCGTGCCGGTGCGGAAGCAGGCGACCAGGCGACCAGGCGCCCGGGTGGACGCTCAGGTCATCGACCATCGCATCCATCGATGCAGCACGAACGAAAAAGCCCGCCGGCGTGAGCGGGCGGGCAGGAACGCGGTGCACAGCACCGATCGCTGAGGACTAGTTGGTCATGCTGAAGAACGTCGCGGTACAGGCCGTGCCGACCATGTCAACGCGGCGGACGTTGTCAAACGTGCGGGTGCGGTGCAGGAGGTGGGCGACGAACATGATGCCCTCCGGGGGGAAGCCGGTCAGCGTCGCGGCCGGAATCGTCAGCGTCACGTTGCGATCCGCGGCGGTCACCTGGGTCGGGAACGTGTGGACGCAGAGGTGGGTCAGCGCGACGGTCGGCCGAACCTGGAACACAGCGATGAACCCGAGCAGATCGGCGGGCGCACCCGTGGGAACGTCGTAGCTCACGGTGAACGGCGTCGCCCTCGAGATGCCGAACGAATCGTTATTGCCATCGGGCATGGTGCCAGGACCGCCCATGTTGTTGAACGCATCCCTGTTCACGGCCGACGGAACGCCAATGGTGGAGAAGCCCGCAACCACGGGCCGCGGCGGAATCTCGATGCCCGAGAACCCGTTCTCGAAGCCCCAGACGGTCGGGGGGGCGTCAGGACCGCCCGGGATCGTGACCGTCAGCTTCTCGCCGGCGAGGTTGGCACCCGTGCCACCCATGCGGTCGGCCGGGACGGCCAGGAACGTATCACCGTCCATCCGTGGAGCCGGATTGTAGGTGATGTCGTGGAAGGAGCCCCCGAGGAAGGGCGTGATGAAGTTCTCGAACCGCTCGAGCACGAAGGCGTCCTTGCCAGGGGCCTTGAGCGTGATGTTGGGTCCGACGTCCATGTACTGACGGCCGCCGGGCGCCCAGGTGGAGGGCGCGCCAATGGTCTCGGAGGCGTCCCCGAACGGGTAGATCCGATCCCCGATCTTGTTGCACGTCAGGGCCATGGTCTTGTCGGTCTGCACCGACGGGAACGCCATCCTGCCGCCGGTCTGCGTGCTGTTGAAGAACGCGGTGGTCAAGGTCCGCGAGATTCCGTCGGGGAAGACCAGATTCTCGATGCGGACCTCGCCGCCGTCCTCACCATCGAAGCCGATTGGCGCCTCGACGAACGGCGCCGGCGGGGCGTCGGGGGGCGTCGCTGGCGTGCCGTCGTCCCCGCATCCAGCGAGGCCGAAACAGGCAGTGAAGAGGGTGGCCGCGTAGTGGATGGGATTCTGGTGCTTCATCTCTGTCTTCCTTTTCGCCTTCTTCAAGGCACGTAAAGCTCGATGCGTACAAAGCGGGAATCGCCCGCGATGTGTCCCTGCTTATCTTTCAATTCTACCTTGAACTCGACGATGGTGTCCACGATCTCGGCTGCTGGAGAATCGATGAAGACGTAGCGGCCGAACGGCAACGTCAAGCTTCCCTCGGCGGTCTCGATGAACGGCTGACTGAACGGGGGGAGATCGGTGCTCACCCGGCTGCCATCGAGCTTGAACACGTCGAATCGCGTCGTGGGCGCCGACTCTCGCGTGGTCCCTGGCGCCATGCCTTCCATCCGCGCGTTACCGATGATGTGACGGCCGCCCTGAGGACCCTCGATCAAGAGGATGGACTCTTCGGCCACGATGGGTTCCCACCGCTCGACCCCGGTGCCCACCTCTGCGACGGGTGGCGTCGATGGATCGGCTCCGCATGCCACCAGCGTCATGGCAATACACGCCACAGCGCTCCTCGTGACCGAAGCACGGAACGTTTGGAGGTGGCCCACCATGCTCCGCCGTGTTCATACTCCCACGACGCGGTTGGCGTCAACATTCGAGCGCGGAAGCGGATTGGCGCCCATGTGGGACGATCACCGACGATCGGCTGCAACCGCCTGGCGCGCCTCGGCGAGCCCCTCGGTGTTGTCGTCGGCCTCACTCCAGGTCGACAGGAGTGACCGGTACGCATCGCGTGACGCAGCGGCGTCGGCGGCCTTCGCAGCAGCGCGAGCCGTGCCGAGCAGCGTGCGTGCGCGGCCGGGATACCTGGCGAGGACGAGGCGGAATTCGACCAGGGCCAGCGTCGGCTGCCCCAGGCGGAGCAGCGCCTCGGCGAGTTCTTCGCCATAGAGGATCCCGCCGGCAGCGCCCTCGCCGGTGACCTCCTGCGCCTGGTCGACCGCCAGCGGCCGCAGCGCCGCCACGAGAGCGCGATCGTCGCCTTGTGCGTGCGCCGTCAACGCCTTGCGGCCCAGAAGGCGGAGCAGGTCGGCCCGCTCGACGAACGCCGCTGGCTGGGTGGCGACGAGGAACGGACGAAGCTCGGCATCGACCGCATCGCGCTCGGCGAGCGTACGGCCGAGCAGCACCTGATCGCGGCGCATGGCAGCTCCGCGGGCGCGTGCACCCAGCACGGCCCGACGCTCGAACAGGCGCATCGGCGGGCCACTCGGCTGCGGGGCCTGCCCGCACGCGCTCGAGCTCGTCCTGGCACCTACGGGTGCGTCGACCGCGGCGGCCTTCAACGGCGCGAGCCACTCGTCGACGCGATCCCAGTCTCCCGTGCGCGCCAGGAACGACGTCACCTGATTGGCATACGCGGCGCGCTTCTCGTGCGTGAGCCCGCCGCGCACCGCATCGGCGTACATCGACATCACCCGCGCGGCCTCCGTGCGCCGGCCGCGCTCGAAGTTGAGCTCGATCAGCCACGAGAGGCTGTGGAAGTCGTGCTGATCGGGCGTCAGCTTCTCGCGGTCGACCCAGGCGACCGATGCATCCCACGCGGCCTGGCAGCTGGCCACCGCTGCGTTCCAGCGGCCGAGCCGCGTGAAGATGTGCGCCGGCATGTGGAGCGCGTGGAATGCCGCGGGCGCGATGCCCGCATAGGCCTGGGCCGCCGGCAGCGCCAGCGACGCGAGCTCCGGCGTGTCGTAGGCATGGATGACGTAGTGCGCGGCGCCCGGATGTTTCGGGTTGCGATTGAACACCTCCATGGCCAGCGCGCCGGCGCGCCGGCGAACCGCAACCTCGTCGGGCTCGCTCGGACGAACCTTCGACACGAGCGCGAGCGCGAGGAACAAGGCTGATTCGTCGTCGGGGAACTGCGCGTGCAACTGCTCCATGACGGCGAGGAAGCCCTGGCGGCTCGTCCGCACGTCCATCTTGGCTTGCCCGAACAGGGACCGAGCTGCCATGACCCAGGCCTGATCGCGCGCGGGCAACCGCTGCGGCGACGGCATGCGCAGCAGCGCTTCCCGCCCCGCCGCCAGATCGTCGTCGCCCCACAGCAGCTTCGCCTTGCTCATCGCGAGCCCCCAGTACCCCATCGAGAACGTCGGGTCGGCCTCGATCGCCTCCGTGAACCGCCGGCTCGCCTCCTCGTACCAGAACGAGTGCAACGCGAGGAGCCCGCGCACAAACAGGCTGCGCGCGTGGGTCGTGCCGCCAGCGAACTCGAAGCGCAGCACCCCCGACGCCTCCGGGTCAGCGCCGGCCGGCGCGGCCCCCGGTGCCGGGGGCTTGTCATCCTGCGTCCTCGAGCAAGCCGCAGCCATCGCGAGTGCCACGCAGATCGACAGTCGCCCGATCGACATGCCAGATAGTTACCACGGTCGGACACGGTGGGAACAGCCGCGAGAAACGTTCGTCGGCTCGAATCGGTCAGTCCCACGCGCGCGTGATCAACAGGTCAATCGCCGCGATCACGCGATCACCCTCGTCCTTCAACGAGACCACGAGATCGCCCAGCCGATCGACCGCCATCGACACCATGTGAAGCGGATCGAGCACGACCGTGGTCCCTTCGATGTCGAAGGCGGGGTGGCGCGATGGCACGACGACCACGTACGGGATCACCGCTCGGAGAGATGGGCCGCGTCCTCGCGCGCACACCTCACGAGGTCCTCGTTCGAGGTCATGCGGATCATGTGCTCACGGTATGCGCATGAGACTGAATCGCCAGTGATCGCCTGAGGCCCCCGCCCCACCTCACGGCAGGTGCGTGGCGAGCAACTCGACGACCACGGCCGGCGCCTCGATGTGGAGCCAGTGCCCCGCGTCGACGTGGTGGACGTGGACGTGCGGCGGCGCGTCCGCGAGCAGCGGCGCATCGGCGGCCTCGAACACGTGGGCCTGATCCGCGACCACGATCTCGACGGCGCCGCGCGCGGGCTCGCGCGCCGAGGCCCACAGGTTGGTCGCGAAGTACGAGGTCAGCAGCGCCCGCAGCGCGCCCGGATCGAGCCGCTGCACCAGCGCGCCGGTCGGATCGGGGACGATGTTCATGCCGAGCCACGCGGCGAGCCCGGCGTCGTGGCCATCGGCGACCACGGCGGCGACGAAGTCCTCGCGACGCGCCCACACCTTCGGCAGCCGCGCGATCAGCTCGAGGACGCGGCCAACGCTGTTGTCCGGCCGGTCGAGCTCGCCCGGCCGCGCCGCCGGGTTCGAGTCGAGCAGCCAGGTCTGCACCAGGCGGCCCGCCGGCAGCTGCGCGCGCGCCGCGAGCATGACCTTGCCGCCGAAGCTGTGGCCGGCGAGCGCGACCACCCCGGGCAGCGTGGCGACGAGCGCACACACGTCGTCCGCGGCGGCCGCGATGGTGTGCGGCGGCGCGCCGGCCTCGGAGCGGCCGTGCTGCCGCAGATCGACGAGCACCACGCCCCAGGCGGGCCGGCGCTCGGTGAGCTTGCGGGCGATCCCGCGCCAGTTGCTGCCGGCGCCGTAGATGCCGTGGGTGAGCGCGAGCCAGCGCGCGGGGGGGGAGTCGCTGCGAGCGATCAACTCGTGGTGGAGGCGCGCCGTCACGCGGGCACCATGGCACACTGCGCTCGCCGTGGCGCACGTCGACGATCCGCTCGCCCTCGACGAGCCCGCCCTCGCGCGGCTCGCCGCCGCCGGGCTCGATGTCGCGCACGCGTTCGACGCGCACGCCGCCGCCGGCGAGCCCGGCTGGGCGTGCCTCGCGGCGCCCGCCCCGCGCGCGCGGCCTGCTGCTCGGCAACACGCGCGCGCTGTGGACGCCGTTCTCCGCGGCCCTCGCCGGCGGCGCGCTCGCGGGCCTGGCCGATCCGCTCGACGCGTACACCGAGCGCGCGGTGACCGCCGCGTTTCCCGGCGCGCGCGTGTACTTCGCGCACCGCACCTACGGGGGCCTTTACCTGCCGTTCCAGCGGCTCGCGGTGGCGACCGGCCTGGGCGCGCTGTCGCCGAGCCAGCTCGTGATCCACCCGGTGGTCGGGCCGTGGTTCGCGCTGCGCGCCGTGGTGGTGGTGCCCGGCGCCGCCCCGGTGCGCGCGCCGATCCCGCGCGCGTGTGTGTGCACCGGCGCGTGCGCGCGCGCGTGCGCCGCGGCGACCGGCGCCACCACGCTGCGCCCGTGGCTCGCGGTGCGCGACGCGTGTTCGCTCGGCGCGCATCGCTACGACGACGCGCACATCGCGTTCCACTACGACCGCCCCCTGCCCACCTGATCGGCGGCGCCTGCCCGATCGGCCGGCGTGCGCCGCGCGGCCACGGCCCTCATGCTGATCCCATGAGCGAGAACGACGCCCTCACGGCGCGGATCGGTCGTACCGATCCTTGACGCGTACGGGCGCCGCGAGCAGCTGCTCCGGCTCGAGCGCGGTGGCTCGTTCGCGCGGCCCGCCGAGGTCCGGACCGCCGCGGTGATCGAGCCGCGCGTCGTCGCATCCACGTGCCCGCACTGCGGCGGCACCTACCGGATCCACGAGCACGAGCGCGCCGCATCGAGCGTGCGGCGGGTCGATGCGGGCTGTCGCAACTGCGGCGCCCCGCGCACGTGGTGGTTCCGCATCGTGCCCGCCGAGCCGAGCTGACGCGCACGCGCGCGCCAGGTCCGCGTTATGCTGCGGGGGTGAGCAAGCAGCGCCCCCGGACCCTCCGTCGGCTCGAGGAGCGCGCGCGGCAGAAGCTCGTCCGGGACAAGGAGCGGCTGTTCACGCTCAGCACTGGCGGCGCACGCGCGCACCCCTACGAGGTCACCTCGACCGCGGTGATCGAGATCCGCGCGCTGGCGCTGCCGTGCCCGCAGTGCGAGGGCCGGTTCCGCATCCGCGAGCACAGCGCGCCGGCCTCGGGGCTGCGCCAGGTCGACGTCACGTGTCACCAGTGCGGCGCGCCGCGCACGCTGTGGTTTCGCCTGGTGTCCGACGAGCCGAACTGACGGTTCGCGGACTCAGCCGAGGAACGTCGCGAGATCGAACGTCGGGTCGGCCGCGCGCTCCCCCATCCCGGGGACGCTGCGCCACGACTGCGAGCCGCCGCACTCCGTGCACAGCCGGATGTCGCGGCCGCCGCTCTTGCCCGAGATCACGTAGGTCAGCACGGCCTTCTCGCCGCACGCCGGACACTCGTGGAGGAAGATGTCGTCGCGCCGGAAGCCGCGCTTGCGGAGCTTGTACTCGAACGTGTCGAGCTCGTTCTGGGTCAGCGGCGGCATCTGGTCGCAGCGTAGCGTGCCTGGCGCCGCGGCGTCCCCGTAGTACGGTGCGGTCGTGGACGCCGCGCTCGAACGCCTCGCCCAGCTGCTGCGCGGTCGCCGGCTGACCGTGCTGACCGGGGCCGGGTGCTCGACCGAGTCGGGGATCCCGGACTACCGGGGACCGGACACGCCGCCCCGCAAGCGCCCGCCGATCCAGCACCGCGAGTTCGTCGATCACGAGGCGCACCGGCGCCGCTACTGGGCGCGCTCGCTGCTGGGCTGGCCGCGGCTCGCCCAGGCCCGCCCCAACGCGGCCCACGCGGCGCTCGCCGCGCTCGAGCAGGTCGGGGTGGTGGCCGGCCTGATCACCCAGAACGTCGACGGGCTGCACGGCGCGGCCGGCAGCCAGGGCGTGGTCGAGCTCCACGGTGCGCTGGCCCGGGTCCGCTGCCTGGGCTGCGACGCTCGCACGCTGCGCACCGACCTCCAGCACCGGCTCGAGACCGCCAACCCGGGCTGGGCCGCGCGCGCGCAGCACGTCAACATCGCCCCCGACGGCGACGCCGACCTGCTCGACGCCCTGAGCGAGGACGTTGCGATCGTCCCGTGCGCGGCGTGCGGCGGGGTGCTGATGCCCGACGTGGTGTTCTTCGGGGGCAGCGTCCCGCGCCCGACCCTCGACGCAGCGTGGGCGGCGTTCGACCGGGGCGAGCTGCTGCTGGTGGTCGGCTCGTCGCTGACCGTGTTCTCGGGCTACCGGTTCGTGCGGCGGGCGGCCGAGGCCGGCAAGCCGGTGGCGATCCTCAACCGCGGCCCGACCCGCGGGGACCCCCACGCCACCGTCCGCCTCGACGCGCCCGCCGGCCTCGCCCTGCCCGTGCTCGCCCGCGCCCTCGGCGGCCCACCCCTGGGCGCCCTGCCCGCCCCGATCGATCCGCACCGGATCGTCGACTGAGCCATCTCCGATCCGGCCAGGGGATCCGCCCGGGGGGCGAGCCAGGGGTCAGGAGCCCCGAGCTACTCGAGTCGCCACCCTCGTCCCCGGGCGCGCGCCAACTGCCTGGATCTCCATGGCGGGCACGGAATCACCGACGACAGAGCGACTGGCGCGGTCATTGCTAATTCTCGTGCGCATGCGCTCCACGGCAATCCTGCTCGCCACCCTGTCCACCGCCCTCCTCGCCTGCACCGACGGCGAGGTGTGTGACGCCGATGGCCACTGTGACGAGGACGAGACCGGCCTGTTCGAGCAGGCCTACGAGGAGGGCCAGCAGGAGGGCAAGGCCGATGGTACCGACTGCTCGGGCGTGCGCGTCCCCGACCGCACCAACTTCAACAAGCGGATCGCGCTGACGTTCGACGACGGCCCCAACCCGGCGACCACCCCCCGGGTGATGGCCACGCTGCGCCGCCACAACGCCAAGGCGGCGTTCTTCATCAACGGCAGCAAGCTCGGGGTCGCCGGCGCCACCGAGATCGCCCGCGAGATCGCCGCGGACCCGCAGTTCATCCTCGCCAACCACAGCCACCGCCACCAGAACCTCGCCACCCTCGAGGCCAGCGCGGTGGCGACCGAGATCGACCGCACCGACGCCCTGATCACGTCGGTCGGCGAGGTCCCCCGCTACTTCCGGTTCCCGTTCGGCAGCTCGACCTGCGGCACGATGAACCAGGTTCGCACCCGCGGCTACGTCTCCACCGGCTGGCACATCGACAGCGCTGACTGGTGCTTCGCCGCCGGTGGCGGGGTGTGCAAGCCCTCGACGTTCAAGTTCGTCCCCGACGCGTACCGCAGCTCGATGCTCGACTACGTGATGTCGCAGGTGCGCTCCACCAACGGCGGCATCCTGCTGTTCCACGACGTCCACCCGTCCACCGCCACCGCCCTCGACGGCATCCTGACCGCCCTCGAGACCGCCGGGTACACGTTCGTCGGCATCGACGACACCGCCACGTTCCCCCGCCTCAATGGCATCGCTCCGGCCCCCACGAAGTTCGTCGGCAGCACCTGCACCACCAGCGCCGACTGCGCGTTCACCGCTGCGGGCCAGGCCGGCCGCTGCCACCCCGCCGGGTTCTGCACGGTGTCGTGCGAGGGCAGCTGCCCCGACGCCGCCGGGTTCGCGGGCACGTTCTGCATCGCCGACACCGCCGGCACCTCCCCCGGCATCTGCGCGTCGAAGGCCGCCGCCCAGAACCAGCTGTGCGCCGCGCTGCCCCGCACGATCCGCACCGAGGTCCCCCGGTTCATCGGCACCAGCACCGCCGCCCCGGCGGTCGCCAGCGTGTGCGCCCCGAACTGATGCGGGTGCCCTCCGACGCTGCCGCCGACGCGGCGCTCGCCGCCGCGTTCGCCGCCGCCCAGGCCCGGATCAAGCCGATGACCGGGCTGACATCCGACGTCCTGCTCGACCTCTACGCCCTGTACAAGCAGGCAACCGCTGGAGATATAACGGGATCTCGTCCAGGCATGCTCGACGTCAAGGGCCGCGCCAAGCACGACGCTTGGGCCCGCCACCAGGGCACCTCGCGCAACGCGGCGAGCGCGGCGTACAGCGCACGGGTCGCCCGCCTCGCGCCCGCCTAGCGCCCGCCTGGCGCGGCGACCCGCCCACCCCAGGTGCCCCGCGAGGTCCGCCCCGAGCGCGCGGACCTCGTCGAGCGTGCAGCCGAGGGCGAGCGCGAGCCGCGCCAGCAGGTGGACCTCGGCCTCCGCCAGGCGGCCGTTGGCGACCACCAGCACCGCCCGCGCGTCCGCGGCGAGCAGCCGGACCAGTCGCGGGGAGCAGCCCGTCGCCGCGGAACGGCCCGGCCGGGGCGCCCGGGGGTGCAGGTCGAGCAGACCGCGAGGCAGGAGCCGAGGCGAGGGCATCCGATCTCGTGGCTAATCTGGCCTGCTGGCTGGTCGAGTGACCAGGTCCAAGGACCCCCTGGGCCTCGTCACCTGAACACGGGGGGTTGCACTTGACGTGCAAGTGCCTGTTTCCTGGCGAAACCGCGGGGGATTTTCTTGGCCCGTTTGTTGATCATATCAAGGACATGCGGTTCACCTGGCTCCCCGTCGCGTCCCTCCTCGTCGGCGCCTGCACCACCGAGATCGTGGCCCCCGCCACGGACGACATCGATGGCTACATCGCGTCGCTGCCGTACCTGCCGGTCGCCGACGCCCAGGTGGCCGAGGGAACCCGGTCCGCCGAGGCCCGCGAGGGCGACTACACCTGCACCACGCAGAACCTCCAAGAGACCCGACAGTACGACCGGATCGTCGCGTACGCCGCGAACTCCGACTCGCTGTACCCGGGCGCCCTGGTCAGCGCCGACTCGGTCCTGACCGGCCTGTTCACCCAGATCGTCATGCCCCGCGCCCCGGCGACCATCTCGGTCAGCCTGGAGAACCTCGCCGGCAAGAAGACCGCGACCCTCAAGGAGCCGAGCCTGTCGTCGTACCGCGACGCGGTGGCCCGCATCCTCGACACCGAGATCACCGGCAACACCCCGGCGAACCTGTACTCCGAGATCGAGGAGGTTCACACCGAGGAGCAGCTCAACATGGCGCTCGGCGTCCAGGCGAGCTGGGGCCTCGGCGTCGCGAGCCTCAAGACCTCGTTCGACTGGTCCTCGCAGGAGACCCGCTCGCGCTACGTCGTCCGCTACACGCAGGCGTACTACACCGTCGACCTCGACGCGCCGTCCAAGCCGAGCTCGGTGCTCGCGCCCAGCACGCAGCTCGAGGACGTGATGGCGAAGATGGACGAGACCCACCCGCCCGCGTACGTGTCGTCTGTCACCTACGGCCGCATGGTGCTGTTCACGTTCGAGTCGGAGTACTCGGCGCAGGAGATGAACGCGGCCCTCGAGTTCGCGTACTCGGGCGGCTTCGACATCTCCGGCGACGTGTCCGTGACCTACAAGGACATGATCTCGAAGAGCAAGATCACCGCGTTCATCCTCGGCGGCGACGCCGGCACCGCGGTCCAGTCCATCAACAGCTACGAGGCGCTGATGGACTTCATCAAGGACGGCGGCAACTACTCGAAGGCCTCCCCCGGCGCACCCATCGCCTACAAGCTCAACTACCTGAAGGACAACTCGCCCGCGCGGATGTCGTTCACCACCGACTACGACGTCAAGGAGTGCGTCCGCGTCAGCCAGCGCGTCCGCGTCGTGCTCTCGGCCATCGCGGTCGACAGCGCGGGTGGCGATGCCGGTGACGACCTCGAGCTGTACGGCCGGATCTGGGCCGAGGGCACGAACGCGGCGACCCTGTTCGACAAGAACGCTGACAACTTCGTCCAGATTCGCGAGGGCACCCAGTTCGGCCAGGGCACGCCGATCGCCGAGGCGGTCATCAGCGTGTCGCCCAAGGCCGGCGAGACCATCCGCCTGCGCGCCAACCTGACCGACGCGGACGACTTCCTCAACCCCGACGACGCGATGGGCAACGAGACGGTCCTGCTGCCGTTCGAGACCGGCTGGCGCAAGGAGTCGACCGCGACCCTGACCGGCGACAGCGCCCGCATCCGCATCGTCTACTCGCTCTCCCCGATCTGATCCACCGGCGGTTCCAGCCGCGAGCAACGCGCCGAGGTGCCCCCCTCGGCGCGTCGGCGTTTCGGCCTCCCGGCGACCGGTGGGTCAATAGTTTGCGCCCGCGCGCCGGGGGCGCGACCCTCTCCGCCATGGACAAGAAAGTGCTGGTGGACCAGCTCGTCCGGCAGCTCGAGGTCTCCGCGCGCGCCGCGCTGGCGTCCCGCGACGCGGTGGCCAAGGAGGCGCAGGACGGCGCGACACCCGACGAGAAGCGCGAGGACGCCCGCGCCGCGCACCAGATGCAGAGCCTGGGCAAGGCCCAGCAGGGCCGCGCGCAGAAGGCGATGGCCGAGGCCAACGTCCTCGCGACGTTCCGGCCGACCCGGCTCGATGCCAGCGCGCGGATCGGCCTGGGCGCGATCGTCGAGATCGAGGACTGCGAGTCCGGCGAGGGCCGCACGTTCTTCATCGCGCCGGTCGGCGCGGGCTCCCAGCTGACCGGCCCCGGGCGGCGACGGCCACCTGTCGGTGGTCACGCCGGCGTCGCCGATCGGGCGCGCGGTGATCGGCAAGAAGACCGGCGAGTCGGTCGACGTCACGGTCGAGGGTGACTGCCGCGAGTGGCAGATCACCTACGTCGAGTAGCGCTCAGCGCGCACGCCGCTGCCACCACGCGGCCCAGGCGGCGGCGTCGGTGCCGAAGTCGCGCCCGCGCGCGCGCGCGCGCAGGGCCTCGAGGGCGTTGCCGCGGACCCGCTCGTCGGCGTCGGCGAGCGCGGCGATCAGCGCCGGCGTGGCGATCGCGAGATCCTGGTGGACGAGCAGGATCGCGGCGACCGCGCGCTCGTCGGGGGTGCCGCGCGCGAGCAGCTCGACGAGGAGCGCGGCGGCCTCGGCCGACGGCGTGAGGCCGAGCGCGTTGAGCGCGTTGGTGCGGACGCGGGCGTCGAGCCCGGGCTCGGCGATCAGGGCGGTCAGCTCGCGCGCCCCCACCCGCCCCTGCGCGTGCAAGGTCGCGAGCGCCGCGGTCGCGATCACGCCGACCTCGCGATCGGGATCGCGCGCGCCGCCGAGCACGAGCGCCGGATCGACGTCGGGATCGCGGGCGGCCTCGCGCAGCGCCGCGGCGCGCACCCGTGGATCCGGATCGCGGAGATCCTCGACCAGGCCGGGGGTGGCGGCCACGCGCGGCGCGAGCGCGGGCGCCGGGCGCGCCGGCGCCGGCCGCGGCGGCACCGTCGACGCCACCGCCACGGGGCGCGGGGCGGCGGCCGCGGGCGCCGCGGTGGGCGTCGGTGGAGGCGTGGTCACCGCGCGCCCGAGCCACTTTGGCACCCCCGACGCCCGCTCCGAGCACGAGGGCCGCGCCGCGCCGCATCGCCGCGCTCACTCGAGCGAGGTGCAGCAGCGGCAGTACGACGCCGTCGCCGTCGCGCGCGTGGACTCGGGGCTCGCGGCGTCCGAGGTCGACGACACGTACAGCGCGCTGCCGGCGGCATCCTGGTCGTCGATCCAGTCGAGCAGCGTGGTCAGGCTCAGCGTCGTGCCGGCGACCAGCGTCGCGCGGATCTCCGAGGACCGGCACATGTGCGCGCCGTTGTTGACGCACCGGCTCGCGCAGCCGCTGAACGTCAGGCCACTGACGTCGACGTTCTCGATGCACATGCCGGTGCCGACCTTGACGTAGCCCGCCGGGCAGCCGCGGTTGGTGATCCGGTTGCCGCCGGCGTCGAGGCTGCCGGTCAGCGTGTCACCGGCGGTGTTGAGGTAGCGCGCGTCGGTGAACGCGGTGTCGAGCGCGACGCTGTTGGCCGCCACGTTGATGCCCTGGCCCGCGCCGACGTCGACGGTGGCCGCGCCCGCCGTGGCGCCGCCCGTCAGGCCCGCGCCCGCGACGACGTCGGTGATGTCGCCGCCGGCGTTGGTGTCGACGTCGTTGTCGTTGCCGCACGCCCAGAGCGTGCCGTTCCACTTGAGCACCTGGCCCATCGCGCAGGTGTTGAGCAGCGACAGCGCGACGTCGCCGGCGATCCCGCCACCGACGAGCCCGCCGGCCGGACCGACGGCGACGCCGGTGATGTCGCCGGTGGCGTTCGTGCCGGCGTCGGCCGCGCACAGCCACTGGCTGCCGCTCCACTTGAGGATCTGATCGGTGGCGCAGGTCTGGATCAGCGACAGCTGGACGTCGCCGGCGGCGCCGCCGCCCTGCAGCCCGGTGCCGGTCAGCACGGAGGTGATGTCGCCGGAGCCCGACAGGTCGGGCGCGCAGGCGACGGTGCCATCGGCGTTGACGCCGATGATGAAGTTCCCGGTCGCGCAGGTGCCGCTGACGCGCGCCTGGACGTCGGCGGCGTCGAGCTCGCCGACCGCGTCGGCCACGCCCGCGCGCATCGCGTAGGGCACGCTGCCGAGCGCGACGCGCGGCTGCATGACCACGCCGTCGAGGGTGATCTCGAGCCACAGCGTGCGGCCATCGAACACCGTGGCGTCGAGCGGCTCGGTCTCGCCGAGATCGGTGAACACCAGGCCCTCCTCGACGGTGACCTGCCGCTCCTCCTGCCAGGCGACCGTGCCGCCGGTGTCCTGCGGGAACAGCGCGAACGTGACCTGGTGGGCACCGGTCAGCTCCGCGCCGGACTTGTCGTCGACGAGGCGCGCGGTGAACGACAGGGTGGACGGCACCGAGGCCGTCGCCGACGCCGACGCGAGCGCGCACACGGCGAGCCCGAGAGCCGCGGTCCAGGGCGCGCGGCTCACGGCTGCACCGCCGCGTGCGGGATGGCGCGGGTGGTGCCGGCGCTGACCGGGCGCGTGAGCGACCCGCGGCCGATCGTGACGTCCATCGTGATGCCGCCACCGCGGAGCCGCGCGGCGCCGGCGGCGACCTCGCGCGTGGGGGTTGGCGGTGCGCCCCCCGGCTTGTCTGCCGACGCGCAGCTCATCAGCAGCGCACCCACCATCACCGTACGAGGGACCATCCGCAGGAGGCTCACGGACGCATCTATATCCGAGATGCCGGGCCCGCTGTAGCCATTTTGCGGGTTGGTGCCTCGTGGCGTCGCGGCGAGGGCCGGCGCGGGAAGAGCGAACTCGCGCCCCGCACCAGCCGGATGATCACGAGCAGGATCATCGCGCCGATGAAGGCGACGAAGATCGTCCCGGCGATCCCGCTGACCGGCCCGGCCCAGCCCGCCTCGCGGAACAGGATGCCGCCGATGAAGGCGCCGACGATGCCGACCACGATGTCGACGATCAGGCCGCCCGCCGAGCCGACGACGAGGGACACGAGCACGCCGGCGACGAGGCCCGCGATGCTCCAGGTGAGGATGTCCATGATCCCTCCGGGGGCACGATGCGTGCCGACGCGCGGCGGCCGGCAACGTGCGCGGACGCCCGACGAGGGCGACCGGGCCCGGCCTCACGGGCGACCGGGCCCGGCCTCACGGGCGCCGGAGCCCGCCATCGCGGTCGCGGGTGCCCGCCATCACGGGCGCCTCACGGGCAGGTCACCAGCGCACGGATCCAGGTCGCGCGCAGCGGATCGGCGAGCGGATCGACGGCCCGCGATCCGAGCGCGGGCATGCCGGGCCGCGAGGTCACGAGGTGGTAGCCCTGCGAGGCCGCGGGATCGCAGGGCACGATCGAGCTGCACAGCCGGGCCGATCCCAGCGGCGTGGTGAACCGCAGGTCCTTGGCTCAGATGTTGAGCGGGTTGTGGCAGTGCGCGCAGTTGCCCGCGAGGCTCGCCGCCGCCGCGCCGGTCGCGAGCGGGACCAGCGGGGCGAGTGCGGCGCCCCCCGTCCGCGCGGGCGCGCGGCTCGCCGAGGCCTTGCACTCGCCGGCGCCGTACACCGACTGGCTGCGCAGCGGGGACGTCGACGTGCTCGACGACATCCCACCCGGCGAGGGCGCGGTGCTGCGGCGGGGGCTCCACATGATCGCCGCGTACCGCGACGAGAGTGGCTCGTGCCACCTGCGCTCGGCGAACTGCCCCCACCTGCGCGGCGTGGTGCACTGGAACGCGGCCGAGAACACCTGGGGCTGCCCGTGCAGCCCTGAGGACGCGGGCTACTTCTTGGTCCAGCGCTCGATCCACGCGAGCACCTCGTCGTGCCACAGCTTGCTGTTCTGCGGCTTGAGGACCCAGTGGTTCTCGTCGGGGAAGTGGATGAACTTCGACGGGATGCCCTTGCGCTGCAGCGCCGTGAACGTCGACATGCCCTGGGTGTCCACCACGCGGAAGTCGAGGCCGCCGTGGACCACGAGCGTGGGCGTGGACCAGTTCTTCACGAAGTCGATCGGGTTGTGCTTCAGGAACCCGTCGGGCTTCTCCCACGGCACGCCGCCGTGATCCCACTCGGGGAACCACAGCTCCTCCGTGTCGTAGTAGGCCATCCGCTCGTCGAGGTTGCCGTCGTGGACGACCAGCGCCTTGAACCGCGTGGTGTGGCCGTGGATCCAGTTGATCATGTAGCCGCCGTACGAGGCGCCGAGCGCCGCGAGCCGGGTGCCGTCGAGCCACGTGAACTTCGCGAGCGCGTGGTCGAGGCCGAGCATCAGGTCCTCGTAGGGCGCGCCGCCCCAGTCGCCGCTGATCGCATCGGTGAACGCCTGGCCGTAGCCGGTCGAGCCGTGGAAGTCGATGAAGATCACGCCGAACCCGCGGCCGGCGTACGCCTGCGGGTTCCACCGGTAGTGGAAGTGATCGCCGAAGCTGCCCTGCGGACCTCCGTGGATCAGCATCGCGCCCGGGACCTTGCCGCCCTTGTAGCCGGCCGGCTTCATCACGAACCCGTACACGGTGTCGCCCTTGGCGCCCGTGAACGAGAACTGCTCGAACGCGCCCCACTCGATCCGCTTGACGCGCGCGTCGTTGACGTGCGTGAGCTGCGTCAGCCCCGAGCCGTCGGCCTTGACCGTGAACAGCTCGGCCGGCGAGCGCAGCGTGTCGCGCACGACCACCAGGCGATCGCCGGCGACCCGCGGCGACGTGTTCGTGCCCTTGGCCACCAGGGTGCGCACCGCGCCGGTGACGGCGTCGATCGCGAACAGCGCGTGGTTGCCGACGTCGTCGGCATCGGTGTAGATCGTCCGGCCGTCGGCGCTCCACGTGATCGAGGCGGCCGAGCGGTCCCAGCCCTCGGTGACCACCCGCGGCGTGCGCGTGGCGAGGTCGTAGATCGTGATGCGCTCGCGATCGGCCTCGAACCCGGGGCGCTTCATCTGGCGCACCGCGAGCTGCTTGCCGTCGGGCGAGAACGTCGGCCCGAAGTCGTACGCGGGGTTGTCGCGGGTCAGGACCACCGGCTTGCCGCCGCCATCGCCGCGCACGAGGTAGACGTTGGTGTCGGTGCGGTACGCGTTGGCCTTGCCGGCGTCGCGGATCACGAACGCGACCTGCGCGCCGTCGGGCGAGATGTCGACCTCGTCCATGCCGCCGAACGGGTGCGTGGGGGCGTCCGTGGTCTGGCCCGGCGTGAGGTCGCGTGCGTCGTCGGGGCGCGCCGGATCCCACACGAACAGGTGCGAGTACTTGCCGTCCTCCCAGGTGTCCCAGTGGCGGAACAGCAGCTGCTCGTAGACGTGCGCCTTGACCTTGGACTTCGCCTTCTCGTCGTCGCGCTTGACCGTCTCGGCGAGCGTCCTGGCCTCGGGCCACACCTCGAGCGCGACCACCAGCCGGCGGCCGTCGGGGTAGAGCGCGAAGCCGCCGACGTCGAGCGGGAGCCGCGTCACCTGCTCGGCCTCGCCACCGGTCGGCGAGATCCGCCACACCTGCGCGCTGCCGCTGCGCGACGACACGAAGTAGATCCACGCGCCGTCGCGCGACCATCGCGGATCGGTGTCGTTCTCGGGGTGCGAGGTCAGCCGGCGGGCGCCGGTGCCGTCGATGTTCGTCACGTAGAGGTCCACGCGCCCGCGGTTGGCCTCGAGGTCGGTGTCGCGCACGGTGAACACGACCTGCGTGCCATCGGGCGAGACCTGCGGATCGCCGACGCGCTGCATCGCCAGCATGTCGTCGATGGTGAGGCCCTTCGCGAGCGCGGGCGGGCCGGCCAGCGAGAGCGCGGCCACGGCCGCGAGCGAGAGCGCCAGGGTGAGCTTCATGGGGCGGCAGTATTGGCCACGCCCCGGGCGCGTCCAATGCCGGTCGGGAAAAAACGGCGTCAGGCCCGCTCGCGGCGGAGGTCGTGCACCACCGCCGCGAGCCCCAGCACGGCGGCGACCGCCGCGACCGGCCGCGCCCACGCCGGCACCCCCACCGCGACCGCACACGCCACGGACTGCGCGATCGTGACGGCCTTGCCCACCGGGTCCGCGCGCAGGTGGCTGACCGGCCGGCGCCCGACGAGGTAGATCATCGGGTTGTCGCGATCACTCTCGCGGATGCGCACGTCGTGCCGCCGGGCGCCCGTGGGGATCGAGTCCGTCGGTGGGGGGGGCTCCGGCAGCGGCGCAGGGGACGGCGCGTCACGCGATGCGTCACGGGGATCGAGGGCCTGGAGAGGTTCGCGTTCGAGCATGGTCACCAGGTGTGCAAGCGATGTGCGCCGCGCCCGAGGTGAATGCGCGTGCTATGGTTGCGCCATGGCGATCGTGATCCGCTACTGCAACTCCTGAGGCTACAAGCCCAGGGCCGCCCGGGTGGCGGCCATGTTGAAGCAGGCGCTCGGCGTCGAGGCCACGCTGGTCGTGGGGCGCCCGGGCGAGTTCACGGTGTGGCTCGATGCCACCCTGATCGCCGACAAGCAGATGTCACACTTCCCCGAACCCGACGACATCGTCGACGACGTCCGCGAAGCGCTGAGCCTGCCGCCGGCCTGAGCCGTCGTCGGGCGGAGCCGCCCCCGTGGGATCGAGCGCCCGGCTCCCACCCGGGTGTGCGCGCGCGTCGTGCACGCGTGCCGCGGCGCCGTGCGAACGTGCGCGCTGCGCGAGCGTCGCTCAGGCTCTCGCTCAGTCCGCGACGGCCGGCTCGGCCGTCGGCGCCACGCCGGTCAGCAGCGCCTCGAGCTCGGCCTCGCCGATCACCGCGACCCCGTGCTTGGTCGCGGCCTCGAGCTTGGTCGCGCCGGTGTCCGCGCCCGCGACCAGGTAGTCGGTCTTCTTGCTGACCGATCCCGCGATCCTGCCACCCGCCGCCTCGATCCGCTTCTGCACGTCGGCCCGCGCCTGCGTCAGCGTGCCGGTCACCACCAGCGTCTTGCCGGTCAGGGGCCCCGCGGTCACCACGGCGACCGGTTGCTGCGGATCGACCCCGCACGCGTGCAGCTTGTCGAGGATCATGGCGGCGTGGGGATCGCGGAGAAACCGGTCGACGCTCTCGGCGATGATGTCGCCCACGCCGTCGATCTCGCACAGCGCGGCGACGAGCGCCTCGGACGTGGAGGCCGCCGCGGCAGCGCGCAGCGCCGCCAGCGAGCCGTACTTCTCGGCGATCGGCCGCGCGATCACGCCGCCGACGTTGGTGATGCCGAGCGCCGCCAGCAGCCGGGCGAAGGTGGCGGTCTCGCGGGCCCGGGCGATCGCCGCGATCAGGTTATTCGCGGACTGCGCGGCGAACCGCTCGAGGCCGGAGAGCTGCGGCGCGGTCAGCACGAACAGGTCCGCGACGTCGTGGACCAGCCCCGCGGCCACCAGCTGCTGCACGACCTTCTCGCCGAGCCCGTCGATGTTCATCTGCCCGCGCGAGGCGAAGAACTCGATGGCGGCGAGTTGCTGCGCCGGGCACGCGAGCCGGTTGGGGCACATCAGCGCCACCCGCCCCTCCTCGCGCGCGAGGGCGGCGCCGCACGACGGGCAGTGGGTGGGCGCGGCGAACGCCGGCCCCGGCCCCTTCTCGGTGACCGCGAGGATCTGCGGGATGATCTCGCCGGCCTTCTCGATCAGCACGCGATCACCCTGGCCAAGCCCGAGGCGCTCCACCTGATCCCAGTTGTGGACCGAGGCGCGCGCGACCGTGGTGCCCGACAGCTCGACCGGCGCGAGCACGGCCACCGGCGTGACGGTGCCGGTCCGCCCGACGTTCGGCTCGAGCCCGAGCAGCAGCGTGGTGACCTGCCGGGCCGGGAACTTGTAGGCGATCGCCCAGCGCGGGAACTTCGACGTCGTCCCGAGCGCCGCGCGCTGCGCGAAGTCGTCGACCTTGATCACGAGGCCGTCGACCTCGTACGGCAGCGCATCGCGGCGGTCCTGCCAGCCCTGCACCGCGGCGATCAGCTGGTCCCACGTCGACGCGGCGGCGTTCTCCGGCGACACCGGGAGCCCGAGCGCCGTCAGCCGCGCGAGCGACGCGAGGTGGCCCGAGGCGTGGTGCTCGCCGTCGACGACCTCGTACAGGATCGTGCGCATCGGGCGCTTCGCGACCTGCGCGGGATCGAGCTGCTTGATCGTCCCCGCCGCGGTGTTGCGCGGGTTCTTGAACAGCTCCTCGCCGGCCGCGCGTCGCACCTCGTTGATCGCGGCGAACTCGGCCTTGGTCATGTAGATCTCGCCGCGCACGGTGATGTCGAGCGGCTCGCGCAGGCGCAGCGCCACGCCGCGGACCATCCGCACGTTGGCGGTGACGTCCTCGCCGATCCGCCCGTCGCCGCGCGTCGCCCCGAGCGTGAGCAGCCCGGCCTGGTACGTCAGCTCGATGCCGAACCCGTCGATCTTCGGCTCGATCGAGAACACCGGGAGGTCGCCATCGAGGCCCTTGACCACGCGGTCGTAGAACGCGCGGAGGTCCTCGAGGTCGTAGCTGTTGTCGAGCGACAGCATCGCGAGCGCGCGCGTCGACCTTGGGGAACTCGGACACCGGCGCGTGCCCGACCCGCTGGGTCGGCGACCACGCGACCAGCCAGGCCGGGTGCGCGGCCTCGAGCGCGCGCAGCTGCGCGGCGAGGTGGTCGTACTCGACGTCGCTGATCGTCGGCGCCGCCTCGACGTAGTAGCGGCGATCGTGCTCGGTCAGATCGTCGACCAGCGCGAGGTACGCGCTGCGCTCATCCGCCCCCGCCACGGCCTAGTCGTCCAGGTGCTCGGGGCGATCGTGGCCGTCGATGAACGCCTCGATCTCCTCGGGCTCGTGGATCGGATCGGCATCGATCGGGAAGTCCTCGGGGCTGCCCGGCGCGATCTCCTCGACGTCGAGATCGTCGGGGTCGGCCACCCGCACCGAGCCCGACGCCATGCGCGGCGGGCGCACCGGCAGGCCGGGGTTCTCGGCGTCGGGATCCTCGGTGATCGCGAGGTCCGACAGGTCCGAGAGATCCTCGATCTCGTGGATCAGCGGGGCGGCGCCCTGCTCGAGCTTGGTGCCGATCACGCAGCCCGCCTTGACCGTGACCTGGAACGGCCGGCCATCGTAGTAGGCGTCGATCGCCTCCTTGATGTACCAGAACACGTCCTGCATCTCCTGGCCGCCGCCGGCGATCTCCTTCCAGTCCGCGAGCGGGCCGTACTCGATGACCGGGGCGAAGAAGAACTCGCGCGAGCTCTTGAACAGGAGCGTGAACTCCTCGATCTCGACGCCACCATCGAGGTTCGCCGACTTCATGCAGCGCTCGAGGTGGTCGATCGACGGGTAGTGCGCGATGTGCTTCTCGAGGCGCTCGAGAGCCTCGTGCTTGTCGTGCTTGATCAGCACCTCGCGGTACAGGTCGTGGAACTCCTGGAACGTGCCCGCGAGCGGCAGCGTGCAGCGGACCTCGCCGCCCTTCTTCGCGACCCGCGCGAAGTCGCGCATCGCGACCTCGAGGCTGGGGACCTCGTCGAGCCCGAGGTTGCACACCACGAGGTCGTAGACGTCATCCGCGAACGACAGCTTGGGGACCGCCGCCTCGGTGCGGAAGAACACGCCCTTCTTGCCGAGCGGGCCGAGGTCCGCGACCTTGCGCCGCGCCACGTCGAGCATCGCGCTCGAGGCGTCGATCGCGATCAGCCGGCTGCCGTCACTCATCCGGCGCAGGATCTCGATCGTCGGGTAGCCGGTGCCGCACGAGATGTCGAGCACCTGGCAGCGGTCGGGGACCGCGAGGTTGCGCAGGAGCATCTTGCCGAAACGAGTTCCCCAGACCGGCGCGATCTCGTCATCGTAGATGCGCGCGAGCTTCTCGACCTTGAGGGAGCGCTTCGAGTGAACCGTCACGGGACCATCACCGCGGGTGGCACCGACGGTGATCATGAATATCCCTGATCTCGCGGGGTTGTCCACCCCTAAGTGCCAATCGTGCAGGTGGGGTGGCGTCAGGGCGCGAGGGTCACGAACACGTTGACCGCGACCGCGTGGTCGACCCGGCGGTCCTGGCGGTACGCGATGTGGAGGTAGCCGGCCTCGACCCGGACCCCGTCGATCCGGGTGTCGGTGCCGAGCCCGGCGAACGCGCGGTTCTGGTCGAAGCCCCGGATCGGGCCCCAGTCGGTGTCGTTGAGCTGCCAGAACAGCTCGTCCCAGGCCACCAGCTGCAGCGCCAGCTGGGGGCTGGGCGCCCACTGCCCGCGCACGAACACCCGGGCGCGGTGGCCGAGGTCGTCGCCGGCCCCGAACCGCTGCTCGAGCCGGCCGCGCACCTGGACCTTGGCGGCCGCGCCGACCGGCCGGGTCCAGATCGCCTGCTGCCACAGCCGGTCCTCGCGGGTGTTCGTGCCCTCGTCGGTCAGCTTCGGGATGTAGGCGTACCCGGCGTGGACGCTGAGCGCCGGCGACAGCGTGTAGCCCAGCCCCGGGCGCAGCAGGAACACGGTGCCATCCCCCCGCCGCCGCGCATGACCGTCGAACCAGGCGGTCGGCCCCGAGGTGGGCCCCAGGCGCGCCTGCGCGAACAGCGCGCTCCACACCTGGGACTCGGCGCGCGCCGCCCCGGGCGCCCCGAGCAGGACGACGGGGAGGGCGACGAGGAGGGCGACGAGGAGGGGGACGCGGAGGGGAACGCGTGGGCGCGCGCGATCGCACGAGCTTGTCCGCCGGTCAGGCCGGGCCCCGCCGACCTCGAGGGGGTGAGCCTCCGGGGCGGGGTCGGGGGCGCCGCCGACGCGAGGGGCACGCCCCCGGCTCGAGCCTGTCTCACCATCAGCTCCGTGATGGGGATCCCCTCAGTGATGGTGATCCTCGCCGGTCTGGTACAGGCGCTGTCCACCCTCGATGAACTCGGCGGCCTTGGAGGCGAGGCCGGCCTCGATGTCCTGGGCGGCCGCCATCTCGCGGACCTCCTCGGAGATCTTCATCGAGCAGAACTTGGGCCCGCACATCGAGCAGAAGTGCGCGCCCTTGGCGCCGGGCGCCGGCAGGGTCTCGTCGTGGAAGTCCTTGGCGGTGTCCGGATCGAGCGACAGGTTGAACTGGTCCTGCCAGCGGAACTCGAACCGCGCCTTGCTGAGGGCGTCGTCGCGCAGGTGGGCGCCGGGGTGGCCCTTGGCGAGGTCCGCGGCGTGCGCCGCGATCTTGTAGGCGATCACGCCCGCCTTGACGTCGTCGCGGTTGGGCAGCCCGAGGTGCTCCTTGGGCGTCACGTAGCAGAGCATCGACGTGCCGAACCAGCCGATCATCGCCGCGCCGATCGCGCTGGTGATGTGGTCGTAGCCGGGCGCGATGTCGATCACCAGCGGGCCGAGCGTGTAGAACGGCGCCTCGTGGCAGATCTTCATCTGCAGATCGACGTTCTCCTTGATCTTGTTGAGCGGGACGTGGCCCGGCCCCTCGATCATGGTCTGGATGTCGTGCTTCCACGCGATCTGCGTCAGCTCGCCGAGCGTCTCGAGCTCCGCGAACTGGGCGGCATCGTTGGCGTCCGCCGTCGAGCCCGGGCGCAGGCCATCGCCGAGCGAGAACGCGACGTCGTACGTCTTCATGACCTCGCAGATCCGCTCGAACTCCGTGTAGAGGAAGTTCTCCTTGTGGTGCGCGAGGCACCACTTGGCCATGATCGAGCCGCCGCGCGACACGATGCCGGTCATCCGCTTCGCGGTCAGCGGGATGTACGCGAGCCGGACGCCCGCGTGGATGGTGAAGTAGTCCACGCCCTGCTCGGCCTGCTCGATCAGCGTCTCGAGGAACAGGTCGATGGTGAGCTTGGTGGCGTCGCCGTTGACCTTCTCGAGGCACTGGTAGATCGGCACCGTGCCGATCGGCACCGGCGAGTTGCGGACGATCCACTCGCGGGTCTCGTGGATGTTGTCGCCGGTCGACAGGTCCATGACCGTGTCGGCGCCCCACTTCACTGACCACCGCAGCTTGTCGACCTCCTCGGCGATCGTCGAGCTGACGGCCGAGTTGCCGATGTTCGCGTTGATCTTCACGAGGAAGTTCCGCCCGATGATCATCGGCTCGGACTCGGGGTGGTGGATGTTCGCCGGCAGGATCGCGCGGCCTGCCGCGATCTCCGCGCGCACGTGCTCGGGCGTGCAGCTCTCGCGCAGCGCCACGAACTTCATCTCCTGCGTGATGATGCCGCGCCTGGCGTAGTGCATCTGCGAGCGGTTGCCGGTGTCGCCGTCCGCCATGCGGGCGTCGATCCACGGCTTGCGCAGCTTCGGCAGGCCCTGGTGCGGGTCGACGCCCTGCGGGCCCGACGTGTCGTAGACGTCGAACGACGGCTCGCCGCCCGACAGGTGGATGCGCCGGACCGGGACCTGGAGGCCATCGGCCTCGACGAACGTCTTCTCCGACGCCGGGAACCCGCTCATCGCGGGCAGATCCGCGACCGGGTCGGCCTGGGTGATCTGGGGCAGCGACTTCTTGCCGTTGCCGTTGCCGTTGCCGCTGGTCGAACCGCTGTCGCTCATGGTGGGGACCTTCCTACGCCGGCATTACCCGGATCAGGTTCTGGGGTCGTGCATCACGCACCTCTCAGCCGCCCGCGTGGGCAGCTCCCCCGGATGTGTGTTCGGTGTGTAGTCGCGCGCACCCTACCCGAGTGCACCGGGGCGCGCCAGCGAAACCCCGGACGCGCGCTCCCGACCGGGCACGGTACCCACGCAAACACCGCCGCTTTCCTACCCTGCTCCGCGTGACAGACGCGCGGCGCTTCGGGCGCTACCGGGTGACCGGCACCCTCGGCGCGGGCGCGATGGGTGAGGTCTACGCCGCGGTCGACGAGGTGCTCGGCCGCGAGGTCGCGGTCAAGACGCTCCAGACGAACGCCAACGGACTGGCCGCGCGCATGCTCGACGACCGGTTCCGCCAGGAGGCGCGCGCGATCGCCGCGCTCACCCACCCCGCGGTGGTGCAGGTGTTCGACATCGGCCTCGACGCCGATCCGCCCTACCTCGTGATGGAGCGGGTCGCCGGCCCGTCGCTCAAGGAGCGGCTGGTCGCCGGGCCGCTCACCGAGAGCGAGGTCCGCGGGCTCGGCATCCGGAGCGGGCGCGCGCTCGCCGCCGCCCACGCCGCGCGGATCATCCACCGCGACGTCAAGCCCGCGAACATCCTGAGCGCCGGCGGTGGCACCTGGAAGCTCGCCGATTTCGGCGTCGCGCACGTGCCCGACTCGTCGCTGACGATGACCGGCCAGTTCGTCGGCTCGCCGGCGTACGCGCCGCCCGAGGCGCTCGTGCGCGGGCACTCCGACGCCGCGGGCGACGTCTACGGCCTCGGCGCGGTGCTGTACCAGGCGGCGATCGGGCGGTGGCCGCGGCTCGACGACACCTCGGGCGCCCTGATCCCGACGGTGCCGCCGATCCACACGCTGGCGCCGGACCTCGCCCCCGAGCTCGCGAGCGCGATCGACCGCGCGATGTCCACCGAGCCCGCGCGCCGCCCCACCGCCAGCGAGCTCGCGGACCTGCTCGCCGGCGCGCGCGAGTCCACGGCGCCCGGGGCGCTCGCGACCGCGGCGCCCGGCGTGCGCGGACCGTACGCCGTCGACGCGACGATCACCGTCGGCTCGATGTTCACCGACAGGTCGATGCTCACCGACGGGTCGAGGATCACCGACGGGTCGAGGATCACGCGCGGGTCGACGATCACGGGCGGGTCGACGATCACGGGCGGGGACCGCGAGCGCCGGCGGCAGTGGTGGCCATGGGCGGCCGGCGGCGCGGGCGTGCTCGCCCTCGCGCTGATCGCGGGCCGCGGCGGCCCGGCGAGCGCGCCCGCCAGCCTGACCCCGATGGGCGCGCCGGCGCCCTTCGCGGGCGCCGGTGGGGACGAGCCGCGAACCGTCGCCCCGGCGCTGCCCGTCGACGAGAACGGCGACGTCCGGATCGAGCCTCCGGCGATGTCGGACCCGCAGCAGATCCGCGACTGGAACGACATGGCGGCCGAGCTCTCGGAGGGCGACATCGACGACGCGCGCGCGCCTGCGCGACTGGGCGGACCGCTACGGCGCGACGCCCGAGACCGACGCCCTCGCCCGCCAACCCGACGCCCTGCGCGAGCGGTCCCCGGGCAAGAGCAGGCCGCGGCCGCGGCCGCGGCAAGGGCGACTGAGAGACGGTGAACCAGTCTCGAAACCGGGGTGGGTACCCTGCGCGGCTCGCCGCGTAGGGCGGGGTGGAGCCCCGTAGAAATGAGAGATGGTGAACCAGTCCCGAAACCGGGGTGGGAACCCGTGGAACCGAGCGAGCAGGCCGGGTCGAGCCTGGTCGCTCAATCCCAGCGCGACGTGATCGTCAGCTGCCAGCCGTCGAGCGTACCGACCTGCCCGAGCGTCCGATCGCTGACACGCAGCGTCCACTCGCCGTTGACCGTCTCATCACCGGAGAAGCCCATGATCGGCCGTGCGCTGAGCACCAGCGGAGCGCCGTCATCGGCCGCGGTCCCCTGATGGACGAGCACCTCGGTGCCGGCCGGGTTGGTCAAGGTGATCCTGAGCTGCGAGGCACGGGGGTGGCTGACCCGCAGTGACAGCACGACATCGGTGTCCACCGTGGCGAGCCCACGCACCGCGATCGGCCGGACCACCGTCCCGCCATCGGGCACCTGGGCGGAGCTGGGATCGGCGAACGTCGCGCGCATCCACGCGGGGCGACACAGCCCGTAGCCGCGGGTGGCACCGGCGCAGACCAGCCCCGGAGCGCCACACGCCGCGTCGCTCGCACACTCGTTGCCGTCGCCGGGGATCTCCTCCCGCATCACGCACGTGCCCGCGTTGGCGAACACCCCCTCGCAGTTGAGCTGGGGCTGGCAGTCCGAGCTTGCACGGCAGGCCTGGCCTGCGGCGCTCGCACCCGGTGCGCGCGGCGCGAACCAGCTGCATGCCTCGATCGAACCGTCGCTGATCTGGCCCGCGACCTGGAGGCTCAGGCCGTAGTAGATGCGGCCGACCGAGGTGTCACCCGCACCGAACTCGACCGCGACCAGCTCCGTGCCTGTCGCCAGATGAAGGAGCGTGGTGAACCGGAGCGAGCCTGGGTCCACCATCGTCAGCGCCTGCGCAAAGCTGACCACGTTGTCCCCGCGGACCGCGCGCACCGTGGCCAGGGCCTGGACGACCTCGCGCGGCTCGAGCTGGCTCTCGCTGGTGATGTAGCGATCGGCCAGCACGCCGTAGGCGGGATCGACGCGCAGCGCGGGGTAGGTTGGCGCGAGCAGGCAGGTCTCGGCCGCGACGGAGCAACCGGCGAGATCCCCGTCCTGGATCGAGGCGACCAGCGCGCCGCTGTGGTGGTCGAAGATCGCACCATACGAGTTGTCGCCGGCGCCGTACTCGTACGCGACGAACGTCCGCTGGCCCGCCGGCTCGATCAGGAACGTGCGGTTGATCTCGCCACCATCCACCCGCGCGATCGCCTGCTCCCACGTGGAGACGTCGGTGTGCGACGACTGCTGGACCGCAGTCACGATCCGCGCGTGGTCGAACGGCGAGATCTGCGCGGGCTGCGTGAGCGAGAGCACGAGCGTGCCCTGCGCGACAAGCGCCGGGGTCTCGAACGCGCTGCGATAGCTGGTGCCGAACACGCAGGCCCCCGCCGGTGGCGCGCAGCCCGCGCCGGCGCAGTCGAGTTCCACCGCGAACCGGCCTCGCGTGGTCGCCGCATAGCCCTTGACGAGCACGCGATAGCGGCCCTGCCCCAGCGTCCGCTTGATCCGCGAGTAGACCCGGCTGCCATCGTCGTCGTTGCGCGCGACGTAGGCCCCCCAGCCGCTCGGGCCCTCCTTGTACAGGTACATCACGGTGTCGACGCGGCGCTGGCCGCGCACGGCGTAGGTCGTGAACACGTCGATCGCGGCGTCGCCGGACAGCTCGAACTGCCAGGCGTGGAACTTCGCGGCGTCGGTGATGGCCTCGAGCGCGGGCACCCCGAACGCGAGCGCGCCATGGTCGGTCGGGGCGCGCTGCGAGTCGGCCTTGCCGTCACCCTCGGTGGGCACGTCGGCCTCGTCCCCCTTGTCATCCTCATCGAGACAGCCGGCCAGGCCCGCGACCCCGAGCAGCGCGACGAGGGCACAGGGAGCGAGCGAGCCGCGCCGTGCGGTGCGGGGGAGCGGTCGCGTGGTCATACGGCCGCGTCGAGCAAACACCGGGCCGCGCGCTGATACCAACCCGTCACATGGCGCGTCATGATCTCGGCGGGTTGCCGCTGCGCGGATCGGCGCACCGGTCACGGGCCAGCGCACCGGCCAGCGCACCGGTCAGCGTGGTGGCCACCGCACTGGCCACCGAAGCCACGCGCCTCGCGACGTGATCGCGACCTGGGCCGCAGCAACACCGCCCCCGCGGCAGGTCGGCATGGCGGCAGGCGCGCGTGGCTCGCGCACCCGCCAGATCAGCGTCGGAGTGGCCAGCGGAACCGCCAGCCCATGCGTCGTCCGCACCTCGGCGCGCGCGCAACCACCAGCAACCACGACCGCAAGCGCGCAACCCGTCGCGGCACGGGGTTTGCTGCATCGCGGGCAGCATCACCACGGCCGCGTGCCTGCCCTACCCCCATGGACCCGCTTCACCACGCGGGTCTGACCGTCTGGAGCCTCCCATGTCTCGAACCCTCGCCCTGTGGCTGTCCGCTTCCTGTCTCGTCGCCGCGTGTGCGAGCGAGGACAAGGCTCCGCTCGATGAGTCCGCCCTCGCTGCGATCGACATCGACGGCAAGGAGGACTCGCTCCGCGCTCCGACCATGAAGGGCGCGATGGGGATGGGGGACGTGGCGACCAGCCGGGTGACCCGGTCGCGCTCGTTCCATGGCTACGACTACACGTACGCGGGGCAGCAGGGGCTGGTCCGCCTCGACGCCCGGAACACGGCGGGCGAGGATCTGATCGTCGCCGCGTACCGGAGGACCGGCACCACGTGGAAGCTCGCAGCGTGGAACGATGATTGTGGTGACGGTTCGCTCAACGCCTGCCTCGCGCTGCCCGCGACGGCGGGGCGGTACCGGTTCGTGATCTCGACGTTCGACGCGCTGGTCGGCGCGCCGCGGGCCGCGGACTACGAGTTCGCGATCACCTGCAAGGATGGCGACTGCGTGGAGGCGCCGGCGTGTGGGGGCCGGCAAGGCCTCAGCTGCCCCGACGGGCAGTTCTGCGCGTACGCCCCGGCCGACATCTGCGGCGCCGCGGACGCGATGGGCAGCTGCGCGCCCATCCCCGAGGTCTGCACGGCCGCGTACGCGCCGGTGTGCGGGTGCGATGACCAGACGTACGGCAACGCCTGCCAGGCCGCGGCGAGCGGCGTCAGCGTGATCAGCGAGGGCGAGTGCCCGGCGGTTGCCTGCGGTGCGCGCGCGGGTGACACCTGCCGCGCCGATCAGTTCTGCTCGTTCACGCCGGCCGCCGTGTGTGGCCGCGCCGACGCCCAGGGGACGTGCGAGGCGCGCCCCGAGGTCTGCCCGCAGGACTACACGCCGGTGTGCGGCTGCGACAACGTCACGTACAGCAACGACTGTGCGGCCGCGGCGGCGGGTGTGGGCGTACTCGCCAGCGGCGCCTGCGTCCCCGAGTGATCAGCACCGGCGCGCGGCCGGCGACGTGGACCCGGGCGGTCGCGGCGCCCGGTTGGCCGCGAGCGAACGCCGCCGGCCGTCACCCGAGGTGGTCGAACCAGGCGAACGCCTCGTCGAGCAGCGCGATCATCACCTCGGCGTTCGCCGGCCGCTGCGCCGGGTCCTTGATCAGCGCGCCCTCGACCAGCGCGAGCAGCGGCGGCGTGACCCCCGGCGCGCCCGGCGCCACCTCGTCGAGGCGCGGCGGCGGCGCCTTGGCCTGTAGCCGCATCATCGCGACCGGATCCGGATCGCTCGACGGGATCCGGCCGACCAGCATCTCGAACAGCATCACGCCAGCGGCGTAGAGATCCGCGCGCCCGTCGACGAGCCGCCCAGGCGCCTGCGCGGGTGCCATGTATGCCGGGGTGCCGAACACGCTGCCGGTGCGGGTCAGCGCGCCCGCGCCGAACGCGCTGGCGACGTCGCCGAGCAGTTTGACCAGCCCGAAGTCGATGATCTTGATCCGCTCCCAGCCGCCGGTCGGCCCGCCCATGGGCTCGAGGATCACGTTGTCGGGCTCGAGGTCGCGGTGAGGTCGCGGTGGACGAGGCCCTGCGCGTGGGCGTGGCCGATGCCCTCGAGGATCTGGCGGGTGAACACCAGCGCCTGGCGCGGCGGCAGCGCGCCGCCCGCGCGGAGGCGGCGCCCGAGCGTGTCGCCCGCGGCCTTCTCCATGACCAGGAACAGCATGCCCGCCTCGACGAACACGTCGACGGCGGCGACCAGGTTCGGGTGCTCGAGCAGGCGCAGCGCGTTGGCCTCGCGCGCGAACCGCCGGGTGATGTCACCGCCCCGGGGTGGAGTCGGCGATCGGCGCCTTGAGCGCGAACCGCGCGCCGGCGTCGTCCTCCACCTCGTAGACACCGCCCATCCCTCCCCGCCCGAGCGGCGCGATCACGCGGTAGCGGCCGATCATCACTCCGGGCTCGATCGCGGACAGCGGCACGCGCGCATCCTACGAGATCTGCGGCGCGCGGGGCGTGCTACGAACGCCTCATGGACAAGCTGCCGGTCATCGGATCTGCCTCGCCCGCGCCCGCCCCCCTGGACCTGACTCCGGACGAGCTGGAGGCCGAGATCCGCCGCCTCAAGGTGGAGCGCAACGCGGTGATCCTGGCCCACTACTACCAGGAGTCCGAGATCCAGGATCTCGCGGACTTCGTGGGCGACTCGCTCCAGCTGTCGCAGGCGGCCGCGACCACCCAGGCCGACGTGATCGTGTTCTGCGGCGTCCACTTCATGGCCGAGACCGCGAAGATCATCAACCCGACCAAGGTCGTGGTCGTCCCCGATCTCGAGGCCGGCTGCTCGCTCGCCGATGGCTGCCCCGCGCCGGTGTTCGCGCGCTGGCTCGAGCAGTACCCGGGCCACACCGTGGTCAGCTACATCAACTGCTCCGCCGAGGTGAAGGCGCTGTCGGACGTGATCTGCACGTCGTCGAACGCGGTCAAGATCGTCAAGGCGCTCGGCGATCAGAAGATCGTGTTCGCGCCCGACCGCCACCTCGCCGCGTTCGTCGCCAAGCAGGCGAACCGCCCCGACCTCGTCGCGTGGCAGGGCACCTGCATCGTCCACGAGACGTTCTCCGAGAAGCGCCTGCTCGGGCTGATGGCGCAGCACCCGGACGCCGAGGTGATCGCGCACCCCGAGTGCCACGAGGGCATCCTCCGGCACGCCGTGCACATCGCGTCGACGAGCGGCCTGATCGAGCACGCGCGCACCAGCCCCAAGCAGACGTTCATCGTCGCCACCGAGGCCGGCATCCTCCACAAGATGCAGCAGGCCGCCCCGGGCAAGACGCTGATCCCGGCGCCGCCGGACGACGAGAGCTGCGCCTGCAACGTGTGCCCCCACATGCGGCGCAACACGCTCGAGAAGCTGTACCTGTGCCTGCGCGATCTCGCGCCCCAGGTCGACGTCCCCGAGGCGGTCCGCCTGCGCGCGCTCAAGCCGATCGAGCGCATGCTCGAGCTCTCGGTGTGAGCCGCGGCGTGACCGGCCGCCGGGCGCTCCGCGGCGTCGCCCGCACCGCCCTGATCGCCGCCCTCGCGGCATGCGGCCGGAGCGCGCCGCCCCGTGACCAGCCTCCCGCGCCAACCGCGGCCGCGACCGCAACCGCAACCGCAACCGCAACCGGATCCGCCACCACAACCGGAGCCGGGACCGCAACCGACGCCGCCACCGCCACCGCCACCGCCACCGGATCCGCGACTGCCACCGGATCCGCGACCGCCACCGCCACCGCCACCGCCTCGGTGATCCCGGCCGCCACGCGGCAGCTCGTCACCGCGATCGTGCCCGACTGGGACGGGACCACGGCGGAGCTGCGGCTGTGGAGCCGGGCCGGTGACGGCGCCGGCTGGGTGGCCGCGGGCCCCGCGTGGCAGGCGGTGATCGGCAAGACCGGCGCGGCGTGGGGCGCCGGCCTGCACGGCGCCGGCGCGCCCGCCGGCGAGGCCGGGCCGGTCAAGCGCGAGGGCGACGGCAAGAGCCCGGCCGGCATGTTTGCCCTGCGCGGAGGCTATGGCTACGCCGCCGCGCCGCCACCGGGCACCGCCCTGCCCTACACCGCGGTCGATCCGAGCTGGAAGTGCGTCGACGATCCGGCGTCGCGCCACTACAACCAGATCGTCGACGCGGACGCCACGACCGCCGACTGGCACAGCGCCGAGGACATGCGGCGCACCGACGCGCTCTACACCTGGGTCGTCGACGTCGCGCACAACCCGGCCAACACCGGGGGCGCCGGCAGCTGCATCTTCCTCCACGTGTGGCGCGGCCCCACCGTCGCCCACCGTGGGCTGCACGGCGATGCCGGAGCCCGCGCTCGCGCAGCTGATCGCCGCGCTCGATCCAGCCGCGCACCCCGCGTACGTGCTGCTCCCGCGCGCGCGCTACGACGCCCACGCCGTCGGCGTGGGCGTTGCCGCGCTGACCTCCACGACGGCCCGCGAGGACACGTGTGAGTTCACCCTGCGCGCTGGTCCGCCCGCGCCGTCCACTCGCGGAGACCGTGCGATGCTCGCGGCATGCACGGGAAGACGATCCTCGTGCCGCACGACTTCTCGAGCTCCGCCAACACCGCCGCCGCCCTCGCGCGCGACGAGGCGCGACTCCACGGCGGCCGGCTGCTGCTGCTCCACGTGATCGACCTGCCGGCGCACCTGCAGCCCGACACCGCGATCATCCCCCCGGACACCGGCGCCCCGCTCAGCGTCAAGGACTACGCGATCGCGAGCGCCGAGGAGCACCTCCGCGATCTCTCGGTGCGCCTGCACCAGGACGGCGTGACCGCCACGCCGTTCATCCGCCTCGGCACCCCGGTCGACGAGATCATCAAGTTCGCCGAGGACAACCAGGCCGACGTGATCGTGATGGGGACCCACGGGCGCACGGGCATCCGCGCGCTGATCGCCGGCAGCGTGACCGAGCGCGTGGTGCGCGCGTCCGCGATCCCGGTGCTGTCGGTGCGCGGCCGCGCGGCCGACTGAGAGACTGTGAAACAGTCTCGAAACCGGGGTGGAAACCCTGCGCGGCTTGCCGCGTAGGGCGGGGCCGCGCCCCGTGGAACTGACGCCAGCGCCTGCGGTCAGCCATCGACACGCGGACACCCGTCCGCAAGGTTGGAATCATGGATCTGTCGGCGATCCTCCGCGCGCTCGTGGGTGGCGCGCTGATCGGGCTCGCCGCGTCGCTGGCGCTGTTCACGCACGGCCGGATCGCCGGCATCAGCGGCACCCTCGCGCGCGCGTTCGCCGCCTACGGGGGCCGGGCATTCCGGCTGCCGTTCCTGGCCGGGCTGCTGGTGGTCGGGGTGATCACCGGGGTGGTCGCGCCGGCGGCGCTGGGCGCCCCGATCGCCGGCCTGCCCACCCTCGCGCTCGCCGGCCTGCTGGTCGGTGTCGGGACCACCGTCGGCAGCGGCTGCACCAGTGGCCACGGCGTGTGTGGCCTGTCGCGCGGCTCGGCGCGCTCGCTCGCCGCCGTGGTCACGTTGATCGCGACCGGCGCGCTCACCGTCGCGCTGATGGGGGCGCTGTCGTGACGACCATCGCGCTCGCGGCCGCCAGCGGCGTGCTGTTCGCGCTCGGCCTCGTGGTGTCCGGCATGACCTCCCCCGCGAAGGTGCTCGGCTTCCTCGACGTCACCGGCGCCCAGGGCAGCTGGAACGCCGCGCTCGCGTTCGTGATGGCGAGCGCGATCACCGTCCACGCGCCGCTCGCCCGGCTGATCCGCCGCCGCCACGCCCCGCTGTTCGGCGGGCAGTTCCACCTACCCCCGCACCGCCACCTCGACCTGCCGCTGATCGCGGGCGGCGCCGTGTTCGGGATCGGCTGGGGCCTGTCGGGCTACTGCCCGCGGCCGGCGCTGGTCAGCCTCGGCGGCGGCGCGCCGGGCACGCTGGTGTTCGCGGGCGCGCTGCTCGCCGGCACGCTCGCGACCCGCTGGCTGCAGGTCGCGCGCGCCCGCTGACGTCGCCGGCTCACTGCGAGCGTCCCGTGCGGTGCTGCAGCCGCATGCCGACGAGCATCGAGGCGACGAAGGCGATCGCGGGGAGGCTGCCGCTCGCGGCGGCGACGAGCCCCGGCCCCGGGCACAGCCCGCCCAGGCCCCAGCCGATCCCGAACAGCGCGGCTCCCGCGATCAGCGGGAGGTCGATGTCGTGACGGGTCGGCAGGTGGAACGTGACGTCGAACCACGGCTCGCGGCGGCCCCTGGTGAGGCGGAACAGCACGGCGTAGACCGCGACCGCCCCGCCGATCACGAACGCGAGGCTCGGGTCCCACGCGCCCCGGGCTCCGGTGATATCGAGGAAGCCGACCACCTTCGAGGGCTGGGTCATCCCCGAGAGCAGGAGGCCGACGCCGACCAGCGCACCACTGGCCGCGGCGAGCACGACCGCCATCACCGCGCAGCGGCGACCACAGCCCGCGGCGACGGTCACAGCGCACCGCCCGCCAGCGTTGCGGTCACCACGCCGGTGGTCATGAACGTCGCCACCGCGACGAGGGACCGGACCGACAGCCGCGACAGGCCGCAGACGCCGTGCCCGCTCGTGCAGCCGCTGCCCATCCGGGTGCCGAAGCCGACGAGCACGCCGGCGACGATCACGACGGGCAGCGATCGAATCGAGGCGCCGATCAGGGCCGGGGACACCAGGCCGCCGAGCAGCCCCGCGCCGAGCGCTCCCCGAGTAGCGCGAGGCGCCAAGCCCCGATCCCGGGCGGATGGCGGCAGCAGCGATCCCAGCACGCCGCTGATCCCGGCGATCCGACCATGGGTCAGAAGCAGGAGTGATCCAGCGGCACCGAGCAGCGTGCCGCCGGCGAGTGCGAACAACCAGCTCGAAGGCATGAAGGACGGCGGGTGCAGCGCGAGTGCCAGGGGTCAGCCAGCCGATCGCGACGCGATCCAGGCTCACCCTCTGCGCCTCCGCAGCGGCGTGAAACGAAACGCGCGCCGCCCGATGTTTCGCGCTGTTTCATCGACGCGCAAACCGTCCTCCACCCATCGAGTTAGCCGTGGCATCCCGCTTGAAGAACAGGAAGTCGTGCTGCCCATCGTCCTCGTGCTGTCGGTCCTGATCGGCGTCTCCCTTGGCCTCCTCGGCGGGGGTGGGTCGATCCTCACGGTTCCCATCCTGACCATGGCCGCCGGCATGGAGACCAAGGCGGCGATCGCGTCGTCGTTGTTCGTGGTCGCCGTGACCAGCGCCGCCGGCGTGATCTCCCACGCCCGGGCGGGCCGCGTGCGCTGGCGGATCGGCATCACCTTCGGGCTCGCCGGCATGGCCGGTGCCTTCGGAGGTGGCCGGATCGCGGCGTACATCCCGGGCTCCGTGCTGATGATCCTGTTCGGCCTGATGATGGCCGCCACCGCGATCGCCATGCTGCGGGGCCCGACCACGGCCCGGCCGTCGACGGTGACCGACCTGCAAACCTCCAAGATCATCGCCGAGGGCGTCGTCGTCGGCGTGGTCACCGGCCTCGTCGGTGCGGGCGGGGGCTTCCTCGTGGTCCCCGCGCTCGTCCTGCTCGGCGGGCTCAGCATGGATCTCGCGGTCGGCACGTCGCTGGTCGTGATCTCGATGAAGTCGTTCGCCGGGCTCGCCGGGCACCTCGGCCACGTCAGCATCGACTGGCCGATCGTCCTCGCGGTCACCGGCACGGCCGTCATCGGCTCGTTCCTCGGCGGCACGCTCGCCGGCCGCATCCCGCCCGCGACGCTGCGCCGTGGGTTCGGCGTGTTCATCGTCGTGATGGCGGCGGTCGTGCTCGGCAAGGAGCTGCTGGGCTAGGTCGGACTATGTCGGGTCACCGCCAGGTGGTAAGACGTTGGCCGATGGCCCGCACCCGAGCGCCCCGGACCGCGCGCGCCCCCACCGAGGTCGATCGGGAGCTGGCGGAGGCCGTCCTCGACGAGGTGGTCGGTGCGGCGCTCGTGCTCAACGCCCGGCTCATCATCCGGTTCGCGACGCCCGCCGCGACCGCGGCCCTCGGCTTCGAGGTCCCGATCGGCGCCTCGGCCGCGACGCTGCTGTGCGGCGATCGCGAGAAGCGGCCGTTCGCCGAGGCGCTGGCGCAGGGCATCCCGTTCCACGCCGTGATCCCGCGGCCGGGCGGCGGCGGCGAGCACGTCCGGGTCCGCTCGGTGCCGATCGGCCAGGGCCCGCTGGGCTGGCTCGTGCACCTGTCCTCGATCGGCGCGGGCGATCACACGCCCGTCGAGTTCCACGGGATGTGGACGCGCAATCCGCGGATGAAGGAGACGTTCCGGATCATCGAGAAGGTCGCCGCCGAGGAGATGACGGTGCTCGTCCGCGGCGAGACCGGTGCCGGCAAGGAGCTGGTCGCGCACGCGCTGCACACGCTGTCGCCGCGCAAGAGCGGCCCGTTCCGCGCGATCAACTGCGCCGCGCTCCCCCCGAACCTGCTCGAGAGCGAGCTGTTCGGCCACGTTCGCGGTGCATTCACCGGCGCGGTCAAGGACACGCCGGGGCACGTCCAGCTCGCCGACGGCGGGACGCTGTTCCTCGACGAGGTCGCCGAGCTTCCCCTCGAGCTCCAGGCCAAGCTGCTGCGCGTGCTCGAGACCCGCACGGTGCTTCCGGTGGGCGCGCGCGATCCGGTCCCGGTCGATGTCCGCATCGTCTCGGCGACGCACCGCGCCCTGCGCGCCGAGGTCGAGGCCGGGCGGTTCCGCTCGGATCTGATGTACCGGCTGCGGGTGATCCCGATCCGGCTGCCGCCGCTGCGCGACCGTCCGGACGACGTGCTGCTGATCGGCGGCAAGATCATCGACGAGCTCAACGCCCGCGGCCGGCGCCAGCTGACGTCGATCGCCCCCGCGGCGGAGGCGGCGCTCGTGGCCTACGAGTGGCCCGGCAACGTCCGCGAGCTCCGCAACGTGCTCGCCTATGCGTTCGCCATCGGCGAGGGCCCGATCCTCCAGCTCGCGGATCTCCCGATGGAGGTTGCGTCGCCAGGAACCGCCGAGGCCGAGATCGTCGTGACCCGCGAGCCGGCGCCCGCGACCAGCGCCGTGCCCGGCGACGGCCCCGAGGCCCGCCGGATCCGCGACGCGCTGGTCCGGACCAGCGGCAACCGCGACCGGGCGGCCAAGCTGCTCGGGCTCAGCCGCGTGACGCTGTGGCGCCGGATCCGCGATCTCGGGATCGAGTAGCGCCGCGCAACGAGGCCGCCCGCCGTCGCTGTTTCACGGCGTTTCACCGCCACGGGCAGATCGGCGTGGAGCCGCGCGATCACGCGGGCCGGCCGCTGGCACCGCCGATGCACTACCTGGCGCCATGCAGGCCAACGCCCCGACCTCGAAGCGACACCAGGATATCTCGCCCGCCGCGGCGTACGAGGCGCGCGCGACCGCCCTCCTGATCGATGTCCGTGAGCCCGCCGAGTACACCGGCGAGCTCGGCCACATCCCCGGCGCCCGGCTCGTCCCGCTCGGCACCCTCGAGAGCCAGCTCGGCGCCTGGAACAAGGACGCCGCGATCATCCTGATCTGTCGGTCGGGAGGCCGCTCGACGAAGGCCGCGCAGCTCCTCACCCACGCCGGCTTCCACCGCGTCATGAACATGGACGGCGGCATGCTCGCGTACACCGCCGCGAAGCTCCCCGTCGCGACCACCTGATCGACAGGACATGACCATGTCGAACGTCCAGATCAAGGCCTTCTTCGACGCCCGCACGTCCACCCTGACGTACGTCGTCGCCGATCCGGTGACCCGCGACGCCGTCGTGATCGATCCGGTGCTCGACTACGATCCCGCGACCGGGACGACGTTCACCGAGTCGGTCGACGAGGTCACCGCGCATGTCACGCGCGAGGGCCTCCGCGTCCACTACGTGATCGAGACCCACGCCCACGCCGATCACCTCTCGAGCTCGCAGCTCCTGCGGCGCCGGTTCGACGCCCAGATCGCGATCGGCGAGCGGATCCGCGAGGTCCAGGCGACGTTCCAGCCGATCTTCGATCTGCCGGCGTCCGTGCCCACGGACGGCAGCCAGTTCGATCGGCTGCTCGTCGCCGGCGAGGTGCTGCGCGCCGGCAGCCTCGCGTTCGAGGTGATCCCGACGCCCGGCCACACCCCGGCGTGCGTCTCCCTCCAGATCGACGACGCGGTGTTCACCGGCGACGCGCTGTTCACCGAGGACTACGGAACCGGCCGCTGCGACTTCCCCCGCGGCAGCGCCGACATGCTGTACGACTCGATCCAGCGGCTGTACGCGCTCCCCGATGCGACGCGCGTGTTCGTCGGGCACGACTACCAGCCGGGTGGGCGAGCCGTCCGCTGGGAGACGACGATCGGCGCGTCGAAGCGGCGCAACCCGCAGCTCTCGGCGACCACGACGCGCGAGCAGTTCGTGACGCTGCGCCAGAGCCGCGACGCCTCGCTCGCCGCGCCGAAGCTGCTGCTCCCGAGCGTCCAGGTCAACATCGACGCGGGCCGGCTCCCCGCCCCCCACGCGAACGGGCACCGGTACCTCGTGGTGCCGCTCAATGTCCTCAAGCCCGCCGACGAGCTCGGCGAGCCCACCAAGCGAGGCTGATGTGACGCCCCCCGTGATCGCCTGCACCACCGACCTCAGCGGCGACGACGTCCCCGCCTTCGTCCACGCGTGCGCCCTCGCCGCCGCGAGCGGCGCCCGGCTCGTGACCGTGCACGGCAACGCACCGGCCGCCACCGCGACCGCGCTGCCCGACGCGGGCGCGATCAGCGCGCGGTGGGGAGTGCCGATCGCAGCCGAGCGGATGTGCCACGAGTGCTGCGACGACGTCACCGACACCGTGATCGACGCGATCCGCCGGCCCCGTTGCGACGGCCGCGCCCAGGGCTCGGCATCGCAATAAATCCGTTAGCGTTTGGTCGTACCAAACGCTAAGCTGGCTTCGTGGAGAGGTCCCACTGGATCGAGCGGCTGGCGCGGGCACGCGCGCGCCACAACGTGGTGTGGCTCGCGGGGGTGCGGCGTGTCGGCAAGACGACCCTCGCCAGGGCGTTGCCACAGGCGCGCTACTTCGACTGCGAGCTGCCGCGCGTTCGCGTCGAGTTGGAGGACCCGGAGCTGTTCCTGCGCCGCGCGGGGTCGGGCCTGGTCGTGCTCGACGAGGTCCATCGCCTCCCGAATCCGTCGGAGCTCCTGAAGATCGCGGCCGATCACTTCCCCCGGCTGGAGGTGGTCGCGACCGGCTCCTCGACCCTCGCGGCGCGGTCGAAGTTTCGCGACACGTTGACCGGCCGCAAGTCCGAGGTCTGGATGACACCGATGATCTGGCAAGACATCGTCGACTTCGGCATGGAGGACGAGTCCCTCGATCGACGCATGCTGCATGGTGGCCTCCCGGCGTTCTATCTCGGGGCCGCACCGGACGATGCGGCGTTCGCGGAGTGGATGGACTCCTACTGGGCCAAGGACCTGCAGGAGCTGTTCGTCGTCGAGAAGAAGGCGGCGTTCTTCAAGCTCGTCGAGATGCTGTTCCGGCAGAGCGGCGGGATGTTCGAGGCGCAGTCCTTGACCGGCCCCTGCGAGATCTCGCGCCAGACGGTGCAGCACTACCTGGAGATCCTCGCCACCACCCTGCTCGCGACCGTCGTCCGGCCGTACTCCGGGTGGCGGTGCGACCGAGCTCGTGCACCAGCCGCGGGTCTACATGTTCGACACCGGCTTCGTGGCGTACTTCCGGGGCTGGGACCGGCTGCGCGCCGAGGATCGCGGCACGCTGCTGGAGCACCTGGTCCTGGGCGAGCTCCAGGCGCGGTTCCTGCCCGGCGCGATCTTCTACTGGCGCGACAAGCAGAAGCACGAGGTCGACTTCGTGCTCAAGGCGAAGCGCGGCGCGGCGGTCACGGCGATCGAGTGCAAGGCCAGCGCGGCGGGGTTCCGTGCGACGGGGATCGCCGCGTTCCGGAGGCGGCACCCCGTGGGGCCCAACCTCGTGGTCTGTCTCGATGCGGTGCGGCGGAGCGCGCGCGCGGTCGACGGGGTCGAGGTCGAGATCGTGCCCTACGCGATGCTCGGGGAAATGCTCGACGCGATCTAGGTCCCGACGACCATGCGGCCGCCGTCGCGCAGCGCAGGCGGGATCAGCGGGCTCGGCTCGCCGGTCGACACCATCCACAGCTGGTGGGCCGCGCGGGTCACGCCGATGTGCAGCAGGTGGCGCGCCCAGTTCTGGACCGGGTAGCTGTTCGCGTTGACGTCGACCATCACGACGTAGTCGAACTCGAGGCCCTTGACCGCGGTGACGTCGGTGACGTCGACGCCGGGCTGGAAGTTGAACTCGTCCTTGCGCACGCGGCGCAGCGCGGGCACCTCGGCACGGCGCAGGCCGTCGAAGTAGGCGTCCGCCTGCTCGGGGTGGCGCGTGATCACGGCGCACGACGCGGTCGGCTCGCGCCCCATCATGTTGCGCAGCGCATCGCCGAGGAACGCGATCGCCTCGCCGAGATCGCCGAACTCGTGCAGCTCGACGGGCTCGCCCGGGCGCGCGGCGAGCGGCTCCTCGGGCGCGAGCTCGGGCCCGAGGATCTCGCGCGCGAGCATCATGACCTCGGCGGTCGAGCGGTAGGACAGCTTGAGCGGCCGCACGATCGCGAGCGGGCCGCCCCTGGCGCCGGGATCCGAGATGTCGGCGAGCAGCTCCGCCCAGCCGGCGAAGTTGTTGTCGAACACCAGGCGCTGGGCGGTGTCGCCGGCGATCGTGACCGACCGCAGACTGACATCGCCGTCCGGCGCGCGGACGGCCTCGACCAGCACCTTGACCTCGAGCGCGGACCGGTCCTGCGCTTCGTCGATCGCGAGGTGCTCGTACTCGATGGGGTCGCCACCGCTCGGCATCAGGCCGCCGCGCTTGAGCTGGATCAGGCGCAGCAGGATCGGGTCGTCCTCGTCGTCGAACCGGCCGGCCGGATCGTCATCGTCGGGGATCACGGCCTGGCCCTCGCTGTCGAGCACGGGGTTGCCCTCGTCGTCGACGGGCGCCTGCTCCGGGCGGGCGAGCTGGCGGCGCGCCCACGCGACCACCTGCGCGATGTCCTTCTGGGACACGTCGCCCGTCGCCTCGGCCGCGGCGAACCCCTCGGCGAGCGCCACCGGATCGGTCATCAGCTCGGCCCAGTCGAGCACGACGTCGTCGGCGCGCTTGCGCGAGCGCTTGATCAGGCTCTCGAGGGACACCCGCAGCGTCGGCTCGAGGTCGGTCTTCTTGACCCAGCTATTGAGCCCGGACAGCCGCGGCACCAGCGCGCGCTTGACCAGCCGGTTCCACTCGTCGATCGCGGGCGGATGGACGGTCGCGAGTTCGCGGCCGATCGTGCGCGCCTGGTCCGCGACCCAGCGCACCAGCACGCCGAGCATCGCCGGGTGCTTCTTGAGCCGGGACACGTGCTCCGGCGGATCGTCGTTGTAGCGGGTCGGCGCGTCGGGCAGGCAGCGCATCCGCATCGAGCGCGCCCAGCCGGTGTACGTCACGACCGGCACGCCGGACACGCCGAGCGCCGGCAGCACGCCCCCGACGTAGCGGACCAGCGCGGCCGACGGCACCACGAACAGCGTGTTCTGCGCGCGGAACCGGCGACTGTCCTGGAAGTTCAGGTATGCGATCCGGTGTAGCGCGACGGTGGTCTTGCCGGAGCCGGCGCCGCCCTGGATCACGACGATGCCGCTGCCCGGCTGGGTGATCAGGTCGAACTGCTCCTTGTCGATCAGCGCGGCGATCTCGGGCAGGCCCTTGTCGGCGCGCGCGGCGTGCATGACGCCGAGCTTGCCCTTCTCGCCCTTGGTCGCGACCGGGCGCGCCGCCTTGCCCATGCCGCCGTGGAGCACGGGCGCGAGCTGGCCGACCGCCTCGATCCACTCGCCGCGCGCGTCGCGCAGGTAGGTGCCCTGGGGCGCGCCGATCCGGCGCAGGTTGCCCTTGGCGATCGAGACGTTGCGGCGGACCTCGACGGCGCCCTCGACGCGGCGCCCGGCGATCTCCTCCTCGTAGTCATCGCCCTCCTCGTAGCGGTAGTAGATCCGCGACACCGGGGCGTTGCGCCAGTCGACGATCTGGACGTTGGACTGGCGGTCGATGAAGCCGCGCTTGCCGACGAGCACGTCGCGCGCCTTGCCGCCCTCCTTGAGGCGCATGTGCGCGAAGTACGGGGAGGCGATGTCGATCGGCAGCGACACGCCGCCGCCGATCCGCGCGCGCAGGGCCGCCAGGCGGGTCATCTGCTCGACCAGCGGCGGCAGGTCCTCGGGGCGGGCCTCGGAGATCTGGTCGCGCAGCGACAGCAGATCCGCGTCGAGGTCGCTGGCGGCCACGCGCGGGCGGCCCTCGTCCTCCTCGCCGATCGCGACGCGGGCCTGGACCTGGCCGAACAGGCGCTCCTCCTCGGCGATGATGGTCGCGCCCGGCGTGCCCTTCTGAACGTGGTTGGCCATGTGGGAGCCGGCGAATCTAGCCGAATCACCCGGCCTGGCAAGGCCGCGCGGCGCTGCACACCCACCGACCGTGCCGACCGGGGCCGTGGGGCCCGCCCCGGGCCTCCTGGCGTGGTGCACGCGGTTCACGTAGGGTCGTTTCCATGTGGCACGCCGTGCTCGCGCTGGTGCTGCTCGCGATCACCACCGCCTGCCCCGGGCGCCCGGGCACGGTCCGGCGCGGCCACGCCCCACCCCCGCCGGGGCCGTGCACCGACGTGCCGAGCTGCCTCCACCAGGGCGAGGAGCACGAGGAGGCCGGCGACGTCGCGGGCGCCGCGCGGTTCTGGGACCACGGTTGCGATCGCCTCGCGGATCCGGCGAGCTGCCTGCTCGTCGGCCGGCTGCGACGGGACCACGGGCCGACCGACGCGGACCGCGTCCAGGCCGGTGCCCGGTTCCGCCGCGCGTGCGACCTCGGCGGCGCCGATGGCTGCAGCGAGGCCGGCCTGCGGGTGATCGAGGCGGCCCAGGGCCAGGCTGGGCCCCTCGCCTCCGGCGTCGCCCTGCTCCGCCGCGCCTGCGACGGCGGCAGCGGCCTGGGCTGCCACAACCTCGCGGTGCTCCACCTCGAGGGCACCGGCGTGCCGGCCGACCCGGCGCGCGCCGCGGCGCTGTTCGAGCGCGGCTGCGCCCGCGGCCACGCGAGCGCGTGCCTCGAGCTCGGGCGCCGCAAGCTGCTCGCCGACGGTCTGCCCGAGGATCGCCCGGGCGCGGTCGCCGCGCTCCACACCGCGTGCACGCTCGCGGCACGCACCTGCGACGGGCTCGCCACCGCCTACGAGTACGGCCTCGGCGTCCCCGAGGACGCCGTACGGGCGCGCCAGCTCTACGACCAGGCGTGTGGCACCGGGCGCCCGGAGGCGTGCCTCGCGCTCGGCGAGCATGCTTGGCGAGGGCCGCGGCGGGCCCGCCGATGCGGTGCGCGCGAAGGCGCTGTACGAGGGCGCGTGCGCCGCCGGCGTCGACGAGGCGTGCGACATGCTGCGCGCGCGCTGACCGCCTCAAAACGGTCACGTGATTCGCAGCAGCCGGGACCAGATCCCCATTGCGCGGGGGGCCAAATGGACGTAATCCCTTGATTCAAATGGCCCGCGCCAAGGCACTGATCTCGACCGATCCACTCCGTCGGTGGACCGCCGCCGACGCCAACGACACCTACAGCATCCCGCGCTGGGGGTGCGGCTACTTCGCAGTCAACGACAAGGGCAACCTGATCGTCCAGCCACGCGGAGAGGGCAACGGCGAGATCGACATGAAGGAGCTGATCGACGAGCTGGCCGCGCGCGGCATCCAGCTGCCGATCCTGCTCCGGTTCAGCGACATCCTCAAGGCCCGCATCGAGCTGCTGTGCGGCGCGTTCACGAGCGCCATGCGCGAGTACGGCTACGGCGGGCAGTACCGCGGCGTGTACCCGATCAAGGTCAACCAGAACCGCACGGTGGTCGAGGAGATCATCGAGTTCGGGCGGCCGTTCCACTACGGGCTCGAGGCCGGCAGCAAGCCTGAGCTCCTGGCGATCATGGCGATCCACCAGGACGACGAGTCGATCATCATCTGCAACGGCTACAAGGACGAGGAGTACATCGAGACGGCGCTGCTCGCGTCGAAGATGGGCAAGACCATCATCCTCGTGATCGAGAAGCCCTCCGAGCTCGACCAGATCCACAAGGTCGCCGAGCGCGTGAAGATCAAGCCGGCGCTCGGCATGCGCGCCCGCCTGTCGTCGCGCGGCGCCGGCCGCTGGGAGCAGTCCGGCGGCGACTTCTCCAAGTTCGGCCTGTCGGCCGCGGAGATGGTCGAGGCGGTCGCCAAGCTCAAGGCCTGGAACGAGGTCGAGACGCTCAAGCTGCTCCACTTCCACCTCGGCTCGCAGATCTCCGCGATCAAGAGCGTCAAGAACGCGCTGCGCGAGGCCGGCCGGCTGTTCGTCGAGCTCCACAAGATGGGCGCCAAGGGCCTGTCGTACCTGGACGTCGGTGGTGGCCTCGGCGTCGACTACGACGGCTCGCAGACCAACTTCTCGTCGTCGATGAACTACACGGTGCAGGAGTACGCCAACGACGTCGTGTTCTCCATCAAGGAGATCTGCGACGCGGACAACGTCCCGCACCCGAACATCGTCAGCGAGTCCGGCCGCGCGATCGCCGCGCACCACTCGGTGCTGGTGGTCAACGTGCTCGGCGTGACCGAGTTCACCACCCACGTGCCCGCGGCGCTCACCAAGCCGGTGCCGCCGCTGGTCACCAACATGTGGGAGACCTACCAGAGCACGTCGGCGAAGAACCTGCTCGAGAGCTACCACGACGCCGTCGAGTACAAGGACCAGGTCCTCCAGCTGTTCAACCTCGGGCACCTGTCGCTCGAGAACCGCGTGCTGTGCGAGAACTTGTTCTGGGCGATCTGCGAGAAGGTGCTCCACCTGTCGCGCGGCATGTCGCACATGCCCGAGGAGCTCGAGGGCCTCGAGAAGGCGCTGTCGGACACCTACTTCTGCAACTTCTCGATGTTCCAGTCGGTGCCGGACTCGTGGGCCGTCGATCAGCTGTTCCCGATCTGCCCGATCCACCGGCTGACCGAGGAGCCCACGCGGCGCGCCACGCTCGCCGACATCACGTGCGACTCCGACGGCAAGATCGACTCGTTCATCGATCTGCGCGACGTCAAGCACGTGCTCGAGCTGCACAACAAGCCCGAGGGCCAGGACTACTACCTGGGCATCTTCCTCGTCGGCGCGTACCAGGAGATCCTCGGCGATCTCCACAACCTGTTCGGCGACACCAACACCGTCCACGTGCAGCTCTCGCCCGAGGGCGCGTACGACGTCAAGGAGGTCGTCGCGGGCGACACCGTGAGCGAGGTGCTCGCGTTCGTCGACTACTCGCCCAGCGACCTGCTCGGCCGCCTGCGGAACAGCGTCGAGGCCGCGCTGCGGAAGAAGCTGATGACGATCGAGGAGAGCCGGACGCTGATCAACCGGTTCCGCCAGGGCATGATCGGCTACACCTACCTCGACCGCGAGTGACCGCCGCCGTGTACGCGCTGCGCCTCGCGACCTCGCGCGGACCTGCCGGCGCTGCTGCCGCGCACCCGCGCGCTCAACGACCACGAGGGCATCGCGGTCACCGACGCCTCGCTCGCCACCGCGCTCGGCCGGCTGCTGGCCGATCCCGGGCTCGGCGCGGTGTGGCTGGTGGTGACCGCCGCCGAGGGCCGCCCCGTGGGCTACGCGATCGTGACGTTCGGCTACGACCTCGAGTTCGGCGGCCGCGACGCGTGGCTGACCGAGCTGTGGATCGACGCCGCCGAGCGCGGGGCCGGCGCCGGCGCCGCCGCGCTCGCGCTCCTCGACGACGAGCTGCGCGCGCGCGACGTCGCCGCCGTCCACCTCCAGGTCCGCCCGGGCAACCCGGCGATGCGCGTGTACGAGCGCGCGGGCTTCCACGTCGTGCCGCGCGCGATCATGTCGCGCCGCCTGCGCTGATCGATGACGGCGAGGCGCTGTCAGCCGATCACCAGGTAGGCGGGATGCCTGCTCGCGGCCAGCGCCGGTTTGCAATTCGGCAAGCGCATTCGCCACGCGAGTTGAGCGACGCTCGCTCCGTCTCCACCGCGCGGCTCTCCCACCACGTCCTGACGATCGCGGCCCTGCTGACGGGCCTGCGCGTCGCCCACGCGGAGTCCGGCGATTCGCAGTTCCGGCGGCCCGCCCACCACCGGCCTGCCCACCGGCGATCGGCCCGGTGATCGCACCGCCGGCCACACCGACCCGGCGCCGTCGCCCCGCGGCACCGCCCTGACCGAGGCGGTGCCTGCGCCGCCGCCCTCGCTGTGGCCGCGCGGGATGCAGAAGCTCGAGAGCGGCATGACCTGTGACCTCGGGGATGTGCTCGTCCGTCGGCCTCGGCGCCACCGCGCTGACGAGCGGCGTGCTGATGCTCCTCCACGCCAGGCCGCTGGAGCGCGTCCGGGTGTTTCGCCCCGGCGGGGGTGTCGGCGTGGCGCTGCGCCTGCGGTTCTGATCGCGATTCTGGCGTACGCTCGGCCCGATGCGCGCGCCACCCTGCCTCGTCCTCGCCGTCACGGCCGCGCTGCTGGCCGCGTGCTCGAAGCCCGCGCCGGACCGCGGCCCGCCCTGCGACACGATCGTCAACAACCTGCTCGCCGTCAGCAAGACCCAGCTCGCCGGTCACGGTGACATGGCGCTCGGCGACCGCACGGCGATGCTGGCCCAGTGCGAGAAGCGGACGCTCACCCCTGACCAGCGGCGCTGCCTCGCGACCGCCAAGGACCTGACCGCGCTCGCCGGCTGCGTCCCGCGGACGCCGCCCCCGGCGACGAAGCCAACGCCCTGACAGACCCAGGAGTGGGAGTGAAGCGCACGACCCGATGGACCCGATGGACCCTGGGGGTGGGCCTGGTGCTCGTCGCCGTGTTGCTGTGGCAGGTCCGCGCGTCCTCGACCGCAAAGCCCACCGCCCCGGCCCAGTGCGCGGGGCGCGGGCAGCGGGGTCACCGCACAGGCCACCGCCGGCAAGCCGCGCCGTGATCCAGCGATCGCTGACCCGCGGCACGATCACCGGCACCGTCACGATCGATGGCACGAACACCCCGCTCGCGGGCGCACAGGTCTGCGCGCGTGGCGAGTCCCACGACCTGGACGAGGTCCTCCTGGAGGCCCCCACCTGCGCGATCACGGACGCAGCCGGGCACTATCAGCTCGCGCAGCTCCTCCCCGCGCAGTACCGCGTGGGAGCGAGCGCGCGGACGTACCGCCCTGCCCTCCACCACCCTGGAGGTGATCGGCACCAGGTCACCCTGGTCCTCGCGGCTGGTGAGACGAAGGCGAACGTCGACATCGCGCTGCGCGGCGGCGGCGTGGAGGTCACCGGGAGCGTCAGCGACGTCACCGGCGGGCCGATCGTCCGCGCGCGCGTGGGGAGCTACGAGGCCCCCGGCATGGTCGCCGAGACCGACGACCAGGGTGCATTCAGGTTGTGGGTGGCGCCCGGCTACGTCAGCGTCGAGGCCAGGGCCGATGGCTACGCGGCCACCAGCGAGAGCGTGCGCGCGCCGGGCAAGGTCGCGCTGTTCCTCACGCCGGCGTCCTCCCTCGCGGGGACCGTCGTCGACGCAGCCAGCGGCCAGCCGGTAGAGGGTGCGCGGGTGCAGATCGAGGCACGGGACAGCACCGGGGGCCTGTTCTCCGACGCGGACGGCGCGTTCCGCGTGACGGGCCTCGGGCCGGGGCGCCACGTCGTGATCGCGCACACCGAGCGCGGGTACGGCCGGACCGAGGGCTCGACGCTCGTGGGCCTCGGCGAGCAGGTCGACGGCGTGGTGGTGAAGCTGTTCCCCTCGGCGCGCGTCGAGGCGCGCGTGCAGATCGCCGCGACCAGGCAACCCTGCGTCGAGGCCGAGGCGACGCTGCGCGACGCCGCGAACAACCGCTGGCTACCCATGAAGCGCGATCCGGACGGTCAGCTGTGGCTCGACGGCGTGCTGCCGGGCACGTACACGCCCGAGATCACCTGCCGCGGCTTCGTCGCGCGCGAGACGTACCCCACGGTGGCCATCACGAACGCGCCCGTGACCGGGGTGGTGTGGGAGGTCGACGCCGGCGCCACGATCCGCGGGCGCGTGCTCACGAAGGCCGGCACGCCCGTCGAGGACGCGCTCGTGAGGGCCCGCACGATCGGCGGCGCCGCACGCAGCAAGGGCGACGCGAGCGCCGATCTCACCGCGCGCGAGGGCGCGTACGAGCTCACGGGCCTGCGCCCCGGCACGTACAAGATCAACGTCTCGAGCCAGCTCTACGTCGCGCCGACGGATGGCTCCCAGGTCGAGGTCGCTGCGGGTGCGATCGTCGAGAAGGATCTCGTCCTCGAGGACAGCGGCCTGCTCGATGGCACCGTCGTCGACGCAGATGGCAAGCCCGTCGGCGACGTCGACGTCGTGGCGCGCCTCGTCAGCGGCGGTGGGCGCGCCTCGGGCAACGGCAAGACCGACGAGACCGGGCGCTTCCATCTGACCGGCCTGCGCGCGGGCGACTACCGGGTGACGGCCGCGCGAGGCTGGAGCGAGCCGCTCCGCAAGCCCGGCACCACCGACGACGCCAGGCAAGGGGAGAAGGTCAGCGTGCGCGCGAACCAGACCGCGACCGTGCGGCTGGTGATCGAGACGGTGACCGGCTCGATCACGGGGTCGGTCGTCGACGCGCTCGGCGCGCCGGTCAGCGATGCGTTCGTCTCGGCCGCGCGCGAGTCCGACGCCGCGGGTGGCAAGCCGTCGAGCGTGCAGGACACCCGGTGGAGCTGGGAGCGACCGGCCGGTGGTCTCGGGGCTCGACGGCACGTTCACGCTCACCCGGCTCGCGCCCGGCACCTACACCATCCGCGCGTTCCGCAAGGGCGGCGGCGAGGCGGTCACCGAGCACGTCGCGATCGGCGCGGTCGCGAAGCTCCAGATCAAGCCCACGGGTTCGATCGCGGGAACGGCGCGGCGCACCGGCGGCCCCATCACGGAGCTGCAGATCACGCTCCACGACGACAGGACCGGGTTCTGGCGCCGCGAGACCTTCTACATGACGAGCGGCCAGTTCGTGATCCGCGATCTCCCGGCGGGCAGCTTCCAGCTCACGGCGACCAGCGCCGGCGCGCAGCAGCAGCAGGTCGTCGAGCTCGCCGAGGGGCAGGCGAGGACCGGCGTCGAGATCGAGATCGAGGCGCTCGTGACGTTGCGCGGGCGAGTGATCGATCAGCAGAGCGGCAAGCCCGTGGCCGGGATCCGCATGAGCGCGTCGAGGGTGACCGGCGGTGGCGGCTTCCGCGGCGGCGCCGAGGACAACACCCACATCACCGATGACAGCGGCGCGTTCACGATCGAGCACGCACCGCATGGCAGGGTCCTGGTGCGAGGGCCGACCCGCGCGACGGGCGCGACAGCGACTACGCGATGCTCCAGCTCGTGCGGACGCCTGCCGCGGCGGGCGAGCTCGGCGATCTGCCCATCCTCCGGAAGCGCGTGAAGTCCGGCGATGCGGTCGGCGAGCTCGGCCTCAACTTCGCGGCGCAGCCCGACACCCTCGCGTTCGATCAGCGCGAGTACAAGGTGTCGTGGATCGATCCCGCCGGCCCCGCGGTCAAGAGCGGGATCGAGGTCGGCGACATCGTCACGACGATCGACGGCATCGACATCACGGGGACGAACTCCGGCAACGCCTACGCCCAGCTCCGCGCGGCCCCGGGCACCAGGCTCGTGCTCGGGCTCGAGCGCGGAGTCTCGGTGACGATCACCCTCGCAGCGCCGTGAGCCATCCCCCTTCGAAGTCGCTCGGCCCTGATCCAGCTCCCTATCATCGGGGGGAGCTGGTGGGCATGATGTGGGCATGGACCCCGCGCGCATCGCCGTGATCGGCGCCGGCACGGCGGGCGCGGCGGCCGCGGTGCTGCTGGCGCGTGGCGGGCACGCCGTGACCGTGCTCGAGCGGGTCGCCGATCCACAGCCGGTGGGCGCGGGGATCACGCTGCAACCCACCGGGCAGGCGGTGCTCGCGGCGATGGGGCTGCTGTCGCAGGTGCTCGCCCACGGCGCGCGGCTGGAGCGGCTGGTGTGCCGCACGCGGTCCGGACGCACGCTCGTCGACCTGCCCTACGCCGCCCTCGACCCCGCGCTGTTCGGGCTCGGGCTGCACCGCGGGGTGCTGTTCGAGGCGCTGCTCGCGGCCGCCCGCGGCGAGCCCGGCGTGACCGTGCGCACCGGCGTGGGTGTCGAGGCCCTGCGCACCCGCGGGGAGGAGCGCTGGCTGGTCGACGTCGCCGGCGAGGAGCATGGGCCGTTCGACCTCGTGGTCGTCGCCGATGGTGCGGTGAGCGAACTCGGCGACGACACCAGCATCCCGCGCCGGGTCACCCCGTACGCGTGGGGTGCGCTGTGGTTCGTCGCGCGCGATCCCGCGCGCGCGATGCAGCACGAGATCGACCAGGTGGTCGATGGCGCGCGCCGGATGTGCGGGCTGCTGCCGACGGGGCGCGCGCCGCGTGGCGAGCACGCCGTCGTCAGCCTGTTCTGGAGCCTGCGCGCCGACCGTGTGGCGGCGTGGCGCGCCGCGGGGCTGGCCGCGTGGAAGGACGAGGTGCGTAGCCTCCACCCGCGCGCCGCGCCCGTGCTCGACCAGATCACCGACGCCGACGAGGTGCTGTTCACCCAGTACCGCGACGTCGCGATGCCGCGATGGCACGAGCGCCGCCTGGTGTTCATCGGCGACGCGGCCCACGCCACCAGTCCGCAACTCGGCCAGGGCGCCAACCTCGCGCTGTACGACGCGCGGGTGCTGGCCGAGTGCGCCACCGCCGCCCGCAGCGTCGACGACGCGCTGACCGCCTACACCGCCGCTCGCCGCCACCACCTGGGCTACTACCAGTTCGCCACCCGCGCGCTGACGCCGCTGTTCCAGAGCGACTCGCGGCTGCTGGGCTGGGCGCGCGACCTCACCTTCCCGCTCGCCTGCGCGCTCGGACCGCTGCGGCGCCGCATGGTGCGGACCATGGCCGGGCTCGACCGCGGCATCGTGCGCCGGCCGATCCCGCTGGCGGGGCTCACCACCCGCGAGCTCACCGCGCCACCCCGGACCACGGCCGACGACCGCTGACCGCTGCCTGGCCTCGTCACGCCCGGAGCGTCGTCGCCCCGGCGGGCGCGGGCCGCGTGGTACGACTCGGTCCATGCACGACGCGATCGTCAGCGTTCCCGTCCCGGTCAACGAGCCCGTGCTGACCTACGCCGTCGGTAGCGCCGAGCGGACCCGGCTCAAGGCCGCGCTCGCCACGCTCGAGCAGGAGGTCGTCGAGATCCCGTGCGTCGTCGGCGGCGAGCGCATCCACACGGGCGAGCTGCGCGACGTGACGATGCCGCACGCGCACCGCCACGTGATCGCGCGCTACCACGCGGCCACCGAGGACGTCGCCCGCCGCGCGATCAAGGCCTCGATGGTGGCCCGCCGCGAGTGGGCCGCGATGCGGTGGGAGGCGCGGGCCGCCGTGCTGCTCAAGGCCGCCGACCTGCTCGCCGGGCCGTGGCGCGCCCGCCTCAACGCCGCGACCATGCACGGCCAGTCCAAGACCGCGCACCAGGCCGAGATCGACGCCGCGTGCGAGCTGATCGACTTCTGGCGGTTCAACGCCGCGTTCGCGCAGGACCTCTACCGGATGCAGCCGCACAGCTCGCCCGGCGTGTGGAACATGACCGAGCTGCGCGCGCTCGAGGGCTTCGTGTTCGCGATGACGCCGTTCAACTTCACCGCGATCGCGGGCAACCTGCCGACCGCGCCAGCGCTGATGGGCAACGTGTGCGTGTGGAAGCCGGCCGAGACCCAGGTGCTCGCGGCGTGGCGGATCTACCAGATCCTCGAGGAGGCGGGCCTGCCGCCGGGCGTGATCAACTTCATCCCCGGCCTGCCCCACCACCTGACCAACGTGGTGCTCGATGATCCGCAGCTCGCGGGCGTCCACTTCACCGGCTCGACCGACGTGTTCCGCATGATGTGGAAGCGGATCGCCGGCAACCTCGAGACCTACAAGACCTACCCCCGCCTCGTCGGGGAGACCGGCGGCAAGGACTTCATCCTCGCCCACGCCTCGGCCGATCCGCAGGCGCTCGCCACCGCGATCATCCGCGGCGGCTTCGAGTACCAGGGCCAGAAGTGCTCGGCCGCGTCGCGCGTGTACGTGGCGCGCTCGGTGTGGGACCGCATCCGGCCCCAAGCTCGCCGACACCATCGGCTCGCTCAGGATGGGCAACGTCAACGACTTCTCGAACTTCATGGGCGCCGTGATCAAGCAGGGCGCGTTCGAGCGCCACGCGCAGGCGATCGCCGAGGCGCGCACCACCCCGGGCATGGCGATCCTCGCCGGCGGCGGCACCGATGCCCGCGAGGGCTGGTTCGTGCAGCCCACGCTGCTCACCACCGACGACCCGGGCGTCCGCCACATGCGCGACGAGTTCTTCGGCCCGATCGTGACCTGCCACGTCTACCCCGACCACGCGTGGGCCGAGACGCTCGAGTTGCGTCGACCGCACCAGCCCGTACGCGCTGACCGGCGCGGTGTTCGCAAACGACCGCCGCGCGATCGTCGAGGCCACGACCGCGCTGCGCGACGCGGCCGGCAACTTCTACATCAACGACAAGCCGACCGGCGCGGTCGTGGGCCAGCAGCCGTTCGGCGGCGCCCGCGCCTCGGGCACCAACGACAAGGCGGGCGCGCCGCAGAACCTCCTGCGGTTCACCAGCGCGCGCACGATCAAGGAGACGTTCGTGCCGGCGACCGACCACCGCTACCCGTTCCTCGACGCGCCCTGAGAGACTGTGAGCGTGCCCGCCGCCCGCCGCTGGTACGCGCCGGTCCAGAGCCGCCGCCTGGCGGTGGTGCTGGCGCTCGGGTTCGCGTCCGGGCTGCCCCTCGCGCTGACCGGCGCGCTGCTCACCGCGGTGCTCACCGACGCCGCGATCGACGTCCGCACGATCAGCAAGCTGGCGTCGGTGGGGCTGCCCTACACGCTCAAGTTCCTGTGGGCGCCGCTGCTCGATCGCTACCGGCTCCCGTTCCTCGGCCGGCGCCGCGGCTGGCTGGTGGTGTTCCAGCTGCTGCTCGCGGGGGCGATCGCCGCGCTCGGAGCGTGTGATCCGCGCGCGGATCTCGACCGGCTGGTCGCGCTCGCGCTCGTGGTCGCGACCCTGTCGGCCAGCCACGACATCGTGATCGACGCCTACAACGCGGAGCTGCTCGCCCCCGACGAGCGCGCGGCTGGCAGCTCGGCGTACGTGATGGGCTACCGGCTCGCGATGCTGCTGACCGGCACCGTCGCGCTCGGGCTCGGCGACGTCCTGCGCTGGGACGTCATCTACGGTGGGCTCGGCGGCCTGATGGCGCTGTGTTCGTTCGCCACGCTGCTCGCCGAGGAGCCGCCCGTGCCTGCCCGCGCGCCGACCACCCTGGCGGTCGCGTTCACGCGTCCGCTCGTCGAGCTGGTCACGCGGGGCGGTGGCAGCCTGCGCACTGGCCTGCGGCCCGCGCTTGCGCTGCTCGCGTTCATCGCGCTCTACAAGTTCGGCGACGCGCTCGCCGGGACGATGACCACCACGTTCTTCAAGCGCGAGCTCGGGTTCGCGTGGTCCGAGATCGCGGGGCTGTCGAAGGTGCTCGGGTTCGCCGGCACGCTGCTCGGCGCGACCGCGGCCGGCGCGCTGGTGCCGTGGCTCGGGGTGCGCCGCGCGCTCGTGACGTTCGGCCTCGCGCAGGCGCTGACGAACCTCCTGTTCGCGCTGCTCGCGCTGCACGGCCGGTCCTACCCGCTGCTCGGCCTCGCGCTGTTCGTGGACAGCACGGCCAACGCCCTCGGCACCGGCGCGTTCGTCGCCTACCTGATGTCCCAGACCCAGCGCAGCTTCGCGGCCAGCCAGTACGCCCTGTTCACCGGGCTGTCGTCGGTGGGCGCGCGGGTGTTCGGCTGGCTGGCGGGGCCGCTGATCGTCAGCCTCGGGTACGCCGGGTTCTTCGCCGTCACCGCCGCGCTCGCGCTGCCGGGCCTCGTGCTCGTGCTCGCGCTCCCGACGCAGGACGTCCGCGACCCCGGCGACGCCCCGCCGCCTGCCTGAGACGGGGCTCAGCCGTTTACCCAAGCGACACGCCGCACCCCGGTCGCGACGTGTCGCACCCCTACCGCCGGGGCGCGTCCGGCTACATGATGCGCGCAAGATGAACCGACGCGCCGTGAGATTGCTCGCCGTGCTGGTCGCCGCCGCGACCGCGCTGATGGTGTACATGGTGTTCCTGCGGGGCTGGGGCCGCGGCACCGAGGCGCCCGCCGCCGGGTCGGGGGCCGCGCGCACCGCGACCGTGCCGACGCCGGCCCCGGCACCCGCCTCCGCACCCGCCGAGGCCCCGCGCGGCCGCGCGCCAGCGTGGACGCTCGACGCCGATCGCGAGGGCCCCCTCCGCCTCGAGGGGCAGGTGATCGGGCCCGACGGCACGCCGGTAGGCCGCGCGATCGTCACGCTGGCGGCGATCCCGCCGCGCACGCTGACCGCCGAGGACGACGGCACGTTCGCGTTCGACAAGCTGGTGGGGCGGACCTACCAGGTCTCCGCGCGCAAGGACCTCCTGCTCGGCACGGTCCGCTACAAGCTGACGCTGACCAGCGATCCCGCGGTGGTCCGGCTCGCCGAGGGCGCCGCGGTCGCGGTGACGGTGACCGACGACAAGGCGGCGCCGATCGCCGGCGCCACGGTCAAGGCGACGGGCGATGCGGAGCTGACGGTCACCACCGACGCCGCGGGAACCGCGCGGCTCGCGCCGGTGACGCCGGGCTGGATCGCGGTCGAGGCGAGCGCCCCCGGCTACGCGCCCGCGAGCCTGTTCACCACCATCGGCTCGGCCGGGGCCACCGGCACGCTCACGATCGCCCTCGCGCGGGGGTACCCGGTGGCGGGCAAGGTCATCGACGAGGCCGGCGCCGCGATCGCGCGCGCCAGCGTCCGGATCGCGCCCGGCCTGTGGTCGTTCGGCATGGACCTCGGCGAGGCGATCACCACCGACGACGCGGGCCGGTTCACCCTGGCCGCCCTGCCGGCCGGCAGCCACGTGCTGACCGCCACCGATGGTCACCACGCCCCTGCCCGGTCTGCCCCGATCACGGTCGCCGACCGCGCGGTCAGCGGGATCACGATCACGATGAAGGCCGGCGCGCGGATCGCCGGCCGCGTGATCGACGCCGACAAGCGGCCGGTGGCGTTCGCCACGGTCCGGGTCGCGGGCAAGGGCGCCGACGCCTGGCAGACCACCGCGCGCCAGGCCTCGACCGACAAGGACGGCGCGTTCGAGCTCGACGGGCTCGCGCGCACCACGCTGCAGGCGCGCGCCGAGTCCGACACCGCCGCGAGCAAGGTCGCCGTGCTCGAGCTCGCCGACAAGGCCGAGCTCACCGGCGTCGAGCTGGTGCTCGACGTCACCGGTCAGATCGCCGGCACCGTGGTCGACGACAAGGGCGCGCCGGTGGCCGAGGTCACCGTCAACGCGTTCCCGGATCTGTTCGGTGGCAACCGCGGCGACGGCCTCGCGCTCGCCGGGATGTCGTCGGCGTCCACCGATGGCGCGGGCGGGTTCGTGATCCGCGGCCTGCCCGACGGGGCATACAAGCTGTGGGCCGCGCGGTCGAGCAGCAGCGACCAGGAGTGGGGCCAGCAGGGCACCGCCGCGACCACCGGCGACACCGGCGTCAAGATCGTGCTGGCCGCGCCGGGGGAGCTCAAGGGCACGATCAAGCTCGACGGCGACACCGCTCCACCCGCGATCGCCAGCGTCCAGATCGGCAGCAAGCCGCCCACGCCCGCCCAGGGCGGCGTGTTCGTGGCGCGGGATCTCACGCCCGGCACCTACGACGTCGCGTTCCGCGGCCCGCAGTTCGCCGAGACCATCAAGCGCGGCATCGTGATCAAGCCCGGGGCCACCACCGACATGGGCACGGTCACGGTGGTGCGCGGGCGCCGGCTGGCCGGCAAGATCGTCGACAACACCGGCGCCGCGGTCGCGGGCGCCAAGATCCGCGTCGGCACGATGCTGTTCACCTCCGAGGGCAACGAGGCCCAGATGGAGGAGTTCGAGAGCCAGGGCGGGATCCGGGTGGCGGTGTCCGATCAGGACGGCAGGTTCACCATCGTCGGCGTGCCCCGCCAGGAGACCACCGCGATGGCGGCACACCCCGAGCGCGGCCGCTCCCTGGGTACCAGCGTCCCGGCCGGCACCGACGACGTCGGGCCGGTCACCCTGACCCTGCGCGGCTACGGCTCGGTGACCGGCAAGGTCACGCTCAAGGGCAAGCCGCTCGGCAACGCGACCGTCGGCTGGTCGAGCAAGGGCGGCGGCGCCTCCGCCGCGTTCGGCCAGACCGCCGACGACGGCACGTTCACGTTCGCGCGCGTCCCCGAGGGCACCACCGTGATCCAGGCCATGCAGACCGGGATGATGACGATGAAGACCACCGCGGTCACCGTCGAGGTCACGGCCGGGCGCCCGTCGACAGCCACCATCGAGGTCCCGGTCGGGCAGAACAAGCTGACGATCACGATCAAGCCGGTCGCCGGGGCCCAGGTCGACGCCGCGCAGGTGTTCCTGTTCAACGGCACGGTCGCCTACCTCGACGGCAAGCAGCTCACCGACGCGATGTTCGGCGGCGGCGCCCAGGGCATGAAGTTCTGGCTGGGCAAGGCCCTGCCGATGCCGGAGTTCGACGAGCTGGTCCCCGGCACCTACTCCGCGTGCTCGATCCCGATCACCGGCAGCATGAGCGACGCGACGCTGATGCAGCGGATCCAGGAGAACATCCCCACGCTCAAGGTCTACTGCAAGCAGGTCACCGTGAAGCCCGCACCGCTCGCGCAGGAGCTGACCCAGGAGCTGCCGTCGATGGACCCGCTGCCCGCTCCCACGGAGTGAGGGAGCGGAGCGCGGTCACCACCACCAGTACCAGTCGCCCTCGACGTAGCCGGGCAGGTTCTGCATCGTGACCATGCCGAGGTCGCTCAGCCGGTGCACGGTGATCGCCTTGTCGCTGACGGCGTACAGGAAGTCGCCCATGAAGATGCTGCGGCGGATGTCCTGGTACGACCACCACTGGTCCGGCGTGTAGTACGCCGAGTGGTCGATGGTGCCCTTCATCGACAGCGCGCCGGTCGCGTCGTCGACGTTGATCACCTCGAGCTGGGACAGGTAGCGGTAGGTGGTACCGTCGTAGGTGTAGTTCGACTGCGGCACCGCGAGCAGCTGCTTCGGGGCGAAGTACTGGAACGCCTTGTGCTCCCACAGCGCCTCGGACCAGCCCCAGCCCGCCTCGCCGTCGATCGGCAGGGTCGCCGCGAGCGCAGGGTTGGCGAAGTCGCCGACGTCGAACGTCGAGATCGTCGTGCGCCAGTTGGCGCCGTTGTCGTCGCCGCCGACGCCGATCGTCAGCAGCTTGTCGGTGGACAGCGGGTGGATGTAGGTCGAGAACCCGGGGATCTTGAGCTCGCCGACGACCTGCGGGTTGGTGTTGTCGGACAGGTCGAGCGTGAACAGCGGATCGACCTGGCGGAACGTCACCAGGTAGCCCTTGTCGCCGATCAGCCGCGCCGACATGATCCGCTCGCCGAGGGCGATGCCGCCGACGTGGCCGACGACGTCGTAGCGCGGGCCCTGCGGCTCGAGCACCCACACGTGGTTCTCCATCGGCGGGGGCGCGGCCTGGTCATCACCCCCGCCCCACCACTGGCGGAAGATGTTGGTGGTGGTGGCGAGGCGGATCGCGCCGGCCTCCTCGTCGATCGCGAACTGATCGCTGAGCTGGCCGTCGACGCGGCCCGAGCCGGTGTAACGGCTGTGGCCCGGGACCGAGATGTCGAACACGTGGACGTTGAGCTGGTCCGGGTCGTCCTGGAACCACCAGTACCACCACCAGTCGTGGGCGGGCTCGGCGAGCACCATCTGGTCCCGCGACGAGTAGAACGTGGCCCAGTTCGACACCACGTTGTCGGCGTCGAACGCCATCGTGTTGCCGAGCAGGTCGAACGAGATGATCGACGCGATGCCGCGCGCGTGGCTGTCGGTGGGGCGGTAGAAGCCCTGGCACGCGGACTGCGACAGGCCCTGCACCGTGAACTGACCCGACGGGTTGCGCACGAACAGCTGCGGCGTCAGGTCCGCGAGGCCGAGGGCGCGGATCCGATCCGCGGCGATCGCCTTGGCCGCGCTCTTGTTGTAGTTCGTGCTCTCGAGGATCTGCCACCAGTCCCACAGCACGGGCTGGTTGATCGAGGCGTACGTCGAGACCCGCACCGAGGCATCGACCTTGCGCGCCGTCTGGTACCAGCCCTCGTAGTAGACCTCGCGCAGCAACGTCGGGGCCGTGCGATCCGAGATGTCCAGCACCGTCATCTTGGTCAGGACGTCGGCGCGCCAGTACCAGCTCGCGTCGTCGTTGCCCACGCCGGTCAGCGCGCGCAGCGGGTGATCGGCCGGGAGTTGCTGGACGTAGACGTACGAGAACACCACCGCGCGGCCGGCGTCCTTGTCGAGCAGCATCTCGCGCGGGTGGCCCTCGATCGAGGTCACGCTCTCGGGCGTCAACTCGCCGAACTGCGGCACGCCGAAGATGTGGAGGCGCGTGCCGTTGAGCGCGTACACGTGATAGCCGTCGGTCTTGACCAGGTCGGCCTCGTCGACGCCGGCCTCCTGGTTGTTCGTGCCCGAGTAGTCCTCGCCCTCCTCGCGCCCACCGCCGGACTCGGGGGCGCCGCCGCCCGCGCCGTCATCGGTCCCGGACAGCGGGCCGCCCCACTGGCCGTACTGCTCGATGTTGGCCCACACCTCGCGGATCAGGCTGTCCTCGAGGTCGGACTCGAGCGCCGAGCACGACGCGTACTGGACGAGCTGGGTGGTCTGGGACAGCAGGTGATCCGATGGTGCGTCGTCATCGGAGCACCCGGTGAGAGCCAGCGCCGCGAGGGCGACCGGCAATGCGAGGCGAGTCGTCAGCATGATGTCGTGGCTTACAGCAAGATCGCGGCCAGCGCGCGAGGCCAGCGGAGACGCGGACTTGGCCCACAGACCGCGCGTCCCCCGTCCGCTGGGTGGAGGTTTCGGGCGGTCCGGCGCTCAGAAAACTGAGACCACGGGCTGCTATCCTGGCGAGCGTGCGTCCCGCCTTGCTCGCGCTCGCTGTCGCCTCGTCCCTGGCCCCCTCCCTGACCGCGTGCGGGGAGGAGGGCGCCGCTGGCGTGGGCGACGCGTGCAGCCTGACCGTCGCCTGCGCCGATGGCGCGGTGTGTGACCACACCCGCGCGGGCGGCCCCGTGTGCGTGGACGCGACCGGGGACGACGACGGCGACGGCCTGCCCGCCGCGACCGACTTCTGCCAGCACCAGCCCGGCGGGCGGTACGACGAGGACCAGGATGGCGTCGGCGACGACTGCGATCGCTGCCCGATCGCGGCGCCTCCGGCCACGCCCGATCCCGACGGCGACGAGGTCGACGCACCGTGCGACCCGGACGCCACGATCGGCGGCGACCGGATCGTCGCGTTCACCGGCTTCCACGAGCCCGGCGTGCCCGCGGGGTTCCGCGCGGCCACCGCCAGCGCGTGGGAGGTCCGCGGCGGCGAGATCATCGTGACCGCCGGCCCGAGTGGGCTCGAGACGCTGACCACCGCGCTGCCGCTCAGCTCGAACCACATGGCCGTCCTCTCGCGCTACCGCGTCGACGCCATCGACACCACCGCCAGCGAGAACGCCGCGTCGGTGATCGGCATCGATCGCCGCCCCGCGGGCACGTCCGTGGTGTCGTGCGGCGCCTCGCGCAGCGGCGGCACCGACCGGCTGCTCCTCGACACGGACCTCGCCAACGAGGCCGATCCGTTCGTGACGCCGCTGTTCGACCCGGCATCGCTGTACCGGCTCGCCGCCCGGGTCACGAACGCGAGCGCCGCGTGCGTGATGATCGCCAACGACGAGACCGGCGCGGTCACCGCCGGCACCACCGGCCAGGCGATGACCGAGGCCGGCGTGTCGGCGCGCAGCGCGACCGTGCGGTTCAGCTACGTGCTCGCGATCCAGCGCGGCGCGGTCGTCACGCCCTGACCGCACTGCGCGGAGTTGCGCGGAGCCGCGCGACGCGGAGCCTCAGGGCCGGTAGCGCAGCAGCTCGAGGATCGGGTGCACCGCGTGCTGCTCGACGAGCGGCCCCAGCGAGTACACCTCCTCGTAGTGGTCGCCCTCGGCCTCGACGATGTACGGGTTGTCGGCATCGAGCGCGTAGTTGTACGCGGGGATGATGTAGCCGACGAAGCCCTCGCCGAGCCCGGCGAGCACCGGGTAGCGCACGCCCTCGTGGGCGAGCACCAGATCGCGCATGTAGGGTGCGGCGGGCGCCTCGTCGAACCGCGGCTGGTTGGGCTTGGTCGCGTCGTTGAGCGGCCAGCCCCAGCTCCACGAGCCGTCATAGCCGCCCACCCACAGCTCGGGGTGGAGCTCGCCGGGCGCGGTCACGATCCCGAGCGGGCCGATCTGGAGGTACGTCGAGCGCAGCTGCAGCCACGGGTAGTTGCCGACGTCGATCGGCTCCTCGTCGTCGTAGCCGACCAGCGGCTCGGGGCCGAGCAGCTTGACCAGGAACGCGACGTGAAAGAACGTGTTCTCGATCCGCGCGTGGTAGGTCGCGGTCTTCATCGACAGCGGCAGGATGCTGACCGACTCGCCGGTGTCCGCGAGCGCGCGCAGCCCGAGCGCCGCCACGTTGACGCCGATCGCCTGATCCATCGCGTGGCTCTCGTCGGTGATCGGCGTGCCGTCCGGACCCGGCGGGTGCGTGCCGCGGATCGAGCCGATCTGACCGCCGAGGGCGCCCTGCACGAATACCGTCACGCCGCCGAGGCCGGGCAGATCGGTCGGCGCGTAGCGCGACTGCGCGGTGGTCACGCCCTGCTCCATCGCGTCGCGCAGCCAGCCCGGGTAGTGCGCCGAGATCGCGGCCGGCTCGTCGGAGAAGTACGCCACCTCGGGGTGGTTGCCCCAGTTGACCAGAGTCCCGATCGTCTGCGTGGGCGCGCTCGCACGGACGAACCGCGCCACCGTCAGCGTGGGATCGAAGATCACTGGATCGCGGACGTCCTTGTTGAAGTCGTCGGTCAGGCTCTGCGGGTTGGTCGGATCGTTGAGGAGCTTGGTCGAGGCGATCACCAGCTGCGCCGGCTCGGCCGCGCCCACGGCCTCGACGATCGCCGCGGCCGCCTGCGCGTACAGCCGCGCGAGCACGAACGGCTGCCGCCCCGTCGAGGTCGCCGTCGGGCCCCACAGCCCGAGCGTGTCCGGCGCGAGGTGCGCGTGCGTCGCCGTGATCAGGATGTGATCGAGGCCGAGCGCCGCCACCGCCGGGTCCGCGCGGATCACGTCCATGTCGGAGGCGAGCAGGCCGGTGCCGTCGATCGACAGCAGCACGACCGAGACATCGCCCTCGATGAACGCCAGCGCGCGCGCCTCGACGTCCTTCTCCACGCGCATCGCCGCGTTGCCGCCGCCGAACAGCCACACCCCGTCGAACCTGCCGTTGCCGTTGAGGTCCGTGTACGGCTCGCTGGTGCTGTACTCACCGTCGGCGTTCTCGTCGGTGTAGGTCTCGAAGCCCGCGGGCGTCCACGCCCGCTTCGCCGCGCCGACCTTCAGCACGCCATCGCCGGTGGTCTCGCAGCCGGGACCGCCCGGGCACACCAGCTCGGGCGCCGCGAACCCCACGAGCTGCGCGTCCGGCACCCCCCCATCGGGCGACGCGCTGCCGCCCCCGCACGCCGCGAGGGCCCAGATCACGACCACGAGACCGATCAGCCGGAAGCGCACCATCATCGTCGGTGGTACCGCGCGGACCCGGCGAAGTAAACGAGCCTGTTCGCCGGTCCCCCGGCACCGTGAACGACGTGACCACGGCAGCCTGAGCGTGTGCACGCTCTTTGAGGGTGGTGTGGGCTCGGTAATTGAGGGTGTTCCCGTTCCCGTTCCCGCAGGGTCCTGAGGATCGCGGGAACCGGAACCGGGAATCAGCCCACGAGGGCGTAGCCCGCGCGGTCCTTGCGGACCTTCCCGTCGACGACGAGAGCGGCGAGCGCAGCCTGGAGCGTCGCGTTCCGGATCTGGCAGCGCTGGCGCAGCGCCGTTGCCGAGAGCGGGGCGGCGGCGGCGGTGAGTTCGGTCAGGAGGCGGTGCTCGGCGGTGGCCTCGGCGGGCGGCGGCGGCGCGAGCGCTGGGGGAGCGCGGTCGAGGTTCGAGTCGCCCCAGGCGTGGAACTCGCTCGAGCCGCGGAGCGCCTGGCCCGCGCGCATCTTGGCGCCGCCCTTGCGGGCGTGGTGCACGAGCACGACGGCGACGTGGAAGGTGCGCTGCAGCTCGCGCAGGTAGGCGAGCAGCGGCGCGACCTCGCCCGCCAGGTTCTCGTCGATGCGGTGAAGCCGGACGAACGGGTCGAGCACGAGCAGGCGCGGACGGAGCCGGGCGATGGTCGCGGTCAGCGCGTCGCGATCACGCTCGACGTCGAGGCGGATCGCGGGCGCGGTGATCACCTGGATGTCGAGGTCGGCGAGGTCGTGGCCCGCGGCGCGCGCGATGCCGGCGAGCCGCTGCCGGACGATGTGGAGCGCATCCTCGGCGGCGAACAGCAGGACGCGGCCGGCGTGGATCACCGGGAACCGACGCAGCCACGGCGCTCCCGAGGCGACCGCGACGGCGAGGTCGAGCGCGAGGAACGACTTGCAGCACGTGGGCTCGCCGCCGACGATGCCGACGGCTTCCTCGCCCCAGAGGTGCTCGACGAGCCAGCGCCGCGCAGTCGGGACGTCGGCGAGGTCCGCGGCGCGCGTGACCGGGAGGCCACTCGCCGTCGTCATCGCCGCGCCGGCTTCGCGCGTGCCGCGGTCGCGGGGGTGCGGGTCGGGCGGTGGTCGGCGGTGGTCAGCTCGAGGTACGCGCCTTCGTCGAGGCGCTTGGCGTTCCGGGCGACCGCGAGCGCGAGGAGCTCGTTGCACAGGTTCATCAGCACGCGCCGGTTGCCGGCGGCGTGCTCGCAGACGGTGCGCTGGAGCTCGTCGGTCATCAGCGACGCGTTGCCCGCCGTCGCGAGGAGGTGCCGCAGCATCGCGCCGAGGACGTCCGGCGGCTCGGCGTCGAGCACCAGGCGGGTCCGGATCCGGCTCGCGACGGGCAGCAGGTCCGGCGTGCGGAGCTTGTCCTCGAGCCGGCGATCGCCGCACAGCACGACCGTGATGATGGTGCAGGTGTCGAGCTTGGTCGAGCCGAGCAGGCGTAGCTCGGCGAGCAGCGGGGCCGCCATCGCCTGCGCCTCGTCGATGAGCAGCACCGGGCGGAACAGCGTCTGGTGGATGTGCTCCTGCCACTTCGCGCGCACGGTCTTGTATGCGCCCCACCGGTTCGACGTCGAGACCGGCACGTTGAACAGGTCGCCGAGCTCCCGGTAGAAGTCCGACGATGACGTCGCGCAGGGGCGCGAGTTTCTGGGCCAGCAGGCGCAGCGCCGCGCTCTTGCCGGCGCCGACATCGCCCGTGATGAGCGCGAAGCCCCCGTTCATGACGAGATCCTCGACGCGCCACACGAAGTGCTGGACGCGTGGGGTCTCGCACAGCGCCTCGACGGGGATGCTCTCGAGGGAGGGGTTCCACGTGAGGCCGTACAACGCGGACAGCTTGCGGGCATCCATCAGGTCACGTCCTTGGGCACGTACGCCGGCGGGAGCCCCGAGGCGTCGTACGCGGTGATGAGCTGGCGCAGCAGCGGCGCCAGCTGGGGGGCCTCGTCGGCGGCGCGGCGATCCCCGCCAGGGGCACGACCTCCGCGAGCAGGCGCCGCGACTGCGTGCCGTTCCTCGTCCGGTCGAGCGGATCGAGCGGCGCGAGCACCGCCCCGCTCTTGTCGTCGACGAGGTGGACCGCGGCCAGGTCCCACGTCGCGTACCGCACGCTCAGCCGCTCGAGCGTCCGGTACCGCGACGGCAGCTCGTACCGCACGCCCGCGATCGTCACCGTCCCATCGCTCCGCCGCTGCGTGCGCCGCTCCTCGATCCGGAACGCCCCGCGAAGCTCATCCAGCACCTTGGCCAGCCCGATCGCCTGGCTCGCGCGCGCCCCGTATCCGCGCCAGGCACCGCGGATGTTGGCGATGATCGCGAACCGCGCGTCTGCGAGCAACGTGGTGGCGCCAGACCTGGCCGGCGGTTATCATTGGCGTGCCACGCAGGTATGAACAAGGTTCCACCATGATGGTCAAGAAGCTCTCCTCCGTCGGAAACAGCCTGGGCCTCATCATCGAGCGCCCTATCCTGGAGCTGCTCGACATCACCAAGGACACCCCGCTGGAGATCACGACCGACGGCGAGGCCCTCATCATCCGCCCCGTGAGGAAGGCGCCCCTGAAGGACCGGGCGCTCGCCGCCGGTGACCGGCTGATGGACGCGCACGCCGAGACGTACCAGAAGCTCGCCAGGTGAGCGACGCGCCCGCCGAGACCGAGTTCCTGACGGTCGAGGTGGTGCTCGCGCTTCACCAGCGTCAACTCGAGCGCTTCGGTGGCGGCGATGGCCTGCGTGATCGTGGTCTCCTCGAGTCGGCGGTGGCGCAGCCGCAGGTATCGTTCGGCGGTACGTATGCACACGACGGCCTGTTCGCGATGGCGGCAGCCTACCTGTTTCATATCGTCTCGAACCACGCGTTCGTGGACGGCAACAAACGCGCGGGCCTTCTCGCCGCCCAGGTCTTCCTCGACCTGAACGGGATCACCCTCGAGCATGACTCCGGGGCGTTCTACGATCTGACGATGGGTGTCGCCGAGGGGCGCATCGACAAGGCTGCCGTCGCTGTCGAACTCGAGCGGATCGCGAACTCGAAGCCGGCGTAGGCTCGTGTGCACGTCGGCGATCTCGATACGTGCCATCGCGGCGTCAAACTTCGTCGGGCCACCAATCACGATGCGCGCATAGAACAGGGCGACCTGGAGGCCACGCCGGAGGGCAACCGCCGACAGGTAGAACGCCCCGATCACCAGCGCGGCGTGCCCGACCATCAGCGGCAGCACCGCCACACCACCCAGCTGGGCCGTGATCGGCGTCAATTACGGTTGCCGGCTGGCGACAACTATTCTTGCCGGTCCGACGGGTGGTTCACGCGGGGTGGATCTCGGTGGGGTAGTTGTCGTCGCGGGGTGATGTAGTTGTCGTTGGGTTGGTCGTTGTCGTCGACTTCGGGTCCTTCCGTTTCTTGGCGTCCTCGGCGCGGACGCTGCCGCGATCGATCTCGAGGATGGTGGCGTGGTGAACGAGGCGGTCGATCGCCGCGGCGGTGGTCATCGGGTTCTTGAAGATCCGGTCCCACTCGCTGAAGACCAGGTTGCGGGTGATGAGGTGATGATCAGGGACCGACGCTCGTCGCGCTCGGCCATGAGCGTGAAGAGGACCTCGGCCTCGTCTGCGCTCTGTTGCACGTAGCCGAGGTCCTCGAGGATCATGACGTCGTAGGCATCGAGCGCGCGCAGCGCACGAGGCAGACTGAGATCGCGGCGGGCCGCCAGCAGCTGCTGAATGAGCTGGTTCGTGGTCTGCGCGGCGGCACTCGACAGCTTGAACTCGGCGAGGAGCTTCGTGATCCGGTCGCCGACCTCGGGCGTGTAGACCGTCATGCGGCACCGGTCATCGTGATCAGCTCGTCGTAGACGCCGAGATCAGGGACGCCGATCTCGACATGGGGAATCGCCGACGTCGTCGGCTGCGCGAGCGCCTTCACCGCGATCAAGTCGAACGCCTCGGCCTTGTCCGCAACACTCACCAGAACTGACCCAGGTTTGCTCGGCAGAAGTGACCCACCGCCATCGGTGAGCCGACTCGGCGATCCTGCGCGGCGCTGTGCAAAAGAAGCGCCCGTGCTCGGGGTGCCGCCGCTGGTTCTTGCCTGACGCACGCGTAGGCGCGCGCCAGCATGCGTGCGAGCGCGACGAGTGCCAGCGCGCACGGCACCGTCGCGCGGACCGCCGGTGGCGTGACGCGAACCGCGACTACGACCGCGACCGGCGGCTGCGCGAATCGATCGCGGCGGCCAAGGCGACGCCGGCGGCGGCGCCCGCGGTGGGCGAGGACGCCGCGGGTTCGCTGCTCAAGGATTTGACGACGCTCGCCGCGCTCGCCTGGCGCGCGCGGCGGCGTGCCCACGACGGCGGTCCCCCGACCGCCGCGGTGACCCGCGCCCATCGTGCCGCGAGCGAGGCGTTCGCGGCGCTGGGCGCCTCTCTCGAGGAGCTACATGCTGGACCAGACCCAACGATCCGCCATCCTGACCCTTCATGACCAAGGCCTCGGCAAGCGCGCGATCGCGCGTGCGCTGCAGATCTCACGCAACACGGTGCGCGACGTCCTCACCGACGGCCGCGCCACGCCGCCACCCCTCGAGCGGGCCGAGGCGCTCGCGGCGGTGCGCGACGAGATCCTCGCGCTGCACGCGAGCTGCAAGGGCAACCTCGTGCGCGTCCACGAGGAGCTGGCCGCGCAGCACGACGTGACGGTGTCCGATCCCGCGCTGACCGCGTTCTGCCGCCGCCACGGGATCGGTCACACGCCCCCGCAGCTCAAGGGCAGCTACGACGATGTCCTGACGCCAGGGCTCGAGATGCAGCACGACACCTCGCCACACGATGTGCACATCGGCGGCGCCCTGCGCCGCGTGCAGACCGCCGCGATCGTGCTCGCGTACTCACGCCGCCTGTACGTTCAGTTCTACCCGCGGTTCACGCGGTTCGAGTGCAAGGTCTTCCTCGACGAGGGCGTCGCCTATCACGGCGGCGCCGCCGAGCGCTGCATGATCGACAACACGCACGTGATCGTGCTCCACGGCAGCGGCCGTTCCATGGTGCCTGTGCCCGAGATGGAAGCGTTCGGGCGGCGGCTCGGGTTCTCGTTCATCGCGCACGCGATCGGCGACCCCGATCGCAAGGCGCGCGTCGAGGGGCCGTTCTGGTACATCGAGCGCAACTTCCTCGCGGGGCGGCAGTTCGCCGACTTCGCGGACGCGAACCGGGCCGCGCGCGAGTGGTGCGACAAGGTCAACGCGACGTTTCGCCGAAGCTTGTCGGCCAGCTCGAACGAGCTGTACGCCGTCGAGCGGCCCAAGCTGCGACGCTTGCCGGCGTGGCGCCCCGAGGTCTATCAACTGCACCAGCGCGTCGTCGACCTCGAGGGGTACGTGCACGTCGACGGGCACATCTACTCGGTGCCGCATCAACTGCTCGGCAAGGCCGTCGAGGTCCGCGAGACGAAGGACAAGATCCGCGTGTTCCAGGGCCCGCGCGAGGTCGCCGTCCACGACAAGGTGGGTTCGACGCTGCGCCACCAGCGGCGGACGCTCGCCGCGCATCGCCCGCCGCGGGGCCAGCCGGGCGCGCCGCCGCAAGGGCTTCCGGAGGAGCGCGAACTCGCGGAGGCGTGGGCGCCGTTCGCGACCTACGCGACCGCACTCAAGCAGCGTGGTGGCCTGCGCTGGCCGGCCACCCTGCGCCGCTTCGCCCAGATGTGCCGCGACGATCCTCCCGCTCAGCTCGCCACCGCGATCGGCACCGCCGCGCACGACGGGCTCTACGACCTCGACCGGCTCGAACGGATGATCTTGAAGCAGGTCGCCACGGACTTCTTCGTCCTACCCGTCGAACGGGCGCCAGAGGGCGACGCCGACGCCGACCTCCCGGACGACCGCGCGAACCTCGCACCGGAGGACGCCGTCGATGAAGGATGACCTCGAGCAGCTGCTGCGCAGCCTGCACCTCCGCAAGATCGCCGCGATCTTCGACGAGGAAGCCAAGCGCGCCGACAAGGACGACACCAGCTACCAGGAGTTCGTCGCGCGGCTGATGCGCGCCCAGTGGCAGGCCAACCAGGAGGCCGCGCTCGCCTGGCGCATCAAGCGCGCGGGCCTCCCCGAGCAGTGGACGCTCGAGAGCTTCCCCTTCAAGCGCCAGCCCGGCATCAACGCCCGCCAGATCCGGACCTTCGCCGAGCTCGAGTTCGTGACCAAGGCCGAGAACATCGTGTTCATCGGCCCGACCGGCGTCGGCAAGACGGGGCTCGCGAATGGACAAATCGATCGATGAACGCGGGCGAGCCGCCACCACGTGCGATGCCGACCGCGCCTGTGATCAGGACGCTGAGCCCCTGGCCCCGGCCCCGAGCGCCGCGCCCCCGGCCCGCAAGGCCCCGCCGCTGCTGATCCCTGGAGGATGAGGGCGGACAGGGTCCAGTGTCTCACGTCACGCTGGCAGATAGGGCCGGGCATGAAGATCGCGCTCATGCGCGCCGACGACGGACTCCTTGGATGCGGTTGAGGTCTTTACTGCGAACACGGGTTTTCGGCATCGGGGCAACCACCTCCACTACGCGGCATTGAGGTACCCGCGCCGATCGCGCACCACGACGGCATGCCGGTCGGCAGCCCCTCGGTGAGGTACGGCGATTGACCGGCCGCGAGCCAGTACGGGTGATCGAGCGCGAACTCCCACATGCCCGCGTACTTCGACTCGCCGGGCGGCGGCGTCAGCGGCGGCTCGACATGGCCGCAGTTGTGGCGACACTCGACGAAGAAGTGACCGCCCCCGGCGAGCCCGTCCTCGAGCGAGCGCGACGCGACCGAGAAGTCCATGCCGACACCGAAGCAGCCGAGGATGTCCTTGTTGCCGTCCATCTCGGGCGGGCCGTCACCGCCCCACAGCACGACCGCGGGCAGCTTGCGAGTCGCACCCTCCCAGTTCTTGATCCAGGTGGCGCCCGTACCGCCCGAGAGCGAGACGAATGACGCGAGGGTGGTGCTGCGAGCCTGCGCGAGTTGTCCGGTGAACAGCGCGCCGGCCGACACACCGACGCTCGAGACGCAGTGCTTGTTGGTGGTGAACTGCTGCTGCACGCAGGCGAGCATCCCGTCGAAGAACTCGAACTCCTCCTGCATGCGACCGGCGGACTGGGTGATGTCGAATGGCCACCGGGTGTTGAACGAGGTGCCGAACACCGTGGCGCCCTTGTTGACCGGTAGCACCGAGATGAAGTGCTGTTCGTTTGCGGCGGTCTGGACATCTCCCTTCTCGAGGAAGTCCCACGCGTCGCCACCGAGCCAGTGCCACATGAACAGGATGGGGAGCTTCTCCGTGGGGGTCACCGACTCCGGCACGACGAGGAGGAACTGCCGCGGACCGGCGCCGGTCTGGATAGTGTTCAGTCCGGGCGCGAGCACCGGACAACCAGCAGCGGGCAGGGGAGGGATCGCTGGCTGCGGGGCGTTGGCTGGCGGCTCCATCGAGCACAAGAAACGCGGCGTGGGCGGCGCGTCCGGTTCGACGGGGCTCGCATCGAGGGATGGCGTAGCGTCGTCCAGCCCGCCAGGGTTCGACGGTCGGCTTGCCGAGCTGCAAGCGACCAGCAGCGAGAGCGACGCGAGGCCAAGCGCCCTGATCGCGCGCTCGAGTTGGTGCAAGTGGATGGCGTTCACGGTCGGGTGCTTCGGTGACTACACCAACGCCTCAACGCTGAATAGTAGAAAGTTGAATATGCGCCCGACGCGCTCGACGGCCTGAACGAGCGGGTGGAGGCGCTACGCGCGCGAGGGGAGACGGCGTGGCCGTCGCTGGCGCTGGAGCCGGGGGCGTTCGTGCGGGTCCTGGCCGCGAGCTTGCGGACGGCGCCGGCGAACCATCGGGCCTGAGATCGCGGTCAAGTTCTCGACCATCCGCGATAGACCATCCGCGATAGACCATCCGCGATAGACCATCCGCGATAGACGGACGAGCTCGATGTCTTCGCGTTGACGTGCGGTCACGGTGGCCGTGGGTTCGTGGTGTGCCGGCCCCACTACCGCGGCCAGGGCTACTGCGGGAACGCGTGCCGCGAGCGCGCCCATCGAAGACGCCCGCTCGCCCTCGTGCACGCGCACCGGGCCGAAGCCGAAATCGACGTCGAAGGCGTCCTCCATCTTCGCCTGCATGCCGGTCGGCAGCGCCGCGCCGGATCCGCGGGTCGCGGGCGCCGCGTCCGACGGCGTTCCACTCGCGCGTCGCTGGATCGCTTCCGCGCAGGTGCGCTTGCCTGGGGCGACCGCGTCGACCGCCGAACCGCCCGCGCCGCCCGCTCCGGAGCGCTGCACGTACGTTCGCGTGCTCCGTGATACGCCGAGGTCGGCCCGACGTTCCTCACGACCTCTCGAGCGGCTGAGATCGTCAGGAGGTCGACCACATGGGCGGCCTGACCGAGGACCGCTCCGAGGACGGGACTGATCTCCTGCAGCGGAGGCGGCGGGACCGGTTGGGCGTACGGACTCGGCGGCCGCGGCCCGGTCAGGGCGGCGGCCGGCACGCGACCGCCCGCGGCGATGGCGGTGACCCACGTCATGCGGAGGCGACGGCGTCGCGGTCGAAGCCGAGTTGGGATGGCTACAGGTCGATGACCCCATCGTGGGTCGCGCTCACGAACTCGCCATCGCGGCGCCCGGTGGTGGTGGTGAGGATCCATGGGAGATACATGGGCGGCGGCGCCCATTCTGGGTGCCAGCGCGGGAGCCCGTGCGGAACCAGGGTGGGGCCCCGCGCCGTTCGACCGCGCTAGCCACGCCGGGCTCACGAGGTCCTGCACCGCGGTGAGGTACCCATCGCCGTCGGGATCGTAGCGCTCCCAGCGACCCTCGACGCGGACCTCGTCCCATGAGCCGGACCAGCGAACGCCGTCGTCCCCCAGGACGGCGTCGTTGGGTGGTGGCGCGACGAACGGGGCCACGGTCCGCCCGGTGATCACGTGCTGTTGGACCCGGCGGCTCCACTCTTGGTCGTCCGTCACGCGGAGGGTCAGGCTCTCATCCGGCTCCAGGAGCCCGGGCTCGGTGAACAACCGGGGCGTGGCGGCACCAGGCGCGCGGCGCCGAACGCTGCCGCCAGGCCGGGCCCAGGATGACGATCGCTCCGGCGTGGCCGGGCTGCGAGCGCTGGGAAGCTGCCCTCGATTGCCAGGCCTGCGGCGCTTGCTGGCGCGCCGCGTACCACGCGGTCGAGGTCCGCAAGCGCGACCCCGTGGTGCGGCGCCGTCCCGACGACGTCGTCGATCGGGGCCCCGGCCTCGATCTCCGACGCACCGGCGATCGCTGCGCCGCGCTCGACGGTAGCGAGGTCATCGCGGCAGCCGGCGGCGCACGCACCACCACCCCGTACACCTGCGTCATCGACGACGACCGTCCGCGCACCTGCCGCGACTTCGCGCTCGGCTCCGAGCACTGCCTGACCGCGCGCCGGCGGGTCGGGCTGAGCGGCTGACTCGACATCATCGACTCGATCGGTATCGCGCCGTGCGACCATGTGATCATGGTGCAAATGGGAGGCCTCATGAGACCGACGCGGCTGCACGTCCTGGCGCTGCTGGTGCTCGTCGGCTGTGGCGGCGACTCGGGACCGATCTTCAACTTCAAGGCGACCGAGGTCGTCGACCGGGCGACGCCCGATTCGCTCGACATGCGGTCGGGGCCGGCAGGAGCTTGGTTACTGACGCCAGAGTTGCTCCTGACGCGCTTCCAGGACGACGTCTACCTCAACACGACGGGCTTCACGATGGACGCGATCCTCCAGAGGTTCGACGATCGCCTCGACCTGGCCAACCAGTCCGGGGCGAGCGGCTGCCTGAGCGGCTCTCCGGAGGGACAGGCGCTGGTCATGCCGGATGGCAGGAGCGTCGACATCTACGCCGAGTGTCACACCGGCTCCGCCACGCAGTTTCTGATCTTCGGCATGACGCCGGACGCTGCCTGGACCATCTACGAGCGCGGGCCGGCCGGCACCATGTTCCTCCGCGCCACCGAGACCGCCCCCGACGCCGGGACCTTCGACCTCGACGCTTATTACTCGGTGTTCCCGCAGTCCGACGGCAGCGGCAGCAGGGTGCTCGCCCACGTCCATGCCAACGACGCCGCCGGTGTCGTGCAATGGACCGGTGCGTACGGGGGCGGAATCTGCGGCGTGACCACCTACGCCGACTCCGAGAAGATCTACCTGCAGGGGAGCGCCAACGACGCGACGCAGGGCGGCCTGGCATGCGCGGCCGAGCTCTCGGCGGTCTACGACACCCTCGACCTGGCCCCCGACGCCACCACACCATTCGACGCCTCGATGGTCTACTCGGGCTCCGACTTCATCCGCCGAAACGCCGGCACCCAGCCGCTCGGCCCGTCCGACCCCTACCCGACCGGGGGCAACGTCAATCTCACCCACGGAGCCACCTCGGCAACCGACCTCACCGACCTCAACTTCGGCCCCGACACGATCGACGAGCTCGGCTCGACGGCACTCTGATCGGCTAGCCGCCAGCGGCCGCGATCCGGAACCGCACCGCACCGCGCCATCGTCGAGCGTCGCCGCCGCGATCGTGTAACCCAGCGCGGTGCACAGGGTGCGCGCCAGGACGACGCGGAGCGGAACCTGTCAACGATTTTGACACAGCCCATGGTCTCATTACGCTCGCGGCTCCTGTGTCTCGGTGGGAGTCTTGGGGGGATTGATCCAGACGGTCGGCGGCGGTGCGGAGGGCGCGGGCTTGCCGCGCACGAACCGCTCCGGGTGAGCCGCGTAGGCCTGCTCGAGGACGCCGCGCTGGGCAAGGTCATGCACACCGGGCGGTCGCGAACAAAGGCACGGGTAGGTCCGGCCCGGCCTTGTTCCCCGCTCCGGGGACGGCTATGACCCCGCCGTGCTCACCGGCAAGCAGCGTCGACACCTCCGCGCCCTCGCGCATGCGATCCGCCCGCTCGTCCAGGTCGGCAAGGACGGGATCGACGACGGCCTGATCACCGCGGTCGACGAGGCGCTCACCACGCACGAGCTGATCAAGGTGAAGATCTACGAGGCGGCCAACGTGGACCGCCAGTTCGCCGCCGAGGAGATCAGCAAGCGCGCCAAGGCCGAGGTCGCGCAGGTGCTGGGCCACACGGTCGTGCTGTACCGCGCGAACAAGGACGACCCGAAGATCGTCCTGCCCGCGGGCAAGTAAGCGCTGCACGTCACGGGACGGCTCCCCTCCCGTCACCCCGCCGTCACCGGGGGCATGGTAAGGCTTGGGACATGCTCGTACTGGTCATCGAGGATGAGGTCGACCTCGCCACCACGGTGGAGTACAACCTGCGCGCCGAGGGCTTCCAGGTCCGGCTCGCGCACAGCGGCCGCCAGGGCCTCGCGAGCGCCACGGCCGATCCGCTGCCGGACTTGATCGTCCTCGACCTGATGCTGCCCGATCTGTCCGGCACCGAGATCTGCCGGCGCCTGCGCGACCAGGAGCGCACGCGGAACATCCCCGTGATCATGTGCACCGCGAAGGGCGAGGAGATCGACCGCGTGGTCGGCTTCGAGGTCGGCGCCGATGACTACGTGGTCAAGCCGTTCAGCGTGCGCGAGCTGGTGCTCCGCATCCGCGCCCTGCTGCGCCGCGCGCACAAGGTCGAGGGCGAGCCGTCGCTGATCAAGTTCGGGCGGCTCAAGATCGATCGCGACGCGCACCGCGCCTGGGTCGACGAGGCCGAGATCGGGTTGACCGCGCTCGAGTTCCGCCTGCTCCACGCGTTCGTGTCCCGCCGCGGCCGCGTCCAGACCCGCGATGCGCTGCTGTCCGACGTGTGGGGCATCGAGGCCGACGTCACCACGCGCACCGTCGACACCCACGTCAAGCGGCTGCGCGAGAAGCTCGGCGAGGCCGGGGTCTACATCGAGACGCTGCGCGGCGTGGGCTACCGGTTCAAGGACCAGCCCGACGAGGCCAGCGCTTGATCCAGCGGGTCCGCCCCGCCCTCCTCGTCGTCGCCCCCGTGCTCGCGGTCGGTGTGGCCGCGACCACCGCCGCGGCGACCCACGGGGCGCTCACCGCGGACGGTCCCGGCGCGCTCCTCGTGCTCGTGGCCCTGGTGATCGCGGCGTGCCTGGTCACCGCCATGGTCGTGATCACGCTGGTGCGGCGCCAGCTCCGCGACATCTCCCGCGCCACCCAGCGGATCGTCCGCGACACCACCCAGCGGGTCCCGCTCGGGGACGCCCCCGCGGGCGACGAGCTGCGCGAGCTGTCGGAGTGGGTGAACTTCCTCGCCGATGACGCGCGCCGCAGCCACGTGGCGCTCAACCGCGAGAAGGTGATGCTCGCGGCGGTCGCCGAGGGCCTCAACCAGGGCGTGATCGCCGTCGACGACGACCACCGGATCGAGCTTCTCAACGATGCCGCACGCCGGATGCTCGGCGTCACCAGCACCCCGGTCGGCGAGCCGCTGATCGAGTTCATGCGGGTGCCGCAGGCGTTCGAGCTGATCAACGCCGCCGAGGCCGGCCAGGCCGAGGTCCAGCTGCCCGGTGGCCCACGCGTGCTGATCCGGGTGCCGCGGACGTGGGAGGCGAGCGGCCGCGTGCTCCTCCTCGAGGACGTCACCGCGATGCGGCGCCTCGAGACGGTCCGGCGCGACTTCGTGGCCAACGTGTCCCACGAACTGCGCACGCCGGTCGCCGTGATCCGCGCCAACGCCGAGACGCTGCTCGCCGGCGCCAAGGACGATCCGGTGATGGGGCCCAAGCTGATCGACGGCCTCCACCGCAACGCGGAGCGGCTCGCGCGCATCCTCGCGGACCTGCTCGACCTGTCGCGGCTCGACGCGGGCCAGTACCGGATGGACCTGTCGTCGGTCGTGGTGAAGGGGGTGGTGGATCAGTCGCTGACGGTGGTCGAGACGCTCGCGGCCGCCCGCGGCGTGATCGTCGAGGCCGCGATCCCGGCCGGGCTGACCGTCCGCGCGGACGCCAAGGCGCTCGACCAGATCTTCGTCAACCTGATCGACAACGCCGTCAAGTACACGCGGACGAGCGGGCGAGTGTGGGTCGAGGCGCGGCCCGATCCGGCTGGCGCCCACGTCCGGATCGAGGTCCGCGACGACGGCCCGGGCATCGCCGACAAGCACCGCGAGCGCGTGTTCGAGCGGTTCTACCGCGCGGATCCGAGCCGCTCGCGCGAGGCCGGGGGCACCGGGCTCGGGCTGTCGATCGTCAAGCACCTCACCGAGAGCATGGGCGGCGCCGTCGGCGTCGAGCCAAACACACCGACCGGGAGCACGTTCTGGCTCAGGCTCCCCCGGGGGACCGCGACATGACCGCACACACCAGCAAGGACTTCGACCTCGAGCTGCGCACGCTGCGCGAGCGGCTCGCCACCATGGGCTCGCGCGCGGAGGCACAGATCGACCTCGCGATGCGCGCGCTCACCGACCGCGACGACGACCTCGCGCGCCAGGTGATCGAGGGCGACGCCACGATCGACAAGGACGAGAACGACATCGACGAGCTCGCGCTCCAGATCCTGGCGACGCGGCAGCCGGTGGCGAGCGATCTGCGGTTCATCACGATGTCGCTCAAGTTCGTGGTCGACGTCGAGCGGATCGGCGATCTCGCCACGGGCATCGCCAAGCGCGCGCTCGAGCTCAACCGGCTGCCGCCGCTCGAGTCCCGGCTCGATCTGCACCGGATGGCCAGCCTGGCCCAGAAGAACCTGCACGCGGCGCTCGACGCGTTCGTCAAGAAGGACGCCGACGCCGCGACCGCCGTGATCACGGCCGACGCCGAGATCGATCGCCTCAACGCGAGCCTGTTCGCCGAGCTGATCGCCCACGTCGCCACCGATCCCGCCACGGTCACCCGGGTGCTCCCGCTGACGTCGGTGTGCCGCTACCTCGAGCGGATCGGCGACCACGTCAAGAACCTCGCCGAGGAGGTGGTCTACATGGTCCGGGCCACCGACCTGCGCCACCGCCCGCTCCCGATCCCCCGCTCCGGGAACTGAGAGACGGTGAACCCGTCTCGAAGCCGGGGTGGGAACCCAGCGCGGCGTGCCGCGTGGGGCCGGGCGGAGCGCCGTGGAACGGCGGCGGCAACGGGCGGCGGTCACCGTCCCGTCACCGACGGTTACCCGCGGTGTCACCTGAGCTGACTACGATGTGTCGCATGACCGACCGCACCTGGACCCGCCTCCCGCTGGGCGTCCTCGTGACGCTGCCAGGCCTCGGCGGGCTGATCGCCTGCGGCGGCACGACCGACCCCGCGGGCGCCGGCGTGACCGGGGGGACCAAGGTGACGCTGAACGCGAGCGGCGCGACGTTTCAGCAGGCGTTCCAGGAGGTCGCGATCGAGGTCTTCACCAAGACCAACCGCAAGATCACGATCAACTACGGAGCCGGCGGCTCCGGCAAGGGCCGGCAGGACTTCGCCGACCAGGTGGTCGACTTCGCGTGCACGGACGCCCCGTACAAGGCGGCGGACGCGGGCAAGGTCAAGGGCGGCGCGTTCTTCTACATCCCCAACCTGCTCGGCCCGATCACGCTGAGCTACCGGCTCGACGGCGTGCGCAGGCTGCAGCTGTCCGCGCCGGTGATCGCCGGCATGTTCCAGCGCACGATCACGCGCTGGACCGACCCCGCGATCGGGGCCGACAACCCGGGCGTCACCCTGCCCGACCTCGCGATCACGGTGGCGCGCCGCGCCGACGGCTCGGGCACCACGCAGAACTTCAGCCGCTACCTCCAGCTCGCTGCGCCTGACGCGTGGAAGCTCGGGAGCGGATCCACCGTCGAGTGGCCCGCCGACATCCAGGCCGGCAATGGCAACGGCGGCGTCGCGCAGATCGTCCAGTCCACGAAGGGTGCGATCGGCTACGTCGACCTGTCCGATGCCAAGGCCTCGGGCCTGACGTACGCGGCGATCAAGAACCACAGCGGCGCGTTCGTGGCGCCCACGGTCGAGGCCGCGACCGCCGCGGGCGAGGGCCTCGAGATCGCGGACGACCTCGTGTTCAGCGCCCTCGACGCCCGGGGCGCCACCGCGTACCCGATCACGGCCCAGAGCTGGTGCCTGATCGACGCCCAGCCCGCCGACCCGGTGAAGGGCGCCGCCATCAAGGCGTACTTCCGCTACATGCTCACCGACGGGCAGAAGCTGCTGCCCGAGATCGACTTCGCGCCCCTGCCGAAGAGCCTGCAGGACCGGGCGCTGGCGCAGCTCGAGCGGGTCCAGCCCGCGCCGCCCGTCCCATGACCGAAGGCCGGCTCGACCTGCGAGGAGGCGCCGCGCGCGGGGACCGGGCGTTCCGCGTGCTCGCGATGGGCGCGGCCGGCCTCGTGCTGCTCGTGCTCGGGATGATCGCGCTGGTGATGACCCAGCGCGCGCTCCCCGCGCTCGGCGCGATGGGGCTCGAGTTCCTGACGTCGACGCGGTGGTCGCCCGCCAGCGGGGACTACGGCGCGCTGGCGTTCGTGTGGGGGACGCTGTTCACCTCGGCGATCGCGGTGCTGATCGCGGTGCCGATCAGCCTCGGCGTCGCGCTGTTCGTCACGCAGGTCGCGCCGCCCTGGGTGCGGCGCCCGATGGTGTACGTGCTCGATCTGCTGGCGGTCGTGCCCTCGGTGGTGTTCGGCCTGTGGGGCGTGCTCGTGCTGTCGCAGCAGTTCGGCCTCGGCCGCTCGTTCCTGACCGCCGGAATCATCCTCGCGATCATGATCACGCCGATCATCACGTCGCTCGCGCGCGAGGTGATCGAGACCACGGCGCCCTCGGACAAGGAAGCGGCGCTCGCGCTCGGCGCGACCCGCTGGGAGATGATCACGGCCGCCGTCCTGCCGCACAGCAAGGGCGGGCTGGTCGGCGCCGTGATGCTCGGCCTCGGGCGCGCGATGGGCGAGACCATCGCGGCCGCGCTCGTGATCGGCTCGGCCCTCGGCCAGGTGACGCTCGACGCGTTCGCGCCTGGCAACTCGATGCCGGCGGTGATCGCCAACGAGTGGGGCGAGGCCGAAGAGCTCCACAAGTCCGCGCTGATCGCGCTCGCGGTCAGCCTGTTCGTGATCACGATCGTGGTGAACCTGATCGCCACCGCGATCGTCCAGCGATCGATGCGCAAGACCGGGGGCAAGGCGTGAGCCTCACCACCGACATCGCCCACGCGCTGCGCCCCCGCCCGTCGTGGCGGGCAGTCAAGAGCGGGCTGATGAGCGGCCTCATGGTCGTGGCGGTGGTCCTGATCCTGATCCCGCTGGTGGCGGTGCTGTGGTCGGTGATCAGCCGCGGCGCGGGCATCGCCCTGCGCGAGTTCCCGGCATTCTTCACCCACGACATCCCGCTGGTGTCGCGGCGCGCCGGCCCGGGCATGGGGCCCGCGATCCTCGGCACCGTGCTCGTCACCGGCGGCGCCACCATGATCGCGGTGCTGCTCGGCATCCTCGGCGCGGTCTACCTCCACGAGTACGGCGCACGCGCCCCGTTCGCCCGCCTGGTCCGGTTCATGACGACGGTGATGACCGGCGTCCCGTCGATCGTGATGGGCCTGTTCATCTACCTGATGTGGACCCTGCGGTTCGGCTACTCGGCGTTCGGCGGCTCGCTCGCCCTGGCCTGCCTGATGCTGCCCGTCGTGATCGGCTCGACCGAGCAGATGCTGCGGCTGGTGCCGACCAACCTGCGCGAGGCCTCGTACGCGCTCGGCGCGTCGAAGAGCCGCACCATCCTGACGATCGTGCTGCCGGCCGCCCTGCCGGGGATCGTGTCGGGCGCCCTGCTCGCGATCGCCCGCGCCGCCGGCGAGACCGCGCCCCTGCTGTTCACCGTGGGCGCCGCCACCACCTACAACCCGAACTTGTTCGCGCAGGCCAACACGGCGCTGTCGCTCCAGATCTTCGGCAACGCCACCTCGTCGTTCGTCGCCGCGCAGGACCGCGCGTGGGGCGCCGCGCTGACCCTGATGCTGCTCGCGTTCCTCGTCACGTTCGTCGCCCGCGTGGTCACCGCGCGGTTCGCCCTCAAGCGCTGATGTCGAAGGAGATTTTTATGCTCGCCAGCTCGCCCGTCGCCGGTGACGCCACCCCCGCCACCCCGGCGCGCGCCGGCGCGGCCCGCGTGCACGTGGAGCGCCGCACCGGCCCCGCCCCCGGCGACGCCCCCGTGGTGTTCGACGTCGAGGGCGCCGAGGTGTTCTACGGCGCGTTCCGCGCGGTCCGCGGCGTGACGATGAAGATCCACGAGCACCAGATCACCGCGTTCATCGGCCCCTCGGGATGCGGCAAGACCACGATGCTGCGTGCGTTCAACCGCATGCACGACGTGATCCCCGGCGCCCGGGTCGGCGGCGCGCTGCGCTACCACGGCGTGGACCTCTACGGCCCGAACGTCTCGGCGACGGAGGTCCGGCGCCGGATCGGGATGGTGTTCCAGAAGCCCAACCCGTTCCCGAAGAGCATCTACGACAACATCGCGTTCGGGCCGCGCGTCAACGGCACGAGGAACAAGGCCGACCTCGACGTGATCGTCGAGCGCTCGCTGCGGTCGGCCGCGCTGTGGGACGAGGTCAAGGACCGCCTGGGCAGCTCCGCGCTCGGGATGTCGGGCGGGCAGCAGCAGCGCCTGTGCATCGCCCGCACGGTCGCGGTCGAGCCCGACGTCGTGCTGATGGACGAGCCGTGCAGCGCCCTCGACCCGATCGCCACCGCGCGCATCGAGGAGCTGATGCGCCAGCTCAAGGACCGGTTCACGATCGTGATCGTGACCCACAACATGCAGCAGGCCGCGCGCGTCAGCGACCGCACCGCGTTCTTCACCGCCGAGGTCGACTCCGCGAACGACCAGCGCACCGGGATCCTGGTCGAGTACGACGTGACCGCGAAGATGTTCTCGAACCCCGGCGACGAGCGCACCGAGAACTACATCACCGGTCGATTCGGCTGAGTCCGGCCGATTCGGCGGGGTCGTGAATCATCGCGGTCGGTCGGGTGTCCTATGCTCACCCCCGATGAACCGTAGCGCGCTCCTGACCAGCCTCGCCTGCGCGGCCTTCGCCGCCACCGCCGACGCCAAGCCCACCCTCAAGCTCGGCAAGGCAAAGATCGTCCGCGGCGAGAAGTACATCACCGACGATGCGCTCCTCGACACCGTCGCCCCGCAGCCCGCCGACACCGGCCGGGGCGGCATCACGGACGCCAACGGCCTCCGCGTCGCGGGCTGCCAGGACACCCCGGGCGGGCCCGAGAAGGGCTGGGCCGGCAAGAAGCTCGACGCCGGTGCGGGCCTGTCGCTCGAGGTCACCACCGTCGAGACCGACCAGACCTCCAAGCGCGGGTGGCCGGGCGGCCACTGCGGGTTCAAGATCGTCGACACCGCGGACGCGACGAAGTACGCGGTCCTGCCGCTCGCCGGCGTCCCGCCCTTCACCTCGCCGACGGCGATCGTCCGCGACGGCGACCGCATCTACCTGAACCTCAACTTCAACGGCTACGCGAAGGAGATCCCGCAAGGCGGGAACTTCGTCGTCGCGTTCGACATGGTCAGCCACGACGAGGTATGGCGCACCGGCAAGAGCACGTCGAACGCCGCGCTGATGCTGTACGGCGACGCCCTGATCACCGGCTACGGGTTCACCAGGGAGAAGGCGGCGCTCCACGTGATCGACACCGCCACCGGCAAGATCGTCCAGAAGGTGGCGCTGCCCAAGTCGCCCACCGAGATCCGTCGCAAGGACGACAAGCTGTTCGTGCGGATCTACGACGGCTACGCGGTGCTGCCGATCACCGGCGCGAAGTAGCGCGCGCAGGGCGCGGCGGTCGACCTCGGCATCGCCGCGTGTGCAGCCGATGGCTTCTGGGCTACCCTGGAAGGCGATGGATGTGGACTTGATCCAGCGCGTGCTGGAGGCGCTCGAGCGCGAGCATGTTCAATACGCCGTGTTCGGCGCCGTCGCGCTCGCGCTGCACGGCTTGCCGCGTGCGACCGAGGACCTCGATCTGTTCATTGCCCCGGACCGCGACAACATCGAACGCCTCAAGTCCGCGCTCCGATCCGTATTTCACGACCCGCACATCGACGAGATCACCGCAGACGATCTCCTGGGCGAGTATCCGGCCATGCAGTACGGACCGCCCGAGGGACCGTTTCACATCGACCTGATGACCCGGCTCGGAGAGCTCTTCGACTTCGCGAGCCTGGAGACGGAGCGCATCGATTTTGGAGGCGTCACCGTCTCGGTCGTGACGCCGGCCATGTTGTACCGGATGAAGAAGCACACGGCCCGTCCGAAGGACCACGTCGATGCCGACCGGATCGCTCGGCGATTCGGCCTCGAGGAGGCCTGATGCCGATCAAGAAGTACCGCGACGTCTCCGCGATCGAGGAGGTGCACTACACCCCTGGAAGTCAGCGGCTGTTCGAGGTCATCCGACACGTCTGGGGGCTCTCGGATCGAATCTGTCCGCTCCGGTTCCCCACGGGCGTGTTCAAGCACCGTACGGTCGAGGCGGCCGAGGCGCTCCGCGAGCAATGGGAAGTCGCCAACTTCGATGCGCACCAGGCACGACTCGCGCGCCAGCGCTCGAAGGCCGAGTAGCACGGCCCCCATGGCACGCGGAGCGCGCCAGCGGACAGCTGTGGCACGCGAACAGGGTCCGGGCTGTCCTCGCGCTGCGACCGCGTGGGCTCCGGGCGCCGAGCGCGCCGCTTCGTGCTGGACCGGTTCCCCTGCTCGGTCGTGTACGTCGAGCTCGGCCACGAGACCCGCGTGCTGGCCCTCGCACACGCGAAGCGCCGGCCCGGCTTCTGGCTCCCCCCCGTGACCGAGAGCACGGCGCACGCGCGTCAGGGTGCGGCGGTGATCGTCACCACCAGGTCGACCTGGTCGGACTTGCCGCAGGCGACATCGCCCTGGCACGACTCCGCGAGGACGTTCGCCTTCTCGGTCGTGTAGACGATCGGCCTGCCGATCAGCGAGCTGGCGTCCTTGCTCATGCCCGGGCACCGCTCGACGTCGCCCTCGATCAAGGACCCGGTGCCATCGGCCGCCGTGAACGCGACGTGACACGCGCGGTCGCCGTTCTGGAGCGAGACCAGCGTGACCGGGCCGACCTGGCCCGCGGGCGCGGCCTCGGCGGGCGCCGACGTGGTCGTCGAGGTGATCGCGGCCTTGCCACCACACGCAGCGACGGCGAGGAGCAGGACAGCCGCGAGCTTGGACATCAGCCCGTCATAACGCGAACCCGGCGGCGCGGCTTCGCACCGCCCGCGCCGCGCCGACCGGTGCACGACGAGTATCGGGCTCCGTCGAGGGTGGCCTTTCGATATTCTCGAGGCGTGCGGGGAGCGGGCGCGATCGCGTACGTGGTGCTGATGGCCTGCGCCGGCTCGCACGCCCCGGTAACGCAGCACGCCCCGCTCACCTCGCGCGATGTTCGCTGCATCCTGCGCAGCTCGCATCGAGGCACGTTCGCGGCTGGCGAACAGATGGATCGCGCCCGCGCGGTCGCGCACTGCAAGCGCGTGCAGGGCGGAGCCGTGGTCGTGATCGAGGACGCGGACCGCGACCCGGACGGCGCTGGAGCGCGAGGGCGTCAGGTTCTACGTCCAGGGCCCGCTCTGCCGCGACCCGCAGCGACTCGGCTGTCGCCCGCACGCGCGGCCGGCGCCATCGCCGGCGCCATCGCGACGGCCGGCGTCACCCCCGCTGTGGCGACGGCCGCCCGGTGCCGTCGAGCCTGGCGGCGCGCTACCACCGACGCCGTGACACCCGCCGCGGCGTGCCCCGAGGGCCCCGCCGCGTCCCGCTCTGGCCGCCACGCCCGCGCCCACCCCGGCGTCCGCGCCCGCGCCCGCGAACACGCCCGCGCCGGGTCCCGCGCCCGCGCCGGTTCCCGCGCCCGCGCTGGGTACCGAGCCCGCGCTGGCGCCCGTTCATCCGCCGAGGCTGCCGCGAACTCGCCCCGTGTGATGGAACGCCACGGAACGACGCCCACATCCCGACAGTCGTGCCCAGCTCGGCGTTCGCTCCGTCGGTGACGCCTCCAGGCCGATCTCTTGTTACTGCCTGCATCAAGTTGCCCCCCGCGCGAGGCCAGGGTCGACAGGCGTTCGTCCGGGCGTCCCTCGGGCCAGCTCTCACAGCGACGCGAACCGCGCCGTCTCCTCGATCAGGCTGCTGCGGATGCCGGGCTCGGTGATCGAGTGGCCGGCGTCGGGCACCACGATCAGCTTGGCCTTCGGCCACGCCTTGTGAAGGTCCCACGCCGACCGCGCCGGGCACACCACGTCGTAGCGGCCCTGGACGATCACGCCCGGGATGGTCTTCAGGCGGTGGGCGTCGCGCAGCAGCTGGTCGTCGTGCTCGAAGAAGCCGCGGTTGACGAAGTAGTGCGCCTCGATGCGCGCGAACGCATCCGCGAACCGGCCGCCGCCGAACTTCTTCACCACCTCCGGATCCACGTACAGCTTGCTGGTGGCGCCCTCCCACACCGACCACGCCTTCGCCGCCACGCGCCGCACGGCCTTGTCCGCGCTGGTCAACCGCTTGTAGTACGCGGCCATCATGTCGCCCCGCTCGCGCGGCGGGATCACGGCCAGGTAGCGCTCCCACTGCTCGGGGAACATCTGGCTCGCGCCCTCCTGGTAGAACCACAGCAGCTCGCTGCGCCGGAGCATGAAGATGCCGCGCAGCACCAGCGCCTTGACCCGAGCGGCGTGGGTCTCTGCATACGCCAGCGCGAGCGTGCTGCCCCAGCTGCCGCCGAACACCACCCACCGCTCGATGGCCAGGTGCTCGCGCAGCTTCTCGATGTCGGCGACCAGATCCCACGTGGTGTTCTCGCGCAGCTCGGCGAACGGGCGGCTCTTGCCACAGCCCCGCTGATCGAACAGCACGATCCGCCACTTCTTCGGATCGAAGTAGCGCCGGTACACCGGGTCGATGCCGCCCCCGGGGCCGCCGTGGAGGAACACCACCGGCTTGCCCTTGGGGTTGCCACACTCCTCGAAGTGGAGCGTGTGCAGCTTGGACACGGCGAGCGTGCCCTCGCGGTACGGCTCGATCTCGGGGAACAGCTCGACGAGGCGGCGGGCAGGCGCGGCGGGGTTCGGCATGGGGCGAAGGTACCTGGTCCGCGGCGACGCGCCACAACCTGGTGCGTTCGATGACCGAGCGTGCTGCACAGGCGTCGTGCGACGCAGGCATCACGGCGATGCGGGCGGCCTCCCGGTGCAGGACTCACGGCGACCCGGGCATCACACCCGCGCCGGGCATCACACCCGCGCCGGGCATCACACCCGCGCCGGGCATCACACCCGCGCCGGGCATCACACCCGCGCCGGGCATCACACCCGCGCCGGGCATCACACCCGCGCCGGGCATCACACCCGCGCCGGGCATCACACCCGCGCCGGGCATCACACCCGCGCCGGGCATCACACCCGCGCCGGGCATCACACCCGCGCCGGGCATCACACCCGCGCCGGGCATCACACCCGCGCCGGGCATCACACCCGCGCCGGGCATCACACCCGCGCCGGGCATCACACCCGCGCCGGGCATCACACCCGCGCCGGGCATCACACCCGCGCCGGGCATCACACCCGCGCCGGGCATCACACCCGCGCCGGGCATCACACCCGCGCCGGGCATCACACCCGCGCCGGGCATCACACCCGCGCCGGGCATCACACCCGCGCCGGGCATCACACCCGCGCCGGGCATCACACCCCGGTGCAGCCTCACGCCGCGCCACCCCGCGCCCGTACATCGCAGCACGCCTCTGCGCTGCGGCACGCCTCTGCGCTGCGGCACGCCTCTGCGCTGCGGCACGCCTCCGCGCTGCAGCGCGCTTCCGCGCACCTCTGCGCTGCAGCACGCCTCCGCGCAGCCCAGCGCCTCCGCGCAGCCCAGCGCCTCCGCGCAGCCCAGCGCCTCCGCGCAGCCCAGCGCCTCCGCGCAGCCCAGCGCCTCCGCGCAGCCCAGCGCCTCCGCGCAGCCCAGCGCCTCTGGGCAACCTCAAAACAATCAGACCGCCGGACTTGTCCGCATGCCGAACACCAACCTTGCCGGACGAGATCTGGAATGTCAGACCAGCATGTTATTGCCTGAATCAAGATGATCACTCGCGATCGAGCGCGGAAGAAGCGAGGACGACGGCGCGGCGAACCGGTGCAGGCCGAACTCGAACTCACGCCGCGAACCTGGGGCGGCCGCCGGGAGGGCGCGGGGCGTCGCCGCGATCCGCAGCGCCACGCTCCGCCGCACCGCGCACGCCCCACTCACACCGCGCGCTACCCGGTGCACGTCGTGCTGCGCACGCTCCCCTCGGTCGGCCGCCTGCGCCGCGGCCCCGGCGATCACGCGATCCGGCGCTCGCTCGCGCACGGCGCCGCGCGCGAGGGCGTGCGGATCGTCCACCTGTCGATCCAGCACAACCACGTCCACCTGCTCGCCGAGGTGGCTCCGAGCGCGGCGCTGTCGCGCGGCATGCAGGCACTCTCGATCTGCGCGGCACGCGCGATCAACCGCAGCCTCGGTCGCCGCGGCAAGGTGTTCGCCCACCGCTACCACCGCACTGACATCACCAGTCCGCGCCAGGTGCGAAGCGCGCTCGCCTCCGTCCTTGGGGCCCGCGAATGGACATCTCGATCGCCCTCGCGGTCGATCCATCCCCGGGCGCGTCGTTGCTCCGCGGTCGCGGACCGACGGGTAGGCTCCCTCGTCGCGCCTCGCCCGCGGGGCGGCTCGCCCGCGATCATCGATCGAGTTGTCCATTCGCGGGCCCCAAGGGCTCCCCGACCGGAACCCGCCTCGCCCCGGTGTCGGAACCAAGCAACAGGTCGTTCGGCTCGAGGTGCAACACCACGCACATCGTCAACAATGTTCGGAGCCGCGGCGTCACCGTGCCGCGCTCGAACCGGCCGTAGACCTCGATGCTGATCCCGACCCGCTCGGCGACCTCCGCCTGGTGGAGCCCCAGACCCTCCCGGGCAGCACGTGCGCGAGCGCCGAACGGGTGAGCACGAACAGTGGGCATGGGGCGCGCGACCTGGCCGCAGTTGACGATCTGGCCGACCACCCGCGAAAGTCATGTTAGGTCATGTTGAATAAATGACCCCATGGGTCGTATCCTGATCCACAACGGTGGGTGGCGGGTCGGGGTGAAGCACCCCGCTCCATCGCGAGCGACGCGGAGCCCCTCGATCCGCGACAGCCCAGGCCCACGGCCCCCAGGAATCGAACCTCCGGAGACCACATGAAGCAGTTCGTCGTCATGATCGTCACGTTCCTCTCGCTCGTCAGCATGCCTGCGCGTGCCGAAGATGCCCCGCCCGGCAACATCGCGGTGGAGATCACCGACAAGGCCGGGAAGGGCGTCGCCGGTATCACGCTGATCGCGACCGCCAACGGCTCCGCGCAGACGGTCCAGACCGGTGCGGAGCAGCCGGCTGACGCCGAGCTCGCCGCCGCGGCGCGGACGGGCGCGAAGGCCGTCGATGCCCTGGTCTCGAAGTTCGCAGCGCGCGCAGCGCTCGCTCGGCTCCCACTCAGTACGGTGACCGTCATCATCGACATCAAGGGCGCCAAGCCACTCACCGTCGACCTGAGCAAGGACAAGACCGCCTGGAAGCTGACGGCCACCATCAACCCGAAGACCAAGCAGCTGATCGGTGTCCCCAAGATCACGTTCGATGAGCTCGCACACGCCAAGGTGCTCGCGGCGTTCGCTCAGGGTGAGCAGGAGAAGTCCCGGGTCGAACTGGAGCGCGCGAAGGCAGAGCAGGAGCGCACCAAGGCTGAAGCGGAGAAGAACCGGCTCGACCAGGAGGCCAAGTCCGCGCAGGACAAAGCACGCGCCGCCGCCGAGGCCAAGCACGCGCGGGATCAGGCGGCTGCCGAACGGCTTCAGCGGCAGCGGCAGGAGGCACCTTCGAAGATTGCCGTGACCGCGAGCGGCTGCCGCTGTGCCGACGCCAAGCAGATCATCGTGATCTGCAATGTCACGAGTCAGGCCGAGGTCCCGGTCGAGGTGACCCTATCGTGCTCGGCCGAGACCGGCTCGTTCAGCATGAGCAGCAAGGGCAAGAGCGGCGCGCTGCTCCTTGCGCCGGGGCAGAACCAGAACGTCGAGGTGTCCACACGCCACAATGGGTTCATGGATTGCGGCTCGTGCAAGGCGCAGAAGTGCGCCATTGCGAGCGCGAGCGCAAAGTAGTGCTGGCCGGCCGCGTCACCACGGGTCGAGGTGCACTCCTCGCATATCCTCAACAACGTGCGGCGGCCCAACGTCATCGTGCCGTCCTCGAACCGGCCATCAACCTCGGTGGGAATCCCGACGAGCCCGACCCGTTCGACGCCGATCGCCAGACGGAGCCAGTGCCCCTCCCGCGCAGCCCGTGCGCGATCGCCAATCGGGTGAGCACGAACCGTGGGCGTACTCGGAGCCACTCTCGGCCCCGGCAAGCGGGACAAGACGCAGTGGGATGGGTCCCGGCCAAGGGGTCGCAGAGACGATGAGCTCGGACATTGCCAAGGCCATCGGGTCTGCGAAGCCGGAGATCGCCTTCGCCGTCGCGGCACCGACGATGGCGGCGCCTACCAGGTGATCGTCGGCACCGCCAGCAACCAGCAGAACCTGCTCATCAACATCTCCGTTCGATAACAAACAGGTGGAGTGATACATGAACAAGCACCTCATGCTCGCAGCCGGTCTCGTGAGCGCGTCCGCTGGATGCATCCTCGAAGACCCGTTCAACAAGCCCTATGCCGTCCAGGTCGGCACCGTCCAGGTGTTCCGCGACTACGACACGACCCCGTTCTACGAAGCGCCAGACGTCTCCATAGTCGTCGACATCAACAACACTTACATCATCGTCACGGACGAGGTCCAGGACAACTGGAATCCCAGCTTCTCGGATGCCAGCTCGCTGACCATCCCGGAAGGATCGACGATGCAGGTCGGAGCCTTCGACGGTGATGCCGGATCGTTCGAGATCATCATCGAATGCAGCTGGCCAAGCCTGTCGTCGGACATCCTGATCGATGGCATCGCGACCTGCGAGGACTCGAACGCCCGCATCGACGTGCTGTTCACGGAGCTGTGATGTTCGAGGTCGCGGACGAACTCCGCGCACCTCGGGAACCACCACCGACCACCACGCAGCGTGATGCGGTCGTGGACGATCGTGCACGAGCAGCGCGAAGAACGCCGTCCACCGCGACGAGCGCGGAGCGAACGTAAACAGATTCACTTGGGCAGGGGGTCCACCATGAAGGAAGACATGCGAATCAGAGGAACGGGGCTTGTGCTGGCTGTGACGTTCTTGATCGGCGCCTGCGGTGCAGACGATGCGGAGCAGCCACCCGACGCTCCGGGCCCATCATGCGGCGACAGCGTCTGCGCGGGCACCGAGACCGCCTCGTCGTGCCCCGTCGACTGTCCGTCGTCGACGTGCGGCAATGGCACCTGCGAGGCGAATGAATCAGTCGCGAGCTGCGCGCAGGACTGCCAGCCCGCGCCCACGTGCGGCGACCAGACGTGCAGCGGCGGCGAGAGCTGCTCGTCGTGCAGCGCGGACTGCGGGCAGTGCCCGCCGGCGCTCACGTTCACCTGGGAGCACCCGATCCTGGTCGACAACGGCGGCGGGCGGATGTTCCCCGCGTACGTCGCGCACCTCCTCGGCGGCAACGACGAAAGCTTCCCGTGGGAGTTCCACGCGGCCTGCGTGATCGCGACGAACGCGAGCTCGACCGCCTACTCGATCTCGGTCGAGACGCAGCTCGTCGGGTACTCGGCTGCGGCCAGCACCTCCGGCACCGTGCCCGCGAGCGGGACCGCGCGCATCTGCGCCGACCCCGTGCCCATCCTCACCGCTCTGTACGGGCTCAGCTCGAATACCCCCGGCGCGATCACCTCGAGCGTCAAGAACAACGCGAACCAGATGGTCCTCACGACGGACAGCACGGCGGTCACGATCCTACCGGGATCTGACATCCAGTGGGGGGCCACCAGCTTCCAGTTCGACAGGGCCGAGGCGAACAACCTGAGCGCCGTGTTCGTCCTGCCGCACCTCCCGCAGGTCGAGGCCCTGCTTACCTCCGTCGCGAACCGCAGCGCCTTCACCGGCAAGTTCGGCGCGGATCCCTACCTACGCGACAACGTCGAGACCTCGCACACGATCCCGGTCGGGGACGTCGCGGCGGTGTGGGAGCAGTCGTACTTCGCCTCGGGCGAGGCCGTCACCTGGTCGCTCCCCCTGGTGGACGGCGGCGTGGACGACGACATCGACCTCTACGTGTTCACGCCGGCCGAGTACGACGCCTGGGCGGCGGGGACGGCGACCGCGGCCACCGACGTCTGGGCGGATCAGCGATCCGGTGCGTCCGGAACGTTCGCGGCGCCGGACGCAGGCTGGTACGTGTTCGTACTGTTCAACACGCCCGACAACTTCGTCTCGCGGCAGGTGACGTTCCGGAGGACCGGCACGAAGGAGTTCGTCGTGCGCGATGTTCTTCGCTCGATCTTCGAGGAGATGAAGGAGCGGGGCATGCTGTACGTGTCGATCCCCTCGACGTTCTTCGATGGCGCGCAGCACATCAAGCGGACCGATCAGATCCTGACGACGCAGTCCGCGAACTGCATCGATGGGACGTTGCTGTTCGCGAGTGTCGCCGAGCTGATCGGCATGGAGCCAGTGCTCGTCTACAAGACGGGGCATGCGTACCTGGCGGTCCGCGACGCGCCGGGCTCGCCGCTGGTGTGGCCGGTCGAGACGACCATGGTCAACACCCAGACGTTCTGGACGGGCTATGTCACCGGCATCGACGAGTTAATCAGCGACTCCGCGAATGACCCGAACTTCGATCTCGTCGACGTGAGGGCGCAGCGGCAGCGGCAGATCTTGCCGATGCCGCAGTGACCGAGCAGGTCACCGGCCCCCACTACATCGCGATCTTGGACTTGGTGACCTTGTCGGCGGTCAGCACGTAGAAGAAGCCCGCGCGATCGACGGCGATGTCGTTGGGCGAGCCGGGCTCGAACTCGCCGAGGAACGCGCCGGCGGGATCGAGGATCAGGATCCGGCCCGAGTCCTCGGCGAACAGGTGGCCCTTGCCGTCGAACGCGACCGGGCCCGGACGGGAGAACGCGCCGCGCGCGGGGTTGCCCTGGGCGCACCGGGTCTTGACCTCGCCCCTGGCGTCGCGGAAGTCGATGTCCTTGTCCCACTCGCGCGACAGGAACACCGTGCCGACGCCGTCGACGGCGAGGTGATCGGCCTTTGCCTTGGGAATCGTGCCGAGCAGCTTGCCCTCGGGGGACAGGTGGCGGATGGCGATGTCGCCCGTGCGATCGGTGACGGCGTAGATCGAGCCATCCGGCGCGACCTCGACGTCGCCGTGGTAGTGGACGTCGGGGTAGGTGCCGCGGATCGTGCGGGTGACGGTACCGGCCGCCGCGTCGAGGACGAGCAGGTCGCCATCGCGCGCCACCACGACCGTGTGGTCGTTGCCCGCGCCCGCGCCGAACACCGAGACGCTGTTCTTGAGCTGGCTCGGCGGCAGCGTGATCACGCGCTGGTAGGCGCCCGTGGCATCGAACACCTGCGCGCGGCCGGTGGAGGCCTCGATCACGACGATGTCGCCGGCCGGAGTCACCGCGAGGGCGCGGCCGACCGTGAGCTGGCCCGCGCCGGTGCCGGCCTCGCCGAACGAGAGGACGGCGGTGGCGATCGGCGGCGGCGCGGCGGGCTTCGCGGGTGCGGGCGGCGGTGGCGCCTCGGCGGGTGCGGGCAGCGCCACGGCCGCGGGCGGCGCCGTGGGCTTGCGGTTGACCACGGTCACGACCGCCCCGATCCCGCCGAGCACGACCAGGGCGCCGAGGATCATCAGGCCGCCGCGGCTACTCGCAGCCGGCGCCGCCGCGCGGGGGGCCACCGGTGCGCTCGGCCCCATCAGCTTGGCGTGGCAGTACTCGCACTCGAGGATCGGCGTGGTGCGCGCGGTCAGCATCGCGCCACAGGTCCGGCACTTGATCGGGGTTCCCACCGGCATCGCGGCCCGTCGTAGCCCGCCGCGGACGGCGGTTCTCGCGCGGCGGGTGTAAGGCCGGCCCGGAGCCGGCGTTTCCTGGGCGTTCGCGGCCGCTACCCTCCCGGTGGCAGGCCGCCCCACCGGAGGACCGTCGATGCGTCACGTCCGTCAGATCGCGCTCGTGTTGTTGACCGCCTGCGGGGGCCACCGCATGGCCTCGCCGTCCATCTACCAGTCCGCCGCGATGGCGCCCCCGCCAACTGCGCAGATCGCCGCCGACCCGGTTAGCGCCACCGAGGCTCACCACGACTGGGGCAAGAACCCGTGGGTGGACGCCAGCCGGGACCGGCTGTCCACGTTCGCGGCCGACGTCGACACCTCGTCGTACACGCAGGCGCGCCGCGCGCTGACCGAGGGTGCGCTGCCGGTGCCGGCGGGCGTCCGCACCGAGGAGTTCGTGAACTACTTCCGCTACGCGTTCCCCGCGCCCGCCGCCGGGGGGCCGTTCGCGGTAGTGATGGACGCCGCGCCCTCGCCTCTCGCACCCGGGCGCCACATCCTGCGCGTGGGCGTGGGGACGCGGGCGAAGAGCACGGCCGAGCGCAAGCCCGCCCACCTGGTGTTCCTCGTCGACGTGTCGGGCTCGATGGGCACGGCGGACAAGCTCGGGCTCGCGCAGCACGCGCTCCAGGTGATGACCGAGAACCTCGGCCCGCGCGACAGCGTGGCCCTGGTGACGTACGCGGGCTCGACGCGCGTGGTGCTGCCGGCCACTGGCATGGAGCGCCGCGCCGATATCCTCGCCGCGATCGACGACCTCACCGCGGGCGGCTCGACGGCGATGGCGTCGGGCATCGACCTCGCCTACGCCGAGGCGATGAAGGGCCTGCTGCCAGGCGCGATCGCGCGCGTGATCGTGCTGTCGGACGGCGACGCCAACGTCGGCCCCGCCGGCCACGAGGCACATCTGCGCATCATCGCCGAGCGCGCGAAGGCCGGCGTGACCTTGTCGACCATCGGGTTCGGCACCGGCAACTACAAGGACCACGCGATGGAGCAGCTGGCCAACCGCGGGAACGGCAACAGCTTCTACATCGACACGGCCGCCGCCGCGACCAAGGTGTTCAGCGAGCAACTCGGCGCCACCCTCGAGGTGGTCGCGAAGGACGCCAAGCTCCAGGTCGAGTTCGACCCGGCGGTGGTCACGCGCTACCGTCTGCTCGGCTACGAGAACCGCGACATCGCCGACGCGCAGTTCCGCGACGACCAGGTCGACGCCGGCGAGATCGGCGCGGGCCACCAGGTCACCGCGATGTACGAGGTGGAGCTGACCGCGGGCGCCCGGCTCGCGCCCGCGCCGCTCGGCCTGGTCCGGATCCGCCACAAGGCGCCCGAGGTCGGGGCCGCGGACACCGCCGCCGAGGCCACGTTCGCGATGACCACGCGCGCCCGCGCCGTCGTTCGCCGCCGCCTCGGCGGATCTCCGGTTCGCGTTCGCGGTCGCCGCGTTCGCCGACGTCCTGCGCGGCGCCGAGGACGCGCAGTGGTGGTCGCTCGACGAGATCGCCGCGATCGCCCGCGATGCCGCCGGTGACGATCGCGACCGCGCCGAGCTGCTGACGCTGATCGGCCGCGCACGCGGGCTGCGCGGGACGACCGCCACCACGACACCTCCCCCGGGGGCCTGCGCGCCGCCGTCGGCGGCCGGGCCACGCGGCTCGCGATGCCTGACTGAGGCCCTCGCTTGTCCCGCCGGCGGAGAGGGGGCGCACGGCGCGCCCGCCACGGACGCGCCGCCGCGGGGATGATCGCGGTGCATGGTCGGGGCGGACGCCACCCATACGCTCGCCGCACCGCCCGTGGCGCGACTGGCACGCGTGATCGCCTCGCCGCTCGGGATCCTGATCCTGCTGCCGCTGATCGTCGGGGCCGCCGGGCTCGCCCTCCTCCTGCTCGGCCGGCGCGCGACCCAGAGCACGAGCGCGGCGCTGACCCGCGCGCAGCTGACCGCGCAGGCCGACGACGTCGCGCGCGATGTCGCGTTCGCGCTCGACCAGGCCGGGCCGATGCTCGATCGGCTGCGCGCGCTCGCAGATCCGGCGCTGCCGGTCGCGGAGGTCGCGCGCCACATGTACGACACCCGCGCAAGGGCTGACCCTTGGGTCGAGCCGATGACCAGGTTGTCGTGCGATCGCGACAACATCGGACGACTTGGTGCAGACCGCTCGCGGAGGCGGTGCGTGACAGGGGGACACCTGGAGGACCTCCCCGATGCGCAAGACTCTCGCGTCCCTGCTGCTGTGCTCGTCCCTGCTCACCCCCGCGTGCTCGAACAAGGCGGCCAGCCCGGCCGCCGACAAGCAGGCCGGGCTGACCGCCGCCGGCTCGGTCGCGCCCGCCGAACCGTTCCCCACCGAGCACCCGGGCTCCCCGCAGGCGCTCGAGGGCGCGATGGGATCGGCGGGTGGCGCCGGGATCCCGGCCTCCGCCCCGGTCACGGGCGCGGCGTCCGGCGGCGAGACCTACAAGGACCACGGGGCGAACCCGTGGACCGACACCACCAAGGACCACCTGTCGACGTTCGCCGCCGACGTGGACACCGCCGCCTACACCATCGCCCGGCGCAAGCTGACCGAGGGCCAGCTCCCGCCGCCCGCGGCGGTGCGCGTCGAGGAGTTCGTCAACTACTTCCGCTACGCGTTCCCGGCGCCGACTGCGGGCACGCCGTTCGCGGTGGTGATGGACGCCGCGCCCTCGCCGGTGGCGCCCGGCCGCCACATCGTGCGCGTGGGCGTGGCCACCCAGGCCAAGCTCGCCAGCGAGCGCGCGCCGGCCCACCTCGTGTTCCTGGTCGACGTCTCGGGCTCGATGCAGTCGCCCGACAAGCTCGAGCTCGCCAGGCAGGCGCTGCGCATCCTCACCAATAACCTCCAGGAGAAGGACACCGTCTCGCTCGTCACCTACGCCGGCTCGACCCGCGTGGTGCTCGCGCCGACCGGCCTCGACAACAAGGCGCAGATCATGAGCGCCCTCGACGAGCTGACCGCCGGCGGCTCGACCGCGATGGCGTCGGGCCTCGACCTCGCCTACGAGCAGGCGATGAAGGGGTTCCAGCCCGGCGGCATCGCCCGCGTGATCGTGCTGTCCGACGGCGACGCCAACGTCGGCAACACCACCGTCGACGACATGCTCGCGACCATCGCGAGCCGCGCCAGGCAGGGCGTCACCCTGTCGACCATCGGGTTCGGCATGGGCAACTACAAGGACGAGACGATGGAGCAGCTCGCCAACAGGGGCAACGGCAACAACTTCTACATCGACTCGCTGGCGGCCGCGAAGAAGGTGTTCGCCCAGCAACTCGGCTCGACGCTCGAGGTGGTCGCGAAGGACGCCAAGTTCCAGGTCGACTTCGACCCCGCCTTCGTCGCGAGCTACCGCCTCGTCGGCTACGAGAACCGCGACATCGCCGACACCGACTTCCGCAACGACAAGGTCGATGCCGGCGAGATCGGCGCGGGCCACCAGGTCACCGCGCTCTACGAGGTCGAGTTGACCGCCGCTGGCAAGCAGGCCGCCGCCCCGCTCGGCAGCGTCCGCATCCGCCACAAGGCCCCGATGTCGGAGACCGCCACCGAGGCCGCGTTCCCGATGGTGGGCGCGCCCGCCGCCACGTTCGCGCAGGCCTCGGCGGACTTCCGGTTCGCGTTCGCCACCGCGGCGTTCGCGGACGTCCTCCGCCACAGCACCGACGCCGAGCACTGGTCGCTCGCGCAGATCCGCGACCTCGCCAGGGGCGCGATCGGCCAGGACGCCGAGCGCCGCGAGCTGGTGAGCTTGATCGAGACGACGATGCGCCTGACCGGCCGCACCGCGCAGCGCTGACAGGGCCTGGCCCGCGCGCGCCCCCCGAGCCGTCCCCGCACCCGATCCGCGCACGCGCTGTCGCGCGTGAGGCGCGGTCCACGGTGAGGCCCTCCGGCGGGGCCGGTGCGCGCCGACGCCGGGGGCTACGGGGATCGCCGATGGCGCATCCACGCATCCGCGCGGCGTGTGCATCGCGGCGCCGGCCAAGGCCGCGGAGATGTACAGCCCCGAGACGTTCGGCCGCTCGACCGGCACCACCGTCGTCATCGACTGAGCGGCGGGCCTACTGGACCTTGATCGGCGCGGTGCGGGCGGTGACCAGGGCCGGCTTGTCGGTGCGCTTGCGCAGCTTGCCGATCCGCACCGCGTAGGTGACGCCGCGCTTGAGCGTCCAGCGCTCGTCGGCGGCGCGCATATCCTGGCCGCCGTAGCTGCCGCGCTCGCCGGGGAGGTTCATCAGCGCGAACGTGGGGTTGCCGAGCTCGTCGGCGACCGCCCAGCCATCCCCCTCGGTCGCGGGGCGCGGGCCGACGATCTGGAAGTAGACGGCGTCGCCGTCCTTCGCGAGGGAGATCGTCCGCGCGCGCGGAGGCAGCTCGCCGACCGCGACCACGTGGCCGGGCACGGGGGCCACCGGCTCGGGGAGCGTGCTGGGCGGCGCGGGCGGCAGGGGCTCGACGTCGTCGACGGCCCACACCCAGCGCCGCGCCTCGTCGACCGTCCACGCCCCGCGCAGCGCCACCCGGGCACCGGCAGCGGCCGCGCGGTCGCCGAGGCGTACGCGGATCGCGAGCGCCCCGTTGCCCTCGGAGTCGTCGACGAGCCACACGTACGGCGAGGCGATCTGCGGCGGCGTCTTCGGCGGCGGGGTGCCCGGCGGCAGCGCCGGCGGCGCCGGATCCGGGACCATCACCGCGGGCCCGATCCGGCCGAACACGACGCCCGTCTGGCCGCGCCGGGCGAGGAGCTGGCCGCGATCGATCACCGCCTGCCACGCCGGGATCGCGCCGAGGTCCGCGATCCGGACGCTCGGATCGGGCGGGACCTCGGGCGCGGGCTCGACCACGCGCGCGGGAAGCTCGGCGGGCGGCTCCGCGGAGCCCACCGCGCTGCCGGCGGCGCGCGCCGAGCCGGAGCCGTTCGCGCCGGACCCGGTCGCCTCCGACGACGATCCAGAGCCCTGACAGGCGCCGAGGGGGACGACGAGCGCCAGCGCCAGCAGCGCGCGGGCCACCAGGGTCATGGACGGTTCCGCCGCCGGACCGGGCATCAGCCCGACGCGAGCGCGCGAGCGGCGTTGAGCGCGCGCGGGATGCCGAACGGCGACGCCCGCAGCTGCAGGATCAGGAAGTCACCCTCGGTGGACAGGCCCTGGACGTTGACGACCGGCGTCAGCGTGCCGAGGAGCGCGCGCACGCGGTCGTTCTCGGCGAACTTGGGGTTCTGCATCAGGTCGAGGACGATCACGTCGTCGTGCGCCTCGACGAGCACCGGCGGCCGCTTCGGCATGAACTTGGCGAGGTTGCCGGGCTTGCTCAGATCGAGCGCGCCGCTCTTGATCAGGCCAGCGACCGGGGTGAACGACTCGCCGAGGACCTTCATGGTCACGTCCGACAGGCGGAGCGAGACGCGGAACTCGGTGTCCGTGACCTCGATCCGGTCGACGCGGATCGACGCGCCGGCGCGGACGGTGGTGCCCATCAGGTCGATGGTGGCGCCGATGCCCACGGCGGGCGGGCGCGGCGAGATCGTCACGTCCTGCGGCGCCTTCTTGGACGGCGGCGTGTTCGCGATGAACCAGCGGACCGCGTCGAGCGGCACCGCGATCCGCATGCCCAGGGCGTGCCGCGCCATGCTGAGCATGGTGGAGGGGTTCTTCACCATGAACCGACCTGCGGACCGGAGCGCTGCGCGAAGCGGGAGTGCCATGGGGGCATCCTATAGCAGAAACGGGGTAGCAGAAACCGCGCTAGTACAGCGCGACGCGCAGCGGCCCCGCGAGCACCACACCCGCGACCGGGCTGCCGTCGACGATCGTCGAGAACAGCGCCCCGGCGGGAGCGTCCGCGGGCAGCACCACGCGCCGCAGCGGATCGCCGGTCCGGGGATCGATGACCAGCACCTCGCGGGTGCCATCGGCGGCCCGCCCCGCGCTGACGACGATCGGGCTGCCCGCGGGGCCCCGCGCGGTGGCGGGCGCGACCGCCCCCACGAGCGCGTAGTCGTTGCGCGCGCGCACGCCCCCGGTGGGGTCGTACAGCGTGAGCTGCCAGCTCAAGCCGAGGCTGGGCGGCGGGGGGATCGGCGTCCACAGCCGCGGCGCCTCGTCGTTGTCGGCGCGGGTGACCGCGAGCAGCGACGAGCGAGGCACCGGCGGCCCCGGGATCGGCCCGCCCGCCGTGGTGCCCGCGAGCAGATCGGCGAACGGCAGCCAGGCCAGCCCGAGGCCCGGCACGGTGAACGGGGCGCCCGTGAGGGCGTCGAGGTGCACGGCATCGCCGTCCTCGAGCTCGACGAGCACGCCGCCGGGCGCGGGGTGGAGGGCGCGGACCACCCCGTCCACGGCGACCGACCACGCGGGGACGAAGCTCACGCGGGGCAGCCGCGCGACGACGCGCCCGCGCTCGGCGGCGATCACCAGCGGGGTGCCGTCCGCGACCACCACGGTGACCGGCAGCGCGCCGCCATCGTCACTCGCGATGTGGCCGAGCTCGCGGCCGGTCGCGGCGTCGAGAACGGTGGCGCGGTCGGCGATCGAGACCACCACCACGTCGCCGGCGGCCTGCAGCGCATCCACGGTGTCGGCGTCCCAGCTCCACGCGGCGTGGCCGGCGCGGGTGGTCGCGCGCACGGTGGAGGTGCCGGGCGCCGCGCCGCGCACGCCGCACGCGACCACCGCGTCGGTGACGACCAGCCCGACCGGCGTGCCGGGGCCGCAGCCATCGCTGCGCTGCCAGGTCCAGGTCCGCGGCCCCAGGTCGATCGCCGCGATCGCGCCGTCGCTGGCCCCCGGGGCGACCGCGTAGACCACGCCCGGCGCCGCCGGATCGATCGCGACCAGGGCCACACCCGCGGGCGCGCCCGAGGGCGCGGTGTCAGGCAGCGCGATCGCGCGGTCCTGCCGCAGCGGGGTCGCCGGGGGCAGGTCGCGGAGCTCGGCGGGGAGCGCCACCGCGCCGGGCGTGCCGGGCAGGCGCAGCGCGCGCCGGTAGCGCGCCGGCAGCCCCACGCGCCACACCGACGCCACCTCGGAGCCGAGCCAGCTCGCGCCGACGATCGCGGTGTCGCCGAGCACGGCGCCCATCACCGCCAGCGGCAGGTAGGCGCGGATGCCCGCGCGATCGAGTACGACCGCGGTGCGCGGCGAGGTCCGTACCAGGCGCAGGTCGCCGCGCGCATCGAGCAACTCGCCGAGCGGCGGCAGCGGCAGCGCCTGGCTGGTGGTCAGCGCGCGCGGCCACTGGCGCACCCCCGCGGCAGTGGCGATCTCGAGGGTGGGCGAGCCATCGCGGGCCGGCCACGCGCCGCGCGCCCCCTCGACGCGCCCGGTCTCGGTGCCGGTGGCCCGCGCGAGGGCGATCAGGCGCCCCGCCCCACCCTCGCGCTGCGTGATCACGACGTGCTCGCCCGCGCACGCGTCGATGCGATCGACCGCACCGATCGGCGCCTTCCACGTGATCTGTGACTGCCCCTTGATGTCCGCGATCCGGACAAGTTCCCCGGTGGGACCGGTCGCGAACAGCTCGCGGCCCGCGTCACCGCAGCTCGCGATCACGCTCTCGGCGAGGATCCCCGGCGGCAGCGTGACCCGCCCGACCTCCTCGCCGGTGCTCGCGTCGAGCATCACCGCGAGGCCGGTCGGCCCGACCACGACCAGGTCGTCGGTCATCGCGATGAACGGCGCAGCGGACGACCACGCGATCTTGCCATCGAGGCGGATGCCGCGCACGCCATCCACGACCGCGCACACGAGCGCGTCTTCGGTGACGCCGACCACCGGCCCCGAACACGTGGTGGCGTCGCGCCAGCGGACGACGCCGGCGTCGATGTCGATCAACTCGACGGCGGGGACCGCGCCCTGCAGGCCGTACACCACCGCGCGCGCCGGGCCGGGGCCGGGCACCGCCCAGGGCGTGGGCAGCCGCAGCGGGAACCGCACCGCGCCCGCGATCCCGCCGGGCAGCCCGGGGGCGGGTGCCTGCGCCCGGCCGATCCGCCCCACGACAGGGGGCAGCGGCCACGCCGCGGGCGCGGGCGCGTACACCCACGCGGACGGAGCGGTCGCCACCGGTGGGGCCGGGGGCGAGGGGCCCTCGCACGCGATGAGGGCCAGAGCGATGGCCGAGCGGCGCACGATCCCGGGTGTACCACGCGCCGATCGCGGCGCTCTACACGCGCTCGATGATGGTGGCGATGCCCATGCCGCCACCGATGCACAGCGTGATCAGGGCGGTGGACTTGCCGGTGCGCTCGAGCTCCGCGAGGGCGGTGCCGAGGAGGATCGCGCCGGTCGCACCCAGCGGGTGGCCGAGGGCGATCGCGCCGCCGTTGACGTTGACGCGATCGAGGTCGATGCCGAGGGCGCGCGCCGTCTGCAGCGGGACCGTGGCGAACGCCTCGTTGATCTCCCACAGGTCGATGTCGGACGCCTTCATGCCGGCCTTCTTGAGGGCCTTCTCCGATGCCGGGGCCGGCGCGGTCAGCATGATGATCGGGTCGGCGCCGGCGGTGGCCATCGCGCGGATGCGCGCGCGCGGCTTGATGCCGGCCTTCTCGCCCCACGCCGCCGAGCCCATCAGCACGACGGCCGCGCCGTCCACGATACCCGACGAGTTGCCGGCGGTGTGGACGTGCTCGATCGCCTTGGTGTCGGCGTAGCGCAGCAGCGCGAGCTGGTCGAGGGTCTCGCCGTTGGGGCCCATCGCCATCGCGCCCATCTGGACGAAGGCGGCGTTGAGCGCGCCGAGCGACTCGAGCGTGGTGTCGGCGCGCGGGTGCTCGTCGCGGTCGAGCGCGACCGAGCCGTCGTCGTTCTTGACGGCGAACATCGAGCCCGCGAAGTAGCGGTGCTCGATCGCGCGCGCCGCCTTCTGCTGGGACGACAGCGCGAACGTGTCGACGTCCGCGCGGGTGAAGCCCTCGCGGGTCGCGATCAGGTCGGCCGAGATGCCCTGCGGGACCATGAACAGCCGCTTGCGCAGCTTCTCGTTGAGGCCGTCGATCATCGCGCCGTCGGAGCCCATCTGCACGCGCGACATCGACTCCACGCCGCCGCCGACGCCGCCATCGATGAAGCCGGCGCCGATCTTCGCGGCGATCGAGTTGATCGCCTCGAGGCCCGAGCCGCAGAACCGGTTGACGGTGAAGCCGGTGACGTCCTCGGGCCAGTCGGCGGCGATCAGCGCGTTGCGCGCGATGCAGGCGCCCTGCTCCTTGACCTGCGTGACGCAGCCCATCGAGATGTCCTCGACGAGGTTCTTGTCGAGCTTGGTCCTCTCGGCCATCGTGTTCAGGGTCTGCGCGAGCAACTCCTGCGGGTGGTGGTTGGACAGGCCACCCTTGCCGGCCTTGCCGCGGCCGCGCGGCGTACGAAGAGCGTCGTAGATGAACACGTCAGCCATGGGACTTCCTTTGCTTCGGAGACGCCCGGAGGATGGTCCAGAACGTCAGGGCATGCAACCGACGTCCGAGGCCTGCTGCTGCAGGGCCGCGAGCGATGCGCCGCACAGGTTGGCGACCCGCGCCTGCCCGTCCGCGGACAGCTTGCGCGTCGGCAGCGACCAGAAGTCCAGGGTCTCCGTACCGAGGGCCACCCGATCGGTCAGCGACAGGCGGTCGCACCCCATCATCGTGGTGACCGCGGCCACGAACCGGTCGCACGCCGACACCCCGATCTGAAGCGCGGCCAGGCGGGCGACGATCCCGTCGAGCGCGACCGCGTCGTCGCCACCGGTGCCGCCGACCACCGCGAGCAGGGCCTCGCGCGCCGGGCCGGGCAACGCGCCCGCGCACCGGCCGAGATCGTCGGGGCTCATCGTCGCGAAGCACTCGATCACCGCGATCGACCAGCCGTCGCCGACGCAGAGCGCGCGCGTGGCCTCGAGCACCGAGGCGTCGGGCGGGCGGACGTGGCGGGTGGTGGTCTCGACGCGGGCGGCGGCCTCGGTGCAGGTGCGCGCCGGCAACGCGCTCTCCTCCGGGACCGGCGGGGCGGACGCCGGGCGCGCGGCCGGCGAGGCGCAGGCCGCGACGAGCACGACGATGACGGCGGCGGCGCAGCGCGAGCTCACGCGCGGGACTCTACCAGCTACAGGCGGTGCGGGCCGCTGACATCGATCGCCGACGGCGCGACGTGCTCGCGCGGCACGATCAGCTGCAGCGCGCGGGGGTTGACGGTGATCCGGTAGCGCTCGCCCGCGGGCAGCTCCTCACCGTCGCACTGCGCGGCCGGGATCGGGTTGGCGCGGATCGCGAGGTCGAACGTCGCGCCGGTCACCGCCTGCGCCGTGGCGAACGGCAGATCGTCGAGACCCACCGGGCTGTGGCGCAGCGCCCCCAGCATCTTGGCGCCGAAGTCGCGGCGGCCGGCGACCGGCACCAGCTCGAACAGGCCGTCATCGGACTGGATGTCGAGGTCGAACACCCACTCGCCGCCGAAGATGCTCGTGTTCTTGATGATCACGTCGAGCAGGTTCTCGTAGTGGTGCACCGCACCGTCGATGATCACGTCGAGATCGAACTTGATGTCGACGACGTAGCTCTCGGCGAACCGCTGCAGCATCGCGCCCGCGTACACGAGCTGGTCGCGGTAGATCATGCCGAGCCCGGGGATCCGCCCCACCCGATCGCGATCGCGGTTGCGCGTGGCGAGGCTCGCCGCACCGAACCCGACGCTGAACGAATCGAAGAACATGTCGCGGTGGAGCTCCTGGAGGCCGCGCTCGATCACGAGCTGCCCGACGTCGCAGCCGACGATCTCGCCCGCGGCGATCACCCGGACGTTGTTGTCGAGCGCCCCCGGCCCGGCAGCGAGCCCGAACGACTTGCCCTGGTCGTTCGCGGTGCCCGTCGGGAGCATCCCCATCACCGTCTCGCTGGCGTGCGCCGACGTCAGCAGGCCCTTGGCGACCTCGGCGAACGTCCCATCCCCGCCCATGTAGATGACCGCGCGGACGCCCTCCTCGTCGATCAGCTGACGGACGCGGTCGATGGTCCGGCCGTCCGGCTCGGTCGGGACGAACCGGTGCGGCACGTTGACCTCGTCCAGCAAGGCGCGCGCGTGGCGCACCCAGTCGGCGGCCTTGCCGCTCGCGGCGGTGGGGTTGGCGAACAGGACGGCGGGCTGCCCCTGCGTCCAGCGATCGATGCCAGGCACGCTTCCACTGTAACCCCGCGGCGGCTTCGCACCATCGGAAGCAGGCAGCTCTCGCCGATAGGTGCTGCCACCCACTCCGCCCATCCGCCCACTTGACGTAGGGTAATCCCGATCATGGTCGCACTCGCACTCGTGCCCACGCCCCATTCCACCGACGAGCACGAGCTGCTCCGCCAGACGGTCAAGCAGTTCGTCCAGACCCGCGTCGAGCCCCAGGCCATGGCGCACGACGAGGCCGGCACGTTCAACACCGGGCTCCTCAAGGATCTCGGCGACCTCGGCCTGATCGGCGTGACGATCCCCGAGGCCGATGGCGGCGCCGGGATGGACGCGACCGCGTCGTGCATCGTTCACGAGGAGCTGTCGTACAGCGACCCCGGGTTCGCGCTCGGCTACCTCGCCCACGCGCTGCTGTTCGTCAACAACGTGTACTGGCCGGCCACGCCCGCGCAGCGCACCCGGTTTCTGCCGCGCACGCTGACCGGCGCGGTGATCGGCGCGATGGGGATGACCGAACCGGCCGTCGGCACCGACGTGCTCGGCATGCAGTCGGTCGCGCGCAAGGACGGCGCCGGCTACGTCCTCAACGGCCGCAAGACGTTCATCACCAACGGCCCCGAGGCCGACGTGTTCTGCGTCTACGCCAAGCTCGACGACCGGATCACCACGTTCCTGGTCGAGCGCTCGTTCGCCGGGTTCTCGACCAGCCCGAAGATCCCGAAGATGGGGATGCGCGCCTCGACGATGTCGGAGCTGATCTTCGAGGACGTGCGCGTCCCCGCCGAAAATCTGCTGGGCACCGAGGGCGGCGGCGTCACCAACATGATGCGCAACCTCGAGATCGAGCGTCTCGGTCTCGCGGCGATGTCGCTCGGCATGGCGCGGCGCTGCCTCGACGTGATGGTCGACTACGCGGCCACCCGCAAGACGTTCGGCAAGCCGCTCGCCGAGCACGGCCAGATCCAGCGCTACATCGGCGATAGCTACGCCAAGGTCGAGGCGATGCGCGCCCTCGTCTACAACGTGGCGGCGACCACCGGCCCGACCCAGCGCAACCGGCTCGGCACCGACGCCGCCAAGCTGTTCTGCTCGACGATGGCCAAGGAGGTCGCCGACGCCGCGGTGCAGGTGCTCGGGGGCTGGGGCTACTGCACGGAGTACCGGGTCGAGCAGTTCCTGCGCGACACCAAGCTGATCGAGATCGGCGGCGGCACGATCGAGGCGCACCAGAAGAACATCACGCGCGACCTCACGCGCCGCTGACGCCGCCGCCGCATCGGCAGGATCCGCCCGTCAGACCCACGGAGGCTCCGCCCCGCCCCACGCGGCAAGCCGCGGCGGGTCCCGCCCGTTTCAGTGTGGTTCTCAGGGCGCCATGCCGAGCGCCGGCCGGACGGCGCGATCGAGCGCGGCGCGGTGCGTCGGGGACAGTCGCTCGCGGCAGGCCCGCAGCGCCCGCTCGCTGCCCGCCCCGTGGACACACGCGATCACCGCCACCGGCCATGCATCCTGGGTGCATCGCTCGGTGATGACACGCCCGATCTCGCCCACCTGGGGCAGCGTCGCCGCGAGCGCGCCCGCGACCACGTGGACCCGCCGGGCCGCGTTCGCCGCGGCGTCGAGGCAGCGCACCGGCGGATCGCCGCAGCGGCATCCCGTCCCGGCGAGGGCGGCAGCGACGAGGACCACGCGCAGCACGGCGCCATCATGCCTCAATCCGCGCGGGCCCAGCACGGCCCCCGTCGCGGGTGCCCGGGCGCCATCGCTGGATCCGCGCGCGCCCCCACGGCAACAGGACCCGATGGACGCCGGCCTCCGCCGGGGGCTCGTCGCCGCCCTGGCCCGCGCCCACCGCGCCGCCCACGAGGCGACGTTGCCGACCATCGAACGGACAGGCTCGGTACCGCACGCTGCGACCCTGGACCGTCGCCCCCAACTCCCGCGGTCCGAAACGCCGAACGGCCCCCAGGGGATGGGGGCCGTTCATGTAGTGGTTGCTGACCTGATGGTCGAGCGACGACCTCAGTGCGCGGGAGCTGCGGGAGCCGCCGAGCCGGCCGCCGGCGCCGCCGAGCCCGCCGTGTCGACGGCAGGAGCCGCCGAGCCCGCCGCCGCCGCCGAGCCGTCCGCCGAACCAGCCGCCGGCGCCGCCGAGCCCGCCGTGTCGACGGCAGGAGCCGCCGAGCCCGCCATGTCGCCAGCCGGAGCCGCCGCCGAGCCAGCGGCCGGCGCCATCGCCTTCTGGGCACACGCGCCCATCGCCGTCGTGAGCTCGGTCATCTTCTTGGTGGTCGCCGCGTCGACCTTCTGGTCCTTCGGCGCGGTCTTGGCGAACTCCTGCATCGACTTGGTCATGTCCTCGGTGACCTTCGTCACGCAGGCGGCGTCGGTGCACTTGCACATGTTGGTCTTGAGCTCCTCCATCTTCGCCATCGCGGCGGCGACGTCGCCACCCTTCTTCTTGCAGGCGGAGACCGAGAACAGGGAGGCAGCGGCCAGGAACGCAATCGCGAGGTTCTTCATGTGGTTCGTTGTAGAGCAATCGATCCGATGGCGACAGAAATCGATCGTTCAACATGGTCGCTTCTCGTCGCGACGAGGGTCGACGAACCTGACAATCACGGACAATTGACGCCTGAATGTGACATCTCGCCGTCATGACGGATGGGCGTCCGTCAAAACGGCAGATCCACAGCGGCGGATGAGATCCCCGGTGATGCGTCAAGGCGGACGGAGGCCGCGCTGCGACCACGGGCGAGCCGGAACCCGCGCCGCTCGCCTCATCTCACTCGAGGTTTCGGAACTCGCGGCCGTTGCACATCACCCCGGCCTGCTTCACAGATTCGGCGGCCGATTTGCACGCGATTCTCGTCGTCACCTTCGACTCGGGGGTCATCTTCGCGGTGTTCGCCCAGGACTCCGCAATCTGCTCGAACGATCCCCTCAAGGCGTCGCGGGTCGCCTGGGGAAGCTTGTCGCAGGTTGCGAGCGACTCGACGGCCGCCTTGTACTCCGCGCACTCGGATGGCAGGTCACCCGCGACGGCAGCCGGCGCTGCCGCGCTGTCCCCCGATGTCATCACCTTCTGAGCGCATTCGCTCATCGTCATCGTCAGCTCGGTCATCTTCTGGGTGGTCTCAGCGTCGATGGTCACATCCTTCGGCGCAGTCCTGGCGAACGCCTGTGACCACGAGGTCATGCTCGCGGTGACCATCGTCGCGCAGGCCGCGTCGGTGCACTTGCACATGGCGGTCTTGAACTCCTCCATCTTCGCCATCGCGGCGCCGATGCTGTTGTTCGCGGTCTGCGCGCACGCGCTGATCGCCGTCGTGACCTCGGTCATCTTCTTGGTGGTCGCCTCGTCGATCTTCACGTCCTTCGGCGCGGTCTTGGCGAACTCCTGCGACCACCGCGTCATGTCTTCGGTGACCTTCGCCGTGCACGCGGCGTCGGTGCACGTGCACATGGCGGTCTTGAACTCTTCCATCTTCGCGATCGCGGCCGCGCTGCTGCTGTTCGCGTTCTGCGCGCACACGCTCATCGCCGTCGTGAGTTCCGTGATCCTCTTGGCTACCGCCTCGTCGATGTTCTGGTCTTTCGACGACCACTTGGTCATACCTTCGGTGACCTTGGTCGCGCAGGCAGCATCGGTGCACTTGCACATGGCGATCTTGTACGCCTCCAGCTTCGCGATCGTGGCTGCCGGGTCCTCCCCCTTCTTGCAGCCGGAGGCCGAGACCAAGGCTGCAGCGGCAAACAGCGCGAGCGGGTGGTTCTTCATGAGCCTCGTTGTAGGCCAATCGATCTCGCGGCGACAGGCATCACTCGTTGAATCATGAACGGTCGGCGACCCTGAGACGCGCGCTTCACGTGGGTCCTGCTGGCCACCGGCGCCCCCCTCCGGGTCACTCCACGAGGAACCGCTCGTACGCCGCGAAGTCGTAGTCGCGCCCGAGGAAGTCCCGCACCAGCTGGGCGGCGTCGCGGCTGCCGCCCGGCGCGAGCACCTTGTCCCGGTACGCGTAGGTGACGTCGGTGGACATCAGGCCGCTCGCGCCGAACGGCGTCAGGAGATCCTTCGCGATCACGAGCGACCACTGGTACGTGTAGTACATCGCCGAGTAGCCGACGAGGTGGCCGAACGAGGCGTGGAACCGGGTGCCCGGCACGTACGCGAACGGGGTGTAGAGCGCCTGCAGGCGCTGCACCTCGGCGAGCTGGTCGAGCCCCGCGGGGTCGCCGCGGTGGAACCCGAGCGAGATCGCCGCGTAGAAGATCTGCTGCACGGTCGCGGTGCCGAGCCCGAACGTGTCCGCCGCGCGCATGTTGTCGACCAGCGCCGCCGGCAGCACCTCGTCGGTGTCGACGTGGCGGGCGAACCGCGCGAGCGTCTCGTGGCGCCACGCCCACTCCTCGAACATCTGCGAGGGCGCCTCGACGAAGTCCCACTCGGTGGCGACGCCGCTCTGGGAGATCCAGCGCTGGTGGCCGCCGAGCACGTGGTGCATCAGGTGGCCGAACTCGTGGAACATCGTCACGACGTCGTCGTGCTCGAGCAGCGCCGGGTCGGTGCGGGTCGGCTGCGGGAAGTTGCATACCAGCACGCCCTCGGGGTGCTGCACGCCGCGCACGCCGTCCTTGAGGGGGAACTGGGCCGCGTGCTTGTACTTGCCCTCGCGCGGGTGCATGTCGAGGTGGATCCGCCCGAGCCGCTCGCCGCCGCGGAGCACGTCGTAGACCAGGACCGACGGGTGCCACGGGTGGGCGTCGGTCACCTCGGCGTACGTCAGCTCGAAGATCTCGGCGGTGATGTCGAGCAGGCCGGCGAGGACGCGGTCGTAGGGGAAGTACTGGCGCACCACGCTCGCGTCGACCTCGTACCGCTCCTTCTTGACCAGGTTCTCGACCCACACCTTCTGCCAGTCGGCGACCCCGGTCGCGCCCGGGGCCACGGCCTGGAGCTGGCGCAGCAGCTCGGCGTAGTCCTGCTCGGCGCGCGGGGCGGCGAGCTTCCACACCTTCTCGATGAACGCGGCCGCCCGGGCGCCGCTGCCGATCATCTTGTCGGCGGTGATGTAGTCCGCCCAGTCGGTGAACCCGAGCAGCCCGGCCTTCTCGGCGCGCAGCGCGAGGATGTCGCGCAGCACGACCTCGTTGGCGACGTCGCCGCGGCTGCGGAACGCGACGTAGAGCTGGTGGCGGAGCTCGTCGTCGGCCGCGTAGGTCATGACCGGGTTGTAGTCGGGGTGGTCCGTCGTGATCCGGATGATCCCGTCCGGGTCGGGGGCGTGGGCAGCCACGTAGTCGGCCGGGAGGCCCGCGAGGCGCGCCGGATCGGCGACCTCGACGGTGCGGACGTCCTCGGAGATCGTCTTCGAGAACTGCTGTCCGAGCCGGGTCAGCTCCTCGTCGATCGCCTTGAGGCGGGCGCGCACCTCGGGGGGCTTGTCGACGCCGGCGCGCCGGTAGTCCCGCAGCGTGTGCGCGTGGAACCGCTGGGTGTCGGCGTCGGCGCCCGACACGTCGATCGCCGCGAGGGCGTCGTACATGTCGCGATCGAGCGCGAGGTCCGAGTAGAACCGCGAGACCTCCTGCTCGCACGCGCGGGCGATGTCGCGGATCGCCTCGTCGGGGTGGACCTCCGACATCAGCCCCGCGAGGGCGTTGCTCGCGCTGGCGGCGGTCAGCAGCTGGTTGTAGCGATCGAGCGCCTCGTCGATCGTGCGCGCGCACGTCTCCACGATCAAGGGGCGCAGCGCCTGGGCGCGGTGCAGCCCCTCGAGGCACTCGCTGCGAAACTTCTCGGCGGCTCGCTCGGCCTTGTTCACGGCTCCGAAACGGTAGCATCGTTTCGCGATGTCAATGGACCTGGACGGCGATCGGGACGCACCTCAGGACATCCCGCACCTCGGGGAGGCGCTGCCGCTGGTCCCCACCGATCCGCGGTGGCTGCCCGCCGCGCTCGCGGACCTCGACGCGGTGCACGCCGATCACCTGCACTGCGAGCGCAAGGCGGCGCAGTCGGCGCTGTCGCTGATCCGGAGCTACCCCGAGCGCGCCGACCTCGTGACCGCGATGGCGCGCCTCGCCCACGACGAGACCCGCCACGTGGTGCAGGTGTCCCAGCTGATGGCGCGCCGCGGTCAGCCCGCGGCCTATGACTTCGGCGACGACTACGCCAAGGCGCTGCGCGACCACATCCGGAAGGGCGAGCCCGCGCGGCTGCTCGACCGGCTGCTGGTGTTCGCGGTGATCGAGGGTCGGTCGGCCGAGCGGCTCGCGCTGCTGGCCGGCGCGCTCGCCGATCCCAGGGACCGCGCGCTGTACGGAAGCCTGGCCACGTCCGAGGTCCGCCACCGCGACACGTTCCTCGCGCTCGCCCGCGACGCGGATCCGGCGGCCTGGCGGGCGCGCGCGCTCGAGCTCGCGGCGATCGAGGCCGAGATCCTCGTCCACCGCGCCCCGCAGGCGCGCATCCACTGATCCGGACGGACTGATCCGGCCCGGCTGATCCGGCCCGACGCGCCGCGCGGGGTCCCCGCGGGTGACCCGCGCAGGGGACCTTGGCCGGGCCCCCTCGGCGAAGGCCGTGGCGCCCTCGGCGAAGGCCCGCGGGTGACCTGCGCCGGGGACCTGGGCCGGGCCCCCACCGGGGCCGACAGCGCGCCGCCGGGTGCCGCCCTGGCAAGCCGCGGCAGGCGCCGGCTGCGGCATTCGGCCACCGGCGCGTCCGCCCCGGCAGCGCTATGCTCCCCCTCATGACCACGCCGGCGGACGTCCTCACGCGCAAGGCCATCCGGGGCACCGTGCTCGCGCTGTGGGTGCTGGCCGCGTGCTCGATCGTGCTCGCGTGCCTGCCCGGCTATGACGTCCATGAACGCGGTCAGCTCGTGGAGACCCGCGCCGCCGGGGGCGCCGCCGCCGCGATGCTCGCCACCTGGCTCACGGTGCCCGGCATCGTGGTGTGGATCCACCCGCGGCGCGCGCTGCTGTTCGGGTGGTCCGTGCTCGCGTGGGTCGGCTTCCTGATCTACTTCGCCGCGATGTTCGAGCTGCACTTCGACTTCGACCGCGAGATCGTGCAGCGGTGGCCGGCGCAGGCGCTGTCGTACGCCCTCGGCGGGCTGCTGCTGATCCTGCTCGTGATCGTGCCGAGCGGGGTGGGGGTGCACCGGATCGTCGAGGTCGTGCGCACCCGCCGCGCCCGGCGGGCCGCCGCGCCCCTGGGCCCGCCGATCGCGCGCATCCACCGGGAGCGCTGACCGCGAGCGCTGACCGCGAGCGCTGACCGCGAGCGCTGACCGCGAGGCGGATCAGGCCGGCGGCTGGAGCTCTGCGAGCGGCGGCATCCGCGCCAGCTCACGCCAGCGCACGGCGACCACACCGACGACGAGGATCGCCAGCCCGCCGCCCGCCACGATCGCGGGCACGGTGCCGAGCAGGCTCGCCGCGAGGCCGGACTCCGCCGCGCCCAGCTGGTTCGACATCCCGATGAACACGTAGTGGACCGCGCTGACCCGGCCGCGGATCGCGTCGGGCACCACGAGCTGCTCGAGCGTCAGCCGGATCACCACGCTGATGTTGTCGAGAGCGCCGCACACCACCAGCAGCACCACCGTGAGCGGCAGCGAGCGCGACAGCCCCACGCCGATGGTCGCCGCGCCGAACAGCGCCACCACGATCAGCAGCACGCGCCCGGGCCGACGCCAGGGTGGCAGGCGCCCGGCGCCGATCGCCATCACCACCGCGCCCACCGACTGCGCCGCGACCAGCACGCCGTAGCCGAGGGCGTTGGTGTGGAGGACGTTCGTCGCGAGCACGGGGAGCAGCGCGGTCACGCCGGCGAACAGCACGGCGAACATGTCGAGCGTGAGCGCCGGCAACAGCAATGGCGAGGCAAAGATGAAGCGCAGGCCGACGCGCCAGTCCTTCCGGGCGCTCGGCGCGGGCGCATCGATGGCGCGGGGCGCGGGCAGCGAGCGGAACAGCGCCGCCGAGGCGAACCCGGTCACCGCGACGACCCCGTACACCCAGCGCGGCGCGAGCACGACCAGCGCCAGGCCCGCGAGCGCCGGGCCGAGGATCGCCGCGAGCTCCTGCAACGTGGAGCCGAGCCGGTTGGCGCGCACCAGCTCGCCGCGCGGCAGGATCATCGGGATCAGCGAACCACTCGCCGGGGCGTGGACGACGGTGACCGCGCCCTGCGCCATCAGCAGCGCGTCGTACGCCCACACCGGCGCGGTCAGCGACGACGCGAGCGCGAGGCCGAGCCCGATCCCGCCGGTGAGCAGCGCGCAGATCGTGGTGATCCGGCGGCGGTCCGAGCGATCGACGAGCGTGCCCGCTGGCACGAACAGCAGCACCACCGGGATCATCTGGACGAACCCGACGCCCGCGATCACGAGGGTGTCGCCCGTCCGGAGGTACAGCTCCAGCAGCACGGTCGTGTTGATCACCGCGCGGCCGAACGTGTTGAGCGCGCGCGCGCCGACCGCGCGGAGGATGAGCCCGAGGACAGCGTCGCGCACGGCAGTGGGATGCTACCGCATCGCCAGATCGGTGCGCCCGGTGCGCCCGGTGCGCCCGCAGCGAAGCCGGGTCACGGCGCGCAGATCGCGGTGCGCGTCGCGTCGGTCAGGTAGTCGAGGAACGCGCCGGTGAACGCCGCTCCGGAGGCGGGCCGCAGCTCGGCACCGTTGACCGTCACGTCGTACTCGACGCCGATCCGCGCGTACGAGCCATCGGGCGTGGGCGTGCCCGCCACCTCGGGGCAGTGGTCGAGGCGGTCCGGATCGAGGTCGCGCAGGGAGAGGGCAAACCGGGCGTGGTTGCCGACGAGCCGGGCGAGCGGGACCGCGGTCGCCTGCCACGGCGTGGTACCCGCGGCACCGACGCCGGCCCCCTATCGCCGGACGAGGACGCGGGCCGAGCGCGCCGGGACGGCGATCGCGACCGAGCCGCCGCCGCCGACCTGGAAGGTGCGGCCGTCGGTGCCGGGCATGACGTCGGTGAGGACGCCTGACAGCGTGGTGGTCAGGCACGCGCCGCCCTCGTTCGCGGGGGCGCAGGTCTCGCTGTCCTGGTTCGAGGCGTTGATGACCACGAGGACGGTCTCCTCGGTGGTGACGCGCTCGAACGCGAAGATGCCGGCGTCGCGGCGGGCACCCGCGATGGTGGTGGCCCACACGGGCGCGACGGTGCCGCGGCGGAGCGCGACGTGATCCTTGCGCAGGTCGATCAGGCCCTGGACGTACTGGAACGTGGCGTGGTCGGTCGCGAACGGGTCGAGGGCGCGGCCGGGGTTGCCGCCGAACATGTCCTCGCGGTTCTTGGGGTCGACGCCGCCCGCGAACTCCTGCTCGGTGCCGTAGTAGAGGCACGGGATGCCGTCCCAGGTGAGCAGGAAGGCGAGCGCGGGCCGCAGGACGGCGCGGTCGGCCTTCTCGAACAGGAACCGCGGGAGGTCGTGGTTGTCGAGGAAGTTGACGAGGACCTGGCTGGGCGCGAGGCCGATGCCGCCGTTCTCGCTCGAGGCGTGCGGCGTGCCCTGGTAGGTCGGGCCCGCGGGGTAGCCGTTCTGGGTGCACCACGGGTCGGTGGTGTTGCGGCCGAGGCGGCTGTTGAGCAGGCACTCGAGGTTCTTGGTGGGCTCCTCGCGCGCGAACACGGCGTCGACGCCGCGGTACTTCTGCGCGAAGTAGAACATCGCGTCGAACCGGCCGAACGGACCCTCGGCGTCGGTGCCGCCGAACGTGTAGCTGCCGATCAGCTCGTCGTTGCCGTCGAAGCCCTCGCCGAAGATGAAGAAGTTCTGCTTGCCGAGGCTGCGGGCCTTGGCGCGCATGCGATCGGTGAAGGCGCCCCAGAAGCCGCGGATGTTGCGATTCTGCTCGGGGCGATCGATGTGCTTGACCGTGTCGATGCGGAAGCCGTCGAAGTCGGCGACCTCGATCCAGTACTCGAACGACCGGATCAGCGCCTCCTTGACGTCGGGGTTGTCGGTGTCGAGGTCCTTGAGGCCGCCCGGGAAGTCACCGGTGGTCTCCTGCGTGCGGACGAAGTCCGACGTGTAGTCGCTCTCGTGCCACCACACGTAGACGCGGCCCTTGCGGTTGTACCAGGCCGGGTCGTCGAACCACGCCTTGTCGTCCGGCCAGCCGAACCACTCGGGCGGGCGCGGCGGCGGCGTGCGGTTGAGCTCGGGCCACTCCGTGAACCGGACGTCCGCGGGGCCCGAGAACCCGAGCGAGGTCCAGCCCTGCACGCCGCGCGGGTCGTAGTCGGGGTCCCACTCGATGATGCGCTCGAGGTAGCCGGTGGCGCTCGCGCAGTAGGTCTGCTCGTCGGCGCTGCACCGCTGCGGGTTGTCGCGGCACACCTGCAGGCAGGTGTGCGGGAAGCCGCTGCCGGAGATCGAGTCGTCGGCGAGGCCGTTGCCGTTGATGTCGTAATAGAACAGCTGGCCCATGTGGTTGGTGACCACGTCGAGGATCACGAGCATCCCGCGGGCGTGCGCCTTGTCGACCAGCTCGCGCAGCTTGGCGAGGTCGCCGAAGTGGGCGTTGGGCCGGAGGAAGTCCTGGGTCCAGTAGCCGTGGTAGCTGGCGAACCCCGCGTCCTCCTCGGTGTTCTTGACCACCGGCGAGATCCACAGGGCGGTCACGCCGAGGGTGTCCAGGTAGTCGAGCTTGTCGATCACGCCCTGCCAGTCGCCACCGTGGTAGCGGCCCGGGATGGTGGGCGCCACGTTGATGTCGTTGTTCGGATCGCCGTTGGCGAACCGGTCGACCATGATCTGGTAGATGACCTGGTCGCGCCAGTCGATGCCGGCGTTGCTCTGGTGTGGCCGGTCGGCGGGGTGGTCGAGGTCCGCGGCGCCACCACACGCGGCGAGCGCCACGAGGGCCCCGAGGACGAGGGCGAACGAGCGCGCGAGCGGGGGCATCAAGAGCATGGGGCAGCACGATCCGTGCCCTACCTTCCGCTCCGGGATCAACAGGTTAATCGGGCCCCGGGCCCCCCGCCGCGTGGCGCGCGTTGCCAAACACAACGTGGTTTGAAAGCGCGGTGACTCGCGCTACGATCGAGCATGACAGCTCGGGCGGGGCGCCTGCTGCGGGGAGCGGGCGGGGTGGTGCTGCGCGCCCTGTGGATCGGCGTGATGGTGCTGATCCCGCTGGTCGGGTTCTGGCTGGCGTCGTCGGTCGCCGCGTACTCGAACGCCTCGACGCGGGTGGCCCTCGCGATCGGCCTGCTCCTGTTCCCGCTCGTGCCGGTCGCCTGGGACCTGCTGTTCGTGTGGCGGCGCACCCGGCGCGGCACCACCGCCCCGCCAATCCTCACGCGGCTCGATCGGCTCGTCCTGCGCACGCTGCTCGTCAACGGCGCGTTCCTCGGCGTGATGCTGTGGCGCGCCCCGGACACGGCGCTGCGCGCCCTCGCGGTGCGCGGCGACTGGATGCTCGACAGCCACGACAGCCCGCTCGCGTCCGCCCTGCGCGACCGGCTGCTCGGCACCGCCGACCGGTTCGAGCGGCTGTGGCGCGCACGCACCACCGAGAACGGCACCAGCACGCGGCCGCCGCCGGTCGTCACCGACGACGATCCCACGGGAGGAACGCCGACGCCCACGCCGGTCGCGCCGGCGCCGACCGGCGACACCACTGCGCCCGTCCCGGCGGGCCCGCCGCCGCTGTGGCCGCAGCCCGACGCGCCCGATCCGCGGGTCACCAGCGTGCCCGCCGCCGTCGAGACCAGCCCTGCGGCGGTCGGGCAGTACCTCGCCACGCAGATCACCGAACCACGCGCGCTCGCGAAGGCCCTGCACGACTACGTGGTGCTGCGCATGACCTACGATCGCGCCACGTTCGAGCTGCGCGGCGAGGAGCGCCGGACCCGCCGTCCCTCGCAGGCCGCCGACGACGTGTTCGCGGCGCGCATCGCGGTGTGCGAGGGCTACGCGCGGCTGTACGTCGCGCTCGCCGAGGCGGCCGGGCTCGAGGTCGCGTACGTCACCGGCTCGATCCGGTCGCGCGAGCGCACGTTCGACGACGGCGCCACCGACGATGCGATCGCCGAGGTGCTCGAGGGCTACGGCCACGCCTGGAACGCGGTCAAGATCGAGCGCGCGTGGCGGCTGGTCGACACCACGTGGGATGATCCCACGGGCGCCGCCCCGACGCCGCGCTCGACCTACCTGTTCACCCCGCCCGCGCTGTTCCGGCAGGACCACCTGCCCGACGAGGCGGCCTGGCAGCTGACCGCGTCGCCGATCGGCGTGGGTGAGTTCGCGCGTCAGCCGCTGATGACGCCGTCCGCGGGCCAGCTCGGGCTGTCGCTGGTCACGCCGCAGCGCTCGCAGATCACCGTCGACGATGGCGCGGTGACGCTCGTCCTCGAGCCTCGCCGCCGGGCTAATCCTCGCCACGATCGCCGCGCCCGGCAGCCCGGGCGCCGACTGCGCGGTCGACGCGGGCTCGCGGGTGACCGTCCGCTGCGCCGCGCCCGCGGGCCAGCTCGAGGTCAAGCTGTTCGGCCTGCCCGCCGGAGACGGGGGGCGGGGCTATCCGTACGTCGGCGCGCTACTCGTCAACAGCCGCTGACGGCGCCGCCGGGATGTCGCCGGGGCGGCGGCGCCGCGCGCCGCGCTCACTTGCTGATGACGACGGCCGCGGCCTCGGGCGGCGAGGTCAGCCACGTATCCATCGTGGTGTCAGCGAACAGGTGGCGGCGAAACCACGCGACGTTGAGCCGCCGGGTGATCGTGCGCGCGACGTCGGGCGAGGCCGTGCCCGCACTGCACAGCCCGCACACGAAGCAGGTCGGCTTGTCGACCCAGTCCATGTGGTCCGCGCCGGTCACCGTGATCTGCAGCGCCGGGCTCGGGGCGGCGGTGTAGAACTGCTCGAAGTTCTCCGCGGCCGGAGCGCATGGCATGAAGCCACCCGTGGCGTTGGTGGTCTCGCCGACGACCGCCAGCTTGGCGGTCAGGCCCGTGACGCTCTCGGGGGCGACGGAGCCGCCGTTGGTCGAGTCGACCGGGTCCCACCCGACCACCGCCTTGACGCGAGCGTCGAGGCGCGCCGCGCGCACGCTGATCTTGCCGCCGAGCGAGTGGCCGGCGAGCCCGATCTTCTGCGCGTCGATCGCGAGCGCGGTGTTCGCGAGCGCCCAGTCGACCACCTTCGGCACGTCGGCGGCGATCCGCTCGTGGTCGATCCCGAACCCGCTCTCCGCGTACGTGGTCAGGATCACGACGAACCCCCACGACGCGAGGTGCTCGGCATAGGACGTGTACTGATCGCGGTCGAGCTGGAAGCCCGGCGATACCACCACCAGCGGGCGGGGTCCGGCCGACGACGGCGTGACCACCGTCGCCATCACGGTGCGCATGTTGCTGGTGCCGGGGATCGAGGCCGTGCTCGTGGTGAACGTGTCCGTCCCCGTGGAGGCAGGATCGACGTTGACCGCGGCATCGAAGGTCGAGGTGGGCGCATCCGTGCCCGAGCCGCTACCCGGCCCGGCGTCAGGGTTGCCGCCGGGGTTGCTGGAGTCGCCGCCGCACGCGACGAGGAGCAGGACCAACAGGTGCTTGTAGTTCATGGGCGTTCTCCTCGATCATCGATTGCAGGGTCGGTAGCAGCAGCTTGCGGCGCACGAGCACCACCAGCCGCTCGGACAGCCTGGTTGCCGCCGTCGTCAACTTGGGTACATCGCCCGGGCCGGCGAGCTTGATCACGCCGTCGCGGAACAGGCGAAGCTCGATGGCGACCAGCGCGCGGATCGCGGCGAGGTACTGGTCGAGGATGGCGATCGGGAGCATGGCCGCGGTGATGCCGGCGCGGCGCGCGGCACCGAGCGTGGACAGCAGCGCGAGATCATCGCCGCGGTACGCCGGGTCCTCGCCGGTGGGGACCGCGAGGCCGGCGGCAGCGAGCAGATCGAGCTCGCGGTCGTGCGCGCCACGGGCGATCGCCTCGGCGCGGGTCCGGGAGCGCTTGCCGCCGTGCCGCGCCAGCACCCGGGCGATCGCGTCGGCGGCGGCCAGATCGTCGGGCGCCTCGGCGTCCTCGCTCAGCGCCTCGCGGATCACCCCGAGCGGCAGGAACTGCCGCCGCTGGAGCTCCTTGATCGTGCGGATCCGCGTCGCGAGCGACGGATCGTACCAGGACATCGTGCGCCCGGTCTTGCGAGTCGGGGCAATCAGCCCCTCGCGCAGGTAGTGCTTGACCGTGGCGATCGGGACGCCCGACCGCCGGGCAAGCTCTCCGATCCGCACCAGCTCCACGGCGCGCATCTTAGACAGTTCAACTCTCCAGTCAAGCACGAACGTCGACCCGTGGACGCCGCCTGCACAGGCGCCCCGGCCGCCCGCGCGGTTCTGGACGCCGTGCGACGAAGCACACAGGAACCGGAGCCCGGTTGAGAGTAGACTCCCAGCCGTGTCCTCGATCGGCGTACCGTCGGCCCCTGGTGGCAACAGCTCCCCGGGCGTCTCGCTCCTCACCGTGACCGATGCGCGACGGCGGCTCGACGAGCTGTCCACGGCGCGCGTGATCGCCGAGGTCGCCGAGGCGATCCACAAGGCGCAGAAGAGCGGCCAGGCGCTCGGGACGGTGACGCCCGCCTCGATCCGGCTCGGCGACGCCGGCGTGACGTTCCTCCCCGGCGGCAGCGTGCTCGCGTACAGCGCACCCGAGCAGCTCAAGGGCTCGAGGGGCGATCGCCGCAGCGACGTGTTCGCCCTCGGCATCGTGCTGTGGGAGGCACTCGCGCACACGCGGCTGTTCGACGGCGCGACCGACGCGGAGCGCACCACGGCCGTGCTCGAGCGCGCGGTCAGCCCGGCCTCGGAGCACAACGCCAACGTCCCGCCCGAGCTCGACGCGATCTGCAAGAAGGCGCTCGCGCGGGATCCCGCCGACCGCTACCAGAGCGCGCGCGTGATGGCCGCCGAGATCGCGGCGGTGCTCGACGACGCCGGCTACCCCGAGGGCAACGAGGAGATCAGCAAGTACCTCCAGGCGCTGGCCGCCGAGCCTGCCGCCCCCGGACCGACCGTCCATCCGCCCGTCGCCGTCAGCGCGCCCGTCGCCGCTGCGCCCACCATGACGACGCCGGCCATTCCCGCCGCACCTGTCATCTCTGCGCCGCTCGCAGCGGCGCCGGTCCTCTCCGTGCCGCTCGCAGCGGCGCCGGTCCTCTCCGTGCCGCTCGCAGCGGCGCCGGTCCTCTCCGTGCCGCTCGCAGCGGCGCCGGTCCTCTCCGTGCCGCTCGCAGCGGCGCCGGTCCTCTCCGTGCCACTCGCAGCGGCGCCGGTCCTCTCCGTGCCGCTCGCAGCGGCGCCGGTCCTCTCCGTGCCGCTCGCAGCGGCGCCGGTCCTCTCCGTGCCGCTCGCAGCGGCGCCGGTCCTCTCCGTGCCGCTCGCAGCGGCGCCGGCCGCGCACGTCGTGACGCCCACCCCGGCGCCCAGCGCAGCGAGCACGCCCGCGGTGACCGGGATCCCGTCGATCATCGCGCCCACGGCCGAGACGTCATCGAACGCCACGCCCGTCGACGTTCTGAAGAAGACTGCCATGTTCGGCTCGCTGACCGCCGCCGCTGCACCGGGCGCCGCGACGACCACCGCACCGGGGACCGGGCCTGCCGCCACCGCACCTGCGCCGCACCCGCACCCGCACCCGCACCCGCACCCGCACCCGCACCCGCACCCGCACCCGCACCCGCACCCGCACCCGCACCCGCACCCGCACCCGCACCCGCACCTGCACCTGCGGCCGCCACCGCACCCGCGACCGCGGCCACGGCGGGAGCCTCCACCCAGACCGTGTCTGCGACCGCGGCAGCTGCTGACCCCACGGCCGCGACCACACTCCCCGGGACAGCCGCCGTGGCCGACGCCGCCGGCATCCCGGCGCTCGTCCCGCCGCTCGTCCCGCCGCTCGTCCCGCCGCTCGTCCCGGTGCTCGTCCCAGCGCCGCCCGTGGTCGCCAGCGCATCCGCGTCCGGCAAGCACAAGGTGCCCTCCCCCTCCCGCGGCAGAGCGCCCGACGCCAACAAGTCCGGCAAGCAGAAGGGCAAGGGGAAGGGCACGCCGTCGATCTCGACTGCCGAGACCGTCGACACGCCCGTGATCGAGGTGGCCGCGCAGGCATCCGGACCGTCGAAAGTGCCCGGCCTGCCCGCCCTGCCGCCCGGCGCCACCGCCGTCCCGGATGGAGAGGTTTTGGCCGCCGAGGCGGTGTCCCGCCCGAACCCGCTCGATGCGGTGTCGTTGCCGCGGGCGTCGACAGAGCTGCTCGGGGGCTGGGGCTGGTCGACCGACTCGCACACCGCGATCACCGACGACGAACACCTCGTGGAGGACCACGACCGGAGCACGAAGAAGCGGCTCGTCCTCGCGATCGGAGGAGCCCTCGCGGTGCTCGTGCTGATCGGGATCGTCGCCCTCGCGATGGGCGGCGGCGCCTCGGCCCCCGCCAAGCAGCCCGAGCCGACCGCGTCGACCTCGCGCACGGCCCCCGCGCCGGGCAACACCACGCCCGCCGTGACCGCGAGCCAGACCGCCGCGCCCGCCGTCGGCGAGCCCGCGACCGCGCCGAGCGATCCGGCCGCGGCCGCCGGTGATGAAGCCGTCCGCAAGGCCGCCGCCGACAAGGCCGCCGCCGACAAGGCCGCCGCCGACAAGGCCGCCGCCGACAAGGCCGCCGCCGAGGAGGCCGCCCGGCGCGCGGCCCTCGACACCGCCGACAAGGTCGCCGCCGACAAGGCCGCCGCCCAGCAGGCCGCCGCCGACAAGCAGGCCGCCGCCGACAAGCAGGCCGCCGCCGACAAGCAGGCCGCCGCCGACAAGCGCGCCAGAGCCGAACGCACGGCCGCAGACAAGACCGCGGCGAGCAAGGCCACCGCCGACAAGCGCGCCACCGACAAGCGCGCCGCCGACAAGGCCGCCCGCAAGGCCGAGACCGAGCGCAAGGCCGTCGCGAACAAGGCCGCCGCGACGCGGGTGCCCGCGAAGGCCACGCCGACCCGGGTCGCCACCGCGACGCCGGTCGACCCGTATGGCAGCGACAAGCCCAAGGTCGATGCGGCCGCTGCCTACAAGGCTGGGTTCCAGCAGTACGTCCGCGGTGACTCGGTCGGCGCGCTCGCCACGTTCAAGGGCTCGATCGCGAGCAACCCCGGGCACGCCCCGACCTGGCGTGGCCTCGGGCTCGTGTACGAAAAGATGGGTCAGAAGCCGCAGGCGCGCTCGGCCTTCAAGAAGTATCTCCAGCTCTCGCCCTCGGCCAGCGACGCGGACCAGATCCGCGAACGCATGGAGCACCTGTGAACATGAACCGACGCCTCCTCGCTCTCGCCTTGATCGCGGCGCTGACCAGCCCCGTGATCGCGGATACGCACGACGTCCTCGTGCTCCAGACCGAGGGCCGCGCGGACGCCGCGCTGCGCGCCAAGGTCGATGCGCGGGTGATCAAGCTCGCGCGGAGCACGGGCGCGAAGGTCGCCCCCGGCGACATCACGTTCACGGACGCGGCCGCGGCGGTGGGCTGCAACCCCAGCGTCCCCGCGTGCAAGGACGAGGTGCTCGAGATGCTCGGCGTCGATGAGATCGTGCTCACCACGATCACGCCGAAGCCGGGTGGCCACGAGGTCCTCGTGCAGCGCGTGAGCAAGGGCGGCGTCACCCGGGACGCCCGCGCGACCATCAAGGGCGCCGACGGCGCCGCCCTCGGCGATCTCGCGCCGCTGTTCGGGGGGGCACCGCCGACCACCGGCGCCGCGATCACCACGGCCCCCACCGCCACCACCACCACCACCACCACCACCACCACCGAGGGCCCCGACACCCGCGCACCATCGCCGGAGTCGCCGTACGACACGGCGCCGCTGCCCACGGCGACCGAGCCGACGCCGCCGATCGTGTCGACCGCCCCGGCATCCCCCTTCGCCGGCCCCGAGCGCGATCACCTGCACCGCAGCTCCACCCGCGAGAAGCTGCCCGTGATCGGCATGGTCGGCGGCGGCACGATGGCAGTGGTCGGCTTCATGCTGTGGGGCAAGGCCGGGGACATCAACGGCGAGATCGATGCCGCCCCGACGCGCACGCTCGCCGAACTCCAGGCGCTCGCCGATCTCGAGAGCCGCGGCAGCAGCTACGCCGGCTGGGGCAACGTGCTGTTCCTCGGCGGCGCCGTCCTCGGCGGCGTCAGCACCTACTACTTCCTCAAGGACCGCAAGCGGGCGCGTCGTGCGTCCTCCGCGCGGGTCATGCCGACCGTGTTCGACCATGGCGCGGGCATCGCGCTCACCATCGGAGGTTCACCGTGAAGCTCGCCCTCGCTGCCCTCGCTGCCCTCTCGCTGGCCAGCCTCACCCTCCCCGCCTGCTCCACCACGAACAAGAGCGGTGAGTACGCCTGCACCACGCAGGCGGACTGCGCCGACCTCGCCGGCCGCGTGTGCAACGGCGGCTACTGCGTGGTCACCGGCGACACGCCGATCGACGCGCCGGGCCCCAACCCGATGATCGATGCGCCACCGCGCCCGATCGACGCGCCGCCGATGGACGTGTGCCCGGCGCAGTGCTCGAGCTGCGACATCGCCGGCATGAAGTGCAACATCGACTGCGCGCAGTCCCCGGCGCTGTGCAACGCCGCGATCACGTGCCCGGCCGGCTGGGACTGCGACATCAAGTGCACGACGCCCAACTCGTGCCGGACCGGCGTCAGCTGCATCAACGCCGCCGCGTGTACGATCGACTGCAGCGGCGACAGCTCGTGCCGCCAGCTCAACAGCGGCCCGGGCCCGTTCGACGTGACCTGCACGGGCCAGAATGCCTGCCGCGGCCTCGACTGCGATCCGTCCTGCGCGTGCGACATCGAGTGCGGCGACACCGCCAGCTGCGAGTTCCTCCGCTGCTCGACCCAGACCTGCGGCGTGCCCGGCGGCGGCTGCACGTCGAGCCGCACCGGCTGCGATACCTGCCAGTGACCGCGCGGGTGCGCGTCTTCGCGCGGGTGATGACCCTGGGCTGTGCCCGATCGAGCACGCGCGAGGTGCCGGCAGAGACGTCGAGCGCGCCCGCCACGCCGACGGCATCCACCGGACCCGGCGTCCGCATGTTCGGCGACTCGCCCGAGCAGCTCACTCAGGTCCGCGTCAAGAAGTACGCATTCGAGGCATCTCCGCAGTGGGCGGTGGCCCACCCGGACAGGGCGTGCCCCGACGCGCTGACCGAGCTCGACGAGTACATGGTCATCGAGGACGCGCAGGACCCGTGGGGCGGTAGCTTCGTCATGCGGTGCGGCCCGAGCCTCCCACCCGGGGTCAAGGGCATCGCGATCGCGTCGCCGGGGCGCGACGGCCAGCTCGACACCGCCGACGACATCAAGTCCTGGGAGTGACGGACACCTTCCCGGTGAGGCGCCCCACCGAGGGCCAGCTCGTTGTCACCGGCGGTGGCCGGGATCGACGTGCGCGTCACAGCGTCGCGTGGAGCGAACTGGCAAAGGGCTGCCAACGCCCTTGCTGCACCCTCCCGGGAACGCTGGCGAGGCGCGGGATTACTGGTACCGGGTGGAGTTGAACCACCACTCCGCCTGGAAGCCGAGGAAGTGGACCCACGTGCGCTCGCTGCGGGGATCCGCGGGCGCGTACAGCGAGAGCGCGCCCTCGTTGAGGTACGCGGCCCGGTAGACGAGGCGCAGCTGAGGGCGGTCGTACGACGACTTGCCGATCGGCGAGAACACCAGCATCGGCGCGATCTGGAACACCGCCGGATCCTCGGCGCGCAGCGTGCTCGGGTTGAGGCCGCGCGGGAACCGCGCCTGGTACGAGACGTCGGCGCCGGCGGACAGCTCCTGCGTCACGCGCGCGAGCGGGCGCACGGCGACCGCGTACTCCCAGCCGTCGTCGGGATCCTCGCCCGCGGGATCCGCGTCGATGAACCGCCGCGCGAGCGCGCCGATGATCACGCTGCCGAGGTCTGCATCCCAGTTCGTCGAGGTGCCGAACGTCAGCTCGCTCGCACCGCTGGTCTTGAGGTCGCGGCCGAAGCTGGTCGGCTGCGCCAGCTCGTCGAACGCGGCGAGGCCGCGGGCGTACCGCCCGTACAGGTTGACGTGGCGGCGGTCGAAGCCGCCGGTGTGCCAGCCGAACAGGCTGAGCTCGCCGCCGACGAGGAACCCGAGGTCCGCAGGCAGCGGCTCGAGTTCACCCGTGCTGCCATCGGGCAGGAACCGCCGGCGTGCGCCCGCCGGCAGGCCGTGCAGCTCGCCGTGGAGCTTGGCCTTGTAGCTGAGCGCGCTCGGCGCGCCGCGGTGGATGTACGCGGCATCGGCGGAGGCGACCATCCGCTGGCGGTTGAGCTGCACGATCGTCGTCGCGCCCTGCTCGGGATCGGCGACCTCGATCTCCTGGAGCTGGAACGGCGTGGTCAGGCGGTTGACGCCCACATGCGCCGCGAGCTCGAGCAGGTCGGGGCGCTGCGGGTCAGCCCCCGGGCCGATGGCGCCGCGATACAGGACGCCGCCACCGATGGTGTTCTGGTCGTCGAGCGGCCAGTAGTCGAGCAGGTAGATGTCGTCGCCGCGGTACATCCGCGAGCCGACCCACGCGCTCCAGCGGTCGGTGATCTGCGCGTCGAGGTAGAGGTTGCGGAGCGCGGGCTGCGCGTCGAAGTCGCCGGTCTCGTGGAACAGGACCGAGTTGAACGCGACCGTCATCACCGGGCGGATCGACAGGCCGCGGGGCGTGACGAAGCCCATCGAGAAGTCGAGCTCGAAGTAGCTGGGCTCGACCACGCGCGGGGCCACGGCGACCACCTTGATCCCCTCCGGCTTGCCGCCACGCAGGTCGCTGCCGACCACGATCCGGCCATACGAGCCGAACCGGAAGCCGCGGTCACCGGGCACCGCGGCCGACGGCGTCGTCGTGGACGTCGTGACCACCACCGGGGGCGGCACGGCGACGGGCGCGGGCGCGCTGTCGATCGGCGCCGCGGGCCCCGCGCCCTCCGCCGGCGCCGCCGGCTCGCCCTCCGCCTGCACGTCACCCGGAGGCGCCGCGGGCCCCGGCTGCGCGAGCGCGGGACGGACGAGCACGAGCAGCGTCAGAGCACAGACCGCGGACCGCATCCGTGCCGACACGAGCACGATCCATGCCCGGGTCGCAACGCGTGATTGCGGCGACCTGAGCGCGCGCCCCCGGCGGACGTTGCGTTCGGCAACGGCGGCGACGTCGCGGGTTACCGCGACAACCGGCGAGGTGGCCACGTGCCACGAGGCCCGAGGTGCCGTGGAGGGAAGGCCGCGGTGACCGACGCGCCGCGCGAGGCCGCGCGAGGCCGCGCGAGGCTGCGCGTGGCTGCCAGGTGGATGCGCCGCGCGGGGCGTGGCTGCCAGGTGGATGCGCGGGGCGTGGCTGCCAGGTGGATGCGCCGCGCGCGGCGTGGCAAGGTCGCCGCGATGCTCCGCCTGTTCGTGTTCGCCTGTGCTCTCGCGTCCGCCGCCTGCCACGGCGGGGGCCGCCCCGTGTCGCCCACCGACGAGCTGCCTCCGCTGCCGCCCGCCTCTGGCACCCCGGTCGGCTACCTGCTCGACAGCGCGAGCAACCTCGGGCTCGACGACACGCAGATCGCCGAGCTCCGCAAGATCGATGCGAGCCTGTCGGTGCGCAACGAGCAGCTCGACACCCAGCTCCGCGAGATCGAGCGCCCCGAGCAGGCGCCGCCCCCCGATCCGAAGGCGCCGCCCGCGCCCCCACCGAACATGGCGCCCGGCCAGCAGGCGCTCCACACCACCGCCGACTCGGCGAAGCTTCACGAGGCGCGATCCGCCAACAACAAGGACGGCCTCGAGCGCGCGTTCGCCGTGCTCACGCCGCCCCAGCAGGAGGCCGCGCGAACCCTGCTGGCCGAGCGCGGGATCACCGCCCCGAGGGCCCCGGCCGCCGGCGCGAAGCCTTGACGCGCCCGTCGGCCCGGGGCGTAGAGTGCCGTCGTGCGCAAGCCGATCCTCGCCTCCCTGATCCTCGCCGCCGCCGCGTGCGGTGGTAACAAGCCGGCCACCGAGCCGGTGCCCGCGCCGCCGCCCACCGACGGCAGCGGCGCCACGTCCATCCCCGCGCCGCCGGTCGTCGATCCCGACGCCGCGCTGATCGCCGAGGCCCGGGCGTTCGTGGCCGAGCTCGACAAGGAGGTCCGCCGGCTCTACGTCGACGCGTCGGTCACCGCGTGGGCCAACGAGACCGACCTCACCCCGGCGCACGAGGACGCCGCCTCGAAGGCCGGCGCCGAGCAGGCCAAGGGCATCACCCGCCTGATCAAGGCGGCGCAGAAGTTCGGGCCGATCCTCGGCAAGCTCGACGCGCCCACGCGCCGCCAGCTCCAGCTGCTCAAGTTCGCCGGCCAGCCCGCGCCCGACGATCCGGCGCAGGCCGACGAGCTCGCGAAGACCGCCACCGAGATGTCGTCGATCTACGGCAAGGGCAAGGTGTGCGCCGATCCGAACAAGCCGGCGACCTGCAAGGACCTGACGGCGCTCGACAAGATCCTGCAGACCACCAGGAAGCCGGGCGAGGCGCTCGCGGTATGGAAGGGCTGGCACGACAACGTCGGCCACGCCGAGCGCGACCTGTTCGTGAAGTACGTCGGCCTCGCCAACGCGGGCGCGCGCGCGATCGGGTTCTCGAGCGTCGCGTCGATGTGGAAGAGCGGCTACGACATGCCCGAGGAGGCGTTCGCCGCCGAGACCGATCGCCTGTTCACGCAGATGAAGCCGCTCTACGAGCAGCTCCACTGCTACACCCGCCGCAAGCTCAACAAGAAGTACGGCGACAAGGTCGTCGGCAAGACCGGCCCGATCCCGGCGCACCTGACCGGCAACATGTGGGCGCAGACCTGGGGCTACCTCGGCAAGGACCTCGAGCCGTTCCCGGGCCAGCCCACCATCGACGTCACGCCCGCCCTCGCGAAGACGGGCGCGTACGACGAAAACAGCATGGTCAAGATCGCCGAGGGCTTCTACACCTCGCTCGGGATGCCGCCGCTGCCGGCGACGTTCTGGGAGCGCTCGATGTTCGCCAAGCCCGCGGGCAAGGAGGCAGTGTGCCACGCGAGCGCGTGGGACGTGACGTACGCGAACGACCTCCGCATCAAGATGTGCATCCAGAAGACGCACGAGGAGCTCGACGTCATCCACCACGAGCTCGGCCACAACTACTACTACGCGGCCTACTACCAGAAGCCGGTGCTGTTCCAGTCCGGCGCCAACGACGGCTTCCACGAGGCGATCGGCGACACCGTCGTGCTGTCGATGACGCCCGCGTACCTCAAGGCGAAGGGCCTGCTGAAGGAGGTCGTCAACAACGACAAGGTCACGCTCAACCGCCAGATGGACAAGGCGCTCGACAAGATCGCGTTCCTGCCGTGGGCGCTCAGCGTCGATCGCTGGCGCTGGGACGTGTTCTCGGGCGCCGTCTCGCCCGAGCAGTACAACCAGCACTGGTGGGACCTCCGCCTCAAGTACCAGGGCATCGCGCCGCCGATCGCGCGCGCGGCGACCGACTTCGACGCGGGCGCGAAGTACCACGTGCCGGCGAACGTCCCGTACATGCGCTACTTCCTCGCCGCGATCCTCCAGTTTCAGTTCCACCGCTCGCTGTGCCAGAAGGCGGGCTTCACCGGCCCGCTTCACGAGTGCTCGGTGTACGGGAACGAGGCGGCGGGCAAGGCGTTCTGGGCGATGCTCGAGAAGGGCGCGACCCAGCCGTGGCAGGACACGCTGTTCGATCTGACTGGCCAGCGCGAGATGGACGCGTCCGCGATGCTCGCGTACTTCGCGCCGCTCCAGGCGTGGCTGACCGAGCAGAACAAGGGCCAGCAGTGCGGCTGGTGAGCTGACGGAGATGCCCAGGCGGGCCCCGCACAGAGGGCCCGCCGCATCGAAGGAATGCCGCGCAGCGGCCGCGCGCGGGCCTGAGCGCCGCGCGACGACGACGACGACGACGACGACGGCTCCCTGCGCGGGGGCCGTTCGTCGTTTCGGACTGAGCCGCCGAGGCGGCTCCGCGCAGCGGGCCGCCAGACCGGATGAACAGGTGCGCAGCGACCTGTTCATCCAACGACGAGCGACGCGGACGCCGGCGCAGCCCGGCTGACGTGGGGCGCACCTCTCGGCGAAGGAACGCCGCGCAGCCCGGCTGACGTGGAGCGCACCTCTCGGCGAAGGAACGCCGCGCAGCGGCGGGACGGACCGCGCGAGCCCCGGGCGCGAGGCTCCAGGATCCGTGGCCCGGGGTCGCTGGCCAGAACAGCAGGCACCAGATCAACACGACTGACCTGACCAGGCGATCCGCCACCCCGATCGCAAGTGGTCGTTCTTCCTCGGCGAGGGACCCGCGGCGAGCTGGCACACGCGCTGCACAAGGGATGGTCACCAATCCTCGTCACCCTCGGAGAACGCCATGATGACCGCCAAGAAGCTCTCGATCCTCCTCGCCCTCGCCGCCGCTGCCACGGGTTGTGCCGCCGACGCGCCTGACGCGGGTGGTGAGGACGGCGGTGGCGGTGGCGGCGGCGGCGGTGGCGGCGAGGACTTCACCCCGATGACCGCGGACGGCACGTACTCGGTCCGCAGCAAGTTCGACCTCGCGACCAACGCCCCGGGCGCGGTCGGCGATGTGGTCAACACGATCATCGACGCGACCGACAGCGGCGACGACCCGGCCAACTGGCTGCTCGAGCAGGTCATCAACCAGCTCCCCAGCGGCACGGTCAGGAACCTGCTCGACAGCGCCCGCCCCTACGTGGCCGGCTACCTCAACGACCAGCTGATCAGCTACGCCCCGGACTTCGTCGGGACCATGATCCAGATCGGTAACGATTTCGGTCAGATGGCCAAGAACTTCGGCACCAACGAGAAGCTCGTCGTGACCGGCTCGGCGTCGCCCTACACCGCGGTCAAGACGGTGACCGGCGCGCACTTCAAGATCGACTCGGTCGAGACCGACGTGGCGTTCGCCGACCACAACATGGCCGACATCGTGGTCAACGGCGTCAGCGTGACGGTCAGCCCGACCAGCCAGTTCGGCATCGCCCAGCACACGGTCCCGATGTCCTACGGCAGGGTCCTCCACATCGGCCTCGACGCCGCGATCATCCCGATGATCGACTCGTCGGCCTCGAACCTGGGCGAGCTGTTCCAGGGCCTGGTCGACTGCAACCAGGTCGGCCAGCTGATCGCCAGCCAGATCGGCGGCTTCGGCGCCGGCGCCCTCACCACTGCCTGCAACGCGGGCCTGGTCGCCGGCGCGGGCTTCATCTACTCGAAGATCGACGGCATCGACGGCTCGGCGATGGAGTTCGGCCTGACCGGCACCGCCCGCGCCATCGACAAGAACAACGACCGCAAGCTCGACACCCTCCAGACCGGCACCTGGGCCGGCGACCTCAGCTACGCCGGCACCCCGGCGCCGCTGACCGGCTCGACGTTCTACGGCGAGCGCATGTAACGACAGGTGCGACCTGCCGGGTGGTGACCCCGGCGATCGAGATTGGCTGACCGGCCGGGGCATTGCTGCTCCGGCCGGCGGCCGTTTCGGAGCCCCGGCCGGCGCCCGGTTCGGAGCCCCGGCCGGCGCCCAGTTCGGAGCCCCGGCCGGCGCCCGTTTCGGGGCTCCGGCCGGCGGCCGGTTCGGCCTGGCTGGCGCGGTGGCCATCCCGGTGGGACGCCGGGACCGATGGCCGCCGCAGCGGCTCGGCGCGCTCCTGGGACAGCGGGATGCCGATCCGGGGCCGATCCGGCGCGATCCACCGGACGGCTGGCGCGAGGCTCCAGGATCCGTGGCCCGGGGTCGCTGGCCAGAACAGCAGGCACCAGATCAACACGACTGACCTGACCAGGCGATCCGCCACCCCGATCGCAAGTGGTCGTTCTTCCTCGGCGAGGGACCCGCGGCGAGCTGGCACACGCGCTGCACAAGGGATGGTCACCAATCCTCGTCACCCTCGGAGAACGCCATGATGACCGCCAAGAAGCTCTCGATCCTCCTCGCCCTCGCCGCCGCTGCCACGGGTTGTGCCGCCGACGCGCCTGACGCGGGTGGTGAGGACGGCGGTGGCGGTGGCGGCGGCGGCGGTGGCGGCGAGGACTTCACCCCGATGACCGCGGACGGCACGTACTCGGTCCGCAGCAAGTTCGACCTCGCGACCAACGCCCCGGGCGCGGTCGGCGATGTGGTCAACACGATCATCGACGCGACCGACAGCGGCGACGACCCGGCCAACTGGCTGCTCGAGCAGGTCATCAACCAGCTCCCCAGCGGCACGGTCAGGAACCTGCTCGACAGCGCCCGCCCCTACGTGGCCGGCTACCTCAACGACCAGCTGATCAGCTACGCCCCGGACTTCGTCGGGACCATGATCCAGATCGGTAACGATTTCGGTCAGATGGCCAAGAACTTCGGCACCAACGAGAAGCTCGTCGTGACCGGCTCGGCGTCGCCCTACACCGCGGTCAAGACGGTGACCGGCGCGCACTTCAAGATCGACTCGGTCGAGACCGACGTGGCGTTCGCCGACCACAACATGGCCGACATCGTGGTCAACGGCGTCAGCGTGACGGTCAGCCCGACCAGCCAGTTCGGCATCGCCCAGCACACGGTCCCGATGTCCTACGGCAGGGTCCTCCACATCGGCCTCGACGCCGCGATCATCCCGATGATCGACTCGTCGGCCTCGAACCTGGGCGAGCTGTTCCAGGGCCTGGTCGACTGCAACCAGGTCGGCCAGCTGATCGCCAGCCAGATCGGCGGCTTCGGCGCCGGCGCCCTCACCACTGCCTGCAACGCGGGCCTGGTCGCCGGCGCGGGCTTCATCTACTCGAAGATCGACGGCATCGACGGCTCGGCGATGGAGTTCGGCCTGACCGGCACCGCCCGCGCCATCGACAAGAACAACGACCGCAAGCTCGACACCCTCCAGACCGGCACCTGGGCCGGCGACCTCAGCTACGCCGGCACCCCGGCGCCGCTGACCGGCTCGACGTTCTACGGCGAGCGCATGTAACGACAGGTGCGACCTGCCGGGTGGTGACCCCGGCGATCGAGATTGGCTGACCGGCCGGGGCATTGCTGCTCCGGCCGGCGGCCGTTTCGGAGCCCCGGCCGGCGCCCGGTTCGGGGCTCCGGCCGGCGGCCGGTTCGGAGCCCCGGCCGGCGCCCGTTTCGGGGCTCTGGCCGGCGCCCGGTTCGGAGCCCCGGCCGGCGCCCGTTTCGGGGCTCCGGCCGGCGGCCGGTTCGGCCTGGCTGGCGCGGTGGCCATCCCGGTGGGACGCCGGGACCGATGGCCGCCGCAGCGGCTCGGCGCGCTCCTGGGACAGCGGGATGCCGATCCGGGGCCGATCCGGCGCGATCCACCGGACGGCTGGCGCGACGCGGGGGTCAGCCGACTCCACGCGGCTCGCGGCACCTGACCAGTGGAGTTGCCGATCGGCGCACGCGATCGCCCCTAACCTACTGTTCCCACTAACGTCCTGGGCCTGTCACGGCGTGGCACACGCGCTGCACTACGACTCATCACCAATCAACGTCGCACCTCTGGGAGACACCGCCATGCGCACCACCACCACCCTCTCGCTCCTCTCGCTCGTCGTCGCCGCCGCCACCGGCTGCGCCGCGGATGTCTCTGGCCCGGACGACTACACGGACCCGACCGATCCGACCAACCCGCCCGAGCAGCCCGTCCCGCTGACCCCCGAGGGCACGTTCGCCGTGCAGAGCACGTTCGACGTCGCCACCAACGCCCCGGGCACCGCCGGCACGGTCGTCAACTACTTCATCAACGCGACCGACGATCCCGATGACCCGACCAAGTTCATCGTCGAGCAGATCGTCAACGCCCTGCCCGCCGGCTCGATCAAGAACACCCTCCAGGGCTCGATCCCGTTCGTCGCCGGCTACCTCAACGACCGCCTCCTCGAGGTCGCCCCCGAGTTCGTCACCAAGATCGTCGAGATCGGTGACGCGTTCGGCCAGGTCGGCCACAACTTCGGCACCCTCGAGACCCTCGACATCACCCGCACCGGCGCCACCGTCAAGACCGTCACCGGCCTCCACTTCAAGATCGACAACGTCGAGCTCGACTTCCCGTTCGCCGACTACGGGATGACCAACATCAAGGTCGAGGGCATCCAGACCACCCTCGAGCAGACCGGCAAGCTGACGATCGGCGCCCACAAGGTCCCGATGAAGTACGGCCAGGCCCTCCGCCTCGCCCTCGACTTCGCGATCATCCCGATGATCGACCCCTCGGTGTCGAACCTCCCCGACTACCTCAAGACCCTCGTCAACTGCCAGGCCGTCGGCCAGTACGTGTTCGACGCCGTCGACCTCGGCGCGCCCTCGACGTTCGAGGCCGCCTGCAACGCCGGCATCGTCGCCGCCGCCACCGCCCTCTACACCCAGCTCGACAACCTCGACGGCTCCGCCCTCGAGTTCGGCATCACCGGCACCGCCCGCGCCGTCGACCGCAACCGCGACGGCAAGATGGACGACATCCAGACCGGCGTGTGGGCCGGCGACCTGTCCTACGCCGGCACCCCGGCCCCGCTCGCCACGTCGAAGTTCTTCGGCAGCAAGATGTAATCACTCACGGTTTTCGACGCACGGGTGTCAGCCCGAGCGACGAGATTGGTCGCCAGCCGGAGCAATGCTGCTCCGGCTGGTTTGTTTTCGGCGTGGTCCCCGCGCGAGCTCGCGCGGGGGCGGCGGACGCCCGCAGGTGCGAGGAGCCCGCGCGAGCACGACCCGCACGCGCGGGGGTCAGCGGACGCCAGCAGGCTCGAGGAGCCTGACCAGCGGAGTAGCCGATCAGGCTCCCCAGCCACCCTAACCATCTGTTCTCACATGGATCTGCAGCGTGTTTCGGCATGGCACACGCGCTGCACTACGACTCATCACCAATCAACGTCGCACCTCTGGGAGACACCGCCATGCGCACCACCACCACCCTCTCGCTCCTCTCGCTCGTCGTCGCCGCCGCCACCGGCTGCGCCGCGGATGTCGCTGGCCCCGGTGACGGCATCGACCCGACCGACCCGACCAACCCGCCCGAGCTGCCGGTCCCGCTGACCCCCGAGGGCACGTTCGCCGTGCAGAGCACGTTCGACCTCGCCACCAACGCCCCGGGCACCGCCGGCACGGTCATCAACTACTTCATCTCGGCCACCGACGATCCGGACGACCCGACCAAGTTCATCGTCGAGCAGGTCGTCAACGCGCTCCCCGCCGGCTCGATCAAGGACACCGTCCAGGGCTCGATCCCGTTCGTCGCCGGCTACCTCAACGACCGCCTCCTCGCGGTCGCCCCCGACTTCGTCACCAAGATCGTCAACATCGGCGATGCGTTCGGCCAGGTCGCCCGCAACTTCGGGATGCTCGAGACCCTCGTCATCACCAGCACCGGCGCCACGGTCAAGAACGTCACCGGCTTCCACTTCAAGGTCGACAACGTCGACCTCGACTTCCCGTTCGCCGACTACGGCATCACCCCGATCAAGATCGAGGGCATCCAGACCACCCTCGAGCCGACCGGCAAGCTGACGATTGGCGCCCACAAGGTCCCGGTCAAGTACGGCCAGGCCCTCCGCCTCGCCCTCGACTTCGCGATCATCCCGATGCTCGACCCGTCGGTGTCGAACCTGCCCGACTACCTCAAGACCCTCGTCAACTGCCAGGCCGTCGGCCAGTACGTGTTCGAGGCCGTCGACATCGGCGCGCCCTCGACGTTCGAGGCCGCCTGTAACGCCGGCGTCGTCGCCGCCGCCAACGCGCTCTACACCCAGCTCGACAACCTCGACGGCTCGGCCCTCGAGCTGGACATCACCGGCACCGCCCGCGCCGTCGACCGCAACCGCGACGGCAAGATGGACGACATCCAGACCGGCGTGTGGGCCGGCACCCTGTCGTACGCCGGCACCCCGGCCCCGCTCGCCACGTCGAAGTTCTTCGGCACCAGGATGTAATCACTCACGGTTTTCGACGCGCGGGTGTCAGCCCGAGCGACGAGATTGGTCGCCAGCCGGAGCAATGCTGCTCCGGCTGGTTTGTTTTCGGCGCCCGCGTCACGGCCTCGAGGGGCGGAGGCGCCGCCCCGCCGCGCCGTGGCCCCGACGTAAGGCGACGCCCCCGGCACCGAGGGACCGGGCCGCCGCCGCGCCGCCCCCCGCGGCGCTCGCGCTGCCCTCGCCGCGCGCGGAGCTCGCGCCGCCCGCGCGGGCACCACCTCGCCGTCCGCGGCGATCGGCCAGGTGATCCGCCCGGCGATCGGCCAGGTGATCGGAATGACAGGGGACAGCCGACTCCACGGCATCGCGAGGCCTGACCAGTGGAGTTGCCGATCGCCGCGCGCGCGGCCCACAACTGGCTGATCGCTGGTGGATCGCCCGGCTCTCCCACCGTGGCACACCCGCTGCACAAGGGAGAGGTCACCAATCCTCGTCACGCTGGAGACCATCATGCGCAACCATACCATCTCGCTCCTCGCCCTCGTCGTGACTGCCGCTGCTGGTTGCGCTGCGGATGCGCCCGGCCCGGACGACTACACCGACCCGACCGACCCGACCAACCCGCCCGAGCTGCCCGTCCCGCTCACCGCGGAGGGCACGTTCGCCGTGCAGAGCACGTTCGACGTCGCCACCAACGCCCCGGGCACCGTCGGCACCGTCGTCAACTACTTCATCAACGCGACCGACGACCCCGATGACCCGACCAAGTTCATCGTCGAGCAGATCGTCAACGCCCTGCCCGCCGGCTCGATCAAGAACACCCTCCAGGGCTCGATCCCGTTCGTCGCCGGCTACCTCAACGACCGCCTCCTCGAGGTCGCCCCCGACTTCGTCACCAAGATCGTCGAGGTCGGTGACGCCTTCGGCCAGGTCGCCCACAACTTCGGCCTCAACGAGACGCTCGACATCACCCGCACCGGCACCGCGATCAAGAACGTCACCGGCCTCCACTTCAAGGTCGACAACGTCGACCTCGACTTCGCGTTCGCCGACAACAACATGCCCCCGATCAAGGTCGAGGGCCTGACCGTCGGCCTCGACCAGACCGGCAAGCTGACCATCTCGGCGCACAAGGTCCCGCTCAAGTACGGCACCGCGCTCCGCCTCGCGCTCGACAACGCGATCATCCCGATGATCGACCCGTCGGTCGGCAACCTCCCCGACTACCTGAAGACGATCATCAACTGCCAGGCCGTCGGCCAGTACGTCTACGAGGCGGTCGGCATCGGCTCGCCGTCGACGTTCGAGTCCGCCTGCAACGGTGGCATCGTCGCCGCGTCCAACGCCCTCTACACCCAGCTCGACAACCTCGACGGCTCGGCCTTCGAGTTCGGCATCACCGGCACGGCGCGCGGCATCGACCGCAACCGCGACGGCAAGATGGACGACATCCAGACCGGCGTGTGGGCCGGCAACCTGTCGTACGCCGGCACCCCGTCCCCGCTCGCGACCGCGAAGTTCTTCGGCGCCAAGATGTGAACACCCGGCCTGTCCTGGCCAGCCTCGCACCGACCGCATCCCCCCGCGGTCGGTGTTTCGCGTTTCGGGTTCAGTACATCGAGCGGTCGGGGGCCGGCGCGCCGGCGTGGCGCTCGAGCTCCGCGTTGACGAACCCGCCGAACACGAGCGCGATCACCGACAGGTAGAACCACAGCAACACGACGATCACGCTGCCGAACGTGCCGTACACGACGCTGAAGGTCGCGACCCGCTCGACCCACTGGGACAGGCCGAGCGAGACCAGCACCAGCAGCAGGCTCGCGATCCCCGCGCCCGGCCAGATGTGGCGGTCGGTGCCGAGCGGGCGCGGCGTGGGCGCGTACCGGTAGAGCGCGCCGAGCGTGACCACGACGACGCCGAGCAGCGCCGGCCAGCGCAGGAAGCTGACGAGCGCGTAGTCCTGGAGGTGCAACAGCGCGAAGATCGCCGGCAGCGCGACCACGACGCCGAACATCAGCAGCAGGCCGACCAGCGTGCCGACCGACATCGCGAGCGTGACGGCGAGCTTGTGGAGCGGGGTCCGCAGCTCGCGCACCCGGTAGGCGCGATTGAGCGCGTCGATCAGCGCGCGCGCGGCGCCGCGCGAGGCGACGACCGCGAGCACGATGCTGATCGCGAGGGCGATCCCGAGATCGCCCTGCCCGCGCTCGGCCTGGCGCTCGAGCTGGGCGGTGATGAACGCGAGCACGTCGGGCGGCAGCACGGTCGCCAGGCCGCGCAGGTGCGACTGGATCTCGTGCGGATCGGCGATCACCCCGTACATCGCCACCACCGCCGCGAGCGTGGGCACCACCGCGAAGATCGCGAACAGCGCGGTGCCCGCCGCCAGGATCGGCATCTCGCCGAGCAGCGCGTCGCGCGCCGCCCGCAGCCAGTGCGCGGGCAGCGCATCGCTGGCGTCGACCCAGGCCGTCCAGCGGCGCACCCGTCTCACGACGACGATCCTACGCTACCCTGGGGGTCGGTGATCGACACCCACTGCCACCTCGACGTCGAGGCGTTCGCCGCCGACCGCGCGGACACCATCCGGCGCGCCGGGAGCGCCGGCGTCAGCGGGATGCTGATCCCCGCGATCCGCCCGCGCACGTGGGGCGCCCTGCTCGAGCTCGCCGACGCCCACGCCGCGGCCGGCGTGCGGTGCGCGCTCGGCATCCACCCGCAGGTGGTGCCCGACCTCGACAGCGGCGAGCGCGTCGACGACCTCACCACCTACCTGTGCGAGGCGGTCACCATGGCGCGCGCCCACGGCGTCGCCCCGATCGCGATCGGCGAGTGCGGCCTCGACGGTGGCACCGCCGAGCCCGCCCTCCAGGAGGCGGTGTTCCGCGCCCACCTGCGCGCCGCCCGCGCGCTCGATCTGCCGGTCGTGATCCACGTGCTGCGCGCGCACGACGCCGCCCCCCGGATCCTCCGCGAGGAGGGCCCGGTGCGCGGCATGCTCCACAGCTACTCCGGCGGCGCCGACCTCGTCCCGGTGTACGCGGCGCTCGGCCTGGCGTTCTCGTTCGCCGGGCCGATCAGCTACACCAACGCCCGCCGTCCCCGCGAAGCCGCGCGCGTGATCCCGCGCGAGCTGCTGCTCGTCGAGACCGACGCGCCCGACCAGGCGCCCGAGGGCCACCGCGGCGGCCGCTCCGAGCCCGCGCAGCTGCCCGCCGTGATCGCCGGGCTGGCCGCCGCCCTCGACGAGGATCCGGCGGTGCTCGCCGCGCTGACCACGGCCAATGCGCGCCGCGTGCTGCGCGGCTGGTGAGTCAGCCGTGCGCTCGCGCTGATCGGTCATGCTGATCGTGGGCGTACACGTGCCACGTGGCACGTGCTCGTCGACGTACACGACCACGTGCAGGCTCCGGCTGACGAAGGTGCCCCGGCGTCGGGCGCGCGGGCCCGATTCGTCAACGAGCAGGTGCACGTGCCACCTGCCACGTGCACGTCCGGTGACGTGATCTGCTAGCCGCGCGCGAGCCGCGCGTGCAGGTCGAGCCCCGCGCGCACGGTGCCGGCCACGCTCGGGTACCCCGCGCTCGCGTTGACCATCCACAGGTTCCGCAGCGGCGTCTCGGCGGGGATCCGGCCGGGGCCCATGCGGCCAGGCGTGAGCGCCATGCCGTACGCGTTGCCGGCCGGCGCGCCGCAGAACCGCTCGTTGGTGGCGGGCGTGCCCATCACCCGGACCGCGAGGTGCTTGCTCAGCCCCGGCACGTAGCGCTCCTCGATGATCTGCACGATCCGGTCGCGGACGCGCTTCTTCTCGAGGTTGTAGCGGCGGCGATCGGTGTCGCGCAGCCGGCGCCAGTACGCGTGGGGCGCGCTGGTCGCCACCTCGAGCAGCTGGTGGCCAGGCGGGCACAGGCCCGGCGCGTCGGTGTGGAGCGTCGGCGTGGACATGAACAGCCACGGGTCGCGGTAGTCGTCGTGGACGAGCTGGCGCCGGTAGATCGCGTTGATGTCGTCGTGCGGGTAGTGCCACACGTTCCACGAGCCGAACCCGTGGGCGCGCAGATCGAGGTCCTTCACCGCCAGGTACAGCGTCAGGTTGCCCGACGAGTACGGGTACGCCACGCGCTCGCGGTACGCGCGCGGCAGGTGGGCCGCGCCGATCATCCCGGCGGTCCGCTGCGGATCGACGTTCGAGACGTAGCGCGCCGCGGTCAGCACGCGGCCATCGCGGGTCTGGACGCCGGTCACGCGGCCGCCCTCGACGAGGATCCGCTCCACGGCGGTGTTCAGCCGCAGCTCGCAGCCCGGCTGGCGCGTGATGTACTCGGCGATGCTGCCGACCAGGTGCTGGAAGTGCTTCTCGGGGTAGTACGCGCCACGGTCGTAGCCGCGGACCAGCGCCACGTGCAGCAGCAGCGACACCTCGGCGGGTGGCAGCAGGTAGTCCCCCGCCTGCCCGGCGAGCACGGTCTGGAGGCGCGGCGGCAGCTGGAGCCGATCGTAGAGGTCCTGCAGCGTGCTGCGCTGGTCGCGCAGCAGGTGGGGGAACCGCAGCGGCGCGGTGGCGAGGTCCTTCCACGTCAGCGGCTGCGGCAGCCGGTCCATCTCGCGGCCGATCGCGCTGATCGTATCGAAGTAGCCGCGCACGCCGGCGGCGTGGTCGGGGAACCGCCGGATCAGTCGATCGCGATGCTTCTCGAGGCCGTTGGGCACGCGGTAGCGCTCGCCGCCGACGACGATGTGATCGAAGCCCTCCGGATCGAGCCGGTGGAACCGGACCTCGTCCGCAAGCCCGAGCCGGGCCAGCAGCGCGTGGACCGCCTCGCCCTCGCCGCAGCTGAAGATGTAGTGGACCTGCGCGCAGAACCGGAACGCGCCGACCTCGAACGTGTGCGCGTAGCCGCCCGGCGTGTCGTGCGCCTCCACGACCAGCACCCGCCGGCCATCGGCCGCGAGCTGGGCCGCGACGGTGAGCCCGGCCATGCCGGCCCCGATCACCAGATCGTCGAACGCCGGTGACTGCGCCATGCGGGGTGCGATACCACGGCCCCACGCCGCGCAGGCCGCGCCGGGCGGCGCCCCGAGGAACCCGCAGACGTTCAGCGTTGAACCCCGCCCGCCGGGCCGCTACAACGCCTCCTCCCCATGGCACCCGGCACCCACCGCAGGTTCGATCGCACCGCCCGCCTCCTCGGTGACGAGGGCGTCGCCCGCCTCCAGCGCTCGACCGTGACGGTGTTCGGGGTCGGCGGCGTGGGCTCGCACGCGGCCGAGGCGCTGGTGCGCAGCGGCGTCGGCCGGGTGATCCTGGTCGACTACGACCGGATCTGCGTCACCAACGTCAACCGCCAGCTCCACGCGATGAAGGGCACGCTCGGCAAGCCCAAGGTCCTGGTGATGGCGGAGCGGCTGCGCCTGATCAACCCCGACGCGGTGATCGAGACCCGCGCCGAGTTCTACGGCGCCGAGACCTCGGCCCGGCTGCTCGTGCCCGAGCCCGACGTGGTGGTCGACGCGATCGACAACGTCGCGGCCAAGATGCACCTGATCGCCACCTGCGTGCGCGAGCGGATCCGGCTGGTGTCCGCGATGGGCGCCGCCGCGCGCCTCGATCCCACGGCCGTCCGGGTGGCGGACCTGTGCGACACCCGCGTCGATCCGTTCGCGCGCGACCTCCGCAAGAACCTGCGCCGCAAGCACGACCTCGACTGCACGAAGCCTACCGGCGTGTGGGCGGTGTACTCCGAGGAGCTGCCCACCCCGCCGCAGGCACTCGCCTACGACGACGGCGCGTTCCGCTGCGTGTGCCCGGGCGGCGACAACGGCGTCAACGACTGCGAGCACCGCAACCGCGTCGAGGGCTCGGTGGCGTTCGTGCCCGCGGTGTTCGGGGCGACGGCGGCCTCCGTGGCGATCAAGCTGCTGGTCGGGCTGCCGCTGCCCGTGGTCAAGCCGACCGGCGACGACGTCCCGCCGACGATGCGCGTGTCCCGCCGCGTACCGACCTCGCCGAGCTGACCGGCCGTGCGCACCCGGCGAGTCACACACGTGCCGTGCGCCGCACGCACCGCCGCCAGCGGCCCCGCCGCACGCACCGCCGCCAGCGGCCCCGCCGCACGCACCGCCGCCAGCGGCCCCGCCGTGGGCCGCATCCGCCATTCCGGGTTCACGTGCAGCGTGCTCGGGCCGCTCGCGGTCCTGCTCGCGCTCGGGTGCCGCGATCCGGCGCCCGCCGCACGGGTGGAGCTCGCGGCGCTCCTGCGCTCCGTGGCCAGGGGAGCGCCCGCGCGGGCCGCCGCGGCGGTGGCTGGCTGGCGGCTCGATCGCGCGAGCTGGGACGCGGTGCTCGTCGAGCCGTACCGCGCGGCGTACGCGGACTACGCGCGTGCGTTCGATGCCGCCGCGCCCGCCCTGGCCGCGCAGCTCGCGCGCGGCGGCCCGGTGACCACGCGCGGGCACTTCACCGGCGATCCCCGGCTGACCCGCGGCCAGGCCCGCGCGCGGTGGGCGGTCCCGGTGCAGTTCCCGAGCGAGGTCGCGGAGCTGGACGGCGCCGCGCTCGACGTGGTGTTCGTCCGTACGCGCACCGGCTGGGGGGCGATCACCGGCATCGACGCGCTGCTCGAGGCGCGCATCGAGGCGCAGCAGCCGGGGTGCGCCGTGCACCTCGCGCGCGTACGGGCCGATGCGTGCGGCGAGATCGTGTGGATGGTGGCCGATGCGGCGCTGCGCGCGGATCGCCCGCGGCTCGCGCGTGCATGCGCCCTCGCCGCGAACGTGTGTCGGTGATCGTGGTAGCCTGCGGGCCCATGATTTCCAGCGGCCAGAGCGGCCCAGGCACGTTCGAGGTCTCGAGCGCCGAGGCCCGCCTCCTCACCCTGACGACGTGAGCCGATGGCGCCCCCGCTGTTCCACCGGCTGCTGATCGCCAACCGCGGCGAGGTCGCCGTCCGCGTCGCCCGCGCCTGTGATGCCCTCGGCATCACGCCCGTGTTTGCCGTCAGCGAGGCGGATCGCGCGGCGCCGTACACGCGCGGCCGCGAGGTCGTGGTGCTCGGCCCCGGGCGGCCGGCGCTGTCGTACCTCGACGTCGAGCGCGTGGTACAGGCCGCCGTCCAGGCGCGCTGCTCGGCGCTCCACCCCGGCTGGGGGTTCCTGTCGGAGAACCCGCTGCTCGCCACCCTGTGCACGCAGCACGGCGTGACGTTCATCGGGCCACCGGCGCACGTCACCGCGCTGATGGGCAGCAAGACCCGCGCGAAGGCGGCGATGAAGGCCGCCGGCATGGCGGTCATCCCCGGCAGCGAGGGTGTGCTGACCGGCCCCGCCGATGCGCAGCGCGTGGCGGCCGAGGTCGGGTTCCCGGTGCTGTTCAAGGCCGAGAACGGCGGCGGCGGGCGCGGCATGCGGATCGCGCGGTCGGCGGCCGAGGTCGAGACCGCGTACGCCGAGGCCCAGGCCGAGGCCCGCGCGGCGTTCGGCGGCGACCGCGTGTTCCTCGAGCGGCTGATCGAGACCGGCCGCCACGTCGAGATCCAGGTGTTCGGTGATCGCTACGGGCACGCGGTGCACCTCGGCGAGCGCGACTGCACCGTGCAGCGCAACCACCAGAAGCTGATCGAGGAGAGCCCGTCCCCGGCGATCTCGGCCGAGCTGCGGGCCGCCACGTGCGCCGCGGCGGCCCGCGCGGTCGCGTCGCTCGGCTACGTCGGCGCCGGCACCATGGAGCTGCTGTACGACGGCGAGGTGCTGCGGTTCATGGAGCTCAACTGCCGGCTGCAGGTGGAGCACACGGTCAGCGAGGAGCGCACCGGCATCGATCTCGTGATCGCGCAGATCGAGATCGCCGCGGGCCGCGCGCTCCGCTTCACCCAGGACCAGATCACGATGACCGGCCACGTCCTCGAGTGCCGGATCAACGCCGAGGATCCGAGCGAGGGGTTCCGCCCCGCGCCCGGCACCATCACCGCGTGGCGCCCGCCCACCGGCGCGGGCATCCGCGTCGACACCCACGTCGAGGCCGGCTACGTGGTCCCGCCGTTCTACGACTCGCTGCTCGCCAAGCTGATCGTCACGGGCGCGGACCGCGCCGACGCGATCGACCGCATGCTCGCCGCGCTCGCGGCGTTCGAGGTCGAGGGCGTGCCCACCACGATCCCGATGCACCGCGCGATCCTGGCGAGCGAGGCGTTTCGCACCGGCCGCTACGACACCCGCTCGATCCCCGGCTGGCCGCCCGCGTGATCCGGCTCGTCCGGACGACCAGCGCCGATCCGGCGTACCGGACCCTCACGGCCGCGCTCGATGAGGAGCTGTGGGCGCGCTACCCCGACATCCAGGGCGACCACGCGCCGTTCAACCTGACCGCGACCGACACCGCGGTGGTCGCGCTCGCGGGCGACGTCCCGGTGGGCTGCGCGTGTGTCAAGCCGTTCGAGGACCCCGCCGCCGTCGAGCTCAAGCGGATGTTCGTGGCGCCCGCCCACCGCGGCCACGGCGTGGCGTCGCACGTTCTGCGCGAGCTCGAGGCGTGGGCCCGCGAGCTCGGCTTCACCCGCCTCGTCCTCGAGATGGGCGATCGCCAGCCCGAGGCCGCCGCGTTCTACGTCGCGCACGGGTTCACCGCGATCCCGCTGTACGGACCGTACGTCGGCATGGCGCACAGCGTGTGTTTGGCGAAGGCGCTGGCGGTGAACGTTTCGCCGGCGTGAGGCAACGCGACGCACGGCGCCCGCGCGGATCGGTGCAGGCGCGCGCCGGTTTTGGCGCTAGAATGACCTCCATGGCCCGCCCTTCCTTCGTGCTGATCGAGGCGCTGCGCTCCACCGCGGCGCGCCTCTCCGGTGGCTCCTCGTACCAGTGGGGTCACTTCGGGATGTGCAACTGCGGCCACCTCGTCCAGACGGTGTGCCGGATCACCCCGCACCAGATCCACGAGGTCGCGCTCGAGGGCGATGGAGACTGGGAGATGATCGCGAACGCGTACTGCCCCACCAGCGGCCTGCCGATCGACGACCTCGTCGGCGAGCTGGTCGCCCTCGGGTTGACCACCGACGACATCGCGCACCTCGAGAAGCTCGACGATCCGGCGATCCTCGCCGCGCTCCCCGGCGGCCACCGCTGGCTGCGCCGCAACGACCGCGCCGACCTCGTGACCTACCTCGAGACCTGGGCCGGCCTCCTCGATCAGGCGCTGCCCGCCACGCCCGCGCTCTACTTCTCGCTCGCGGCGTAGCTCCGCAGGGGCCAGGGGTCGGTGAACGACCTTGCCTTCGAGGTCGAGGCGCTCCGGCAGCTGCGCGGGGTCGTCTGCTCGACGCCGCGATGCCGGGCCAACGCGTACGGGACCGGGCGCATCCTCACCGATGGCAACGGTCACGCCATCGAGTTCGCGTGTCCTGACTGCAACGACCCGATGCTGATCGGCTCGCGCGACGTCGACGACCTCGTGCGCGCGCTCGCGGAGGCCGCGTCCGGGGACCGCGAGGAGTTCGCGCGGCGCTGGGTCACCCCGCGGATCGGCGATGTGCACCCCTGCCGCGCGCGCGACGGCCGGTAGCCCACGCCGCCACCCTGCGGGCGCATCGGCGCCCTCACCCCGCGTCGTCGTCGAAGCTGTAGCCGGTGGCCGGCGTCAGGCTGTCCCGGTGGGCCTCGGCGGTCGCGTGGATCGCGGCGCGGTCGGTGGGCGACATCTTGTCGAGGTTCGACAGCAGCGCGCGCATCCGCGGGTTCTCGGCGAGCCGCGCGCGGTGCTGCCCGAGGAAGTCCCAGTACATCGCGTTGAACGGGCAGGCGTCGGGGCCGGTGCGCTGGCCCGGATCGAACCGGCAGCGCGCGCACGGCGCCTCGTCCCGGATCGCGGGATCCGTGCGGCCCTTGCCGGTGACGCCGCTCATCCGCTGGATGTACGCCGCCGAGGCGACGTACGGCTTGGTCGTGAACGCGTCGGTGCCGAACATGCCCATGCCGACGACGTTCGGCAGCTCCACCCACTCGTACGCATCCGCGAACGCGGCCCAGAACCAGTGCGAGACCGGGCGCGGATCGAGGCCGGCGAGCGTGGCGTAGTTGCAGATGATCATCAGCCGCGCGATGTGGTGCGCGTAGCCGGTGTCGCGCACGCTGGTCAGCGCCTCCTTGAGGCACTGCACGTCAGTCCGCTCGGGCTCCCAGAACGCGGCGGGCAGCGGGCGCGTGGCTCCGAGCTGGTTGGCCGTGCGCAGGCCCGGCATCAGGTGCCAGTACATCGCGCGGATGAACTCGCGCCAGCCGATCACCTGGCGCAGGAACCCCTCGACGGACGCGATCGGCAGGCGCTGCGCGCGGTGCGCCTCGAGCGCGGCATCGACCAGCTCCTGCGGGTGCAGCAGGCCGAGGTTGAGCGGGATCGAGAGCAGGCTGTGGAACAGGAACCGCCCGTCGCTGCGGATCGCGTCCTCGTACGGCCCGAACGCGGCGAGCCGCCCGCCGACGAAGTCGTCGAGCCAGCCCAGCGCCTGCGCGCGGGTGACCGGCCACCCGAACGGCTCGGCCGTGCCATAGGTGCTCGCCCGCTGCGCGAACCGGAGCGCGCCCTGGGTGATCGCATCGGGCGTCACCCACGGGATCGACGGCAGCGCGACGTTCCGCGCGTGCTTGCGGTTGTCCTCGTCGAACGACCACGCGCCGCCCTCGGGCTTGCCCTTGGCGTCGACCATGACGCCGAGCTTCTTCCGCATCATCGGGTAGAAGTGCTCCATGCGGAGCACCTTGCGCCCGGCGGTCCACGCCGCGATCTCGGCGCGGGTCAGCAGGAAGTGCCCCCCGGGGCCGCCATCCGCGTGCAGCGTCAACGGCAGCTCCTGCGCGAGCGCGCGGAACCGCGCATCGATCGCGTGCTCGCGCGGCTCCATCGCGTGGATCGCGCGCGGCTTCGCCCACGCCGCCATCGCGCGGATGCCGGTGGCGTAGTCGTCGGCGACCAGGTGCTCGACGTGGAACCCGGCGGCCCGGCGATCGGCCACGAAGTGCCGCAGCGCGCTGACCACGAGCGCCAGCTTCTGCCGGTGGAACGGCAGCGCGGTGGGCTTGGCGCGGGTCTCGAGGACCACCAGCGCGCCGTCCGCGGGCGTGCGCGGGAACGCGGCCAGCCGCGGATCGAGATCCCACGGCAGCACCACGGTCACGCTCCCGAGCGTCCGTGGCCCCGGCTCGCTCGCGCGGCGCGGCCGCGGGTCGACCTCGCTCACCCGAACATTTCCTTCATCACCTGCGCGCGGTAGGCGAAGATCGTGCGGAGCTGGCGCTTCACGAACAGCGCGTGGGCGAGCGTCCCGAGCGGGCCGAACGGCAGCCGATACTCGACCCGGTCGCCCAGCTCGGTACCGCCCGGCACGTCCTCGAACGTGTGGGTGTGGCGCCACAGCTTGTACGGGCCCTTCTCCTGCCGATCGATGAACATGACGCCTGGCTCGTAGGCCTCGATCACGGTCCGCCACTTCATCGGGATACCGTTGAGCTTGATCCGGTACTCGATGCGCGTGCCCGCGTGCATGGCGATCGGCGGCGGGGTCAGGATGGTGAAGCCGAGGAACGGAGGGGTCAGCTTCTCGAGGTTCGCCGCGTCGGCGAAGAACGGGAACACGGCGGCGCGCGGGACCGGCACGAACTGGGTGCGCTCGAGGACGTACACGCGGCTTGGATGGACCGGCCGGCCCCGGCGTTACGCCTACATCGCGCCCGGAGGGGGCCCCGCTCGGGTCCGGGCAGCGCCGCAGGTGGGCCGACGGCTGGCTCCCCTGACGCAGCCGCCCGCCGCCCGCCCCGGCCCCGCCGCGATGGTGTAGCGTCCGCCCCCATGGCGTTCGTACCGCTGGCCCCGATCGGAGACGCGCTGTCCACGCTCATCGACGAGCGGACGGCGACCGACCAGCGCACCGCCCTCGCGACCCTCGAGGACCGGCTGCGCACCCGCCGCCGCGAGGTCGAGGGCGGCTGGGGCCCCGCCTACGTCGACCGCGTCCACAAGAAGGGCAAGCTGACCGCGCGCGAGCGGCTGGCGCGGGTCATCGATCCGGGCACCCGCACCTACGAGGTCGGCACGTTCGTCAACTACGGCGAGGTGTTCCCGGGCGACCAGCGGTCCCCGGCCGCCGGCGTGGTGACCGCGTTCGCGCGCGTCGAGGGCCGGTGGGTGATGGTGATCGCCAACGACAACACCGTCGCCTCGGGCGCATGGTGGCCGCGCACCCCCGAGAAGATCCAGCGCGCGCAGCAGATGGCACTGCGCCTGCGGCTGCCCACGATCTACCTGGTCGACTGCTCGGGGCTGTTCCTGCCCGAGCAGAGCAAGAGCTTCCCGGGCGCGCGCGGCGCGGGCCACATCTTCAAGATGAACAGCCTGCTGTCCGCGAGCGGCGTGCCGCAGATCGCGGGCGTGTTCGGCGACTGCATCGCGGGCGGCGGCTACATGCCGATGATCTCCGACCGCGTCTACATGACCGAGCAGGCGTACATGGTGATCGCCGGCGCCGCGCTGATCAAAGGCGCGAAGAGCCAGAAGATCACGTCCCTCGACATCGGCGGCCCCGAGGTCCATGTCCACCAGTCCGGCTGCGCGGATGTCCGCGTTCCGGACGACGAGACCCTGCTCACCTGCATCCGCCGCGACGTCGCGCGCCTGCCCTCGAGCGGCGCGGGCTTCTACCGCGGCGAGGCCGGCGACGTGGCCCCGCGGTTTGCCGCCGCCGAGCTCGGGGGCCTCCTCCCCACCGATCACCGCGAGGCCTACGACGCCCACCAGGTGCTCGCCCGCCTGCTCGACCAGTCGCTGTTCTGGGAGCTGATGCCCGAGGTCGGCGAGGAGATGATCTGCGGCGTCGGGCGGATCGGCGGCCTGTACGCCGGGTTCGTCATCAATCGCCAGGGCCTGGTCGGCGACCCCGAGCACCCGGGCCGTCAGCGCTCGGCCGGCATCCTCTACCGCAGCGGCATCGCGAAGATCAGCGCGTTCTCGCGCGCCTGCAACGACGACGGCATCCCACTCGTCTGGCTGCAGGACATCTCGGGGTTCGACATCGGCGTCGAGGCCGAGGCCCACGGCCTGCTGGGGTACGGCAGCTCGCTGATCTACACCAACTCCACCAACACCACGCCGATGTTCACGGTGCTGCTGCGCAAGGCGAGTGGCGCCGGCTACTACGCGATGAACGGCCTGCCCTACGACCCGGTCGTGCAGCTGTCCACCTGCTTGTCGCGCCTGTCCGTGATGGAGGGCCGGACGCTGGCGATCGCGGCGTTCAACACCAAGCTCGACGACGACTTCCAGATCATGACCACCGATCCGGCGGAGCGCGCCAGGATCGAGGCCGGCATGCGCGAGACCGAGGCCCGCATCGAGGGCGACATGGATCCGTTCGTGGCCGCACGCCAGATGGACACCGACGAGATCGTCGAGCTCGGCGAGCTGCGCGACTACCTGTCCGCCCTCGTCGAGATGGCGTACCAGGGCACCGGCCACCGCCGGATCAAGAACCCGCGGATCTGGTCCATGCACGATCTCCGCGCCCTGGTGTCCGGCCTCGGGGGCGTGCGATGAGCGGCCACCAGGGCGATCGATCGACCGGGCGGATCCATGCCCGCACCGTCACCGCCACCGCGCGCGCCGAGGGCGCGCTCGTCGATCTGGTCAGCCCCGCACCCGGCCTGTTCCACTCCACGCTCCGCCCGGGTGACCTCGTCCGGCCCGGCCAGCGCCTCGGCATCCTCGAGGTCCTCGGCCAGAGCCTCGAGCTCCACGCCCCCGACGGTGGCCCGGTGCGCGCGGCCGGCGTGGTCACCGTCGTCGTGGAGCCTGGCCTCGCGCGCGTCCCCGTGGATCACGGCCGCGTGCTGCTGACGCTCGATCCGAGCGCGAGCGCGGGCCTCGCGGGCACCACCACCGACGCCGCCAGCACCGACGCCATGGGCGGCCTGGTGTTCCGCGCGCCCACCAGCGGCCGGTTCTACGGCCGCCCCTCGCCCGACAAGCCGGCGTTCGTGCAGATCGGCGACGAGCTGACCGCCGGCGCGACCATCTGCCTGCTCGAGATCATGAAGACGTTCCACCGCGTCACCTTCGGCGGCCCCGGGCTGCCGGAGCGCGCACGCGTGACTGCGCTCCTGGTCGCCGACGGCGCGGACGTCACCAGCGGCGATCCACTGCTCGCGCTCGAATAGCGGCCGCTGCGCGCGGGGGCTCACCGCGGATCTGCGCGCGGGCGGGGTCGCCGGCCGGGCGATCAGTCGCAGCCGTCGGGGCCGCACGCAGCGCCCTCGGCGAACAGCCCCAGCGGCGCACACGGGACGTGCTCGGCCCACGCCTGGCGAAGCGCGCCGGCGAGGACCTGCGCCGGCTGCGCCCCCGAGACGCCCAGCCGCCCGGCCAGCACGAAGAACGGCACCCCCGAGATCCCGAGCTCCTGCGCGAGCCGCTCATCCGCGCGGACCTCGGCGGCGTAGCGATCCGTCGCCAGCAAGTCAGCGACCTCCGCCGCATCGAGGCCGGCCTCGACGGCGAGCGGCGCGAGCACGGCCGGCTCGCCGATCGCCTGCCCCTCGGTCATGTACGCGCGCAGGAACCGCTCCTTGCCAGGCGTCGGCCGACGCAGCCAGCTGACCATCGGCGCCCCAACCGCGCCCCCGCTGGGCGCCCCGACACAGCTGCGCGGGTAGGGTCCGCGCGACGTCAACGTGCGGCGCGAGTGCGACCTGGAGCCGTGGGCGGCCTGTTCTGCGCGGGCTTGCGCTTCGCTCGAGGGACCGAGACGTCGATGGGCGAGACGCTCGAGCTGGATCGGCTGCTGTCGTCGCTCGAGTACCTGCCGAGTTCCCCCACCCTGTTCATCGCGGGCACGTCCCACGAGCAGCTCTCGAGCGGCTTCCTGCTCGACTCGCCCGCAGACCACCTCGAGTCGATCTACCAGAAGTACACCGACGTCGCGCTGCTCTCGAAGTTCTCCGGCGGCATCGGCCTCGCGTACCACCGCGTGCGGTCGCGCGGCTCGCTGATCGAGAGCACCAACGGCCACTCGAACGGGATCGTGCCGTGGCTCAAGACGCTCGATGCGTCGGTGTCGGCGGTCAACCAGGACGGCAAGCGCAAGGGCGCCGCGTGTGTCTACCTCGAGCCGTGGCACGCGGGCATCGAGCCGTTCCTCGAGCTGCGCGACCGCACGGGCGGTCCCATTTCTCGTCCGGCCACCGGCCACTCACGCGCGCACCGCCAGGGCCCGGTGACGTGCTGGTCGACGAGACCTGAGCCCCTACGCGGCGCTGGCGAGGAACGCGCGCACGAACGGCGAGATCAGCGGGTAGTCGACGAGGAACGCGTCGTGGCCGGCGGGTGTCACGAGCTCGGCATGGACGACGTCGATATCCAGGCTGCGCATCGCGCCCTCGACCCGGCTCATCTCGACGCTGGGGAACAGCCAGTCGGTGTCGAACGAGATCAGCAGCGCCGCGCCGCGGAACCGGGCGAACGCCTGGCGCAGGGAGCCGAACCGCTCCTCGAGGTCCATCTCGTCCATCGCGGCCTGCACGCGCAGGTACGAGTTCGCGTCGTAGGCGCTGGCGAACTTGGTGCCCTGGTACTCGAGGTAGGAGTCGATCTCGAACTGGCGGGTCCCGCCGCGCCGGCGCCGGCCGAACTTCTGCTCGAGCGCGGCGTCCGACAGGTACGTCATGTGCGCCACCATCCGCGCGAGCTGCAGCCCGCGCAGCGCGTCGGTGCTGGCGTAGTAATCGCCGCCCTGGAACGCGGGGTCGCTCTGGATCAGCTTGCGCCCGATCAGGTGCCACCCGACGCTGGCGACCGGCACCGCCGCCGCCGCCGCCATGCACACCACCGCGCCGACCCGCGCGGGGTGGAGCGCGGCCCACATCAGCACCTGCATCCCGCCCAGCGACCCGCCGACCACCGCCCGCCAGCGCCGGATCCCGAGGTGATCGGCGACCGTGCGCTGGGCCTCCACCATGTCCTCGACGGTGACCCACGGGTAGCGCGAGCCGTACGGCGTGCCGGTGGCCGGATCGATCGACGCCGGCGCGGTCGTGCCCCACGGCGAGCCCGGGATGTTCACGCACACGACGAACTGGTCCGCGAGATCGATGCCCTTGCCGTGGCCGATCAGCCCGTCCCACCAGCCCGCGACCGCGTCGCTCGGGGCGTACTTGCCGGCCGCGTGCGCGCCGGGCGACAGCGCGTGACAGACCAGGATCGCGTTGCCACCATCGGGCGCGAGCTCGCCGTACGTCTCGTACACCAGGGTGAACGGCGCGAGCCGCGACCCGTGATGGAAGTGGAAGCCCGCGTCGAGCACCAGCTGCTTCGGCGGATCACACACGAACGTCGCATCCACCAGCTGCGGACGCGGCGCGGCCTCGCTCACGCGGGGCCTCGCTCGCGCGGCCGCGGCGCGCGCGGCTCGCCGGCCACCTTCTGCTCGAGCCGCCGGAGCAGCGCCAGCCCCGCGGGCCAGGGCCCGTGCCCCGACTCGGTGTTGATGTGCCCGGCCCCGTCGAGCACCGACAGGTCGCTGCCCCACTCGAGCGCGATCTGGCGGCCCCGCGGCAGCGTGACGAACGGGTCGTCGTCGGACGCGACCACGCGCGACGGGAACCGCAGCCGGCCCCGCGGCACCGGCGCGAACCCGCGCAGGGCCGGCGGGCTCGACGCCCGCTCCACATCGGCGGGCGCCACCAGCAGCGCGGCGCGCACGCGGTGGGTCGACCGCACCGCCCAGTGCGCGACCGCGAGGCACCCCAGCGAGTGCGCGATCAGGATCGGCGCCTCGGCCAGCGCCCCCACCGCCCGGTCGAGCGCCTCCATCCAGTCGGCGCGCTGCGGTGCGTGCCAGTCCGGCATCTCCACGCGCGTCGCGCCGACGAGCTCGCGCTCCCAGCGGGACTGCCAGTGGTCCGGGCCCGAGCCCGTCCAGCCGGGGATGATCAGGTACGGCGGCATCGGCCCCTCACCCACCACGGGCGGCCGGCCGACCGTCGCCGGGGGGACCACTTCGTCGCCATGGGATGAATTTCCAATATAACGGATGAGGTGTCAAGGCGGAGCTGTCGCCCCGGCCGTCAGACGCGGCAGGGGTCCGGCGAATCCAACACAACTTGTTGTGGATAACCCGGGAGCTGGATGCTGCCGCGCTGCGGTACGAGGCAGAGCAGCAGCCCGGCCGCGGCGAGCGCCTCCGTTCCACATGCTGCGCGCGTTCAGCGTCCGCTTCGACGCGCAGGAATGCAGCGCGCGGCCGGTGTCCGTCCGGATCCCGGACAGACAAATCCGCCCTGCGGACACGCAGTCGCGCAACTGGCCGTCGATACAGGTGCCCAGCCCGGGCATCGGTAGTGCAGCGAGCCTCGCGCATGGAGGTGCTACGATGGAGACCATGGACCAGTGGACCGGCGGCCCACCGCCCTTGCCGAGACCAGGGATTCGCGAGGCCAATGACGATCAGCGCGTCGTCGTGCGCGGCATCAGCTGGGACAGCTACGTCGCGCTCAACGACGCGATCCCCGAAGGATCCGGGCCGCGCGTCGCGTACCTCGACGGCGATCTCGAGATCATGACGACCTCGTTCCGCCACGAGCTCACCAAGAAGCTCCTCGCGCGCCTGGTCGAGGCGTTCGCCGAGGAGACCGGGGTCCCGCTCAACGGGTACGGCCACGCGACGCAGCGCGACCCCGAGCAGCGCGTCGCCGCCGAGCCCGACGAGAGCTACAGCATCGGCGCGCGCACCCACGCGGCGGACCTCGTGATCGAGGTGGTCCACACCAGCGGCGGCATCGACAAGCTCGAGGTGTTTCGCCGGCTCGCCGCGCGCGAGGTGTGGTTCTGGATCAACTCGCGGCTGTGGGTGTTCGTGCTGGTCGACGGTGCCTATCAGGAGCGCGCCGCGTCGGTGGCGCTCACGGGGATCGACCTGCGCGAGCTCGAGCGCATCGTGACGAGCGCGGATGACGACCATCAGACCGAGGCCATCCGCGCATACCGCGCCGCGCTGCGGGCGCGCGCGTAGCCGCTCAGCTCACCACAGCGCGGCGCCGATGCCGCCACCGGCGCCATCGAACTCGCGATCGGTCTCTGCCATCGCGTCCGTGCGGTGGAACGCCTCGACGTAGGCCTCCCACGCGCGCTTGCCCTTGCCCGGGCGGTACCAGGCGCTCAGGCGCGAGGTCTGGGTGTCGTAGTTGTTGGTCGAGGCCGAGGGCGGAGACCACTGCACGCTGACCTCGACGTCGAGCTTCTTCGGGATCACGACCATCGCCGCGCGGCCGCGCACGTAGCCGTAGCCCTGGGACAGATCGAAGCCGGCGCCGAAGCTGCCGCCGAGGCGGAAGCTGCCGATGCCGCCGCGGCCGATGTTGAGGAAGGTGACCGCGGTGCCGAAGCTCATGAACAAGTCGAAGGGCGCGGTGCGCATGCCCATCGAGAACTCCATCCCGTGGAAGTTGCCGAACGACGACGGTAGGCCGAGGTAGCCGACGTCCCACGCGATCGCGTAGACGGTCTTGTCCTCGAGCGTGCCGGTGGCCGTACCGTCCATGAAGCCGGGGGCCTGCCCCGCGTAGCCGCCCAGGGTCAGGCGCGAGCGGTGGAACATGCCGTAGCCGCGCTGGCGGCTGTAGTAGTCGTCATCCTTGGGCGCCCACCACGACGAGGTGGGCTCCTTCTTGACCTCGGCGACGGGCGCGGGTGGCGGCGGCACCGGCGCGGGCGGCGGCGGCGCGGGCGCGACCTCGGGGACCGGCGGCGGCGCCTCCGTGGGGGCCGGGACCGGCGCCGGCGCGGGCGGCGGCAGCGCAGGATCCGCGACCGGCGCGGGCGTGGGCGGTGGCGTGGGCTCGTCGGCGCGCGCGGCGGTGGCCATCAGCGCGAGGGTGAGCGTCGTCAGCGTGGTGAGCTTGGTCATGACGATGCCTCGATCAGAAGAAGACGCCGGCCGAGGCGAAGTAGCCGAGCTTGTGGCGCTCGAGGGCCTGGGTGGTGACGCCGCCGGTGACGGTCAGGCGCTTGAACAGCAGCGTCGAGGCGTCGAGGTGCCACGGGTGGCTGGTGGTCTGGCTGCTCGCCGTGCCGTCCGTGTTCATGATGAGCTGGCGCTCGCTGTCCTCGATGCCGTACTTGAGCCAGTTCCACTCGTAGGTGAGCGCGAGCCGGACCGGACCGGCGACCACCGAGGCGCGCAGCGGCATGCCGAAGTACTTGTAGGTCAGCGTCGTCGGGACACCGCCGGCGTCGACGGTCGAGTTGACCTTGCCGAAACCGAGGCCGGTCTCGAACGCGATCAACTTGCCCGAGCCCACCATCATGTTGAGCTTGTAGCCGCTGGCGTCGCCGTAGCCGAACCGGTCGCGCGAGAACAGGTGGAGCTCGAAGTCCGAGTACGGCGCGCTGAACAGGCCGTCGATCGACTTGCTGGTCGCCGCCGCCATCTCCGCCTTCTCGGCCTCCGAGTAGGAGGTGGTCCGGGTCTCGGTGATGATGTAGTCGCCCGAGCGGTAGGAGTTGCTCTCGACGCTCTTGGGGCCGGACTGCGCGGCTGCGCCGGCGATCGCGATGACGAGGCCGATCGCCATGCGGGCCGTGATGCCGTTGCGATCGCGGAGCACCAGGCCCTGCACGGCCGGCGTCAGGCCGAGGTTGTCCGAGCCGTACTCGGTGTAGCCCCCCTGCGTGATGACGCCGATCTCGATGCCGTTGCCGACCTGCATCGCCTTGCCATCGAGCAGCTTGGCCCGCGGCTTGTCGCGATCATCAGCGTGCACCGGGGCGGCGAACCCTCCGACCAACGTGGCCGCGACCGCCCAGGCCGTGGCCCAGGACCCACACCGAGTTCGTTCCATGTCCCGGGAGTGTCGACGGAGATCCGTGTGTGCACAACATACACGCTGACTCGATCAGTTACGGATCGGGTAGCGAGGCAGGACGCCCCCGTGGGCCGGCGCGGCTCAGTACGTGATGTACGCGCCGCTGGCGCCCGCGTCGTCCGCCTCGTCGCTCTCGTCCGAGTCGTCGATCACCTGCTGCGCCGCCGCCGACAGGCCCTGGAGCACGAAGATCTTCACGGCCGAGGCCGGGATCCGCGCGTTGGGTGCCACGCGCCGCAGGATCGACAGGATGTTGCGCTGGATGTCGTCGATCTCGGTGACGGCCGGACCTGGCTTGATCACCTTGCCGACCCAGCGCTCCTTGTCCTTCTCGTCGCCGATCTCGAGGACGCGCAGGAACTCCTCGGAGCTCCCGTCGAAGTACTTCTTGTCGCCCGGCTTCGAGAGGGCGAGGCCCTCGCGCAGCTTGCTATCGATCTTGGTGGCGAAGAACAGGGAGCAGCTCTTGTCGAGTTTCATGATGACCCTCGCCGACGTGTTCCGGCGACCTTCGGTTCGGGGACAAGGATTCGAACCTTGATGAGCAGCTCCAAAGGCTGCCGTCCTGCCATTAGACGATCCCCGAGCTGATGCGAGGATACCGCAGCGGAGGCCCCCTTGCCACCCATGTGATTGAATTCCTTGGGAGCTTGTCGATCTGGGCGCAGGTGAGCGTGCCAGCGAAACGGCGCGCTCAGAGCTTGCCGACGAGCCTCGAACCCATTAGTTTCAGCGGCCTCAACGGCGCGGTAGCTCAGTGGTAGAGCAGGGGTCTCATAAGCCCTTGGTCGGCAGTTCAACTCTGCCTCGCGCCACTCTCGGACGAACTCCCCCAGCGACCAGACCTCTGGGTTCGCGCGGACTGGCGCCCACGGCAAGCGGCGCGCGCCGCTCTCACGCCAGCTCACGCACGGCGGCCGAGGCGTCTCACGTCCGGCGCTCGCGGCGCGCCTGGCTCAACTGCCCGCGGGGCGGTGGCGGTGCAGCAGCGCGAGGTGGACCTGACCGCGCACGCGCGCGGGGGGCATCACGATCCATCGCGGCGCGAAACGATCCACCTGCGCGCCACGGCGCAGCCCCCCGCGGTACAGATCGTGGATGGACTTCTCGCTCGATCCCGATCAGGAGTTGATCGTCCAGACCGTCCGGCGGTTCGCGGACCGCGATCTCCGCGGCTGGGCCGCCGACGCCGATCGCGCGGGCGCCCCGCCCGACCGGCTCGCCACGGTGGGCGCCGAGCTCGGGTTCTTCGTCGATGCGGTGCCCGCGGCGGCGGACGGGCTGCTCGACGGCTCGTACGGCCACGTCAACCGGGCGCTGCGCGGGTTCGAGCTCGGGCGCGCGTGCGCGGGCCTGGCGGCGGTGCTCGAGGCCAACGTCGAGCCGGCGCTCGCGGTCGCGCGCTGGGGCACGCCGGCCGCGCAGCAGGCGCTGTTCGGCGCGCTGACGCAGGGCGGGCTCGCCGCGCTCGCGCACGACAGCCGCGGCGCGCTCGCGATCACCGCCGAGGGTGCCGACGTCCGCGTGACCGGCACGCTCGGCCCGGTGCCGGCGCTCGCGACCGCGAGCCACGTGCTCGTGATCGCGACCGACGTGGTGCTGCTGGTGCCGCTCCCCACGGCGGGCGTGACGACGACGGCGATCACGCCGTCGGGCTGGCGCGCCGGACGGTGGGCGACGCTCACCCTCGACGCAGCGCGGATCCCCGCCGCGTTCGTGCTCGCGCGCGCGGACACGGCGGCCGCCGTGGGCGCGGAGATCCTGGCGTGGGCGCGGGTGTCGCTCGCCGCGCGGGCCGCGGGCGTGGCGATCGCCGCGCTGGAGCACGCCGAGGCGTACGCCCGGGAGCGCGTGCAGTTCGGCCAGCCGATCGGCCAGTTCGAGGCGCTGATCCGGCTGCGCGACGACGCCGTGACCACCGCCACCGCCGCGCGGCTGTTCGCGCTGCACGCGGCGTGGGCGATCGATCGCGGGTTGCCCACCGCGCCGGACCTGGCCAGCCGCGCGCGCGTGCTCGCCGGGGATGCGGTCACCCGCGCGACCATCGACGCCGTGCAGATCTACGGCGGCTACGGGTTCGTCAACGACTACCCCGTCGAGAAGCTGATGCGCGACGCCCGCGCGTTCGAGGCGCTGCACGGTGACGAGCGGCTCGGGCGCGTGCTCGCGGCGAACCGGTAACGAGGACCCCCATGGACATCTTCCACGACAACCCGCTGTTCTCGGGCATCCGCCAGATGCTCCGCGCGTTCGCCACCCAGCAAGTCCGGCCGATCGCGATCCACCACGACCAGGCCGAGTCGATGCCGTGGGCGCTGATGAAGACCGCCGGGGCGTTCGGCATGTCGCAGACCACGCTGCTCGACGGCCGGAAGAAGATGACCGGCGCCGAGGACGACCCCGATCCGACGAAGCCGAAGACGCAGGCGCGGCTGTCCGTGGCCGCGTCCGAGGAGCTGGCGTGGGGCTGCGCCGGCATCGCGCTCGCGCTCGGGGGATCGGGCCTGGCGTGCACGCCGGTGGCGCGGATGGGCACCGACGAGCAGAAGGCGGAGTTCCGCCGGCTGATGCAGGGCACCGACGAGCACGGCCACGTCCGGGTCGCCGCGATGGCGCTGTCGGAGCCGGCCACCGGCTCGGACATCTCGGGGCTGCAGACCACCGCACAGCGCGACGGCGATCACTGGATCCTGCGCGGCAGCAAGCAGTGGACCACCAACGGCCAGTCCGCCGCGGTCTACGTGGTGTGGGCGCAGACCGATCTCGCCGCCGGCCGCGCGGGCGTGCGCGGGTTCATCGTGCCGCGCGCCACGCCCGGCCTCGTGCCCGGGCGCAAGGAGGTCAAGCTCGGCATCCGCGCGTCGGAGACCGCGCAGGTCCACCTCGAGGACGTGCGCATCCACGGCGACATGATGCTCGACGCAGCGCGTGCCGGAGGCACCGGCGGCCTGGCCGACACCAAGAAGATGCTCGACTCGACGCGGCCGGTGGTCGCGGCGCAGGCGGTCGGCATCGCGCGCGCGGCGTACGAACACCTGCTCGAGCGGGTCCGCGGCGGCAGCGTGCGCGGCACGCCGATGGCGAGCCACCAGCACATCATGTTCGAACTCGCCGACATGGCCATGGAGATCGAGGCCTCGCGCCTGCTCGCCCATCGCGCGGCGTGGCTCGCGGACCACCACCAGGAGAACGTCGCCGAGGCCTCGATGGCCAAGGCCCACGCGGCGCGCACGGCGCAGCAGGTGACCACCCGCGCGATGACGCTGCTCGGCGAGGAGGCGCTGATGCCGGGCCACCCCGTCGAGAAGTGGTACCGCGACGCGAAGATCTACGACATCTTCGAGGGCACCGGGCAGATCCAGCGCCGGATCATCGCGCGCCACCTGACCGGCCAGAACCCGACCTAGAGAACACCTTCATCGCCGGGCCCGTGCTTCACGCGGCGCCCGCGCGACCTGTTCGCCGTCGAGCAGCCGCACCCTGCCGGCGTGGATCCCGGCACCGACGCTCGAGCGCGAGCCCCACGCCGTCGCGACATTGAATGCTCATCCCGGCTGGCTCGACCTCGTTGACACGATCCGACCTGGAGTACGCTGACGTGCCATGGGCGAGCGACTGTTCTGCATGCGTGTCCAGCACATCGCCCTCGGGGGGACGGACGTGGAGGCTGCCGCATCCAATCGAAGCGCGGCGACCCGGTCGTCTCGCTCGCCGGTCCCTGGCGTCGCCGCGCCGTGACGCCTGACGCCTCGGCCTCGGAGAGGGCGTACGACGCGCGCTCCCCCTCGATGGCTCTCCGGTGGACCGGAGGCCTGGGGCTCGCGGCCTTCTTCACATGGAGGCTCGCGAGCGCGAACTACAACGGGCCGCACGTCGACGAGTCGCTGTACTACTCCCTGCGGGAAGCCGGCGTCGGAAATGTCGACTGGCTGAGCGGCAATGCCTACGTCTGGCCTTCCCTGGCCCACCTCGCGCACGCCGCGGGCGGTCTGTTCGGAGCTCGTGCGCTGACGGCGCTGCTGATCACGGTCTCCGCCGTCTTGACTGCCCGGATCGTGATGAACCTGGGAGGGTGGCTCGGCTGGCGCTCGAGCGTTCACGGCGCCGCGTTCGCAGCCGCGATGGCCTTCTGCCTCGCCAGCCCGACGACCGTGATCAGCTCGCTCGCGACGTACGACGCGCTCGCGGCGTTCTTCTACGTCGCGGGGCTCGAGCGCCTGGTGACCACCATCCGTTCTCCGGGCCCCTGGGCGGGCGGCGCGGCAGCCGCGTTCCTGGCGCTCGCCGCGATCACTCGGTACTTCTACCTCCCGCTGTCCGGCGGGACCGTGCTCTTCGGGCTCGTGATGGCCATCCTGTCGGAGGAGGGGCGCGCCCGACGTGTGTTGTTTGCGGGCGTCCTGCCAGTCCTCACGACGGCCTCCGCGACCTGGCTCTCCTGGACGCACATTGTTGGCGTTCAGGCGCACTTGAGCAACTCGGTCTTCAACTGCTGCCGCGCGACGTCCGAACAGATCTTGCGGGATGCAGCGCTGCTCGTTCCGGTCGCGGGAGCAGCGGGGGCGCTGTCGCTGCTGCTCCTCCTGCCAGCCCTCCTGAAGCCGCGCGCGGGCTCCCGATCCTCCATGTCGAGCGCACAGCGTCTCCTGCTCCTCCAGTTTCTCGGGGCGGGAATGGCGGCACCGCTGGCGCTTCACCTGGTGGGTGGCCACTCGGCCGCCGAGGGAAGGACGTTGGCCGTCACGGCGTTCTTCGGTTCCCTCGCCATCGGCCTCGCGCTCGCCGCCGGGCTGAGTGCGATCGAAGCGCCTCGGCGACGGCTGCTGCTCGTCGTGGCCGGCGCCTCGCTGCTCATCCTGGCGTCGGTGTTCACCAACGTTCGGGTCGTGGATCTCGGATTGCGGACCATGGACGCGAAGGTCCAGGCCACGGGCACGTGGCTGGACGCGCGCCCGGCCGCCACCGCGGCGGTCGCGCGGGCCGCCGAGCTTCCCCCTGCGATCACCCCGGGCGTGTTGGTCCTCAGCGCCGACCTCAACGTCTGGGAGCTCCGCAAGAGGGTGGGCGCCCGGGTCGACACCTATGCGCCGTACAACCCGGCCCCGTGGGAGCAGAAGCTGCGCGAAGCCGCCGGCGAGCGGATCCCGCTCATCCTTGGTCTCATGACCGCGCAACAGGCCCGGTGGGTCACGAGCGTGGTCCCGGAGTACCGCGTGCTCGACGCCATCCCGCTTCCCCACACGCAGCCTGAGGTGGCCTACCTGTTCGGACGCACCGAGTACTACGCGGCCGAGGACTAGTCCTTTGGCCGAGGCGTCGTGATTCCAGTCGGAGGACTGGCTCAGCGCGGCAGGTCGGCGACCGCGATCTCGATCGGCACGTGGAGCGGCCGCAGCACGTCGCCATCGCGCAGCACCTGCTCGCGGGCGTAGCCGGTGGGCGTGGGCTCCTATTCGTCGACGGGTCGGCGCGGCAGGAACGGCACGAACTGCGCGACGTCGCGGAGCGGGCGCGTCACGCCGGTCACGCTGACCACCGGCATCCGGCGCGACAGCAGCATCAGCGCACACGTGGCGCCGGTGGTGAGCTTGCGGTTGATCGGCCCGAGCGACTTGCGGCCGCTCTTGTCGCGGCGCATGCCGAGCACGAGCAGATCGCAGCGCGCGGACGCGGCGAGGATCGCGGCGGCGGGCTCGTCGCTGCGCACGACCTCGATCGTGCGGGTGCCCGGGATCTCGAGGTTGGTCAGCCGGGCGAGCGCCCGCGTCGCGGCCGCGACCTCGTCGTCGGTGGCGGCCGCAGGGACCACGGCGAGGAACACCAGCTCGCGCGGTGCCTCGCGGCACAGCGTGGCGAGGAGGCGGCTGCGCAACTCGTGCTCGTCGCTCTTGCCGGCGATCGGCACCAGCACGCGGCGGGCCTGGCCCACGCGCCAGTCGGGCGGCGTGCGCATCATCGCGACGTCGCAGTCCACGCCGTTGACGAGCGCGGCGAGCTCGCGCACGAGCGCCTGATCGAGCGCGCGCGGCAGGCCGACGAGCAGGCTCTCGCACCGGTGCTCCGCGGCGACCCGCCGGATCTCGGGCCACGGCTCGGGCGCCGCGGTCAGCAGCGCCTCCGGGGCGTGGCCGGCCGCATACGACGCGGTCAGCGCCTGGCGCACGGACTCCTGCGCGTCGGCGAGCTGCGCGAGCGGATCGCCCTCCCTGCTCCGCGGCGCGCGCACCACGGTCAGCAGCAGCACGCGCGCGAACTCGGAGGGCGCGAGCGCGTTGGCGACCTCGACCAGCGCGACGGCGCTCGCGGGGTTCGCGATCGGACACAGCACGAGCGGGTTCTTGCCGCGCAGGCGGTTGAGGCGCGGATCGAGCGCCTCGCGGGCCGAGTCGGCCGCCTCGGCCTGCCCCTGGAACAGCGCGAAGTACAGCAGCACGCCGAGGCCGAGCCAGATCAGGAGGATGCCGCCGGCGTCGGGCACGACCACCGCCTGGAACACCGCGAGCCCGGCGCACGCGAGTCCGCCGACCACCGGCACCGCCGGGAACCACGGCGTCAGGTACGCCCCCTCGAGGACGCGCGGGCCGCCGCGCGAGCGCGCGAGGTACGTGGTGACGTGCGTCAGCGCGAACGCGAGCAGGAAGATCAGGCTCGCGGCCGCGCCCGCCGCGGTCAGGTCCGGAATCATGAACATGATCGCGACCGTGGCGAGCGCGGTGGCGAAGATCGCCATCACCGGCGTGCCGCGCGTGGCGTGCTGGCGCGCGAGTACGCCCGGCAGCGTCTGGTCCTCGGCCATCGCGAACGACACGCGCGAGGCCGTCAGCAGATTCGACTGCAGCGCCGACAGGGTCGCGAGGATGATCGCGACCACCACGAACCAGTAGCCGAACCCACCCAGGAACTCGCGCGCGGCCGTGGCCATCACGGTGTCGGGGTTGCGCGCCGCGAGATCCATGACGTGGTGGCCATGCTGCACACCCGCCGTCGGGATCAGGACCATCAGCGGCATGTAGATCGCGAACGAGATCGCGAGTGACGCGAACATCGCGCGCGGGATCGTGCGGCGCGGCTCCTTCACCTCGCCGGCGATCGCCGACACCATCTCGAACCCCTGGAGCGAGATGAACGTGACGCCCATCGCCGCGAGGATGCCGCCCGGCCCGCCGCTGAAGAACGGCGACAGCTCGGGGCCGATGTCGGCGAGCGGCTGCCGCACCAGCGCGATCGTGCCGGCCACGCCGAGCACGAGGAACAGCACCACCTTGGCGATCGTGACCCACTGGCCGCCGCCCGCGCCGCTGCGGACGAGGCCGAGCGCGTAGGCGCTGGTCGCGAGCGCGCCGAGCAGCAGCGGCGGGTTGCGCCCGTCGAGCCAGCCGTGGCCGACCCCGAGCGCGGTGCACACGCCGCGGCCGAGGATCACCGTGAACGACCCGAACCCGAGGGCGTACAGCACCCCGGCGACGATGTACGCGAACCACAGCACCCACCCGACGACGAACGCCGAGCGCACCGACAGCACCTTCTTGGCGAACGTGTACGCGCCCCCGGACTCGGGGAACATGGTCGTGATCTCGCTCACGCTCATCGCGGTCAGCCACGCGACCACGCCGTTGAGCGCGAACGCCAGGATCGCCGCCGGGCCCGCCATCCCGAACGCGGTGCCGGCGAGGATCAGCAGGCCGCCACCGACGATCCCGCCGATCCCGACCAGGGTGGCCCCGACCGCGCCGATGTGCCGGCGAGGATCGTCGTTCACCGTCGGCATCGCGGCACCTGCATGTCAGAACGTGCCGACCACCGCGACGCCGCCGGGCGCCGGGACCACCGACACCGGCCCGTCGTAGCGGACCAGCCGCGGGATCACGAGCCCGGACACCACGCCCACCGTGGAGCCGACGAGCACGTCCGAGAGGTAGTGCTTGTCGCCGGCGATCCGGAGATAGGCGGTGGTCGCCGCGAGCGCGAGCCCGCCGCCCCAGATCACCGGCGCGAGCGGGGACCGCCGGTGGTGCGCGACCACGCCCGCGCTCACCGCGAGCCCGAACACCAGCGCGCTGTGACCCGAGTAGAACGACAGGTTGTCGTCGGTGCCCGCGGGTGGGCCGCGGAACCGCACGAACGGGCGCGCTCGCCCGACCCCGTACTTGACGACCTGCGTGAACGCCTGGCTGATCGCGACGGTCTCGAGCACGGGGAGCAGATCGTCGAGGACCCGGCCCCAGCTCGCGTCCTCCCGGACCGCGCCCAGCGTGGTCAGGCCGATCGCGAAGGCCGGCGCCATGGCGTACCCGGTGACGTCCGAGATCGTCTGGGCGCGCTCGTGGTCATCCCACACCAGCGCATCCCGGACGCGGCGGTCGAAGCCCGGGGGATCACACCAGCGGCAGCCGTCCGGCGCGAGGGCCGACTTGAACGCGGCCTCGGACAGCGCGTAGCCGGTGCCGAGCCCGGCCGCGAGGCCCAGGTGAAGGACCCGGTGGCGGCCCTGGGCGCCCCGGTACCACGGGCCCGGCGCGAGCTCGGCGGACGCCACGCGCGGGGCTCCCGCGAGGCTCGCCACGGCCGCCACCGCCACGACGTGTCGCATCGCCGATCAGTATATCCGCGACCGCGCCGGGGGGCGCCGGCAGACGGCGCAAACGCTCGACAGATCCGGGCAACTGGCAATAACATCGAAGGCAATGTCCGTCGCTCTGGGGATCGATCTCGGCACCACGAACTCGTGCAGCGCGATCGCGACGCCCACCGGTGTGGAGTTCATCCTCGGGCCGCGCGGCGAGCGCGTGCACCCGTCGGTGGTGGCATTCCCGTCGGGTGGTGGTGTCGTGGTCGGCGCGGACGCCAAGCGCTACCGGCTGACCGAGCCGCACCACGTCATCCACTCGGCCAAGCGGTTCATCGGCCAGAACATGCGCGCGCCGCTCGTGCAGCTGGCGATGACCGGCGTCCACTACCAGCTCGACGAGGGTCCGAACCAGCAGCCGATGGTCACCGTGCGCGACCGCCGGATGACCATGCCGGAGATCTCGTCGCACGTGCTGCTCCACCTCAAGCGGTGCGCGGAGCGCCAGCTCGGCACGCCGGTCAAGGACGCGGTGATCACGGTCCCCGCGAACTTCACCGATGGCCAGCGTCAGGCGACCAAGGAGGCCGGCCGGCTCGCGGGCCTCGACGTGCTCCGCCTGATCAACGAGCCCACCGCGGCCGCCCTCGCCTACGGGTTCGGCCACGATCGCAACCAGGTGATCTGCGTGTTCGACTTCGGCGGCGGCACGTTCGACGTCTCGATCCTCCGCCTCGACGGCGAGGTGTTCGAGGTGCTCGCGTCCGAGGGTGACTTCTTCCTCGGCGGTGACGACCTCGACCGCGCCGTGGCCGAGATGCTCGCGTCCGAGTGCAACCGCTACCTCGGCGTCGACCCGCGCCCGCACGCGGCGCTGATGACGAAGCTGATGATGGGCGCCGAGGCCATCAAGTGCCACCTGTCGGACAACGACGGCGCCGAGGGCGAGATCGACGGGCTCGACGTGCCGGGGCTGGTCACCGGCCGCCTGCCCTTCGCGATCACGCGCCCGCAGTTCGAGACCCTGATCGGCGGCTACGTCAACCGGACGATCGAGGTCACCAAGCAGGTGCTCGCCTCGGCCGGGCTCGACGTGCGCGACGTCCACGAGGTGCTGTGCGTCGGCGGCTCGACGCGGATCCCGCTGGTCCGCCAGCGGCTCGCCGAGACGTTCCGCAAGGAGCCGAACACCCGGCTCAACCCCGACGAGGTCGTGTCGCAGGGCGCCGCGATCCAGGCCGGCAGCCTGGTCGGCGTCACGATCGGCACTGGCATGGGCGCGCGCGATGCCGTGGCCACCAGCGCCCACTCGAGCCTCGGCGGCGGCCAGCTGGGCCAGGGGCAGGCCAAGCGGCCGGTCCTGATGGACGTCAACCCGGCGACCCTCGCGATCCAGACCGCCGGCGGGTTCACCGAGCGCCTGCTCGAGAAGAACTCCCCGATCCCGATCGAGCGCACGCGCGTGTTCACCACATCACGCGACAACCAGACCCGCGTCGAGATCGACTGCTGCCGCGGCGAGAACCGCCGGTACGCCGAGAACGAGCCGCTCGGCACGCTGCTGCTCGAGGGGCTGCCGGCGATGCGGCGCGGCGAGCTCAAGATCGAGGTCACGTTCCGCGTCGATGCCGACGGCATCCTCCACGTCGCGGCCGCCGACCAGACCACCGGCAACCGCCAGGAGGCCTACCTCCAGGTGTTCGGCGCGCCGACCGCCCCGGCGCCGGGGGGCATGTGAGCGACGCCCACGGGGACCCCACGGCCGAGGTGATGGCGTGGACGATGAAGATCATGTCGCGCAGCGACCTGACGCCCTACCAGCTGCTCGGGCTGCTGTCGTCCGCGACGCCGGACAAGATCCGGGACGCGTTCCACCGGATCGCGCGGACCAACCACCCGGATCTCCACCGCGCCACCCTCGGCACGGCCGAGCTCGAGCTGGTCACCCGCGCGTACTCGCGGGTCGCCGCCGCCTACCAGGAACTGCGCTCCGGGCGCGCGCAGGCGGCCAAGCCCGCCTCGGGAGCGCCCGTGCCGACCGGGATCAGCCGGCTCCGCCCGCCCACGAAGCCGCCCGCCGGGACCACCTCCGCCACGCCCACGCCCGGCTCGCCGCAGGGCACGCAGATGAACGCCAAGGCGCAGCTGTACTACCGCAAGGTCGAACTCGCCCTGCGCAAGGGCGAGATCGCCGGCGCCATCCTCCAGCTCAAGATGGCGTGCACCGCGGATCCGCAGTCGACGTTCCTGCGCTCGGCGCTCGCCGAGCTGCAGGCCGAGCTCGCCAAGGGCCGCTGACCCCGCTCGGCGTCCGGTTCACGGACAGTCGCTGTCGAGGACGTCGAGCACGCCGTCGCAGTCATCGTCGACGCCGTCCGCGCACGCGGTCTCGGTGGCGCGGCAGTTCCACGGGCGCGTGCGGAGCAGGCTGCGGCGATACATCGTCACGAACCCGGGCAGGATCAGCTCCGCCAGGTGCGGCCTCGCGCGGACGAACCGGATCTCACCGCCGGATGTATCCCCGACGCTGACCGGGAGCCAGCCGGTCCCGTCGAAGTGGCGCAGCCCGGTGGAACTCACGGCGAACATGTCGTCCGGGGCGCTGCCCGCCACGTCGATGACGGCCTCTGCAGGTCCAGGGACCATCGTCCACGCGGAGCCGTCGTAGTGCTCGAGGCCGATCGAGGTGGCGACGTAGATGTCGGCGGGGCTCTGGATCGAGAGTGCCTTGATCGTTGCCGGCGATGTGTGCATGAGAACGAACCCGGTGCCGTCCCACCGATACAATTCGTTGGTCAGCGTCGACACCCAGAACTCGCCGGATCCCGTCGCCGCGATGGACATCGACAGTCCCGGGGGGCCGCTCACGGCGGTCCAGGCCGCGCCGTCGAAGTGGTACGCGTTGCTGCTGGTGACCACCCAGAGATCGGCGGCAGCGTGCCCGACGATGTCCCGGACGTCGGCGGTGACCGCTCCGAAGGCGACAGGTGTCCAGGTGTCGCCGTCGTAATGAACCAACGTGGCGACGGCCCCGCCGGCCCACACGTCGCTGGGACCGGTGCCCCAGACGGCCGCCAGCGAGTTCGACGATACCGAGGTGATCGAGAGTGCGCTGGCGCGATCCGCGAGAACCTCCCCCGCTTGGTTCACGGCAAACATCGCACCCTCGCCATCGGTCCAGACGTCCTTGATCGTACTCCCCGCGATCTCCGGCGGCCTGCTCATGACCTGGCCCCGGAACCGCATGGCGAACCCATCCGTGGTTGCGCCCACGACCTCGTCGATCCCGAGGGCGACCAGGCCGGTCACGACCGCAAAACTGCCGGGGTTGACCCGCGAGACGCCGATCCAGCGCTGCCCATCGAAGTGGAGCATCCGCGCGCCGCTCAAGCGGATCCACACGTCGTTCGGCGCCGTGGCGGTCACCGCCAGGGCACTCGCGGAGGTCAACGGCGGCACCGCCCGTCCCGACCACGCCGATCCGTCCCACGAGAACAGGGTCAGCGGCGTACTGAGGTCACCGGGGCGGCCCAGCCCGTAGACCTCGTCCGGTCCGCGCACGTCGAGGGAGAACACGCGTGCGGTGATGGCGAGCGTCCACGCAGTGCCGTCCCAGTGGAACAGGCCGGTCGCCGTCGCCGCGTAGACATCGGTCGCGCTCGTGCCCGCGAGAGCGGTGACCGCGCCCGCGAGGGTGCCGAGCCGCTGCCAGCCCGCCGCGCTCCACACATGGACGCCGTCGCTGGTGGCGAGCAGGGCCCGGTCGTCGAGGCCCCACACGGCCGCCACGGTCAGCGCCGGGGCACCGGTGATCAGCTCCCAGGCATCCGCCTCGAACCGCAGCAGCGATGGCTCGCCGCCCGTGGTGGCCGCCCGCGCGACCGCCCACGCCCGCGTGGGCGACACCGACCACACGTCGGTGACGTCCGTGGTGACCGGCACGGGGATGGGCTCCCAGGCCCCCGCGTCGCCCAGCCGGGCCGTGAAGCCCTCCGTCCCGACGATCCACTGTGCCGTCAGACTGCTTGCATGAAACCCGGTGGCGAACACATCCGCCACGAACGTCGGCCGGAACCCGAACCGTGCGCAGGTGTCGAACCCGGCCCCGCAGATCGCGGAGCATGCCGACCGCCCCGCATCGAAGCCGAGATCGACGCAGGTCTCGACCGGCGGCGCGCCATCGCACAGCTCGGGGCCGTTGGTGATGCCGTCGCCGCAGTAGTCGGCGCAGCCGCTGGTGGTCCAGCCGCACAGGCCGTTGCACGTCAGCGGTCCCGGAGTGACCTCGCGATAGAACCCGACGCGCGCGCAGGTCACGCCGGCGGGGTTGGCGCCGTCGCACAGCTCGCTGCCATCGCGGACGCCGTCGCCGCAGATGCCGGTGCAGCCGGTCGTCTCGAGCCGGCACAGCTCGTTGCAGCGCACGCCGGTGGTCTCGCCCGAGAACCCGAGCGAGGCACAGCTGGCGCCCGCCAGATCGTCACCGTCACACGCCTCGGCGCCGGTCGCGCGGCCATCGCCACACACCAGCGGCTCGCACGCGCCACGGCGGCACTCGCCCGGCGCGCCCACGATCGAGCACGGATCGCCCTCGGCGAGCGTCGCGCACGCCTGCGTCTGGGCCTCGGTGATGCAGCGGCCGAGCGCCACGTCGCAGGTCGCGCCCTCCGGGCACACCGTCCCGTCGCCACACACGACGGAGGCCGACTGGACACAGCCGGTCATCACCAGTACGACCGCGAGCAGCCACCCCTGTCGCATAGGGCAGCGAACGTACATCGGGTGCAGGCGGCCTGCGCCATCTCCCTGCGCGCGTTGACGTTCTGCGCGCGTTGACGTTCGTTCGGTGACGCCGCACACACACCGCCGGTGGACAGCGCGCCCTCAGTGTGCGCAACTTCACCCGCGTATGGCCCCGCGGACGACCACCGGCACCTCGATCACCGGCCACGGCGTGTGGCACCCCGACACCGTCCTCACCAACGAGGAGCTGTGCATCGGCTTCAACGCGTTCGTGCAGGCCAACAACGCCCGCCACGCCGAGGCGATCGCCGCCGGCACGTGCGAGGCGCTCAAGGAGTCCTCCCCCGAGTTCATCTTCAAGATGTCCGGCATCCTGCGCCGCTACGTCCAGGACAAGACCGGCCTGATGGACCCGGCGCGGATGTGCCCGAACATCCAGGAGCGCCCCGAGGACGAGCTCAGCTACCAGGCCGAGTACGCGGTCAACGCCGCGAGGCGCGCCCTCGAGAGCGCGGGCCGCACCGGCGAGGACGTCGACCTCGTGGTGCTCGGCGCATCGAACCTGCAGCGCCTGTACCCCGCGCTCGCGATCGAGGTCCAGCACGCGCTCGGCGCGCGCGGCTACGGCTTCGACATCTCGCTCGGCTGCTCGGCCGCCACCGGCGCCACGCAGCTCGCGTCGCAGGCAGTCCGCCTCGGCCAGGCGCAGTGCGCGCTCGTCGTCGTGCCCGAGCTGACGACCGGCCACATCAACTGGCGCGACCGCGACAGCCACTTCATCTTCGGCGATGCGTCGGTGGCGCTCGTGATCGAGCCGACCGCCCGGTCCAAGGCCGGCGCGTGGGAGATCCTGTCCACGCAGATGGCGTCGAAGTGGTCCAACACGATCCGGAACAACCGTGGCTACCTCGACCGCTGCGATCCGGAGACCGAGGACAACCCCGACAAGCTGTTCCACCAGCAGGGGCGGCGCGTGTTCAAGGAAGTCGTGCCGATGGCCGAGGCGTTCATCAAGGACCACGTCGCCGCGCACGACCTCGAGCCCGGCCAGGTCGCCCGGTACTGGCTGCACCAGGCCAACCAGAACATGAACGACCTGATCATCAAGCGGGTGCTCGGCCGGGACGCCACCCGCGCCGAGGCGCCGCTGATCCTGGACGAGTTCGGCAACACCGCGTCCGCCGGCTCGCTGATCGCGTTCTCGGCTCACAACGACGACCTGCCGGCCGGCAGCCTCGGCATGATGGCCTCGTTCGGCGCGGGCTACTCGCTCGGGTCCCTGCTGCTCCAGCGCCAGTAGGCCGCCTCCCGAGGCGGGCGCGGGCGCGCAGCAGTCGACGCTCCCCAGGAGCGTCTCGTGGATTCACACGCATTGCGCGGCGCGGTGCGGTACGATGGCCATGGGCGGCCGTCGCACCCACCATGGACGAGGACGCCGCCCCCAAGACCGATCTCGATGGCGACACCGAGGTCGGCATCATCGAGGAGTTCGACTCCACGGAGGTCGGATTTCTGACGCCGGACGGCGATGTCGAGGGCAGCCTCGACAGCGAACACGATGTGGTCACGCTGCCGGTCGGGGCGGCGACGCGCGCCCCCGCGATCGCGGCCGTCGACGAGGCGAACGCCCTGGCCCGGCACGCCGACGGCGACACCGACCCCCGGCGCCTCGCCGACGCCGATTCCGTCTCGCTGTCGCTCGCCGAGGCCGATTCCGTGGCGGTGTTGTTCGCCGATGCTGACTCCGTCGCCCGGCGCCTCACCGAGGCCGACTCCATCGCCCAGCGCCTCGCCGACGCCGACTCCATCGCCCGGCGCCTCGCCGACGCCGACTCGGTCGCGTACCGACCCACCGAGCCCGTCGCCGTCCCGCCGCGCCTCACCGAGACGGACGCCGGCGCCGAGCGGCTCCGCGTCGCCGCCGCGCGCGGGACCCACCGGTCCTCCACGCAGCCGCTCGGCACGCCCCGGCTGACCGACCATGCCCCGTCCTCGCTCGACGAGTACCGTGGGGTGCGGGCAGATGAGTCGGCGCGCCGGAGCACCGAGCCCTTCTGGCCCCCACCCGGGCCCGGGCCCGCCGGGGCACACGGTCCCCGGCGCAAGGCCCAGGTGTTCACCGCGGTCGAGGACGAGACCCGCGACGGGCTGGACAGCGACCAGGTCACCGTCGTGCCCTGCCCCGACGAGTTCTGAGGTACGTCGCGGTGGCGTCCGATTTTCGGACGTGATCTCGGGAGTTTCCGTTGTCGGACCCACCTGCTAGGGTGCGCGCCGATGCTCGAGAACGCGACCAGCGCCCGCGACGCCGCCGATGGCGGTCCGGACGTGCTCGCCCGCGCGCTCGCGCTGTTCGGGCACACCACGCTGCGGCCGGGCCAGGCCGAGGTGATCGCCGACATCTTCGCAGGCCGTCCGGTGATCGGCGTGATGCCCACGGGCGCGGGCAAGTCGCTGTGTTACCAGCTGCCGGCGGTGGTGCTCGCCGAGCGCGGCGGCGTGACGCTCGTGGTGTCGCCGCTGATCGCCCTGATGAAGGATCAGGTCGACACGCTGACCACGCGCGGCGTGCCGGCGGTGGCGCTGACCTCGCAGGCCGGCGCGGCCGAGCAGACCGCGATCCTCGATGGCATTCGCGCCGGCCAGTACACGTTGATCTACGTTGCGCCCGAGCGGTTCCGCAGCCCGCGGTTCGTGGACGCACTCAAGGCGATCGCGCCGCGGATCGCCCTGGTCGCGATCGACGAGGCGCACTGCATCTCCGAGTGGGGCCACGACTTCCGCCCGGACTACCGCCGCCTCGGCGAGGTCCTGATCGGGCTCGCGGCGCCGCGGATCGCGGCGTTCACGGCGACCGCCACCCCCGAGGTCCGCGCGGACATCGCGCACCAGCTCGGCCTCGACCGCGCCAGCCTGCCGCCCCGGCTGCACGTCCGCGGGTTCGATCGCCCGAACCTCCACTACGCCGTGGTCAAGGCGGGGGGCACCGCCGACAAGACCGACCGGCTGATCGAGCTGGTGCGCACCCGCGATGGCGGCGTGGCGCTGGTGTACGCGTCCACCCGCAAGAACGCCGAGGCGTACGCCGCCGCGCTCACGCAGGCGGGCATGCGCGCGGGCGTCTACCACGCGGGCCTCGAGGGCACCGTCCGCGAGAAGGCGCAGGACGTGTTCATGGCGGGCAAGCTCGACGTGATCGTCGCGACGAACGCGTTCGGCATGGGCGTCGACAAGAGCGACATCCGCCTGGTCGTGCACGCGGACATCCCGCGCAGCCCCGAGGCGTACTACCAGGAGGCCGGCCGCGGCGGGCGCGACGGCAAGCCCACCCGCTGCCTGCTGCTGCTCAACCACGGCGACGTCCGCCTCCAGGAGTTCCTGATCGACGCGTCGTACCCGTCGGCGGAGATCCTGCGCGGGCTGTGGAAGCTGCTGCGGGACCGACCCGAACTCGGCGCGCAGTCCGCGTACGACGACGAGCTCGAGGCGCGGCTCAAGAAGGCGCTCGGCGCCACCGTGGCCGGGGACATCACCGGCGCCACCATGGGCTCGGCGCTGCGCATCCTCGAGAAGCACGGCATGCTGCGCCGCGACGACGACCGGCTGATCGCCGCGCGCCCCGAGCCCGGCGTGTACGCCCCGCTCGACGTCGAGTCGATGAAGCGGCGCGCCGAGGTCGAGCGCAGCAAGCTCAAGACGATGATCGCCTACGCGTACCACCCGCGGTGCCGGCGCCAGTTCGTGCTCGAGTACTTCGGCGACGAGGACTGGGCCAGCCGCGACCGCACGTGCGGCGCGTGCGACAACTGCGAGGCGATCGCCCACGGCCGCGCCACCGGGCTGTCCAAGGCCGAGCAGGACGCCGTGCGCGGCGTGCTGCTGCTGGTCGGCGCGCTCGGCGGGCGATTCGGCAAGAAGCGCGTGGCCGATCTCGCGCTCGGGGACGACGACGACCCGCGGTTCGAGGAGCTGGCCGAGCGCGGCTGCCTGCGCGGCTGGCCCGAGCGGCAGGCGCTCGATCTGCTGCGCGGCCTCGAGGGCGCCGGCCTGATCGAGGTGGCGCGCGGCGAGTACCCCACCATCAGCACCACCCGCAAGGGTGACCAGGTCGCGGTCGGCAAGCTCGATCCGACCGAGCTCGGCATCCACATGCCGGTCGTCACCAAGCGCCGCAGCAAGCCCCGCACGCCCGCCGCCGCGGGAAGCGGCAGCAAGCCGCCCTGGGTCAAGCGCCGCAGCTGACCCTGTCCGCGCTCCACAGGCAGCGCCGCGGCCTGCGTCGCAGCAACAGCGCCGTGCCGTGCACCGAGGCAGCGCCGTGCCCTTGCGGCCGGGCAGCGGCGGTCATGACGAACGGTGGGTGGCGCATCGGGCGTGCGTGGTACCCATCAAGCGTGGCACGACGAGACGACGACGCGCACGAGGTTCCCCGCGCGGACGTGCACCTGACCGATCTGCCGCGCGCGGCCGGCGGGCTCGCGGCGATGTGGGCGACGCTCAAGGTCCTCCAGCGCGACTCGGGCCTCGTCCGCGGCGCGAAGGGGCTGCGCGCGATGAACCAGGCCACGGGGTTCGACTGCCCGGGCTGCGCGTGGCCCGAGGCCCCGGCGGCCCACCGCGGCGCGCTCGAGTTTTGCGAGAACGGCGCCAAGGCGCTCGCCGAGGAGGCGACCACGGCGCGCGCCACGCCCGCGCTGTTCGCGCAGGCCACCGTCGACGACCTGCGCCAGCTCTCGGACTTCGAGCTGGGCCAGCTCGGGCGGATCACCGAGCCGCTGGTCCTCGAGGGGCGGCACTACCGGGCGATCGGCTGGGACGCGGCGCTGGGCATGATCGCCGCCGGCCTGCGCGAGGCCGGCCCCGACGCGACAGCGCTCTACACCTCGGGCCGCACCAGCAACGAGGCGGCGTTCCTCTACCAGCTGCTCGGGCGTCGCCTCGGGACCAACAACTTCCCCGACTGCTCGAACATGTGCCACGAGTCGAGCGGCATCGCGCTGACCGAGACCATCGGCATCGGCAAGGGCACGGTGTCACTCGCCGACTTCGACCACGCGGACCTGATCCTCGTGATCGGCCAGAACCCCGGCACCAACCACCCGCGCATGCTGTCGACGCTGCGCGAGGCCGCCCGCCGCGGTGCCACGATCGTCAGCATCAACCCGCTGCGCGAGGTGGGGCTCGCGAAGTTCGCCCACCCGCAGAAGCCGCTCGACCTGCTCGGCGGCACGGCCCTCGCGAAGCAGTTCGTCCAGGTCCAGATCGGCGGGGACCAGGCGTTCCTCCTCGGGGTCAGCAAGGCGGTGCTCGAGCACGGGCCGGGCGTGCTCGACGAGCCGTTCCTCGCCGCGCACACCGAGGGGTTCGAGGCGTGGCGCGCGCACGTGCTCGCGGTGCCGTGGGCCACGCTGGTCGCGGGCGCAGGCGTCGACGAGGCGACCATCCGGCAGGTCGCGGACCACTACATCGACGGCCGGCGCGACGATCGCGTGCTGGGCGATGGGCCTGACCCAGCACAAGCACGCGGTGACCACGATCCAGGAAGTGGTCAACCTGATGCTGCTGCGCGGCAACATCGGCCGCCCGGGCGCGGGCCTGTGCCCGGTGCGCGGCCACTCGAACGTGCAGGGCGACCGCACGATGGGGATCGACCACCTGCCCCGCCCGGCGTTCCTCGCGGCGCTCGGCGCGGAGTTCGGGTTCGAGCCCCCGACCACGCCCGGCAAGGACACCGTCGAGACCATCCAGGCGATGGAGCGCGGCGAGATCCGCGCGTTCGTGGCGCTCGGCGGCAACTTCGTGTCGGCCACGCCGGACACCGCCCGCACCGCGCGCGCCCTCGAGAGCTGCGCGCTGACGGTCAGCATCTCGACCAAGGTCAACCGCACCCACCTCTACCCGGCGGCCGGCGCCGGCGCGCGCGCGCTGATCCTGCCGTGCCTCGCCCGCAGCGAGGTCGACGCGCAGCCCGCGGGTCCGCAGTTCGTCACGGTCGAGGACTCGATGAGCATCGTGCACCGCTCGCAGGGCGTGCTGCCGCCGGCGAGCCCCGCGCTGCGCAGCGAGGTGACGATCATCGCCGGCCTCGGCGCCGCGCTGCTCGGCGACGCCGACATCCCGTGGTCGCAGCTCGCCACCGACCACGATCGGGTGCGCGACCACATCGCGGCCGTGGTGCCCGGGTTCGAGGACTTCAACACGCGCGTGCGCACGCCCGATGGCTTCCAGCTGCCCAACCCCGGCCGCGATCGCAGCTTCGGCCCGGTCGGCGGGCGCGCCCGGTTCACGCTCGCCACGCCGCCGGATCTGGCGCTGCCACCCGGTCGCCTGCGGATGATGACGATCCGCAGCCACGACCAGTACAACACCACGATCTACGGGCTCGACGATCGCTACCGTGGCGTCCGGGGCGAGCGCCGCGTGGTGTTCCTCCACCCGGCGGACATGATCGAGCGCGGCCTGATCGAGCGCCAGATCGTGGACCTGGTGTCCGAGTGGCACGACGGCGACCGCGTCGGCGAGGCGTTCATCGTGGTGCCGTACGACCTGCCGCGCGGCAACGCCGCGACCTACTTCCCCGAGGCAAACTGCCTGATCCCGCTCGACAGCGTGGCCGATCGCTCGAACACGCCGACGTCGAAGTCGGTCGTGATCCGGATCCGCCCGCGGTAGCACCCCGCCGGCCCGGGGCGCGACGGCCCGAGTTATCCACAGCTGGTTGTGCTGGTTTCGCCGGACCCCGGGCTGGCCTCGCGCACTCGCGCCGCCTCGCCCATGGTTCGATGGCGCATGATCGGCCTTGCGGCCCCCTCCCCTCGCTTGCCATCGGGCAGGACAAGGGACCGCTGCGGCCACGCCCCGAACTGAGTTCCGATCCTCGTGACCCGGCTTACATTCCTTGCGACTTCGGTCCGCCTGGTCGGCCATCCCCCTGGCGGGTCCCGGCCGGCCCCTTGGACCCCGCCAGGGCCGAAATGCTGGTTTGTTTTTCGTCTGGTGGTCGTCATCGAGTGGCATGTTCACGCTTTGATTATCAGTATTCTTCGTTCGGGTCGGCGGCCTCGAGATGGGGAGGAAGCGGCCCCGGACCATTGCACTTTTGCGGACTACCCTGCATCGGGGGGTAGCCCCCGTTCGGGCCGCGCTGCGAGTTCAGCCAGTTTGCCTGATACTCTTGGCACTCGTTGGCGGTCGGCGACGCCCCGTTGGCGCCGCTGGCCCCGGCCCGCTGCGCGCCCGCCTGCTCGAGATCGTACTGGCCGCTGGCGCACGCGGTCGGCCACTACGGCGTCGACGGCCGCGCGGCGCTTAGGCGGCAGATCAGTGTACCCCCGCGCCTGGGGGTTGGGGATGGGGGGGGTGTTGTTGTAGTCTTCGACTTCCGCCGTGGCCTGCGGGGACTTGCCAACCGTCGAGTGCTTGCTGATCGCCTCGTCGCGCGCTCGGCCGTCACCTGTCTGTCGCTGCGTCTTCAGCGCGCCGCTGCGGCGGTCGTACATCTTGTACAAGTGGTTCACCGTCTCGCGGTGGATCGCCCTGAGCTCGCCCGTCGCGTTGTCCTTGTAGGTGCCGCAGTCGCTGATCGGGCGCTTGACCGACTCGCGGGTCGCCACGAGATCGATCTGATCGAACCGGGTCCACGCGCCGAACACCGAGTTGCCGAAGCTGATCGCTCGCGGTTTGGCAGGCGGCGTGTCTTCGGCGCCGAGCACGACGCCCTTGCCCCCGCCCGCGGCTGCGAACCGCTTCAACACGTTGCGATGGACGTCATGGCGCGAGAGGTCGACGACGCCGGTCAGCTTCGTGGTGGCGTCGACCTGCACTTCGAGCGCGAGCGGCACGCTGGCGTCGCGTTTGAAACCGATCTTCGCGAGCTGCGGCACCACGTCGACGTGAACCTTGCCGCTGCTGGCGTACTTGTGGCCGTCGATGGTCACGGTCACCGATGGGGGCAAGGTGAGGTTCAACATGTCGTCGTCGACGATCTGCCCCCAGCATTTCTCGCCGCAGTCGAAGATGGCCGAGGACGAGTCGGGCGTGATCGTGAGGCGCCGGTCCCTCGCGAAGTCGAATTCGACTAACCGGGTGTCCTCGTCCACGTTGAGGCCGATCCTGAGTTTCTGTGGCGGGGCTCCACCCGCAGGCAGACTGCTGTTGGTGACGTCGATCTGAATCCGGATCACGCCGTCCCGTGCCGCGATCGTTTCTGGCGTGATCAGCCTCAGGTCGCGGTACGTCCCATTGTAGAGCTGCGAGGCCATGAAGACCCGGTACGTCCCTTCGGGGACCTCGAGATCGACGTTCAGTTGGTCGGAATTGTTGGCGTCGATCTTCGCGGAGCGAACCTTGATGTCTGGCTCGGCCCGCTTCGTCCCGCACCCCACGCCCGTCAGGAGCGCGATGGCGACCAGCAGAGATGCCTGTCGAAGCGGACTGCGTTGAATTTCCCTGACGGGTCGGTACCGAGCCATCTAACGAACGAGGTTAGCGCAATCACGCTGCACCGAACCG
>CAXNMK010000005.1:0-392860 GCA_964203225.1 Kofleriaceae bacterium
TGGGTGCGGATCTTCTGCGACGGCAGAATCCTGATCGATTCCGCGAGGTTGCTTTCGGAGGCGGTGTCCGGATCGATCGCGAGCGGGTAGCATTCGCGACCTGATGCCAACGACCAGTGCCGCGAGGATCGCCAATGACCGTCCGTTCTGCGAGGCTCACCGGGCGATGGACAAGATCATCGAGCGCCTCATGGCGATGGCGAACGAAGGCGCGACCGCGGACGACGTGTCGCAGTTGCTTGCCAAGGACGGCACCGCGCTGCTGCGCGACCTGATGCAGGGCTACTTCGATCGTCGCGCTGAACAGGAGCTCCGCGTTCGGGTCGTGGGAGCAGACGGTATCGAGCGCTCGGAGGTGCGTGCGTCGTCGCGGCGGATCGAGACGCTGGTCGGCGAGATCGAGGTGAAGCGGCTGCTGTACCAGGCCCCCGGGGTGGAGGGCCTCGCCCCGCTCGATGCAGCACTCGCGTTGCCGGACGAGAAGTACACCCACGACGTGCGCCGCCTCGTCGCCGAGGAGAGCGCGAAGTCGTCGTTCGACGAGGTGGTGGAGTTGATCGCGAAGCGCACGGGTGCCAGCGTGCCCAAGCGCCAAGTCGAAGAGTTGACCGTGCGTGCGGCGCAAGACTTTGACGCGTTCTATGCGGACCGTCTGTGCGAGCCCGAGGTCACGAACGACCTGCTCGTGCTCAGCTTCGAAGGCAAGGGGATTGCGATGCGCCACGCCGACCTGCGCGACGCGACCCGCAAAGCGGCCGAGGCCGCTCCGAAGTTGCACACGCGGCTCACCAAGGGGGAGAAGCCCAACCGCAAGCGGATGGCGCAGGTGGCCATCGTCTACTCGATCGCGCCGTGGCCTCGCACGAGCGCGGACGTCCTGCACGGGCTGCGAGACGACCGCGACAAGGCGCGGCCCCGACCGACGAACAAGCGCGTGTGGGCGAGTGTGCAGCACAGCGCGCAGGGCGTGATCGAGGATGCGTTCTCCGAGGCCGCGCGGCGCGATCCAGCGCACCGCCGGCGGTGGGTCGTCCTGGTCGACGGTCAGCGCGATCAGATCAAGCGCGTGGAGCATGCCGCGCGCAAGGTCGGCGCGAAGATCACGATCGTGCTCGATCTCGTTCACGCGCTCGAGTACCTGTGGCGCGCCGCGTACGCCTTTCACAAGGACGGCACGCCCGCGGCCGAGGCATGGGTCGAGCATCAGCTGGTGAAGCTCCTCGCGGGCGCGAGCGGTGGCGCGATCGCCAAGAGCCTGCGGTTGATGATCAAGAGCCACGGACTTGATGCCGCGAAGGCGGCGCCGGTCCAGAAGGCAGCGTCGTACCTGGTCAAGCAAACCCGGCTGCTGCACTACGATCGCGCACTTGTCGACGGGCTGCCGATTGCAACCGGCGTGATCGAGGGTGCGTGCCGCTATCTCGTGCAGGACCGGATGGGGCGCACGGGCGCGCGGTGGTCGCTCATCGGGGCCGAGGCGATCCTGCGGCTCCGCGCCCTTCGCGCGAGCGGCGACTTCGACGACTACTGGCAGTTTCATCTTGTGAAGGAGCACGAGCGTACGCATCGATCACGCTACGCCGAACGTGCGATCCCCAACCCGCTGCCGCCCTCGCGCTCGCGCTCGCACCTCAGGTTGGTCAAGTGATCGAAACTCCTTCCGTCGAAGGCGTCGCAAAAGAGCCGCACCCAATGCTGTTGACCTCGAGCGCAGGGACCACACCGGGCTGTAGGTTGCGGCGTTCCTTCATCTCGAGCCTCTTACGATACCACCAGAATCGCGGATCTCACCCCCTGCAAACTGGCCGCCAGCGGATGTTACGGTGGTTCGCGGAGGAAGCTAGCGCTACTCGGGGGCGATGAGCTTGAGTTTTGGGAAATAGGTTCGGTAGCGCGCACCATCCCGCGTCAGCAGGTGATAGCCGCGCACTGCGGCATGCGCGCCGATGAAGAAATCGGGCAATGGCGCTGAACGCTCGCCGCCGCGTTTGCGGTAGGCAAGGAAGCTCTTTCCAGCCAAGAAGGCCGCCTCGTAGGGGATCGCTTCGCGACGAAAGTCCGTGATTGGCAGCGCGGCCTCGAGGTCCTCGATGGTCGTGAAACGTATCGAGACTTCCGCGTAGACGATCGGGTTGATGACGAGTGTTGACCGATCGGCCGCGGCGGCGAGCGCCGCCTGAGACCACTCGTTCCAGTCCGAGTCGAGCGTCAGGACATCGAGGAGGACGTTGCTGTCAACGAACACCGCGCTCATCTGCGTGTCAGCGCCATGATCTCATCGGTCGACAGACGCACCGAGCCTGCGCCGCGCAGGCGCTCCACGAGTGACCGGCCACGTGAGCTGCCACGGCCCCCAGTGAGCCGCCGAATTTTCACAGCGTTACCCTCGACAAGAAACTCAACCTCAGTGTGGGGCAGCAGGCCCATGCGCTCCCGGATGTCCTGCGGGATCGTTACCTGACCCTTGGTTGTGATTCTCAAGTATTACTCCTACTGGTAATACTACGACTCTTTCGGCGGTGATGCAACCTGAGATACCCGCGACGTTGTCGGACTTCCGGTTTGTGGCTGGTGTGGAGATGGATCGCGTGTCTAGCGGATCCCGTTCGCAAGCTCGCCGCGGACGCGTAACACTGCGAGCATGTCGGGGGGGAGTCCCTGACAGGGTTCGTTCGTGACGCCGCCGTAGTGCCGCTGTCCCGTCGCCATTGGCTGTGCGGGCGCGGGACGGTGCCACGTCTTCGTCAGCGACCATCGCACGCACCGAATCGCGACGCCACGCTGCACCAGGTAGCTCGCGAAATGGCAGGTTTCGGTCACGGTCGTCGCCGTTGGGTGCTCCCTGAATAGCGCTTCGGCGACGTTATCGTGGTCGGTGCCGACGAGCGGCATGTCAAACATCGTCGCGGAACTCGGCGTGCGGTTGTTCGCGCCATCCTGGGCCGTGCCGGTCTGGTCGTAATAGACGTGCGTGCCAGTGGCGTCGAGATGCCATAGCGGATGGCCCGCATCGGCCGTGAAGTGTAGCCCTGACCCGATTTCGTGGACACCTCCCATCCCTCTCCCGCCATGATGAAGGTGTCCATGAAGAAGTCGTCCACGTCGGCCCGTCAGCGCCGGTCGTTTACTCCAGAGTTCAAGGCCGAGGCGGTCCGTATCGCCCGGACCCCGGGGAAGTCCATCGCCCAGGTTGCGCGCGAGCTCGACCTGACCGTCACGTGCCTACGCGCCTGGGTGAAGCAGGCAGCCATGGATGCGCGGCCCACCGCCCAGGGGCCACTCACCACCGATGAGCGCACCGAGCTGACGCGGTTGCGGCGGGAGCTCCGCGTCGTCGAGCAGGAGCGCGACTTTCTAAAAAAACCGGCGGCGTACTTCGCGAGGAGCCAGTCGTGAGGTACGCGACCATCGCCGCCCACGTGGGCATGTACACCGTCGCGTTCATGTGCCGCGTGTTCGGCGTGGCGCCCTCCGGCTACTACGCTTGGCGGACGTGCCCCACGTCGTCGCGGGCGCAGGAGGACGAGGTGCTCGAGGTGGAGGTGCGGGCCGTTTTCGCAGCAACACGCAAGCGGTACGGCAGCCCGCGGGTCCATGCCGAACTCCGCGCCAACGGTCGTCGCGTCGGCCGCAAGCGGGTCGCGCGGCTCATGCGCAGGGGCGGCCTTCGGGCACGGGCTCGACGCCGCTTCCGCAACACGACGCTGTCGAAGCATCGCGAGCCCATCGCCCCCAACCTCGTGGCGCGGCAGTTCGAGGTCAGCGCTCCAAACCAAGTCTGGGTCACCGACCTGACCTAGTTGCCGACGGCGTCGGGGTTCGTCTACCTGGCCGTCGTCCTGGACCTGTACGCGCGCCGTGTCGTTGGCTGGGCGGTCTCGGACAACCTCGACGCGACCGTCGCCATCACCGCGCTGCAGCGCGCGCTCGCGCTTCGCCCGGTGCCCGACGGCCTCGTGCATCACAGTGACCGCGGCGTGCACTACGCGTGCGCCGACTACCGCGCCGTCCTCGGCACGCACGGCATCAAGCGCAGCATGAGCCGCAAGGGGAATTGCTGGGACAACGCCGTCGCCGAAAGCTTCTTCTCGTCGCTCAAGTTCGAGCTCGAGGACCACGCGCAGTGGCACGACCTCCACGATGTCGAGCGCGACGTCGCGGTGTACATCGACGGCTTCTACAACTCGGAACGGAGGCACTCACACAATCGCTACTTGAGCCCTATTGACTTCGAAGACGAGTTCGCTCAACAAGGAATTGCGGCGTAACGCCGGTGTCCACGAAATCGGGTCAAGCCCACCCAAGGGTTGATCACCGACCCGGTCAGCTCACCCGTGGCGAGGTTCGCGCAACAGTGCGCGCATGCCGGCGGGCGGTACTGCTTCACGTGGTCCACGAGGACCGGGTCCGCGGCGAACCGCGCCGTGTGACCGGGCTGCCCGCCCCGCTTGCGCCGCTTGCCGCGCTTGGCCTGGACAGGCCGCGTGCCGGGCTGGTCCGACGAGGGCGGCTTGGACGAGTTCTGGGAGTTCTTTCCCAGCCTCGCCTCCAGCTCGACGATGTTCGCCAGCGCCACGGCCAAGTCCTTGCGTGCCTCCGCCTGCTCCTGCAGCAGCGCCGCGACGAGCGCGACGAGCTCGTCGTATGTGGGCTGCGTCGAGATCTTGCTATTCAGATCCGATCGCTGTGGAGGTCAAGGAGCAAGGGCGTGAACGGTTACGCGCCCGCGAGGCGCGAGCTCAGGGCATCAGGTTGGTCGCGGAGCCGGCGCCCGAGCCCTGCTGCTGGTCGGCGTCGACCATGCGGTAGCTCTTGACGCTGTTCTCGTCGAACTCGAACCACCTGGCAGCGACGGCGGCCTTGAAGTCGGGCTGGTAGAACCGGAAGTGGTTCACGTTGTTCGACGAGTCGATGATGATCGACTGCGTGACGCGGTAGTTTTCGGGATTCACCACGAGGATGAGGTTCTTGTACTGGGCGCTCGCCTGTTTCGGCGTCAGCTTGAGCACCACCTCGGTCTTCTCGCCGTACTTGCCGCTCTTGTCGAGCTCGGCGGTGAACTCCGCCTTGAGGTCGCCCTTGCCGTACAGGAACGACACCGCGACCGGCATCAGGTCCTTCTGGAGGTTCTTCTTCACGACCTGCTTGTTGTCGTGCTCGACCATGTAGAGGTACGCGCCATTCGAGATGAAGCTCTTCTTGGTCGTGACCTTCGACTTCTTCTTGTCGTAGTAGTCCCAGCGCATCTTGCCGGGCTTCTGGATCCACAGCTTGCCGTCGCTGATCTTCGTACTGCCGAACGTCTCGTAGGTCACCGACTGGCGGAAGCTCGCGGTCACCTGGTTGATGCCAGCGTAGAACGCCTGGACCTTGTCGACCACGTCGCTCGCGGTCGGGGTGGCCGTGGTGACGGCGGTGGCGGTGGGGGCCCCGACCAGCGGCGCGCTGACGATCGCGGGCCGGGCAGGCGGCGCGGCGGGGGCCGCGGCGGGCATCATAGCGAGGAAGGTCTTGGTGACGAGTCCGATCAGGTCCATGGCGATTCTCCGGTCCGGGTGCCCAGCAACGCACCCCGCTGGTTCGACGGGCGGTCTCGGCGGTGATTCAAGGCCGCCCGCGGCGCCCTCGGGGGGCGCGGCGGGGCGTGCGCGGTACAAGTGGGCGTCGCTGCTCGGTGGTAGCACGCCGGACGCTCGGTTACCCTGTTGCGCGATGACATCGCTCCCGGGCATCGCGCTGGTCACGAGCCTGCTCGTCGGGTGCGGCGCGCCGGCCTCGCGGCCCGCATCGAGGGCGCCGGACGCGTCCGGCGCGGGGCTCGCCACCGGGGCGTTCGCGGACGACGACGTGACCACGCCCGACTACGGCGACGCCGGGCTGCAGCGCACGCTGAGCGGCGAGTACGTGGCCGCGGCCGCCAGCGAGCGCCACGTCACCGAGCTCGAGACCGCCGGCGCCGATGACGCCAGCGACGAGCGGCTGCGCACCGCCCGCCGGGACCTCGCGGTGCGGCACCGGTTCATCGCCGCGCTCGAGAGCTGTCGCGCCTCCCGCCGGGCGTGCCCGCCGCAGCTCGACGAGCAGCCGTTCGTGTTCGATCCGGACGCCCGCCCGGCCGTCCCGCCGCCGCTGACCGCGCCGCTGCGGTTCGACGTCGATGCCTGGCGGCAGGTCGCCCGCGAGCTCCACGACCGCGCGTGTGCGTGCCGGACCGGCGCCTGCGTCGACGGCATCAGCGCCGCGATCGAGCAGCTCGAGCACCGCCCGAGCCCCGAGGTGGCGGGCGACGAGCAAGCGAGCGGGGCAATCACCCATGCGCGCGAGTGCCTGCTGGTGCTTCGCGGCCGGCGCTGAGCAGCGCCTCGATTCCACGGGGGCTCCGCCCCCGCCCTCCGCGGCAAGCCGCGCAGGGTTCCCACCCCGGATTCGAGACTGTTTCACAGTCTCTCAGGCCTGCGCGACCATGACCTCGCGCTTGTTGGTGTGGTCGGGCGGGCTGACCACGCCCTGCTTCTCCATCTCCTCGACGAGCCGCGCGGCGCGGTTGTAGCCGATGCGGAGCTGGCGCTGGACCCACGAGATCGACGCGTTGCGCGTGGTGGTCACCACGTACACGGCCTTGTCGTACATGTCATCGTCGCTCTTGCCGCTCGGCGCGCCGGGGCCGTCGCCGCCGCCCTCGCCCTCCTCGTCGCGCGGCTTGAGGATGTCGAGGTTGTAGACCGGGCGCGCCTGGGTCTTGAGGAACGTGACGACCCGCTGGATCTCCTCCTCGTCGACGTAGCAGCCGTGGAACCGCTGCGGGGCGCCGCCGCGATCCGAGAACAGCATGTCGCCGGCGCCGAGCAGGGCCTCGGCACCGTTCTGGTCGAGGATGGTGCGCGAGTCGATCTTCGACGTCACGTGGAACGCGATGCGCGACGGGAAGTTCGCCTTGATGAGGCCGGTGATGACGTCGACCGACGGGCGCTGGGTGGCGAGGATCAGGTGGATGCCGGCGGCGCGCGCCTTCTGCGCGATCCGGGCCACGCTGGTCTCGACCTCCTTGGGGGCGCACATCATGAGGTCGGCGAACTCGTCGATCACGACGACGATGTAGGGCAGGCGGTGCTGAGGCGAGGTGACGATCTTCTCGCGCGCGTCGGCCTCCTCGGGGGTGTCCGAGTCGACGGCCTTGTTGATGTCGTCCTCGAGCGCGGCGGCCGCGGCATCGGCCGCGGCGCGCAGCTTGTCGGCCTCGATCTTGGCGAGTTGCTTGCCGATCTTCTCGTTGAACGTCGAGATGTCGCGCACGCCCGCGGTGGCCAGCATGTCGTAGCGGCGCTCCATCTCCTCGACGGCCCAGCGCAGCGCCAGGTTCGCCTTCTTCGGGTCGGTGACGACCGGCAGCAGCAGGTGCGGGATGCCCTCGTAGATCGACAGCTCGAGCATCTTCGGATCGATCATGATCATCCGGACGTCCTCGGGGCTGCAGTGATAGAGCAGGCTCGAGATCATCGCGTTGACGGCGACCGACTTGCCGGAGCCGGTGGTGCCGGCGACCAGGAGGTGGGGCATGCGGGCGAGATCGACGACCGCCGGGCCACCCTCGATGTCCTTGCCGAGGCACATCGGCAGCCGCGCGCGGCCCTTGCGGAACGCGTCGTCGGCCAGGATCTCCTTGATGAACACCTTCTCGCGCGCCTTGTTTGGCACCTCGATGCCGACCGCGGCCTTGCCGGGAATCGGCGCGACGATGCGGACGCGGAGCGCCTCGAGCGCGAGCGCCAGGTCGTCGGTGAGGTTGGTGATCTTGTTGACGCGCGTGCCGGGGGCGGGCGCGAACTCGTACATCGTGACGACCGGGCCCGGGCGGATCGCGACGACGTCGCCCTTGACGCCGTAGTTCTCGAGGGTCTGGGTCAGCTTCGCCGACAGCTCGAGCATCGCGGACTTGTCGATCACGTTCTGCGTCGCGGAGTCGTAGTTGAGCAGCTGGGTCGAGGGGAGCTGGTACTCGCCGTCGCCGAGCTTGATGAACGACGCGCGGTCGGCGTCGGCGGCCTTCTCCTTGGCCGCCATCTCCGCCTTGTCGGCGTGCTTGAAGCGCGGCTCGACGATCATCGGCGCCTTGTCGCCGCTCGCGGCGGCGGGGGCGGCCACCGGAACGGCGCGCGGGGCGGGCGTGGTGATCATCGGGGCGACGGTGTCGTCGACCTCCTCGATCTCGACCTCGTCGTCGGCCAGCGTCGCCCGCGGGGCGAGCTCGGTGATCACCGGCGGAGCCTTGGTACCCGTCGGGAACCGCGAGCGCTGCTTCTTCGGGGCCGGGATCTCCTCGATGATCGCCGCAGTCTCGATCACCTCGATCGGATCGACGTCGGTCATCTGCGGCTGGCGCTTGCGGCGCTTGGGGGCGGGCTCGTCGACGATGGTCGGCGTGGCGCGCTCGATGATCAGCGGATCGGAGACGTGGTCGTCGTCGCTGACGGCCAGGACGTCCTCGCGCTCGTCGTCGTCGTCCTCGTCCTCCTCGTCCTCGTCCGCGTCGTCGCGGCCGCCGGGCAGCATCGCGCGGAGAACGTCGGCGCAGAACCCACCCACGGCGTACGCGGCCGCGCGCAGTCCGCGCCCGATCATGGTGCCCGCCACCCCGAACGCGCGGAGCACGTCGCCGGTGCGGAACGGGGTGGCGATGATGAACGCGACCACGAGGCCGACGCAGCCGAGCAGCGCGGTGCCGGCGGTGCTGACCACCGCGCGCAGGACCTCGGCGAGGTTCTCGCCGATCGCGCCGCCCGGGCCGTGGCTCGCCACGCGATAGCTGGCCGCCGCGAGGTGGATCAGGGTCGCCAGCGAGACCACGCCGATCGCGACGCCGGCCGTGATCACGGCCGGCATCACGGGCTTGCGCTCGAGCAGCAGCCGGATCGACGCGACCGCGCCGAGCGCGATCAGCGCGTATCCGCACACGCCGGCCAGCCCGTAGAACAGCCCGGCGCTCGCGCGCCCGAACGGCCCCATCACCAGCCCACCCGCCTGCAGCGACACCATGGCGACGGTCAGGAACAGGCTGACGCCCAGTCCGACCACGCCGATGATCTCGTGGTGCCGGTCGTGGCCCCGTGCCGCGGCGCTCCGGTCCGCGGGTGCGCGCGTGACCGTGGCCGGCGAAGTCTCTCGAATCTTTCGGTTCTTGGACATATGGGTACTCAGCGGATCGTAGGAGCACTTTATCCTACATGTACTGATACCTCCGCCCAAGTTCCTTGACGGGGTCCGTCCGAACTTCGACAACTTGCGCTGCTAACATCAATCAAACATTCGGAAATAGAGACAGCGGGCCGGCCGAGTCGTTGACGCTCACCCGGAGCGGCACGACCGGCCGGCTGCCGATCGGCGTTAAATCAAATGATTACATAGTATTAAATTGAAAGTTGTCGAAGTTCGGCCGGACCCCGGTTTATCGGGCACTTTACCCGTAACACGGGGCCTCGTCTGGCATCCAATTCGTTCATGAGAGCGCCCTGGCTGGCAGCGGCAGTGGCGGTGTTCGCCCCGCGCGCGGCGTACGCCCAGGCTGCGCAGGCCGGCGTGGTGGTCGACGCCGTCACCGGCCGCCCGATCGCCGGCGCGGCGATCGCGGTCGCGGGCACCGAGACCACGTCGGCCGCCGATGGCGCGTTCGCGTTCGAGGTGCTGCCGGCGCCGCGGCGGCCGGGGGGGCGGCTCGACGTGTTCGTGCTCGCCGATGGCTACGAGCCGCTGCTGCTCCAGCGCTGGCCGGGCGGCGCGTGGCGGATCGCGCTCACGCCGGACGCCTCGCTCGCGGGCGGCGAGTTGATCGAGGTGGAGGAGGAGGCGCCGCCGCTGACCGCGCCCCCGCCGTACGTGATCTCGGGCGAGCAGGTCCGGCAGATGGCGGGCTCCGGCAACGACGCGCTCAAGGGCCTGCAGAACCTGCCGGGCGCCGCGCGCGTCCCGTTCGGGCTCGGTGGCCTCGCGCTGCGTGGGTCGGCGCCGCGCGACTCGGCGGTGTTCCTCGATGGCATCGAGGTGCCGATCCTGTTCCACTTCGGCGGGTTCGCCTCGTTCTATCCGTCGGCGCTGCTCGGCTCGCTCGAGCTCCAGCCCAGCGGGTTCTCGTCGCGCTACGGCCGCGCGCAGGGCGGGCTCGTCGAGTTGACCACCCGCGCGCCGCGCACGGACAAGTGGCGGGTCGCCGGCGAGGTCAGCCTGATCGATGCGCAGGCGCGCGCGGAGGGGCCGGGCCCGGCCGGCGGAGGCCTGTCGTTCGGCGTGCGCCGGTCGTACGTCGACGCGGTGCTCGCGGCCGCGCCGATCGACCTGACGCTGCTGCCGCGCTACTGGGATGCCCAGATCAACTACACCGTCGGTGATCTCGAGCGTGGCACGTGGACCGCGCTCGGGTTCGCGTCGTCCGATGGCCTCGAGCTGGTCGTCGCCGACGACGATCCGACCGCTCCCGACGACCGCCTCGACTACGTGTCGCGGTTTCTCCGTGCGGGCGTGCGTTACCAGAGGAAGCGCGGCGGCACCGGTGTCGACGGCGTGGTCTCGCTTGGCGGTGACGACGTGCAGCTCCGCTTCAACGGCGAAGGCGTCGTCCGCCGCACGCTGCCGGTCGCCGTGCGCGCGACGCTCACGCAGCAGATCGGTGAGGGCTCGGTCGCCGCGGGCCTCGACGTGCAGGGCTCGCGCTACCAGTTCGATCTGTCGGGCGAGGCGCCGGCGCGCCCGGGCATGCCGATGACCTCGGAGGTGGGCCAGCGCGGCGACACGCTGTGGGCGGCCGATGCGGCGGTGTGGACCGAGGCGCTGTACCCGCTCGCGGGGCGCCAGATCGTCCTCAAGCCGGGGCTGCGCGGCGAGCGCTACGGGCTGACCGACGAGTGGGTGCTCGATCCTCGGCTCGCGGTGCTCCACGAGGTCACGCCGAAGGTCACGTTCACCGAGCAGATCGGCCTGTACAGCCAGCCCGCCGCGCAGGTCGACCTCGACCCGGCGCTCGGCAACCAGGACCTCCAGGCGTCGCGCTCGATCCAGGCGTCGGCCGGCACCATCGTCCAGCTGCCATACGGCAGCGAGATCTCGGCGACCGCGTACGGCAGCATGATGCGCGACCTGCCCGCCGACGCCGTGTCGGGCGCGACTCCGATCTCGGCCGGGGGCAGCCGCTCGGCGGGCGGCGTCGGTGCGATCTCGACGGAGCTCCAGGCCGACAGCTTCGGCACGTGGAGCTACAAGGAGAACATCGGCATCGGCCGCACCTACGGCCTCGAGCTGCTGCTCCGCAAGAAGATCGGCGCGTGGACCGGCTGGCTCGGCTACACGTACGCTCGATCGCTGCGGCGTGGCGATCCGGACGTCAGCACCCGCTACCTGCCGTACGTGTTCGATCAGCCGCACCTGGTGACCGCGCTCGCGTCGGTGCCCCTCGGCAAGCACTGGCGCCTGGGCGGCAAGGTCCGCTACGCGTCGGGCAACCCGTACACGCCGGTCGCCGGCCAGTACTTCAACGGCGACGAGCAGGAGTTCATGCCGCGCGACGGCGCGATCCTGTCCGCGCGCCTGCCCGCGTTCTTCCAGATCGACCTGCGCGTCGACCGCACGTGGCGGCGGCCGTGGGGCGAGCTCAAGCTGTTCCTCGACGTCCAGAACGCGACCAACCGCGTCAACGCCGAGGGCGTGTCGTACAACTTCGACTACTCCGAGCGCTCGTACACCCGCGGCCTGCCGGTGTTCCCCTCGCTCGGCCTGGAGTACACGCCATGACCGTCGCTGCACGTCCTCTTCCGCAGAGCGCGCGGTCCGCCGTCGCCGCGGAGCCGCGCTCGAGCGCGAGGCCCGCAGCGGGCGCCGTCGAGGGGCCGTTGGCTCGGCCTGGGGACGCGGCGCACCTGGTGCCTCGGTGCGTCGGTGCGCTCGTGCTGGGTGGCGTCGTCGTCGGGCTGCTCGGCGCGTGCTCGGACGGCCCGCCGGGCACCGTCCTCGACGGCCCGCGCGTGATGGCCCTGATCGCCGATCCGCCCACCGTCGGCATCGACCAGATCGCGACCGTGTCCCTGGTCACCGCCGTCGACGGCGTGCTGTCGCCGGCGGCGGCCCCGCGCTGGCGCGCCTGCCCGCCGTGGGCCGTCGTCGCCGATCCGGTGCGCGACTGCGCCGAGGGCGCGATCGATCTTGCGGTGGACGCCGAGGGCCGCGCGGTGTTCGATGCGGGCGCCCTCGCGGCCGCGTGGGGCGTCACCCCGCCGCCGGCGCCCGACGCCGTGTGCGGCGAAGCCGTGGTCGACGTGATCGTCGTCGTCGAGGCCGACCTCGCGGGCGCCCGCCTGATCGCCACCAAGCAGGTCGAGGTCGGCGCCGCGCCGCCGGCTCGCCGCAACCCGGAGATCACGCGCGTCCTCATCGGCGGCGAGCCCGTGGAGGATGGCGCGGTGCTGTCCGCCGGCGCCACGCTCGACCTCACCGTCGACGTCGCCCGGGACTCCCTCGACCTGGTGTGCAGCGACGGTGCGACCACCCCCGACAAGCTCGAAGACGTCCGCGTCTATCTGTACGCCGGTGGCGGCGCCACCACGGACGACAACGACCTCGAGATCACCGATGTCGAGGGCGCTTCGGTCGCCGAGACCAAGGCGCTGACGCTCCCCGACACGCCTGGCACCGTGCCGCTGTGGCTGGTCGCCACCGATCGCGGCGGCGGCGTCAGCGTCGTCCAGCGGACCCTGCGCGTCGAGTAGGGGCTCGGCTGAACGCAACTCGTGAGGAGCGCTGCGCGGATCGTTCGGGACGCCTCGTAGATGTCCGAGTCTCGTCCGACTGCCGGACATGTTGTCCGGGTCACGCCCGCTACCGGACGGAGCGCCGTGTGATCTCGCGCCCATACGCCTGGCCCCTGGCTTGCTGGGTGCTTCGGAAGGATGACGACGCGCCCGCACGATGCGCTGTTCAAGGCGGTGTTCGCCGTGCCCGAGCATGCCGCCGCGCTGTGTCGAGCGGTGCTGCCGCCCGAGGTGATCGACGTGCTCGATCTGGACACCCTGCGTCCAGAGAGTGCGTCGTTCGTCGATCGCGAGCTCGCTGACCTGCATGGTGACCTGTTGCTGGGTGTCGTGACTCGCGGGACCGCCGGCACCCAACCGTCCGAGCGCGCGCTCGTCTACGTCCTGGTCGAGCACCAGAGCCGCGCCGACCTGGATATGCCACTGCGGCTGCTCGGCTATCTCGTCGAGATCTGGCGTCGTGAGCGTCGCGCCGATCTCGCCCGTCCGTTGCCGCTGATCATCCCGATCGTGCTGAGCCATGCGCCGAATGGCTGGACGGCTCCGCGATCGCTGGGCGCGCTGTTCGCGCCCGATCTCGCCACCCGTGGGCCGCTGGCAGAGTTCTGTCCGCGGTTCCGCATCCTCGTGGAGGACCTCGCCGTTCTCACGAACGAGGACCTCCTGGCGCGGGTCCCGGCGCTCGTGCCCCGGCTGACCTGGTGGTTGCTCCGCGATGCGCGTGATGGCGAGCGGTTGCTCGCCAGCGTGGCGACATGGGCCGCCGACCTGGAGGAGACCGCGCAGCGTGCACCCCAGGTGCTGGACCTTCTGCTGCGCTACCTGACCGTCGTCACAACCGCATCCTCGCTCGAGGCAATCCATGCCAAGCTCGCGCTGTACGCACCCCTGACCGCCGAGGCCGCCATGACTGCCGCCGAATCACTGATCCAGCAGGGCCTCGAGCAGGGCCTCGAGCAGGGCCTCGAACAGGGCCTCGAACAGGGCCTCGAACAGGGCATCAAGCAGGGGCTCGCGGGAATGCTGCGCAAGCAGCTCGAGCAGCGTTTCGGGGCACTCACGCCCGCGCAACGGGCACGAGTCTCCGCCGCATCCATCGGTGAACTGGAGAGCGCGTGTGAGCGGGTCCTGGTCGCGCCCAGCGCGGAGGCGGTCCTCGACCTCTGACTCCACCCACACCGTCGAGGCGTGGTCCACGTTCCGCCGCCGCGCCTACCAACGCCCACATTTGCGCCTGCGCAGGCCGTGATGGTCATCGTTCCCGCGGCGCGTGCGCTGTGGGATCCTGGGCGCGTGGTGGCCCGGCGCGCGAGCAGGGAGGTGGTCCAGGATCCCGTCGAGGATCTGCGCCGCCGGCTCGCACAGATCTCGCCCGGTGAGGGAGGTCCGGTCGAGCTCGCGCCGCTCCGGCGATGCGTGCGGGCGTGGTGGAAGGCACACGAGCTCGGCGCGCATCCAGCGATCGTCGGCAAGCGGGTGGCGCTCGCGCTGCTCGACGAGCGCGCGTCCGCTGGCCGCCGCGCCGGGATGCTCGTGCTCGCGGAGCAACTCGGCGCGCAGCTGCGCGCGGCGGATCTCGCGGACTGCGCGCGCCTGTTCGACGGGGATGCGCTGGCCGAGCCCGGCCTGGTCGAGCTGTTCGCGCGCACCGTCCTGACCACGCTCCTCGTGCACGCCCCCGGGCGGCGCGACGCGGTGCGCGCGCTCGCGTCGTGGCGTGATGCCCCGGCGGCCGACCAGCGCCGCGCGGCCTGCCTCGGCCTCGCGGGCCTGGTGGCGTCCCCCGTCACCGAACTCACGGGGATCATCGAGCCGTGCCTGGGCGTCTGCGCCACGCTCGCGTGGTCACCAGCACCGCTCGAGCAGCGCGCGGTGGCGACGCTGCTGCGGGCGCTGTCCGCGGCGGAGCCCTCGCACGTCGACGCGTTCGTGCGGCGGCGTGGTCATCTGCTGTCGCGAGCCGCGGTGCGCCGGGCGGTCGGGGCGCTCCCCGCGGATCGCCGGGCCGCGCTCCTCGCGCACCACCTGCGAGCGGTCACCGCGCGTCGCGTGCTGGCGCGGTGACCCGCCGCTGCGACGGCCGGGCACGAACGACCACGCCCCTCGTCCTGGACGCCAGGCGGGGCGCGGCGGGACTTCGGACCATGGCCGACGTCCGGCGGTCTGCGGTCGCGGTGGCCTGGCGTCGTCGGCGCAGCGCGCACATGGTCGGTCGCCAGGTCGGAGCGTCCATCGACGCGATGCGGACCAGCTTCTTGTTCACGAACGCCTGGATGCCGAGGTCGCCGAGCTCGCGCCCGTAGCTGGACTGCTTGATCCCGCCGAACGGCAGCTCGGCGTCGGACCACGAGATGTTGTTGATGAACATCATCCCGGTCTCGACCCGGATCGCGACGCGGCGGCCCCACGCGATGTCCCGGGCGAACACCGAACCACCGAGCCCTAACGTCCGAATCGAGGTTCGTGCCGGCACCCGCAGCGATGCTCCGGCCCGCGGCGATACTGCCGGTCAACGCCCCCCTTGATGCGCGGATCGTCGACGAGCATGTCGGACTGGCGATGCGAGATCAGCAAGTTCGTGTAGAGGCCAGGCGGTCCACCCGCGTCGAGCCACAGCTTCTCGAATGCGATCGCGCACTGCGGGACGATGCCGGCGTGCTTGACCATGACCACGTTGCCTGCCATCAGCTGTGGTCCGGCAACGCGCGCGAGCTGGTAGAACGGAAAGTTCGACGGCTCGACGCAGAAGATCACCCCGATCGGGCTGGTCTCCATGTGCGCCTCGCCGACGCTCGGATGGAGCGCGACCGGTGCGAGGAACGTCTCGGCGTTCTTGGCGTAGTACGCGAGGATGTCGCTGCTGAGTGTGACCTCGCCGCGGGCCTCGCTGATGCGCTTGCCCATCTCGGCCGTGGCGAGACGCGCGAACTGGTCGACGCTCGCCGCCATCAGCTCGGCCGCCTTGTTGACGATCACGGCGCGCTCCGCGTAGGTATTCTTGCGCCAGTGCTCGAAGCACGCGGCGGCGGTCGAGATCGCGTTCTTGACCTGGGCGTCGGTCATCTCCTCGAACTCCTTGGTCGTCTCGCCGCTGCTGGGATTGACGGACTGGTAGCTCATGGCGCCTTTCTTGAGCTCGCGCCGCCCGTCCATCGAGGAGCGAGGAACAGCGTGGACCCGGAATGCTCTCCTCGGGTGCAGGTTCCACGCCGCATCTGCCAGTAGCTCCGTCGCGATCGAGGCGCGCGCGGCGGTTGGTGACGAGCCAGCTGGGCGCGGGCCGCGTGCCTGCGTGTTCTTCGCGTGGCGCGCGTGCGCCGTGTGCGAACCGGCCACGGCGCACACGCCCGCTCCGACGACGCCGTTGCGTCGGCCGGCGCCAGCGCTGGCTCTGCGCCGGGGCTGACCATCGGCGGCGCCACGGCCATGCCGTGGTCGTAGGTCCAGCCGAGCCGCTGCGCGCCGCCGATCCCCGAGATCGCGAACGGCGCGACGACGAGCTCCGACGGTCGGAACCGCGTGTGGTCGCGGCGCAGCACGACGTAGGTCGCCATCGCGAGCGCGGTGATCAGCAGTCACGCGATGTGGACGCGCTGGGCCAGGGGATCGCCTCCCAGCTGGGACACGGCGATCGCGGCGACCAGTCAGACGATCCCGATCGCCAGCGCCGCGCGCCAGGCGCGCCGGGCGTCGAGCAGAGCCATCGCCTGCTCGATGCTCGACATCGACGGCAGCGCCTCCGGGCCGCGGACCGTCCTGGGCTCGTTCATCAGCAGTCCGCGGTGAGGGCGGTGCACGAGCTGGGCGGCGTGACCTGCCACCAGTCCTGCGGCACGGGCGAGCCCACGGCCGCACAGGTGAGCGAGAGCTGGACCTGGTCGACCCGCGCCCCGAGATCGTCGAGGCAGGTGGTCAGTCGGGAGATCGGCGACGCGCACCCGTTCTGCATCACCTGGATGGCGCTGCACCCGGCCTGCCCGAGGATCATGTCGAGCTGCTGCTCGACCACCGGCGGGAGGTCGTCGAGGCACGCGTCGACCGCGGCGCCGCAGGCGGCTGCATCCTCGGTGGTCTGGAGCGCGTGCGCGGTGCACGCCGCCTGGACGAGGCGGTTCGAGCGGTAGGTGTCACGTACGTAGTCGTCGAACGCCGAGCACAGCTTCGTGTAGCCGGCCGCGCCCAGGCGATCGAGGGTCTGCTGCTCGTCGATGTCGGCGGGCACCCAGCCACCGCTGCCCGAGCCTCCACACGCGGTCAACGTCGCGGCCAGCATGGCTCCTCGCACGATGTGCAACATGGAACCAGCGTCGCACGGACGGCCGTGGCAGCGGGTCGCAAACGCGGTGGGGCGCGCGCGGGGGCGGGGCCGGCCTGGGGCCGCGCCGCGCGTCTGGCCACCGCGGCCTCAGTCGCGTGCGGGGGCGGGGCCGTCCCGGTCGTCGGGAGCGAGGCGGAGCGTCTCGTCGAGGCGCGGGCGCGGCACGGCATCGCGGGCGTCCTCTGGTGCGAACAGCGCGTCGAGGTCGTCCTGCAGGTGAGGAGCGAGGCGCACCGCCAGCTCGAGCGACGCGCGCGCGAGGTCCGGCTCGTCCATGCGCTCGAAGCACAGGCCGCGGTTCCACGCGATCGCGCCGCTCGGTACGAACCACAGCGCCGCCGTGTACAGGCGGATCGCCTCCCGGCAGTTCTCGTCGGCCTTCGCCGCGCCGAGCTGGCCAAGCTCGATGCCGAGGCCGGTCCGGTGCTCGGGCTCGGAGGGATCGAGCAGGTAGGCCCGCCAGTGCGCGTCGAGGGCGGCCGCACCCTCGAGCCCGCGGTGGGTGCGGACCTGGCCGAGCGCGATCGCGTAATTGTACCAGCTGCTCGCCTCGGTGCGGTCGAGGCGGAGCGCGCGCTCGTACAGCCGTAGCGCCTCCTGTGGCTGGTCGGCCTTGAGGGCAAGGTAGCCGCGGTAGGCGTCGTCGTCGTCGGACCGCGTCGACAGGTTCACCGCGGGGCGCCACCACACGGCCGCGACGAATGCGGCGAGCACGAGCCCGGTCGCCGCTGCACACGCGATCCGCCGGCGCTCATCCCCGCGGGCGACCGCACCACCGAGCAGGACGCCCAGCAAGGCGCCGGCGGCGTGCGCGAGGTTCGCCACGCCCCACACGCCGGCCACCGTGGTCACCACGCACAGCACGCCCCAGCCGGCGAACATCACCAGCGTACGGCGATCGATGGCGTCCCTGAACCGCGCATCGCGGGGCGCGGCGATCGCGAGGAAGCCGACCAGGCCGTAGCCCACCCCCGACAGGCCGATGCCGCCGACGAGCACGGCGTACTCGGGCAGCGCGGAACCCGCGGCGAGCACGAGCAGCAGGCCGATCGTCGGCAGCGAGCCGAGCTCCTCCTCGACGCGGGTCCCGAGGATCCACAACCACAGGACGTTGAACGCGAGGTGGAGCGGATCGCCGTGCGGCAGCGCGCTCGTGACCAGCCGCCAGGGCTCACCCTCGAACACGAGGGACGACATCACGAACGGGACGAGCGAGCGGCCGCTGAGGGTCAGCGCGGTGACGACCAGCGCCATCAGCGCGATGCCGGTGATGACGGGGTACGCGAACGCGCGCGTGAGTGGGGGAGCGGGGCGCACGCGGTCTCAGTCTACCGCGCGTGGGGTGCGGGTGCGGGTGCGGTTCCCGCCCTGTTCACCGGAGACGGTGTCACCGGTGGCCTCGACCTCGGAGTCGTCGGCGGCATCGATCGCGCCGTCGACATCGATCGCGCCGGCACGGCCCTCGACGCTGGCGTCGCGCTCGGTCACCCCCACTGGCAGATCGGCGAGCCCGGACTCCTTGCTGGCGAAGAACGCGGCGATCTGGGCCGCGGCCTGCTTGTTCATGCCGGGCGCCTTCGCGAGCTCCGCGGCGCTGGCGAGCCGCACCGCGCGCACGCTGCCGAAGTGCTTGAGCAGCTTCTGCCGCCGGGTCGCGCCGATCCCCGGGATGTCGTCGAGCTCGCTGCGCAGGCTGGTCTTCGCGCGGCGGTCCTGGTGGAACGTGTTGGCGAACCGGTGGGCCTCGTCGCGGATCCGCGCGAGCACGTACAGCTCGGGCGAGTTGGGGCGCAGGGAGATCGAGTCCTTCACGTTGCGCCGGTAGATCCGGTCGGGCGCGCTGCCGGCCTCGAGGTCGCGTTCCTTGGCGAGGCCGATCACCTCGAGGCCGGTGTCGCCACCGAGGGTGACGCCGAGGTCGGTGAGCGCGGCGACCGCCATCCCGAGCTGGCCCTTGCCGCCATCGATCACGAGCAGGTCCGGCGGCGCCCACGCGGACTCGCCGGCGGGTGGCAGGTCCGGATCCGCTTCCGCCTCCGCATCGGCGGTCGCCTGCGCCTTCTGCGCGCGCGCGAACCGGCGCGTCAGCACCTCGTACATCGCCGCGAAGTCGTTGTTGTCGACGGTCTTGATCTTGAACTTTCGGTACAGCTGCTTGGCGGGCACGCCGTCGATGAACGTGACCATCGACGCCACGGTGTTGGTGCCCTGGATGTGCGCGATGTCGAAGCACTCGATCCGGCGCGGCGGCCGGCGCAGCTCGAGGTGCCTGGCGACCTTGGCGAGCAGGGCCTCGGCGTCGCCGTCCTTGCTGCGGCGCGAGGTGGCCGAGGCGGCGGCGTTGCGGTCCGCGAGCTCCACCAGCCGGGCCCGCACGCCCCGCCGCGGCTCGACCACGCGCATGCGCTTGCCGCGCGCGGTGGACAGCCAGTCCGCCACCACCTCGGCGTCGTCGAGCTCGACGCCCACCACGACCTCGTCGGGGACGAACGTCCCGGTGGCGTAGTACTGCTGCAGGTGCTCGCCGATCACCGTGCCGTCGGGCAGCTCCTGGTCGCGCTGCTGGAAGGCGCGCCGGCCCACCAGCTTGCCGCCACGGATGAACAGCACCACCACCTCGACGCTGTCGGCCTCGCGGTAGAGGCCCCACACGTCCTGATCGATCATCTCGTCCTGGACGATGTTCTGCCTGGCGAGGGTCCGCTCGACGGCCGCGATCGAGTCCCGCAGCACCGCGGCGACCTCGAAGTCCTCGGCCTCGGCGCGCGCGACCATGCGCCCCCGCAGGCGGGTCAGCAGCTCGGCGTTCTTGCCGCCGAGGAACATCTTCACGTCGTCGACCTGCTCGGCGTACGCGGCGGGCGCCACGTCGATCGCGCACGGCCCCGAGCACCGCTTGATCTGGTACTGCAGGCACGGACGGCCGCGGCTCTCGAGCACGTGGTCGGTGCAGGTGCGGAGCTGAAAGTGGCGGTTGAGCGTCCGCAGCGTCTCTCGCGCGCTGGTGGCGGAGTGGTACGGGCCGAAGTAGCTGGCCTCGTCGTCGCGGATGTTGCGGACCACCTCGACGCGCGGGAACAGCCGGCGCCTGGGCGGCGCGGCGTCACCGCCCGTGACCGGCGGCGCCGGATCTGCGGGATCGAGCAGCCGCAGCACCAGGTACTGCTTGTCGTCGCGCAGCTTGACGTTGAACTTCGGCTGGTGCTTCTTGATCAGGTGGTTCTCGAGAAGGAGCGCCTCCTTCGACGACGACACCACGATCGTCTCGATGTCCACGACCGCCCGCCCGAGGAACCCGGCGGCCACGAAGAACCGCTCGTCGCCGCCGGGCCGGAAGTACTGCCGCACGCGCGTGCGCAGGCTCTTGGCCTTGCCGACGTACACCACGGTCCCCCGCGCGTCCTTGAACAGGTACACGCCGGGCTCGGTGGAGATGCGGTCGAGGACCTCACTGGCGAGCGCCATGGCGGCTGGACCTTAGCAGCCGCGCGGGCGTCCGGCACCGCGCCGCGACCGGTCCCTGGCGTCAGGCGTCCGCGAACCGGAATGCCGCGGGCTCCGTGCGTCGCCACCGGGGGCGTGTCGACGCCGCGATGACAACACCGCGAGCACGTCACCGAGACGGGACGCCCAGCATCGTCGCAACCCGCTTGCGCGTGGCCGGAGGCACCTCCGCCTGATCGGCGAACTGCGCGAAGCGGCTGACCGCACTCCTCACGGTGTCGATGACCTCCTTTGGACGCTTGAGATCTGCCCGCGTGGCCAGCTCGGTGAGGTGGGGGGCCGCTGGCGCGCGACCTTGCCCGGCGACGAGCAACGTGTGCTCGCCACCCGGCCCGGATGTGAACGTGAGGTCGTAGGCCGGGCTCGGTCGCCAGGCGCCGGTCTCGCTCATCAGGAACGAGAAGTTTCGCGCGTGATCGTCACGGTTGTGCGCGAAGACGTTGAAGCACGCACGCCGGAACATCTGCCGGACGGCCTGCTCGTCACGCGTGAGCTCGCGCGTCACCGACAGCAGATCGAGATAGTCGAGCGCCGGGTAGCCATGTGGCAGCTGCAGGAGCCCCCCCAGGGTATGCGCGTGGATTCGTCGCGAGCCCTGGCGGTCGAAGCGCTCGATCGCGAAGTAGCCCGCGCGGCGCTGCGTGCCACCGAGGAGCTGCGTGCGCGGTACGTCGAGTCCAGCCGCCTCCGCCATCAAGAAGTACGCGCGTTCGAGACGACCGGCCGCACGATCGTCGTCGCGCGCGGGGAACTTCACGAGCCACGCGGTGTTCCCGGCCCGGATCTCCTTGGCTCCGGCGAGCACCTCGCCGGTCGGTGAGAGCTGGACGAGGACCTTGGGGCGCGCGCCCTGCGGTGACCCACCAACGGCGATCAGGCGGTCGAGGTCGGCGCCTCGGGCATCGCGCAGCACGGTTTGGGCGTCCCTGGCGAGCTCGGCCAGGCTCACGACGGAAGGATCGTCGAGCTGGATCTCGGGCTCGTAGACGAGCGCGCCGATCGACCGGGCGCCGACCACGGCCAGGCGATCGAGGGGCGTCAGTGCGCCCGCCGCGACGCCCAGCTCGGCCGCCCGGCGATCGATGAGCAGCCGGCCCCAGCCATCTGGCAGGCTATCGTCGAACACGCCCATCAAGCCATCGAGGACCCGCGCGTCGCCCACCACGACACCGGGTCGCAGCGGCAGCTTGAACGGCGATAGCTCGAGTCGCGATCCCAGGAATGCCTGGTCGTACTCGAACAGGACGCGCTTTCGATCGAGCGCCAGCCGTCCGACGCGGACGCGTCGACCGACCTCGGCCTCGATCGATACGACGAGTCGATCGACGCGCTGGAGCTTCACCTGCGCCTCGGTGCCCGACGTCGGATCTGGTGATCTCGATCGATCACGTCGTCGATCGAGGCGTATTCCGGACGCTCGAACAAGGTCGCGAGCGGCGCCTCCGCGCGGAGCGCCGTGGCGATCCTCAGGACGTTCTCGAGCGACGCATTCCCGATCTTCTCGAAGCGATGGATCGTCGCCACGCCAATGCCCGCGCGGTCCGCCAGCTCCTGCTGGCTCAGCTCGAGCGACAAGCGCAGCTGCTTGGCCCGCTCCCCGACGGCCTGCAAGGTGGCCTTGTAGGAACCCCGGTAATCAATCACAGAAGACATATTATCGTGAAATATGGCCTTCAATCAATCAAGGATGATTAGGTGACGTCGCGTCTGCGGAGGCCCGCACCCACCCCGTGGCCGCCGGTCAGGCGTGCTCGAACCGGAACACGGCGTCGCCGAGCTGGATCCGATCCCCGGGCGTGAGTGGAGCCGAGGTCACCGGGCGACCGTTGAGCTGGCTACCCGCGGTGGAGCCCATGTCGATCAGCCGGAACGCCCCCTCCACGAACACCACCCGCGCGTGGTGCCGGGACAGCGTGCCGCTGCCGACCACGACGTCGTTGGTCCGGCCGCGGCCGATCACGGTCTCGGTCATCAGCGGGAACACCTGCCCCGCGACCGGGCCAGCGATCCCGGCGAGGTTCGCGGCGCGTGGCGGCGGCTCGCGGACGGCGCGGCTGTACGTGGCGGCCGAGGTCTTGTACGCGAGCGAGGCCTTGCGCTGGTGCGCTCGCTCGCTGTCGGTGCTGGCGCGCTCGTGGTTCGCTGCCTCGTCCTCGAGCTGCTCGCGCAGCTCCGCGAGCTGCGAGCCATCGTTGCGGACGAACCCGGGCAGGGCATCGATGCGGGCCACCAGCTGACGCAGGATCGCCGCCGCGCCTGCCAGCGCCCCGCGATCCGCCTGCGCTCGCGCCTCGATCCGGGCGGCGTCGGCCTGCACGAGAACGATGATCCGCTGCGCCGCCGGATCGATCACGCGCGGGCCGACGCGGATGTCGACGTCGAGCGTCGTGGTCGCGGTGTGGCGCGCCCCATCGGTGCCGCGGCCCTCGACGACCAGCGTGGCCAGCCGGCCCGTCGTCCCCGCGCGCAGGTCGAGCCGGAGCTCGAGGGCGAGCGTGCGGCCCTCGTCGACGAACACGTCTCCGAGCGCGGTGATCGTGCCCTGGCGGCCGTGGCGCAGCGGGCCCGCCGGCAGCACGCGCAGCAGCTCCACGCTCTCGGCGGGGTCGATCCGCAGCTCGAGCTGGTCGGCCACGATCCCGCCGTGGGCGAGGGCGGCGCGCGCGAGGTCGAGCCGGGCGAGCGCCGGGTCCGGGATGTAGGCGTAGCGGCCCGAGCCCGCGGTGGCGATCGCGTCGAGCACGTTCTCGTCGTGATGGAGGCCGAACCCGAGCGTGCTGACCGCGAGCCCGAGCGTGCGGACGTAGCCCGCGAGCGCCTCCGCGGACGCCAGGCCGACGTTGGGCTGGCCATCACTGAGCAGCACCATCACGCGGCGCAGCCCGGCCGGGGCGGTCATCAGCACGCCGGCCGCGACCTCGAGCCCGCCGTGCATGTTGGTGTTGCCGTCGGCAGACAGCCCACGGACGCTGCCCTCGATCAGCACGCGGCCGGGTTCGTCGATGGTGGTCAGCCCGCAGCGCACGCCCGCGCGCGAGCCGAACGTCACGATCGCCAGCTTGTCCTGGGGCCCGAGCAGGCTGGCCACGACCTCGCAGCTCCGCACCACGTGCGCGATCGGCTCGCCCCGCATCGAGCCCGATACGTCGAGCACCAGCACCACCGCGAGCGGCGCCCGCTCGGCCTCGAGCGCCCGGCCCACCGCCCGCACCTCCACGCTCGCCCACACGGTGCCGGCCCCCGGCTCCACGCTCCGCGCCTCACAGCCCGCCACGATCGTGAATGGTGTGTTCATTACACTAACTATGAACGCGCGCGCGCCACCGCGCAAGCGCGATCCGTGGCGCGGGCGCGGACCGCCACGCACGCCGTGGCGGTCGGGCGTGCGGCGGCTAGAAGAACCGGCGGCAGTCGCCGACGGTGACCAGGATCATCAGCACGCCGAGCACCATGATCCCGCCCATGTGGACCATCGCCTCGATCTTCGGGTTCGCGCGCCGGCGCGTGACCATCTCGTAGGCGAGGAACACCAGCCGGCCGCCATCGAGGGCGGGCAGCGGGAGCAGGTTGAACAGGCCGAGGTACACGCTCAGCATCATCAGGAGCTTGATGCCGTACACGAGGCCGGACTCGAACGCGCGCTTGAACTCCTCGGTGATCCGCACCGGGCCGCCCGCGTCCGCCTTCTCCTTGCCGGTGACGACGTCGTACAGGCCCGCGACGATCAGCCTGGTCTGCTCGACCGGATAGACCAGCGCGTGGCCCACGGCGGTCACCGCGCCCACGTCGACGAGCTCCTGCTGCCGGGTGTGGCGGATGCCGAGCAGGAACGTGGGCTTGCCCTTGTCGTCCGTGCCCTGCTTCGGGGTGATCGTGACCTGGCGCTCCACGCCCGCGCGGCGCACGGTCAGCGTCACGGGCGCTCCCTGCTTCGCCTTGACCCGCTCGGTCAGCGACGGAGCGCGGTTGGCGAACATCGGCACACCATCGACCGCGAGCAGGCGATCGCCGTTCTCGAGCTTGCCCTCGGCGTCGTGGTCGGCGAGCACGGACTCCACCCCGTAGAACGACTCGGTGCTGTCGACGCCGTGCAGGGCGAACAGGCCGAACGCGAGGATCACCGCCGAGATGTAGTTCGTGGCGGGGCCCGCGAAGATCGTCACGAACCGCTGCCAGGCGGGCCGGTTCGGGTAGGCCTCGAGGTCATCCTCCTCGACCTCCTCGACGATGTTCATGCCGCGGATCTCGACGAACCCGCCGAACGGGATCGGGGCGAGCTGGAAGATCGTCCCGTTCTTCGCCGTGCGCTTGAGGATGCCCGGCCCGAAGCCGATGCTGAACCGCTCGACCCGCATCCCGCACCAGCGCGCCACGAAGTAGTGACCTGCCTCGTGGACGATGATCAGAAACCCGAGAGCCAGGATCGCGACGGCCCAGTACACACGACGACCATAGCAGCGATGGGCGCGTGCGCCGGTGCGCCGCCCGCGGCATCGCCCGATTACGCGCCGATTACGCGGCGATCACGCGGCGATTACGCGGGCTACGCGAGGCGCGCGAACCGGGCGAACGCGCGGAGCCGCGAGAACCCGGTCTTCGCGGCGGCGCCGCCGCTTCCGGACACGCGCACGACCAGGTTCTGGACCTGGAGGCGCTTGAGCAGGCGGCGGTGCATGGCCGCGCCGAGCAGGCGCGAGCCGCGGAATGCCGCGAGGCCGCGCATCCGGTGGGCGATCGTGTAGCGGGTGAGCGCGACCTCGGCGTCGGTCTCGCCGGCGAGCAGCCGCTTGCACGCGTCGCCGATGCCATCGAGGCTGCCGGCGGCGACGTCCGGGGTGGAGACCAGGAGCAGCGTGCCCTGGGCGCGCGCGGCGCCGATGTCGATGCCCTTGCCGCGGCCGGGCGCGTGCGTGACGCGGAGCTCGGGGACCTCGGCGCGGAGCAGCGCGAGGACCGCGTGCGAGTTGTCCCCGGAGTCCTCGTCGATCGCGATGATCTCGAAGGAGAGGGCGAGGCCGCGCAGGTGCTCGGCGGTCCGCTTCACCGCGATGCCGACGGCCTCCTCGTCATCACCGAAGGGCAGGATGACGGAGACGTCGAACCGGGGAGCATCGGACATCGACCTCAGCGCCTAGCACCAAGCGTGCCGCGCTGACCGGATGCGTCAGGCGACCGGATCGTGATGGGTTGTCACCAGGTTGCGACAACTTGGACGATCCCGCTGGCTCGATGGTCGGACCTTGGTGCGAATCAGCTTACGCACCGGAGGATTCCAGCCGGCTCACAGGTTTCTCACCAGGCGGTGCGCGACGCTCGCCCACGCCAGGTGGGAGATGGCGGCGCGCAGGGGGGCAGGTGCGGGTGGGTGGGACAGGATCGCGGTGACCGCGCGGGCGAGCGCGACCGGATCCGCCGGCGGCACCAGGGTCGCGGCGGGCGCCAGCGCGGCCAGCCCGCCGACCGCCGAGGCGACGACCGGCACCCCCGCGGCGAGCGCCTCGACGGCGATCAGCGGCGTTCCCTCGGAGCGCCCGGACGGCAGCACGCGCGACGGCACCACCACCACGCTCGCGCGCGCCAGCAGGGCATCGATCGCGCTCGTCGGCAGCGCGCCGAGGAACGTCACGCGATCGCCGAGCGGGCGGGCGAGGGCCTCCAGGCGCGCTCGCTCGGGGCCGTCCCCGGCGATCACGAGCCGCGCGCCCGGGGCCACGTGTGCGAGTGCGGCGAGCGCGACGTCCACGCCCTTGACCGGCACCAGCCGCGCGACCACGAGGATCTCGGGCGGGGTGGCGGGCGCACGCGCGAGCGCCGCGAACCGCGCGAGGTCCACGCCCATCGGCTGGATCAGCGCCTCGCCGAGCCAGCCCGCCAGCCTGGGCGCGGCGGTGACCGCGCGTGCGCGCAGCTCCTCGCTGACGAACACGAGGTCGGCGCCGCGGTGGTGCAGCGCGTGGAGCACGGGCGCGAGCAGGCCGAGCCGGCGCAGCGTGTGGACGTCGCCGCCGTGGGCGATCGCGGTGAGCGGCGCGGACAGCGGCAGCGCGGCGATCGCCGAGGGCACCAGCCAGTGCGCGATCACCCGATCCCAGCGGCGGCCGCGCACGGCCACGGTCGCGGCCAGCCGGACCGACAGCGACGCGGCGGCGGCGAGCGCGCGGAGCGGGGCGCGCTCGAGCCGATCGGGGGCGCCGCCGGCGGCGAGCAGCGGGCTGGCGAGCCGGATCAGGTCCGGGGCGCGCTCGGCGGCGCCACCGCCGGCGATCACCTCGACGTCGTGGCCCTGGGCGCGCAGCTCGCGCACGTGCGCGGCGACGAAGTGGCCGGCGTGATCACCGGCGTCGCGCGGGTACGACGTGGTGACGACGCCGAGCCTCACGCACGCTCGCCGAACTTGTCGCGCGCGCGGGCCGCGAGCCGGGTGCCCCACGACCGCAGCAGCACCCACGGGATCGGGTGGATCACCGTGCCGAGGTGGATGCCGCTGCGCCAGTGCTCGCCGTAGATCGGCCGCACGGGCACGTCGGTCACGCGCATCCGCGCGGCGTGCAGGCGCGACAGCAGGTCATTGGGGTAGCCGTAGCGCGGGAACAGCTCGTCGAGGGCGATCGTCGCGAGTGCGTCCCGGCGGATCGCGGTGTAGCCGCACTGCGAGTCGAACACGTGGTGGTAGCCCGACGTCACCTTGGTGGCGGCCGACAGCAGCACGTTGCCGACGATCCGGGTCGCGGGCATCGCCGACCAGATGTCGGGGTGCGCGAACCGGTTGCCCTTGACGTAGTCGGCCTCGCCGTCGGCGATCGGGGCGAGCAGCGCGGGCAGATCGCCCGGATCCATCTGGCCGTCGCCCGCCATCACCACGGCCACGTCGGCGCCGAGAGCGAGCGCGCGGCGGTAGCCGGTGGTGATCGCGCGCCCGACGCCGCCGTTCTGCGCGTGGCGGATCACCTCGACGTTGTGCGGCGCCAGGCGCGCGCGGCCGGCGGCCTCGGCCTGCGCGGACGTGTCATCAGCCGAGCAGTCGTCGACGACGACCACGTGGTCGATGAAGTCGGGGATGGTCGCCACGGTCGCGGTGATCTTGCGGCTCTCGTTGTAGGCCGGGATCACGACGGCGACGCGGAGCGAGCGGTACATCGCCCACGTTGTAATCCGATGACCCGGGGCCGTCTATGGGCGCGTAGGGGGTGCGTTCATGCCCGTGGGGGGCCGGCGTCGTGCCCGTGTCAGTGGCCCGTGGTACGCCCTCCTCATCGACGAGAGCAGGTGCTCTTGGGATCCAACTCGTCCGGGGGCAGGTGCTCCCGGCATCGAAAGCAGACGCGTCATGGCCGGTGGAGTGAACAAAGTCATCCTGGTGGGTCACCTGGGCGCCGATCCCGACATGCGGTACACGCCGAGCGGGCAGGGCGTGTGCGAGCTGCGGATCGCCACCAGCGAGAGCTGGAACGACAAGAACGGCCAGCGTCAGGAGCGCACCGAGTGGCACCGCGTGGTCGTGTGGGGCAAGCGCGCCGAGGTGTGCTCCAAGTACCTCGCCAAGGGCCGCCAGGTGTTCGTCGAGGGCCGGATCCAGACCCGGTCGTACGACGACAAGGAAGGCAACAAGAAGTACATCACCGAGATCATCGCCGCGGACGTGCAGTTCCTCGGCGGTGGCAACCGCGATGGTGAGCGCGCGGCCGGCGGTGGCGGTGGCAGCGCGGGTGGTGGCAGCGCGGGTGGTGGCAGCGCGGGTGGTGGCAGCGCGGGTGGTGGCAGCGCGGGTGGTGGCAGCGCGGGTGGTGGCAGCGCGGGTGGTGGCAGCGCGGGTGGTGGCAGCGCGGGTGGTGGCAGTGGTGGTGGTGGTGGTGGTGGTGGTGGTGGTGGTGGTGGTGGCAGCGCGGGTGGTGGTGGTGGCAGTGGTTCGCCTCGCGGTGGGCGTGATGACGGTCCGCCGCCCCCGGCGGACGGCGACTTTGGCTACGGCAGCGGCGGCGGCGGTGGTGGCGGCGGCGGGCCCGACGACGACATCCCGTTCTGAGCCGCGCGCCCGGCGCCCGGAGCAGCACGAGGGCCGGAAGCGGCGGATGATCGACGGCTCGATGACGATCCGGATCATGAACGACATCCGCGGCGAGGGTTCTCCCCAGCGGTCCACCCTCACGTCCATCGAGGAGATGCTGTCCTGGCGCGCCGAGGTCGCCAGGGACTGGTACGCGTTCAAGGCCCAGCGCGACCTGCCCGATTGACAGGCCCGGTCCTCGGTCGCGGCGCCATGAGGGCAGGGGCGCCATGAGGGCAGGGATGAGCGCGCGTGCCGGTCGTCGGGGCCGCGCTGATCTCGCGGACCGGGTAGATGCGCCGAGCCCACGTCGTCACGCCCGGCGCGCGCGGGTGTAGATTGGCCGCCGTGACCGAGCGCAGCCGTCTGTGGCGCCACCCGGACTTCCTGCGGCTGTGGGCGGCCCAGGCGGTCAGCGCATACGGCTCGCGGATCACGCGCACGGCGCTGCCGATCATCGCGATCACGCTGCTCCACCAGCCCGAGAGCGTGGTCGGCGTGCTGATGGCGGCGCAGCTCGCGCCCGGCGTGATCCTGGCGCTGTTCGCGGGCGGCTTCATCGATCGCGGCAACAAGCGGCGCATCCTGATCGGCGCAGACCTGATCCGCGCGGTCGCGGTCGCGTCGCTCACGCTGGTGTGGGCGCTCGACGTGCTGTCCACCATGCACGTGCTGGTGGTGGGGGCGATCGTGGGTGCGGCGAGCGCGATGTTCGCGATCACCGACAACGCGTACCTGCCGGCGCTGATCGGCAAGAGCCAGCTCGCCGAGGGCAACGCCAAGCTCGAGTCCACCGAGGCGATCGCGGAGATCACCGGCCCCGCCAGCGCGGGCGTGCTGATCGTCGCGCTCGGCGCCCCGCTCGCGGTCGCGATCGACGCGGTCAGCTACCTGTGGTCCGCGGTCATCCTCGGCCGGATCCGCGCGCGCGAGGCGCCGCACGTGCCGGCGCCGCCCACGGCGTCGCTGTCGCTCAGCCTGCGCGGCGGCGATCTCGAGGTCGGGATGCGCGCCGTGTTCGGCCATCCGATCGTCCGGCCGATCGTGGTCAGCCACATGGTGTGGTCGCTGTCCGGCGGGTTCTTCATGGCGCTGTACACGCCGTTCTGCCTACGCGAACTCGGGCTCAGCATCAGCGTGTTCGGCGTGATCGTCGCGATGGGGGGCGTTGGTTCGCTCGCCGGGGCGCTGCTGTCGCGCGCGGCGGTGCGCACGCTCGGCCTCGGGCGGACGCTCGTGCTGACCTCCGCGCTCAGCCTCGCGTGCGCGCTGTTCATCCCGCTCGCGGCCGGCCCGTTCGTGGTGATCGTCGCGTTCCTGATCGCGCACCAGCTGCTCAGCGACGGGTTCAGCGTCGCGTTCGTGATCCAGGCCGTCACGCTGCGGCAGACCGTGCTGCGCAAGGACGTTCTCGGCCGCGCCAACGCCGCCATCCACGTGTGCACCGCGAGCCTGCTGCCGGTCGGCGCGCTGCTCGCCGGCTTCCTCGCCGAGATCATCGGCACGCGCAACGCGGTGTGGACCGGCGTGCTGATCGGACTGGTGCCGCCGCTGCTGCTGCTGCCGCTGTGGAAGCTGCGCGACATGCCGCCGGCCGCGTCGTGAACGCCCGTGTCCGGGCGTTGAACTCCGTCGACCACGTCGGCCTCCATCGGGTCGGCGTGGGCATGGCCGTGCCGCACCAACTCCTCCGGGAGCTCCTCGCGCTCGATGAGCCTGCGCGCCGGGTGATCCCCCATGCACTGCTGGACCGCATCGAGCCCGACGCGGATGACGCCGACAGCATGACCGACGCCGAGCGCGCGACGCTCGATTCAGCGATCGCACGCTCGATCGAGGAGCTGGACGCCGGCAAGGGCATTCCCCTCGAACAAGCTCTGTCCGAGATTCGCGCGAGGCGCGCCGCGCGAGCCCGTGCCCGTGCAGCCCGCTGACGAGCCGATCACGGTCGTCATCGCCCCGAGTGCGCAGCAGATGATCGACGAGGCTGTCGAGCACTGGAGTTCAGTGCATGGCGACCTCGACGACAATCCACTGATCGATCAGATCCAGCGCGCCGGTTGCCTGCTTCAGGCGCATCCGCAACTCGGTCTGCTCGTCCGTCGCGGACTGTTTCGCTACGAGACGAGGAGCCTGCCGCTCGCATCGGGCTGGCGCTTGTACGAGCGCGTCCACGCTCAACGCAGGCTCGTGGAGGTCGTTGTCGTCTGGTCCGGCCGTCGCGCCACCGGGCCGCGCCGGTAGTACCCCAGGGAGATGGAGGCGATGCGCACCATGCCGACGTTCGAACTCGAGGTCTCCTACGGGCAGCTCGCCGTGTTCGACGCGTGGCTCGCGAGCCCGTTCTGCGACTGGGCCGAGGCGCACGTGTGCCAGGGGTTCGCCTGGCGGCCGGGCACCGTCTCGTTCGCGACGCTCGCGGCCGCTGGGCCGATCTCCGTGACGGTGCTCGCTGGCCCCGACGCACTCGACGCGGGCCCCGATGCACTCGATGCTTGTCCTGACGCACTCGTCGAGCGCGCGATCCGCGTCCCGTTCACGGTGCCGGCGCACGGCGGGCTCGAGCTCTCGTCGATCGGCGACGCGGTGGAGCTGCGGCTGCCGCCGGGTGACCACGCGCTGACGTTCCGGCACGGGCGTACGCCAGTCGGCATGATGGTCGCGACGCTGAGGTTCGAGCCCGCGGACGTCCCGGTGACCGCGTCGATCCTGGTGACGGATCCTGCGCTCGCGCCGCCGGTCGTGCTGGTGATGACCGCCGAGCCGGCGTGATCGTGCGGTCGGCTGGCGCCGAGCTCAGGCCGCGATCTCGCGGACCACGGCGTCGAGGACCTCGGTGCCCCACGCCAGCCCCGCGACCGGCACGCGCTCGTCGTTGCCGTGGAACATGTCGGCGAACTTGAGGTTGGCGCCCTTGTCGAACTTGATCGGGCAGAACCCGTACCAGCGCGCACCGATCTGGGAGAAGTACTTGGCGTCGGTGAAGCCCGGGATCATGTAGGGCACGACCTGGGCCTGGGGCTCGCGGGACTCGACCTGGCGCTTGATGATGTCGAACACCGGCGAGCTGACCGGGTGGGTCATCGTCGGCGGCGCGGACTTGAGGATCTCGAGCTCGACGCCGTCACCGAGCACGGCGCGCAGCTCGCGGAGGAAGTCCTCGTTGGTCTGGCCGGGCAGGATGCGGCCGTCGATCTCGAACTCGGCGGAGCCCGGGATCACGTTGGTCTTGTTGCCCGCGCGGACGACGGTGGCCGACGCGGTGTTCGACAGCAGGGCCGAGAAGCTGCGCGCGATCGACGCGTTCGGCACCAGCTTCGCGAGCCGGGCGAGAAGCTCGGGGCGCGCGACCAGCTTGACCAGCGGCTGGATCAGCGCCGGCTGCGCCGCGCGCACGGCGTCGATGAAGTCGGTCACGTAGGAGGTGGTGTGGACTGGCAACGACGTCGAGCCGAGCTTCGCGAGCGCCTCACCGAGCCGGGTCACCACCGAGCCCGGCATCGGCATCGAGCCGTGGCCGGGCTCGCCGTGGAGGGTGGCGCGGACCCACACGAACCCCTTCTCGGCGACCTGGACCGGATAGAACTGGCTGTCGCCGAGGTGGAGCGTGAACCCGCCGACCTCGCCGAGCGCGTACTCGGCCTCGACCTTCGAGCGGTGGTGCTCGACGAGGAACCGCGAGCCGAGGTCGCAGCCGTTCTCCTCGTCGGCGACCGCCGCGAAGATGATGTCGCGCGACAGCTTCGTGCCGGTGGCCGCGAGGCGCCGGACGATCGCGGCGCTCATCGCCACCATGTGGCGCATGTCGAGCGCGCCGCGGCCCCACAGGCAGCCCTCGAACTCGTCGCCCGAGAACGGCGGGCGCCGCCACTTCGACGGATCGGCCTCGACGACGTCGGTGTGGCCAGTCAGCAGCAGGGGCGCGGCCTTGCCGGTGCCCTTGTACCGGACGACCAGGTTGGTGCGGCCGGGCTCGGACTCGAGCAGCTCGGGCTCGAGCCCGACCTCGCGCAGCTCGCGCGCGAGGTAGTTCGCGCACAGGTACTCGTTGCCCGGCGGGTTGGTGGTGTCCATGCGCAGCAGCGCCTGGCACATCCGGTGGGCGTCCTCGGCGAGCGGGGGAAGCGACATGGGGTGCATTCTATGCGACGCCTCGCGCGGGCCGGCGCGCAGAACGCGACAACCGGCAGGCACGCGGTGCGGTGCGGCGGCGCGCGCGACGCCGGGCGCGTAGAACGCGACAAGCGCTGCCCGCGGCGCAGGACTTCGCCAGGTGCAGCGATGAGGGTGGCACGCGAGAGGGTGCCGGTGCGGCGGAGCGGGGAGGCGCACCGCCGCACCGGCGAGAGGGACCGCCCGCACGCGCGGGAGGTCGACCACGCGAGTGGGGGCGCGGGACGGCGTCGTATCCGATTCGTGAACGTGCCACGTGCACGTGCTACGTCCGGAGACGCGATCTGCCCTGCATGGCGGAGAGGGTGCCGGTGCGACGGAGAGGGGAGGCGCCCCGTCGCACCGGCGAGAAGGACCGCGCGGGGTGAGCGCGGGGTGAGCACGAGGGTGCCGGCGCGACGGAGAGGGGAGGAGCCCCGCCGCACCGGCAAGAGGGACCGCGCGGACGAGCGCGGCGAGCGGGGCCGAGAGGGTCAGCGCGCGGCGAGGGTGGTGTCACCCTTGACGTCGAGCAGGGGCTCGAGCCGCTTGTACGTCTTGTAGCCAAACCCCTTCACGCGCCGTAGATCCGCGGTCCGCTTGAAGCCGCCGTTCCGCGTGCGCCAGTCGATGATCCGCTCGGCCTTGGCGGGGCCGATTCCGGGCAGCCGGGTCAGCTGCTCGGCAGTCGCGGTGTTGAGGTTGAGCTTGCCGGTGACGCTCCGCTTGCCGGCCTTTCGAGGTGCGGCCGCGGATCCGGCATCATCCGTCCTGCCGTCGGGCGAGGGCGGCGGTGCGGGCGGGGTGAGCTGCGCCGCCGGCGCCGCGGTGGCCGCGCCCGTGGTCGTCCACGAGCCGCCGATCGCGCCGAGCAGCGCGATCACCGCCACCAGCGTGGTGATCACGCGCGAGCTGGAGGTCTTCGAGGTCATGGCGCGCTCCGGTCACGATGGGATGTGCGCCAGCTCGGGCGCCTCCGACGACGGGCCACGGTTCGAGCGCGCGGCCTCGATGTCGCGGCGATCGCGCTCGTCGAGCTCGCGCACCTGCAGCTTGAGCGTGGTCACGTTCATCGGCAGCGCCGCGACGTAGAGGTTGATCGAGCCGTCCTGGTTCTCGTAACCAGGACCGACCCGGAGGAAGTAGTCCCCCTTGCCATCCGTGCGGGGGACGATCGCGAGCACCTTGAACTGCTTCCTGGCCTGGGACATGTCGAGCTCCTTTTCGTGCGCGAGGGCCGCGCAGGCGGATCCAGGAGCAAGGCCCTTGCCAGGCGCAACCTCGTGATCTCACGCGGTCGGCTGTCCGGCTGCGAGCGAGATCCGGACACGCTGTCCGGGCAGCGGACGAAACCCGGACGTCAGCGGCCGGGAACGACGTCGAGCCGTGCCGGTCCGCGCGCGGTGACCGTCACGCGGCGGTGGGCGATCCCGGGCGGTCCGTAGACGCGCGCGCCGACGCGGATGACAAGGATCGGCGGCTGCCAGATCGTCAGATCGTCAGATCGTAGGTGTCGGGCGCGAGCTCGTCGATCCGGAACGTGCCGGCGTCGTCGGTGAGCACGAACGCCGGGGTGGCGAGGCCGAGCACTCAGGCGTCGCCCAGCGTCCCGTCCTCGCTGTCGCTCCGCGTGACGCCCGGCGGCGCCCGGCGGCGCCTCGAGCTCGATCCGCCCGCCGGGCTGGAGCTCGGCAACGCGCGCGGCGCCCACGGTCGGTGCGATCCGCAGGTGCGCGGCCGTGGCATCGCCGTGGATCGCGAGCAGCGCGGGGAGCGGGTTGACGAGCTGCACCGTGGGAACGAGCGCGCAGCCGCGCTTGGTGACCACGCCGCCGACCGTCGCGGGCCGCGGGTCGCCGAGGCGGTGCGGCGGGATCCGCCCGATCCGGAGCGTCTCGATGTAGACGAGCACGCCGGCGACCCGGTGGGTCCCCGGCGCGATGTCGAGCGGCACGATCGGGCCACACGTCGACGCCACCACCGGCACCGCGCCTCGACCACGTAGCCCGGGGTGCGATCGACCGCCGGGTCGCTCCACGGCAGGACCACGTGGCCCGCCTGGGTCGCGCCGCCGTAGGTGGCCCCGCCGGTGTCGCTCGCGGTCGGCGCCGCGGGCTCGGGGGTGAGCAGCCGGACCGAGAGGTGCGCGAGCCAGCCGTCACCGTCGTCCTGCGGGCTGCCAGCCGGGGGCCGTCGGGAGCGCAGCGGCCCGCACGCGAAGGCGGCCACGAGCACGAGCGAGGCGCGCGACCGCGGCACCCGGCCAGTGTGCCCGATCACGGCCGGGCGCCGAAGGACTGATCGCGCTGGGCGGCGGTCAGCGCGAGGATCACGGGCGGGCGCCGAAGTACTGATCGAGCTGGGCGGCGGTGAGCTTGAGGATCGCGCGTGCGTCGGCGACCGAGATCGACGTGGCGTACGATACTCGCGCGCCGGTCCGCGCGGCGGACAGGTTCGCGATCACGCGCGCGAACGCGCGGCCGATCACCATCCGGATCGCGCGGCTGTCGGCGACGCGCTGCCTGGCCGCCTCGAGGATCGTCACGAACTCGGCGGCCTCCTTCTCGCTGGCGAACCGCATGTTTCCGCGCACCAGCCAGCCCTGCTTGACCAGCTCCATCGCGAGCGAGATCCGGTCCGGCGTGGGGACGGTGGTGATGCCGAGCCCGAAGTCGTTGCCCTCGAGGTCGACGCGCTGGCCGCCGAGCGCGAGCGTGACCACCAGCGCGGGGCCGCGGGGCTCGGCGCCGTTGGACTCGGCCTCGATCGTCTGGACGGCCGTCAGCCACGCCGGCAGCTTGCCCTTCGCCACGGCGGTGTCGAGCTCGCCGCCCGTCGGGGTCAGCAGGCCCGGGAAATCCGCGGGCGGGGCGAGCAGGAACCACCCGAGGAACGGGGCCAGGAACACGCGGGTGTCGCCGGGGATCAGCTGTGTGGTGCGCCGCCCGAGCATGCCGCCGCGCACGATCGACCACCGGATCGCCCCGCCCGCGGCGAGGAGGTCGCGCAGGGCGCCGCGGGCGAGCCGGGTGCGGGCGACCAGCGTGGTGGCGGCGGCGTCGCGCGGGCGAGGCGTGGAGATCGTGAGGGCGTCGACGCGCTCGGTGAGCTGCGCGTCGGTGGCGCCGAACAGGATCCGGTAGTCGGGCATCGGCCGCAGCAGGCGCTCGGCCTGCGCCGCCCACTCGGTGCCGCGCAGGCGATCGAACCGGATCAGCGCGGTCACGGTGTGACCCTGGGGCATGTACGTCAGGAGGTTCGCGGCGGTGCCCGCCGTTGTCGGCGCGCCATCGACGGCGGGCTCGCTGGTCTGGCCCGCCACGCCCGAGCCGGAGCCCGCCGCGGTGGCGATCGAGCCGCCCGCGCTGCCGCTGCCCGAGCCGGCCCCGTCGCCGGTCGCCCCGGCCGAGCCCGACCCCTCGCCGGCGGTCGCGACCGCGGTCCCGGGGTCGTCGACAGGCACCGCCGCGGCATCGGCGGCTGCGACCACGCTCGCATCCCCCGGGCCGGCGTCCCCGGTGGTGTCCACGGCGACCAGGCCCGCATCCCCGGTGCCGGCATCCCCGGTGGTGTCCTCCGCGACCATCGGCACGGCATCCCCGGCGCCCTCGTCGGCGCCGGCGGGGGCGTCGAGCGGGCCGGCATCCCGCGCAGGCCGCGCATCGGGCGGGGCGTCGGGCGGAGCATCGGGCGGGGCATCGGGCGGGGCATCGGGCGGCGCATCGACGCCGGCGTCGACGGCGAACCCCTCGCCCGGCGGTGGCAGGGTGCTGGCCGGATCGGGCTCCTCGGGGGCGGCGGGCGCGGGCTCCTCCGGGGGGCGGGCGACCTCCTCCGGCAGCGCCTCGACGGGCGGTGGGGGCGGGGCGATCTCGATGTCGACGAGCTCGGTGACCGGGGCGCCCCGCTTGGGCAGGGCGACGCGGGCGGTGATCGCGAGGACCCCGTGGAGGACCACCGACAGCAGGAGGGCACGGCGCAGCGCCCGCGTGCGGGTAGGGATCAGAGGAGCCTGCACGATTCTCGACGAGCGGTCCCAGGGGCGATAGCATCCCCCCATGGCCGAGTCCAGCACGCCATCCGCAGGAGCGCTCCCGTGAAGCTGACGAAGGAGCAGGTCCAGACGGTGGTCATCGAGGCCTCCCGGAAGATGAATGATCCGAACTACTCGGCCGTGCTGGTCGGTGGGTTCGTGCAGAGCCAGACGCCGGTCGCGCAGTTCATCAGCGCCCACGAGCGCGAGCTCGGCGGGGCCGAGTCGATCGTCAACGTGATCTTCCACTGCGCGCTGATCGCCCACGCGTTCCAGAAGCACGGCGGCCGGATCCGGACCCTGACGTACGACGATCTCGATGGGGCCGCCCGTGGCGAGCCGCTGCCCCGGCTCGAGGAGGCTCAGCTCCCGCTCCACGAGTTCATCAAGGCCAACGTCGAGAACGAGGAGGCGCAGAAGCTGATCGCGATGATCGCCCTCGCGATCGACGCCACGGCCTGATCCGTCCCTCCGCGGGTTCGTGCTACGAATCCGGCCATGGCCAATCCGACCGCGACGTTCGAGACCTCGCTCGGCACGTTCTCCGCCGAGATCTTTGTCGACCAGATGCCGGTGACTGGCGGGAACTTCGTCAAGCTCGCCCAGATGGGGTTCTACAACGGGCTCCACTTCCACCGGATCATCCCGAACTTCATGATCCAGTTCGGTTGCGAGTACTCGAAGGACCCGGCCAGCCCGCGCTGCGGCACCGGCAACTCGCCGCTCGGCAACGTCGCCGACGAGCACCCGGCCGCCCACAAGATCTCCAACCAGCCGGGCACGCTGTCGATGGCGAACACCGGCCGCCCCAACTCGGGCGGCGCGCAGTTCTTCATCAACACGGTCAACAACGACCGCCTCGACTGGTTCACCCCCGGCCCGTCGAAGCACCCGGTGTTCGGCAAGATCACCGAGGGCATGGACATCGTGAAGAAGCTCGAGACCACGTCGACGGACGGCAACGACCGCCCGAAGACCCCGGTCAAGATGATCAAGGTCACCGTCGCCGAGTGATCTCCGCACCCCCGGCGCCGTGGTCTGATCCGGCGTGGGGTGCACGGTCGACCGGGACGACGCGATCGCCGCGCGCCCCCATGGATCCTCGAGCGTGGTCGGCCACGCCACGCGGGTGCGCGGGTTCGCCGCGCTGACCGACCTTGCGCTGTGACCGTCAGGGCACGATGGGGCTCGATCGCGGTCGAGCGTAACCGCGACCGTCGGGACGGCCTCTCAGCGACACCCCGATGAACCCGACAGGCTTGGCAGGCTGGCTGACGCTCTGCATCACGACCACCGCGCTGGCCGAGCCACGCGTCCTGTTCGACTTCACCAGGGCCGATGCCGCCGCGGAGTGGCAGTCGGTCAACGACGGTGTGATGGGCGGCGTCTCCGAAGGCACGTTCAAGGTCACAGGGAAGACGCTGGAGTTCTCCGGGACGCTGTCACTGGAGAACAACGGGGGCTTCACGTCGGTGCGCACGAAGGCCCGCAAGATCGGTCTCGAGGCCGGCGACACGGTCGTGGCTCGAGTGCGAGGCGATGGGCGCGAGTACGCCTTGAACCTGTACCTCGAAAAGCGCATGAGGGCCTTCTCCTACCAAGCCGCCATCCCGACGAAGAAGGGCCGCTGGATCGAGGTCAAGGTGCCGCTCGACACGTTCGAGGCGACCGCGTTCGGCCAGGTGGTCCAGGACGCGGGACCGGTGAACCCGGACCAGGTCAACGCGGTCGGCTTCTTGCTGAGCGACAAGAAGGCCGGGCCCTTCAAGCTCGAGGTCGCCTGGATCAAGCGGGTGGGGCAGGCGGACTGACCTGGACCTGGGTGACGCCCGGATCTCGCGGTGAGTCGGCGACCCGCGTGAGCTGACCGTCGACCAACTCTGGTACGTCGCGCGAAGATCGCCGTACGAACGCAGGGAGCTGGCCTCGCTCGGGTCAGTGCTCGATGATGTACAGCGTGACCAGCCGACACACACCGCAGCGAATCTCGTCGTTCGAGGTGGCGTCGCCAGTGCGGCTGCACCTTCACGAGTGCCAGATCTGGAGGTTGCCCGCTGCGTTCGCGCACGCGCCCCACGCCAGCGAGGTCGGCCAGCCGACGCCTTCCCTGTTGACCCGGGATCCGACGTCACGCTCGTCGCGCGCTGGCTGCGTGGCATGGTCAGGCGGAGCGCTCGTGGGGGTGGGGGAGACGGTCGGCACGCGTTGCCAGGGGAGCGCTGACCCCTGGTCGACGACCTCGGCGATCCACCCCGTCGCATGGGGGTTCATGGCGCCGCGCGCCGTGGCGTCTGCTCGTCGCCCCATGGCCCGGTACCTGCTTCGCGCGCTCGCGCCCGCCCTGCTGGCCGCCGCGTGCGATGGCGCGCCCGCGACGGTGAGCGATGGTGGCCTCGACGCCAGCCTCGACGCGCAGGCGGGCGCGCTCGCCCCTCCGCTCTATCCCACCGACCGCACGCTGTCGCCGCTGACGCCGGACCTGGTCGAGCGGCTGCGCGCGCTTCACGCCTCCGCGACCGGCCAGGACGCGGTGTTCGCCAAGATCGGGGACTCCCACACGGTCAGCGCCGGCTACCTCACGTGCTTCGCCGGGGCCGCGGCCGATCTGGGTGGCCGCGATCTCGGGGCCACCGTCGCCCACTTCGCCGCCGGGGACGCCGCCGGCACGACCCCGTACCAGCGAACCTCGCTGGCCGCGACCGTCGGGTGGGCGGCGTTCCAGGCGCTCGCTGGCGCGCCCACGCCGATCGAGCAGGAGGTCAGCACGATCGAGCCGGCGTTCGCGACCGTGATGTTCGGCACCAACGACATCGGCTACGACCGGATCGACCGGTACGGACGCGACCTGGCCACCATCGCCGACGGGTTGCTCGCGCAGGGCGTCATCCCGGTGCTGTCGACGATCCCGCCGCGCGACGACAGCCCCGCAGCCGACGCCCAGGTCCCGCGGTACAACGCGGTCGCCCGCGGCGTGGCCCAGACCCGCGGCGTCCCGCTCGTCGATCTGCACCGCGAGCTGGCGGCGCTGCCGGGCCACGGCCTCGGTGGTGATGGGCTCCACCTCGAGTCGTTCAGCGGGGGGGCGTGCAAGCTCACTGCCGCCGGGCTCGAGCACGGCAACAACGTACGCAACCTGCACGTGCTGACCACGCTCGACCGGCTGCGCCGCACCGTGCTCGCCGGCGAGCCCGCGCCCGACGCCGACGCGCCGCGCCTGGCAGGCACCGGCAGCTCGACGGACCCGTTCGTGATCGCGGCGCTGCCGTTCGCGGACCGCCGCGACACCCGGACCTTCGGCGCCGACCTCAGCGCCAGCTACCCGGCCTGCGGGCCGCAGGACCAGCGCGGTAACGAGATCTACTATCGGGTGGACGTCACCGCACCGACCACGCTGCACGCCTACGCCCTCGACGCCGCCGCCGACATCGACCTCGTGCTGCTCGCGGGCGCGCCGGCGGCCGACGCGTGCGTGGCGCGCGCCGACACCATCCTCGACCGCCAGGTCGAGCCCGGGACCTACTACGTGGTCGCCGACACCTACGCGGGCCTCGCGGGCGACTACACGATCGTCGTGATGGAGGACTGACCCGCGCGGCCCACCGGCATCGCGTTGCGCTGGCTCACCAACCACCGGGCCGCGCTCGCCCGGTTCCTCGAGTACCGCGGATCGCGCCGCGGCCGCATCCACCGCACCCGCACCCGCACCCGCGCCGGTGGCCGTGAGCGCACCCGCAGTCGCAACCGAGGCCACCGCCGCGATGATGGCCATGATTGCCACTCGGAGCGCCTCGTCCCGAGCGCCTCCCTGGAGTCGCGAGCGTTCCCTGGTTCGGTGTAGCGTCGGGGCCATGTCGCTTCGTCGCCTGTGGTTCCTCGCCTTCGCCGTGGCCTGCGGTGGCTCGACCGCGCCGCCGGTGTCCCCGCTGCCGGAGGCGCAGCCGGAGCCGATGGTGGCGAAGGAGCCGACGCCGCCAGTGGAGCCCGCGGAGGCGCCGGCGCCGCCGGTGGGGCCGCTCGACGTGACGGTGCCGGCGGCGACGATCAGGCTGACGCTGGTGTCGGCGGGGAAGGGGACCCGGGCGCCGCTGCGGTACGCGCCGACGGCGGGCGAGACCCAGCCGGTGGAGATCACCATGGACTTCACGCAGAAGCACACGGCGCCAGCCGAGCTGGGTGGCTCGGGGCAGTCGGGCTCGCCGACGATCGTGCTGCGCGGGGCGGCGGCGACCTCGGCGGTGGATGCGGCGGGCGCGGCGAGCTACGTGGTGACGGTGACGGGGGTGGACGCGCGTGACGTGCCGGGCGCGCCGCCCGACACCAGCGTGCCCGCGGATCAGCTGCGCGAGGCGCTGCAGAGCGCGATCGGGATGACGATGTCAGGGCAGCTCGCGGCCGACGGGACGCCGGCGCCGATCGTGATGCACGTCGACAAGGGCGACAGCCTCGCGCGGCAGGTGATGGACATGGTGCAGCTCTCGATGCCGCGGTGGCCGCAGCTGCCGAAGGAGCCGATCGGCGTCGGGGCATCGTGGACGACGTCGGAGGACACCTCGGTGCTCGGCAAGCTGCCGGTCACGATCGTGACGACGTACAAGCTGGTGGCGCGCACGGGCGCGACCTGGACGATCACGGGAGCGATCGCGATCAGCGGCGCCGATCAGCAGGTCGACAAGGGCTCGATCAGCGGGATCAAGGGCGCGGGGACGAGCGAGATCAAGCTCGCGGCCGGGGCGCTCTACCCGATGTTCAAGGCGGCGCAGCACACCGACTTCGTCGCGAGCGAGGCCGGGCAGTCGATCCAGCTCTCGCTGCACACCAGCGGCGCGATCACGACGCCCGCAGCGACGGCGATGCCCGCGAAGTAGCTGTCAGACCGCGAGCTCGGTGCGCAGCCGGGCGATCCGGGCGCGCATCGCCGCCTTGGCCTCGTCGGGCCCGACGATCCAGGCGTGGCGGCCGAGGCCGAGGACCCACTGGGTCACCCACTCGAAGCCGTCGCAGTCGACGAGCAGATCGGCCGAGCCGTCGTCCTGCATCGTGATCTCGCCGACCGGCCAGTTGGCGCCGATCCGGGTCACGGCGATCGAATCGAGCTGGACGCGCACGGTGACGGAGTCCGCCGAGGGCACGTAGAGCCGGTCGCGGCGGTAGGCCTCGAGGTCGAAGTCCGCGGGTATCTCGAACACCACGCCCGAGGGGCGGAGCGCGCCGATCCGGTCGAGGCGGAACGTGCGCACGTCGCCGCGCTTGTGGCAGTGGCCGACGACGTACCACTCGCCGGCGTGGTGGACGATGCCGTACGGATCGAACGGGCGGGTCTCGGCGTGGGCGCGGCTGGCGGCGACGTAGTCGATCTCGACGCGCTCGTGCTTGCGCGCGGCGGCGACCAGCTTGCGAAGGTGGCTGGCGACGGCCGCGTCGGGTTCGGCGACGATCGTGCTGGTGGCGAGGGTCTCGGCCTCGCGCGCATCGCGGCCGAGCGCGGTCAGCAGCTTGGTCTCGGCGCTGCGCATGGCGTCGTCGAACGGCGCGATGCCGCTCTCGCGGAGCGCGCGGATCCCGAGCAGCAGCGAGCAGCCCTCGGCGGGGGTCAGCCGCAGGGGGCGGGTCAGCCGGTGCGCGAGGTCGACGAACACGCGGCCCTCGTCGACGGACACCAGGAGGTATTCGCCAGGATCGCCGTCGGGCGGGCCGACCTGCGATAGCAACTCGAGGTCCGCGAGCAGCTCCTCGCGCTCGGCGCCGAGCATCTTCGCGAGCTGGTCGACGTCGACGCCCTCGGGGTGCTTGGCGACGTACGGCACGATGTAGAGCAGCCGCCGCAGCTTCTGCGAGACGTCACGCATCGAGCAGATCCGGGCTCATGGCGTCGGTCAGGGCATCGGCGGCGCGGTCGCCGTCGAGATCACCGAGGGCGTCGTGCAGCGGATCGCCGTAGTGGAGCTCGATCGCGGCGAGCTCGTCAGCGATCCGTGCGCGCAGCGCGTCACCGCGCAGCACCGTGATCGCACCCTTGGCGGCGAGGATGCGGGTGGCGGCGAACTCGAGGTTGCCGCAGTCGAACGTGATCAGCGTGTGGTCGCCGTCGTGGCGCTTGACCATGCTCGGCCCGAAGTCCTCGTTGGCGACCTCGGCCGCGTCGGGCGACAGCGCGAGCTGGACCTCCTCGGGCGGGTCCGTGGTGAACGTCCACGCCGAGCGCTGGGCGTACGCCTTGACGTCGAAGTCGGCGGGGCGCTCGAAGTCCGGCGACTTCGGCTTGGGCGCCTGGATCGCATCGCGCATGCGATCGACGCGGAACGAGCGGATCTCCTTGCGCAGGTGGCACCACCCGACGAGCAGCCACGCGCCCTCGCGGTAGACCAGCGCGTACGGATCGATGTCGCGGCGGCTGACCATCCCGGTCGCGGCGGCCTGGTAGGTCACGCTGACGCGCTTGCGCGAGCGGGTCGCGGACTCGAGCGTGGCGTAGATGTCGCCGAGCGCCGGGACGGCGACGCCGCGGCCGTCGCGCGCGGCGGGTGGCGTGCGCGGCTCGGGGAAGTGGACGAGCACGGGCGCGCGCGCGGACGGGCGCGGGAACACCGTCGGCGTGTCGGGCAGCTCGGGCAGGTCGAACGCGAGCTTCCTGAGTGCGAGGTCGACGATCTTCGGGTATGCGCCACCGGGCATCGCGTGCGCCACGCTGGCGGCGAGCACGAGCGCCGAGATCTCGTCGGGGGTGAGCCGGACCTCGGGCATCTTGAACCGCTTGAGGTCGATCACGTAGCCGCCGTCCTCGAGCGAGTCGTCCTCGTCGGGCGTGATGTAGCGGATCGGCACGCCGAGATCGAGGAGGTCCGCCTTGTCGCGCTCGAACGCGCGCAGCCCGGCCTCGACGTTGACGGTCTGGTAGGCGGCGAACTGCTCGCGGATGTCGCGGTACGTGACCGGCGTGCGCGCGCCCAGCAGGATCATCACGAGGTCGAGCAGGCGCTTGCTGCGATCGCCGCGCGTGTGCTCCTCCCCGCCACCCCCTCGCGACGAGGTGTCCTTCCCCCTGGACGGCTTGCTCGACACGGTGCCCGTTCTAGCGCACGGCCACCGGATCCGAAAGCGGGAGCGACGCCTCCCCCGGCGAGCGCGCGCGTCGACGCACCGGACGCCGCCGACGAGATGCGCGCCACGTCGGGCGGAACAACGCGCGCGCGCTTCGCGTTACCATCCGCGCATGTCAGCGTCGGATGGAAGTGATCGGCCCCCGGGCCCCCCCGCAGGGCCGGGCGACCACCCCGCGCATCCGCCCACCCCGGACGACGCCCCGCAGGCCGCGCGGCGCACCACGCTGCCGCCGCCGTACCCGCTCGCGCCATCGGCCGGCCACGCTCCGCGCGCTCCGCTCCCACCACCGCACGGCGGCGCGGCGGGCGCGCGCGCGGGGGCCGCTCCGGGTGCCCCGTCGAGCTTCGTGCCAGGCGCACCGTCGGGTCCCGCGCCCGGCGCACCGTCGGGCTTCGCGCCCGGCGCACCGTCGGGTCCCGCGCCCGGCGCACCGTCGGGTCCTTCGCCGGGCGCTCCCTCGATGCCAGCGTCAGGATCGGTGTCCGTGCCGATGTCGGGGCCGATCTCCGGCCCCGCGCCCTCGATGCCGTTTGCGGGCGCGCCGTCGGGGGGGGCCGGCGTGCCGTACCTGGGCTCGGGCGGGGTGCCGCAGCCGCTGTCCGGTCCCTCGACGCAGCCGAACGATGGCGCGGCGTGGGGCGTGACGAGTGGCCCCGTCGGCTCCGGTGGCGTTCCGCAGTCGTTCTCGCAGCCGGTGACTGCACCGTACCCGCCCGGCCTGGTGCCGTCGGGGCCGAACGCGGCGTACACCTCCGGGCCGTACCCGGGCGGGCCGATGCAGGTGCCAGCGCCGCCGCCCGCGTGGGCCGGGGGGCCGCCCGGTGGTGGCCACGGGCCGCACCGCGAGGAGATCCCGGGCTCGCAGTTCGTCGAGTTCCTCAAGATCTCGGCGAAGCGGGCGTTCCGCCTGCGCATCGAGCCCAGCGAGGTGCTCCCCGAGGAGCGTCGCTCGCTCGCCCACGCCTCGCCGCCGATCACCGACGTCAACCTCCAGGCGTTCCTGGCGTGGCGCCGCTCGGTGCTGTTCCTGATCGCGTGTGCGCTGGTGCCGCTGTCGCTGATCGGCCTCGTCGACGCGTACCGCAGCCGCGACTGGCAGGGGATCTTCTTCGTGCGGTTCGCGCCGGCGCTCGCGGAGACGCTGTTCTGCTACCTGTGCTGGTCGCAGCTCAAGCGGTGGGCGCACTGGCGGACGCAGCGGCGCAAGCTGTTCTACGGCTGGCTGCTGTTCATGATCACGCCGTTCATCGTGTTCATCTACCCGTTGAACACGTTCTTCCTCGAGATCGGGCGCTCGCTGTCCTCCTCGGAGAAGCGCGCGGCGCTCGCGGCCCTTGGCATCGACGGCGTGTACCGCCAGGCGGTGATGCCGTTCGTGTTCTCCATGCTCGCGATGCTGCAGCTCGCCCCCAAGGCGATCTCGCTGATGCCCGGCCTGATCCGCTCGTCGATGGTGATCAAGCTGCTGTTTCCGGGGGTGTCCGCGCCGGGCTGGCTGATCGTGATGGCGTCGCCGATGTATGCGCTGCTCGCGTACGTGATCCTGATCATCCCGTACCAGTTCACCGGCAGTGGCTGGTTCATCGCCGGCATCCTCGGCGTGGTCGCGGGGCAGGCGGTCCTCGCGCGCGCCGGGTTCGGGCTGGCGCGCCCGATGACCGAGGAGGAGGCGCTCGTCCAGATCAAGAAGGTGCGCCGCTATTACGTCACCGTGATGACGCTGTCGGCGGTGCTGATCGTCGTCGCGCTCGGCAGCCTGGTGTCCAAGCTCAACCTGCGCGCCACCGACGTCATCCTCGCGGTGCTCAAGTTCGAGACCAACGTCCTGACGCTGACGATGATCGGCGCGGACCTCGTGGTCACCAACCTCGACAAGGCGCGGCACTACACGCGCGGCCGGGATCAGGTCGAGGAGCACACCGAGAACAAGATCGCGGCGTTCGTCAGCTTCTCGGCGCCGCCGCCGCCGCCGACCTGAGCCGGCGGCGCCCTCTCAGAAGTAGTAGCGCGCGCCGGCGCCGGCGTTGATGTCGAGCCCGGCGCCCTGGCCATCGGCGAACCCGTACTCCAGCACGCCGGCGACCTCGACGAACGCGTCGAGCGGGACGTCGCGGAAGTCGAACAGCAGGCCGCCGACCACGCGCAGGCCGAGCGCGAAGTAGCTGCTGTCGCGGCCATTCCCCTTGTCGATCACGCGGACGCCGGGGCCGACGTACACCGGCAGCACGAAGCTATCGCGCGACTGCAGGATGTACGGGTGGAACACGTAGTCGGCGTGGACGTGGATGCCATCGCCGGCGAACGCGAACCCGACCGCGGCCTGCACCGCCTGATCGTCGGCGAGGTAGAGCTTGGCCGCGATCCCGGTGGGCTCGCCGAGGATCAGGCCGAGCCCGAACGTGCCCTTGTCGGCCGCGCGGGCCTGATCGTCGACGCCGAGCTCCTCGGTGCCGGAGTCCTGGGCACGCGCGGGGGCGGCGAGCACGCCGACGACGGTCAGCGCGAGGAGGGTCGTGAGCGCAGAGGCTGCTCGCATGGGCGCGACGCTAGCACGCCCTCCCCGACCCCGCGCGTCAGCGCTACCCGCGGAGCAGGCGCGCCAGCTTGTTGCGGCTGATCCCGAGCGCGCGCGCGGCCGCGGACTGGTTGCCCTCGTTGCGCTCGAGGATGGCGCGGGCGTAGCGGCGCTCGGCCTCCTCGAGAGGGAGGTCGGCGGGCAGCGTGATGCCGTCGCCCACGAGCGCGTGCGCGATCGGCGCGGATCCGGTCAGCGCCGCGAGGTGGGCGTCCGAGGGGATCGGGATCGCGCCGGTGATGTGTCGCGGCTCGAGGCCGAGATCCTTGAGCCCGATCGTGGTGCCGGGGTTGAGCACCACGGCGCGCTCGATCGTGTTCTCGAGCTCGCGCACGTTGCCGGGCCACCGGTACGCGAGCAGGGCGGGGCGGACCTCGGCGGCGAGCTCGAGCGTGCCCTTGCGGTAGCGGCGCACGAACTGGCCGACGAAGTGGTGGGCGAGATCGAGGATGTCGCCCTGGCGCGCGCGCAGCGGTGGGATCTCGATCTCGATCACGCGCAGCCGGAAGTAGAGGTCGCTGCGGAACAGGCCGGCGTTGACCATCGCGGGCAGGTCGCGGTTGGTGGCGGCGACGATCCGGACGTCCGCGGTCAGCGTCTCGCGCCCGCCCACGCGCTCGAACCGGCGCTCCTGGACGAACCGCAGCAGCTTGCCCTGCAGCGGCAGCGGCAGCTCGCCGAGCTCGTCGAGGAACAGCGTGCCGCCATGCGCCGTCTCGACCTTGCCGATCACCCGGCTGTCCGCGCCGGTGTAGGCGCCGCGCTCGTGGCCGAACAGCTCGCTCTCGACGAGCGCCGCCGGCAGGGTGGTGCAGTCGATGTGGACGAACGGCGCATCGCGGCGCGCGCTGTTGACGTGGATCGCGCGCGCGAGCAGCCCCTTGCCGGTGCCGGTCTCGCCGTGGAGCAGCACGGTGGCGTCGGTCTGGGCCGCCCGCACGATCATCTCGTACACGGCCGCCATCTCGACCGACGTCCCGATCACGTGGTTGAACCGGCCACGCACGGTCAGCCCGCGCTGGGCGTCGTCGCCGCGCAGCGTGGTGTAGTCGATCGCGCGGCCGATCTGCTCGGACAGCACGCGGATGAACTCCTCGTCGCGCTGCGTGAACGCGCCGTCGCGCTTGTTGAGCACCTGCAGCACGCCGCGGATCTGGCCGCGCCGGATGATCGGCGCCGTCAGCATCGAGGTGGTGTGGTAGCCGATCTTCTGCGCGATCGTCTCGGCCCACCGCGGGTCGTGCGCGAGGTCCCGGCTGTTGACGAGCTCGCCGGTGGCGGCGACGTGGCCGACCACGCCCTGGCCCATCGGCACGCGCAGCTCGGGCACCTCGGGCAGGGTCGCCACGCGGGTGCGGATGTCGCCGGTGGCGCCGTCGATCAGCCACAGCGTGGCGCGGTCCGCGCCGAGGGCGCGCGCGACCCGGTCGGCGAACGTCGCGAGCAGATCGTCGAGCTCGACCTCGCCGGCGATCATCGCGCCGAGGTCGGCCAGCAGCTCGAATCGCTGCTCGTGCTCACTCATCCGAGGCCTCAGCATCGCATGGATCGCGGCGCCGGGGCCCGGGGCCGCCAGCGGGGGCGGGGTGGTGGGGGAGCTGGTCATGCAGCGGCGGCGCGCTCCGCATCGCGCGCACACAGCACCATGCCCTCGCGCGCCGCGACGGTGCCCGGCAGGTGCGCCGCCGCCTCGCGCTCGATCGCCGCGAGCTGCGCGTCGGTCCGGTCCGGATCGTGGTGGAACAGCACCAGCTGCGGCACGCCCGCCGCGCGCGCGAGCTCGGCGCCGGCCTCCCACGTCGAGTGGCCCCAGCCGACCTTGGCCGGGTACTCCTCGGGCGTGTACTGCGCGTCGTAGATCAGGATGTCGGCGCCCGCCGCCAGCTTCTTGAGCGTCGGGTCCACGCACGCGAAGTGCTCGGTGTCGGTCGCATACACGATCGAGTGGCCGCCGTGCTCGAGGCGGAACCCGTACACGGGGTCGGGGTGGTTGAGCTTGGCCATCGTGATCGTGATGTCGCCGATCGTGAACCTGTCGTTCGCGCGCAGCTCGCGCGTCGACACCTGCTGCTGGAGGTCGGCGTAGTCGACGGGGAAGAACGGCGCCTTGAACAGATCGCGGATCGCGGCGTCGATCGGCATCACGCCGTTGGGGCCACTCGCGATCTCGACGCGGTGCCCCGGCACGTAGATCGGGGTGAAGAACGGCAGGCCGGCGACGTGGTCCCAGTGCAGGTGCGACAGCAGGATCGTCGAGTGCCGCGGGCCGCTCCGCATCCGCTCGTCGCCCAGCGTGCGCAGGCCGGTGCCGGCATCGAGGATGATCCGGGTGTCGCCGGCACACACCTCGAGGCAGGCCGTGTTGCCACCGGCGGTCTTGTCCGCGCCGGGGGTCGCGATCGAGCCGCGGACGCCGAGGAATCGAACCGTGAGATCGTGGGTGGTGGTCATGTGGTTTCGAGGGAGGGTTGAGCAGCTTCGGTGCCACGTCCAACCCCGCGGAATCAGGCGGCGACCCTGCTTCATGCGGGTGCACCTGCTCCACAACGGAGCAGGGGTGCAGCCGAACGATGCGCCGTCGCGGTGCGGCTTGCCATGCCTGGGGGGCTGACCGCCGGGTCGGTAGCGAGATCAGCCAGTTACGTAGGCATCCGGCTTGCGCTGCCACGTCTCGGTGTCCGTCCGTGCGCTCCTGTTCGCCGCCGTTGCCACGACCACCGGGTGCGCGGTCACCGAGCTGGCCGTGGCCGCCGACGACGGCGACGCGTTCGAGTTCGAGTTCGAGCCCGGGCTGCTGGTGCCGCTCAGCTGGGACGCCGGCAAGGCCGACCTGGCTGTCACGCTACGATCTCGCCTCCGGCGCCCGGCGCGAGATCGCCGTGCGATCGATCGCGACCACTCTGGCCCTGTCGCCCACGCAGGACCGCGCGGCCCACGTCAGCCGTGGCGGCATGACGGTGCTCGACTGGTCCGCGCGCGGGCCGGTGGCGAGGCGCGCGTCGCGGGTGGCCATCCCCGGCCACCTCGAGCGGATCGCGCTGACGGGCACGACGCTGTTCTACGCGCGCGAGGTTCGCCGCGCGGGGGGCACGCTCGCGACCACCGTGGAGGCGCTCGACCTGGCGACCCGCCGGCGGACGGTCGTGTACCGGCCCGCGACCAGCCTCCCGGCGTGGGCCGCGCTCGCGGCGCCCGCGCGGGACAGCGTGTTCATCCACGACTGCGGTGATGCGAGCCGCGCGAACGCGTGCGACCTCGTGGAGCTGACGGCGACCGGCGCGCGCGTCGTGATCCGTGGGATCGCGATCGCGCACGACCTCTCCGCGGACGGGCGCCACGCCGCCTCGGCGCGCATGGTGGCGGCGCACCCGCACGGCGACGACGAGGATCGCCGGCTCGTGCGCGGGCTGGTGTCGGTCGATGGACCGAGCCGCGATCGCGTGAGGGTCACGGCCGAGCGCGGCGGGCGACCGTGCACGCTGCGCGTCGCGCTCGTCAGCGTGGGCTCACAGGAACCGCCGCAGCCGGTACGACAGCCACGCCAGCGCCTTCATGTACCAGGGCAGCTGGTCCCAGCCTGCCTCGTTGTACGGGGTGCAGTGGTCGATGTCCGCCTCGAACCCCGTGGCCAGCGTGGCGCCGACGTCGGTGTCCAGGATCTCGACCGTGACCTCGAGGTTCGAGAACCGGCTCTGCGCGTCGAAGTTGTAGCTGCCGATCGTCGACCACGCGCCGTCGATGACGGCGGTCTTGGCGTGCATCATCGGCCCTCCCCAGCGGTAGACCTTGATCCCCCGCCGCGACAGGTGGCGCATCACGTACAGGCTGGCCCACTCGATGACCCGGACGTCCGACCGGCCGGGCACCATCACGCGGACGTCGACCCCGCGCCGGGCGGCGGTGGCGAGCGCGCGGCGCAGGCCCCGGTCGGGCAGGAAGTACGCGTTCTTGATCAGCACGCGGCGGCGGGCGCTGCGGATCACGTGGAGGTACGTCCGCCGCACGGTGCCGCGCTGGCGGCGCAGCGTGTTGTCGAGGAGGCGGACGAACGAGGCGCCCGCGCCCGGCCGGGCGGTCGCGGCGGGCGGCACCGGCTCGTACCAGGTGCCGTCCGCGCGCAGCCACGTGCGCCGGAACATGCGCGCGAGGTCGAGCACGATCGGGCCGGTGACGCGGCAGTGCAGGTCGTGCCAGCCCGCGCCGCCGTCCTCGATCGAGGCGTAATCGCGCGACAGGTTGAGCCCGCCGGTGAACGCGATCTCGGCGTCGATCACGAGGATCTTGCGGTGGTCGCGGTGGCTGAGGCGGAACCGCCGGCGCCATGGCGCGATCGGGTTCCAGTCGAGGACCTCGATGCCGCCGGCGCGCAGCTCGTCGACCCACGCGCCGGGCAGCCCGAACGAGCCGACCGCGTCATAGATGACCCGGATCGTGACTCCGGCCCCGGCGCGCTCGAGCAGCGCGGCCTTGAACCGGTCGCCGATGGCGTCCGCGGCGAGGATGTAGGTCTCGAGCTCGATGTGGGTGCGCGCCTGCGCGATCGCCGCGAGCATCGCCGGGTAGGTCTGGTGGCCGTCGCGCAGCACGGTGACCTGGCAGCCGCCGCGCCAGCGCACGGGGCTGCGGGCGTACGCGGCGAGCGCGGCGGGCAGGGCCACCTTGATCGCGGCCGATGGCGCATCGCGCAGCGGCGCGGGGACGGCCTCGCCGACCGGACTCATGGGGCGTACGCCACCTTCGCGATGGTGTATGCGACGTCGCCGCGGGGGACGCGGATCGTGACCTCGTCGCCCTCGCGCTTGCCCATCAGCGCCTGCGCCACCGGGGCGTCGATGCTGATGTGGCCGCTGGTCAGGTCGCTCTCGTCGGCGCCGACGATCCGGTACCTCTTCGTGGCGCCCTCGTCGTCCTCGAGCGTGACCCACGCGCCGAAGAACACGCGCTGCGGGTCGCTCGGGGGCTCGGTCACGATCCGGATCTGCTCGAGGCGCTTCGACAGGAACCGCACCCGGCGGTCGATCTCTCGCAGGCGCTTCTTGCCGTAGATGTACTCGGCGTTCTCGCTGCGGTCACCGAGCGCGGCGGCGTCGGCCACCTGCTGGGTCACCCGCGGCCGCTCCACGAGCCACAGCGCGTCGAACTCGGCCCGAAGCCGCTTCGCGCCCTCCGGGGTGATGTAGGCGACCCGCCGGGCGGGCTTCGCGGGCTCGGGGTCCTCGTCCTCACCGCGCGCGGCTGCCCGGGGCGCCCGTGGCAAGGGATGCCGCGGCGACATACGCCCGAGCATATCTTGTATGCTGCGTCCCGACACGCATGGGTACGGAGATCCTGATCGTCCTCGGCTTCCTCCTCGCGAACGGGCTGTTCGCGGGGGCCGAGATCGCCATCCTCAGCGTGCGCAAGACGCGGCTGTCCGAGTTCATCCGCCGGCGGGACAAGCGGGCGCTCGCCGTCAAGAAGCTGCGCGACGAGCCCGAGCGATTCCTCGCCACCGTCCAGATCGCGATCACCACGGTCGGCACCGCCGCCGCCGCATTCGGCGGGGCGCGGCTCGAGCACAGCCTGCGGCCCAAGTTCGAGGCGATCGGCCTCGGCGCCACCGCGTCGCTGCTCGCCGTCATCATCTTGATCGTGTTCCTCGAGCTCGTCGTCGGGGAGCTGATCCCCAAGTCGCTCGCGCTCCGCTACTCGGACCGGTACTCGTTCTTCGTCGCGCGCCCGCTGTCGGTGCTCGCCCAGGTGTTCCGCCCGCTGGTGTGGTTCCTGACCGTCACCTCGAACCTGGTGCTGCGGTTCTTCGGTGACAAGACCACGTTCACCGAGACCCGGCTGTCCCGCGACGAGCTCCAGCAGCTCGTCGAGGAGGCGGCCAAGACCGGCTCCGTGGATCCGCGGGCCAGCGAGATCGCGTCGCGCGCGCTCGGGTTCGGCGAGGTCACCGTCGCCGAGGTCATGGTGCCGCGGACGCGGGTGGTGGCGCTGCGCCGCGACGCCCCCAACGACGAGATCCAGCGCGTGATCCTCGAGGAGGGCCACAGCCGCATGCCGGTCTACGACGGCAGCATCGACAACATCGTCGGCTACGTCGTCGCCCGTGACGTCCTCGCGCTCGCGTGGGAGCGGGGCCTGCTCGTGCTCGAGGACATCCTGCGCCCGCCGCACAAGGTGCCCGAGTCGACGCGGGCGCTCGATCTGCTGCGCGAGATGCAGCGCCGCCGCACCCAGATGGCGGTCGTCGTCGATGATCACGGCGGGCTGTCCGGTCTGGTCACGACGGAGGACCTGATCGAGGAGCTCGTGGGCGATATCATGAGCGAGGACGACGTCCCCGAGCAGTTCTTCACCCGCGAGACCACGGGCACGATCCTGGTCCAGGGCTGGGCCAGCGTTCGCAAGGTCAACCGCGACCTCCACCTCGATCTCCCCGTCGGCAAGGACCGCACGACCATCGCGGGCCTGTGCATGTCCCTCGCGCAGGCGATCCCGCAGGCCGGCGAGCGGCTGACCACCGACAACGGCACCGTCCTCGAGATCACCGAGGCCTCCCCCCGGCGTGTCCGCCGGGTCCGGATCCACCCCGTCTCGCACGCCGATGACGAGGGCGGGCACGCCGCCGCGAGCTGAGCGACCGGGTGATCAGGGGGGCGATCCGGGGGCGGTCCGGGGCCGGTCCGGGATGCCCCGGGCACGCGGCTGCGCCTCCGGCGGCCTCCGGGCGTGACCGGCCGGAGCCCGGATGAAGACGTCGATACTCGTACGCCACCTGGTGCCTGACGCTTCCTGGATCCTGTACGATTGGGTGTGATGACGGTCCTCGCGCGCGACGCTGTCGCGTCCGACCACCTCGTGTACGCCTGGCCGTTCCCGATCGGGTCGGACTGCGAGATCGCGTGCGCCGAGGACGAGCAGGTCGTGATGTGCCCCGGCTGGATGGTAGGAGATCGGCTCGGGCCGGGTCGCCACCGCTGGCGCACCCCCGACCCGATGCGCCCGGTCGGTGTGTTCTTCGTGCTGACGGCGCCGGTCGAGGTGTCGTTCGACATGGTGACGCAGTTCATGATCCCGGCGACCGGCCAGCCGGTGCGGCTGCGCGCGCAGGGCTCGCTGCAGGTGCGCTGCACGGATCCGGGCCTGCTGATCGCCCAGTTCGTCGGGCTGTCGTTCGAGCGCCTCAACGATGGTGTGATGCGCAGCGTGTCCCGCAGCGTCGAGCGGATGCTCGCGCGGCTGCTCACCCGGCGCGTCGTGATGGCGGGGACTCCCTACGCGGTCACCGACCCCGGCATGCTGCCCTCGGTGATGCAGGAGTTGATCGCCTACAACCCCACCGCCGGCGCCGTGTTCGGTGTCGAGATGATGCGGATGGGGCACATGGTGGTCGCCGCCGACGACGGCCAGGGGGCCTACGTCGCGCTGCCCACGCACAACGACTACAACCAGATGGGCTACGCGCAGGCGCAGCCGCACCAGACCAACGGCCACAGCCACTACGACACCCACGGTGCCCACGCCGGTTATGCGGCGCCGCCGCAGGGCTACGGTGCGGCCCCGCAGGGCTACGGCGCTCCGTCGCAGGACTATCCGCCGCCGGCGGAGAGCTACGGCGCGTCCGGCGTCAGCTCGCCGAACCAGCACCCGCGCGCGCCGACGCCGCCGATCGAGGCCATCCGCGGGATGCCGGCCGTCACGCCCGACGCGGATCCGTTCGCCACGCACCACGCGCCGCAGCCCGCGTACACCGCGAGTGGCTCGGACCCGCGGCTCCCCGCCGTCGTGTCGGGCGAGATCGGGGGCGGTTGGCCGTCGTCGTCGTCGGGTCCCACCGCGTCCGGCGAGATCGGCGGCAAGCGGCCATCGCAGCCGGTGCTGTCGTCGGGGACTGCGCCGAACGGTGCCGTGTCGGGCGAGGTCGGCGGCGGCCAGCTGTCCTCGGCGTCGGGGCCCACGGCCTCGGGCGAGATCGGCAGCAAGCGCTCGTCGCAGCCGTCGATGACCTCGGCGTCGGGGCCCACCGCATCGGGCGACATCGGGGGCGGTCGGCCCTCGCAGCCCGCCGCGCCGCTCCCCGCCACCGCCGCCGGGGAGATCGGCGCCAAGTTCGCCACCCTGCCGCGGCCCCCTGCGCCGTCGGTCACGCCCGCCGGCCCGCCGGCCACCACCGCGGAGGAGATCGGCGCCAAGCCGCTCGCGCCACCGCCGCTGCAGGTCGGCAACCGCACCACGCTGCCGGGTGCCGGCGATCGCTCCAAGGCGCTCAAGCCCACGATGCCGCCGCCGATCCCGTTGATCGTGGGCCGCGCGGCGCCGTCACTGCCGCGTCCGCCACGCCCGCAGCCCGGCGGGGACGCCACGCCATCGCCACCGGCGTCCTCGAATCTGGCGCCTGCCGTCGCATCTCCAGCGACCCCGCCCACCGCTGCACCTGCACCGGCCCCCGAAGGGGAGGCCCGCGGGGCGATCCTCGGCATCGGCATGGGTTCGATCGGCAGCACGCGCGACGGCGCGGTCCCGCCAACAATCCTGCCCGGCCAGCGCGTGCTGGTGCCCGGCCCCAACGGCCTGATGCAGTCCGCGACGGTGCGTCAGCTGCTGCAGGGCTACTACGAGCTCGAGGTCGGCAGCTCCGGCCAGATGATCTGGGTTCCCGTCGGGGGTGTCATCCCCGAGGGCTCGACCTAGTCGCGCTTCTGCGCGCGGCTCAGAAGTCGGTCAGCCCGAGCGCGAAGTACAGCTCGAGCGCCTTGCCCTCGAAGCCGTACGCGACGTCGAACCCGAGCAGCGGCAGCACCGCGCGCTTGATGTACACGCGCAGGCCCGCGCCGACGTCGTTGCGGAACACGCTCACGCCGTTGCCCTGCGTGGGCAGGTAGGCGCGATCGCCGGTATCGCGCGCGAAGTTCCAGCCCAGGTACCCGCTGTCCCAGAACCCGATCGCGCGGAACGCGAACAACTTCCACTTCGCCACCGGCACCGAGTACTCGGCGCGGAAGAACGCGCGGGTGTCGCCCCGGTACCGGTCGACCGCGTAGCCGCGCAGGTCGCTGGCGCCGCCGAGCCCGAGCTCCTCGTGGAACGGCAGGTGGCGCCCGAGCTGGCCGCTGGTGCGCAGCTCGAGCTGGTGCTCGCCCCGGAACACCCAGCTGTACCAGAGCCGGAGCAGCGCGATGCTGTAGTCGTAGTCGTCGAGGCCGGGGATCGTGGTGTCGAGGCTGAGCTGCAGGTACGGGCCCCAGTTGACGCCGAACCGGAACTGCCGCGCGTCCATCGTGATCCGCCCCTGCGCGGACACGTCCCAGCCGTCGGTCTGGGGGAGGGGCAGGGCGACCTCGGGATCCTCACCATCGCGGGCGTCGCGGAACGAGACCTTGCCGAACCGCAGCCGGGTGTCGATGTTGAGCCACCACGCCGCGCGCCAGCCGACGAGGATGCCGCCGCCGAAGTACGTGGTCTCGGTCTCTCGCGCCACGACGTCGCTGTCCGGCGCGTCGGGGTCGTTGAGGTACTCCTGCACCTGGCGCCGGTAGTTGAAGGTGTCGGCGCGGAACGTCAGCGGCGTGCCCGCGATCGACGGGATCAGCCACACGGCGAACAGCAGGTCCTCGCGGTCGCCGGCCTGCCCGTACAGCAGGAGCTTCTGGTTCTTGCCGCGGAAGTTGTTCTCGACGAACCCCACCCCGAACGACTTGCGGTTGGGCAGCGCGAACACCGTGGGCGCGATGATCCACGAGTGCTTGTCCTTGACGGTCGCGACGACGATGTAGCCGCCGGGGGCCGCCTCGAGCGTGACCGTGACCTTCTCGAACAGCTCGCTCGACACGAACGCCCGCTCGAGGCGCCGGAGATCCCTCGGGCCGACCTCGTCGCCCATGAACGTGCGCGACAGGAACTCGCCGGTCTCGTCGGTGACCTTGGTGTCTCCACGCATCACGTACCCGACGATCGGGCGGCGATCCGAGGCGGGTGCCTCGGCCTGCGCGCGCGCCGAGGCGCCCGCGACCAGGGCTGCGACAGCGACGACGATCGCGGAGCGCACGCGGCGCTACTTCTTCTTCTTGCCTGGGAGGATGCCCATCATCTTGGCGATGATGCCGAGCATGATCTCGTCGGCGCCGCCGCCGATCGACATCAGCCGGTTGTCGCGGTAGGCGCGCGACGCCGGGTTGTCCCAGGTGAACCCCATCCCGCCCCAGTACTGGACGCACGCATCGGCGACCTCGCGCGCGAGCCGGCCGGCCTTGAGCTTGGCCATCGACGCCATCATCGTGACGTCGGTGCCGGCGACGTAGTCCTCGACGGCGCGGTAGATCAGGGACCGCAGCAGCTCGACCTCGGTCTTGAGCTCGGCGAACCGGAAGTGCACGACCTGGTTGTTGATCAGCGGCTGTCCGAAGGTGTGCCGCTCCTTGCAGTACGCGATCGTCTGGTCGAGCAGGTTGTCGAGGCCGCGCACCACGCCGACCGCGCCGCACAGCCGCTCCTCCTGGAACTGCACCATCTGCATCATGAAGCCCATGCCCTCCTCGCCGATGCGGTGGCGCTGGGGGACGCGGACGTTGTCGAAGAACACCGGGCAGGTGTCCGAGGCGCGCATGCCGAGCTTGTCGATCTTGGGGCCGAGCTCGAGCCCCTTGATGTTCGTCGGCACGATCACGAGCGTCTTGTTGGCGTGGACCGGCCCGTCGCCTGTGTTGACCAGCACGCACATCCAGTCGGCCTGCGCGGCGTTCGTGATCCACATCTTCGAGCCGTTGATCACGTAGTCGTCGCCGTCCTTGGTGGCGACGGTCTTGATCGCGGCGACGTCCGAGCCGCCGCCGGCCTCGCTGACCGCGATCGACGCCACCATGTCGCCGCTGATCGCGGGCGCCAGGAACTCGCGGCGCAGCTCGTCCGTGCCCCAGCGGGCGAGCGCGGGCGTGGCCATGTCGGTCTGCACGCCGATCGCCATCGGGATGGCGCCACCGTTGCAATTGCCGAGCTCCTCGGTCGCGCACATCGCGTACGAGTAATCGAGGCCCATGCCGCCGTACGCCTCGGGCTTGTTCACCCCGAGCAGGCCGAGCGCGCCGGCCTTCTTGAACAGCGCGTGCGCGGGGAATGCGCCCGCCTTCTCCCATTCGTCGATGTGGGGGTTGATCTCCTTCGCGACGAAGTCCCGGACCGTGCGGCGGAGCTGCTGGTGTTCATCGGTGAAGCGCATCTGGCTGGAGTGCACCGTACTAGCAGTGCGCGCGGCAAAGCAATCTGCGCGCCATCGCGTCGCAGGCCAGGTGTGCGTGATCCGTACGGAACTTTACCGTTTGCCGGCCCCCGATCACGTGCGAGTCTGTCCTCCCACGCGGCGCCGTGCCGGGTGTGTGACCCGAGGTTGAATGCTCCCGATCCTCCTCAAGATCCGCCTCCTGACAGCGATGATGTCCAGCTGGACCGCCGCGGCCAGTCCCGTTCCGCTGCCGGCCGAGGCCGTGAGCGCGATGTTCGTGGTGCGGGCAGCGACGCCTGTCGAGATCAAGCTGTTCGACGAGAACCTCCGGGTTCACGCCTCGGTGCTGGTCGATCACGATGGCACCAGCGACGCCTCGACCACTGCGGACATCCGGCACCTGCTGCGCTGCCGCCGCACGGATCGCGAGCGGCCGATCGCGCGCCGGACCCTCGCCATGCTCGCGGACCTCGCCGAGCGCCACGAGGGCACGACCATCGAGTTCGTGTCCGCCTATCGCGCCACGCGCGGCGAGTCCGCCGCCTCGCCCCACCGGGGCGGCCGTGCCATCGACTTCCGCATCCCCGGCGTCCCCCTGCGCGAGATCCGCGACTACCTGTGGCGCACCCACCGCGAGGTCGGCGTCGGCTGGTACCCGACCGAGGGGTACGTCCACCTCGACGCGCGGCCCGGCCTCGGTGACACCGCGTGGACCTACGTCGACGGCGAGAACCGCTACAATCCGTACTGGGCCGCGCTCGCCCGTCGTCCCGAGGGTGCGCCACAGCACCCGACCACGACCGCCGCCTCGATCCGCAAGCCCGGCTCCTGAGGGTCCTTCGAGCGACGCTGTTCGCGCCGGAGTTGCGCGGCTGACAACGTCGCGCGGTCCCCGCGGGCCGCGCGACGCCGACGTATGATGCCAGCGTGATCTCGCGGTTCGCACCTTCGACGACCGGCGAGGCCCACCCGGGCACGCTGCTGTCGGCGCTGCTGGTGTGGCTCGATGCGCGCGCCCACGGCGGCCGCGTCGTCCTCCGTCTCGAGGACCTCGACGTGGTCCGGGTCAAGGCGGTGTGGGCGCAGCATCTGGTCGATGTGTGCGCCGAGATCGGCCTGACCTGGGACGACGTCGTGGTTCAGTCCTGGCGCGCTGCCGAGCACGCCGCCGCGCTCGACCAGCTCGCCGCGGCGGGCCGCCTCTACCCGTGCGCGTGCACGCGCTCCCAGCGCGCCGGCGGCCGCCGCTCGCCCGACGGTGGCTGGGCCTACGACAACACCTGCCGCGACCGGCGCCTGGTCGGCGACTGGCGCGCCTGCAGCGAGGCCCTGCGCCTCCGCCTCGATGACGTGCGCGTCGATCTCGTCGACGACGGTGGGCGCGACCTGTCCCAGACCCCGGCGATCGACATGGGGGATCCAATCGTGCGCCGGCGCGACGCCGTGATCGCCTACCAGCTCGCCGTGGTGGTCGACGACGCAGCCGCCGGCATCACCCACGTCGTGCGCGGCCACGACATCGCCCCCTCCACCGCGACGCAGGTGCTGATCCAGCGCGCCCTCGGCCTGCCCACGCCGCGCTACCGCCACCACTTCCTCCTCCTCGGTGACGAGCGCGGCGACAAGCTCGCCAAGCTCCACGGTTCGATCCCGTACTCCACGCTGCGCGCGTTCCACACGCCCGCCGCCGCGTGCGGCCTGCTCGCGCACGGCGCCGGCCTCCTCGACGAGCCGCGCCCGTGTACCCCCGCCGAGCTGGTGTCCGGGTTCACGTGGGACCGCGTCCCCCGCGCGGATCGCGTCGCGACCCTGACCGACACCGGCCTCGTGATCCGCTGAGCCGCCGCTAGCGAATCGTCGTCCCCACCCGGTCCCGGCGGTCGCCGCCCGGGCCCCGTGACCACCAGATGAACAGCGCGGTGCCCTTGACGTGATCCACGGGCACCGCGCCCCAGAACCGCGAGTCGTTGGGGCCCACCCTACATCACGATCGGCGTGCGGCCTCGGGGATCCCCGCTACGCTGGCGCATGTCGGACACGAGTGACGAGCTGCCCGCGTGGGCGAAGGCGGGGCGCACGGGCTGGACGTGGACGGGCGCGGCGCGGCCAGCCTTCGCGGTGACGCCCGGGCCCGGGCAGGAGTCGGTGTGGGACTACCCGCGGCCGCCGCTGCTGGTGCCCGATGCGCGCGAGGTGATCGTGCGGCACGGCGGGATCGAGATCGCGCGGACGCGTGCGGCGGTCCGGCTCCTCGAGACCAGCCACCCGCCGACGTTCTACGTGCCGCGCGCGGACATGGATCCGGCGGCGCTGGTGCGGGCGCCCGGGGGCTCGCTGTGCGAGTGGAAGGGGGCGTGCTCGTACCACGACGTGGTGACCGCGGAGGGGCGGCTCGAGCGCGCGGCGTGGTCGTACGATCGGCCGTTCGGCGAGGCCGCGATGATCGCGGGGCACGTCGCGTTCTACGCGGACCGGCTGGCGTGCTTCGTCGGCGGGGAGCGCGTGCGGCCCCAGGCCGGCGGCTTCTACGGCGGCTGGATCACGGGGGAGCTGGTGGGGCCGTTCAAGGGCGATCCCGAGACCACGCGCGGCTGGTGACCCAGGCGACGCAGGCGTCGCGTGCGCGGGCGGCCGACGACGCGTCTGGACCGGTCGGCGGGGCAGGTCGGCGGGGCAGGTCAGCGGGGCCGGCGACGTGGAGCGGGGCCGGCGACGTGGGGAGGCCGGCGTCCCGAGCCAGTGCTCGAGCGCGACCGCGGCCCGCGCGTGGAGCCCGGACCTCCGCGACGCCGGCAGGGCGCGCTCGAGGACGCGCCGCACGAGCTCCTGTGCGAACCGCCACCGGCCCGCCGGCTCCTCGATGACCAGCCCGATCGCGGCGGCGTCGGCGAGGGCGTCGGCCGCGGCGTCCCCCGTGATCGCGGCGATCTCGGCGGCCACGTCGGCGGTGAACGGGACGTCGAGGATCGAGGTGGCCTCGAGCGCGGCGCGCGTGGTGGGCCCCGCGCATGGAGATTCCGTCGCCCGCCCCGCGCGCCACCGACACTCGCGCCCTCGAGTCGAAGCCGCTATGATCATTGGCAGATGATGTCCCGATGTGGCGCCCGGCCTTGTCTCGACAGGACGTCGAGGAACCTCGCCGGATGACAGGTCCCGATCCCACGCTCGTGCGCATCCTGGATGCCTGGCTGCGGAACCCGGATCCCGAAGCGCGAAGCTCGTACCTTCGGCTCGGCGCCCTGCGCGCCGCGCTGCTCGATCGGCGGAGCTTCAACGCCGTGGTCGATCAACTCGGGATGCCCATCCGCGTCGCGCCTCAGGCCCGCAGCCCCGCCGAGAATCTCGCCGCCGTGCTGGCGTTCGCCGACGAGCTCGGGCGCGCGCGTGGCGAGTTCTCCGCCGTCCGCGGCCCTGATGTCCTGGTCGCCGCGCTGTGGCGGGCGACGCTCGCCGGCCCGCTGGCGAGCGACGGCCTGTTCTTTGCGTTGCCGCGCCGCGCCGAGCTGACGGCCCGGGTGGCTGGCTGGCTGCGTGCGTTCGCTGGCGCGCGGGTCGCCGCGAGCGTGCCCGTGGCGCGATCGCAGCTCGATCTACTCGCCAGCTTGCCCGACGGCGCGGGCCGCACGCAGCTGGTGGCGGTCGGGATCGCTGCCGAACCCGGCGCGGTCGCCGGGGCGCTCGCGCAGCTGGCCACCGCCGACCGCCATGTCAACCGGCAGTACCTCGCGGTGACACCCACGACCGCGCTCGGCGTGGTGCAGGCTGCGTACCGCGCCTCCCGGCCTCCAGCGTGGAACCCGCTGGTCCTCGACGAGTCGCTGCGTCGCGGCGGGATCGGCCTGCTCCTCGTCGAGCAAGCCCAGGTCGTCGAGGGGTTGGCCACCGGCAAGAAGGTCCCCGATCCCACCCTGCACCAGGCACTGCGCAGCCTGGTCGATCAGCTCATCCGCGGCTGAGCCGCTGCGCGCGCTGCGGGGGGGGCCGGCCGAAACACGACAACTTGAGGGGGTAACCGACAGAATTCAATGAGGTTTCGGCCGCAAGTTGTCGAAGTTCGGCCGGACCCCTATCGCCAGTCGACGCCGAGTTCGAGGACGACGGCGCGATCGCGCGCGCCGGCCACCAGCTCCGTCAGCCCCTGCTCGAACCGGAGGCCGGCGGTCAGCGGCGTGCCCGCGAGCGCGACCTCGAGGCCGACCGCGATCGCGAGGCCTGCGCCCCGCACGGGCGTCATCGCGCGGGCATCGGCGAACCGCAGATCACCGCGGAGCTGACCGAGCACCGCGAGCTGGGTGCGGCGCCCCCGCGCACGGGCGCCCCACGCCGACGGCCGCGCCGGCGGTGTCGATCGCGCGGCCGCTGCCGGCCGGGGCGGCGCCGCCGCGGCGGGACCCGTCGAGGCGCGCGGCGAGGAACAGCCGCGGGGCGAGGGGGATGCGGGCGACGGCGGCCACGCTCGGGCCCACCGAGGCAGACGTCTCCGCGTCATCGAACACGCCGCCGCCGAGGCGGATGCCGAGCCACGGGTGCGCCCCGCGCCGGGTGCGGAGGGGGAGGGGATCCTCGAGCGCAGGGCCGGTGCGCGGGCCGGCGATCCCGCGCTGCTTGTCGGACATCAGGGACGGGCGCTTGATGTCGGGCGGCGGGCCGGCGGAGGACTCGGTGGCGGTGTCCTCGGTGAAGTCGACCTGGCCAGTGCGCGTCGGCGCGGGAGCGGTGATGCGCGCGTCGATCGGCACCATCGCGCGGCTGTACGGGTGCGTGGTGATCGTGGCTTCCACGATCGCGCCGTTACTGCGGGTGGCGCGCACGGTGTACGTGCCGGCGGGGACCCACACGGTGACCGGGCCGGTCAGCGGCTCGCCGGGCAGGGCGCTGACCTCGACGGGGGTGCCCGCGGGGTCGGTCAGGATCTGGAGCTCGGACAGCTCGCTGGCGCGCAGCCGCGTGCGGGTCTCGCGCACCGCGCGCGCGATCACCGGGGCGAGCTCGCCGGGGAGGTCGGCGTCGGCGCAGCCGGCGAGGTGGAGCGCGGCGCGGGGCAGGTCGGCGCGCGCGGCGTACACCGCGCCCAGCGTGCAGCGCACGGCGGCGTCGGTGGGGGCGGCCGCGAGCTGGGTGCGCAGCGCGGTCACGTCGGCGGGGGCGTGCCGCGCAAGGGCCTCGGTCAGCGGGCTGGCATCGGCGCTGCCCGGGAGACTTCCGAGCACAGCCGCGGCGAGCACGGCCTCGGCGACGATCCAGGTGGCCTTCACGTTCCTCACCATGACACGGGCGGCGTACGATGGTTGCGATGCCCACGGACCCTGCCCGCGTCGAGCTCCGCCGTGCCGAGGTCATCCGCCTGCTCGAGCGCTACCTGGTCGAGGTCGTCGAGCGCTGGAACCTGTGCCCGTGGGCGCGCAGCGCACGTGAGGGGGGCGAGGTCGCGATCGAGGTGGTGTGGGGCACGCCCACCGCGGCGGCGCTCGGCGTGGTGGCGGCGGGGCTGCTCGCGCGGCCCGGCACGGCGGTCGCGATGGTGGTGGTGCCCGAGCTCGCGGTCTCGCCGCGCGAGCTGCGCGAGCTGCGCGCCGAGGTGGCCCCCGTCGTGCCCCAGGCCGGCGTTGCGGACTTCCACCCCGAGGCGCCGCTCGATCTGGGTACGCCCGCGCGGCTGGTGCCGTTCGTGCGCCGCTCCCCGGATCCGCTGCTGCAGTTCGTGCCGTTCGCGCTGATGAAGAACGTCCGGGCGCCCACGCCGGTGGTCGATCTGACGTTCCAGGCGCAGCTGCTCGGCGGGCTCGACCTGCCGGTGCTGCGCGAGGACGTCGGCGACCTGATCGCCGAGGACAACCACCGCGTCGTCAGCGCGGCGCTCGTCGAGGTCACCGCCGTGCTCGAGGACATCGCGCGGGATCGCGCGAGCGCCTACGCCCGCGTCGGGGTCAGTTCGTCCCGGTCGCCGTGATCACGAGGTGGGAGCTCGCGAACGCGGCGTCGAGCGTCGTGGTGTCGCGCGGCTGGGGGTAGCTGCAGGCCGTGGAGCGCAGGTACGCGGGCGCGGACTGGCCGTCGGTGTTGCCCCCGAGGAAGAACGTCTTGCCGGTCCCGACCAGGTCGGGCACGGAGACCTCGACGATCACCTGCGCGAGCGCGGGGATGTTCGCCGTGAGCGGAACGGAGACGTACTGCGTGGCCGACGTCGTGATCGTGGGGACGGTGTACGTCGTGGAGGCGATCGGGGTGATCAGGCCGACGTCGAGCGTCTGCGGGGGCGGCTGCACGCTGCCGCTGTAGGTGCCGACCTTGATGTCGAGCGTGGGAAACCCGGAAGCCTGCTGGACGCCGATCGACACCGCCGTGATCCGCGCGCCCCCGGTGATGCCCGCGTCGGCGAGGCGAAACACCCGGTACCAGCTGTTGTCCCGCGGGGTCCCGGAGTTGCTACACGCCACGGTCCCGTTGGGCAGGCTGGCGGTCAGCGTGGTCTGCTGCAGCGTGAACCTCGGGATCCCCGCGTCGGCGGGCGGGGCGTCGATGCCGAAGCCGGCGTCGGTGACCGCGGCGTCGGCGCCGCCCAGGGGGCCATCCACGCGCGCGTCGTTGCCCGGGATCGGCTGCGGCGCGTCGTTGGCGCTGGCGCAGGCTGCGAGGGCGGCCGACAGGCCGAGCAGAGTGATCCTGACGGGCGTCACGGCGGTCGGCGATCACTCGCAGAACGTGGCGTTGAGCGCAAGGGTGTCAAAGTAGAACGACGTCGCCAGCGAGGTGTCGTTCGTCGAGGTCAGCCGCACTCGCACCGTCTGGCCGGCGTAAGGGGTGGGCACCGCGTAGCTGATCGGCACCCAGGAGGTGCCGTCATCTCCATCTTCGAGGGCCACGATCGCCTCCAGGGGGGCATTCGAGGTGGACACCAGGTCGAGGAACGCGAAGTCGAATCTCAACGGAAACAGCTCGCCCGAGCGGACCTGCTGGAACCCGGTGAACGTGAGCGCGGTGGTCGAGGCCGGGATCGTGACGTCCTGGTAGAGCACGTCGGTCACGGTGCCCGAGGCCGCCGTTAGCCCGCCGAGCCAGGCGCGGTTGGGCGCGCTCTGGATCACGGCAGTGGCGCCGCCATCGCCGGTCACCAGCGGGTACATCGGGTCGATCGGCGTCGCCATCCAGCCCGCGCCCAGCGGCGCGGTATCGAAGTTGCCGTTGGTCAGGAGGTCACGCGTGACCACGGTGCACGGGACCGGTGCATCGGGCGTGGTCACCGATCCATCGGTACCCGGCCGCGCATCGATCAGCGGCGCGGCATCGCTGCCGATCACGCCTCCGCCATCGATCACGCCTCCGCCATCGATCACGCCCCCGCCATCGATCACGCCTCCGCCATCGACGCCATCCTGCGCCGGGACCGCGGTCGCACAGCCGACGGTGGTAGCGAGGCCGATCACGAACCGCCGGTAAGACATGGCTCGAATCATCCTGATCGCGCGCGCCGGTCGCAACGAGATTCGCGTGGCAGACCGGAGATCAGCTGCTGACAGGGCGGACGCCGGGGTGGCGCCTCGACTGGCCAGGGGCCCGGTTGCCCCCGGCGTTGCCTCACACCGCGAGGCGGACGCCTTCGACGCGGACGTCGAACGCGGGGCGCTGCGCGTGGCGGGCGTTGGCCGCGAGGAGATCTTCGATGGTGTCGATCTCCGTGGCGTACTTCGAGCCGATGTCGACCCCGTAGAGCGTGCTGCCCTCGTCGATGATCTGCTGGAACGACGCTTCGTAGTACTCGTTGACCAGGCCCTGCGTGCGCACCCGGTCGTGGAGCGCGTTGAACAGGCGGCGCGACGAGGTGGCCGAGAACAGCTCGATGCCCACCGACTCGCCCATCGCGGAGCGCACCGGCACGTGCTTGCCGATCGCGAGCACGCGGTCGTGCACGTCGGCGGTCACCTTGACCTCCTCGAGGCCGATCGAGCCGACGGAGCGGACGGCCAGGCAATCGTGGCCGCGCTCGACGAGCTCCTCGACGACGGCGAGGTCGAACACGACGTCACCATCGAGCAGGATGAAGCCGTCGTCCTCGCAGACGTCGCGGCACATCAGCAGGGAGTACGCGTTGTTGGTCGTGCGGAAGTCCGGGTTCGAGACGTACGTGACGTCGAGGCTGGGGAACCAGCGGCCGACCGCGTCGCGGACCATGTGCTCGAGGTAGCCCGTGCCGATCACGAACTGATCGAAGCCGACCTGGAGGAGGTTGGTGATGGTCCGACGCAGGATCGGCACGCCGCCGACCGGGAGCAGGGTCTTGGGCGTGTCGTCGGAGTGGGGACGGAGTCGCGTCGCACAACCCGCGGCAAGGATGACGGCCTTCATCTGCGCACCTCGTGATGCAACGCGCATGCTTCGCCTGGGTTCAGCCACTTGCCCTCGCTGGCTGTCCAAGTTTCACCACCTTGATCGAGGAAGCTGTTCGATCCGCCAGGATCCTGTCACCTGACCGCCGCGTCGTGGCAACAGGCGTCACCCGCTTGGCGCGACCGCCCCGGGCCATGTAGAGGTAAGGCGTGGCGCTCGCGGTCGATGCGGTCGTGCTGGCAGACGATCCGCGGGCACGCACCCGGATCGCCGGGCTGACCGCGTGCGAGCGCGCGGTGCGGGTCGCGCGGCGCCTCGGGGCCGGTCGGGTGTTCGTGGTCGGCGTCGAGGGCGGACGCGACGCCCTCGTGGCGTGGCGCGCCGATGCTGGCGCGCCGCTGCTGGTGATCCGCGCGGACCAGCTCGTGCACACCCCGCTCGCGGCGCCGCTGGTGGAGGCCGCGCCGGTCGCCGATGGGATCGTCGTCGCGATCGGGCCGGAGGGTGCGTACGCCGGGGCGCTGATCGCCCACGGTGCCACGGCGAGCGTGGTGAGCGCCGCCCTCGCGCGCGGTGACACCGACGACGCGATCGTCGCGGCCACGCCGGCGGTGACCCGGGTCGAGCACGGCGCGATCGCCCGCCACCCGATCGGCACGTCCGCCGAGCGCGCGGCCGCGCACCGCCTGCTGTACCGGATCCTGATCAAGCCGCAGGACAACGCGATCACGCGCTACCTGTACCGGCCGGTGTCGTTCCCGCTGACCCGCCTGCTCGTGCACACGCCGATCACGCCGAACCAGGTGTCCGCGCTGGTCGGGGTGCTCGGGATGATCGGCTGCTGGCTGACGGCGAGCGCGAGCATCGACCGCGCCATCCTCGGCACCGCGATCATCCTCGTCGGCTCGTACGTCGACTGCTGCGATGGCGAGATCGCGCGCGTGAAGCTGCTGTCGTCGCGGTTCGGCGCGTGGATGGACACCATCGTCGACGAGCTGTCGACGATCGGCTACATGGTGGCGCTCGGCGTCCACGGCCACCTCCGGTATGGCCCGCTCTACCTCGGGGACCTCGGCGTCGATCCGTGGCTCGCGCTGACGGCCGGCTCGCTCGTGACGTACGGCACGAGCCTGTACTTCGTGTACTACAACATCATCGTCGCGGTCGGCTCGGCGAACAGCCAGGACTACGTCGCGCGGTTCGTGCTCGCGCCCGGTATCACGGCCAGCAGCGCCCGCCTCGTGCCGGCGCCCGTGAGCGCCACGACCAGTTCGCTGCCGCCGTGGGTGGCGGCGGTGGGCGTGTGGATCTCGTACATCCCGCGGCGAGACTTCCTGACCTGGTTGACGCTGGTGATGGCGATCGCGCACCAGACCCACGTGATGTTCGGGCTGCTGGTGCTCGGCGGCCTGATCACGTTCATCGTGCTCGTCCGCGATCACGCGCACCTGCGCGGCCTGCGCCGCTCCGCCCGCGCGGCCGGCCAGGTCCTGCAGCCGCCCCGGTAGCGACGTCAGAACGTCGCGTCGAGGTGCACGGCCACGAGGTGGTCGCTGCTGTCGAAGCTCGCACCGCGCGGCGTGCGGACGATCCACGAGGCCTGGACCTTGAGGCTGTGGTTGTTGAGGTAGTAGTTCATGCCGAGCGCGACCTCCTGGCCGAGGTTCGTCACCTCGCTGATCCACTTCGGGTCGGTCCCCCCGGGCGCGTACAGGCGCGAGAACCGCGCCACCAGCTCGACGGGCTTCGGCAGCACGTACGAGGCCTGCACCACCCAGCCGCTGCCGGAGCGCGCCCACTCGAGCACGTCGGGGTCCGCGGCCGAGGGCACCTGCTCGTCGGAGGCGTGCTTCCACAGGTACTCGGCCTGGAGCCCGAGGCCGCGCCACTTGAACACCGCGTCGAGCGCCGCGTGGGTGTAGTCGGTGGTGCCGCCGGTCAGCGTGGCGCCGGTGGTGCTGCGCACGCGGTTGCTGTTGCGGTTGACCGCGACCGCGGCGCCGAGCGCCAGGCCCGGCTTCGCGCGTCGGGCCAGGTCACCTTCGCTGTCGTCGTCGATCGGCCCGAGCGGGCGGAGCTCGACGCGTGCGAGCAGCAGGCCCCCCGCGGGGTGCGCGCTCGCGAGGTTGATACCACCTCCGCCGAACGCGCCGACCCGCCACGCGACCGGCGAGTGATCCCCGAGGAAGCGGTCCGAGTACGCGAGCACGCCGACGTCCCGATCGAGTGTGAGCTCGGTGACCGGCCGAGGCCGATCGGTGAGCTGGAGCGCGAACTCGCGCACGGTGCGCAGGCGATCGAACGGAACGAAGAACTGCCCCACGCGGACGGACAGATCGCGGTGGGCCTTGTAGTCGACGTAGGCGTCGAAGATCGGGGACACGGCGCCATCGCGGTAGTCGCGCGCGCCGAGCGCGAGCTGCGTCATGTACGTGACCTCGGGGCGGTACACGCTGCCGGACATCCACACGCGCACGGTCCCGACCGTGACGAGCTGGTCGTGCGCGCGGTCGCCCGTGGCATCGGCGGGCGCGGCGTGCAGCTGGTAGCGCAGCATGATCCGCGAGCGCAGGTTGAGCGAGAACGCATCCCCGAGCGTCACCGTGAGCCCCTTGCCGGGCTCGCCCTTGATCGTGGGTGCGGGCGCGGGCGCGGCGGCGGGCGCGGCGGCCGGCGCGGGGGCCTGCGCGGGTGGTGCCTGGGCGGGTGGTGCCTGGGCGGGTGGGGCCGGCGCCCCGGGCGGGCTGGGCACCTCGGCCGGCGCGGGTGGTGCCTCCGAGGATGGGGGCGGCGCCTCGACCGGCTGGGCAGCGGCGGGACCTGCGAGCGCGAGGGCGAGGAAGGATAGCAGGCGATGGGTCATGCGGCTCCGATGTCTTCCACGGTAGGCGGGAACGCGGCGCCCGCTGCGGGCCGCGGCCCGGGCCCGCTGCACGTTTACCTACGTGTAACGCGCGCGGCCTCTGCGGGATCGCGCACCGATTGCGCACGAGAACCCCACCGGCACCCCGATCCGGAGCGCCGCCGGCCGAGCTGACGGGGCGGGAACCGTGCATGGCGCCTCGTCCACACCTCCTGTGTCCTGCTCGCGATGGTGACCCCGTCGATCGCGCTCGCGGACGTCTCCTCGATGTTCAATCCCCGCCCGCGCGACGACATGATCGGCGACGTTCCCGACATCGAGGTGTTCACCGGCCTGTCGGCGCGCCGGTAGGCGGCGCCAGGCGCCTCGCCTAATCGATGCGCTTGATGATGTGGAAGCCGAACTCGGACTGACACACCCCGTACTCGCCGGGGTTGAGCCGCAGCGACAGCTGGCGGAACTCGATCACGAGCTGCGCGTCGGGGGTGACCTCGAACGGGCGGCCGCTCTGCGCCGAGCCGACGTCCTCGGAGTTATCGCGCATCAGCGCGTCGAAGTCGCCGCCGGCCTTGAGCTGGCCGAGCAGCGCCTTGATCTCGGCCTCGGCCTGCGGCATCGAGCGCTTCTGGGCGCGCGGGTCCTGGCGGCCGCCGAATGCCTCGCCGAGCGCCTCCCACGAGATCAGGATGTGCTTGACGTTCGCGCGGTTGGCCACCGGCTCGCGCGCCAGGATGTCCGACGAGATCACCGATGACGCCGGCGCCTCGTACGGCTGGACGCCGAGCTTGTTGTTCATGTTCGGCCCGCCCGGGGAGCCGGGCCCGCACGCGGCGGCGAGGAGGGCGCAGATCAGGGCGAAGCGCTGCATGGGCGGGACGCTAACATGCACCCCGGCCAGGCGGCAGCCCGCGCGCAGGTGTGGCAGGTTGGGGCCATGAGCGAGGATGTCACCATGCAGCAGCTCGTCGCGCTGCTCCCCCCGCGGATCTGGTACCTGACGTCGAACGGCACGGACATGTGGTGCCGCCGGCCGTACGGGTTCCTGTTCTCCAGCGGGCAGTCCGCCGAGGAGTTCGCCAAGGCGATGGGCACCGGCGAGGAGCTGTTCGCGATCGGCCTCGACGCGGGCGCGCTGGTGTCCGACGAGATCCTGTCGGGACTGCGCAACACCGCCGTCACCCGGCTGTTCATCGATCCGTCGATCGACGCCACCAGCGGTGACGTCCACGGCCAGATCCTGCGGCTATCGCCGCTGATCTGATCTGACCGGGCCGGCCGTCTCGACCGAGCTCGGCGGGCATCGGGATCCGCGCGGTGTGGAGCAGGCCCGATGTCGCTCTGGCGTTCAGTCGTGGGACAGGGCGAGCTTGCCCGTGTGAACGACACGAGTATCATTGGTGCATGCGCGTCCCTGTACACGACGTGAAGGCGGCGGCTCGGACCGTGAGCTTCACGCTCGGCTCGAACCTGTCCACAGGGACGAAGCGGCTGGGCACCAGCGCCTCGCTGGTGGCAGAGGCCGCGCTGTCGCGCCCGTCGCCCGTGCGGTGGCGATCCGCCGAGCATTTCCATCACAGCTGACACTGCAACTGGAATCAAACCATGAAGAAGCTGTTGATCCTTATTCTGCTCATCGCGTTCGCAGGAGAAGCATTTGCCCAGAGGCAAACCTTCGACCTCGTCACCTTCACTGCTCCAAAAGGATGGGCGAAGAAGGTGGAAGCAACCTTTGTGAGCTTCATAAAAATTGATAACAAGACGCAGAGCTGGTGCCGGATCAACGTCAGCCAAAGCACCGTGAGCAATGGAAGTATTGCCGCAGATTTCGAGAGCGAGTGGCAAGAATTGATCGAGCGAAACTACAGCCCCACGCGTGATCGCAAGGAACATGGAGTACAGGAGACCGACGGCTGGAAGATCAAGGCAGGCAGTGGCAGCTTCACATTTGACGGTAAGAATGCCACCGTGATTCTGGCCACTGCCAGCGGCTACGACAGGCGGGTCAGCATCGTCGCCACCACCAACAATCCGGCCTACCTGAAAGATGTGGACGGGTTGATATCGTCGGTTGTCCTGGTCAAGCCTGAGGCATCGTCGAAGCCAGCAACCAGCGTCGATGAGCAATCCATTTCTGGCATTTGGATGATAAGTGCCAGTAATCAGTCTCACTATGCCGTGAATCACGGTGTCAGTGGAAACACGCGGAGGCAGTACACGTTCAACTCAGATGGTACGTACACCTTCTTCGTCAAGTCGTTTCAGCCCACCTTCGACAAGCTTCTTCTGACGCGAGAGAGTGGTACTTACACAGTCAGCGGCAACACGATCACGGTCAGCCCCAGGAAGAGCGTGATCGAGGCCTGGAGCAAGAAAGACAATTCGGACAGATGGGGCACGCTCTTGTCGACACAGAAACGGAAGCTCGAGAAGGTGACCTACACCTTCGCAAAGCACTATTTTTCTGGCATCCAGGAATGGAACCTGGTTCTCCAGGCCGCCAAGCAAACAGAGCGAGACGGACCCTACAATGGTGGCTCTGCGTTCAACGATGCATGGCTGTATGGCGTCGGGAAATACCCGATCGAACTGCCGAACTGATGGAACCCTGAAGGCTCCTCTCACTCCGGCGGCGCAGGGGGGAGCGTCCCGATCTCGCCCGGCCGCTCACCGGCCCCAGGAATGCGCCGAGCGGTGAACCGCGCAGAGGCCGGCGCGATGTGCCAGGGACAACGTTGCCGACGCTGGCGACCCGGAGCGCTGGAGTCCTGCGTGTGGTGGCCACGGGGATCTTGCACGTGTGAATGACCCGTGTATCATCCAAGTATGCGAGGTCCCCCACACGACGTGACGGCGGTCAAGCGGACCGTGAGCCTCACGCTCAACTCGGACCTGTACGCGCGCGCGAAGCGGCTGGGCATCAACGCGTCGCACGTGGCAGAGGCCGCGCTGACCGTCGAGGTTGCGCGGCGCCAGGCGGAGCTCGTCCGCGCCGACATCGCACGCGATCTGGACGCCGTCAGTGCGTACGAGGCCAAGCATGGTTCGTTCGCGGAGATGGCGCGCGAACACTACGCAGGCGACGGCGGGGAGTAGGCGTGGCGCAGTTCGACGTGTTCGTGAATCCGATCGTTGCAGCTCGCCGCGCGTATCCGTTCGTCGCGGTGTTGCAGTCTGATCTCGCCGACACGGGTCGCGAGCGCATCGTCGCTCCGCTCGCCCCGCGCGCCAAGGTTCCGGGAACAACGGGACACCTGGCTCCCCACGTGAAGTTGGCCGACACGGAGTACGTGCTGTTCGTGCCGAGACTGACCGCCGTTCGCGTCGACGATCTTCAGGACCGCCGGGGCCAGCTCACCGCCTACCGCGATCAGGTCGTCGCCGCCCTGGACTACCTGTTTCTTGGCGTGTGAGCGGTCGCGCTACAGGATGTCGAGCTCCCCCCCGTCCATGATCTGGCGGACGGCGGTCAGCCGCGGCGCGACCACGACGTGGACGAGCTGGCCGGGAGCCAGCTCGTAGACGAGCACGGTCTCGTTCGAGCCCTCGATCCGGGTCGGCTGGCCGACGACGTTGACGATCTCGTCGATCGCCATGCCGACGCGGAGCCGCGTGAATCGCGGCCGCCAGTCGGCCTCGGCCTTCGCGCCGCCCTCGAACGTGATCTCACCGACCACGACCTGGTCGCTCGGCTTGTCGAGGCGCAGGGTCAATGTCTGGCGCTGCTCGTTCGGGCGGCCATAGTTCACCATCACCTGGACGATCACGGTGCACGCTCCCGCGATGTCTTGCTGCGCCGAGCCGTAGTAGTGCGCCTTGATCGCGTAGACGCCAGCCTCGGCGACGCGGCGCACGTACTCCTCCGGACCGTAGCCCTGGCGGAAGTCGCGCGACACCAGCCCGCCGCCGCTCGACAGGTTAGCGCCGTAGTACGCATGGTCGCCGTTGGGCTCGAACACGTGGAGGTCGACGTCGGTGAGGTCGAGGTCCCACGCCATGCTGATCCGGACATCGAGATCGAGGAGGCGCACCAGCCGCGGATCGATCCGCGCGGGCGTCGCGAGGCCGCGCGCCTGGGCCTTCGCGATCAGCCGGTTGAGCTCCATCAGCGCGATCAGCTCGATCTCGGGGAACCGCTCCCAGGCCTGCTCGATCACGTCGTAGAGGAGGTTCATCGCGCGGAGCGCGTCGTCCGCGACACCGCTGGCCTCCCAGCGCTCGCCGAGCGCCAGGGCGAGATCGCGGTGCGATTGCGGCTCGTCGTCGCGCATCCGGCGGACGCGCTCGAACACGTCGATCGCCCCGTCGAGCTCGCCCGCCGCCTGGAGCCGCCATGCGTACATCCGCATCAGCGCGGGATCGTCGAGCCCGAGCTCGAGCAGGTTCGACAGCACGCGCAGGCCGAGCACGCGCTCCCCGCGCGCGAGGAAGAAGTCGCCGCAGTCGAGGAAGAACGCCGGGCTGCCCGCGTACTGCGCCCGCGCGTCGAGGTAGCGGGGGTAGGGCTCGCGGCTGTCCTTGAGCGCGGTGAGGTACGGGGTGTCGGGCGTCCACGGCTTGATCTGGATGCTCGCGCCGCGCGCGCCGCCGCCGTCCGTACCGCCACCGCCGCCCTCATCGCGAGCTCGCGGGGGACCGCCGCCGCCGGGCGCCGCGGCTGATCTCGCGGGTGAGGGCGCGGCCATGCGCGCCATGAGCGGCGGTGACGCCGCCGACGAGCGCGCCATCTCCATCTCCATCGGCGCCGACAGGCTGTCCTCGAACGCCGTGCTGGCGGGCGCGCCAGCCATCTCGCCGTCCATCGCCCCCCCGGCCGGGCGCGCGCCGCGCTTCGCCTTGTCGTGCTTCGGCGCCGGGCGCGGCGTGAAGTCGGTCTCCCACCAGCGCACGCGCTCGTTCCACAGCGCGACCACCTGTTCGATGTGGCTCGCCTTGGTCGCGCGCTCGGTGCGCAGCGTGCGGTCCCGGTCGGCGAGGTACTGCTTCCGCAGCGCGGTCCGCGAGGCCGCGGGTTCGACGCCGTGCTCGAGGTGTTGCTCGAGGCTGTCGAGCACGAGCAGGGACGCGTTCGCGGTGATCACGCCGTGGCGTCGCGCCAGGGCGAGGATGTCCGGGTGCTCCGGATCGGCGACGGCGAGCGCGCGCGTGTGCTGCCCGGCCCACGCCCTCGCGACGAGGCCACCGTCGATGGCCTTCGCGCGCGGGATCGAGACGTGGTCGTCAGGGGCGCCGCTGCCGGCGAGCCGCACCTGGCCGACCTCCGCGGTCAGTCGCCCGACGATCGATAGCCGCCCGGCGGCGCGATGGACGTGGACATCGGCGCAGCCATCGGTGCCCGTGACGCGCAGCGCGTCGCGCGCGCCCGCGATCATCGTCACGGCCGCGGCCGCGGGCGTGTGGAGGAGATCGATGAACACGCCCCCGCTCCGGGTCGCGAGGTGGCGGAGATACGCCGCATCGCTCCCGACGGCGCTCGACACCGCGATCACCGGCACGCGCGCGGCCCCCGGGACGCCGCGGCGCAGCGTGTTGAGCCCATCGCTGAACACCAGGCACGCCTCGGCGTCTGCGTGCGTCAGCGTCGCGAGGTCGAGCCCCGCGAGCCCCGTGCCGCCGTCTCGCGGGAGTGCTCGAAGGTAGCCCACGAGCTCGTCACGGCCGGGGCGGCCCGTGAACGTCTCCGCCGCGGCATCGAGCGTGTCGCGCACCACCCGCACGTCGACGACGAGCTGCGGCCACGCGTCCATCATCGCCGTCACCAGCTCGAGGTCGCGGTCGACGTCGCCGCGGCTCCCCGACGCGTCCCACACCAGCGTCACCCGCGCCGGCGTCCACGCACGTCCAGCCTCCGGGACCGCGCTGGAGATCGCGAAGTACGTCTCGTCCCTGCTGCGCTCCACCGCGCGCAGGTGGCGCGGCAGGTCCGGCAGCCGCACCACCAGGTCGTCACAGGCGGCGCCGCGCGGCAGCTTGGCCTCGGCCACGTGGCTGCCGCGGAGCTGCGCGAGCGTCAGGTTGCCGACGCCGCCCGAGATCACGGGCGTGACCTCGCCCTGCGTGATCTCGACGCGCAGCGACACGCGCTCCACGCTCGTCGCGTGGGCGAGTGGCAGGTGGTAGCCCGCACTCGTGCCGTTGACGACGAGGTCACTGACGTACGTGATCCGGACAGTCCGTGTCCCGCCGGGTGGCAGCGGGTAGATGCGCGTCCGGTACAGGTTCCCCTGGACCTGCTCGACCAGCCCCGGATCGACGCCCTTGCGGATCTCGGCCTCGAGGATCTTGCGCGCCTGCTTCTTCTCGACGATCACGCCGTCGACGAGCTCGCCGTCGACGTCGATCGCGTAGCCACACACCACGCCGTGGTCGGGCAACGGGAAGCCGAGCTGCCCCTCGAGGGCGCGCCGGTTCGGGTTGCGGAACACCATCGTCTGCGAGGTCTCCGCGAACATCCCGGTGATCACCACCGAGACGTCGAGCGCATCGAGCACGATCGGCTTCTCCCCGGGGGGCACGTGCACGAACGGGAGCACGTCGTTGGGGTTGAACTGAGGCCCCTTGCGCCAGAATCGGTCGAACATCCCGCGAGCGTCGCACGAACCCGCGCCGCGAGGCGGCGCGCTACGCGAGCAGGGCGAGCAGGTCGTCGCGGGTAATCGCGGCGGCGCCGCCCGCGTCGGCGAGCGCCGCGTCGGCGAGCGCGCGCTTGCGTGACTGCAGCTCGAGGATGCGCTCCTCGACGGTGTCGCGCGCGACCATCCGGTACACCATCACGGGCTTGTCCTGCCCGATGCGGTGCGCGCGGTCGGCGGCCTGATCCTCGACGGCGGGGTTCCACCACGGGTCGACGAGGAACACGTGATCGGCGGCGGTCAGGTTGAGGCCGGTGCCGCCGGCCTTGAGCGACAGCAGCATCACGGGCGGGCCGTCCTCGGCCTGGAACGTGTTGACCACCCTGCCGCGGTCGACGGTGGTGCCGTCGAGGCGGACGAACTTGATGCCCGCGCGGTCGAGGTGCGGCTCGATCAGGTCGAGCAGCGAGGTCCACTGCGAGAACACGAGCGCACGGTGGCCGTCGGCGACCGCATCCTCGAGGGCGAGCAGCAGGCGTGTCACCTTCGACGAGCCGAGCGGCGGCGGGCCGACCGGGGCGGCGGGCGCGGTGATGGTGGCCCCCGCGGGCACGAGCACCGGCCGGTCCTCGGGAGCATCGTCGCGGGACAGCGCGGCCTCCGCGTCGGCCTCGGCCTGGGCGGCGGCGGCGGCGGCGGCGGCGGCCCGCTTGGTGACGTTCATCGGGGTGCCGCGCAGGGCGGCGGGCAGGAGCGCGGTGTGGCACGCGGCCTGGCGCAGCCGGAGCAGCGCCTCGAGGGCGGCCATCACGCCGCGCCCGGCCTCCAGCATCGCGACGATCTCGCGCTGGGTGGCGGCGCGGATCGCGTCGTAGGTCACGCGCTCGGAGGCGTCGAGCTCGACGTACATCACGGAGTCGGTGCGCGGCGGCAGCTCGCGCGCCACCTCGGACTTCATGCGGCGCAGCACGAACGGGCGGATGCGCTCGCGCAGGCGCGCGGCGGCGCCGGCGTCGCCATCGCCGATCGGCGCGGCCCAGCGATCCGCGAAGTCGGTGCGGCCGCCGAGGAGGCCGGGGTTGGTGAAGTGGAGCTGGCTCCACAGCTCGTCGAGCCGGTTCTCGATCGGCGTACCGGACAGCGTCACGCGCCAGCCGGCCTTGAGCTTGTAGGCGGCGCGCGCCACCTGGCTGTCCGGGTTCTTGATGGTCTGGGACTCGTCGAGGATGACCGTGTCCCACGCCTGCTGGGCGAGGACGTCGGTGTCGTTGCGCAGGATCGGGTAGCTGGTCAGCACCACGTCGGCCGTCGGGTCGAGCACGCGGCGGGCGCCGTGGTAGGTGGCGACGTGGAGGTCCGGCCGGAACTTGCGGAGCTCCGCGAGCCAGTTGAACAGCACGGACGTCGGCGACACCACGAGCGTGCGCTGGGTGCCGTGCGCGCGCACCGCGGCGAGCGCCTGGATGGTCTTGCCGAGGCCCATGTCGTCGGCGAGCACGCAGCCGAGGCCGGCCTCGCGGCAGAACACGAGCCAGTCGACGCCGCTCTGCTGGTAGGGCCGCAGCTCGCCCACGAACCCGGCGGCGGCCGGCGCGTGCGGGATGCCGGCGAACTTGTCGAGCAGCGGCTTGAGGCGATCGAGCTCGGGCGGCGGCGGCTCGTCGAGCTCCTCGGACAGCCGCGCCAGATCGGGCAGCGCGTAGATCGGCAGCTTCTTGTCGTCACCGCGCGCGGCGAGCAGATCGGCGACGCGGTGGCCGTGCTTGTCGAACCACGACATCGGCACGCGGCCCCAGCCGCCGCCGACGAGCGGGACCATGTCGATGCCGGCCTGCCACGCGCGGAGCGCGGCGATCGGCGAGGCCGTGCGGCCGTTGCTGCCGGTCAGCTCGACGTCGAAGCTCGAGCCGTCGATCGCGATCCGCGCATCCAGCACGATCGCGCTGCCCACGCTGGCGGCGCGGGCGTCCGAGCGGAGCCAGCCGGCGAGCGCGTTGTGCATGGTGAACGCGTCGCGGCCGGCCAGCTCCACGCGGCGGCCCGGCACGAGGTTGAGCTCGTCGCGCAGGCGGTGGGTCAGGCGCCGCTCGGCGTCCTGGTCGCGCATCGGCAGCGTGCCCTGCAGGTGGACCAGCGTCGAGCCGTCGATGCGGGCGCGCGGCGGATCGCCGTACACCAGCGTCGGCATCACGAGCAGGCGATCCCCATCCTGCTCGACCTCGAACGCCATCCGGGGCTGCTCGCGGTTGCCGATCTTCGGCAGGTTCTGCGCGCGGATGTCGACGTCGATCCGCGCCGCGAGGGCGGGGATGGTCCGCGCCATCAGCTCGGGGAACGCCGAGCGCGCCACCGTGAAGCTCTGGGGCAGCTTCTCGAGGCGGGCGCCGGTCAGGTCGACCGCGCCGACCGGGCGCAGCGTGTTGTCGGAGGTCAGGACCACGCCGAGGGCGACGACCTCGCGCACGCCGCGGTCGGCCTCGATCCGGACGCTGACGCCGCCGCGCGCATCCTCGATCACGGCGCGCGGCATCACGGGGTCACCGCTGGTGGTGACCGGCTCGTCGCCGAGGCGGACGTCGCGCGCGCCGGCGAGCACGGCCAGCAGCCGATCGAGGCGCTCGCCGGTGATCACGCCGGCGCGGGCGCCGATCACCTTGTCCGCGGTGAGGTCGGCCTCGAGCGTGGCGATGTGGTTCGCCTTGCCGGTGCCGACCAGGCTCAGCAGCGAGCCCTTGAACAGCTCGGCCTTGTCCGGGCGCACCAGCCAGCGCTCGACCGACAGGCCGGTGGTCTCGGGCTTGAGCACGTACCGCATCTGCGCGGTCACCAGGTTCGACGTGGGCAGCGTCCCGGCGCTCTGCTCGGCCGCGATCACGGAGGCCACCACGTGCGAGCACACCGGCTCGCGGCTGGTGCAGCTGCACTCCCACTCCTGGTGCTTGCTGTTGATCACCACCTCGAACGGGGTGGGGCGGCCGGGGACCCGGACCTCGAGATCGAGCTCGTCCCCGCGCTGGGTGCGACCCGTGACCCGGCCGTCGCGCGCAAGGGTCACCCCTTGCGACCACGTCCTCTCGGTCGCGGCCGCGCGCACCGCGTCGCGCAGGGTGGTCAACACAGCCTCGCGTCTCTAGCATGTTGTGGCCCCGTGCGGGGGCCGGCGGGGTGCACGGTGGATGGCCGGACCCCCATGAAGGGGCCGCGCCCGCCCCGTGCTAGGGTCCGCTCGTGGCCAGGGCCCCGGTCGACGATGACGATGCGGCCGACGCTGCGCTGGTGGCGCGGATGGCCGCCGGAGACCGGCAGGCGATGGCGGCGCTGTATGTGCGGCATGCCAGCCTCCTGCTCGGCCTGGCCCTCCGGATCGTCCGGGAGCGCCGGGAGGCCGAGGATCTGCTACACGATGTGTTCCTGGAGGCCTGGCGGGCCGCAAAGGACTTCGATCCAGCTCGCGGTCGCGCTCGTACCTGGCTCACGATCCGCATGCGCTCGCGCGCCCTCGACCATCAGAAGTCTGCCCGCGTCTCCCGCAATGCCGGGGATGCCGGGCTCGACGCGGTCGTGGACCCCGGCCGGGGCGAGGCCCCCGGGGCCGGTCGCGACCACGCCCGGGTCCGGGACGCGGTGGAGGCCCTCGGGGCCGAGCAGCGCCAGGTCCTCGAGCTCGCCTACTTCGGGGGGCTGTCGTGCTCCGAGATCGCGGCGCGGGTGGCCATCCCGATCGGCACGGTCAAGTCACGCCTGGCGGCCGGCCTCGACCGGCTGCGCACCAGCTTCCATGGACCAGGAGGGCTTGCGTGAGCACCCACGGATCCGATCCTGACGACCTCGGGGCCCTGCTGCCGCTGTACGTGCTCGGCGTGCTCGCGCCGGACGAGGCTGCGCGCGTCGAGGCCGCGCTCGCCGCGGATCCGGCGCTCGCCGCCGAGGTCGCCGCCTTCCACGACGGGCTGCCCGCGCTGGTGACCCAGGTCGCGCCGCCGCCCGACATCCTCGCCCGGCTGCAGGCCTCGATCGGCGCCGGGCCGCTCGAGCGGTTCGCCACCCGCATCGCGAGCCTGTTCGACCTCACGCTCGACCGTGCGCGCGAGCTGCTCGGTCTGACCGAGCGCCCCGCGTCGTGGGAGCGCCCGTTCCCCGGGGGCGGGCTCGAACTCGTGCACTTCGGCGGTGGCCCGGCGTGGGCCGCGGCGGACTGCGGGTTCGTGCGGCTGGCCCCCGGCACGCCGTTCCCGCTCCACACCCACGCAGGTGAGGAAGTGTCGCTGATCCTCGCAGGCGCCCTCCTGGATCGGCTGACCGGTCAGCACCATGGCCCGGGCGACGAGATCGTGCGGGAGCGCGGCACCGCTCACGATGTCATCAGCGTCGGTCCCGAGGTGTGTGTGTACGCGGCGCGCGCGCTCGACGGGATCGAGATCGCGGGAGTCGCCATGCGCGCGCCGAAACGATGACCGGCGCGCTGCCTCGCCGTTTCCGGCGGGTGCTACGATGGACGCATGGGCAGTGACGAAGGCATGCGGGTGGTCGGCACCATCCGCAGCATCGAGCTGCACACGCTGGCCACGAAGTTCCAGAACCTGACCTCGCGTCAGGTGGCGAAGATCCAGCTCGACATCGAGCGCGCCCTCGACGAGGACGGCGAGGATCTCGACCTGATGAACCTGGTGGACCTGCTGTTCCAGGGCCCCGCCGAGCTGGTGCCGAGGTTCCACGAGGGTGACCGCGTCACGATCGTGACCAGCCTCGAGTCGCAGCTGCACATCACCAGCATCCGCCCGGCGCCGCTGTCGTAGGCCAGGCTCACCAGATCAGCGTGCCCTCGTCGGTGTCCTGCCCGCCGAGGATGGTGGTGGTGAAGGTCTTGGTCTTGCCCTTGGGCCCGACCGCCTTGATCTTCTTGGGGCCGGGCGCGAGCGGCAGACGCTGCAGCGGCGTCTCCCCGATGTACTTGCTGTCGACGTAGATCGTGGTCTTGGCGTTCGCCTGGAGCGTGAAGTAGCCGAACCGCGAGATCGCGCGGATGTCGGCCTTGGACAGTTCGTCGGTCGCGGCGTCGGCGGGGTGCGCGAGGGCGACGCCGGCGTCGGCCGGTGCGGCGGTGGCGCGCGGGGCCGCGCCGCCGCCACCGATCAGGAAGACCGCGAGGGCGCCGAGGGCGCCGAGGCCGGCGACCGCGATCGCGAGGTTGCGGATGCTCTTGAGCCGGTGCCCGCGCAGCAGATCGGTGTCCGGGTTGGCCATCCACGAGTCGATCGGGACGGCGGCGGACAGGTCGAGCACGCCCGGCGGCAGCGGCAGCTCGCCCGCGCCCGGCAGCGGGCCCCCGAGCCACAGCCCCACCGAGGGCGGCAGTGGCTGTGGAGTCGGCGGCAGCGCCACCCGCGTCGACTCGCTGCTGTTGACGATCATCGACGGCACCGCGCCGAGCGGGGCGGTGACCGACTTCGCCCGCGTGCCGAACTCGCCGCTGCGCGCGGCCGGTGGCAGCGGCGGGGGCCGTACGGCCGGGCGGGGCACCGGCGGCGGGGCGGTCGGGGGGGCGGGGGCGGGCTCGTCGGCGGCCTTGAGGATCTCGTCGCGCCCCGCCATCTCGTCGGCGAAGTCGGCGAACAGCAGGCGCGCGAGGTCGGCCTGCGAGGCCGGCCCGCCGAGCGTGGCGACCGAGCTGCGGAGCGCCTGGGCGAACTGGTGCGCGTTCTCGAACCGGCCGTTGGGGTCGCGCGCCATCGCCTGCAGCAGCGCCGCGCGCATGCCGGGCGGGATGTCGGGGCGGCGCTCGCGGATGTCAGGAATCGGCTCCTCGGTGATCGCCTTGAACGTGAGGAAGTCCGAGTCGCGGTGGAACAGCCGCTTGATCGCCAGCATCTCGTACATCACGATCGCGAGCGCGAACACGTCGCTGCGGCGATCGAGCGGCTTGCCGAGGATCTGCTCGGGGCTCATGTACGCGTTCTTGCCCTTAACCGTGCCGGTGCGGGTCCGCGAGTTGGCGCCGCGCGCCTTGGCGATGCCGAAGTCGAGCACCTTCACCAGGCCGTCGCCGCACATCATGATGTTCGGCGGCGAGACGTCGCGGTGGACGACGTTGAGCAGCTGCCCGTCGGGGCCGCGCGCCTCGTGCGCCGAGTGCAGCCCCTCGCACGCCTGGATGATGATGCCCGCGACCATGCGGATGTCGAGCATCTTCCCGGCCTTCGACAGCCGGGTCATCATCCGCGACAGCGGCACGCCGTGGAGGTACTCCATGGCGATGAACCACGTGCCGCCGTGTTCGCCGTACGCGTGCACCTGGCACACGTTCTTGTGCGTGAGGTGACTCGCGAGCTCCGCCTCGTCGCGGAACATCGTCACGAAGTGGTCGTCCTCGGCGAGGTGCGGGAGGATCCGCTTGAGCACGAGCACGTCGCTCGCGCTGACGGCGGCAGACGTCATGCGCGCGAGAAAGATCTCGGCCATGCCACCCGTCGCGAGCTTCGCGATGAGCTGGTAGCTGCCGAAATCCCGCGCACCGCGCGGGACCAGCGTCCCCGCCGGAATCGTCACGAGTTGGAGTATACTCGCGGAATTACCCGGAGTTAAGTCCGAGCTGTCGAAGAGCGATCGGTCACATCGCGCGGCGCTCTGCGGCGTGCCCGGACCCTGCCCGGGCACGCTGTGCAGGGGGGGGGCCGACATCCACCCGGTGTATTTGATGTAAGCTATCTAACGGGTCGTGCGCCTCCGTTGAACTCCGGCCGATCCCGGGCGGCCACCCGGGGCCGCAGCCGGTGGGCCTGCCGGGGATCCCGCGCGGGGGGCGTCATCCGGTCGCATCGTGTCCGCGCTCCCGGCGCGCGCGATCGAACCGTTCATCCGCGGCGCGGCGTCACGATGCTGTCATGACCTCGCCTGCGGGATGCTCCGACTGTGACCAGGTCCTGCCGCCCCGTGCCGCGCGCGCGGCGCATGCTCGACCGCATGACTGCGACCGCGTACCCGCTCTCCGATCGCCCCGGGTGGAAGGACAACCTCCCGTTCTGGTCGGTCCATGCGCTCGCGATCGGCGGCGCCATCCACGTCGGCTGGAACTGGTCGGCGTTCTGGTGGCTGCTCGGCACGTACCTGGTCCGGATGTTCGCGATCACCGGCGGCTACCACCGCTACTTCTCGCACCGCACCTTCAAGACCACCCGCGTGTTCCAGTTCATCCTCGCGATCCTCGCGATGAGCTCGGCGCAGCAGGGCGTGCTGTGGTGGGCCTCGCACCATCGCCACCACCACAAGTACTCGGACGAGGAGGAGGACGTCCACTCCCCGATCCGCCGTGGCTTCTGGTGGTCGCACATGCTGTGGATCCTCGCGCCGAAGAACCGGGTGACGCACATGGACCGCGTCAAGGACTTCGCGAAGTACCCGGAGCTACGCTGGCTCGATCGCCACCACCTGTTCGTCGCGGTCGCGTGCGGGTTCGTGCTGTACGGCGTCGGCGGCGTGACCGGCCTCTACTACGGCCACTTCCTGTCGCTCGTGGTCGCGTGGCACTGCACGTTCTTCATCAACTCGCTCGCGCACGTGTTCGGCAGCCGCCGCTACGCGACCACGGACACCTCGCGCAACAGCTTCCTCCTCGCGGTCCTCTGCCTCGGCGAGGGCTGGCACAACAACCACCACCACTACCAGCGCAGCGCGCGCCAGGGGTTCTTCTGGTGGGAGATCGATCTGACGTTCTACGTGCTCAAGCTCCTCGAGGTGATGCACATCGTGTGGGACGTGCAGGGCGTGCCCGACCACGTCCGCAGCGAGGCGAGCGCGCCGAACCGCGAGCGCGTGAAGGCGCTGGCGACCGCCGCCGGCGTCGTTCCCGCCGCCGTCGTGAGCGTGTGACGGGACCGCGCGGTCCCGCCAGCGTCAGAGCGGCCGGAGCGGGCCAGTGCCCTCCTCGTCGAGGCGCCGGCGGCGGAACCACGGCCGGCTGGGACCACGGCCGAACGCGTAGATACTCCACAGCACCAGCACGGCGAACCCGAGGACGCTGAGCCTGAAATGGTTGCCGCCCGTGACCGTGTCGGCATAGAAGTCGCCCATCGAGGCGTGGACCACGACCAGCCCGGCGAGGGCCGCGGTCGCGAAGCCGTCGTGGTACGCCGCGCGCTCACGGAGCCCGACGCCGAGGAGCGTGGTGGAGGCGAGCATGCCCGTGCGCGCGGGCCGCAGCAGCCAGATCGACCCACCGTCCCGGTAGCCGGTGGCCTCCGCCGGTGAGGTCGGGGCGGCGCGCTCGAGCACGCCGCGGACGTGGGCGACCTCGCCGGGCACCAACTCGGCCGACACGACGCGGACCTCGGGCCCCGTGCGCACCTGGGTGTCGAGCGCGTCGGCGAGCTCGACGGTGCCGTCGGGCTCGACGCGGATCCGCGTCCCATCCGCGCGTCGCAGGTAGAAGGGCGCGACCAGGACCTCCCGCTTGACCTCGCGCCACCTGTATCTGAGCCGGCGCTCGTAGGTCCACTGCTCCCCGCGCTGCGTGATCTCGACCCGCACCGCCACCGCGTGGCCGGGTGCGTGCTCGACCGTCCCGGACACCACCGCCGCTCCCTCGACGAGCGGCCCGTCGAGGTTCATCGAGGCCCGGGCGGCGCGCGCGCGGGCCGCGCGCTGGCGTGCCCGCAGGAGCGCGGTCACGGCGATCCCGAGCAGCACCAGCGTGCTGGCGACGATGAACACCCAGGTGGCCTCGGGGCTGAAAGCGGCCTGCATGGCCGGAGTATGCTGGAGTGGCCGGCCGTCGTCGCGGATCCACTGGTGGACGTTGTTTCTGCGGAGGCGGTCCAGCAGGTGCCGTGCATGGTCGCGGCACGACCCTGTGCTGGATCTCCATGGCCCGCTGCGCGCGACGTTCGTGGTCGAGCGCCAGCTCCGCGACTGGGACGAGATCCCGGTGATCGTGGGCGCCGAGCGGCGGTGGCCGCACGACCGCGCGCTGATCGAGCAGGCGTTCGGGCCCGCGTTCGAGACCTACGGCTGTCGCGAGGTGATGATGATCGGCGCGGAGTGCGAGGTCCATGACGGCATGCACACCTCGATGGAGACCCTGATCGTCGAGCTGGTCGTCCGCGATCCGGACGGGAGCGTGCGTGCCGCGGAGCCGGGCGAGACCGGCGAGGTGGCGATCACCGATCTCCACAACCTCGCGTGCCCGATGATCCGGTACGTCACCGGGGACCTCGCGGTCGCGCGCGCACCCACGCCCTGCGCCTGCGGCCGGGGCCTCGACCGGATCGGGTCGAGCGAGGGCCGGGTCACCGAGACCCTGCGAGATGGCCAGGGCAACCCGGTGGGCGGGCTGGTGTTCAACATCCTGTTCGGCGTGCTCGACCACGTGGCCCGCCGGTTCCAGGTGGTGCAGAAGGCCGATGGCCGGATCCTCATGCGGGTGGTCCCCAACGTCGGTGCGCGGCTGCCGGCGGGCGCGGACGACCGGATCCAGGCGTTCGCCGCGAAGTACCTGCCGGGCGCGCCGTTCACCATCGAGTACGTCGACGACATCCCCCTGACCGCCGCCGGCCCGATCTGCCTGATCCTCGACGGCGCCGGGGCCCGCGTTACCCACGCGCGACCCTCCACAGCGCCGGGGCCCGCGTTACCCACGCGCGACCCTCAATGGACCCCACCGACGTCGGCAGCGGGCTCGCGGGCTACACGCTGGTCGGGCAGGCGGGCACGGTGCTGTACAGCGGCACGGCCAGCACGTTCGCCCACACGCTGGCGACCGGCACCACGTGGAGCTACCGGGTGTGCGCGAGCGACGTCGCGGGCAACGAGTCCGCGGGCAGCACGCGCACGCAGGCCGCGCTGTGACCGCGCCGCGGTGACAGGCGTTGCGCTCCGCGCCGGCCCCGGCTCGGCGGCGGGGCGACCGCGGGGTAGAATCGGCGGGTGCGCGTCCCCCTCGTCGTCCTCACCGGGTTCCTCGGGAGCGGCAAGACCACCCTGGTCAACGGCCTGCTCGCGCGGCGCGCGGCGCGCGGCGAGACCACCCGGCTCGGCGTGATCGTCAACGAGCTCGGGGAGGTCGGGATCGACGGTGCGCTGCTCGGCGGTGAGGCCACGCGCCAGATCGAGCTGCCGGGCGGCTGCGTGTGCTGCGTGCTCGGCGACGAGCTCGACACCACGCTGGTCGATCTCGTCACCGCCAATCCGGGGCTCGCGGCGATCGTCCTCGAGACCACCGGCGTCGCCGAGCCGCTGCCGATCGCATGGGCGGTGCGGCGCCCTCCGGCGGACGCAGTACGTCCGGCTCGCGGCGGTGGTGACCACGGTCGATGCAACACACTTTCTCGCCGCGCGCCCCCTGTCGGTCGCCGTCGACACCCAGGTCGCGTACGCGGACGTCGTGCTGATCACCAAGGCCGACGTCGCCAGCCCTGACGCCACGACCGCCACGATCGCCGCGGTGCGCGCCCTCGCGCCGCGGGCGCTGGTGCGGGAGGGCTCCACTGCAGACCACGTCGCGTGGCTCGAGCAGGTCCTCGCCGATCCGGCGCTCCCTCCCGTGGCGGGGCCACCAGCCAACCCACCCGGGCAGGTGCACTCCCCGGGTGGTGATCATGTTCACGACGAGAGCTGTCGACATCTCGACAATGAACCCGCCTCGTCTGCTCATGGAATCGACAGCGTGTGGATCCCGGTCCCGGGCGTGGTCGATCTCGAGGAACTCGAGGACCACCTCGCCGCGCTACCCGACAACTACGTGAGGATCAAGGGGATCTTCCGCGCTCGCGACGGGCGCGACGGAACGGTCACCGAGCGCTGGACGGCGGTCCACCGCGTCGGGCCGCGGGTGTCGAGCGAGCCCGTCGAGGCGCCAGAATTCGAGGAGGGACGGATCGTTGCGCTCGGGCCGCGTGTCCAGCGTGCTGCGCTGGCCGCCTGCGTCGACGCCGCGCGGCCGTGAGCCCGTCCGCACGCCCTCTCGGCGTGGGCATCGCGCTTGCTTCACCGTCCACAGCGGTCCCATGAAGTCCCTCACCCTGGTCCTCGCGCTGACCCTCGCCGCTGCCTGCGGCGAGGACCGCGTCGAGTTCTCGAAGGCGTCGGCCGGGGACTACAACCAGGCCTCGCTCGAGACCGCGGTCGCCCAGTTCGTCACGGACGGGCGCACCCCGCAGGCGTTCGGCGACCTGTCCCGGACCGTGCTGCGTCTCCGCTCGGGCATGGACCGGAGCGTGGGCAAGCAGGCCGAGCTCAAGCTGATGGTGCTCGCCCTCGGGCCCCTCCAGGCGGTCCAGGCCAAGCCCATGGCCGAGCAGATCGAGGCCCTCGCCCTCACGGTGTGGCCCACGCTGCTGTCGCCCGCGATCGAGGCCGACGCGGTGTTGCTCAAGCGCGACCCCGAGGCCGCGCTGCTCCAGCCGCGCGCTGACGAGGACCCCCGCGCGTATCTCCAGCGCCTGTGCGGCGGCCCGCTCGCCGGCCCGTGCAAGCAGGCCGTGCCCGAGCACCAGGGCGCGATCATCGCGGCTCTCGCGATCCGGCGCGGCATGGAGCGCGCGCGCAACGCGGTGTCCGATTGCGTGATGTGCGCGTCCGAGCCCGGCTGGCACGATGCTGTCCGGACCTGGGAGTCGATCGACCGCGCCGCGCACGCGTGGCTGCCGGACGTGGCGCGCCGCGCCCGCCCCGACAACTGGCCGATCGCGGGCACGGCCTCCGAGGACGGGACCTCGTCCGCAGACGTCACCGCCCTGTGGCGCGAGGCCGAGGTCAACGACGTCGGCGAGGTCGTGATCGGCGGCCAGCGCTACCGCGGCCCGGAGCGCGTCGCCGCGCTGCGCGACCTCCGCGGCGACAGCGACGCGATCGCCCTCCACCTGCGCCCCGAGCTGTCGCTCGCCCAGGTCAAGGGCGTGCTCGCCGACGCCGCGAAGTCGGGCGCCCGCAAGGTCGCCGTGGTCGCGCGCGCCCCCGCGTACCCGTGGGCTCGCCGGATCTACTGGCTCGCCCTCGACGGCGCCACCCGCGTCGGCCTGCGCCCGACCGACTCGCTCCAGCTCCTGCTCCACACGCTCGACCACGTCGCGGGCCCGGGCGCGATCGCCCGCGTGGACTGACCCGAATATCCGGGGCGCCGCGCGCGGATGCTGGACAGCCTGATGCACCGCGCGCTCCTCGCCGCTATCGCTGCCGTGTTCGCCTGCACGTCCACCCCCGCGCCCGTGCCCCCGGTCACGCCACCCCCCGCGACGGCCACGGCCGCGCGCCCGTCGCTGGTCGGGACCTACCGGGAGCCGCACGAGATCAAGATGGTGTGCGACGGCGACGAAGGCTGGTGCGACGAGAAGGTGGAGGACGTCCTCGAGATCCGCGCCGCGGCGGACGGCGCGCTCGCGATCACCGTGGAGCTGGTCCAGACCAACGCCCACACCTGCGGCTTCGAGGGCACCCTCGCGCCGTCGACCTCCACCGTGCCGGGCACCCGCGTGTGGCGGTTCCAGCGCGTGCTCGCCGAGGGAGACGACCCGGAGGCCGACGCCTGCGCCCTCGACCTCGCGGCCGACGCCAGCTCGATCACGCTGACCTCCGAGGGCTGCCGCGAGTACTGCGGCGCGCGCGCCCACCTCGACGCGCGGTTCCCCCGCGCCGCGCGCTGACACGCAGGCTGGTCCGGCGGCGCGAGCATGGCTGCTGGCTCGGCGTGGGCGCGTGCCCGAAGCCGGCTGCGTGCAGTTGTTAGGCTGACACCGATGAGCGCCGGCTCGAACTCGGCGAACCCGGCGCGCACCTCGAGCGTGCGAAGGCGCAGCACCCCGCACCTCATCGCGCGCAACCGCGGGGGCCCAGCGCGGGTGCTGACGACGCAGCCGCCGCACGCTGCCGACTCGGACTATCCCAGCTGCCCGAGCTCGAGGAACATGGGCAGCGGGGCGGGCCGATCACCCAGCTCGCCGGCCAGCGGCGCGAGGGGCAGGAAGCCGAGCTTCTCGTAGAAGGGAACCGCCTCCGGCTTGGCGTCGACCACGACGCCGACGCAGCCGACGTCGCTGGCCATGCGCGCGGCGAGACCAAGGGAGGCCCGGAGGAGCAGCTGGCCGACGCCCTTGCCCCTGGCCTGCTCGTCAACTGCGAGGCGGGCGAGGCGCAGCACTGGCAGGGGATAGGCAGGGAGCCGCCTGCGCCTGGCGGGCGCGAGTTCCGCAGGGCTGATCACGGATGCACTCACCGTGGCGAAGCCGGCGATCCTGCCGCGGGCATCGACCGCGACGTAGGTCGTGCCGATGTGGTGGCGGAACTGGTTCTGGCCGGCGTAGCGGGAGAAGAACCGATCGAGGTCGGGGTTCCCCGAGCGGAACGTGGAGCGGTCGTCTGCCGGCTCGAGTCGCCGAACGACGAAGGTCACGGCGGGGCTCCGTCGATCAAGGTTCGCCGGGAATCCGCTTGCCGGCCAGGAGGTCACGCATGGCCTTGGTCGGCTTGCGCGGCTTCTTGACCAGCTTGACCACCGCCTCGTACGACGCGGGGGTGACGGTCAGGCGGGGCCGGATGACGATGTCCGCTGGCAGCTCGCGCAGCGCCTGCAGGTGGTGCAGGAGGGCCTCCTCGACGAGGTGGCCCTTCTTCACGCCGTGGGCATCGGCGTAGCGTTCGACCAGCTCCTTGGTGGCGGAGGAGATGAACGCCGAGATCTGCGTGTCGGCCATGGCTTCTACACAACTGTAGATGCGCTTCGGTGAGCTGGCAAGCGCCGCCTGGACCCCGAAACGCAGACAGCCCGGCGCGCGGGCCGGGCTGGGGAGCGCGCAGTGAGAGCGGCGATCAGCCGCCGCCGTCGCCCTTGCCGGAGCGCTCGTGCGCGACGAACGCGGACTTCGCGTAGTCGCGGTTCATCTGCGCCATGACATCGCGCTTGATGTCCTTGGGGCAGGCGGCTTCGCACTCGTAGTGGTTCGAGCACGCGCCGAACCCGGCGGCGTCCATCGCGGTCACCATCGCGGTGGTGCGGTGGAGGCGCTCGGGCTGGCCCTGCGGCAGCGTGTTGAGGTGGGACAGCTTGGCGGCGACGTAGAGCATCGCCGAGCCGTTCGGGCACGCGGCGACACACGCGCCGCAGCCGATGCACGCGGCGGCCTCGAACGCGCGGTCCGCGGCCTCCTTGGGGACCAGGATGTCGTTGGCGTCCGGCGCCGAGCCGACGTTGGCGGTGATGAAGCCGCCGGCCTGGATCACCTTGTCGAACGCCGAGCGATCGACGCACAGGTCCTTGATCACCGGGAACGCGCTGGCGCGCCACGGCTCGACGTAGATCTGCTCGCCGTTCTTGAACGACCGCATGTGGAGCTGGCAGGCCGTGGTGGCCTTCTGTCCGCCGTGCGGACGGCCGTTGATCATCATCGAGCACGAGCCGCAGATGCCCTCGCGGCAGTCGTGGTCGAACGCGACGGGCTCCTCGCCCTTCGCCATCAGCTGCTCGTTGAGGACGTCGAGCATCTCGAGGAAGGAGGCGTGGGTGGACACGCCCTTGACCTGGTAGGCCACCATCTTGCCGGGGGCCTGCTTGTTCTTCTGGCGCCAGACGTGGACGGTGAGATCGAGGTTCTCGGACATCACTTGTAGCTCCGGGTCGCCAGCTTGACGTTGTCGAACACGAGGGGTTCGACGTTGCGGATCGGGGTCTTGCCCTCGCCCGCGTACTCCCACACCGCCGAGTGGGCGAAGTTCTCGTCGTCGCGCTTGGCCTCACCGTCGACCTGATGCTCGACGCGGAAGTGACCGCCGCAGCTCTCCTCGCGGACCAGCGCGTCCCGGCACATCATCTCGCCGAACTCGAGGAAGTCCGCCACGCGGCCGGCCTTCTCGAGCGACTGGTTGAACGTGTCGCGCTCGCCGAGGATGGTGACGTTGCTCCAGAACTCCTCGCGCAGCGCGGGGATCCTCTCGAGCGCGTGGGACAGCGACTCCTTGCTGCGGGCCATGCCGCAGTCCTCCCACATGATGTTGCCGAGCTCCTTGTGGAAGGAGTCGACCGTGCGCTTGCCCTTGATGCCCATCAGCTTGTCGAGCCGGCCCTTGACGTCGGTCTCGACGGCCTTGAAGGCGGTGCTCGAGGTCTCGGCGAGCGCGCTGGCGGGCACGCCGGCGAGGTAGTTGCCGAGGGTGTGCGAGATGATGAAGTAGCCGTCCGCGAGGCCCTGCATCAGCGCCGAGGCGCCGAGGCGGTTGGCGCCGTGGTCGGAGAAGTTCGCCTCGCCGAGGCAGAACAGGCCGGGGATGGTCGTCTGCAGGTGGTAGTCGACCCACAGCCCGCCCATCGTGTAGTGGACGGCCGGGTAGATCCGCATCGGGCGCTTGTACGGGTTCTCGCCCGTGATGCGCTCGTACATGTCGAACAGGTTGCCGTACTTCTCGCGGACCTTGGCCTCGCCGTCGCGCTTGATGGAGTCGCGGAAGTCGAGGTACACGCCACGGCCGCCCGGGCCCACGCCGCGCCCGTCGTCGCACTGCTCCTTGGCGGCGCGGCTCGCGATGTCGCGCGGGGACAGGTTGCCGTAGCTCGGGTACTTGCGCTCGAGGTAGTAGTCGCGGTCGCTGTCAGGGATGGAGTCGGGGTTCTTGGCCACGTCCTCCTGGTTCCTGGGGACCCACACGCGCCCGTCGTTGCGGAGCGACTCGGACATCAGCGTCAGCTTCGACTGGAAGTCGCCCGACACCGGGATGCAGGTCGGGTGGATCTGCGTGAAGCACGGGTTGGCGAACGCGGCGCCGCGCTTGTAGGCGCGGTGCGTCGCCGTGACGTTCGAGCCCTTGGCGTTGGTCGACAGGTAGAACGCGTTGCCGTAGCCGCCGGTGGCGAGGATCACCGCGTGGGCCGAGTACGAGGTGATCGTGCCGGTCACGAGGTCGCGGGCGACGATGCCGACCGCGCGCCCGCTGTCGTCGGTGACGACGTCGAGCATCTCGGTGCGCGGGAACATCGTGACCTTGCCGATGCCGATCTGCCGCTCGAGCGCGGAGTACACGCCGAGCAGGAGCTGCTGGCCGGTCTGGCCGCGGGCGTAGAACGTGCGCGACACCTGCGCGCCGCCGAAGCTGCGGTTGGCGAGCGTGCCGCCGTACTCGCGGGCGAACGGGACGCCCATCGCCGCGCACTGGTCGATGATGTCGACCGACACCTCGGCGAGGCGGTGGACGTTGGCCTCGCGGGCGCGGAAGTCGCCGCCCTTGACGGTGTCGTAGAACAGCCGGTGAACCGAGTCACCGTCGTTCTGGTAGTTCTTGGCGGCGTTGATGCCGCCCTGCGCGGCGATCGAGTGGGCGCGGCGGGGCGAGTCCTGGAAGCAGAAGCAGGCCACGTCGTAGCCGAGCTCGGCGAGCGTCGAGGCGGCGGCGCCACCGGCGAGGCCGGAGCCGACCACGATGACCTTGTACTTGCGCTTGTTGGCCGGGTTGACCAGCTTCATGTCGAAGCGGGCCTTGGACCACTTCTGTTCGATCGGCCCGCTCGGGATACGTGCGTCGAGGTTCAGCGTCATGAACGACTCCTGGAAGTGCCGCGGGTGGAGATCAGGCGCCGGGGAGGCGAATCAGGCCGACGAGGACCGCGGTGGGCGGCAGCATGTAGCCGATGAACAGGATGGCGGTGAGCGCGCGACCGATCGCGTCGACCGGGTACTTCGGGTGGCGCCAGCCGAGCGACTGGAACCAGCTCGCCGCGCCGTGGCCGAGGTGCATCGCGAGCAGGATCATGCCGGCGAAGTACACGCCGAAGATCGCGGGGTTCTGGAACCCCTTGACGAACATCGTGTAGGCGTCGTGGCGCTGCTTGGGATCGAGCAGGTGGTACGACTCCGGCTGCACCATCCCGATGGTGAAGTGCAGGATGTGGAATGCGAGGAACGCGAACAGCGCGAGCCCGGTCAACGCCATCGCGCGGCTGGCGCCGTTCGACACCACCGGCTTGTACATGGCGTAGGCCACGGGGCGGGCGGCCTTGTTCTTCGCCACCAGGCCGATCGCGGTGACCATGTGCACGATCAGCAGGCCCAGCAAGCCCACGCGGGCCGGCCACTTGACCTCCCACAGGTTCTGCAGGAACGCGGCGTAGGTGTTGTACAGGTCCTGCCCTCCGAACATCTGGAGGTGGCCGACCATGTGGACGAGGGCGAACAGCAACATCAGCAGGCCGGTGACGGCCATGACGTGCTTGGCGCCGATGCTCGAGCGCGAATAACGATTGAACCAGCTCATCTCGAACCCTTGGATGCCACCGGAAGGGGGGCGACGTCGCGGCGAACATGCGCGAAAGCTGCTGGCCCGGCAATGCCTCCGGGCGACGATGTGGCCGCGCGCGCGTGCAGGAGTTCCCGTGGTCGTAGATGGCGGCGTCGAGGTCATGGTTACCGGTGGCGACCCCGCGAGGGTGCGGCGGGTCGCCGCGGGGCGGGGCGGGCGGCGCCGCTGGGGGGCCGCACCCCGCCCCGGGTGGTCGCCCCTCTGGCGGCGGGAGCCGTCACGCGGAGCGTCGAACCGGCGAACACCCCGCCGATGCCCTGGCCTGGCGCGAACCGCGCACCCGGTGGCGCGACCGGGTGCACATCGTTGCACAACTCGCGCAACTCCCTGCGATCCCTCGGTTCGGCCCGGGCCTTGCTCAACCCACGCTCACGATGACCAAGCCCATCTCCAGTGCGTCCCGGACCACGCCGACGGTGGGGCTCGCGCCCCGGACTGCCCTGTTCGGGTTGCAGGCCGCCGGCCTCCTCGCGAGCCTGCTCGGCGGGTGCGTCGAGCAGGAGGCGCCGACCTACGCGACCACCTCTTCAATGGTCACGGTCGGCAACTCGGTCAGCACGAGCTGCTCGACCGCGGTGGTGATCGGCCTGTCCAAGCAGATCGCGGACGAGGTCAGCTGCATGAACCCGGCGGCCCTCACCCGGTTCAGCCCGGGCGGCCGCATCACGTTCACCGGCAACGCGGTGCTGCCGTACCTCGGCGCCCCGGCCAAGGCTGGCCTGATGACCGCGGCGGAGTCCTCCAGCATCCAGATCAACAGCGCGTTCCGCACGGTCGCGCAGCAGTACCTGCTGTACCGCTGGTACCAGCAGGGCCGGTGCGGCATCTCGATCGCCGCCCGCCCGGGCCGGTCCAACCACCAGAGCGGCCGCGCTCTCGACATCGCCAGCGCGGGCTCGAAGGCCTCGGCGATGAGCCGCGGCGGCTGGTCGTACGCGGGCTCGAGCGACCCGGTCCACTTCGACCACCTCGGCTCGCGCGACATCCGCGGCCAGGACGTGCTCGCGTTCCAGCGCCTGTGGAACCGCAACAACCCGAACGACAAGGTCGCCGAGGACGGCGACTACGGCCCCGACACCGAGGCCCACCTCAAGCTGGCCCCGGCCACCGGGTTCGCCCAGGGCGCGTCGTGCGCCACCCGCTCGTTCGGCGCCGGCGACGCCGCCGACGTGCTCGCGGTCGATGGCCCCGACAAGGTCGCGCCGGGCGCCCACGCGACCTACTCGATCACCCTCAAGAACGCCGGCACCACCGACTGGCCGGCGACCACCCGCCTGGTCGTCAAGGACGGCGTCCCGAGCGAGCTGTACGACGCTTCGAGCTGGGCCTCGACCACCGATCTCGGGCCGATCAACGTCGCGATCCCCGCCGGCGGCATGGGCGTGGTCGACATCGAGATCGAGACCCCGCTGGTCACCGAGCTGACGCCGGTGTTCACCGAGCTGACCCTGTCCGACGGCACCGACCAGCTCGGCCTGGTGCCCATCGCGGTCACCATCACCCCGAACGGGGACGAGGGCACGTCCAGCGAGGGTGAGGACATGCACGATGATGAGGGCGAGGAGGGCGCGGACGTCTCGGGTGGCTGCGCCGCCGGTGGTGGCACCGCGGGCCTCGGCCTGCTCGCCCCGCTGCTCGCGCTGGTCCGCCGCCGCCGCCGAGCCTGAGCCGTTCGAGGGTGCCCGAGGGGCGGGGCGCGCAGTCCCTCCGGGCTGCGTTCCTTCTGCCGTCACGCTCCGCGATGCGTCCCTCGCCGTCAATTACGAGCTAGAATGGAGCGCCGCTGATGCCGGTGTTCCGGCTCGATGATCGCCTCGTGTTCCCGCCCGTCCACCTCGCCGAGGATGGACTGCTGGCGATCGGGGGTGACCTGCGCCCGGAGCGGCTGCTCGCGGCGTACACGCACGGCGTCTTCCCCTGGTACGCCGAGAACCTGCCGATCCTGTGGCACTCGCCCGATCCGCGGATGATCATGACCAGTGGTGCTCTGGTGGTGCAGCGCAGCCTGAAGAAGGCGATCCGGCGGCGCCCGTACGAGCTCCGCATGGACACCGCGTTCATGGACGTCCTCGATGGGTGCGCCGCCGCGCCGCGCGCCGGCCAGACCGGCACCTGGCTGATCCCGGAGATGGTGGCGGCCTACGAGAAGCTCCACGCGCTCGGGTTCGCGCACTCGATCGAGGCGTGGGAGGGCGACACGCTGGTCGGCGGCCTGTACGGCGTGTCGCTCGGCGCGGCGTTCTTCGGCGAGTCGATGTTCGCGCGCGCGCCCGATGCATCGAAGATCGCGTACGTCGCGTGCGTGCGGCAGCTCGCGGCGTGGGGCGTCGGGCTGATCGACTGCCAGGTCCACACCGATCACCTCGCGCGGTTCGGCGCGTACGAGGTGCCGCGCGCGCGCTACCTCGAGCTGCTCCAGGTCGCGCTCGACGAGCCCACCCGCCGCGGCCGCTGGGCGTTCGAGCTCGACCCGGTGACGTTCGCGGCCTCGAGTGGCGAGAGCGTGGCGGCGGTCTGACGGCCGCGCGCTCGACGTATCACCGACGTCGACGACGGCCTCCTGCGGATCGTCGGCTACACGCGCGCCGACTGCGAGGCCGCTCCCCGTGGCCAGCGGCGTGCTTGCCCCCACCGCGGCCCCCGAGGCGCCGGCCGTGGCCCACGCGGGCCGCGTCCTGATCGTCGAGGACGAGCCGGCGCTCGCGCCACTCACCGGCCGCCGCCTCGCGAGCGCGGGCTACAGCGTCACCATCGCGGCGAATGGCATCGAGGGCCTGCAGCTGTTCTCCGCCGGTCCCGACGCCTTCGACCTCGTGCTGACCGACCTCACGATGCCGGGCCTGTCGGGCGACAAGCTCGCGCAGGCGACCCGGATCGTCCGCCCCGAACTGCCGATCGCCCTGACCTCGGGCTTCGCCGGCGGCCTCGAGCCCGATCCCGCCGTCAGCCACGTCACCGCGATCCTGACCAAGCCCGTGCCGACCCCGGAGCTGCTCGCGGCGATCCGCGGCGCGCTCACGGCTGCAGGCGGATCCCCGCGCTCGTCAGCCCGCGCGGGTAACGACGCGACCCATCGCCTCGAGCTCGAGCTGCGCCGCGCGCGCGAGCAGGCCGCCCGTGATCGCGCGGCCCTGATCGGCCGCGAGGAACGCGGCGCGCAGGACGGCGTTCTTGATGTAGCCGCCGCTCATCACGTAGTTCTGCGCGAGCGACTCGAGCTCGAGGTCACCATCGACCGGGGCGGCCGCCGGCAGCAGCGCCTGCCACAGCCGCTGGCGCTCGGTCGCCTCTGGCAGCGGGAACCTCACGTGCAGCGACAGCCGGCGCCGGAACGCCTCGTCGATCGCGGTCTCGTGGTTCGAGGTCAGGATGCAGATGCCGGGAAACGTCAGCGCCTCGTTCGCCTGTTCGTGCACGCGGACCCTGCGCTGATCGATCCCGAGAAGCTCCTTCACCGTCGGGGGGCGGATGTCCGTGTGGACCTGGGTCGCGCTGCCCAGGTTGAAGCTGCGGACGTAGCCATCGGCCGACCCGCGTCGGAGTGGACCCTCGGCGACCACCGCCTGGCGTTCCGAGCGCTACCACCACTCGAGGCGCGCGCGGCGGCGCGGCTCGTCGCTGGTGTCGAGGACGAGGCCGGCGGACAGGTCGGGGCGCACGATCACCACGCCCTCGTTGCCGGCGATCAGCCACGCGCGCAGGAACGCGGACGAGCAGGCGCCGACGAAGAACCCGCCGGGGGCGCCCTCGGCGTGGTGCTGGGTGACCACGTCCGGGCCGAGCCGGGTCAGGTGGGTGGCGACCTCGTCGACGACGGCCTTGACGGTGAAGGTGTCGACGAGCTGGCCGGCGCGGGTGCGCAGGCCGCGCACGTGCGTGGCGAGGGTGGCCTGGAGGGCGAGCGAGGTGGCGGAGTCGAGCGGCACCGGGCGGGGCTCGCCGAGCTCGTCGCTGACGGCGGCGATCAGGTCGACGGCCGCGGCCTGCATGCGGCGATGGCGGAGGACGTCGAGCCGCGCGTTCCGGGTCTGGGCGATGTCGCTCACGAGGGGGCCTGCACGGGCGGACGGTACCACCCCGATCGGGCACCGACGAGGAGTCCACGTGGTCGACGTCACGCGGCCGACGCCGCGTCGCTCACGTCGTGCGGATGTCGTGCGGATGTCGTGCGGATGTCGTGCGGATGTCGTGCGGATGATGGTGTTCTGGTTGCCCGGCTTGGAGATGCGCGGCTTCTTGAGCTTCTTGGGATTGCTCGTGCGCTTCCAGGTCGCCGTATTCATGTTGCCAGCGGCGACGATCTTGTCCACGACCTCGATCCACGGACTTCAGGCGCCCGGCGGACCGATGCCCGTGGCGTGATCCAGAAACCGCTCGTCCTGCGCGCCGAGCTCGGCGACCAGCGCGGCGGTGACGACCGGGGCGAGGGCCTCGGCGAGGGCGAGCGCGACCCGGGCGAGGCCGTGGGGCGCGAGCCGGTCCCACAGCACGGCGTGGACGGTCAGGCCCTCGGCGGCGCGGGCGGCGGCGCGGCCGCCGAGGTCGGCCCAGCCCAGCGGGCGCGCCATGACGTAGGTGCGGGCATCGGCGGCCAGCGGGGCAGGGACGGACTCGGCGATCAGGCCGGCGAGGGCGTCACGCAGGGCGGGCGGGAACCGCTGGCCGAGGACCGGGCTGGTGCAGGCGGGCACCGGGTGCGGGCCATCGATCAGCTCCCCGGTGGGCGCGAAGCTGGCGACGTGGGCGTACGGGGCGTCGCCGAACCACAGCTCGGCGCGCACGAGCTCGCCCTCGGTGCGCAGGCGGCCGGTGCCCTCGCCGTGCTCGAACGCGAGGCCGCCCACCACGGCGCGCTCGAGGCCGTCGCGCAGTTCGACGTGGCCGTGGGCGTGCGCGAGCCGCTCGTGGGGCGCGGGGGTGAACACGAACGGCAGCTCGTCGGTGGCGAGGCGGAGGGCGCGGTCGAGGGCGCCCGCCGTGAACGCCTCCTCGGTGGCGGAGGTGCGGAACGAGCGGGCGAGCGCGCGGAACAGCGCCGCGGTGGGGAACGCGCCAGCGTAGCGGAGCGCGGGCACGCCGGCGCGCGCGGCGAGGACGGCGATCGCGTTCATCAGCGGGGGCGCGGCGCCGGGGGCGAGCCGGCCGGGGGAGGCGATCGCGGGGATCTGGGTGGGGTGGTGCCAGCCGATCGCCGAGATCGTCGTGGACAGGCCCGGGCCGCCGGGGGCTGGCTGGATGGCGTGGGCCGCCCCGAGCAGGGGATCGTCGTGGACCTCGCCGTGGACGATCGCGCCAGGCACCACCAGCTCGATCAGCGCGTCGCCGTTCCAGGACAGCTCGGCATGGACCGCGCCGGCCCGGTCGGTGATCCGGGTCAACCGGCCCGCCGCGTCGGCGTCGTACCGGGTCCCCGCGTCGGTCACCGGTACGGGCCCTCGCCGACGCGATCGCCATCGAGGATCTCGAGGTGGTCGGCGTGCTCGACCAGCGCGCCCGGATCTGTGATCCACCACTCGACCGAGCCGCAGCGGGTGCAGATGTAGGCCTCGAGCTCGCCGACGGTGCGGGTGCTCCACCAGCTGGGCTGGTACAGGGCCATCGCGTCCCGGGTGTTGCCGTCGGCGCGGTCGAGGACGCGCAGGGCGTGGGCGATCTGGCGGCAGCCGCACGCTCTGCACCGGAGCTGGCCCCGCATGGTGAGGTCCACCCGGTGCTGCGCCCGCCGCAGTTCGCCCTGCAGCGCGATGACGGCCTCGCGCAGCTCCTGGACCTCGGCCTGCAGCGCCGCGAGCGCCCCTGGGTCGGCAGAGTCGGACATTCCCCAAGTGTCGCACGGAAGGGGCGCACAAGTTGAGGGTCAAGGCTTCCGCGCGGGGGCGGCGGGTGGCAACCTCCAGCCCGCGCATGAAGCTAGGCATCGTCAAGGAGACACGTCCCGAGGAGCGGAGGGTCGCCGCGTCGCCACAGGTCGTGGCGAAGTGGGTGAAGGCCGGCTGGGACGTCCAGCTCGAGCGCGGGGCCGGCGTGATCGCCAGCTACCCCGACACCCAGTACGAGGCCGCCGGTGCCGCGCTCGTCGACCGCGCCACCGCGTGGGGCGCCGACGTGGTGCTCAAGCTGCGGCCGCCGCTCGACGAGGAGGTCGGCCAGCTGCGCGAGGGCGCCACGCTGGTGTCGTACCTGTTCCCCGCCGAGAACCCCGCGCTCGTCGAGGCGCTCGCCGCGCGCAAGCTGACGGTGCTCGCGATGGACCAGGTGCCGCGGATCAGCCGCGCGCAGAAGATGGACGCGCTGTCGTCGATGGCGAACATCGCTGGCTACCGCGCGGTGATCGAAGCGGCCAACCGGTTCGGCAGCTTCTTCACCGGCCAGTTCACCGCCGCCGGCAAGGTGCCGCCCGCCAAGGTGCTGATCATCGGCGCCGGCGTGGCCGGCCTGGCGGCGCTCGGCGCGGCCAAGGGCCTGGGCGCGATCGTCCGCGCGTTCGACGTGCGCGCCGCGGTCGAGGATCAGGTCAAGTCTCTCGGTGGCGAGTTCCTGACCGTGACCATCCAGGAGTCCGGCGACGGCGCGGGTGGCTACGCCAAGGAGATGAGCAAGGAGTTCCTCGAGGCCGAGTACGCGCTGTTCCGCGCGCAGGCCAAGGAGGTCGACATCGTCATCACCACCGCGCTGATTCCGGGCCGGCGGGCGCCCACGCTGTGGTTCGCCGACATGGTCGAGCTGATGAAGCCGGGCTCGGTGATCGTCGACCTCGCCGCGGAGAAGGGCGGCAACTGCGAGCTGACGAAGCCCGGCGAGGTGATCGAGCACAAGGGCGTCACGATCGTCGGCTACCCGGACCTCGCGTGTCGGATGCCGCACGTCGCCTCGGACCTGTACGGCACGAATCTGTTGCACTTCCTCGACGAGATGGGCGGGGCGAGCGGGTTCAAGGTCGACCACGACAACGACGCGGTCCGCCCGGCGCTCGTGCTCGAGGCGGGCGAGACGCGGTGGCCCGCGCCGCCGATGAAGAAGGCCGAGGCGCCCGCCGCGAAGCCTGCGGCCGCCGCCGTCGTCGCGCCGGCTGCTGCTGCTGCTGCTGCTGCGGCGGCGGCCGCGCCGGTGCCCGTCGCCAGGCCGTCGAAGGGCCACGGCCACGGTCTCGCGCCCGCCGCCCCGTCGAAGACCACCGGCACCGTGATGGCGGTGCTGGGCCTCGTCGCCGCGGGTGTGTTCCTCTACCTGCGCTACGGCCAGGCCGACGCGCTCGCCGGCGAGGGCACCCGCGCGTTCCTCCAGCACGTCACGGTGTTCGTGATGGCGGTGTTCGTGGGCTTCCAGGTGGTGTGGAACGTCGCCCCCGCGCTGCACACGCCGCTGATGAGCGTGACCAACGCGATCAGCGGCATCATCGTCGTGGGCGGGCTGCTCGGCGCGCGCAGCGCGGACAGCGTGCTGCACGGCTCGACGATCGTGGCGATCGCGGCGGCGCTGTTCGCCACCATCAACATCGCCGGTGGATTCCTCGTGACGCGGCGCATGCTCGCGATGTTCCGGAAGTGAACGCGATGCTCAACTCCCAAGCGCTGATCAACGCCGCGTACCTGCTCGCGGGCGTCCTGTTCATCCTCAGCCTGCGTGGCCTGTCGAGCCAGCAGACCGCGCGCCGCGGCAACCTGTACGGCATCCTCGGCATGGCGATCGCGATCGCCGCCACGCTCGCCTCCAACCCGCAGATCGGCGGCAAGTTCCACCCGATCCTGTTCGCCGCGATCCTCGGCGGTGGCGCGCTCGGCGCGGTGATGGCCGCGCGCGTCGGCATGACGCAGATGCCCGAGCTGGTGGCGCTGCTCCACAGCTTCGTCGGTCTCGCGGCGGTGCTCGTCGGTTACTCGCTCGACCTGTTCGGCGATGGCGCGGGCGGCCCGCCCAACCTGACCCACCGGATCGAGATCTACATCGACGTGTGGATCGGCGCGCTGACCACCACCGGATCGGTGTTCGCGTTCTTGAAGCTCAAGGGCTCGATCAGCGGCAAGCCGCTGCTGCTGCCCGCCCGCCACGGGTTCAACCTCGCGATGCTGATCGGCTCGATCGTCGCCGCGGTGCTGTACGCCCGCGATGGCTCGCAGCTCGGGCTCCACATCGGCACCGCGATCGCGTGCGTGCTCGGCGTCCACCTGGTCGCCGCGATCGGCGGCGCGGACATGCCCGTCGTCGTCTCGATGCTCAACAGCTACTCGGGCTGGACCGCCTCGGCCGCCGGCTTCATGCTCGGCAACGACCTGCTGATCATCACCGGCGCGCTGGTCGGCTCGAGCGGCGCGATCCTGTCGTACATCATGTGCCGGGCGATGAACCGCTCGATCTGGAACGTGATCTTCGGCGGCTTCGGCGCCGCGCGGCCGGCCAAGGCGAGCGGCCCGGCCCAGCCCGCGGGCGAGGTCCAGGACATCGACGCGCCGACGCTCGCGGCCAGGCTGCTCGAGTCGAAGTCCGTGGTGATCGTGCCGGGCTACGGCATGGCCGTGGGCCGCGCGCAGCACGCGGTGCGCGAGCTGACCGAGGTCCTGCGCGCCAAGGGCATCCTGGTGCGGTTCGCGATCCACCCGGTCGCCGGGCGCCTGCCGGGCCACATGAACGTGCTCCTCGCCGAGGCCAGCGTCCCGTACGACATCGTCCTCGAGATGGACGAGATCAACGGCGACCTGCCCACCACCGACATCGCGATGGTGATCGGCGCCAACGACATCGTCAACCCGGCCGCCGAGGACGATCCGTCCTCGCCGATCGCCGGCATGCCGGTGCTGCAGGTGTGGAAGAGCAAGATGGTGGTCGTCAACAAGCGCAGCCGCGGCGCCGGCTACGCGGGCATCGACAACCCGCTGTTCTACAAGCCCGTCACGAAGATGCTGTTCGGCGACGCCAAGGATCAGGTCGAGAAGGTCGTCGCGGCGCTCAAGGCCAGCGCGTAGCGGCGGCGGCGGCAGACTGAGCCCGTCCTCGCCGCGTTGAACCGCCCCGGTCTCCACAGCGTGACCGGCTCGGTCACATGCGCTCGGGGAGAGGACCCCATGTGCCCCACAGGTCGCAGGGTGCGAGGATTACGCGAGGTACCGGCGGGCGCTGCGACCACCAAGAAGCACTCGACTTGTTCGCCGCGTACAACATCGTGTCCGACATCAAGCTCATCCCGATCGACGACGTGAACACCGCGTTCAAGGCCCTTGTCGAAGGGTCAGCAGATGTTCGCTACGTCATCGACATGGCAACGCTGAAGGGAAAAGACCAAGACGATCGGTTCGCAGTCCAGGTTGGCCTTTGACGACGAGCGACGGCCCGAAGTCTGGGCGCGGTGTGCGGCGGCCGCCGCACGTCGGCGCGTGCGCCCGCCGCGAGTTCTGGTAACCTCGCATGGAACCAATGCGAATGAACATGTCTCCAAGCTCTGTCGCGAGCGCCGGTCTCGCGGCGCTGGTGGCCGCGTGCGGCCATGACGCCGCAATGGGTGATCCCGGGACCGTTCCGATCGACCCCATCACCTCCGACGCCCTGTTCGTCGTGAGCGGGTCCGACAGCGCGATCACGGTGATCGACACGATGACCGACGAGGTCCGCGGCACGATCGTGCTACTCGAGGTCGAGTACCCGCATCACATCTATCTGAGTGCCGACCGCGCGACGCTGCTCGTCGCCGTCCCGGGCTCGGACCTCAGCGGTGGCCACGGTGGTGGCGGCGGGCACGGCGGGGCACCCGCGGGAGCCGTCCTCTCCCTCGACGCGACCACCGGTGCGCTGCGGCTCGCGCGACGCCTGCCGTCGCCGAACCACAATGCCGTGTTCGCCCCCGATGGCAGGGTGTGGACGAGCCAGATCTCGTCTCCCGGCAAGGTGCTGATCCTCGATCCGACCACCCTGGCGACGGGTGCCGAGGTGATGGTCGACGATGGACCGGCAGAGGTGACGTTCGCGGAGTCCGGCACCTATGGCTTCGTGGCGAACACCGACTCCGACAGCGTCACGATCCTCGATGCATCGACGGGCGCAGTCGTCGAGACGCTCTCCGTGGGCGACGCCCCGGTCGGCGCGTGGCCCGGAACCGACGGACGCATGTACGTCGACAACGAGGCGGGCAAGAGCATCTCCGTCATCGATCCCCGCACGCGTTCGATCGTCGGCACGTTCGCCCTCGGGTTCACCCCCGGACTCGCGGCGATCGCCCCTGGCGGCGAACTCTGGGTGACGGACACGGATGGCGGCAAGCTCGTGTTCCTCGATGCCGGGACCGGCACGAAGCGCGGCGAGCTCGCGACCGGGGCCGGCGCGCACGCGATCGCCTTCACCGCGGATGGTGCGAAGGCGTACGTCAGCAACCAGGCCGCTGGAACCGTCACGGCGGTCGACGTCGCGACCAGGAGTGTCCTCAAGACGATCGCCGTCGGGTCCAAGCCGAACGGCCTCGTGTTTCGTCAGAACTGATTCCGTTCGCGCGGCGGCGAAGGTGACGGGCTTCGCCACGGATCAGGGCGAGAGGGTTGCGTTCAAGGCCCGCGCGTCGGGGTATCCTCACCGCGTGCGCATCGCCGTCGTGTTCGACACCCCCTATCCCGACTGGGGCCCGGACGACCACGCCCGCCACCTCGCGAAGGAGATCGCGGGCGGCGACGATCACGAGCCCGACATGGAGTACCAGGTCGCGCAGGCGCTGATCGACAACGGTCACGACGTGCTGCTGCTCGGCGTCCACGACGATCTCCACGACACCAGCGCCCGCCTGGCCGACTGGAAGCCGGAGCTGGTGTTCAACGCGACCGAGGCATTCGACGACAACGCCGAGCTCGACTACCTGATCCCGGCGATGCTCGAGTCCCAGGGGCACCGCTACACGGGCGCGCCGCCGCTGTCCCTGCTCGTCACCCGCAACAAGGCGATGAGCAAGAAGATCCTCGCGTACCACGGGATCAAGGTGCCGGGGTTCCGGACCTACCGGCGAGGTGAGAAGCCCGCGGCCGAGGTGCCGCTGCGGTTCCCGCTGATCGTCAAGCCGATGGGCCTCGATGGCTCGGAGGGCATCGCGCAGGCCTCGATCGTGCACGACGTGCCGGCGCTCACGGCGCGGGTGGCGTTCCTCCACGACCAGCTGAGCAAGCCGGTGATCGCCGAGGAGTACATCGAGGGCCGCGAGCTGTACGCGACGATGGTCGGCAACGGCGACCAGGTCCAGATCCTGCCCCCGGTGGAGCTGGTGTTTGCGGCCGACGCCCAGCGACCAGAGGCGCGGATCTCGACCCGCCGGGCCAAGTGGGACACCGCCTACCGCCGCCGCCACGGGATCAAGACCGTCTACGCCCGGCGGATGTCGAAGGTCGCCACCGCGCACCTCGCCGAGGTCTGCCGTGCGTCGTTCCGCGCGCTGTGGTTGCGCGACTACGCCCGCATCGACGTCCGCCTCGCCGCGGACGGCGAGGTCTGGTTCATCGAGGCGAACGCGAACCCGTACCTCAGCTTCGGCCACAACTCGGCCGAGGCCGCGCACAAGGCCGGGATGAACTACGAGGCGTTCATCCAGCGCATCGTCGACGAAGCGATGGCGCGCGATGCCTGACCGGCAACGGGCCGCGCCGCGCTGCAAGTGCGGCCAGGCGCTCCAGCGGTTCTGGACGTTCTGCCCGGCGTGCAGCCGCCGCCCGGTGTGGGGCGACACCCGGAACGTCACCGGCGCCGAGTGCGGTCACTGCGGCTGGGTGGTGTCCGATCGCGTCAGCTTCTGTCCGTGGTGCGCGGCCAACCTCCACGAAGACGGCGTGTCGAGCCCTCGGCCGCTGCGCCGCCCCGCCGGCTTCCGCCTGGACGCGCGCTGCGACGCCGGCTGCGGCGGCGGCGTGCAGTACCCGATGGCGCACTGCCCGTGGTGCGGCGAGGCCCAGAGCTGGGACGACGCCCACCTGTTCGAAGGCGTCTGCCCGCGCTGCGATCGCGGCGTCGACGACTGGATGGAGACCTGCCCGTGGTGCGGCGGCGATCCGACCGGGCGCGATCTGCTCGCCCCGGCCGAGCGCGAGGTGCGGCGCCTGCTCCGCATCGCGGGCGTCGCCGACTGGGGCTTCCGGCTGCTGCTCCGCCCGGGCGGCTCCGGCGTCGCGCCCTCGTCGCCGAACATCGTCGAGATCAACCGCGCCCACGTGCTCGATCGCCCCCCGCGCACGCCGGTCCAGTGGCCGCTCCTGGTCGGGCTGGTCGCGCACGAGCTCGGCCACAGCTTCCTGTTCCATCACTGGCGCTGGACCCGCGAGGCGCGGTTCCGGCGGATCTTCGGCGAGGTCGACAAGGCCTACCGGGTCGGCGACGGTGCGCCGGTGTTCTTCGAGCGCCGGCGGGTCGCCTACGCGCCGGTCGAGTTCGTCAGCTCGTACGCCTCGACCCACCCGCTCGAGGACTTCGCCGAGACCTTCCGCATCTACATCACCCGGCGGCGGCGGCTGCGCGAGCTGTTCGCCGAGCTCGGCCGCAAGCGCAAGGCGGTGCGGCTGTTCGAGAAGTTCCTCCTGCTCCACGAGTTCGTTCGCGCGCTGCGCGGCTGGAACTGAGCCAAGGCCCCGACCGACGTTGCCTTCGCAAAGCACGACCGATGGTGGGGTGGTCGCCGTGATCGGATGACCAATCGGCAAGCCACGATGGGCCTGGCGAGGTGCCGAGCGCGGGGCCGACGGCGGCCAGCCTCACGCCGCAACGACGCACGCGTGGCTACGCGAGCGGTGGCGACACGAGGAGAAGAGGAGGGCGGGCGCGGGCGCGGGTCAGGCTGCGGCGACCGGAACACCAGCGAACCGCCGCAGCCAGTACGTGCCAGCGGGGAACACGACGGCGATGCCGGCGAGCCAGTCGCGCCGCGCCGCCCTGTAGGCAGCGACGAACGCCTGGTTGCGCTGGAGCGCCTCGATGCGGTGCCACTTGCTGCGCGCCGCGACGCGCGGGTTGAGCGTCCGCCGCGGGGCGTGGGAGGTCGGGGTATCGCGCCAGGACTGGCGCAGGACCCGCGCTCGCCCGATGACCCGACGGCCGGTCTGGGCCCGCTCTTGCTGCTTGGCGTGCTCGACCGCGGCGACCCCCTGGGCGATCTCCTGGCGGAACGCCTCAGGGGCGCCCAGCTCGGCGGGGACCGTGAGGTGGAGCGTGACCTCGGCGGGCATCGAGCCGCCCTCGCGGAAGAAGTGGGTGGGGCGGCGCGCGTGAAGCGGCGTCCCCGAGCGCAGGTGCTTGAGCGTGTTGACGCCGGGCCAGTGGGCGACGGTGTCGACGAGCCCATCCTTGACGGGGTTCGCGAGGGTGTAGACGACCTTGTCGATGACGTCGGCGCGGTCCACGAGGTGCACGAGCGACACCTCGTCGGACGACCAGAAGTTCTCCCACCGGCCGCGGAGGGCGTTCATGCACCTGGCCGTCATCTTGTGGAAGTGCTCGACGAACTCGATGATCTGCCCGTGCGGATCGAAGACGTCGGTGTGGTGATGGTTGGACTGGACCGAGGTGGCGAGGACCTCGATGTCGAACCGCGCGGCCGCCTCGGCGAGGCAGTAGATGAACGCGTTGTTGGTCTCGTCGTCGGGGCGCAGGAGAAACTGCCGCTGGGTACAGCGCCGGGTGACCTTGTAGAAGCGACCCGGGATGATCTGGCGGGGCACGGACATAGTGCCCGCCCGTTCCACGAAGCTTGCCAGGTCCAAGTGCGCGAGATCCATCGGGGGCTGTCCGGGTTTCGTCCGGTGCCCGGCCGAGGTGTCCGCCTGGCGGACGTATCTCGGACACGTCTCCCGCCACCCACCCGCGAGAGCCCAGACTTCGAGAGCCCAGGCATGGCGCCGCCAAACTAACGTCGGTCTTCGCGCCGCCAAACTAACGTCGGTCTTCGAGCACGTCGAGGAGCGGCGCGTAGGCCGCCGTCGTCGCCCGCGACGCGTTGTAGAGCGCGAAGCAGAGGTGCTGCTCGAGGCATGGCGTCTCAGCCATGGGGTCACTCGGCGAGCGCGATGTCGACTCCGACGTTGCCCTTGATCGCGTTCGAGTACGGGCACGTGCGATGAGCCGCCTCGAGCAGCTCCTGCGCCTGCGCGCGCGGCAGCTCGGGCAGCGCGACGCGGATCTTGACGGAGAGGCCCCACGTCTCGCCGCTCGGCCCGAGGCCGACCGTCATCGTGACGGCCATCGGGCCGGTCGTGATCTTCTGGCGGCGCGCGAGCCCCTGGATCGCCGAGCTGAAGCAGCCCGCGTATCCCGCTGCAAACAGCGCCTCGGGGTTCGGGCCGGGCTTGCCCGAGCCCGGCATGACAAGCTCGAGATCGAGGCTACCGTCGTCGGTTGTGACCTTGCCCGCGCGACCAGCAACCGCCGTCGCGGAGACGCTGTACACGGTCTTGTCGAGAACGATGGGAGTGTTGCTCACCCCGCCACCATGGTGCGCATCGGGCACCTCGTCAATTACATCGGCAAGACCCCGACCGACGTTGCCTGAGTCCCTGAGCCCCCCCCCGAAGTCCGGGGAATCAGTCGAGCGCGGGCTCCTCGAGGACGGATGCCGCGAAGGCGCTCATCGCTTCTTGCCCTTTCGGCGCGTCGGCTTGGCGGCTCCCTCACCGAGGCGGTGGGTCTCGGCCACCACGCGATCGAAGTCGCTCTCGAACAGGCGGTCTTGCACGATGCGGTACTTCTCGAACTCGCTCTCTGCGTGCGCCCGCGCGATCTCCGCGGTCACCTTGCCCGCGTCGGCGAGCACCTCGCGGTCGGTCGCGGCGATGAAGCGGTTGAGCCGCGCCTCCCAGTCCTGCATGGTCATGGGGTTCTTGCGGCGCGCCATGTCGTCGGCGACGTCCAGGTAGGCGTTGACCAGCCGCGACAGCTGGGCGAGCTCGGGCTCGGTCAGGTAGTTCTTGGCCACGACCACATCGAACTTCTGGATCTTCCCCGCGGGCGCGTCAGCCCAGGTGTGGAGGCCCATGTGGTCCTGCGTCGCGTCGGCGCGGTCGACGATCACCTCGGCGGCGGTCAGCCCGTGGATGGCCCAGTGCAGCTTGTTCTGCACGGTGGCGAAGAACCGCTTGGTGGCCTGCGCGGTCAGGTCGTAGTCGACGGCGGTGGCGTAGATGTCCGTGATCTTCTGGTAGAACTTGCGCTCCGACAGCCGGATCTCGCGGACCCGCTGGAGCTGCTCCTCGAAGTATCGCTCGCTCAGGACGGAGCCACCCCGCTTGAGGCGCTCGTCGTCCATCGCGAAGCCCTTGATGGTGAACTCCTCGACGACGCCCGTGGCCCACTTGCGGAACTGCACGGCGCGCTCGGAGTTGACCTTGTACCCGACGGCGATCGTGGCCGAGAGGTTGTAGTGCTTCGTGTCGTAGGTCTTGCCGTCGGAGGCAGTTATCCGAAAATCCTGGATAACTGCGTCCTCCTGTAGCTCGCTGTCCGCAAAGATCGTCTTCAGGTGGTAGTTGATGGTCCGAACATCGACGGTGTAGAGCTGCCCCATCATCTTCTGGCTGAGCCACACGTTCTCGTTGGCGTACACCGCTTCGATCCCGCCCTCACCGCGGGCAGCGACGAAGGTCAGGTACTCGGCCGCAGACGAGCGAACGATGGATGCGGCGGTTGGCTTCTTCGCGCGGCTCATGGTGCCGCCACTGGCTCGCCCGCGGCGTGCCCGGGCAGCACCACCTCGAGGCGGTCGTACAGCGACGACGACATGGCGCCATCCTAAGCCATGGGTCCGACCTGGCGCACGTGGACAACGCCCCGACCGACAACGCCCCGACCGACGTCGCGGTTGTACAGGACGCCGATGATCCGTTGGTACGAAGCCCCGACAGCCATTGCGTTCGTACAGGACGCCGATGATCCGTTGGTGACGGGTTTAGACGACCTTGTCGATGACGTCGGCGCGGTCCACGAGGTGCACGATCGACACCTCCTCGGAGGACCAGACGTTCTCCCACCGGCCGCGGCAGGGCGCTCAGGCACCTGGCCGACATCGTGTGGAAGTGCTCGACGAACTCGATGATCCGACCCCACCCCTACGCGCGATCCTGGGCATCGAGAGCCCAGGCATGGCGTCGCCGGACCAACGTCGGTCGTGGGGGGGGCATCGCCGGGTCGCGGCGCTCGTCGTGCTGCGCTATCCTGTTTGTGCGATGGCGCTCCTGGCCCCCACTCCCGCCGAGCGGCTTCTCGACGCCGCCGGTCGCCCGTACTTCCTGTGGGACGACGACATGACGCTCGACGTGTTCCGCCAGAAGCTGGACGACCCCGACGGCGAGGTGCGGGCGTACTTCATCGGGAAGCTGATGCGGCAGGCCAAGCCGGACGACGTGTTCTCGTACGTCACGCTTCGCCGGATCCAGGATCAGTGGCCGCAGATCGAGCGCTACCTCGGCACCACGCGCGAGTTCTGGCGCTGGCTGCTCGATCGCTGGGGGCCGGCGCCCGATGCCGCTCGGTAGGCTGTCCGCGCTGCAGGAGCGCGTGCTGATCCTGCTGGCCGAGATCGCCCCGCCGTGGACGCTCACGGGTGGCGCCGCGCTCGCCGGCTTCCACACGATGCACCGCGAGACCCGTGACCTCGACCTGTTCTTTCGCGGTCACGCGACCTCGGGGCGGTGGTCCGCGATGTAACCACCCAGCTCGCGGCGGCGGGCCTGACCGTCGGCGTCCTTCGGACGTCGCCCACGTTCTCGCAGCTCGTCGTTCGCGACGCGGGCGAGGCGGTCGTGATCGATCTGGTTGCTGATCCGACCCCGCAGGCGGAGCTCCCGGCCCCCCGGTCACTCGGGGGCCGCACCATCCTGGTGGAGACGATGCACCAGCTCCTGGTCAACAAGCTGTGCGCACTCCTCAGCCGCTCCGAGCTACGTGATCTCGTCGAGGTGCGCGAGCTGCTGCGGCACGGCGGGGATCTCGTCCGGGCGATCGAGGACTGTCCGCGCCAGGACGCGGGCTTCTCGCCGCTGACGTTCGGGTGGTCGGTCCGAGGCCTTCGCGTCGCCGCGCTGGGCGCGACCCTCGGCGTGCCGGTCGACACGATCACCGCGCTCGAGGCGTTCCGCGACGAGCTCGTCGACCAGGTGATCGCGGCCTCGCGCCCGGTCGCCTAGGTGCATCGTTCTCGAGCACCTCGAGGGGCCTTGGGACGACCACTCGCTACGACGTCGCCCAGCGCCGCCGCCCGTGGTGGAAGTTCTGGTGAGCGATCTCGCGGCGTTACGCGCCGCAACTGGTGAGCTTGTGTCTGACCCCTACCACACCGCGCACGGGGAGGAGCTCGCGCAGCGCCCGCTCGGGCTGCAGGATCTGGCCGCGCTGTGGGTGGTGATTGGCGTCAATTACGTTTGCCGGCTGGCGACAACTATTCTTGCCGGTCCGACGGGTGGTTCACGCGGGGTGGATCTCGGTGGGGTAGTTGTCGTCGCGGGGTGATGTAGTTGTCGTTGGGTTGGTCGTTGTCGTCGACTTCGGGTCCTTCCGTTTCTTGGCGTCCTCGGCGCGGACGCTGCCGCGATCGATCTCGAGGAGGGTGGCGTGGTGAACGAGGCGGTCGATCGCCGCGGCGGTGGTCATCGGGTTCTTGAAGATCCGGTCCCACTCGCTGAAGACCAGGTTGCTGGTGATGATCGGGGACCGACGCTCGTAGCGCTCGGCCATGAGCGTGAAGAGGACCTCGGCCTCGTCGGCGCTCTGCTGCACGTAGCCGAGGTCATCGAGGATCATGACGTCGTAGGCATCGAGCGCGCGCAGCGCACGAGGCAGACTGAGATCGCGGCGGGCCGCCAGCAGCTGCTGAACGAGCTGGTAGGTCGGGATGAAGAGCACGCTGACGCCGGCGCCGACGAGCGCGTGACCGAGCGCGCACGCGACGTGGCTCTTGCCGACGCCCGGGCGGCCGAACAGCAGGACGTTGTCGCCGCGCTCGACGAAGGCGCCGCGGGCGAGGTCGCGCGCCTGGATCAGAACATTGCGCGGGACGCGGGCCGGGTCGAGCGTGTCGAACGTCTTCGCCGGCGGGAGCCGAGATGCGCGCCGGAGGCGATCGACGCGGCGTTCACGACGAGCCTGCCATTCGTCCTCGAGCACCTCGGCCAAGATACCGAGGGCCTGATCGCAGCCGGCGTCGAGGAACCGCTTCGTGGTCTGCGCGGCGGCACTCGACAGCTTGAACTCGGCGAGGAGCTTCGTGATCCGGTCGCCGACCTCGGGCGTGTAGACCGTCATGCGGCACCGGTCATCGTGATCAGCTCGTCGTAGACGCCGAGATCGGGGACGCCGATCTCGACATGGGGAATCGCCGACGTCGTCGGCTGCGCGAGCGCCTTCACAGCGATGAAGTCGAACGCCTCGGCCTTGTCGAGCAGGGTGTCGAGCGCGCGCGTGACATCGGCCTCCGACGTGCTCGCCGCGAGGTGCAGGATGCGGACGTACTCGACGTCGGCGCGATCGCCGCGTCCGGCACAGAGGGCATCGTAGCCGCGCCGGAACGTCAGCGACGGGAACAGATCCTCGCGGTACCGGTAGGCCGCGAACGCGCCGGGCTTGCGCACCAGCGACCAGATCACGTGGCGGTAGTCGATGCGGTGATTCTCGCCACCGCGCAGTCGCGGCATGGTCTCTAGCAGCGACTTGCCGATCCAGATCTCGACGAACTTCGGATGAACGCGAGCCTTGAGCTTGTGGCCGATCAGGCGCGACGGGACCGAGTACGCCCGCTTCGCGACGTGCACAGTGCTCCACGTTCGCACCGTCACGTCGACCTCGGTGTACTCGGGCAGCCGGTGATTCGGCAGCGCTTTGAGCACGGTCCGCTCGTGTGCGAGGTCATCGGCGCGCCCCTTGTGGAAGCGCTCTTCGACGACAGCTCGGGCCCACGCGAGGTAGACCTCGACCGTCGGGAAGTCGCGGCTGCCCCGCAGCTTCAACGCCTGCCCGAGAGCGACCTTGAGCAGGTCGTTGGCTGTTTCGACGACGCCGTTTTGATGTGCCTCGCCGGGCTCGATCCGCGACGACTCAAAGCCGTCGTGATCGACGACCTGGCCGAACCGCTTGGTCAGTGCTCGACCGCCTGTGTCCGCGAGCTCGTGGGTCGCGGCCGAGAGATTGTCCTGCCGGATCGTGTTCGGCACGCCGCGCAGCTCCCACAGCGCACCCTGGATGCCGGCGAGCAACGCCTCGTACGTCTCGCCCATCGCGAGCGAGATCTAGCGCCAGCCGCTCCACGCCAGCACGAACTGGAACATCAGGTGGACGACGTGCACGCCGGCGATCGTCACGCCCAGCTCGCCACCATGCGTGAAGTCGAACGCGCCGAGACGACCGGGCACATGCTCTTGCGGGAAGAACACCTCCTGCCGCGGCCCGTGCTCGGCGCGCCACCGCCGAATGTGCCGCTGCAGCGTGCGAACCTGTCCGGGCTCGAACTCGCCCGGCCGCTTCCGGCAGAGCTCATCCATCAACGTCGTCCCGAGCAACTCGCCGTCCTCGTCGCCACGGAGGTGTGGCTCGATCTCGGTGGCCCACACCGCGGCGAACGGATCCACGCGGGTCCTCCAGGTCCGCGGCGTAATCGTCGCCGACGGCATCGGGCCGTCCTTCCAGGTCTGCGCTGATCGCTCGCTCATGCCGGCCGCCGCCGCCGCCGTCTCGATCGTGTGTCCTTGCATTCGTTTGCTCCTCAGAACGCGAACTTGCCGATCGGTGACCATCGACCTGCACCGCCCCGGTCACCCGGGAGGGTCAAGTTTTCGGCCATCACAATGGCTGTCCGCTCGTCGACGAACCGGCAAATCTAGTTGTCGTCGACCGGCAAATCTAATTGTCGCTGATCAGACGTCGAGCGGGTCGAGCCGACAAACAATGTCGCCGAGCGGGCCATCCGGTTCGCCGTGCTCATGCGCAAGGGCTGCTTTGGCAGCGACAGCGCCAAGGGCAGTCGCTTCATCGAGCGGTTCTTGACCGCACGCCAGACGCTTCGCACGCAGAAGCGGGACCTCTACGGGTTCCTCAAGGACGCATGTGCGGCTGCGCTTCAGGGCACGCCGACTCCGTCGCTGCTACCCGAGCATCTCCGAACTGACCTGCGGACTGACCTGCCAAACGCTGTCGCCGCGTGAACGGTTACCACAGGCGCAGGGAGGTCATCGCTTCAGCGTATCCCGGGATGCGCACGCGATCAGCGTCTCGGTGACGCCGTCGTCTGGCTGCCGCTCATCAACGGAGCCACGTTCGCGTTGACCTGGAGCTGCGTTCGTTGACCTGGCGACCGTCTCGAGCTGCACGGCGCGCCAGTGGCCGCGGGGGGCGCACGTGGTCGAAGCTGTCCTGCTCGACGCTGGCGAATCAGCCTGCTCGAGCCCCGAGGATGGGCAGGTCGTTCACGCCTTCGAAGTCGCGATCATGCGTGATCAGCGCCGCGCACCCCTCGTGCACGGCGGTGGCGAGCTGGATCGCATCGGGAAGCTTCAGGCGATGGACGATCCGGAGCCGCGCCGCGAGCATCGCGATCTCCGCGTCGATCTCGCGAAGGCTCCAGCCGGCAGACTCCGTCACCGCCCGCCGGTAGCGCTCGGCCAGCGCCTCCTTCCCCGCCCGAAGAGGACCGGTGACCAGCTCGGCGACGGTGATCGGGGTCACCAGTGCCTGGATGCGTCCAGCATCGATGTCCGCGAACAGTGGCATGAACGCGGCCGCCTTCGCGCTACCCTCGAGGACGTAGATGATCGGGTTGGTGTCGACGAGGACGGTGACGCCGTCGGCCAGCTGCGACGAAAGCGTCACTCCCATTCATCACGCATCGCGGCGATGTTCGCGCTCGGGCGCCTGCCCCACAGCCCTTTGCCAGTTCCCGCGAGCGCGAGGAAGGACGAGCGCCGCTCCCGGGCGGCGGCGACCGGGACGAGCGCGGCGTAGGGCCTTCCCCGCTTGGTGATCACGGTGGTGCGCCCGTGGTGCGCTCGCTCGAGAAGCGCGGGGAGGTTCGCGCGGGCCTCCTCCGCGCCGCAGGTCGTCTTGGCCATGCCCAAACGTGTACGGTCCGTACGGTTGTGTCAAGCGTGGAGGATCACGGCGGTCCGGGGCCGAACCTCGTCGAACCCCTCGAACCCCGACCGACGTTGCGTTCGTATGTGCGTTCGTCAGGGTCCGCGAATGGACAACTCGATCGATGATCGCGGGCGAGCCGCCCCGGGGGCGATGAGCAACGACGCCCCTGAGGATGGATCGACGTCGAGGGTGATCGAGATGTCCATTCGCGGGCCCTGAGCCTACTTCCAGGCCATCGCAGGCGTGGGCGCGGGCTCGGCGAACGGGCCGGGCGCGACCGGCGTCCCCACGTAGCTGGCCCAGCGGGCCGGGTCGGCGTCGAGGTAGGCGGACGCGTAGACCACCGTGCCCTGCGCGGCGGTGCGGCTGTGCGTGATCCGTGCGGCGATCTGCGCCGGGTCGAACGTGGCATCGTCGAGGGCGTGCATGCCCGCCCAGATGTGGCGGCCGGCGCGCCCGGCGGTGAACCCGGCGGTGAGCGTCACCCAGTCGGTGCATGCGCCGGGCTCGATCGACCAGTAGATCATCGGCACCAGCGCGTCGATGATGCCGGCGTCGAGCCAGCCCAGCGAGTCCTGGTGAAAGTCGGCGAGGCCCTCGCTGGTGCTGCAGCCGGGCAGGGGCGCGTAGATGCCCCACACCGCCGCCGACAGCCGCACCGGCGGGCGCGTGGTGGCGATCGCGTCGTACAGGTCCGCGACCATCGCGGACACCTGCGCGCGCATGAACACCGGCCACGTCAGCGTCGCATCCGCGGCCTTCGCGGCGTTGTACGCGGCGGTGGTCACGGCGTCGCGCGAGTAGTCCGGGCCGGGGGTGCGGATGCGGTCGAGGTGGAGGCCGTCGACGGCGTAGTTCGCGAGCAGATCGGTCGCGACCGCCTTGATGTGCGCGCGCACCGCCGGGATGCCCGGCGAGAACCACCGGTACTCGGTGTCGGCGTTGACGCCGCTGGTGTTGACCGCGAGCCAGCTCGGGTTGGTGCGGAGCGCGTGCTGCCGGGGGCCCTCGGCCACCGGGATCGCGAACGCGGTGGTCCACGCCGAGAACACGTTGAAGTAGGCGTGGAGCTCCATGCCGTGGCCGTGCGCCCGGTCGATCGCGACCTGGAGCGGGTCCCAGCCCGGATCGCGGCCGAACGTGCCGGTGAGGACGCGCGACCACGGCTCGAGGGAGGACCGGTAGAACGCGTCACCCTCGCCGCGGATCTGGACGAACACCGCGTTGAAGTTCGCGGCCGCGGCGCGGTCGATGATGGCCTCGAGGTCGGCCTGCGAGTCGTAGCCGAACCGGGTGATCCACACGCCGCGCAGCTCGCCGGCGTCGACCGCCGCGTCGGCCATCGCATCCGGCAAGCCAGCGTCGGTGTCGGTGTCGGCGTCGGGGCCGACGTCGGCGGGCGAGGAGCACGCGCCCACCAGGGAGATCAGCGCGGCGACGACGAGGTGGGGCTTCATCCGGGGAAGGCTTGTAGCAGAGGTCAGCGGGGGCGGGCGAGAGACTTGACGATCGCGAGCGCCTCGTCGACGTGCTTGCCGAACCGCACCATCGACGAGAACGAGTGGCGCACCACGCCGGCGCCGTCGAACACGAACGTCACGCGCGGGGCCGAGCCGAGTTGCTTCTTGAGGCCCCACGCGGTGGCCACGCGGCTGCCCGGGTCGGACAGCAGCGTGAACGGCAGGCGGTGGTTGGCCTTGAATGTCGCGTGCGACGCCGCGTCGTCCTTGGACACCCCGATCACGTCCGCCCCGGCCGCGAGGAAGTCCTCGTAGTGATCCCGGAACGAGCACGCCTCCTTGGTGCAGCCGTAGGACTCGTCAACCGGGTAGAAGTAGACGACCAGCGGCTTGCCGAGGCGGTCGCGCAGCTCGACGGGTCCGCCGGGGCCGACGAGCGGGGAGGCGGGCATGGGATCACCGACGGCGAGCGCGGGCATGGCCAACCCTACGCGATGAACCGCGTGGCGACGAGGCCCGCGGCGCCACCCGCGAGCACCAGCCCGCCGACCACCGCCATCCGGCGGCCGAGCGCCCGGCCGCCGATCGACGAGGCGAGCGCGGTCTTGACCACCGTGATGGTGGCGATCGCGAGCGTGATCGCGAGGGTCGCGACCACGTCGGTGACGCCCTGGTGGGTGATGCCCTCGCGGGCGAGCCTGGCGGTCGACAGCGTCACGGCATCGACGTCGGTGGTGCCTGACAGCGCGGAGGCCAGGTGCAGCCCCTCGGGCCCGAGGTACACGGTGGCGGCCTTGGTCACGAGGAGGACCACGCCGAACATCAGGCTGACCTTGACGGCGGCGCCGAGCTCGAACGGGTTCTGGAGCACGACCTCGCTGGCGCTGCCGTCGTACACCCCGATCACCGACGCCTCGGTGGTCATCCCGTGGTCGGCGTCGTGGCGGATGTCGGCGGCGTACGACACCGTGACCAGGGCGACCACGCCGAGCAGCGAGACCAGCGGCAGCCACGGCGACACGGCCGCGAGCAGCGTCGAGAGGCCGACGAGCAGGCCGACGAGCAGGGCGATGGCGAGTGCGGTGCCGAGGGCCAGGTGCGTCTCGTAGGGCTCCACCCGCCGAGTGTGGTAGGAATCATCAGCCATGTGGCAACCGCCGGAGCGCATCAAGCACGAGTTGCCGCCATCGGCGTGGCCCACCGCCGAGCAGGCCGCCGGGGCGCAGCTGTTCCAGCCCATGGAGCTGGGGCCGCGCACCGCCTGCGCCCGGACGTGGATCCCGGCGATGGTGCCCTGGCGCGCCACCGAGGACGGGTTCGTCACCCCCGACGTGATCGCCTGGTACCGCCGGTTCGCCGCGGGGCACCCGGGGGTGCTCGTGGTCGAGGCCACCGCGATCCGCGACGTGCCATCGGGCCCGCTGCTGCGGATCGGGCACGACCGGTTCATCGAGGGCCTCGCCCAGCTCGTGGAGGCGGTCCGCGAAGCCTCGAACGGCCAGACCCTGCTGCTGATCCAGCTGATCGACTTCCTGTCGATCCGGCGCCGCCCGCCGCGCGACAAGTACTTCGCCCGGTTTCTCGCGATCACCGAGCGCCACCGCGAGGCGCTGCGCGTGGTCAGCGGGGATCCCGCGCTCCGGCTCGAGACCGACGACGCCGTGCGCGCGCGCCTCGCCGAGCTGCCCGAGGGCGACCTGCCGTACGTGCTCGCCCCGCGCGAGCTCGAGGATCTCGAGCGCGGCTACCGCGAGCGCGTCACGGACACCCACCTGCCGCACGTCCAGGAGCTGCCGGCCGTGCTCCCCGGACTGTTCGCCGACGCCGCGGCTCGCGCGGTCGCCGCCGGCTTCGACGGCGTCGAGCTCCACTTCGCGCACGCGTACACGATGGCGTCGTTCCTGTCGGCGCTCAACACGCGCGAGGATGGCTACGGCGGCGATCGCGCGGGCCGGGTTCGGCTGCCGCTCGAGGTGGTCAGCGCGGTGCAGGCGCGCGTCGCCGGCTGCTGCGTGGTCGGCTGCCGCTACCTGGGCGATGACGTGATCGAGGGTGGCAACCGCGTCGAGGACGCCGCGTGGTTCGGCGTCGAGCTGGCGAAGGCCGGGCTCGACTTCCTGTCGATCTCCAAGGGCGGCAAGTTCGAGGACGCCAAGCAGCCCAAGGTCGGCTGGTCGGCGTACCCGTACACCGGGCCGTCGGGCTACGAGTGCATGCCCACGATCTACTCGGATGCGCGCGGGCCGTTCGTGCGCAACGCGCCGATCGCCGGGCAGATCCGCGCCGCCGTGCGCGCCGCCGGGCTGGCCACGCCGATCGTTGCTGCCGGGGGCATCTGCGACTTCGCCCAGGCCGAGGCCGTGCTCGCGGGCGGCGAGGCGGACTTCGTGGCGTCGGCCCGGCAGAGCCTCGCGGATCCGGACTGGTGGGAGAAGATCCGGCTCGGGCGCGGCGCGGAGATCCGTCGCTGCGAGTTCACGAACTACTGCGAGGCGCTCGACCAGCAGCACAAGCAGGTGACCTGCAAGCTGTGGGATCGCGAGGCGCTCGATGCGCCCGACGTCACGCTGGCGACCGACGGCAAGCGCCGCCTGGTCGCGCCGCCCTGGCGCCGCTGAGCCGCGACTCCGCGCCGGCGTCGGGCGCGGAGATGGCGCGCGGTAGGTCGACCGGAACGCTGCAACCTCCAGGATCGCCTTACGCGTGCACGAGGCTTCCCGCGGCGAAGGCAACTGCCGTCATGGGGTACCGCAGCTACTTGCCGGTCATCCCCATCTCGAGGTCGAGCTGCATCTTGAGGGCGTCGTTGCCAGGCATCTTCATCTCGAGCGCGCTGTGGACCTTCACCGTCGAGCGGCGCGGGACCAGCATGCCGAGGTCGAGCGCGGTCGTGCCCGCGCCGCCGCCCTGATAGGAGGTGAGCTCGAGCTTGATGCCGTTGGCGACGATCGTCTGCGGCAGCGCCTGCTGCTCGATCGTGACCGCGAAATCGGCGCGCGTGCGGGTGCGCGACAACAGCTTGTAGTGCGCGATCTGGGTCAGGCGCATGCCGTTCTGCTCGAGCACCGTGGTGGTGTCCCACGTCGCGCCGACGCCGATCGGCTCCTCGGGCAGGGGCGCCGCGAGCTGGCTGAGCGACTGCTTCATGCCATTGAGCATGTCGCGGGTCTGCTGGGTGGCGGTCGCGGGCACGTCGAGCGACACGTCGCGCGCGAACCCGCGGGGGGTCACCGTGGCGCGGCCCGCCAGCTCGGACATCCCCGCGAGGGCCGCGGACGTGCTCGCGAGGACCTCGGGCGTGACGCCCTTGCCGGGCAGCGCCTCGACCTTGCGGGTCGCCATGGCGTACGTCATGTCGCCGGCGGGGTCGACGCCGGTGACGGTCACGCCCATGACCATCCGGATCTCCGGGGTCGCCGTCGGGGGCACCACGTTCCCGCCCACCTCGATCCCGATCGCCATCTTGATCGACATCGTCAGCGTGCTGCGCGAGCCCCGCCGGGCGGAGAACCGCAGCGGCGAGCGCTTGCCCGTGCCGGGGCTGGTCAGCGTGACGACCGGGCCCGACGGCGCAAGCACCTCGGCGACCGGCGCGACGGGGCGGGTGGGCGCGGGTGGTGCAGCGATGGCGGTGCCCGCGAGGGCGACGAGCACGAGCAGTCCACGCGAGAAGTTCGTCATCTCCAGTTGCATGCCGCGGGTGTACCGCGGATGGAACGGCGCTTGCTGCGAGGGTGCTTGCAAAGGAGCTGCGATGTTCACGTGTCGCTTCGGCGCGCACGATCGCGCGAGCTACCAGGTGATCGGCACCGCCGGGGCGCTCACCCTCGACAACGCCTGCGCGTACGACGCGGACATGCACCTCCACGTCGACGGCACTCACGGCAGCACGCACCGCACGTTCCCCCGGCGGGACCAGATCGCCGCGGAGCTCGCCTACGTCGCCGCGTGCATCCGCGACGACGTGGCTCCCGGGCCGAGCGGCTGGGAGGGGCTCGCCGACGTGCGCATCCTCCAGGCGATCCGGGCGTCGGCGCGGTTCGGGCGCTCGGTGCCGATCGATCCGATGCCGCTGCCGCTGCCCCGGCGTCGCCCCGACTTCGGCCAGGAGATCCGGATCGAGGCGGCCGCCGTACCTGCGCTCGTAGACGTCGAGCAACCGACCGCGTAGCATCGAGGCGATGCTCGACGCGGTCAGCGTGATGTTGGTGGCGGGGGCCGGCGTGCTCGGTGGCGCCGTCAACGCGGTCGCCGGGGGAGGCAGCCTGATCACGTTCCCCGCGCTGGTCGCGGTGGGGCTATCACCGGTGAGCGCCAACGTGACCAACACGCTGGCGATGTGCCCGGGCTGGCTCGGCGCGGGCCTCGCCCAGCGGCGCGGGCTCGCGGGGCAGGGGCGTCGGGCCGCGGTGCTGCTGCCGGTGGCCGCGCTCGGAGGCATCGCGGGCGCGCTGATCCTGCTCAACTCCAGCGCGCGCGCGTTCGAGCAGGTGGTGCCGTTCCTGATCCTGCTCGCCGCCGGGCTGGTCGCGCTCGCGAATCCGCTGCGCGCCTGGCTGCTCGGGCGCACACACCCGGCGCGCGCCGAACTGCTCGCGGCGGTGCCGGTCGGAGCGGCGGCGGTGTACGGCGGCTACTTCGGCGCGGGCATGAGCGTGATGATGATCGCCGCGCTCGGGATCGTGCTCTCCGACGAGCTCGCCCGCCTCAACGCGATCAAGCAGGTGGTGTCGCTGGTGGTCAACCTGGCCGCGGCGGTGGTGTTCATCGCGCTCGGGCCGGTCCACTGGCTCGCGGCGGGGGTGCTGGCGTGCGGGACGCTGGTGGGCGGGGCGATCGGCGGCACCTTCGCGCAGCGGGTGCCGGCGGGGCTGCTGCGCGCGGGGATCGTGACCGTCGGGCTGATCGTCGCGACCGTGTACTTCCTGCGGCTGTGACTCCCGCCGACCGGTGGTAGGGTTCGCGCGATGCCGACCGTGATCCTGTTCCTGCTCGCGCTCGCGATCGCGTGGTGGTGGACCTCCCGGATCCGGGTGTCGCGCAAGCCGACCCAGATGATGGCGACGCGCATCCACTTCCCCGAGGGCGGCATCCACGTCGGCGACCTCGAGCGCTCGCTCGCGACGCTGAACCACCCCGAGGAAGTCGTGATCCCGTTCGACCAGGCGATCCTCGTGATCGAGTATCCGCTGTCGACCCCGGCCTCGATCTCGATCTCCGCGTCCTTGCCCCAGGGCTTCACGCGGGCGGAGCTGGTGCGCGCGGTGTGTGAGGAGTACGCCAACGTGTACGAGGCCGAGGACGCCACCGCCACCACCAAGGCGATCCCGCCGGGCGAGCGCACCACGCTCAAGAACCGCAACCGCACCGACGGCGTGTACGGCATCTACGGGCACGATCGCGAGGACCTCGTGCTGACCGCGATGCGGTGGAAGCGCGACGTCGGCGGCCTGGTCACGATCGAGCTCCACGTCGAGAGCTGACCTGTCCGCGCGCCGCTACGGGAGAACCTGGATCCGGACCAGGCCGCGCAGGTCCGCGCCCTGCTGCCAGCCGTCACCCTGCTTGGTGTACAGCCGGAACCGCAGCGCGCCCTGGCGGTTGAGCTTCACGTAGGGCACCGCGCTGGCGCCGAGATCGGCCGCTTCGAGCGGGAGGCTGGTGCCGTTCGCGTCGTGGAGCAGCAGCTTGCTGAACGTCTTGACCCCCGCGGTGGCGAGCAGCGTGCGGAGCGTCCAGCCCTTGGCCTCCTCGCCCTCGCCGGGCGCCGCCTCGCGGGGGATGTCGAGGAGCTGGGTGCCCTTGAGGTGCGTCTGCGCACCCCCGGCCTCGATCAGGAGATCGACCTCGCCCGGGTCGACCGCGGCCCCGCCGCCGTGGTCGTTGCCGCCGCGGGCGCCGCTGGCATCGAGCTTGACGTTGAGGAGCGTGAGGCCGTCGATGGTGACGGCGGGCTTGCCCTGCTTGCCGAGCTCCACCGGATCGAACAGGCCGAACGAGATGCCGCCCCCGACGCCCGGGTAGAGCGCGGGCACGAAGTCGCGGTAGGTCTCGAATGGTGCGGGGAGGGTGCCGTCGCGCAGGCCGCGGGTCTGGATCGCCTGCCATCGGCCCAGGCGGCGAGCCGACTCGGGGAGCAAGGTGTCGAGGCGGGGCCAGCGGGCCACGTCGGCCGCGGCCACCGTGCCGACCGCCACGTCGTCGACCTGGAGCTGAAGCACGCCTGACACGGAGGCGGCGACCGGGGCGGCGCTGGAGCCGCGCGGCGCGGGCCGCCGGCGCGTCCTCTTTCTTGCCGCCACAGGCGAACGTGAACAGCAGGACCAGGCAGGCGGTGCGCATCGAGATCGCCAGGCTAGCACGCTGGAACACGCTGCTTGCGCTGCCGACGGGCGTGCCAGTAAGGTCCGGGCGCATGGCAACCCGGCTCAAGACCTCCTTCGTGCTGGTGATGGTGCTGGAGCTCGTGATCGGCGCGGCGATCTGGTTCTCGGGGTCGCCCGCCGCGGCGCAGCCGACCGCCGCCCCGACCGAGGCCGGGGTGATCGCGACCACCGCGCCGGCCACCGCGACCACGGCAAAGCCAGCGTGTCCCAAGAAGGCGCCGCGCCCCCCGAAGCCCCTCAGCGATGACCTGCTGCCGATCGGGATCCTGATCGCGGTGATCGCGCTGGTGCTGACGCGCCTGCCCAAGGTCGAGCTCGGCCACACGCGCGCGTTCCGCCACCGCCGGCTGCTCAACTGGCTGCCGCTCGGCCTGACCTACACGTTCCTCTACTTCGCGCGCTACAACATCAAGCAGTTCCAGGGCATCGGCCTGACCGAGGCCGAGTACGGCACGGTGTTCGGCGTCGGCTCCGCAGTCTACGGCCTCGCGTTCCTGATCAACGGACCGCTGACCGACCGCCTCGGCGGGCGCGCGACCATCCTGATCGCGGCGGTGGGCGCGGCGATCGCCAACGTGCTGATGGGCTACATGGCGATGACGGGCACGACGTTCGGTCTGCCGACGGTCACCGCGTTCGCGGGCGCCTACGCCATCAACATGTACTTCCAGAGCTTCGGCGCGGTGTCGATCGTCAAGGTCAACGCCGCCTGGTTCCACGTGCGCGAGCGCGGCACGTTCGGCGGCATCTTCGGGATCCTGATCTCGCTCGGCCTCTACTTCGCGTACGACGTCGGCAAGCGGATCACCCAGTTCATGTCGATCGAGTGGCTGTTCTTCATCCCGGCGATGGTGCTGTGCGTGTTCTTCGTGCTGTCGTACCTGTTCGTCCGCAACCAGCCGTCCGACACGGGCCACCCGGACTTCGATCTCGGCGACGCCGTCGGCGACAACGAGCGCACCACCGTGGTGCAGGTGTTCGTCCGCCTGATCACCCACCCCGTGATCCTGACGATCTCCCTGATCGAGCTGTGCTCGGGGTTCCTGCGCCAGGCGATCCTCCAGTGGGGCGTGGACTTCGGCAAGGGCGCGGGGATCGGCAACACGTTCGTGTTCGAGAACTGGGGGATGGTGTCGTGCATCGCCGGCATCACCGGCGGCATCTTCGCCGGCGCGGTCAGCGATCACCTGTTCCAGAGCCGGCGCAGCCCGGTGTCCGGCGTGCTGTACGGCATCATGGTGCTCGGCGCGATCTTGATCGCGGTGGTGTTCGAGCTCGGGATGCCCGGCGGCGTGGGCTGGATCGTGGCGTTCATGTCGATGGCGATCATCGGCGTGCACGGCATGCTGACCGCCACCGCGTCGGCGGATTTCGCCGGCAAGAAGAACACCGGGATGGCGGTCGGGATCATCGACGGCTTCGTGTACGTGGGCTCGACCATCCAGTCGTTCCTGTACGGTGCCACGCTACCGGCGTCGAAGATCCGCGACGCCGCTGGCTGCCTGGTGCCCAACCCCGAGGCGGCGAAGCTCGACAACTGGCTGGTGTGGCCGTTCGCGATGGTGCCGATCGCGCTGATCGGGTTCCTGCTCACGCTCAAGATCTGGAACGCGCGCCCGACGCGCGGTGGCGGCGGCCACTGAGCCTCACGCGGGCGGAGGACCATCAGCGCGTCCGCGCTCGGTGATGTCCGGACGTCTCGACCGCGCCGCGCATGCGGCTTGCTCGTCGCCGCGGCGCCGTCCCATCCGTGCACAGCGCGGAGCATCACGATGCGCCGACAGCGTCGACGACCCCCGGCGTAGCAGCATCGCTCGCCGCACGTGTCAGCGCGGGCGGGCGCGCCACGTCGGGGATGCGAGGTTTGCGCCTCGCGTGCGCGGCAGGTCGCAGCACGGTCGCCGAGATGTTCCACGCTCATTGCACGCGGACCATCGGGAGGAGACACCCATGCCCCGCACGCCGCGATTCAAGCCCAGCCGGAAGCCCAGGCCGTCGAACGAGGAGCTCGGCAGCTCGGCGAGTCCACCGCAGCCACGGGTCGCCAGCAGCGACCGCGCGGACGGAGTGCCCTCGCGCGAGCGCCAGGAGCGCGGTCCCGACGAGGCAGAGGCCACGCCTTCGGGCGACGCCGCCCGCGTGAGCGGCGTCCACCGCGAGCGGCAGGGCTGAGGGTGCACCGCCCGTCGCGCGTCAGCGCACGAGCGAGCCCTGCGCTCAGGAGTTCTCGAGCGGCTCGATGTGAACGTTGCGATCCTTCTCGTCGGGGCGGCGAACCGCCTCGGCGAACTGCTCGCTCACGTCGCCCGCGATCTCGACGCGGGTCTCGCGCGCGAGGATCTGGATCTTTCCGATCGCCTGCTTGCCGATCCCACCACGGCGGCACAGGAGCGGCACGATCCACTTCGGATCGGCATTCTTCGTGCGCCCGACGTTCACGGTGAACCACACCGGCGCTGGGCGCGCGCCCGTCGGCTCGCGCCGCTCGGGCTTGTCGGTGCGCTCGGGCTTGTCGGCGCGCTCGGGCTTGTCGGTGCGCTCGGGCTTCTCGGTGCGCACGAGCTTGTCGGCACGCACGACCGGCCGCACCGGCCGCTCGGCCTGCTCGGCGCGCTCGGCGCGCTCGGCCTTGCCGGCGGGAGCCTCGCGCACGACCGGACGCGACACCGGGGCCGGTCGCGGCGGCTCGCGGCGCGCCGGCGCCTGCGACCGCATCGACATCGGCACGGTGAGCTCCTCGGGCGCCGGGCGCGCGAGGCGGCGCTGGTTGACCAGCGTGGCCACGAGGTCCTCGGCGCTCTTCTCGGCGAGGAGCGTGCGGGCGACCTGGCGGTCGTCCTCGGAGGGCTCCTCGGAGAGCGCACGGATCTCGAGCACGAGTTGGTCCTGATCGCGGAGCCGGATGTCATCCGAGTTCGGCGTCAGCTTCCACGTGGGCTCGACGTGCGCCGCGTGGAACATCCGCTCGGCCCCGCGCCGCAGGTGATCGGGGACGATCATGATGGCGAGGCCCTTCTTGCCCGCGCGGCCGGTGCGACCGCTGCGGTGCACGAGCACCTGCTTGTTCTGCGGTGGATCGGCGTGGATGACGAGGCCGAGGTCCGGCAGATCGAGGCCACGGGCCGCGACATCGGTGGCCACGCACACGCGCGCGCGCCCGTCGCGCAGCGCCTGCAGCGCCTGGTTGCGCTCGCGCTGCGACAGCTCGCCCGACAGGGCCGCGACCTTGAAGCCGCGCTCCGACAGGTTCGCCGCCATGTGCGTCACGCCGTCACGCGTGGCGCAGAACACGAGCGCGCCCGGGGGATCGTGGTAACGAAGCAGGTTGACCACGGCCAGGTCGCGCTCGCGCGGCATCGTGACCACTGCGTGGTACTCGATGTCGAGGTGCTTGGCGGCCTCGGTGGTGGTCGCGATCCGCAGCGAGTTCTTCTGGTAGCGCTTGGCGATCGAGGCGATGTCCTTGGAGATCGTCGCCGAGAACATCAGCGTGCGGCGCTCGGCCGGCGCAGCGCCGAGGAGGCGCTCGAGGTCCTCGCGGAACCCCATGTCGAGCATCTCGTCGGCCTCGTCGAGGACGACGGCCTCGATCGACGTGAGCTTCAGCGCCCCGCGCTCGAGGTGATCGCACAGGCGGCCCGGGGTGCCGACGACGATGTGGACGCCGTGCGAGAGCATGTACTGCTCGCGCCGCGGGTCCATGCCGCCGACGCAGGTGGTGATGCGCGCGCCCGTCTCGCCGTAGAGCCAGGTCAGCTCGCGCTCGACCTGGATCGCGAGTTCGCGGGTGGGGGCGATGATCAGCGCCCGGGGCTGGCCGGCCGAGGTGAACCGTTCAGCCTCGCCCAGCAGCTTCTTGGCGAGGGCGAGCCCGAAGGCGACGGTCTTGCCCGAGCCCGTCTGCGCCGACACGAGGAGGTCGCGATCGTCGACCTCCGGCGCCATGACGGCAGCCTGGACGGCGGTGGGCTCGAGGTAGTTCTTGGAGGCGATGGCGCGACGGAGACTCGGATGAGCGAACGAGAACGACATAGGTGCTGCCGTCCCTAACTGTCCGGCGGGGCGCACCCTAGTCGCTCGCCCTCGCGCATGCAACCAGCATCGCCCCGCGAGGGCCCGGCGGTGGCCTCCGCCCCGCGGTGGCGGCGAGTGGCGGCGAGTGGCGGCGAGTGGCGGTCACGGCTCCTCGGGCCTCGCAGCGAGCCGTCCAGGCGCCCGCTGGCGGGGGGGCGCGGGCCGCGGTACATCCGCCCGGACGATGGCGTCCCCACCCGTGACCCGCGCTGCGACCGTGCCGCTCCGCGCGGATGGCTCGCTCCGGCTGGTCGTGGTGGCGGACACCCACTCGCACCCGCACGCGGCCACCCTCGGCCAGCTCCGTGCCCACGCGCCCGACGCGATCCTGCACGCCGGGGACATCGGCGACCTCGCGGTCCTCGAGGACCTCGCCGCGGTGGCGCCCGTGCACGCGGTGCGCGGCAACATCGACACCCGCGCCCGCGAGCTTCCGGACGTGCTGGTGCTCGACCTCGTGGGCGAGGCCCGGCGGCTCCGCCTGCTGCTGACCCACATCGCGGTCGCCGGGCCGCGGATCCGCGGCGAGATCGCCAGGGCGGCGCGCGCGCACCAGGCGACCCTGATCGTGTGCGGCCACTCGCACGTGCCGTTCATCGGCCAGGACCGAGGCCTCACCGTGTTCAACCCCGGGTCGGTGGGGCCTCGGCGGTTCCAGCTGCCGATCGTGTTCGGGACGATCGACGTCTCGGCGGCCGGCAAGGTCCGGCTCCAGCACGTCGACGTCGAGACCGGCCAGCCGTGGCTGCCGCCGGGCTGACGGAGGGCTGACGGAGGGCTGACGGAGGGCTGACGCCCCGGAGCCGCCCCGGTCGGGCGAGTGATCCTCAGCAAGTTGTGTTGGGTTCGCGGGACCCCCGCCTCTCACGAGCCGAGAGCGGTTGCGAGCTGCTGACGGCGCTCGGCCCGCGCGGTGTCGATCGTCTGGGAGAGCGCCGCGAGCGCCGCCGCGACGCGACCGCGGTCGACGGGCTCGCCGTGAGCCTCACACCACGCGAGCAGCGCCAGACAATCATCGAGGTCGGTCTCGCCGAGCCGGCCGATCTTGAACAGCAGGAACATCGTCGCCGTCGGCCGGAAGATCCGCGCGGATCCCTCACGCAGCAGGACCATCTCCCGGTTCCACGCGGGATCTCGCCGGATGAAGTAATCCGCCGCGGAGTTCACCACCTCGACCGGGAGGCCCTCGGCATCCGCGACCTCCATCAGGCGCAGCCGCTCGGCGTTTGTCCCTTCGCTACCGATCAGGTCGATGTCCTCGGTCATCCGGCCCGGTGAGAACCACATCGCAGCGGCCGCGCCACCGACGAGCAGCCAGTCACCCTGGAGCGCATCGGCGGCGCGGGCGAGGAACCGCTCGATCCGGGTGCGGTCTAGCTCCAAGCGTGGCACCGCGCTACGGTACACGAGTGATCGATCCGTGGCAGACGTTGCGGGATGCGGGTCTGCCGCTGGGGGCCCCTGATCCAGTGCGCCGCGCGCCGTCGGCCGACGAACTGGCGGTCGCCGTACAGGCAGCGATCGCGACCCTGCCGACCGGCCGAGCGCGCGATGCGGTGTGCGCGTTCATCCTCGCGTGGTGGCGTCAGTGGCCACGCACCTTCACGCGCGCGTTTGGCGCCAGCGCGCCCGCGGTGATCGACTGGGCGGACGCCGCGGTGGTCGACCCCAATCGCTACATCAAGCTGTCACGGATCGCCATGGCTCACCTCGCTTCGGTACTCTGAGCGCCGATCCGCCTACGCGTGGATCTGGATCGTCCGGCCGCAGGCGTCGCGATCGTCGCTGACCTCGGGAAACGCGCGCGCCGTCCCGCGGGCGACACGGGCGGCGGACCACGCGGCGATGGTCGCATCGAGGAGGTCGTCGGGAGCGACGTGATCGGCGGGGCCGTCGAACCGGTCGGGCAGGGTGAGGCCGGCCTCGGCGAGCAGGTGGCGGCGCTGCGCGATGCCGGCCCACGTCTTCTTGCCGAACGGCAGCGGCGCGCCGGCCAGCACCTGGAAGCTGGTCTCGGGGTGGACCTCGACGATCCGCGCGTCGCCGACGTACGCATCGACCTCGCGGATCTTCGGGAACAGGTTGAACGCCTGGCGCGAGATCTTGGCGCCCATCAGGCGCTGCGCGCGGACACACGCGTCGGCGTGGTCGATCGCCGCGAGCACGGCGCGGGGCGGGATCACGAACAGGCTCGCCGCGCGGCGCGCGAGGAACGCCCGGACCGCGTGATCGGCGGCGCGCGGCCCGCGCGCGACCAGCCCGACCGGCATGTCCACGCCGAGCACGGCCGCCCGGGGCGCCGCGGCGATCACGGCGTCGAACGTCGCGTGCACCGCGAGCGCGAGCGCGCGGCCGTCCCACGTCGCGGCCACCCAGCCCGCGCTGCATGCATCGACGCCGACGACGAGCGCGCGGGGGGCTGGCACCGCCGGACTGTGCCGCGGTGGCGGCGGGCGCGCAATCTCTGCCCCGGGCGGTTCGACACCGGCCTCGGCGACGACCTTGGGTGGTGGCGTCGCAACCGCCGCGAGTTATCCACCGCAAGTTGTGTTGCCCTTGGCAACATGCGGCGAGCAGGCGTGTCCGATCGCCATGCGCACCACGCTCGCCCTGATCGCCACCCTCGCCGCCTGCCAGCAGGTCGACGCGGGGGACCGCACGCCCTCGCACCGCGCGCCCGTGGCGCTCCCGGCCGGGATCCCGAACCCGCCGCCGCCGCCCGTCGCCCCGCCGAAGCCGGCGATCACGCTGCCGCCCGCCCTCGCCGAGCGCGCGACGCTGCTGCGGCCGATCCAGGTCGACAGCCTGACCCTGACGCCGATCGCGGCGCTGGTGATGCCCACCGACGAGCCCGACGTGCTGACGCTCGACGAGGGGTTCGCGGCGCACACGATCCGGATCCGCGAGCGCGACGACGAGGACGTCAACAACCTGATGATCTCGAACCGCGCCGACACGCCGGTGTTCCTGCTCGCGGGCGAGGTCATCCTCGGCGGAAAGCAGGATCGCATCATCGGCGCGAACACGGTGATCCCGCCGCGGACATCGCTGGCGGTGCCGGTGTTCTGCGTCGAGCACGGGCGCTGGGATGACTCGTCCAAGGAGTTCCGCACCGCGAAGGCGCTCGCGCACGGCCGCCTGCGCGGCAAGGCCAGCTTCGAGAGCCAGTCCGACGTGTGGGCCGAGGTCAGCGACAAGAACGCCAGGCGCCGCACCAGCAACGGCACCGACACCTACCGGATCGTGGCGACGCAGCAGTCCGATGGCACGCTGACGCGGTCGCAGGCGGCCGTCGACGCGGCGCTCGCGCTGGTGCCGGCCGCGGAGCGCGCGCGCATGGTCGGCTACGTGGTCGCGCTCAACGGCGAGGTGGCCACCGTCGATCTGTTCACGTCGCCGCGGCTGTTCGGCAAGCTCGAGGGCAAGCTCGTCCGCTCGTACCTCACCGAGGCGATCGACATCGCCGCCACCCCGGCCGCGGTGGCGCCGAGCATGGCGAAGATCAACGCGTTCATGGAGGACGCGGACAGGGCGGTCGAGGAGCCCGGCTACGAGAACGCGCTGGGCTCGACGATGATGAAGAAGGGCGCGCGCACCGGGAAGGCCAAGGTCCACCTCAAGGGCAGCGCGGTGGGTGCGCCGATGAAGCCGCTGTACGAGACCTACATGAGCAAGTGAGGGGGGCGTGGTCGAGCGGGCGCGCGCTCGCGGGGCGGCGTCGAGCGGGCGCGCGCTCGCGGGGTGGTGTCAGGGCGCGGGTGCCAGGGGGGCGCGGCCGTCGAACCGCAGCTCGCCGCCCTCGAGCCGGCCGTAGCGGAACAGCAGCAGGTCGAGCAGGTAGTTCTGGTACAGCTTCCACGGCGCGTGGTCGCCCTGGCGCGGCATCGCCGCGATCGCGCGCTGCACGTAGCCCGACGAGAACCCGATCAGCGGTGTGCGCGCCCCGGTGGGAGCGGCGGGGTGGGCCATGACGGAGCGGTGGCCGTGCGCGTCCATGTAGCGGAGCAGCCGGCACACGTACGCGCTCGCGAGGTCGCACTTGAGCGTCCACGACGCGTTCGTGTAGCCGATCGCGAACGCGAAGTTCGGCAGGTCGTCGAGCATCAGCCCCATGTAGGTCAGGTGATCGGCGAACACGTACGGGCGGCCATCGACCTCGAGCGTGGCGCCGCCCATCAGCTGCACCCGCAGCCCGGTCGCCGTGACCACGAGGTCTGCTGGCAGCTCCGCCCCCGAGCGCAGACGGATCCCGGTCTCGGTGAACGTGTCGATGTGGTCGGTGACGACGCTGGCGCGCCCGCTGCGCAGCGCCTCGAACAGATCGTCGTCGGGGATCATGCACAGGCGCTGGTCCCACGGATCGTACGCCGGCGTGAAGTGGGGCGCCGTCGGCACCGCGTCGCCGAGCGCCTTCGCGACGCCCGCGACGATCACCTTCTTCGCGTGCGCGGGAAACCGGCGGCAGTACGCGTAGAACGCCTGGCCGAGCAGCACGTTCTTCCAGCGGGTGACGTCGTACGCGGTCTGCGCGGGCAGGTGTGCGCGCAGCCAGTCGGCGATCCGGTCCCGCGCGGGCCGCGACACCACGTACGTCGGCGAACGCTGCAGCATCGTGACGTGGGCGGCGCGCTCGGCGAGCGCGGGCACGAGCGTCACGGCGGTCGCGCCGCTGCCGATCACGACGACGCGCTTGCCGGCGTGGTCGATGTCGTCGGTCCAGTGCTGCGGGTGCACGACGCGGCCGCCGAATCGCTCGAGGCCCGGCAGGGGCGGCGTGTAGCCAGCGTCGTACGCGTAGTAGCCCGCGCACATGAACAGGAACGAACACGTCCGCGCGCTGCGGGTCCCGGTGGTGGGGTCGACCGTCTCGACGGTCCACCGTGCCTCCGCGCTCGACCACCGCGCGTGCACCACCTGCTGACGGAACACGATGTGGGGTGTGATGCCGTGCTCGTTCGCGGTGTCCTGGATGTACGCGAGGATCGACGGGCCATCGGCGATCGCCTTCGCGTTCGTCCACGGCTTGAACGCGTAGCCGAGGGTGTGCATGTCCGAGTCCGAGCGCACGCCCGGATAGCGGAACAGGTCCCACGTCCCGCCGAGCGCGTCGCGCGCCTCGAGGATCGCGAACGTCTTGCCCGGGCAGCGCGTCGTCAGGTGCACCGCGGCCCCGATCCCGGACAGGCCGGCGCCGATGATCAGGACGTCGACGGAGGGCGTACTCACGTGGGCAGCGTAGCGCGTGCGCTGGCGCCGCGGTGGACGGTCACGGTACGTGCGTCACGCGCAGCACCGGGCGCTTCCGCGGAACACACCGGGCGAGCGAGATGACGGCTGAGGCGTCGAGACCTCCAGGACAACGGGTGAGATCGTCACGTGGGGCGCGAATCAGGCGCACCCTGTTTCACAGGAGCTGCTTCCTCGGTCTTCCCGGCCGCGCCCGTGCCGACGAGGTGTCAACGTTTCGCAGCGATCGTTCGAGTTTGCGGGACCGAGCCGGGCGTGGAGCACGCGCCGCGGTAGACTCGTCGCCGATGCGAACGCTCGGCCTGACGGTGTTGCTGACCACCTCCCTCGCGGCGTGCGGAGCCCGCGAGGGCGCGCTGCCGGACGCGGCCGGCGGGCCCGATGCGGCGCGTGAAGGGGCGAGCGACGCCACGCCCGGGACCGTGCCGCTGGCCGGGTTCGGCGGCATCACGGGCATGTGCGGCGTGCTCGGCGCGGCCGAGCTCGATGGCACCACGCCGCTGTGGTTCGGCGGCGAGCTGACGTTCGCCGATCGCTACGACGATCCGGCGGAGCGCGACCAGCTCACGCCGGGCGGCCTCGCGATCGTGTCGGTGCCCAACGCCGGGGGCAGCTCGGTGTACTCCGAGGTGTTCGCGTACGAGTGGCTGGCGCGCTGCGAGCTCGCCGAGCTAGTCAAGACCGAGACCGCGGTCGCGTACGACGTCGACGGCAAGAAGATCGATCTCCTGGTCGGCATCGACGGCCGCAAGGTCGGGGTCAGCGTCACGCGGGCGGTGACGTTCCCGTTCGGTGACCCGTACACCCTGGCCGCCGCCACCACGCTGTTCGAGCGCAAGCTCGACGACATCCAGCTCGCCACCACCCAGGTGTCGGCCGCGGACCGCTGGACCAAGCAGATGGTGGTGACGCTCGCCTACGACGCGCAGCACGCCGCCGTGGCGATGGAGGCGTGGGCGGCCCTCGATGCGGCGACCCGCGACGACACCTTGCTGGTGACCGTGGTGACCAGCGGCGACGACCTGTTCATCTACACCGACCAGTAGCTCGCGCGCACGATCGTCGGCTTCGACGGCTGGAGCTCGAAGCGCGACGCTCAGCGCTCGGCTTCGCGCGGGTAGTGGTACTCGCTGCAGGTCGGGCACAGCCCGTGGCTGATCCGCGCGGGGGGCTGGGCGATCCACGCGGGCACCCACTCCCACCGGTTGGTCGAGCCGGGTGCGCGGAAGCTGCGGCAGTGGCAGCAGATGGTGCGGAGGCCCTCGCCCCGGACGGCCGCCCCCGCGGGATGGGCCTCGCGGTCGTGCGGGCGCATCACGTGCGGGGCGTGGGAGACCACCAGGAACCCGTCCTGCGGGTAGGCGATCATGCGGAACGTCCGGGACTGATCCGGCGTGAGCCAGTCGTGGTCGTGCGCCCACGGGGTCCTGGTCTGCAGGGCGGTCTTGAAGCCGCAGGCATAGAACTCGCGCAGGGGCTCGGGGATCACGTCGAGCAGCGATGCCCCCGGCGCCCAGGTCAGGTGCGCCGGATCGGTGCTGGTGTGTGCGAACACCTGCCACGCCGCGTTGGTCCTGACCATCCGCAGATCGTCGGTGAGGAGACAGGCCGGGTTCGCGGTCCGATCGCTCGCCCAGAACACCGCTGGCAGCGCAGCCACGTCGTTGCCCATGCAAGGCGCATCGACCGCCCGCTCGCGGCGTCGGGGTAGGGGAGGGATGCTTGCATCCGGGATCTGCCGCGCTTACAGGCCCAAGCCGTTGATCTTGGGAGCGATTCAGCGAATCGTGGAGGTCGCATGAAGCCCACCTCCACTCGCGTGATCGCCGACCTCGAGGAGCTCGCGTCCCTGACCTCGGACGAGCGGGGGGCCCAGCGCGTCGCGTGGGGGCCGATCTGGCGCAAGACCCGCGACTGGTTCACCGCGAAGCTGCGGACCGAGCTCGACATCGAGCCGCACCGCGACGGGGCGGGCAACCTGTGGGCGACGTTGCCCGGCCTGTCCACGCGGAGCATCGTGATCGGCAGCCACCTCGACTCGGTGCCCGGGGGCGGCTGGCTCGATGGCTGCCTCGGCGTGCTCGCGGGCCTCGAGGTGCTGCGCCGCGCGCGCGAGCTGGGCAAGCCGCCGCTGACGATCCACCTCGTGGACTGGGCCGACGAGGAGGGCGCGCGGTTCGGGCGCAGCCTGATGGGCTCGGCGGCGTCGGCCGGCACGCTCGACGCGAAGGCGGAGCTCGCGCACCTCGTCGATCGCCACGGCGTCAAGCTGCCCGACGCGCTGGCCGAGAACGGGATCACGCTCGCGGGCGTGGGCACGGCGCGCGCGTACTTCGCCACGCTCGATGCGGCGGCCTACCTCGAGCTCCACATCGAGCAGGGGCCCGTGCTCGAGGAGCTCAAGCGGCCGGTCGGCGTCGTGCTCGGCACCATGGGCGTGGAGCGCTACACCCTCACGTTCATCGGGCAGGCGGCGCACTCCGGGGCGGCGCCGATCCACCTCCGCAAGGACGCGTTCCTCGCGGCGGCGGAGTTCGCGCTCGCGTGCCGCGAGATCAGCATCACGTACTCGGGCACCACCCCGCGCACGCGCGTGGTCGCCACCTGCGGCGTGGTCAAGGTCGAGCCGAACTTCGTGACCGCGGTGCCGGGCTCGACGGAGATCTCGATCGACCTGCGGGCGCTCGACGCGCGCGTGCTCGGCAAGATGCTCGCCGATGCGCGCCGCGCCGCCGCCAGGGCCGCGAACAAGCACCTCGCGAAGGTGACGTGGAGCCCGCTGCTCCACATCACGCCGCGCCCGTTCGATCCCACGCTGATGGGGTTCGTGCGCGCCTCGATCGAGGACGTCGCGGGCACGGCGCCGGAGCTGCCCTCGGGGCCGCTCCACGACGCGGCCGAGATGGCGGCGATCGTCCCGACCGCGATGGTGTTCGCGCAGAGCAGCCCCGGCATCTCGCACACCCGCCTCGAGGACACGCCGCGCCCCGCGCTCGACAAGTCGATCCGCGCGTTCCTGCTGACCGTCGACCGCACGCTGGCGCACCTCGGGGCGCAGGCCCCGGCGCGGGCGAAGGCCCCGGCGCGGGCGAAGGCCCCGGCGCGGGCGAAGGCCCCGGCGCGGGCGAAGGCCCCGGCGCGGGCGAAGGCCCCGGCGCGGGCGAAGGCCCCGGCGCGGGCGAAGGCCCCGGCGCGGGCGAATGGCCCCGGCGCGGGCGAAGGCCCCGGCGCGGGCGAAGCGGCGCGGGCCCCGGCCCCGGCCCCGGCGCGGGCGCCGCGCGTGGCGCGATAAGATCGGTCGGCGTCGCGCGCGGGCGTTGCCTCCGCGCGTCCCGTCGCCTAGCGTCGCGCCCCATGCATCGCACCTCCCCGGTCCGCCTCGCTCCGCTGGTGGTGCTCGCGCTCGTGGCGTGCGGGGATAACCTCGCGCCGCCGGGCGACCCGTTCGGCGGGCAGCCCGATCCGTTCGCGGCCCAGCCCGACACCAGCGAGGGGCTGACCAACGTGTCGGCCGATCTGGCGGCGCTGCTCGAGGGTGGCACGCTGACCACCGCGTGCGTCGAGGCGGCGGCGGCCCCGGCCGATCGGACGCTGCGGCTGCGGTGCGGCAAGGCGCTGTTCTTCTACGAGGGGTTCGCCACCGCGGGCGTCCCGGCGCCGCTCGTGCGCTGGCTGCTCGATGGCTTCCCGGCGGAGCTTGGCCCGGGGTTCGCCGCGCTCGGCATGATCCCGGATCCGTTCTCGGATGCGGGGCTGCCGCTCGGGCTCGCGCCCGGGGGCGCCGCGTTCGGCGACGTCCCGACCTTCGCGTTCACGTGCGCGAGTTGCCACGTGGCGCAGTTCGCCGACGGCCGGTACGCGGTGGGCGCGCCCAACCACGCGTTCGCGTACGGCACGCTCAACCTCGCGTTCTCGGTGCTGCCCGCGCTCGTGATCCCGGGCGCGGACCCCGCCGATCACGATCCGGCGGCGATCGCCGCGCTCCAGCCGCTGCGCGATCGCCTGGCCGCGGAGCCCGCCCTCGGCACCGCGCTCCTGACCGCGCTGCTCCCGCTGATCGAGAGCGGCGCGATGCTGCCGCCGTTCTCCGTCGAGAACGAACACCACTATGCGGGCTGGCGCGCGGGCACGATGGACTTCTTCATCCAGCCGCTGCCGATCGACGACGAGGTCCACACGATCTCGAAGATCAGCGCGCTGTGGGGGATCCCCTCCGATGCCGAGCTCACCCGCCACGCGCTCGGCAGCGCGATGCTCGGCTGGACGGGCGGCACCGGGCACCTCGCGACGTTCGTGACCTCGTTCGTCGAGCTCGGCGGCGGCGACCTCACGCCGTGGCCGGCCGACCGGCTCGCGCCGCTGGTGGAGTACGTCGAGTCGCTGCGCGCGCCGGCGCCGAGCACCGCGCCCGCGGCGGCGCAGGTCACGCGGGGCCAGGCGGTGTTCGGCGCGGCGTGCCTGACCTGCCACGGCGGGCCGCGCGGCATGGGCGACCGGGTCTACAGCGTTCGACGAGATCGGCACCGACACCGCGATCCAGTGGTGGGCCGATGGCCCCGAGCACGATGGCGAGCTGTGCTGCGGCCTGACGCTGCGCGCGGGCGACGCGATCACGCACGGGCTCAAGTCGCCGCGGCTGGTCGGGCTCGACCACATGACCCGGTTCCTCCACAACGGCGCGCTCGACTCGCTCGAGCAGCTGCTGTGCCTCGAGCCGCGGCCCGGCGTGACCGAGCTGGCGTACGGCGATGCCGGGCACGAGGCCGGCTGCGAGCTGCCCGCGAGCGATCGCCGGGCGCTGCTCGCGTTCCTGCGCGCGCAGTAGCCGCGCCCGCGCGTCCGGCGCGCCCGCGCGCACCGGCGAGGACGCCCCGCTGCGCGCGCGGCTTCACGCCGGCGGCCGTCCGCCAGCCGGCTGCGGTCCGCCATCCCATCGATACGTTCGGCCGGTCGGGGCCGCGCCCTCGACGGCGCGCGCCCGCATGGCTAGCGTACGACGATGGCAGACAGGCAGCTCGCGGACCGCGTGGTGGTGATCACCGGGGCGAACATCGGCATCGGGCGGGCGGTGGCCGAGAGCCTGGCCGATCAGGGCGCGCGGCTCCGGCTGCTGTGCCGGTCGCTCGCGAAGGCGGGGCCGGTGGTCGAGGCGCTCAAGGCGCGGGCCGGGCATGACGACCTCGTCGCGATCGCGTGCGACCTCGGGGACCTCGCGAGCGTGCGCGCGGCGGCCGCGGCGCTGCTCGCGCGCGACGAGCCGCTCCACCTCCTGATCAACAACGCCGGCGTCGGTGGCCAGCGCGGGCTCACCGCGGATGGGTTCGAGCTCCAGTTCGGCACCAATCACCTCGGCCACTTCGCGCTCACCCAGGCGCTGCTCCCCCGCCTGCGCGCCTCGGCGCCGGCGCGGATCGTCCACGTCGCGAGCGGCACGCACCGCCAGGCGCCGGGCATCCCGTGGGACGCGCTGCGCCAGCCCACGCCCTCGGTCAGCGGCATGGCCGAGTACGCCGTGTCGAAGCTCGCGAACGTGCTGTACAGCGCCGAGCTGGCGCGGCGGCTCGCCGGCACCGAAGTCACGTCGTACGCGGTCAATCCGGGCCGGGTCGCGTCCAACATCTGGCAGCGGATCCCGTGGCCGGTGCGCGGGCTGTTCAAGCTGACGATGATCACGCCGGCGCAGGGGGCGCGCTCGACCCTGCACGCGGCGCTGGCGCCCGACGTGGTGTCCGGCCGCTACTACGGCAAGCGCTCGACGGAAGAGCCGGTCAGCGCCCCCGCGCAGGACGGCGGCCTCGCGGCCGAGCTGTGGGCGCGCAGCGAGGCGTGGGTTGCGCCTCCGCTCGCATCCCTGTGAGCGCGCGTGCCGTGCTGGGCGTGACGGCCGGTGTGTAGGGCCTGCACACACTGGTAACCCTGGGAATGCCCGGGCGGGTGGCCTTACACGGTGAGGGGATCCCGGCGGACACTGAGACGCCTCCCCGATGAACCCGCCGCTCGTCCTCGCCCTCGTCGCGCTCGTGCTGCAGCTCAGCATGGCGTCGCTCGCCGTGGTGATCGGCCGGGCGCCCGGGTGGCGGCGGGTCCGGTGGGTGGTGGCGGTGTCGCTGACCGCGGCCGCCTACTCCGCGAACAACGTGATGATCGGGCTCGCCCCCGCCGAGGTCGCGCGCTTCGAGATCGCGGCCCGGCTCAACCTGAGCATAGCGGCGGTGCACACGGCGGCGTGGGTCGGCTACGCGTACTCGGATGACGAGGGTCGGTGGTCGTCGATCCCGCGCGCGCTGCGCTGGCTGGCCACGGGTGCCACGGCGGCGACCGTGCTCGCGAACGCGCTCGACCTGACGTTCTCGTTCGAGAACATCCACCGGGTGGCCCGCAACGGCCGTGACCTGAACACGCTGAGCCCTTCGTTCACGGTGCTCGGCTCGCTGCTGGTGGTCGCGTCACTCGTGCTGCTGGTGGTGTCCGCCGTGCGCCACGTGCGGCGCTGGCGCAGCGGCGAGCCCGGGGCGTCGGGCGTGGTGCTCGGGTTCGTGATCTTCTTCGGGTGCGTCCTCGAGGAGGTGGCGGTCGCGGCCGGCGCGTTCGACTTCATCTACCTCGCGGATGTCGGGTACATCGCGGTCGTGCTGGCCGTGATGGCGCAATTGATGCGCCGGTTGGTGCGTGATGCCCGGCGGCTCGAGCTGCTGTCGTCCCGGCTCGGCGAGGAAGTCGCGCGGCGGACCGCCGAGCGCGACGCGGCCCGCGAGTCGCTCCTCGAGGGGCAGCGGCTCGCGGCGCTCGGCCGGCTCGCTGCGGGCGTGGGGCACGAGATCAACAACCCGCTCCAGTACCTGCGCTCGAGCCTGGAGGAGCTGCGGGACGTGCCGGTCGTCCACACCGTCCCCGCGGCCGCCTCCATCCTCGAGCAGGCGTTCGACGGCGTGGACCGGATCCGCCGCGTCGTCGAGGATCTGCGGACGTACGCCCGGCCCGCGGACTCGACCGGCGCGCGCGTGGACCTGGTCGCGGCCGTCCACACCGCGATCCGGATCGGCGCGTCGCAGTGGCGCGACGCGGTCACCGTCGAGACCGCGCTCGGCGAGGTCCCGCCGGTCCGGGGCGACGAGGGCCGGCTCGTGCAGCTCCTGCTCAACTTGCTCGTCAACGCTGCGCAGGCGATGACTGCGGGCCCGCGCACCGCCGCCGGCGCTCACGTGATCGTCCACACGCGGCTCACCGGCGACGGGATCGTCGAGCTGACGGTCACCGACACCGGGCCCGGGTTCCCGCCGGCGCTGCTGGGCCGGCTCGGCGAGCCCTACCTGACGACGCGCGCCGCGACCGGTGGGACCGGCCTCGGCCTGTTCCTGTCGCGCGGGATCGCCGAGGCGCACGGTGGCGAGATGACGTTCGCGAACCGCGCGGGCGCGGGCGCCACGGTGACCTTGCGGCTGCCGGCGGCGTCGCCAGCCGCCACGGCGGTCGCGAGCCCGGAGGCGAGCCTCCCGGCCGTCGCGCGCTCGGGCCCGCTGCGCGTGCTGCTCGTGGAGGACGAGGACTCTACTCGTGTCGCGCTCGCCCGTGGCCTCGAACGCGAGGGCCTGTCCGTCGTGGCCGTGGCCGGGGGGCGCGCGGCGCTCGCTGCCCTCGAGCGCGAGGTCCCGGATCTGGTGGTGACCGACCTGATGATGCCGGACATGGCGGGCTGGGAGCTCGCCGCCCAGCTGGCCGCGCGCTATCCGGCGCTGCGCGCGCGGCTGGTCGTGCTGACCGGCGGGGCCGCGACCGCCGAAGCGCAGGCGTTCCTCGATGACACCTCGCTGCTGGTGGTCGACAAGCCGGTGAGCCGGCAGGCCCTCGCGGCCGCGCTCCGCGACCGCGCCGCCTGATCAGTCGTCGAGCGACCGGTGGTTGGTCTCGCCCATGCCGAGCATGATCGGCAGGCCGATCACGCCGTACATCATCACGAAGAACGCGGGGGCCGTGGGCGAGCCGACGGCGTCGATCAGCCAGGTCGCGACGATCGGGGCGAGGCCGCCGGCGAGCGCGAGCGTGATGCTGTATGCGAACGACATCGACGTGACGCGCGTCCGCACCGGGAAGATCTCGACGACCATCGCGCCCTGGAGCCCGAGCGCCATCGCCAGCGGCACGCCGAGCATCACCTGCCCGAGCATGAACGTGCTCGGCGAGCCCTCCAGCATCATGCGCTGGCCGGTGTACAGCACGCTCATGAGCACGATCGTCAGCGCGATCATCAGGCGCCGGCGCCCGAGCCGATCGGACAGCCAGCCGCCGAGGACCTTGCCGAACAGGACGATGCCGAGGCTGAGCGTGTTGACGAGCTGGAACGTCGGGTCCTCGGCCTTGCGCCGCTCGACCGCGAACGTGAACGTCAGGTAGTACGCCGCGTTGGTCATCGCGACGATCCCGAACGTCTGCACGATCGGGCGCCAGTCCGCGATCAGCGAGCGCACGATCGGCGCGCGGATCGCGACCGCCGTGCGGGTCTGCTCGGGCTCGGCGATGCCGCGGCGGAGCAGCCAGCCGAGCACGCAGAACACCACGCTGCCGATGAACGGGATCCGCCAGCCCCAGTCCGCCGACGCCGCGGGCCCGAGGGTGCGGTTGACCAGCCACGCGGTGAGCGAGCCGAGGATGAACCCGAGCGTGGTGCCGGCCGCCGTCGAGCTCGCGATGATGCCGCGCCAGCGCGGGGACGCGAGCTCGGTGGTGTAGACCATCGAGCCGGTGAACTCGCCGCCGAGCGAGAACCCCTGGACCAGGCGCATCAGGATCAGCAGCACCGGCGCGGCGATGCCGATCGTCCCGTACGTGGGCAGCAGGCCGATCACCAGCGTCGCGCCGCCCATCAGCGCGATCGACACCGTGAGCAGCGTGCGGCGGCCGATGCGGTCGCCGATCGTGCCGAGCACGAGCCCGCCGACCGGGCGCGCGGCGAACCCGAGCCAGAAGATCGCGTAGGTCAGCAGCTGCTTGTGGTAGGCGTCCATCGACGCCGGGAAGAACTGCCGGCCGATCTCGGTCGAGAAGTAGCCGTACACGGCGTAGTCGAACCACTCGAGGACGTTGCCGATCAGGCCCGCGGCGGCGGTCCGCCGCGCCGACTGACGGACGGGCGCGGGGGCAGGCGAGGGCGCGGTCATCGGGACATTCTGCCTCACGGCGCCGATCCGCAGTACAACGTGGCCATGCGCTGGTGCCTCTCGCTCGCGATCGTCCTGTCCGCCTGCCGGGGGAGCAGCGTCCCCGAGCCGTCCTCTGCGGGCCGCGCGGCCCCCGTGATCCCGGTCGCCTCGGGGCCCGCCGCCGCCGCGGATCCGTGGGCGCCCGCGGACGCGATGCCGGTCACCCCCGCGCAGCGGGCCGCGCGCGTCGCCGGCGCGCTCGCGCGCGTGGCCAGCATCCAGCCGCAGCTCGCGGTGGTGCGCGAGCTCGCGATGCCGACGCCGGTGCCGGCGGAGCAGCAGACCACCGAGCAGTTCCGGGCGTTCGTGCAGACCAGCCTGGCCGAGGAGCTGCCGGCCGCCAAGGCCGCCATGCTGCAGCGCGGGCTCCTGCACCTCGGCGTGTTCATGAAGGCGTTCGACCTCGCCCAGGTCCTCGAGCAGACCATGACCTCGCAGGCGGCGGCCTACTACGATCCGGCCGCCAAGAAGTTCTTCGTGGTGATGGTGCCGGAGAGCGACGTGCTGCTCGACACCATGTCGGCGCACGAGCTGACGCACGCCCTGCAGGATCACCACTTCGATCTGACGACGTACCTGCCGCCCACCCTCGACGACGATGCCGCCTCGGCGCGCCGGTTCGTCGTCGAGGGCGACGCGACCTTCACGATGTTCGCGTACCTCGCCACCAAGGGCGGCGGCGCCGACAAGCTCAAGCCCGTGCTCGGCCTGCTTCGCACGCAGATCGAGGCCGCAGCCGCGATGGGGATCAGCGACTACGCCACCGCGATGAAGCAGCAGGCGGCCGCGTTCCCGGGCATGGACGACTCGATGAAGACGGCGATGGAGTCGATGGAGAATCTCCCGCCCGTGATCATCGGCCCGATGATCGACTCGTACATGAAGGGCGCGGTCGTCGCGATGACCGCGTACGAGGCGGGCGGGTGGAAGGCCGTCGACGCGCTCTACGCCACGCCGCCGGACTCGACCGAGCAGGTGCTGCACCCGGCGACCAAGCTCGTCGGCACGCGCGAGCGCCCGCGCAAGGTCACGCTGCCCACGCTGCCCGGCACCGAGGTGACCCGCAACGTGATGGGCGAGCTGCAGTGGGCGATCTACCTGCAGCAGTGGGGCGCGCCGGACGCGGCGGCCGCGGCGGCGGGGTGGGGCGGCGATCGCTACCTCGTCGTCGAGCAGGCCGGCCACCTCGTCGGCTACCTCGCGACCGTGTGGGACTCGCCCGCGGATGCGCAGGCGTTCGCCGCTGCGTACGGCGCCACCCTGGCGAAGCGGTTCCCGGGCGTGGACCTCGGCGCCGTCGCCGCCGGCGTGCCGCGCGGGGACCACGGCAAGGTGTTCGTGCGTGTCGATGGCGCGAAGGTGTTCATCGTCGACGGCGCGGACGATGCCAGCGCGATCGAGGCGCTCGCCCGGGGCACGCGGATCCCGTGACGCTGCCGCGCCTCGACCTCCGCATCCCGAGCGGGGCCGCCCCGTCGTGGGACGACATCATGGAGGGGCGCCCGGCCTCGCTCCACCTCGAGCGCCGCGCCGACGAACTGGTGCTGTCGCGCGTCGACGCGCCCGCCACCGGGCTCCGCCTGCGCGCCGACGGCGCCACCCACGTGCTCGCGATCCCGGCGTTCGCGAGCTTCGACGAGATCTCGATCGCGGGCAGCCTGGCGGCGCAGATCGCCACGCTCGGCGGCGGCGTGATCGAGGTCGCCGGACGCGAGGTGCCGGCGGCGCTGTTCCCGGAGCTGTTCGAGGCCGACCTCGCCGTCGCGTTCGCGCGCACGTGCCTGGAGCGGTTCCTCGCGCTGCTCGACGGGCCCCCCGTGGACGCCGGTGTGATCGAGGTCGAGGGCGTGCGGCGCCCGCTCTACCTCGGCCCGCGCACCGCCGCGCGGCTGGTGGCGGTGGCCCGGGACGGCGACGTCTACGAGCGGATCGTCGCGGCCGTGGAGGCGCTCCAGCAGCTCGCCGCGCCCACCGTGTTCGCGCGGCCGTTCTCGGTCCACACGCCCGATGGCGTGACCGCGATCTACGCGATGTGGGAGCCGCGCGCCGAGACGCTGCTGCCACCGTGCGACTACCTGCTGATCCGCGACTCGGCGACCGCCAAGATCCGCGTGCCGCAGGCGCGGATCGCCGAGGCCGTGCGCCTGCCGGGCGACGACGCCCTGCGCGGCGTGCCGCTCGACGAGCGCCACTGGCTGCTCGGCGCCCAGGACGAGGCCACCGTGGCGCGCCTCCTCGCGCACGCGTCGTCGGTCGGCGTCCGCCTCACGCTGAACGACCCGCGGAGCTGAGCGACTGTGAAACAGTCTCGAAACCGGGGTGGGAACCCTGCGCGGCTTGCCGCGTAGGGCGGGGCGGCGCCCCGTGGAAACGAGGTACGGTGGTCGAGCATGAGTCCTGAGCGAGGCGGGCGGCTTCGGGCGCTCGCCATCGAGCATGGCGGCGCGGTCACGCTCGCGATCCTGGTGTTCTACGTGTGGCGAGCGTGCCCGTACGTGGTCGAGAACGATCAGGCGGAGATGTCGACGCTCGGGGCGATCGGCGGGGTCGCGCACCCGCCGAGCTTCCCGCTCCACCTGCTGTGGCTGCGCGCGTGGTCGTGGCTGCCGGCGGCGAGCCCCGCCCACGCCGCCTCGCTGGCGACCGCGCTGATCGGGGGGCTGACGGTGCTCGTGCTGCACGCCGCCGCGCGGGCGTGGGGCGCGCGCCCGCTCGCGGCGACCGCCGCCGTCGGGATCTACGCGCTCGCGCCGCTGGTCGCCCGCTACCACACGATGGCGGAGGTGTTCGCGCTCAACCACCTGGTCGTCGCGAGCGTGCTGTGGCTGGCCGCCGAGCGCGGCCCGCTGCGCGGGTGGGCGCGCGCCCTCGCGCTCGGCCTGGTCGCCGGGCTCGGGCTGTGCAACCACACGACGTGCGTGCTGGTGGCGCCCGTCGGGCTGCTGGGCGTGGTCCGCGCGGCGCGCGATGGGGCCCGCGCACCGGCGATCGCCGCGGCGCTCGGCGGCCTCGTCGTCGGGCTGCTGCCGTATGGCTATCTCCTGCTCGCGCCCGACAACCTCGCGAGCTTCCGCCACCCGGAGGGGCTCGGCGACCTCGTCGACATCTTCCTGCGCCGCGCGTACGGCGGCCCGTTCGCGTTCAGCGGCGCCGAGCCTGACACCTCGCGTCTGGCGCACCTGGTGGCCCTCGGCGGCACGCTCGCCGGGATCTGGGCGTGGGTGCTGCTGCCGGTGGTCGTGGGCGGCCTCGTCGCCGGCGTGGCGCGGCCGGTGGGAGAGCGCCGCGCGGCGTGGATCAGCCTCGCCGCGGCGATCGTGCTCGCCGGTCCGGTGCTGGTGCTGCGCTTCGATCTGCCCCTCGACGCCTACGGGCGCTGGGTCGCCCAGCGGTTTCACCTGCTCCCCGCGACGCTGCTGGTGATCCCGGTCGCGGTCGGCCTCGATCGGCTCGGGCGCTGGCTCGGCGCGCAGGTGCCGACGCGGCTGTCGGGTGGCACGGTCCTCGGGGTGCTGGTGACGCTGGCGCTGGTCAGCCGCGCGGCGACGACGCTGCCGGACCTCGCGCGGTACCAGACCCCGGCGCTCGAGAACTTCGCCAGGAACCTGCTCGCGGGGCTGCCGCCGAACACCATCGTGATCGGGGCCGTCAACGAGATCGACGTGGGCATCCGCTACCAGCATCTCGCCCTCGGGCGGCGCCCGGATGTCCTGTACTTCCGGCTGGAGGGGCTGCTCGTCGACTGGTATCGCGCCCGGATGGCGGCGAGCGGGATCCCGCTCCCGTCCGCCACGCCCGCGGGCTTCGAGGTCGCGTTCGCCGAGAGCTTGCTCGCGACCGGCCGGCCGCTGGTGATGGGCATCGGGTACGGGGACGGGCGGGTCGCGCCGCTCGCGCGGTATCCGCTCGGCCTGGTGGTGCGCGTGCTCCCGCGCGGCGCGGTGGCGCCCTCCATCGCGGAGGTGCTCCGCCTCAACGAGGCGCTGTTCGCGAGCTACGACCTCGCGTATCCGCGCCCGCGCATCGACGACGAGGCGGCGGCGTGGATGCACCACATCTACGCGCGCGTGTGGACCCAGATGGCAGATGTGTTCGCGCGTGCGGGGGACGGCGCCGCCGCCGCGCGCGCGCAGGCGATCGCGGCCCAGCTCGCTCCGCTCGAGTAGCCTCACGCACCGGCGCGCGCGGCCAGGATCACGTCGATCACCTCCGCGAACCCATGGCCGCCCGGGGACGGCGTGACGTAGCGCGGGGGGGGGCGCAGCTCTGCGGCGTAGCGCGCGACGTTGGCGACGCCGATCGAGGCGGCGAAGAAGCCGAACGCGGCCTGATCGTTGGGCGAGTCCCCGACGAACGCGTAGGTGCCGGCCACGTCGGCGGGCACCTCGCCCCACAGCGCGTGGGCGACGCGGGCGGACATCAGCGCCTTGTCCGCGGCGTGGAAGAACGCGTGGGCGTGCACGCTCGACACCAGCGTGCGCGCGCCGAGCTCGCGGCAGCGCGCGGTCAGCGCGTCGATCTGGTCCGGCGGCAGGTGCTGGGTCTCACCGACGTCGAACGCGACATCGGTGATCCGCAGCCCGCCATCGTCGCTGCGCCGCGCGTACGGGAACGTCCGGAGGATGTCCTCGGCGAGCTCGGTGAGCCGGCGCGCGTCGGCCGCGGGATCGCCGGGCGCGAAGTGCAGGCGCTCGAGGCGGCGGCCGCGCCGCAGGTACGCGATGCCCCCGTTCTCCGCGATCGCGGCGTCGACCGGCCACAGCGACGCGAGCACCTCCGCCCAGCCCGCGGGCCGGCCGGTCACCAGCACCACGCGGAGGCCGGCCGCGCGCGCCCGCACGAGCGCCGTGTAGGCGTCGGGGACCACGGCGCCGTCGTGGGTCAGGGTGTCGTCGATGTCGGAGAACACGCCGCGTAGCCCGGCGGCGTGGGGGGCGAGATCGTCGAGCGGACGCATGCTGTCACGGTATCACCCGTTGCCGCGTGGGGACGTCACGGGGTGCGGTGCTGCGCCTGCAAGGTCCGGATCTCCCGGGTCAGCTCGAGGATCTGCCGCGACATCTCGAGCAGCTCCTGGTTCTGCGTCACCTCGAGCTCGTGCTGCTTCTCGCCCTGCTGCACCAGCTACCACTCGGCGTTGGCGAGCAGCTGCCGCCGCTCGTCGGCGCGGTTCTGGCTGATCAGCACGAACGTGGACAGGAAGATCGCCTCGAGGGAGACGATCATCGTGAGCAGCCCATACGGGCATGGCTCGACCCGCAGCACGATCCACGCAGCGAACCAGCTCACGTGCAGGACCACGAACGCCATCGATCCCGCAAACCGCGTGACTGCGTCGGCGACCCGATCCTGGAGCCGGCGCTTCTCGACGTGCGCCGTGAGCACCGGATGGAGCGGCGGGACCTTCATGGCTCGCAGGCGACGAGGTGGATGTTGATCGCGAGCGTGCCGATCATGCATCCCCACGGCGTGGTGAGTTTGTTCACACACGCCCTGGTGGCTGGCGCACCTCGCGATCACGTACGATCACGTCATGACGAGAGACCTCCTGGCTGTCGTGATGCTCGTGGTCGCGGCGTGTGGCAGTGATGACGTCGGCAAGGACGGCAAGGTCGTCGGCGGGAGCTGCACCACGTCGGGCGGGTCGTCCGGCACGTGCTCGGACGGCTCGATGTGCGTCGTGGATGCCGACTTCCCGGGTGGGAGCTGCGTGAAGGCGTGCACGCGGCAGGCGGACTGCCCCGACGGCGCCGCCTGCATCCAGGAGAACGGTGGGATCTGCGTGCTCGAGTGCGCCGACGCGGGTGACTGCCGCGATGGCTACAACTGCGTGGAGAAGAGCACGCTCGATCCGGCCGGCTCGGCGAAGGTCTGCCTCCTCCAGTAGCGGCCTCGGCGGATCCGCTCTGCTATCGTGCGCCGTGGCTTCTGTGACCCGGTGGATCCGTACACCTGCCCAGCTCGAGGCGCTCGTCGACGAGCTCGCCGGGTGCCGCGCGATCGGCATCGACACCGAGGCCGACAGCCTCCACCACTACGCCGAGCAGGTCTGCCTGATCCAGCTCGCGGCGCTCGGCGGCGGCTCGTGCCTGATCGATCCGCTCGCGATCGAGGATCTGTCGCCGCTCGCGCCGATCCTCGCCGACGCCTCCGTGCTCAAGGTCCTCCACGGCGGAGACAACGACGTGACCTCGATGCGCCGCGACTTCGGCTTCGAGTTCCGGACCCTGTTCGACACCGGCATCGCCGCGCGGCTGCTCGGCGACACCGAGCTCGGCCTGCAGGCGATCGTCCGCAACGAGCTCGGCGTCGAGCTCAGCAAGGGCAGCCAGCGCGACGACTGGTCCCGGCGCCCGCTGACCTCGACGCAGGAGGCCTACGCGCTCGCCGACGTCGCGCACCTGTTCGAGCTCGCCACCCGCCTCACCGCGCGGCTCGCCGAGGCCGGCCGCGCCGAGTGGGCGCGCGAGGAGTTCGCGGCGCTCGCGCGCCTGCCGCCCTCCGTCAAGCGCACCGGCCCCGACGAGTTCCGCCGGATCAAGGGCTCGGCCGCGCTGCCGCGACGGCAGCAGGCGGTGCTGCGCGAGCTCTACCAGTGGCGCGAGGCCCAGGCCGAGGCGGCGGATCGCCCGCCGTTCAAGATCGTCGCCGCCGAGGTGCTGCTCGCGATCGCCCAGATCCCGTCGCCCTCGTCCGCCGACGTGGAGCGCGCGCTGGCGTCGTACCCGCGGCAGCGCGGCCAGATCGACGCCATCCTCGACGCGATCGAGCGCGCGCTGGACCTGCCGGACAGCGAGCTGCCCACCCGCGAGGCCGGCGAGCGCACCAGCCTGTCCGCGGCGGCGAAGCGGCGCGTGGAGGCGCTGCGGGCCTGGCGCGACGCCGAGGCCGGGCGGTCACGCCTCGATCCGGCGGTCGTGATGTCGCAGAAGCTGATCGAGCGGATCGCGACGGCTGGCCCGCGCTCCCTCCCGGAGCTCGCTGCCGTCGAGGGTGTGCGGCACTGGCGGGTCGCCGCGTGGGGCGCCGCCCTGCTCGCCGCTACGGCCGGCTGAACTCGAACGAGTACATGCCGATGAAGATCCCTGCCATCCAGCCGCGGTCATCGGGCAGGGCGCTCGCGCCGATCACGCCACCGATGGTGATCTGGGGCGTGAGCGGCAGCTGTGCGCGGACGCGGGGCTCGAGCATGCTCCGGGGGACGTTGTCGGCCCCGAGCTCGTTGCGGACCCACTGGCGGCCGGCGGTCAGCTCGACCGACAGCGTTCCGACCGACGAGCTGATCTCGGCGCCGGCCACGCCGTAGGCGCCCCCGAAGTAGCCGCTCTGCTGGAGCGGCCCGGCCTCCACTTCACCACCAAAATAGACGTTGCGGCGCGCGCGCATCGTGAACTGCAGCGCGCCGGTGACGCCGGACGACGCCAGCGCGGGCGCCTCTGCAGGGGGCGAGATCGTGCGCGCGACGCCGCCTGACGTGGTGGTCGCGGTGGGCGCGTCGACCGAGACCTGCCGCGACGTCACGCCGAGCTGCATGCGGGTCAGCCGGTGATCCACGTTGCGCTCCCACAAGCACCCCGTGGTGGCCAGCGACGCCACGATCCAGACTGCGCTCCACGGCTGCATCATGGCGTCGAGTGTAGCGGGGGAATGGTCGAAGGGCGCAGGCGAAGTTCGACAACGTCAGGCATGAACGTTTCACGAGAACCCGAAGGGGCGGGCCCGTCCCGGCGAAGCCAGGTCAGTCCGCGTCGCTCCGCCACGCGACGACCTTGCCGACTCCGGAGCCGAGCGTCGGATCGATGATCACGCGGACGACCGCGTCGCGCCCGAACAGGTCGCGGAGCGTGTGCGCGAAGTCCTCGCGCGGGATCGGGACGCCCGGCAGCGGCCGCAGCCGCAGCTCGAGCGAGCGGTCGGCGCGCTGGTGGAGCGCGTGCTGGACGAACGGCGCGAGCGGGCGGATCCGCCGCGCCACGTCGACCGAGGTGACCCACCCCCCGTCGGTGGCGCGGAACGCGACGGAGGCGCGGCCCTCGAGCTCGAGGATGGTGCGGGCCGGGCGCCCGTCGGCCAGCGTCACCGTGGCGAGCCGCCCGTGGTCGCCCGTCCGGTAGCGCACGAGCGGCAGGTACGGGTTGCGCCCGCCGGTCAGGGTGATCTCGCCGCGCGCGCCGTCGGGCAGCCGCGCGCCGCTGGGCCCGAGGACCTCGACGAACAGGTCGGGCATCAGGATCACGTGGCCCGCGATGCCCGGCACGCTCGCGGCGACCGGGCCGGTCTCGGTCGTCGAGTAGAGGTCGATCACGACCGAGCCCCACGCGGCGCGGAGCTGCGCGGCGAGCTCAGGGCGCAGGCTGACCGCGCTCGAGATCACGACCGCGGGCCGGAGCGGGATGCCCTGCCGCAGGGCCTCGGACAGCGCGACCGGCTCCGACGACACGAACTGCGGCGCGAAGTCGCGCAGGAACCGATCGCGCGAGGCGGCGCCGCCGGCCCAGTCGTGGGGCGCGAGGTTGACCTTCGTGAACACCGCGCCCGCCCACGCGCTCATGGTGGTCGCGAACACGTAGGTCTGCTGCTGCATCGACGCGTTGACGGCGAGAGGTACGCCCTCGCGCGGATCGAGGCGGGCGCCGTTCAGGTGGATGGCGCGCTCGAGGTGCGCGAGGCTCTGGACCACGGCCGTGGGGTGGCTCGGGATGATGACCGCGTGGCCGGTCGTCGCGGAGGTCGAGTAGACGATGGCGTCGTCGATCGATAGATCGCGCGGGACGAGATCCTCGAGCCGATGGGCGATCGCGTCGCGATCCGTGGTCGGCAGGTGCTCGAAGTCGCGCGCGACGTCGAAGCCCTCGGGGAGGTCGTCGAGGAGGAACAGCCGGGAGCGCAGCGCCTCGACGAACGCGACCGTGGCGGCGGACGGCGTCGCGGCGGCCTCGCGCGGGCGCGCCACCAGCGCGGCCCGGCACGCCTCGAGCACGGCGAGCTCGGCGGGCCCGACGCGGTCGCCGAGCGTGCGGTTGTAGCGCGGGGCGTCCGGGTGCTGCAGCACCCGCTCGAGGCCTCGCCAGGCTCCCTCGGTCATCGCGGGGGCGCGCGCCCGCCAGTCGTCGGGGATCGGGCTCATGCTCAGTCCTCGTGCGTGGTCCGGGCGGCCTGGCGCTGGGCCTCTTCTTCCTGCAGCCGCAGGCGCTCGAGCTCGGCCTTGCGCTTCTGCCGCTCGGCCTCGCGGGCGTCCTCGCGCGTGCGGGCATCCCGGAGCAGGGCGTGGCGCCGCACCGAGTCGAGCACCGCGAGGCGATCCTCGGCCTGGACCGGGGTCTCGCCCGCGGGGAGCCGGTCGAGCGCGGCCAGGCACGTGCGCACGAGCTCCTCGCGCCGCTCGGCGTCGTCGACGAACAGGCGGGGGATCACGAGCCGCGCCAGATCGGCGAGCCGCTCGTCGAGGAGCGCGAGCAGCGCGTCGGTCGGCGCACCCGCGAACGCACCGTCGTGGAGCAGCCAGCTCGCGATCAGCACGAGCTCGAGGTGGCGGCGCCGCGCGGGGGTGGCGTCACCGGGGATGAAGCGCGCGACCTCCGCGGGCTCGAGCCAGCGCGTGCCGCGATCCCGCACCAGGTCCGCGACCACCGCATCGATCCGGACGTCGTCACCTCCCGACGCGCGTCCCCGGAACACGGGCGGCGTGCTCGCGAGCCGGCTGGTCAGACGCTCGACGCTCGCGTTCACGGTGTCCCGAAGGTACGCCGGGCGAAGGCGCGGGCAAAGGCGACGAGCTCCAGCTCGTTCGCGACCAGGTACGGCGTGAAGCCCGCGTCCCGCAGGTGCTGGAGGTGCGGGGCGTAGTGGTCGCCGTGGCCGAGGCGCAGCACCGCGCTCGCGCCGCCGCCGGCCTGCTCCACGGCGCGCCGGGCGAGCGCCCAGCCATCCGTGGTGCCGTCGATCTCGCCGAACAGATCCGAGTCGCTGACCACGAGGATGTGCACCGGGCGCCGGGGCTTCGGTGCGTCGACGAACGTGGTCACGAGCCGGGGCAGCCCGAACGAGGCGCCGGTGCCGAGGTAATCGGTGAGGACGCCGAGCACGGCGCGCTCGTCGCGGACGAAGCCGGCGGTCTGGGTGAACTGGCCCTGGCCGTGCCACTCGCCGGACAGGCACGCCATGACCCGCGCGCCCGCGCGGAGCGCGCTCAGCGTGAGCACGACGCCCGCGACCACCGGGTACGCGATCTGGTGGGCGGGGTTGCCCATCGAGCCCGAGCAGTCGATCCCGACGTAGAGATCGGGCGGACGGCGCTCCGGCTCGCCGCCCTCGGTCACGCCGTGGACGCGCTGCACGGTGGTGATGCCCGGCAGGACCACCGGGCTCCGCGCGAGCGTCTCGAACCAGTCGATGGCCTCGAGTGCGCCGCCGGGCTCCCACACGTCGAGGCCCTCGGGCAGCGGCTCGCCCGCGCGCTCGATCCGCTGCGCCGGGAACGGGATCACGTTCGGCATCGCGAGCTCGCGGTAGTACCGCGCGACCAGCTCGCGGGGCTCGCGCTTCACGCCGACCGCGCGCAGGAGCTCCAGCCAGTCCTTGGGCCCGCGGACGACCGTGCGCCGATCGGGGCGGCCGTCGCTGCCGCGCGCGGCCCCCGGCGCGGGGCGAGGGGGCGTCGCCACGGGCTCCGGCGCCGCCGCGTCGCCGGGCGCCTCGCCGTCGTCCCCGAGCGCCGGATCGACCGCGGGGTGGCGCACGCTGGCCGGATCGAAGTCGTCATCGGTGAGACCGTCGGGAACGCCGTCGCCCAGCGACGCCCCGGCCGTGTCCATCCACGGCGCGAGCCCGCTGCGCTCGGGCGGCAGGCTCTCGAGGTACGGCGCGATCAGGAGCGCGAACGACGGCGCCCCATCGAGCCAGCGATCGCGGAACGCGCGGACGATCCGCGCCACGAGATCCGCGTCGCCCTCGATGTCGGCGGGCGGAGTCTCGGTCAGCGTGCCCGGTGCGAGCAACCACAGGCGCTCGTAGGCGCGCATGTACACGGTCCACAGCGCGCTGGTCTCGGGCCCCCGTAGCGCGACGAAGACCGCGGCGATGTCGGCGGTCTTCGAGCGCTGCAGGCGGTCGTTGAGCAGGAGGTCGGTGTACAGATTCGCGACGAGCGCGGCGTGGCTCGCGAGCTCGGGCGGCAGCGTCCTCCGGATCCGGTCGTGGAGCCGGACGTGCTCGCGCAGCGTACCCGGCGCGTGCACGTAGTGCCCGACCTCGTGCGCCAGGATCGCGTGGGCGTGCTCGGTGAGGGCGCGCTCGACGATCTGGGCCAGCCCGATCACGATGCGCTCGTCGCGGATCCGGATCATCGCGAACGAACCCACGAGGCCCTCGCGCTGTTCGTCCTCGGGCGTGTGGCACAGGATCGGCGGCGCGAGCCGGGTGTAGGGGCTGAATGCGACCAGCGCGTCGGGCCAGGCGGCGCGGAACCGGCTCGCGGCATGGTCGATCGCGGCCATGCCTGCCGCCCTGTCCGCCGCCGCGTCGGTCACGCCACGGCCTCGCGGCGTCCGAGGACGAACACCTGGTGGCTGTCGGCGAGCACGACCGCGATCACGCCGTCGCACGCGGCCGCCGCGACGGCCCCGCGCAGCGCACCCGAGGCGAACGTCGACGCGAGGATCGGTGTGGTCGGTGTGGTCGGTGTGATGGTCGGTGTGATGGTCGGTGTGATGGTCTCCCCGGGCGCGCGGATGGCGCCGGTGGTGTCGATGTAGGCACCGCCGGTGTCCACGGAGGAGGTGGCCTCGGCGTGCGCCCAGGCGGCCGGGCGAAGCCGGGTGCCGAACACGTCCGCGAACAGCTCGAACGTGGCGGCACCGTCGGTGCAGACCAGCCGGCCGGCGACCACGCGCGGCCGCGGGGGGCTCCGGAATGGCCCCCCGAAGCCGACGAAGCCGCCCGTGGTCGCCACGAGCTCGAGGGGCCCCAGGGGCGTGGCGGGCGCGGTGGGGGAGGGGGGCGCGGCCGGTGCGAGCGAGCCGGGCTGGCAGAACCGTCGCCCCGGATCACCGTCGATCGACGTCACGCCGAACAGGCTGCGGAGCAGGGCCGGATCGATGCGGGCCGCGTGCGCGAGCGCGACCTCGCGGGCCTCGGCGAGGCCGGCGCGCCACCCGAGCACGACGCCGAGCTCGAGCAGCGCCCCGCGATCGGGGCAGCCCGCCGCTCCGGCTGCGAGCGCCTCGAACCAGCTCTGCGCGACCTCGGGGCCCCGCTCGCGCAGCACGTGCAGGTAGCCGTTGCCCACCGCCCGCAGCACGACGCCGGGCTCCCGCTCCACGTGTGCACGCAGCGCGGGCATCTGCTCGCACAGGGTCCGCTCGAACGCCGTCGCGTCGCCCGCGCCCACCAGGCCCACGCGCAGGCCGACGAGGCCCAGGTCGAACAGCGCGAACAGCACGGCCGCGGCCGGCTCGCCCTCCCACGCGTCGAGGATCGGGACCACGGTCCGGCCGAGGTAGGCGAGCACCGGCGCCGGCGACCGCTCCCCCGCGCTCCGGGCGAACCGAGCGTTGAGCTCGTCTCGCCGGGCCTCGAGCAAGGCCGCAGCCTGTCGACCCATGTTACTGCGCACCGCCGTCGGCGGCAGCACCGCGGGCCCGCAGCCACGTGCGGTAGTTGGTGTACCGCTGGTGCAGGTACTTGAGCGCGAGGACGTCGTCGAACAGGTGGCCGTAGAGCTTGCCGCCCTTCTCGATGTCGAGCAGCTGGCGCTCGAGCGCCGCGAGCCGCACGTCGACGGTCGGCTCGTCGAGCCCTTCGAGCCCCTGGTCGAACGTCTCGAGGGCTTCGCGCACCGGGTCGGCCTTGTCGCGCCCGAGGCGGTCGTACTCCTGGCACGCGCGATCGAACAGCACGCGGATCCAGCTGACGAGGTCCGAGCGGTACGGCGCGTTCTCGGCGACGTCGAAGAACGCGGCGTCCCGGAGCTGCACGAGCTTGTCGTGGAGCACGAATGGCAGGATCTGGCGCACGTCGTCGAACCCGACCTCGGCGTTGCCGCGGAACCACGCGAGCGCCTTGGCGAACACCAGGCAGGTGGTGAGCGCGCGCACCGACAGGCCATTCTTCGTCTGGGCCCCGAGGTCGTCGGCGCTCGCCGCCGCCTTGAAGGTCTCGAACGGCACGGCCGCGACCTTCACGGTGTCCTTGGTCTGGTACTCGATGGTGCGGCCGGCCTGCTCGAAGAACTCGAACTCCGACGCGAAGAACTCGATCCGCCGGAGCAGCGGCGCCGGCAGGTGCACCGCGCGGACCTCGCGCTCCATGCGGTCGAGCTCGGCCTGGGTGAACACGATCTCCGGAGGCACCAGGTCCTCGGGCTTCTGCCCGGACTCGACGCGCTCGAGCAGCTCGCCGAGAAAGCGCGTGTTGAAGTGGAGCGCCTTGACCACCACGTCGATGCGATCCCGGAGCGCCTCGATCACCTGGTAGGTGCCGCCGCCGGCGTCGTCGTTGGCCGTCAGGTACCACGCGGCCGGCGGGCACTCGTACACCTGGTCGTAGAGCTCGGCGTAGTCATCGGCCATCACGGTCAGCAGCGCGGACTGCGTGCGCGTCGGGATGCGGTTGTACTCGTCGATGATCTTGACGCGCATGCCGAGCCACGTGCGCCACGCGATCTTGATCTCCTGCATGGAGGCGGCGCTGATGAGGCTCGACGGCAGCGGGTTGCCGAGCAGGTCCGCGATCGTCATCTGGGGCTGCCCGTGCTGGATCCCCTGCTTCATCTCGCGCGGGGTGTAGCCGGCGAGCAGCCCGAGCAGCGTCGCGATCACCGTCTTGCCGCGCCCGGGGCCACCGACGAGCAGGCAGCGCCGGCGCACGGCGAGGTTCAGCAGCGGCAGGAGGACGTAGCTCGAGTAGCTCTGCGCCGTCGGCAGGACCAGGCGCGTCTTCTGCTCGCCGAGGGTGAACGTCGCGGGCGGCGCGTCGACGAACTCGAGGTCGTAGAACGGGCTGATGATCGCGTGGTTGACGATCCAGAAGTACGCCTGGCGCAGCTTCTCGTCGGGCGGCACCGTCTCCGGCGGCCGCGGGTCGACCTCGCCGAGCGGCCCGCGGTAGAGGTCGGCCACGTCGAAGCGCGCTGGCGCGGCGGTCGGGCGCGGGTTCGTCGGTGCCTGGCTGACCTGGGCGCGGCGGTTCTTCATCGAGATGCCAGGGTACCCGGTGCGGGGCGGTCTGTGCGGGTCAGCCGAGCGGCGCCGCGAATCCCCAGCCCGCCGCGAGGAGCGCGTCGATGGCCGCCAGGGCGTGTGCCACGCGCGCCTCGGGGCCGCCGCGGAGCCACGCCCAGCGGCGCCCGTCCGCGTCGAGCCGGTCGGCGAACCGCCCGGTCATCCAGGCGCGCAGGTGCTCCCCGTCGCGGAGCCCGTCCTGCGCGAACGGCACGTCGTCGTGGTGGGTGATCAGGTACAGGTGGAACGGCGCCGCCTCGCCGAGCGCGTCGACGGCGGGCGAGGACGCGCCGCGATACCGCTCGTGCCAGATCCCGGTCGCGAACGCGTCGGTGTCGCAGATGACGACGGGCGCCCCCGTGCGCGCGGCGGCGAGCTCGCGCCGGGCCTGCTCGCGCGCGATGTCGATGAAGTCGGTCGTGGTCCACGCGAGTTCGCTCATCGGTGCGTCGGGGCCGAGCGTGGCGAGCTTGTGCGCGGTGACCTCGCGGCCGGCCTCGGGCACCCACGCGGCCCCAGCGAACGCGCCCCCTCGCGCGCGCAGGTGCGCCGCGATCGCCGCGGCCACCGTGGTCTTGCCCGTGGACTCCGCGCCGACCAGGACGACCCGCCAGGCGAGGTGACCGCGCACGCACGGCGCGAGCGCGCCCCAGTGCGCGACGGGATCCGCGCGCACGGCGGTGCCGGACACGGGATGCGCCGCGCGCGCGGGGTCCACCGCGATGTGGCGCGCCCCGAGTCGCCGCGCGAGCTCCTCGCCGTAGGCCTCGGAGGTGAACACCGCGTCGACGGGCTCGGCGGTCACGGTCCGCGCGGCCTCCTCCATCAGCGCGACGTGCGCGCGCCAGATGTCATCGCTCGCGAGATCGACGGGGTGGTCGTCGCGGATGCCGGTGATCGTCACGTTCCCGTCCGCGGCGTGCACCTCGCGCATCCACGCGACGCGGTCGGCGAGCGCGAGGCTCTCCACGGTGGCGGCCATGACCACGACCGTCACCCGCGCGGCCCCGCGCGCCGCGGCGCGCACCAGGAGATGGTGGCCCGCGTGCGGCGGGTAGAACTTCCCGATCACGAGGCCGTGGCGAGGGGTCATGCCGCCGCCCCGGCCACGGGCACACCCGCGAGCCTGAAGGCCGCGCTGTCCAGCCAGGTCAAGATCGCCGTCATCGCATGCGGGCAGGGGGCATGACCGCCAACTCTACGCGGCGAGTGCCGGGTTCAACAACCGCTGTCGGCGCGACCGTCTCCGAGGAACTTCGTGGTCGCATCGAGCTGCACGCAGTCACCCGAGCCGCCGTCGTCGCGCCGGTCGCGCTGACGTGGTTACATCGCGCGATGTCGAACATCTGGTCCAACCACGTGCCCATGGATGGGGGCCCGGCCGGGTTCACGCTCCGCACGACCTATCCCACGAATCCGCAGGGCGTGGCTGTCATGCTCGAGCGCTGGCAGGCAGGAACGTCCGAGCCGCCTCACTCTCATCCAGGTGATGACATGACGGTCGTCGTCGAGGGCCGGATGTCCATCCAGTTCTTCCTGCGCACGAACGGCGTGCTCGTCCCCGACGGGGAGCCCGTGATCCTGACGTCGGGCGAGACCGGCTACGTGAAGGCGGGCCGGATCCACGACGCGACCTACCTGGACGAGTGCAAGCTCGTGTACGTCCACGACCGCGCCTTCGGGTTCACCGCCGAGGCCTGATCCCCCTTCACCGCGGCGCGCCCGGGTGTCCGTGACGAGTAGTTCCGACGGCCTGGCTCGTCGATCACGGCACCCGGCAGAGGCGGGGCCGCCATGCCACCGGGGATGCGGCGGCCTGCGCGAACAGCCAGTCCCACAGCGGGCCGTGGGCGAACGCGGCGCGCCAGACGTCGTGGCCGGCGTCGGCGATCTCGGTCACGCGCGCGATCCCGCCGCGCTCCTCGACGAGGCGCGCGAACGCACGGGTGGCGTCGGGCGGGACGAGGGTGTCGCGCCCCCCGACGATGCTCCACAGCGGGAACGACGTCAGCGGCGCCGCCTGCGCCACCTCGAGGTCCCCGGCGACCAGCACGGCGGCCGTGACCAGGCCGGGCTCGCGCACGAGGAGGTCCCACAGGCCGATCGCGCCCATCGAGTAGCCCACGCCGTGGACGCGCCGCGGATCGACCGACCGGCGGGTGCGCAGCGCGCGCACCAGCGCGACCAGCCGGCGCTGCCCCGCCGTGGCCCCGCCGTACCAGCTGCCGCCCCAGGTCTCGTCGGGCGGAAGCTGCGGCGCGACGACGATGCACGGGTGCGTCGCGCGCCGCCGCTCGAACACGGCGAGGCCGTTCTGCAGCGGCGCCCACGTGTCCGTGCCGCGCTCCCCGCTGCCGTGCAGGCACACGACGAGCGGGTACGTGCGCGCGCCGGGCTCGTACGGCACGGGGAGGAGCACCCGGCACGGCAGGTCCGCGATGGTGTCCGCGCTCCACGCCGAGCGATCGATCGCGAAGGGGGCGGCGTCGTGGGGCATCGGTGACACGCTACCAGCGAACTCGACGTCCAGCCCGACCTCGGGCTCGAGCCGGAGCGCTGGCGCGTCGCGGCTGAGTCCCGTGGTCCAGCCGGGCGCGGTGGCACCGCCGGCGGCGCCAGCGCGCCGATCATGATCTCGGCGCCTCGCCCCGTGCGCTCGACGTACGACCGGAGCTGCGCGTGGAGCGGCCCGTACGCGGCGACGACCGTGCTCCCGAGGTGCAAAGGTCGACGACCCGAGCGCCGACTGGATCGAGTACGTCGTCCAGGACCTCCGGGCCTGACCCACGATGACCTCGTACCGGGGTATGATCAAGCCATGCCCATACTCGGATGGCTGCTTGGCGTGCTCCTGACCGTGTCCGTCGGCGCCTGCTCGAGTGACGGCGTGGATGACGCCCTTGGTGGTGGTGGTGGTGGTGGTGGTGGTGGTGGTGGTGGTGGTGGTGGCGGCGCCGATGCGGGTGGCGGCGATGGCACGGCCGCGGTGCCGGCGATCGCGTACTGCGATCCGGTGCGTGACTGGCCCGCGGCGGCCACGGCCAACGAGGCCGCGATCGTCCGGATCGTCAACGAGCAACGGTTGGCGGGCGCCACGTGCGGTGGTGTGTCGCGGCCACCGGTGCCGCCGCTCACCGCGGTGCCCGCGCTGCGGTGCGCGGCGCGCGTGCACACGCTCGACATGGCGACCCAGGACTACTTCGATCATACCGGCCGGGATGGCTCGGCGCCCTGGGACCGCATGGAGAGCGCGGGCTACGCGTGGGGCCAGGCCGGCGAGAACATCGCGGGGGGCAACGCGGATCCGGCGAGCACGATGGACCAGTGGATGAACAGCACCGGCCACTGCAACAACATCATGAGCGCGGACTACACCGAGATCGGTGTGGGGAACGTCGAGTCGGCGAGCCTGTGGACGCAGGTGTTCGGGCGCCCGGGCTGAGATCGGGCTGCGTCAGCCATTGCGCGCCGCGTGCAAGTACCGGGTGAGGTCGTCGAGTGCGCGCAGCTCGTCGAGGCGGCGTTCGACTGCGGTGGCGAACGCGTCGGGGGCGGTGTCGGCGGCGCGCAGGCGGGCCCGGCCTTCCTCGACGGTCTCGGGCTCGTAGATCGCCGCGAGCGCGGCGAGCCGCTGCGCGACCGCCCGCGCGTCGAGGTCACGGACCATCGCCACCCTCGAGCTTCTCGATGTCAGCGAGATCGATCGGGCGGCCCGCGAGCCGCTTCATCCGCAACAGCGTCTCGCGCGACACGAACGAGATCGCGCCTGCGGGGAGATCCACGTGGATGCGATCGTCGAGGACGCCCGCATACGCCGCCTCGGCCACCAGCAGATCGAGCACGAGGTGCTGCGTCCCGACGATCTTGTTGACCCGCTGGACGTGGCGCTCGGTGGGGGTGCCCTCACCGAACGTCATCGGCCCCGCCGGGATCGTGTACCCGAGGGGCGCCACGGCCGTGAGCGCGGCGGCCACGTGGTCGCGCGCGATCGCGATGTCGATGTCCTTCGTCGAGCGCGTCGCACCGTGGGCCGTCACGGCGATGCCGCCACAGACGGCGTACGGGATCCCGGCGGCCCGCAGGGCAGCGGCGATCGCGTGCAGCTCGTCGACGAGGTTCACGCGACGAGGATATCGCGGCTCACACCCGAGGAGTAGCTTCACCGGTATCGCCTGGCGGACCCCGACGTTGATGCCGCGGATCGCGGTCGAACCGCACGGGCCAGGGCACCGGCCACGTAATGATCAGCGTGACAGGTTCGCCCACCGGCCGCGCAGCGTGATCGTTGGACTCGATCTGCGACAGGATCACGATGACGCCGGTCCGGCGCGCCGCGTCCGCCAGGCAGGACGTGAACCCGTTGTTGGTCTCGGCATCGGGCCGCAGCACGAACTGCCGCTGCGTTCACCGCCGCGTGATGAACAGGAACGCACCGGGGAATCCGGGCCGCGCCGGAGGCATGGTGCGCGAGCGAGACGCAGGATCCTTGCCAGCGCACAAGCCTGCGACTTGTCTTGCGCCGAGCCACGGTCTGTCCGCGGGCTGGACGCGGGAGGTCGGCAGCCGGACGGCGTGTCGGACACCGCTCGCTCCGATCTCCGCACCCGCGAATCAACCTCGGTGCGGCCCGGGCGCCGGTGCGGCCCGGGCGCCCACCGTCGACGAGAACGAGCGCGGTGTTGTCGGTCTTCAGTGCCTGGTCGCCAGTCACGCGCCGCGAGGTGATTGTCGTCGACGTTCACGGTGTCCTCGCGCACCGGACGCCGACGTCCTTGACGCGACTCGTTGCATCGACGCGGTCGCGGTAGCCCGCCCGCATGTAGGTCGCACCATCGTCGGCGTTCCCGCCGCGGAAGACCCGGTACGTGGCAGGTGTGAGGTTCGCGCAGTCGGGGCACGGATTCTGCGGGTACGGGCTCGCGTACCAGTCGAGCGTCCATTCAAACACGTTGCCCGCCAGGTCCGACTGGCCCCACTTGCCATCACCTTTCGGCGACTCGCTCCCGACGCGGTTGACGGCTCCGGTCGGTGGGTTCACGCAGTAGGTGCCCGGGTTGTAGTTCGCGTACGAGCAGTCGATGCCGAGGAATGTCGGCGGGCTCGACCACGGATACGCCCGCTGCTCGTTCCCTCCCGCCGACGCGTGTTACGAGGCGCCCCTGTTGATGGGCATCAAGGCAGCTTGATCGATGGGCCTCATCGCGGCGACGGGCGTTCGTCACGTCGGCGATGAGCATCGGCGGCGTGGGCGACCTGGTCCGGAACGCCGATGGCCATCGTGCCCCGCCGGGTGGCGTGCACGATGGCGATGGCGATCACCGTCGGTGAAATACGCAGCGGGTCAGCGATCGCGCTCCCGGGTGTCGGCCTCGATGACGCGGGCGACGACGTCGCGCTCGACGAGCTTGCGCTTCTTCTTGGCGGTCTCACGGAGGGCGGCGGCGGCGAGGCGGTCGAGGTCGCGCATGGCGCCGGCGGTGGCTTCGTGCAGGAGGGCGGCGGCATCGGTCGCGAACAGTTCGCGATCGCAGCCGGCGTGGCGGAGGCGGAGCCGGAGGTACTCGGCGGTGTCGGCGGGGAGCAGCGGCTCGATCTCGAGGCGGTGATGGAGGCGCGAGTAGAGCGAGCGGTTGCGGCGCAGCGCCAGGCGGTCGCGCAGTTCGGGGAGGCCGACGAGCACGAGCGAGAGCAGCGCGCGGCTGTCCCACTGGTAGTTGAGCAGGATGTGGAGGTGGTCGAGGGTGTCCTGATGCAGGAGGTGGGCCTCATCGAGGAGGAAGACGGGATGGACGCGCTCGCGGGCGAGTTCCTCGACGTGCGTCGACACGGCGTAGAAGAAGTTGCCGGCGGTGGCGGCGGGCGCGAGCCCGAGCGCGAGACAGAGCTGCCGGTAGAAGTCGCGGCGGCCGAGGGTGGCGTTGTGCGAGTAGGTCAGGCGGTAGCCGGCGGCGGCGACGCGGTGGCGGATCGCGCGCAGGACACAGGTCTTGCCGACGCCGGGCTCGCCGACGAGCACCACCGAGGCGCGCTCGGTGAGCGCGTCGAGGAGGCCGTCGGCGACGGCCTGCTTGGAGGTGGGCAGCCAGAGGTCGGCGTCGGCGATCTCCTTGGAGAACGGGGGCTCCTTGAGCCCGAAGGCTTCGAGGTAGGTCACGGCTTCTCCTTGCGGTGGCGCGCAGGACGACCGGCGGATTTGTCGAGCAGGGCGCCGGCGGGATCGAACGGGATGGTGGGCGGTGGGACCTCACCGCGGCGGCGGCGCCGGGTGCGCGAGGCCGCGACCGGGTCGGAGGGACGCAGCGGGTACCGGTGGCCGTCGTGGAGCGCGACCGGCTCGCCGGCGAGGCCGGCGTGGGCGTCGACGACGGTGACGACGCGGCCGGCGAGGAAGCCCTGATCGAGCTGCCAGACGCGGCCGTCGAGGTCGACGGTGCCGTCCTTGCGAACGCGACGGCGGCGATGAATGGTGAGCGCGGCGGCGAGCGCCGGTTCGTCGACGGCGCGGCAGTTCGCGCTGGCCCACGCCTCGGTGGGGGTCTTGCCGAGCAACCCGCCGTGCGGGGCGCGGTGGTAGTGCTCGTCGAGGAACGCGTTCAGCCGCACCTGCACGTCGTGCAGCGACGTCATGGCGCCGAGGTGGTCCAGGCAGCCGGCACGGAGCGTGCGCCAGAACCGCTCCATCTTGCCGCGCGCCGGCGCGTCGTAGGGCTTGGCGTGGATCAGCGTGATGCCGAGCCGCTCGCAGCACAGCCGGAGCGCCTCGCCGACGTAGGTGCTGCCGTTGTCGAGGTAGAGCGCGTCGGACGCGCCGTGGCGGCGCAGCGCGGCCAAGAACACGTCGAGCATGTCGGCCTCGCGCTCGGTGTGGCGGGCCTCGAGCGCGACCACGTAGCGCGACGCATCGTCGAGCAGCCCGTGAATGCGCAGCGGCCTGGTGGTCGAGCCGATGCGCAGCGTCGGGCCGTGGCACACGTCGCCGTGCCACAGCGCGCCCGCGTGGTCAGCCTGCCAGCGCAGCCGGGTGTGGCCGTCGGGGCGCACGCCGCGCTCGAGCCCGGCGTCGCGGTAGAGCCGCGCGACGGTGGTATCGGACACCACCCCGGCGGTCAGCCGGCCATCGGCGACCAGCGTGCGCAGGATCAGCGGCACCGACGCGGTCGGGTGCTCGCGCCGGATCTCGAGCAGCAGTTCGCGGAGCGCCGGCGTCAGCTGGCGCGCGCGCCCGCGGTCGGAACGCGGCGCCGGGTGGAGCGCCACCAGGCCACCGCCCTTGTATGCGTACAGCCAGCGCTCGAGCGTCGGCACCGAGATCTGCCGTGCGGTTGCGCTCCCCGGCGGCCGGTAGCGCTCGGCGGCCAGCGCACGGATCGCGGCGGCCAGCTCGCCGTGGTCGAACTCGCGGCGGGCGAGCGCGCCGATGACCTCGGCGCGGAACAGGGCGACCGCCTCGGCGTGGTCGCGTGGGCGAAGGGACTCGTCGTTGGACATACGGGGGTGCTCCGGCGCCGCCGGGTGAAGGGGTGATGAAGGGTCGGCGGCGCGTTTCTTTACGTCTCACGACGTCCGGTCTTCGGACAGCACCCAACGCGGTGGGGCCGAATCGTCGACGAGGCGCGGCCTGGTGGCCATCACGTCAGGGCAGCGCGGCACCTCCTGCGTAGGCCAGCGCCCAGGTCGGCCCCGGCATCAGCGGCGGCGCGCAGCCCGCGGCGATCTGCGCGGCGCGTGCGGCGGCCGCGCGCGGCGCGCGCCCGGCGGCCGCCGCACACCACGACCATGCGCCCGCCGCGATCTCCAGGCCCCAGCGCCGCAGCGCGCGCCAGCTCGGCGCGACGCGGCTCGGCCACGCACCCACCCGATCCCGCACCACCGTCGTCGGCTGCCCGGCGATCGCCCACAGCGCCAGCGCCAGGCAGATCGCCGCGCGCCCGTAGTGCTTGCGTGGCTCGATCCCACGTGGGACCACCATGACCACCGCGCCGCAGCCGACGCACTGGTATCGACGGCAGGCGATCACCGAGGTCGTCGACACGCCCGCGATCTCGAGGGGGCCTCGAACCTGCCGGTCCCGCAGGCCGTGGCCGTGCAGGCCCAGCGGGCCGCCGATCGGGCGGCTGGCCGCATCGCACTGCGGGCATCGCCCCGGTCGCGCCTCCTCGACCGAGGGCGGTCGCTGCAGCCAATGCTTGACGTCGAGGACGCGGTGGACGATGAGAGAGAGGTTCTTGGTCGCTGTCATGCAAGGGGGCGACCAAGGACACGACGCCGTCGGTGTTCGCGCACCTTCGGCGTCACCTACTTTCGGCGAGCGACATGCCCAGCCCTACGGCCGCGGCCGGTATCCTCGTCAACGATCCGGACCGGGGCCAACTTCCTGGCTGATGGCGTCGCGGCCGGTCACCATCACGCAGCCCGCTTCATCCCGCCGTTGTTCCCGTTGTCGGGGCTGCTCCCTAACAACGCGTAGTTCCACTCGGCCTCGGTCGGCACGAAGCCGCCATCCCACGCTTCGCGCGTACGTTCCGCCCGGCACCGCCGGGCTCTCGCAGCAGCTACCCGTCTGCAAGTTCCCGCACGTGTTCGCCAGTCCGCCGCAGCTCGTCGCCAACGGGCCATCACCGCCTGCCGTCGCGTCCACCGCTTCGCCCGAGACCCCGGCCACGTAGAAGCCAATCCGACTGCACCCCACGAGCACCAGCGTCAGCGCCGCGGTCCTGTTCACCGGATAACGATACGCCCACTCGGTGGGTTCGAGCGCGGCATCGCCCGCGACAGACATGCTGTTCGGGCGCGAAGACGCGACGTGTTGGTTGGCCTGGCTGATCCAACCGTGGGCAGGCGAGACCACAAATCGCAAGTCGTGGAATACGCGGACCGATTCCGCGATCGCAGCAAATCGCGCCGCAAATCGCTGCCGGTTTCGTTCTCCAGGCGCCGCAACCACGCTCGGAACCCACGCTCCATTGTTCGGCGTGAACCCGTGGCGGTTGCAGGCGTGGTTGGGTCACAAGCGGATCGACGAGACGATGATCTACGTCCACGTGGCCGAACCGCATCACCGCGAGTTGCCCGAAATCGTCCGCGAGAAAGCGCGCGGGATCGATGATCCCGATCAGCGCGTGCTCGCGATGCTTGGAGCGCGCGGCAGCGTTGAACTGACGGAAGTTCGTGGCAGTGGTGTGTCAGTGGCGACTGCCTCGTCGGAAGGAACCGCAGCGATCATCGCTGCTTGAAACGTGCGAGCGGGGGGACTCGAACCCCCACGCGGTTAAGCACAGCGTCCTAAGCGCTGCGTGTCTACCAATTCCACCACGCTCGCGAGCACCGACAACGTACCACAGGCATCACGCGGGCGTCCGCCGCCGCCCGCAGTACGTGGCGGTCTGCGAGTGACAGTTCGGGCATAGCAAGCGGAGGCTCTCGAGGCGGTGGTCGCTGGCGGTCCCGTTGATGTGGTCGAGGTGGAGGACGAGCCGGTCGCCGCGCCACGCCGAGAGCTGACACACCGGGCACTCGTGGACCCAGTCGCGAGCGAGCCGCCGCTGGATCAGGTGCGGTCCGCTGTTGATCCACGATGATGCCTCGACGAACACCTCGCTGTCCGGGTGGGCACGCCGGAGCTTGCTCGCGAGGACCGTCGGATGCGATGTCGCGGTCTCGCCTCAAGACCAGCCACGACCTCGCAGGTGGCTCGTGTCGATGTCGAGGGTGCGGAGGCGCTGGGTCAGCGCGTGGTGGGCGCGCCCCGCGATCGGGAGGCCGAGCATCGCGAGCACCTGGGCGATCGAGGTCGCACTCGCAACCGCTGCGGCGAGCTGGGCCGGGGGAAGAGCGTCGCAGCGCGCGCTCAAGGTGTGGGTCTCGAAGTGCGAGGTGTCGAGGTGCGCGCTGCGGATGCGGGCCTTGATCAGGCGGTCGTTGCCGCCGGTCGCGGGGAGGTCCACGCGACGCAGGACCTCGGCGAGCGAGCGCGACGACGCGACCAGTGGCGCCAGCACGGCGGGGGCGTACCTCGAGTGCGCCATGCTCCTGGGTACCGGGCCGCCCGGACAGTCGATTGCGCCGGATCCTCGTCGGATGGTGAAGGTCCGGGGCTGAGCATCGTCTTGCTGCTGGCGTGCACGGGCACGCCCGCGTCGCCGCCGCCCGCGCCACCGGCAGCAGACTCGACGCAGCCCGCGGCGGCGCCGTCTGCCGAGGCGGCCGCATCGACGGTGGTGCGCGTGGATCGCCGGGTCGGGCTGCTGTCGATCCGCCGGCGTGACGTTCCGGGTGTCGGGTGGAGATCTGTCCGCGCCGGTCGACGTGGTGACCAACGCCGATGGTGTGGCCTGCCTCGGCGGGCGCGCGCTCAGTGGCTTCGTGGGCAACTACGCCGTCGAGGAGATCGTGCCCGCGGGCTACGTCGTGGTCGGCGGCGCGGGGCCCCGAGCGGTGGCGGTCACCCCCGCGGGTGCGACCTGTCCGGACGGAGACCTCGTGGCGTTCCACAACCTGCCGCTGACGACGATCACCGTGACGGTCGACTCGCTGGTGGTGGGCGGCACCAGTTCGGTGATCACGTGCACCGGCTTCACGCCCGTCACCACCCCCGCGAGTGGCGACATCTCGCTCGTGATGCCGTCGCTCGCGGCGGGCTCCGACACCTGTTCCATCGCACGGTGTCCGCGTTCGCGCCGATCAGCTCCCCCAGCCAGGTGCCTTGGGGCGCGAAGGCGTTCGGCGGGTCCCTCGGCGAGGACCGCGCGACGTGGGCCGCCTGCGACGCCACGGCGCTCGTCATGGAGGGCCGCCGGCAGAGCGCGATCCTGATCGACCAGGGCCTGGCCGACAAGGTCCTCGAGCGCGAGCTGCGCCCGGAGATCTTCGAGACGACATGCCGTCTCCACGGCCAGCCGCTCGTGCTGCGGCGGCACGCGGGCCACGACCACGGCTACTTCTTCGTCAGCACGTTCGCCGACGACCACCTGCGCCACCATGCGCGAGGCCTCGCCGCCTGAGGGACCGTGAAACAGTCTCGACGACGGGGTGGGAGCCCTGCGCGGCTGTTCGCGGAGGGCGGGGCGGAGCCCCGTGGAACCGAGCCGAGGGCCTGTCACCCATCCTGGGCGCGCACGTGCCGCGTCCCTCGTCCGACCGGCCTGGGCTCGGCTCAGCTCGGCCGCGTGCTCGGCGGGTAGATCTCGTCGAACAGGGCGCGGGCGGGGCCGGTCAGCGGCGTGCGGAGCTCGATCAGCAGCGCGGTGCCGTCCTCGAGCGAGGCCGGGTAGCCGCGGTCGTCGGCCTCCTGGAGGTGGGCGCGCGCCTTGTCCATGTCCTTGGCGAGGCCGTCGCCACCGAGCAGGTACGCCATGCCGAGCTCGAGGTGGACCGAGCCGGTGATGAACTGGTCGTCGTCGTACCGGAGGTCCGAGGTGTCGAGCAGCGTCTCGAGCATGTCCTCGGCCTCGGGGCGCCCGAAGTCGATCGCGACGCATAGCCACTTGTAGGCGAGCGCGTCGCCGTCCTCATCCCCCACGCCATCCTCGTCGGAGGCGTCATCGTCGTCGTCATCGCCGTCGTCCTGCGCGGCGGACGCGTAGACGAGCTCCATCAGCTCCTCGAGATCGCCGGTGCGGGCCAGGTCGACGAAGGTGGGGTCCGGGTCGGTCATCCGCGGACCCTACCTCAGTTCCACGGGGCTCCGCCCCGCCCTCCATGGCAAGCCGCGCAGGGTTTCCACCCCGGTTTCGAGACTGGGTTGAAGGCTCTCAGGCACCCGGCGGGGTGGGCGCCGGGTGCCGCGGCAGCACCAGCCGGAACGTGGTGCCGCGGCCGGGTGCGGAGACCAGCTCGATCGAGCCCCCGGCGCGCTCGACCAGGATCTTCGCGGTGGTCAGGCCCAGGCCGGTGCCGCGCCCGATCGCCTTGGTCGTGAAGAACGCCTGGAACACGCGCGCCTGGGTGTCGGCGTCCATGCCGTGGCCGTCGTCGCGCACCTCGACCAGCACGCGCTCCTCGTCGGCGGTGACGCCCACGTGGATCGTCCCGCGCCCGGTGATCGCGTCGCGCGCGTTGAGCACGAGGTTGCTGAGGATCCGCAGCAGGTCGGTCCCGCTGAGCGGCGTGAATGCCTCGAGGTCGGCGGCGATCTCGAGGGCCACGCCGGTCGGGAGCAAGCGGCGGACGATCCGGGGCAGCTCGCGCGCGGCGTGGCCGGCGTCGCTCCGGTGGTCGGGGCCGGCGACCTCGGCATTCAACACGGTGAGCGAGCGCATCGTGCTGCCGGCGGTGGCCGCGGCCGCGACCACGTCGGCGAGGCAGGAGCGGGCCTCGTCGCGCGTGAGTTCGGCCGCCAGCGCCTCCGCGTGGGCGGTGATCGCGGCCAGGGCGGCGCCGATGTCCGCGCCGACCTCGGCCGCGAGATCGACGATCAGATCGGCCCGACGAGCGTGGGCGATCTCCTGCTCGACGGCGGCGCGCTCGCGCTCGGCCTCGCGCTCCTTCGCGAGGGCCCCCTGGATGTCGGCCAGCGCCGCGCGTAGCCGGGCGACCGTCACACGGACGATCACCGCGATCCCGGTCAACGAGACCGCGAGCGCCACGGTGACGCGGGGCCACATGGCCGGGTCGGCGAGGCGGATCTGCGTCGACGGCAGCGCGCGGAGCGCGAGCAGCCCTCCGATGGCGAGCGGGGTGAGCGCGATCAGCCCGATCAGCCGCCACCGCCAGCGCGGTGGCAGGAACACGAACCCGAGGGTGATGTCGATGACCGTCATCGCGCCGGCGCCCGCGAGTGGGCCGTACGCCACCAGGTTGACCCCGATCGTGGCGGTGATCGTGGCGATGTAGACCAGGGGCGACCACGCCGCTCGGCCGGTCACCGCGAGCACGCCGGTCGCCAGCACGATCACCAGTAACGGCAGCGGGATCAGCTGGCGCGCGTCGGAGGCGGTCATCCCAGCATGGAGCTGGATCGCGAACAGGAGCGCCGCGCCGATCAGGAACACCAGGTCGATCACGCGCTTGAAGCGCGCGCGCACGTCGCGGCGCAGCGCCTCGATCGACGGCGCCGGCCCGACCGGCAGCCGCTGGGTCATGGCGGCGCTCCGACCCGCGGCAGCGCGCCGTCGAGCTCCTCGCGGGTGAACGGCTTGGGGAGGAACGTCAGCGTCGCGCCGCGCAGCCGCTCGCGCAGCGCATCATCCGCGCCGAACCCCGAGCACACGATGATCGGGCGCGCCGGGCGGCGCTGGTACGACGCGATCGCCAGGTCTTCGCCGCGGCCATCGCCGAGCTGGAGATCGGTGAGGAGGAGGTCGGGGTCGCTGTCGAGGAGCGGCCAGGCCTCGGCGAGCGAGGCGGCCGTCAGCACGCGGTAGCCCCGCCGCGCGACCAGTCGCGCGAGCCGGCCCAGGACGAGCGGCTCGTCGTCGACGACCAGCGCGGTGGTGCCGCCGCCGCGCGCGGCCGGGATCACCTCGGGGGGCGCGGCCGGCAGCGTGATCTCGACCCGCAGCTGCGCCTCGGCCTCGATCATGGTCAGGCGGCCCCCGGCCTGCTCGACGACCTCGCGCGCCGCGGACGTGCTGAGCTCCGCGCGCACGACCTTGTGCGGGATGTCGAGGCTCGTGCTCGGGGTGAACGCGCGGGCGGTCCCGGTCAGCGTGATCGACACGACGCGGTCGTCCGCCCGCCCGCACAGGGCGAGGTCCGCGATCCCTGAACGGTGAGCGCGGATGATCAGCCAGAACAGGATCTGCTCGAGGCGCTCGGGCGCCAGGGCGACCCGCAGGTTCGGGGTCAGCTGCACGCCGAGCGTGATGTCGCGCGACATCCGCGACAGGCGCCGTCGGCAGGTCTCGACGGTGTCGGCGAGCCGGGCGACCTCGGTGGTCGGAGGGAACTTGCGGCCGATCCACAGCAGGTCGCGCACCAGCTCGGCGGCGTGATGGGACGCGTTCTCCAGCTCGGTCAGGCGCTGGCGCTGGGGCAAGGTGGTGACGTCATCGACCAGGACCTCGGACGCGGCGAGGATCGCGGTGAGTGCGTTGTTGACGTCGTGGGCCACGCCCCCCGCGAGCCTGCCGACCAGCTCGATCTGCTCGAGCTCGTCGAGTTCGCGGCGCGCGGTCTCGAGCTGCGCCCGCGTCGCGGTCTCGGCGCCATGGGCCGCGGCCTCCCGCACGAGGGTCGCCTCCAGGGTCCCCGTCAGCGACTCGAGGAGGCGCGTGCCGACCCACAGGAACAGGCCGAGCAGGACGGCCATCCGCACCCAGACGAGGTGGTCGGACAGCGCCACGACGTCGGGGGAGGGAGGGCCGATCGCGCCTGTGACGAGCAGGCCGCGCGCGCCGATCGCGAGGATCCCGCCGACGATCAGCGCGATCACCGCGAGGCGCGACCGGTAGAGCGCCGCGGCGATCATCACGCCGATCGCCATGCCGGCCCCCGCGCCCGCGAGCGGACCGTTGACCCACGCGGCAAGCGCCGAGGTCGCGACCACCAGCACCGGGTATGCCTGGCGTCGCCAGCGCGCGCGGCCGCGCTGGCCCGCGATCCCGAGCACCATGAAGGCAGCGGCCACGACCGCGCCCCCCACGGCCCACGCGGGCACGGGCGGCACCAGGAGGCGGAGCAGACCGAGCGTGGCGACGACGATCATCGCGTGGTCGACGACGGCCAGCACGCGATCCGCAGGCTCGGCGCCGTCGGGGTCGCTCACGGGACCTGGATCGGCCATCGGTTCAGATCCAGTGGGGGCGCGCCCGGTCCGGGGAGCCCTGCGACGTTCACCGAGGGCTGGGGGCGAGCCGGCCGAGCGGGCCGCGCGAGGGGGAGTGGCAGGGTCACTCCGCCACGAGGCCCTTCCAGCGCGTCAGGTACCCCACGAACGTGGGCGACACCGCGCGGGCCTCGAGATCGGCGCGGGACATCGGGGGGCGGGCGGGCTCGGCGCCGGCGCGGACCTTCCGGGGCCAGTCCGGATCGAGGATCCCGGACCGGCCGAGCGCGACCACGTCGGCGCCGAGCGCGAGCGCCTGGGCCGCATCGGCGGCTGACCAGATCTTGCCGGCGGTCAGCACCGCGACGTCGGGCGGCACCACCGCGCGGACCAGCGTGAGCGGGTGGACGCCCGGCCGCTTGGTGGTCATCCGCGTGACGTCCCACAGCGAGACGTGGAGGACGTCGACGCCGTCCTCGACCAGCCAGCCCGCCACGGTCAGGCTGTCGTCGAGATCGAGCCCGCGCGCCTGGCCGAAGTCCTCGAGCGATAGCCGCACCCCGAGCGTGAACCGCGCCCCGCAGCGCGCCCGGACCGCCCGCGTGACCTCGCGGATCAGCCGCGCGCGGCCAGCGAGCTCGCCGCCCCAGCCGTCCTCGCGCAGGTTCATGGTGCGGGACAGGAACTGCGACAGCAGATACCCGTGCGCGCCGTGGAGCTCGACGCCGTCGAAGCCGGCGGCCTGGGCGCGCGCGGCGGCGTCCGCGAAGGCGGTGATCACCCCGGCGATGTCCGCCTCGGTGGCGGCGCGCGGCGGCGGGGCGCCGCCGTCGGTGAACGCCGAGGCGCTCCACGGGAGGCTGCCGGTCAGGGCGGCGTCGGCGCGGGCCCCGCCGTGGAACAGCTGCACCACGGCGCGCGCACCACCGGCGTGGATGCGTGCTGCCAGGCGGGTGAGCCCGGGCAGGCACGCCTCGCGATCGATGCCGAGCTCGCCGTCCCAGGCCTTGCCGTCCGGGGCCACGTAGGCGGCGCAGGTGGCGATCAGGCCAAACCCACCGTCAGCGCGCCGGCCCAGGAACGCGAACTCGTCCTCGCCGAGCAGGCCATCCGCGTGCGACTGGAGGTTGGTCAGGGGCGCGAGCGCGATCCGGTTCGGGAGCACCAGGCCGGAGCGGAGCGTGAACGGATCGAACAGCATCCAGGCCGCAGCTTGCCATCACTTGCCGCGTCGAGCGATGTCGGCGGGCCGGCCATCGGGGGCGTCGAGCCCGTGGTCCTCGCTGGTGCACCGCTGGGGGCCTCCGAGCGTGAGGGTGGTGGGCGCGCCTCCACGACGAGGCGGCCCGCCGCCGCAGCCGGCCGGAGCGCGGCCTGCCGCTGCGGCTCGCGTACCGGCCGCACGCGGTGGCCTGAGCGTGTCACGGATCAACCTCGACCGGGGGTGGGACGGTGGCACCCTGGGCGGCTTGCTGCATGGGACCGCGGACCCGTGAGACGGAGCGCCTCAGAACTCGAAGTAGTGCTGGATGCTGAGGTAGCGCTCGCCGGTGTCCGGGAACATCGCGACGACGCGCTTGCCGGGGCCGAGCCGGGCCGCGACCGCGAGCGCGACGTGGAGCGCCGCCCCGGACGAGATGCCGGCGTTGATGCCCTCGCGCGCCGCGAGCTGCTTCATGCCCTCGTAGGCCTCGTCGTCGGTGACGGTCACCACCTCGTCGATCACCGCGCGCGCGAGCACGCCGGGCACGAACCCCGCGCCGATGCCCTGGATCTTGTGGCGCCCGGCCTTCTTGCCGGACAGCACCGCCGAGGTCGCGGGCTCGACCGCGATGATCCGGATCCCCGGGCAGGCCTCGCGCAGCACGCCGCCGACCCCGGTGATCGTGCCGCCGGTGCCGACGCCGGCGACGAGCGCATCGATGCGTCCCCCGGTCGCGGTCAGCAGCTCCTGGGCCGTGGTCGCCTGGTGCGCGCCGGGGTTGGCGCCGTTGTCGAACTGGTGCGGGACGAACGAGTTCGGCGTCTTCTGCGCGAGGTCGTCAGCCTTCTTGATCGCGCCCGCGAGATCGAGCTTGCCCGGCGTGAGCACGACCTCGGCGCCGAGCCGCTTGATCAGGTAGATCCGCTCGAGGCTCATCGAGTCCGGCATCGCGAGGATGCAGCGGTAGCCGCGGGCCGCGCACACCATCGCGAGGCCGATGCCGGTGTTGCCGCTGGTGCCCTCGATGATGGTCGTGCCGGCGGTGATCAGGCCCTCGCGCTCGGCGAGGGCGATCATGTTGGCGGCGACCCGGTCCTTGGTGCTGCCGCCCGGGTTGAACGCCTCGAGCTTGGCGAGCACCTCCGCGCCGGTCGCGGGGGCGAGTCGGCCGAGCCGGACCAGCGGCGTGTTGCCGAGCAGATCGAGCACGCTGTCGGCGATCTCGCGCCCGACCTTGCGATCGATGCTGCTCATGACCTCACCGGAACACCAGCAGCGCCACCGCGGTCAGCGCCGCCGCGAGGATCGGCGTGATCACCCACAGCTGCAGCATGCGCCGCGTGCCGCGGCCATCGAGCATCGCGGACGGCCCTTCCTTGACGAGCGCGACCCCGAGGACGGCGGCCGCGTTGAGCTGCACGAGGGACTGCGGCAGGCCGAGGTGCGAGGCCACCAGCAGCAGCGTCGCCACCACCACGTTGCACAGCGTCGCGGCGAACAGCCCGAGCGGCACCAGGTCGCGCGCGACCGTGCGGGCGGGGCCGCCGAGCAGCCGCGCCCCGAGGCCGAACACCGGGGCGAGCAGCAGCAGCCCGGTGCCGACGCTGACGACGCCCGCCGCCGACAGCGGGCCGACCGCGTTCGCCACGTTGTTCGCGCCGATCGCGAGCGCCACGTAGCACGAGCTCGCGAACGCGAGCAGGCGCAGCACGGCGGTGTGGCGGCTCAGCCACGCGTGCAGCCCGAAGCTGCGCGCGCCCCCGAGCGGGTAGAGCATGCGCATCATGCCGGCGCTGACCACGAACGCGATCAGCGGGAGCAGGAGCCACGCCGGCAGCAGGCGATGGGTCAGCATGCGGGTGGCGAGGTGGCCGTCGTGCACGCCGAGCGCGACGATCGCGGCGACGGTCACCCACGACGTCGACTGCGGGATCGCGAGCAGGTTGGCGAGCAGCAGCGCCACGTTGGTCGCGGCGAGCACGATCAGCGTCGCCGTCCCGTCGAAGCTCGCGGCGGGGACCATCCCCGACGACAGCGTCTTCGTCACCTCCGGTCCGAGCAGGACCGCGCCCGCCGTGACGAACACGCCGAACACGATGGCGGCGCGCGGCGCGGAGATCACGCGGGCGCCGATCGTGGCGCCGAACGCGGGCGCGAGGCCGCTCGCGCCCATGTTGAAGGCGAACCACGCCCCGAGGGCGGCCAGTGACAGATCCAGCGCCGACATCCCGGGCTACGCGACGCCCATGGCCTGCGTGCGTGGCGCGGCGACGCTGGAGAGCGCGTCGAGCTCGTGGGCGATCGTCACCACGTCGCCGATCACGATCACGCCGGGCGCGCCCGCGGCCTCCGCCGGGATCTCCGTGGTCGCGAGCTCCGCGAGCGTGGTCAGCACGCGGACCTGCGCTGACGATGTCGCGGCGAGCACGATCGCCGCTGGCGTGGTGCCGGCCCAGCCGCGGGCGAGCAGGCGCGCTGCGAGGGCGGGGCGCTTGCGCAGGCCCATCAGCATCACCACCGTCAGGCTGCCCGGCGTGAGCTCGCCGAGCACCTGCCGCCAGGTGTCCTCGGGCTCGCCGGTCAGCAGGAGCATGCCCGAGGCGAGGCCGCGGTGCGTGACCGGGATGCCGGCCGCGGCGGGTGCCGCGAGCGCCGAGCTGACGCCGGGGATGACCTCGGAGGTGATGCCGGCGCGTGCGAGCGCGAGGACCTCCTCGCCGCCGCGTCCGAACACGAACGGGTCACCGGCCTTGAGGCGGACCACGCTCTGGCCGCGGCGCGCGGCGCGGACCAGCAGCCGGATGATCGTGTCCTGCGACATCGACGGTCGGCCGGCGCGCTTGCCCACGTAGCAGGCGGCGGCGCGCGGTGCGAGAGCGAGCAGCTCCTCGCACACCAGCGCGTCGTAGAACACGATGTCGGCGGCGGCGAGTGCGCGCGCGGCACGCAGCGTCAGCAGATCGGCGGCACCCGGGCCTGCTCCGACGAGCACGACCTTGCCGGGGCCCACGCTCACGGCACCACCGCGCCCGGCACCCGGCGCTCGCACGTGCCGCGCGCCTCGCACAGCGCGCTGAGCAGGCGGCTGCGGCGCTCGGGCAGGGGCAGCGCGTCGCGCTTCCAGCCGGCGCGCGCCTCGGTGGCGATCTGCATCCAGCGCTCGAGCTCCGCGTCGTCGGGCAGCGCGTGCTCGAGCGCCTCGCGCAGCAGGCCGATCAGCGCGGGCGCCCGGCCCTCGCTCGACAGCGCGACGCGCACGCCGGCGCGCGCGAACACGGCGGGCGAGAACGCGTCGGTGGCCTCGACATCGTCGACGGCGAGCACGAAGCACCGGCGGGCCTCGGCCCAGGTCCGGACCGCGCGGTTGACGGGGGAGGGCGCGGCGGCCACCACGAGCCACGCCTCATCGATGTCCGTTTCCCGGACCTCACGCGCGTGGACGACGAACTCCCCGCGCTCGGCCTGGGCGCGGATGTCGGTGCTGACCTCGGGCGCCACGACCACGAGGTCTGCACCCGCGGCGCGCAGCGCGACGAGCTTGCTGGTGGCGACCGGGCCGGCGCCGACGACGAGGACGCGCTTGCCCCGCAGACGCAGGAACAGCGGGTACATGTCCACCTGGGTGGAGGCCTGGGCGGGTGCCTGGATGGGTGCCTGGATGGGTGCCTGGGCGGGTGCCTGGGCGGGTGCCTGGGCGGGTGCCTGGGCGGGTGCCTGGATGGGTGCCTGGATGGGTGCCGAGCTCATCGCGTGATCTCCGGCGGGGCGACGTGCGGGCGGTGGAGGCCGCACTCCTTGTGCTCCGGGTCCTCCCACCACCAGCGGCCCGAGCGCGGGTCGGCGCCGGGCGCGACGGCGCGGGTGCAGGGGGCGCAGCCGATCGAGGGGTAGCCGGTGCGGTGCAGCGGATGCACGATCACCCCGCGCTGCAGGGCCGTGGTCCACAGCTCCGCGTCCTCGACGGCCGCCAGCGGATTGACCTTCGCGATCCCGCCGTGGTCGTCATCGTGCTCGAGCGCGCACAGGCCGGTGCGCGTGGTCGATTGCGCGCGCCGCTGCCCGGTCATCCAGGCCGTGGCCCCGGCGAGCGCGCGCCCGAGGGGCTCGACCTTGCGGATCCCGCAGCACGCGCGGCGATCCTCGATCGAGTCGTAGAACGACAGCGGCCCGCGGGTGCGCAGCAGCGGCTCGAGCCAGGTTGGATCGGGGACGACCACCGCGAAGGTCAATGGATAGCGCTCGCGGAGCGAGCCGAGCACGCGCTGGGACTCCTCGTGGAGCCGGCCCGTGTCGAGCACGAACACCGTCGGGGCCGCCTCGCGCGCGAGCCCGCGGGTCGCCACCCGCGCCGCGACTGCATCGACGAGCAGGCTGTCCTCCACGCTCAGGCTGCACGCGAGCCGCAGGCCGGCGCCGAACGCATCGACGGCCCACTCGACCCACGTGGTCCACGCGGCATCGTCCGCCGGAGCCGCGGATGGCGGGGAGGGTGCGAACGTCATGGCATTTCCGTTATAGCGGATATTTGCTCTGTTCGACAAGACGAATGTCTGTTATCTCGGAAGTGTGCTCCCTCACCTGTCGCGCCTCGAAGACGAGGCGATCTTCATCTTGCGAGAGGCGTGCGCCGAGCGCGAGCGCCCCGCGCTGATGTTCTCGGGGGGCAAGGACTCGATCGTCCTGCTGCGGCTCGCCGAGAAGGCGTTTCGACCGGCGCGGTTCCCGTTCCCGCTGCTGCACGTCGACACAGGCCAGAACTTCGACGAGGTGCTCGCCTACCGCGATGCCCGGGTGGCCGAGCTCGGCGAGCGCCTGGTGGTGGCCCGCGTCCAGGACTCGATCGACCGCGGCACCGTGCGGGAAGACGGTGGCCCGCGCGCGAGCCGCAACCGGCTCCAGTCAGTGACGCTGCTCGAGGCGGTCGCCGAGCACAAGTTCGACGTCCTGTTCGGCGGCGCCCGCCGGGACGAGGACCGCGCGCGCGCCAAGGAGCGGATCGTCAGCGTGCGCGACGAGCTCGGGCAGTGGAACCCGAGCGCGCAGCGGCCCGAGCTATGGTCGGTGTTGAACCTCCACATCCGCGCCGAGCAGCACCTGCGGGTGTTCCCGATCTCGAACTGGACCGAGCTCGACGTGTGGCAGTACATCGCCGCCGAGCAGCTCTCGCTGCCGCCGATCTACTTCACGCACCGCCGCGAGGTGTTCGAGCGGGACCGCATGCTGTACGGCGTCACGTCCGCGATGCGGCCGGGCCCGGGCGAGGCCACGTTCGAGGAGTCGGTCCGGTTCCGCACCGTCGGCGACTCGACCTGCACGGGCGCGGTGCGCTCGCGCGCCTCGACGATCGCCGAGGTGATCGCCGAGATCATCGGGTCCGACATCACCGAGCGCGGCGCGACCCGCGCCGACGACAAGTTCAGCGAGGCCGCGATGGAAGACCGCAAGCGCGAGGGCTACTTCTGATGCATACCGATCCGCTGGCCCCGCCCCCCCGACGCGCTCGTCGATACCCTCGTCGATACCCTCGTCTGTGCGACCGCCGGAAGCGTCGACGATGGCAAGAGCACGCTGATCGGGCGCCTGCTCTACGACTCGCGCTCGCTGATGCGCGATCAGCTCGCCCACATCGAGGAGGCCAGCGCGCGCCGCGGGTTCTCCCGCACCGAGCTTGCCCTCGTCACCGACGGCCTGCGCGCCGAGCGCGAGCAGGGGATCACGATCGACGCCGCGTGGCGGTACTTCGCCACGCCGAAGCGCCGGTTCGTGCTGGCCGACACGCCGGGGCACGTGCAGTACACGCGCAACATGATCACGGGTGCCTCGCAGGCGGACGTCGCGATCGTGCTGATGGACGCCGAGCGTGGCCTGACCGAGCAGACCCGCCGGCACCTCGCGATCACCGCGCTGCTGCGCGTGCCGCTGGTGTTCGGCGTGGTCAACAAGATGGATCGCGCGGGGTTCCGCCAGGAGCGGTTCGACGAGCTGGTCGCCGAGGCGTCGGCCCACCTGGGCCACTTGCCGTGGGCCACCACGGTCCGCTACCTGCCGGTGTGCGCGCTCGATGGCGACAACGTGGTGGAGCGCTCGACGCGAATGCCCTGGTACACGGGCCCGGCGCTGCTCGAGGAGCTCGAGGCCGCCGTGCCCGCGCCGGTCGAGCTGCCCGTCGGCGTGCTCCCCGTGCAGTGGGTGATCCGGCCGCAGCGCGAGGACTACGCGGCGTTCCGCGGGCTCGCCGGGCGGGTCGCGAGCGGCCGCCTCGCCGTGGGCGACGAGGTGCTGGTCGCGCCGGCGATGGTGCGCAGCCGGATCACGCGGATCGATCGCTCGGTGACCGATGGCGCCGAGGTCAAGCGCGATGCGACGCGCGGCTCGTCCGTGGTGGTCAGCCTCGCCGACGACGTCGATGCGAGCCGCGGCTCGTACCTGGTCGCGGCGCCCGAGCTGCCCGCGCAGCTCGCGCTGCGCCGCCGGCTGACCGTCGAGGTGTGCTGGCTCAACGCCCGCCCCGCGCAGAAGGGCCAGCGGGTGTGGGTCAAGCACCAGAGCCGGCGGGTCAGCGCGCAGGTCGCCGCGGTCACCCACAAGCTCGACGTGGTGAGCGGGCAGTCCGAGGCCGCCGACACGCTGCGCCAGAACGATCTCGGCACGCTCGAGCTGGTGCTCGGCGATGCCATCCTCGCCACCACCTACCTCACCGACCGTGCGCTCGGCAGCGTGCTGCTGATCGATCCCGTCGAGGGCGACACCATCGGCGCGGCGATGATCATCGAGCTGTAGAGGTCCTGACGATGCCCGCACCCACCCACTCCATCGTGACCGCCAACTACACCGATGACGGCGGCGTCGCCTGGCGGCGCGCCGACGGCACCTGGTCCCGCCAGATCGCGGAGGCCGGCCTGCTCGACGCGGCCGCAGCGACGGCGGCGGCCGCGACCGCCAAGGTCACCGAGCAGCGCGAGATCTCCGATCCCTACGTGATCGAGGTCCACGCCGACGGCGCGACCATCGACCCCCTGACGGCGCGCGAGCGGATCCGCGCCAACGGCCCCACCATTCGATTGCGCCGCCCCGATCCCGGGGCGGGGCACTGACGGAGGCGATGCCATGTACCAGTATGACGACCACGACCGGCGCATCATCACCGACCGCGCGCACCAGTTCCGGGGCCAGGTGGCGCGCCGCCTCGCCGGCCAGATCACCGAGGACGAGTTCAAGCCCCTGCGGCTGCAGAACGGCCTGTACCGGCAGCTCCACGCGTACATGCTGCGCGTCGCGATCCCCTACGGGCTGCTGTCGTCGGTGCAGGTCCGCAGGCTCGCGCACATCGCGCGCACGTACGACCGCGGCTACGGGCACCTGACGACCCGCCAGAACATCCAGTACAACTGGCCGCGCCTGACCGACGTGCCGGCGATCCTGGACGAGCTCGCCGAGGTCGAGATGCACGCGGTGCAGACCAGCGGCAACTGCGTCCGCAACATCACCGCGGATCACTTTGCGGGGATCGCGCGCGACGAGCTCGAGGATCCGCGCCCGTACTGCGAGATCTTGCGGCAGTGGTCGACGTTCCACCCCGAGTTCGCGAGCCTGCCGCGCAAGTTCAAGATCGCGATGACCGGCGCGCCGGGCGAGGACCGCGCGGCGGTGCGGTTCCACGACATCGGCCTGCGGATCGTCGAGAGCGCGGACGGCGAGCGCGGCTTCGAGGTGATCGTCGGCGGCGGGCTCGGCCGCACGCCCGTGATCGGCGAGGTGATCCGGCCGTTCCTGCCGAAGCGCCACTTGCTCTCCTACATCGAGAGCATCCTGCGCGTGTACAACCTGCACGGGCGGCGCGACAACAAGTACAAGGCGCGCATCAAGATCCTGGTGACGGCGCTCGGCGTCGCCGAGTTCCGTCGCCGTGTCGAGGAGGACTGGGAGGCGTCGCGCACGCCGGAGCTCGAGCTGCCCGTCGAGGAGATCGCCCGCGTGGCCGCGTTCTTCGCGCCGCCGCCGTACGAGCGCCTGCCCGCCGAGGACCGGCTCGGCGGCCTCGTGCTCGGCCGCGATCGCGCGCTCTCGGCGTGGCTGCGCAGCAACATCGTCGCGCACCGCGTGCCCGGCTACAGCGCGGTCGTGATCTCGGTGAAGAAGGCGGGCATCCCGCCGGGCGACGTCACCGATGCGCAGCTCGACGCGATCGCCGACATCGCCGAGCGGTACTCGTTCGGCCACGTGGTGGTGACGCACACGCAGAACCTCGTGTTCCCCGACGTCAAGACCGCGGACCTGCCGCGCCTGCACGCGGAGCTGACCGCGCTCGATCTCGGCGACGCCAGCGCGGGCAAGATCACCGACGTCATCACCTGCCCCGGGCTCGACTACTGCGACCTCGCGAACGCGCGCAGCATCCCGCTCAGCCTCGACATCGCGGAGCGGTTCGACCGGCTCGACTACCTCGAGGACGTTGGCGACGTCAGCATCAAGATCAGCGGCTGCATCAACGCGTGCGGCCACCACCACGTCGGCAACATCGGCATCCTCGGCATCGACAAGCGCGGCGAGGAGTTCTACCAGCTGATGCTGGGCGGCAGCCCCGGCAACGACGCCGCGGTCGGCAAGATCCTCGGGCGCGCGCTCGCGCAGGACGAGATCGTCGACGCGGTGGAGAAGGTGCTCGATCGGTACCTCGTGATCCGCGAGTCCCCCGACGAGCGGTTCCTCGACACCCTGCGGCGCGTCGGCCTCGATCCGTTCAAGATCGCGGTCTACGGCGCCGTCGATCCCCTCGAAGCCGCGGGAGGCGACTAGCATGGCGATCATCCGTGACCGCGCGATCGTCGAGGACGACTTCGCCCACGTCTCCGACGGAGCCGATCCGGCACCGGGGATCCGCCCGATCTTCCCGCTCGTCCGGTTCGTGGGGGACGTGGACGGCCTGCTCGCGCGCGACCCCGTGCTCGGCGTGCGCGTCCCCAGCAACAAGCTGCCGGGCGACATCCCGGCGCTCGATCGGCTGGCGCTGATCGCGATCGAGTTCCCGGCGTTCACCGACGGCCGCGGCTACTCGGTGGCCCGCCTGCTGCGCGAGCGCCACGGGTTCCGCGGCGAGCTCCGCGCGGTCGGCACCGTGCTGCGGGACAACCTCCGCTACCTCGAGCGGTGTGGCTTCAACGCGTTCGAGCTGGCGCCGGGCAAGGCGCTCGACAGTGCGCTCGAGGCGTTCGGCGAGCACCCGCTCACGTACCAGGCCGCCGTCGACGATCGCCGCCCGCACTACCGGCGCCGGTAGCTCCGCTGTGCCCCGTTACCTCATGGAATCATGAGGTAATTTTTCAGGGATCCTTGTGCCCTCGATGTCCGTATGATGAGGTCCATGTCCACCGAGCGCCCCGATCAGGAAGACCCCCAGCGCCGGCCGTACCTCGACCCCAAGCCCGGTGAGCATCTCCCGGAGAAGCGGGTGTCGGGCAAGGGCTACAGCCGCCTCGCCGTCGCGGCCGACGCGATCGCGGCGACGAAGGCCGCGATCGCCAACCAAGGGAACCAGATCCCGGCGCTCCAGGCGACCAACATGAACGCGCAGTACCGCCTCAAAGTGATGCGCGACGACCGGTGCTGGGAGTTCACGAACGCCCAGGCGCAGCAGCTCGCGGGGGCGAACCCCGAGGCCTACATCGCGGCCAAGGCCGACATCGCCCACGGCGGCAACTGCGGCGAGAACGCATGGGTCGCCTACCACTACCTGCGCGCCACGGCGAAGGGCGAGCGGATCCAGGTGTCCCAGAAGGACGGCCTCGACCACGCGTTCGTGATCATCGGCGACGTCAAGAAGGAGGCCGACAGCGACCTCGCGGTCTCGGACCCGTGGCCCAACAACCCCACGGCGTGCCTGTGGGAGGACCACTTCGCGTACACGCCCGACAAGACCAAGATCCTCGACCACCACAGCGGCATCGCCGACGGCAAGAGCTTCAAGGACGCGATCCGGATCGGCCTCAAGCTGAGCGCGTTCGGAGAGCAGATGGTCAACAAGGCCGACACCGACGCCGAGACCAAGAGCAAGACCGACGATTCGCAAGCCAACCACTTCTGGAACCACGACGACGCCGCGGCCAAGAAGTACCACTACAAGCCCGAGCAGGCGGCGCTGCCCGCGAGCCCCGTCGGCGCTCATGAGGCGGTGCCCGCGGGCACGGCCGCCCAGTAGCACAGCGCGGATCAGGATTGATCACAGGCGCCTGGCATCGCACCGGGCTCCTCGCTACGCTGACCGCATGATGCGCGTTGCGGCGATCGCGGCGGTGCTGGCCCTCGTCGGGTGCCCGGGTGGTCGGGCGCGCGAGGTGCCAGATCACCGGCCGCCGCCGGCTGACGCGGGGAGCGCCACCGTGAACAAGACCCTCGATGCGGCCACCGGGACGTTCGTGCGCGGGCCCGAGGTCACGCCCACCGCGCCGCTGCTGACCTGGCTGGGCGCGCAGGTCCGGGCCGGCCAGCCCGCCATGGTGCGCCTGCCGATCGTCCTGGCGCGAGGGCCCATGGGGTTCTCGACCGTGGGGGCGCGGGTCGGAGGCGGGTCGGAGGCGCTCGTGGTCTACCCCGACGACAGCAAGCTCGGCATCGGCCTCGCCGATCGCGCGCGGACGGCGTGCAAGGACGCGGCGACCTGCGCGCTGTGGCTCGAGGGCTACTGGCGCGGTGAGCAGGACGGCGACCTCACGTTCGAGGTGATCCGCGTCGGTGCCCCGATCTCGGCGGAGGCGCTCGCGGGCGCGCTCCACGCCGAGGTCGAGGGCGACAGCGGCAACTGAGATCGACAGCGCCTTCAAGCGGCGGCTGACGTTCCGCATCCAGGTCCCGGTGCCCGACGAGAAGCAGCGCGAGCAGCTGTGGCTGGTTCACCTGCCCGCGACCGTGCCGCGGGCAGACGATCGCGATCTCGAGGATCTCGCGCGCACGTACCCGCTGACGGGCGGCTCGGTCCGCACCTGCGCCCTGCGCGCGGCCTTCCTCGCCGCGTCCGACGACGTACCCGTCGCGCAGGAGCACCTGCTGCGCGCGATCCGGCTCGAGTACCGCGCCGCTGGCAAGCTGTCCGAGAGCGGTACGCTGGAGTAGCCACCTCCCGCGGCGGGCGTAACCGCACCGCAGCCGGAGGCATCAAAACGTTCACGGTGTCCCGTCCCTTCGCTCCCGCGCCCCGGCGCCCCCTGGCCCCGCGCGCGATCGACGTCGCAGCCCGGATCCGGCTGGTCACGAGCCACCGGCCGACGCGCTGGTTGGCGACCATCCGGCTCGGGCTGCGGATGGCCCTGCACGCGCGGGCCAAGTTCGTGGGCACGCTGCTCGGGGTGGTGTTCGCGGCCCTGCTCGCGAACTTCCAGCTCGGCACGATGTTCGGCCTGCTCGCGAAGAACACCATCTTCGTCGACAACGCCGGCGCCGACATCTGGATCGTCCCACCCGGGACCACGTTCGCGCAGCCCGGTCAGCGGATGTCGATCGCGCTGGTCGATCAGGCGCGCGTGACGCCGGGTGTCGGCCGGGCCGCGCCGCTCGTGATGGTCGGGACCTCGATCACCAAGCCCGGAGGCGGGAGCGAGGGCATCACGCTGGTCGGCGTCGACCTCGCCACCATGCTCGGCGGCCCGTTCAACCTCGTCGCCGGGAGCCCGGGCGCGCTCCGGGGGCCGGATACCGTGATCATGGAGGACGCTCAGCGTGAGCGGTTCGGCGGGATCAACCTCGGCTCGGTCCGCGAGGTCGGCGGCTACCGGGTACGGATCGGCGGGTTCACGTGGGGCCTGCTGCCGTTCGGGCCGGCGTACGCGTTCGCGGACATCGACCTCGCCCGGACCATCGCGAACGTGCCCACCGATCAGCTCAACTTCGTGCTCGTCGAGCTCGCGCCGGGGGCGGACCTGACCGTGGTCGCCGCCGAGCTCGCGCGGCGGATCCCGTCAGCGCGGGTGCTGACCCGGGCGCGGTTCCACTCCCTGATCCAGACCACGCTGTTGCAGCAGCAGCTGGGCATCACGTTCGGCGTGTCCACCGCGTTCGGCCTCGTGATCGGGTTCGTGATCGTGCTGCTGTCGATGTACTCGTCGGTGATCGACAACCTCAAGGAGCTCGGCACGCTCAAGGCGATCGGCTACACGAACCTCGACCTGATGCGCATGCTGATCGTCCAGGCCGTGCTGTACGCGGTCCTCGGCTCGATCATCGGGCTCGGCATGGTCGCCGGCGCGGCCGAGGGGATCCGCTCCGCGAACCTGTCGCTCGTGATCCCGCAGGCGCTCGTTCTCGCGACGATCCCCGTGATGATCGTGCTGTGCGTGCTCGCGTCGTTCCTCGCGTTCTATCGCGCGGCGCGGCTCGAGCCCGGGATGGTGTTCCGGTGACCCGCGCCGTCGACGTCGTCGGGGTCACCAAGACGTTCGGCACGGGCGCGCTCGCGTTCACCGCGCTCAAGGGCGTGTCGTTCCACGTCGATCCGGGCGAGATCGTGATGCTCGTCGGGCCGTCGGGCTCAGGGAAGACCACGCTGCTGTCGTTGATCGGGTGCGTGCTGCGCGCGTCCAGCGGGCGGGTGTCGCTGTTCGGTACCGACGTCACGACGCGGCCCGAGCGCGAGTTGCCGGCGCTGCGGCGCGCGCTGATCGGCTTCGTGTTCCAGGGCCACAACCTGATCGCGTCGCTGAACGTGCGCGACAACGTCCGGCTCGTGCTCGAGACCCGCGGCGTCGTTCATCGCACCGCGACCCGCGAGGCAGAGGCGCTGCTCGCGCGCGTCGGGCTGGGCGACAAGCTCGAGTCGTTCCCCGCGCAGCTCTCGGGCGGTCAGCGCCAGCGGGTGGCAATCGCCCGCGCCGTCGCCGGGGATCCGCCGCTGATCCTGGCTGACGAGCCGACCGCGGCGCTCGATGCGCAGGCTGGGCTCGCCGTCACCGAGCTGCTCACCGAGGTGTCGCGAGAGCGTGGCTCCACCGTCGTGGTCGTCACGCACGACCCGCGGATCTTCGATCTCGGCGACCGGATCGTCCACATCGAGGACGGCCTGATCGTGCGCGGTTCGTCCGGTGCCCACGCGGCACCTGTTCCTGAGGCACCCGAGGCAACGACATGAGACTTCCTCCCCTGCGCTGGTACGCGCTGCTGTTCCTCGGCTTCCTCGGGCTCATGTCCGTGCAGGCCTCGCGCCTGCTGCGCGCGGCACCGCCGACCACGCCGCGCCCCACGGACGCGGCCAAGGCGATGCGCGTCGCGGCCCCGCCCGGGGGCCAGGCCGACGAGCGCGAGGCGGTGGCCCCGCCCGCGCTCGCCGCGGGCAATGGCGTCGTCGAGCCCGCGCAGCCCGAGGTGCGCCTGGGCGCGCCGGTGGCCGGCTCGATCGCGCGGGTCGCGGTGAAGGAGGGTGACCGGGTCGAGGCGGGCGCGGCGCTGATCGAGCTCGATCGACGGGTCGAGGCGGCCGCGCTCGCCGCCGCGGAGGCCGATGTCCTCGGTGCACGCGCCGAGCTCAGTCGCGTGCTCAAGGGCACCCGGGCCGAGGACATCCGCGCGGCGCGCGGCGAGGCCGACGCCGCTCGCGCCCGCGCGGCGCTCGCGCAGAGCATGGCCGCGCGGACCGAGCGTGCCGCCGCGGCGGGTGCGCTGACGGGCGACGAGCTCGACCGTTCGCGGCGGGAAGCCGAGGCCGCCGAGGCCGCGTCCCGGGTCGCCACCGCTCGCGAGCAGGCGTCGATCGCGGGCTCGCGTCGCGAGGATGTCCAGCTCGCCCGCGCCCGGCTCGCCGCCGTCGAGGCCCGCCGCGATCAGGCCGCCGCTGCGCACGCGCGCCTCCTGATCACGGCGCCCGCGGCGGGGGAGGTGCTCCAGCTGCCGTATCGCGTCGGCGAGTACTATCAGCCAGGCGGCCAGGCGCGCTCCGAGCCGCTCGCCGTGGTCGGGGACACGTCCCAGCTCCGCGTGCGGGTTGACATCGACGAGCGCGACATCGGCAAGGTCATGATCGGCGCGCCGGTGCTCGTGCGCGCGAGCGCGTTCCCGGGGCAGGACCTGCGGGGGCGTATCGTCGAGGTCGGGCGCCGGATGGGGCGCAAGAACGTCCGCACCGACGACCCGACCGAGCGCAATGACACCAAGATCCTCGAGGTCGTCGTCGCGCTCGAGTCCGCCGGTGGCCTGATCGTGGGGCAGCGGGTCACGAGCTATGTGCTGGCGAGCCCGCGCTGACGCCCAGGTCGGCGTCTGCGAGCGCGGCCTGCACGATCTCGCGGATCGCGTCCGCGCCGAACGGCTTGAGCAGGTAGCGGTTGCGGGTGCTCTCGAGGAACTGGCTGGTGCGATCGCTGGTGGCGCCGCCGGTGATGAACACGAACCGCGCCGCCATCGCGGGGCGCTCGCGCGAGATGGCCTCGAACAGCTCGACGCCGGACATGCCCGGCATCATCAGGTCGCACAGGACCACGTCGTAGGTCTCGGTCTGCAGCAGATCGTGCGCGGACGCGCCATCGTGCGCGGCCTCCACGTCGTGTTGCCCACCGAGCACCCGCCGGAGGGATTTGCGGATCACCTCGTCGTCGTCGATGACCAGCACACGCGCGCGACCGCTGGCCGGGGTGACCGCGCGGCAGGGATCTTGCGCGGCGATCGGCTGGGTCTGGTGCGCGATCCGGGCCGGCGGCAGCGCGATCCGGAACACGGCGCCCTCCCCGGGCGTGCTGACCGCGGTCATCTCGCCCCCGAACCGGGTGATCAGCGTGTGGGCGAGGGCGAGCCCGAGCCCGGTCCCCGCGCCGACGTCGCGGGTGGTCACGAACGGATCGAACACCCGGCGCAGCAGCTCGGGCACCATCCCGATGCCGTCATCGGCGACCTCGATCACCGCGCGCCCGGCGGGATCGGTGAAGGCGGACACGGTGATCGCGCCGGTCGCGCGCGGGCCCGCGGCGATCGCTTGGATCGCGTTGGACAGCAGGTGGCCCAGCACCTGGACCAGGCCGTCGTTGTCGATCGCCACCAGCGGCGCGGGCGCCAGCGCGCACGTGATGGTCACCCCGCGCCGGGCGTCGCCGTCGAGGCGGGCGAGCGCCTCCTCGATCGCCGCGGCGGGGGCCACCAGCGTCGCGGCCGCCATCTGCTGCTGGACCAGCCGCCGCAGCTTGTCGAGCACGCTGCGCACGACGGTCCCGCTGAGGGTGGCGTCCTCGAGCGCTTCGAGCGCGAGCTGGAGCAGGCTCGCGAGCTCCGGCGGCAGGCCGAGCCGCGCCGCAGTCTGGAGCGCGGTGCCGAGCGCGTCGCGGGCGAGATCGACGTTCGCGATCACGCCGGCGAGCGGGGTGTTGAGTTCGTGCCCGAGACCCGAGGCCAGCGCGCCGACGGAGGCCAGCCGCTGGACCTGGGCGACCCGCTGCTCGAGCGCCTCGCGGGTGGTGACATCGCGCAGCACGAGGGTGGTGCCCAGCAGCGTGCCCCCATCGTCGACGATCCGGCAGGCGCTGACCTCGACCTGGCGCCGGCCGAGGTCGCGCTGCACCAGCGCCGCCGAGCGGGGCAGCTCCAACGTCGGCTCGCGCCCGACGAGGTGCACCGGGATGGCGAGGCGTTCGCCGCTGACGCCGACGAGCTGCACGATCTCGTCGAGCGGCCGGCCGATCGCGTCGGCGCGCGTGTGCCCGGTCAGCTGCTCGGCCGGCGGGTTCATGAACGACACCACGGCACCGGCGTCGGTCGAGATCACGGCGTCGGCGAGCGAGCCGAGGGTGGTCTCGAACCAGCGGGCGCGGCGCGCCAGCTCCATCTCGAGGTGGTGCTTGTGCAGCGCCACCTCGATCGACGTCCGGAGCTCTCGATCCTCGAACGGCTTGAGCAAGTACCCGTACGGCTGGGTCTCCATGGCGCGCGCGAGGGTCGCGTCGTCCGAGTGCGAGCTCAGGTACACGACCGGCACCGCGTGCTCGGCCCGCATCAGTCGCGCGGTCTCGATCCCGTCGAGCGCGCCGCGGATCTGGATATCCATGAGCACGAGATCGGGACGTTGCACGCGGGCGGCGGCCAGCGCCTGTTGGCCGGTGGCGACCGGCGCCCACACCTCGTAGCCGAGGCGCTGCAGCGTCCGCCGGATGTCGGCCGCGATCAGCGCCTCGTCTTCGACGACCAGGATCGAGGCGGGCATCAGTCCTCCTCATCCCGGGCGCGCGGGAACCGGAGCTGGCACCGGGCGCCGGCGTGGTTGGAGCGCGTGACCTCCCCGCCGACCTGGGTGGCCAGCGTGTGGACGAGCTCCATGCCGAGCGTCGTGGTCGGGCGGCCGTCGGCATCATGGGGGTAGCCGATGCCATTGTCGGCGAACAGGATCGAGATCCAGCCGGCCTCCTCCTGCATCGTGACCTCGATCCGCGGAGGCCGCGGCGAGGCCTCGAACGCGTGCTTGAGGGAGTTTGTCATCAGCTCGTTGAGGATCAGCCCGACCGGCATGGCCGCGTCGAGATCGAGCTCGACGCCTTGGCTCTCGAGCACGAGCGCCGGCGCGGGCTCGAGGCGGTACGTGCGCAGCAGCGTGGTGAACATGTCCTCGGCGTACTCGCCGAGATTGATGCTGCCGAGGTCGATCGAGCGATACAGCTTGTCGTGGAGCAGGGCGATCGAGCGCACCCGGTCCTGGCTGTCCTGCAGCGCTTGGCGCGCTTCCACCGAGGTCAGCGTCTCGGCGCGCAGCGAGAGCAGGCTCGAGATCACCTGCAGGTTGTTCTTCACCCGGTGGTGGATCTCCTTGAGGAGCGTGTCCTTCTCGGCGCTGGCGTCGCGCAGGGCTTGCTCGTTGCGCCGCAGCTCGGTGATGTCCCGGGCGCACGCGAACACGACCCCGAGCGCCATGGAGGGCACGCTCCGCCACGACAGCACCCGGTAGCTGCCGTCGATGGCGAGGTAGCGGTTCTCGAACGCGAACGTCGTCGCACCCTCGGCGAGCTGCGCGGTCTCGGCGCTCGTGCGGGCGCGGTCGTCGGGGTGGACCAGCTCGAGGTAGGCGCGGCCGGTCAGCTCCGCGGTCGACCACCCGAGCGTCTCGGTCCACGCCGGGTTGAGGCGGCGGAACCGGCCGTCGAAGTCGGCGATGCACAGCATGTCGAGCGCGTTGTCGAAGAAGCCGTCGCGCTCCTGGGCGGTCTGACGCTGGGCGGTGATGTCCTGCTGGACGGTGAGCACCACGTCGCCGTGCTCGTCGTCGTGGAGGAGGGAGGCGGTCGCGCGGCACTCGATGCGCTGACCGTCCTTGCACAGGCCCGGGGCCTCGTAGGTGACCTCGCCGTGGGTCTGGACGTGGTCGATCGTCGCGCGGGCCAGGGCCTGCGCCTCGTCGGCGCTGGCGGCGAACGTGAGCACGTGGGCGGGCTGCCCGGCGAGCTCCCCGTTCGCGTAGCCCATGATCTGCTCGAACTTCGCGTTCGCGTACAAGATCTGCGCGTCCGCGGCGCGCACGAGCCAGACGCCCTCGCACATGGTGTCGAGGATCGTGCGGTGGAGCGTGAGCGAGTGCTGGAGCCGTCGCTGGAGGGTCGTCTCTTCGCACGTCACGAGGACGGTTCCGCCGAGCGCGAGCACGCGCACCCGGGTCTGGAGCGGGGGCGGGCCCGGCATCGTCACCAGGGTCTCGACGATGCACCGCTCGGTGACCACGCGCTGCATGCACGCGAGGAGGGTCTCGCCGGCGGCGAGTTCGGTGCCCCACAGGCTGACCAGCTCGCCTGGGTGCAGGGGGAGGCCGCCGGGCCGCGCGGTCAGGACATCGCGCAGGCGGAAGTCGAGGGGGACCCCGTCGCCCGCGGGCTCGAGATCGAACATCCACACCGACTGGGCGCGCTCGCCGTCGGCGATCGGTTCGGGGCTGAGAGTCACCTCAACAGTTCATCACCCCATCCGGCGGCGGTCACCCTCGGATCACGGCCGTCGACAGAACAGTGTTGTCACCGCGCGCCCCTCGATAATCTGGCGATCTGGTCGAGAGGCAAGGGGTAAGGGTTGGGTAGCGGGTTTTCGACGCGGGCGGGGTATGGTGATCTCAGGTTTCCCCATGCTCTTCCGGCAGCTGTTCGACGCCACCTCTAGCACGTACACCTACCTGCTCGCGTGCGAGCGCACTCGCGAGGCGGCCCTGATCGATCCGGTGTTCGAGCAGCACGCGCGCGACGCCGCGCTGGTCCGGGAGCTCGGGCTGAGGCTGGTCGTCTCGCTCGACACCCACTGCCACGCCGATCACGTGACGGGCGCGTGGCTGATGCAGCGGGCGTTCGGCAGCGCGATCGCCGCGGCGGGGGTGATCGGTGCGCGCAACGTCGATCGGACGCTCGCGCACGGCGACACCGTCCGGTTCGGCGACGAGGCGCTCGAGGTGCGCGCGACCCCGGGGCACACCGATGGTTGCCTCGCGTTCGTCACGGCCGATCACCAGCGGGTGTTCACGGGGGATGCGCTGCTCGTGCGCAGCGCGGGCCGCACCGACTTCCAGCAGGGCGATGCGCACCGGCTGTTCCGGTCGATCCGGGACCAGCTGTTCACGCTGCCCGATGCCTGCGCGGTGTACCCGGCGCACGACTACGAGGGCCGCACCTCGAGCACCATCGGTGAGGAGCAGGCGTTCAACCCGCGGATCGGCGGTGCCGCGCGCGAGGAGGACTTCGTCGGGTACATGGCGAACCTCGGGCTGCCGCACCCCAGGCTGCTCGCGGTGGCGGTGCCGGCCAACCTGCGCGCGGGGCAGCCGGAGCACGAGCCCGTGGCGGCGCCCGACTGGGGCCCGGTGGTGACGACCTACGCCGGGCTCACCGAGATCGCGCCCGAGTGGGTGGCCCACCACCGCGACGACGTCCACGTTCTCGACGTGCGGGAGCGCGCCGAGCTCGGTGGTGAGCTCGGGCACCTCGCGGGCGTGCTGCACATCCCGCTCGACGAGCTGCGCGAGCGGACGAGCGAGGTGCCCGCCGATCGCCCCGTGGTGGTCGTGTGCCAGACCGGCCGCCGCTCCGCGATGGCCACCGTGATCCTGCGCAAGGCCGGACTGCCCCGCCTCGCCAACCTCACCGGCGGCATGGTCCGCTGGCGCGAGCTCGGGCTGCCGGATTAGGCGGGATCAGGCGGCTCAGGCGAGAGCTACTGGTACTCGATCGTGATCGCGTCGGTGCGCGCGCCGCGGGCGGCGACCACGCGGTGGCTGCCGGGCGAGGGCACCCAGCGATCGGCGGGCTGACCGTCGATGGTCCAGGTCAGGTCCGTGGCGGCGGGCAGCGCCGACAGCGGCGGGCGCTGCTGCGCGGGCGGCCGGTGCGGATCGAGCGCGAACCGCGCGCCGTCGACCGGGTACGTGATCTGCACCGGCGCCGCGAGGTCCTCGGCCGCGCAGGTGGGCGGGGCGGGGCGGCCGTAGACCTTGGCCCAGCCGCGCACCGACGGTGGGTACACCACGGTGGCCACCCCGCACACGCGCTGGTGCCAGTCGCAGGTCTCGGTGGGGACGTGGCCCGCGATGAACAGCTCGTGCTTGGTGTGCGCGCAGTGCGGCCCCGGGCGCTTGCCCGATACCGGGCAGATCGTCGCCGACACGATCGCGGCCGGCCGCGCGGGCGCCGTGGGCTCGCCGTAGCGCGCCGCGATCGCGGTGTACGCGGCGCGCAGCAGCGGGGTCGCGCCCTCGGTCGACATCACCTGGTGGGTGGGCGAGCCGTCGAAGTTGCCGGCCCACACGCCGACCGTGTACTCGTGCGTGGTGCCGAGGGCCCACAGGTCCGTGTACGCCTTGGTCGTGCCGGTCTTGAGCGCCACCGGGAACGGCAGGTTGAGCGGCACGCGGTCGCCGAACATCGGCTTGCGCGCGTCGGGGTCGCGCAGGATGTCGAACAGCAGATAGGCGATGGTCTCGGCGAACACGCGCTCGCGCGCGACGACGGGCTCGGTCCACACCATGCCCTCCACCCCCTGCGCCCGCTCGACCGCGCGTGGGGCGATCGGCACGCCGCCGCGGCCGAACGTGCTGAACGCCGCCGTCAGATCGAGGAGCCGCACCTCGGCGTGGCCGATCGCCAGGCCCCAGTCGTAGTCCGCGTCCGGCCGATCGAGGGTGGCGAGGCCGGCGCTGCGCAGCTTGGCGAGCACGGTCGGGATGCCCACGCGCTGGAGCGTGTGCACCGCGGACAGGTTGTACGAGCCGGCGAGCGCCTCGCGGTAGCGCGCGAACCCGTGGCTGCGGACGTCCCGCGTGTAGAACTGCTGCGCGTCCTCGGGGAGCACGACGTCCTCGGCGATCGTCGCCGGGGTGTCGCCACGCTCGAGCGCCGCGGCGTACACGAACGGCTTGAGCGTGGAGCCGGGGCGCAGCCGGGCGGTGACGCCGCTCCACGCGCCACTCTCGCCGCGGTCCGCGTAGTCGCGCGAGCCCACGAGCGCGAGGATCGCCCCGTCGCGGTTGCGCAGCACCACCAGCGCGGCCTGGCGCACGTTGCGCGCGCCGAGCCGGGCGAGGTGGACGTCGAGCGCCACCTCGAGGGTGCGCTGGAGCTCGCCGTCGAGGGTGGTCTTGACCTCTGCCCCGGTGCGCAGCCCGGCGGGCAGCCGCTCCTTGACCAGCTCGACGAAGTGGGGCGCGCGGAACCGGCGCGGGGCCAGCCGCAGCGGCAGCGGGGCGCGCTCGGCGAGGGCTCGCTCGAACCCACCCACGTAGCCGTGCGCCTCCATCAGACCGAGGATGTGGCGGCGGCGGCGCTCGACGCGCGCGGGGTGGTCCGCGGGATCGTACGCGGTGGGCCCGCGCGGGATCACCGCGAGCAGCGCGGCCTCGCCGAGCGAGAGGGCGGCGGCGTGCTTGCCGAAGTACGTCTGCGCGGCCTGCTCGGCGCCCCACGCGCCGTTGCCGTAGTAGACGCGGTTGAAGTACTGCTCGAGGATGTCGCGCTTGGTGAGCGCGCGCTCGAGCCGCGCCGCGAGCAGCATCTGGTGGAGCTTGCCGCCGAGGTCGCGGCCCGGGCGTGCCGTCAGCCGCACCAGCTGCATCGTGATGGTCGAGCCCCCGAACGCGGCATCCCCGCCGCGCAGGTTGAGCCACGCGGCGCGGCCCATCGCGAGCCAGTCGACGCCGGCGTGGTCGTCGAAGCCGTTGTCCTCGGACGCGAGCGTCGCGTGGATCAGGTGCGGCGAGATGTCGGCGAGCGGCACCCAGTGCTCGCGGAGCCCGGCGCTGGTCGCCTCCTGGCGGAGCAGGCCGCCCTCGGCGTCGACCACCCGCAGCGAGGTCGCGGCGGTGCGGTCCAGCAGCTCGAGCGGAAACGTCCCCGCGCGCACGGCGAGCCGCCAGCCGAGGCTGGTCAGCAGCACGAGCGCGCCGACGGTCAGCAGCACGCGCCGCGGCCACCGCAGCGCCGGCTGCATTCCCCAGGCCCACGCCCGGCGCGCGCTGCGGGGCAGCCGGCGCACCTAGTTCTTCGCCTGGATCTCGATGGTCGTGGCCGCGGTCTGCGCGCGGGTCGCCGGGTCGTACATCAGCTCGGCCACCGCCGGTGGCCGCACGAACGTGCCCTCGGCGATCGCCCGCGCCATGAACTCGTGGACCTGCGCGCCCTGCGACGCCCACTCCGACGCGAAGCTGACGCGATCGTCGCGCATCTCGCGGAACGTGCCCCACGCGCTGGTCTGCGTGATCCCGGCGGTGCCGACGGTGGCGAGCCGGGTGTTGAGCGCCTCGAGGCCGGCGGGCAGGGAGGCCGACACCATCAGGTGCACGGCGCTGGCCGGCAGGGTCGTGGTGATCCGGATCCGCACCACGTCGCCGACCTTGAACGCGGTCTTGGGCGTGCCCGCCTCGTCGAGGTACTCCTGCGCGATCGTCAGGCCGTGGCTCTCGGCGACCAGGGCGGACACCACCTTGCGGTAGCGCAGCTCGACGCTGTAGTGGACCTGGCCCGCGGGCGTGACGGTCAGCGCGCCGCCGGCGGCCGGGATCGCCGCAGTGGCCACGCGCAGCCGCTGCTTGCCGCCGAGCGTCCCGGTCAGCAGCATCGCGTCGCCGAGCGCGACCTTGACCGACGGGGCCGCGCCGGTGGCGGCCTTCGCGTACGAGGTCAGCGCGAGCAGCGAGTAGAGGTTCTCCTGCGTGTCGAGGTAGGGCGCCGTGCGCCGCGCCTTCATCAGCGAGCGCACGAGCGGCTTGATCGTGGGGCTCGTCGGGGCGAGCTCGAGCAGCGTGGTCAGCACCACCGAGGTCGTGCGGATCGAGCTCGACATGTAGTAGTCGAGGCTCGTGCCGGCGGGCTCGTCGATCAGGGCCTCGGTGGTGCCGGCGGTGGTGGCAGCTCCGGTCAGCTCGCCGACCAGCCTGGTCACCGCGGGGTCCGCGGCCCCGAGGCCGGCAGCGAGCGCCCGCGCCACGAACGCCTTGCCGTAGATCGGCAGGTCGGTGCGCGCGGCCAGCAGCGCGGCGGCCTGGACGTCCTTGTCGCCGAGCACCGCGCGGACGTACAGGGCGAACGCCTGCGAGCCGAGATCGCCGTGGGCGTTGTAGTAGGGGCGCGACGTATCGGGCTCCTTGCCCTGCTCGCGCAGGTACGTCAGGCCGTCGGTGATGCGGGTGGCGTCGACGCGGTAGCCGGCGCCGCGCGCGAGGTGGAGGCCCCACAGCGCGTACGCGGTGTAGTAGGCCTCGGCGTCGCCGCCCGGCCACAGCGAGAACCCGCCGTTCGAGGTCTGGTGGCGGCCGATCTTGTCGAGGCCGGCGGTCACGAACCGGTCGAGGGTGGGGCCGGTCAGGCCGCCGATCGCGAGCGACTCCGCGAGCTCGCGCACGGCGAGCATCGGGATCACGCGCGAGGTGGTCTGCTCGAGGCAGCCGTACGGGTACTCGATCAGGTCGCGCAGCCCCTGCTCGATGCCCGACAGCCCGTCCGGATCGACGGAGACCACGACCTCGGCGGTGCCGGGGATCGCGTCGGCGGGCACGACCAGCGGGATCGACGTGGCCGCGGTGATCGCGCCGTGGGCGACCTGGGTCACGCGCACCGGCGACGGGTGGCCGACGGGGAGCGTCAGCTTGACGCCATCGCGCTCGGCGCCCATCACGACGGTGAACGCCAGCTCGGCGTCGCCGAGGTCGGCGGCGGTGAGGTCGAACAGCACGGGCACGCGCGCGCCCTTGGCGACCGGGATCGTGCGCTCGGTACCACCGGCGACGGTGACGTGGCCGTCGGGGAGCAGCGTCACGGTCGCGGTGCCATCGGCGCCGGTCTCGTTGTGCACGACCACGCCCGCCTGCACGCGATCGCCCTGGTCGAGGAACCGGGGCAGGGCGGCGTGCAGCTGCAGCGGCTTGCTCACGGTGAACCGCTTGTCGGCCGAGCCGAACCGGTCGCCGCGATCGGCGGCCACGGCCATCAGCCGGAACGCCGTCAGGTTGTCGGGCGCGACGAACGTGACGGTGGCGGTGCCGGCGGCGCTGGTGACCACGCCGGGCGTCCACATCGCGGTCGCGGCGAACCGCGAGCGCAGCGTGCCCGCGGCGTCACCGCCGGTGGCGGGGCGCTCGACCGTGGGCGCGGGGATGTCGCGGAGGTACTCGAGCTGGGTGGCGGTCGCCACGCCGATGCCCCACGGCGCGTAGAACGTGGGGACCGGGTTGGGCGTCTGGTACGCGATCAGGGACAGCACGCCCTCGTCGGCGGCGGTCAGCGCGACCTCGGCGGCGACCGGCTGGCCGGCCTGGTCGGTGACCTTGACGGTGGCGGTCACGGTCGCGCCGGGGCGGTAGTCGGGGTGGTCGGTCTCGAGCGTGACCTTCAGCGTGCTGTCCGCCGGGCGGACCGCCAGGTTGACGAGGCCCATCCGCATCCGCGGCTTGCCGCGCGGGCCCTCGCCGGCGCGGCCCTGGATCAGCGCGACGGACACGTAGACGTTGGGCGCGTGCGCCGCCGTGATCGGCACGGTCAGGTGCTTGGTGGTCGGCGTGATCTCGATCAGGCGCTTCTCGATCACGCCGTCGCGCTCGATCGTGACCAGGCCGGTCGCGTTCGCGAGGTCGGTCTTGAGCAGCAGGGTCGCGGTGTCACCGACCTGGTACTCCTTCTTGTCGGCGATCACGTCGAACGTGAGGCTGTCGCTCGCGCGCCACGCGCCGCCGCCGTCACCCCACGCGTAGATCTGGGTCGCGGCGGCCGCGGCCTGGTCCTTCTCGGTCAGCCCCTCGACGACGACCCAGTAGTCGCCGCCGCTCGGGGGCGTGAACTGGATGTCGGCCGGGCGCCCGCCCGCGAGCTGGACGGTGGTCGCCAGCAGCGTCTGCGTGGCCTCGGTGCACTGGTACGAGCCGCGGTAGCCCCAGTCCTCCCACGCGCAGCTCCAGTCGCGCCGCGTGACGGTGACCTTGGCGGGGCCGTCGAGCGGTGTGCCGTCGGGCGCGACGCCGAGGATCTGGAACGTCTGGGGCTTGCCGACGTCGAGGAAGTAGCCCGGCGACTTGATGCCGAAGTACCGCCGCGACTTCCAGTACGGGACCGTGAACGTCTTGCTGATCACCTCGTTGGACGGCGCCGCGACGCTCGCGCGCACCAGCAGGTCGGCGTCGCCGAACACGTCCGTGGCGCCCAGCGCGACCGCGAGCTTCGCGTTGCCGGTCGCGTCGAGCGCGACCTTGTCCTCGGTGACCAGCGTCTGCGAGTCCTCGGACTCGTCGTGGTAGGCCTCGTACGTGCGCTCGTCGAGGAACTGGAACGCGTCGAACGTGTCGAACGCGATCCGCCGGGGGCGGCTGTGCACGGTGACGTCGACGTCGCCCGCGCGCAGCGGGGCGCCGTACAGGTACGACGCGTTGATGGTCCCGGCGATCGTGCCGGTGCCGACGATCGGCGCGGCCGCGAGCGTGCCCGTGACCTCGAACGTGGCGGCCCGGTACTCCTCGACGGAGAACGACCGCGTGAACGAGCCGAACTCGAGCTCGGCGCGGATCTGGTAGTCGCCGAGGCGGGCATCCCCGGGCAGGTCGAGATCGAACCAGAACCCGCCGTATGCGGACAGGCGCGCCTCGGCCTCCATCACGGTCCGCCCCTGCGGTCCATCGACCACGACCTTGACCTTCTTGCCCTCGCCGGGCGGCGTGAGCGGCGCGCCGAGGCGGGTCACGCGGGCGAGGCCCTTGACGTGGACCTTGTCGCCGGGCCGGTACAGGCCGCGATCGGTGTGCATGAAGCCGCGCAGCTTCGCGGGCGCGCGGTCCTCGTCGTAGGACACGTTGAACGACCACGGCGACAGCCCGCCGCTGCGGGTCGGGTTGATCATCGTCCAGTCGGCGCCGCTCTGGACGTAGATCCGGATCTCGCCGTCGCCGCTGTCCTCGACGGGCAGCCTCGACAGCTTCGACGTGCCGGGGAGGATGGCCACGCCCTCGGCGTCGGTGGTGCCCGTCCACGTCTCCTTGCCGGCCGGATCGCGCACGCTGACCCTCGCGCCGGGCAGCGGCTTGCCGGTCGACAGCCGGGTCGCCCACACCAGGCCGCGCGAGCCGGACAGCTTGCTGACCACGCCGATGTCGGTGAAGTTGACGAGCACCTTCTCGCGGCCGCCGTTCTCGAGGGCGCCGCGCTTGACCTCCGGGGTCCCGATCTCGACGTAGAACATGCCCGGGCCGGGCGCCGCGCCGGTCAGCTCGGCCGCGCCGATCGCGTGCTGGCCCCACTTGTTCTGGGTGCCGGTCACCGTGATCTGCGTGGTCTTCGCGGGGAGCTTGGCCGCCGCGAAGTCGAGGGCCTTGGGATCCCACCAGTCGAGGAGTGGCGACAGCTTGTGGAACGTCGCGGGCGTGACCTCGAGGTAGGTGACGTCGAGCTTGGTGACGTTGCGCGTCCACACCGGGATCACCGGGCGCGTCAGCTCGGCGACGAAGTAGCCGGACTCGAGCGACAGGGTGGGCTCGGCGTCGGTGGTCCGCAGCTCGACGACCTGCGCCTTGCCGAGCGCCTGGCCGAACACGTCCTTCTGGGCGGCGTCGATCGTCAGCGTGTACGCGGTGCGCGGCTCGAGGCGCGCGGCGCACGACACGCCGGCCGGCTCGCCGAGCTCGAAGCAGCGCTGCGGGAACCCGGGCACCGCGGGCGTCAGCGTCATCAGGTACGGCTCGGCGAGCGGGTTCGAGAACGCGATCGCGAGGCGCAGATCTTCCTCGGGGACGATGTCCGTGCCGGCGGGATCCACGCTGACGTACGCGAGCGGGCCGTAGGTGTGGAGCGCCGCCTCGATGGCGGCGGCGGTGCCGAGGTTCCCCACCGTCCCGCGCACGCCCGCGGCGCACGTGAGCTTCCAGTCGGTGTTGGTCGCCAGCTCGGCGCGGGGCTGGACCAGGAAGTTCGCGGCCGGAGTGGTCGGGCTGCCGTCGACGAACTTCGCGGGCACGCGGCCCGGCGCGCCGACGAACGCGCACTGCGCGAGCACGGTCGCAGGCGCGACCTCCTGGTTGAACGCGATCCGGACCGGCTGATCGCGGCGCGCGCGCTCGGCCGAGCCCTCGACCTCGGCGCTGCCGGTCAGGCGCTCGGTGAAGAACTCGAACGTGTGCGGGGTGCCGAGGATGCTGCCGTCGAGGGAGCGGGTCGCGCCCGGCACGGTCGCGACGAACCGCGTGGACACCGGCAGGCTGGCGGCCGGGACGAGCGCGAGCGTGTGGTCGTCGACCCACGCGGCCTGGCCGGGGAGCGCGGGGCTGAGCGCCACGGGCGCGGCCGGGACGGGGCGCTCGAGCTGGTCCGCCGCGACCATCGGCCGCGAGAACGTCAGCACGATCCGGGTCGGGCCCTTGATCTCGCCGGTCGGCGCGCCGGTCACCGACAGCTCTCCCTTGGTGGGCGTGCTGCCACCGCAGGCGGCGACGAGCGCGCACCCCGGTCGACCAGCATGAGCATGCCGACCGCCACCACCACCCCGACAGCTCGACGTCCGAAGTTGCGCATCGTGTTCCTCGCCATACGCCCCCGGTGCCACCGCTATTCCACGAACCCGCACGGCCGGAGCGCCGTCGCGCGGATCGGCGCCACCCTAGCAGATTCACCCGCGTGGCTCGGGGCCGACCGGGCCGTGTCAGGTGTCACGCAACGTCACGGTGGCGGGTTGGCGCCCGCCCCCGGAACTCTGCTAGTGAGACCCGTCTAATCCGAGGTGTCTCATGTCTCTCCGCCACAGCCTGCTCGTCGCCATCGTCCTCGCCGCCCCGGCCGTCGCCGTCGCCGGTGATCCCAAGTTCGAGTTCGTCAAGCCGGACGCGGCCAAGCCCGAGAAGCCGGAGGCCGTCGTCGAGTGGAAGGCCACGGCCGAGGCGGGCGCCGTGTTCACCACCGGCAACGCCGAGACCACGACGCAGACCGGTGGGTTCAAGGCCTCGCGCAAGGACGGCCGCAACCGGCTGTCGCTCGAGGCGTCGATGACGCGCGCGCGCTCGGGGCTTCGTGTCATCGATGACATCAATGGCAACGGGACGATCGACTCCACCGCCGAGATCACCACCGTCTCGACGACCACCGCCGAGACCTACATGGGCAAGGGCCGGTACGACCGGTTCCTGACCGACAACAACTCGCTGTTCGCCGCGCTGCTCGTGTCGCGCGACGTGCCGGCCGGCAAGGATCTCGTCCTCGGGGGCCAGCTCGGCTACATGCGCCAGCTCTACAAGACCGCGCAGACCGAGGTCGTCGGCGAGTTCGGCTACGACTTCTCGCGCGAGGATCTGGCGGTCGGCGACCCGGTCGACATTCACTCGCTCCGGGCGTTCGCGGGCTTCAAGAACGCCGCGTCCGAGGGCATCGACCTCGACGCCTCCCTCGAGGCGCTGTCGAACCTCAACGAGCTGACTCTGCCGACCGGCGCGGACGGTGGCGCGTTCATGGACACCCGCGTCAACGGTCACCTCGGCATCTCGGCCAAGCTGAGCAAGAATCTCGCGGTGCAGACCGCGATCGACGTCAAGTACGACAACCGCCCCGGCCCGCTCGCGATCAAGAACCTCGCGATGGGCTTCGTGCCCGAGGCGGTGAACCTCGACATGATCATGAAGGCGTCGCTGATCTACACGCTGTTCTGATCGGCGCGCCCGGGCGCTGCCGGGGCCCATGTGTGACATTCGTTGCCACGCCGACCGCTCCGTGGAGCCACCACGGGCGGCGCGGAAGCGGTACCATGGCGTCATGCTCAGGGCGTGCGCGCTTGGTCTGCTCGTGGCGGCGTGCGGGTTCCGTGCGGCGGGCGGTGCCGCGGGAGATGACGGCGGCGCCATCGATGCCCCGATCGTCGATGCCTCGGACATCGACGCGCTGCCGGTCGACGCGCTGCCGGTCGACGCCGCGCCGGACGCGCCCCCGCCGGTCGACGCGCTGCCTTGTTACGGCAGCGACATCGTCGTGTGCCTCGCGGCCGCGCCGACCACGCCCTACGCGGTCGGGGGCGGAGGAACGACGGTCAGCACGGCCGCGAGCTCGAGCGAGTGCGCCGCGGTCGCCTCGGTGACGCAAGGCGGCGCGCCCCTCGACGCGTGTGTGATCGTCGCGTCCAGCATCACGATCGACAGCACGCTGCGCGCCGTCGGGGCTCGCCCGCTGGTGCTGCTCGCCGCGGGCACCGTGACCCTCAACGCGACGGGGGTGATCGACGTGGCGTCCAGGCGTGGCGACATCCCCGGTGCGGGCCAGGGCACGGGCGCGTGCAACGCGGGCACCGCCCCCACGAGTGGAGGTGGCGGCCAGGGCGGCAGCCTTGGCACGCTCGGCGGCAATGGTGGCACGGGCGGCACCGGTGGCACGCGCGGGGCGGTGATCGCGGGGACGGCGTTGCGCGGCGGCTGCGCGGGCGCGAACGGCGCGGGGGCAGCGCCCGGTGCGCGCGGCGTCGGCGGCGGCGCGGTGGCCATCGTCGCGACGGCGATCTCGATCAACGGCACGATCAACGCGTCGGGTGCCGGCGGGGTCGGTGGGGCGAACACCGACTCGGGCGCCGGGGGCGGCGGGTCGGGGGGCACGATCGTGCTCGACAGCCCCGCCCTGACCATCAACGGCAGCGGGCGCGTGTTCGCGAACGGCGGAGGGGGCGGGGAGGGCAGCGGGAACTCGAACACCGGTGGCTCCGGGGCCAATCCGACGCTCGCCGACACGGCCGCGGCCGGCGGGTTCGATGGATCGGGCAGTGGTGGCGATGGTGGTGCGGGCGCTGTGGGCACCAACAGCGGCAGCAACGGCATCAACGGCAACGGCGGCGGCGGCGGCGCGGGCGGCGGCGGCGGCGGCGTGGTCCACGCCACGGACGCCACGCCGACCAGCAGCGGCGTCGTGTCGCCGCCGCTGAGCTGAGGCCCGATGACCTGGCAGCTGCGCGCCGCCACGCTCGCCGACGTGCCGGCGATCGTCCCGCTGGTCCACGCGGCCTATCGCGGCGAGGCGAGCCGCGTGGGGTGGACCACCGAGGCCGACCTGCTCGACGGGCCGCGCACCGACGCGGAGGACGTCACGGGCCTGATCGCACGCGCGCACAGTCAGGTGCTGGTCGCCGAGCAGGCCAGCCGGCTCGAGGGCTGCGCGCACATCGCGTTCGAGGACGGGGCGGGCTACTTCGGGATGTTCGCGGTGCTGCCGCCGCGGCAGGGTGGGGGGCTCGGCGCGGCGCTGCTGGCCGAGGCGGAGCGGCGCGTGCGTGACGACTGGGGCGCCGCCGAGATGCGGATGACCGTGATCGACCTGCGCGTCGACCTGATCCCGTACTACGAGCGCCGCGGCTACGTGCGGACGGGGGTGATGAAGCCGTTCCCGTACGGCAACGAGCGGTTCGGGATCCCGCGGCGGTTCGATCTGCGGTTCGAGGTCCTCGCGAAATCGCTGCGCTGAGAGCCGGTGAAACAGTCTCGAACCGGGGTGGGAACCGTGCGCGGCGTGCCGCGCAGGGCGGGGCGGAGCCCCGGGGAGCGGAGGGGCCCGCGGGCTCCGCAACGGAGCGCTACCCGGGCGGATCCCGAACGGCCCGGGTGCCCGGCCGCCTCGGGGATTGTCGCCGGCGCGGCTCGCACTCGTGGGGGTCGGGACCCTGGTCGCCCTGTGCGCCCCGCGCGTGGCCGGCGCCTCGGACCGCGCCGACGATCGCTGCGACGACGCCGTCCGCGACCTGCGCGCCACCGGGCGGCGCTACGAGCACGCCGCGGTCGCCCGGGCCGACCTCCCCGCGACGCGCGCCCACCGGGTCGCTAGCGTGGACCTGCTCGCCGGCGCTCGCGCGGCCATCGCGCTGATCCCCGCCGCGCAGCTCGACGACCGGGACCCGGCGTTCGTCGCGTGCCTGGGCGAGCTCGGCACCTGGACCCGCTACCTCGAGGCGCTCGACGGCCCGCTCGCCGCCGCCGCCACCCACGCGCGCGTGATCGCCCCGTTCCTCGCCCAGGTCCGGCCCCTCGAGCCGGCGCTGTGCGTGCTGCTCGCGAGCGCCGCCGATCCCGCGGCGCCCGGCCTCGCGCCGGCCACCCCGGGCGCGCTCGCTGCCGTGCTCGACGATCTCGCGCGCGTGGACGGCGCGTGTGTGGGGGTGCCGCCGGCTGCGCGCACCGAGCGCGCCGGCGACCGTGCCCTGCCGGTGGACGCGCAGGCGGGGCTGCCGGCGACGTGGTGTCGGATCGCGGCGGCGCGCACGTCGCTCGCGCACGCGCACCTCGGCGCGCGCGCGTACGCCGTCGGGCCCGCCGGACTCGGCGCCGCCATCGAGCCGTGGTACCGCGCCGCGGGGATCCCGCCCGCTGCACATGGCGCGCGCGGCCGCGCTCGCTGACGGGGTGGTTCGCGCCATTTTGCGCATGGCGCGTCATACTGCGCCGGCGATGGCCCACCTGCTCGCCGCCACCGTGCCCCTGACCGGGCACGTACACCCGATGCTCCTCGTCGTCGAGGCCCTCGTGCGGGCCGGCCACCAGGTCACGTGGTACGCGGCGCGCAAGTTCGCGCCGGCGATCGCGCGGACCGGCGCGACGTTCGCGCCCATGCTCGCCGCGCCCGACTGGGACGACGCCGACGTCGACGCCGCGCTGCCCGCGCTCCGGGGCCGGCGCGGGATCGCGCGCGTGAAGGCCGAGCTGCGCGAGATGTTCATCGGCCCGGCGGCGGCGCAGCTGCGGGACCTGACCGCGCTTGCCGACGCGGTCCACCCCGACGCGCTGCTCGCGGACTCGGCGCACCTCGGCGCGGCGCTGCTGGCGGAGGCGCGCGGGCTGCCGTGGGTGGGCCTCGGGATCAGCGCGCTGATGCTGCCGAGCCGTGACACCGCGCCGTTCGGCCCGGGCTGGGCCCCGGTGCCCGGCGTGGTGGGACGCGTGCGCAACCGGGTGATGAACCGGCTGGTCCACCGCGTGATGTTCGCCGACGTCAACCGCGCGTACCGGGCGAGCCGCGCGGACGCGGGCCTGCCGCCCGGAGCGGGCACGTACTTCGACGTGGTGTCGCCGGACCTCTACCTGCAGCCCACCGTCCCCGCGTTCGAGTACCCGCGCGCCGATCTGCCGGCGCAGGTGCACTTCATCGGGCCGCTGGTGCCGCGCGCCCCGGCCACCCCCGACGCGCTGCCCGCGTGGTGGCCCGACGTCGAGGCCGCGCGCGCGCGCGGAACGCCGATCGTGCTCATCACGCAGGGCACGCTCGCCACCGATCCCCGCGAGCTGCTCGCGCCGGCCGCCCGGGCGCTCGCGGCCGAGCCCGTGCTCGTGATCGCCACCACGGGGCGCGCGGGCGACGGCACGCTCGGGCTGCCCGTCGCGCCGGCAAACCTCCGCACCGCCCGGTTCGTGCCGTACGGCGCGCTGCTGCCCCACGTCGCCGCGATCGTCACCAACGGCGGGTACGGCGGCGTGCAGATGGCGCTCCGCCACGGCGTGCCGCTCGTGGTCGCGGGCGGGAGCGAGGAGAAGCCGGAGATCGCGGCGCGCGTGGCCTGGGCGGGCGTCGGCCTCGATCTCCGCACCGGCCGGCCGCGGTCCCCGGTGATCCGGCGGGCGGTCCGCCGCCTCCTCGGCGAGCCGGCGTTTCGCGCCCGCGCCGCGGAGCTCGCCGCCGTGATGGCCGTCCACGACGCGCCCGCGGAGGCCGCCGCGCTGATCGAGGCGCTCGTGCGCACGCGGCGACCGGTCCTGCGCGGGGCGCTCGCGGCGGCGCCGGCGGTGGGCCCGGCGGCGCGGGTGAGTAGGCGCGGCGGCGCGCGCGGTGGGCCCGGCGGCGGCGGCGGTGGGCCCGGCGGCGGCGGCGGTGGGCCCGGCGGCGCGGGCGGTGGCCCGGCGGCGCCGCCTGACGCTCCTGGAGCGGCCTGCACCATGCCCGGGATGCATCGTCTGTGTGCGCTCGTCGTCGTCGCGCTGCTCGGCTGCGGCGGGTTCATCGACGGCCAGGCTGCCAGGAGCACCTACCGGATCCTCGTGCACTCCACCGAGGCGGCGCGCCGGCAGCCCGATCTGGAGCTCGCGCGCACCGCGCTGCCCGGCGGCATCCTCCAGCTCGAGGCGTTCGCGCTCTCGTACCCGGACCACGTCGGGTTCCGCCGGCTCCACGCCGAGGCGGTGTGCCAGTACCCGGTCGCGTTCGTGTTCGATGACTGGGAGGACGCGGTCCTCGGCGGGCGCGTCGACGAGGCCGGGCGGCTCGCCGAGCGCATGGGGCCGCTGCTGGCCGCGTGTGTCGACGCCAACCTGGCGCTGCTGCCGGCTCCGTGGCGCGCCGCGCGCGCGCAGGGCGGTGCCGCGATGCAGGCGCTGCTGCCGAAGGCGACCCGCGCGCACGTCGGCCCGCTGCTGTGGATCGCGACCGCCGACGGCGTCGAGCTCGGCATGGATCCGATGCGCCACCTCGGCAAGCTCGGCGGGATCATGGCGATGCTCGCGCGGGTGATCGAGCTCGCACCCGGCTTCCACGACGCGGACGCCGAGCTCCTGCTCGGCACGCTCGAGGCCGCGCGCAGCAAGCTGCTCGGCGGCGCCGATGGGCGCGCGCGGTTCGCGGCGGCGCGCGCGGTGCTCGGCGAGGGGGGCCTGATCGCCGAGGTGATGTTCGCGCGCGCGGTCGCGACGGTCGGCCTCGACGCGCCGCTGTTCGAGGCCACGCTCGCGCGCGTGCTCGCGGCCGACGTCACGCGGTGGCCCGAGCGCCGCCTGTCGAACGAGATCGCGCGCCGCAAGGCGAAGCGCTACCTGGCCGCGAAGGCCGCGCTGCTGCCCGCTCGCTGAGCCGCGCGTCGATCTCAGGCCAGGACGTCGACGTCGGCGAGCACGAGCGCCGCCGGGCCCACGTACGCGCCGCGGCGGAGCGGGGCCTCGCTGCGGTGGGCCCGGGCGAGCGCGTCGACGAGATCGATGCGGAGCGTGCCGCCGGTGACCGGTCGCGCGGCCGTGCCCTCGCGCTCGAGCGCCAGCGCGATCTCGAGCGTGGCCTCGCCGGTGTCCGGCTCGATCGTGAGCGCATGCAGGCGACGCACGTCGAGGGTCCGGACCGCGGGGGGCTCGTCGCGCCACGTGCCGGGCGCGACCACGAGGTTGCGCACGCCCCCGTTGGGCTCGCGGCCGCGGCGGGCCGCCTCGCGCGTCGACAGCCCGAGCCCGGTCGCCATGCCGCGTTCGATCAGGGCGAACCGCCGGACCGCGCCGGCGTCGTCGCCGAGCGGCGCGGATGCCAGCCCGAACGCGAGCGCCCCGTCGCTGGTGATCGACAGCGGCTCGTCGAGCTGGTCAGCCCCCGCGGTGATCGCGGACGCGGGGCGATAGCGAGTCAGCCCTTGCCGCTCGATCTCGGCGCTCGCCTGGTCGGCGAACACCCGCCACACCCCGAGCCCGCCGCCGTGGAGCAGCGCGTCGGCCCGGAGGATCACGGCGCACCGCCCGGGTGTCGGCGCGCTGGCCGCGGCCAGCGCGGCCAGATCGGCGGCGGCATCGGAGAGCGCATCGGCGAGCGCGAGGTCGTCCAGCCGCCGCGCGCCGCGCATCAGCTCGAGCCCGTGGGTGGAGGTGGTGACCAGGGCGCGCGCGCTCGCGGTGCTCGCGGCCCACCGCGCCTTGAACCCGCCGTGCGCCTCGACCTCCACCTGCTCGCGCAAGAGCTCCAGCGCCACCTCGGTGGTGACCCCGGTGGGCCGGCGTAGCCTGGTGAGCGCCGCGGCGCCAAGCTCGAGCAGCGGCGTGGTCACCGTCGCCGGATCGAGCGCGGGATCGAGCAGCTGGACCCGCGCGGGTGCGGCCGATGCGGGCGAGCGCCACGCCGGCCCCACCGCTGCGCTCGCGAGTGCGAGGGCGCGCTCGACCGCCCCGCCCGCGTCGGCCTCGAGCGCGCCGAGCTCGAGCCGCGCCGAGCCGCGCCCCTGCGGCAGATCGTGGTGGACCAGCAGCGTCGTGCGCGTCCGCTGCTCGGTGCGCCGCAGCGGGCCGCCCTCGTCGATCCACGCGATCTCCTGCGTGCGCTGCGTCAGCACCCAGTCGGACACCCGGCGGGCCGCCAGCGCGGCGAGCAGCGCGCGGCGCGTGATCACGCCGCCCTCCGCCGCGCGCGCAGCGCCCCGCGCGTGACCAGCGCCGGCACCGCGAGCGATCGCCACAGCGCCCCGCCGGCATCCTCGTCGCGCCGCACCAACGTCTCCACCTCCGCGCCGACCGCGCTGACCGCCCCGAGCAGTGCGTCGACCTCGCCCACCAGCTCCACGTCCGCGAACACCCGCCCGGTCAGGCTGCCCGCGCGGACCTCGCGCGCGCGCGCCACCGCGATCACGACGCGCGTGGTGCCGGGCGCGATCGCCGCGTGCGCGCGCCCCTCGAGCCGCCAGCCATCACGGGCGCCGACCACCCCGGACGTGCCTGGCGCGAGCACCAGGTGCGTCGCCCCCGGCGCGAGCGGTCCCAGGTGCCCGGGCCGCCGCGCGCGCCCGGCCGCCGCATCCAGCCGTCCGGCCAGCAGGCCGCCCTCGATCAGCGTCACCGGCTGCGCCGCCGCTCCCTCGTCGTCGAACCCGATCGCCCCGTAGCTGTCGGCTGCCGTCGGATCGTCGGTCAGCGTCAGCAGCGGCGCGGCGAGCGCGGCCCCGGCCGCGAACCGCCGGGCCAGCGCGGGGTGCCGGAGCGCCGCCGTCGTCAGCAGCCCGGCCACCGTGGCCTCGATCAACGCGGCCACCACCGTCGGCGCGAGCTCCACCTCGTACACCCCAGCGGCGAACGCCCCGGGCGTCACCAGCGTCAGCGCCTCCTCGCTCGTCGCGCGCAGACGCGCCGCGTCCAGCCCGGCCCGCCGCAGGTCGCCGCTCCACCCGCGCGCGGCCTCGGCGATCACGGGCCGGGTCCCGTTCCACGCCGCCCGCGTGGCCCGGTGCCGGACCCGCCGGCGCCGCTCCTCGCGATCGTGCGTGGCCGCGATCGACCACCGCGTCACGTCGTCGACCTCGACCAGCCCCGCCGCATACACGATCCGGCTCGCGCCCCGCGCATCATCCCGGAGCAGCGCCGCCGCACGATCCCGCAGCAGCGCCTCGTCGACGGGCGCGGGCGCCGGTGTGGCCACGGGCGCCGCCGGGAACCCCCGCGGCGTGGCGCGCGCAGCTCCCCCGAGCCGGCGCACCGCCTCGTCGATCCCCGCCGCCGTCAGCACATCCGTGACGTGCTCGCGCCATGCCCCATCCGCGCCTCGCACCCGCAGCACCGCGCCATCGCGCCGCATCTGCGCCAGCCCCGCCCCGACCACGTCGATCGCCGCCGCCGTCCGCTCGTGGGTGACCGCCAGCGCGTGCGCCCCCGGGTCCACCGCCGCCAGGCGCGCCACCGCATCCCGCAGCCAGGCTCGCACCTCCTCGCCGAGCACCGTCGGCAGCCGCGCGGTGGGGCGCGCCGCCGGGCCGCAGCCGAGCGCCCACAGCAGCGTCGACGCCGAGGCGGCGCCGAGCTGGCCGAGCATCTCCCGCCGCGTGGAGCTCACGCCCCGGATCATACGGCAGCCGGGATCGCCCTGACCCGATTTCGTCGTCGCCGGGGGGGGCCGCGAGGACCGCGCGGGCTACGCCCTCGTGGGCTGATTCCCGGTTCCGGTTCCCGCGATCCCTGGGACCCTGCGGGAACGGGAACGGGAACCCCCTCATTTATCGAGCCCACAACACCATCAAAGAGCGTGCGCACGCTCAGGCCATCTTCGCCACTGTAACCGCCTCTCGTGGTGTGCCCACGGGCGTGGATCAAGCGCACCGCGAACGCAGCGCGGACGTCAGGGCGCGGCGACGCGGCCGCGCGCGTCGACGTCGAGCTTGGGCCGCGCGCGCCTGGGGCGGGTGACCGTGACCTTGGCGCCGGGGGCGCCCTCGGTGATCCAGGTGGCGACCCGGTTGAAGTCGGCGAACCGGGTCTCCTTGCCCTTGGCGCCGAGGAACGCCATCACGACCTCGCGGTTGCCGAACCGAGCGCCGGTGATGAAGCAGTAGCCCGCGGAGGTGGTGAACCCGGTCTTGCCGCCGATCACGTCGAACCGCTTGGCGAGCAGGGGGTGGTTGGTGTTGTTGTAGTCGATGCGCAGGTAGCGATCCTTGGAGACCACCTGGTAGGCGTCCTCGCCCATGATCTTGCGGAGGACGTCGTCCTCGAGCGCGGCGCGCAGGGCGAGGGCCATCTCGCGCGCGGTCGACACGTTGCCGTGGAGGCCCGAGGGGTCGGTGAACTTGGTGCGCTTGAGGTGGAGGCCCTTGGCGAGCTTGTTCATGGCGCGGACGAGCGCGTCGGGGCTCATGCCGGCGGCGCGGGCGAGGGCGGTCGGGGCGCGGTTGTCGGACGCCATCAGCATGGCGCGGAGCAGGTCGCGGTTGCGGAACTGCTTGCCGATGTCGAGGCGGGTGCGGGCGCCGCCGCGGGCAGACCGGGCGTCGGCCTTGGTGATCTCGGTCCAGCCATCGAGGTCGAGGCCCTGCTTGCGGACGGCCATGGCGACGAAGATCTTGGTGGTGGAGGCGATTGGTCGGACCTCGTCGGCCGATTTTCCGTAGATCTCGGCGCCGGTCTCTGCGTCGAGGACCACGGCGGCATGGGACTTCACATCGGGCAGGTCATGGCGGCGGTCGTCGACTCGGGGCGGCGGGGCCATCTCGGCGGGCGGGCGGGCGGGCGCCGGGGCATCGGGGGCGGGCTGGGCCGGCCCGGCGCTGGCAGTGGGCGGGGGGCCTTCGTCCGCGAGGTCCCCCGCGGGACGGTCCCCTGCCCCGGCGGCGACCTCCGCTGGTCGGACCGCAAGCACACACCCGAGCACACCGAGGACGGTCCACCGGACGAACAGGCGCATCGTGGACGAGATCGTCGCACGTGGGCACCGCACGACGCGACTTTTCATCAGGAGGTAGGATAGCATGACGGCTCGCGGAGACCGCATGGATCGCCACAACGGCCCACCGCCGCAAGACACGCTGATCGGTCAGACCATCGGCAACTACCTCGTCACCCAGAAGGTGGGCGAGGGAGGCATGGGCTCGGTCTATCTGGCCGAGCACCCCACCATCGGCAAGAAGGTCGCCCTCAAGGTCCTTCACGCCGAGTTCTCGAGTAACAACGAGGTCGCCGAGCGGTTCTTCCACGAAGCCAAGGCGGTCAACAACATCGCCCACCCCAACATCGTCGACATCGTCGACTACGGGGTGATCGTGTCGGCGACCGGCGACTCGCTGGTGTACTTCATCATGGAGTACCTGGCGGGGAACACCCTGTCGAACCTGATCCGGGCCGAGGCACCGCTGCCCCCCGAGCGCGCGCTCGCGATCTGCCTGCAGGTCGGTGATGCCCTGGCGGCGTCGCACAAGTGCAACATCGTCCACCGCGATCTCAAGCCCGACAACATCATCCTGATCCAGCGCGGGCGCGAGAAGGACTTCGTCAAGCTCCTCGATTTCGGCATCGCCAAGCTGACCGGTGATGGCAACGCCGGCGCGCACAAGACGCGCACCGGCCTCATCATGGGCACGCCCGCGTACATGTCCCCCGAGCAGTGCGAGGGGCGCGCGAACGTCGATCACCGCACGGACATCTACGCGCTCGGCATCGTGCTGTACGAGATGCTGACCGGCCGCGTGCCGTTCACCGGCGAGGGTTACGGCGAGATTCTGGTGCAGCACCTCACACAGGTGCCGCTGCCGCTATCGCAGTACCGGATGCTGCCGCCGCATGTCGAGGCGGTCGTGCTCAAGGCGCTCGAGAAGCGCGTCGATCTGCGGTACCCGAACATGGATGAGATGATGCGCGCCATGGGCGACCCGGTCGGGTACGTCGAGGCGAACGGCGGCATCGCGATGTTCCAGCAGCGGCATCTGATGCCGTCGACCGCGCCGATCCCGAGCGACCACAAGATCTCCGCGGCGCACCTCACACCGCCCCCCGGCTCGCTCACCCCGGTGCCGGGCAGGTCGGTGGTTCAGGGGCTGCCGTCCGCGCCCACCACGCTCGGTGCGTCCACCGGGCAGGTCACTCCTCGCAAGCCGAGCAAGGCCCCGTTCGCGATCGCCGCCGCGGTGATCGTCGCGGCCGCGGCCGGCGGGATCGGGTTCATCCTGTCCAGCGGTGGCGGTGACGCTCACGTCGAGGCTGTCGCGGGCAGCGCCGCGATGGCGGGCAGCGCCACGATGGCGGGCAGCGGCGTGGCGGGCAGTGGCGCGGCGGGCAGCGCCACGATGGCGGGCAGCGGCGTGGCGGGCAGCGGCGCGGCGGGCAGCGGCGCGGCGGGCAGCGCCACGATGGCGGGCAGCGCCACGATGGCGGGCAGCGGCGTGGCGGGCAGCGGCGCGGCGGGCAGCGGCGCGGCGGGCAGCGCCACGATGGCGGGCAGCGGCGCGGCGGCCGGGCTGCCCGCGACCGTCACGCTCCACACCCGGCCCCAGGGGCGCAGGTGTGGGTCAACGGCTGAGGATCTCGGGGTCGTCACCCCGGACCCGTTCGCGCTGATGCCCGGCACGAAGTACTCGATCACCCTCAAGCTCGCGAAGCACGAGGACCGCGTGCTCGAGGACGTGTCCTCGAGCGACGACCTGTCCAAGGTCATCGAACTCAAGAAGAAGGCCCGGACCGGCAGCGGCGGCACGGGCCGCGGCAGCGGCGGTAGCGGCGGTAGCGGCGGTAGCGGCGGCACGGGCCGCGGCAGCGGCAGCGGCCGGTTCAATGATACGGTCCTTGAGCGGCCCGAGTAACCGTCACGGGATCCACCCCGTGAACAAGCGGCCCATGGTCGCGCGGAGCAAGTGATGAGGACAGCAGCTTCCTGGGTGTGCGCGGCGCTGATGGTGCCGGCGGTGGTGATGGCGCAGCCAGCCAAGTCGGCGGACGACTGGTACACGGAGGGCGAGAACCAATACAACCTCGGTGAGTTCACCAAGGCTGTCGACGCATTCAAGAAGGGCTTCGAGACGGAGACCGTCGAGAGCAAGAAGGCCGCGTACCTCTACAACATCGCCCAGTCGTACCGGCAGGCGAAGGAGTGCGGCAACGCGCAGTTCTTCTACAAGCGCTACCTGGCGCTCAAGGACAACGACACCAAGAAGCCGCTGCGCCCCGAGAAGCGGATCGAGATCGAGGAGCTGATCAAGCAACTCGACGACTGCGCCAAGCAGCAGGAGGCGCTCACCAGGAAGCCGCCCGTCTCGAACCTCAAGCCAGGCGGCGAGACCAACACGCAGACCGGCCCGGGGGGCGAGACCAACACGCAGACCGGCCCGGGCCCCACCCCGCCCAACCGGCAGGTCGCCGATGCCGTCGGCGAGGGCGAGGGTGAGGGCGAGGGCGAGGGCGAGGGCGAGGGCGAGGGCAGCAAGGGCGAGGACGGCGGCGAGGTCACCAAGGCTGCCGAGGTCAGCGGACCGTCGGTGCTGTCCGCGCGCGTCACCGGTGGCGCGTCGAAGATCATGACCGGCGACAGCGACCTCCTGGTGCCGGTGCAGGCGACGTTCGCCCTGATCGGCGGCTACCCGCTCGCGCTGACCGAGCAGCTCACGCTCGAGCTCGGCGCGGCGTTCTCGCTGACGCCGGTCCCGTTCGCCGACGCGATGGGCGGCAGCCAGTCGGCGATGCTGATCGGCGCGCTCGCGAACGCGGGCGCCACCTTCGCGGTCACGTCGAAGATCGGCCTGCGCGGCGACCTGGGCCTCGGCGTGCTCGCGTTCTCCGGGGTCAGCGAGAGCCCGTTCACGGAGTTCGCGGCCGCCTCGGGCGCGCTCACGATGTTCCACCTGCGCGTCGGCGCATCGGTGGACGTCGCGGTGACGCCCAACCTGGTCGCCACGGTGACGCCGCTCGCGTTCTCCTACAGCCCGGCGAAGGCCGGCCTCAAGGAGGGCATCTCCGCCCTGTCCTCGCTCGACTTCATGGTCGGGCTCGGGTACCGGATGTGAGCGGTCGATGAAGAAGTGTCCGCTGTGCGCCGAGGAGATCCAGGACGAGGCGATCAAGTGCCGGTTCTGCGGGTCGATGCTGAACGCTTCCCCGGCGGCCGCGCCCGCCGCGCCCGCACCTGGCGGTGATCCCTTGGCCGCGCCCCCGTTCGCGCGCGCGGCCAAGGCCGCGGAGCCGACCGAGGAGGAGCGCAAGGTGATCTACACCGGCGTGCCGTCGTGGAAGGCGTACCTCGGTTACTACGTGTTCGCGGTGTTCGCGGCGCTGGTCGTCATGGCGCTGCTGTCCGCCTGGTATTCGGGTGACAGCCAGGGCAAGGGCGCGGCCTCGGTCTCGACCCGCATCCTCGGCGTGGTGGTGCCGATCGCGCTCGCCGCGGTGTTCGCGTTCGGCCTCAACCTGTACCGCCAGTCGATCCGGTTCCGGGTCACCAGCACGCTGATCGAGACCGAGCGCGGCCTGATCTCCAAGCGGATCGACGTGCTGCAGCTGTGGCGCTGCCGCGACGTCGCGTACAAGCAGAACCTGATCGACCGGATGCTGGGCATCGCCCACATCGAGGTCTACGCGCAGGACGCGACCACCCCGATGATCGAGATCGTCGGGATGCCGGCGTCGCGCCAGCTGTTCGAGCGCCTGCGCGACACCATCGAACTGCAGCGCCAGCACAAGAACGTCTACGGCGTCGTCAGCTGACGCGCCCGGCGGGTCAGCGCTTGAGCTTGAGCGGGTTGACGCCGGTCAGGACGACCTCGCCGGTCGGCCCGATCCGGATCTCCGCGACCGGCGTGTCCTCGACGTCGGCGCGCGTGTAGCGGGCCGTCAGCAGCTGGATCCGCTGGTTGGCGGAGCCGCGCAGGCCGGTCGCCAGGCGGTCGCTCGCGACGTAGCGGCCGTCGATCAGGACGTCGAGCAACCCGAGCACGGCGGGCCCGCCCTCGAGGGCCTCGATCTCCTCGCGGGTGTAGCCCGAGAACGCGAGGGTCGACAGCCCGAGCCCGCGCGCGGCGGTCAGCAGGGCGGCGGCGGCGGCGGGCTGTTGTAGCGGCTCGCCCCCGGACAGCGACAGCCCCTCGACGCCGGCAGCGGCGGCGGCGGTGAGCTGGGCGACGAGGTCCGCGAGCGCGACCTCGCCGAGCCCACCCGCGAGTGGGTGGGTGGTCGGGTTGAAGCAGCCCGCGCAGCCGAGGGTGCAGCCCTGCATCCACACCACGAACCGCGCACCTGGCCCGTTGGCCCGGCTGCGGGTCTCGATCGCGTGGACGCGGGCCTTCACTTCACGACGGGCTTGGGCAGGACCGGGGCGGGGCGCTCGCCCACGCTCTGGCTCTGGATGTCGATCTCCTTGAGCAGGAGATCCGGCGTCATCACGGAGCTCTCGATCCCGCCCGACGGCACGAACCCATCGTCGGTGCCGCCGGTCAGCCGCAGCTGCAGCTGGCTCTCGGTGGCCGCGAGGAAGTTGTACGTCGTGACCTCCTTGGACACGCCGATCACGTCCTTCCACGCGCGGATCGGGACCTCGGCCAGCTGCGCGCCGCGCACCAGCTCTTCCTTGCCGTTCGGGTAGACCCGGTAGGCGAGGGTGGCGGGCGGCGGCAGCAGGATGTCCGTGGTCTTGATCAGCTGCACCAGCTCGCGGCGCGAGAACTCGGGGGCGGCGGTGATCGCCGCGTCGTCGAGCTGGCGGATCACGAGGCCGTACTTGAGCCCGTCGGCGCGCGCGGCCGCGATCAGCTTGGCGCGCAGCGCGGCGCGGGGGACGCCGCCCTTGCCGGTGACGAACACGTTGGTCGCGCTGCCGTGGAACGCGCCGCCCTCGGCGGTGCGGCGGGCGTGGCCGTTCGAGAGCTGATCCTTCTGCGACGGCGTGCGGGACAGTAGCAGCGTCTTGAGCGTGCCGTCCTTGATCACCTCGACGCGCCGGGCGGGCACGCCCTCGTCGTCGACCTTGTAGCCGCCGATCAGCGTGGTGCCGGCGACGTCACGGGCGGTCGGATCGTCGACGATCGACAGGTTGGGCGACAGCACGCGCAGGCCGACCTTGTCGGTCAACAGCCCGCCGAACAGCTTGACCTCCTGCGGGTTCAGGCCCTCGGGCACCGGCGTGCCGCCGAGGTGCGGCGCGAGCGCGAACCGCAGCACGCCGACCGCGCCCTCGCCCTCGAACAGCACCGGGCCGCTGTAGCGCTCGATCACGGGCGCCTTCTGGAGGTCCGCGATCGTCTTGCTCAGCTTCTTGACCTCGCCCTCGAGCGCCTTGTCCGAGGGCAGGTCCTTCGCGGTGTGGCCGTAGCGCAGCACGTACTGCGACAGCGGCTGGCCATCGTCGGCCTGGCCGGTCGCGGCGACCACGACGCCGCTGGCGCGCCGGGTGTCGGTGACGCTCGTGCCCTCGGTGGTCAGGTACCACCGGCGCTCGAGGTAGCTGGTGACGGCCACGCGCGAGTCGCGGATGTGGGGCTGATCGCGGAACCCGGCCGACATCGCCTTCGCGCGGGCCTCGAGCTCCTCGAGTGGCTCGAGCGCCGGCACCAGCACCGGCTCCTCGCTGACGACCGGCTTCTCGGTGGTCCAGCTCGGGGCGTCGAGCGCCCGCGATACGCCGGCGCGGCGGCTCTCGAGCTTGGCGCGCAGCTGGATCAGCGCCTCCTTGTAGGCGCCATCGGTGACCATCCACGCGGCGCGGCGGGCGATCCGCGGCGTCGCCTCGAGCGGCAGGTTGATCGCGACCACGGCGTCGATCTCGTCGGCGTTGGGCACGACGAAGTTGCTGTTGTCGACGGTGTCGACCTTCACGCGCACGCGCGCCTCGAGGTTGACGAAGTGGCGGTTCCGCTTGCTCGTGGTCTGGCCCAGGCTCGCGGACGCGTCGTTGACGTCGACCTCGGTGATCTTGTAGGCGATGTGGTACGGCCGCGGCGCGCCCGGGAGCTGGAGCTCGGTCAGCGCGCGGTTCATCTCCTCGGCGACGGCGTCGAGGATGTCCTCGGTGACCGCCTTCGACGCCGATCCGGGCGCGGGCTTGTCCGCGGTGGCGGCCGCGGTGGGCGCGGCGGTGGCCGCGGTGGGCGTGGCGGCCAGCAGGGCGGCGCCGAGGAACCAGGTCAGGCGCTTCACGGCGCCTCCTTCGAGGGGGTGGTGGGGAGGGTCGCGCGGATGCCGGGCGCGTCGAGGAGCGGCTTGCGATCGGGCGGGACGAACCCCTTCTCGATCTCGAGCCGCTCGATCAGCAGGCTCGGGGCGGACGCCGACACCGGCACCCACCCGCTCTCCGCGCCGCACACGCCGTTGAACGTCTCGACCTCGCGGCTGGCCGCGCGGATCGACTGCAGCGCGACCAGCGGGGTGCCGCTGATGTCGATGCCGCGGACCAGCTCCTTCTTGCCGTCCGGGTAGATCCGGTAGGCCATCACCGGGTTGACCTTGAACGCCTGCGGCGCGAACGCCGAGGTGTTGGTGAACCCGCCGCTGATGTCGGTGAAGATCATGCCGTACGGGCGGCCCTGGGTCTTGATCTCCTCGATCAGCAGCTTCTCGAGGTCCGCGGCCGGGATGCTCTTGGTGGTCTCGACGACCAGGTTGCCCTGGCGCGCCACCGGCGGCAGGCCCGGCGAGCGGCGGCCGTGGCCGTTGCTGGTCTCGAACCCCTTGATCGGGTTGCGGCCCATCACGAAGCCGACGAGCTTGCCGCGATCGATCAGCGGGACCCGCTGCGCGCGCACGCCCTCGTCGTCGAACCGGTAGAACCCGTTGAGCTGGGTGCCGTTGAGGGTGACCAGCGTGGGGTCGTCGTGCACGCTGAGCCACGGCGGCGCGATGTCCTTGCCGACGTAGGACGCGAACGTCTGGCCCGAGGTCAGCTCCTTCTGGCGATGGCCCTCGATGCGGTGGCCGAACACCTCGTGGAAGAACACGCCGGCGGCGCGGCCCTCGAGAATCGCGGGCCCGACGTAGGGCTCGGCGAGTGGCGCGTCGTGGAGCGCGTCGAGGTCGGTGGTGACCGTGGCGATCATGTTGTCGAGGTCGGCGTCGCCGGGCAGGTCGGCGGGCTGGCGGCCGAACCGCTGCTCGAGGCGCGACAGGCTCATGCCGTCGTCGGCCTTGACCCCGACGGACACCGACATCTGCGCGTTGGTCCACGACAGCTGGATCTGGCTGCCCTCGCTGTTCACGAACCAGGCGGTGTTCTGCTGGAACACGGCGCCGCACGTACCGCGGGTGGCGGCGCCCTTGAGCGCCGTGGCCGAGCACCGCTTGAGCCGGGTCACCCACGCGGCCTTGTCGAACACCAGCGCGGCGGGCGTCTCGACGTGGACCTCGGCGGGCGCGGACACGAAGTCCGGGGCGGCGGCGCGCTTGCTGAGCGTGGCCTGGTCCTGCCGGACGTAGCCGAGGGCGGTGACCGCCTCCCGGTAGCGGCGGTCGGTCTCGAGCCACAGGGCGTTCGACAGCGCTTGCGTGTCCTCCCCGAACGGGACCACGCCGCGGCGGGTCAGCGGGGCGTTGAGCCCCGCGTCGTCGGTGGCGAGGTTGCGGGTGTTGTCGAGCGCGGGGGCGCCGACCCGGACCTCGACGTCGAGGTTGCGGGCGGTGTCGTCGCTGTCGGTGACCAGCGCGCCGCCCTCGGCCTCGAGGCTGACCACCCGCTGCTCGACGAGCTGGTAGGCCAGGTAGTGGGCCGGGTCCTTCTGGCCGCGGAGCGCGGCCATCTCGCGCTCGTTCTCGGCCTTCAAGATGTCCAGGATCGCGGACCGCTGGGCCGGGGTGTTGCCCTCGGTGGGGGCGCTCCGGGTGACCCGGATCGAGGTCGGCACGTCCGGCAGGTCCAGCTTGATCCCGGCCGGGGCAGGGGGGGGGGGACCCGCCGTGGGCTGCTGCGTCCCGGCCCGCGGGCACCCCAGGAGCCCGGCGGCGGTGCCGAGCAAGAACATCCATCGCATATGGCCCAAACACTAGCACGGCTATAAAGTTGGGCCCCGTGTCCATCCGTCGCCCCACCGTGCTCGTCCTCCACGACGACGGCGATGCGCTCGATGGCCTGACCCGCCTGTTCGAATCGAGCGGGTTCAACGTGGTCACGGCGGTCACCGCGTTCCGGGCCCAGACCTTCCTCGAGAGTGGTCGTCGGATCGACCTCGTGGTCGCGCCGTGGGACACCCGCCACCCGGTCGGGAGCGAGCTCTACCGGTGGGTGCTCCCGCGCCGCTACGACCTGCGCGACCGGTTCGTGTTCCTCGGCGCGGAGGTCCCCGAGGAGTTCGACCGCCTGGTCGCCGGGCGCTGCCTGCTGATCCCGATGACCCGGCCGGCCGAACTGGTGCGCGTCGCGCTCGCCTCGGTCCGGCGCCGGACCCAGGTCGAGGCCCAGCCGCCGGAGCCGGCCTCGGACCTCGACCTCGACGAGACCACGCACATCCGCCTGCTGACCCAGCCGCGCCTGCTGCTCGCCGACGACGAGCCGGTGCTGCTGCTGGTGATCGCGGAGTACCTCGAGCAGGCCGGCTACACCGTGACCCGCGCCGAGAGCGGCCACGCCGCGATCGTGCTGCTCTCGCACGACGAGTTCGACGCGATCGTCCTCGACTGGGAGATGGACGATGGCTCGGGCGACGACGTGTACCAGTGGATCCGCGGCAACCGCCCGAGCTTAGGCGAGCGCGTGGTGTTCCTGACGAGCGGCGTCGCGGCCGATGCCGACGACGTCGCCCCGGGGCGCCCGCTCTTCCGCAAGGGCCAGGACGCCACCGCGCTGACCGCCGTACTCCAGGAGATCGTCCGCCAGGCGCGCGTCGATCCGAGGGCCTGAGGTGCTCGCGCGGATCCTCGACGGCGACAAGCTGCGGGTCACGACCGCGCTCGCCGAGATCAAGGAGGCGCTCGCGACCAAGCAGCGGGTGTGGGTCGAGCTCGAGCGCCACTCGGCCGACGCCGACGTGCTCCTCGCCGACGTCCTGAAGATCCACCCGCTGACGATCGAGGACATCTGGGGGCCGCGGTCGCAGCCCAAGATCGACGACTTCGACGAGTACCTCTACGTCATCATCCACGGCGTCGGGGCGCGCAAGAAGGACAAGCTCACCCCGGTCGAGATCGACATCGTGATCGGTGACAACTGGCTTGTCACGCACGATCGCGAGGGCCTGGTCGCCGACGACCTCGGGACCGAGCTCGACCACTCGCCGCGCCTGCTCGCCAAGGGCGTGCCCTGGCTCGCCCACGCCGTGCTCGATCGCGTGGTCGATCGCTACCTGCCGGTGATCGACGAGCTCGACCGCGATCTCGACCGGCTCGAGCACGACGTGCTGACCAAGGCCGGCACCTCCCGCGGCAAGGCCGTGATGGCGCGCATCCTCGGGTTCAAGCGGCTGCTCCAGGAGCTGCGCCGCATGGGCATCTACCAGCGCGAGATCCTGCTGCGCCTGTCGCGCGGCGACTTCGGCGAGATCCCGGCCGAGGCGCTGCCGTTCTACCGCGACGTCTACGATCACTTCCTCCGCATCAACGACATCGCCGAGGGCTACCGCGACCTCGTGAGCTCGGCGCTCGACGCGTTCCTCAGCGTCCAGTCGAACAAGATGAACGAGGTGATGAAGACGCTGACGCTGATGTCGACGGTGATGCTGCCGCTGACGTTCATCGCCGGCATCTACGGCATGAACTTCGATCCCGACACCAGCCCGTGGAACATGCCGGAGCTGCGGTGGGTCCACGGCTACCCGTTCGCGCTCGGGCTGATGCTGTCGATCGGCCTCGGCATCGTGTGGTGGTTCCACCGCAAGGGCTACATGGGGGATGGCCGCCCGAAGAACAAGCCCCGCACCGGCGACGCCCTGCACAGCCACGCGCCGCACGCGCCGCACGCGCCGCACGGGCCCGACGCGTAGGCGTCAGTTGGTGCCGAACACCTCGAGCGCGGCGGCCTCGAGGTGGGCGAGCGCGCTCGCCAGGTCGTCGAGCGGGTGCTCCGAGGTCGGCCCGACCAGGACGTAGCCCGGCACGCCGCCGCGGAGCCCGCCGTACGGGTCGTACGCGAGCCACTCGAGGGGATCGCCCCACCGCGCGAGTGGGACGCAGGCGGCGAGCGCATCGGCGCGCTCGGCGTCGCGGGCCTCGGCGTGGGTGCGCGCGTACGCTGGTAGCCGAGCACCGGTGTGGAGTTCGGTGGTGCCGTGGAACACGCTCTCCCACAGGCTGAGGCCATCGGTGAGCGTGAGCAGCGCGCGGTAGTCGTTGGGGAGCTGGAGGTGGCCCGCGCGCTCGGCGGCGAGGATGCGCTCGATGCTGGCGGGTGGGTGGAGCGTGGCGTGCTCGCCGACGGCGCGAAGCGTGGCGCTGAGTTCGCGCAGCGCGGCGCGTACGTGCGGGACGTGTGGCTCGATCTCGACCGGGATCACCGGCCACGGCATGTCGTCGAGCAGCGCGACCAGGTCCGGATCGTCGACGAACGCGACGAAGTCGGTGTCACGGCGGATGTTGTCGGGCGCCGCGCCCGTCGCGAGCGCCACGCGCACGGCCTCGAGCATCCGGCCCTTGTCGCCGACGTAGGCGTACGCGGCCGCGATGTTGTACGCGAGCTCGGGGCTCGGGTCCTCGGGGACCAGCGCGGCGAGGTGTGCGAGCCGCGCCGGATCGTCGCCGACCGCGGCGAACGCGTTGCGGAGGAACCCCTGCGCGTGGAACCCCGCGCGCTCGGGGAACCCCTCCCAGCGCGCGAGCACCGCGTCGAGGAGCCGCTGGACGTCGGCGCCGCCGCGCTGCTCACGCTCGATCGGCATCAGCATCAGCTGCCCCGCGCCGAGCGCGATCTGCCCCTCCTGGATGGTCGCGATGCGGTCGATCCCGGCGAGGTAGTGGCGGAGCGCCGCGATCGGATCGTCGTGGTCGAGGAGCTGCACGATCCGGCCCCCGGCGCGCTGGGCGGCGGACAGCACCGTGGGCGCGGGCGTCGCGGGCGCGCCGGTGCGCTCGCGCGTGAGCACGGGGACGCTGGTCGGGGGCCTGCCGCGCGCGGGGCGGTTGGTCGTGGGGGCGCGCGGGGCCGTGGTGCTGGCCCTGGCGCTCGGGACGGTGGTGGTGCCCTTGGCGCGGGGCGCCTCGGCGGCGGACGTGGCCGTGCCCTTGGTGGGCGGCGCGGGGGCGGGAGCCCTGGTGGGCGGCGCGGGGGCGGGAGCCCTGGTGGGCGGCGCGGGGGCGGGAGCCCTGGTGGGCGGCGCGGGGGCGGGAGCCCTGGTGGGCGGCGCGGGGGCGGGAGCCCTGGTGGGCGGCGCGGGGGCGGGAGCCCTGGTGGGCGGCGCGGGGGCGGGAGCCCTGGTGGGCGGCGCGGGGGCGGGAGCCCTGGTGGGCGGCGCGGGGGCGGGAGCCCGGGTGGGCGGCGCGGTGGTGGGAGCCCGGGTGGGCGGCGCGGTGGTGGGAGCCCGGGTGGGCGGCGCGGTGGTGGGAGCCCGGGTGGGCGGCGCGGTGGTGGGAGCCCGGGTGGGCGGCGCAGTGGCGGGTGTCGGCTTCTCGGCGTGGCGGCGAGGGGCGCCGGATGTCGGCTGCCGGCGCTTGGTCCGCGTCGCCGGCGTGGTGGTGAGCCGTGGTGCCGGCGCGCGGCGGTCGACGCCGTGGCCCGCGTCGCCGGCGTGGTGGGCGCCTTGGCCCGGGGCACCGGCGCTGCGGTGGTCCGGGTCCGGGTGGTGGGCGCGGTGGTGGCCCGGGTGGTGGGCGCGGCGGTGGCCCGGGTGGCGGGTGCGGTCCGGGTGGCGGGTGCGGTCCGGGTGGCGGGTGCGGTCCGGGTGGCGGGTGCGGTCCGGGTGGCGGGTGCGGTCCGGGTGGCGGGTGCGGTCCGGGTGGCGGGTGCGGTCCGGGTGGCGGGTGCGGTCCGGGTGGCGGGTGCGGTCCGGGTGGCGGGTGCGGTCCGGGTGGCGGGTGCGGTCCGGGTGGCGGGTGCGGTCCGGGTGGCGGGTGCGGTCCGGGTGGCGGGTGCGGTCCGGGTGGCGGGTGCGGTCCGGGTGGCGGGTGCGGTCCGGGTGGCGGGTGCGGATCCGGGCGGCGGGTGCGGTCCGGGTGGCGGGTGCCGGCGTCGCGGCGATCGGACCTGGCGGCCTGGCGGCCGGGGCACGCGCCGGGGCGGCGCGGGAGCGCGCGACCTTGGACGGGGACCGGGACTTCGCCATGCGCCCCCTCAGAGTACCAAGCTCACTTGTTCGCGGCGAACATCCCGTCCGCGTACTCGACGATCTCGCCCGCGATCGCCGAGGCGGCGACCGTCAGCGGCGAGGCGAGGTACAGGCGGCCGGGGCCCGAGCGGCCCTTGTAGTTGCGGTTGATCGCGGACACCGAGACCTCGTCGCCGCGCTCGGACACCCCGGGGCCGCAGCCGATGCACGCGCCGCAGCCGGGCTTGATCACCTGGACGCCGGCGCGCTGGAACAGCGCGGTGTAGCCCTGCTGCTCGGCGTACTGCTCGACCTCCTGGGAGCCGAACTGGATGAAGAACTGTACGCCGTCGGCGACGGTGCGGCCGGCCTTCTCCGCGTCGGCGAGCACGCGCGCGTACATGTCCACGTCGTCGCGCTTGCCGGCCGTGCAGGAGCCGCCGTAGGCGATGGTGATCTTGACCTGGCCGATCTCGGGGATCGCGGCGCCGTTCTTGGGGTCACTCGCGATGCCGCGATCCGGATCGCCGGGGGTCGCGACCATCGGCACGATCATCGCCAGGTCGATGTGGTGGACGCCGCCGTCGTGGTGGGCGCCGGGATCGGGCTGCACCGCCTTGGCTCGCAGCGCGTCCATCGTGGCCTCGATCGTCACGCCCGGCCGCCGCTCGGCGATCCACGCGAGCATGATGTCGTCGACCTCCATCACGGCGCCGCGCGCGGAGCACTCGGTCGCCATGTTGGCGAGCGTGGCGCGCTCGTCGGGCGACAGCGCGAACAGGCCGTCGCCGCCGAACTCCATCACGCGGTTGAGCGTGGCCTCGCGCTTCGCGTACGTCGCGAGGAGGTGGAGCATCACGTCCTTCGCGGTCACGCCATCGCGCAGCGCGCCGGTCAGCTCGAACCGGATCGATTCCGGCACCGCGATCGGCGTGAACCCCCAGTACAGCAGGGCGGCGTACTCGGTGGCGCCCACGCCCCACGCGAGCGCGCCCGACGCGCCGCCCATGCAGGTGTGGCTGTCGGTGGCCTGCACGAAGTCGCCGGGCTCGAGGAACTGCTCGCGCGCCACCTGGTGGCAGATGCCGGGCGACACGCCGTCGACAGCGCTGTAGTTGCGGACGCCGGTGCGCGCGGCGAACGCGCGCTGCCGGTCGCGCAGCGTCTGGATCTTGTCGGCGAACTTCGCCATCGACGGCACGCCGGTCGCGTAGATCAGGTGGTCCTCGAACACGGCGAACTTGGCCGGGTTCTGGAGCTGGTACCCGGGGCCGTACTCCTGCGCGAGGAACATGTCGACCTGCGCGGTGGTGAACTCGTGCGAGTAGCCGGCGTCGACCTTGACCAGCACGGCGTCACCCGGCTTGACGTGGGTGCCCTGGCCGGGGAGCAGCTTGGCGGCGAGGATCTTCTCGGTCAGGTTCATCGGCCGCGGGCCGGTGCCGGTCGCCGGGACGCTGATCTCGCGCCGGTCGAGCCGCGCGCAGAACGGCAGCAGGCCGCCGCTCTCGATGATCAGCGCGGTGATCGCGTCGTGGCCGGCGGTGAACTCCGCGAGCTCGATGGTCTCGCCCGCCTCGAGCCGGCGGATCACGTCGTGGCCGCCCATCAGCTGGCCGATGTTGATGTTGTTGCGCGCGTGGATCGGCGCGAACGAGCTGGCGATCGCGAGGCGGCTGCCGGCGAACACCTCGCACTGCGCGGCGGTCTCGCGGCTCGACCCCACGCCCTTCTGCGCGCCGGCGACGATCACCTCGAAGCCGCCGTCCTTGAGCGCGCTGGCGGAGATCAGGCGCTGCCCGCCGATCACGAGCCCGGCGTACGCGTTCTTGGCGATCTCGGAGGGGTCGTAGTCGAAGCACACCCATGCAGGCGTCATCGCGTCGGTGTTGATGTCGTCGAGCAGGTCGCCCGGGGCGACGTCCTCCATCCGCAGCGTCAGCGTGCCCGCGAGCTGCCGGCGGATCTGCTCGGGGTCCTTCGTGAGGTAGAGGACCCGCTTGCCGGGGGTGAGCGCGAAGCTGCGATCCGACGACATCGGTGCGATCGTACCATGCGCGCGAACGCGGCTCGCGCGACGACGATGCGGTTTTCTCGCACTTCATTTCGCGTGCGTGCGGACATCTGGATCGACGATCCACGACGACGATGCGGGTGACGAGGGTCGTGACCGCCGCCGTGATGGCGACCCTGCTGGGTGGTGTCCATGTGGCGGCGGCGCGCTCGGCGCCTGCGTTATTTCCCGAGGCGCCGGGGCCGCCCCCGGGCTCGCTGCGGTTCGCCCGGGGCTCACGGTGGCCGCGGAGGGCGGCGCGCTCGCCGGGTTCGTGCCCGATCCCGCGGACGTCGATGCCGCGCAGCGTCAACGGCTGGTCAAGGACGCTGGCGAGGGCGCCACGCTGTACGTCCTGGTCGCGCACGACGTCGTCGCGCGGATCGGGATCGAGCTCCCGGCGGCCGGGCTGGTGGCGCGGCACGCCCGGCCGCGGGCGACCGGTGCTGCCGCCGGGTTCGCTGTTCCTGCAGGCGTCGGTCAGGGCGGACCGCCACGTGTGCAGCAGCCCCACGCTCCACCTCGTGCGCAGCGCGCGGGGCACGCTGCGGCGGGCGCGCGCCGGCAAGCAGGCCGTGCCGCCGGCGTCGGCGCCCGCGCTGCTCGCCGTGTGCGATCGGCGGCCCCGATGGCGTGCCCCTGACCGGGACCGGCCCCGACGGCTGTCCGATGTGCGGCTGCACGGGCCTGCTCCCGGCGCCGGTGTGCGGCCCAGCCCCGATGGCCTGCCGCGCTGCAGCTGCTAGCCCTTCGACCGGGCCGGATGGACGACACCGGCGGCGCGATCCACCGCCGACCGACCACCTCGTTGCCGCCCCGCGCACCACCGCCGGGATCATCACGCCCCGTCGGACCGCGTTCACGGCTGCTCGCGGACGATCCGGGTGCGCCGCTCGAGCTGGGCACCGAGCGCGCCGCCGTGCAGGTACATCAGGTAGTAGCTCGACGGCAGCCGGGCGAGCGCGGCCTCGTAGCGCGCGACGATCTCGGCGTGCGATGGCTTCGGCGCGCCGCGCTCGCGCACGTAGCTCCAGCCGCCCGTCGGCTCGAGCCGCTGCGACAGCACCGGGTGCTTCTTCATCGCCTCGGTCCACCGCCCGTCGAACAGCTCGGTCATCGCGATCGGGCGGCGGGTGGCGGCGTCGAGCAGCGCGGGCGGCAGCTTGCCGGTGCGCTTGAGATCCTCGCCGACCAGGCGGACGTCCGGCGTGAACAGGCCGGGCGGCTCCCACACGTTGACCGGCGTCAGGTAGCCGACCAGGCCGATGTCGGGGCCGATGAACCAGGTGTCGGCGAGCGGCCGCGCGTCGCTCTCGATGAGGCGATACACCTGCGTGATCATCCCCATGTGAAAGCGATCTTCCCGGGCGATCGCCGCCGGCGGCGTGTGCGTCAGGCAGGCCCACACCTCCTCCCACAGCGCGGCCGTCTTGGGCTTGACCCACAGCTTGCTGCCGCGCGCGCGGTAGCTGAAGATCGAGTAGCGCATGTCGATGCGGACCTGGTGCGCGAGCGTGGCGACCACCACCAGCGCCGCCGCGCCACCGCCGAGTCGCCACGGCCACGCGCGGGCGTCGGCGGTCGTCGCCGCCTGGGCGCGCCGCCACAGCGCATCGGCCGCCCACAGCCACACCCCCGGCAGCGCGATCCAGATCGGCAGCCAGTAGCGGACGTTCGGCATCCAGTCGATCTCGACCTTGGCGACGAACACGATCGTCGCCGCCGCCAGCGCCAGCATGATCCCGTCGCGCCGCTTCCACGCCGCCCACAGCGCGAGCGCGATGCCGCCGACCACCAGGATCACCTCGACCGGCGACGCGCCCTCGCCGACGAGCGACCGCAGCCCGGCGGTGTGCCAGCCCTGGCCCTTCTTCGAGTAGTACGTGTGGGGCCACCACAGCCCGAAGTACAGCCTCCGGAACACCGCGTACGCGAGGTACGTCCCCGCGGCGGGCAGGGCGGCGATCCCCACGCGCGGCACCCGCACGCGCAGCCCGGCGAGCCACGCGCCACCCGGTCCACCGGCGATCGCCAGCCCGCCCGCGATCGCCGCCAGCATCATCGGCGCCTCGGGCCGCGACAGCCCGAACGCCCCGCCGACCACACCCGCCGCGATCAGCCGCCCCCGCGACGGCGCATCCACGTAGCGCCCGAGCGTGACCGCGCTCCACACCAGCAGCGCCAGGTACAGCGGCGTCTCGAGCCCGAGCAGCGCCCACGCCATCACGTACGTGCACGAGGCCGTGAACAGCGGCGCGAGGAACGCCAGGTAGCGCCGCGCCGAGCCGGGCGGTGCACCCTAGCCGACGCCCAGCCGCTCCTGCGCCAGCCGGTAGCTCCCCACCAGCAGCGCGCCGATGCTCGCCACCGCCAGCAGCTTCGACCACGTCACCAGGTTCGCCCCCACGAGCGCGCCCACCGTCAGCAGCAGCGTCCACGTCACGCTCGAGAACCCCTCGACGCGCTCGCCGAGGTTGAACACCAGCCCGTCGCCGTTCGCCGCGTTCTCTGCGTAGCGCAGGAAGATGAACATGTCGTCCACCGTCCGCGGAAAGAAGAACGCGATCTGCCCGAGGGCGACCACCGCGATCACGGCGATCGCCACCTTGGCCCAGCGGTCCTTGCGCACGCCCCGTTCGTACCAGAGCCAGAAGGGGTCCGGCGAACCCACGACAACTTGGTGTGGATCACGCGAGCCCTCCCTGCGCCATCGCGACATGTCTGCTGCGTCTGCCCGTGCACCGGTTAACCTCGCCAACTGCCGAGCGCTGGACCCGACGTTCGAGGTATCCACGAACGCTGTCGTGGCGTCACCGGCCGCATGGTCACGCGCCGCGTCGGCACGCGCCACGGTGACCGTGCGGCCCCCGTCATCCCGGGCCGTCGCGAACGGCCCGGTGAGTGCGAGGATGAGCCGAAAATCCTCGGTCTCGGCTGTCGTGCATATTGCACGACAGGACAACCACTTGGTGGCTCTCGGCTGACGGCCGGTGGGCGACCGGATTCACATCACAGCATGCCGCGGTCGATCGACGAGGAAGGCTCCGCAACGACGATCGGTTCGAGGTCGCGGAGGATGCGGCCCCCTGCGCCCGTGCGTCACCTGGCCGTCGCCACCGGTGACGCCCCCGACCGGCCGGGCCGGCACGCCGGGCACCGCGGCCGGCCCCCGACCTCGGGCCCACAGGTCTCGCACAGCACGTGGAGCGCGTCGTCACACAGGAGCGGCGCGCGGGTCGTGCCCACACACGCGACACAGGCGAGCGCATCGGGGGTGCGTGCGCCTGGGGGGACGTGGAGCGCCAGCTCGCGCTCGCCCTTGCGCCGCCGCAGCCGGAGCCGGATCTCGGCGACCCGCAGGGTGATCGCGGCGAGCGCGATCGGCTCGATCCGCACGCGCAGCGCGTAGCGCCCCGCCAGGTCACGCAGCTTCGCGCCGTGCTCCGCGTGGAGCGCGGCCGCGCGCGCCTCGACCGCGCTGCGCGCAACCTGGCGACGAGGGCGCTTCGCCTCGGCGATCAGGGATTCGAAGTATTCATCGATCCGCGCGCGCTCGCGGTCCCGCCGCCGCGCGACGGCCGCGCCGACCTCGGCGAGCCGTGGTCCGATCGCGAGGGCGGCCCGCCGCGCGATCACGCCCCCGCCGCCGGTCGCACCCCGTGCGTCCCGGGCGTCGGTCGCCTCCGCATCGTCGCCCGCGATCAGCGCCGCGACCGCCGCGACACACGCGGTGTCGGGCTCGCTGCCCGTGCCGGCGTGCGCGACGACCATCGCCATGCCCTGATATCGATCGTCGGCCTCGGCGGTCCATGCGAACACCCCGGCGAGGTACGTGGCCGAGGCGTGCGCGACGCCGAGCACGTCGGCGACGCCGTTGCGCACCACGAGCCGATCCGCGAGCCGCTCGGCGACGGCGAGGCGCGGCGGCGCCGCCTGCCAGGTGACGCTGGCGACCGGCACGGTCCCGCGCACCTCGGTGACCAGCCGATCGAGCAGGGGCGCGCCGAGGCCGCAGCCGATCGCCCGGTCGCTCGCGCTCGGCGACAGGGCGAGCTCGAGGGCCTCGGGGAGCGCGAGCCCACGGGCCAGATCCGGCGAGAGCACCGCCATCGCGCCGTCGTCGCCGCGCTCGACCAGCGCACCGCGCGCGGCGAGTTCGCTGGCCACGAACCCGAGCGGATCGAGGAGCCCGTCGGCGATCACGCCTCGAACTCCTTGCCGAACAGCGCCTGGTCGAGCTCGCGGACCTCGTCGTACCGGCCGCGCGCGCGCAGCAGCTCGTCGCCCAGCGCCGCGAGCCCGTCGTCGACCGCCGCCTCGCTGGGCGCCTCGGCGCACAGCGCGAGCAGCCGCTCCTCGAGGTCGGCCTCGTCCGTCAGGTTGCCGAGCACCATGTCCATCTCGCCGACGACCAGCTCGAACAGCCGCACCCGATCGTGCAGCACTCCGAGGATACGCTCCTCCATCGAGCCGCGCGCGCACAGGTTGAACACCTCGACCTCGCTGGTCTGCCCGAACCGATGCAGGCGGCCGATCCGCTGCTCGATCACCATCGGGTTCCACGGCAGATCGAAGTTCACCAGCCGGTGGCAGTGCTGCAGGTTGTGGCCCTCACTGCCGACGTCGGTCGAGATCAGCACCTGGGCCGCACCCGACCGGAACGCGGCGAGCGCGACTTGCTTGTCCGCACCCGAGAGCTCGCCGTGCACCGCCGCGTGTGGCACGCGCTCGCGCACGAGCAACTCGACGAGCCAGCGCGCGGTCGCCCGGTAGCGCGTGAACACGAGCAGCTGTGCCGCGCCGCCCGTTCGCACGATGTCGACGAGCGCCCGACCCTTGCGCGTCTCGTCGACGCGCGCGGCCGCGGCCACCGCGGCGAACGCGGCGTCGCCGGCGAGCTTGCCGAGCGTTCCGCGCACCGCGGCTGGGCTCGAGCCGGCCTCCAGCAACAGCAGCCCGGCCATCCGCCGCGCGCGCGGCTCGGTCGCGTCGCGCAGCGCGGTCAGGGTCGCCGCGTACAGCGCCCGCTCGTCGTCGGCTGGCTCGACGACGACCGTCGACACGTAGCGCGGTGGCAGCTTGAGGCCGCACGACGCGCGCGTGTTCCGCACCATCACCTCGCCGAGCAGCCCGCGCAGCGCCTCGCGGTTCTTCGGCGATGTCGGGTTCGTCGGATCGACGAACCGCTTCCGGAACGCGGCCGGCGTCGCGAACTGGCCCGGCTTGAGCAGCGTCACCAGCTGGTACAGCTCCTCGAGGTCGGTCTCGATCGGCGTCGCGGTGAGCAGCAGCAGGAACCGGCTGCGCAGGCCATCGACGAGCTTCCAGCTCGACGAGCCACGTCGCTTGACCCGGTGGGCCTCGTCGACGATCACCAGGTCCCACGGCTCGGCGTGGACCGCCGGCGCCGTGCGCTGCATCCGCGCCGTCGCGAGCGACGCGACCACCACCCCCTCGCCCCGCCACACGCCGTCGCCCTCCAGCTCGGTCGTTCGCGCCGCGATCCCCGCCTTCGACGCGAGCTCGCCGATCCACTGCGGCACGAGCGCCGGCGGCGCGAGCACCAGCACGCGCTTCGCCATCCCGCGCACCTGGTACTCCAGCAGCACCATGAGCGCCTCGATCGTCTTGCCGAGCCCGACCTCGTCCGACAGCAGGGCACGCCCCCGCAGCGTCCGCAACACGCGGTGGACGGTCTCGATCTGGTAGCCGTGGCGCTCAACGCCGATCAGCCGCGCGAGCGACAGCAGCTCGGTGAAGCTCTCCGCGCCCGCGAGCCGGTGCGCGTGGATCGCGTGACGGAGCTGTGCCAGCGGCGAGGTCGGGCCTTCGAGCAACGCGACCAGCCGGGCGACGTCTGCCGGTTCGACGCGCACCGCGGGCGCATCGAGCACGGTGCGCGTGATGGAGGACGGGGGTTCGGAAGAACCGAACATCACCCGGAAGCTACCACACCGGTCTGACCTCGACGGCGAAGGGCGGTCCATCGCGGGGCGCTGCGATGGGCATGGTCAAGTCATGCGCGAGTCTTCCGAGGCGGAGCTCGCTGTCGAGCCGTGCCGGTAGCAGCGGGACCAACCGCTGCACCGCGGGCGGCCACACGCGCGCGCGCTGGTCCTGCGGAACGAGCCGGTCGGGTACGAGCGTATGGAACGAGCGTGCCTCGTCGCCCTGCTCGATGGCGGGAGCGGGGTCCGGCGAGCGCATAGATCTTCGAGCAGGCGTTCACGATCACCGTGACCAACGTCGACGAACCGCCGATCGCCGTCTCCGACGGGGCGTCCGTGCTCGAGGACAGCGCGGCGAGCTCACTGGATGTGCTCGCCAACGACACCGACGTCGACGGTGGCCCCATGTTGATCGCGAGCGTCACCCAGCCGGCGCGCGGGGCGGTCGTGATCATCGGCAGCGGCAGCGGGCTGACCTACCAGCCCGCGGCGGACTACGCAGGACCCGACTCGTTCAGCTACACGCTCAACGGTGGCGGGTCCGCGGTTGTGACGGTCACGGTGATCGCAGTCAACGACAGGCCGTCGTTCACCAAGGGAGCGAACCAGGCGGTCACCGAAGGCGACCCGGCGCAGACGATCGCAGGCTGGGCTACGGCAATCTCGACGGGCCCCGCCGACGAGACGGCGCAGACCGTGACGTTTGGCGTCACCAGCGACAACATCAGCTTGTTCGGTGCACAACCTGCGGTCGACGCGGACGGCTCGCTCCGCTTCACGCCCGCCGCCGGCGCGAACGGCTCGGCGACGGTCACGGTTACCCTGCAGGACGACGGTGGCACGGCGAACGGCGGGATCGACACGTCCGCACCGCAGCTGTTCGCGATCGCGATCACGGCGGTCAACGACGCGCTAGGCGCGCTGACTATGCGCAAGCTCCGTGCTCGCGTCGAGTACAAGAGTGCAAGGCGGAGGCATCCATGTACCGAACCTTATGCAAAGTGACCGGCTCCGGCTCCTCCACCCACACCAGCGGCGCCGGCAGCGTGGGCAAGCGCGCTCACCGACGGCCACCGGGCGCGGGTACAGGCGAAGTCGTCCACCACTCCGGCGGTGGCGCCGTCGCGCGCCGCCGTCAACGAACCCGACGTCGAATCCGAGAAGGGCGTCGATGACGACCTCGAGGGCAGTGCGGACGACGGCGGCGACGAGGACGCGGAGGACGGCGCTCCGGAGGTCGATGGCAACCCGGCGGCTGCGAACGACGTGCAGCTCAAGGGCGACGCCAGCGGCGGGGACGCAGCGGTCCACGACGCGGCGGCGCAAGGCCTCAGCGGCAGCGCGACGTCGCTTCCCCACCTCGATCGGATCCAGGGGTCGTTCGGACCGCAGCACGACGTGTCCGGCGTCCAGGCCCACGTCGGGGGCGCCGCGGCCGACGCCTGTGACGCGATCGGCGCCTCGGCGTACGCCAGCGGCGAGGCGACGGCGTTCAAGTCGAGTCCGGATCTGCACACGGCGGCGCACGAGGCGGCGCACGTCGTCCAGCAGAAGCAGGGCGTGAGTCTCTATGGGGGCGTCGGCCGCGCCGGTGACGTGCACGAGCAACATGCTGACGCGGTCGCCGACCGCGTGGTGGCCGGTGAGTCGGCGGCCGATCTTCTCGGCGCCAGCTCGGGAGGCGGCTCGTCCAGCAACGCGGTGCAGCGCAAGGATGGACCCGAGGCGCACGTCCCGAATAATACCTACGAGGTCAAGCTCGTCATCAAGGAGTTCAACCGCGTGTCGATCGACGCGCGGCTCACGATTGCGCACAAGAACAGCAAGCTGGCGACCGGCAGCCAGGACGTCGCCGGTGAGGGCGACAACGCGACGAAGGCCAAGTGGTCGCTCCTCGACAACAAGCGATCGTTCGAGCGCAAGGGTGGTCAGTGGGGCGAGAAGCTCGCGACCGCGCTCGGCAAGATCGAGCTCAGCGACGAGGACTTCCACATCCCAGGGTTCCCCCAGGTCAAGTTCAAGGCCGAAGCAAAGTTTCTCGAAGGGAAGTTCTCCAAGGGCGAGGTGGATCTCGACGTCGCCAAGCTGGCGGTGATCGGCGAGGGCAAGGCGCCCGAGCTGCTCGACTTCTTCGGCGTCGAACTGCCGGACGGGGTCCGGGATAACCTCGACATCAAGGTTTCGGTGCGCGCCGAGGTGGCGCTCAGCGCCGAGGACGTGGCGCGGCTGGCCCGGATGAGCAAGCACGGCCGCGAGATGGCCAAGCACCTCAAGGCGATGGCCAAGGAGGCCGAGAAGCTCAAGAAGCTCAAGAAGGCCAACAAGGCGATCGAGAAGCATCTCTCCGCGCTGAAGAAGAGCAAGAAGAAGGGGACGAAGAAGGCGCGCGAGAAGCTCCTCGAGAAGCTGGCCACCAACAAGGAAGCGATGCGCACGGGCGCCGAGAAGATCGCGCGCAGCAAGGCCGGTTACCAGGCGGCCGAGGCCGGCTTCAAGGTTGCCGCGAAGGGCCTGAAGTCCGGTGCGGGCAAGATGGCCGCTAAGGCGCTGCTCAAGGGGTCCGCCAAGACGCTGGCGAAGCTCGGCGCGAGGCTGATCCCCGGGCTGAACATCGCGCTGGCGATCGTCGACGTCGTCGAGCTCGGTGTCCTGCTCTACAAGTGGGCGGACGGCCAGATCGAGTTCGGGACGGGCGGCGGCAGCGGCGGGGGTGGCACCAAGAGTGAGGACGGCGGCGATGGGGGTGGTGAGGAAGGCGCCGACGGCGGCACTGGCGGCGTCGCCGGCGTCGGCGGTGACGGTGCGGATGCGGGAGCCGGCGGCGACGGGGGCAAGGCCGGTGTTGACGTCGACGCCGACCGCGGTGGCGGTGGCGACGCGGGCGTGTACGGCGCGACGGGGCCTGCCGGCGACCAAGGGACCAAGACCGAGCCGCCCCTGAAACTGCACGCTGGCGCGCAGGCAGTCCTCGACCTGATCGAGAGCTCGGACCCGGGCGGTGTGCCGTTCGACAACGATGATCTGCAGATGTTCAACGACATGATCCCCAAGGATCTGAGCGACGCCGAGCTCAAGGAGGTCGCTGCGCGGATCGCCAAGGCTGGCGTGCCGGCCGGCGACGCGTTCGCGGTCGTCGGCTACCTCCGCGAGGAGATCGATCGAGTCCGCAAGGGCGATCCGATCCCGAAGGTGACCGTCAACGGCACCGATCACTCCGACCTGGCGACCGACGGCAAGGCACCCGAGGCCGCGGCACCCACATCACCCGCGCAGGACGTCGAGATCAAGGCGGAGGACGACAAGAACAAGGCCGTTGACGACAAGAAGAAGGCCCCCGACGCCGCGCCGCCGAAGAGTCTGATGCCGGTCGATCCGATCATTCTCCTTCGCTACGACGCGGCAACCGACTCGGTACTCTGGGTTGACGGCGAGCCGGGCGCGAGCATGTCCGAGACCTTCGTCCTCGCCGACGGCCTCAAGGTCGCCGTCAACGAGGCGAGCATGGAGTTCCAGCGCGATGGGGAGATTATCGTGGTCGGCGTCGCCTTCGACATGGACGTCCTCGAGCTGCCCCCGGGTGTCGACGCGAAGTACCCCTACAATGAGGGCGAGCTCAAGCGCGAGGTCGCGCTCTATTGGTACAAGCCCGCCACCCTTGACACCCCGCAGAAGGTCGGCAAACTCGAGATCAGCACGCAGATGCGCGACGAGCTCCGCAAGGCGATCCAGTTGGAGGGCGGCAAGTGGAAGCTCAAGGCCAAGGGGCAGACGAAGAACATCGGCGTCGCGGACGTCACCATCGACGACCTCGGGGAGCAGACCTCGACCATCGTCGACGAGATGACTTCGCACGAGATCAAGGTGCTCGTGACGCCCAAGAAGCTGCACCTGCCCGAACCGGTGGTCTCGACGTCGTCGGGGTTCGCGACACTGAAGGTGGGCGAGCAGGTCGAACTCGTTCTCAACTTCGAGGAGACGAAGAAGTCCGAGCGCAAGAAGTGAGACGCGGCGGGCTCTTGATGATCCTGGTGGTGGCGGCCTGCGCGCGCGATGACGCGCGACCGGCGCCGGCTACCGTTGCGCGGGCTACCGTTGCGCCGGCTACCGTTGCGCCGGCCGCAGCCGACGGCGGCGTTATCCCAAGCAACGCGACGCTGGCCGCGAACGGCGAGCCCGTCCCGGCGCCGTACGCGGGCTGCGCGGGCGGCACCGCGATCCGCCCGTCGAAACTGCCCTGGCCGATCGGTGTCCCCCCCGGCGCGTATGCGCCGGCGTGGTGCGAACCCGGTGACGTCTCCCTTGACGGTCCGTACGTGGCACTGCATCCCGCCGGCAAGCCGGCCGCCGTGGGGACTCGCCACGGCGGGGCCCCCGACGGCGCGTGGGTGTACTACTACGCAACCGGCGAGAAGCTCCTCGAGGGGGCCTTCAGCGTCGGGGTGCCGATCGGTCTCTGGCGCGTCTACACCCCTGACGGCGAGATCCTGCAACTCGGCTGCTTCGTGGACGGCGACAAGCGCTGGTCCACCGACGATTCCACCGACACGCGCAGGTGTCCGTAGCGCCACGGAGACCGACCAGACTGACGACGTGGTTCCATCCGGTCAGTGGGAACCACGGCCGGTTCACATCGAACCCGAAGATCCAGAGCGGGCTCAGGAGCGCGGTCGTGCAGAAGGGCGGCGCCTGGGTGCTCAAGGCCGACTTTGAAACCGGGAGACCCGATCCAGGCACAGTCTTCTGCGTAGTTTCGGCTAGATGAGCACGATTAACCCAAAGGTGCCGTGTTACTAGGCGATATGTCAGATTGCTGATTGACTAATCAGCAGGACTGGCACTCGCGGAGACGACCGTGTGTAGCTTGGGCGGAACTGGCACGCCGAGTTTGCGCATATCGCGGGCGGCGCGCTCCGTGATAGGCGTATCGGATGCAAATCCCATCGGCGTCCCGCGGGGGCGCCGTCCTCGCCGCCCTCGTCGCAGCCACCGTCTCCCTCCACGCCTGTTCGGATCCGGACGACTCGAGCCCCGATGCCGCCGTGGACGCAGGCCTCGACGCGGCCGTGGACGCAGGCCTCGACGCGGCCGTGGACGCAGGGCTCGATGCCGGGCCGGACACGAGCACGCCCGAGGGGCTCGCGACGCTCTGCGCGGCGACTCCGGACGATGCGCGCTGCGCGCCGCCGGGCGCGCGCTGTGCGGTCTCCGAACCGCTGCGCGCGCTCTCCTGGGTCACGCCGCGAAACTGGCCGAGCGGCAGCGCGCCCGCCGGGAGTCCCGTCGTCGCGGCCGAAGAAATCGCGGTGCATCAGGCCGGGAACCTCCAGTGCGACTGGCGCACGAACAACAGCGATCCGGGCTGCGCGTTCGCGAGCGGCCACGGCGACCCGCTCCGCGAGCCCCTCGTGCGGAACCTCGACGAGCTCGCCGCGCGACTGCTTGCCCGCCCCGAGGGGCACCGCGCGCTCCTGTGGCGCTCGTGGTCGAACGAGACGATTCCGCATCTCCATCCCTCGGATGTCACGATTCCCGGCGCGTCGGACGAGCCGGCGCAGCCCGGCCTCTGGTGGGATGCGGGGGCCGCGGAGACGTCCGAGGTCGTGCGCGCCGTGCTGCGTGGTCTCGCCACGCGCGGCGTGACCCTCGATTGGCTCGTGATCGACCTCGAGTGGAACGTCTCCAACTGGTCGATCGGGACGTGTGATTCCTCCGATGCGGCGCAGCGGGCCCGCGAGATTTCTCGTTGGAATGCGATCGCCGAAGACCCGCGCACACCCGCGCTCCTCGCGGAGTGGTCGAGTCGTTTTGGCGTCGATCTCACCCGCGAATTCCGCGCGGATCTCTGCCCGATGGCCTACGGCACCGAGCGCTACCTCGCGTGGAACGCCTTCATGCAGGAGCGCGTCGCCGCATATTACGAACGCGCCTTCGTCGATGTGGCGCGCGCGGTCTTCCCGGCCATCCGCGTGAGCAACTACGACTTCAGCCACAACGATCCCGCCTTCGCCGTGCCCGACCTGAACGGGCACGACACGATGCGTTTCGGCCGCGGCGCCGTCGTCGGGACGCATCAGTCGCCCGCCTGCTACGGCATTCTCGATCAGGTCTCGACGCGCATCGTCCCGCGCATCTCGGACACCACGATCTACGCGCGCACCCCGTTCAACGCCGTCCGCCTCGCGATCAACGAATACCGAGCACGCGCGCTCGCGCGGCCCGATGTGCCCGTGGCGCCCTGGGTGGCTCCCGCGGACTACGTCGAGGCCGGACGCGCGCCACACGGCGGCACGCCGCTCTGGGCCGAGCTGATGTTGCACCTCGGCGCGAGCGCGCCCGACGTGCTGCTCTACTGGAACAACTCCATCGCGCCGTCCGGCGACATCGATGCTGCGTTCGAATCCGCGCTCACCGAAGTCAACCGAGTGGTCGGCTGCGCCTCGCGCGCGATCGCCGTGCGCGGGATCGCGCCGTGGGACGCACCGTGGCTCGTCTCGGGCCTCTCGGTCGATGGCCGCCGCGTCTGGCGCTTCACCCCCGAAGACGAATCCACCGCGCTCGTGCGCGAAGGGCGCGACCTCGTCGCGCAGCAGGGCCCGCGGCGGATCGTGTTCCCCGACGCCTGGGCGCTCGCGCCAGTGGCTCCCTACACGCGCGGCGTCTGGGTGCTCCAGGCCGAAGGCGCCGCGGCGCCACGCGAGGAGTGACGCGCGAGAGAGACGGACAGCCGGCTGGCCGTCCGTCGCCCTCCCGCCCTCTCGCTACGCCCGCTCACCCATGCGCGGCGAGCAGATAGACGACGATGCCGAAGACGCAGACCATCGCGGCGGTCTCGACCCAGCTCACCTGACCGTCGTCCTGCACGGCCTTCCAGAGCATCAGCATCGGGGGGAAGGCGAGCACGACGACGCTCGTCGTCTCGAGGTCGATGGGCAGCACCGCGCCGCTCGCGGCGATGGGAACGACAACCGTCCCCGCGAGCACGGCGAGCAGGAGCATCGCGACGGGCAACACCACGAAGGGCACCTGGCTCACCTGCCCCGCGGCCGAGGCGAGCGCGACGTCGTACATGCCCTTCGCGTGCGAGGTGACGATCATCGCGAACGCGCCCGCGGACGCGAACACGCTCAGCAGCAGCGCGCCCACCATCTCGGGATATCCACGCTCGGCGAGGCCCGCGACGAGCGCGTCGGCGAAGTCCCCGACCGCGTGTCCGCCGATCACCGACGCGACCAACCCGATGGCGCCATAGCCCGCAATCGTACCCCAGCCGGGCGCGGCGTCGGCGTGCGCGGGATTCGGATTGGCACTCTCGCCGTCGCGCTTCGCGGGTGTACCGCTGAAGCGCTTGACCAGCTCGAGCGTGGCGACCACCTGCACGGCGAGCAGCGCGACGCCGAGCACCGAGAGGTCGAGCACGCCGAGCCCCTCGCCGCCGTGATCCCCCGCGCGGAAGGTGCGCAGCATGATCATCACGAGCCCCGCGCCGAGGAAGACGCCCGCCGCCCCCGCGAAGAGGTCGGTGCTGATCTTCACGAGCGCGCATAGCGTCGTTCGGGGGCGTGGACACCAGGCTCTACCGGGGGGGCATGGGGCCGCTGGTGGTGCGCTCCGCGGCGGGCCCGCTCGCGCGCCTGCTGCTCGCGCCCGGCGAGGCCGCGACCGCACTCGCCGACGACCCGGCCGTGGTCGTGATGGGCACCGCGCCGGGTGAGATCGCGGTGGGGCCGGCGGCGGCCAGGGCCCTCCTCGAGCGGTGGCGCGCCTTGCCGATGGTCGTGCTCGGGGACTCCGTCCACGAGGTCCACACGCCGACCTACGGCTACGCCGTGGCCACGATCGAGATGCGGCCCCCCGGCGGGGGCTCGTCGGAGAAGATGCTCGGGCTGATCATCGCGGTGCCGCGGGGCGATGCCTGGGCGGTGGTCGGCATCCACTATCTCCCGCCCTGATGTCGAGGGGGACGATGGTCCACGGATCGGCCCCCTCCGAGGTCCTCGCAGGCGCCGCGGCCCTCCCCCGGTCGGCGCGACCCTCGCGCTGTCGCACAGGTTTGGTAGGCTCGGGGCCGCCGTGGCTGACGAGACCGCCCCCGCGGGTGACGACGTGGTCGCCGCCTTCCACCCGCTGGTGGCCGGCTGGTTCCGCGCGCGGTTCGGGGCCCCGACCGCCCCCCAGGTGGCAGGCTGGCCGCGGATCACCGCCGGGGAGGACGTCCTGATCGCGGCGCCCACCGGCTCCGGCAAGACGCTCGCCGCGTTCCTCGCCTGCCTCGACGTGCTGATCCGGCGCGGGCTCGCCAACCCGCTCTCGGACCACACGTCGATCCTCTACATCTCCCCGCTCAAGGCGCTGTCGAACGACGTGCAGCGCAACCTCGAGGCGCCGCTCGCCGAGCTGGCGGTCCACGCCGCCACGCAGGGGGTGCGCCTGCCCGAGATCCGGGTGGCCGTGCACACCGGCGACACCTCCACCTCCGAGCGCGCGAAGCTCGCCAGGCGGCCCGCGCACATCCTCGTCACCACGCCCGAGTCGCTCTACATCCTGCTCACCACGGTGAAGGGGCGCGCGGCGCTCGGGCAGCTGCGCACGGTGATCGTCGACGAGATCCACGCGACCGCCGGCGACGAGCGCGGCGCCCACCTCGCGCTGTCGCTCGAGCGGCTCGACCGGCTGGTCCACCAGGCCTCCGGCCGTACGCGCATAAACTCACGCGGCGACCTCCGTCTCGTCCCGCGCTCCACGCGTCTCGGTGCGCGACCTCACGCGACGTTTCCTCTACGCCAGTGCGAGACATCGGGCATCCGCTGCCCCCGTAGAGCGCGAGCCAGAACAACATCAGTCTTCGCTGTGAGAACACCTCCGGATATTCATCCCTCAAGTGATCGATCGCCCTCGGTTTTTGATGCGATCGCCCTGGGGGTGGATCTCAGTTGGGTCGCCGCTGAAGGTGTGGCAACCCGCGCCGACAAGCGGGTGGGGGTGACCGTGATAACGTGCTCGAATGATGCTGGGGAAGCTCACGGGTGTCGTCATTGCCGTGGCCGTCGCGCTCGCTGCGTGCGGCGATAACCTCGAAGGCGTCGAGAACGGCGCGCCGCAAGTCGGCTCGCTGCAGCTGACGACCGCGGAGGATACGCCGGTCTCCGGGACGCTCTCGGTCACCGACGCCGAGGGTGATGACGTCACGATCACGCTGGGCACGCCGATGCATGGCTCGATCACGCAGAGCGGCAGCATGGTCACGTACACGCCGGCCGCCAACGACAATGGCAGCGACAGCGTGATGGTGTCGGTCTCCGACGGCACGCTCGAGGCGACCGCGACGATCATGATCACCATCACCGCGGTCAACGACGCGCCGACTGCGGTCGCCGACGCGTTCGCCACCGGCGAGGACGTGCCGCTCGAGGTCGAGTTCACCGCGCTGCTCGCGAACGACACCGACATCGACAGCGATACCCTCACGGTCTCCGTCGTCGACATGCCGGTGAACGGCACCGTCGCGATCGTCGGCACCGACGCCGTGTTCAGGCCGACCGCGAACTTCAACGGCACGGCGAGCTTTCGCTACACCATCTCTGACGGCAGCCTGACGAGCACCGCGATGGTGACCGTCACCGTCGGTGGCGCGAACGACGCCCCGGTCGCCGTCGACGACGCCGCGACGACCCCGGAGGACACCGCGCTCGTGATCAGCGGCGCGACGCTCGTCGCGAACGACACCGATGCCGAGAACCAGACGCTCACCGTGACCGGGGTCGCGAACCTCACCAACGGCACGGTCGCGATCGCCGGCAGCACCATCACGTTCACACCGACCGCGAACTTCAATGGCACCGCGACGTTCCGGTACACGGTGTCCGACGGCGCCGCGACCGATACCGGCGTCGTCACCGTCACGGTGACGGCGGTCAACGATGCGCCGGTCGCGGTCGACGATGCCGCCACGACGCCCGAGGACACCGCGATCACGCTGATCTCGGCCACGCTCACCGCGAACGACACCGATGTCGACGCCGGTCAGACGCTCGTCGTCACCGCCGCGAGCAACCCCGTCGACGGCACGGTCTCGACCGACGCGAACGGCGCGGTCACGTTCACGCCGACCGCGAACTTCAACGGTATGGCGTCGTTCCAGTACTTGGTCAGCGACGGCAACGGCGGCTCGTCGCCGGGGCTCGTCACCGTCACCGTGACTGCCGTCAATGACCCGCCGGTTGCAGTCGACGACACGGCGTCCGCCGGGTCCGGTGTGGCGACCAATTATGCGACCTCGCAGCTCCTCGCGAACGACATCGACATCGACGGGGGCGCACCGTCGATCACCGCGGTCGCCAACCCGAGCAACGGCACGGTCTCGCTGAACGGGACCGGAGACACGATCACGTACCAGTCAGGCGCGACGTTCGTCGGCACGGCGACGTTCGATTACACGGTGTCCGATGGTAATGGCGGCACGGACACCGGGAGAGTCTCGGTCACGGTCGTTCCTGTACCGGTTTGCGGCGACGGCCTCGTGACGGGTGCAGAGGCCTGCGACGACAGCGGCTCGATCCCGAACGATGGCTGCAGTGCGACCTGCACCGTCGAGTCCGGCTTTGCGTGCGCCGGCCAGCCGAGCATCTGCACGCCGACGTGTGGCGACGGTTTCATCGTCGGCACCGAGGCATGCGACGACGGGCCGGGCGTCCCGCCCAGCGGCGATGGTTGCAGCGCCCAGTGCGCGGTCGAGCCCGGCTTCGAGTGCGTCGGCCAGCCGAGCGTCTGCACGACGGTCTGCGGCGATGGTATCGAGACACCCAACGAGCAGTGCGACGACGGCAACACGGACAACACCGACGGCTGCACGAACGACTGCGTCGTCGGCGTGATCTGTCACGCGATCGCGGTTGCCGGCGGAGACCGGTTCGCGGTCGATCCCCAGACGGGCCACTGCTACGCGTCGTTCGACAGCGCGTCGACGACGTTCGCGGCTGCCGAGCTCGCGTGCGAGGCCATCGGTGGCCACCTCGCGACGATCACGTCGAGCGGCGAGAATGAGGTCGTCGCGAGCGTTCAGAACTCCGCCCAGAATCCATGGATCGGTGCGGTAGACGACGCGAACGACACCGACACCATCTTCGCGTGGATCACCGGCGAGGCCTTCGGGTTCGCGAACTTTGCGCCGAACGAGCCCGATGACGACGTGAACTTCGGAGGCACCGGTGAGTGTCTGAACCTCGCCACGACGCTCGGCCAGTGGGGCGACACGAACTGCACGATCGCGACCTTCGTGATCGGCCGGATCTGCGAGGTCGAGGTCGCGCCGTGCGGTGACAACGTCGTCCAGGCCTCGCTGGGCGAGCAGTGCGAGGACGGCAACACCACGAGTGGCGACGGCTGCAGCGCGACCTGCCGGTTCGAGGGCTGTGGTGACGGCGTGATCGGGGCGGGCGAGACCTGCGACGACAGCAATCGTACGAACGGCGACGACTGCAGTGCGATCTGCGAGGCCGAGACGCTGTTCTTCAGCGAGTACGTCGAAGGTACGGAGTTCAACAAGGCGCTCGAGATCCACAACCCGTCGTCGACGGCGGCCTTCAATCTGGTCACGAACAGCTGCGGACTCCGGATCTACGTGAACGGGTCCGCGACCGCGAGTGCGCCCCTGATGTTGACTGGCACGATCCAGCCGAACGACGTCTTCGTGGTGTGCGATAACACCGCGAGCGCCGGCGTGCTCTTGCTATGCGATCAACTGTCCAACGGCGCGGTCATGAACTTCAATGGTGACGACGCGATCGATCTCGTGTGTGGGACGGCCGTGCTGGACGTGATCGGCCAGATCGGCGTCGATCCCGGTACCGAGTGGGGAACCGGCCTGACCTCGATGGCCGCCAACACGCTGCGGCGCAAGTGCCCGCTCCGCAATGGAGATGTCGTCGGTTCAGACGTGTTCGATCCGGCCGTCGAGTGGGATGGCTTCGCCAACGACACGTTCAGTGGTCTTGGCGTCGCCGAGTGCGTTCCCTGAACGACTTCGCTCGAACCAAGCATGTGATTCAGCTCGCGCTGGCGGCGAGCGGGAACCGCACCGTGAACGTCGTACCGGCCTCGGCGGTCGACTCGACGTCGCCGGTTGCGCCGTGGTTGTGCGCCACCTGGTCGACGATGTAGAGCCCGAGGCCGAAGCCGCCCGCCCGGCCGTTCGCACGAGTGAACGGATCGAACAGCGTGCCGAGCGCGTCGGGCGCGATCGGGGCCCCGTTGTTGTGGACCTGGAGCACCGCGTGCTGGCCTTCGCGAGTGACGCGGACCGTGACGGGGCCATCGCTGTGGCGAAGCGCATTACCGACGAGGTTGTCGACCAGCTGGTTCAGCTTGTCGACATCGCCGGCGATTCACGTGCCGGGCTGGAGCTGGGTCACGATCTCGCGGGACGTGCCGGGCCGCGTATCACGCGCGACGGTCTCGCCCAGCTTGTCGAGCTCGAGACGCTGGCGGGACGCCGGCACGACGTCGGCCATCGACAGCGTGAACTGCATGAGCTGATCGATCATCCGCTTCATGCTGTCGAGCGTTCGTTGCATGCGTACGACGACCTCGCGATCGCGCGTCGAGACGGTCGGCGACTCGGCCGGCAGGTGTCCACGAAATCGGGCGCATAGAGCCGCCCGATCCCTGCGCACTCGCACCTCCTCCGCCGTGGTTCGACGGCGCATGATCGAGCCCGCTACCGATCCCCTCCTCTCCACGCAGGCGGGATGAGCGCCCAGCTGCGTCCGCGGCCCGATCGGGAGCCCAGCGTTGTAACGCTGCTTACACTGCGCGTGGCATCGATCCACCCGGTCATCCGCCCCCAGGCTGGCCGCTCGGAGGCCACCGATCCGAAACCACGGTTTGTTTTACTGTGCGCCAGATGAAGACGGACGAGGAGGATGACATGTAGAGCTGAAACCTCGTGTAGTGCCCCAGCAGGAGATGGACCTGCCCGGCAAGGAGTAGCGACCCAGCCGGTACCGAGTGTTGCGTGGTCCGACGGCGACGTCGGCTGCGAAGCGTACACAGGGAGTGCGAAGCCATGCGATCGAGCCTCGACAGAAACAAATCGCGGGAGTCGGCGACGCTAGTAAACGGCGCCGACTACATCGGAGCCTCGCCATCGCGAGAGGCCGAGATCCCGCCGGGGCCATAGGAGCATGGCGCACGCACATGGGGGCACCCGGAAACCTGGGAGGTCTCGTCGTTTTCACCAAGAACGCGGGAAGGACAACCCGCTGATCAAGTCCAGGCGTCACGTCGGGTGCGCGACGTGGTGAGCGAACATACGCACCGATTGATGATACCGCGGAACGAAGGAAACGAAGTGAAGCGGGACGAACGACGAGACGTCGGAACTCCCCATCGTACCGATGAAGCGGGGGAACCAACCCAAGGGACCCCGTGGAGGGAAGGGGATAAGAGTCAGGCGTGGGAATCGCAGGAGAGAAAGATGAAGAGGACACAGACCCTCGACAACGTCTCAACGAAACTTCAGCGAATAGCATAGCTGGCGAGAACGGCCCCGCAGATAGCCATTCGTACGCTGGCCCATCATATTGACGTGGATTTTCTCCACGTCGCTTATCAGCAAACACGCAAGGACGGGGCGGTGGGCGTCGACGATCAGACGGCAGCGGTGTGGGCAGCTGACCTGGAGAGCAATCTCCTGTCACTGCTCAACCGCTTCAAGTCGGGTACGTATCGTGCGCCACCCGTCCGTCGCGTGGAGATCCCGAAGGAAGATGGGACCACTCGGCCCATCGGGATCCCGACGTTTGAAGACAAAGTGCTTCAGCGCGCGGTTGTGATGGTGCTGAACGCCGTTTACGAGCAGGACTTCTTGGATTGCTCGTACGGCTTCCGGCCCGGTAGGTCGGCCCACCAGGCGATCGATTCGCTCTGGAAAGGTCTGATGGGCATGAAAGGTGGCTGGGTGATCGATCTCGACATCCAGAAATTTTTCGACAGTGTCGATCATGGGCATCTTCGAACCATTCTCGATCATTGGGTACGTGACGGCGTGATTCGGCGTTCCATCGACAAGTGGTTGAAGGCGGGAGTGCAGCAGGACGGGATCCGTTGGTTCCCGGATGGCGGCACCCCGCAAGGCGGCGTGATCTCTCCGTTGCTCGCGAACATCTACCTGCACGAAGTTCTCGACGTCTGGTTCGAGCGCGAGGTTCGACCTCGACTCGGCGGATCAGCGCATCTGATCCGTTATGCCGACGATATTGCGATCGCCTTCGAGCGGGAGGAGGATGCGAGACGCGTGATGGCCGTGCTGGTGAAGCGATTCGCCAAGTACGGGCTCACGGTCCATCCCGAGAAGACCAAGTTCATCGACTTCCGGAAACCAGGCAGCGGGCCTGACCCCGGGAGCTTCGACCTGCTGGGCTTCACGCATTTCTGGGGACGTTCCCGGAACGGCTGGTGGGTGGTCCAACGGAAGACTTCAGGCAACCGCTTCGGGCGCGCACTACAGCGCGTCGCCGACTGGTGCAGTAGGAACCGTCATCTTCCCGTCCGCAAGCAGCATGAGATGCTCGTGAAGAAGGTGGCGGGTCACTACAACTACTTCGGCATCACTGGGAACGGCCGGGCACTCGGACGCTTCTTGCACGAGGTGAAACGTGTCTGGCGCACGTGGCTTGATCGCCGCTCGCGTCGAGGACACATGAATTGGGCCAGGTTCAAGCTGCTCAGCAGCCTGTACCCGCTCCCAACTCCGCGCATCGTGCACAGCGTCTACCGCCCGTAGCGAACCCCACGCACTGAAGAGCCGGATGCGGGAGATCCGCAAGTCCGGTTCTGTGGGAGCCCCGGGGCCAAAATCCCGGGGCCACCCGACTATGCGCAAGAGCGCGGAGCTGTATCGCAGCGTGCTGCGGACGGCGACCGAGGAGGAGGTGATCGGCCGCGCGGGCTATGCGCTTACCGCAATCTATACGTTGCACGCCCGAAGATCATCAAGTATCTTGCACAGATGAAAGCGCCATTGACTTGGATTTTGCCTAGTACAACTACTAACACGGAACCGATTCGTCACGCCACGGCGGCATACGCCATTGCTGCGCCTGCGTTTACATGGGTAGACCGCGGTGACCGTGTATTTTTAGAATTCGAAGCGACCGGCGAAGCTTTGCTGAACAACGCGGGCGTCGAACTGCGCGGCGTAACCGCCTATCTACTAGCGCCAGACCACACCTTGCTCGGTTTTCGAGAATGTGCCTACTCGAGTCGGAGAATGTTAGGCTCACGCTGCGCCTGGACGCATGAATTCACGCCTTCGCAAAAAAAACAGGCCGTTGCCGTGGTCTACGTACTCGAAGCTCGAATCGAATATCGCAGCGTTTTTCTTACTGGCACGGTCGAGCCTTTCACCATTGGCAGTGACAAAGCAGAACTGTTGCAAATTTCGACAACCGCCCAGAATCAACAAATGCTGGATACGGAAATAGAAATCCGACTACGGCAAAACGACCTCGAGATAGCGATCGCGGCTGTAACCGGCATCACGCACGATGGATTTCGTGCTGATCTAGTGGTGAACTTCTTAGATCAAGACGGAATCCTCGCCACAGTGCGCAACATCAACATACAGATGAAGGGTATGTCTTCATTCTGTGTAACCGAGACCAGCTTTTCGGTTGAACGCAAGGTTGCCGAATCCATTCGGTCGCTCTCGATCAGCGGTCGCGTTGAAGTAAATCTGCTCGACACCCTGATATTTCGGCTAACCACGTAGAGCTACTACGCTGCGATGTTTCGACGTCAGATCCAAGGCGGATGCAGTCCTGATCATGCGGCGACACGCACGTTCTTCCGGTGGGTCGCTGCGTAGACCTGCCACGCGGGACGCCATCGCTCCGAAAGCACCAGCGCACGCATGGCCAAGATGCCGCGCAGGCCAGGTACGTCCCACGACTGGCCGGGGAGCTTGACGCGTTGTTGCATCTGCCAGCAGGTGCTCTCCGTCGCGCCACTGCCGATCGGCAAGTCGGCACGGTAGTGGCTCGCGTAGCGCATCTTCGCTTTGCGGCTGCGAATGTAACGCAAGGCTGCGGCCACGGCTTGGCGCGCCGCGGTGCCGCGGCCCGTGAGCCGCCTGGCTAGCGCGCGCAGGTTGCGCCACGTCTTGTCGATCGCCGCGTCGTCGCGCAGAAACGCGTTTGCGCATAGACGGTCGCTGACACCGTCGTCCCACGGCGGGGGCAGCGGATGAAACGCGACGGCGCCGTCCGGGCCGGCCGCGAACACACCGTCGGGGAGCAGGGCGTGGGCGTGGCAGTTGAGGTTGAGCAGCGAGCCGAACCGCTGGACGAACGTGACGGCGCCGCACGGCGGATCGCCCTTGCCGTGGGCGCGCGCGCGGCGACGTTGCCAGGCGAACACCTTGCGCAGGAACACGCCGAGGAGCTGCGTGAGGAGGTCGGTGTCGCGGGCGAGCAGGAACCGGACCTGCCGCGGCAACGACAGCACCCACTGCGACAACTTAAGAGCGTGTCGGGCGACGCGGCGTCCGCCGGCTGGACGTTCATCGATCATATGTCCGGACATCGGACAGAGCGCTGGTGGCCGTCCCGGACGCAGCACGCAGCACGCATCAGGGGTCGCAAGGGGTCGCAAGGGGCCGGCGGAACCAACGCAACTACCTGTGGATAACGCGCCGCTGGCCCGCTTACGACGCCGCCGGGATGCCCTCCGGAGGATCCAGAGGGGGGACGGGTAGCGCCGGCCTGCGGCTGCTCGCTGATTCCTCTGCGGACACGCGGGCCTCGACGACCGCCCCGGCGCGACCGGAGTAACCAACGCGAGGTGTGTTGGTTTCGCCGGACCCCGGTTCGTCTCCTGTTCGTCTCGGTGCCGGGGCTCGCGCGGCCAGGGAGCGCGTCAGCCCCATCGGCAGGCGACGCTCAGGCCGGGCCGCGCGGGGCGCCGTCGCGCTCGCGGGCGATCGCTCGCGTGAGCTCCTGCTCGAGGTCGTCGAGCTCGGTCTTCGTCGGCGTGCGGGGCGGCGGGGCGGGGCGGCGGCCTGCCAGCATCATCCCGACGTACGCCCACACACCGACGATCAGCATGACGGGCAGCATGACGGGGAGCGAGGCGCCGAGCCGCACCAGCGCGCGGTCGGGCGCGAGGTCGCGGGTGGCGAAGGAGAACGCGGTCCAGCCCAGGCTCGCGACCACCGCGAGGATGGCGGTCGCGATGATCGCGGGCGTGTGCGCCGGCGCGCCGACGATCCGGCCCGTGACGAGACCGGCGAGGATGAACGGGCCGGCCTTCGCGAGGAACGCGGGCAGGGCGACCACGGTGGCGAGCGCGATCATCACGCCGGTCGCGGCCAGCCAGCTCGCGCACAGGGTCAGGGTCAGGGGGCGCCAGGTGAGGCGCGATGGTGGGGTCATGGCGGGGTGGTGATGTCGGCGGCCGAGATGCTGGCGGGGATGAACTGCAGGTCGACGAGCTGGGTCAGGTCGATCGGCCCGTCGAGGACGCCGGCCTTGATCGCGTACTTCATGATCTGCTGGAGATCGTCGTCGGTAGGCGTCAGGTGGCGGTAGCTGACGCGGTCAGGCGGCTGGGTGAGGACGTACTCGAGCAGCTTCTGGTCCTGGCGGACGTACGGCGCGGCGACCCGGGCGGCCTCGAGCCGGTGCTGCTCGGCCCACTCGCCGCTCTCGGCGATGCCGCGCACGAGGTCGCGCACGACCTCGGGGTGCTCGGTGATCAGCTCCTCGCGCACGACGAGCACGCACGAGACGAACCGCGGCCAGAGGTCCTTGGCGTGGTAGAGCACGCGGCCGGTGCCGGCGAGCTCGGCCTTGGCGGCGTGGGGCTCGCCGACGAAGTAGGCGTCGATCGCGCCGGCGGCGAGGGCGGCGGGCATGTCGGGCGGCGGCATGTCGACGAACTCGATGTCGCCGGGCGCCAGGCCCTGGTCCTCCATCAGCTTGGTGATCACCAGGTACTGGTTGGAGTAGCGGCTCGGGCGCGCGAACACCTTGCCCTTGAGGTCGCGCAGGCTGGTGGCGGTGGACGCCTTGGCGACCATCACCGTCGAGCCGTCGCGGTGGCCGAGGTAGACCACCTTGATCGGCACGCCCTGCTCGCGCAGCTTCATCGCGAGCGGGGCGAGCAGGAACGTGGCCTCGAGCTTGCGGGCCTTGAGCGCCTCGACGACGGTCGGGAACTCGGTGAACCGCATGGACGCGAAGTGCGTGCCGGTGGTGGTGGTCCTCGACGCGAAGTCGGTGACCGGGCAGGTCAGGTGGCAGGTCACGGGCAGGAACCCGACGGCGAGCTCGCCGGCCTGCGCCGTCGAGGTCTGCCACGGGCGGTGGTGGGCCACGGTCAGGGCGAGCAGCACGCCGGCGGTCCAGGCCGCGAGCTTGGGGCCCGGGCTTCACGACAGCTCGACCCGCCCTACTCGTGGAACGACCAGCTCGCGAACACGCTGGGGAGCGCGGGCGCGGCGGTCGTGGTGGTCTCGTTCCGGCTGTGAGCGTGGCGGACAGCTCCCCAACGAACAACGCAGCACCGAGGCGCTGCGTCTGGATCCCGTTCGTGGCCTCGCGGCCGCGAGGGTTACTTCACGCAGGCCGCGTTGCGGCCAGCATGCTCGGCGTTTGCCAGCGGGCTATGCTCGGACTCCTCGCCGTTGGTGACATCGACGGTGAACACGTCGGCGGGGCTGACCACCTTGGCCGTGGTCCCCGAGATCTCCGCGATGGCGCGGATCCGGGTGTTCAGGACCGGCACCTTGGTCTCGGTCGTGCCGTCAAACGCGTACAGGCCGTCGTCGGCACCGAACCACAGCACGTTCGCCGCATCGGTGGTCAGGGCGTACATGCGCGCCGGCGTCGCGGGGTCAGGTCCCCGTGCTCCGGGCCCGCGCGCTCGGGCCCCGTCCGCCCAGCGTGGCCATCCATTGCGGGCCGTCGTCGACCCGCGCTACTCACACCTCACGCCCGTGAAGAAGCCATCCGTGGACAGGAAGCTGCGCATCTTCGCGATGTCGTTCGCGAGCGTGTACCCGCTGTACGTGCAGAAGGCGGAGCGGAAGGGGCGCACCCGGGCAAAGGTCGATCAGGTCATCCGCTGGCTGACCGGCTACACCGCAGCGCAGCTGAAGAAGGTGATCGACAGCAAGCTCGACTTCGAGGCGTTCTTCGCGAAGGCACCGAAGCTCAACCCCAGGGCGACGCTGATCACGGGCGTCGTGTGTGGCGTGCGCGTCGATGACGTCGCCGACCCGCTGATGCGGAACATCCGCTACCTCGACAAGCTCGTCGACGAGTTCGCCCGGGGCAAGGCGATGGCGAGCATCCTGCGCGCGTGACTGGCCCGACGGTCGTCGTCAGTCCATGCACATGGTCTTGACCTCGCCCACCCACACGACCGGCTGGCCGTCACGCGCGGCCACCGCGCGCGCGTCGGCCTCGGTCGCGAAGTACACGGCGATCAGCATGTGCTCGCCGTCGCCCTCGACCGGCGGCTTGTCCCCGACGGGGACATCACAGTTGAGGTCCTTGTCGAACACCTCGTAGCTGAGCGCCTTCACGCGCTCCTTGGCGGCGCTGAGCTCGGGCGCCATCGGCGCGGCGATCGCGAAGTACACGCCCCACACCTGGCCGCCCTGGCTGAGCTCGGCCGCCTTGGGGGTGCCTGCGGGCGCCGTGGTGGCGGACGCAGGGTTGTCGATCGCGGGCGCCGGCGCGCCTCCGCAGGCGGCGACCCAGAGGGCACACGAGAGCACGAGCTTGGTCATCGGCTCCAGGCTCACACGATCGCGATCGGCGGACAACGCGCGGCCCCGCCTATCGCGTGGCGGAGTCATTCCTTCGCGCGCCCCGGTGATCCTGCGGAATCGCGTCGCGGCGTCGGCGACAGCGGCGACGGTCCACCGCAAGATCATTTTGCCTGCTCGCCAGCGCTTCACTCGACGTGAGAGTCGCCGGACAGCGCCCATGAGGTTCTCGATCGCATTCGTCGTCGAGAGCTGGCGTTCGAGCTTCTTCGGGAGGCGGAGGCGCTTCACGGACAGGGTCTCGTCAAGCCCTTCCTCGAGAGAGGCCGCAGCCCCTGGATGGTCCTTCTCCAGACGACGCACGAGGTTCGTCAAGACCTTGTGCGCGCGATCAACGTCGCTCGCCGCGGACGCGTCGCGCATCGCCTGCCTCACCGACGGCTTCATCTCGTCGGCGAGCTGATCGACGACGTTGCGGATCTTGTGGATCTGACACCGTTGGATGGCGCTGATCCCGAAGTTCGAGCCGCTCACCGATCACGACGCCGAGCACAAGCACCTCGAGCCCGACGAGGCGCTGTTCATGCCGGTGGTGACCGCGCTGTTCGGCGAGCAGGAAGGCGCCGACGCGCCCGAGGCTGCCGATGTCGTCGACGAGGGCTGAGGGATTGCGCAGCGTTCCCGACCGGGGGTGGGGCCCATACGCGGCTTGCCGCGTGGGGCGGGGGCGGAGCCCAGGTGGGACCGATCGTCACCGCGGATCGAGCGTGATGCCGTCGTAGACCGCGTCGACCGGGAACTCGAGGGCTGGCGATCGGACCGTCACGATCTCGCCGGGGCGAAACTCGCGCTCCTCCCACGTCGCGCCGACGCGTTCGACGAGCGTCACGCGGCGGGTGCGATGAGAGACGAACAGAACGGCGGCGAGCGAGGGGAGCTGCTTGTACTGGCTGAGCTTCTCCCCGCGGTCGTAGTCTTCCGTGGACTTGCTCGTCACCTCGACGAGCAGCGCCGGATTCGTGATGGCATTGGGATCGATCGCCGCGACCTCGCGCGCGCCGCAGACGACGACCACGTCGGGGAACGTGCTGAGGTCGGTCGCGTCGATCCGCACCTTCATGTCCGACGTCGCGGCGCGGCATCCCGGGGGAAGCCGTCCGTACATCAACCCGATGACCGCCGCGCCGAGCTCCGCATGCGCCGGCGTGCCTCCGGCCATCGCGTAGATGACGCCGTCCTGATACTCGAGGCGCAGCTCGCTCATCTCCAGCGCCCGCAGGTACTCGACGTAGTCGTAGTGGAGGCGGCGGGCCGTGCTCACGCTCCGAGCATAGCCGGTACGTGGCCCGCGCAGGGACGCGTCAGTCCGCGTTCGACGGCGGGGTGATGCTGACGCTGGCGCTGCCGCCGGCCGTCGTGACGTCGAGCCGGTACGCGGCGGTCTGGCCGTCGCAGTCGAGGTCTCCGACGGCCTCGACGACCGCGGTCTTGCCATCGGACGCGTAGCGGTACTGGTACCGGCTGGGCTCGTCGATCTGGAACTCGAGCGCCTGCCAGATCGGGTGCTGCCAGGCGGCGGCGTCGACCGGGCACTTGCCGTCCGGACCCTCGCAGCAGCGGGTGGCGGGGCTGAGCGGCGCCTCGCCGACGGGGAGCGCGTCGTTCACGGCGTAGGTCACCTTGATCATCCTGGCGAGCTTGTTGAGCTGCAGCGACGACTCGGAGACCTTGGACTTCTTCATGTAGTCCATGAAGGCGGGGATGGCGACCGCCGACAGGACGCCGATTCCGGCGACGATCGTCATGGTCTCGGTGCCGCCGAGCCCGAGGTCGAGCGAGGCGACCAGCCGGTTGCCCTCGCGGCGCGGCTTGAGCTTCTCGGCGTAGCTCCTCGCGTAGGCGGCGCCGATGATCGCGAACGCACCTTCGGGCGGCGGCAGGTCCCCGGCGATCGCCGCGTCGTGCGCGCGCGTGACCTCGCCGAGCGCCATCGCGAAGCCCTGGTCGATCATCTTCTGGAGCGCGGTGATCGGCGCGTCTTCCCCCTCGAGCACCGCCCGGATGCCGGTCCGCCCGAGCGAGATCGCGAGCCGCTGGAGGCCGGCGAGCTCCGGCGGGAGCGGCAGGCCCTTGGGCGCGATCGCGGCGAGCCCGACCGCCGCGCCCGGGCTCTGCGCGTGGAGCCAGTCGACCAGCGGCTTGTTCTCGACGAGGATGCTCTTGCGCTTGCCGGCGAGGGTGTCGAGGACGCCGCGCACCGCGGCGGACTTGCCGAACACCACGAGCTCGCCCTTCATGGCGAGGCCGAGGTCCGCGTCCGGATCGACGATCCACAGCTTGCCACCCTCGTGGTCGGTGGCGCCGGGGAGCTTGAGGGTCCCGCCGATCGCCTTGACCAGCACGGCGGCCATCGGGGGCGGACCGGCGACGAAGCCGACCGCGTACTGCACCTTCGACACGTCGACCCCGACGTAGCGATCGAGGTAGGCGCGCAGCTCCTTGTCCAGCGTCTGGCGCGCCGCCTCGTCGAGCGGCATCACACCGCCGGTGACGAGCGCCCACGGGGGCGTGTCGAGGTCGACGAAGCCGACGGCGAGCGCGTTGCCAGGCACCCCGGCGAGCAGGGCGTCGAGCGCCGGGCTGGTCACGCGCGCGCCACCCTCGCGGGCGTTCGAACCGCCGCTCTTGCACGCGAGCAGCGCCACCGTCAGGGCCAGCGTTCTCACCATCGTCCACACCATCGGTCGGGCTGTCATGGCGCGAACCTACGCCGCGACGGGGTCAGACACCAGTTAGCACCCGACCGCACCTGCTGCGTCCGGACCGAGCGCCGGGAGGTGAGGGGCTTCCATTCAGCCGAAACCTTGCCGACGATGCCGGCGTGAATAGCGGCGTCTCCTTGGCGATGTGGGGCACATCCAAGATGGAGGTACGTGGGGCTGGCGCCATGGCCAGCGCGTACGGCGAGGCGGTGACGCTCGTGGTCGACGTGAACGGACCTCTTGTCACGTGCCCCTGTGATCGGAACACATGGTGACTTCATGAAGCTCTACGCAACATCCCTGCTGGCCGCCCTCATCGTTGCGCTGGCGAGCGGCCCTGCACTCGCCGGACGCGGCATCGTCATCGTCGCCGGGACCGCCGAGGCGCCTCGCCGGGACATCGTCGGCGATGCGGTCACCGACGCCGCGACCACGGCTGGGTGGCAGGTGGTCGCATCGCCGCTGTCCAGGCCGGACACGCAGCGCCTGCTGTCGTGCCCCGATCCATCGCTCTACCCGTGTGTGCCCGACAGCCTCGCGACCGCCGGGATCGATCGGCTGTTCGTCGTCAAGGTCGACAGTCGAACCACGGAGGCGGGGGCGCCTCAGGTGACGATCGGCGAACCTCGGCCCGGCCACGCTGAATACGGGCGTCACGTGCGGCACCGTGCTCAAGCCGTTGGTGTTCTCGAACAACATCATCTACGGAAACATTGGCAGGCGGCGGAGCCCAGATCGGCGGGAGCGCGAACTGCACGACGACCTATTCAGACATCGGTTCGGATGCCAAAGCCGGCACTGGCAACATCTCGGCAGATCCGCTGTTCGTCAGCTCGGCGCAAGGCAACTTCCACATCATGGCCGGGTCACCGGCGTGGGACGCCGCCGATCCTTCGGCATCGCTCGCGACGGACATCGATGGCGGGGGCGCCACGCTCTACGTGGTGTCGCAGGACGATGACAGGCGGTCGCTCGCGATGGCGGGGTACGCGGGTGGCGCGAGCCTCGCAGGGGTCGGTGTCTCCTGGTGGCTGACGAAGTCGCGTCACCTGCGTCCGTTCCCGGCGGCCATGGTCGGTGCGAGCACCACGTCGCTGCTGCTCGCGGCGATGTTCCTCCCCATTGACGAGGACCTGCACGCACTCGGCCCCCAGCGCCCCACGATCCGCGACACGGCCGTCTCCGGCACGATCTTCGCTGGCGCCGGGGTCGGCTTCGCCGTGGCCAGCTACCTCGCCTGGCGATCGGGCCGCCGTGTGCCCTCCTCATCGGTGTCGCCATCACGGCGACGCGATGCGCCCGCTGGCGCCGCGGTCGCTTCGCTCATCCGGACTCGCGACGGTGCGGTGTTCGGGATGGCAGGCCGCTTCTGATCTTGGCGGCGCTGTTCGTGACGCCTGAGTACGTGTACTTCACGTGGCCCGATCGCCGGCTCCGACACGTGTGCGCGGGCTGCGGGGCGTGCTGCAAGGGGCAGGGGCTCGGCTTCGACGTGGCCGGCGGAGAGCTGGTCCAGTTGCTCGCGCGGCACCCGGCGCTGACCGCGTTCTTGCTCCCGCGGGGGGACACGATCACGGCGTTCAACCCGCTGCGTGTCGACGGCCACGTGATTCCGTAGAAACCTGACAGTCGATCCGATCGGCGGGGTGGAGTCACCGCGATCGGGGCGCGACCGGCGGCTCGGGATGACCTGTCAGGGCGGTGGCGTGACAGGCGGGTAGAGGCACGCCTCCACCCGCTCGCGGTACGGTTCAAGTGGGCGCAGGTGGACGTGCCCCTGGGCTCCCAGGTTGTCGCCCAAGGCCGCGAGTTGCGTGCCGAGCGCCGTCAGCGCGTCGCGGTGCCGCTGGTGCTCAGCCTGAATGGCGGCGATCAGCGCGACGACGTCCTTGGCCACTGGTTGGTCGGCCCAGAACTCGATGACGAGGTTATGCGCATGACCGACATGGGTCTCCAGAGCCGGCGGATCAACAGCGTCGACGGCCTGATCAACCTCGTTCGCTCGTCCGGGGACCTCGCGTCGGTCGTCGAGATCGGCAGCTTCCGCGGGGTGTCGACGGAGGTGCTGCTTCTGGTTGCCGCGCAGGTCTACGCCGTCGATCCGTGGACCGGGATGGAAGCGATCTGCGCGAAGTTCGTGGACCGCACGCGGTCCTGTCCGGACCTCGAGGGCTCGCGTCCTCGACGCGGCCTACGCGGCGCACCCTGAACGCTTCGTGAGTGGCAAGTCCACGCCCGCCGCGCCACCGACGACCGTCTGGATCAATCCACCCAAGCCCCCGGAGGAGACACAGGCGCCGCGATCATAAACTGAACACGGGCTGTCTCAAAACCGTTGACAGGTTCCGCTGCGCCGGGCCGAACCGCCGCGGGTTTCGAGCACGGGCGGCGCGAGCGGGTGGTCGGGAGGTGTACGCTGGAGTGGTGCGTGACGCGGTCATGGTGCTGGCGGAGGTAGTCCGGGAGCTCGCCGAACTGCAGCGTCCAGGCGACGTGCTCGAACACGTGGTCCGCCGCGCCGCCGAGATGCTCGGCACCGAGCGCATGAGCCTGCGGGTGCTGGACCCGGCGGGCACCCGGCTGCTCACCACCTACCGCGCCGGTCAGCCGCTGCACTGGCAGGGCGATGCCCAGTTCGCGGTCGGCGAGGGGCTCGTGGGCTGGGTCGCCGCCGAGCGCCGGCCGCTGCGCAGCTCTGAGGCCGACGCTGATCCGCGGTTCTCGACGCGCGAGGGCATGAAGGCTCGGCTGGGCTCGTTCCTGGGCGTGCCGCTGTTCATCGGCGAGCGCGTGATCGGCGTGCTGAGCAGCGCCGTGCCCTCGCTGGACTACTTCACCGAACAGCACGAGCAGCTGCTGACCGTGCTCGCCGCGGTGTGCGCACCCTACGTCGAGATGGTGCGGCTGAGCCGCCTCACCCACGTGGATCCGCTGACCGGCGCCCTCAACCGGCGCGGCCTCGACGCCGAGGGGCAGGGCGCGTTCGACGGCGACGCGCGGCCGTGCGTCGTGGCGATCGACGCCGATCGGTTCAAGGTGGTCAACGACACCTGGGGCCACGCCGCCGGCGACGAGGTGCTGCGCCGGCTCAGCACGGTGCTGGCGGGCGTCGTGCGCGCTGGCGACGTGCTCGCCCGCACCGGCGGGGAGGAGTTCTTGCTCGTGCTGCGGGACGTGGAGCTCGCGCAGGCGGTGCGGGTCGCCGAGCGCGCGCGGACCCAGCTCGCGGCGACCGAGGTCGCCGTCGGCGATCAGGTGCTACGGGTGACCGCCTCGTTCGGGGTCGCCCAGCGCGAGCCCGGCGAGGCGCGCGAGCAGGTCGTGGCGCGCGCCGACGCCGCGCTGCTCGCGGCCAAGCGAGGGGGTCGCGACCGGGTCGAGGTCGCGGCGGGGCCCGACCCGCGCGCCCCCGGGACCACCGAGCGCGCGGACGGCTGATCGCGCGCCGCGGGGGCATCCGCGCGCCCGGGGCGAGGCGCCGATCACGCCCCGATCACGCCCCGATCACGCCCCGATCACGCCCCGATCACGCCCCGATCTCGCCCCGATCACGCCCCGATCACGCCCTGATCCCCCCCTGAAGCGCGCACCGGGCACCGCGACGCTCGCCCACCAGCGTCGCGGCGCGCCGTGCTCACCATGTGCGGGCTCGTGATGTGCGGGCTCGTGATGTGCGGGCTCGTGATGTGCGGGCTCGTGGTCGCGGACGAGGCGCATCATGTCGGCGCGACGTGTCCGGTCGAGGTCCTCGAGATGCTGGTCGCGCCCACGCCGCTGGGGCTGACCGCGACGCCGCCCGACGCTGGCCCGCGCGCGGCCGTCGAGCGCCACCTCGGGCACGTGGTCTACGCCCTCTGTGCGCAGCCCATGCCGCCACTGCGGCGCGGCCTGCTGACGGAGTTATCCACTCGGGTTGTACTGGTCTGGCCGGACCCCTCGGAGCGGCTGGTGTCGCGTCGTCGCGTGGGGGCACGCGTTCGTTGAGCCCGGCGCTCGCTCCGGCCATGCGTGGGCGAACGCAAGGTGCCGCAGGGGCGCGCGCCACGCCTTGCGCGTGAGGCCGGGCCCGCGTCGTCGGCGATGCGCGGTGGCCCGCCGATGTCGGGGCGCCGCTCGGCGGGGTGTTCGTCACCGGAGGGGCGATGGTCCGCAACGTCGAGCCACGGACCACGCCGACCTCGACAACTTCTGGGACGGCCGGGCGCGCAACGAGTTCAACGGCGGCGACCCGATCGGCTCGCTCGAGTCGACCAAGATCGTGAAGGTGACCGGCAAGCCCCTGACGCCCGTGTTCGTGCAGGTCCGGATCTCGGCCTCGTCCGCGGCCGGCCAGGCGGTCGGGCCGCCGCTGAGTGGCCTCGAGATGTCGTTCGCTGGGCGCACGTTCGCGGAGCTCGACCGCAAGATGCTCGGGGCGACGCCGCTGGCGCGGCAGCAGATCCACCCGAGCGACAGCGTGCTCGGCGGCGCCACGCTCACGACCTATGCCGCGCTGATCCGGTCGGCCGTTTACCAGACCTGGTGGGATCCGGCCCCGGGCTGGGTGGTCGATGTCTCGGGCTCCTCGCCGACGCTGGTCAAGCTCGCGCTGAACGCGACCCCGGGGAGCTCTGCGCGGGCGAGGCGCTGGACGTGGAACCGGTCGAAGATGATCTGCGCCTGGGGCGAGGCCTCGGTCACGGCCTTGATGTACGCGGCGGACATGTGCACCTTCGCGCGCTTGGCCTTGTTGCCCGGGCCGGTCTTCGCGATGGCAGCGTCCGCGTCCGTCAACGTCGTGATGACCTGGTCTGGGCCGCTGCGGCCACGCAACGCGCGCACGCGGTCGGCCACCCACGTGGCGAGTTGATCGGAGCCTTCGCGATGCAGACACCGGCCTCCGGCCCACAGCCTCTCGACGATGTGCACCCAGTCGATGCACGGCTCGGCCGCGGGGAACCAGCGCGCGTGCTGCTCCCAGATCGCCTCGACGCCATCGGCGAGGAACAGCGTGCGCTTGGTGCCATCGCCGCGCTTGACCGCCTCGGCGTGGAGCCACGTGAACAGCGCAGCGTGGCTCGCGAAGGTCGCGTGGAGCCGCTGGTGGATCGGTCCTTCGCAGGTGCCGTCGGCCGCGCGGCGCAGCGTGTAGATCACCCCGACGAACGCGACCTTGGCGTTCTTGCGCTTGTCCCCCTTCGCGCGCCGTGGCCGTTGGCGTGCACGCCGGCGCGCGCGCCGCCGTTGCGACTCCGCGAGATCGATGTGCGGCGCCCCCCGCCGTCGACCTGGATGACGAGGATCTCGCCATCGTCGGCGGGCGGTGGCGCGGCGTCGAGGAAGGGTCGGGCCTCCGCCCCCACGGCGTCGACCATGCGGAGCGTCGTCCGTTGGCTGGGCGACCACTCACAGACGTGCGCGAACGTGGTGCGTGCGCTGGCGAACGCGAGCTGCGCGCACAACCGCGTCACCGACACCACGGTCGCCAAGCTGAAGCCGCTGCCGAGGCCCAGCGCGCGATCGAACGGCCGATCGCAGGTCGCGCGGCGCCACCCGACGCGATGCCCCACCGGCCGGGTGAACCGGACCTTGCCGAAGCGCGTCCCGAGGTCGCTGGTCGCGGTCGCGGCGAGCACGAACTTCGCGCCGCCGTGGACGTCGTCCACCGGGCGCGGCCGGGCCACAACGCGCGCGAGGTCGAGCGCGATCAACGCGCGCCCCAGCGCGAGGGGTGCGGTCCACAACGACGACTCGATCTCGTCGAGGATCGCGGTCGTCGCGCCCCGCGCGATCGCGAGCGTCGATCCTGGTCGCCACGGGGCTCCGTGCGTCGGAGATCGGGAACTGCACCCGTTTCTTTCCGCCGCCACAACATCTTGTGCCTCGACTAGCCTGGATTTCCACGGAGGTGAACTCGACCTGCTCGAGATCCGCCCCGTCGAGCGAGCCGGCGGTCAGCCGAGCGCGGTGCAGGAGCGAGCCGTACAGGGAGCCCCGATCGAGGCGGACGTCGACGAGCTCGGCGTCGGCCAGCGTGGCGTTCTCGAGGTAGGCCTCGGTGAAGTTGACGTGGTCCAGCCGCACACCGGACAGCTCGACACCGCGGCCGATCTTCATGCGCTCGTGCCGTGCGTCGACCAGCACGAGCCGACCCTGGCCCGTCTTGCCGCGCTGGACCCACGCTGCGTGCGCGACCAGGTGAACGCGCTCGAGGTCGTGGATCCCCGCGGGACGCGCGCGCGCGAGCGCCGTGTTGATCACCTGGACCCTGGGCAGGTCCGCCACGATCGCCGCCGCCACCTCCTGGTGGCGATCGGTCATCGCGGCGATCCAGGTGCGCAGGTACCGCTCGGGGCGCGCGGCCTGATCGGTCAGGTCCTCGGGGCCCGTGAAGGCCCTCGTGCCGGTCTGCGGCACGCCCGGCCACCCGCTCGACCGGGTGTCGAGTTCGGCGTGGCTGCGCGCCCTGCTCACCCGCGTGCTGCGCGGCGTAGGGCGCCACCCTGGCACCACCGCCCTCCTCGATGGCCTCCGCAGCAGCCTCGGCACGCGGATCGCGCGCGAGCTCGCGTACCTCACCGGCGGCGCCCACCGCGACACCTGCCCGCCGTCGGTCCTCGAGGGCCTGTTCGGCCACGTCGCATCGCTCGATCCCACGCTGATCGGCCACGTCACCGCCGCCTACCTCGAGCACGACGCGCGCGACATGCTCGGCTCGATCCGGGTGCCCACGCTCGAGATCACCGGTGATCGCGACCAGCTGACGCCGGTGTCGACCGCCGAGCGGATGCAGCGCGCGATCCCCGGTGCGCGCCTCGCGGTGTTCCCCGGCCATACCCACCTGGTGCAGGTCGAGGCGCCGCGCGAGGTGCACGCCGCGATCGACGACTTCCTCGCCGAGGACGAACTCTGGCGACGCAGCCACCTCCGCGCGGCCACCAGCAGCAGCGCGTCGCCGCGCTCCGAGGTCGGGGCGTGGGGCCCGTGGGGTGGTGCGTCAATCGCCGATCGTGGTGGGGCAGTCGCCGCCACCGCCACCGCCACCGCCACCGCCGCCACCGCCACCGCCACCGCCACCGCCACCCTCGCTCCCGGTGAGGTCGACGACGGTGCCCGTGACGCGGACGCCGGCGATCTCGGTGCTGCAGCCTCCGGCCACGACGACCTCGCTGGCGGTCACCTCGGCGAGCGAGGCATCGGTGATGGTCGCGGCCAGCGCGGCGCCGCCCGCCCCCACCGCGGTGATCTGCACGGTGCCGGCGATGCCGCGGTAGGCGATCGGCGACGCCGTGCCCTTGCCGCCGAGCGCGCGCAGGCACACGCCGCAGGTCGCCGGGTCGGCGTCGATCGGGAACGTGCCAGTGCGGACCACGCCGCCGGCGAACGCGCCTGCCTGATCGTAGAGTTCGAGCTGCACCACGTCGTCGGACCCCGGCAGCGTCGCGGCGAGGCGATACCACTGGCGCGTGCCCATCGAGCCCGAGACGTTGCAGCGCTGGGCCGCGGTCGCAGTCACTGCGCCGGCATCGGCGACGGCATCGGGCAGTGGGCACGTCCGCGCCGGATCCGAGGGATCCCCGGACGGATCGCCGGTAGGGTCAGCGCCCGGGCCCGGCTCCGGAGCGCCGACCGAGCACGCGGTGAGCGACACGACGAGAGCGAAGGCGCGCATGGCTCCCGGTAAAGCAACCGCCGTGCCGCGCCACGGTCCACGCAAGCACCTGGATCCAGGCGCAGGATCGTGGTCGGCCCGGGACCGCGTGCCCCCACCGGCGGGGGCCCCGCACCCGCCGGCTCAGCGCCAGGTGCCCTGCAGCACGAGCGTGAACAGACGGCCCGGCCCGTGGTAGCCGGTGCGGGTCTCGGGGCGGCGATCGAGCGCGTCGTCGACGCGCAGCACCGCCTGGTACCCGCCGAGCGGCGCGCTGATCGCCCCCTCGACGAGAGCGTAGCCATCGATCGCGGCACCCCGGTCCTCGGCGCCGCTGACCCCGCGCAGCCGGACCAGGACCGAGATCGCGCGCGGCAGCGAGGCCCGGGTCCACAGCTCGGCGCGGTGGTGCGGGAGCCGATCGAGCGGCTGCGCGCTCGTGCTGGTCCACGCGTCGATGTAGCTGTACGCGCCGCCGAGTTCCACGCGCCGGTGCACGCGCCCGCGCCCCTGCACGTCCACTCCGTGGAGCACGAGCGAGCCGAGGTTGATCAGGTCCCCCATCGCGTCGGGCACGGGGGAGCTGCGGATCATGCCGGTCACGTTGCGCACGAACGGCGCGAGCTCGAACCGGGCATCTCCCCGCGTGCCGATCGCGCGGACCTCGCCGTGGAGCGCCTTTTCGGGCGCAAGCGCCGGGTTGCCGGTGTCCCTGTCGAACCGCTCGCGGAGGCTCGGCAGCCGGCCCTTGTAGCCGGTGGTCGCGGTCAGCTCGAGGTCGGGGCGCGCGCGGAACCGCCCGACCAGCTTGGCCTCGGGCCACGGGGCCGCATCGACCCCGAACGGCACCGCCAGCCCGGCGGCGGCGTCGACGCGCAGCCGGGCGCGCTCGTACTGACCATCGATGGCGGCGGTCAGCAGCGTGGTGGCGCCGCGGCTCCACCGCGAGCCGATGTCGAACACCAGCGCCTTGTCGCGGACCACCGTCGCTGACGCGGCCCACCGGAAGTCCCGGTGGAACGCGCGCGTGGCGAGGAGGCCCCCGCCGCTCCGGATCGCGGCGAGATCTTCGGTGGCGAGCTCGCTCGCGAGCGATGCATCCGCGTACGAGCGCGAGCGGCGCGTCAGGTAGTGGACGAAGTAGTGCCCCTGGACCTGGACGCCGCCCCAGCGATCGTCGGCCTTGGCGGACGCCCGCGCGGTGGTCTCCCCATCGACCAGCAGCACGTTGCTGCGGACCTCGTCGCTCGGCGGCGCGAGGTAGCTGCGGTCGTCGACGAAGCCGTCGACCACGAGCCGACGGTCGCCGCGCCGGTATTCGAGGCGGGCGGCGCCGGTGGCGGCGCGGCGGCCCTCGTCGAGGGTGGCGGCCCCGGGCAGCGGGAGATCCCGGCGCCCCACCAGCCCGGCGCCGGACAGCCGCAGGGCGAGGTGACGGGCGAGCGGCACCCGCGCCGTCGTGGTCAGGCCCAGGGCCGGCGCCGCGTCCGTGATCAGGCGGACGGTCCCGCCCTGTTCGCCGATCGCGTCGCTCGTGATCACCTCGATCACGCCGCCCGAGCCGCCGGGCCCGTCGATCGGCGACTGCGGGGTGGTCGCGATCCGGATCTGCACGATGTCGGTGATCGGCAAGGTCGAGACATCGAACGTGCCGTAGTACGGGTCGGTCACCAGCACGCCGTCGATCAGGATGCTGACCGCGCCCTTGCGGCCGCCGCGAATGTCCACGTTGACGCCGCCGCGGCCGGCGTCGCGCACGGTGACGTCGGGCAGCAGCGCGAGCGCGGTGCCGAGGTCGGTCGCGCCCCGCGCGGCGAGCTGGGCGCCGGTGAGCCGCACGTCCGTGTCGCGATCGAACGGCTTGGCCGGTCGCTCGTCGAAGATCTCGATCGCCTCGGCGGAGGCGAGCGCCGCGAGGTCGGCGTCCGACAGCGGCGCATCGAGCCCTGGCTCGGCGCGGGCGATCCGCTCGACCAGACCGAGCGCGCAGAGCACGCCGAACGCGCCCACCATCGCGTGAGGCGATCGGTTCAACGACGGGGCGCGAGGGCGGAGCAGCATGGCGCGGGGACGGGCGACGCGGGCCACCAGCCCGACCTCGCGAGTGTGCCATCGAACGCCCCGGCGACGGGCTGATCGCGCACCCTCGCCCCGCCGAATCCGCACGGAACATCGCACGCTCGAGGCCTTGTCTCGCTCTGCGAGGTTGACACACGAAAGGCCCATGCTCGAGCACATGACGAACGATGACAGCGGCAACGGCCAGACCGATCCGCTCGGGTGGGCGTTCCCCACGGTGTCGGGCGACGAGCTCGAGCTCGTGTACACCACCAACACGATGCGCGTCGGGGAGGCGACGGCGGCCCCCCGCGCGTTCGCCTACTCCACGCGCGTCACGTTGAGGGCCTCACCCGCGACGTTGCCCATGAGCGAGTCGAAGCTCGCGTCGAAGTCGAACTGGTCGACGAGGCCGGTCGGCGCGGTCCCCGTGGTGAAGGTGACGCTCCGATTCGTGGCGATCTCGGTGGCCGTGCGGGCGACGCTCCAGAGCCGCACGTCGTCCATGGCGCCGGTAAAGATCACGGCGCCGCGCCCGCCGATGCCGAGATGGTGGCTCGTGGTCACCGGCACCGTCCACCAGCTGCTTTGCACGTAGGACGAGCCCGCGTCGGCGCCATCGAGGTAGAAGCGAACTTCCTGCAGGGTGCCGTCCACGACAACCGCCACATGGCTCCACGTCCCCGTGGGCACGGCCGTCGTGCTGGACACCACGAGACTCACATACTGATCAAATGCGATGCCCGCCGCGGAGCTCTCAAGCTGGATCTTGCCGGAGGCATCCAGGTCGATGACCCAATAGGCGCGGCTGGTCCTACCATCGACGGCACCCCCGTTGAGCCACTCCAGCAGCCGGACCTCCGTGCCCGATCCCGTGGGCTTGACCCACATCTCGAACGTCCACGTACGCGGGTCGACGTAGGAATAAGCATCGCTGTACCAGAGTGAGTGGCCGCCGGGGAACGACACGTACGCGTCGACGCTCCCGCCGGAGTCGGTGCCGGTATCCGCGTCCGTGCCGGCGTCCGTGCCGGTGTCCGTGCCGCTGTCCGTGTCGGTATCCGTACCGGCGTCGGTGTCGCCGGTGTCGGTGTCCTTGGTGCTGTCCTCGCCGGAGCAGCCGAAAAGGCTGAGAGCGAGGCAGAGCGGAAGGGTGCGGGCGTACATTCGATTCTCCTGTCTGAAGGTGATCCGTTTTGGTGGACAGTTTTCTTACGTTGGTTGCTCTGCGCACCGCGCTCTCGTGGCCGGCAACCCCGCCCCAGATCTTCTCGATCTCTCGGGCCCCTTGCGCGCGCCGCGGTCAAGCCGGCTCCGCGCGAGATCGCGACGGAGCCGGCTTGGATGGCGTTCATCAGCGGCGCCTCCCGCCTGCGACTACGGCGTCTGACTACGGCGTCTCGATGTTGATCCGCACGTTGTCGAAGATCAGCTGGTCGCCCGTACCGGTGAGGCCCAGCGCGCCGAACCGCACGGTCCCCATGTTCAGATTTCCGTCCGAGGGCGCGGAGCACATCATGGATGCCTCCAGCCAATCCCCTTCGGACGAGGTCAACTCGGCGAACGTCGGCGAGGCGGTGGGGACGCAATACATCGTGAAACCGAGGGGGATGAGCGTGATGAACGCGGACCCCGTCCCGGTGAGGGTTTTGTCCTTGCGCTTGGCGACGGCGACGCGCGCCGTGATGACATCTCCGGTCCGGTACGTGCCCTCGATGGGGTTGTTGTGCATCAGATCGAAGCCGTCGCCTGCGGCGGCGCCGAGCCACGCGGCGCTGTTGCCGTCGGCGGGGGACGCCAGCGGCTCCACGACGTTCATCGCGGCCGCGTTCGGGCGGAACGTGCCGCCCAGTCCGTCTTGCGTGAGGGTCCAGCCGGTAGGCGCGACCGTGGACCACGAGCCGGGAGAGCCGGTAGGGGTCTCGAACGAGGCATTGTCGAGCGCGACGGCGGTGGGATCGGCGTCCGTGACCGAGTCGGTGCCGGCGTCGGTGTTCGAGCCGGTGCCGGCGTCGGTGTCGGTGTCGGCGTCCGAGCCGCATGCACCAAGCATGGACAAGGTGCAGAGCGCGACGGAGAGCGTGAGTGTGCGCGACATTCGGTTGCCTTCTGGCATGAAAACCCCTTGCGAGTCGTGGACGCAGTGCGCCGGTGTCTCAGGTTCGGACGATCACTCATCGAGCGCGTTGCGCGTCCACGCGCTGATTGCCCCGATATTTCCAAAACGCTGACGAGGTGAGCAGGCGCTGAATCAGCGACGGCGCATCACAATTCGCACGCCGCCGCCGACTCCTCGAGAGGAACGCGCGACGGACGGCCGCGCGGCCGCCCGTCGCGGACCACGAGCAGGCGCTACTTCTTGATCTCGTCGCGCAGGTAGTCGAAGGCGAACAGCACCTTCTTCGTCTGCTTGTTGTAGTAGCTGCAGTAGACGTAGCGGTTCTTCAGCGCCGCGTCGTCGTAGGAGTTCGCCCCGAACCCGCAGACGGCCAGCAGGTCCTGGTTCTTGGCGTCGAGGCGCTTCTGGTACTCACCGCCACGCGCCGAGTTGTTGCCGTCGTGGCACTCGTAGTCCGAACCCTGGTCGTGACCGCACTTGAGGATCATGTCCTTGTTGGTCAGGTACGTGACGGTGTAGGGGACGATATCGGTGTTGGTGATCATGCCATCCTCGGGCTTGTCAGCGAACACGCACTGCAGCTGCCAGTCGTTGCTGTTGCCGATCGCCGCGTACTTCTTGCGATCGACGAGCATCGTCGCGCACTGCCCGGGCTCCTCGAGCGCGAAGAAGCAGCCGTCGGTGAACTGCCCCGGCTTGCGCTTGACGAACCCGCTGTAGTCCTTCTTGCTCACCCCCTCGGTGACCTGGTACTGGCCGTTGGTCCCCAGGGTCAGCTCGGCCGGCTTGAAGTCGAGGCACTGCGCCGACTTGCGCATCTCGAGGTTGGGCGCGGCGGGCGCGGGCGCGGGCGCGGGCGCGGCCTCCGCCGGCGCCGCGGTGTCGGCGGTGGACGCCGACGACGTCGACTCGGTCTGGGGCGCGCCCTTCTTGCCGAGGAGCGCGCAGGCGGGGAGAGCGAGTAGCGAAGCGACCGTGAAGACAGTTCCCAGAGTTCTCATTCGGCGATTCTCCTGACGAGCGTAGATGGATGGGGGCCAGCGTCGAGGGACGCGCTGACCGCCGGCACGGTGCCACCGACGGTGCGAGATTGGATCTCAGCGACATCTCAGCGACGTCTCAGCGCGAGGCGCGGCCGGGGCGGCGTGCTGCGCCGCGGACGAACGCCTGTCGGCCCGGCCCGCTCCGCGGCTGTCGGCCGCCAGGCCGCTCCATCGGAGTCTCGCCACGTTCGCGCAGCGCCTCCCACAAGGGCTCGGTCCGGTCGACCACGAGGCCGGCGCCGGGCATCCGACGACGCCGGCGCCGGGCATCCGACGACGTGCCTGTGGCCGCCGTGCGGGTGGCCATGCGGCCTCGAGCACCGCGCCGCACCGCGCCGCGCTGGAGTTCGCGCATGGACCGAGGGCGTGGGTGGGTGGGCTGGTTGGCGACCACGTGCGCTACCTGTCCATGCGCTCGGTGGGACCAGACCTGCTGTCGGACGTTGGCTGCCGCGTCAGCGGTGACTGCCTCGTTCCCCTCGTTGACCAGGGGGCTCCACGTCGATGACGCGCACGCGGCCGTCCCAGCCGCCCGAACAGAGGGCCCGGCCCCCGTCGCAAAACGACAGCACCGCGCAGCGCTCATCGTGGGCGGCCACATCGAGGCGGAGGGTGCCGTCGTCGTCGAACAGCTGCACCCGCCCGCTGCGCAGCCCCACCGCCACGCGACCGCCGTCGTCGGTGGCGACGGCATCGATCAGCGCACCGGGGAGGGTGAGCGCCACCGTCGGCACCCCGGCCACCACCCGCACCACGGTGTCGGTGGTGGCGACCACGAGGTGGGGTCCGGCCGCCGCCAGGGCCCGGCCACCGGGGACCGTGGCGACGACGGTGCGGGCGATGTCGTTGTCGTCGTCGTCGTCGTTGCGGGCATGCACGCTGGGCACGATGCGCTCGATGCGTCCGTCTCCCAGCAGGGTCCACACGGCGCCGGCTGCCACGGTCACGGTCACCACGTCGAGGTCGATGCGCGCTTCGAAGCGTGCACTGCGGATGGGGCCGATGGTCACGCTGCCGTCGGGCGACGACGTCAACGGCACCAGGAAGGGGCCTTCGTTCCAGTTCCAGGCCAGCAGGGTGTCGTCGTCGACAAAGGCCACGTGGCGCATGCGGACATCGGGATCGTGCTGCCAGGCCGTGGGGAGTTCGGCGCCCGTGCGCGCGTCGTGGAAGCGAAAGCCCCCGGGGCCGACGGCGGCGATGACGACGACGTCACCCCGGGATTGGACGGCGATGGACTTGATGACGCCCACGGGGCCTGCGGCGCTGACGATTCGTCGACCGGTGTGCAGGTCCACCGCCAGCACCTCGCCGCCGCCGTCACCGAGCCAGAGCCTGTTGGCGTCGTCCTGCACCAGGGCCGAGCGCCCATGGAAGTCGACGAAGCCGGCAACGCTTCCAACCGTGTCGACGCCGTCGGCAGCGACGGGAAACAGGGCGCCGCTGTCGACGTCGAACACCAGGTCGCCGTCGCGGCGATGGCACAGCACGGTTCCCGGTCGTGGTCCTTCATCGACGTCCACCGGGCCGCCGCCGAGTTCGATGGAGCCCCGGGCAGCGCCGTCTTTGAGGTCGACGACGACGACCCGACCCCGGGTGGTGCCGATGGCGAGGACGTCGTCGTGGGGCAAGGCCAGGCTCTGCGCTTGGCGCAGGCGGGTCGGGTCCACATCCACCAGCACCGGGCGGGTGGCGCCGTCGTCGTCGAGCCACAAGACTTCACCCGCCCCACACAGCACGATGGCACCGCCGGCGTCGAGCGGCACCGCGTCCCGGATGGGGACCCCCGCGGGACAGGGCCGATGGACGGTTCTCCGACCGCCCTGATCGCCGCCGTCCACCAGGGCCAGCGTCGTCGTTGCCCGCACCACCGTGCGCGTGCCCTGCCGGGAAGCCCGCGCGATCCGCCGTCCGCCATCGAGGTCCAGGCCGTCGATGACGTCGTCCCCAAGGGGAGCGGGCCGGGATGGTGGCCGGGAGACGGCGACCACCCGGGCCGTGGCGGCCACCACCCCCCGGGCCCGGGCCCCCACGCCATCGTCGTCGAGACCCCCGTCGTCATCGAGCATCGACAACGCCGAAGCGGCGAGGCGGCGGGCGGCGAGGGCGTTGTCAGGGGCCAGGGAGAGCAGGGCTACTTCAGCGGCGTCAACGAGCTGGTGGGCCCGGGCCAGATTGGCTTGCTGCCGTTCCCTGTCGACGACGACACTCAAGGCACTGGCCGCCGTGGCTGCGGCGGTGACGATGGCGGCGGCGGCCACCACCACCCGGGGATGGCGCTGGACCTGCCGCGCGAGCCACGCTCCCGGGCCCTCGGCAAAGGCGAGCACGCGGTTCCCGTCGAGAAAGCGACGGAGGTCATCGGCGAGGGCGCCGGCATCCGGGTAGCGATCGGCGGGCACCGGGTGTCTGGCGCGAGCAACGATGGCGCGCAGGGCAGGATGGCCGCGGTCGGCGACCACAAGGCCCAGCAAGGTGCCCAGGCTCCAGACGTCGCTGGCCGTCGTTGCGGCTCCCCCCGCCATCACCTCGGGAGCGATGGAGCCGGGAGTGCCCAGCCGCACGGCCTGTCGGGCGGCGTCGACGACGGTGGCGGCGAGGCCCCAGTCGAGGACGGAGACCGCGCCGTCGAGGTCGATCCGCACGTTGCTGGGGGAGAGGTCCCGATGAACGATGCCGAGCCCATGGGCGTGGGCGACAGCCTCACAGACCACCAACAGGGCCCGCAGCAGCCGGGGGCTCGGCCCCCCCTCGGCAGGATGACGCTCCCGGTCACGGGTGATGGCCGCCACCAGCCCCTCGCCGCGGCGGACCTCGAGGACCGACACCAGGGCGCCGTCGTCGTCACGGACCAGGTCGAGGACCGACACGATGGCTGGATGGTTAAGCCGGGCCGTCAGGCGGGCCTCGTTGCGCAACAAGCCTTCGCCACTGTCGTCGGTGGCCCGCTTCAGGGCGACGTCGCGGCCCAGGGCGGGGTCGTGGCCGGCGTCGACGACCCCCATGCCGCCCCGGCCCAGACGACCGCCCCGCCGATAGCGAAACGTCGTCGTCGCCGCCGTCGCTGTCGTGGTCGTTGGGCCCGGTCCAAAGCTGCTTGGCGTGGCAAGCCCTGCCGCCTCCGAGAGGGCGCCGCGAGGCTGCTCCGAGCGCAAGACCTCGTCGTCGCCGTCGTCGTGGTGGTCGGCGTGGTCGGCCATGTCAGCCCCGATCGTCGGCCTGATCGCCGGGATGCAGGAACAGCTCCAGGTGGCCGTCGCGGTGGGCGCGGACGAGGTCGCGGCGGACGCCGCTGTCTTCGAGGCGACGGCGGATCTTCTGCAGGGTGACGTCGAGGCGGTGGCGCAACACGTTGTCGTCCTCGGCCCCCCACACGCCCCGCGCCACCAGCTCCCAGCGGGCGGGGCCGCCAAAGGTCAGCAGCTCCGCCAGCACCCGGGCGGCAACGCCAGCGAAGGAGATGGGCTCAGTGATGTCGTCGCGCCAGATCTGGACGGTTTCGAAATGGGAGACCACCCGCAAACGCGTGGTGCCCGCATGGGGCAGCGGCGTCGTGTCGACGACGGCGGCGGAGCCTGTCTCCACCGTCACGATGCGCAGCGCCACGCCGTCTATGTCGAGGACGGCGCCATCTGTCAGGGGACGGGCTGTGGCCGCGTCGTGCTCGCGCACAAACCAGTCGAGGCCGTCGGAGAACAACAGGGCCCGGGCGTCGGCATGAACGCCGCCATGGAGATGGAGCGGTGGACCCGCCAGCACCGACGTCACCCCCACCAGCACCTGGCGGGGCAGGGCGTCACCCTCGATGGCCAACACCGACGACGGCACCTGCAGGTGCTCGACCAAGACGTCGATACCGGGGGCGAGGGTCACGACCAGGCCCGGGGTGAGGGTCACCTTGGGGACGTCGCGGTCCCGGCAGCGGAGGCGTCCACGCAAGGCGAACAGCACCAGCTCGCTGCCTCGCAACGAGACCATCGCGTGGGCCTCGGAGACGCGGGCGTCGATGAAGCGAATATCGGCGCTGAACGAACGACCCACCAGGCCGCCAGGCCCGGCGCGGCGAAGGGTTCCATCCGGAAGCCGGAGGTCCACACACGCGTACATGGGAGGCAGCATAGCCCGACCGTACGCACCGTGTCTTATGCCAAGTGATTGATTTCTATGGGCGCTCTGGTGGCGGGCCATCCCCGCTGAGATTGCGCTGCGATGCCGGGGGCGGGGGTGTACGGGCTCGCGTTCTGCACGGCGGATCGTCTCGGAGTGGCGTAGGGATGTTGACCGCTCGTTCCCGCCTGCTCCTGATGAAAGGCGCGGGGTGACGTGACCCGCGGCGTTCAGCCTGAGTGAGGGCGGCGGGGCTTGGCATCATGCGCGCTGTGATGCGAAGCGGGCCTTGGGCGGGTCAGAAAGGAAGGTCGTTGTCGCGAGTGCCAGGGCGGCGAGCTCGGGCGCGACGGCGAGGTCCCGCGGGGGCGGACGCGCTCGTCGACCATGTGGACGAGCGCCTTCTTGAGGTCATCCCAGAGCTGGCCGCGGCGATGCGACGGGCGAACCCCGAGCGCGACCGCGAGCGCGCGATACAGATCGAGCGGCGAGACGCTGGTGTCGCAGAGCTAGACGACCAGGTGGTCGGGGTTCGGAAGCTCGGCACAGAGATTACGAAGCGCCGCCGTCTTGCCGACCCCAGGCTCGGCCGTGAGGACGCCAAGCCCAGGATCGTCGACGGTGAACCCCTTCCGCTGGTTCGAGAGCGCGCGCGCCTTGAGCCAGTGGTCGAGGGCCGGACGGCCGCAGGCGAACGCGGAGACGTCGTGGGCATCCGTCAGGAGCTCGGGCGCGGACAGGGTCATTCCCAGGGCGCCTTGCGCTTCATCACCTTGACGAGCGCCGTCACCGCGCGGCCCGGACCGGCGATCGCCCGGGTGAAGGCGCTGAAGCCCTCGGGCGACATCCGGACGATGGTCTGCTCCATCAGGGCGTCCTCGGCGGCACGCACGGCGGCGTCACGCACGAACTCCGTCCGGGACCGACCGCGCACGTGCGCCGCACGATCGATGAGCTCGATGTCGGCCGCAGGCAGGCGCATCGACAGCGGGTGCTCGGGCCCGCGGGCGCCACGCGTCATGATGTGACTGTCGTGCATGTTGCACTACAGGATAACGAGAGCAGGCGTCGTCGGCCGGGGAGCGCGTCCCTCGGTCAGAGCGTGCCGCGGTCGATCGCGGTGCGGGCCTGCTCGGTGAGCAGGCGGACGGCGAAGATGAAGGCGCCGAACCGCGCGTCGGCGGTGAGGCCCTTGGCGAACCGGTAGTAGATCTGCTGCGCGATCACGGCGGTCTTGAGCAGGCCGAACGCGTAGTAGAAGACGAGGTGGTCGGTGGCGCGGCCGGCGCGCGCGAGGTAGCGGGCGGCGACCTCGGCGCGGGTCAGCATGCCGGGCAGGGCGGTCGGGCCGAACGGGAGCTGGTGGTAGGCCGCTGGATCGCTGGCCTGGGCCCAGTACGACAGCGAGGTGCCGAGGTCCATCAGTGGATCGCCGATGGTGGTCATCTCCCAGTCGAGGACGCCCGTGATCCGGGTGAGGTCCGCGTCGAAGATCACGTTGTCGAACTTGAAGTCGTTGTGGATCAGGGCGGGCGGGCCCTCGGGCGGCAGGTGCGCGGCGCACCACGCGGCGACCTCGGTGACCACCGGGAGGTCGTCGGTCTGCGCGCCGGCGTAGCGCTCGGTCCAGCCGCGGACCTGGCGCTCCGCGTAGCCCGCGGGCTTGCCGAAATCGGCGAGGCCGGCGGCGGCGTAGTCGACGGCGTGGAGATCGACGAGCGCGTCGACGAGCAGCTCGCACACGCGGCGGACGCGGGCGTGATCGGCGGCGACCTCGGCGGGCAGCGCCTTGCGGAGGATCACGCCGCGGCGGCGCTCCATCAGGTAGAACGGCGCGCCGAGGACGGTGCCGGTGGGCTCGTCGGCGATCACGGCGGGCGCGCGGTCGTAGACCGGCGCCAGCTTCGATAGCACGGTGACCTCGCGGCCCATGTCGTGCGCGGACTTGACCTTGCTGCCGAACGGCGGCCGCCGCAGCACGTACTCGCGGTCGCCGTGGTGGACGAGGTAGGTCAGGTTCGAGTGTCCGCCCGGGAACTGCAGGGCGGTGACGGCGCCGCGCGCGCCGAGCGTGGCGTCGAGGAACGCGGTCAGCGCGGCGGTGTCGAGCTCCTCGCCGGCGCGCACCGGCCGCGGCGCGTCGGGCTGAAGCGTCACGCAGCGCCCCCGTAGCGCTTGAGGATCCGCCTGGCGACGACCATCTTGTGGACCTCGTCCGGCCCGTCGTAGATGCGCGCGCCGCGCTCGTGGACGTAGTAGTGGGCGAGCACGGTGTCGGAGGTCACGCCGAGCGCGCCGTGCAGCTGGATCGCGCGGTCGACGAGCCGCAGCATGATGTCCGAGACGAAGAACTTGATCACCGAGACCTCGTCGCGCGCGTGGTCGAAGCCCTTCTTCTCGATCGTCCACGCGGCGTGGAGCACCATCAGGCGGGCGGCGTTGATCTCCGCGCGTGCCTCGGCGACCCACGCCTGCGCGATCTGGCGCGACGCGAGGGTCTGGTTGTCGGCGATCTTGCGGTGCGAGATGTGCGAACACATGGTGTCGAACACGCGCTCGCAGATGCCGATCCACCGCATGCAGTGGTGGATCCGGCCGGGCCCGAGGCGCTCCTGCGCGATCAGGAAGCCGGCGCCCTCGGGCCCCAGGCGGTTGGTCACGGGCACGCGGACGTTCGTGTAGCGGATCTCGGCGTGGCTGGCCCAGCCCTCGCCGGCGTCGCCCATGATCTTGATGTTGCGGACCCGCTCGAAGCCCGGGGTGTCGGTGGGCACGATGATCATCGAGGCGCGGCCGTGCGGCGGCGCCGCCGGGTTGGTCACCGCCATCACGATCGCGAACGCCGCGCCGTCGGCGCCGGTGGTGAACCACTTGTGGCCGTCGATCACGTAGTGGTCACCGTCGGTGCGCGCGGTGCACGACAGCATCGTCGGGTTCGAGCCCGGGTTCTCGGGCTCGGTCATCGAGAAGCACGAGCGGATCTCCCCGCGCGCGAGCGGCGCGAGCCAGCGCGCCTGGTGCTCGGCGGTGCCGAACTTGTGGAGGATCTCGGCGTTGCCGGCGTCGGGCGCCTGCGCGCCGAACACGTAGTGGCCGAGCGGCGAGCGGCCGAGGCGCTCGGACACCAGGCCATGCTCGACCAGCGACAGCCCGAGCCCGCCGACGTCAGTGGGCAGCTGCGGCGCCCACATGCCCGCCGCCTTGACCTGGGCGCGCAGCGCCTCGAGGCGAGGGGCGGCGGCGACGAACCCGCGCTCGAGCACCTCGGCCTCGGCGGGGAGCACGTGCTCGGTGATGAACGCCTCGATGCGGGCGAGCAGGGGGCGGACGCTCTCGGGGGGATCGAAGTCCATGGCTCAGCGCTCCGTGTGGAGGTCGTCGGGCAGGTGCCCGGTGTTGTTGAAGGTGACGAGCGAGACCTGCTCGGGTGCCCACGTCGGGTCGCCGGCCTGCGACCGGAACCGCAGCTCGGTGATCGACGCGTTGCGGATCACGATGCTGGTGCGGATCATCCGCCCATCCGGGATCCCGAACGTGAGCCCGACGGCCACGCCGATCGGCCCCGCCGAGGTCACGCACGCCAGGCGGGTGCCAGGCGCGGTGGCGGTCAGCATCCGCGTCAGCCCGGCGCGCACGCGCGCGACGAACGCGGCGACCCGCTCGACGCCCTCGACCGCCCACTCGTCGCCGGCCCATCGCGACAGCACCGTGTGGAACGCGGCGTCGAGCAGGTGCGGCGTGGGGGCGGTCTCGAGCGCCTGGAACTTCGCGTCCTCGGCGACCAGCCGCGGCACGAAGTGCTTGAGCATCTCGAACGCCGGGTACTCGGCGAGCGCGGGCAGCACCAGCGGCGCCGGCAGCGTGACCCCGGTGGCGAGGGCGGCGGCCGTCGCGGTCTGGCCGGTCTCCACCTGGCGGCGCAGCGGGCCGGTGAACAGCGCGTCGATGCGCGCCTGCGCGAGCCAGCGGCCGAGCGCGCGCGCCTGCTCGTGGCCGCACGCGGACAGCCGATCGTAGTCGGCCTCGCCGTAGGACGCCTGGCCGTGCCGGATCAAGTAGAGCGTGCCCACGGGCGGGCATCGTACCCTCAAGTGCGCATGGCGGCGGGGTGGGCTACGCTCCCGAGCACATGTCCCGGGTGCCCTGGAAGCAGCTCGTCGCGGTGGTCGTCGGCGCGGTGGGCGGGTTCGCCTACTACCAGCTGTGGGGCTGCGACTCGGGTTGAGCGTGGCGGAGCAGCCCGGTCATCACGCCGATCGTCGGCGCGGTGCTGATGCTGCTCCTGGTCGGCGGTCGCCGGCCGGACGCCACGTCGTCATCCTGAGGGCGCGCAGCGCGCGGCGCTCACGGCGAGCTCAGAAGTACATCCGGCAGCTCTTGCAGTAGAACCGCAGGTGCTCCTCGACCCACGCCATCGGCGCCTCGCACTGCGGGCACGCAGGTGACGGGCTGTTCGCCGAGGCGACCTGGGGCGCGGGCGGCGGCAGCGAGGGCGACGCGGTCGACATCGGGATCGCGATGTTGCCCGAGGGCGCGCGCGGCTGCGCCACGGTGGCGGTCGGCGGGGGAATCGGCGGAGTGCCGGTCTCGGTGCCCTCGTCGTCGCCTTCGAGCTCGGCGGGGTCGAACCGGTCGTGCCCGACGGTCGCGATCTCGGCCTCGCTGTCGCGGTCGTGGATGCCGGGCCGCGGCGCGAGCGAGGTCGGCGCGAGGCCGACGGAGACACCGTCCGGAACATCGTGAACCGGGAACATCGTCCGGAACATCGTCCGGAACATCGTCCGGAACATCCTGCCCCGACGTGTCGCGCGGCTCCGGGATGTCGCCTGCCTCGGTGTACTCGGGCTCGTCGAGGCTGTCCTCGGTCGGGAACGGCGCGGTCGAGGTGGGCTCGGCGTCGACGAGCGGCGGCGGCGTGAGCGCGGGCGACGAGGTGTGCGGCGCCGGCACCGCGGCGGTGCCGATCGTGCTGCGCGTGGGCGGCGGCGTGGCCGGGCGCGCAGGTGGGGGCGTCAGCGCGCGCGGAGGCGCGACCGCGCCGGCGAGGGTCATGGGCACGCCGGCGGCCGGCAGGGCGGCGCTGACCGGCCGGGGGCGCGCGAGGGCGCGGCGCCCGCCGGGCCGCGCGCGGGTCGGTGGGGCCCCGTGCCCGCTGCGCGCCGGTGCGCTCGAGCGGGGCGGCGCTCGTCGAGCGGGCGCGGTTGGGCGGCGGCAGCGTGCCCGGTCGTCCGGGTACACCCGTCGCGGACGTGGTGAACGCGGGTGGTGCGCCCCGGTGCTCGTGCAGGGGACGCAGCGCGGCGCCGGCCGGCCCACCACCACCACCGCACCGAGGGCCCGGTGGGACCCGGCAGCAGGCCGCCGGGGCTCACGGGCGCGGGCATCGCTGGAGCCCGCACGAAGCTTGCCTTGCCGTCGAATGCGCCAGGCGCGCCGGTGCTCGCGGCGCTGGCCCATGCGGGCGGCGTGGCCGGGCCCGTCGGCAGCGTCATGTTCGCGACGGGCGCCGGGGGGGGCTCCGCGGTCGGGTGCGGGGGCTGGCCGGTCGGGTGCGGGGGCTGGCCGGTCGGGTGCGGGGGCTGGCCGGTCGGGTGCGGGGGCTGGCCGGTCGGGTGCGGGGGCTGGCCGGTCGGGTGCGGGGGCTGGCCGGTCGGGTGCGGGGGCTGGCCGGTCGGGTGCGGGGGCTGGCCGGTCGGGTGCGGGGGCTGGCCGGTCGGGTGCGGGGGCTGGCCGGTCGGGTGCGGGGGCTGGCCGGTGGGCCGGAAACCCGGTCGCTCCGGGCGCGAACCTGAGGGCCGGGGGTGCGTGGCCCGGGGCGTGCGGCGCGTATTCCGGCGCGTGCGGAGCGTGTTCCGGGGCGTGCGGAGCGTATCCCGGGGCGTGCGGAGCGTATCCCAGGGCGTGCGGGCCGTACCCCGGGTAGGGTGCGCCGACCGCCGGGGGCGCGGCGCCGACCGCGGCCAGCGCGACACCGGGGGCGCGCAGCGTGATCAGGCCGCCGGCGAGTGCGCACGCGATCGCGGCGGCGAACAGGTACAGCCCGGGGCCGATCGGCAGCACGACCGTCTGCGAGGACGTGATCTGCGGCCCGAGCACGAGCAGGGTCGCGGCGACGACCACCGCGAGGGCGGCCACCACGAGCACGACCTTGGCGATCGTGCGCCGGCTGTCGGCCCCCACGAGCGTGGTCAGGGCGAGCAGCACGAGCGCGGCGATCAGCAGCCCGGACACGCCGAGCTCGACGAGGCTGAGCGTGGTGAAGCTGCCCGGCAGCGCGAGCGGCTGGCACTGCTTGTCGCCGCCGGTGTTGCAGCCGTTCGCGGACAGCAGGCTGACGGTGACGGCCTTGGCCTCGATCACGCGGCCTGCGATCCGGGGATGGCCGTCCCACCAGCCCCACGGCAGCCCCGCACTCGCGGACACGAGGGCGAGCGCCGCGAGCACCGCGAGCGCCGCGCCGGCGACGCGGGACGACATGCCTTCAGCCTACCACGCGCGCGCCGCTGTCAGCGCCGGGCGGCGGCGGCGTTCGTCGACGAGGCGAGCGCGTCGAGGGCGGCCGCGGGGGTGGGGGCGATGTGGAACAGCGCGCGCATCTCGGGGCGGAGCACCCCGATCGCCACGGCGTGGTCGAGGAACCCCGCCAGGCGCGCCCAGAACCCATCGACCTCGAGGAACACCAGGGGCTTGTGGTGGTAGCCGAGCTGGATCTCGGTCAGCTGCTCGAACGCCTCCTCGAGCGTGCCGAACCCGCCGGGCGCCACGATGAACCCGTCCGCCAGCGCCGCCATCCTGGCCTTGCGCTCGTGCATCGTGGTCACCACGTGCTGCTCGGTCAGCCCGGCGTGGGCGACCTCGTGGTCGACCAGCGCCTGCGGGATCACGCCGATCGCGGTGCCGCCCGCCGCCAGCACCTCGTCCGCGAGCACGCCCATCAGGCCGCGGTGCGCGCCGCCGTACACCAGCGTCTGGCCGCGCGCCGCGAGCTCGCGCCCGAGCGCCTGGACCGCAGCGGCCTCGGCAGGCCGGCCGGCGGACGAGGACAGGTAGACACAGACGCGGCGCATCCCCGGCACCCTACGCCACCTTTTGTCGCCGCGGGCGTCGCCGCGGGCGTCGCCGCGGGCGTCGCCGCGGGCGTCGCCGCGGGCGTCGCCGCGGGCGTCGCCGCGGGCGTCGGCCTCGGCGTGCCGTTATGGTGCGCGGGTGATCCTCCACTGGCACGAGCGCGCGTTCGACGATCTGAGCACCCGCGAGCTGTACGCGATCGTGACCCTGCGCGAGCGGGTGTTCGTGGTCGAGCAGCGCTGCGCCTACCTGGACGCCGACGGCGTGGATCCGGGTGCGCGCCACCTGTGGGCCGAGGATGGCCAGATCCGGGCGTATCTACGGATCGTGCCGGCGGGCGCCAAGTTCCCCGAGATCAGCCTCGGCCGGGTGATCACCGCACCGGAGACCCGCGGCACCGGCCTCGGCAAGGAGCTGATGCGGCGCGGGCTGGCGGCGGTCGGCGCGGTGACGGTCCGGATCGGCGCGCAGGCCCACCTCGAGCGGTTCTACGGCGCGCTCGGGTTCGTGCGCGCGTCCGACGTCTACGACGAGGATGGCATCCCGCACATCGAGATGCTGCGCGCCTGACGCCCTACGCGCGGGTGCCGCGGAACGCGCCGGCGGCGAGCAGCCACGCCGCCTCGATCGCGAGCCCGCCGGCCTCGCGCCCGACCTCGACCGCGCCGCCCTTCTCGCTCATCTTCGACGTCAGGTCCGACAGCCCGATCACGCCCCACACGGTGTTCGCGAGGTACAGCGCCCACGCCGCCGCGCCGAGGCCGACCAGCAGCGCGAGCGCGGCCGCGGGCCTGGTGCTCGGCAGCAGCCCCGAGGCCACCGCGCCCGCGCCGTAGATCGCCATCCACCGCACCGGATCGGGATCGTCGAGCTGGAGCACCACGCACACCCCGAGCAGGCCGGCCATCAGCCCGCACGCGAGGCGGAACCAGCGCGAGGTCGCGGGCACGACGGGCGCGGGCACGACGGGCGCGATCTCGTCACCGGCTCGATGTGCAAAACGTCAGGTTCTTGATTTCTACGCTGCCCGTGCGGGTCGTCAGGCCTGATCCGCTCACGGTGACGGGCACTGTACCCGTCAGCGAACCGGCGCTCACGTCGATGGGCTGGTACGTGCTGAAGCTGAGCGCCGTGAACGTCAACTCGGCGGGGCTGACCGTGGCGATCGTGCTCGTCGTGCGCACGGCGAGGGTCAGGGCACCCCGGGGATCGCCCTTGAGCCGCACTTTGGCCGACGAGAAGTCGAACGGACAGATCGTGAGCGGCGAGAACACGGTCATCTCGATGATGTCGGGCTCGATGATCGTGACCTGCGTGACCTGGGTCGGCAGCCCAGTCGACGAGAACTTCACCTGGCCGGTCTCGTAGTCGAAGGTCGTGTCCACCACGCCTGTGACGGTCACGTACTGGACCACGCCGTAGTTCACCTCGTCGAACACCAGGCTGGTCGTGCTCAGCGTCGCCGTCGCTCCGAGCGTGCTGGTCACGCCGACCGTCACCTGGGTGGTCGGCTGGGCCGCGAGCCGGACCCCGATCTTCCTGGACGCAGTCTCGGCGAACACCAGGCTCGCGCTGTCGATCACGATGGCTTGCACCTCGTCGTCGGTGACCGTGACGGCCACCGTCTTGGCCGTCAGCCCCGGCGACGTTGCGGAGATCGTGACGTTGTCGGCCACCGCGTCGGCATCCTGGACGCCCGTGATCGTGACCTTCTGCGACGTGTTCCAGGTGACCGCCGTGAACATCAGCGTTGACAGCGACACCGTCGCAGCCGTCGTGTCACCCGAGGTCACCGTGACGGTCAGCGGCGCGGTCGGCGCGGCGGTCAGCCGGATGTCGAACGTGCTCGTCCCACCTTCGAGCACCGTCGTCGACGACACGCTCGTCTCGATCCCGAGCGTGTCGTTGTCGGTGATGGTCACGGCCACGCTGGCGCCCGTGGCGCTTGGCGCCGACAGCGACACCGTCGTGGTGCCATTGACGGCGTCAGCATCGTCGGTGCCCGCGATCGTGAAGCCCTTGGCGGTCGTGTAGTTCGCGGCGTCGAACACGAGCGTCGTCGGCGTCACCGAGGCGACCGCGCTGTTCGCGGAGCCGATCGTCACTGTCGTGGCCGCGGTCGGCTCGAACGCGAGGGTGACGTTGACGGTCGTCGTCGCCGTCTCGCCAACGGTGACCGCCGTCGTGCTGGTGGCGATCTTCTGCACGTCATCCTCGGTGACGGCGGCCGTCACGCTGGTTCCGCCGAGCCCGGTGCCGGTCAGGTTGATGGCGACGCTCTCCGCGCGCAGGTCGACGTCCTGCACGCCCGTCAGCGTGACCGGCTTGTTGGTGGCCCAGTCAACCGTGGTGAACGTGAGCTGGGTCGGGGCCACCGTCACCGCGCCATTGTCGTTCGACGCGATGTTGACGGTGACGGTGTCTCCGGGTTGCGCGCTCAGCTTGACCCCGAACGTGGCGGTCCCGCCCTCGGTGACCGACACGGTGGAGGCGCTCGCGACGATGTTGAGTGGGTCGTTGTCGGTGACGTTCACGGTGGCGACGCGCGGCGTCAGGACGCCGCTGGCCGCGGTCACGGTCGCGGTCTCGGGCGCCGCGTCGGCGTCCTCGACGCCGCTGACGGTGACGTTCTTGTAGGTGGCGTAGTCGGCGGTCGTGAACGTCAGGGTCGTGGTGGACAGGCTCGCCGCGGTCGCGTCGCTGGTCGCGAGCGTGACCATCGTCGTCGCTGCCGGCTGCGCGGTGAGGCGCACCTGGAGCACGCCGCTGGCGCCCTCGATGATCGCCAGCGTGAGCGGCGCGAGATCGATGTTGAGCGCGTCGTCGTCCGTCACGTTGACGGGCACCGCCTTGGCCAGCGCGCCCGATGTCAGGTTGATCGTCGTCGTGCCGGCGAGGCTGTCGGCGTCCTGGACGCCCGTGACGATCACGGACTGCGGGGTGGCGTAGTTCACGGTCGTGAACGTGCGGGTCGAGACCGAGACACTCGCGACGGCGGTGTTGACCGCGGCGATCATGACCATGGTGTCGACCGCCGGCTGGAACGCGAGCGAGATCGCGAGGCTCGACGTGCTGCCCTCGGTGACCGCGACGGTCGTCGGGTTCGCCACGATCGCCTGCGTGTCGTTGTCGGTGACGGTCGCGGCGACCGTCCGGGCAGGACCCACGCCCGACACCGTCAGCGTGACGTTCTCCGCGGCGAGATCGTTGTCCTCGACGCCTGTCACGGTGACGGGCTGGTAGGTGCTCCAGTTCGTGGTGGTGAATGCCACCGACGAGGTCGCGGTGGCCGCGCTCGTGTCCGAGCTCGCCACGGCGATCGTGAGCGGCCCGATCGGCTGGGCGGTCAGGCGCACGCCGAACGTCGTCGTCATGCCCTCCGTCAGCGCGAGGGTGGTGGTGTCCGCCTCGATCGCGAGGGTGTCATCATCCGTGATGTCGATCGTGACGTCGCGCAGCAGCCCGAGCCCGGCGCTCTCGAGGCGCACGAACGTCATCCCGGCCACCGCGTCCGCGTCTTGCTGGGCGCTGATCGTGACGGGCTGGTTGGTGGCAAAGCTGGTGGAGCTGAAGGTCAGGGTCGCCGGGGTCACCGTGGCGATGCCGGGTGCCAGGCTGTTGACGGACACGACCACGTCGCTCGCGGGCCGGAACGCGAGCCGGACGTTGAGGGTCGCGGTCGCGCCCTCGGTGATGGCGACCGCCGAGGCCGGGGTCGTCAGGATCACCTGCGTGTCATCGTCCGTGACGGTCACCGCGACGGTGCGCGGGGTCAGCCCGGTCGCTGCGAGGGTCACGGTGGCGGTGCCCGTTGCGACGTCATCATCCTGCGGGGCGATCACGGTGATCTCCTGCGCCACGTTCCAGTCGGTGGTCGTGAACGCCAGGCTCGCGGGCGACACGGTCGCTGCGGCGGTGTTGCCGGAGGTCACGGTGACGGTCACGGGGGTGCTCGGCTGCTGCGTCAGGGCGACGGTGAACGTGGCGCTCGCGCCCTCGGTGACGGGCACCGCGCTCACGGACGGACTGATCCCGAGCACGTCGTCGTCCGTGACCTGGATGGCGAGCGTGGAGGTGGTCAGATCCACGGACGTGAAGGTCACCATGGTGGTCGCGTTGGCGGTGTCGAGGTCCTGCATCCCGGTGACGGTCAAGGGCTGCGGGGTCATCCAGTTGAGCGACGTGAACGTCAGGCTCGACAGGGAGACCTGCGCGGCGTTGAGGTTGCCGGACGTGACGGTCACGGTGACGTCGGCCGCGGGCTGGGCCGTGAGGCTGACGTTGACGGACCCGGTCTGGCCCTCACCCACGTCGAGCATCGACGTGCTGAGCGCGAGCGCGAGGCCGTCGTCATCGTCGACCGTGATATCGACGTTGTAGGGTGTGGCGATCGCTGCGGACACCATGGACAGGCCGACCACCTCGTCGACGGTGTCGGCGTCCGACTTGCCGGTCAGCGTGACCGTCTGGGTGACGTTCCAGTTGGCGCCGCTGAACAGCAGTGCGGTCGGCGAGATGCCGAGCTTGGTGTCGTTCGCGACCGACAGGTTCACGAGCATCGCCTCGGTGGGCGCGTTCGTCAGGGCGACGGTGAACGTGCGGATCTGGCCCTCGACGACGGTCGTCGTCGACATGTCGACCAGGAACCCCGGCGGGCCGGTCGGCACGTCGGGCGGGGCGTCGTCGACGGCGGCGGCGTCGTCGGCGGAGCCGGTGCCCTCGGTGAACGTGGCGTCCTTGACCTTGCAGCCCGCGACGAGCAGGAGGCCGAGCGCGAGGGGGGGGAGGAACCGGAGGATGGAGCTCGTGGTGCGCATCAGAACCTCACTGCCAGGTCGAGGCCGGCCACCGAGGGGCCGAGCCGGGGAGTGACCGCGACCGCGGACTCGTGCGTCGCGTCGGGGCCACCGGTGAACCACAGCACAGCCGCGCCGGCGATCGCCGCGACGCCGACGCCGTACGAGATGTTGGCGAGGAGCGCGCGGGACTGACCGTCGTCGAGCGCCGCCTGGGCCTGGCTGGCGCTGGCACACGGCATCGCGGGATCGGGGCACAGCGCGAACGCGTCGTCCTCGAACCCGGTGGCCTGGGTGCCGAACACGGCGCCGCCGACGAGGGCGAGCACGCCGACGCCGGCCACGCCGAGCGCGACCTTGCGCGTGCCGGAGAACATGCCCGGCGCGGGGGCGGGCGCCGCGATGATGGGTGGCGGCGTGATGATGATTACCGGGGGCGGCGTGACCAGCTTGGCGAGCTCCTTGAACCGCGGCACCTCGACCGAGACCTTGCCGGACTCGACGGGGACCACGATCTTGGTCGACCACTCCTCGTGGCCCGGGGCGAGGCCGCCGATCGTGTACGTGCCGCCGTCGACGGGCACGGCGCGGTTCCACAGCGCGGGGTCGAGCGGAGCGCCGTTGCGGTTGACGACCAGGCCGTCGATCCGGCTCTCGTCGGACACCGAGATCGTCAGGTACGACAGCTTCGGCTCGATCAACAGGATGCGGTCGCCGGCGGCCTGCTTCTTCTTGGGGTCCTTGGCGCGCGAGAACGCGTCCTTGTAGGCCGACCACGCCGACGCGAGCTGCTGGGCCTTCTCTCGGCACGCGCCGAGGTTGACCAGCGTGCCGGCGCGCGGCTCGAGCCGGTTGGAGCCCTCGAACGCCTCGCACGCCTCGGCGGTCTTGCCCGCCGCCATCAGCTTCTCCCCCTCGGCGAACAGCGCCTCGGCGGCCGCGTTCTGCGCGGCGGCCTCCCGGATCCCCACCAGCGTGAACAGCGCAGCGCAGCTAATCGCCGCGATCGAACGAGCCCGAACCGGTCGTGTCATTGGATCCCCCTTGTTTGCCACCGCCGCGCTTACCACCCCCGCGGCGAGTGGTCGTCGTCGTCGTCGTCGTCGTCGTCGTCGTCGTCGTCGTGGGCGTGGCCGCGTCCGGTGGTGTGGTCGCGACCTCGGTCGGCGCGTCGGCGGGCGCCGGCCCGGCGTCGAGCGTGACGGCCGGCTGCGCGATCTCGGTCGGGCCGGCATCGACCACGACGGGCGTCGGGGTCGGCGCGGCCGAGCCCGCCGCGGTGGCAGCGGACCCGGCGCTGGCCGAGCCGGGCGCGTCGGTGGGCGCCGCGACCGGGGTGGTGGTGGGCGCCCCGCCTCCCTGGGTCACGGCGATCCCGACGCCGCCGCCGACGATCAGCAGGCCCGCGATCGCGACGAACAGGCCCAGCCCGGTCCGCCGCTTCGCCGGCAGCGAGGGCGCGAACGCGCCGGTGGCCGAGCCGAGCGTGGTTGCCTGGGTGGGGCTGGCGCTCCCCGGGTGGGTGCCGGGGTGGGTGCCGGGGTGGGTGCCGGGGTGGCTGCCGGGGTGGGTGCCGGGGTGGCTGCCGGGGTGGGTGCCGGGGTGGCTGCCTGGCTGGGTGCCTGGCTGGGTGCCGGGGTGCATGCCCGGATTCGTCCCCGGCGTCAGCATCCGCTTGAAGGCACCGAACGCGGGCGTGGCGGTGGAGCCGTAGGCGCCGGCCGCGGTGACCATCCCCGACGCACGCATCATCTCCGGGGATAGCCCGTAGAGCTGGGCCTCCATCGCCAGGAGCGCATGCGCGAGCTCCTGCGTGCTCTGGAACCGCGCGTCCGGGTGCTTCTCGAGGCAGCGCAAGATGATCGCCTCGAGGTCTCCGGGCAGCCCGGGCGTCAGCATGGACGGCCGCGGCGGCTGATCTCGGACGTGCATGATGATCAGGTCACCGGAGCCCTCGGCCTCGAACGGGGGCCGGCCGCACAGCATCGCGAACAGCACGCAGCCGAGCGCGTAGATGTCCGAGCGGTGGTCGAGCGTGCTCGCGCCGCGGCACTGCTCGGGTGACATGTAGACGGGCGTACCCATCACCATGCCGGTGCGGGTCTTCATCTTGCCCGGTTCGTCCCCGGCGAGCTTGGCGATCCCAAAATCGAGGATCTTCGAGCGCTCGCCGCCGGTGACCGCTGGATCCCCGACGATGAAGATGTTCTCGGGCTTGAGGTCGCGGTGGATCACGCCCTTGGCGTGGGCGGCGCCCAGCGAGGTGGCGATCTGCGCCATCAGCCGGACGGCGTCGACGGGGGCGAACCGGCCGATTCGCTTGAGCCGGGCGTCCATCGCCTCGCCGTCGAGCAGCTCCATCACGAGGTACGCGCTGCCGTCGGTGTGGTGGCCGAAGTCGAACACCTGGACGATGCCGGGGTCCGCGATCGCGGTGACCGCGCGGGCCTCGTTGAAGAACCGCTGGACGATCGACTCGTTGGCGGTGAACTCCGTCAACAGAACTTTGATCGCGGCGCGGCGGCCCAGGAGCGTGTGCACCGCGAGGTACACCGCCCCCATCCCTCCCTCACCGAGCTTGCGCTCGATGCGGTACTGGCCGATCAGGGTCCCATCCATGAACGCCGAGATCCTACCTGACCCCGGGGCAAGATTCCAGCAATCGCGCGCTCCGGCGCCCGCTCCCGCCATCTCGTCACCGGGCTGCACAACCCCGCAGGCGTCAATTGCGAGCGCGCCCGGCACATGGTTATCTGCGCGCCATGCGCATGATCCTCGTCGGGCCTCCCGGAGCAGGGAAGGGCACGCAGGCCGCCAGGCTGATCGAGACCTACAAGATCACTCACATCTCGAGCGGCGACATGCTGCGCGCGGCGGTCAAGGAGGGCACGTCGCTGGGCGTCGAGGCCGACGGCTTCATGAAGGCCGGCAAGCTGGTCCCCGACGACGTCGTGATCGGCATGATCCTCGAGCGGATCGCCAAGCCCGACTGCACGAACGGGTTCATGCTCGATGGCTTCCCGCGCACGCGCCCGCAGGCCGAGGCGCTCGACCAGGCGATGGTGGCCGCGGGCGTGTCGCTCGACGCCGTCGTGCTGATCGAGGTGCCCGACGCGCTGCTCGAGGAGCGCGCCGTCGGGCGTCGCACGCATTCGAAGACCGGCCGGATCTTCCACCTCAAGTACGATCCGCCGCCGGCCGAGCTCGCGGACGGGCTGGTCCACCGTCAGGACGATACCGTCGAGGCGGTCACCACGCGGGTCCAGAAGTACCACTCGGAGACCGCGCCGATCGTGCCGTTCTACGAGGCCAAGGGCATCCTCGAGCGGGTCGACGGCGTGGGCTCGCCCGATGAGGTCACCGCGCGCATCCGGAAGGTCCTGGCAGCCTGATGGCTGGCTTCGATCACGCCCTCATCGACGCCAGGTGGCAGGCGTTCTGGGAGCGCGAGCAGACGTTCCTCACGACCACCGATCGCACGCGGCCCAAGTACTACGTGCTCGACATGTTCCCATACCCGTCGGGGGACGGCCTGCACGTCGGCCACCCCAAGGGCTACACCGCGACGGACGTGGTCGCGCGCGCCAAGCGCATGATGGGCTTCAACGTCCTGCGCGTGATGGGCTGGGACAGCTTCGGCCTGCCCGCCGAGCGCCGCGCCGAGCGCACGGGCGAGCACCCGAGCGTGATCACCGCGCGCAACATCGCGACGTTCAAGCGCCAGCTCCAGAAGCTCGGCCTGTCCTACGACTGGACCCGCGAGCTCGCGACCAGCGAGCCGTCCTACTACAAGTGGACGCAGTGGATCTTCGAGGTGCTGTTCGAGCGCGGGCTCGCGTACCGCGCCGAGGTCCCGGTCAACTTCTGCCCCGCCCTCGGCACCGTCCTCGCCAACGAGGAGGTCAAGGACGGCAAGTACATCGAGACCGGTGACGAGGTCGAGAAGCGGCTGATGAAGCAGTGGATGCTGCGCATCACCCAGTACGCCGATCGCCTGAGCGAGGACCTCGCGGGCCTCGACTGGCCGCCGGGCACGCACACGGCGCAGTCCGAATGGATCGGCAAGTCGATCGGCGCCAACGTGGTGTTCGCGGTGACCGGCACCGCGCACGCGATCACCGTGTTCACCACCCGCCCGGACACGCTGTTCGGCGGCACCTACGTCGTGCTCGCCCCCGAGCACCCGCTCGTCGCGCAGGTCACCACGCCCGCGCAGCAGGCGGCGGTCGCCGCGTACCGCGAGCTGGTCGGCAAGCGCAGCGAGCGCGACCGCACCACCGAGGCCGCCGACGCACCCAAGACCGGCGTGTTCACCGGCGCGGTCGCCACGAACCCGGTGACCGGCGCCCAGATCCCGATCTGGATCGCGGACTACGTGCTCGCCACGTACGGCACCGGCGCGGTGTTCGCGTGCCCCGCGCACGACGCGCGCGACCACGCGTTCGCGATCAAGTTCGCGCTGCCGATCCTCGAGGTCGTGCAGGGCGGCGACGTGCAGGCGGCCGCCTACACCGGCGACGGCCCGCACGTGAACAGCCAGTTCCTCGACGGGCTCGACATCGCGGCCGCCAAGGACCGCGTGATCGCGTGGCTCGAGGAGCGCGCCCTCGGCGACCGGAGCATCCGCTACAAGCTGCGCGACTGGCTGTTCAGCCGGCAGCGCTACTGGGGCGAGCCGTTCCCGACCTACGAGGCCGCCGACGGCACGGTGCACCTGGTGCCGACGAGCGAGCTGCCGGTCGCGCTGCCGCAGATCGACGAGTACAAGCCCACCCGCGACGGCCAGCCGCCGCTCGCGCGCGCGACCGCCTGGCTGCCCTACCGGGACGGCACGCGCGAGACCAACACGATGCCGCAGTGGGCGGGGTCGTGCTGGTACTACCTCCGGTTCCTGTCCCCGCAGCGCGACGACGTCGCGTGGGACGCCGAGGAGGAGAAGTACTGGATGCCGGTCGACCTCTACGTCGGCGGCAACGAGCACGCGGTGCTCCACCTGCTGTACGCGCGGTTCTGGCACAAGGTGCTGTACGACGCCGGCCTGGTGTCGACGAAGGAGCCGTTCCAGCGCCTGTTCCACCAGGGCATGATCCACAAGACGTCGTTCCGCGAGCCGGGCGGCAAGTACCACCACGACCACGAGGTCGAGCAGAAGGGCGGTGGGTGGTTCGTCAAGGGCACGGACACGCCCGTCGAGACCAAGCTCGATAAGATGTCGAAGTCCAAGTACAACGTCGTCAACCCCGACGACATGTGCGGCGAGTACGGCGCGGACGCGATGCGCATGTACGAGCTGTTCATGGGACCGCTCGAGGACGGCGTGGAGTGGGAGACCTCGGGGGTCGCCGGCACGCGCCGGTTCCTCGATCGCACCTGGCGCCTGCTCGTCGATTCCGAGACCGACACGCTGACCCCCAAGGTCAGCGCCGACGGCGGCCTCGACAACCGGGACCTCGAGCGCGCGCTCCACGGTGCGATCAAGAAGGTGACGACGGCGGTCGCGGATCTTCGGTTCAACACCGCGATCGCGGACATGATGGTGTTCGTCAATGAGGCGACCAAGGCCGCGGCGGTGCCGCGGGCGTGGTTCGAGATGTTCATCAAGATCCTGTCGCCGTTCGCGCCGCACCTCGCCGAGGAGATCTGGCAGCGGCTCGGGCACACCACGACCATCACGTTCGAGCCGTGGCCGGCGTACGACGAGGCCAAGCTCGCGCGCGACGTGATGGTGATCGCGGTCCAGGTGATGGGCAAGCTGCGCGGCCAGATCGAGGTCGCGCTCGACGCGTCCGAGGCGTTCATCCTCGCGGCGGCCAAGGCCGACGACAAGGTGCAGCAGTTCCTCGAGGGCAAGCCGATCAAGCGCGAGATCTACGTCAAGGGGCGCCTGGTCAACCTCGTGGTGTGACCGGCGAGCCGCGATGAACTGAGATGAGCGACGAGCTGCTCGGGCACCTCCAGGGCGCGTTCACGACACCGTGGGCGATCGGCGCGTATACGCTGATCGGCGCAGTGATCGCCGGGCGCGTGCTGGCGCGTGTGATCAAGCCGGTGATCGCGCGCCTCACCCGCCGGACCGCCGCGACCTGGGACGATGAGGTCGGCGACCGGCTGGCGTCGCCGCTCGCGCTCGTGCTCGCGGTGCAGCTGTTCCGCGCCGTGCTGCCGTGGATCGATCTCGACCCGCGCGCGGTCGTGATCGTACTCACCGCGTGCACGCTCGTGACCTCGGCCGGCGTGCTGTGGGGCGGGTTCCGCAGCATCGACCTCGGGTTCGGGATCCTCGCCCAGCGCCCGTGGGCGGCCGACCGGCCGGCCTCCCGCTCGCTGCTCGCGATCACCGCGCGGTTCACCAAGGTGATGATCGTGCTGCTCGGCGCGATCGTGGTGCTCGCGCAGCTCGGGGTGTCGGTCGGCAGCCTGATCGCCGGTCTCGGCATCGGCGGCCTCGCGATCGCGCTCGCGGCGCAGAAGACGGTCGAGAACCTGTTCGGCACGCTGTCGATCGGCGTCGATCAGCCGATGCGCGAGGGCGACTTCGTCAAGCTCGGCGACGTGCTCGGGCACGTCGAGACCATCGGCCTGCGCTCGACCCGGGTGCGCACGCTCGACCGCACGGTGGTGACCATCCCCAACGGCCAGCTCGCCAACGAGCGGATCGAGTCGTACGCGGTGCGCGACCGGATCCGCTTCGCCTGCGTGCTCGGCCTGGTCTACGGCACCACGCCGGCGCAGCTGCGCGCCGTGCTCGCCGATCTCGAGGCCGTGCTGCGTGCGCACCCGAAGATCTGGCCCGACGAGGTGACCGTGCGGTTCCAGCAGTTCGGCGCCAGCTCGCTCGATGTCGACGTGATCGCGTGGTTCCAGACCATCGAGTTCAGCGAGTTCCGGGGGATCCGCCAGGACCTGCTGCTCGCGTTCATGGAGGTGGTGGAGCGCCACGGCTCGGCGTTCGCGTTCCCGACCCGCACCGTCCACCTCACGTCGGCCGCGCTCGCATCGTCCGCGACGCCGCCAGCGCGGTGACCCGGACCGGCCAGCGCGGTGACCCGGACCGGCCGGCGCGGTGACCCGGACCCGCCCGTGCACCGCGATGATCAGGGGCGCCGCACCCGCGGCGGTCCTGCGTTTGGCCTCGCCGAGCGCTGGCGGACGAGCCCATCGAACATGGCAAGTGGTTGTTAAAAAACACGTATCAAGATAACGCCTTGCGTTATAACGCAACGCGTTGCAAGGTGGAGGCATGACCACCACCGTCACCACCCGCGAGTCCCACACCGCGACCCCGAGCCCGACCGCCGCGACGGTCGACGCGACCGGGGTGGCCGCCGTCGTCTACCGCGCGCTCGACGTCGCCGAGCGCGCCCACGCTCGCGCCGCCGGCGTGCTGCATGGCGCCCGCACCCGCGTGCGGACCCGGGTCGAGCGCAGCCTCGAGCGCGCCGAGCAGGCGACCGCTCGCGCGCTGGCGCGTGCTCGTCAGTCGGTCCACACGGCCGACGCGGCGAGCGCCGACGCGGTCAACCGCGCGCAGGGCGCGGTCGGCCACGTCATCGAGCGCGCGCGCGAGACCACGCTGGCGGCCCGGGCGCGCGCGCAGGGTGACCGGGCGACCGCCTGAGAGACTGTGAAACAGTCTCGAAACCGGGGTGGGAACCCTGCGCGGCTTGCCGCGGAGGGCGGGGCGGAGCCCCGTGGAACGGAGAGACTGTGAAACAGTCTCGAAACCGGGGTGGGAACCCTGCGCGGCTTGCCGCGGAGGGCGGGGCGGAGCCCCGTGGAACGGAGAGACTGTGAAACAGTCTCGAAACCGGGGTGGGAACCCTGCGCGGCTTGCCGCGGAGGGCGGGGCGGAGCCCCGTGGAACGGAGAGACTGTGAAACAGTCTCGAAACCGGGGTGGGAACCCTGCGCGGCTTGCCGCGGAGGGCGGGGCGGAGCCCCGTGGAACGGAGGCTGACAGCCGCGCGCGACCGGGTAGACTCGCCGCCATGGAGCGCGCGTTCATCCCGGTCAACGTGGCGGTGCTGACGGTCTCGGACACGCGGACGCTCGCGACCGACGGGTCCGGGCAGCTGATCGTCGATCGCCTCACCGAGGTCGGCCACACGATCGCCGCGCGGCAGATCGTGATCGACTCCGAGCTCCTGATCCGCGCCCAGCTCGCGACGTGGATCGCCGATCCGGGGATCGACGTGATCATCGCGACCGGCGGCACCGGCGTGACCCCGCGCGACGTCACGCCCGAGGCGCTGGCGCCGCTGGTGACCAAGCCGATCCCCGGGTTCGGCGAGCTGTTCCGGTGGATCTCGTTCGAGGAGATCGGGACGTCGACGATCCAGAGCCGCGCCGAGGCCGCGCTGTGCGGGCAGACCTACGTGTTCCTGCTGCCGGGCTCGACCGGCGGCGTGCGCACCGGCCTCGAGAACATCCTGATCCCGCAGCTCGATCACCGGCTCAAGCCGTGCAACTTCGTGATGCTGCTGCCGCGGATCAAGGCCGAGCCGACCGGCCGCGGGTAGGCCGGTCGCGGGCGCCGCGGCTGGATGCAGCCGGGCCGGACGGCGTCATCGCAGCCGGGGGGCCGGCCCGGGGCGCGTCCCCGCAGGCCGGGGCCCCCGATGGGCCGCCGATCCAGCGAAAGATCGCTGCGGATTCGACGTACCTTCGACGTACCCTCGTCCGATGAACGAGCGTGATCGTCGCGAGTCTGGCGAGGGGCCGCACCTGGCCGATCTGGTCGATGCGCTCGCGCCGGGCAAGCGCCCGCTGGGGCTCGGGGCGCGCACCAAGTCCGGCGGCTGGCCTGGCAAGCGCACGAGCACCGACGGCATGCGTGGGCCGGATGCCGCGCCGGGGGCGGAGACTGGCCCGGGCGGGATGATCAGCGCGGCCCTGCGCGCGAGCGAGGCGCCCGCGTCCGAGGGCCAGCACGGCCCGCGGCTCGAGGGGGCCGGTCCGGAGCACAACAGCGCGGCGCAGAGCACCGGCGCCAAGGCGAGCTGGGGCAAGATGGGCAAGCACGTCCACGGCCTCAACGCCCGCGTCCGCGAGGACATCGCCAAGGCGGGGATCGCGCCCGACATGGCCGAGGCGTCGTTCGAGCAGACCCGGGTCAAGCGGCTGGTCGGCAGCGACGCGACGTCCGACAAGGCGTTCGTCCGCAACGCCGACGGCGGCATCGAGGACCAGCCGTGGTGGGACGCGGCGCAGATGGGCGCGCTGGCCGACTCGCGGCACAAGCTCGCGGACGTCGGCGCGAGCAAGTACGCGCACGACACGGCGGAGGCAGGCGTTCGGGCCGGAGAAGGTCGCCGAGCACCTCGCGCAGTTCCCTCAAGCGCACGCGTTCATCAGCGAGTGGGCGTACAACAACATCGTCGGCAAGTGGAAGACGTGGGGGCAGGACGTCAACTTCGTCACCCCGCTCGGCGTCGGCGACGCACTGTTCGAGCAGGCGAAGCAGGGCGACGGCATCGCCACCCTCGAGAAGAAGCTGGGCGTCAAGCCGGGCGGCTGGTCGGATGGTGGCAAGACCACGGTGATGTATCGGTTCGTCGTCAAGGATCCCAGGGCGCTCTCGCTCGCGATGCCGGTGGGCAAGGAGAGCGGCGCCTACCAGAAGGAGTGGGTGTTCGGCGGCAAGACGCTCGGGGCGACCGTCGAGGCCGTCGTCAGCAAGCTCAGCCTCGACCAGCTCAAGCAGGCGCTCACGGCCGGCGCGCTCGAGATCGGAGACCTGCGTGAACTTCGCCAAGGACGCCGCGACGTCGACTGGTCCAGCTCGGCGCGGCGCCCGCGGCGGCGGCGCCTGGCCGCAGCGCCTGCGGCGGCGCCCGCGGCGGCGGCGGCTCCCGTGGCCGCGGAGGCCGGGGGTGCCTGACGTCAATTACAATATACCCAACAACGACAACTACATTTCCCCATCGGCGTCGGTGGCGCACTGTTCGACCAGGCGAAGCAGGTCCCGGCCGCGGACCTGATCGCCAACAAGCTCAAGGGCTGAGCGCGGCATGCTGTCCGCCCGCAGGTGTTCATCGGGCTCGAGCAGCTCGATCGATGCCAGCAGCTCGAGACCCAGCAGGCCGCCGCGACGGCGGACATGCCCGCCCCCACGCTGTGGGTCCGGTTCGAAGGGTTCGGCCGGGGCGAGGTCCCGCTCGATCTGGGGTTCTCGTTCTTGCCGCTCCCCCCTCCGCTGCCCACGGGCGGCGTCCAGATCCTCCAGACCCTGTGCGAGTTCGCGAGCGACGTGGCGCCGGAGCGCGTCCCGGCCCTGCGCGACATGGTCGGCCGGATCAACATCCACCGGCCGCTCGGGGCGTTCGGCGTGCTCGAGCGCCCGGGCGTCGTGTACCTGAAGCCGAACTGCCTGGTCGATCTCGATCGGCCCGCGGTGGACGCCGCGCGGTACGTCGACCAGCAGGCGGGCGTGCTGCTGCACGTGCTGAGCTTGTTCGGCGATGCGCTGCGCGACGTCGCCGCCGGGACGTCGACGCCGGTGCAGGCGCTCGCGCAGACCACGATGGCTGCGCTGTTCGCGGCGTAGCGGGTGCCCTGACCGGCGCCCCTCGCGCGGCCCGCCCGCCCCCCGGACACCCGGCGCGGCCGGGCCCACCCGGGCTGCAACCTGAGGTACCGTCGAAGGTGATGAGCTCGCTCGAACTCGCGCTCCAGAAGGCGCTGGCCGTCCGGCTGAACCTGCAGATCAGCCTGTCTCAGCTGCCGATGGTGGAGGAGTGGATGGACATCCACCTCGACCGCTGGCTCGAGCACAACCCGACCCCGCCCGACATGCCCCCCGACGGGCAGGGCATCAGCTACCTCGCGATGATCGGCAGCGATCTGCGGCGGCTGTGGTGGGGCTCGTGGGGCGATCCGCGCGGGTTCGTCCCGAAGATGGCGGACTACTTCAAGCTCTGCAACATCGCCAAGAGCGACGCCACCGTGCTCGACCAGATCGGCGAGGAGCTCGAGCCCAAGCTCGCCGGCTCGTGGATCGGCGTGTGGGGCGGCAAGGTCACCACCGGCTGGCACTTCTGGGATCCGCACCCGTGGGCGGCCGTCGAGCGCCTGTTCGGGTCCCACGAGGCCAAGTTCCAGCTCAAGAAGTTCGTCGAGGACGAGAAGCTCGAGCGGATCGAGCGGTTCACGCAGTCGATCGGCGACGCGCCGTACAGCGAGGTCGAGATCGCGCTGCCGGGGGCCACCGTCGACGCGCAGGTCGAGGCGATGCAGCGCGCGTTCACCCACTTCACGGGCGCGCCGCTGGCGCCCGCGCTGGTCAGCCGGTTCCGCCAGGTGCCGGCGCCCGAGTTCGCGCTCGCGGTGCGGATCCGCGGCGGCAAGGTCGCGCGGGTCGGTGCCATGGCTCCGGGGATCGCACTCGGCGAGATCGAGGAGCTGTGCGCCGACGCCGGCGTCGGGTTCGACGCCAAGCTGCCCAAGCTTGTCGGCGCGATGGGCAACTCGATCGCGCGCGTCGAGTACGGCCGCGCCGGCGACAAGGCCGGCGTCGACGTGTTCCTCGAGCCGGGCGACACCGCGCCGGCCGGGCTCGGGCTGCCCGCCACCCCGTCGCAGGCGAACTGAGTGGCGCGCGTCGATCACCTGCTGGTCACCGACGAGCAGCTGATCGCGCAGAGCGAGGTCGACCGCTACCGGGCGTCGGGCCCGGGCGGCCAGCACCGCAACAAGACGGAGAGCGCGGTGCGGCTGCGCCACACGCCGACCGGCGTCAGCGCGATCGGCGAGGACAGCCGCTCGCAGAGCGAGAACAAGCACCACGCGGTGAGGCGGCTGCGCAGCGCGATCGCGCTCGAGGTCCGCGAGCTGGTCATCCTCGAGGGCTACGCGCCGTCACCGCGGCTGGCCGCGCTGGTCGCCGGGGGCACCGCGCCACTCGGCGCCAAGACCCGGCTGACCGGCGGGTACTGGGCGGCGATCGCCGAGCTGGTCGACCTGCTGGTCGCCGGCGGCCTCGAGATCGCGGCCACCGCGCAGCGGCTCGGCCTGACCACCGGCGGGCTGTCCAAGCTGCTGCTTCACGACGATCAGGTCGCGCGCGTGGTCAACGACCTGCGCCGCGCCCAGGGCATGCGCGCGCTCCGCTGACCCGCACCACCGCGACGAGGGACGCTTTCCCATTCGTCCCGGTCGTCGTCCGGCGACCGTCCGTTGCCGGGGCCGCTGCCGATCCCTGCGCCGCCGTGTCCGGCGACCGGCCAGGAACTGGGACGAATGGGAAAGCGTCACCGGCTCAGCGCACCCGGGCGGGCTGGCGGCGCACGCCCTCAGCGCACGACGCGGGCGATCCGCGGCGGCACGAGCGCGCACAGCTGCATCCCGCCGGGCACCGCGCTGCCCTCGAGCCACACCACGCCGGCCTTCTTGAGCGCGAGCGCCTCGCCGTGGCGGGTGTCGCCGAACGCGAGCCACGCGATCAGCTCGCCGAGCCACGGCTCGTGCCCGACCACCGCGGTGTCCGCACCGGTCTCGGCGATCATCGCGAGCAGCTCGGCGCGCGGCGACTGGGTCAGCAGGTCGGTCAGGATCGGCTCGGCGTCCGAGAGCGCGGCGAGCAGGGCGGCGGTGTCGCGCGCACGGAGCCACGGGCTGGTCAGCACGCGCTCGAACGTGACGTCGAGCGAGCGCAGGCCCTTCACCACCTGGCGCGCCTTCTTGACGCCGTCGCGGGTCAGCCGGCGGGTGGCGTCGTCCTGGCCCGGGGCGGCCTCCTCGGCGATCGCGTGGCGGAACACGAACAGGCGCATGCGGGCAGTCTAGCCCCGCTCCGGGTGTGGCGATCGGTCGCGGCCACTCAACCGTCGTGAGGCCGACCGCCCGGATGCTCCCGGCCCTGCGCCGGCGGCTGACGGGCCCCGTGGTAGACCCCCGCCATGGGCAAGGACCTCCATTGGCAGCTCGGGCACCAGTACGCGGGCGCGCACATCGATCCGGCGACCTGTGATCCGGATCCGCTGGTGGCGTTCCGCGCGTGGTTCGCCGAGGCGAGCGCGGCGGAGGTCCCCGACGTCAACGCGATGACGCTCGCCACCGTCGGCGACCGCGGGCGTCCGGCCGCCCGGACCGTCCTCCTCAAGGAGGTCGACGACGACGGGTTCGTGTTCTTCACCAACTACGACAGCCGCAAGGGGCACGAACTCGCGGCGCATCCGTACGCGGCGCTGGTGTTCCACTGGGGCCCGCTGCACCGCCAGGTCCGGGTCGAGGGCCGGGTCGAGAAGGTGAGCGCCGCCGCGTCGGATGCGTACTTCGCTGTGCGCCCGCGTGGCAGCCAGCTCGGGGCGATCGCCTCGCCGCAGTCGCAGCCGCTCGCGTCGCGCCAGATCCTGCAGGATCGCCTGACCGCGCTCGAGGTCACTCTCGGAGACGCCACCCCGCCGCGGCCGGATCACTGGGGCGGCTACCGCGTGCTCCCGGACCTCGTCGAGTTGTGGCAGGGCCAGCCGTCGCGCCTGCACGACCGCGTCCGCTACGACCGCACCGCCGACGGCTGGACCCGCGAGCGCCTCGCGCCCTGAGTCAGTTCGCGCCTCGCGCCCTGAGTCAGTTCGCGCAGCGCGAGCCGGTCGGCGTGAAGCAGTTGTCGCGCACGCCGGACACCCCGAACGTGGAGTCGCCGACGTTCGCGCGATCCGTGAGCAGCACCGCGCGCCACGACGACCGCTTCCCGTGGTCGATCGCGTGGTGCAACTTGCCGATCGCGGGGGCGGCGAACTGGTTGGCGTCCGCGCTGACCTCGACCACCGACGACATCACGTCGAGGTTGGCCCAGGTGTCGCCCTTGCCGTGGGCGTAGCCGGCCGCGACCAGGTTCCGGCCCATCTTCTTGAAGATGCGCATGCCGGTCTCGGCCTCGGTGATCGCGCCGTCGTCGATCTGTCCGAACAGCACCACCGACGTCACCTTGCCGTCCGCGATCAGCTGGTCGTCGTTGGGGTAGCGCGTCGACTGCAGCGTCGGGAACTTCTTGGACACCGTGATCTTGAGGTCCTGCAGCGGGGGCGAGCACCAGGCTGGTCCGCATGGCCGCCCACGGAGCAAGCCCCCCGCCAGCGGCGCCCCCAGCAGCCACGCAGAGTTGCGCGCTGGTGGCGGCCCGCGTAGCCGGCTCGTCGGGCGCGCGCGACCCCAGCGGCGTCGCGCCCGCGGGGCAGGTCGCCCCCCAAATCGGTCGGGCCGGGTGGTGGTTCCGCCACCGTGTTGTTGTGCCCGGCCGTGGCCCGCGGATGTTCCGCGCCGATGCGCCCGCCCTTCGCGCGGCCCTGCTCGCCAGCCCGGCCGGCTGCACGCCCCCGCTGTCCACCGAGGAGCGCGCGATCATCGGTGGCACCCGGTCGATCGGGGCGAGCGCCACGATGATGCTGGTCGGGTACCCGCCCGATCGCTCCGTGAGCCACACCGGCACCGCCGTCCTGATCGCGCCCGGCGTGCTGCTGACCGCCGCGCACTGCATCGATGCGCCGACGCACCCGAACGACAGCTACGGCGTGTTCACCGGCGACGACGCCTCGCCGTACCCGCGGCTCGTCGATCTCGAGCCGCACCTCGAGGGCGTCGCGCAGGTCTACCCGCACCCGAGCTACGCCTCGACGCTGCCGTTCTACGCCGACATCGGCGTGGCCGCTGGTCACCGCCGGCGATCGCCTCGCGCTGGCGCCCGACGGCCGCGGAGATCCGGCGCGCCTTCGCGGTGTTCTCGCAGTCGGTAATCCGCGCGTCGGCGGGGGCCCAGCTCGGCGGCTTCGCGAACTGAGGCGAGCGCGCTATCCTCGGCGCTGATGGTCGATGTCTACGCGGAGCTGGTCGCGATCCTGCGCGCGTTCGACGACGCGGGCGTCGAGTACGCCCTGTGCGGCGCGCTCGCGCTCGCCGTCCACGGCGCGCCCCGCGCCACCAAGGACATCGACGTGATCGCGCGCAAGGAGGACGTCGATCGGATCCGTACGCTCGCGCGCGCGGCGGGCTTCGTGTTCGAGGCGCTCCCGATGACGTTCGCGAGCTCGGGCGTCGAGATCCAGCGGTTCTCGAAGCTCGTCGACGGCCGCCCGCTGATGCTCGACGTGCTGTGGCTGATCCCGGTGCTCGAGGGCGTGTGGCGGGATCGCCAGCGCGTGCCCTGGCACGATGGCACGCTGACGGTGGTGTCCCGCGATGGGCTGATCACCCTCAAGCTGACGGCGGGTCGCGCGCAGGATCTCGTCGACATCCAGCGCCTGACGGCCGCGGAGGGCGCGCGTGAGCCCTGAGACCGCCGCCGTCGCTCTCGCCGTCGATCCCGCCGTCGCTCTCGCCGTCGATCCCGCCGTCGCTCTCGCCGTCGATCGCGCGGCCGCGCTCGCGGCTCGGCTCCGCGCGGCGCTGGTGCTCGATGCCCCGGACGCCCCGGCCGTGGACATGTCCGCGGCCGGCGTCACCGCGCGGCTCCGCGAGGCGGCCGACATGGCGAGCCTGTGCCTCGCGCTCGGGCGCGTCGGCGAGGGCCTGGGCCGGCCCCCGGGCTGACCGGCCGGCGCGTCGGCGTCTCCCTCACCGCCGAGGCGGCGCCGTCAGCGCGTGGGGACGATCGTGGCGTCGAGGTCGAGGCGGAGCGACGCGGTGCTGGCGCCCGGGGTCAGGCGCGGCGTGGCGCGCGTGATCACCACCTCCGCGGGTAGCCCGTCGGCGGCGAGGTGGCGATCGACGAACAGGTTGGTGAGCACCCCCGCGAGCGCGGCGGTCAGCGCGCCCTGGACGTCCGCGCCGCGGGTGCGCACGGCGCCGACCAGATCGCCGTAGCAGGGCACCAGCACGTCGGCGCGCCGCTCGCACGACAGCGCGAGCGCGTCGAGCGCGACCTCCGGGGACAGCGCCGTGCCGCCAGTCCCGAACGTCAGGGCGAGCGTGCCCCACAGCCGGCCCGTGGTGGTGAGCGCGCGATCGGCGATCGTCACGCGGGCGTCGGCCGCGAGGCGCAGCCCAATGGGCGTGGCGGTCAGCACCGGCGGCAGCGCGAGGCGCACCGGCGAGATCCGGACCGACAGGAAGCTCGTGACCGTGGGGTCGGTGTTGAACCGGCGATCGAGCCCGGCCGCGGCGAGCTGGCGATCGAGCGCGCCGCCGCGCCACAGCTCGTGGAGCAGGGCGTTGAGCGCGTCGAGGTCGAGGTCGAGCGCGAGCGCGGTACCCGGCGCGAGCGGCGGCCGCGGCCCGGGCCCCTGGCGCGGCGGCAGGATCGCGGGCGCGCCCGGCACCCGCCCGAGCTCCACGGCGAACGGCAGCGCGCCGGCCACGCCCTCCTCGATCGCGGGCGGGTCGTCGCAGTAGGTGAATCGCAGCGCGGGCCCGCCCGGCACCTCGAACGGTGGGGGGGGCGCGAGGGTGGTGACCAGCAGGCTCTCGAGCTCGCGGCGGGCGAGCGTGCTGGCGAGGGCGTTCCCGCCGAGGTGATCGCTCAGCCACTGCGCGACCCGGTTGCCGACGGCGATCCGCGCGCGGACGGCGATCCGGAACCGCAGGCGGGGTGCCTCGTCCTCGCCGCCGATCAGCGTGGCACGGTCCGGCGCGTCCCGACCGTCCGGCGTCCGGACCGCTGGCACGAGCGCGATCACGAGCGGCACCGCGCCGCGCGTCAGCTCGACGGTCAGCGCGGCGCGCACGTACCCGTGCGGCGCGGCTCCGACGAACCCGCGATCCTCGGGGTGCGCGTCGAGCCGCGCCCACCGCAGCGCCACGCCGGACACCCGCGTGAACGAGCCGAGCGGGAACACCTCGAGGCCGCGCAGCTCGGAGGTCAGCGCCACCCGCAGCTGGCCGGCCACCGTGCCCGCGCCGGCGGCGCCGTCGTCGAGCAGGCGCTGGCCGACGACGACCCGGCCGGTGCACGTGCGCGCGGCGGGATCCTGGAACGGGCCCACCAGCTGCGCGGCGCCGACGCTGCGCTCGAACCCACCGCGGTAGCGCACGCCCCACCGGGTCCGCACCAGGCCGGGCCCGGCGCCCTCCTGCGAGATCGTCACGCGGGGGGCGAGCGCGGCCGGCACGGTCCCGCGCAGCGTGCCGGCGCTCTCCGGGTCCGCCGCGAGCGCGCCGGTGATCGTGACCGCGAGCTCGGCGCCCTGGCAGCGCGGCACCAGCGCCGTGAACGCGCCGGCGTGAGCGACGACGAGCGCGACCCCGAGCGCGGCCCCCCACCTGCCGCCTGGCCCGGCCCTCAGTTCCACGGGGCTCCGCCCCGCCCTACGCGGCAAGCCGCGCAGGGTTCCCACCCGTTCTTCGAGGCTGGTTCACAGCCTCTCACGCGCGGAGCACCACGACCACGGTGACCAGCTCCCACGCCACCACCCACAGCGTGCACGCGACCACGCTCGCGGTCATCCCGCGGGTCACCGCGTCGGCCTCGGGCTTGGGCGCGCCGCCCTTGGCCACCACGTCGCTCGCGATCCCCCATGCGTAGATCCACACCAGGAACCCGGCGCGCAGCGCGTACACCAGCCGCTCCGGGCGGGGATCGAGCAGGTCGCCGGTCAGCAGCGCCCAGCCATCGGGGATGCCGTGCGCGCGGCACACCAGCAGGCCGCCCGCGATCATGCCGAGCGCGAACACCGCCGCGACCACGAGGTAGCTGACCGCGAGCGCCAGCCACGCCGGCGCCCACAGGTACGCCCGGCGATCGACGCCGAGCGCGTCGAGGGCGAGCGTCTGCCTGGTCAGCCCCATCGCGCCGAGCCACGCGTTGGTGGCGCTGCCCGACGCCGCCACGAACAGCAGCGCCGACAGCGCGGGCGCGAGCGCGACCACGTGGCTGCCGCCGAGCTGGCGCAGCAGCGCGTCGGGGCGGACGCCCGCGCCGCCGACCTTGCTGATCACGTACAGCACCGTGTAGCCGATCAGCGTCGACACGATCGCGTAGAACACCAGCGGCCGCGCCAGCGCCTGCACCGCGACGCGGCGAGCGACCACGGCGGCGTCGCGCGGGTGGCGCACGAGCTGGCCGGGGGCGCGCAGCGGCGCACGTGGCCGCCACCTGGAACGGCGCGAGCAGCGGCTGCGCGGCGTGGGCCACCCGCGTGGCGAGCCCGCGGAGCTTCGCGGGGCCGGCGGGCGGCGCGGTGTCGCCGTGGACCTCGAGGTGATCGACGAGCGCGGCCTCGAGCGCGATCAGCCACCGCCCGCGCTCGGCGGCGTCGTGGCCGGGATCCTCGAGGGCGCCCGGCCACGTGTCGGCGAACAGCTGCTCGAGCCGGCGGTGCTCGAGCGACAGCAGGAACAGCCGATCGGCGACGCCGGCGGCGAGCGCCACGTCGTGGGTCACGACGATCACCGCGATCCCGAGCGCGCGCACCTGCTCGCGGATCAGCCGCGCCAGCATCCGCACGCGGTGGGGATCGAGGCCGACCGACGGCTCGTCGAGGAACAGCAGCCGGCGCCGGCTCGCGAGCACGCGCGCCACCGCGACCCGCTGGGCCTGGCCGCCGGACAGCCCGGTCACCGGCGTGCCGGGCGCGGCGAGCGCAGGATCGAGGCCGACCCGGGCGAGCCAGGTCGCCGCGTCGTCGCCGGGGGCGGCCGGGCCCTCGGCGTGGCGCAGCGCGAGCTCGAGGTTGCCGCGCACGTCGAGGTGGTCGAACAGCGCGCCGCGCTGGGGCACGAGGCCGAGCTGATCGCGGTCGAGCGTCAGCTCGGTGGTGACCACGTCGAACCCGCTGGCCTCGAGCTCGGCGCGCTCGAACAGCACGCGCGCGAACGTGGACTTGCCGGCGCCCGAGCCGCCGAGCAGGACCACCACCTCGCCCGGGGCGATCGCGAGATCCACCTGATCGATCAGCACGCGCCCGTCGGGCAGCGCGACGCGCAGGCCGCGGACGGCGAGGGTGGGGGTGGGCACCATGCGCGCCTGCGACGGTAGCACCGTCCGCGCCGCCCGAAACCATCGAGGGCACCGCGGCGGCGTGCCGGATGCCCTCGTCGCCGATCACCGGGCGCGGGCCCCGGCGAACGTCAGGTCACAGCGCGCAGACGCCGGTCGCGACCGTGCACGTGAGGTAGTCCCACGGCAGGCCGGTGTCGAGCGTGCTGCTGCCGGGGTTGGCGCCGCACTCGAGGTTCGAGGTGCACGCCGGCACGCAGAAGTTGCCCTGACGCGAACGCGGTGCAGGTCAGGCCGGTGCCGACCGCGGCGCAGTCCGCGGTGGTGGTGCACGTGGTGGTGCACACGCTGTCCTGGGCGTCGGCGTCGAACGAGATGTACGAGCAGTCGTTCGTGCAGTCGTCGCCGCTGTCGCACGCCATGCCGTTGGCGCGCGCACCGGGCGCGATCGCCTGGCACGCCCCCGCGGAGCAGCTGCCGCGGTAGACCTGGGTGCTGTACTCCGCGGCGCACTGCGCGCTGGTGGTGCAGGTCTGGGCGACGGTGCGGGTCGCGCTCAGGGTGTAGGCGGTGACCGTCGTGGTCGGCTGCGCCGAGAACTTCGTGACCTGGATGTAGTACGTGCCCGCCGGCAGGTACGTGAGCTTCACGTTCTCCGGGCTCTTGTAGTAGGACACTCCCATCGTCTTGCCGGTGCTGTCGAGGATCACCGGATCGAGGTCGTCGGTGCCGGTCCACGTCAGGGTCACGTCGAGGCCCTCGCCGGCGAGCGCGGTGACCTTGTACCAGTCGGCCTCGCGGCCGGGGCTCGAGCACACCGCGCCGGTGAGCTGCGCGGCGACGCCGACCGTGGTCGGCAGGGTGCGCGCCGCGGCCGGGCCATCGTCGCCACCCGCGCCGTCATCGGCGGCGTCGTCGCTGACGCAGCCGGTGAACCCGGCGCCGCACGTGCCGGAGCCGCCGCAGATCGGGGCCGTGGCGACGGTGCAGACGAAGTCGTCGTCGCAGGTCGGGATCCGCACGGTCAGCGTGTACGGGACGGCGGCGGTGGTCGCGGTCGGCTGGAACTGCGTCACGACGACGAAGTAGGTGCCCGCGGTGAGGTCCGCGCCGCGGATCGCCTCGTTGATGCCCGCGTTGGACTGGCCCGACTCGACGACCGCGCCGCTGGCGTCGACCAGGTAGACGTCGAGGTCGTTGGTCGCACCGGTGAACGTGAGGTCGATGCCGACGTCGCCCGCGGCGAGAGTGACCTTGTACCAGTCCTGCTCGGTGGCGGGCGAGTTGCACACGCCACCGGTGACCACGGTGGGGGTGACCGAGGTCGGAGTGGTGAGCATGGTCGCCACGCTCGGCCCGTCATTGGGGGACGTGGTGTCGTCGGTGTCGCTCGTGCACGTGGTCGGGCCGGCGACGCACGCGCTCGCGGCGCTGCACACCGGCGCGCCGGCGGCGCAGTCGAAGCTGCTGACGCACTCGACGCACGCGAACTCGACGCAGTACGGGGTCGGCGCTGCGCAGTCGGTCGCCTCGGTGTCCGCGGTGCACTCGGCGGCCACGATGCCGACCGTGAACGCGCCGGTGGTCGGCGCCTCGGGGGCGTCGACGATCAGGAAGTGCTCGGCGCCCGCGGCGACGAACGTGCCCTGCTCGCTGGTGAACGAGGTGTCCGTGAAGTTGAGGCAGCCGGTGACGGCGCCCGCCATCGCGGGGCACGCGGTGGTGACGTAGAACGACAGGTCCTCGTCGGTGGTCAGCGCCACCGCGTAGGTGGTGCCGGCGGTCAGCCCGCCGAGGCGGATGACGACGTCCTCGGACACCGGATCGTACCAGGCGTCGCCGGTCTGCGTGGCGCAGCCGCCGTCGGGGACGGTCAGGTCGGCGCCGCCGCCGAGCACGGTGCCGGTGAACGTGCCGGGGTAGCTCGTGATCTCCCCCGCGAACGGGAGGCACGTGCCGCCGCCGCCGCCGTCGCCGTCGCCGCCGGGAGCGTCGGGGGTGGGGTTGTTGTTGCCGCCGTCATCGCCGCAGGCGGCGACCACGAGCAGGGTGGCGAGGAGGAAGCGACACTTGGTCATACGATGTGCGGACCCTAATCGAATCCGGGCGCCGGTGACAGCCCGGAATCGCGGCGGTTGCGCGCCTTCCGCGCGGCCTGGGGCCCGGCGGATCCCGGCGCGGCGCCCGACGAATTTCGGAACCGCGGGCCCTGCCGCGCTGTCCTAGCTGATGACCGTGACGCCCGCTTCGGGCCGCGGTCGCCAGGGCCGCCAGAGGCCGTGACGTCGTGCGCGCGGGTGCGCGCGGGGCGATCGCGGACGGGCCCGGGCTCCCACGCCGCGCTCGCGCGCGCCCCGCCAGAGGTCTGCCATGAGCCCGTCCCCCACCCTCACGTTCGCCGCCCCCACGTCCGCCGCCTCCGCTCTGCCGGGCACGTCCGCCGCCTCCGCTCTGCCGGGCACGTCCGCCGCCTCCGCTCTGCCGGGCGCCCGGATCGCCGTCGAGGTCGCCGCCCTGCTCGGCGACGACGTGATCCACGTCAAGCACTGCTCTCATCCCCGCAGCGGGCATGTGACGCGCGCCACGGTCGGCCTGTTCGCGGCCAGCGCGCTCGGCCTGGTCACCGCGGCGGTGGCGTTCCATGGCTCGGTGACGCAGGCCTCGGCCAACGCGGCAGCGTACAAGCGCCACACCGAGGTCCTCCACAAGCCGTCCTACGCGTTCCGCCCGGTGCCGGTCAGCCCGGCGCTCGGCGTGCTCGCGTTCGGCGGCCTCGCGCTCGGCCTCGCCGGCGCCACGCTCGGCCTGGCCCGCGCGCGCCGCGAGCGCCAGAGCCCGTTCTACCGGGTCGGTACCGCGGCCGGCGTCGAGCAGCCGCTGCTCACGGCGCCGGGCGCCGCGTTCCCGCTGGTCGCGCCGGTCGGCGACGACTTCGTGTTCAATGCGGGCCCCGGCATCGACGCCGAGATGCTGGTCGGCGGCGCGGGCGGGGTCGAGATCGTGCCGCTCGCGGAGCTGGTGCGCATGGGCCGGGCGCGGCCGTCGGCGTCGACGCCGGGCGCGATCGAGGTGCCGCTGACGCTGGCGACCCGGATCCGCGCGCGGTCGGGGAACACGACGTTCATGGTGTCCGCGGTCGAGCCGCCGCGCGCGCACGCGGTGGCGGGGTTCACGGTCGAGCGGAGGACGCTCGCGTACGCGGCGGGCTCGCTCGCGCTGCACCTCGGCGTGTGGGCGTTCCTGCAGACCGTCCCGGTCGAGGACAGCGGCGCCAACATCGACATGCTGTCGCTCGAGGACACGACGATCCGCGCCGCGACCACCGCGACCGATGACCTGCCGCCCGCGCCGGTGGAGCCCGAGGACGTCGGCGACGTCGGTGGCAGCGAGGACCTGGGCGCCGCGATGCGGCTCGAGGAGGGCGCGTCGGGCAACCCGACCGCCGCCAGCGCGGTCGGCCAGCTCCGGATCAAGAACAACCAGGCCGAGCCGTCGATGGCGCGCGAGCAGGCGATCGAGGAGGCGCGCACCGCCGGCATCCTCGGCTCGTCCACGCTGCTGCGCGGCGGGATCAGCGCGCTCGCCGCGAGCTCGGACTTCTCGAGCGGGTTCGACGACGCCAACGTCCACGGCGCGATGTTCGGCGCCGAGGGCGAGGGCCGCGGCATGTTCGGCGGCGGGCGCAACGGCTTCGGCATGGGCGGCGGCTGCACGCAGGAGCCGTGCGGCGTGATCGGCGTCGGCCGCTACGGCACGATTCCGCGCGGCGGCAACGCGACCGACGGCTGGGGCGGCCCGGGCACCGGCATCGGCGGGATGCGCAAGCGCGTCGCCACCGCCCCGGTCCCGCGCGTCGGCCCGCCGATCATCAACGGCGATCTCGACCGCGCGATCATCCGCCGCTACATCCAGCGCAACCTCGCCAAGATCTCGTACTGCTACGAGAAGCAGTTGCTCGCCAAGCCCGGCATCGGCGGCACCGTCGGCATCGTGTTCCTGATCACGCCATCGGGTACGGTCAAGAGCGCGTCGGGCACCGGGTTCGACGGTGATGTCGCGAGCTGCGTGGCCGGCGTCATCCAGGACATCTCGTTCCCGGCGCCCAGCAACGGCGGCGCGGTCCAGGTCAACTACCCGTTCACGTTCCACGCCGCGGGTCAGTGAGCGCCCCCGGTACCTGCACGTGATTGCCTCGCGGCTGGCGCCCTCGCGCTGGCCGCACGGCCGTTTCGGCGGGTGCGACGCGAGCGCGCGGTGATGGCGGCGCCCCCGGTCGCGGGCCCCCCGATCGCGGGCCATACCGCCGGCCGCCCGGCGGTGGTGCCGGCGCGGTGCCCCCGGCGGTGGTGCCGGCGCGGTGCCCCCGGCGGTGCCCCCCCGCGGATGTCCGCTTGCCGGACCATCACGCAGCGGCATCGTATATGGACGTATCAGGCCGAGCCATCGTCGGTGGCCGCCCCGTCAGGGGGCGGATGTCCGCGAACCGGACGGTCGAGTGATCACATCGTGGGCGGGTTGTTCAGGCACGCCGACAGCACCTTGGTCTGGGTCCACCCGCACGCACCGTCCGGTTGCCGCGCGCACGTGGCGTCGCGGTAGCAGGCGTACTCGGGCTTGAACTCGCAGGTGGTCATCCGACCGTCGTCGGCCTCGCCGCACACGGTGCCGCTGCAGCCGGTGGTGACACACGCGGCCCCGGGGGCGGGGGCGGGCGAGCCCGGCGCGGGGGCGGGCGCGAGCGAGCCGCCGCAGGCGACGAGGAGGGCGACGAACCAGGCGAGGCGCATGGGGCAGAGCTTGCCATGCGCCCGGCGCGGCCGCGGGCGTGAAAGGCGAGGCTCGCTGACCTGCACGCGGGGCTCGCGCGGACCCCGGCAGGCACGCAGATCGTGACCGTCCACGTCCTGCGCACCACGTGCTCGCACACCCGCACGACCAGGATCCTCGCGCCGCGTATGTGCCTGGGCTTTGACCCGCCTTCAGCGACGCAGGCGGCGCGCCCAGGTCACGAACGCGCGCTCGATGGTCGGCAGGTCCTGGCCGAGGACGCGGACCAGGGCGGCCTCGCCGGTGCGATCGCGGGTGTCGGCCACGAACGCCTGATAGAACGCGCGCAGCTGGCCCCGGTCCTGGAGGTACTGGCACAGGAACCGCGCGTAGGCGTAGGCGTCGTACGGGGCGTCGTAGAACTCGTCGCGGCTGGTGCGCAGCACGGTCCGCAGCGTCGGCAGCGTGCCACCGCGGATCATCGCCTGGAGGCCGGGCAGCCGCCAGTTGGTGGTGCCCCACAGGTGGCCGTCGCGCTCGCGGGGCTGCTCGTAGAGCGAGGCGAGGCCCTCGTTGAACCACGCGGGCGCGGCCGGGAAGTTGGCCTCGATGTACGGGTGGACGAGCTCGTGCGACAGCGTGCCGGCGCCCGGGCCGATGTTCATGATGAGGGCGTCGTCGTCGGTCGAGTAGTAGCCGTACGGCGTGTCGGGCTCGTCGTCGAAGAACGCCTTGGCGCCACGCCGGTAGCTGCGCTCGTTCTTGAACAGCCACACCTCGATCACCTTGGCCGGGGCCGCGGCAAACAAGTCCTGCTCGAGCAGGGTGACGATCATGCGGAGGAAGCTCACGCGCGAGCGGACGCGCGCCGGCGGTTCGTCGCCGACGATCACGAACGGGCCCTCGCTGGTGATCGTGAAGCCCTGGCCGCGCAGCCGGGTGCCGAGGGCGGCCACCCGGGCGGTGACCGCGTCGGGCGAGGGCGCGGCGGCCGCGGGTGGGCCGAGCAGGGCGAGTGCGCAGACAGCCGCGGACAGGGTGCGCTTCATCCCCGGACGACAGGCGGCGCGGCGCCCGGTTGCGTGCAGCGGGCGCGCCATCGCCGCGCGGGGTGACCCAAGGCGGTGACCGCGGCGGGTGTCGCGCCGGGGCCGGCCTGCTAGGCTCGGGCTGGATGACCGTGCAGGCGCGGCGGGGCCTGGTGCCTCTCGAGATCGCGGCGGTGATCGTCGTCGCGCTCGCGCCGTGGCCCGCCGGGCTGCCGCCGGTGCTGCCACTGCTGGTGTGCGCGTCGATCGCGCGGTGGGTGCGCGGCCGGGCATGGACCGAGGTGCTGGCGGGGGGGCCGTTCGCGGCCGGCGTCGGGGCGGTCGCCGGTGCGGCGGCGCTCGGGCTCGCGCTCGTGGTCGGCGGGCCGGTGGTCGAGGTGCTGAGCCAGCGCGCCGTCGAGTGGTCGATGTTCCCGAGCGTGCGCGGCAACCCCGGGCAGGTCTGGCTCGTACTCGTCGCGGTGGTGCTGGCCGCGGTCGCGGCCGAGCTCGCGCTGCGCGGGTGGCTGGTCGAGCGCGTGCTCGAGCTGTCGCCCGGCGCGCCGGTGCTGCCGGTGCTGGTCGGGGCGATCGCCGAGATGATCGTCATGCCGGGCGAGCTCGCGGTGCGGCTCGGCGCGGGGCTGTGCGGGCTCGGGCTCGGCGCGATGTACGTCGCCGGCGGGCGCAGCGTGCTCGCGCCGGTGCTGGCGCGCGGCGTGTTCGCGGGCGGCGCGGTCGTGCTCGAGGCGCTGCGGGTGATCGGGTGAGCGGGCCCGGCCGCGGGTGGCTCGCGCTGGGGCTCGGGCTCGGCGCGGTCGCGCACGCCGGGCGGGCGGCCGCCGATCCGCGCGCCGACGCGCTCGCCGCGATCAGCGCCGCGGTGCCCGCGTGTGATCGCGCGCGGGCGCACTGCGTGGCGCTGCGGCTCCACGTCGCGCCGGGCGAGGGCACCGTGGGCGCGCCGCCGCTGGTGGTCGACGCGGCGTGGATCGCCGCGCAGGTGGCGCAGGCGACCGCGCTGTTCGCGGCGATCGATGTCGCGTTCGAGCTGGTCGGCGTCGACGCGCTACCCCCAGCCGCCGCCCACCTGCCCACGCGGGCCGCGCGCGACGCGCTGGCCGCGCACGTCCGCCCGCGGGCACTCGACGTGTTCGTGACCGGGCGGCTCGACAACGTCGACGATCCGGCTGCGCCCGTGCGCGGGGTCGCGTGGCGCGCGGGCCGGCACAAGTACGTCATCCTCGGCGCGAACGCGCCGGACCGCGTGCTCGCGCACGAGCTCGGCCACATGTTCGGGCTGCCGCACTCGACGTACGCGGTGTCGCTGATGAACAAGACCCCGCGGGCCGAGCCGCCGCTCGCGGCGCGGACGTTCGCCCCCGAGGAGCTGGTCGTGATGACCCGGGCGCTGCCGCGGCTTTCGCGCGCGCGTGTGCTGGTCCGCCGGCCGCGCTGATGTCCGCGCCCGACAGGGTGCCGCGGTGGTCGGCCGCCCGCGTGACGAGGGCACGGCGCCGAGGGCCCGCGCATGGACATCTCGCTCGATGATCGCGGTCGAGCCACCCCGCGGGCGAGGCGCGACGAGGGAGCGTACCCGGCGGTCCGTGGGCGAGGCGCAATGCAGCGCACGGGGATGGCCGGGGATGGCCGGGGATGGCCGGGGATGGCCGGGGATGGCCGGGGATGGCCGGGGATGGCCGGGGATGGCCGGGGATGGCCGGGGATGGCCGGGGATGGCCGGGGATGGCCGGGGATGGCCGGGGATGGCCGGGGATGGATCGACCGCGGGGGCGAGCGTGCTGTCCATGCGCGCACCTCAACGGAGTGGGGGCCCGGGCCGTGCGCATCCGGACCGGGCAGGGCACAATGCGGCGCGTGGAAGTGTTCTTCCTGCTGATGGGGCTGTGGCTGTTCGTGGCCGTCGCGCTCGGGCTGCGCCGCCCGGACGGCCTCGGGGGAACCGCGCTCCGGCAGCGGCTCGACGCCGTCTACGGCGAGCCCCACGAGCTGGTGCAGGTGTCGCCCGCGGCGTTCCCCGAGGCGGACCTCGAGTTCTACGATCGCGCCCGCACGCTGCTCGAGGGCCGTGGCTACCGCTGGCTCGCCGACGTCGAGGACCTGACGCTGTCGCGGATCTACCCGCAGAACCGCACGTTCGTGCGCGTGTTCGTCGACGCCGGCGGGATGATCCGCGCGAGCGCGTACCACGTGCACCCGCGCGGGGTCGTGATCTCGCTGCTGCAGGTGGTCCAGCTGGTGCCGCGCCACCTGCGCGTGCTCGAGCTGGTCACCGAGATCCAGGGCACGTTCCTCGTCACGTCGAACACCCACGGCGTCGACCGGCTCGAGCCGCCGCCCGAGGCCAAGGTCGAGCGGCTGCCGCTGCCGACGCCGATCGGCGAGATCCTCGCGCGCCACGAGGCGCGGATCACGGAGCTGCTGCGCGTGCACCCGGAGCGCGCGCCCGTCGGCTACGAGCGGCTCGACGACGTGCTCGGCTCGATGGCGCGGGCCCACGTCGCGATGGCGCGCCACCGGCAAACGCTCGGCGGGCTGTCGCGCGACGAGCTCGAGCGGCTCAAGGGCCGGCCGCTCAGCCCGCGCGAGGAGGCGTTCCTGCGCGAGGTCCAGGGGACCGGCGAGCCCACGGCGTCCTGACGACGTCCTGCCGCGTGCGCAAGAACCACACACGCCGCACCTTCATCGGTGTGGCGCACCGCCGCAGTTGACGCGGCAGGGGGGATCCCGTCACCATCATACCCGGTGGGATCCAGCGTCGCCGCAGGCACGAAGCTCGGGCGCTACGAGGTCATCAAACACCTCGCGAGCGGAACGATGGCCGATCTGCTCCTCGCGCGCGCGGGTGGGCTCGAGGGGTTCGAGCGCTACGTCGTGGTCAAGCGGATCCGCGCCGACAGCGAGGAGGACCCCGCGTTCGTCGCGATGTTCCTCGCCGAGGCGCGCCTCGCCGCGGTGCTCCACCACCACAACATCGTCCAGGTCAACGACGTCGGCGAGGTCGATGGCAAGCCGTACTTCACGATGGAGTACGTGCACGGCCACGACCTGCGTCACCTGCTCGCTCACGTCTGCAACCGACGCGAGCACATTCCGCTGCAGCACGTGATCACGATCGTGGCGGCGGTCGCGACCGCGCTCCACCACGCCCACGACCAGAAGGGCCCCGACGGCAAGCCGCTCGACATCGTCCACCGCGACGTCACGCCGGCCAACGTGCTCGTCGGGTTCGATGGCAACGTCAAGGTCGTCGACTTCGGCCTCGCGCGCGCGGCGCTCCGACGCAGCGAGACCCAGGCCGGGATGCTGCGCGGCAAGGCGCCGTACATGGCGCCCGAGCAGTGCACCGGCGGCCGCATCGACCGGCGCAGCGACGTGTTCGCGCTCGGCGTGGTGCTCTACGAGCTCGCCACCGCGCGGCGGCTGTTCAAGGGCGACAACGAGTTCTACACGATGGCCGCGATCGTCAACGGCGCGGTGCCGCCGCCGTCGGCGTCCCGCGCCGATCTGCCGCCCGCGCTCGACGAGATCGTGCTGCGCGCGCTGTCGCGCGATCCGGGGCTCCGCTACCAGACCGCCGAGCAGATGTTCAACGCGCTCGATGAGCTTGCGCTGCGGAGTGCACTGCGCACGTCGTCGACCGCGCTCGCCGCCTACATGAAGGCGCAGTTCGGCGAGCCCCCCGAGCCGTGGCTCGCGAGCGCGCCGGAGCGCCGGGACATCGGGGTCGACTGGGACGGCGCGCAGCCGGGCCTGGTGGTGCCGCCGGGAGACGTCGGCGTGCGCGCCGCGACCCTGCAGGCCGCGAGCGAGCCCGATCTCGATCAGCCGACCATGGTCAGCGCGTGGGAGGACGAGGAGCTCGGTGGCGTTCCCTCCCTCGCCACACCACCCCGCAAGCCCGACTCGGTCCAGATCCCGTCGCCCGGGCCGGCGCCCGAGGGCACCGCCGCGCGCGGCGCCGCAGCGCAGCCGGCGGGCGGGCGCACCCGGCCCAAGACCGTCCAGATTCCTGTGCCCAAGGTGGGCACCACGCAGGTGCTGGCGAATCCTCTCACCATCGCGGTGCCGAAGCGGGCCACCACCGTCGAGCCCGACGACGACGCTCAGCTGCCAAAGACGCTCGTGGTGGCCAACCCGCTGGCCGCCGCCCCCGTCCCCGACGCAGGCGGCGCGCCGCAGCGCACGCTCGTGGTGGCCAAGACGCTGGCTGCCGCCGAGCAGTTCAGCGAGTCCACCGACGTGCTCGCCGTGCCGGGGTGGCGAGCACTCCCGCCACCGGTCCCCGGCCGCTGCGGTCGCTCGTGGCGCGCCCCGACGCAGCGGCTCCACGGTCACCCGGTGGCGCGAACGCCGCGGGTGCGGCCAGCCCCGCGCGCGCCACCGGTGCCGTCCGGGCGGCGGTGTCCGCGAGCGGGCCGTCCGTCGCCGCGAGCGCGGTCCCCGCGAGCGCGGTCCCCGCGAGCGCGGTCCCCGCGAGCGCGGTCCCCGCGAGCGCGGTCCCCGCGAGCGCGGCCCCGGCACCGGCGACATCGCCGCGAGTGCGGCTCGTGCGCGCGCGGCCCTGGGCACCGGCGCGGTCGCCGCGCGCGCGGCTTCTGCGAGTGGGGCGACCACCGCCCGGCATGGTCCGGGCACCGCGTCCGCGTCCGATGCCAGCCCGAGCGGATTCCCCAGCACGTCCGGCATCGGCGCGGCCAGCCCGAGCGCGTCCGCGAGTACGACCGGGGTGTCGTCGGCCCTCGTCGGTGCGGCCGTGGCCCGGCGCCCGCTCCCGGGCGTGACGCAGGTCGCCGGGACGGTTCGTCCTGCCGCGACCGGATCGGGGAGCGGGCCCTCGGCGCTGGCGGCTCCGGCGGTATCGACGGCAGTGGCACCGGCGGCAGCACCGGCGGCGGCACCGGCGGCAGGGACGTCAGTGGCACCGGCGACGGCGGCGGCAGTGGCACCGGCGGCTCCGGCACCGACGGTGACGCTGGAGTCGGCGGGACCGATCGCGGGGGCCGGGCCGTTGGCCCTCGGGACCGCTCCGACGGCGCTCAAGGACGCCGTCGACCCGTCCGACTCCGACGATGACGGCGTGCCCACCTCGGTCGGCGTCGTGGCCGAGGACGATCTGGCCGTGCCCCGCGCCTCGACCGAGGTCGACGAGCAGACCAGCGTCGGCTCACCGCCGCCACCGACCCGGGCCAACGCGGCGCCGCTGGGGATCGTGGCGCAGGCCACGAGCAAGGCCCGCGCCGAGCCGACCGCGGTGGTCAAGCCGCTGCCGCCGCCGCCCTCGACCGGGGGCGACGACCGTGGGGGCGAACACCGCGAGGTCGCCGATCGTGAGGTCGACAGCGACGAGGCCGAGGCCGCCGTTGGTGAGGCCAAGGAGGCTGCGAGGGCACGCAGGACTGCGACGGAGAGGGTGCGCGGGCTCGCGAAGCGGCGGTGGCCGCTGATCGCGGCGGCCGTGGGTGGGCTCGCGGTGATCACGGGCATCGTGATCGCGATGACCGGTGGCGGCGCGCCGATCGCGCCCCTGACCGCTGCCGCGCCGGGGTCCGCCGCGTCGCCGGATCCGGAGTCCTCCGCGGGGGCGATCGCCGACGAGGCGACGCCGCGCCCGGCGCGCACGTGGGGGAACTCCGCCCCGGCCCCCGATGGCATGGCGGGGAGCGCGGATGGCGCGGCGGGGAGCGCGGATGGCGCGGCGACCGTTCCGACCGATGGGGTGGCGACGCCGACCACGCCGACCGTCGTCGCCACACCCGAGATCGAGATCGAGCCCGCGCCGCCGCCGACCACGCCGCCGACCGCGCCGCCGGCCGCGCCGTCCCCGCCGCCGCCGACCGCGCCGACCCCGCCGCGGAAGCCGCCGCCCCGGTCATGACCCGGCCGCGTCCGGTGACCCGGCCCAGGCCCCCCAAGGCGACCAAGCCCCAGCCGCCCGAGCCCGTGTCGTCGCCAGGCTGGGATCCAAACTCGCTGTTCCCGAAGAAGAAATGAGCATGTCCCGAGCACCCTGCCGCCTGTCCCGTGCGCTCGTCGTCGCGACGCTGTGCCTTCCGCTGACCGCCGTCGCGGGTCCCAAGGAGGACGCGCAGGGCCACATCGCCAAGGCGATGGAGGCCCACGGCAAGAACGACTTCCAGACCGCGCTCACCGAGCTCCAGGCGGCCTACGCGGCCGATCCCCTGCCCGATCTGCTCTACGCGATCGGTCAGGTCCACGTGAAGCTCGAGCAGTGCGGCGAGGCGATCACCTCGTACGAGAACTACCTGGCGACCAGCCCCGCGGCCCAGGCGACCGCGGACACCCAGCAGGCGATCGACACCTGCAAGGCCAAGCTGCCGCCCCCCCCGCCGCCCCCGCCGGAGGTGATCGCGCCGCCGCCGCCCGCGCCGTCGATGACGCCGGCCTGGTACACCGACAAGCTCGGTGGGGGGCTCGTCCTCGGCGGCGTCGTCGCCGGCGTGGTCGGGCTGGTGCTGTACACCGGCGCGCGCGAAGACCTCGACGTTGCCGAGGGCGCGACCAGCCTCGCGCAGTACGACGACCTCGTCGACAGCGCCGGCACCAAGCGCACCTTCGCGGTGGTGATCGGCGTGGGCAGCGCCGCGCTGCTCGGCGCGGGCGTCGTCCGCTACATGATGGTCCGCGGCAAGGCGAACCCCGAGGCGCGCGGCGTCTCGGTGGTGCCGACGCGGGATGGCGGCCTGGTTACCTTCGGGGGAGTGTTCTGATGCGCACGGCAACCCTGCTCCTGGCCTCGCTGGCCGCCGCAACGTCGGTCGGCGGGCTTCTCGCGGGCGTGGCCGGCTGCCTGCGCTCGACGTCGTTCGCATGCGACACCGACACCCAGTGCGGCGCCGGGGGCACTTGCGAGGCCACCAGCTTCTGCAGCTTCCCCGATGCCGCGTGCGCGAGCGGGGCGCGCTACGGTACGTCCGCCGGCACCTACGCCAACCAGTGCGTCGAGGGCGGCGGCGCGATCGACGGCGGCGTCGACGCCGATCCGACGACCGACGGCGCGATCGACGCGCCGATCGACGCCCCGCCGCAGGCCGGCTGCCCGGTGGGCTACGCGACGATCACCGGTGGCGAGGGCACGCACACGTACCGCGTGCTGACGGCGAGCGCGAACTGGATGCAGAACAAGGACGCATGCGCCGCGACCAGCGGCAGCGCGTACCTCGCGATCCCGAACGACGCGACCGAGCTGGCCGCGATCGTCACCGCGTCGGCCGCGACCCGGTTATGGATCGGCGTCACCGACAGCGCGACCGAGGATACCTGGCTCGACGTCAAGGGTGCGGTCCAGACGTTCCTGCCGTGGGCCGCGAACCAGCCCGACGATGCGAACCCGGGCGAGGACTGCGTGTCAGCCGACAGCTCCGAGTTCCGCGACGACAGGTGCAACGTGCAGTTCCGCGCCGTCTGCGAGTGCGAGCCCTGAGCGTTTGTGGAACAACCTCGACGGGGGGGACGTAGGGACCCTGCGCGGCGGGCGGGGGTGGCGCGCCGTGCGGCGCCGAGCGGCGGCCGAGCGGCGGCCGAGCGGCGGCCGAGCGGCGGATGAGCGGCGGCCGAGCGGCGGCCGAGCGGCGGCCGAGCGGCGGCTGAGCGGCGCCCGGCGGTAGCTGGTGAACCGGGCCCACCGGGGGCGGCCGGCCGAGGTCAGCCCCCCCTGCGATCGTCACGGGTGATGCGGGTCCTGCACACGTCGGACTGGCACCTGGGGCACACGCTCCGGGGAGAGGTCACGCGCGAGCCCGAGCACGCGGCGTTCCTCGCCTGGCTGCTGGCGGCGTGCGCGGCCGAGGCCCGGCTGGCGGCCGAGCGCGCGGGCCGCGTGCCGGCCCACCAGGCGGCGCAGGCCGGGCTGCTCGAGGCGCAGCGCAAGGCCGAGGCGTTGGTCAAGCGGCGCGTGCTGTCGCCCGACGCGGCGCGCCGGCTCGAGGACGAGGGCCGGGTGCGGGTGGCCGAGGCCGAGGGTCTGACCCAGGTGGCGGAGGGCGCACGCGCGGCCGCGGCCGCGGTCACCGCGCTCGCCGCGGAGGGGGCGCAGCTCGCTGCGGCGGCCACGGCGGACGCCGCCGAGCGCACCCGGCTCGAGGCCGCGCAGGTGGCGGCCCGCGGCGTCCGTGACGAGCGCGCGCACATCGTCGACGAGCTGCGCCGGGTGGCCGGGCACGCGCACGCCCGCACCGAGCTGCGGCCCGGCAACGCGTGTCCGCTGTGCGGCGCCACCGATCACCCGTGGGCGGATCGCGGCGCGCTCGACGATGTGATCGCGGCGGCCACGGCGCGGCTCACCGCCGGGGTGACGGCGCTCGACGGCGTGGCCGAGGCGCTGGCGGCGCTCGGCGGGCGCGCGCACCAGCGGGCGCGCGAGCAGGCACGGGTCACGGCGGCCGAGGCCACCGCGTGTGCGGCGGTGGTGACCGCCGGCGGCACCTGGCGCGCGCAGCTCGCCGCCCTCGGCGAGCTGCTGCTCGTCGACGAGCCGACCAGCCCCGCGGCGGCCGCGCACGCTGCCGAGCGGGAGGCCGCCGCGCGCACGCGGCTCGAGGAGGCGCGCGACGTGCGGCACCAGACCGAGGCCGCGATGAAGGCGGTCGCCGACGCGCAGGGCGAGGTCCAGGTGTGCCAGGCCGCGCTCGACCTCACCACCGCCCAGATCGCGGCCCTCGAGCGCCGGCTCGCCGAGCTCGCTGCCACGCGCGAGCGCCTCGGCGCCGAGCGCGCGGCCCGCGCCGAGCGCCATGCCGAGCTGACCGCCGCGCTCGCCGCCGGGCTCGCGCGGTGGCGAGCCGCCGTGCCAGCCGCGGACGCGCCAGCCGCGGGCGCGCCGGCCGCGCAGGTGCGCGCGCAGGTCGAGCGCCGCGCGGCCGACTGCGCGCGCGCCGAGCGCGTCACCGGCGCCGACGCCGCCCTCGCCGGTGGCCTCGCACGTTCGAGCACGCCGCGCGCGCGGCGGAGCGGGCGCTCGCCGAGGCCGATGCCCGCGCCGCGACGCTGCGCGCCGCGAGGCCGCGCTCGCCGCGGAGGCCATGGCCGCCGATGCAGCGCTGACCGCCGCGCTCGCCGCCGCCGGGCTCGAGGCGCCCGCGCTCGCGGCGCTGCTCGCCGGCGCGCCGGGCCGGGTCGACGCGCTCGCCGCGCAGCTCGCCACCCTCGAGCGCGCCCACGAGGCCGCGCAGGCGGTGGTCACCGAGCGCCGCCGCCAGTGCGATGAGCACGCGGCCACGCCCCGGCGCGGCCCGCCGATGCCCGCGCGCTCGCGGTGCTCGCCGCCGCCGTGACCACCGCCGAGGCGCGCGTCACCGACCTCGCGGGGGCGCGCGCCGCCGATGCCGCCGCGCGCGCGCGCCGCGAGGCCGTGCTCGCGCAGCTCGAGGTCGCCGAGGCCGGCGCGCGGATCGATCGCGTGCTCGGCGACGTGATCGGGTCCCACGACGGCAAGCTGTTCCGCAGCTTCGCGCAGAGCCTCACCCTCGACGCCCTGCTCGCGGTCGCCAACGCCCACCTCGACGAGCTCGCGCCGCGCTACCAGCTCGAGCGGGTGCCGAAGCACGATCTCGAGCTCCAGGTCATCGATCGCGATCTCGGCGACGAGGTCCGCTCGGTGCAGAGCCTGTCCGGCGGCGAGAGCTTCCTGGTGTCGCTCGCGCTCGCGCTCGGGCTGTCGTCGATGTCCGCGCACGACGTGAAGGTGCGGACGCTGCTGATCGACGAGGGGTTCGGGACGCTCGACCCCGCCACGCTCGACAGCGCGCTGTCCGTGCTCGACGCGCTGCAGGCGAGCGGGCGCCAGGTCGGGGTGATCTCCCACGTGCCGGCGCTCGTCGAGCGGGTCGGCGCGCACGTGCGCGTGATCCAGCGCGGGGGCGGGCGCAGCGAGGTGGTGGTGGCCTGAGAGCCTGTGACCCAGTCTCGACACCGGGGCGGGAACCCCGCGCGGCGTGCCGCGCAGGGCGGGGCGGAGCCCCGTGGAACGGAGCGAGCCCGCGGCCCCGCGCGGGTGCGCTACCCTCGCCGCGCGATGCCCCCGAAGATGACGATCGCGGAGATCGAGGCCCTGATGGACGAGGGCTTCCCGGACTGGCGCGAGTTCTCCGAGATCGTGGCGATCGGCGAGCGCGACCTGACGCTGCGCATGCCGTTCAAGCAGCGCCTGCTGCGCGCCGGCGGCACGATCTCGGGCCCGGCGATGATGGCGCTCGCGGACACCGCCGCGTACTTCCTCGTGCTCGCGCTGGCCGGTCCGGTACCGAGCGCCGCCACCGCGAACCTCGACATCCACTTCCTGGCGCGGCCGCACCCGCGCGACATGGTCGCGACCGCGACCATGCTGCGGCTCGGGCGCAGGCTCGCGGTCGCGGCGGTCGACATCGTGTCCGATGGCGAGATGGTGGCGCACGCGACCGTCACCTATGCGCTGCCGCCGGCGCCCCGGGCGTAGCGACCTCGGTCTCCGTGGGGGTCAGCCGCCGATGGGGTGGGGCCAGCGCGCGGCGAGCGCGGCGAGCGGGGCGCCGGTCAGGCGCTGCACGGTCCACGCATCCATCGGTACGGCGCCGATGCTGCGGTACAGGCGCAGCGCGGGCTCGTTCCAGTCGAGCACGCTCCACTCGAACCGGCCGTAGCCGCGGTCGACGGCGAGCCGCGCGAGCGCCGACAGGAGGGCGCTGCCGACGCCGGCGCCGCGCGCGGCGGGGCGCACGAACAGGTCCTCGAGGTAGAGGCCGGGACGGGCGAGGAACGTGGAGTAGCTGGGGAAGAACAGCGCGAACCCGACCGCCGCCCCGGCGCGCTCGGCGATCAGCACCTCGGCGGCCGGGCGGGCGCCGAACAGCGTGGCGCGCAGCGCGGCCTCGTCGGCGACCACCTCGTGCGAGAGCTGCTCGTACGCGGCGAGGTCCTGGATGAAGCCGAGGATCACGCCCGCGTCGCCGGCGTGGGCGGCGCGGATCACGAACTCGGGCGGGGCGGCAGGCGAGGTCACCGCGGCACCGGCAGGGCCAGCCGGTCGAGCACGGCGAGGAAGTCCGGGGGCAGGGCGGCCTCGAGCGCGACGTGGGCGCCGGTGACCGGGTGCTCGAACCCGAGCGTCATCGCGTGGAGCATCAGCCGGCCCGCGGTCAGCAGCTTACCGCCGCGCTCGGTGTACGAGCGGGTGTAGACCAGCTCGCCGACCAGCGGGTGGCCGGCCTCGGACAGGTGGATGCGGATCTGGTGGGTCTTGCCGGTCTCGAGCCGGACCGCGCACAGGGTGGCGTGGAGCAGCGCGCGCTCGGCCGCGACGTGGGTGACCGCGCGCTTGCCCTGATCGAGCCGGGAGGTCGAGCCGCGCACGCCATCCCCGCGATCGGCGACCAGGTACGACTCGATCCGCTGCGACAGCACGGCGCCGTGCGCGACGCACCGGTACGTGCGCTCCATCGCGTGCGACCGCAGCTGGGCGGCGAGCCCCTGCTCGGCCTTCTTGGTCTTGGCGAACATCAGCAGGCCGGAGGTCGCGCGGTCGATCCGGTGCACCACGTGCAGCGGCACGCTCTCGGCGTCCCGGCCCATGCGCCGCCATGCGCCGCGGATCAGGTCCATCGCGGTGCCGCCCTCGCGCTCCTCGTACGGCACGCTGTTGACGCCCTGCGGCTTGTCGATCACGACCACGTGGGCATCGTCGTGGACCAGCACGCCTTCGCGCGTCGGATCGCGCGGCCGGGGCGCGTTGGCGCGGACCTCGATCTGCTGCCCGGTGGTCAGCCGGTGATCGACGCGGGTGACGACGGCGCCGTCGACGAACACCTTGCCGGTCTCGATCTGCTTCTTGGCGACCGAGTTCGGCACCTCGCCCCGCGCCTTCACGAACGCGGCGAGCGTGACGCCAGGTTGATCGACGGTCCACGGCACGGCGCGCGCACGCTACCACGTGCCGCGCAGGCCGCAGGCCCCCGGTGCACCGCGCGGGGACGACGCTCGTGGTGGATGGGCCGGGAACCGGGTGGTCGACGCGCGCCGGCCCGAATACCTGGGCGTGCCGTGACATGCCCTCGGCGAGGAGCTCGCCCAGGCGACGAGGACGTCGAACGGGATCTGGGCGGGACCCCGTGCCGCCGCCCATCCGGTGCGTGGGGGCCGCCGGCCCGGCGGCGGGCCTCGAGGCCGAGGCGCTCGCCCTGGAGCGGCCCACGGTGCTACACCGAGGACATGGATCGCACCCTGTTCTCCGAACAGCACCAGGCGTTTCGCACGGCCTTCCGCGGCTTCATCGCGCGCGAGGTCACGCCCCACCAGGCGCGCTGGCGCGAGCAGGGCCAGGTCGATCGCGAGGTGTGGCGCAAGGCCGGCGCGCAGGGGTTCCTGTGCCCGTGGCTCGAGGAGGCCCACGGTGGCTCGGGCGGGGACTTTCTCCACTCGGTGGTGGTGATGGAGGAGCTCGCCCACGCCTACGAGAGCGGGTTCGCGATGGCGCTGCACTCGGACATCGTCGTGCCGTATCTGCACGCGTTCGGCTCGGCGGACCAGAAGCAGCGGTTCCTGCCGGGGTGTGCCTCGGGCGAGATCGTCACCGCGATCGCGATGACGGAGCCTGGCACCGGCTCGGACCTCGCCGCGCTCGCGACCACCGCGGTCAAGCAGGGCGACGAGTACGTGATCACCGGCGCCAAGACGTTCATCTCGAACGGCCAGCTGTGCGACCTCGTGCTGGTCGCCGCCAAGACCGACCCGGATCCGGCCAACGCCCACCGCGGGATCTCGCTGTTCCTCGTCGAGGCCAGCCGCACGGGCTTCACCAAGGGCAAGCGGCTCCACAAGATGGGGATGGAATCACAGGACACCTCGGAGCTGTTCTTCGAGGACTGCCGCGTGCCGGTGACCAACCTGCTCGGCGCCGAGGGCGCGGGGTTCATGATGCTGATGCAGAAGCTCCAGCAGGAGCGGCTGTGCGTGGCGGTCGGTGCGGTGACGGTGGCCGAGCAGGTGCTCGCCGACACCATCGCGTATACCAAGGAGCGCAAGGCGTTCGGCAAGCCGGTCAGCAAGTTCCAGAACACCCAGTTCAAGCTGGTCGAGGCGCTCGCCAAGTGCGAGGTCGGCCGCGCGTACGTCGACAAGGTGGTGGCCGAGCACGTCGCCGGCAAGTACCTGGTCAAGGAGTGTTCGATCGCCAAGTTCTGGACCACCGACATGGCCCAGGAGGTCGTCGACGAGTGCCTGCAGTTCTGGGGCGGCTACGGCTACATGACCGAGTACCCGGTGACGCGCGCGTTCATGGACGCGCGCGTGCAGCGGATCTACGCGGGCACCAACGAGATCATGAAGGTGATCGTCGCCAAGCAGCTCGGGCTGTAGTGCCCGGCCCGCGGGCCTACGAGTGCAGCGCCGGGCCGAGGTGATACAGCATCAGGTAGACGATCACGCCGGTGACCGACACGTACGCCCACATCGGCCAGGTCACCGCGACCAGCTTCTTGTGGCGCTCGAACCGGCCCGCGAACGCGTGGCGCAACGCCTGGATCACGAGCGGCACCAGCGCCACCGCCAGCACCATGTGGCTGAACAGGATGACGAAGTAGACCGTCCGGTCGATGCCGGTGCCCGGGTACGTGTGCGCCCCCGTGGTGGCGAACCGGATCAGGTACGAGACCAGGAACACCGACGACGCGGTGAACGCCGCCAGCATCCGCCGCTTGTGCGCCGCGCGATCGCCGCGCGCGATCGCCACCCTCCCGGCGATCAGCAGCACGAAGCACGTGAGATTGAGACCGGCGTTGATCGCCGGATGCAGCTGTTCCCAGGTCATGACAAGGCTCCTCGGCCGTCCCTAGGCGCGGCCATCGAGGACCATCGCCGCGAACAGGGCAGGAAGATAGACGATCGACGCGAGGAACACGTTACGGGCCCACCGCGCGGTCCCGGCCGGCGTGGGCGCGGCGCGCCGCATGCCGCCGATGCCCTGGACGAGCACGAGGGCGCCGAGGACGCTGGCCGCGATCAGGTAGGGCAGGCCGGTCACGCCAAGCGGCACCAGCGTCAGGCTGATGGCGACCTGGACGATCAGGTAGAGCGCGATCTCGAACTTGGCCGCGGCGACCCCGCGGGTGCCGGGTAGCGTCTTGAGCCCGGCGGCGTCGTACTCGCGCTGGCGGTAGAGGGCGATCGCGTGGAAGTGCGGGACCTGCCAGATGAACAGGATGCCGAACACCGCGAGCCCGGGGACGTCGATCCGCCCGGTGACGGCGGTCCAGCCCATCAGCGCCGGCATCGCGCCGGGTACGCCGCCGACCCACACCGCCCAGTGCGAGCGCTGCTTCATCGGGGTGTAGACGCCGACGTAGAGGACCAGCGCGAGCAGGCCGAGCGCGGCCGTCACCGGATTGACCATCGCGAGCACCGGCAGCGACAGCGCGCCCTGCAGCGCGCCGAACACGAGCGCGCTGTTCGCCTCGAGCCTCCCCATGGGCAGCGGCCGGTTCTTGGTGCGCGACATCAGGCAGTCGATGTCGCGCTCGAGCCACATGTTGAGCGAGTTGGCCGAGCCGACGATCAGCGCGGTCCCGGTCAGCAGCCACATCGTGACCGTGGCGTCGGCGGTGCCGGGGGCGAGCGACAGCGCGCCGGCCGCGGTCAGCAGCGCCATGAGCATGATGCGCGGCTTGACGAGCGCGAACAGGTCCACAGCCTTCGCCGCGAAGGTGGCCGAGGCCGAACGGGTCATTTGACCGCGCCGCCGATGACGAGCAGCAAGAACGTGGCGAACGCCGTGAGCGGAGCTGCGCGTTGCTCGAGCATTGGAAGATCCTTGCGGGTGGGTACCACAGTTGATGCTCCGACGCCGAGTCTGGTCAGGCCGTGCGACAACAGACCGCCGGCGAGGGCGGAAGCCAGCCATTTCGGCAGGTTATCCATCCGGGGACGGTTGATCGGCCCGACCGGCTGGGCGTACGATGGGCCGGCTGGCCCGAGGGACATGTCCGACTGGAACGAAACCACGTCGATCGGGACGCTGCGTTCCGACGATCTCGCCTCGGCGGGCAAGGTCTTCCGTTATAACCGGTATCTCTACCGGACCAACGGCAAGCACCTGTCGAACGGCGGCATGGGCACGATCTACGAGCTCGAGCGGTTCGACGAGGAGACCGGTGCCACCGAGCAGGTGGTCGGCAAGGTGTTCCAGTCGACCTACCTGAACCAGCTGCGCACCGACGAGGTCACGCGGCGCGATCACCACAACAACCTCGCCGCGATGGCGCGGATCGCGGCGATCGAGCACCCGAACATCCTGCCGACGTACGTGTCGGCGCCGATCGCGGACAACTACCTGTTCGTCACCCCGCGCATGGGGATGACCCTCCTCGAGGCGATCCAGAAGCACGGCCTGACCCCGCGGGCGCGCACCAAGCTGCTGGTGCAGGCGCTCGACGGCCTCGACACGCTGCACGCCGCGCGGCTGATCCACCGCGACTTCACGCTCCGCAACATCCTGGTCGACCAGGGCGCGAACGTCGCCTACGTGTTCGACTTCGACCTCGCGATGTCGCTCGACGACATCGGCAGCCAGACCTACCGCTCGTACTACAAGGGCCGGATCTTCGGCGCGCCGGGGTGGTCGGTCGCGCCCGAGACCGTCGACCAGGCCCTGATGGACACCACCATCTCGACCGCGCTCGACATCTACGCGATCGGGGGCGCACTCCACGGCCTGTTCACGGAGAAGCTGCTGTACGGCGAGTCCGGTGACATGTGGGCGCTGCTGGTCCGGATCGCCGAGGGCGTGGTGGTCGGCGGCAAGAGCTCGGTTCACTACCCTGACGGGTTCCCGACGCAGATCCGCGGCGTCATCGAGGGCTGCCTCGAGCGCGATCCTGCGCAGCGGTTCCCGTCGGTGCAGGCTGTCTTGCAGGAGCTGCGCGTGACGCTGCGTGAGCTCCCGGACGACCGGCCGCGCACCAGCAAGAAGAAGGGTTCCCTCGAGGAGCGGCGCGCCAAGCCGACCGGGCCGATCGCGGTCGCGAGCGCCGATCCGAGCATCACCGAGGAGGTGGTGGTGGCCGCGCAGGTCGCGGTGCAGGCGTGGGGCTACGAGCTCGAGCGCAGCCTCGGCCGCGCCAAGGGGCACCCGATCTTCCTCGCGTCACCGCGCGCTGACATGGTCGCGAGCGGGCAGTTCCCCGACGCCAACATCTTCCCGAAGCTCGTCACGATGATCGACCTGACGAAGGTTCCCGATCCGCGGCAGTTCGTCGAAAACTGGCAGCAGTACTTCTGGCCCATCCTCAAGCGCGTGCGCGAGGGCCACCTGACCTCGCTGCACAAGGTGATCTACGACGCGAACACCAGCTCGCTGCTGCTGTTCACCGAGTACATCGACGAGCCGCGGTTCGGCGACCGGATCGCCGACATCGATCTGCACGTCGACGGCGTCCTCGCGCTCGGCTACATGGTGATCAAGCAGGTCGCCGCGCTGCACCAGCACGGGATGGCGCACAACAACATCTCGCCCAACGCGCTGCTGTTCAAGGGCGCGGTCACCACGCGCACCGTCAACCCGGCGATGATCGGGCTGGTCGAGCCGGCGATGGGGCCCGAGGCGATGGCCGGGGACTGCCGTGCGATCGCCGGGATGATCACGCAGTGGCTGCGGCCGAACCGGGTCGCCGCGCTGCACGTCCGGATCAAGCCGATGTTCGAGGCGCTGCACGGCAAGCTGTCGACGTGGGCGTACGACACCACGATCCGCGCGCCGCCGATCGAGGAGATCCTGCAGCTGATGAGCGACGGCCTCGCGCTGGTGGACTTCAACTTCTCGGTGCTGCGCGACTCTGGCGGCGACCTGCAGGAGTACTGCCTGCTGCTGATCAGCCTGCGGCTGTACCACCACCTGTGGCCGAACGCGGCCACCCCCGCACCGCGCCCCTGAGCGACTGTGAACCAGCCTCGAAACCGGGGTGAGAACCCTGCGCGGCTTGCCGCTGCGGGCGGGGCGGCGCCCCGTGGGACGGAGGCGGGCGCCGTCGCTCGACGGGCGGCGCAGCGCAGGTCGACGCGCGCCGCTGGCGAGGGCGCTGTGGCGGGTGGCTGGTACGTGGATTGAACTCCGTCCGGGACACGACCATGTCCGGACCGCACCGACGCTGGAGGATCGCGCAGGTGGCCGCGCTCTACGAGAGCGTGCCGCCGCAGCTGTACGGGGGCACCGAGCGGATCGGGTCGTACCTGACCGAGGTGCTCATCGAACTCGACCACGACGTCACGCTGTTCGCGAGCGGTCACTCGCACACCGCCGCGCGGCTGGTCGACGGCTGCTCGCGGGCGCTGCGGCTCGCGGGCGTCACCGACCCGCTCCCTCCCCACGTCGTGATGCTCGAGGCGGTCGCCCGGGTCGGGTTCGACCTCATCCACGACCACGTCGACTACCTGCACTTCCCGCTGATCTGGCGGCCGGGGATCCCGATGCTGACGACGCTCCACGGGCGCCTCGATCTCCCCGAGCTCGCTCCGCTGTACGCGGAGTTCCCGGACATGCCCGTGGTCTCGAACTCCGACGCCTGGCGGGCGCCACTGCCCGGGATCGCGTGGCAGGGGACCGTCGCCCACGGGCTGCCGTGCGACCTCCACCGGCCGTCGGTCGTGACGGGAGACGACCTCGCGTTTGTCGGCCGGATCTCGCCGGAGAAGCGCGTCGATCTCGCCATCGAGATCGCGCGGCGTGCGGGCCTCCCGATGCGGATTGCCGCCAAGATCGACCGCGCCGACCGCGCATACGCGGACGAGTACATCGTGCCGCTGTTCGATGCGCCGGGGGTGACCTGCCTGGGCGAGCTCGACGAGGGCGGCAAGGGCGAGCTGCTCGCCGGGGCGCGCGCGCGGCTGTTCCCGATCGACTGGTCCGAGCCGTTCGGCCTCCTGATGATCGAGGCGATGGCGTGTGGTACGCCGGTGATCGCGTTCGCGCGCGGCTCGGTGCCCGAGGTCGTCGACGACGGCGTCTCCGGGTTCGTTCGTCGGCATCCACCTCGAGCCGCCCCGCGGGCGAGGCGCGACGAGGGAGCGTACCCGTCGGTACGCGACCGAGGAGCAACGACGCCCCCGGGGATGGATCGACCGCGAGGGCGATCGAGATGTCCATTCGCGGGCCCCAAGGTGCCGTCAGGGCGAGAGCGGACAGGCCGGGGCGTCGCCGCTGGCGCGCATGTCACACGCGAACGGGGTCGTGTAGACCGTCGCCGAAGTGATCGCCACCTCCGCGGCGCGCGCGGCCATACCGTAGGTACCGATCGCGAGGTCATCGAGCGTGGGGATGTCGACCCTCTGCTCGGGGCCGTCGCCGACTCTCAAGAAGCACGCCGCCGTGCCAGTCGGCAGCAGCGTGAACGCTCGTGTGACCGTGAGCACAATTCTCGCACCTTCGGTCATCGTGACCGTGCGGCTGGCCCGGTTCGCTCCAGGCTGAGACACCACCAGCTCCGTGATGTCCGCCGTTCGGACAACGGCACACCCCAGACCGCTCGTCGCTGCATCGCCATCCAGCGCGATGACGAACGCGCCTTCGGAACTCCTCCATGCGAGCGAGGACATGTGGATCTGCAGAGTGAGGCCGTCTCCCTGGGCGTTCGTGAGGGCGCGCCAGGTTGCGTCGGTCCCCGCCGTGTGATCGTCCGCGAGCGTCCAGCCTTCACCCGCCCAGGCCGCGGCCGCGGCCGGCGTCGCGAACGCGTGGAATGCCGCGAGCTTGTCGTCGTTGACCGTGCTCCGGCGATCACAGGCATCGCCCACTCCGTCGGGGAAGGAGCGCGCCGCGAGTTCGGTGGCGTCCTCCTGGCCCGGGTTCTCCCATGCGGGGCAGTTGTCGCAGGCATCTCCGATGCCGTCCGTATCCTCGTCGTGCTGCGCGGGATCGCGTGTCCTCGGGCACCCATCGGCCTCGTTCAGGACCCCGTCCCCGTCGATGTCGTCCGGGTCGATCGGGGCGCCTGCGGGGGCGTCGGCGCAGCCCGCGAGGGCTAACACAGAAGCGGTCAGGGCGAGTCCCAGCCGGCGCATGCCTGAGGGTAGCGCAGTCACCCTGCTGGGGGCGGATGCGTGTGTCCGGCCGGAGTGTCCGAACTGCGGGCGAGAGGCGCCGGTGAACCCACGCAAGACGCGCCCCTTCCGGCCGACGGTCGCAGGTCCGCGCGACGCGGTTCGCAAGGCTCTCGACCACGCTGCCTGGTTTCGCCAGGAGCGCCGCAAGGCGTGGCTCGCCTGGTGTGCCGGGATCCCGACTGTGTTCCCCCTCGGGACCTACAAGGTCACGCGACGCGTGCTTGCCGACTCCATCCCGATCGGCTGGTCACTTCCATACCGCGTTGCGTTCGAACGAGAGCGCTCGAGAGTCCCCCCACGGGGGCACCCTCGTGTGCCGCTGCTGCATGGCCGCATACTCGGCGAGCGGAGCGCTCGGGTGCGCCCGCGCGAGCTCGAGAGGCCTGCCCTCGAGGGCAATCGACGCGCGCAGAGCTTCGCGCACATACGCACCGTCGGTTCGATCAGTCATCTCCTGCGATGAGCTGCGTTGGGTCTTCCGGCCACGGATGGCGCGGGTAGCGCCGCATGAGCTGCTTGCGGAGGGCCGGGTAGTGCTTGATCCAGAAGCCCGGCAGGTCGGTGGTGACCTGGACGGGCCGCTGGTTCGGAGCCAGCAAGTGCAGGACAAGTGGGACCTTTCCGTCACCGATGGAGGGTGCGCGAGCGAGGCCGAAGAAGTCCTGCATGCGCGAGGCGATCCAGGGCGGCTGATCGAGGGAGTAGTGGACCTGCGCGCGCCGGCGGCGCGGCAGGTTGAGGTGGGTTGGAGCGAGGCGGTCGACGAGGGCGCGTTGCGGGCCCAGGGAGGCGTCGAGGAGGGCAAGGAGGTTGGAGCTGCGCAGCTCGGCGAACGAGATCGCGCCCTCGCAGGCGCCCGCGATCACGGATGCGAGCGCACCATCGGTCGGGGCCACGAGCTTGTCGGTGAGGCCGGCGGCGAGGGTGACGCGGGCTCGCCACTGGCCGAGTTCGTCCTTGTCGACGAACCGCTCGATGCCCGCGGCGAGCGCCTCGCGCGCGAGGAGCTCGGCGGCGGGCCGGCCAGCGCGCCGGGCGCCGTCGACGTCGCGGGTCTCGTCGATCGGGAGGCCGTCGTAGGTGAGCTGGACGATCCGCTCGACGCGCTCCTTGGGTGCGTTCCACACGAGCTCGTCGCGTTCGACGATCCGGTCGAGGTAGAGGTCGAGGAGCCACGAGGGGTCGATCGCACTGGCGCGGCGGATCTGGACCCGGCTGCCCTGGCCGCGGGCGCCCGTGTCGGCGACGTCGACGGCGACCATCAGGTCGGCATCGATGACGGCGGAGCTCGGCGCCAGGGTGCCGCTGCCGCCGCCCGCGAACACGATCTCGGCGGAGCGAGGCGTGCGCCGCTTGCCGACGCGGTCGGGGAAGCCGGCGAGGATGGCGATCTGGAGCTCGCGATCGAGGGTGTCGTCGTCGAGGGCGGGCCCGCGCCGGCGCTCGACCAGCCGCTCGAGTTGCTTGGCCGTGCGGTCGACCCCGAACGCCGTCGCGACGTCGAGGCCGGCGGCGCGCAGCCGGTCGGCGCGCATGCCACTCGCGCGGGCGTCGAACAGGGCGTCGAGGTCGTCGATCAGGTCCGACGGTGAGGACACGCGGGCCTGGCCCGCTGGTCCGCGTCGCTCGACGCGCAGCTCGCGCGCCCCCACCGCCGCCGCCACCAGGCAGGCCTCGACGCCGACGCCGCGGTTCTCGGCCTCGCACACCAGGCGCCCCAGTCGCGGGTGGAGCGGGAACCGCAGCATCCGCCGGCCGAGCGCGGTGATGCCCCGCGCCCCGGCTGCCCCCTCGACGGCACCCAGCCGCCCGAGCAGCAGCTCCGCCTGCTCGACCGCCACGGGCGCGGGCGGCTCGTACCAGCGCAGCTCGCCGATCGACAGCCCGGCGCCGTACAGCTCGAGCGCCGCGCCCGCGAGGTCCGCCCGCGAGACCTCCGGTACTTCGAAGGCGCGGCGCGTATCGTGGTCGTGGCGGGTGTACAGGCGCACGACCCGGCCCGGGCGGGTCCGACCCGCGCGGCCCGCGCGCTGGGCGCAGCTGGCGCGGCTGACCGGCTCGAGCTGGAGCGAGGGCAGGCCGGTCCACGGCGAGTGGCGGGCGATCCGGGCGAGGCCGCTGTCGATCACCGCGACGACACCATCGATCGTCACCGAGGTCTCGGCGACGTTGGTCGCGAGGATCAGCTTGCGGCGTGTCGACGGGCGGACCGCGGCGTCCTGCTCCTCGGCGGGGAGGTCGCCGTGGAGCGGGAGCACGAGCAGGTCGTGGACGCGCGCGGCGTCCGCGACGTCCTCGCCGACCCGCCGGATCTCGCCCGCCCCCGGCAGGAACACGAGGATGTCGCCGTCGAGTCCATCCTGGGCGATCCGGCGCACGGCCGCCGCGACCTGCTTGCCGAGCGGGCGGTCGTCCAGCGCCCCGACGCGATCGAGCTCGTCCGCGTGCGCGATCGTGAGCGGGAACGTCCGGCCCTCGGACCGCACGATCGGCGCGCCCCCGAGGAACCCGGCCACCGGCTCGGCATCGAGGGTCGCGGACATCACCAGCAGCCGCAGCTCGGGCCGCCGTGCGCGCAGCCGGTCGACCAGCGCGAGCGCGAGGTCGCCATCGAGGTGCCGCTCGTGGAACTCGTCGATGATCACCGCCCCGACGCCGCGTAGCTCCGGATCCGACAGCAGCCGCCGGGTCAGCACGCCCTCGGTGACGAACCGGATCCGGGTGGCGCTCGAGACCTTGCGATCGAACCGGACCTCGTACCCGACCTCGCCCCCGAGCTCGCACGCCGCGCTCGCTCGCGACCCGCGCCGCCGCGAGCCGGGCCGCCAGGCGCCGCGGCTGGAGCACGATGATCTCGCCGGCGACCACGCCCGCGTCGAGGAGCGCCCCGGGAACGCGCGTGGTCTTGCCGGCGCCGGGTGGCGCGACCAGCACGGCGACGCCGCGGTCCCGGACGGCACCCACGAGCGCCGGGAGCACGTCGTCGATCGGCAGCCGGGCCAGCACGGGCGCACCCTACACCGTTGTCCTATGCTGCGCGTGATGTCGTTCCCCGCGCCCCCGGCGCCCCGGTTTCTGGACGCCCAGGCCGCCACCACGCAGGGTCACCTCCGGTACGAGGACTGCACGCAGGCGGGGCGCCTCCAGGTGGCCGCGCTGCCCCCCGCGCTCGGCGGCCTGTGGCGCGAGGTGGTCGCCCGGCACCCGGGCGCGCGCAACGTGGTCGCGAGCGGCGTGGTGCCGATCCTGACGCGCCTGGTCCTGATCACCGAGGACCAGCCGATCCGCATCGACCTGCCGTACGAGGCCCACGCCGGGTTCGAGCTCGCCCACGATCGCGACGCGGCTGGCGTGGTCTCCCGCCTGTTCATGAACGTGTGGTGCGACCTGCACGGGATCGCCGGCCGCGTCGAGCGGGGGCCGAACCAGTCAGCGGGGGCGCTCACGCTGGCGGGCCGCGTGTTCGCCGAGCACACGTTCACCCGCCTGTTCGCGCCGCCCGATCAGCGCAAGGTGCTCCAGCTCGACGTCCCCGGCTATCCCGCCGTTCCGGACGCCTTCTACCCGGCGGCCTCGCCGCACACCGCCCATGACGCGCCCGCGGGAGCGTCCTGGCTCGACGAGCTCACCGAGGATCCGGCCGACCTCGTGTTCTCCGTCGACCACACCGACGCCAACCAGCACGTCAACTCCCTGGTCTACGTGCGCACGTTCCTCGATGCTGCGCAGCGCCGCCTCGCGCTCGCCGGCCGGTCCCTCCAGGTGCGAACGCGGGCCGTCGACATCGCCTACCGCAAGCCGTGCTTCGCCGGCGACCACGTGCGCGCGCGGGTGCGCCTGTTCGCGATCGGCGCCGAGGTCGGCGCGGCCGGCATGATCGTCGGCGCCGACGACAAGCCCCGCTGCTACGTGCGCGCGCTGTTCAGCTGAGCCGAACGCGCCGGCTACCAGGCGTGGGTGTACGCGTCGAGGAACGCGCGCGCGACCTTCTCGAGGTCCTCGCGCGGCGCGACCAGCGCGAGGTCCTCGCGCGCCACCGGGTCGTCCTTGTACTCGGTGACGACGCGGATCTGGTTCGTGCCGTCGTTGAAGTAGAGGGCGTACGCGTTGGAGAACGCGGCCGTCGGGTTCCCGTTGTCGTCCTTGCCGAAGTGGTGGCCGAGCTGGAACGTGAAGATCACCGGCGCGCCATTGAGCTCGGTCTGCCCCATCTCCCAGACCGTGTCCGGGCGATCGCGCAGTTCGGGCCCGATCAGGAGCCGGAGAGAGGCCTCGCGTGCCTTCCAGGCCGCGAGCTCCATCGCCGGGCAGTCGAAGCACGGCGTGATCGTGACCGTGGTCGCGATCGTCGGGCGCGGCGTCGAGTGCCGCACATCGAGCGCCTCCTTCTGCTCGCGGACCTTGGACTTGAAGCCGGGGAACTCGAGCGCGCCGAGGCGCCCGAAGTCCGCGGCCGCGAGCTTGGTGGTGGTCTTCCTGGGCGGCGCGCCGGTCCCGCGGGGCAGGGCGATCGGCCCGCGCGCATCGCTGCCCGAGCCCGCCGAGCCGGCCGCAGGAGGCGCGACACGGATGGCGCTGCCGGCGACGGCGCCGCCGGCCGACCCGGCGCTTCCGCTCCCCGAGCCGGCCTGCGCCGCTGGGGCCTGCTTGGGATCGGTCTTGCAGCCGGCCAGGCAGGCGGCGGCAGCGAGCACACTCACGACAGCAACGGCGATACGCACGGTCCGAGCCTAGCACGCCGCTCCCGGCCGCTCCGCTCGCAGGTCCTGACCCCGGGTCGGGTCAGCCGAGGTGCTCGATCAGCACGCGCACGCCCAGCCCGATCAGGACGACCCCGCCGAGCACCTCGAGCCGGGGCCCGAACCGCGCGCCGGCGCGCTTGCCGAGGACGTAGCCGAGGGCCGAGCACACCGCCGTGATCACGCCGATCAGCAGCAGCGAGACCCAGACCTCGACGTCGAGCGTGGGCAAGGTCACGCCCGCGGCCGCGGCGTCGATGCTGGTGGCGACCGCGAGCCCGAGCAGCACGAGCATCCCGGTCCGGGGATCCGGGGTGTCGTCCGGGCCGCCCGGCGTGAGCGCCTCGTACAGCAGCTTGGCGCCGAGCAGCAGCAGCAGGCCGAACGCGATCCAGTGGTCCCACGCCTCGAAGGTCGCTCCACCAGCGCGCGCGCCGAGCCAGCCCAGCGCGCTCATGCCGCCCTGGAACGCCCCGAACAGCAGCGGCAGGATCACCAGCTCGCGCGGGCGGCCGAGGAGGCCACGGGTCGCGGCGACCGCGGTCGCGTCCATGGCGAGCCCGAACGCGAGCGCGATCGCGGCGAGCATCGGCTCAGGCGAGGGCGAACAGGCCGGCCGCGCCCTGGCCACCACCGATGCACATCGTGACGACGGCGTACTTGCCGCCGCGCCGGCGCAGCTCGTAGAGCGCCGAGGCGGTCAGCTTGGCGCCGGTGCACCCGAGCGGGTGGCCGAGCGCGATCGCGCCGCCGTTGACGTTGATCTTGTCGTCGGGGATCCCGAGCTGGGCCTTGCAGTAGACCGACTGGCTCGCGAACGCCTCGTTGAGCTCGAACACGTCGATGTCGGCGACCGTCAGGTTGTTCTTCGCGAGCAGCTTCTGCACCGCGGGGACCGGGCCGATGCCCATGATCTCCGGATCGACGCCGACCGTGACGAAGCTCTTGAAGATGCCGAGCGGCTTCACGCCCAGCGCATCGGCCTTGGCCCGCGACATCACCAGCGAGAACGCGGCGCCGTCGGAGATCGGCGAGCTGTTGCCGGCGGTGACGCTGCCGCCCACCGCGAACGCGGGCGGGAGCTTGCCGAGGCCCTCGAGCGTGGTCTCGGGGCGCGGCAGCTCGTCGACGGCGAACTCGCGGTAGACGCGCTCGCCGGCCTGGTAGCCGATCGCGCGGACCGGCACGATCTCGGCGTTGAACACGCCCTTCTCGAGGGCGGCCTTGGCCTTCTGCTGGCTGGTGTACGCGAACTCGTCCTGCTGCTTGCGGGTGATGCCGAACCGCTTGGCGACGTTCTCGGCGGTGATGCCCATCGGCGTGTTGGCGCCGGGCATCTTGTCCATCAGCTCGGGCGACGCCGACAGGTGGAAGCCCGTCATCGGCACGTAGGTCATCGACTCGACGCCGCCGGCGAGCACGACGTCGTTGGTGCCGACGAGGATCGAGCCGGCCGCCGTGGCGATCGCCTGGAGGCCGCTCGAGCAGAACCGGTTGATGGTCTGGCCCGACACGCCCTGGCCGAGGTCGGCGAGCAGCGCGATCAGGCGGGCGACGTTGAGCCCCTGCTCGCCCTCGGGCATCGCGCACCCGAGGATGACGTCGTCGATGTGGCCCTGGGCCTGCGGCACGCGGGCCATCAGGCCGCGGATCACGTCGGCGGCGAGCTCGTCGGGACGCTTGGTCGACAGGGAGCCCTTGTGACCGCGGCCGACCGCGGAGCGAACAGCTTCGGCAATGACAATCTCGGTCATGGTGGGACTCCTCTTAGTTCCGCAGGGGCTTGTTGTTCTGGAGCATGTACTGCATGCGGGCCTGGCTGAGCGGCTCGCCGCACAGCGAGATGAACGCCTCGCGCTCGAGCTCGAGGATCTCGTCCTCGGTGACCGCGTGCGTGGAGCCCGACGCGCCGCCGCACAGCACGGTGGCGAGCTTGCCGGCGATCTTCGCGTCGTGCTCGCTGGCGTAGCCACCGGACACCAGCGTGCCGACCATCATCTTGAGGGTGGCGACGCCGCTCTCGCCGGGTAGCTTGTAGGCGCGCGGCGTGGGCGGGTGGTAGCCGGCGTGGGCGAGGCCGAGCGCGCGCTGCTTGGTCTCGTGCAGCTGGCGCGCGCGGTCGAACGACACGCCGTCGGTCTGGCGGAAGAACCCGTACGCCTTGGCCTCCTCGGCCGAGGTCGCGACCTTCGCGAGCGCGATGTTCTTGAACGTCTGGGTGACGAACGCGTAGGTGTCGACGTCGACGCCCTCGGGGATGCTCTCCATCGAGCGCCACAGCATGTTGAGCGTGCCGGCGCCGCCCGGGATCAGGCCGACGCCGACCTCGACGAGCCCCGCATAGGTCTCGAGCGCGGCCTGGACGCCGTCGCAGCCGTAGCAGAGCTCGAGGCCGCCGCCGAGCGTCATGTTGTACGGCGCCGCCACCACGGGGACGCTCGCGTACTTCATCCGCTGGGTCGCGTACTGGTAGCCGCGGATCATCTCGCGCAGGCCGTCCCACTGCTTCTGGCCGGCGGCCATCAGCACGGCGAACAGGTTCGCGCCGACGCTGAAGAACTCACCCTGGTTCCAGATCACCATCGCGCGGAAGTCCTGCTCGGCGCGGGCGGTCGCGTCGTGCAGCATCTTGATGACGTCGGCGTCGAGCGAGTTCGCCTTGGTCTTGAACGTCAGGCCGAGCACGCCGTCGCCGAGGTCCCACGCCTCGGCGCCGCTGTTCTTCATCACCGGGCCCGAGCCCTTGCGCAGGATGTCGAACGTGGCCTCGCGCGGGTCGGGCGCGCGCGGCGCGTAGTCCCCACGCTGCGGGTCCCACACCCGGGAGCTCGGCCCCGGGCTCTCGGATGCCCGGTTGTCGGCGTAGAAGCCTGCCGCGTTCGCAGCGCGCATGGTCTCGATCCAGGCGGGCAGGGCCACGCCGTCGGCCTTCATGCGGTCGGTGGTCGCGGCGAACCCGAGCGCGTCCCACACCTCGAACGGGCCGAGGTCCCACGCGTAGCCCCACTTCATCGCGTTGTCGATCGCCTCGACCGACTCGGTGATCTCGGGGATCCGGCGAGCGGCGTACGCCAGGCTGCGCGACAGCACGGTCCACGCGAAGTCACCGACGGTGCCTGGCGTGGCGACCAGCTTGCGCAGGCGCTCCTTGGGGTCCTCGATCTTGCCGAGGCCCTTGCAGGCCTTGGCGACCTCCGGGTCGCCGCCCTTGGGGCGGTACTCGCCGGTCTTCGGATCGAGCGTGACGAGGTCCGCGCCCACGCGCTTGTAGAACCCGCCCTTGGTCTTGTCGCCGAGGATGCCCTTGGCGACCATCGCCTCGATGTAGCCGGGGACCTTGAACACCGCGCGATCCTCGTCGGTCGTCAGGGTGTTGTAGCAGTTGGTGGCGACGTGGCCGACGGTGTCGAGGCCCACGACGTCCGCGGTGCGGAACGTGGCGCTCTTGGGGTGCGCCAAGGTGAAGCCGGTGATGGCGTCCACGTCACCGCGGGCCAGGCCGCGCTCGAGCATCAGGTGGATGGTCGTCATCATCGACTGCAGGCCGATCCGGTTGCCGATGAAGTTCGGCGTGTCCTTGGCCCACACGATGCCCTTGCCGAGCAGCTCCTTGCCGAACGTCTCGGCGCGGTGCTTGGCGGCGGCGCTGGTCTCCGGACCGGCGACCAGCTCGAGCAGCTTCATGTAACGCGGCGGGTTGAAGAAGTGGGTGACCATGAAGTTCTGCTTGAACTGCTCGGTCCGGCCCACCAGCATCTCCGCGATCCGGAGGCCCGAGGTGTTCGACGCGATGATCGCGTGCGGCGCCGCGAGCTTCTCGAGCTTCTCGAACAGCGCCTGCTTGAGGTCGAGGCGCTCGATGATGGCCTCGATGATCAGGTCGCAGTCCGCGACCTTGGCGAGGTCGTCCTCGAAGTTGCCGGTCGTGATCAGCACCGCGTTGCGCGGGTGCGCGAACGCGGCCGGCTTGGCCTTCCTGAGCTTCTCGAGCGCCCCGTCGGCGAACGAGTTGCGTGGTCCGCCCGTGGGCGGGACGATGTCGAGGAGCACGACGGGGATGCCGGCGTTGGCGCAGTGGGCAGCGATGCCGCTGCCCATGACACCTGCGCCGAGCACGGCGACACGCCGGATGGGTGCGTTGGGGGAGACGCTCATGCGGCGGACCATAGCGCAGGGGCCGCGGGGTGGGGCGCGGCTGGGGCGCGCAAGACGGTCGCCGCATTCGGGGGTAAGGTCCGGGCATGTCGACGCCGGCGCCCCCGCTCGAGCCTCCCCGTGCCGCCGACTCCCGGTCGGCAACCCGCGCCAGGGCCGCCTGATCCTGATTCGGGACCTCGGTGGTGATGGTCGCGGTGGCGACTGTCATGCTGCTCCAGCGCCAGCCCACCGCCCGCGGGCAGGAGGACGTCAGCGAGCGGATCGAGATCACGATCCGCGCGCCCCGCGCCGGCACCCCGGTCACCATCGACGGGGCCAAGGCCGGCACCACGCCGCTGGCGATCAAGCTCAAGGGTGCGCGCACCCGGTCGATGCGGATCGAGGGCGCGGGGGTGACGGTCGAGATCACCCCGGACCGCGATCAGATCGTCAACCTCGCGGCGCCCAAGTAACGCAGATCGACGCCCGGATCCGGATCACCACGATCCATTTGATCAGTATCGCGGCGTCATCCGAAAACTGGACGGCGATCTTCGAGGTCGGCAGTGTGTGGCACCACCCATGCTCCAGACCACCGGCGTCACAGGCGTCGCAGGCGTCGCAGGCGTCGCAGGCGTCGCAGGCGTCGCAGGCGTCGCAGGCACTGCAGGCGCCGCCGTGGCTCCCGCGCGCTGCGTCCCCTGCATGCGCCTGTTCGCCGAGACGCTGTTCGTCGACGACGGCAGCCGCCACGGCGACGAGGTCAAGACCGCGATGCTGCGGCTCGACTTCGACTACGGCGGTCGGCGCGTCCGCGCCTCGGACCCCCGGTTCGGTGGCCGCGATCGCGACGCCGAGCTCCAGGCCGCGCGCGTGCTCGAGAGCCTGGGTGCGATCGAGCTCGCCCACCTCGACGACTGCGCGGTCAGTCCCGGCGCGAGCGTCGACTACGTGGTCGCCGTCGATGGCGACGTCAACGCCGTGTGCGCGTTCACCGCGTACTCGGTGCCCCAGCTCAAGACCCTGGGTTGGCGCGTCGAGATCGACGCGGACTTCCCGTGGCAGGTCGTCGGCACCGAGGTCCCGCTGTACGCGTCGGCCAACCCCGACGACGACCGTCCGGACTGGTTCAACCTCGAGCTCGGCGTCGAGATCGACGGCCAGCGGATGAACCTGCTGCCCGCGCTGCTCGAGCTCCTCGACACCGCCGGCGACCTGTTCTCGCTGACCCGCTCGACCCGCCGCTGCGTCGCGGTCAAGGTCGACGACAAGCGCTGGCTGCCGGTCCCGCCGGCCCGCCTCAAGCTGCTGTCCAAGGTCCTGTGCGAGCTCTACAAGACCGGCACCAAGGTGTCGGCCCCGGCGATCCGCGCCCCGCTGATCGCCGAGCTGTGCTCCACGCTGCACGACGGCTCGCGCCCGCTGCGCTGGGTCGGTGACACCAAGATCCGCGAGCAGGCCTACGCGCTCGCCCTCGGGCCCAAGCGCTCGGGCGCGGTGACCGGCCCCGAGGGCCTACGCGCCGACCTCCGCCCGTACCAGCGCGAGGGGGTGAGCTGGCTGCAGCACCTGCGCGAGCACGGCGCGGGCGGCATCCTCGCCGACGACATGGGGCTCGGCAAGACGCTCCAGACCATCGCCCACGTCCTGATCGAGAAGGAGCAGGGCCGGCTCGATCGTCCCGCGATGGTCATCACGCTGACCAGCCTCGTCGGCAACTGGAAGCGCGAGATCGAGCGGTTCGCCCCCCAGTTGACGATCGGCGTGCACCACGGCCCCGATCGCCACGCCGGCCTGCCGAACCTGCCGAACCACGACATCATCATCACGACCTACCCGATGGTCGTGCGCGATCGCGACGAGCTCGCCAAGATCCCGCTGCACATGGCGGTCCTCGACGAGGCCCACGCGATCAAGAACTGCGACGCCCAGGCCGCCGAGGCCGTGCGCCGCCTCGATGTCCGCACCCGCGTCTGCCTGTCGGGCACCCCGATCGAGAACCACCTCGGCGAGCTGTGGTCGCTGATGGACTTCCTGATGCCCGGGCTGCTCGGGCCGCGCGAGCAGTTCAACCTGCAGTTCCGGGTGCCGATCGAGGACAAGGGCGACAAGGTCCGCCTCGAGCAGCTCCGCGATCGCGTGCGACCGTACATCATGCGCCGCACCAAGGACTCGGTCGCGCCGGAGCTGCCGGCCAAGACCATGCTGGTCCGCGCGGTCGAGATCTCCGGCCCGCAGCGCGACCTCTACGAGAGCATCCGCGTCGCCGCCCACGCCGACGTCCGCCGCCACATCAAGCAGCGCGGCATGGCCGGCTCGACGATCGCGATCCTCGACGCGCTCCTCAAGCTGCGCCAGGTGTGCTGCGACCCCCGCCTGGTCTCCTCCGACTCGGCGCGCGAGGTCACCGGCAGCGCCAAGCTCGACGTGTTGCTGGCCTCGGTCCAGCAGATGCTCGGCGACGGCCGCCGGATCCTGATCTTCTCGCAGTTCGCGCGCATGCTCGGCCTGATCTCCGAGGGCCTGCTCGCCCGCGGCATCGGCCACGTCACGCTGACCGGCAACACGCCCGACCGCCAGAAGCCGATCGACGCGTTCCAGAACGGCCGCTCGGACGTGTTCCTGATCTCGCTCAAGGCGGGCGGCGCCGGCATCAACCTCGTCGGCGCCGACACCGTCATCCACTACGACCCGTGGTGGAACCCCGCCGCGCAGGCCCAGGCCACCGATCGCGCGCACCGGATCGGCCAGACCAAGCCGGTGTTCGTGCACGACCTGATCATCGCGGGCTCGGTCGAGGAGCGCATGCTGTCGCTGCAGAAGCACAAGCGGAAGCTCGCCGACGCGATCCTCGATCAGGGCAGCGCGCCGACGCCGCACCTGAGCGAGCGCGACCTCGACGATCTTCTCGCTCCGCTGGCCTGAGCCGCAGGCGCCCTGCTCGCTCCGCTGGCCTGAGCGACCAGGCCCGGGCGCGCATCGGAGGAGTCCCTGCCGCCAGGGCGTGGACGCGCACCCGGTGGCCGGGCCGCCGCGCGCCGCGCTACTGCAGGATCGGGGTGTCGGTCGCGACGCCCGCGCCGAACCAGCGGATCGCCGACGAGCTGAGCTGGGTGGCGACCCCGTTGACCTGATCGATCTGGATGACCTGGCCGGTGCTCGCCGCGAAGCCATCGTCGACGAAGCCGTAGATCTTGCCGTTCCAGTAGCCGACGCCGAAGATGTTGTTGTAGCCGGTCGCTTGCGGCAGCGGCGTCGCCGCCCACGTCGTCGGGTTGATGGTCGCCAGATAGTCCAGGCTGCCCTGCGTGGTGCCGATGTTGACGGTGGCGAAGATGCCGAGGCCGCGCACGCCGAACAGGTCGCCGCTCGAGCCGATCACGTTGCTGCCGATCATCCCGTAGTTGCCGAGCAGCGACGCGTCGCCGGTCAGCTCGTCGAGCTGGTAGACCGCGCCATCACTGCGGGCGGCGACCAGGATGTCTGGATCGGCGGCGTTTGTCGCCGGCACGAACGACAGGCTGGTGAACCCCTGCGCGTCGACCGCGAGCGTCTTGATCAGCGTGGCCGCGCCGGTGGTGCTGTCGAGCTCGTACAGGCCCTCGCGCGTGATGCCGACGATCCGGTCGTTCTGGTCGACGGCGAGATCGAGCAGGTCGCTGTCGGTGGGCAGGCCGGTCATCACGCCGAGCGACGTGGCGGCCAGCGTCAGCGCGTTCATCCGGTACAGGGAGCGGCCGCTGTGGGCGTACACGCGCGACACGTCGCTCGGGGGCCCATCGGGCTGCACGCTCCCGTCGACCCCGGAGCCCCCACCATCGACAGCGGGGTTGTCACGGCCCTCGGGACCACACGCAGCCAGGAGCAAGGTCGCTGCGACGAGGCGCTTCATGGGCGCGGACATTACCCAGCGGAGGTGACGGAAACACCCAAATTCGGTGATGTCCGCGTGGCGCTGGTGGGGGATCGGGGAATCCGCCGCCCCCACGGCAGGTTGAGGCTGGGTCAGTGCCCGCCCGAGTCCAGCCCGCGACCCCGCCGGCGGTCGCGGGCTGTCGCATCGGGCCGCCCCGCTCGACGACCCCGAGCGCTCCGAGCAGCTCGGCGAGCACGCGCGCGGCGGGCGCGCCGCGGACGCTGGTCGCGGGCACCGGCCAGACGGCCACCGGGCTGCGGTTCTCGGCCGATGGCGCGCGCATGCTGGTCGAGCACGCCGCCACGACCGCCACGATCACGCGCGATCACCCGACCACGCGCGACGGCGCGCCGGCGCCGCTGTAGCCGCGCCGCCGGCTACTCTGTAGCGGCCTGGGCCTCGACGTAGGCCGCGCAGGCGTCCTGCACCTGGACGTAGCTGGCGTCGAACTGGCTCAGGTTCGCGGTCAGGTAGTTGATGCACGCCGGCGCGTCGGCACCGCACGCCGGCCGCTGGTCCGCGATCGGGTGGTCGACGCAGCACGCGGCGATCGCCTCGAGCACCGGCAGCATCTCGTCCTCGGCGTGGACGTCGAAGCACGCCTGGTAGGTGGCGTACGGCGTGGCCTGGTGGCCGTCCTCGCCACACCCGAGCACACCCGCCACGCCGGCCACCACGACCCCGATCCAGAGCTTGCGCATGGGCGCGAGCCTACACGAGCGCCGCGGCGGAACGCAGCGTGCGCGCCTGCCCCCGCCGAATCTGGCGGTCCGACCTGGCGTCACGCGCCGGGTGCGGCATCGTGCGCTCACCATGGATCGAGTTCGTGAGCGCCGGGTGGTGTGGACCGTCGCGCTGGTCCAGCTGATCAACGTTCTCGACTTCATCATCGTGATGCCGCTCGGCGATGACTTCGCCAAGTCGCTGGCGATCCCGCAGGCGAGCGTCGGTTACGTCACCGGCGCCTACACCGCGGCGGCGCTCGTGAGCGGGCTCGCCGTCGCGCACGTCCTCGACCGGTTCGATCGCAAGCGCGTGCTCGTGGTCGCGATGATCGGCCTCGCGGTCGGCACCGCCGCGGGCGGCCTCGCGACCGGGCTGCCGTCGTTGATCGCCGCGCGCGTGCTGGCCGGCCTGTTCGGCGGGCCTGCCACCGCGACGTCGCTGGCGATCGTCGCCGACGTGGTCCCGGTCGAGCGCCGCGGCCGGGCGATGGCCCTCGTGATGACCGGGTTCTCGGTCGCGTCGGTGCTCGGGGTGCCCGCGGGGATGGTGCTCGCGCGCCACGGCAGCTGGCGGACCCCGCTGGTCGTACTCGGCGGGCTCGCGCTCGTGGCCACGCTGTTCGCCGCCTGGGCGCTGCCGACCCTGCGCGGCCACCTCGACCGGGGCGGGCGCCCGCGCACGCCGGCGCGCGTGCTCCTCGCGCGGCCCGAGGTCATGACCGGTCTCGCGACCGCAGGCCTGGTGATGTTCTCGGTGTTCGTGATCCTCCCGCACGCCCCCGCCTACCTGATCAACAACGTCGGGTTCCCGCGTGACCGCTACGAGCTGCTCTACCTCGGCGGGGGCGCGGTCAGCTTCATCGTGCTCCAGCTCGCGGGCCGGTGGGCCGATCAGGTCGGCGCGCTGCCCGTGATGATCGCGGGCACCGTCGTCAACGTGCTCGCGCTCGGTACCGGGTTCGTCACTGCCCAGCCGTTGCTGCCGGTGTTCGTGTTCTTCATGCTGTTCATGTCGTCGAGCTCGCTGCGCTACATCGCCCAGTCGACCCAGGCCTCGCGGATCCCCGCGGCCACCGAGCGCGCCCAGTACATGTCGTTGCAGTCGGCCGTGCAGCACGCCGCGTCGACCCTCGGGGCGTTCGCCTCCGCCGCGCTCCTCACCACCGATCCGGTCACCCAGCGAATCACGCCGGTGTGGGTGATCGCGCTGGTCGCGATCGCGCGCCGCCGGGCGCCGCGCGATCAGAACCAGTTGATGCCGACGCCGACGCTGCTCGCCGTGATCTGGTTGTCGAGACCCTCGTAGGAGCCGACCAGGATCCGGCCCTGGAGATCGACCGAGAATTTGCGCGCCGACAGCAGCTCGTAGCCGACGCCGAGCAGCACCGCGCCGCCGCTCTCGGGGACCGTGCTCTCGTCGACGATGCCGTCGCCGTAGTACGAGCGATCGACCTGGAGCGAGGCGACGCCGAGGCCGCCCTTGAGCCACAGCTGCGGCGTGGCCCAGTACTGGACCGCGAGCACCAGCGCCGCCTGCGACAGCGTGGTGGTGTCCCCGGTGAAGCTGTTGTTGGCGAGGGTCTGGACGTTGACCTGGGCCTCGCCGAAGATCGCCAGCCGCGGGCCGATGAACCCGCCGATGTGGACCGAGCCCTCGCCGGCGAGCGGGCTGTAATCGCAGTTGCCGCAGGTGATGTCGCCGCCGCGATCGGACATGTTGCCGAGGCCGAGGCTGAAGCCCCAGGCGAGCCGGCCCGTGCGGTTGTGGAACCCGCCCGGTAGCGGCGCCGGGGGCGGCGGGGCGTAGTAGCCGGGGCCGGGACCGCCACCGCCGTAGTAGCCCTGCGCCGAGGCGGCGGCAGGAGCGAGCAGGGCGGCGAGGACGACGAGGAGAGTCTTGGTGGGCTTCATGGGGGTGCCTGACATGGGGGTGCCTGAGTTGGTGCCCGCGGGCGGCATACCGGATCATGTTCGCAAGTCCGGGGCCAGACCGCGAGGGGCTGCCGCACCTGACAAACCATGGAGTTGGCCGACCCGGATTGGCCCGACCACCGGCTTCGTGTGGCCGTCAGGGCACGGCTGTGAACGCCGCTTCATGATCACGGCGCGGCGACGGCGCCCGTGAGATGGGCCGATCCGCCCGCGCGGGCAGGCCCTCAGGTGATCGCGAGCAGCGCGTCGACCACCGCGCGCGCACGGCGTGCGTCGCCCGACAGCACCGCGCACGGGATGCCGTGGCCGGTCAGCACGGTCTCGAAGCACGGCCCGGACGCGGTCGGCGCGAGCCACGCGGCGTCGATCAGCGCGACGTCGGCGGGGCGGCCGCCGGCCCCGGCGAGCTGCACGAGCGCTCCCGGATCGGTGGTGCCGGTGACCGCGTAGCCGGCGGCGGTCAGCGCCTCCTGGAGCTCGGCGAGCCGGGCCGGGCCGGCGCCGATCAGCACGCGGCGGCCGGCGCGCTGATCGATCCGCGCGACGAACGCGAGCCAGCGCGTGCGCGTGGCGTCGCTCGTAGCCACCAGCTGCAGCCCGAAACCGGGCGTCAGCCCGCCGGGGCTGGCGTCGGCCTCGCTGACGCACCGGATCACCCGCGCCGTGCCGGCGATCGGCGGCTCGTCGTCATCGAGCACGGTCGAGAACTGCACCTCGGTGCCGAGCCCGAGCGGGTGGGGCGAGCGCACGAACATGCCGTCGCGCGAGATGTCGACCGCCTCGGCGCGCAGGGCGCCGCGTGGCGTGCCCAGGCACAGCGGCCATGCCACCGGGTAGCGGCGCGCGGCGCGCGGCGGCGGCGGCTTGATCGTGACGTTGGCGGCGCGCGCTGCGGTCAGCAGCGCGGTGAGCTGACGCCGCGCGCCGGAGTCGAGCTCGAACGCGACGCTGAACGTCGCCGTGCCGGTCGCCGCGGTCTGCTGCGGCGACGACACCTTGTCGACGCAGCCGCGGACGAGCGCGCGGTGGGGGCCAAACGCGAGCGCGACGTCGACGTGATCGTGCGACTGACGGCCGAACCCGGCCAGCGCTCGCAGGACATCAGCGCGCAGGACGCCCGGCCGGCAGCACGGCCGACCAGCGCGAACGCTGGCGCTGGTTGCGCGTCCACGCCGCAGCCCGCGACCGGACCCGGCGTGGGCCGCACGGGTGGCGCGGGTGGCGCGGGTCGTGGCGCGGCGCGTGGACGCGCTGCGCGCCACCCGCGCGGGGGCGGCGTGGGGCGCGAGGCGGGGGCGGCGGCGGGCGCGGGGCCGGCCCGCTCGAGCGCGGCGGGCGCCAGGCTCGCGGTCGCCTGGCGGTACGCCTCGACGGGCGAGATCTCGCGGGTGTCGCCACCGTGGATGTCGTGCGCGAACCGGCGCGCCCCGCCCGCGAACGCGGCGTACGACGCCGGCGACGGCGGCGGGCGGACCTCGTCGCGGGTGCCCCTGGGCGCCACCCGCAGCACCGGATCGTCGGGGTCGCGGCGCGCCTCGGGCGGGCGCAGCGGCAGCGCGCCGAGCGACATCGTCGCCCTGGTGGTGGTCGCCTTGTGCTCGCGGATCCGCCGCGCGATCTCGATCAGCGCGTCGAGCACCTCGGTCCGCTCGCCGACGTGCAGCGAGCAGCGGGTGAGGCGCTCGCTGAGGAACCGCCGGCGATCACCCTCGGCGAGCTCGGCCGGCTGGATCATCCCGATCTCGGTCAGCACCGCGAGCTCGATCAGGAACCCGAGCCGGCGCGCGCCGAGCGCGGCCTCCTCGTAGCGCAGCCCGAGCAGCACCTGGTCGGTGCTCGGGTCGAAGTACGCGCTGACGCCGAGCAGCGGCGGGGTCGCGGCCCCATCGAGCGGCGCGAGCACCGCGCACCAGTGGCCGAGGCGCTGGCGGGGCTGGTCGAGGACGAGGACGGCCTCGACGAGGTGAGCGGACGCGCGGGCCTTCATGGGTGCTCCCCACGAGGAGCAGCGCGGATGCCATCGGTTCGAGGTGAAAGCCGGCTTACGTTCGATGCTGGATCATGCGGCGATCGTTCGTGGCGGAGCCACCGGGACGTACATCAGCGTCGTGGCAAAAAAGCCATGAACGTCGTGGTTGATTTACCTCGATGCCGGTTTTGTTGCGCAAGTCCGCGTCCACCCTAAACTATTGAACATGAAATCGGATGATCGCGGACTCGCCGGGGGGCGAGGTGCTGCGAGCTATCGGCTCCCGCTCCTTCCACTCCGCGACATCATCGTGTTCCCGCACATGGTCGTGCCGCTGTTCGTCGGCCGCGACAAGTCGCTGTCGGCGCTCGAGGAGGCGATGGCGGGGGACAAGCAGCTGCTGCTCGCCGCGCAGCGCCGGGCCAAGACCGACGACCCCGCCGACGACGACATCTTCGCGATCGGCACCGTCGGCCACATCATCCAGCTGCTGCGGTTCCCCAAGGGGCCGGTCAAGGTGCTCGTCGAGGGCCGCGCGCGCGCGCGGATCCGCAGCTTCGCGCAGACCGAGCCGTTCTTCGTGTGCGACGTCGAGGACGTCGAGGAGCCCGACGAGGACACCGCCGAGCTGCAGGCGCTGATGCGCTCGGTCCAGGACGTGTTCGAGGACTACGTCAAGCTCAACACCCGGATCCCGCCCGAGATGCTGGTCAGCGTGCGCGCGATCGAGGAGGCCGGGCGCCTCGCCGACACGATCGTCGCGCACGTCGCGCTCAAGCTCAAGGACAAGCAGGAGCTGCTCGAGACGGTGTCGCCGGCCAAGCGGCTCGAGCGGCTCGGCGCGCTGATGCAGGGCGAGATCGAGATCCGCCAGGTCGAGAAGAAGCTGCGCTCCCGCGTCAAGAAGCAGATGGAGAAGCAGCAGAAGGAGTTCTACCTCAACGAGCAGATGCAGGCGATCCAGAAGGAGCTCGGCGGGGAGCGCGACGAGTTCAAGAACGAGCTGTCCGAGCTCGAGCAGAAGATCAAGGCGAAGAAGATGAGCAAGGAGGCCAAGGAGCGGTGCCAGAAGGAGCTCAAGAAGCTCAAGCAGATGTCGCCGATGAGCGCCGAGGCGACGGTGGTGCGCAACTACCTCGACTGGGTGGTCGCGCTGCCGTGGGAGGACCGGACCGAGGATCGCCACGACATCAACGAGGCCGAGCGCATCCTCGAGGCCGAGCACTATGGGCTCAAGAAGGTCAAGGAGCGGATCCTCGAGTACCTCGCCGTGCAGGCGCTGGTGCCGCGGCAGCGCGGCCCGATCCTGTGCCTCGTCGGCCCGCCGGGCGTCGGCAAGACCTCACTCGCGCGCTCGATCGCGCACGCGACCGGCCGCACGTTCGTGCGCCAGGCGCTCGGCGGCGTCCGCGATGAGGCCGAGATCCGCGGCCACCGGCGCACGTACATCGGCGCGCTGCCCGGCAAGCTGATCCAGTCGCTCAAGAAGGTCGGCTCGCAGAACCCGGTGTTCCTGCTCGACGAGATCGACAAGATGTCGATGGACTTCCGGGGCGACCCGGCGAGCGCGCTGCTCGAGGTGCTCGACCCCGAGCAGAACCACGCGTTCAACGACCACTACCTCGATCTCGACTACGACCTGTCCGACGTCATGTTCATCACGACGGCCAACCAGGTCCATCAGATCCCGCTGCCGCTGCACGACCGCCTCGAGATCATCGAGCTGCCCGGCTACACCGAGTGGGAGAAGGTCGCGATCGCCAAGCAGTACCTGATCCCCAAGCAGGTCGAGGCCAACGGCCTCAAGGACCTCGCGATCACGTGGGCGGACGAGGCGCTCACGCTGATCGTCCACCGCTACACCAAGGAGGCCGGGGTCCGGAACTTCGAGCGCGAGATCGCCACGGTGTGCCGCAAGATCGCCAAGGCGCACCTGGCATCGGGCCGCGCCGACGTGATGTTCGAGGTCACCCCGGCGCGGCTCGAGGAGTGGCTCGGCGTCGAGAAGTACCGCGAGGCGCGGCGCGAGAAGGACGACGAGATCGGGCTCGCCAACGGGCTCGCCGTCACCGCGTACGGCGGCGACCTGCTGTCGACCGAGGTCACGATCGTACCCGGCAAGGGCAAGCTGACGCTGACCGGCAAGCTCGGCGAGGTCATGCAGGAGAGCGCGCAGGCCGCCATGTCGTACCTGCGCTCGCGCGCCGGCACGTTCGGGCTGTCCAACGACTTCCAGAACAAGGTCGACATCCACGTCCACTTCCCGGAAGGGGCGATTCCCAAGGACGGGCCGTCGGCGGGCATCACGATGGCGACCGCGATGGCGAGCGCGCTGCTGCGGATCCCGGTGCGCCAGACCATCGCGATGACCGGCGAGGTCACCCTGCGCGGGCGCGTGCTGCCGATCGGCGGGCTCAAGGAGAAGATCCTCGCCGCCCACCGCGCGGGGATCGAGACGGTGCTGATCCCCGAGGCCAATCGCAAGGACATCAGGGACGTCCCCGAGGGCGTCCTCGAGCAGATCGCCGTGATCCCGGTCAAGACCATGGACGAGGTGCTGCGCCACGCGCTCGCCCACCCGCAGCCCGAGGAGTTCCTGCGCGAGCCGTCGAGCGTGGTCGACTGGCGGATCGTCGAGGCGATGCCGCCCGCCGACCCGCGCGACGCCCACTGAGAGACGGTGCAACAGAGGGCCGCTCGGACCACAACCGGCTGCGCGCGCGGCTCGGGTAGGGCGCGTCAGGCCCGCCGGGCGGCGGCGCGGAGCAGATCGTCCCCGAGCCGGCGGACGTGCCAGGTCTGCGCGGCGATCCCGGTCTCCGTCATCGCCCAGCCCTGGGTCTGCGCCAGGGCGGCGTACGACGGCAGGGTCGCCTCGGCGTCATCGATCGGCGCGGCCATCGGCCGAGCACACGGGCTGCCGGCGCCGGCGTCGCGACGCGGCGCGAGGTGTCCCGGCGCACCCGCCCGACCCGCGCGCGCGCGATTTCACGAACTGGGTGGTCAGGTGCTTGACACCGGAGGCGCGAGCGAATAAAAAGCTCACCTCGGAAGTGGGCGAATAGCTCAGCGGAAGAGCGTCGCCCTTACAAGGCGCGGGTCGCAGGTTCGAACCCTGCTTCGCCCACCGTGAAAACTGAAGCGATCTTGGAGCGGTAGTTAAGTCGGTTATAACGCCGGCCTGTCACGCCGGAGGTCGCGGGTTCGAGTCCCGTCCGCTCCGCGACTTAACGCCCCGATTCGAAAGGACTTCTGGTCCTGGACGGTCGGGGCGCGCAGCCGTTTTCGGGGCCCGCTGTAGTAAATCTGTAGTAAGCGGCCCGGCCGAATGTCTCCGTGTTCGTCATGGGCACGGTGTTCAACCGCGGGACCAGGGGCAGGCCGAACTGGTACGTCGGCTACCAGGAGCACGGCGAGTGGAAATACCGCCCGTCGCACCAGCCGACCAAGGACCAGGCCCGGCGCTACGTCGCCGAGATCGAGGCCCGGATCGCGCGGGGCCAGGTTGGCATCGAGGACGCGGCCGAGGCCCCCGCGGTCGGGCCACTGTTCGAACAGTTCCTCGCCGGCCTGACCAACCGCAGCGCGGACGATGACCGCAGCCGCGCCCGCCGCCACGTGCTGCCGCGGTTCCGCGCGATGCGGCTCGCCGACCTGACGCTCGCGGCCGTGATGCAGTGGCTCGATGACCAGCGCGCGGCCGGCACGCTGAGCCCCGCGTCGATCCGCCACAACATGAACCTGCTGTCCCGGTTCTTCTCGTGGTCGATCGCGCGCGGCAAGGCGACCCTCAACCCGGTCCGCCAGATCCCCGTGGGCAGCCGGCCGACGTCGGCGGTCAAGAGCGACACCCCGTGGCTCGACGACGACGCCGTGGTGCGCCGGCTCGTCGCCGCGCTCGAGGAGCCGATCAACTACATGTTCTACCTGTGCAACCGCAGCGGCCTGCGCACCGGCGAGGGGGCGGGCCTGCGCATGTCCGACCTCGGGTTCGTCGACGAGGGCCTGCTGCGCGTGCGCTACTCCTATGACGGCCCGCTCAAGGAGGACAAGAAGGGGGAGGGCAAGGTCAAGTGGGTCCCCGCCCCGGAGGACTGCGCAGCGCTGCTCGGCCCGTGGCTCGCCCGGCGCAAGGCCGAGGGCGCCGGCCCCGAGGACCTCGCGTTCCCGTGCGCCCGCCGCGACGGCCGCTGCTACCGCAAGGAGTACATCGAGCAGTGCTGGGAGGCCGCGGCCCCCGCGCACGTCGGCGCCCGCACCGCGCGCGTCGAGCGCAAGCGCCGCGGCGACGGGGTCGTGGTGCGCCGCCACCCGGCGATGACGTGGTACCAGGCGACCCGCCACAGCTTCGTCAGCCGCCACCTCGCCGCTGGCGCGTCGCTCGACGAGGTCAGCGCCGCGGTCGGCCACTCGTCGCCGGTCGTCACCAAGCGGTTCTACGACCACTTCGTGCGCCGGTCGTTCTCGCCGCGGCTGCGCGCCGGGCTCGGGCTCGGCGGCCACCAGGACGGCACCGTGATCGCGCTGAAGAAGCGCGGACCCCGGCCTGGCCGCGCGTCACAGCGCGTGCTGCGCAGCACCCAGGACATCTCGTCACCTCCGACGCTCGCCCCGGGGCGCGCGCCGCTCCGAGCCCGCGCAGGCGGAGCTCGACCTGGGATGCGGCGCGCGCCTCTGCGTCAACCGCGCGACGAGCGGAGGGCGCTGCGCGACGGCGGCCGAGGGTTGAATGCAGCGTGAGCTGCATGGACCGCTCGCCGCCTCCGGCCGCGTCCGTGGTTGGCCTACTTCCGCGGGATCGCGGCGAGCCGATCACGCCAGTACCCGGGCCGGCGCGCGCCGTGAAAGATCGCGAGAACGACGATCTCGTCGCCCGCGACGACATAGTCGACCTCGACGCCGAACCGCTCCACGACGCGGCGGCGCACGTTCAGCTCCGGCGGCGTGTCCGCGACGCGCGCGCCGATCTCGGGGAACTCGAGCGTCACCGCGAGCACACGCTCGACGTCACGAACGAACGTGTCGCCAAGGCCGGCCTGGGCGCGCTCGTAGTACTCGATCGCGTCCTCGTACTCGTCCAGCGCCGCGCGAACAAAGCGGAAGCGGTTCACTGGCCGCGGACGTCGCGAAGCCGGGCGGCGACGCGACGGCGCACCTCCGCGGCATCGACCAGCTCGGCGGTCCCGCTGGCGACCGCGCGCGCGCGGCTCGTGAGCTCGGCGGCCCGGAGCGCCTCGGCGTCCGCGTCGTGCTCGTCCTGGTCCAGGCTGTCGAGCAACCGCCTGGCGGCGTGCGCCCGGCCGTCGACCGGCAGCTTCAGCAGCTCCTGCAGGTGCTCTTCCGCGCGCGCCATGATCCCGAGGCTACCACCAGTCGGTGCGCGTGGCCGCGACGGCAAGCGCCGCGGGTTGTCGACCGCCGAACCGGCTGGGCGCCAGCGCGGGCCTCCGGCTGGTGGCGTGCACAGAGCCCCGCCGCGCGGTCACCCGGACGCGCCGCCGTGCCCGCGGGCGCGGCCTGGTCCGCCGGCTGCGGGCGCGGCCTGGTCCGCCGGCCGCGGGGGCGGCCTGGTCCGCCGGCCGCGGGGGCGGCCTGATCCGCCGGCCGCGGGGGCGGCCTGGTCCGCCGGCCGCGGGGGCTGTTCCGCGCTGGTCCTGCCATGCGTCATGCGGAAGCGGCCTCGCGTGTGCTCCGAGCCACCGCCGCCCCAGCCGTTCCCCCGCACCGTGGACTTCGCCGCCGCCGGTCCGCCGCGCCTCCCCGCGCGGCGCGCACGCCGAAGCGGTGGATGCCTCGGCGGAGCGCACCTTGAGGTGAACGCACCTGAGGTGCTCGCGCCGGAAAGAACGTGGGTGCGGCCGACCGCGGCGGTCGTTATGTTGACCAACATGGACGTCGACGCGCGGGCCGAGCTGGCCGGCCGGCTCGAGCATGTTGGGCCGAAGGGCGAGGTGGCCCTCGCGAACGCGCTGGCGCTGGCGCTGGCGCTCCAGCACCTCGCGGACCTGCGCCCGTTCTGGGACTGGCTCGGACGCGCGCGCCGCCACGGCCGGCGTGCCGGCGCGCCGCCCGCGTTGCCGGCGCCGTGTGCCTACGTGCGGCTGCTGACCCAGGTCGTCGGGATCCGGTTCGATCTGGACGAGGCCGTGGAGCAGGCCCGCGTCGCCGCCGTCGAGCACGGCGTGGCATCCGCCGCATTCGCGCGCACCGCGGAGCCGGTCGAGCGCGCGATGCACCGGCTGGCCGTCGAGCACAGCTTCGTGCCCCAGCGGCCTCGCCACCGCGAGCAGGACTACCTGCGCAGCGGGTTCGCGTTCGCGCTCGGCGTGTTCCTGGGCGACGACGCGAGCCCGACGATCATGGCGCTCGCGCTGGCCGCGGTCGGCATCGATCCTCCGATCCCGACGGCGGACGGCGCCGACGCGATCGCCGACGACATCGCCGTGCGCGCGGTCAGGTACCGCGCCTACTGGTCCACGCAGCGTGCCGCTGCTCGCGGCATGGAGACCACCTACCTCGTCGTCGACGGCACCCCGCAGCCCGGCGCCCCCGCGCCGGCCGCGGGCCCGATCCTGCTGCTCGGTGACGGCCGCAGCGTGCTCCGCCGTCCGGCGCACGTCCCGCCCGACGCGAGGGTATCCGTGCGTCATCGCCGCAGCAGGACCGAGCTGGTCGCCAAGTCGCGCCACGGCGGCCGGGTCCGGACCCACCTGCTGGCGAGCGATGTTTCGGTGACCACGCCGGGGCGAAAGCCCATGAAATAGAGACCTTAGGTCCTCGGCTTACCGTGCTTCAACGCGCGCGCGGCCCTCCGTAGGGTGGCCGCATGATCGACCTCGCGCACGAACTCGTCGCCGCGCTGCGCGCGCCGGGCGTCCTCGCCGCCCTCGAGGAGCTGGTCCGCCGCGTCGTGCGCGAGGAGCTCGCCGCCGCCGGCCTCGGCGACACCCTGCTCGCCGCGCCGCAGGCCGCCGAGCTGCTCGGCATGACCCCGGCCGCGGTGAACAAGGCTGTCCAGCGCGGCACGCTGCCGTGAACTGCGCATCTTGTCGCACCGCTGGGCGAGGTAGCCCGCGTGGTCCTCGAACGGCCGCGTGAACCACGAGCCGACGTCGGCCGCCGCTGAAGGCAGGTGCTCGACCGTCACGCCACACCGCGGGCAGTCGACCCGCCGGGTGCCGTACCGCAGGTGGAACTTCATGCCCGCGAGGTCCAGGTGGCGCCAGCGCCGGTCGCGCTGCCGGTCGTAGCCCGGGCAGTTGTGGCCGCAGCCCGAGCAGCGGGGCCGGCGCCACGTCGGCGCCACGTCCACCAGCAGCCCATCGTGCACGAACGTGACATCGACCACGCGGGTGTATTCCAGCCCGAGCAGTTCGCGGAGTAGCATCTTGATGCGCACGGCAGCCCTTCGGCAGATTGGATGGCGTAGGAACCACCAGCCTACCGTGCCTGCCGTGCGCACTTCTTGCTGAGGCCAGGTCCATCACGAGCCCACCGCAGGGCCGGCTACGGCCCGTTTCACCGGCTCCGGTCACCCACTAAACCTTTGTGAGAGCCAAACATGGGTCAAGCGAACTGTCCAGTGGTTCCGAAGTGACACATAGAGGCACGGCGTGAGCACGCCCCCTGACGTTGCGAATTCGACTCGCTCGAGGCCGGTTCGCAACGAGGTCTCGCGCGAAGAGTTCCTCGACGCCATTCAGCGAGAGGCCGCAAAGCACTCGAACCTGACGTGGAAGCAGTTTCACGCCGCCACCCGCTTTCATGTCCGGATCCTGGAAACGCTCCGGCTCGGCAAGTGGAACGATGCAAAGCGCGCCGCAGGGTTGGCTCGCACACCGTCAGGGAAGCCGAAGAAGTGGTCGGATGCCCAGGTCGCCGCGGCGTTGCGGGCGATGCAGGCTGTGCTCGGCCGTGCCCTGATCGAGCAGGACTTCGAGGCGGGTGCACTTGCACATCAAGGGTTCAGCCTGCGCGTCGTGAACGATCGGTTCACCAGCCTCGCACGGGCAAAACACAGTTTGGGATTGCTCGAAGGCCGCCGCAGGTCCGTGCCTGACGACGTGCTGCTTGCGGAACTCAAGGAACTGGCCGTGATCCTCGGGCGGACGCCCGCGCAGGACGAATTGACAGGTTTTGGCTTGATGTCTCCGCCGACGTACCTGACGCGCTTCGGTAGCTGGGAAGCGGTGCTCGAGAAGGTTGGCTTACCGCCGCTTCGTCGCGAAGCGCCATCGAGAGAGGTGTTGCTGGCACATGTGGGCTCCCTGCATCAGCGCCTGGGGCGTGTGCCGACCACCGCTGACCTCGAGCATGGCGAATGGGGGGCATGGCACTACGTTGGAATGTTCGGTGGATGGAACGCCGCGATCATCGAGGCTGGCCTCGAGCCGACGAAGAAGCACAGTATCGTATGCGCTGACCTGGTCGTCGCGTTGCAGGCTCTCGGGCAGAGGCTCGGTCGGGTTCCCTCCATGGAGGACATGGATGTCGGGGGCGGGTTCTCTTCCTCGACCTACGTCGCGCGATTCAAGAGCTGGAGCGAGGCGATCGCTGCTGCAGGTTTCGAGCGAACACCACAGAATCAGCTCGATGAAGAGTCTGTATCCCGCAAACTTCTCGAATGGGAAGCGGAGTCGCTGGAGCCGCTCACCATCCTGGAGGTCGCCCGCCGTGGCGTCACGATCAAGACGTTGGTGCGCCTCTACGGCAGTTGGGGCCGTGCGCGTCGGAAGCTCGGGCTACGCATAGGGCGGCAGTACTCGGTCACGACGAGCGATTTGCTGAGCGATCTGCGGGAAGTCGCTGCCGGATCCAAGGATGGATTTACGCAGGACGAGTATCGGCTTCGGGGGGGGCGATTTGACCCCTGTACGTACATCCGCCACTTCGAGGGCTGGAACGCTGCGCTCCTCGCGGCTGGCCTGAAGCCACGGCGACGAATGGACGTTACGATGGCTGAACTCATCGCGGAGATCTGCCGCGTCCGCGATGTCTTGCGCGCGCAGGGATCGGACCGAACGCCGTTCGTGGACGATATGGAATCGTTCAGCAGCTATTCGATCAATATCTTCTACGCTCGGTTCGGAACATGGGGTGGGGCGGTAAGGGCGGCGGGCTTGAGGCCCAACAAGGACTGGGCGCATCCCTCCGAGGGTCGCGACGGAGACTTCTACGACAGCATCGCGGAGAGGCGCGTCGCGGACGTCCTGTTCGAAATGCGGATTAATGGGGAGATCGCGGACTATGAAGCTCATGTGCCGCTTGGGGTCGAGATTGACCGACGGTGGACGGTCGACTTCGCGGTGGAGACCGTGGACGGGCGCGCCGTGCTGATCGAGTATGATGGCATGGGGCCCCATCGGCCTGTCCCGTACTCGAGCCCGGAAAACCACAAGATGAGGTTCCTGAGGCAGGAGAGCCGCGAGTTGATCGTCGTGACCTCGTTCGCTCCGCCGTCATGGGGACGACGTGTCACCGAGCGTGGACTGCGCGCCGCGCTGCTGGAGGCCGCTACGTGACCACCATGCCAATTGCGGACATGGCTCCATGACCCCCGGCGCGTCCACGGTGGACTCGAGCGCCTCGGCATGCGCTTCGGCGAGGAAGCGTGACTGGCCTGCTCGGCGCAGCCTGGCTGCTCCCCGTATGGGGACATCGCGCGCGACAGGGCTTCGCTTCCTGCAGGCGGGCTCTCGCCCAGTTCAGGGAGCGGGGTGGGGTGGCGGTGTCGCCGAGGATGCCGATCCAGGTTCTGCGAAGGCCCCGAGGCAGCGTCCGGTTGGATGGGAGAGCGGCGCGCCGTCGGCGCGAAAGATGTCCGCGACGTGAGGGTCGAGCACGCCTGATGACCCGGCAGGACGAGCTCGACCGCATGGTCATCGGCAACTGTCAGGGCCTGCGCTCCTGCTGGCGCCGCATCTCGATGCGGCGTTCGACGGCGGCTTCATCACGGTGCAGGACAACGGCCAGGATCCGCACGAGCGAGGCGCTCGACGGGCACGCCCGCGTCCTCCTGGACCTCGAGCGACCGCTCCAGGTTCGCGGCCTCGCCGACGGCCACCGCGCGTACCTGCCGTGGTACCGTGAGCGAGTGTTCCTGAAGTGAGCGACGGCGACCTATACGGGGAGAACACCATGGGCGAGCAGCACACGACGTTGACGTTGGCGGAGGCGAGGGGACGTCGGGAACGCGTGTGGAGAGACGTTCCCGAGGTCAGCGTCAACGAGGTCGAGCACGATGCGCGTACGTTCTTCAGCCTCGTGCCGTTGCTGCACGAGTTGCTGCCGAGTCGGGACCGTGCACGTGAGTTCGGCACGGCGCTCGGGATCGCCGGAGCCGACAAGGAGTCCAAGAAGAACCTCGTCTTCAGGATCGCGCGCACCAAGGAGTTTGGCGCCGACCAGCAGGCTCGTCTGCTGGCCGTGCTCCCACACCTCGACGAGGAGGAGACGCAGGAGTTCGTCCGGCGAGCGGCCGTGCTCGCGACGACCGAGCTCGACCTCGTCGATCGGGAGCTTCGAGGCACGCTGTCGGATGAAGACTTTCTCCACCTGAACTCGCAGCCTGAGGACCTCTGGAACCTCGGGTATCTGCCTGACGACTTGAGCGAACGCCGACTCCGCGAGGTCGCGCGAGCGTGCGTATTGGCCGCATACGGAGCTTCGGCTGACGAACGGTACGACCGGCTGCTTGATGTGATCTGCGACAAGAGGTGGGCGTCGAGCTTCACGCTCGTACGGTGGACGTGGTGGGAGCGTCCCGACGCGCAGACCTCGCTGCCATCTTCCCGGTTCACCTTCGTCGAAATCCCGGACTCTCCTGAGTACAGGGCCGTCCTCGCGCAGGGGCACGAGGTAGCTGAGGCTGCGCATTTAGGTGCTCCAGGCCGCAAGCGGGGGCTCACGAACCTGCTCGCGTTCCTCTACGCAGACAGGAAGGCGGACTTCCACGAGCTGGCGAGGAGGCTTGGGTTCGTCCCGCCACAGCGGAATACGCGCGTCGAAGCAGTCGCGGAGCAGATCGTCCGTTCGCGCAACCTCGGCCAGAACAAGGAGGAGAAGCTTCAACGAATCGTCGCCGAGATGGATCGCCCGACCGTAATGCGCCTGGTCGCGATCTATGCGGCGAGAGTCGAAACTCCACTCGAGGCGTTTCGTCGGAGCTTCAAGATGGAGAACACCCTCGTCTTCTCCCCGTGGGGCTCGGAGTGGCAGCCCTCGCCGGGCGCGCTCGAGCGTCTCGGCGGTCGGGTCGCCTTGCTCGCGAGCGAGCTGGTGGCCGCCGATCACGCGAGCGACCCTGCCGAAGCCCTTCGTGACGTGGTTACAAGCCGAGCGTGGGGTAACTGCTTCCGATGGGTTCGATGGCCACACGCCAACGCCCTCGCCCAACCCGACGACGGCATCGAGGAGACGGAGTCTGACGCCCCCGCCGGACTGCCCGAGTCCGTTGACGACGTCGTCGACGATGTCGACGAAGCGCTGGTCGCTAGCGACGACGATGACGAGGTCGGTGATCAAACAGGCTGGAAGTACCAGACGGATTACGAGGCTGGTCCTGGTGTGTCGCTGCCCATCGGGCTCACGCCATCGGACGATCGGCCGTTGCCTCACCAGGAACAAGCCCTCGAGCGCTTGAGGTCGTGGTGGCGGAGCGACGAGCCGCACGGCGTGCTCTGCCTGCCGACGGGTGCCGGCAAGACCTACGTCGCGACGACCTTTCTACTCGACGAGGTCGGTGCCGGGCGCTCGGTGCTGTGGGTGACCCACCGCACCGAGCTGATGAACCAAGCCCTGTCATCGGTGCTGCGGCTTGGTCATCGTTGTGCTCGCAAGTTCCGGGTGGCCCGGTTCGGGCGCAAAGGCGCCCGGGGCGAGGAGCCCAGCGAGGTAGTCGTTGGCATGGTGACCTCGCTCGTCCGCGGCCTGGACGATCTCAACGAGCTGAGCGAGCGGTTCGATCTCGTGGTGGTGGACGAGTGCCACCATGCGGTGGCGACGACCTGGGCGCAGGTCCTCAAGAGCGTCACCAGGAAGGGGGCTCGGGTCCTCGGCCTCACGGCCACACCAACCCGAACTGATCGCCGCGAGCGCGACCGGCTCTGGAAGCTCTTCGGGCACACGATTCACGTCGCGCGGCCGCTCGAGCTCATCCAGCAGAAGGTGCTGGCCAGGCCAGTGCTCTATCCCGTCGAGACCGCCTACAAGGTTCACCCTCGAGCCGAGGACGTCAGGTACGCGCGGAGGTTCAAGGACCTCTCGAAGCGGCTGGTCTCGGAGATCGCCGCGGATGATGAGAGAAACCGACTCGTCGTACGCACCTTCGTCGAACACCAGGCGATGTGGGGCAAGACCGTGCTGTACGCGGGTACGCGACAGCAAGGCAAGCTCTTGCTCCGTCTGTTGCAAGGCATGGACGTGTCCGCGGCCTACGTGGACGGGGAATCGTCTGCGGCGGACCGCGAGGATGCGATCAAACGGTTCAAGGTTCCAGATGGGATCCAGGCCCTGGTCAACGTCGATCTCTTCACGGAGGGCGTTGACCTGCCGGGGGCGCAGTCCGTGTTCATCGCGCGACCCACGCGCAGCCAGATTCTGTTCCAGCAGATGGTCGGACGTGGCCTGCGCGGGACGCCCTTCCAGGGGACGGAGACCTGCAACATCGTGACGTTCCATGACCATCTCGCGGGGCTGTTCGACGAAGCGCTCGCGAATAGCGGTCGATGGGAAGTGGAGGCGCTCGCTGCGCTTGGCTTCGACCAAGGAACCCTTGCGGCCCCCGCAGGTTCAGGTGTTCAGCCGGAGCAGGTCCATGTCGTGCGGGCGCAGCTGGGCGATCTCGAACGCGCGACGCAGCTCCGTATCAGGGAGCAGGCGACCAACCTGCGCTCCTGGATGAGCGCGCGCGACTGTCCGGCACAAGGGGCGCCGCAGTTCACCGAAAGCCAGCTCGTCGGCTGGTGGGAGCTGACCGAGGCTCAGCTGTTCTTGCCGGTCTTCGCACATGACCGCGCAGGCATCGCGGCGATCATGGCGGGGCTGGCCGCACAGCTGCTCGAGGGCACCTCTCGCATCCGCTCGGCCGAAGATCTCGGCCTCACTCCGAGATCATCGCTCGCCGTGTTCGTCGATGATGTGCTCGGCAGCCACCAGGCGCCGGGCTGGAACGAGTGTTCGTCCATCGCCCAGGTGCCGGTGACGCCCCTCTCCGCCGCCGCCCCGGCGACGCCCCCGATCGTGGACGTGATACGCGCAAGCGGTCCCGGCTTCGAGGCCACCGACGCACCCTCGTTGCAGCTGGACTGGCTCGCCGCGGCACGGAGGAGGATCGCGGGGGAGCTCGCGATGGTCACGCTCGGCACGGACGCTGGTGTCGTGCAGCTGTCGTCGAGTCAGCACGTGGCCGTCCGCGCGTTCTGGGATCAGCACAGCGCCAACCTCGCTGGCCTCACCCCGGAGATGGTTGGGCGGATGCTCGGCGCGCTGCGCTCGGTGTCTGCATTGCCACCGGTGCTGGAGGCTGACCTCGAGCGACTCGTCATGCATGCGGCCGCTCGTGGCGAGCTGCCGGCGCCGGCTCCCGACCGTGCTCCCTCGCTGCCTGAGGTCTGGCAGTCGGTGAAGCACCTCACCGCGCGCGAACGGACGGCTGCCATCATCGAGATCCAGCGCGCTTTCTTCGATGCCTCGATGCCCGTCGACGAGTTCACCCATCTCGTGATCGATGCCGTGCTCTGTTGACCAGGCCCGACCTCGTCATGGCTGGTCGCGCGGGGACGCCGTTGCGCCTACCGGCAACTCGGTTCTTCGAGGTGGTGATCCCGATCTGATCGTGTGCTCAAGACACTGTAGTAAATGTGTAGTAAGCGAACGTCGCTGAGTGTCGTTCAAGGTCCGTTGAGCCTGACGATGGATCGTTCAAGATATCGATAAGATTAGCTTCCGGGGACACCCCGCGACACCCGCGGACATCGCTTCTTCCTGTCACGCCGGAGGTCGCGGGTTCGAGTCCCGTCCGCTCCGCCCCGAAGGGCACATGTCACAAGCATGTGCCCTTCGGCCTTTTTCGGGGTCCGCGACGCCGTGCACGGCGTTCCGGTCGGCAGGGAGGGCGCCCGCATCGCGATCGCCGCTCACCGCCGCGCCGGCCAGTGCGGGCCTCCGGTGCTAGGGTCCGGGTCGGATGTTCGAACGCCTTCCTCGTGAGATCGCCGGAGCGGTGCGGCGTGCCCGGTGGCACATGAGCGATCAGGCGTGGATGGCGAACTGGCGCGCGATCCGGGCGGCGGCGACGCCGTGGGCGCGCGCGCAGTACGACGAGGCCCGCGCCAGGCTCGCCGCCGGCCACGCCGCGGCGAAGCGCACGAACGTGGTGATCGAGCGCGCGGCCCTCGATCGCTGGATCCAGGATGCCGCGCCACCGGGGGTGCCCTACGAGGCGGTCGTGCTGCCGACGAGCGAGCTCGCGACCCGGTTCGGGGACGGGCCGCTCGATCGGCGCAGCCTGCACATGCACGGCAAGACGAAGATGACCCACCGGGCCATCCCGAGCGAAGCGGTGGTGGTGCTCGTGCTGTTCAGCGACGTGGCCGCCGACTACTTCGTCGAGACGATGGCGGCGGATGTCGCGGCCGAGGTGGTCCACGCGCACGGCGCCGGCCTCGCGTTCTCGGACGCGCAGTCCAACGCGCCGATCCTGCTCAAGGAGGTCACGGTCGCGGCGGGGCTCGGCACGATCGGCAAGAACGCCCTGTTCTTCTCGCGCCGGTTCGGCTTCAACTGCAAGCTCAACGTCGTGCTGCTGCACGCGCCCGTCGACCGGTACGACCCGACGCCCACGAACACGAGCTGGAAGCTGCCGGACTGCAGCACGTGCAACCTGTGCGTCGAGGCGTGTCCGGTCGGCGCGTTCGACGACTACGTGATCACGCGCACGGAGTCGTGCGACCGGCTGATCGCGGGCGACTTCTTCGGTGCTCGGCGCGACCACATGTGCCGGGCGTGCATCACGCGGTGCCCGGTCTCCAACGACGTGCTGAAGCTCCGGCGCGAGGAGGGCGTCCCGAAGCGCACGTTCTGGGACAACGAGGCCCAGCTGTCCCTCGTCGCGGATCTGTTCATGTATCGCCCCCCGTTCCTGGTCTGGCTGATCCAGCGCTTCTACTACGGCTCCGACCACCCCGATCGCCGCACCGACAAGCAGCGCAAGGGCTTCGCCGAGGCGCTCACCTCGGCCGTCAACGTCTCCACGAGCGAGAAGACCCGCGATGGCTGGCGCCTGGCAGCGAAGCGACGCAGGTGACGAGGGCCGGGTGAGAGCCTGGCTGCGTCGGACCGTCGAGCTCCAGGGCGAGCTCGCAGCGATCGCGGAGGTCGATCCGCGCTGGTGGCTGCTCGCGGGTGGCGTGGCGGTCGCCGAGGCGTTCGAGCGCCCCGAGATCTATCTCGCGTGTGATGCCGAGCCCGACGCCGACACGTTCATGGCCTACCGCGCGCCGCCGCCGCTCGACCCCGTCCGTGACGCGTTCGTTCGCGCGCGCGCGGCGCGCACGGCGCTGCGGGAGCTCGATGGCAGCGTTGCCCGACCAGCCGCTGGCGGTGACGATCGACCGCGCGAGCGGCGCGGCGCGGGCGCCCAGCGCCCTCGGTGTGGCCGCCTTCGCGACGCCGCACGGCTGCCTCGTCGGTGAGCTCGACGATCCGCACCTGCCCACGCGGCTCGCGGCGGTGCTCGCCGGGACGCGCCCGGACCCGTGGCATGGCGCGACGCCGTTCGTGTGTGTCGCGCTCGGCGAGGACGCGCTCGAGACCGCCCGCCATGGCCACCGCCGCGCCTGGACGAGCCGCGGAGGACCGTGGCTCGGGCTTGGCCGCACGGGCGACCTCGCGACCGTCTCGACGTGTCACCTGATCGTCGACGGCTTCGGCCACGCCGGGTTGACCGGGCGGATCGCGGAGCTCTCAGCGGATCCGGTCAAGCGCGCGCCCCGCGGTGGCCCGGCGCCGCGCCTGCCCACCGTCGCGGGTGCGGTCCCGCTCGCGATCGCCTGGCGCGAGCTCACGGCGCCCACCCCGCGCGTGCTGCCGCTCGCCCATGCGCTGGGCCGCATCCTCCACCGCAACCGTCAGCGCCCCGCGGCGCGGTTCTCGCCGACGTTTCAGATCCCGGTCGCGCGCGGCGCCAAGGACGATCCGCTGCGCCTGCGCCGGCGCGTCGTGTCGGCGACCACGAGCCTGCGGTTCGACGCCGGCGAGCCCGAGCCGTTCGAGGTGTTCGAGGCGCGGGTGCGCACGGTCCTGGCGCGCGAGGCGCTCGCGCAGGGGCTGATCTCGCGCTTGCTCGCGGCCGCGCGGGCCGTGCCGGTGCCGCTCGCGTGGAAGCGCAAGAGCCTCAGCGCGAAGCGCCCCGCCTGGCTCGAGAACCTCGCCGAGGTGATCGGCGGTCGTGCGCTGCTGTCGCGGATCTCGCACGACGGCGCGAGCTCGCCGGTCGTCGCCGTGTCCTCGCCCTCGCGGCTCGTGACCGACACCGATCCCGTGGGTGGATGCGTGATCACGATCGTCGAAGGGCGGACGCACGCCGGGATCACGATCGGTGGTTCGGGGTTTGCGGGCACGCCGGCCCGCGCGGCGGCCATCCTCGACGAGCTCCTCGCGACGGTCGCGCGACCCTGAACTGGCGGCCCAGGCCCGGCTACCGCGCGCCGCGGCTGATCGTCACCTTCATGGTGACGGCGGTGTCGGGGCGGTCGCCGCTGCTGCGCGGGACGCGGGCGATCGCCTTGACCACGTCGAGCGGCGCGCACGTGCCGAAGATCGTGTGCTTGCCATCGAGGTAGGACGGGGTGCCCTCGGTGATGAAGAACTGGCTGCCGTTGGTGGCGGGGCCGGCGTTGGCCATCGCGAGCACGCCGGGGGCCATCTTGACGTCCGAGGGCTCGTCGCCGAACTGGTAGCCGGGCCCGCCCGTGCCGGTGCCGGTCGGATCGCCACCCTGGATCATGAAGTCCGGGATCACGCGGTGGAACAGCTGCCCGTCGTAGTAGGGCGTGTTCTTGCGGACCTTCTGGGTCGTCGGATCGAGCCAGGGCTTCTGGCCGGTGGCGAGGCCGATGAAGTTCGCGACGGTGATCGGGGCCTTGTCGGGCAGCAGCTGGCAGCGCATGGTGCCGCTCGGGGTCTGGATGGTCGCGAGCAGCGGGCCCTTGCCCTTGAGCTTGCGGGTGTAGGTCGCGAGATCGGCGGCGACCGGCGCCTTGACCAGCCCGCGCACGGCGGGCGACGGGCCCGGTGGCAGATCCGGATCATGGATGCGCGCCATCGCCCGGTTGACGGTGCGATCGGCGGCGCACGCGGCGAGGTCGGCCTCGTGCGCGGTCATCCGCGCGGACAGCCGGGCCTCGGCGTCGGCCGGCAGCCGCGCGCCCGCCGCGAGCTGCTTCATCACCCCGCGCAACATCGCGGCGTTGCGCGTGACGAGGTCGTCGATCGCCCCGGCCACCTGCACACAGTCGGCCTTGCGCGCCACCATCGCGTCGACGACCTTGTCGAACAACCCGACGAGCCTGGCGGCGTCGGCCGCGGGCAGCTCCGCCTGCGCACCGGCGGTGGGCGCGGGTGCCGCGGGATCGGCGTGGGCGAAGGTGGCGCCGGCGACGAGCGCGGCGACGAGCAGACGACGCTTCATGGGGCGAATGTGCCACGGCCGGGCGCGGAAGTCCGGCGCCGTGGACCGACCGGGGCGTCTGTTCGAGCGCGTGGTCGGTGGGGCGCGCGGTCAGTAACCGATCGCGAGCGCGGCGGTCAGCGTGACCGGGATGCCACCGGGGCTGGTCGTGATCGGCTCGAACACGACGGCGCCGCCGCGGATGACGGCGCGATCGCCACCGATCGATGACCACCAGGTCGGATAGGCACGGGCGTCGATGAACACGTCGAGCAGGCCGAGCCGGATCCCCACGCCGCCGCCGACCATGGCGGCGATCCCGTGCTGCGACAGGGTCTCGTGATCGAAGCCGCCAAACGTGGCCATCTCGTCGTAGCGCAGCGAGGTGCGACGCACCCAGGCCACGCCCACCATCGGGCGCATGGACACCCGGCCGGCGGACAGCAGGGTGCGGTAGCCCACGCTGGTGATGCCGAGGCGTCCTTGTCCGCCGGCGGCGGCGTCGTACATCCCGCCAGACTGGTCATCGAGGTCGTAGCTCTCGAGCAGGCGGAGCTCGAAGTTCGACATGCCGAGCACCACCGTGCGACCGGCGCCGTTGCCGTACAGCTGGTCGGTGTCCGCGGTCCTGCCGAGGCCGACCTCGAACGCGACCATGGCCTGGTACGGGCGCGGGACCGGCCACAGCACGCGCGGGAGCCGTCGCGCCGCGAGCGGCGCGGCCGCCATCACCGCCGCGAACGTGATCCACGTGGGCGCGCGAGAACCCAAGGCCCACCTCCAGCTCCAGCGATGACGAGTCGGTCGTAGTACGAGCGCACGTCGCCCATGGTCTCGAAGATGGCGGGGTCGTCGAACGTGCGGGTGGTGCGATCGTGGAACGTGTACTTGCCGAAGCCGAGCCCGCCGTAGAAGAAGCAGACCAGGTGCGGACCGCAGATGAACGGCTCGCTGCCGTAGCCGAGGTTGTACATCCAGCGGGTCGGACCTCCGACGCTGCAGGCCCATCCTGATCCTCGCCGCCGACGCCATGAGGTCCTGCGACGCCTTCATCGCGGCTGCGTCGTAGCCGACGATCCGCGTGGTGGTCTCGGTGACCCGGTAGTCACCCGACCGCCACGTCCGCGAGGTCGACTCGGTCTTGACCGCCCCCATCGCCGTGAGCCCGGCGATGCCGAACACGCCTGCGCGCGCCAGCGGCCCGCCGACGTCCGCGATCCGGATCACGTTGGTGCTGCCGCTCGATACGCCTGGCGGCGCGAGCGCCGTGCCCGTACTCGAGCGGAGCGATGCTCCATACTTCGCGCTACCGGCGCCGGCGCACGCGACCGTGGTCCCCGCCAGCGTCACGAGTGCCGCCATCCGGGTGGACCGACCGAGCTGTCCCCTCACGTCCTCCAGTGTCGCCCAGGCGGTGGGGGAGCGCAAGTTGGACGGAGAACCGGGCGCCGGCCACCGCCGTCAGGCCCCGACGGCGGCGTCGCCGGGGGGCGCCGCGCCGATGGCGGCGCACGCGCCCAGGAGCACCGGCGTGAGGCGAAGCAGCGTGCGCAGCCAGCGTGGCATCGGCCCACTCCACGCCGGCGCGGTGGCCTATGATCGGCGCGTGTTGCCCCGCTTCGCCCTGCTGATCTCGCTCGTCGCCTGCTCTTCGGACAAGCCCGCGCCTGCGCCCGCGCCCACGCCCACCGCGCCCACGGCCCCGGCCGCCCCGCCGCGCCCGGCGATGGACCCCGCGGGGTTCGACCGCGCGTGCGCCGCGGCCACCGACTGCGTCGTGGTCAAGCCCGCGACGTGTGACCCGTGCGGGTGCGCCACCGAGGCGATCGCGTCGGCGGCGATGGCCGCGTTCGACGCCGCGGCCGACAAGCTCGCGTGTCCGCCCAACGATCTGAAGTCCACGTGTACGCCGTGCGCCGTGCGCTTCGCGCGGTGCGAGCAGGGGCGCTGCGTCGTCGCGCCCGCGTCCTGAGAGTCTTGTGAAACAGACTCGAACCGGGCTGGGGACCCTGCGCGGCTTGCCGCGTGGGGCGGGGGCGGCGCCCCCGTGGAACCGACCCCGCAGGTGGCCGTCAGCGCAGCGCCGCGGGCTCGCCGACGAGCCAGTCGACGCTGCGCGCCCACGCCGGCACGTCCGCGGGGTGGTGGGGATACGCCGCGTACACCGCGCGGACGGCGGCGCTGCGCGCGACCGTGGCCGCCAGGCTCCACGCGAGCGCGGGCTCGCCGAGCAGCGCGCGCAGCTTGCCCGCGAGCGCGCGGGGGGCCGGTCGCGGCAGCACCTGATCGATGCCCGCGCGCAGGGCGTCGGCGTCGAGCAGCCCGCGCCCCATCGCGCGGCCGAGCACCGCGCTGTCGACGCCCTGGTTCCACCGCCGGAACACGTCGAAGAACGCGAACAGGCCGCCGTGCTCGCGCTGCCACGCGACCTCGTAGTCGCGCAGCGTGCCGCCCGTGGCCAGGGTGTCGGCGAGCAGGCGGGCGGCGACGAGGCCGCTGCCGACGCCCGAACCGTGCGCCGGGAACACCTGGCAGCCGGCGTCGCCGAGCAGCGCGACCCGGTCGTCGGCGAGCCGGTCGTGCGCGCGGCGCAGCGGGATCGCTCCGCTGCCTCCGGACAGGCGCGCGCCGACCCACGGGTGCGCCGCGACGAACGCGTCGAGCAGCGCCCGGCCCGACGGGAACCCGAGCGCCGGGATCGAGCCGGTCAGGATGCCGACGGTGCCGCCGCGGTGCAGCCGCAGGTTGAGCACCGAGTAGCCGCCCGCGACGCCGACCAGGCCGAGCACCTCGCCGACGGCGACCCCGTGGCCGGCGAAGAACGCGGCGGCGGCGGAAGGATCCGTCACGGCACGGACCTCCTGGGCGGCGGCGCACAGGTGGTGGCGCGCGACCGCGGGCTGCCCGAGCAGGCGCGCGCCGGCCACCCCCGAGGCGTCGACGATCCAGCGCGCGTGCACCGGGCCGGCGGAGGTGTCGAGGCGGTCCCCCGCGCGGCCGCGCACGGTGACGCCGGCGCGGAGGTCGGCGCCGGCGGCGTGCGCGCGCGCCTGCAGCCGGGCGACCAGCTGGCGCATGTCGACCTCGAGGACGTCATGGGACGGGACGTGCGCGCGGCCGGTCGGTGCGATCAGGTGGAACGGCGCCGGCTGGCCGTCGCTCTCGTCGGGGCCGGGCAGGGCGACGCCGGCCCGGGCGAACGCCGCGCGCGGCACGCCGTTGACCCAGCACGCGCCGGCATCGGCGAGCGCGCGCCGCTCGAGGCACACCACCCGCAGCCCGTGCTCGGCGAGGAACGCACTGGCGGCGGCGCCGGTGCTGCCCGCACCGACCACGATCACGTCGACGCGGGTCGTCATGCCTGCCTTCATACACCGGCCACAGAGCACCGGGCGCGGGGCACAGGCCACAGGAGGCCCGGAGGGCCGGCTCCGGCGATCGTAGGCGGCGGGCCGGGTAGATCGTTCCGGCGTGTCGTACGTTCCCAGATGCGGGCAGGGGCCGCGCGGAGGACGCGCGCTCGATCCTGCACGGGGGAGACCAAGCATGAGGAAGAGCATCGCGGCGAGCGCCGCCCTGGGAGTCATTGTCACGAGCGTGATGGGCGGGCTCGCGCTGCGCCACGCCGACGCGTTCTGTGGGTTCTACGTGAGCGGATCGAACCAGAAGATGTTCGCCGACGCGACCAACGTCGTGCTGATGCGCAGCGGCACCCGCACGGTGCTGTCGATGCAGAACGACTACCGCGGGCCCCTCGAGGACTTCGCGATGGTGGTGCCGGTGCCGGTCGTGCTCAAGGAGGGTGACGTCAAGGTCATCCCCAAGGTGGTGCTCGATCGGGTCGATTCGCTGGGCGCGCCCCGGCTCGTCGAGTACTGGGAGCAGGACCCGTGCCCGACGCCGCGGCCGCAGATCGCCTATCCGAAGCGCTCGATGGCGCCGACATCGACGGGGATGATGCGCGGCGGCGGTGCGCCGTCGATGGCCAGCAAGGACAACAGCGAGATGGACAAGGAGGATGCGCCGATGCGGATGGCGGTGGCGCCGCTGCTCGCCTCGTTCTCCGCCTCGCCCTCGGTGGTGACCGCGGGCGTCGCGACCGACATCACCTGGACGTTCCAGTACGCCAACGAGCCGTGGCCGACTCCGACCTGCACGATCGACGGCGGCCTCGGCCGCGTCAGCGACGGCGCCGGGCTCAAGGTCCAGATCGACAAGACCACCGACTACACGCTGACCTGCGCGAACTCGGCGGGCCGCGCGTCGCGCAAGCTCACGATCAACGCGGTCACGGTCGAGGCCAAGTACGACGTCGCCGAGTACCAGATCGTGATCCTGTCGGCGACCGAGGCCACCGGCCTCGAGAGCTGGCTGGCACTCAACAAGTACAAGATCCCGCAGGGCGCCGAGCCGCTGCTGCGCCCGTACGTCGAGACCGGCTCGAAGTTCTTCGTCGCCAAGGTCAACCCGGCCAAGGTCCAGCTGGTGGACGGCCGTGCGCAGCTGTCGCCGCTGCGGTTCCACTACGACAGCGAGGAGTTCTCGCTGCCGATCCGGCTCGGCCTCGCCAACTCCTCGGGCACCCAGGACCTGATCGTCAACATCCTGTCGCCCGATCGCCGCTACGAGGTCGCCAACTACAAGAACGTCACGATCCCGACCAACTTCGACGTCACCACGAAGGTGAAGACCCGGTTCGCCGAGTTCTACGCCGCGCTGTTCGACAAGACGCTCGCCAAGCACCCGGGCGCGGTCGTCACCGAGTACGCGTGGACCGCGGTCGGTCGTGGTGGCTGGCAGGGGCCGCAGATCGCGGGCGGCCCACCGATGCAGCGCGGCATGAAGTGCGATCCATGCCCGGAGGTGATCCCCGAGGATCGCGACATGATCACGCTCGGCGGTGACGTGATCGGCGGCCCGATCAACCAGGGCAACTACGTGCTGACCCGCCTGCACGCGCGCTACGGCAAGGCGGACATGAAGGATGACCTCCGGTTCAAGGAGGCCGCGCCGATCACCGGCGGCCGCGAGGTGTGGAGCAAGCAGGGGCTCGAGTACGGCGCCCGGCCGTCGCCCGCGAACTTCTTCCAGGCGCGCTACGCGATCCGCTACTGGTGGACCGGCCCGATGACGTGCAAGAACCCGCAGCGCGGCGTGTGGGGCGGGCCGCCCGACGGCGCGACGTCGCAGGTGCTCGCCGCCAGCCGCTCGGCGTACGCGCCGCGCGGCAAGCTGCAGCTCGCGTCGGTGATCAAGCGCGATCTGTGGGAGCTCGGGTTCAAGCGCGCGCGCCCGCCCGCGAAGGTCTCGCCGGCGCCGACGGCGCCCAGGCCCTGAGGCAAGCTGCCCCACGGCACCTGCCGCGCCTGCGCACGGACTGCGTCGGGCGCATGCGCTGCGCGTCCCGGAGTGTTCCACGGGACGGATCATTTCAGGCGAGCACGGCACGGACATTCTCGGTCGCGGCGCCCGCGCGCACCGCGCACGCTCGCGACGGGGCACGCGGCGACGTGTGTACGTCCGCTGCACATCGTGTTCGCGGCGGCGAGGCCGGCGGCGGGGCCCGGCGGCGCGCTCGTGCTCGGGCTGCTCGTCGGGCTGGTCGCGCGGCGCCGGCGGTGAAGCATTGGCACCGTGGCGGTGGGCAGGTACGCTCGGACGCGCCATGACGACACCTGGGGCGCGACACCTCATCGGGACGCCCGGCCAGCCGTGGGGCGACGCCGAGCGCGCGGCCTGGCGCGCGCAGCAGCATCCGCGGCGCAGCTACGCCGACGACGTGCTCGGCGTGGTCGAGCGGCTGCGCGCGCGCTTCGACGTGCAGCCCTACGGCGAGCTGGACTACCCGCCCACCCGTTATCCCCTGCTGGTGATCCGCACTGGCCCCTGGGATGACGCGCTCCCGGGTGTCCTCATCACGGGCGGGGTCCACGGGTACGAGACCAGCGGCGTGCTCGGCGCGCTGCAGTTCGTCGACGAGCACGGCGAGGCCTATGCGGGGCGGGTCAACCTCGTGGTCGCGCCCTGCGTCAGCCCCTGGGCCTACGAGCGCGTCCATCGCTGGAACCCGGACGCGATCGATCCGAACCGCGCGTTCCGCGCGGACAGCCCGGCGGGCGAGGCGGCGGCCCTGTTGCGGCTGGTCGCGCCGCTGCGCGGGCGGCTGCTCGTGCACGTGGATCTGCACGAGACCACCGACACCGACGAGACCGAGTTCCGGCCGGCGCTGGCCGCCCGGAACGGCACGCCCTACGAGCCCGGCGAGATCCCGGATGGCTTCTACCTGTGCGGCGACAGCGAGGCCCCCGAGCCCGCGTTTCTGGAGGCGATCATCACCGCCGTCGCGGAGGTCACCCACATCGCGCCGGCCGATCGCAACGGTGAGCTCATCGGTTCACCCGTGGTCTCGCCGGGCGTCATCCACTATCCCTACCGGCAGCTCGGCCTGTGTGGCGGTGCCACCGACGCGCGCTACCGCACCACCACCGAGGTCTATCCCGATAGCCCCCGCGCCACGCCCGCGCAGTGCAACGCCGCCCAGATCGCCGCCGTGCGCGCCGCCATCGAGTTCGCCCTGCGCCCCGCGCACGCGTGATCGCGTCCCGCGCGGGTAGGGCGACCCTGCCGGCGCGAGCGGGGCCTGCCGCGCGCTCCTCTCCACGTTCCCCGACGATCAGGTCACGCAGGCGCGACCCGCCGAGCTGGCGCCGGGCTGAGCGCGCACCGCTCGCTACTTCTTCGGCGGGCAGACCACATCGAAGCGCGCGAGGAGGTCCTTGGCGCTGTCGAGCGTCTTCGCCGTGGTCATCTCATCCTTCGCGTAGCTGTAGGTCGCGTTGTAGCACTCGGACAGCATCTGCTCGTCGGGCTTCGCCTTGCGCGCGGCCTCTGCCTTCTCGACCTCGACCTTGATCATCGCGAGGTAGAGGTCCTTCGTGCACAGCTGGCGGAGCTCGGCGGCGAGCGCCTTGTTCCCGGGGACCTTCTCGAGCGCGTCGATGTTCGCCATCTGCGCGCAGCTGTACTTCGCGTCGCCGGGGTTCGGCGAGGTGAGCGCGGCCTTGAGCTTCGCGACGTCCTCCTTCGCGCTCTCCGTGACGTAGTCGGTCGCGGCCTTGTCGGCACCACCACCGCCCGCATCGTCCTTGCTCGTGCCGCACCCGAGGACAACCAGACCGAGGACCAGGACATGCATGCGGCGCACCTGCGCAGGGTAGCCGCTGGATCGGGAGCGGGGAGTGTGAAAACCGAAAAATCGATCACCGATCGCGCGGCGATCGCGGGACCATCGAGGCCACATGTCGAACGACCCGAGCAAGCCGAACTGGCATGGTCAGCAGCCCACCTCCTTCGACCCCTACACGGGCCAGCCGGTCTATGCACCGGCGCCGCCGCCGCAGGCCCCGCAAGGCCATGGCCAGCACGCACCGCCGCCCGGCTACGGGCAGGTGCCGTCGCCGCAGGGATATGGGCATGCGCCGCCGCAGGGCTACGGGCAGCCGCCGCAGGGTGCGTACGGACAGCCGCCGCAGGGTGCGTATGGACAGCCGCCGCAGGGTGCGTACGGACAGGCGCCGCAGGGCTACGGGCAGGCGCCGCAGGGTGCGTACGGACAGGCGCCGCAGGGTGCGTACGGACAGGCGCCGCAGGGTGCGTACGGACAGGCGCCGCAGGGTGCGTACGGACAGGCGCCGCAGGGTGCGTACGGACAGCCGCCGCAGGGTGCGTACGGACAGCCGCCGCAGGGTGCGTACGGACAGCCGCCGTACGGGCAGGTACCTGGCTATCCGGCGCAGGGGGGCCTGAGCGCCGACCCGCGGCCGGCGCACGGCCACGACAGCGACAGCGACAGCGACAGCGACAGCGACGAGCACGAGGATGACGGCAGCGGGCTGCGCCAGCACGCGAACGCGACGATGAACCAGTCCGATCGGCTGCGCTTCATCCGGCTCACGTACCTCCACCTGTTCGGCGCGATGCTCGCGTTCGCGGGCCTGCTGTGGGTGCTGTTCAAGGTCGACGCGGTCGCGCTCAAGGTGACCGTGCCGCTCGTCAACTTCGCGTTCGGCGGGCGGTTCAACTGGGCGATCGTGCTGGCCGCGTTCATGGCGGCGAGCTGGATCGCTGACTACTGGGCGAGCCACGCCACGTCCAAGCCGATGCAGTACATCGGCCTCGGCCTGTACGTGGTCGCCGAGGCGCTGATCTTCACGCCGCTGATCGTGATCGTCATGCTCAAGACCCAGGCGATCATCGCCAAGGGCGGCGGCGATCCGAACATCCTCCGCGACGCAGCGTTCACGACGATCGCGATCTTCGCGGCGCTCACCGCCTCGGTGGTGTTCACGAAGAAGGACTTCTCCTTCCTGCGCAGCGGGCTCGCGATCGCCGGCGGCGCCGCGACCATGCTGGTGTTCCTGTCCCTCGGGTTCGGCTTCAACCTCGGGATCGTGTTCTCGGTCGCGATGGTCGTGCTCGCGGCCGGCTACATCCTGTACCAGACCTCGCAGGTGCTCGCGCACTACCACACCGAGCAGTACGTCGCCGCGGCGCTCGCGCTGTTCTCGTCAGTGGCGCTGATGTTCTGGTACGTGATCCGGATCTTCCTGCGCGCCCGCGAGTGACGCCCGGCGAGAGGGCGATGCGCCCGGGAATGGACATGTGCGAGACTGAAGTGAAGATGGAGCCGCCGCAGCCTCACCCGCCCGTCCCGCTGGTGGCCCTCGTCAGTGCGCTCTGCGCGCTGTCCGCCCGCGGGAACGAGAACCAACCCGCTGGCGCCACGGCGTCCGTGCCTTGACCGAGGTGCCACCGGCCGCCGCCGCCCCGTCATCTCGGCTGGCCGCGTTGACCGAGCTCGGGCCATCGGTCGACTGGCCGACTCCGGTGACCGCAGGCAGGCTGTCGCCGACGTCGGTCGCGACCGGTCCCGCGGAGGCTCCGCTCGTCGTGCGCCTGGGCACCGCCGATGATCCCGCGACGCCGGAGGCCAGCGCCGCGACGATCGAGATCATGGGACCAACCAACGTCAAGGTCGAGAACCTCGCCGACGGCTGGGTGCAGACGTACGAGGCTGGCGGCCAGCGGTGGGTGTATGCGCGCCGTACCATCCGCGGCGAGGTCTATACCTGTGACACGGCCGTGCCCACGACGGGCCGTCTCTCGACCGCCGTCGCGTTCTGCAAAGCGCTCCGATAGCCGGCGCTGCGCCGCGCGGTCGAGGCGGAGTTGCGCCCGACCATGCACAGGGGCGCCTGCGATCGCCGCCTGGCCGAGCCTGGTCGCCGAGGGTCCCTGCGCGTTAGCGCGTGGCGCCGTCCTGGACCACGGACGGTTGATGGGGCGGATCGACGGCGAACGCGGCCGTGCTGAGCAAGAAGTCGTACCAGACGTGCATGGCCACGCTGGTCGAGAGCGTGTGGCCGGTGGCGATGTACGCGAGTCCCATCGACGAGCCGACCCGCGTCGCCAGGCGCAGGTCGCGACGGCGGCTTGCGGAGCGGGCTTCGCGGTGTTATTGGTTGTTCAACCAACCAATAATCATGGCCCGCCCGTCCAACACCCACGCGCGCCGCGCCCAGATCGTCGAGGGGCTGATCGAGGTCATGGCCACGCGCGGCTACGACGGCGCGTCCACCGCCGACATCGCGCGCGCGGCCGGGCTCGCCCCTGGTCTCGTCCACTATCACTTCGAGAGCAAGCTGGAGATCCTGGTCGAGGCCGTGCGGACGCTGGCGGCCCGGCACACCCGGGCGCTCGAGGCCGCGCTGGCCGACGAAGCCTGGCCCCCCGCGCAGCTCGCGACGCTCGTGGAGGTCCACCTCGGCACGGGGGCGCACGTCGCGCCCGCGGCGCTCGCGTCGTGGGTGCTGGCCGGCGCCGAGGCGCTGCGCGAGCCCCGCGTCCAGGCCGAGGTCGCGCTCGCGCTCGGGGCACTGGTCACCCGAGCGGCCGACATCATCCGGCGCGGGCACACCGCCGGCCTGCTCGACTGCGCGGAGCCGGCCGCCGCGGCCGCCGCGCTGATCGCGACGATCCAGGGCTACTTCACGGTGGCGGCGACCGCGCGGGCGCTGGTTCCGGCTGGGTCCGCCGCGACGTGCACGCTGCGCATGCTCGATGGGCTGGTGCGGCCACGGACCTCGCTCGCGCGCCCGGCGGCCCGGCGCCCGGCGTCCACGGCCGCCCGCGGCCGCGCCCGCGAACCCTCGACGGAGGGCGCGGTGACGCCCGCCACCCTCGCGCGGTTCACGCTGCTCGGCACGCTCTACTTCGCGCAGGGCCTGCCGTTCGGGTTCTTCGTGCAGGCGCTGCCGGTGCTGCTGCGCACCGCGGGCGTCTCGCTCGGCGCGATCGGTCTCGCGGGGGTGCTCGTGCTGCCGTGGGCGCTCAAGTTTCTGTGGGCGCCGGTCGTGGACCGCCGGTGGTGGCCGCGGCTCGGGCGGCGGCGCACGTGGATCCTCGGCATGCAGCTCGCCGGCACGCTGGTGCTGACGGCGATCGCGGTGGTGCCCGGCGCCGAGGCGCTGCCCGCGCTGATGGCCGCGATGCTCGTGCTCAACCTGATCGCCGCCACGCAGGACATCGCCACCGACGGGCTCGCCGTCGAGCTGCTGCCGCCGGCCGAGCGCGGGCTCGCCAACGGACTGCAGGTCGCCGGCTATCGCGTGGGGATGGTGGTCGGCGGGGGCGTCCTGCTCGGCGCGTACGAGACGCTCGGCCACCGCGGCACCTTCGGCGTGATGGCGGCGCTCACGGCGCTCGCGAGCCTGCCCGTGCTGCTGACCCCCGAGCCGCGCACCGTGGCGCTCGCTGGCGCGCCCGCGGCGGCGCCTCCCCTGCCGCGTCACTCGTCCACTTCCTGCGCGTGCCGGGCGCGCGACGGGTGCTCGTGCTGATCATGATCTACAAGGCCGGCGAGGCGCTCGCGCAGGGGATGCTCAAGCCGATGCTCGTCGATCGCGGCCTCACGCTCGGTGACATCGCGTGGGTGGTGGGCACGGTCGGGTTCGTCGCGGGCATGGCGGGAGCCCTCGTCGGCGGCGCGCTGGTCGGCCGGCTCGGACGACGGCGCGCGCTCGTGGTGTTCGGCGTCGCGCAGGTGGTCGCCGTCGGCGGCTACGCGGTGCTCGCGCTCGGCGCCGCCGGGTTCGGCGCGCTGGCGGCATGGACCGCGGTCGAGCACCTCGCGAGCGGGATGGCGACCGCGGCGCTGTTCACCGCGATGATGGACTGGAGCCGGCCCACCGCGAGCGGCACCGACTACACGGTACAGGCGAGCGCCGTGGTGATCGCGACCGGGCTTGCGCAGGGGGTCAGCGGCGTGTCGGCGAGCGCGCTCGGCTACGCGGCGCACTTCGCGCTGGCGACCGCGCTGTGCGTGGCCGCGGTGGTGGCCGTGCTCGGGCTGTTCCCGCGCACGCGGTTCCCCGCCGACGAGCCCGTTGCGGGGGCGCGCCCGTGAGCGCCGCGCCTGCGGAGGTGTTTCTCCCGCCGACCGCGTTCGTCGGGTGGCGGCTGCGGGCGGCGCTCGAGCCAGCCCGCTGTGCAGCGCTCCTCGGCCAGCTCGACGCGCGCGGGTTCGCGCGCACCGGCGAGGCCTACCCCGATGGCTACCGCAACAACGACCGGCTGGTGCTGGACGACCCGGCGATCGCTGCGGCGCTGTTCACCACGCTGCGCGCGCGCCTGCCCGCCGAGCTCGCGTTCGAGGGCGCGCGCTGGCGGCTCTCCGGCCTCAACCCGCGCCTCCGGGCGTGCCGGTATCGCGGCGGCCAGGCGTTCTCGATCCACCGTGATGGCCCCTTCGTGCCCACCCCGGACCACCGTTCGCTGCTGACCGTGCAGCTCTACCTCGACGACGATCCGGCGCGCGTCGGCGGGCGCACGCGGTTCTACGCCGACGCCGCGGGCGCGACGGTGTGGGCGCAGCTGCCGCCGGCCTGCGGCGACGTGATCGTGTTCGATCACCGCGCGTGGCACGACGGCGAGGCGGTGACCGCGGGGGTCAAGCACGTGCTGCGCACCGATGCGCTGTACACCCGGATCGGCGCGAGCGCGGCCCCGCCGGCGCCCCCACCTGAGACGGACATCGCGGTGCGCGGCCGCCATCGCGGCTATGCCTGGCGGGTGATCCACCGTCGCGATGGCACGCTCGCCTCCGCCGGCCGCGACGGCACGGTCCGCGGCTGGGGTGCCGCCGGCGCGCTGTGGGCGCACGACCTCGGCGCCGGCTCGGTGACCGCGCTCGCCGAGGCCGCCGACGGGGCGCTGTGGTGCGGGACCCGCGCGGGGGCGCTGGTCCGGATCGCGCCGGGCCGGGGCGCCGGCGCGCCGACGGTGATCGCGGACGATCTGGGGGCCGTGCTCGCCGCGACGGCGCTCGGCGATCGCGTGGTCGTCGCGACCTCGCGCGGGCGGCTCCACGCCTGGACCGCCACCGGCGCGCCCGCGTGGGCGGTGGGGGCGCACACCGGATGGGCGTGGGCGGTGGCGGCGGATGGCGCGCGCGTGATCTCGTGTGGCGACGACGGGCGCGTGATCGCCACCGCCCCCGACGGGCGTGCGCACACCCTCGCCGCGTTCGCGCGGCCGCTGCGGGCGGTCGCCGCCGGTGCCGCCGGGGTGCTGGTCGGGGCGGCCGACGGGGCCGTCGACCTGCTCGCGCCCGACGGGGAGCGCACGGGCGGGTGGCGGGCCCACGCGGCCGCGCTCACCGCGGTCGCCGCCGCGCCGGATGGCAGCTGGCTGACGGCCGGTGAGGACGGCTGGGTCCGGCGGTGGCGCGCGGGGCGGGCGGTCGCCGCGGCCGCATCGCCGGACATCGTGTCCAGCGTCGCCGTGGCCGGAGCTGGCCGCGTGGCGTGGACGGCCTACGACGGCGTGATCCGCACCGGCACGCTCGCGGGTGAGCGCGCCCGCTACGCGGGCACGTCGGCAGCCTTCGGATCCTTGGCGTCCTTCGTGTAGGTGATCAGCGGGGCGCCGTGCTTCTCGATCACGTCCTCGTTGATGATCACCTCGTGCACGGACTGCCCGGGCGTCTCGTACATGATGTCGAGCAGCGCGGTCTCGAGGATCGCGCGCAGGCCGCGGGCGCCGCTCTTCTGCTCCGCGGCCATGACCGCGACCTTGGTCAGCGCGCCCTTGCCGAACTTGAGCTTGATGCCGTCCATCTCGAACAGCTTCTGGTACTGCTTGACGAGCGCGTTCTTCGGCTGGGTGAGGATCTGCACGAGCGCGTCCTCGGACAGCTCGTGGAGCGGGGCGATCACCGGCAGGCGGCCGATGAACTCCGGGATCATGCCGTACTTGAGGAGGTCCTCAGGCTCGGTCTCCTGGATCAGCTCCCACTGGCTGCGCTCGACCTTCTTGTTCATGCCGGCGCCGAAGCCGATCATCTTCTGACCGACGCGGTTCTCGATGATCTCCTCGAGGCCGGTGAACGCGCCGCCGCAGATGAACAGGATGTTGGTCGTGTCGACCTGCAGGAACTCCTGCTGCGGGTGCTTGCGGCCGCCCTTGGGCGGGACGCTCGCGGTGGTGCCCTCGATGATCTTGAGCAGCGCCTGCTGCACGCCCTCACCGGACACGTCGCGCGTGATCGACGGGTTGTCGCTCTTGCGGGCGATCTTGTCGATCTCGTCGATGTACACGATGCCGCGCTGGGCGCGCTCGATGTCGTGGTCCGCGTTCTGGAGCAGCGAGACGATGATGTTCTCGACGTCCTCGCCGACGTAGCCCGCCTCGGTGAGGTTGGTGGCATCGGCGATCGCGAACGGCACGTTGAGGATGCGCGCGAGCGTCTGGGCGAGCAGCGTCTTGCCCGAGCCGGTCGGCCCGAGCAGGAGGATGTTCGACTTCTGCAGCTCGACGTCGTCGTCCGGAGCGCCCGACTGCTTGTGGTCGATCCGCTTGTAGTGATTGTGGACGGCGACCGCGAGAATCTTCTTCGCGCGGTCCTGCCCGATCACGTACTCGTCGAGCACCTTCTTGATCTGGGCGGGCTTGGGGATCGACGAGGCGCCGTACGACTGGTCCTCCTTCTCGATCTCCTCGGCGATGATGTCGTTGCACAGCCCGATGCACTCGTCGCAGATGTAGACGGTGGGCCCGGCGATCAGCTTCTTGACCTCCTTCTGGGCCTTGCCACAGAAGGAGCAGGTCAGAGAGGCACCGTCACGTTTCTCGATCGGCATCGGAGGAGGCCTAGCCTAGCTCACTTCTTGTCGTCCGGCTTCTTCTTCGCCGTGATCAAGACCTCGTCGATGAGGCCGTACTCCTTGGCCTGCGACGCGGCCATGAAGTTGTCGCGATCGGTGTCGTTCTTGATCTTCTCGACGGGCTGCCCGGTGTGCTTCGAGTACAGCTCGTTGAGGGTGTCGCGGGTCTTGAGGATCTCCCTGGTGTGGATCTCGATGTCGGTGGCCTGGCCCTGGAAGCCCGCCAGCGGCTGGTGGATCATCACGCGGGAGTGGGGCAGGGCGTAGCGCTTGCCCTTGGTGCCCGCTGCGAGCAGGAAGCTGCCCATCGAGGCCGCCTGGCCCATGCAGATGGTCGCGACGTCGCAGTGCAGGTACTGCATCGTGTCGTAGATCGCGAGGCCCGCCGAGACGTGGCCGCCCGGCGAGTTGATGTAGAGCATGATGTCCTTCTCGGGCTCCTCGGAGTCGAGGAACAGGAGCTGCGCGATCACGACGTTGGCGACGTCATCGTTGATCGCGGTGCCGAGGAAGATGATGCGGTCCTTGAGGAGCCGGGAGAAGATGTCCCAGCCACGCTCACCACGGTGGGTTTGCTCGATGACCGTCGGCACCAGGTAGCTCATGGGGGGCTTCATCCGAGGACTGTACGAGCCCCCCTGTCGCGGCGCAACGCGCAGAGCGGTCAGCCCGCGTCGGGAGAGGCCTCTCCGATCAGGCAGGCCAGCCGATCCGACGCCCCCGCGATGCGGGTTCACCACCCGGGCTCGCGTGCTCCTCCGCCGCTGCGCGTCCCCCCGGCGGGCGCACGGCGCCGCCCGCGGTCAGCGCCCCGGGGTGTAACCGACGAGCTTGGCCTCGACCTCGTTGGTCGTGCCGTGGTGCGCGTAGTGGAAGCGGGCGACCCCGGTGCCCGGCGACAGCTCGAACGTCTGCTCGTCGGGGCCGGTGTAGAACGACAGCGCGTAGCCGGTCTCGACCGAGGTGACCTGCCAGCAGTAGACCATCTCGGCGCTCGGGCAGATCTTCTGGCCGTCGATCACCGGCCACGAGAACCAGCCCTCGGCGCCGTCGAGCGTGGGCTCGGGCGAGGTGCCAAACAGGAAGCTGTTGCCCGCTCGCAGGATCGTCTTCTCCGTGGCGATCGGCTGGCCGTCACCCTCGAGCTCGGCGAGGTCGGTGGGCCAACCCTTGACGCGGAACGCGGTGACCCCGTTGGCTTCCTTGGCGTCGAGCACCTCGGTGGTCCACGACAGGGTGCGCGTGGTCTCCTTGGCGTCGTCGGCGTCGTAGCGCTTGACCGTGACCTGGTAGGTCCACTTCGCGCCGCGGGCGAGCGGCAGCGGATCCATGCCGATCATCTCCTGCGAGGTCAGCGGGCGCTTCTTCGAGGAGCTGCTGCACGCGCCGGCGGTCAGGGCCAGCGACAGCCCGAGGGCGGTGCATGGAGGGAGGACGAAGCGATTCATCAAGACGACCGTGATACTACTCCCAAGCTGGATGCGCGGGGCCGGCGGTGCGTGCACGAAAATCTCGCCCGGGATCCGGAGCGGATCTCTGGTACGATCCCGCTCGATGGCCATCGCGGATCGCCTCGCTCGTCTGACCCGCCCCGGCGGGGTGCTGTCCCGGCTGCTGCCGGTGCCCCGCCTCGATCCGCGGCGCAACCTGCTGCGCGACGCGTGGGACCTGCTCGGCGGGGTGCCCGGCGGCAAGGCCGCGTTCTCGGCGCTGGTCGGCCGGATGGCACCGTACACCGCCTCGATCCACGCCCAGGTCCGCGTGCTGCGCCCCGGCTACGCCGAGGTCCAGATGGCCGACCGCAAGGACCTGCGCAACCACCTGGACTGCGTGCACGCGATCGCGCTCGCCAACCTCGCGGAGCTCGCCGGCAACCTCGCCCTTGCGTACTCGCTCCCCGACGACGCCCGGTTCATCGTCAGCGGGATGGAGCTCGAGTACCTCAAGAAGGCGCGCGGGGTGATCACCGCCACCGGCGAGCCGCCGATCCCCCGCACCGCCGCCCGCGCGCACTACGACGTGCCCGTGGTGCTGCGCAACGCCGCCGGCGAGGAGGTCGTGCGGGCCGTGCTGCACAGCCTCGTCGGGCCGAAGCCGGGTTCGCCCAGCGACCGCGGCGACGTCAACTAGATCCGACGGGCCGGTCCCGGCGACGCGGTGCCAGGGGGCCGCCACGAAACAATGGCACCCGGCGATCGGGCGTCGTATCTGTGGGGGACGATCATGCGCGCCCCCGCTGCCTCGCTCTCCGCCGCCCTCGCCGTGCTGGCGGCGCTCGCCACCCCCGTCCGCGCCGACCGGGCCACGGTCCCCGCGGCCCCACGCAGCGCCGTCCCCGCGGCCGAGCCCCCGGCCGAGTTCGTCGCCGATGCGCGGCTGTTCTACCGGGTGGTCGCGTGTGGCTCGGCCGAGCCGCTGCCGGCGAGCCTCGACGCGCCGACCGTCGACAAGCACTGCGCCGAGATGGCGAAGCGCTACGCCAGTTACCGCACCCGGTACCTCGCGCCGGCCGCGGCGTTCTTCGCGGGCGTCCGCCCGGCCGGGCTGCCGACCACCGTGGTCTACCCGTTCGGCGGCGGTGATCTGTCGAGCGCGCTGGTCACCTACCCGGACGCGCGCGAGATCACCACGATCTCGCTCGAGCACGCCGGCGATCCGACCCGGCTCGCGCGGCTGTCGAAGACCGGGCTGCGGACCGCGCTGGCCGCCTACCGCGACGCGGTCAACGGCCTGATGACGCTCAACGACTCGACCAGCGAGAACATGCGCAAGCTCGAGCGCGGCGGCATCCCGGGCCAGCTGTCGTTCCACCTGATGGGGATGACCGCCCACGGCTACGAGCCGGTCAGCCTGCGGTTCTTCGCGTTCACCGACGACGGCGGCATCCGCTACCTGACCGCCGCCGACGTCGCCGCGCTCGCGCCGAAGAAGGCGCGCAAGAAGAAGGGCGGCTGGGTCGACACCGACTTCTCTGAGGCGTTCACCAGCATGGAGCTGTCGTTCCGGAAGGCGGGCGATCCGGCCGCGCCGGTGATCGTGCACCGCCACGTCGCCGCCAACCTCGCCAGCGGCGCGTTCGTGGGCTCGCCGCTGGCCCGGCACCTCGCCGCCAAGGGCAAGGTCGTCGCGCTCACCAAGGCCGCGAGCTACCTCCTGTGGCTCGATGGGTTCTCGGGGATCCGCGACTACCTGCTCGCGAACATGGCGTGGATGGCGTCGGACGCGACGGGGATCCCGCCGCGCGCGGCGAACAAGGCCGGGTTCGAGCAGATCACCTACGGCACGTTCACCGCCGCGTTCCTGCCCGACGCCTCGCCCTCGGTCAACACCCAGATGGTCGCGCTGTGGGCGGGCCAGCCACGGCGCCGGCTGCCGTTCCGCTACGGCTACCCCGACGCCGAGAAGCACGTGCACCTGATGCTGACGCGCCCGGCCGCGGCCGCGGGGCCGGCCCGAGGAGCTCGATGAGCCCGCGCGGCGGCCCAGGTGCGAGGGGGGTGACGGGGGCGTCGCGGCGGGCGCTGCTCGTCACGGCGTGCACCGTGGCCCTCGTTCTCGGGGCCGGCCGGGCCGCGCGCGCCGAGGATCCGCTGCCGCCCGAGGTGGCCGCGGCCACCGCCGACGATCCGGGCACCCCCGGCGAGAACGCCGCGCCCCCGGTGCGCGCGCGCCTGCGGATGGCCGCACCCGCCCCGCGCCCCGCCCGCGCCCGGGTGCCCGACGATGGCGAGCGCCGGCTCGACAAGACCGAGGACACCGTCGCCGGCGGTACGCACTGGCGGATCAAGACCGCGCACGGCGCCGTGCACGTGTGGGTGCCGGCCGGCTACGACCGCGCGACCGCGGGCACCGTGGTCTACGTCCACGGCTACTGGACCGACGCCGACGGTGCGTGGCGCGAGCACCAGCTCGCCGCGCAGTTCCGCGCCAGCCGGCAGAACGCGATGTTCGTGGTCCCCGACGCGCCGGGCAGCAACGACGAGGGCGTGATGTGGCCGGCGCTGACCGATCTGCGCCGCGCCGTCACCCGCGCCAACCTCAAGCTCCCCGACGGGCCGATCGTCGTGATGGGGCACTCCGGTGCGTTCCGCACGGTGATGCAGTGGGTCGATCACCGCCACGTCGACCAGATCATCCTGCTCGACGCGATGTACTCGGGCGAGCGCGCGTTCGATGCGTTCATCAAGAGCGGCAAGCGCGCCGACGAGCACAAGCTGATCGTCGTCGCCGCCGGCACCGCCGCGAGCAGCAAGAGCTTCGCCGGCCGCTACAAGTTCGCGGTCAGCCGCGAGAAGATGCCGACCAGCGCGGGCGGGTTCAGCAAGCGCGAGCGCCGCGCCAAGCTGCTCTACATCCGGTCCCAGTTCGAGCACATGGCGATCGTCACCAGCAAGAAGGTGATCCCCGTGCTGCTCCGCCTGACCTCGCTCACGGCGCTGTAGCCGCGCGCCGTACCGTCGCTGCAGGCCACGTTCGCCGCCGACCCGGGCGCCAGCCTGCTGGGCAAGCCGGTCGAGGTCGCGGGCGCGTACATGAACTCGAACACGTCGACCAGCAACGGCGCGTCGAGCTACAGCGTGGTGATCGTGGACAGCAAGGACAGCAAGGACAGCACCGAGGTGACGCTGACCTGCGCGACCGCGGCGGAGGTGACCGGGTACACGCAGTGGGCTCCCGTCACCGTCAAGGGCATCGTCGAGACCAGCTTCCGCGAGGCCAGGCTGACCGATTGTACGATCTCGAAGCGCGCCACGAACTGATCCGGCGCGCCCGGCGGCGCCTCCCCGCGCCCGCGGGGCCGGGTTCGCGGTAGCCTGGGGCGGTGTCCCGGCGCGCGCTCGTCCTGGTGTCCTCCCTCCTCGTCGCGTGCGGAGACGCCGTGTCGCCGCCGCTCTCCGTCGACGCTCCAGCGCCCCCGGCGACCTTCGTGGTCACGGTCGGCGCCCCCGACGGGGGCGAGGCCCTGACCGCCGCCGAGCCCGTGACGATCACGTGGACCGTCGCCGATCCGGCCGGGAGGCCGCTCGTGGTCGACGTGGTGACCGTCGCCGAGGGCGGCGCCACCGCGGTCGTGGCGTCCGGCGTCGCGGTCGCGGCGGGCGCCGCGGGGGCGGTGACGTGGGCGCCGCCGGGCGTGGCCGCGCCCACCCAGCTCAAGATCCGGATCACGGCGACCGCCGCGGACGGCGCGGTGGCGTCCGACGAGTCCGATGCGGTCTTCACGGTGTCGCCGCCCGCGACCGGCGTCAGCCTCGCGCGCGACCTCCAGCCGGTGTTCACCGCGCGCTGCACGACCCAGTTCTGCCACGGCACGGCGTCGCAGGTGGCGCTGCTCCACCTGGCGCCCGGGTTCACGCACGGCGCGCTCGTCGACGTCAACTCGCAGTCGTCGGCGTGCAATGCCTACAAGCGCGTACGTCCAGGCCAGCCCGACCAGAGCTACCTGCTGTGGAAGCTGGCGGGCAGCGGGCCATGCCTGGCGGGGGTACGGATGCCCAAGGGCGCTGCGGCGCTGGCGCCCGCGGAGATCTCGCTGATCCGCAACTGGATCACCGCCGGGGCCAGAAACAACTGACGGCCGCACAGTCGGGCGCTGCGGAGGGCGGTTTTCGGGGCCGATCGATGCAATCATCAAGGCTCTCATGAGGAGCCGCACGTTCGTCCTGATGCTCGCCTGTCTGCTGCCGTCCCTGACCGCGTCCGCCGAGGACGACGGGGATGCGGTGGACGACGAGGAGGCCCCGCTGCCCCGCGCCAAGAAGTCCGCCAAGGACACTGGCACGGCGAAGAAGGCGCCGGCCGCTGATGACGATGACGATGACGATGACGATGACGATGACGATGACGATGACGATGACGATGACGACGACGCGACGCCGGCCGCCGCCGATCGCAGACGACGACGACGCCGATGCGGAGGCCGACGCGGAGCGACGAGGCCGACGACGACGAACCGCGGGTGACCAAGAAGGCCAAGAAGGCCAAGAAGGCCAAGGCCAAGGCCAAGAACAAGGCCAAGAAGAAGAAGCCCGCGCGCACCGAGGAGGACGCGCCCGCGATCGTCAGCACGGCGCCGGTCGTGGAGCACGACATCACGCCGCCGCGCGTGACCATCGCCGCCGAGGCGCTCGGGACGATGCCGCTCGACGGCGGCAACCGCGATCTGTTCGGGTTCGGTGGCGGGATCGGGTTCGGCGCGGAGCTCTTCGCCTCGGCGCTGCTCGGTGTGCACGTCGGCGCGGCGTACATGTACCTGCCGGCGAGCGGCTCGATGTCCTCGACCTCGTGGGCGGGCGCGCAGGTGGGCCCGCGGGTGCACCTCGGCCCGCAGCTGTTTGGCGCGGCCACGCACCACGACGCGTGGGTCGACGCCCACGTCAGCTACGGCGCGTCGGGCGGGATCCGGCGGCCGGGCTTCGATCTCGGCGTCGGTGTCCAGTGGGAGCTGGCGCCTGCGGTGCGGGTCGGCCCGATGGTGCGTTACCAGTTCGGCTCCGATCCGCTCAAGAGCAACGCCCAGCTCGTCACGGTCGGGCTCGCCGTCGGGTTCGGCGGCCGCACGCGCACCGCGATCCACATCGAGGGTGACGCGGACGGGGACGGCCTCGTCGACCGCGTCGACGAGTGCCCCCAGGAGGTCCCGGGCGACCGGCCCGATCCGGACCGCGAGGGCTGCCCGCTCCACGATGGCGACGATGACGGCATCCTCGACGCCGAGGACGAGTGCCCCGAGGAGCCGATGGGCAAGCGCCCCGACCCCGCGCGCAAGGGCTGCCCGTTCCCCGATCGCGACGGCGACGAGATCGCCGACGGCGACGACGCCTGCCCCGACGAGCCCGGCCCGGTGCAGGTCGGCCAGCCCACCAGCGGCTGCCCGCTCGCGCGCGTCAACGACAAGAGGATCGAGATCCTCCAGCAGATCTTCTTCGAGACCAACAGCGCGACGATCAGCGAGTCGAGCCGCCCGGTGCTCGAGGCGATCGCCACCGTGATCAAGAAGCTCGACGGCGCGCGGATCCGGATCGAGGGTCACACCGACGACGTCGGCTCGGACTCGTACAACCTCGATCTGTCCAAGCGCCGGGCACGCGCGGTCGCGCTGTGGCTGGTCGAGAACGGCGAGATCGACACCGCGCGCCTCGAGACCAACGGCTTCGGCAAGAGCCGCCCGCTGGTGTCGGGCAGCAACACCGACAAGAACCGCCGGGTGGAGTTCGTGATCATCGAGGCCAAGTGAGGGCGGCGCCGTGAGGCGCGGCCGCGGGCCGCTGCTCGCGGTGTGCGCGGTGCTCGGTGGAGGCTGCGACGCGGCTCCCGCGACCGGCACGGCCCGCTCGGCGCTGCTCGCCGAGGCGGTCACGATCCCCGACGACCAGGAACTCGCGGCGCAGATCACCGCGGCGCTCGAGGTCAAGCGGCGGGGTGATCACGAGCGAGCGGTCGACGCGCTCGATCTCGGCGAGCAGCTGTCCCACGCGACGCTGTCGCAGGTCGCCCTCGACCGCGAGGTGTTCACGCTGGACGACCTGTTTCGCGCCGGCGATGACCTGTTCGCCTACACGTTCCGCACCGAGCAGGGGCTCGGCAACGCGCTCGCCGGGCGGCCAGGGGGCCTCGCGGGCGGCCGCGCGGCGCCCAACCAGCGGCGGGTCCACCAGGGCGCGTTCGGCGGGCCCGACGCCAGCGCGTGCGCCGACTGCCACGCCGTGGGCGGGGACGACGGCGCCGGCACCCAGACCCAGGCCGCGTACCTGGCCGGCGATGGCGATCGGGTGTCGAGCGCGGACGCCCGCACCGCGCCGATGCTGCTCGGCGGAGGTCCGGTCGAGCGGCTCGCGGCGGAGATGACGGCCGAGCTCGGCGTGTTGCGCGATCTCGCGGTGGCGCAGGCGCAGGCGCAGGGCGCCCCGGTGGCGCAGGCGCTGACGGCCAAGGGCCTGGCGTTCGGCACCCTGGTCGCGCGGGCTGACGGCACCATCGACGCGGCCGCGGTGACCGGGGTGTCGCCCGATCTGGTGGTCCGCCCGTTCGGGTGGAAGGGCCACCAGGCGACCCTGCGCGACAGCATCCGCGAGGCGTTCCGCATCCACCTCGGCCTGGTCGCCGTCGTCGATCAGCAGGCGGTGCGCGACGGCCGCGCGCCCGCTGCGCTGTTCGGCGACGGGCCCTGGTACGACGTCGATCGCGACGGCACGTACACCGAGGTCGAGGACGGCATGCTGTCGACGATGGTCGCGTACCTCGCTCAGCTCGAGGTGCCGATCGTGGTGCCGCCCGACGACCCCGATCTGCTCGAGCGGTTCGCGCGCGGCCGCGCCGTGTTCGACCAGGCCGGGTGCGCCGGCTGCCACACCCCGGCGCTCACGCTCGAGGACCCCGCGCTGGTCACCCGCGCCGAGCAGGCCGAGCACGCCGCCAGCCCGCCGGTGGTGATCGACGTCGCGCGCGACGGCCTGGGCCCCAAGATCGATCCGGTCGACCAGCCCGGCACCGCGTTCGTGGTGCGGCTGTTCTCGGACCTGCGCCGCCACGATCTAGGCCCCGCGCTCGCCGCCCCCGCCGCGCACCTCTCGGCGGGCGGGCCGATCGCGCCCGCGCTGTGGCTGACCCGGCCGCTGTGGGGCCTCGCCGACACCGCGCCGTACCTCCACGACGGCCGCGCGCCGACGGTGGCGGACGCGATCCTCGGCCACGGCGGCGAGGCGACGGCGGCGCGCGCGGCGTTCGTGGCGCTCGCGCCGGCCGATCGCGGTGCGCTGCTGGTGTACTTGCTGTCGCTCCAGCGCACGCGCCGGGTGGTGGTGCGATGACGGGAACGCTCGTGCCCGCGCTCGCGCTCGGGGTGGCGCTGGTGGTCGGCGCAGGGGCGTGCGGCGACAACCTCGCGCCGCCCGCGCCGGCGGACTGCACGGGGCAGGGGCCGCCGCCGACCGGGCTGTCACTCGACGCCGCGCGCGAGGCCCATCGCCGCGCCGCGGTCCGTCAGCGGCTACGCCACCGCGAGGCGCTCGACCCGGGGTACCTGGTGCGGACGACCGCGCCGCTGGTCGAGCAGGCGCGGATCGACCGCGGCCAGGTGTGTCCCCAGGACCTCGCCGAGGTCGGCCGGCTGCTGTTCGAGCACACGTTCACGTTCGCCGACGGGCTCGCCGCCGGGACGCCGGCCGCCGACGCCGTCGGGGCGGCGGCCTCGGTGTTCCGGCGGATCCAGGCCGGGCGCGCGGGTGGGGTGGAGACCACGGGCTGCACGTCGTGCCACTGGCGCAACGGCCCCGCGGGTGGGGGCGGGGTGGCCGACGCGAGCTTCCTGCTCGGCGATGGCGACAGCGTGGCCTCGGCCGACGCGCGCAACCCGCCGTCGCTGCTCGGCGCCGGCGTCGCCCAGGCGCTCGCCGAGGAGATGTCCGCGGAGCTCGCGGCGCTGCGCGAGGCCGGGCGTGCCGAGGCGAAGCGGACCGGCCGGACCGTCGACGTCGTGCTGGTCACCAAGGACGTCTCGTTCGGCGTGCTCCGGGTCGGGCCCGATGGCCGGCTCGACACCGAGGACGTGCGCGGCATCGACGCGGACCTGATCGTCCGCCCGTTCGGGTGGAAGGGCACCACCGCGACGATCGTCGAGTTCATCGCCGAGGCCGCGGCCGTCCACCTCGGGATCCAGGCCGAGGGCCTGCCCGGGCTGGCCGCGCGCGAGCCGCTCGCGCTCGGCGCGGGGCCGCCCGAGGATCCCGACGAGGACGGCGTCGCCGACGAGCTGACCGCCGGCCAGCTGACGGCGCTCGCGGCGTACGTCGCCGCGCTCGAGCTCCCGGTCGGCGCACCTCACGAGCGCCCGGTCGACCTCGCCGATCCCGCCGGGCCGACGGCGCCCACCCTCGTCGACGCATGGGCGCGCGGTCGGCAGCTCCTCGAGGATCTCGGCTGCGCGAGCTGCCACGTGCCGCGGATGGTGCTGGCGCGCTCGACGGTGACGCTCCGGACCGGCGCCGGGCCGGGCATCACGCTCGATCTCGCCCGCGACGCCGAGGCCCCGCGCCTGGGGTACGACGCCGCGGCCGGAGGCTACCCGGTGTACGCGTTCAGCGACTTCAAGCGCCACGACCTCGGCGAGGCCAACGCCAGCGTGCACCGCCAGGAGGGGATCGCCACCCGGCTGTACCTGACCCGGCGGCTGTGGGGCGTCGGCGACTCGGCGCCGTACTTCTACGACGGTGGGTCGCCCACCCTCGACGCGGCGATCGCGCGGCACGGCGGCGAAGCCGCGTTCGCCCGCACCGCCTGGGCCGAGGCCACGGCCCAGGACCGGAGCGCCCTGCGCGTGTTCCTCACCGCGCTGCGGCGAGCCCCGCGGCTGACCGTGCCGTGACCTCGCCGGCAGCCGGCCGGTGACCGATCGCGGTGACCGGATCGCGGTGACCGGATCGCGGTGACCGGATCGCGGTGACCGGATCGCGGTGACCGGATCGCGGTGACCGGATCGCGGTGACCGGATCGCGGTGACCGGATCGCGGTGACCGGATCGCGGTGACCGGATCGCGGTGACCGGATCGCGGTGACCGTTTCGGTGAACCCGCAGCGGGCGTGGGATCCTGCTGGCCCTCGGCGCGTGACCTGCGATAGGCTCACGTCCATGAGGATGATATTCGGGATCATGGTTCTGGGGACCCTGATCAACGTGGCCTGCCAGTCGTGTCCCGACGGCAACACCGACAACAGCCTGTTCTGTCACGGCGCGAGCTGCAGCGCCGAGGAGACCGTGTGCGGCGGTGCCTGCTCGAACCTCCAGGCCGATCGCGACAACTGCGGGGCCTGCGGCACCACATGTGGTGACGGGCTGGTGTGCTCGTTCGGCGCGTGCGTCGAGGGCTGCGAGGGCGGCCTCGTCAGCTGCGGCGGGAGCTGCGTCGATCAGAGCTCCGACGAGGCCAACTGCGGCGGCTGCGGCAACGCGGAGTCGCTGTTCGTGTGCACGCCGGGCGAGACCTGCACCGACGGCGTGTGCGGCTGCGGCGCCGGCGAGCTGGTGTGCGCGGGCGCGTGCACGAATCCCGTGACCGACAACACCAACTGCGGCGCCACCGGCGACTGCCTCGGCGCCAACGCGGGCGAGACCTGCGGCTCGAACCAGGCGTGCCTCAACGGGGGCTGCGTCTCCACGCTGATCTACCGCGGCAGCCTGCCGGCCACGACCGGCCGCTGGAACTTCCAGAACACGCTCGGCATCCCCGGCGCGAACCTGGAGTGCGCTGTGCGCTGGCCGGGCTCGGAGGTGTGCTCGTACGACAAGCTGCTCGCCGCGTCGACCAAGGCCACGCCCGAGACCCTCAATGCCGCCGACTTCAACGCCGCTCCCGTCACCTCGTGGTGGGTCGACGACGCGGCCGCGCTCGGCGTGGTGCGCTGCCAGAGCGACGCCGACGCGATCCCGTGGTCGTACGGCACGGCGGACCTGGGCAAGGTCGGCAAGTTCGTCACGCTGACCCCGGCCACCGGCGCGATCACCACGCTGCAGACCGGCCAGATACCGAGCTGCAACGGCACGCGCAACGTCGCGTGCTGCTCGATCCTGACCGCGCCGTAGCGCGCCGTGCCCCGGTGGCCGTGCGCGTGATGCGCGCGTGCGCCGGGCTGGTCGTCGCCGCGGTTGGTGCCGTCGTCCTGGCCGCTGGCCTCGGCGGCTGCGGTGACGACCTGTGCCCGGGCCCGTCCACCGGCGGCCTGTGCCGCCTCGTGCGGATCGACGGCCCGGCCGCCGGTGGCGAGCTCGGGTTCCGGTTCGGTGAGCCGCGCGATCTCGACGGGGACGGCGCCGCGGACCTGGTGGTCGGCGGGCGCCGCACCGGCACCGAGGACACCGGCGCCGCGTGGGCGTGGACGAGCACGGGCGTCCAGCTCGGGAGCTGGCGCGGGGAGTTCGCGCTGACCGCCTCCCTGTTCGGCCAGATCGCGCTCGCGGTGCCCGACCTCGACGGGGACGGCGCTCCGGACGTCGTGATCTCGGCCCCCAACGCCGTGGTCGACGGCGCGGTGCGCGGCCTGATCGACGCCTACACGCTCGACGGGCGGCGGCTGTGGCGCGCGGTGGGTCGGCCCGGCGACGGGTTCGGCTGGCACATCGTGCCCGCGGGGGATCACGACGGCGACGGGGTGGGCGACCTGTGGGCGGGCGCGCCGTCGAACACGCTGACCGCGCACGTGTACCTGGTGTCGGGGCGCGACGGCTCCATCCTGCGCACGATCACGAGCGATCGCAGCGACGATCAGTTCGGGTGGTACGTGATCGGCCTCGACGATCTCGACGGCGACCGCGTCGCCGACCTCGCGATCGGCGCGCCCGTGGCGCGGGTCGACGGTGCGCGGCGCGGCGCGGTACGGCTGGTGTCCGGAGCGACCGGGGCGACCCTGCGCGAGCTGGTGGGCGAGCTGCCCGGCAAGCAGTTCGGCGAGATGCTGGCGCCGCTCGACGACGTCGACGGGGACGGCGTGCCCGATCTCGCGGTCGGCGCCCCGGGGGGCGTGTCCGCGGACGCGGCCGGCGGCAGCGAGGTCCACGTGATCTCGGGCGCGACCGGCGCGCGCGTCCGGCTGCTGGTCGGGATCGAGGGCGGCGAGCTGTACGGCCGGATGCTCGCGCGCATCGACGATCTCGACGGCGACGGCGTGCGCGATCTCGCGATCGGCGCGCCGTGGTGGCGCGGCCGCGACGGGCGGTTCGAGCTGCGCTCGGCGCGGACCAACGCGCTGCTCGCCGAGGTCCACGGCACCGAGGCGGGCTGGCTCGGCTGGCACATCACGCGCGCGGACGGCGGCGTGTGGGCGTCGCAGCTGCACCTCGATCACGATCGCGGCGCCGTCGAGCTCTATCTCGCCCGGTGAGCGCGGCTCGGCGGTAGCATCGTCGCCGTGGCTGCCATCGTGATCGCCCTCCCGGGCAGCGACGCCCACGCCGCCCAGCTCGCGAGCCGGCTCGGCGCGCCGCAGCTGCCCGCCGAGGTCCGGCGGTTCCCCGACGGCGAGATCTACGTCCGCCTCGACGGCGAGCAGCGGCCGGCGATCGCCGGCGCCGAGGTGATCCTGGTCGGCAGCCTGACCGGCGCGGGTGACAGGTTTCTCGAGGTCGCGTTCCTCGCCGGCGCCGCCCGCGATCTCGGGGCCCGCCGCGTCGGCCTCGTCGCGCCGTACCTCGCCTACCTCCGCCAGGACGCGTGCTTCCACCCGGGCGAGGGCGTGACCGCGACCTACTACGGCCGGCTGCTGTCGAGCACGGTCGACTGGCTGGTCACCGTCGATCCGCACCTCCACCGCCTCGACGCGCTCGCACAGGTCTACGCGATCCCGACCACGATCGCGCACGCCGCCGCGGCGATCGGCGCATACGTCACCGCGCACGTCCCGGCGCCGCTGCTGGTCGGCCCCGACGCCGAGAGCGTGCAGTGGGTCGCTGCCGTCGCCGCCGCGTGCGGGGCGCCCCACCTGATCCTGCAGAAGACCCGGCGCGGCGATCGCGATGTCTCGGTCGCGCTCCCGGACGACGCCGGCGCCGCGTGGGCCGGCCGCACGCCCGTCCTGATCGACGACATCGTGTCGACCGGCCGCACGCTGATCGAGGCCACGCGCGCGCTGCGCGCCGCGGGGGCGCCGGCGCCGCTGTGCATCGCGATCCACGCCGTGTTCGCCGATGCCGCGCTCGCCGACCTGCGCGCCGCGGGCGCCACCGGCCTCGTCACCTGCGACACCCTCGCGCACCCCACCAACGCGATCACGCTGGGAGATGCGATCGCGGGCGCGGTGCAGACGCAGCTGGGCTGAGCGACTGTGGAAGTCAAAGGTGTTGGCTGGCCGGCTGTGATGTGTAAGAGTTTACACATGGCGACCAACCTCGCGATCGATGACGCGCTCTTGACCGAGGCCCTGAAGATCGGCGGTCACGCGACCAAGAAGGCGACGGTGACCGAGGCGCTGCGCGAGTACATCGCGCGACGGCAGCGGGCGCGCATCCTCGAGCTCGCCGGCAAGATCGACTTCGATCCGGCCCATGACTACAAGGCGCAGCGGCGGCGGGCGTGAACGTCCTGGTGGACACCTGCGTGTGGTCGCTGCTGCTCCGGCGGGCGAGCGCCGAAGGTGGTGCGGAGGTGCGCGAGTTGACGGCGTTGCTCGCCGAGGAGCGCGTGGTCCTGATCGGGCCGGTGCGACAGGAGCTCCTCTCCGGCGTGCGCAACGCCCGGCAGTTCGAGTTACTGCGCGAGCGCCTCCGGGCGTTCGACGACCTCGCGCTTCGTCCCGAGGATCACGAGGAGGCCGCGCGCTGCTTCAACCGATGCCGCGACAAGGGCATCCAAGGATCGAACACGGACTTCTTGCTGTGCGCGGTGAGCCTCGTGCATGGCCTCGCGATGTTCACCACCGATCAGGACTTCGTCGCCTATCGCACGGCGCTGCCGCTACGGCTCCACGCTCCGCGTGCCTGAATCGATGATGGCGTGGTCCCGGGGGTACCCTCGTCATGCGACGGCCTTGCCGATGAGCTGATACGGCACCGAGTCCATGTGGCCATCGATGTGGACGTCGTCCTCGAGGTCGACGATGCGCTGATGCAGCGCGTAGACCTCGGGGACCCACGTCGGCAGCGGGCGCAGGTGCGGCGGCTCGACGACGAACGGGTCGCGTGGGGTCAGTCCGGGCGACCGAACGGATCGCGCGGAAGTCCACCGCGAGCCGTGGCCCCAGGCCCGCCAGGCGCACCCGGTCGTGGTGGTCCAGGCCGATGTACGCGAGGCAGTCGTCGACAAACGTCACGGCTTGGCGCCGGTCTCGACCCTCGCGGACGTTGCCGCCGCCGCCGGCCTGCGCACCACGTCCACCTCGGACCGCGGCGCCTCGTTGTACTGGTGCAGGCGATACTGGATCGTCCGCACGCTGATGCCGAGGATGTCGGCCGCCTTCGAGGTCGAGCCGCCGGTCGACTTGAGGGTCTCGAGGATCGCGTACTTCTCGATGTCCGCCAGCGTGGAGCCGGGGATCATGGGCATGCTGGCGGGTGTCAGGCGCGGCCGGACGTTGGGCGGCAGCGCGCGGGCCTCGACGGTCGGGCTGGTGGTCAGGACGACCGCGCGCTCGACGGCGTTCTCGAGCTCGCGGACGTTGCCGGGCCAGTCGTAGGCGCACAGGAGATCCAGCGTCTCGGGGGTGAACCCGTCGATCGCCTTGCCGTTCTCCTGGGCGTAGCGATCGAGGAAGAACTTCGCGAGCGAGGGGACGTCGGTGCGGCGATCGCGCAGCGGCGGCATCTCGATCGCGACGACGTGGAGCCGGTAGAACAGATCCTCGCGGAACCGGCCCTTCGCGACCTCCTCCGTCAGGTTCTTGGTGGTGGCCGCGATCACGCGGACGTCGACGCGGATGGTCTGGGTGCCCCCGACGCGCTCGAACTCGTGCTCCTGGAGGAACCGCAGCAGCTTGACCTGGATCGACGGCGAGATCTCGTCGATCTCGTCGAGGAACAGGGTGCCGCCGCTGGCGATCTCGAACCGGCCCTCCCTGCGGGCCATCGCGCCCGTGAACGAGCCCTTGTCGTGGCCGAACAGCTCGCTCTCGAGCAGCGACTCGGCGAGCGCGGCGCAGTGGAGCTTGATGAAGGGGCCGCCGGTGCGCGGGGAGCGCTGGTGGATCGCGTTGGCGACCAGCTCCTTGCCGGTGCCGCTCTCGCCGGTGATGAGGACGCTGGCGCGGCTCGGCGCCACCTGATCGACGACCTCGAACACCCGCTGCATCGACGGGCTGTTGCCCACGATGTTGCTCGGGGCGACGCGATCGCGGACGCGCGCGCGCAGCTGGCGGGCGTCCCGGCGCAGCGCCTGCTGCTCGAGCACCTTGTCGAGCACGACCAGCAGCTCGTCGAAGTCGAGCGGCTTGGTCAGATAGTCGGCGGCGCCCGATCGCATCGCATCGACGGCGGACGACACCGCGCCGAACGCGGTCATCACCACCACCGTGGCGGGGTCCTCCATCGCGCGGAGCTTCTGGACCAGCTCGATGCCGTCCATGCCGGGCATCTCCAGATCCGTCACCACCACGTGCGGCGAGAACGATTCGTACGTGCCCAGCGCCTTGAATGCGTCCGCGGCGGTCGCGACCTCGTACCCCTCGTCGCGGAGCAGCTCGGCCAGCGCCGTGCTCGCATGCCCCTCATCGTCCACGACCAGGATGCGGCCCGCGCTCATGAGACATCTGCCTTGGCCAGGATCGCGCCAGCGGAATTCAGCGGGTCAGCGCCGTTCTCCCGCATCCGTTGCGTGCCCTGATTCACGCGCCCTGATCGTGCGTGAGATCGCCCGTCACCCGCAACGCCCGGGGGGCAGGAACCCGTGAATCGACCGACTCGGTCATGTGCGGGGCGTGGTGTGCGCGGCGGGCGCTCCGGGCGACGCCCCGCTGCAGCTCGACGAGGCGCTCCTCACGGGCGCGTTCGTGCCGGTCACGCGCCACCCGGATCCCGTGGCCGCCGCGCTCGGCCCCGCGGGGGAGCCCGGGCCCAGCGTGTTCGCGGGCACGCTGGTCGGCGCCGGCCACAGCACCGCGGAGGTCATGGCGACCGGCGGGCGGTCCGAGGTCGGGCGGATCGGCGCGGCGCGGCGCTGCGCGACCTCGACCTCGACCTCGACCTCGACGCACGCGCGCCGGCGGCGGAACCGGGGGGCGGTGCCACGACGGGCACATCGTCGGCGACCAGCCCGGCCGTGCCGTCGTGCGGCGCCGTCCGGTCGGCCCACGGGGGGCCCGCGCGCGGACGGTCACTCCGCGGCGCGGGACCCCAGTCGACGCCCGTCGCGGCCCCGCTCCACACCTTCTGGGCTTTCCCCGCGCCATCGCTGCTGGCGATGAACACCCCCCGGCCGGCCCGGGCGAACGCGATGGCCCGGCCGTTGGGGGAGAACGCAGGCTCCTCGTTGTTACCCTCGTTCTGGGTGATCCGGACCATCGCCTTGCTGTCGAGGTCGAGGGTCACGATGTCGTAGCGCCCGCCGTCGCGGGTCGTGTAGGCGATGATCCGCTTGCCGGCCCGGGGCGACCACGTCGGGGTGGTGTTGTAGCTGCCGTTGAACGACACCTGCTTGGCGCCACCGCCGGCCGCCGCGACCACGAAGATCTGCGGGCCGCCGTTGCGGTCGGACACGAACGCGATGGTGCTGCCGTCGGGCGACCACGCGGGCGACGTGTCGATCGCCTTGTCGCTGGTCAGGCGCCGGACGATCGAGCCGTCGCTGGCCTTGATCACGTAGATGTCGGGGCTGCCGTCCTTGGACAGCGTCAGCGCGATCATCGAGCCATCGGGCGACCATGTCGCGCCGGTGTTCATGCCGCGGTGGCCGGACACCTTGCGCGGGCGCCCGCCGCCGGCCGGCCCCACGTAGAGGTCCGGGTTGTTGCGCATGAACGACGTGTAGGCGACCTGCCCGCCTGACGGCGAGAACGCCGGCAGGATGTTGGTCGAGCTGTTCTTCGACACCGAGTAGGCGCCCGCGCCGTCGAAGTCCATCGCGTAGATCGCGCTCGCGCCCTTGCCCTTGGCGGTGAACGTGATCTTCGAGCCGAAGAACCCGGCCTCGCCCGTGTAGTACTTCACGACCTCGTTCGCCCACCGGTGGACGAGCTGCCGCGTGGTCGTCCCCGCGCGCTTGTACGCCTTCGTGAGCACCGGGGTGGCGCCCCTGGAGACCTCGTACAGCCGGAACTCGATGTCCGTCGCGGTGGCCTTGACCTTGACGACGCCGAGCGCGCCGACGTCCTTCCACTTCTGCGGGTCGATGCCGGTGCCCTCGGCCTTGAGGTCCGCGAGGAACGACTGCGGATCGAGGACCTTGAACACGCCGGCGACCGACAGGTCGAAGCTCTGGACGGTCGCGATCTCCTTCGCGAGCGCGGCGTCGCCATCGACGGTGGCCGGCAGCGCGAGCGGGTAGGTGCCCTTCTTGGTGGCGTTGACGTCGATCACGACGTCGGAGTCCGCGCGGGCCTCCGGGCGGACGGCGAGCGTCCCGGCCCCGAGGAGCGCGAGCGCGAGGGCTACGTGGCGGTGAGGTTGAAACATATGCCCCTCGTGGTCAGTCTCTGCAGCAGGTGCGTCGGGACCTCTTCGGGCGACGCGTTGCGCTTGGTCTCGAGTTCCTTCATGGCCTTGTCGGCGAGCGTGGCGACGTCGTCGTCGCCCTTGCTCTTGAAGGTGATCTTCGCGATCTTGCCATCCGGCGAGAACAGCAGGCACGCCACCGTCGGCGCGCCGCTACCCTTGGCGAGCTCGGGGATGGTCCAGTCGAGGTCGGCCCACAGCCGCTGGAAGTACGGATCGCCCTTGGTGATCGTGCCGCGGCCGAACTCGCTGCCATCGGCGGCGCCGTCCTGGTCGTCGGCGCTGCCGGTCTCGAGGTCGGTGTCGGGCCGGCGGAACTTCGCGAGTGGATCGACCGGGTCGCCCGGCCTGGTGATCGGCGTCTCGTCGGGCTTCTTCGGGTCCACGGGCCTGTCGGCGTCGCGCGACACCCCCTCCGGCTTGACCTCGGGCTGGGGCGCGTTCCGGGGCTTCTGCGGCTGGCGCGGCGCGGACGGCTTCTTGTAGGCGAGCGAGGCCTCGATGACCTCCATGTCCTGGAGCGGCGGGCCGTCCGCCATCCGCTTGGCCGCCATGAACACCGTGGGGATGCTGAGCGCGGCGCTGAACAGGATCGCCCCCAGCGCTGCCATCGCGTGCATCTCTCCGTCGCGCATACCTTGGTCAGACGTGCGTCAGGGCGTCTTGTTCTGATCGAGCTGCCGGAGGATCGGCGCGATGTCGTCGTTGGCCTCCGTGAGCATCATCACCTTGGTGACGCCCGCGTTCTTGGCCACCGCCATCGCGGTCACGACCGTGCCGTAGGGCAACGACGTGTCGGCCTCGATGTAGAGCTCGCTCTCGGCCTTCACCCGCTCGTTGCTCTTGAGCTTGGCCTCGAGGTCGTTCCACGTGATCCGGGTGCCGCCGAGGTGGACCTGGTTGGCCTTGTCGATCGAGAGCACGAGCTTGCCCTCGGGATCCTCGATGTTCTTGGCCGTGACCTGCGGCAGGTCGAGGTCGACGCCGGTGTTCATCATCGGCGCCGTGATCATGAAGATGATCAGCAGCACCAGCATGACGTCGACCATCGGCGTCACGTTGATCTCGGCGTTGAGGTCGCCGTCCCCGCCTGAACTCATCCCCATCGGATCACCTCAGGAAGTGGCGCTTGATGATGTTGAGGTAGTCGTGCTCGAACATCTCCATCTCGGAGCGCTGCACCTTGATGCGCCGCATGAAGTAGTTGTAGGCCATCACGGCCGGGATCGCCGCCACCAGGCCGATCGCGGTGGCGAGCAGCGCCTCGGCGATGTGCGGGCCGACCACCTTGAGCGTGGCGGCGCCGGTCGCCTCCGCGATCTCGATGAACGCGAACAGGATGCCGATCACGGTGCCGAACAGCCCGATGAACGGGCCGGCCGAGCCGGTGGTCGCCAGGAACGGCACCATCGACTCGAGCTTGGTCAGCTCGACGGTCTGGGCCCGCCGCAGCGCGCGCTCGATGCTGGCGAGGCTGCCCTCGCGATCGTCCTTGAGGTCCGAGTCCGACGACAGCTTCGCGAGCTCGGTGTAGCCGGCCACGAACATCTGCGAGACCGGGCTGTTCTGGAGCGCCTGGGCCTGCTTGTAGATCTGCTCGATGTCCCGCGACTTCCAGAACATCTCGTTGAACCGCGCCGACTCCTGGCTGGCCCTCCGGAGATAGAGCGTCTTGAAGATGATGATGTACACGCCGATCATGAACATGATGGCGAGCAGCACCATGACGAACTGGACGATCCAGTGCGCATGCTTGAACAGGCGCACGAGGTCGAGGTTCGCGCCGAGCGTCGAGGCCGCCGAAAACCCTGGCATCACGATGCCTTGGTCGATAACACGCGCCCTGGCGCCCCGGGCAAGTGAGACCCCGGTAGGATCCGGTACGATGCCGTCTACGATGCCAGCCATGTGGGTCGCCCGAGCGACAGCGCTGTGTCTGGCCGTTCACGGTGCCGCCGGGTGCACCGACGTGGGCGGCGGCGCCGTGGAGCTGTCCTGGAAGCTGCGCCCGGCCTCGAGCCCGCTCGAGGACAAGTTCGTGGCCTGCGACCCCGGCGAGCCCGGCACGCGGCCCGTGGTGGCCATCCAGCTCGACTGGGAGGTCCGCGATCGGGCGGGATCAGCGCTGTGGCCGTGCACCGACAACAACGGGGTCACCGGGTTCGACCTCCCCGAGGGCTCGGCCCTGCTGCAGATCTCGCCGATGTGTGACGACGGTCCCGCGCGCGCGGGCACCTCACCGCGCCCGCCGCCCAGCAGCGCGACGTGAACCTGGGCGATACCGTGAGCTTGGGTGCCGTCGAGCTGATCCTCCAGGTCACGTCCTGTGACCGCCAGCCCTGCATCTGCAGCTGAAACGGTGCGATGGTCCGGTCGCGCCCGCCGCGGGCTGGCGCGACACTTGCCTACTGACTCGAGCACAGTGAAGCAACGCCCGGCCGCACCGTCTACTGGCGGCCACCCGAACCCACGGAGAGCCCCCATGAAGAACC
>CAXNMK010000006.1:0-384107 GCA_964203225.1 Kofleriaceae bacterium
TCCTAACACGGGTCGAACGCCATGACATGGTCCTCGTCAGGAAACCAGGCCTTCCATCTGCCTGGCGATCTCGCCGGGGCGGGATCTCGAGAGCTACGAACAGACTCCCGACCAGTTGGTGCTCCTCGGAGTCATCTCGTGATCGTGAGTCATGACGAGAAACGCGCATGCGAACGCGAGCTCGCGCGCGCCGACCGAGATGAGTTCTGCTCCGACGTCGAGTAAGCCCTTTCCGACGACCGTCGGCGAGATCGGAAGCATCGTGCCTCCAGCAAGCTCTGCCGTATGCGCCGCAACCTGACGACGATTGCCATCTCGTCGATACTCGAACGCCCGTCGGCGCTCGCGGCGAGGCGCACGACATCGATGATGGCACCCGCTTCGGTGGGGGTGCCGCGCTCCCCGATGGCGGTCTGGTCGAGACGTAGCTCGTCGAGCGGCACGCGATGACGCTACCGCGAATGACGTTGTCCAACGGTCATGTAGACCCACTGGATCCGCCGTTCACCCACCGCCGGAAGGGTGCGTTCCGGTACCATGGGTTCTGATGTATCGGCGAACGCGATGGTTGATGCCAGCAATGGCCTACCTCGCGCTGTCAACGTGCCGCCTGGGTTTCGATGAGCTTCTTGTGGATGCGAACACGACCGTCGATGACAGCGCCCGTGACTCGAGTCCGGTCGCGCGCACGATCACAGTGGGTGATCGCGCGGGCTCGGATCTGAAGAACGGCGTCCGCGACAGCATGCTTGTCGAAGGCGCGCCCGCGGAGAGCTTTGGCGGAACGCACGTGCTCAGCGTGTACGCGCCCGTTCCGTCCCGTTACATCGCGCTGTATGCGTTCGATCTGAGTGGGATCCCGGCTGACACCTGGGTGACAGCTGCGAGCCTGCAGCTTCACGTCGAGGACACAGGCGACACGATGACCGGAACGATGGAAGTCTATCGAATCAGCGAGGCGTGGGTAGAGGGCGCGCTCGACGGCGGAGGGCCGATGGCGCGACCTGGAATCTACGCACAGCGAGCCAGTCGTGGTCGATGCCCGGCGGCTCACGCGGCGCTCTCGCAGGAAGCGTGACTGACGCTGGAACGCCGGGTCCGCTCACGCTGCCGATCGACACGACGATCGTCCAGAGCTGGATCGACGATCCTGCGAGCAACAATGGCGTCCTCGTGTTCGCGCCGCCCGGTGGCACGCACGTACATCCGCACGCGAGCGAGTCGACCGTGATCGAGAACCGCCCGCAGCTCGAGCTCGAGGTCTTCTAGCGCCCCGCGCTCAGGACGGCAGGTCCTTCTGCCGCGTGGCCGAGACGCCATGCACGATCGCGATGCCGACCAGGCACGGATGCCACTCCATCGCGGCAAACGCGCGGGAACCAGAGTGACCCGAACAGTGCGAGCTCCACCTCCTACGCGATTGGCCCCGAGCAGACCCTGCCCTGCGTCCGGTTACCAGCGTGCGAGCGCAGGCAGTACGACCTTCACGAGCAATCCGACCTCGGTGTGACCCGCGGAGTCGTCGCGCCAGGTCACGCGTCGGAGATAGACCGATAGCGTCGTGACCGTCGTCAGCCTCGGGTGCTTCTCTCGATCGTTCCACGTCACCGGAATCGAGAGTGTCCCGCGACCTGCAAAGCCCCATCGGCCCGTGTCGCCGAGATCGCGCACCAGAGCCGCGTCGAACCCGAACATGAAGTAGCCGATTTCCGGCCCGAAGCTCACCCGGCCCGCATCCGTCCCCGTGTCATAGAGCCCGTCCGCGTAGGCGCCGAGCCAGAACGGCTTCGCAGTCTCCGCGCTGCTGAAGTGGAGCCACCCGACGCTGAGCTCACCCCCGAGGAGCAGTCCGTTGGGACCGTCGTTGATGGCGGCGCCCACGAGCGGGCCGGCCGCGACGAACAGACTTTCGTCGTCGTTCGCCCACGCCGCGCTCGGCGACATCGCAAGACCGGCGAGGACAACGAGGCAACGCACCTGCGCCCTATGCTAGCGCGAGCGCGAACGCCCACGCACCCTCGCGTCAATTTCGCCGATGGTGTCGTGCACTCGTCGCTCCTGCTCGGTCCGGCGAACCGTCTCCACATCGGTTACAGCGTCTCGACCGATGGCGATCTGAAGTACGCTCCATCGGCATCCTCATCGGGCGGCGGCGCATAAAGGCGGGCATGGATCGAAAAACGGCACGCAAGTACGTCACCGCCGGCAAGTTCCCATCGGAGATGGCGACACGGCGCGACTGGAGGACGCGCCCGGATCCGTTCAAGGAGCACTGGTCTGAGGTGGTGGCGCGGCTGACGCTCGCACCGCGCATATCGACGCTGACGAGGGCTTCGTCGATGAAGAAGCCGGAGACCACCACGTCGACCCGCGGTTTCTCGTCCGCCCGCGTCGCGTTCTCGTGCCCCCGCGTGTGCGCGCCACCAACGATGTGCACCATCCCCGGCGGGGCCGGCGGAGTCGCAGCGAGGACGAGCAGCGCGAAGAGCACGGACTACTCTACGCCCTTCAGGGCCAGGGTCGCGACCAGGGATGCGTTGGCGGATAGGAAGAACAGAGCGCACTTTTCAAGGGAAGGCCTCGCAGCACCCCCTGTGAAACTGCTCTTTTGTTCAGGTTGACGGTCCGCTGAACCGCCCGAAACCAGCTCTTCCAGGCCATCGGGCGCAGGACCGCCGTCAACGCGCGGGTCGTCAACGGCGGTGGCGTGGTTCAGGCGTCATGAAACAGCTCAAGCGTCACAGGCGGCGCCTGGGCCCACTTGCCGTCGGGGGAGGGCAGACCTAGCATGCTCGCCGTGCGCGGCTGGGCATCTATCACGCGTTTCCGGCTGTCGAGCGCTTGGCTATTTCTGGGGTAACCGTTCACGACCCTCTTGACATCCGCGGCAATCGGATCTGAATAGCAAGATCTCGACACCGCCCACATACGACGAACTCGTCGCGCTGGTCGCAACGCTGCAACAGCAGCTGGCGGGCGCGCTGGCGAAGATCGTCGAGCTGGAGGCGAGGCTGAGGAAGAACTCCCAGAACTCGTCCAAGCCGCCCTCGTCGGATCAGCCCGGCACGCGACCTGTCCAGGCCAAGCGCGGCAAGCGGCGCAAGCGCGGCGGGCAGCCTGGTCACCCGGCGCGGTTCGCCGCGGACCCTGTCCACGTGGACCACGTGGAGCAGTACCGCCCGCCGGCGTGCGGGCACTGTTGCGCGGACCTCGCCACAGGTGAGCTGACCGGGTCGGTGATCAACCATTGGGTCTACGAGTTGCCGGAGATCCGCCCGATCGTCACGGATCATCAGTGCCTCGACGTCCGGTGCGCGACGTGCGGGCTGGTGACGCGGGGCGAACTGCCGGCAGGGGTGCCGACCGGGCAGTACGGCCCGACGGTGCAGGCGATGACGGGCCTGCTGCGGGGCGAGCTCAAGCAGAGCGTGCGCCAGACCAGCGTGGTGATGACCGAGGTGCTGCAGGTGCCGATGTCCACGGGCATGGTGGCCAAGACGCAGGACCAGGTGAGCCGCGCGCTGGCACCCGCGTTCCAGGAGGCGCTGGCGCACGCGCAGCGCGACGACCGAGCGCACGCCGACGAGACCAGCTGGCGCGAGGACCAAGAACAGAAAGAAGAAGGCGTGGCTGTGGGTGGCGGTGACGTCGATGGTGACGGTGTTCCTCGTGCACACGCGTCGCAACACGTCGGCCGCCAAGGCGTTGCTCGGCGACGCCTTCGCCGGCATCCTCACGACCGACCGGTGGGCATCCTACAACTGGGTTTCCGCCGAGCGCCGGCAGCTCTGCTGGAGCCACCTGATCCGCGACTTCAAGTCCTTCCTCGACGACGGCGCCGAGGCGAAGCGCCTCGGTGAGCGCCTGCTCGCCGAACGGCGAACGCTCTTCCGGTTGTGGCACCGCGCGCGTGACGGCACCCTGACGCGCGCGGAGCTCCAACTTGCGGCTCGACCCGTGCGGCGCCGAATTCTCGCGCTGCTCGAAGAAGGCGAAGGTCTGTCCATCGCCAAGGTCAACGGCATGTGCCGCGAGATGCTCAAGCTGCGGGCGGCGTTCTTCACGTTCATTGACGTCGAGCGGGTCGAACCGACGAACAATATCGCCGAGCGGGCCATCCGGTTCGCCGTGCTCATGCGCAAGGGCTGCTTTGGCAGCGACAGCGCCAAGGGCAGTCGCTTCATCGAGCGGTTCTTGACCGCACGCCAGACGCTTCGCACGCAGAAGCGGGACCTCTACGGGTTCCTCAAGGACGCATGTGCGGCTGCGCTTCAGGGCACGCCGACTCCGTCGCTGCTACCCGAGCATCTACGAGCTGACCTGCGGACTGACCTGCCAAACGCTGTCGCCGCGTGAACGGTTACGTAAAACAAACCGTGGTTTCGGATCGACGGCCTCCGAGCGGCCAGCCTGGGGGCGGATGACCGGATGGATCGATGCCGCGCACAATGTAAGCAGCGTTACAATGCTGGGCTCCAGAGCGGGCCGCGGACGCAGCTGGGCGCTCATCCCGCCTGCGTGGAGGGGAGGGGATCGGTAGCGGGCTCGATCACTCGCCGTCGAACCACGGCGGAGGAGGTGCGAGTGCGCAGGGATCGGGCGGCTCGGTCGGGAGGCCGAGGGGCTGGAGGATGGCGCGGCTGGCGTCGCCGGCGGGGAGCACGGCGAGGATGCGCATGGCGCCGCAACAGGTGTCGCAGCCCAGGATGTCGATCGCGAACACGCGCTTCATGAGCGCGGCCCAGGCGAGCCGACGGAGCGGGCCGGTGCGAGTTCCGGCGAGGTCGTCCGACGCGGAGGCATCCGCAGGAACGACGGCGGCGCGGAGCGCGTGGTGGGGTGCGAACACGCCGTGATCGCGCGTGAGATGAGATCGCGGCGGTGGAATCAAGGTCGCGAGCCGACGGAGAAACTCGACAGGCGTGAACGCGAGTTCGGTGCGACCGTCGCGCAACGGACGCTTGAGGGTCATCACGACCCGTCCCGCCGGATCGCGCGACAGCCGGGAGCTGGCGACCGGCGAGCGGGCGCCGGATCGGCACAGCCGCTCGAGGCCCTCGCGATCCTCGGCATCGATGAGCCGATCGGCGTGGAGCGAGTAGCCATCGAGGAACGCGGACCGGTGGCTGGGCCTGGGCACCGCGGCGCGGCCCGCAACGGGGAGGCTGGCCACGGCCTCGGCTTGTTCGGAGGCGAGCAGATCCGGCGGAGCGTTGTTGTCGCCCTGGAGCGCGAGGCGGCGTTGAACGACGCGGTGGACCGCGCGGGCGATCGGCTCGAGCAGCCGGACGACGTCGTCGTCCCACGGCGGGTGCAGCGGTTGAAACGCGACGGCGCCGTCCGGGCCGGCCGCGAACACACCGTCGGGGAGCAGGGCGTGGGCGTGGCAATCGAGGTTGAGCAGCGAGCCGAACCGCGATGCGCTGGCCGCTCGGAGGCCACCGAGCCGAAATCACGGTTTATTTTACTGTGCGCCGCGCGCCGTGGGCTATCCTCATATGTTCTCGTGATCGCCACGATCCCGCCGCTGCCCGTGCTCTCGTCCCGCATCGTCGTGATGTCGGACTTCAACTGCCCCTACTGCTTCACGCTCAACGAGTGGCTGAGCGAGTTCGGCGCATCCACGCGCGTGCGGTGGATCGGCATCGAGCATCGGCCCGATCTGCCGCTGCGCCCTGCGAACCTCGACGTCGACGCGGGCCAGCTCGCGCTCGAGGTCCGCGACGTCGAGCGGCGTGCGCCGGAGGTCGCGGTGCGCAGCCCGGCGTTCTGGTGCAATTCGCGGCGCGCGCTCCTTCTGCAGAACGCCGTCGAGGTCGACGCGCCCGAACAGGCCGCCGCGCTCCGGCAGCGCCTCTTCCGCGCGTATTGGCACGAAGGGATCCCTCTCTGTGACGAGGCCGCGCTCGCGAGCGAGGCCCAGCGCTTCCCGGAGCTCGACCTCGAGGTCGAGGCCGCGGAGCTCGCGCGGCTCACCGCGTGGTGGCGCACGCACGTCAACCGCGTCCCCGCGATGTTCGCGCCGACGGGCGTCGTGCACCTCGGCCTGCAAGACCGCGCGACGGTGCAGCGCTTCGTGCAGTCGGCGATCGCCGAGGCGTCCCCCGGCCCGGGCTGCGCGTGAGCGACGACGAGGTCCGCGCGCTGCGCCGCGAGGTCAAGCGCCTCGAGTTCGAGCTGCGCGCCGCGACCTTGCAACTCCCGCTCTTGCGCGCGATGGTCGAGTCGACGAGCGACGGCATCGCGCTCCTCGACGAGAGCGGCCAGATCGTCGACCACAACCGCGCATTCGGCGACCTCGTCACAGGTGCCGCCGTCGGCGCACCGCTCGACGCGCTCTGCACGAGCGCAGACGACGACGCGGGCTGGTCCCTCGATGCATCCCGCGACACGACGCCGAGTCCGCGCATCGTGCGCGCCGCCGAAGGACGCCCGCTCGAGCTCGTCGCGACCCGGAGCCGCGCGACGCCCGGCGTGACGTGGGTGATCGGCGCGCGCCTCCTCACCGACGCCACCTTGCAGGCCCGCGCGCTCCACGAAGCGAGGCAGCGCGTCGCGACGCTGGGCTTGGAGCTCGCCGAGCGCGAGGTGTTGCTCCGCGAGATCCACCACCGCGTGAAGAACAACCTGCAGGTCGTCTCGAGCATGCTCTCGCTGCAGGCCGATCGCAGCAGCGCGCCCGAGGTTCAGGCGTCTCTCCAAGAGACCGTGCGCCGCGTGCGCTCGATGGCCCTCGTCCACCAGCTCCTCTACGGCGGAGAAGCGCTGTCGCACATCGACGTCGCCCACTACGTGCGCACCCTCACGGGCGAGCTGGCCGGCGCCCTCGATGCCGCGAACACCCTCCGCGTCGAGGCCGAATCCGTCGAGCTCGGCATCGATCAAGCCATCCCCTTCGGACTGCTGCTCAACGAGCTCGTGACCAACGCCTACAAGCACGGCCGCTCGGCCGACGGCACCCACTCGGTGAGCGTGCGCGTCGCGCGCGCCGGCGACGAGGTCGTGCTCACCGTTCGTGACCGCGGCCCGGGCCTCCCGCGCGACATCTCGACGCAGCGGCGCGGCTCGCTCGGGATGACCCTCGTCGGCGCGCTCGTGCGACAGCTCGGCGGGCGCTGGACGACGACGTCCGACGACGGCGCCATCGTCGAAGTGCGCTTTCGACCGAACGCGTGAGCGTGTCGCGTGGAAGTCTTCCCCCATCCGCCATGCGGGTGTGGATTCGGCGTGCGCTTAGCACTCCTTCGTCATGAATTCGCCTCCGAATTCCGGATAGATTCCCATCGGTTGTGAGATTCCTCGGCGCGGTGAGCTCACGCAGGCCTCCGTCGTGATCAACGGGAGCATGGCGAATCTGATGACTGCTGCCGCAGAGCGGCGGCTGTCGGCGTGGGCTTGATCCACTCCCGTGGGCACACCACGAGAGGCGGTTACAGTGGCGAACATGGCAACGAAAGAGCGCGGCGCGAAGCGCGAGCGCCGGCAGTACACGGATGAGTTCAGGGCAGGTGGGGTTCGCCTGGTCCTTGAGGAAGGCAAGCAGGTCGCCGAGGTCGCGCGCGATCTGGACCGGACGCCCTCGTCCCTGAGCCTCTGGGTTCGGCATGCGCGTGCAGATCGCACCGGCGGCAAGACTATGCGCGGCGCCGTTGAGGGTCGTCCCGTTGATGGCGAACACGGAGAACGCGACGTTGTCGAGGGCGAGGTAGACCCGCGCCGGGCCGCCGAGCTGGGCGTAGTCCGGCGCGTAGATCAGGCCGAGCACGTCCACCGGGTTGGCCGCGAGCACCACGGCGATCGCCATCGCGAACATCAGCGAGTACCGGCTGGTGACCTCGACGTAGCGGCGGGTGGTGTCCTTGTCCTCGGTGAACGTCGAGCGTGACACCAGCGGAAACACCACGAACGTCGCCGCGATGATCGCCTGGTACGACAGGCGCGCGAGGCTCTGGACCGCGGCGTAGTAGCTATTCTGGACGTCCGCGAGGACGCTCGGATCGGTGTGGTAGCCGGTCAGGGGCGCCGCCCACGTCAGCGCCTGGTCGACGGCGGCGGGCAGCTGGGCCGCGTGGTCGCGGGAGTACTCGGTGGTCAGCCGCTTGATCAGCAGGCTGTCGGCGAACATCAGCGCGTTGAACAGGACCAGGTAGATCGCGACGCCCGCGAAGAACCGGATCATCGGCCCGACCGGGAGCCGGTCCTCGGGAGCGATGGTCCCGGGCAACCCGATCCACACCACGGTCGCTCAGCGCACGGTCGCGGTGCCTTCGCTGTAGGTGGTCCCGGGGGCGTTCGGCCCGGGGCTGAGCGTCGCGCTGGTGATGATCGCGGCGCCCGCGCGCGTGTTGATCCGGATCCGGCCGATCCCGCCGCCGCCGCCGCCGCCGTCGCCGTCGGTCCCCACGCCACCGGTCAGGCTGCCGCCGCCCGCGGCCCCGCCCCCACCGACCGACCCGTCGCCCGCGGGCCCGCCCGTCGCCGGCGTGCGCGACAGCTGCCCCTTCTGCCCGACCGAATTGACGCCGCCGCCGGTGCTGCCGCCGCCGCCGCCGCCACCGTTGACGGCGAGCGTCGCCCCGATCATGACGGCCGGGGCCTCGATCAGGATGGCGCCGCCCGCGCCGCCGCCGCCCCCGCCATCGTTGCTGCCATCACCCTCGCGGCCGCCGCAGCCGCCCGCGTTGACGCCGCCGGGCGCGCCGCCGCTGATCACGATCGGCCCGTTGGCGACGAGGTGGATCGCGGCGCCGCCCCCGCCACCATGGCCCGCGTTGGCGTGATTGTCGCCACCGCCGCCGCCACCCCCGCCGACGAGCAGGGTGATCCCGGCGACGCCGAACACCGCGCCCCCGGTGCCCGGGCTGTTGCCGCCGTCGCCCCCGATCGCGCCATGGCCGCCGCCACCACCGCCCTGGTCGTTGCCGTCGTCGCCGTGGGTGCCCCCGCCGCCGGGGGGCGTCGGCTGACCGCTTTCGAATTTGAGCCCGCCCGGGTACCCGCCGGGCCCGGGCGTCCTGGTGTCCGCGACCTCGCACGCCGGCACGCCGTCGACCACGCCGGTGATCGTGATGCCCTCGTCGGCGACCAGCGCGATCGCGCGGGTCCCGGTGAGGTTCAGGTTCGAGATCGTCAGCTTCCTGAAGCGGTACACGCCGACCTCGCGAGCGGTCATCCCGATCACGCGCTGCTGGTAGTCGATGCCCGCGTCCGTGCCGATGCCGGCCGCGCGGAACGAGCTCGCGCCGGCCGCGCCGCTGATCGAGCCGTCGTCGCCATTCAGGATCGCGCCGTCGGGCAGCGTGACCTCCTCGAGCCCGGTGAAGCTGGTCGTGTCGCCCGTGGCCTGGGTCTCCCACCCGCCCGACGGCGCCAGCTGCACGCACGCGGCGCCGGGTGAGGCGCCCGCGCAGCCCCACGCGCACGTGGTCTCGACCGGGAGCTGGCCCGCGCTGACGCACGTCCGCACGACATCGCCGGCGCACTCGGCGACGCCGACGGTCGCGCACACGGACGGCTCCGGCAGAGCATCGACCCCACCGTCGCCACCAGCCGGATTGCCAGCGTCGCCGCCGGTGCTGTCGGCGGTGAACGAGCAGGCGGTGACCGCGACCCACGCAAGTACCAGACGAAGCTTCACTTGTGGACCGTACCACGCAGGCCACCACGCAGGCCAGCCGACGCCTGGGCTTGACCCGGTTTCGTGGACACCGACGTTACGCCGCAATTCCTTGTTGAGCGAACTCGCGTTCGAAGTCAATGGGGCTCTGGTAGCGATTGTGTGAGTGCCTCCGTTCCGAGTTGTAGAAGCCGCGGCGCCCCAGGCCGGCGACGCGTCGGCCACCTCGATCGTAAGGCCGTTCGGTAGCCGGATCGTGATGCCCGGCGACGCCGCCGGCGTACCGATCACCATCGCCGGCACCGAACTCAGCGGCGCGAGCGCCTGCCGCGGCGCGTCCCAGCCAAGCCGGCGCTTCCACCAGTAGAGCCGCTGCACGCCGAGGCGTTCGCGACGGGCGAAGGCGGCCAGGGAGTCGCCGGATGCGCGCCACGCCTCCAGCGCGGCGCGGCCGTCGTCCTCGGTCCAGGTGGCGTGCGGGTCAGGTACTCGGAGATTGCGCATCCGCCGACGGTCGCGCGCCGTCAAGCGCCAGGGTGCCGCGCCGGGCCTGCGACTCGGGGGCGGTCCACCGGACGCTCACGTCGACACCGTCACGCGATCCTCCCTGCGATGCGCGAGCCGCGCGGCGCGGAGCTGCGCGAGCCGCTCCGACGCGGTGGCGGCAGGCGCCTCCGCGAGGTTGGTCCAGCGCACCTCGCGAAGCGCGGACAGCGTGTCGACGAGCTGCTGCGCCATCAGGTCGGGTGCGACGGCCACGTCGACCAGCTCGGGCACCGGTGTCCCGAGCGCACCCACGAGGGTGCCGAGCTTGTCCCACGGCACGGAGCGCACTTCCTTCGCGCGCAGGTCGATGATGTCGAGCCCGCTCGCGGCGGCGCGAACCTCGACCCACAGCTTGCCGTCGTCGTACGTCGACGGAACGTCGATCGCCGGGCCCGCGAATGGGGAAGTCGATCGATTCGCGGTCGAAATGGATCGAAGGGGATCGACGTGACGCGGCTCGCCGTGATCTGCGTGCGTAGTGGACGCGGAGACGTCGGTTCGCCAGAAGTGGCGCCTGCTGAAGGCGACCATGGATGAGCGTGCGCGGCGGCTGTGGGCTGGGACCGAGGCCGGTGCGCTCGGCTACGGCGGCGTCGTCGCGGTCGCGCGGGCGACGGGCATGGCGAACAGCACGGTGCGGAAGGGCCGGGAGGAAGCTCGCGCTGGTGCCCACCCCAGCGACGTCATCAAGACTCGACGGAGCACCGGCAAGCGACCCTACGAAGATGCGCACCCTGAGGTGTGGCCCGCACTGGAGAAGCTCGTCGACCCAGTCACGCGCGGAGACCCAGAGTCGCCACTGCGGTGGACGTGCAAGAGCACGCACGTGCTGGCCGCCGAGTTGTTCACGCGCCATGGCATCCGCGTTTGCGACAAGACGGTGGCCAAGCTGCTGCGTGACCACGACTACAGCCTCCAGGCGCCGAACAAGTCCGTCGAGGGCAAGCAACATCCCGATCGGAACGCGCAGTTCGAGCACATCAACGCCAAGGCCGAGGCGTGCATCGCGCGCGGGGTGCCGGTCATCTCCGTCGACACCAAGAAGAAGTAGCTGGTCGGCAACTTCAAGAACGGTGGCCGCGAGTGGCAACCGCAAGGCGAGCCCGAACGGGTGGATGTTCACGACTTTCCGACCGACGCCGCCGGCAAAGCGATCCCGTACGGCGTGTATGACGTGGCCGCGAACGACGGCTTCGTAAGGGCCCGCGAATGGACAAATCGATCGATGATCGCAGGCGAGCCGCCCCGCGGGCGAGGCGCGACGAGGGAGCGTACCCGTCGGTACGCGACCGAGCAGCAACGACGCCCCCGGGGATGGATCGACCGCGAGGGTGATTGAGATGTCCATTCGCCGGCCCTAAGCGTCGGGGTCGATCATGACACGTCGGTGTTCGCGGTCACCTCGATCGAGGCCTGGTGGAAGCAGGTTGGCGAGGCCCGCTACCCCGCCGCACGCGTGCTCTTCATCACTGCGGACGCGGGCGGGAGCAACGGCCACCGCCCCCGTGTCTGGAAGGCCGAGCTTCAACGCCTCGCCGACAAACTCGACCTGGAAATCCACGTCAGCCACGTTCCGCACGGGCACGAGCAAGTGGAACAAGATCGAGCATCGGCTGTTCTCGGTCATCTCGATCAACTGGCGCGGCCGCCCGCTGCGGACCTACGAGACGGTCATCAATCTCATCGGCAACACGACCAACCGCGGGGGCCTCGTCGTGCGCGCACGCCTCGACCGTCGAAGGTACCCGACGGGCAAGCGGGTCTCGGCCACGGAGTTCCGGGCACTGCAGATCGAGCGCGACAGCTTCCATGGGGATTGGAACTACGTCATCAAGCCGCGCAAGGGGATGCGGTGAACGGTCGACGTACCCATTCGCGGGCCCAGCCTGATCCCGCTAGAATTTGCAGAAGACTTGGTATATCTCAAGATATCTGGGGCATCACTGGTTCTACATGAGCGGATGATCTCTGCGCATAAAAGTTGCGCAGGGGCCGGTTGACAGCCTGGCGCGGCGGGCTTGAACCCTCCGTGACCGACCCGGGGGGCGGTCAGCGACCGGTGCGCGTCCGCGCGCGGCCCTCGCGCGATGCGCTCCGCCGACCGTCCCCGCCACGAACCTGGAGTGACTCGATGACGCCACGCCCCACGCCCTCGGCGAGAACCGTGCTGACCGCGGTCGCTGCGCTCGCCCGGGGCCCCGCCCGCGGCCTGCTGATCGCGATCGCCCCGCTGCTCCTGGCCGCCTCCCTGGCTTCCTGCGGCGGCGAGGAGCCCGTCGCCGGCGTCGACGCCAACCTCGGCACCACCGAACAGGCGGTGTTCGCCAACGGCGGCTTCGAGGCCGACGCCATCGGCGCCAACCCCACGTCCTGGACGGTGGCGACCAACCTCAACCCCAGCCTCCTGGCGGTGCCGCCGACCTCGATCGCGCAGCTCGGCCTCGGCGTCGGCGGCGTGGAGGTGACCGGCGTCGTCGGCGGCGCGACGGAGAGCCAGGCCGATCCGGACATCGGCACGGCGGCGACCTTCCGCTACCCCAAGTTCGGGACTCGGGCGGTGGTCATCAACGCCGGCGCGACGACCGGCGAGAACCGGAACGTCAACTCGATCTCCCAGACGATGACGCTCGCGTCCGGGGACGTCGATCCCACGGACAACGAGATCCACATCCGCTTCGTCGCCGCGCCGGTGCTCGAGAACCCGGCGCACCCCGACGCCGACCAGCCGTACTTCTACGTCCAGGCCGACAACCTCACCCGCGGCACCAAGCTGGCGACCAACTTCAACTTCGCCAACCAGCCGGGCGTGCCGTGGGTCACCTCGGCGGCCGGCCCGCAGTACACCGGCTGGCAGCTCATCGACATCGCCCCCGGCACCGGCGCGGCCATCGGCGACCAGGTCAAGCTGACGATCTACGGCGCCGGCTGCGCCCAAGGAGGCCACTGGGGCCGCGTCTACGTCGATGGCATCGGCACCTACGCGCTGCCCGGCCTGTTCGTGACCGGCACCGGCCCGCAGTACGCCCAGGCCAACACGAACATCACCTACAACCTGACCTACGCGAACCGCGGCACCGTCGCGACCGCCAGCACCCAGGTCGTCTTCAACACGCCGCCCAACACCACGTTCGTCTCGACCACCGGCGCCAGCTGCGTCAAGCCGGCGGTCGGCTCGGCGGGCACCGTGACGTGCAGCTTCGGCACCCTCAACGCCAACACGGCGGGCACGTTCGCGATCACGGTGAAGATCACCGCCGGCACCACCGGCCTGGTGACCGCCGGGAACTACTACAGCCAGGCCGCCGGCGTCTCGCCCCTGCTCGGGCCGCGCATCGACACCCAGGTCGTCGGCAACCCGGCGTCGATCACGGTCTTCAGCGGCGCGCCGCAGAGCACCGCGGTGAACACCGCCTTCGCCGCGCCGCTGGTCGCCGTGGTCAAGGACTCCGCGGGCTTCCCCATCCCCAACATCGCGGTCACCTATGCCGCGCCGACCACCGGCGCCTCGGCCACCGGCGGCACCGCGACCACCGGCAGCAACGGCCAGGTGACGATCCCCGTCACCGCCAACGCGACTGCCGGCGGCCCGTACACGGTCAGCCTGACCGCGACCGGCGTCACGCTCCCGGCGACCTTCACGCTGACCAACCTGCCCGGCGCCGCCGCGACGATCACCGTCGTCAGCGGCACGCCGCAGAGCGCCACGGTGGGCACCGGCTTCGGCGCCCCGCTCGTCGCCGTCGTCCGCGACGCCAGCAGCAACCCGGTGCCGGGCGTCGCCGTCGTCTGCACCCCGCCGGCGAGCGGCGCGTCGGCGACCTGCGCCGGTGGCACGACGGGCGCCACCGGCCAGGTCAGCATCGCCGCCACCGCCGGCACGGTCGCGGGCTCCTACACGGTCAACCTGTCCACCACCGGCGCGGTCACCCCGGCCAGCTACGCGCTGACCAACGTCGCGGGCGCCCCGGCCACCATCACGGTGGTCAGCGGCACCCCGCAGACGGCCACCGTGAACACCGCGTTCGCGGCCCCGCTCGTGGCGGTGGTCCGCGACGCCTTCGGCAACCCGGTCGCCGGCGCGACCGTGACCTTCGGCGCGCCGGCCACCGGCGCGACGGCGACCGCCTCCTCGGCGACCACCGGCAGCAACGGCCAGGTCAGCGTGCCGGTCACCGCCGGCGCGGTCGCCGGCGGGCCGTACGCGGTCACCGCGCGGGTGACCGGCGTGGCGACACCCGCCAGCTTCGCGCTCACCAACCGCGCGGGCGCGCCGGCCACCATCGCGGTGGTCAGCGGCACCCCGCAGACCGCGGTGGTCGACACCCTGTTCGGCGCGCAGCTCGTCGTCGTGGTCCGCGACGCCAGCGGCAACGCGGTGCCCGGCGCCTCGGTCAGCTTCGCCGCGCCGGCGTCCGGCGCCTCGGCGCTGGTCAGTCCGAAGCACGTCACCGATGACGTCGGCCAGGCCAACGTCGGCGCGACGGCGAACACCGTCGCGGGCGGGCCGTACACGGTCACCGCCTCGGTGGCCGACGTCGCCACCCCCACGACCTTCACCCTCACCAACACCGCCGGCGCGCCCGCGTCGGTCGCCGTCGCGGGTGGCTCGGCGCAGAGCGCGGTCGTCAACACCGCCTTCGCCGCGCCGCTGGCCGCGCTGGTCTCCGACGCCTTCGGCAACCCGGTGCCCGGCGTGACCGTGGCCTTCACCGCGCCGGCCGTCGGCGCCTCGGCGGTGGTCGCCACGTCGGCCGTCACCACCGCGGCCGGCGTCGCCAGCGTGACCGCCACCGCCAACGTGGTGGCCGGCGGCCCCTACGGCGTGCTCGCCGAGGTCGGCGGGGTCACGGGCCCGGCGACCTTCGCGCTGACCAACACGCCCGCCGCGCCCGCCGCGATCGCGGTGGTCGGCGGCTCGCCGCAGTCCGCCGTCGTCAACACCGCCTTCGCCGCGCCACTGGTCGTCGTCGTCACCGACGCGTTCGGCAACGCGGTGCCCGGCGCCACGGTGGCCTACGCCGCGCCGGCGACCGGCGCCTCCGCCGCGGTGGCCGCGACCGCGACCACCGACGGCGCCGGCCAGGCCAGCGTCGTGGCGACGGCCAACGCCGTCGCAGGTGGCCCGTACCAGGTCGCCGCCGCGGTCGGCGGCGTGGTCTCCCCGGCGACGTTCGACCTGACCAACCTACCGGGCGCGGCGGCGGCCATCGCGGTCGTCAGCGGCGCGCCGCAGGCCACCGTCGTCGGCACCGCGTTCGCGAGCCCGCTGGTCGCCCAGGTCAGCGACGCCTCCGGCAACGCGGTCCCCGGCGCGGCCGTGATCTTCACGGTGCCGGCGAGCGGCGCGTCGGCGGTGGTGCCGGTGCTGGCGACCACCGACGCGGCCGGCCAGGTCAGCGTCCCGGCGACGGCCAACCTCGTCGCGGGCGGGCCCTACGACGTGGCCGCCTCGGTCACCGGCGCCCCGGCGCCGGCCCTGTTCTCCCTGACCAACACCGCGGCCGGCGCGGCCACCATCACGGTGGCTGGCGGCACGCCGCAGAGCGTGGTCGTCGCGACGGCCTTCGCCAGCCCGCTGGTGGCCACCGTCGCCGACGCGTTCGGCAACCCGGTGCCGATGGCGGTCGTGACCTTCACCGTGCCGTCGACCGGCGCGACCGCGCTGGTGCCGGTCGTGGCGGCCACGGACGGCGCCGGCCAGGTCAGCGTCACCGCGACCGCCGGCACCGTCGCCGGCGGCCCGTACGCCGTCGAGGCGAGCGTCGCGGGCGCCGCCGCGCCGGCCAGCTTCGCGCTGACCAACCTGCCGGGCGCCCCGGCCGCGATCTCCGTCGTCGGCGGCTCGGCCCAGAGCACCGTGATCGGGACGGCCTTCCCCGACCCGCTGGTCGCCCTGGTCGCGGACGCCTTCGGCAACGCGGTGCCCGGCGCCACGGTGACGTACGCGGCGCCGGCCACGGGCCCCTCGGCCGCCGTGGCGGCCACGGCGGTGACCGCCGCCGACGGCAAGGCGACCGTGACCGCGACGGCGAACACCGTCGCCGGCGGCCCCTACGACGTGCTCGCCCAGGTCGTCGGCGCCCCGGCGCCGGCGGCGTTCTCGCTGAGCAACAGCTCGTCGGCCCCGGCGACCTTCGAGATCGTCGGCGGCACGCCGCAGAGCGCGGTCGTGACCACGACCTTCGCGCAGCCGCTCGTCGTGCGCGTCCGCGACGCCAGCGGCAACGCGGTGACCGGTGCGATGGTGGCGCTCGCCGCCCCCGCGACCGGCCCGACCGCGACGGTGCCGGCGTCGATCACGACCGACGCCATTGGCCAGGCCAGCGCGACGGCGACCGCCGGCGCGGTGGCCGGCGGCCCGTACGATGTGACGGCCACGGTGGCCTCGTCGTCGGTGCGCTTCGCGCTGACCAACCTGCCGGGCCAGGCGACGACGGTCGGCGTGGTCAGCGGCTCGCCGCAGCACGCGCCGATCGACACCGCATTCGGCGAGCCGCTCGTCGTCGTGGTCAAGGACGCGCAGGGCAACCCGGTGCCGGGTGCGACGGTCACCTTCACGCCGCCGACCAGCAGCGCGACCGCGGTCGTCCCGGCGACGGCCACCACCGACGCCAGCGGCCAGGCCAGCGTCATGGCGACCGCCGGCGGCGTCGCCGGCGGCCCGTACCAGGTGACGGCGACCGTCGCCGGCGGCACGGTCGCGACCTTCGACCTGACCAACGACGAGAACGGGCGCGTCGACGGCCGCGGCGGCTGCAGCGTCGCCGGCGGCGCCGGCCCGGGCGCGACCTGGCTGCTCGGCCTGGCGCTGGTGGCCGGCGTGTTCGGCCGGCGGCGCCGGCGCTCGGCGCGCGGCCTGGTGCGGCCCCTCGCCCTCGCCGCCGGCGCCCTCGGCCTGGCCGGCGGCGCGGCGGGCGAGGTCGGTGAGGCCCGCGCGGACGCGGGCGGCGCGGGCCTGAACCTGTTCCACCCCGGGGCCGCGGGCAGCGACTGGCTCACCCTGGACAGCCTCGACCTGCGCGGCCACCTCGAGCCCGCGGCGCGGCTGGTGCTCGACTTCGCCAACGACCCGCTGGTCATCTACAACGCGGACGGCTCGCAGCGCGCGGTGGTCGTGGGCAGCCAGCTCTGGCTCGACGCGGCCGCGAGCGTGACGCTGCGGGACCGGTACCGCGTCGGCGTGGTGCTGCCGATCGCGCCGTACCAGGGCAGCGAGCAGACCAGCTATGGCGGCGCGCAGGTGGCGCCGCAGGGCAGCGGCGGCCTCGGCGACATCACGCTGACCGGCGACGCCAGGGTGCTCGGCGCCTACGGCAGCCGCTACGTGGTGGCCGCGGGCCTGGTCCTCTCGATCCCGTCGGGGTTCTCGGACAGCTACCTCGGCGACACCGGCGTCGGGGTGATGCCGCGGGTCGCCGCGGCGGGCGTGTGGCGCAACCTGCAGTGGGCCGCCCACCTCGGCTACGCGGTCCGCTCGGGCCAGATCGCCGACGTGACCTACGGCGACGAGCTGCGCTGGGGCCTGGGCGGCGGCGCCCGGCTCCGCGGCGGCAAGCTGCTGGTCGGGCCGGAGGTGTTCGGCGCGACGGACGTCGGGTCGTCGAGCGGCCCAGCGCGGGGCTCCTCGGCCGAGGCGCTGCTCGGCGCGCACTACGAGGCGGCGCCGGGCTGGCGCGTCGGCCTGGGGGCCGGCACCGGCCTGGTCCGCGCCCTCGGCGTGCCGGACGCGCGCGTGCTGGTCTCCCTCGACTGGACGCCGCCGCGCAAGGCCGGTCCGCCGCCGGACCGCGACGCCGACGGCATCGCCGACGGCAAGGACGCCTGCCCGACGGTGGCCGGCGTGGCCTCGGCGGACCCCAAGCTGAACGGCTGCCCGCCGCCGGACCGCGACGGCGACGGCGTGAGCGACGCCGAGGACGCCTGCCCGGACGTCGCGCCGGGGGCCACGCCGGATCCGGATCGCCGCGGCTGCCCCGACGGCGATCGCGACCAGGACGGCGTCCTCGATCACGGCGACGCCTGCCCGGACGAGGCGGCCGGCGAGCACCCCGACCCGGCGAAGGCGGGCTGCCCCGAGGGCGACCGCGACAAGGACGGCCTGGTGGACTCGCAGGACCAGTGTCCCGATCAGGCGGCCGGCGAGCACCCGGACGCGGCCCGGGCCGGCTGCCCGGCGCCGGACCGCGACAGCGACGCGGTCGTCGACCCCGAGGACGCCTGCCCGGACAAGGCCGGCGTGCCGAGCGCCGACAAGGCGCAGAACGGGTGCCCGGCGCTCGTCGAGACCAAGGGCAAGGAGATCGTGATCCTGACCCCGGTGATGTTCGCGACCGACAAGGACGTGATCCTCGCCGAGAGCAACGAGGTCCTCGAGGCGGTGGCGCGCACCCTGGCGGGGCACCCGGAGATCAAGAAGGTCTCGATCGAGGGCCACACCGACAACCGCAGCACGCCGGGCCACAACCTCGACCTGTCGCGGCGGCGCGCCCTGAGCGTCCTGAAGTGGCTGGTCGGGCACGGCGTCGATGCCAAGCGGCTGGCCTTCAAGGGCTTCGGGCAGGCCAAGCCGGTGGTCGCCAACGACACCGACGCGCACCGAGCGCAGAACCGCCGCGTCGAGTTCCGCATCGTGGAGCAGGCGCCGGGGGCGGCTCCTGCGGCTCCTGCGGCTCCTGCGGCTCCCGCGGCTCCTGCGGCTCCTGCGGCTCCTGCGGCTCCGGCGACTCCGGCGGCCGGTGGTGGTCCGGTGACCTCCCCGTCGAAGTAGCGCGCCGGCGGCCCCGGCGGAGCGCGCGACGCTCGCCGCCATCCTCCTCTCCGGCGGCGCGGCGCAGTGCGGCGCAGCGCGGCGCTCGCTCCGCGCCGCCCGGCTGGCGCTCGGCCGACCGAGCGGTCGCGTCGTGGCGCCGCGCGCCGGGTGCGTCGTCCTACCGGCGGCCGCGGGCGGGTCGAGGGCGGGTCGATGGCCGGTCGCGCGCCGGTCGCGGACGACGAGCTGATCACGCACGTACTTCGACCGGATGCCGCGCGCACGCTGCGTCCAGCTCGCGTCGCGCGCCGGCCCGGCGGCGGCGCTGCTCCACACCGAGCTCGACTGGGCACGGCTGCCCCGGCTCGCCGGTGCCGTGGGCCGGCTGCTCGCCGAGCGTCGCGGGCCGCCGGGGTCGAGGCGCCGGCGTCGCCCGGTGGCGTGCGCGCGCCCGGGCGAGGCGCGCTGCAGGGCGCCGTCGCGGCGACGCCGCGCCCCGGTCAGGCGGGGCGCCCCGGCGCGGTGCCGTCGGGCGTCCGACCACGACGCTCGGCATGGAGCTCGTCCACATGCTGGCCACCCAGGTCGGCGGGGAGGTCACGCGCTCCAACCACGCCGGCGCCCGGTGCCAGCTCCGGTTCCCGCGCGCCCGGGATGAGGAGGACTGATGCCCGCCTCGATCCTGGTCGTCGAAGACGAGGCGCTGATCGCGGCCGACATCCGGCCGACGCTGCAGCGCCTCGGCTACAAGGTGTGGGCGCCGGTCGCCACCGGCCAACAGGCGCTGGCCGCCGCCCGCGTGCAACGTCCCGATCTCGTGCTCATGGATATCAAGATCCGCGGCGCGCTCGACGGGATCGAGACCACGCGACTGATGCGGGCCGAGCACGCGGTGCCGGTCGTGTCCCTGACCTCGCACTCCGACGACGCGACCCTCGCGCGCGCCATGGAGACCCAGCCGTACGGGTACTTGATCAAGCCGTTCGAGGATCGAGAGCTCCGGACGTCGATCGAGGTGGCGCTGCACAAGCACCACCTCGAGACGGAGCTGGCGCGCCGCGCCCGCTATGCGCCGGTCCGAGGACGCCTTGTCCTTCCAGCGCTCCTGGATGTCCGGCGTCAGGGTGTCGACGGGATCGAAGTAGAGGAAGTAGCTATGCGCCTGCTCGGCGTCCGCGACGCGGCGACCGAGGTCGACCGGATCTTTCGCAAGACCGAGGGCACGCGCGCCACCCTCACGTTCGCGACCCCGGACGGCACCACCCACACCCTGTGGCGGGTGCAGGACGCCGCGGTGATCGGCAAGCTCCGCCACTACTTCACGCCCAAGAAGCTACACCTGCTCGAGGGCCACGAGCGCTACGAGGCGCTGCTCGCGTACCAGGCCGAGCTCGCGAAGACGCAGGATCTCGCGATGTACTCGTCGGCGAACTACGCCCTCGGATTCGTCACGTCGCTCGACGATCAGGGCCTGTGCGCGGCCGCCCGCCACCGGGTGATCCGCGGCGTGACCGTCACGCCGGCCGACGTGCTGACCGCCGCGCGCCGCCACTTCATCGTCGACAAGCTCCCCGGCGCCGCCGCGGATCTCGGCAAGGTGCTCGGCGGGCTCGGCGGCAGCGTCGCCCACCAGCCCGCGTTCGTGGTGGTGTTCGCCAAGGACCCGGACGCGTACAAGCTCACGCTGTCGCCCGAGATCAGCCCGCTCGCCGAGGGCGTGCAGGTCGACCGCGCGCTGCAGAAGCTCGATCCTATGCGCCCTGCAACACCCTGCACATGATGGCCTTGGGCCAGGCCTTCTCCTCGAGGATGAACGCAAACCTCATGCGCTCTCCTTCGCGAAGAAGGCCGCGGCTGTTTTTATGTCGTCGCCGTCGGCCACGGGGATGATCACGCACGGACGCTCGCGTTCACCTCGCTGATGTCGGGAAACCTCGCGCTGATCGCGGTCAACTGATCGTGGCGCGCTCCGGTGCTGTCGCGGCGACGGCGGCACAACCGCACCGCCGCGGTCGTCACCCTGGTCGCGCTGGGGCTGCTCGTCACCATCGTCCACGTCGCGCCGCTCCGCGCCTTCTTCGCGTTCGGCGCGGTCACCAGCTGGGAGCTGGCCCTCGCGCTGGCCAGCGAGTTCATCGCGCTGTCGTGGTTCGAGCTGCTCAAGATCATCCGCCCGTTCCGGTAGCGCCGAGCTCCGCGTGGCGCGCGGCTCAGGAGATCGGGGCCGCGATGTCGGGGACGAGCTGACGCAACTGCCAGGCCTGGATGTGCAGCGTGCGCCGCGCGTCGGCGGTACGCTGGGCGATCGTCCAGCTGATCAGCGTCGCGATCCCGATCAAGCCGATCACGTACCCGACGAGGCCCAGCCCGATCGGAAGGGGTTCGAGGGCGATCGCGAGGTTGCTGATCACCACCTGCCCGCCGGTGATCTGAAAGGTCGGGCTCAGCAGCCCGGCCACCTCGAGCACGTACGGCCCGATCACCGCGAGCGACAGCACGCCGATCGCGGCGCCGATCAACCAGGGAGTCCGGAACATCGCGCCGCCCATCAGCACCACGGCCGTCAAGGTCGCGACGCCGGGCGCGATGATGAACGGCGAATACATGCGGGACAGCAACGCCGTGAGGATCGCGCTGAGCGTGAGGGTCAGGATCGGGGCGAACCGCGGAAACCGGATCGTCCGCGTGCCGAGCACGGCATGCCCGACCAGCAGGGCGATCGCGACGGCGAGCGCGGCGACCAGCAGCGACTTGCGAATCCCTGCCCACGCCAGGTGTGGGATGAACACGCCGAGGATCGCGTAGGCGCCGATCCCGATCCGCGCCTGGCGCTTGCGCTCGTCGAGCGCGGAGGCCCCGAGCTCCCGGATCAGCTCGTCGGGGAGCAGCCTGGGAGGCTCGAGCATGAACCAGGTCACGAGCTCGGCGGCGCTACGGTGCGAGGGGTTCAGGGCGAGCGCGCGGCCGGCCTCTCGGATCGCCACGCGATGTTGACCATCGTCGATGTCTCGTTCCAGCGCCGCGCGGACGGCTCGGCGGTAGTGCTCGTCGGCGATCCGCATCCGAAGCTCGCGATCGCGATCGCCATCGAGGAACCGCTGGGTCACCGCCCCGAGCTCGCGGGCGCTGGCGATCCGCGCGGCCGGCACCGGCGCGGTTGCCTTGGCACACAGCGCATCGAGCTCCGGGCTGACCGCGGGCTGGTACTGTGACGGACGCAACGAGGCCCGGGCAACGCCATCCGCCGGCACCCTGGTGAACGTGAGGATCTCGAACAGGAGGCAGCCGAGCGCGTAGATGTCGGCGCGCGCATCGACCTCATCGCCATGGCGTTGCTCCGGAGACATGTAGCCAGGCGTCCCGATCACGGTGCCCGGGACGGTCGCATCGATCTCGGGCGAACAGTCCTCCGAGCCGTCCGACCACGGATCCTTGTCGCCGAGGATCTTGGCCACGCCCCAGTCGATCAAGAACACCTCGCCGAACTCGCCGAGCATGATGTTCGACGGCTTGATGTCGCGGTGGACGATGCCCCGGGTGTGCGCGAGCTCGACCGCGAGGCAGACGTCGACGAACGCTCGCAGCAAGCGTGGGCGAGGGAACCGCGCGGTCACCACCGGGTCGGCGTCGATCAGTCGTTCGATGATCTTGCTGAGCGTCATCCCGCTCACGCGCTTCATCACGAAGTAGGGGAGGCCGCGCTCGTCGTGTGCGAGCTCGTGAACCGGAGGGATCGTCGGGTGATCGAGCAGCCCCTGGATGTGGGCCTCGCGGAGAAACCGGCTGATCTGCAGCGCGGTCGGGGTGTCCGATCGCATCCGCTTGATCGCGACCTCTCGACCGAGCACGCGATCACGCGCGACGAGGACCTGGCCCATCCCGCCCTGGCCCAGGAGCTCCCCGAGCTGGTAGCGCTCGTCGGGCGGCGGGGCGTTGGTGGCGCCGCGCTTGCGTTGCTCGCGCAGCTCCTCGGACTCGGTCGGCGCGTTGGTGTCGACCTCGTACGGCCGGGTCCCGCGATCGTCGCCGTCGTTCGTGGCCATGGCTGAAGTGTCGCATCCCTCAGGGCCGAGACGGCCACGTTCTCCGCCGACGCGCTACGGGCACGCGGCCAGTCCCAAAGCGGTCGGATCCGCGTCGAACGCGCTGGTGGTGCGCAGGTGGACGGCGGCGACCCATCCGACCGCGCCCTGGTCGTCGCCGAGCGTTCGATACCACGTGGTGTTGTTCCCCGCGTGAAGCTCGCCGGTCCGCCAGCAATCGAAGTAGCTGAAGCTCGAGCGGAGCTGATCGATGACCGGGCTGGCTGCGCTCGGCTGAGCGTGGAGCTCAGCCGGCCGGTTGTTGCAGTACAGCTTGCCGTCCTGCTGCACGCCGCACGCGCCACAGTTCCCGCTGACCACGCTGCGCACGCCGTACGAAGACGGGTAGGGGTCGAGCGCCTGACCGTTGAGCGCGATCGGCTGACCCACCCCGTCGAGTAGCTGCTCGTAGTGAAGGTGCGGCCCGCTGCTCGCCCCGGAGGTCCCGACGCGTCCGATCTCCTGGCCCTGTTGCACCGGGGCTCCGCTCGCCACCGAGTACGAGCTGAGGTGGAAGTAGTAGGTCTGCCAGCCCGCGCCGTGGTCGATCACGACGTAGTTGCCGGCGCCGCCCGACTGGAACCGCCGGGTGGCCGTTCCGGCCGCCGAGGCGAGCACCGGGGCATGGTCGGTGACCGTGGCGTTGGCGACGAAGTCGAGGGCGCGCCGGACCTCCGCGCTGTGATGCGAGTAGGTCCACGACTGGTCGCAGGCAAACGGCGCCTGGAACACGGGCCGACCTGCGGCGATCACGCCATCGGCCTTGGGATCTCCGTCGCCGCGGCCGTCCTGGCCGGGGTCGTCACCGTGATCCTCGCCGACGACGCAGCCAGCGCTCGCGATCCAGGTGATCAGGTAGGTCGCGATCAGGGAGTGACTCACGTTGCGGTCGGTGTTCATCGGGTGTCCGTTCGGGGTGGGTGGAGCATCGGTCAGGGGATGATCGTGGTCGTGTTCGTGGTGGCCGACCAATGGATGTGGCCGTGCTGGAAGTCGGCGCCTCGACCATCGCCTTCCGCGTACTCGTCGGAGATCGGATAGCCGAGGCTGCCGGTCTCCCAGCCGGCGGCGGCCCACGCATCGCGGATCCGGCCGTGCACCTCGTACGCGCCGAGCTGTGGCGTCCAGTAGATCGAGCCGCGCTCGAACACGCTGAACCGGCCCACGCCATCGGGCGACCGGCGCTCCTCGCTGATCGGCGGACCGATCGCCGAGCTGCAGCCGCCGAGGGCGTCGTACTTCTCCGCGATCTTGCCGACCACCGCGTCGCGGGCGCACGCCGCCGGGCCGGTGTAGCCCTTCGGCGGGATCAGCGTCGCGAGCTGGTCGAACGTCAGCCAGTACAGCTGGTTGCCGCCGAAGCTCGCGGGGTCGGCGATGTACACCTGCCGCGTGTCGGCGTTGTAACCGATGACCGTGAAGTAGTGATAGATGGTGCGATCGCTCGGGTAGCCGGGCGGATGGTTGGTCGGTGGGGCGACGATGTTCGCGACCAGCGGGAACCCGTTGTCGATCGAGCGCCGCAGGTCTCGCCACAGCAGATCGCGCTGCGCCGCGGTCGGCGTGTTGTTCGGCATCTCCACCGTCCGGTACCAGGTCGCGCGGAGGTTCGCGTTGAGCGTCTGGGTGACCTGGCCGACCCAGTCGGTGCCGTTGGTCGTGGTGGGTAGCTGGTTGGCGAGCGCCTGCTGGCTCGGCGCCGGCATGCGGCTCGACAGCGCGATCTTGGTCGCGGTCGGGCCGCACCAGTAGCCGGTGCTCTGCACCTCGTAGGCGACGTCGAGCACGCGCCACGGTCGTGAGGCGTCCGCCGGGTTACCGTAGGCCAGCGCCCCGCTCGCACCCGAGCCGGAGCCCGGGGTGTCGGACGGCGCGTCGTCTTTGCTGTCGCCGTCTTCGTCCGACGCGGGATCGGTACCGGGCGCGCTCGCGGCGCACGCGCCGAGCGACAGGGCTGCGAACAAGAACAATGGACGCTTCATGGGGTGACTCCGTTCGTGGTGATCGAGGTGGTGTCGGTGGACTGCGTCCACGTGATCGAGCCGTGCTGGAAATCAGATCGGCGTCCGCCGGTGACGGCGTACTCGTCCGAGGTTGGATACCCGAGCGAGCCGGCCTCCCAGCCGGCCGCCTTGTAGGCGTCGCGGATCCGGCCATGCACCTCGTGGGCGCCGGTCGGCGGCGACCAGTAGATCGAGCCGCGGTCGAACACGCTGAACCGGCCCATCCCATCGGGCGCGACGCGCTCCACGGTGATCGGCGCACCGAGCAACGAGCTGCAGCCCCCAAGGGCCAGGTACTTGGTCTCGATCGCGCCGACCACCGCCGGTGAGTCACCGCACCGCGTGCCGCTGGCCTGCGCCCAGAATCCGAGCCCGCCAGGCTCGGAGATCGCGAGGTTGTAGCCGTCGGAGTACGTCTGATAGCGCGCGTTCCAGCAGCTCCAGCCAGGCTGACAGCCGTTGTAGTAGCGGACCACGGTCTTGATCCACTGATCGCGCAGGCCGGCGTTGCCCGGATCGAACCGGTTGATCCACGCGCGCGCCTTGGGCTCGGTCTCCGCGTCGGTCGTGTACGCGGAGGCCCTGACCATCGAGACCACGAAGTCGATCGCGTCCGAGGTCTGACCGGCGTTCGTCAGGACATCGCTGCCGTACTGCTGGAGGGTCTGCTGGTACGTCCCGGCGTCGAACTGGAACATGCCGAGCCCGCCCTGCTGGGCGGAGCACGGTCCATCACCAGAGCCCGCGATGATCGGTCCACCGCCGCAATCCGGCGAGGCAGGGCCCTGGCACGCCCACGTCGCCTCCGACCAGCACATCGCCAGGCCGGTCTCGTCGTTCGCGATCCCGGCGAGCAGGAACGCGTTGGTCACGCCCCGCGCGCGCGCAGCCTCACGGATCTGTACGTACCTCGGCCGCTTGGTGCTCAGCGAGAGCTGCGTGGCGCCGGCTTCGGGCGAGTCATCGGAGTCGTCCGGCGGATCGCCATCGGCTCCCACCACACATCCCGAGATCACCAGCAGCGCGACCGGCCATCGTGTTGTCATGCGCGATAGGTATACAATAGGTATACCAACGAGCCGCGCCGGCTAACCCCACGTGATCGCGTGCGGCCAGGCGCCAAGCGTGGGGACACGAGCCCCATCTCAGTGAGCACATTTGTCATCGCATGCGCGACTCGCGCACGGCGGCGCACAATCGATGATTGCGCCCCGTATACGATGAGTATACATTCAAGCCGGGCCTGCGGAGAGCGGCGATGGCAGCGAGCAAGCGCAAGGGAGCGTCGGGCGTCCAGCTCGGCGAGGAGGTCGCCCGGAACATGATCGTCGCGGGCGGCGCGCGGGTGTTCGCCATGCGCGGGATCCGGGACACCAGCGTCGAAGACCTGCTCGCGGCCGCCAAGGTCTCGCGGCGGACGTTCTACCGGCTGTTCACCAGCAAGGAGGATGTGGCCCTCGCGCTGTATCGGTTCGGCACCGCGGGGCTGGTCGAGAACTGGAAGCGCGCGCTGGGCTCGTCGTCTGACCCGATCGAGCAGTTCGCGAGGTGTATCGACGTCCACCTCAAGAACGCCGCGATGCTCGGGCGGCTGATCTTCGTGCTCGGCGGCGAGGCCACGCGCCAGGAGTCGCCGCTCCACGCGCACCGGATGGCGGTCCACGACCGGCTCGTGGAGTTGCTGTGCGTCGCGAGCCCGCAGATGGCGAAGGTCGATCCGCTGCTGGTCCGCACCACGCTGTTCGCGCTCGAGGCGATCACCCGGCAGGTGATGACCGAAGGCGATGAAGGCCGCAAGGTCTCGCCCGACGCGATCGAGCGGGCGCGGCGGGTCATGGTGCGGGTCGTCAGCGCGACGTTCGCGGGGAGCGGGGAGGGCGTCACCGAGCTGCCGCTGGCGGGCGGCTGATCGGCGGCCGGCCTCGTTGCGACCTGCCGCCCATCGCTGGTTGAGCAGGTCGGCCAACGCCGTGGTGAGCGACGAGAACCGCACGCTGTCGCCACCTCCGACCTCGTCATCGAGTTCTGGGCCGACCAACCAGTGGCCAAGGACGTCGTCGCGCTGATCGCCGCCATTCAGGCTGAGCACCAGCGGCACTGCGACGCGCTGACGGCGCTCGGCATGCAACTCGCGGCCTTGGTCGACAACCTGGGAGCCCAGGCGCACGTCCACCTGCGCCCGCTTGAACCGTACCGCGAGCGGGTGGAGGCGTGCCTCTACCCGCCTGTCACGCCACCGAGTTGACAGGTCATCCCGAGCCGTCGGCGGCGCCCCGATCGCGGTGACGCCACCCCGCCGATCGGATCGACTGTCACGTTTCTACGGAATCACGTGGCCGTCGACTGGGGAGACACCTACGCACTCGAGGTCTTGCTACACGGAATTCCTCAGGTTTAAATGCGCTCGCCCTGGCGTAAGGTGTAGGCTCGGAGGCATCGGCGGGGCGAACGCGGGCCCCGGCGGGCGAGGCCGAGAGGAGCCGCGCCGCGCTCACGCGGGCGATGGAGGGTGCGATGGAGTGGAACGATCTCGGCGCGTTGCGGGCGAAGCTCACGGCGTTCGACGGGCGGGGACCGTGGCGGCCCGGCGGGTCGCGCTCCCGAGGTCGACGCAGGGCGTTTGGCAGGGTGGTGTTCCTCGCGTCCGTCGCCGTGCTCCTGACCTGCGGCCGACCCGAGGTCAGCGCGCCGGATGCGTCCTCGCGGCCCGATGCAGAGGCGACGTTCGACGGGGGCGTCACCGACGGTGGTGCGGGCCTCGACGGCGCTGCGCCCGACGCCTGCGCCGACTGCGGTGGCCCGCGCTGCGGGGATGGCACGCTCGACCCCGGCGAACTCTGCGACGACGGCAACACGTCCGACACCGACGCGTGCATGACGTCGTGCCAGACGCCCGCGCCCCTCACGGAGACGGTCGGTCCCGTCTTCATGCAGCCCGCGCCCCATCGACCGGTGCTGGCGCTCTACATCGTCTCGCCGGGCGGGGACCTCCAGGCCGAGCTCGCCGTCGATCGCATGGGCTCGCCGGGCGGCGCAGGAGAGCTCGCGTTCGATCCGTATCCGGACGCCTCGAACATCGCCATCGTGCGGGTCTTCGGTCCCGACGAGGACCTCGTGCACTGGCACCACCAGCGCCAAGATCCAGGGAACGCCGCGCCCCGCATCCTCGCGTCGGAGTCCGAGCCTCCACCATCGGAGTTCGGCTTCGACGGGGCAGGCAACATGCAGGGCTACCGCATCTCGCTGCGCGCCCCCGGCGTCTATCAGGTCCGCGTGGCGACCAATTCGCTGAAGACGGCCGTCCGGCTGCGGCTCCCCGCGGGCGTCGGGCACGGGCTCTCTCAGCAGAACGGCGCGTTCGCGTGGCCCGCGTGCCTGGGCTGGTGCACGCCCGTGGCGGCGTCCTCGCGCTGGGTGTTCTTGCCGCGCCACCGGACGGCTCCGCTCTTCGTGGACCTCAGCGTCGCCGCGGCCGGCTCGGTCTTGCCGACGCTCACGCGCGAGGGGGAGGGCGCGCCGCTCTCGCCCATCACGCTCGGTGAAACGCAGCGCTTCGTCGTCGCCCCTGGCAGCGCAGACGACGGGGAGATCTGGCGGGTCGACTTTCCGGCGTCGGACAGGCCCTCGCACTTCCACGCGTCCGGGCTGCCGTTCATCCTGTGCGACAGCGCCGCCTCGGCCGCGGCCATCCACGCCTCCGTCGAGCGCGTGGCGTCGGGCCCGCACGCGGGCACGCTGGTGTTTCATCGCTTCCAGCGAGAGATCCTCGAGCTGCTCCCGCAGCTTCTCGATCCGGCACGCGCGGGGGACGAGGCGCGCACGGCGGCGCTCGACGGACCCGACGTGCGCGCGTGGCCGACGCGGCCCGAGTGCGCCGGTGCGGACACGGGACCTTCGAGACCGAGCGCCGACGAGACGTGGCGGCGCCTCGACCTCCTGCACTCGTACGACAGCCCGCTGAAGGCCGTGCGCTGGTACCTCTCGTCGGCGTCCGTGGGCGGCGATGGAAGCGTCACGTACGGCGCGGGCGCGCCGATGCTCGTCCGCGACCCGAACGATCACTGGTCGGGCGCCGTGGGCCTGCCGCTGCTCGAACGGCAGCTCTGCCGCCACGCGAGCGACTGCGTCGCGGGGGGCGCGTGCGGCGCCGATGGGCTCTGCGAGGCGCCGTTCGATCCGGCCCGCAACCGATGGGACGTGCTCCGAGGCGTCCGCTATCGCACCCGTGACGGCGCAGGATACGGGCCGGCGTTCACCGGCCTCGCGCTGCCGAGCGCGGGCGCACAGCAGCTGATGCTGGCCTCGACCCTCGTGCACCCGTGCAATCCCTGGGGCCCTCCGTCGGACGGGGCGCCGCTCCCGGCGCCCGAGCTCGCGGTCCGCGGGCTCGCGCAAGGCCTGGCGGACCTCCTGGTCGTGGGCGAGGACGAGCGGCAGCTGCCGATCGGCGACACCGATCCGTATCCGGGCTCCGCGGCCTTCCAGCTCGCGCAGTTCACGCGCGCGTTCGCGGCGGCCGGTCCGGTGCTCGCGGCCCACCGTCTCGACGCGACGCTCGGTGCGCCCCTGGCCGCGGCGGTTCAGCGGGTCTGGGCCGAGGGCCTGCGCCGCGTCGTGGACCGCTACGAGCCCGCGTACCTCGTGAGCACGATGAACCAGTCGAGCCACATCTTGCTCGGCACCGAGGAGCTGGCCCACGGCGCGGTCGGCCTGCCCTTCGCGCGCCTCTACCGGCAGCTCGCGAGGGAGTACGCCGGGCGCTTCGCCGCGGGCGCGAGCCCCTCGGGCTGGCTGCCCGAGGCGTCGGGGCCGAGCCCCTCGTACGCGGGGATGCAGCACTGGCACATGGCGCAGTACCTGGGGCTCACCGCGCGGGATCCCGAGGGCGAAGACCCCGCGATGCGCGCGGCGCTCGCCGCGAGCTACCGCTTCTTCGGGTGGATGACGGCCGTCGAGCCCGACGGACAGCGCACCTCGGCCTTCAACTTCTCGCACCGCATCGGGATCGGCTTCGAGCTCGAGCAGTGGCAAGGCGCGCGGGGGCTCGCCGAGACCATCCCGGAAGTGGCCGTGTGGTCGGCGTGGGCGTTCCCGCAGTCCGGCGCCGCCGTGGACGCCGCGCTCAGCAGCCTGCGCTCGCTCGCGGGCGGCTTCGGCGGCAGCGTGGCCGCGATCCCGCGCCTCTCACTCGGAGGCGTCGCGGACGTGGCGCTCTCGCTCGACTCGACGCGTCGGCCCGCGCTCGCGCTCCTTCCCGCGGTCGCGCCCGGCTCGTCCGAGACCTTGCTCCCTTCGCCGGACTCCGGTGCAGCGCCGGAGTTTCTCGCGATCCGAAGGCCTGCCTACGCTGCCGCGCTCTACTTCGGTCACCCCGCGCCCTCGTCCGTGTACGCGGCGCACTGGCCGGTCACCCGCGCGGTGCCGATGACGCGCGGGGGCGTGGTCATCGAGGACGTGGACCCGCGCACCGAGGCGCCGCCGTTCGGGGGCGCGACGACGCCGCACACCATCGACCTCTACGAGCCGAGCCCGATGGTCGGGGGCGGCCTCTCGATGTTCGCCACGCCGTCGTACGGCAGCGGGCTCATCGCGACGAACTGGTCGCCCCTCTCGCACCACGGTCTCGTCGCGGTGCTCTCCGAGGGAGGCGTGCTTCGCCGCTTCTGGGAGGACTACGAGTCGGTCACCGCGGATCGCATGGCCGCGGGCCCCGGCGGGGACTGCGCGCGACGCTTTCCGGAGGCGGAGCACCGCGCGCTGCCCGGGGGCTTCTCGGTCTACGGGCGGCTCGAGGGCGAACAGGGGCTCTGTGTTGCGCGGCACTACGACTTCGACGCCGACAGGATCCGCGTCGAGGTGGTCCTCGAGCGCGAGGCGGCGCCCTCCGGCGCCACGATGGCGAGGCTCTTCGAGAACGTGCCGATCCCCACCTGCACCCGGGAGACGTGCGACGATCTCACCGGCGCCCTCGGCAACCTGAACCGGAAGTCGCGCGGGGCCTCGATCGAGGCGGTCGCGTCGGCCCCGAGCCCCACGTTTCGCATCCGGGACAGGGATGGTCGGGGGTTTGACGTCGTTCTCGAGGGCCCACGCGTGACCGCGGTCCGCCCCCACGGGCTGCGCTACTCGTACTACGGCGCGGAGCTCCAGATCGGACGCATCGAGCTCGACCTCGACGTGCCCTCGGCGGTCGGCGCGCGCACCCGGGTCCGCTACGCGCTCGTGCCCGCCTCCTGAGGCCGGCGCGCTTGTCGAGGAGGCTTCGGATGCTAGACCCGCCGCCATGCATCGCCCGAGCGTCTCGACGAAGGGCCGCCCGTCGGCGCGAACGAGCGCGCCATGAGCGCCGCTCCGGAGGGCCCCGTCGAGCGGGGCTTCGCGCGCCTCGGCCGGGCCTTGTGCCGATGGCCCGCGCAGGTCCTGCTCGCGCCGCTCGTCTCGACGGTGCCCGCTATGCGCAGCCGACAGCACTCGACACGCGAACTGGGGGGATCGGGGGGGGGACGCTACGCCTGACGCAACCTGCGTCGGCTACGTCAGCGGCCGCAGCGACGCCATGAAGGCGGTGAAGCTGTCGGCGATCTTCGTGCAGTCGCGGCGGTCATGCCACAGAACTCGCGGGTTCGCGTCCGGCGGGCGCGCATCGGTGGCGACCTGGAGCCAGACCTCGCCACGATGCTCGCCATCGAGGGCAAGCAGCAGGCGCGCACCACCATCATCGAAGCCGATGAAGAGTAGCGAGGGCGCGGGAAGATCCTTACGCGCGCGGTCTGCGCGTACCCTTCAGCGGCGGCATCACCGAGATCCACCGCGCGGCGGGATACTTGTTGACGGCGACCTGAACCCGTCGCGCTTTGACCGTCGGGGCGGTGCCGTGGCGAGATAGTCGCGCCTGAGCAGGAGCGCAGTTTTCGAGGGCAAGCACGCGCGGCGTGAGCAGGCACGGCGAGGGGAATAGCGGAATCCGCTCGACGAACTTGACCATTCAAGCCAGCGAGAGGTTCCTCTCCTTTCAACCGGAAGATCGGAAGGAGGCCCCCTCTGTGCCACGAAGCCGTCGTCGATTCCAGCGTGTTGGTGCTGCGGCCGAGGATCGACGCCGACCTCGCGGCGAAGGCCCGGGCGGCGGGGTGCGCGTTCTGCGGCGGTCGGCTCGACGTCGCCGACTACCCGCGCAAGCCGCGGGGGGCTGACGGCCTGGACGAGGCGTTCGCGTGGCGCCACAGCTTCTGCTGCGCGGTCGAGGGTTGCCGTCGCCGACGGACGCCGCCGTCGGTGCGATTCCTGGGGCGTAAGGTCTACCTCGGCGCGGTCGTGGTGCTGGCGACGGCGCTCCAGCAGGGCCCGTCGAAGCTCGCGGTCACCCGGCTGGCGACGCTGATCGGCATCGACCGGCGGACGCTGGTGCGCTGGCGCCGGTGGTGGACGACGATGTTCGCGACCAGCCGGTTCTGGACCAGCCTGCGCGGGCGCCTGGCGTCGGCCGTCGATGAGGCGGCGCTGCCGACCTCCTTGATGGCGCGCCTGACGGCGACCGCCGACAACGTCGTGCTCGCACTTCTGCGCCTGCTCGCGCCCGTGTCGACGCAGCCCCGCCTGGACCCGAGCGCATCGTGAGGGGCGCGCGCCACCCGCAGAGGATGCTCGTATCGAGGGCGTGACCCGAGGCGTAGACGCGCCACGCCGACAACCTGGTGGCGCAGGCCGACCTGGGTGAGCGCGAGGGCCGCGTGCCGTCGTACACGACGGTCCGCCGGCTGATGAAGGAGCGCGGGCTGGTTCGCCAGAAGCGCCGGCAGCGCCGCGGCCCCGAGGACCTCACGCCCCATGACCACAGCCGAGAGAACTTCGAGGCGCGCGAGACCCGCAGCTACGAGAGCGCGTACGTGCACGGGCTGTGGCACCTCGACTTTCACGGCGCCAAGTTCGTGCGCATCGTGCTCTCCAACGGCAAGGTGGTGACGCCGAAGCTGCTTGGCATCGTCGACGATCGATCGCGGCTGTGCTGCCACGCGCAGTGGTACCTCGACGAGACCGCCGAGGCGCTGGTGCACGGGCTGTCCCAGGCGATCCAGAAGCGTCGCCGGCCGCAGCAACTGCTCACGGACAACGGCGCCGCCATGACGGCCGGCGAGGTGCGCGAGGGCCTCGCGCGCCTCGGCATCCTGCACGAGCGCACGCTGCCCGCGTGCCCCGAGCAGACCGGCAAGCAGGCGCATAGCGCCGCGTGGCCGAGACGACGATCAGCGGGTGAGGTTCGACGACGGCCGCGTTCACGATGGGACCGGCCAGCGGGTGCCGGCACACGACGCGTAGCGGGTGTTCCCCCCAGCGCTGACGACGCCCGGAGTTGGCCCATCGACGCGGTGCTCGCGCTCAACGAACCGACGAGCTACGCAGGGACGGCCACCAGCGCTCTGTCGGTGATCGCCGCCATTCAGGCTGAGCACCAGCGGCACTGCGACGCGCTGACGGCGCTCGGCACGCAACTCGCGGCCTTGGTCGACAACCTGGGAGCCCAGGCGCACGTCCACCTGCGCCCGCTTGAACCGTACCGCCAGCGGGTGGAGGCGTGCCTCTACCCGCCTGTCACGCCACCGAGTTGACAGGTCATCCCGAGCCGCCGGCGGCGCCCCGATCGCTGTGACGCCACCCCGCCGATCGGATCGACTGTCACGTTTCTACGGAATCACGTGGCCGTCGACAAGCCGGCAGTGGTCGATGTGGAAGTCGGCTGGCAACATCTCGTTCGCGGCCGTCGGAGAGCGCTTGATCGGGCGACCGTGCGCCGTCCGCGTCGAGGGCGACCGCGGCAAGGTGCACATCTTCCTGGCAACGGGGGCGCAGCAGGCGTGGCAGGACGAGCTGCGTCGCCGCGCGGTGACCACGCCGTCCATGGTCGAGGACGCCGCGGCCGGCGTGCTCGCGCGGGGGGCCGAACTCGTCGCCTATCCGCTCGACGTCGGACCGCCGGAGCGACTTGGTGAGGAGGCGCTGTTCGCGGTGGCGTGCAGCTTCTACGACCGCTTCCTCACCTATACCGTCGAGCACGCGAGCGCGTACATGATGGTGGAGGTGGTGGCGGCGCGGTTCGCCGAGTACGTGGCCTCGCGGGCCTCCGATGGCGTCGGTGCGGCCGTCGTCGCGGCGTACAGTCGGCCGTCCAGGCCCGCGTACCCGCAGCGCCTCGCCGAGGCGCTTGCGACGATTCCTCATGAGGACGAGCGGGTCCGTTACCTCGCGCGCGAAGCTCCGTGGCTGGGGAATCCCGACCCGTTCACGCCGCCGAGCGACGCCGCCGAACTGCTCGAGCTGACGCGCGCGTTCCACGTGGCCGCGGCGTTGGCGCCGCCCGCGTTCGAGGTCACCGACGCGGCGCTGGTGAGCCAGTACCAGTTCGCGCTCTATCTCAAGGCAGGGCGAGCGCATCTAAACCTGAGGAATTCCGTGTAGCAAGACCTCGAGTGCGTAGGTGTCTCCCCAGGCCGCAGCGCGTCGCTTCATCGCGACGCTCATCTTGGTCGGGTCTCGCTTGAGGAGCGAGAGCGCGTATCGGGTGACGAGCGCGAAGTTCTGGGCGCCGTTCTCGTGGCGGATGGTCCGCCGGTCCTCGTTGAAGCTGACGTCGAGGCAGTGGTGCAGCTGGTTCTCGATGCTCCAATGATCGCGGATCCGGCGCGCGAGGGCGTGGGGGTGGGCGCCGTGGCTGGTCACGTAGTAGGCGCGCTGGATCGAGATGTGGTCGGTGCTCCGCACGCGGTCCACCTGCACGATGGTCTTGAGGTCGGCCCACGGTGCCTTCATCGACGGCGGCAATGCTCCCAGCGGCATGGCACGGACGATCCGGATCTCGTCGCGGCCGTGGGCACGCTTGCGGCTCTGCGCCACCTTCTGACCTGGGTACCCTGCCTGCCGGGCCTCGGCGAAGCACTGCTGAACGTGGCGATGCAAGGCGCTGCGATTGCCCTTGAGCGCCAGGACGTAGTGAGCACCAGCAGCGCGGACCGTGGCCGTAACCTCGGCGGTGCAGCTGTTGGCGTCGGCGGTGACGGTGGCGCCGGTGAGGTCCAAGAGCTTGAGCAGTTCGATCGCGGCCGCGACCTCGCCGGGCGCTCCGATCACGGCCTTCTGCCCGAGCAGCAGGCCTTGTTCGGTGGCCCAGACGTGCATGAGGTGAAACGCACCGCCGCTTCCCGCGGCGTGGGCCAAGGCGCCGCGCAGCGTCTTGCCATCGAGGGCGATCGTCTGGCCCTTGAGGTTCTCGAGGAGCGGCTGGAGCCAGCGGCGAAACGCGTCCTGGAACGATGCGGGATCAAGTGCCGAGAAGACGCGCCGGAACGTGTCCGCGCTGGGCGTTCCCTTGGGCATCACGAGGAACGTCTTGAAGAGCTCAGCGCGTCGCTGGGCGAAGATCTCGAGCGCCTCCCAACCGTCGGCACCACTCATCGCGCCGAGCAACGCCATGATCAGGATGTTCACCAGCGGATGAGCACGCGTTCGCTCGACCCGCGGGTCAGGGATCTCGCTGAAGGCGGCGAGCAGCGTGTCGAGGGCGGGCGGCTTCGGCGTGCTTGGCACCCGGACACTCGATCACGGCGGCGAGCAGCGTGTCGATCGCATTCACGCAAGTGATCGATTTCGATCGGGTTTAGATGCGCTCGCCCTGCGAGGACCCAGGCCAATTGCTCTTCGAACTCGTCCGTGACGAAGATCCTCTATGCGCAGGTGCTCGGGTCGGGCACGTTCGACCTCGTGGTGACCCCGAACGGATACGTCGGCAACACCGTCGCCAAGACGCTCGTGACCAGCGGGGCGTTGTTCGTCGGCGTGGTGGCGCTCGGGCCGCGCCCGTTTTACACGAACACCCGGTACGCCAGATCGTTCACCTGGACCGCGCGTCTCGTGGCGGCCACCCTCGACGGCTAGGGCTCCTCGTCGGCTAGCGGTGCCCGCACCAGCAGATCGTCGTCGGGGTGTCGGCATGGCTTGAACCCGAAGCGTTGGCCCGCCAGGTGTCGCCCGACCGGCGTCACCGCCCGGGTGAAGGCGACGACGTGCCGTAGCGTCCGGTCGTCCATGGTGCGGCAGAATGCGAGGGCTGCCGCGGCCGCGGTCTTGTCCGCGGCCGCGATCCCCCACAAATACCCCGCCGCGGGAACGTCCGCGCCGCGGCACAGCACGGACAGGTCGGGTTGCTTGGCATTGAACACACCCGCGATGAGCTGCTGGTGGCCAGGCGGGCGCAGCAGCAGCACGCCGAGGGTCGCGGTCACGACGCCGTCGGTCCTGACCACGAGCGTCGATGCGGGCTGGAGGGCGAGGACCTCGAGGACGGTCTGCGGCGAGGTCACCTCGCTGGCCATCAGGTACGACGCCATGCGCAACGCGGGCTCGATCTCCGCGGGCTCGATCGGCGAGAGCCCGTGTTCCGCTGCCAGCGCGATCAGCTTCGCGGACAGATGTGCGACCGTGCTGGATGTCAGCCTAACAATTCGAGGCGAAACTCAGGGTGAAAACCTCCGGAAAGATCGCTATGCGCCCCCGGAAGATGATGTTGACCGCGCCGTCGGAGCACATCACGGCGATCTCGGCGCCCGGGTAGCTGACGTTGACGTCGGCGCGGATGTGCTTGGACGCCATCACGTCGTAGGCGCCGCCGTAGGCCTTGCGCGTGATCACCGTGATCTTGGGGACGGTGGCCTCGGCGAACGCGTAGAGCAGCTTGGCGCCGTGCTTGATGATGCCGCCGTACTCCTGGGTCGTGCCGGGCAGGAACCCGGGGACGTCGACGAACGTGACGAGCGGGATGTTGAACGCGTCGCAGAACCGCACGAACCGCGCGGCCTTGGTCGAGGCGTCGATGTCGAGACAGCCGGCGAGGTGCATCGGCTGGTTGGCGACGATGCCGACCGGGCGGCCGTCGAACCGGGCGAACCCGACGACGATGTTCTTCGCGTAGTCCTTGTGGACCTCGACGAACGTCCCGTCGTCGACGACGGCGTGGATGATCTTCTTGATGTCGTAGGGCCGGTTCGACTCGGCCGGGACCACGGTGTCGAGGGGCGCATAGACGCGGACCTGGCCGGCGTCCACGAGCGCCTTGAGCGCGGTGGTGACGGCCTTGGCGCGCAGCCCGGTGACGTCGATGATCGTGCTCGCGGACAGCCGGGGCGTGCCCAGCTGAAACACGGCGACCACGAGGTCGAGCGGGTTGTCCGGTGGCGCCGTGGCGCTGGGGGTGACGGCGGCGGCGGGCGCCGGCGGAGCAGGCTGCTCGCGCCGGGGTGCTCGGCCGTGGCTGGGCTTGGTGGGTTCGGTAGCGCGGGCGGCGCGGATGCGGTCGAGCTATGCGCAGCTGCGGCCGGAGGAGCAGGCGGCGCTCGCGGGGCCGGCCGGCCTGCCCCCAACGCTGCCGGATGACGACGACGGCGTGGTGCCGGAAGTTCAGGTCTGGTGACCCGCTCGGTGTTCAGCGTGCCGGAAGTTCAGGTCTGGTGACCCGCTCGGTGTTCAGCGTGCCGGAAGTTCAGGTCTGGTGACCCGCTCGGTGTTCGGCGTGCCGGAAGTTCAGGTCTGGTGACCCGCTCGGTGTTCGCGCGGTTCGCGCCCCGCATGCAGGAGGCGATCGCCGCCACCCTCGGGTGGACCACGCTGCGCCCCGTCCAGGAGCTCGCGGGCGAGGCCATCCTCGACGGCAAGAACGCCGTGGTGCTCGCGCCCACCGCGGGCGGCAAGACCGAGGCGTCGATGTTCCCGACCCTCTCGATGATGGTCGAGACCCCGGTCGAGGGCGTCGGCGCCCTCTACATCGCCCCCATCAAGGCGCTGCTCAACAACCAGGCCGAGCGCCTGGGGCTCTACACCGAGATGGTCGGCCTCCACCGGTTCCTCTGGCACGGCGACGTCACCGCGCACGAGCGGCGGCAGTTCATCGCCGAGCCCGCCGAGCTGCTGATGACCACGCCCGAGTCGCTCGAGGTCATGCTCGCGTCGCCCAAGGTGCCGGACCCGCGCCTGTTCAGCGACCTCCGCATCGTCATCATCGACGAGGTCCACGCCCTGGCCGGCACCGATCGCGGCGCGCACCTGATGAGCGTGATCGAGCGCATCGCCGACTTCAGCCGCCACGACGTCCAGCGCGTCGGCCTGTCCGCCACGGTCGGCAACCCCGACACCATCCTCGCGTGGATGCGCGGCACCTCGAAGCGCGCCGGCGTGGTCATCGATCCGCCCAAGACGCCGAGGCCCCGCGAGATCGCGATCGCCCTCGAGGCCGACCCGTTCATCCTCGCCAGCCAGGCCGCGAGCAAGGCGCTCGGCAAGAAGTCCCTGTTCTTCTGCGAGAGCCGCGCCCTCACCGAGGCGATCGCGGAGCGCATGCGCGACCGCGGCACCGACGTGTTCGTCCACCACAGCTCGGTCTCGCTGACCGAGCGCCGGCTCGCCGAGGAGAAGTTCCACGGCGGCGGCAGCGCCGCCATCCTCTGCACCTCGACCCTCGAGCTCGGCATCGACGTCGGCGATCTCGACCAGGTGTTCCAGGCCAACGCCCCGCAGACCGTGTCCTCGTTCCTCCAGCGCATGGGCCGCACCGGCCGGCGCGACGGCAAGAACGCGAACATGACGTTCTTCTGCGAGACCATCGACGCCGTCCGCCAGGCGATCGCGATCGTCGAGCTCGCCAAGGTCGGCTGGGTCGAGTCGATCACGCCGTCCAATCGGTGCTGGCCCGTGTTCGTCCACCAGCTCCTTGCCCTCACCCTCGAGGCCGGCGGCGTCCCGCGCGCCGTCGCGTGGACCAAGCTGTCGCGCCTGCCCGACCTGTCCGGCATCACGCGCGCCGAGTTCGACGCGGTGATCGATATGCGCCGCGCGCTTCATCTCGGTGGAGGTTAGCACCCGGGGCCGGCGTGCTAGCGTGCGCCGCGTGTTCGCGCCGTCCGACTACACATTCGAGCTCCCGCCCGAGCTATGCGCTTGTTTTGCCTTTTTGAGTGGTTGCATAGATATGCCTGACGTTCGAGAGATTAAGTCAGTGATTGATCTTCAGGAATCTGCAGGAACAGCAGCTACGGCTGTTCTGCCGGATGAAGTAGCAGAAACTTTCCCGGCTCCAGTGAGGTCCGATGGGCACGTTTACATTCAGATTCTTTATTACCGCGAAGTTGGTCCACCCGGCAAACGAGTCGTGCATGCGCCTCACTACTGCATGCGGCTCGACCCGTACACCGCAAAAGTGGTGCGATTCTGGGCATGTTCCCCTCAGGAGATTGGTATCGGCGTCAATACGCAGTCGATTAGACCGCCTGGTATTCGCGATGGGATGACAGCCGAAGAATTCACGGAGAAGGTAGAGCGATTGTCGACGCTTAGCCCACGGGTTTGGGAACTGTTTTTCAATAACGCAACTCCAGCAGATTCCCAGACGCTCGCGATGCTCGAGGAGTACCGCAATTTATTTTTGGCAACGCACAACAAAGAACAGTCGAAGTGGGTGATTGGGGCTTCTCGTGAGTTTTTTAGTTGGCTGGAAAAATTCATGAGTAAGGATCGCTGAGGTGACCAGTAACAATCTATCGGGAACGGCTATGCGCCTCCACGGTCGCGTCGATGTGGAGCGGCCAGCCGCCGTCGTTCGCGAGGGCCCGCTTCAGCTCGGGCGCGCGCGCCTCGTGAAGCGCGCCCAGGTAGCCGAGGAAGCGGCGACATAGGTGCGAGACCTCGCCGGTGGAGAGCGAGAGGCCGTGCTCGCGCTCGAGGTCGCGGACGATGTCCTCGCGTTGCCGGAAGTGGATGAAGCGCGCCAGGCCGACGAAGGTCATGACAGGCGATGTCCCGTCGACTGTTGAATTTCGGTGGCGGTTGGGTGGGTGATCTCTACGCGGACTGTGGTTGTGGTGCAACGGTAACGGGTGCGTTCTCGGCGGGCACGGTCTCGGCGGACGCGTGATCGGCGGACGCGTGATCGGCGGACGCGTGCTCGGCGAACGTGTTCTCCGCGGACGCGTGCTCGGCGGACGTGTTCTCGGTGGACGCGTTCTCGGTGGACGTGTGCTTGGTGGACGTGTGCTTGGTGGACGTGTGCTTGGTGGACGTGTGCTTGGTGGACGCGTGCTCGGCGGACGCGTGCTCGGCGGACGGGGACTCGGCGGACGCGTGCTCGGTGGACGCGTGCTCGGCGGACGCGTGCTCGGCGGACGGGTACGCGGCGGACGGGTACGCGGCGGACGCGTGCTCGGTGGACGCGTTCCTTGTGGACGCGTGCTCGGTGGACGCGTTCCTTGTGGACGCGTGCTCGGCGGACGCGTGCTCGGCGGACGGGTACTCGGCGGACGCGTGCTCGGCGGACGCGTGCTCGGCGGGCGTGTTCTCCGCTGACGCGTTCTCGGATGGAACAGCGTCCGCGCATAGTGATCACCCGCCACCGCGCGCGCACCGACGCGGTGGAGCTGTCGGGCGCGCTGTCCGGACGCTGCGAGCTGCAGCGCCGCGCCGGCGATCTCGATGCCGCCGCCGCGAGCTGCCGCGAGGCGATCGCCGCGCTCGGCCCCAGCCCGGACAGGAGCCGCGCCCTGTTCACCCTGACCTACGCCGCCCGCCTCGCCGCGCGGGGAGCTCGCCGAGGCCACCGCGCTGCTCGCGCGCATCCAGGACTCGCTGCCGTTCGCCACGCGCGACAAGGCCGTGGCGCGCGGGTTCGCCGGCTGGGCCGCGGCCCACATCGCGCTCGCCGAGGGGCGCCGCGAGGAGGCGGTCCGGATCGCCCGCGAGTCGCTCGCATTGCTCGAGTCCCACGGGAACAACTTCGCGTACATGACCGACGATCTCGCCCGGCTGCGCTGACGCGCGGTCGGGTACCCTGAGGAGGTCATGCCCGACGCGATCGCCCGGACGTTCCACAGCGGCGAGCTCGCCGACCGTCACTTCGACCGGCTGTACTCGGCGGAGCAGCGGCTGCGCTCGTGGTCTCACTGGACGCCGCTCGACGTCGCCCGGCGCGCGTGTGCCCTGCTCGCCCCCGCGCCGGGCGGGCGCATCCTCGACGTTGGCGCCGGCGTCGGCAAGGTGTGCCTCGTCGGGGCCCTGACCACCGACGCCGCGTGGGGCGGCGTCGAGCGCGACCTCGAGATGGTGCAGGAAGCGCAGGACGCCGCCCGCCAGCTCGGGGTCGAGCACCGCGCGTCGTTCATCCACGGCGGGCTGACCAGCGTCGACTGGGCGACGTTCGACGCATTCTACCTGTTCAACCCGTTCGGCGAGCTGCTGCTGAGCTCGCCGGGCGACGCGCTGACCCGGCGCGAGAACTACGTCGCGAACATCGAGCACGTGCAGGCCCGGCTCGCGGCCGCGCGCCCGGGCACCCGCGTCGTCACCTACCACGGGTTCGGCGGCGACATGCCGTGGGGCTACGAGCTGGTCCGCCGCGAGGCCGCGCACGAGGACGAGCTCCGCCTGTGGATCCGGCGCGAGGGCGACGGCCCGCCGCGACGCTGACGTGACCGCACGGGCGCCTCACGGTCACCGCGCCTCCCTACTTTGCGAGGTACTGCGCGAGCACGACCTGCCAGCTGCCGTCCCGCCTGGGGACGCAGAACAGCTGGAACGCCAGCCGGTTGACGAGCCTGTCAGGCCGCGGCTGATCGAGGTGGCCCTGCACGAAGCCCCAGCTCGACGTGCGGATCTCCCGCGGCCGCGGGATCCGCGTCAGCGACTCGAGCCGCCACGCGGTGATCGCGGTCCTCGCCGCGGCGGGCCCCGTCGCGAGCTGGCCCGCTTCGGGCCCCACGAGCAACCCATCGGGCGCCATGCTGGCCACCGCACCATCCGTCGCGAGCATCGCCAGCGTGCCGTCGCTGTCGGTCGCGCCGGCGATCTCGGGGTTCGCCCCCGAAGGCTGTGGCCCGCGTGCCTCCGTGAACGACGCGGCGACGGCGCGCCAGCCGTGCGCCGCGCTGACGAGCTCGACGACGCGCGTCGTCTGCGCGACCGTGTTCCTGATGCCCGCATGATCGACGAACTCGTTCTCCGTCGCCACATCGGCGTAGAACCAGACGGCGTCGGCGGAACCGCCGGCGATCAGCGTGGCGATCGACGCCTTCGTCGTCTTCATCCCGTGAAAGCCATCACCGATCCCGAAGTGCGTGACCTCGCCCGGCTCGCTCGCGAGCGGGACCAGCACGATCGCGTCGTCGCTGAACGTGTCGACCAGCGCGGCCCTGTCCCTGCGCAGCGCGGCGTCGATCTGGCGCTGCAGGAAGGCGCGTGAACGCTGCGCGGCCGTCGAGGACACGGCGACCGTCGGCGGAGGGGTCGCGGTCAGGGTGGGGGGCGGGGAGGCGCGGCCTGACGCCGGCGGCGCTCGCTCGGGCGACGCGCAGGCGACCAGTCCCGCGATGGAGGCGACCGCGATCACGCCGATCTGCACGGGCCGCCCTGCAACTCGCACGCTCATCGTCACGGGGACTCGGCCGGGGTCTTCGACGCCTCGTCGGCCTGCGCCTTCTTGACCGCGGCCTTGTTGGCAGCGTCCGTGTTCTTCTTGTTGTTCAGTGAGCGCATAAGTAAAACAAACCATGGTTTCGGCTCGGTGGCCTCCGAGCGGCCAGCCTGGGGGCGGATGACCGGGTGGATCGATGCCACGCGCAGCGTAAGCAGCATTACAACGCTGGGCTCCCGATCGGGCCGCGGACGCTGCTGGCCGCTCATCCCGCCTGCGTGGAGGGGAGGGGATCGGTAGCGGGCTCGATCATGCGCCGTCGAACCACGGCGGAGGAGGTGCGAGTGCGCAGGGATCGGGCGGCTCGGTCGGGAGGCCGAGGTGCTGGAGGATGGCGCGGCTGGCGTCGCCGGCGGGGAGCACGGCGAGGATGCGCATGGCACCGCCGCAGGTGTCGCAGACCAGGACGTCGATCGCGAACACGCGCTTCATCAGCGCGGCCCAGGCGAGCCGACGGAGCGGGCCGGTGCGAGTTCCGGCGAGGTCGTCCGACGCGGAGGCATCCCCAGGAACGACGGCGGCGCGGAGCGCGTGGTGGGGTGCGAACACGCCGTGAACGCGAGTTCGGTGCGACCGTCGCGCAACGGACGCTTGAGGGTCATCACGACCCGTCCCGCCGGATCGCGCGACAGCCGGGAGCTGGCGACCGGCGAGCGGGCGCCGGATCGGCACAGCCGCTCGAGGCCCTCGCGATCCTCGGCATCGATGAGCCGATCGGCGTGGAGCGAGTAGCCATCGAGGAACGCGGACCGGTGGCCGGGCCTGGGCACCGCGCCGCGGCCCGCACCGGGGAGGCTGGCCACGGCCTCGGCTTGTTCGGAGGCGAGCAGATCCGGCGGAGCGTCGTCGCCTTCGAGCGCGAGGCGGCGCTGAACGACGCGGTGGATCGCGCGGGCGATCTGCTCGAGCAGCCGGACGACGTCGTCGTCCCACGGCGGGGGCAGCGGATGAAACGCGACGGCGCCGTCCGGGCCGGCCGCGAACACACCGTCGGGGAGCAGGGCGTGGGCGTGGCAGTTGAGGTTGAGCAGCGAGCCGAACCGCTGGACGAACGTGACGGCGCCGCACGGCGGATCGCCCTTGCCGTGGGCGCGCGCGCGGCGACGTTGCCAGGCGAACACCTTGCGCAGGAACACGCCGAGGACCTGCGTGAGGAGGTCGGTGTCGCGGGCGAGCAGGAACCGGACCTGCTGCGGCAACGACAGCACCCACTGGCGGTACGGGACAGCAGGCAGCACGCGATCGGCGAGGTGGGCCGCGGTGCCGGCCATCCGGCGACTCGTGCACGACGGGCAGAAGCCGCGGGTCTTGCACGAGAACGCGACCAGCCGCTCCTCGCGACGAAGCGCGGATCGCCGAACCGGTGCTCGGAGTGATCGCGGGCACGCTCGAGTAACGCCGGGAGAGGGTCGCGGACGACGCCGTAGAGCGTTCCGTCCTCCGGCTGGCGGCGGGCATACGCGCGCGCTGGCGTCGGCGAGAGCTGAGCCGCGAGCATGGTCGCCGATGCGTGCAGGCAGGGACCGTGCCGCGCGCCCGCTCGAGAGAGCTCGACAACGTGGGAGCGTGTCGGGCGACGCGGCGTCCGCCGGCTGGACGTTCATCGATCATCTGTCCATATGTCCGAACCTCGGACAGATCGCTGGTGGCCGTCCCGGACGCAGCACGCAGCACGCATCAGGGGTCGCAAGGGGTCGCAAGGGGCCGGCGGAATCAACGCAACTACCTGTGGATAACGCGCCGCTGGCCCGCTTACGACGCCGCCGGGATGCCCGCCGGAGGATCCAGAGGGGGGACGGGTAGCGCCGGCCTGAGGCTGCTCGCTGATTCCTCTGCGGACACATGGGCCTCGACGACCGCCCCGGCGCGACCGGAGTAACCAACGCGAGGTGTGTTGGTTTCGCCGGACCCCGGTTCGTCTCCTGTTCGTCTCGGTTCCGGGGCTCGCGCGGCCAGGGAGCGCGTCAGCCCCATCGGCAGGCGACGCTCAGGCCGGGCCGCGCGGGGCGCCGTCGCGCTCGCGGGCGATCTCTCGCGTGAGCTCCTGCTCGAGGTCGTCGAGCTCGGTCTTCGTCGGCGTGCGGGGCGGCGGGGCGGGGCGGCGGCCTGCCAGCATCATCCCGATGTACGCCCACACGCTGCCGATCAGCATGACGGGGAGCGAGGCGGCGAGCAGCACCAGCGCGCGGTCGGGCGCGAGGTCGCGGGTGGCGAAGGAGAACGCGGTCCAGCCCAGGCTCGCGACCACCGCGAGGATGGCGGTCGCGATGATCGCGGGCGTGCGCGCCGGCGCGCCGACGATCCGGCCCGTGACGAGACCGGCGAGGATGAACGGGCCGGCCTTCGCGAGGAACGCGGGCAGGGCGACCACGGTGGCGAGCGCGATCATCACGCCGGTCGCGGCCAGCCAGCTCGCGCACAGGGTCAGGGTCAGGGGGCGCCAGGTGAGGCGCGGGGGTGGGGTCATGGCGGGGTGGTGATGTCGGCGGCCGAGATGCTGGCGGGGATGAACTGCAGGTCGACGAGCTGGGTCAGGTCGATCGGCCCGTCGAGGACGCCGGCCTTGATCGCGTACTTCATGATCTGCTGGAGATCGTCGTCGGTAGGCGTCAGGTGGCGGTAGCTGACGCGGTCAGGCGGCTGGGTGAGGACGTACTCGAGCAGCTTCTGGTCCTGGCGGAAGTACGGCGCGGCGACCCGGGCGGCCTCGAGCCGGTGCTGCTCGGCCCACTCGCCGCTCTCGGCGATGCCGCGCACGAGGTCGCGCACGACCTCGGGGTGCTCGGTGATCAGCTCCTCACGCACGACGAGCACGCACGAGACGAACCGCGGCCAGATGTCCTTGGCGTGGTAGAGCACGCGGCCGGTGCCGGCGAGCTCGGCCTTGGCGGCGTGGGGCTCGCCGACGAAGTAGGCGTCGATCGCGCCGGCGGCGAGGGCGGCGGGCATGTCGGGCGGCGGCATGTCGACGAACTCGATGTCGCCGGGCGCCAGGCCCTGGTCCTCCATCAGCTTGGTGATCACCAGGTACTGGTTGGAGTAGCGGCTCGGGCGCGCGAACACCTTGCCCTTGAGGTCGCGCAGGCTGGTGGCGGTGGACGCCTTGGCGACCATCACCGTCGAGCCGTCGCGGTGGCCGAGGTAGACCACCTTGATCGGCACGCCCTGCTCGCGCAGCTTCATCGCGAGCGGGGCGAGCAGGAACGTGGCCTCGAGCTTGCGGGCCTTGAGCGCCTCGACGACGGTCGGGAACTCGGTGAACCGCATGGACGCGAAGTGCGTGCCGGTGGTGGTGGTCCTCGACGCGAAGTCCGTGACGGGGCAGGTCAGGTGGCAGGTCACGGGCAGGAACCCGACGGCGAGCTCGCCGGCCTGCGCCGTCGAGGTCTGCCACGGGCGGTGGTGGGCCACGGTCAGGGCGAGCAGCACGCCGGCGGTCCAGGCCGCGAGCTTGGGGCCCGGCCTCATGACAGCCCCAGCTCGTCCATGAGCGCTTGCTCCGCGTCGGCGACGCCGGGGGCGGCGGGCGCGCGCGGCCGGGCAAGCGGCAGGGCCAGCACGCGCTGCACGCGGGTGGGGCGGGCGCCGAGGACGATCACGCGGTCCCCGAGCTGCACGGCCTCCTCGATGTCGTGGGTCACGAACACCACGGTGCGAGGGCGCTCGGCGAGCGTGGCCACCAGCTCGCGCCGCATGCGGGTGCGGGTCTGGTAGTCGAGCGCGCTGAACGGCTCGTCGAGGAGCAGGATGTCGGTCTCGGCGGCGAGGGCGCGGGCGAGCTCGCAGCGCTGGCGCATGCCGCCCGAGAGCTGGTGCGGGAAGTGGTCCGCGAACTCGGCGAGCCGCGTGATCGCGAGCCACTCGGTGACCTTGGCGGCGCGGTCGGTGGCGGCGGCGGGTACACCCGCGGCGATGTTCTCGCGCACGGTCAGCCACGGGAACAGGCCGCCGTCCTGGTAGATCGTGCGGCTCGCGCCGCCCCGGCGCACGGTGCCGCGGGTGGGCTGCAGGTGGCCGCCGAGCAGCCCCAGCAGCGTGGACTTGCCGCACCCCGAGGGGCCGACGCACACCACCAGCTCGCCGGCCGCGATCTCGAGATCGAGGCCGTCGATCACGGAGGTGCCCGGGTAGTCGAACCCGACGCCGTGCATCGAGAGCATGCTCGTGGTCATCGGTTCACTCATCGGTCGAACCCCCAGCGGATGCTCGGGATCCGTGTCAGCCGCGAGAACAGGAGGTCGAGCGCGATCCCGATCGCGCCGATCACGATCATGCCGCACACGACGAGGTCCATGCGCAGGCCGTTGCGCGCGTCCTGGATCAGCCAGCCGAGGCCGCTGCGGACGGCGATCATCTCCGCGGCGACCACCACCATCCACGCCACGCCGATCGCGACGCGCAGCGCGGTGACGAGCTGCGGCAGGATCGCGGGCAGGGTGATCTCGACGAGGACGCGGCGCGCGCGTAGCTGCATGTCCTCGGCGACCCGGTAGTAGATCGACGGCACCGTGCCGGCCGCGGCCGCGGTGGCGAGCGCGATCTGGAAGAACGTGGCGAGGAAGATGATGAAGATCGCCGGTGGATCGCCGATCCCGAACCACAGGATCGCGAACGGGATCCACGCGATCGGTGACAGCGAGCGGAAGAAGTTCACCCACGGCAGCAGCGCCGCGCGCGTGCGCACCGAGCGGCCGATCACGAGGCCGAGCGGCACCGCGAGGACCACGCCGCCGACGAACCCCCACGCCACCCGGTACAGCGACGCGATCACGTCGGCGAGCAGCCGGCCCGAGGCGATCTCGCCGCCGAACGCGCGCGCGACCTCGACGGGCGTGGGCACGGTCCCGGTCGGGAACGCACCCGCGGCGGACAGCACGGCCCACAGCGCGAGGAGCGCGATGCCGACGAGGGCGGGCAGCAGGACACGCACGGGCGGCCCGCATCCTGGCACGGGCAGGTCCCGCCGACCATGCGAGCCGGCTACACTCGGGCCGTGGTCCGCGCCTCCGTCCTCGTGCTGCTCGTGCTCGCCGGCTGCCCGGCCGCCGACAGCCCGCCCGACGGGGGCCCGTCGGCGTGGAGCGAGGCTCGAGGCGCTGCCGGCCGCGCGCCTCGAGGCCGGCGTCACCGCGCTCGGGCAGCGGCTGGTGGTGGCCGGTGGGTTCGGGCCCGATCTCGCGATCACGACCAGCGTCGCCTCCCTCGATCTGGTCGCCGACGCGTGGAGCCCGCTGGCCGACGCGCCGGTCGCGCTCACCCACGCCCAGCTCGCCGGCCTCGCGACCACGCTCTACCTGATCGGCGGCAACGAGGGCGCGGACTTCGTCGCGCGCGGCGAGGTGTACGCGCTCGATACCGGCGTACCCGGCGCGGCGTGGCGACCGCTCACCGCGATGCCGGAGGGCCTCGAGCGTGGCGCGGCCGCGGTGGTGGTGGCGTCGCCGCACGTGTTCCTGCTCGGGGGCGCGTCGACCACCAGCGCGCTCGCCTCGGTGCTCGACTACAACGTCGCCACCGATGCGTGGGAGGTGCTGCCGGAGTTGCCCTCGCCGCGGTCGCATGCGGTCGGCATGCGGATGGCCGATGGCACGCTGATCGTCGCCGGTGGGCTCGCCACCCTGAGCGCCGCCGATCCGCTCGACGAGGTGTGGGCGCTGCGCCCGGGCGCGCGCGCGTGGACCCCGCGCGCGCCGATGCCGACCGCGCGCGGCGGGTGCGCGGCCGCGGTCGTGCTCGGCCGGCTGGTGTGCGCGGGCGGCGAGGCGGGGACCCGCGCGCTCGACGTCGTCGAGGTCTACGACCCCGTGCGGGACACGTGGATCACCGTCGAGCCGATGCCGGTGGCGCGCGCCGGTACGCAGGGCGCGGCGATCGGCGGGCGGCTGCTCGTGCCCGGCGGCTCGGGCTCGCTCCAGTTCCTGCCCGAGGCCACGACGCTCACGTTCTCGCTGATCGAGGCGACCTCCCGATGAGCGATCGTCCGTACGTGATCACGTTGACCCGCACCGTCGCGGTCACGCCGCCCGAGCTCTACCTCGCGTGAACCGAGCCGGCGATCCTCGAGCGCTGGCTCGCGCCGGTGGTCGTCGCCGACGCTCGCCCGGGCGGCGCGTTCCGCTGCACGCTCCCCGATGGCGCGATCCTCGACGGGACCTACGACGAGGTGATCCCCGGCGAGCGGATCGGGTTCGTCCTGCGCACCCCCGACGATCCGGCCGGCGCGCGGATCGTGATCGCGCTGTTCGCGGTCACGCGCGACATCAGCGAGCTCGAGCTCGCCGAACACTGGGGCGGGTCACCGCCGTCGCCCGAGGACGTCGATGCCCGCGAGGCGCGCTGGCGCGGCCTGCTCGATCGGCTGGTCGCGGGCATCGAGCCCTCGGCGACCCTCGATCCGGACGCGTGAGCAAGGCGCGGGTCCGCGGCACCCGGTCGCACTGCCCACCCCCCGCGTTCGGGCTACGCTTCGCGCCGATGTCGTGCACGCGGTGCCAGGAGCCAGCCGTCAACGCCGCCGGGTGGTGCGCGTCCTGCGAGGGCGCGTACGACACCTGGGTGCGCCGGTACGCGACCGACGTGCTCGGGCCGGTGCTCGTCGGCATGGTGATCGTGTCCACGCTCGGCCTCGGGCTGCCGCTGCTCGGCGCAGGCTACCTCGCCGGGACGATCGGCGTGTTCGCCGGGTTCGGTAGCCTGATCGGCCTGCACCGTCGCAACCGTCGGCGCAGGCGCCGGCAGTTCGCGCTCGGGGAGCTGCCGCGCGCGTACCTCCCCGCGAAGACCTGATCCGCGTCGGCGCGTCGCCGACCGTCCGTCAGCCCCGCGACTCGTACACCGTGCGCGACGGCAGCTCGAGGGCGGTCAGAAACCCGCCCTTGCCACACGCGGTGTCGAGGCCGACACACGCCGGGCCGGCCCACATGTCGGCCGGGTCGTCGGGCGTGTGTGTGGACAGCTCGTTCGGCAGCGTGCGCGTGGTGGTGTGCCCGAACACGACCAGCTTGCCGCGGTAGTTCTCGAAGAAGTCGCGATCGCGCTGCCACAGCAGGGCGCGCGGCGGCGTGACGTCGGCGGGGTGGGGGAACTGGCCGGCCTTGGTGCGGCGCATCCCGGCGTGGACGTAGATCGCGTGCTCGTCCTCGTGGAAGTACGCCAGCGTCCGCATCCACGCGATCACGTCGGGCGGCAGGAACGAGCCCTCGAACATCGCGCGCAGCTCGTCGCCGGTGGGCGTCTCGTCGTCATCGGGTACGGGCAGCCCCGTGAACGAGCGGTAGCACTCGAGGCAGCCGTTGCCGCGCGGCAGGACGAACTCGGGCCAGCCCTTGTCCACGATCTGGAGCCACGCGTCCTCGTGGTTGCCGCGCAGCGCCACGACGGTCGCGGGCAGCTGGTCGCCGAGGGTGCGGACGCGCTCGACCACCCCCGCGGAGTTGGGCCCGCGGTCGACGTAGTCGCCGAGAAGGACGAGGGTGTCGTCCGCGGTCAGCGTCGGGAGGCGCTCCAGCAGCGTGTCCAGGGCCGCGAGATCGCCGTGAATGTCGCCGATGGCGAAGGTTCGGGCAGCCACGGTCACATCGTAGTGTAGGAACGCCCGACGATCACGGGGTCCGGTGTCGGTTCTCGCGACACCCGTCGCCTCACGCGTTCGTGACATTTCCCGCGGTTGTCCTGGCACGACCCGTGGAATAATGGCGGCCATGACGACCCGCTTGTTCGCCTTCGCGTTCGTGTCGCTGCTGACCGCCGCCACCGCCCACGCCCAGGCTCCCGGCCAGTGGGCGTCGCCGCCGCCGCCGCCCGTGGGCGATCCGGCCGCGCCCGCGCCGGCGGTGTCCGCGTTCACGCGGCGGTGGTCGGTCGCGCTCGGCGCCGGCAGCCTGCGCGTCGTCGATGCGATGTCCGATGGCGAGGCGTCGTTCGACATCGCCCAGATTGCTCTGCGCTATCGCGTCACCCCTCACATCGAGCTCGACGTCTCCGGTGGTGGCGGCACCGAGCGCTACGAGGACGGCACCGAGGGTGAACTCGGGGTCGCGACGGTCACGCTCGCGGCGCGCTACCGGTTCAACCCGGAGCAGCACTGGAACGGCTGGGTGCTCGCCGGGTTCGGCGGCACCACCGTCGCGCCCAAGGTCGCATCGCAGGACGTCGTCGACGGTGCGAAGCGCGGCCATGGCGTGATCGGCGCCGGCTTCGAGTACCGCTGGACGCGGTTCGCGCTCCAGGCCGAGCTCCGCGCGTACGCATTCGGGGACAGCCAGGCCGAGATCGACGCCGAGGAGCAGTACGGCCAGATGCCGACCATGGAGCTGACGGGCTCGAACTTCACCTTCGGCGCCGCCTACTACTTCTGACCTGCGTCCGGCGCTACTCGGGAGCGTCGACGGTCGCCTGCACGGCGGCGGCGGCGACCCGGCCCCAGCGGGCGCGCGCGGCGTCATCGAACGACGTGGTGTACGGCAGGTGGATGAAGCCCGCGCGACCGCCGCTGGCCTCGATCGCCTCGACGTCGCGGTACATGACGTTGTTGCAGATGTAGCGGCCCGGATCGTCGCTGCGCCCCGGGGTCTCGCCGAGCGCGAGCAGCGCCTCGTCGATCGCGGCCAGGGGCAGGCGGGAGGCGCGGGTCGCCGGTCCGGCGGCGGCGATCGGCGTGGCCGCGCGGATGATGCCGCGGTTGTCGGGCGCGCCGCCGGACAGCTCGCCGGTGTCCTGCAGGTTGTAGGCGGTCTCCTCGAGCGCGATCGCGCCGCCGCCCTGGCCGAAGCTGATCACGTGGGCCGGCGCGCACCGCGCGATCACCTCGGTGATCATCGCCGCGGCGCGGTCGTACTCGACGGGCAGCACCAGCCGCATCACCTGCGCGCCGGTCAGCGTTGCGGGATCGAGCGCGCCGACCGCGACGGCGGAGATGTTCTCGTGCCAGCCATCGGCCGGGAACGGCTGGAACCCGGTGACGAGCACGGGAGTGCCGGCCGGATCGCCCTCGAACACGCACGGCGCGGGCGTGGCGCGCAGCTGCACGCGCGAGCTGTCGCCGCTGGCGTGCACGCGCAGCTCGGTGACGTCCGCGCGGCCGGGCACGAGGTCGCCGACGGTGGTGGTGTAGAGCGTGCGGAACGCGGTGGTAATGCGGGTCGCCCGGCCGTCCTCGAGCAGGCGCGTCAGCAGCGGCAGCACGTCCACGCCGTCGGCGGTGAGCCGCTCGAGCCGCTTCCCGGCGGGCACCTCGAACGTGATCGGATCGGCGTCGGCGGTCACGCCCGAGCCCGGGCTGATCACCACGCCGAGCCGCCGCGGGAACACCTCCACGTAGTCGAGGTCGACCTGCGCGCTGCTCGCCACCGTGATCCGCAGTCGCGCGACCGCGCCGCCCTCGACGTGGACCGGCAGGTCGAGCCACCGATCCCGCGCGCGCAGGCGGGCGACGGTGAGCGCCTCGGTGGCGAGAGTCGCACCGCTGTCATCGAGCGCGGTGACGGTCACGATCGTGCCGGCGCTCGCGTGCTGGCGCACCCGGATCCGCGCGTTGAGGGTCAGCCGGCCGGCCATCGCGCCGGCGGGCAGGGGCAGCTCGCAGGTGGCGTCGAGCGCGATCGCGCCGGCGCCATCGCTGTCACCGCACGCGGCCGGGGCGGGGATCACCTTGGCGTTCAGCGGGTGGCCAGCGTCGTCGAACTTGCCGTCCACGAAGTCGCGGAGCAGGCCCGCGTTGGGGTCGGCGGGCGCGGCGTCGGGCAGGTCGGCGCACCCGAGCAGCGCACCCGGGCCCGCGGCGAGGGCGAGGGCGAGGGCGAGGGTCGACGGGAGGCGGCGCACGAGGCGCAGGCGGAGCACCCGCCGTGCCACGTCGGGCGGCCTCATCCGCCTGCAACTCCAAGGGCTTGCCTGGCTGACCGCTGGCGACTCGAGTTGCCAGGCTGCGCGGTCAGAGGTCGAACGCCCCCCGGGCGACCTCGATCACCTCGCCGGTGACGTGGATGTGGCGATCGGCGTCGACCCGCAGCCCGAGCCGCGAGGGCCGCCCGACCGCGGTGCCCTGCGTCAGCGACGCGGTCAGGGGCAGCGGCCGGCCGCGGGCGACCAGCCAGCCGCCGAGGTTGGCGCACGCCGAGCCGGTCGCGGGATCCTCGATCACGGCGCCGCCGGCGGTGAAGAAGAACCGCACCGGCCACGCCCCGTCGGGCTCCGCGGGCGGCGCCCACACGTACGCCATCGCCTCGTCGCGGGTGGTGCCGTAGCCCCAGCGCTCGAGGAGCTCCGGGGCGGGCCGCGCGGCGGCCACGTGCGCGGCGGTGGTCAGCGGGATCACGAGCTGCTCCACGCCGGTGCTCACCCACAGCGGCTCGTCGGCGATCGCGTCGGCGGGCAGGCCGAGCATGCGCGCGAGATCGGCGCGCGCGGCCGCCGGGCGGGTCACCGGCGCCTGCGCGGCGCGCAGCGTGTACGACGCGCCGGCGCACGTCACCGGCACCAGGCCCGCGATCATCTCGAGCGTGACGCGTGCGCGGCCGGCCGCGATCACCGCCGCGGTGCCGAGCGTGGGGTGGCCGGCGAACGGCATCTCGAACGTCGGCGTGAAGATCCGCACGCGCGCGGCAGCGGTCTCCGGATCCGTCGGCGGCAGCACGAAGGTGGTCTCGCTCAGGTTGAGCTGCCGCGCCAGCGCCTGCATGCGCTCGGTGGTCAGCCCGCGCGCGTCCTCGAACACGCACAGCGGGTTGCCCGACAGCGGCGCGCCGTCGACGGTGAACACGTTGACGATCCGGAACGAGTGCGGCATCCGCGCGATGCTACGACGCTCGTCGTGTGATCCGGCTCGATCGTGCGGCTCGCATCGGCGATCACGCCCTGCGCGCGAGCCAGAGGTAGTACCGCGGCCCGCCCTTGAAGGCCGGCGTCGTCCGGACCAGCTTGACGGTCCCGACGACCTCGAGCGCCCGCGTGAATGCCCGCGACGGGAACGCGGACCACACGGCGAGCACCCCGCCGGGGCGCAGCGCCTCGCGCGCCCGGAGGAGGCCCGCCCGCGTGTAGAGCTTCTCGTTGTCCGGTTGCGTGACCGCGCTCGGGCCGTTGTCGACATCGAGGGCGATCGCGTCGTAGCCCTCGGTGCCGCGCGCGATCACCGCGGCGACGTCCGCGATGTGAAGGCGCACGCGGCGGTCCTCCAGGGGGCGGCGCGCGTAGTCGCCGCAGAAGTCCTTGTTCCAGCGCACCACCGCGGGCACGAGCTCCGCCACGTCGACGTGCGCGGTGTGCGGGAGCCGGTCGAGGACCGCGCGCAGCGTGAAGCCGAGGCCCAGGCCGCCGATCAACACCGTGGGCTCGTCGACCTCCTCGATCGCCTGCGCGACCAGCTCCCCGAACTCATCCTCGGAGTCGTGGGCATCGCTCGTCATCAGCGTGCGATCGCCGATCCGGATCGCGACGTCCTTGCCGCTGCGGGTCAGGACCATCTCGGTGCCCTCGACGTCAGCGCGATCGAGGACGTCGTCGTCGAACCTGGCGTGCGTCGAGGCGTCCATACAACGTGGCCACCCTATCACCCCTCGCCCTCGCCCTCGCCTTCGCCCTCGCCCTCGCTCTCGCCCGCGCTCGGCCAGGGCGGGCGGCCGGGGCGGGTGGCCGGGGCAACCCCCACGGTTACCTCAAGCCCTCCTCGGCGGGGTCGATCCTTTCAGTGAATGCGCCGCTCGCTCGCTGCTGTCACCGGGATCGTCGTCGTGGGCCTCGCCGGAGGGGCAAGCGGGTGTAGCCCGCGCCTGCATGTGGGCATGGACTCACAGACCACCACGACCGGGCCGCTGTCCAACCTTCAGGCCCAGCCGCGGCTCGCCGCCCTCGACGAGGTCCGCGCGGCGCCGCCCGAGGGCCGCAACATGTCGCTCGGGATCGGCTACGGCGATCGCGACTTCCAGCTCGGCCTCGGCCTGCGGGGCAACGGCGTGTCGGGCTCGACCCTCGAGGTCGGTGGTTCGCGCTACGTGTCGGCCGCCGCGTCGCTCGACTTCCGCTATCACTTCCTTCGCTACAAGTGGATGTCGGCGGGGATCAAGCTCGCGCCCACGCGCACGCTGCTATTCGACACCATGAGCAGCGAGCGCCACTGGGGCAGCGGCGTGACCTATGGCGGCGGGGGGGCGCTGACCCTCGGCGCGGTCCAGGTCTACGCCGACGTCTACGAGGAGCGGATCGTGTTCGGTGAGGGCCCGGCGACCGGCGTGAGCACGCGCCAGGGCGTCACCATCGGCCTGGCGTTCCAGCCATAGTACCCTGCGGCCGTGCCGGCCACTGTCGTCGATGCGGTCCAGACCCCGATCCCGTGCGCGTGTCACTGCCACGAGCTGCTGACCATCGACGAGCGGATGGCGGGGATCGAGGCGCTGTACCGGTTCGACGACGCGATGCGCGGCTGGGGCCAGACCGTGCTGTGGGACCTCGCGGCGCCGATGCTGTGGCGGATCCAGCAGCGCCTCGGCGAGGTCGGCTGGGTCGCGGTGCGCGATGGCGCGTGCATCCACGGCCGCCTGCTCGGGTTCTGCGTGCACGAGACCATCCACGCGCTCAGTAGTGGTGATCCGACGGCGCCCAACTACGGCACCCCGGTCGGGCTGCCCTACGGCGTCCCCGAGCACGTGCCGCCCACCGAGGAGGCCGCGTACCTTCACCCGTTCAACCAGAACGAGGCGCGCGCGTTCGTCGGGCTCGCGGTGGTCGCCGAGCGGCTGTTCGGCATCACGTGGCCGCTGTACCCCGCGCGCGACGTCGGCACCTACGGGTTCGCCGGGGGCAACGCGCTCGTCGACGTGCCGCCGGGCTACCGCCGGGTGCCGCACTTCGGCCACCTGCAGCATCCCGGCCGCTACGCGGTGATGGCGAGGAAGCTCGAGGACGAGGCGCGCGCGTGGTTCACCCCGGCGCGGCTCGACGACATCGCGGCGCGGTTCGAGGCCGCCGAGGCGATCGGCCGCGCGAAGCGCCCGCGCGTGTACCCGTCGGCGCGCGAGGTGGTCCGGATCAAGCCCAAGCCGCCCGGCCGCAACGACCTGTGCCTGTGCGGCTCGATGCAGAAGTGGAAGGCCTGCTGCGGCAAGGCCGCCTGAGAGACTGTGAACCAGTCTCGAAACCGGGGTGGGAACCCTGCGCGGCTTGCCGCGTAGGGCGGGGCGGAGCCCCGTGGAACTGAGAGACGGTGAACCAGTCTCGAAACCGGGGTGGGAACCCTGCGCGGCTTGCCGCGTAGGGCGGGGCGGAGCCCCGTGGAACTGAGAGACGGTGAACCAGTCTCGAAACCGGGGTGGGAACCCTGCGCGGCTTGCCGCGTCGGGCGGGGCGGAGCCCCGTGGAGTTGACCGGTCAGGCGTCGAGCACGACGTCGCAGGTCGGGCGGGCCTGGCACGCGAGCACGAGGCCGCGCGCGCGATCCGCGGGCGTCAGCGCGTCCTGGGCGTCCATCACCACGCGCAGGAGCACGGCCTGCTCTCGACGAAGGCGATGGCCGCCCCGGACCACGACGCCCAGCCGGTCGCGGTCAAGCCGCAACCCGCCGAGGACGCGCCGGTCCGCACCGCGGACATCGCGCCGCTGTCGCTCGCGCTGGGGAGCCACGAGAGCGAGTCCGAGGAGCCCGCGGCGTAGATCGCCCGCACCGGCGAGGCGTGCTCGGTCGAGGAGGCCAAGTCCGAGCAGGCGCCGGTGCCGCACGCGCCCACGCGCGGGGGCGGTGGCACCCGCCCGCTGCCGCGCCGCGCCGGGATGCCCGGGTACACGGCCCCGTTCGCGCGTAACCGGATGGCGCGGCGCCTGCCCGTGCCGTCGCCCGTGATGGCGCAGAGGACGCAGACCGCCCCGGTGATCGCCAGGGCGACCACCCCGCGGGTGCCGGCGCAGGTGATGGCGCGCAATGACGAGCAGACCGCGTCGCTGCTGGGCCACGCCCCGCCGGTCGCGCTGGGGCGGCGGCCGCTCCCCCGCAAGGTCCGCCTGCGTCGCGACCTCAACTCCCCGCAGCTGGTGCCGGGCACCAAGACCGACTCCGGAGAGGACTGGCCGCGTCCGCGTCCGAGGGCTGACCCGGCAGCGGACGCGGGCTGGCCTTTCCGCATAGGATCGGGGTGATGGTCGCACCGCAGGATGTCGTCGCGATCACCGGGGCGCTCGTCGCGATCACCCGCTCGATCGTGATCGCCGAGCAGACCGGCACCCCGGCCGCGCCTGCCGTCGATCCGCCGGCGCTGGTCGCGCCCGACTGGGTCCTCGACCTCTACGAGCGCGCGGAGCTACACGAGATCGACGTGCTGATCGTGAGGGTGCTACTGGCCGCCGACGTCGAGCCCGACGCGTACCGGCTGCTCCAGCGTCTCGCCGGCGACCCCACCCAGCCAGCGGTCGCGGTCGATGCGCTCGTGGTCGCGCTGCGCGCCCTCGGCGTCGCGGCCGTCGACACGCTGGCGGCGCTGCGGCCGGGCGCTGGCCTCGTCATGCGGGGGCTGGTCCAGGTCCACGGCTCCGAGCGCACGCCGCCGCTCGCGCGCCGCCTGACGCTGCCCACGCGCCTGGTCGACTTCGTCCTCACCGGCGAACCGCGGCCCTCGCTCGCGCGCCCGCTGCTGCTGCCCGAGGAGCCGGTCGCCGCCGAGGACCTGTGCCCGGTGCTCGCGCGTGACGACGTCGATCGCGGCACCGTGATCGAGCACCTCCGGCGCGTGATGCCGGGCGTGCTGGCCGGCGCGCCGCTGTGGCTCACGGGCGCGCCGGGGTGCGGGCGCAAGACCGTGCTCGCGACGATCGCCGCCGAGCTCGGGCACCGGCTGGTGGTGCTGGCCGGGGACGACGCGGTCGCGCAGCTCGACGACGCCATGGTCGCGGCGCTGTGGTGCGAGCTGCTGATCGGTCGCGCGATCCTGTGCATCGCGGACGCCGACGTCCACCTCGGCACGGTGGGGCTGGTCGGCGAGGCCGCGCCCACCGTCCGGCCGAAGGGGGATGCGCTGGCAGCGCTGTACGGCCGGCTACGCCGCGCGAACCTGCCGGTGGTGTTCACCTCCGACCAGCCGCCGTCGACCGAGGCCATGGAGCGCCCGCCGCAGGTGGTCCGGTTCGGCGGGGTGCCGCAGGCCGACGTGCTCGCGCTGTGGCGCAACCGGCTGCCGCAGGCCGAGAACCTCGAGGAGATCGCGACGCGGTTCCGGCTGACGCCGGGGCGGATCGTGCGCGCGGCGGAGGCGGCGCGGCGGATCGCGGCGTCGTACGGGCGGTTCTCCGTCACCCATCGCGACGTCGCGCACGCGATCAGCGTGTCCGTCGCGCAGCACATCGCGGTGCTCGGCAACCTGGTCCAGGACAACCAGTCGTGGGACGACATCGTGCTCCCCGACGACACCCGCGACTCGATCCGGGAGATGATCGCGCGGGTCCGCCACCGCCACGTCGTGCTCGACGAGTGGGGCTTCCGCGACAAGCTGTCCAAGGGCATCGGCATGGCGGCCCTGTTCTCGGGCCCGCCGGGCACAGGCAAGACCATGGTCGCCGGCATCATCGCGCGCGAGCTCGGCCAGGAGCTGTACCAGATCGATCTGTCGCGGGTCGTGTCGAAGTGGATCGGGGAGACCGAGAAGAACCTCGCGAAGGTGTTCGACGCCGCCGAGGGCAGCAACGTGATGCTGCTGTTCGACGAGGCCGACTCGCTGTTCGCCAAGCGCACCGAGGTCAAGTCGAGCAACGACAAGCACTCGAACGCCGAGGTCAACTACCTGCTCCAGCGCGTCGAGCGGTTCGAGGGCATCTGCATCCTGACCACGAACTTCGAGGGCTCGATCGATCCGGCGTTCAAGCGCCGCCTCGCGTTCCGCATGCTGTTCCCGCTGCCCGACGCCATCGAGCGCGCGGAGCTGTGGCGGCGGATGATCCCGCCATCCGCCGCGCTCGCGGACGACGTCGACTTCACCGAGCTCGGGGCCGAGTTCGAGATCGCCGGCGGCAACATCAAGAACGTGGTGCTGCGCGCCGCGTTCCTCGCCGCGAGCGCGAAGACGCCGATCGACCGCGACTTGCTGATGCGCGCGGTCCGGCTCGAGTACCGCGACGCCGGCAAGTTCACGACCGCCGGCCGGATCGCCTGAGCTACACGCGCTCGACGTCGGCCTGTGGTTCGGTGGGGAGGGCCGACGCCATCGCCTTGAACTCGTGGGTCCGGTGCCAGGCGAGGTAAGCGCGGTGGCCGTCCTGGAGGTCGGCGACGCGCACCGGTCTGGCCAGACCAAGCACCTGGCGGGCCGGGGGATCGACCGCATCCGCGACGATCACCGCGCTGTCATCAGCGACCGTGATGAAGCCGCGGTCGAAGGCGGCGTCGAGGTGCGGCGCGAGGAGGAGGCCGTTGAACACGTCCAGGCGCTCGGCGTCGGTGGTGCAGACCGGCCAGGGCTTGATGTGGCTGGCGCGGAGGAGCGCAGGGACGGCCAGGCCGGTGACAGCGCAGCGGCCCTCCCAGTAATCGAGGAGGCCCTGCCGGAACAGGTCCTTGCCGACGCGCTGGACGACGAGGCGCTCGACCTCGGTGGTCCGCGGGAGGGCGGCGGTCTGCGTGGCGAACACATGGAGCAGCTCGTCGGGGAGGGTCTTGCTGAGCTGGAAGGCGCGGCGGAGCACCTGGTGGAGGGGGGAGATCGCGGTGAGGGTGCGGCCGGCGTGGGCACCGGGCGGCAGGGGCGCCGTCATCGGCGTGCCGTGATCGCGGAGGGCGCGCGCGACGTTGTGCTGCGAGAACGCGACGAGGATCACGGCGTCCGTGTAGGTGCTGAGCCAGATCCGGAGCGGGCACTGGGAGCTGGAGAACGCGAGCCAGTGGCCGGCGCGGGGCAGCTCGAGGTCGAACCCGTTGTCGTGGGCCGCCTTCTCGAGCAGCGACGTGAGGATGGGGGAGGGAGCGGCGATCATCGCCCGCCCTTCGTGGGGGCGGCCCGGCGTGGACGGGGTCGCGTGAGCCGCCGGACGGGCGCAGACGCTGGTGGACGGGACGGCGCCCGGCGCTTCGTGGTCGCCGCGGGCTTGGGCACAGCGATCGCGGGCGTCGTCAGCTCGGCCTCGATCCGCTCGATGCTCGGCAGGCTGGTCTCGAACTGGGCGGGGCGGGCGTGGACGAGCTGGTACTCGGCGATGCCCATCGGCTTGGTGCCGTCGCACAGCGCGTACTCGGCGACCACCTGGTTCTTGCTGCGGCACAGCAGCAGCCCAAGGGTCGGGGCGTCCTCGGGCGCCTTGACCTGGGCGTCGACGGCGGTCAGGTAGAAGCCGAGCTGGCCCAGGTGCGCGGGCTTGAAGTCGGTGGCCTTGAGCTCGATGACGACGTAGGCGCGGAGATTGAGGTGATAGAACAGCAGATCGAGGAAGAAGTTCTCGCCGCCGACCTCGAGCGGGACCTGGCGGCCGACGTAGGCGAAGCCCGCGCCGAGCTCGAGCAGGAACCGGGTGATGTGCTGGACCAGCGCGCCCTCGAGCTGCAGCTCGGTGGCGTCGTCGCCGATGCCGAGGAAGTCGAACCGGTCAGGCAGGCGCTGGGCGAAGTTGGTCAGCGCCTTGCCCTGCCGCTCGACGGTGGGGGCGTCGAGGTGGTGCACGAGGACGGCGCGCGACCAGCCGTGCTCGAGGGCGCGCGCGGCGTAGGCCAGGCGCGCCCCGCGATCCTTGAGCCGGGTCAGCAGCACGAGGTTGTGCCCCCAGGGCAATTGTCCAACAAGCTGTTGGACAATTGCCGGTTCGGGCCACGCCTCGGCGAACGCCCGCATGTGCATCAGGTTGGCGCGGGAGGACCCCTTCATCGCGGGGAACGCCGCGCGGAGGTCAGCGGACACCTGGTCGACGATGCCGGCGCCCCAGCCAGCCTTGGCCTGGCGGTCGAGGATGTCGCGCCCGAGCTGCCAGTAGAGGGTGAGCAGCTCGCGGTTGACCGCGAGGGAGGCGCGCTGCTGGGCGGCGTGGACCCGGGCTTTGATGTCGGCGAGTCAGTCGGCGTAACCGGCCGGGACAGCGCGGCGCGTGCGGTGGGTGACCACAGGCGAGGGCGCGGCCGTGGTTGGTTGTCGCGTCTTGTTCGTCACAGCCGTGCTGCCGGTCCTGATCGCTCGGTTCGCCATGGCGTGAGCTACCTGGCCCACGTCAGGCGCGTGTTCGCAGGGTCTACGATTCGCGAGGCCGCGTACTCGGCGACGACCTTGTTGGAGAGGGAGAAGTCATCCGTGCTCTTGGTGCTCACGTGTTCGTCACCTGCTACCCGTCCCCACGGCGTGTTGTATTCGAGGTGTACGGGGGCCTGATCGTAGCGGAACGCCATCGGACAGGGGGGCTGTCTTCGTGTTCTTGCACCGCCGGCCGGAGCGTGTGGACGCCCGCGCGCGCCTGAGCTACACGCGCTCGAGGATCGTCGCGATCCCGAGGCCGCCCGCGCCGCTGACCGCGACCGCGGCGTAGCGCGCGCCGGTACGGACCAGCTCGTCGACGGCGTTGAGCAGCAGGATCGCGCCGGTGGCGCCGTACGCGTGGCCGAGCGCGATCGTGCCGCCGTTCGGGTTGAGGCGGTCGTGGCCGAGGTCGAGATCGCGCATCAGGCGCAGGCACAGCGCCGCGAACGCCTCGGCGAACTCGATCACGGCGAGGTCGGCGGCGCGCAGGCCGGCCTTCGCGAGCGCGCGCTCGAGCGCGGCCTGGCCCGCGGTCAGCATCGTGACCGGATCGCCGCCGCACGTGGCGGTGGCGACGATCCGCGCGCGCGGCGCGAGGCCGGTGCGCTCGGCCGCCGCGTGATCGCCGACCACGACAAGCGCCGCCGCGTCGGCGAGGCTGGGCGACGAGCCGCGGGTGTGAACGTGGCGGATCGCGGCGAGGGCGGGGTGGCGCGCGAGGGCGATCGCGTCCTGGCCATCGGCGCCCAACGCGGTGAACAGCGCGGGCAGGGCGGCGAGCTCGGCGGCGGTCGGCTGGTAGCTGGCGTTCTCGTCGTGATCGAGGAGGACGCGGGCGCCATCGGTGACCGGCACCAGCGACGGGGATGGTGGGGCGCGCCGGGCCTTCGCGCGAGTGGCCAGGCCGTAGGCGTCACACGCGTCACGCTCGAATGCCCTCGAGCGTGGCCACCAGATCGGCGGCGACGCCCATGTGGATCGTGCCGGCGGCGGCCATCACCTCGGGATCGGCGAACAGCGGTCCGCCGTCGGCGAACGTGGGCACGCGCGACACCACCTCGACGCCGCCTGCGATCGCGAGGGACGCATCCCCGGCGCGGATCCGCGCGGCGGCGGTGTTGATGGCGTCGAGCCCGGACGCGCAGAACCGGTTGATCGTCACGCCGGGCACCGCGGGGTCCCAGCCGGCGAGCAGCGTGGCCGCGCGCGCGAGGTTGGCGCCCTGCTCGCCGGTCTGGGTGGCGCAGCCGAGCACCACGTCCTCGACGGCGGCGCCGCCGAGCCGGGGCCCGAGCGCGCGCAGCAGCCCCGCGACCAGCCGCACCGGGGTGACCTCGTGGAGCGCGCCCCGCGCCGATCCCTTGCCGCGGGGTGTCCGCACGCCGGACAGGATCAGGGCGTCGGTCACGCGCCGGGCATCCAGCACGCGTGGGTCCCGCTCGCGATCCGCTCCGGCAGGCGCACGCGGCAGATCGGCCCGGCGTCGACGTGGCGCGCGTCGAACACCTGGCACTCGGAGGTGTCGCGCACGGTGTCGGACACGAACGACACCAGGTAGGCGTCGTCCTCGGCGGTCGCGCCCACGCGCGGCGCCACCGGAGCCTCGCTGCCGTACACGCCGTCAGGCCAGCGGAACCGCTGGACCTCGCCGGTCGCGAGATCGAAGCCGGTTGATGCCGTCGAACAGGAACCAGCCCGGCTTCGCGGTCATCGCGTACGCGAGCTGGTGGCGACGCCCGGCATGGCGACCATGGATGCTGGGGAACTCGCACACGTCCTCGAACAGCCGCTCCTCGGTGCACCGGCCGGTCGCGAGGTCGAGCCGCCACCGGTGCGGGCGCGCGCCCATCGCGCCGAGGTCGACCATCTTCTTGAGGCCGGCCCACGGACCATCCGCCGGATCGGGCTTCGGCATCGGGTCGGTCTGGTGGAAGCCATCGATGACGATCGTGTCGCCGTCCTCGTACGCGTTGATGAAGTGGAGGACGAACGTGGGCGCGGCCGTGAACCAGCGCGGCTCGCCGCCGGTGCGCGGCACCACGCCGAATCGCGTGGGCAGCTGCGGGTACCAGCGCGGTCGGTGCCCGCCCTGCGCGAGCAGCGCCGGATCCCAGAACAGCGGGAAGTCCGGGATGATCGCGAAGTGCTCCGTGAACGCGATGTCGTGCGGGAGGCGCGGGCCCGGCAGGGGCACCGGCTGCTGGTGCACGAGCGCACCCGCGCGATCGACCACGCCGAGCTGGAAGTACGGCGCGGCCGGGCCGTAGCCGAACACCAGCAGCTCGCCGGTGACCTCGTCGAGCTTGGGGTGCGCGGACACGCCGAACCCGCCGAACCCGCCGGACCACGGCAGCGCGCCGTGGGGGGCCAGCGTCACCGGATCCTGCGCGTACAGCTCGCCGCACTGGTAGAAGCTGGTCAGCGCCTGGCCGGCGTGGACGATCACGTCCGTCGACGACGCGTCCTTCATGCGCCCGCGGGCGCCCCAGCCATCGCGGGTGGAGCGGGACGCCGGCTCGATGATGCCGGCCCACAGCGGCGCGCCCGCGGCGAGCTCGGCGGCGAGGCCGGCAGTCTGCACCATGCGGTTGCGGTACGAGGCGCGGCCGCCCGCGAACGTGATCGCGTGCAGCATGCCGTCGCCGTCGAAGGGGTGGTAGCGGCCGATCGCCGGCAGCAGCGGATTCTCGGTGTTGCGCAGATAGGTGCCGACCAGGTCCACGGGCAGCGCGCCCTCGATCACGTCGAGATCGGTGGCGTCGTACTCGACCAGGTTCGGTCGCCACGCGCCGGTGCGGTACGGGTGATCGTCGTCGGCCGGCAGATGCGCCTCGAAGCGCTGCACCACGCGCACGTCCATGGGTGCCAGTCTACGCCGGCCCGGGGGCGGCGACGATCAGGCTGACCACCGTGGTCGCGCTGCCGCCGAGGTTGAACGTCCCGAACGTGCGCGCCCCCTCGACCTGGCACGGCCCGGCGGTGCCGGTGACCTGGCGCGCGGCGTCCACCAGCATGCGGACGCCCGTCGCCCCGACCGGGTGGCCCCCGCCGATCAAGCCCCCGCTCGGGTTGATCGGGAGCGCGCCGCCCTTCTCCGTGATGCCGGCCTCGATCGCCTTCCACGCCTCGCCCGGCGCGGTCAGGCCGAGGTGATCGAGCGCGAGGTACTCGGTGATCGTGAAGCAGTCGTGGACCTCGACGCCGCCGAGCGCGCGCACATCGGGGAGCTCGGCGCGCCGGAGCGCATCGGCGACCGCCTGGCGGGCGTGCGGCAGCAGCGGCTGCGCCGGATCGGTGTGGCGGGCGAGCTTGGCGTCGAGGCCGAGCGCGGCGGTGCGGTGGCCCCAGCCCGCGATCCGCGCGTGCGCGCGGCCCCCTGCTGGACCCCCGATGTGGCGGGCGTGGGCCTCGGCGAACGCGGGCGACGCCAGGATCACGGCGGCGGCGCCGTCGGTGACCTGCGCGCAGTCGTGGCGGCGCAGCCGGCCCTCGACGACCGGGTTGGCCGCGTCGTCATCTCCGAGGGTGGCGTCGGTCCACGTCCACGCGCGGGTCTGGGCGGCGGGGTTGACCCGCGCGTTGCCGAGGTTCTTGCGCGCGATCGCGACGAGGTGCTCGCGCCGCAGGCCCCATCGCTCGTCGTACGCGTCGGCGATCCGCGAGAACATGTGCGGCCACAGGTAGCGCGCGCCCTCGCCCTCGCGGCCCACCCACGCGGCCGCGCCCATGTGCCGCGCGCCGACGTCGCCGGGCACGTTGCGCTCCTGCTCGACGCCGAGCACCAGCACACACGCGTAGCGGCCGGCCTCGATGTCGGCCATCGCCGCGAGGATCGCCATGCTCCCCGACGCACACGCGGCCTCGTGGCGGCTCGCGGGCACGCCCCACAGGGCCGGCCGCGCGGTCGCGGGCATCGCGCCGAGCTGCGCCTGGCCGGTGAACAGCTCGCCGAACGCGTTGCCCACGTGGATCGCCTCGATCGCGGTCACGTCGAGGTGCGCGTCGGCGAGCACCGCGTCCACGGTCTCGCCGACCAGCGTGTCGAGCGTGCCGCCCTCGCGGGCGAGGTGGCGCGCGAAGTCGGACTGCACCCCGCCGAGGATGAACACCATGGCGGCAGCATAGCCGCGGTCGGTGGTGGCGGGCAGCCTACGGGTGGATCAGCAGGCGGCTCGGCCCCTCGATCGTGCGCCACTGGTTGTCGATCACGGTGACCAGCCGGCCATCTGGAAGCTGCGCGATGCCCTCGAGGTTGACCCGGCCCTGCAGCGCGGGCCCGAGATCGTGCGCGAGCTCCGGCGTGACATCACCGGCGGTGGGCGGCAGCGTGAACCGGAGCAGCCGGGTCACCGCGAAGTGGCGCTCGATCGCCCAGCCGGTCACGGTGCCGTCGGCGGCGATCGTGCAGTCGAGGCCCGACAGCTTGCCGGTCGGGGAGGTCAGCCACAGGCGGTGCACGCGGGTGATCGCGCCGTGCTCGATGCGGACGATCGGCGCCCACCGCTTGCCCTCCGCCTCGCCCGCGCCCTCGATCGCCGCGATGATGGTGTCGCCCGCGCCGCACACGCCCTCGGCGCCGTGGTTCGGGGGCAGCGCGATCCCGACGGTGGCCGCGGGCAGCGCGATCGAACCCGTCACCACGAGGGCGTCGCCACGCCGCTCGGCGAGCAGCACGGTGGCGGCGCCCGCGAGCCGGCCCTCGGTGCCGAGCGCGAACCGCCCCGGGCCGAGCACCGCGATGCCCTCGAGATCGGTGCCCGCCGGCACCCCCTCGACGGTGAGCGTCTCGAGCGTGGGCGCGGCAGGTGCGCCCGCCGGCGCGAGCGTGATCCGGTACGCCCGCCCTGCGCGCTCGGCCACGGTCCACAGCGCCCCGTCGGCATCGACCGCCAGGCCCGACAGCCCGGGCGCGGTCGCGAGCCCGATCTCGGTGAACCCCGCAGGCACGGGCGGCGGGCCGCTCCGGCCGCACGCCCCGGCACCGAGAAGCACCAGCGCGACGGCGCTGCGGCGGACCGCCGCGCGGGCGCGAGGGGCGCGGAGGGCATCGGGGATCCGCGTCGGCGAGGGCAGGGAGCGCACGCGGCGAGTATGACTCGGCCGAGGTCGCGGGTGGGCGCACGTCGCCGAGGTGCGCGGCGGTGGCCAACCGGGGCGCGCAGTGCTCGTCGAGCCGGGCGCGTGTACAATGCCGGCGTATGCGCTCACGCCTCGTCGGGCCGGTGGCCGTCGCGCTCGTCGCCGTCGCCGCTCTCGGGGGGTGCCCGGCGGCGACCCCGCCTGCCGCGACCGTGATGGCCGCGCGGCCGTCGCCCACGAGCCCGCCCGCGGTCACCGCGCCGCCGCTCCGGCTGCCGCGGCTGTTCGTACCCACGCAGTACGCGCTGCGGCTCGCGGTCGATCCCGCGCGCGCGGACCTGACCGGCGCGGTCGCCATCGACGGTACGATCGCCGCTGCGACCTCGGTGATCTGGCTGCACGGCGAGGGGCTGACGATCGCCGCCGCCCACGCCACCCGCGGCGGCGCCGACGTCGCGCTGACGGTGATCCCCCATGCGCCGGATGTGCTCGAGCTGCGCGCGGCCCGCCTCCTCGAGCCGGGCGCGTGGACGGTGCAGCTCGACTACACCGCCCCGCTCGATGTCATCGGCACCACGGGCGCGTTCAAGCAGACGGTGGCGGGCGCGGCGTACGTCTACACCCAGCTCGAGGCGGTCTACGCGCGGCGCGTGGTCCCGTGCGTCGACGAGCCCGACAGCAAGGTGCCGTGGCAGCTCACGCTCGACGTGCCGACCGCGCTGGTCGCGGTCAGCAACACGCCCGTCGCGCGCGAGGCGCCGCTCGCGCCCGGCACCCGCCGCGTCGAGTTCGCGCCCACGCCGCCGCTGCCGAGCTACCTGGTGGCGTTCGCCGTGGGGCCGTTCGAGATCGTCGACGCCGGGCGCAGTGGGGGCGGCACGCCGGTGCGGGTGATCGCGCTCGCCGGGCGCCGCGCCGATGCCGGGCACGCCGCCGCCACCGCGCCGCGCATCCTCGATCTCGCCGAGGCGTGGTTCGGCACGCCCTATCCGTACGCGAAGCTCGACCTGCTCGCGATCCCGCTCACCGTCGGTTTCGGCGCGATGGAGAACGCCGGCCTTGTCACGTTCCAGGAGACGCTCGTCCTCGTCGGAGATGGCGGCTCGCAGCAGCGCAAGCTGTGGTGGTCCACGGTCGCGGCGCACGAGATCGCCCACCAGTGGTTCGGCAACCTCGTCACGATGGCGTTCTGGGACGACATCTGGCTCAACGAGGGGTTCGCGAACTGGCTCGAGGGCAAGCTCGTCGCGGAGTTCGCTCCCGCCTGGCATCCGCCCGACGAGACGCTGACGACCCGCAACGCCGCCCTCGACGCCGATGCGCTGGTCTCGGCGCGCCGGGTCCGCCAGCCGATCGTCACCGCGGACGACATCGCCGGTGTGTTCGACAGCATCACGTACGACAAGGGCGCCAGCGTCCTCGCGATGTTCGAGAGCTACCTCGGCCCCGACGTGTTCCAGCGCGGCGTGCGCGCCTACCTCGCCGCGCGGGCGTGGGGCAACGCGACCTCGAGCGACTTCGTCCGCGCGCTCGGCGCCGCCGCCGGCCAGGACCTCGCGCCCGCGTTCGCCACGTTCCTCGATCAACCCGGCGCCCCCGAGCTCACCGCCGAGCTTGTCTGCGGCGGGGCGCCGGCCGTGCGGCTGACCCAGCGCCACCACGTCCCGCCCGGCGCGCCGGCTCCCGTCGTGACGCGGCCGTGGACCATCCCGGTGTGCGTCGCGTACGAGCGGGCCGGCGCGCGCGCCGAGGCGTGCACGCTGCTCGCGACGCCGACGGCCACGCTGCCCCTCGACGCTGCGCGCTGCCCGCGGTGGTTGCTGCCGAACGCGCGCGGCCGTGGCTATTACCGCCTCGCCTACACCACGCCGCAGATCGTGGCGCTGCGCGACGAGGCGTGGCCCCTGCTCACGCAGGACGAGCGCCGCGTGCTGATGTTCGACGTCGCGCAGGGCGCGCGCACGGGCGGCGTGGCGCTGCCGCTCGCGCTGTCCCTGGCGCCGCGCCTGATCGCTGCGGGCGACCGGTTCTCCGTCGAGGATGCGCTGGCGCTGCCGGGCGAGCTGCAGGCGTTCGTGCCGGCGGCGCAGCGCGAGCGCTACGAGGGCTGGCTGCGCGGCCTCGCGGGGCCGGCGGCGCGTGCGGCCGGGCTGGTTCCCGCGGCCACCGACACGCTCGATCTCGAGGTCAGCCGCGAGCGCCTGATCGGGCTGGTCGGCGGCGCCGGGCGCGATCCGGCCCTGCGCACGCAGGCCGTTGCGCTGGCCCAGGGCTGGCGCGCGCTGCCTCCGTCGATCCGAGGCACCGTGCTCCGCCTCGCGGCCGACGCCGACGCGGGCGTGTTCGCGCAGCTGCTCCGCGAGGTCGCCACCGAGCCCGATCGCGTGCGCCGCGAGGAGCTGTTCGAGGCGCTCGGCGGGGTGCGCGATCCGGGCCGGCTCGCCCAGGCGCTCGCGCTGCTGCTCGATCCCGCGATCGACGCGCGCGAGAGCATCGCGCTGCTGGGGAGCCTGCCCGACGACGCCACGCACACCCAGGCCCAGGCGTTCGTCCGCACCCACGCGCGGGCGCTGCTCGCCCGGCTTCCCACCGACGGCACCATCGACTCCGGGACGAGCCTGGGGACGCTGTTCGCCGTGCCCTGCCGCGCCGAGGTCCGGGCCGACGTCGCGGCGGTGCTGCGCCAGCTGTTCGGCGCCCTCCGAGGGAGCGGGCGGGCGCTCGCCCAGCAGCTCGAGGAGATGGACCAGTGCATCGCGCGCCGCCAGGTGCTCGAGCCCGCGCTGCGGGGCTGGCTCGCCGGCCTCAAGCTGCCGCGCCCGTGATCACAACGTGATCAGCAGCGCGAGCCGGAGCTGCAGGTCGGCGCGCTCGATCCCGGCGGGCGGCGTGGCATGTACGACACGCCCGCGAGCACGCTGACCGCGTCCGAGCTCACGCTCTGGAGCGCGGGGCCGGTGCCGCTCAGCGCCCGCACCGTCAGGCGGCGGAACCGGTCGAGCTCGTGCTGGGCAAACACCTCCCACTTCCAGTGCGGGTCGAGGCGCACGCGTGCGCGCACGTGCTCGCACGTGCGCTGCTTGAACGTGGTGCCCGCGCCGGTCGCGAACACGCCCCGGGCGATCGCGAGGGCGAGCAGGCGGCCGCGGCGCACGATCACGCTGCCGGCCGCGCCGAGGTCGAGCAGGCGGTGATTGCCCTCCCGCCAGTCGATCTTGAGCGCGCCCTGGACGTTGACGATCTGCGCGTCGGCGGGCGCGGACACCAGGGCGCCGACGGCGAGCGCCACCGCGACGATCCGCCGCTTGCCAGGCTGCGCGGTCCGCGCGTGCCGGCCGGCCGTCCTCGGGATAGCCTCCATCATGACGCCCGACCAGCAACGCGAGCAGCTGCTGCGGTGGATCGACCAGTCCAAGCGCACGCAGCGGATCCTGGGCATCGTGATCGGCGCACTGACCCTGGTGTCGGTGGGTCTCCTGGTGTGGCGCAAGGAGGTGGGCGGGATCACGCTGGCGATCGCGGTGCTGACTGGCATCGCCGGGTTCTGGATCACAGGCGGTCACATCATCGAGTTCCGCGCCAAGCTGCGCGACGTCGGCAAGCCCAAGGTCGTTCGCGTGATCGGCGGCGGCCGGCGGTTCTGACGTCGACCTGCGGACGGTGGTGTCGCCGCCGGCGAGCTCGCGTTCCGCGAGGGTGACCCGGCGCCCTTCGTCTTCATCGTGGCGTCCGGATCCTTCGAGGTCGTGAAGCGCAGCGAGGGGGGGGTCGAGGTCGCCATGCGCGTCGTCGGCGAGGGCGAGATCGGCGGTCTGACGAACCTCGCCGGCGGAGCCCCGCGGTCCGCCTCGCTCCGCGCGAAGGCCGGCTCGGAGCTCGTGGCGATCGACAAGGCCGGGTTCCTCGAGGCCATGCGGGCGGATGCGGCGCTCACCCTCGCCGTACTCCAGACCCTCGGCACGAAGGTCCGCGCGAAGACCGCGCAGGTCGCCACGCTGCTCGAGCGCGGGCGGCGCGATCCACGAGAGAGAGTCGTGTTCTTTGACACGAAGCCGTACGAGCGCGACGCCTTCGAGCGGCACCTCCCTGAGGACCTTCGCATCGCGTACGTGTCTGCCAACCTCGGACGAGAGACCGCGCGACTCGCCGAGGGCTATCTGGTCGTCTGCGCCTTCGTGAACGACGACCTCGGGCGGCCCGTGCTCGAGGAGCTGGCTGCGCGCGGCGTGCGCATGCTCGCGGCGCCTGTGTCTCCTCCGGGGGCCTGGGTGGATTGATCCAGACGGTCGTCGGTGGCGCGGCGGGCTTGGGCTTGCCACCATGCCCGTGATCTTCAGCGGCGCCTGATCGCGCAAGGGTCCGAAAGTAAGTGCAGCGCACGCCCGATCCGGATAATCGCGTAGTTGCGAGACATGAGCAACCACCCGAAGCCGACGCGTCCGCGGTCTACCCAAGGGCACCGGTGGCGTCGAACCCCCCGCGCCGCCTTCGCGCACGGCGCAACGCGCACAGGCCGCGGGGGCCGTGCGGGCCGCGGCGCAGATGGCCCGGGTGTTCACGCCGGCGACGGTCGACGAACTCCGCGCGGCGACCGGCTACAACCCGCGGCAGCGCCAGGCGACGGCGTACCGGTTGCTGGCGGTGGTCGTGCATGGGTACCTGCTCGGGTAGACCCTGGGGTTCGCGCGGCTGCGCGCGTTCTTCGTCAAGCTGTACGGCCCGATCCGGCCGCGCGCGTTCCAGCTGCGGTTCAAGCAGGCCCAGGCCGCCGCGTTGTTCCGCGCGGCGCTGCACCGCTTGGTCGAAACGACGATCGGCTGGTGCGAGATCTCGCTCGAAGGTCCGCTGGCGAGGTTCGACGACGTGCGCGTTCACGATGGGACCAGCCAGCGGGTGCCGCCGCGCGGCCGGCCGGACTTGCCGGCCTGCACCGTGGGCCAGGCCGGCGCCAAGTGGAGGATCGGCTACAGCCTCAAGACCGGGCTCCTCGACGAGGCGACGGTCGCAGCCGGGACCACCGGCGAGTTGCCGCTGTGGCGAACCCTGGTGCCGTCGCTGCAGCGGGGCATACTCTATCTGCTCGACCTCGGCTTCTTCGAGCGCGCCCTGTTCACGCAGGCGCAACTCGCCGGGGAGCATCTCGTGATGCGCCTCAAGTCCAACACCAAGGTCATCGTGCGCCGCCATCTGATCGCCGGGCACGTCGTCGGCCTGGGCGGTCGCCTTGGCCACCGCTTCTACCTCACCACCGTGCCACGCAATCGCATGAGCGCCGCCCAGATCATCGAGGCCTACCGGCTCCGCTGGCTCATCGAATTTCTGTTTCGCGAGCTCAAGCAGGAGGCCGACCTCGGGCGGTGCTTCACCGCCGATCCGCATGCGCTCGCTGCGCTGACCTCCGGCGCGCTCATCGGCCACGTCTTGATCCGTCCACTCCGCATCGTGGCGGCACTCCGTCACGACGTCCCCCTGGAGCAACTCCGCCGCCTGGCCTGCGCGCACCTCGCCCGCGCCTTCGCCAGCGAGTGAACCGCCGCGCTGTTCCAGCCCGGGCGCACCGCATGGCGTCGCGTCGTGGCGACCGTCACCGACGCGTTGGTCGACTTCGCCCGAGAGCTCAAACCCTCGCGATCACGCGACCGTGTTGCAAGGCGCCTCGGCGCGGTGGGCGCCTGAAGGGATCGGTCGGCGCACGCGGCGGTGGCGGTGTCACGTCTTGGCCGGGGGGCCAGTGGGCGTACCCGACGCGCGGCCCCGACGGCGGGCGCGGGCCAGAGGGCACGCGGTCGGGGTCGCCGGGGTCGCCGGGCTCGACGGACGGAGGCTGGATCACCCCGGGCCGGCCGCGCGCTTGCGCCGCCGAGCCGCGTGTGGGAACAACGGCGCAGATGAGCTCGTCCGACGAGAACGCTTACTGGAACGCCTTCTACGCCGGGCAGCACCCTGACCTGGAGAAGCCGTCGAGCTTCGCCCAGCTGTGCCGGGACCGCCTCGAGCCGGGCGCGCTCCTGTTCGAGCTCGGCTGCGGCAACGGCCGCGACGCGCTGTACTTCGCCGACCAGGGTCTGCGCGTGGTCGCGTGCGATCGCTCCGCGGTCGCGATCCAGAAGCTGACCGACCGGCCCGACCTGGTCCGCTTCCAGCACCGGCCGCGCTTCGTCGCCGCCGACTTCGCCGAGCTGGCGCGCGCCTACGATCACACCCACGAGCCCCTCGACGCGGTGTACTCGCGCTTCACGCTGCACGCGGTGCCGGTCGAGATCCAGACCGCGGCGCTGGCCTGGAGCGCCCTGCATCTGCGCGAGGGCGGCAAGCTGCTCATCGAGGTCCGCTCGGTGAAGGGCAGCCTGTACGGCAAGGGCGAGCCGGCCGAGCGCGACGCGTTCATCCACGACGGCCACTACCGCCGCTTCCTGCGCGTCGAGGAGCTGTCGGCCGAGGTCACCGGCCTGGGCCTCGAGATCGTCGAGACCACGGAGTCCGACGGCGTCGCGGTCTACAAGGACGACGACCCGGTCGTGATCCGGTTGACCGCGCGCAAGCCGGCGCGATGACGGCGCCCACGCGAATGTCGTTCGGCGCGCGGCTGCGCCTGCTGCGCAACAAGCGCTACGAGGACTGGTGGCACATCGTCTTCGGCGGGCCGGTCGGCGTGTTCATGGCCGCGCTGGTCGCCGACGTCGCGTGGATCACGCCCAACCGGGTCACGATGCTCGGCTTCGTGGTCCGCATCGCCGGCGCGCTGTTGCTGCTGGCGCGCGACCCGTGGGCCGACGTCGTGGCGCTGGTGCTACTGCAGCTCAACGTCGCGCTCGACATCATGGACGGCAGCCTGGCCCGCTATCGCAAGCGGCCGTCGGCGCTCGGCGCCTTCCTCGACAAGGTCACCGACGCCTTCGGCCTGTCGACGCTGGGCTGGATGCTCGGCGTGCGCGCGTACCTCGACGGCCACGGGCCGGTGTACCTCGCCGCCGGCGGCATGATCGGCACCGCGTTCCTCATCCGTTGTTACATGTACTGGGTGGTGGCGTACCTCGAGCGCGAGCGCGCGGCGCCGGCCACCGTCGGGCCCGACAGCATCCGCCCGTTCGGCGAGCTCAACTTCGGTGAGCGCATGCGCTACTACGTGGCGCAGAGCTGGCGCATCCTGCTCTTCGGTGAGGGCGACGTGTACTTCTGGGTCGGGCTCGCCCTCGCGTTCGGCAAGCCGCACCTGGTCGTGCTGCCGCTCGCCGCGACCATGACCGCCGGCATCGTGCTGATCGGGGTCAAGCGCGTATCGACGGTGATGCGCCTCGATCGCGACGCGCAGGCGGCCAAGGACGCCGGCCGGTGACCGCCGGATCGCCGACGGTGGTCCTCGACTACCCGGCGGGCGATCGGGTGGCGGCGATGCGCATCGGCGGGATGTCGGTGCTGGAGCGGACGCTGCGCGAGGCCGCGCGCGCCGGCGCGACCCGGGCCTACGCGCGCGCGGAGGCGGCGACGTTGCCGACGCTGCCGACGCTGGCCATCACGGTCGTGCGGGTCGCGCCCGGCGCCGCGGTCCCGGCCGAGGCCACGCCGATCCCCGGCGACGTCGTCGGCGGCGTGCGGGTCACCGACCGAGCCAGCGCGCGCGCGGCGATGCGGGCCCTGCTCGCGAGTTGTCGCCGACCGTACGACGGGATCGGCGATCGCTACGTCATCCGCTACGTGTCGCTGTCGCTGACCCGCGTGCTGTGCCACCCGCCGGTCCGCCCCAACCACGTCACGCTGGCCAACATCGCGGTCGGGCTGTCGGCGTGCTGGTTCGCCAGCCGCGGCACCGGCCTGGGCTTCGCGCTGGCCGGCGCGCTCATCTTCCTGCTATGCGCCGATGCCGCGCTGCGCCTGTGCGCACCGGACCGCTGTGGAGCTCCGCGCTCCAGATCGTGGATGGCGAGCCCAACGGCGAGAACGCGCTCGCGATCTGCGAGCCGGATCCAGCGCGCGCTCCGTTCGCGTGCGACGCGAGCAACAACCCCGGCGGGCCGTTCGCCTGCTACGACGTGTGGGTCTACGACTCGGACGCACTGCGCACCGTGAGCGTGGGCGGCCAGACGATGCGCCGCCGCCGGCTGATGCTGCGCGTGGACAGCCCGGGCACCGCCGGTGCCCAGCCGGTCGCGTTCACGTGGGGCGCCTTCGAGCCGGTCACGCGGACCGGCGGCGGCTTGCTCCACGGCATCGAGCCCACGTTCACGCGCGACGGCAAGCTGATGGTGTGGAACGGCAGCCTCGACCACGACGACCAGGACAGCGTGATGATGTACAGCGTCGCGACCAGCGCGTGCGCGCAGACCGGCTGGTCCGCACCGAAGTCGCTGTCGCGGATGTACGAGGACCCCGCGATCAACACCACCTACCGGCTGGCCTCGCGCCAGCTGCGCGCCGTTGACGGGACGCCGTTCACGGCCGGCGCGGCGGTCCCGGGTGCGTACCCGTGGCTGCTGCCGGACGGCGATGGCGTGATGTTCTCCGCCGCGCTGATGCCCTGCCGCGCGGACAACGATCCCGCCGACTGCGGCCCGCGCCGCAACCTCGGTGCTCGGCTACCCGACCAACTGGGGCATCGCCCACATCGACGGCGGCATCAACCCGTCGACCACCGACGGCGTCCGGCTGTTCTTCTCGTCGCCCGACCCGACCTCGTTCACGCAGATCCCGGTCACGCCCGGCGTGGACGTGTGGCCGGTCTTCGGCACCAACACGAATAACTACGTCGAGATCGCGTTCGACGACGGCCTCGACGGCAAGTATGCGGGGCTGTGGCACATGAACGAGTCGGTGACGCCCGGCGGCGACCTCGATCGGACGAACAGCCCGGACGTGTCGGGCTACTTCAACAACGCGCGGCTCCAGGGCAGCGTCGTGTTCCCGGCCGCCAACAACGGCGTGCTCGGCAAGGCCGTCGAGGCGAGCGGCGGCTGGCTCGAGGTCAACGACGCAGCGAGCCTGTCCCCGATCAACGGCATCACGATGGAGATGACGATCCGGCCGGCCGGCGATCCCGACTGCGACGCCGGCAACAACGACCGCACGCTGCTGCGCAAGGGCGAGGCGTACAGCCTCACGCCCGAGGAGACGCGCGGGATCCGCGCCCGCGTGCGGGTCGCCGGGGGCACGGTGAGCGAGCTCTACTCGGGTGCCGTGCTGCCGGCCGACGCGTCGACCTGGACCCGGGTCAGCGCGGAGTACGACGCGCTCAGCGGCCGGATGGTGATCCGGTTCGACGGGCAGATCGTCGCCGACGAGACGTGCGCACCGGCCGCGCTCGCGGGCACCACCGACAAGCTCACGATCGGCGGCACCGGCACCCGCCCCGCGTGCGGCGAGGGCGTCAACTTCGCGGGCACGATCGACGAGGTGTCGGTGTCGCGCTACGCACGCACGATCGGCTCGCCCGATCCGGAGCCCGAGCCCACCCCTGACGCCGGCCCGATCTCCGGAGACGGCGGCCCAGGCGGCAACCTCGGCGGCGAAGCCGCGGCGGGCTGTTGCGAGGCCGGCACGCGCCGGGGCGCCGGGGCACCCGCCGCCCTGCTGCTCGGCCTCGGCGTCACGCTCGCGTGGTTCGAGCCCGCGCTGCTCGACGACCCCGGCGCGATCTCGTTCGCGCGCGTGCTCGGCGTGCTCGCGGCCGACGGGCATGGCGGGGTGCTGCTCCACCGCTGGTTCACCGCGTTCGCGGCCGGGCCCGGGGCCGGCCGCGCTATGCGCTTCCGTGTCGCTGATCCACGCTCGGACGTAACACCTCGTGCGTGCTGACAGCGGACGGCATGTACCCCCTCTTGCAGCGTCTGCGGCCGTTTGCGGTGCCCGGCGCACTTCTGCTCGCTGCATTCGCGCTGTTCGTAGCGGTCTCGTTTCCCGGGTACATGACCTACGACTCGTTCGATCAGCTGCTGCAGCCTCGTGAAGGTCCGCTGTCCGATTGGCATCCGCCATTCATGGCGTTCACGTGGCGAATGCTCGAGAAGATCTGGGCCGGGCCGCAGGGATGGCCATGTAATTCACGATTGGTTCCTTGCGAAGTACGCCGCCGGTTTTTTTAGAGAGCGTAGGTAAATCAAGCACCCATCAGGTCCGGCAGTATGCGCCCGACAGCACGGACGACAGGCTCTTCGTCGCGGGAGAGACGCCCGTCATCGGGCAGTAGCAGCGAGGCTCAGCGCGGGGCGCGTCGTGCCGCGCGTCGACGGCCTCACCGCGCGCGTGAACGCTTGTGTTTCTGACCGGCCTCGCGATGACGTGAAGGGAAGAGGCGTTTACTCGGTCGGACGTTCCCAGCCCTCGGCCTCGAACAGGCGCTCGAGCCCGACGAGCAAGTCTGGAAGCTCGTCGCGGATGACTGAATCGACGACGTCCAGGTCCACGCCAAAGTAGTCGTGCACGAGCACGTCGCGCAGCCCCGCCATGACCCGCCAGGGGATCGACGGGTGTCGCTCGCGGAGTTCGGACGGCACGCGCTTCGCGGCCTCACCGAGGATGGAGAGCGAGCGTTCGACCGCGCGAAGGCGGAGCGTGTCGGTGCGCAACGTTGCGGTGCCAACGCCCGCCGTGAACGCGAGCACCTCGCGGCACGCCGTCAGCATGTCCCGGTCGGCATCGCGCGCATCACGCCACACGAATCGCCTCGCGGAGGACGCGTTCGCGCAGCCCGGGACGGCCTTCGAGCGCGCCGGGCGTGAGCACATCGACGCGGCGCCCAAGGGCCTCGGTGAGGCGGTCGCGCACCTCGACGAGCACCCGAAGCGACGGCACTCGAAGCTTCACGAGCACGTCGACATCGCTGGAACTCGACGCGTCGCCACGTGCCTCCGAACCGAACACATCGATGTGCTCGACTCCGAGCTCTTCGAGCTCGGGCCACGCCTTCATGATGGCCTCGGCGATTTCAGGCTTCATGGCGGATTTGACGTGAAACAACTATCCCATCGACGGCCCGCGTTGTCGACGGACGCGTAGCGCCGAAGTGTTGGCCGGCATGCCGAACGAAGCGCAGCGCCTGTCGGCGACCTGGCGCGCGCGTCCCGGAGCCCAAGGCGGATCCGCTCCTGAGCCGCCGCTCAAGCCCGTGGAAGTGCTTGAGCTTGACGGGCCCGAGGATCAGGCTGGGTGGCATGCAACGTCGCCCGAGGAAGGTGTCGTCCGAAGCCCAACAGCTCGCGGAGTTGAGCGATCGCGAGGTCACGGAACGATGCGGGGATGACAGCACGTTCGAGCAGCGGCAAGAGGTTGCAGCCGCGGTCGTCGCGGAGGTCCTGGTTCGACGGGTGAGCCCGGGAAGGGGCGCATGATGCGGCGCACGACGCGTGTCGTCAGCGATCAGGCACGTCGGATCGCGGACCTGCTCGACCAAGTACTCGACGCGCACCTCGCCCCGGGGGCGACGTTCGAGCAACGTCAGGATCTGGCCGCGGCCGTCACGAGCGACGCACTGTGGCTGCGCAGCGACCGGCAGCTGCAGGCCATGGTGACGACGGCCGACGACCTGGCGGTGGAAGACCGGCGGTATCGACGGCTCGAGCAGCCGTCCTCGGCCACCTACGATGGGCGGTGGGGCAGCCATGAACTCGAGGAGCCGCTGTACCGCGAGGTCGGCGTGCACGATGGGCCGACGATCAAGCCGATCGAACTGCGGGCCGGGATCATCGAGCACATGACCCCCGGACATGGCGCGCGTCGTGGGCGAGTCGAGCGCCGACAAGAGTAGCCGCGGCGGCCTGGCGGCGATGTCCCGTCGCCTGTTGAATTTCGGTGGCGGTTGGGTGGGTGATCTCTACGCGGACTGTGGTTGTGGTGCAACGGTAACGGGTGCGTTCTCGGCGGGCACGGTCTCGGCGGACGCGTGCCCGGCGGACGCGTGCTCGGCGGACGCGTGCTCGGCGAACGTGTTCTCCGCGGACGCGTGCTCGGCGGACGTGTTCTCGGTGGACGTGTGCTTGGTGGACGTGTGCTTGGTGGACGTGTGCTTGGTGGACGCGTGCTCGGCGGACGGGTACTCGGTGGACGCGTGCTCGGCGGACGGGTACTCGGCGGACGCGTGCTCGGTGGACGGGTACTCGGCGGACGCGTGCTCGGTGGACGCGTGCTCGGCGGACGCGTGCTCGGCGGACGCGTGCTCGGCGGACGGGTACGCGGCGGACGGGTACGCGGCGGACGGGTACGCGGCGGACGCGTGCTCGGTGGACGCGTTCTCCGCGGACGCGTTCTCGGATGGAACAGCGTCCGCCTGATCAGTCGAACGTCGTTGCGCAAGACCGCCGACATCCAAGAATACGCGCATGAACTTGTTCTCGTCGTATCTCGACTGTCCGGACACCGGACATCGTTATCCAGTAACAGGACGCAGCGCCTGAATGAGCAGCAGGCTAATCGCAGGAAATGCTTGCGCGATCATGACGCGACCTTCACGCGTGGTGCCGCGGCGGCCGAAGTTCCGTGCTGAGCGAGCGCGCGCATCAGCGGAGTCATCCCCTCGCGCGCCCCGGTGATCCTGCGGAATCGCGGCGCGGCGTCGGCGACAGCGGCGACGGTCCACCGCAAGATCACTTTGCCTCCTCGCCAGCGCTTCACTCGACGTGAGAGTCGACGGACAGCGCCCATGACGTTCTCGATCGCATTCGTCGTCGAGAGCTGACGTTCGAGCTGTCTTCGGGAGGCGGAGGCGCTTCACGGACAGGGTCTCGTCAAGCCCTTCCTCGAGAGAGGCCGCAGCCCCTGGATGGTCCTTCTCCAGACGACGCACGAGGTTCGTCAATCTCTTGTGCGCGCGATCAACGTCGCTCGCCGCGTACGCGTCGCGCATCGCCTGCCTCACCGATGGCTTCATCTCGTCGGGAAGCTGATCGACGACGTTGCGGATCTTGTAGATCTGACACCGTTGAATGATCGCACGCTCGCCGACCACGTTGCGGGCCGCTTTCGCGAGCGCCTTCGAACCGTCGACCACGACGAGCGTCGGGCGATCGGTGGGAAGGCAACGGTCACGCAGATCGGCGAGCAGCGCCGTGCACGCCGCGGCGTTCTCGGTTGCGCCCTCGCGAACGCCAAGCACGTGCTTATTGCCGTCGGCGTCGATGCCGAGCGCAACGAGCATCACGTGCTTGTCGATGTGCACGCCATCGAGCATCAGCACGCCGAGATCCAGCGCGCTGAGATCGCGCCCAAGCCACTCGGTCATCTGTCGCTCCGTCGCAGCGACGAAACGACGGCTCACGGCGCTCTTGCTCGTGCCGCGCGACGGCAGGTCTGCTGGCAGCGGCTCCAGCGATCGTGCGTAGCGGCGTGTCGTGACACCGACGAGTCCCTGCTCAACCGCGCGCTCGGCCAGTGGGTCTTCCGCGCCGAACGTCGTCCAGGACGGCAACGGCAGCTCCTTGGCGTCCAGCGTGCGAGCTCGCGGTCGGCGAATCTGCACGCGCCGACCTCCCATCATCAACTCACCGGGCGCCGATCCCGCTCGTCGCGCTTGACGCGTCGGCAGGTGCGCGTACCTCGGCCCGACGAGCTGGGTGCGCTCATCTTCGAGCACCGCGGCCAGCGCCTTGGCTCCGGCACTGATCACAAACTCGCGCAGGTTCTTGCGCACGAGGTCTCTGAGTCCGAGCGCGAGCTGGTTCTCGGCCTCCTCGCGAGCGATCTCGCCGAGCGTGGCGCGAAGCTGGGGGCGCGAGGCTTCCCGTGGGTCGTGTCTCCCTGGCATTCTTCTTCATGGCGGTCTCTCCGTTTTGTGAGCCCCGAGAATCCTCTCGGGGTCGGGTGGACCGCCACCTCGAATGTCAACAGGGATCGGGACATCGCCCTACGCGGCAACACACCGGAAGGACGTGCGTGTCGCCGTATGATCAGAATCGCATCCGCCTTGCCTCCCAGGACTTGCCTTCCACGTGCTCGCGGTACGCGCCGCCATCGAGGCCCCCGGTCAGGGCACCCTCGAACCGGAGCGGCTCCGGTGAAAATGCAGCGCACATCTGTGCGAGGACATCCACTTGTGTTGGTTGCATGACGTTCTTTACATTGAGCGAGAACGGTTGAACGGGACTGATCGCGGTGCCGACGATCCCGCGATCGTCATCGGCAAGCTCGCGCATGGTCGCTGGTCGCCAACGCGCCAGCGCATACCTCCGCCATGACCCAGACGTCATCATGGTCGGCGAGATCCGCGATCGCGAGACGGCCGAGGTGCGCATAGCGAGCGGGCGCGCAGCAGTACCTTGGGGCTACCAAGAGGTTTAGACTCCTCGTCGGAGGCATCACCATGAGCAGGGTAAGCAAAGCGCTGACGGCGCTGGCGGCTGGAGCGTGGCTTGGTTGCGGGGGCGGAGCTGCGCCCCAAGCGGTGCCCGATGCGAGCGCCGACGCCGGGCTGAGCTGCGACGATGGCAGCACCAAGTGCGGCAACGCATGCGTCACCACCTCGAACGATCCGGCCAACTGCGGAGCGTGCGGCGCCATCTGCTCGGGCGGGCAAGCCTGCGCGGCGGGCGCGTGCGCCTTGGCTTGCGACGGCGGCCCGTCGAAGTGTGGCGGCCCGTGGATCGCACAAACGAGCGGAACGACCGAGTGGTTGCATTCGGTTTATTTCACAAGCGCCAATGATGGGTACTGCGTCGGCGACGCTGGCACCATTTTAAAGACCGTCAATGGCGGAGCGACCTGGGCGCCTCAAATGAGCGGGACGGCGAGCAACCTCCTATCGGTCCGCTTCTGCGACGCGAACACCGGCTACATCGTTGGCGCTGATGGCGTTATTGTGAAAACAACGAACGCAGGCGCAGCGTGGATCCTCCAGGAAACTGTGCCAACAGCTGAGCTGCACTCTGTTTTCTGCCTGTCTGCCGACCGCGCGTTCGTGGTCGGGGTCGACAACTTCAACCTCAAGACGGAAAACGGTGGAGCTGACTGGACGGTGCTTTCAGGAGGCGGTGTTCCCACGTTGATCAACGAATGGAATTCCATTTATTTCCTCGACGAAAACACAGGATACAAAGTCGGCTGGAACAGTTACGGACTAATCTGGAAGACCACGGATGGCGGGATCAACTGGACGCTTCAGACCAGCGGCTCCATGTATAGCATGAACTCCGTGTTTTTCACGGATGCAAACACTGGTTATGTAGCCGAGGGATACGACGGGCATGTATTGAAGACGACCAATGGCGGGGCGAGTTGGGTGCGCCACCTCGTTGTCGCCGCGGGTGACCTGAAGTCGGTTTATTTCACCAGCGCCTCGACCGGATACGTCGTCGGTAACAACTCTATCTACGCGACGTCGGACGCGGCTCTTACGTGGGTGTCGCTCGAAGCCACGAACCCGAACGCGCTCGAGAGCGTTTTTTTCCCGAATGCCAATACTGGATACGCCGTAGGAGCCATGGGCACGATATTGGCGCATAAGTAAGATGGCCCTGACGCGATTTCGTGGACACCTCCCATCCCTCTCCCGTCATGATGAAGGTGTCTATGAAGAAGTCGTCCACGTCGGTGCCGTCAGCGCCGGTCGTTAACTCCAGAGTTCAAGGCCGAGGCGGTCCGTATCGCCCGGACCCCGGGGAAGTCCAGCGCCCAGGTTGCGCGCGAGCTCGACCTGACCGTCACGTGCCTGCGCGCCTGGGGGAAGCAGGCAGCCATGGATGCGCGGCCCACCGCCCAGGGGCCACTCACCACCGATGAGCGCACCGAGCTGACGCGGTTGCGGCGGGAGTTCCGCGTCGTCGAGCAGGAGCGCGACTTTCTAAAAAAACCGGCGGCGTACTTCGCGAGGAGCCAGTCGTGAGGTATGCGACCATCGCCGCCCACGTGGGCATGTACACCGTCGCGTTCATGCAGGGCGAGCGCATCTAAACCCGATCGAAATCGATCACTTGCGTGAATGCGATCGACACGCTGCTCGCCGCCGTGATCGAGTGCCCGGGTGCCAAGCACGCCGAAGCCGCCCGCCCTCGACACGCTGCTCGCCGCCTTCAGCGAGATCCCTGACCCGCGGGTCGAGCGAACGCGTGCTCATCCGCTGGTGAACATCCTGATCATGGCGTTGCTCGGCGCGATGAGTGGTGCCGACGGTTGGGAGGCGCTCGAGATCTTCGCCCAGCGACGCGCTGAGCTCTTCAAGACGTTCCTCGTGATGCCCAAGGGAACGCCCAGCGCGGACACGTTCCGGCGCGTCTTCTCGGCACTTGATCCCGCATCGTTCCAGGACGCGTTTCGCCGCTGGCTCCAGCCGCTCCTCGAGAACCTCAAGGGCCAGACGATCGCCCTCGATGGCAAGACGCTGCGCGGCGCCTTGGCCCACGCCGCGGGAAGCGGCGGTGCGTTTCACCTCATGCACGTCTGGGCCACCGAACAAGGCCTGCTGCTCGGGCAGAAGGCCGTGATCGGAGCGCCCGGCGAGGTCGCGGCCGCGATCGAACTGCTCAAGCTCTTGGACCTCACCGGCGCCACCGTCACCGCCGACGCCAACAGCTGCACCGCCGAGGTTACGGCCACGGTCCGCGCTGCTGGTGCTCACTACGTCCTGGCGCTCAAGGGCAATCGCAGCGCCTTGCATCGCCACGTTCAGCAGTGCTTCGCCGAGGCCCGGCAGGCAGGGTACCCAGGTCAGAAGGTGGCGCAGAGCCGCAAGCGTGCCCACGGCCGCGACGAGATCCGGATCGTCCGTGCCATGCCGCTGGGAGCATTGCCGCCGTCGATGAAGGCACCGTGGGCCGACCTCAAGACCATCGTGCAGGTGGACCGCGTGCGGAGCACCGACCACATCTCGATCCAGCGCGCCTACTACGTGACCAGCCACGGCGCCCACCCCCACGCCCTCGCGCGCCGGATCCGCGATCATTGGAGCATCGAGAACCAGCTGCACCACTGCCTCGACGTCAGCTTCAACGAGGACCGGCGGACCATCCGCCACGAGAACGGCGCCCAGAACTTCGCGCTCGTCACCCGATACGCGCTCTCGCTCCTCAAGCGAGACCCGACCAAGATGAGCGTCGCGATGAAGCGACGCGCTGCGGCCTGGGGAGACACCTACGCACTCGAGGTCTTGCTACACGGAATTCCTCAGGTTTAGATGCGCTCGCCCTGTGGCGCAGGTGAGCGCGCCGCACGCGTAGAGGTCGCCGTAGCCGCGGCCACCGTTTGCGGTGCAGTAGGGCATGCCGTTGGGCGCCGTGCCCGGCGTGGTGGTGGGTGGCGGTGTTGCGCCACCGAGATCGTCGAGGAACATCACGCGCGGATCGGCGGCGAATGTCTTGAAGTCGTCGACCCCAGGGTGGCCGGTGTACGGCACGTAGAATTCGGTCGCGAGGGGAGTCCGGTTCTCCCAGGTCAGCGCGTAGGCGAGATCGACGGCGGGCGCAGTCACGAGCGGCAGCAGGTGATCCTGGTACCAGCGCGCCTGCGCGGGCGTGGTCGCCGCCGCGAGCCGGTAGTCGCCGACCTCGGTGAGCGCGGCGATCTTGCCGTGTTGCTGCGCGAGGCGCGTCACCAGCTGCAGGTAGCGCGTGTACGTGGTCTGGAGCTGGTTCGCGTCGACGCTGTCGAGGAAGTACAGATCGATGCCCAGCACGTCGACGTACGCGTCGCCGGGATAGCCGGCGAGGTAGCGCTCTTCCTCGGTCGACCCGAGTCCGTCCCACAGCTTGTCGGGCGCGTACGCGAACAGCATGTTGTCGAGGCCGCGCTCTGTCCGCAGGTAGTCGACGATCGTCTGGTAGACCTTGCGGTAGGCGGCTCCGCCGGTGACCGTGCTGCCCGGCACCAGGCGCGCGCAGTCCCACGACGTGAAGCCCCACCAGAACCAGCCGCCGGTCATCTCGTGAAGCGGTCGGAAGATGATCGGCACCTGGCGCAGGTCGTAGCGCTCGATCGCGTCGGCGTAGCGCGCCAGGTTGCCGTCGACGAGCCACGACCGCGCGAAGACGTCGTCGTTCGCGAGCTTGCACAGGCAGTCCTCGTTGCCGGCGGTCGCGAAGCTGTCCTGGTGGCAGCCGCGCATGTGCCAGTCCATGGTGATCAGCCCGCCGGCAGCGCTGACCTGCTTGATCGCGGCGGCATGGGCGGCCGGCGTCGGCGTCCACGACGCCGGCTTGATCGCGAGGTCCCAGACGTCGACGCCGAGCATCGCAGGGTGCGCGCCGACGAGCGTGCGGACATCGGACCGGTCGAGGGAGCCTTCGCTGCCAATCCACTGCGCACCGCTGGCGTCGACGCCGGTCAGATCGAAGCGCTGCATGCCGAACGCGATTCGGTCGCTGGCCTGGATCGCGATGAGGTGAGAACGCAGGCCTTCCGCCGGCGTCCTGGCCGCGCCGACGTATGGCGCCTCGCCGGTGCTGCCGAGGTCACCGACGTCGCAGGCCGCGAGAACGGCGCCGAGCGAAATCAGGGAGTCACGGAGGAGCATTCTAGAATCCCTTGTCAATCGAACGTGCCCAGCGGGACGATGCTCGAGCAATCCGCGAGCCACGCGAACCATGCGAACGCCGTTGCGCAATTCGATCAACAACGCGAGGTTGCGTCGGATCTGAGCGGCAATTCGAAGCGTGGCAACTTCGTCGGCCTGGGAGAGTCCCATCCAGGGATGGGACTACGTCGTGCGCCGGCGCTGATGCAGCAACGCAACCCCTCGAGCCCGCAAGGCCGGCGGAAGCTTCCCGCTCAATCCGGCCGCCACCGCCGCCGCCAGCTCGGCGCACGACGCGTAGCGGTCCTTTGGATTGCGGGCCAGCCCGATCGCGAAGACCAGGTCGAGCTCGTCCGGCAGGCACGGCTCTACCGCGGTCGGTAGCCGCGGAGGCTGGGAGACGATGCGGCGCAACACCGCCATCGGATCTCCGCCGCCGTGGGCCAGCTCGCCGGTCAGCACGCGGAACGCGACGACCGCGAGGGAATAGCAGTCCGTGGCTACGCTGACGGTGCCGTGCTCGGCCTGCTCGGGGGCCATGTACGCCGGCGTGCCGACGAGACGATCGGCAGTGAGCGTGTGACCGTCGTCGGTCCGACGCGCAACGCCGAAGTCGATGATCACCCATGCGCCGGTTGCTCCGGCCGTGGGTTGCCACATCACGTTCTGCGGCTTCAGATCGCGGTGCACGACACCATGGGCGTGGGCGGCGTCCAGCCCGCGCGCGACCTGGGCGATCACGGCGATCGTCGACGCGTGATCGAACCGCGGGCGCTCGCGCAGCAAGGTCGCGAGGTCCTGGCCATGCAGCCGCTCCATCGCGATGTACGGCAGCGCGGCGCCGACGCCGCCGATCTCGAAGACCTGGACGACGTGAGGCACGCGGAGCCCGACCAGGAGCTGGCCTTCGCGCTCGAAACGGGTGAGCGCATGCGTGTCGCCGAGCGCCTCGCGGCGCATCAGCTTGACTGCGGCCTCGACGCCGGTGTGGATGTGGACGGCAGCGTAGACCTCACCCATGGCGCCGCGGCCGAGGATCGTTCCAAGCCGGTAGGAGCCCAGCACCTGCTCGGTGAACCGACCGGGGTCGCCGATGCGCCGCGCGCGGTCCAGCTCGGCGCGAGCCTCATCGAGCAGCGCGTCGCGCCGCGAGACGGAGCGGATCGCCACATCAAGATCGGCGACGGTGTCGCGGGTCGCGCGCCGCGACACGATGGCGACCACGTATGCAGCAGTCAGCACGGCGAGCTCGGCACCGATAAGGGCCCGTGCAGAAACAACTTGCGCATGATGGTGGCTGTTGAGGCCGACGAAGCGAGCGATCGACATCGGTACCCGCGACGTGATCTACCTCTCGGGTGAAGACCACGATGGAGTCCATCCGGGCGAAGTTTCTCGCGCTCAAGCCAGCGATGGATGAGCGGCTGACGCGGCTGTGGGCGGGCGCCGAGGCCGAAGCGCTGGGCGAGGGCGGGATCTCGGTCGTGGAGGAAGCGACCGGAATGTCGCGCACCACCATCCGGGTGGGGCGCGATGAGTTACGTGAGGGTGTCTCCGCCGACGACGTGGTGAGCGTACGCCGCGCGGGAGGCGGACGGCCGTCGATCGAAACCACGTCGCCTGGGATCATCGTCGCGCTGGAGGGCCTCGTCGATCCGGTGACCCGGGGCGATCCCGAGTCGCCCCTTCGCTGGAGCTCGAAGAGCACCCGCAAGCTGGCCTCGGAACTCGGCGCGCAGGGCTACAAGGTCAGCCCGCAGAAGGTGGGCCAGCTGTTGCACGCCAGCGGCTACAGTCTGCAGGCGAACGAGAAGACGCTCGAGGGGTCGTCGCACCCCGATCGGAACGAGCAGTTCGAGTTCATCAACAGCCGAGTCGACGCGTTCCATGGGCGCAGCGCGCCGGTGATCTCGGTCGACACCAAGAAGAAGGAACTCGTCGGTGATTTCAAGAACGGCGGCAGCGAGTGGCAGCCCACGGGCACGCCGGTGCCCGTGCGCACCCACGACTTCATTGATGCCGACCTCGGCAAAGTGATCCCCTACGGCGTCTACGACATCGCCCGCAACGTCGGCTGGGTCAACGTGGGCGTCGATCACGACACGCCCGCCTTCGCCGTCCGGTCCATCGCCGAGTGGTGGCGGGTCATGGGCAAGCGCGCGTACCCCGACGCCACCGAGTTGCTGATCACCGCCGATGGCGGCGGCAGCAACAGCTCGCGCGCGCGGCTGTGGAAGATCGAGCTGCAGCAGTTCGCCGACCGCACCGGCCTCGCGATCAGCGTCTCCCACTTCCCGCCCGGCACCTCGAAGTGGAACAAGATCGAGCATCGGCTGTTCTGCCACATCACGGAGAATTGGCGCGGCCGGCCACTGGTCGATCGCGAGACCGTCGTCCAGCTCATCGGCAGCGTCCGCACCACTGCCGGGCTCGTGGTCAAGGCTCAGCTCGACACACGCGAATACCCGACTGGCATCAAGGTGTCCAACGACGACATGGAGCGTCTTGTGATCACGACGGAGACCTTCCACGGCGAGTGGAACTACACTCTGCATCCCCGGCGCAGAGGTCAGTCGTGATCAACTTGTTCCTGATCGGGCCCTAAGAGTCAGGCGTGGGAATCGCAGGAGAGAAAGATGAAGAGGACACAGACCCTCGACAACGTCTCAACGAAACTTCAGCGAATAGCAGAGCTGGCGAGAACGGCCCCGCAGATGGCCATTCGTACGCTGGCCCATCATATTGACGTGGAGTTTCTCCGCGTCGCTTATCAGCAAACACGCAAGGACGGGGCGGTGGGCGTCGACGATCAGACGGCAGCGGTGTGGGCAGCTGACCTGGAGAGCAATCTCCTGTCACTGCTCAACCGCTTCAAGTCGGGTACGTATCGTGCGCCACCCGTCCGGCGCGTGGAGATCCCGAAGGAAGATGGGACCACTCGGCCCATCGGGATCCCGACGTTTGAAGACAAAGTGCTTCAGCGCGCGGTTGTGATGGTGCTGAACGCCGTTTACGAGCAGGACTTCTTGGATTGCTCGTACGGCTTCCGGCCCGGTAGGTCGGCCCACCAGGCGATCGATTCGCTCTGGAAAGGTCTGATGGGCATGCAAGGTGGCTGGGTGATCGATCTCGACATCCAGAAATTTTTCGACAGTGTCGATCATGGGCATCTTCGAACCATTCTCGATCAGCGGGTACGTGACGGCGTGATTCGGCGTTCCATCGACAAGTGGTTGAAGGCGGGAGTGCAGCAGGACGGGATCCGTTGGTTCCCGGATGGCGGCACCCCGCAAGGCGGCGTGATCTCTCCGTTGCTCGCGAACATCTACCTGCACGAAGTTCTCGACGTCTGGTTCGAGCGCGAGGTTCGACCTCGACTCGGCGGATCAGCGCATCTGATCCGTTATGCCGACGATATTACGATCGCCTTCGAGCGGGAGGAGGATGCGAGCCGCGTGATGGCCGTGCTGGTGAAGCGATTCGCCAAGTACGGGCTCACGGTCCATCCCGAGAAGACCAAGTTCATCGACTTCCGGAAACCAGGCAGCGGGCCTGACCCCGGGAGCTTCGACCTGCTGGGCTTCACGCATTTCTGGGGACGTTCCCGGAACGGCTGGTGGGTGGTCCAACGGAAGACTTCAGGCAACCGCTTCGGGCGCGCACTACAGCGCGTCGCCGACTGGTGCAGTAGGAACCGTCATCTTCCCGTCCGCAAGCAGCATGAGATGCTCGTGAAGAAGGTGGCGGGTCACTACAACTACTTCGGCATCACTGGGAACGGCCGGGCACTCGGACGCTTCTTGCACGAGGTGAAACGTGTCTGGCGCACGTGGCTTGATCGCCGCTCGCGTCGAGGACACATGAATTGGGCCAGGTTCAAGCTGCTCAGCAGCCTGTACCCACTCCCAACTCCGCGCATCGTGCACAGCGTCTACCGCCCGTAGCGAACCCCACGCACTGAAGAGCCGGATGCGGGAGATCCGCAAGTCCGGTTCTGTGGGAGCCCCGGGGCCAAAATCCCGGGGCCACCCGACTGTTCGCGCTGGCCCTAAGTGTCTGTGATTGTTGCGAAATTGAGGGCGACGACCAGCCGATTGGAACTATCGGGGAAATCAGCGCGTGGACGCGCAACGCGCTCGATGAGTGATCGTCCGATCCTGATACACCGGCGCACTGCGCCCACAACTCGCAAGGGTTGTTCATGCCAGAAGGTAACCAAATGTCACGCACAGTCACGCTCTCCGCCGCGCTCTGCACCTTGTCCATTCTTGGTGCTGACGTCGCCGCGCAGTCCTACACCTTCGTTCCCGTGAGCCCACCCCCCGGCATCTCCGGCATCGACACAATGAAGCTCAACGCCCACGCCGACATCGTTGGGATGGTGTCGGGACCGATGGCGAGCTACACGTGGATCGATGGCATCGCGGCGCTGTTCGGTGTGTCTCAGGCGATCTTGCGGGACATCAACGATGGCGGAACCGTCACAGGATACCGTCAGCAAGGCAGCTATCAGTACGCGTTTCGCTACAATCTCAACACGGGCGCCATCTCCAACCTCCACACCACCACCAATTGTAATTACGGTCGCTCCGTGGATCCCAAGGCGATTGCCAACACGGGGAAGATCGTCGGCACGCGCGTGGCCTCGGACTGCAAGCTGGAGGCGTTTCAGACCAGCTCCCTGGGTGTGCACGGACTGGGCTTCCTTGACAGTGGTCGTCCGGATCGCACCTCCGAGGCGACCGCCATCAGCGACAATGGAATTTGGATTGCGGGTAACTCGCGCGACACGACGGGTGTGATCCGCGCGTTTCTGCACAGCAATGGCGTGATGGCCGGACTCCGGGGGGGAGGGCTGGCCAGAGCGGTCAATGACAGCGGCATCGTGGTGGGACACGAAACGAACGGTTACTCACCCGTGCGCTGGGACGGTTTGCGTAACCGCCGGGCCCTCGCCCTCCCATCGGGCATGACGCAAGGGGTAGCGGTCGCGATCAACAACAGCGGCGTGATCGCGGGAGACACCTCTGCCGGCACCTACTACCGTGCCACCGCGTGGAGCGCCGCGTACCAGCCCCACTATGTGCAAGACACCACCAACGCCACCCACGCTGGGTGGGTGCCGATGTGGGTCACCGACATCAACGCGGCTGGCTACATCACGGTGACCGCGTCTCCGGCGAACGACCCCTGGGGCATCCGCCGACAGTTCTTGGCGATCCCTGACGGCCCCAACCCCGTGACCTGCATGGTAGACACCACCTGCTTGTTCCACATCAATCCTGATGCCTGTGGGCTGTTGGGCGGCAGCGTCGCGCAGGTCTGCTCTCTGCCTGGCGATCCCGGCGTGGTCGAGTGAGCTAATCAGCATTGCTCCTGCTGGCTGGCATCATTCCCGCGCATATATATTTTGCTGGGAGTTTGCCATTGGCAGGCGCATATCTCTTGGGCGGGGCATCAGGGTTTCGGGTGGCTCCCCGAGGAGGCCGCGAACGGGCTGCCGGCCGGCTCGGCAAGCACGTCGTTGGACGTGGGGCGGCTGCGGTACCGTCACCATGTGCATGACACCGACCTCTACCAGCACCTGCTTGGCCTCATCGCTCCGTGGAAGGTCAGCCGCCTCGAACTCGACGTGAAGGGGCTGTTGCGTTGCACGACCTGAGGCAGTGAATCGGATGGCTCGTTGCACGGTGCTTGGCAGGAGCTGCAGCGACGGATCGTGACTGGGGACCGTGATCTAAACGAGCGGGCTGCGCAGCGGCCCGGCGTGCCCCCTGGGCTGGGGTTCGGGTCGCGGTTTGCCGGTTCGGCGAGCCGTGGGTGTAACATCCGAGCCTGGAAGTCCCCATCCCCAATAGATCGAAGCCCACGGTTACAGCCGTGGGCTTCGCAGTACGAGTGCCGAGGACGACCTTGAGAGGTGAAGGCCTCGGCACAGCCGCAGTGGCGTATTCCAGCCTGCCACGATCCTCGCTCGAATGCATCTCGATCCTTCGCGACGGCGGGCTACCTGCCGGGCCACGCGGCGGCGTTCGAGCCGGTAGTGATGCCGCGGAGCTGCGTGCACGCGTCGATGGGCGACGCGGCGTGCGTGCTTGCCGTGCATCACCGTCGGGAGCGTAAGACAGGTCCGCAGATCGCGGTGACGGTGCTGCAGTGCCGCACGCATCGCCGAGCGTTCACGCTCTACCCGCTCGGGCATGTTCCGTATGGACGCCTCGCCGTCGCGCCGGTCGGGCTCGAGGGTCAGGTGGTGCGCTCGACGGAGCCTGAGCCCGAGGCCGAGGTCGGTGACACGTTGCCGCCGGCCTGGCGCGCCACGCTGTTCGCGTCCGCGTTCGCCGCGATCCACGAGCCGATGGTCAAGCTCACCGATTCGAGGTGGTGGGCCACCGATGGTCCGGACCAGCTCCGCAGCACTCGTCAGAATCGACCCGCTTTTGCTCGTGAGAACTGAGCCACCCAGGTGAGCGTCCGGTGAACCGCCTCCGAGTCCGCCCGCGAGCGCGGCCCCCAGCCGCTTGACGGCGCGCGACCGTCGGCGGATGCGCAATCTCCGAGTACCTGACCCGCACGCCACCTGGACCGAGGATGAAGGCCGCGCCGCGCTGGAGGCGTGGCGTGCGTCCGGCGAGTCCCTGGCCGCCTTCGCCCGACGAGAACGCCTCGACGTGCAGCGCCTCTACTGGTGGAAGCGCCGGCTGGGATGGCACGCGCCGCTGCGGTCCCTCGCGCCGCTGGCCTTGGTGCCGGCGACGGTGATCGAGGCGCCGGCCCCGGCGTCCGGGCCGCTGATCACCATCCGGCTGCCGAACGGCCTCGCGATCGAGGTGGCGGACGCCTCGCCGGCGTGGGTTGCCGCGGTCGCGGCCGAGCTGGCGAGGTCCGCGTGATCTTCGTCCCGCGCGCGGTGCGGGTCTACTTTGCGACCGAGCCGGCGAACCTGCGCCGGTCGTTCGACGGCCTGGCCAACGAGATCCGCCACACGCTCGGGTACGACCCGCTCAGCGGCCACGTGTTCGTGTTCCTCAACCGCCGCAAGAACCAGGTGAAGCTGATCGTGTGGACGCGCGGCGGCTTCACGATCGTGCACAAACGGCTCGAGCAAGGAACCTTCACGTTCCCGGCGCGGGTGACCGCCACCGCGACGAGCATCCCGATCGACGTCCACGAGCTCGCGATGCTGCTGGAGGGGATCGATGTCTCGCGGGCGAAGGAACAGCCGCGGTGGGAGCCGCCGCCCCGCGCTCGCGCGACGACGACTTCGACGACGACTTCGACGACGACCTGACGATCGATGACATTGACGCCCGACGCGCGCCTCACCTCTTGCGCGTGATCGCGGCGACTGCAAGATGCGCGACGTGGATCGCGAGTCGAGCGCCAACGTCGGGACGGCGACGGACACGTTGCCGTCGGGCGGCGAGCGTCGCGGTGCCGTGCTCGACGTGGTCGGCGCGCTGCGCGCGGACAACAACTGGGACGCGGTCCTGGCGATCGTGCGCACGCTGGTCACCGAGAACGCGGACCTGGCGCGGCGGCTCGCGCGGATCGGGGCGCGGTTCAAGACGAGCGAGAAGGTCGGCAAGGCGCAGCTCGTGCTGTTCATGGACGCGCTCCAGCGCGGCGAGGGTGAGCCCGAGACGGAGGCCGATGCCGAGCCCGGCCCCGACGAACTCGAGGACGCCGACGGGGCGCTGCGCACCGCCGCGGGCATCGATGACCAGGGCGCGGACGACGACGTCGGCAAGGTGCGCACGCGGCCGCCCCGGCAGCCGGCGAACCGCGCGGCCGCCCCGGCGCACCTGCGCCGGATCGACAACCCGCTCCTCGTGCCCGCGGCCCAGCGCGCGTGCCCGACGTGTGGCGCCGAGCGGACCTGCTTCGGCCACGACGTGACCGAGGTCATCGAGCTGATCCCCGCCGAGGTGATCGTGCGGCGCGACGTGCGTGAGAAGCTCACGTGTCGCCCGTGCGAGGGCGAGCTCGTGCGGGCGCCGGTCGGCGACAAGGTCGTCGCGAGTGGCAAGCTCGGCCTGGCGCTGGTCGCGCAGCTGCTGGTCGACAAGTACGTCGACGGCCTCCCGCTGCATCGGCAGCGCGAGCGGTTCCGGCGGCTCGGCCTCGACCTCGCGATCTCGACGCTCGCCGATCAGGTGAAGTGGTGCACCGACCTACTCCGGCCGCTGTGGCGCGCCGCGCTTGCCGAGGTGATCGCCGCGCGCGTGATGCACCTCGACGGCACCGGCCTCGCGGTGCTCGATCCCGAGGCGAAGGGCGGCAAGAAGCTCGGCGCGCTGTGGGGCTACGTCGGGGTCAACGCGGACGCGATCATCGCCGCCTACCTCTACGTGTCGACGGGCAAGGCGACCGGCCAGCAGGCGGGCGAACTCGGGCCGCAGGACATGCTCAGCCTCCGCGAGGGGCCGACGGTCGCGGATGCGTCGGGGCTGTTCGATGCGAGCTTCCTGCGCAAGGAGCTGATCGAGTGCGGCTGCAACATGCACGCGCGGCGCTACTTCGTGAAGGCGCTCGACGGCGGTGACAAGCGCGCGGCCTTGCCGCTCGCGGCGTACAAGAAGCTCTACGAGATCGAGCGCGGGATCCGCGACCGCGACCTGAGTCCCGAGGAGGGGCTCGCCGAGCGTCGTGAACACAGCCAGGCCGTGTGGGACGCGCTCGCTGCGTGGTGCGAGGTTCACAAGAAGCACGAGCCGCCGTCGTCGACGCTGGGCATCGCGCTGCGCTACTTCACCAACCACCGGGTCGCGCTCGCCCGGTTCCTCGAGTACGGCTACGTGCCGATGGACAACGGCGTGGTCGAGCGCCTCCACGTGCGCACCGCCCTCACGCGGAAGAACTTCCTGTTCGCGGGCTCGGACGCCGGCGGCGAGCGCGCGGCGATCGCGTTCACGATCCTCGGCTCGTGTCGCCTCGCGGGCGTGGACCCGATCGCGTACCTCAGCGACGTGCTGCCGAAGCTCACGCGCCGGTTCCGCGTAATGGACCTGCCGGCGCTGCTGCCAGCCCGGTGGGCGGCGGCGCGGGCGGCGGCGGCGACCGCGGCGACCTGAGCGACGCCGACGGCCTGCCACGCCGTCCGGCGGCCCTCAAGCGGTGATCCCGGTGCGGTCCACCGGACACTGAGCCACCCAGCCATCCGCGATCGTGAACGAGCGCGGCGGCGGCGTGGTCGCCGGCGTCGTGTCCCCCAACGGAAGACGCCCTCGGCGCGGCAGCGACGAGGGCGTCTCGGGGAGGGTGATGAGGGCGTGGCTCAGTCCGATGGATCACGCAACGACGGGCCGTCGATCTTCACGGTGTGGCACTGGTGCCGGAGGCGGCTGAGCAAGGCGCCGACGAGCGCCTTGTTGCCAAGGAAGTTCGCCCACTCGGGGTAGTCGAGGTTCGTCGTGATGATGGTCGCGCGCTGGCGATAGCGCTCCTCCATCAGCTTGAAGAAGATATTGGTCTGCTCGGGGCGGAGGTTGAGATAGCCCATCTCGTCGATGACAAGGACGTCGACCTTCGCGAGGCGATTGAGTAGCCGGCGCGTCGAGCGGTCGGCGATCGACGCGTACATCTCGTCGAAGAGATCCTGCGCACGCATGAACACGCCGCGGTGGCCGTTCTGGAGCGCCTTGAGCAGCAGCGCAGACGCGAGCCCCGTCTTGCCGACGCCGGTCGGGCCGATGAACACGATGTTCTCGGCCTTGGTCACGAACTCGAGCTCGGCGAAGGTCCGGATCTGGCGGGCGTTGATGCCGGGCTGGCGCTTGAAGGGGAAGCTCTCGAGCGTCCACTGCTCGGGGAGGCCCGCGCGCTTGATGCGCCAGGCGAGCGCGGCCTCCTGGTTGGCCTGCCACTGGGCGCGCATCAGCCGCGCGACGAACTCCTGGTAGCTGGTGTCGTCCTTGTCGGCGCGCTTGGCTTCCTCGTCGAAGATCGCGGCGATCTTGCGGAGGTGCAGGCTGCGCAGCAGCTGCTCGAGGTCATCCTTCATCGACGGCGTCCTCCGGTGCGAGGTTCGCGCGGTCGTCCGGGAGGTCGGCGTCGGCGTCGCCCTCTGGCGCCCGTTCGACGGGTAGGACGAAGAAGTCCGTGGCGACCTGCTTCAAGATCATCCGTTCGAGCCGGTCGAGGTCGTAGAGCCCGTCGTGCGCGGCGGTGCCGATCGCGGTGGCGAGCTGAGCGGGAGGATCGTCGCGGCACATCTGGGCGAAGCGGCGCAGGGTGGCCGGCCAGCGCAGGCCACCACGCTGCTTGAGTGCGGTCGCGTAGGTCGCGAACGGCGCCCACGCCTCCGCGAGTTCGCGCTCCTCCGGAAGCCCTTGCGGCGGCGCGCCCGGCTGGCCCCGCGGCGGGCGATGCGCGGCGAGCGTCCGCCGCTGGTGGCGCAGCGTCGAAACCACCTTGTCGTGGACGGCGACCTCGCGCGGGCCCTGGAACACGCGGATCTTGTCCTTCGTCTCGCGGACCTCGACGGCCTTGCCGAGCAGTTGATGCGGCACCGAGTAGATGTGCCCGTCGACGTGCACGTACCCCTCGAGGTCGACGACGCGCTGGTGCAGTTGATAGACCTCGGGGCGCCACGCCGGCAAGCGTCGCAGCTTGGGCCGCTCGACGGCGTACAGCTCGTTCGAGCTGGCCGACAAGCTTCGGCGAAACGTCGCGTTGACCTTGTCGCACCACTCGCGCGCGGCCCGGTTCGCGTCCGCGAAGTCGGCGAACTGCCGCCCCGCGAGGAAGTTGCGCTCGATGTACCAGAACGGCCCCTCGACGCGCGCCTTGCGATCGGGGTCGCCGATCGCGTGCGCGATGAACGAGAACCCGAGCCGCCGCCCGAACGCTTCCATCTCGGGCACGGGCACCATGGAACGGCCGCTGCCGTGGAGCACGATCACGTGCGTGTTGTCGATCATGCAGCGCTCGGCGGCGCCGCCGTGATAGGCGACGCCCTCGTCGAGGAAGACCTTGCACTCGAACCGCGTGAACCGCGGGTAGAACTGAACGTACAGGCGGCGTGAGTACGCGAGCACGATCGCGGCGGTCTGCACGCGGCGCAGGGCGCCGCCGATGTGCACATCGTGTGGCGAGGTGTCGTGCTGCATCTCGAGCCCTGGCGTCAGGACATCGTCGTAGCTGCCCTTGAGCTGCGGGGGCGTGTGACCGATCCCGTGGCGGCGGCAGAACGCGGTCAGCGCGGGATCGGACACCGTCACGTCGTGCTGCGCGGCCAGCTCCTCGTGGACGCGCACGAGGTTGCCCTTGCAGCTCGCGTGCAGCGCGAGGATCTCGTCGCGCACCGCCGCGAGCGCCTCGGCCCGCTCGAGGGGTGGCGGCGTGGCGCGGCCGTCGGTGAGGACGTCGCGCACCGTGTTGCGTGAGATCTGCAGCGCACGCGCGATCGCGCGCTTGCCGAGGCCTTGGTCATGAAGGGTCAGGATGGCGGATCGTTGGGTCTGGTCCAGCATGTAGCTCCTCGAGAGAGGCGCCCAGCGCCGCGAACGCCTCGCTCGCGGCACGATGGGCGCGGGTCACCGCGGCGGTCGGGGGACCGCCGTCGTGGGCACGCCGCCGCGCGCGCCAGGCGAGCGCGGCGAGCGTCGTCAAATCCTTGAGCAGCGAACCCGCGGCGTCCTCGCCCACCGCGGGCGCCGCCTGCGCGGCGTGCCACGCACGCAACACCAGCTGCGGGTCATCGACGATGCGCTGCCGCCCGGCGCGATCGGCCCTGCGCCACGCGGTGTACAGCGCGCCGAGCTCGCGATCGGAGACCCGCGTGTCGCCGAGCTGCGCGAGCAGGCGCTCGCACTGCGCCTGGGTTGCGCGCGCAAGCGGCACCAGGTAGCGCATCGCGCCGTGCGCTGGGACGGTCCCCGCGCGGACACGGTCCTGTACCGAGCGGGCGAGCGCGTCGAGGAGCCCGAGGCGGTGCGCGACCCAGGCCTTGGAGCGGCAGAGCCGGCGCGCGATCTGGTCGTGCGAGAGCCGGTGCTCGCGCAGCCGCCCGAGCAGCCACGCGTCTTCGAGCGCGGTGCGACGCACCTCCGCCAGGTGGCGGTGGTGCACGAGCGCCTCGAGCTCGGGCATCGCCCAGGTCGTGGCGTTGACCGTGTCGCGCTGTAGCCGCGCGAGCGCATCGACGCGCAGATAGCCGTCGATCAGCACGAACCGCTCGGCCTCGGCGATCACGACCACCGGCACCTGCTGCCCGATCTCCGCGATCGAGCCGACCAGACGCCGCCGGCGATCGACGTCGACGATCCGCAGATCGCGGTGCCGCAGGTCGAGGCGGTGCAGGTCGATCTCCACCCCGCCACGCTGCCGAAGCGAGGTCCCGGAGTCGAACTCGTCTTGCACGGCGGGAGGGCGGTGTCGGCCGAAACGCAGAATCATCTCGGGCACGTGCCTTCGCATCTCGCGTTGCACGAACAGCCCCATTACTCTGACTAATCCCGCAAGGATTACGAGAGCTTGGATGCCCATCTCGGCTTGCACCACGTCCCAGGGCCATCCGGAGGTCGGCGGCCCCGCGTTGGCGGCCGGCGGCGCCGCCGCCGGCGTCGCCTTGGCCGCCGCGATCGATTCGCGCAGCCGCCGGTCGCGGTCGTAGTCGCGGTTCGCGTCACGCCACCGGCGGTCCGCGCGACGGTGCCGCGCGCGCTGGCACTCGTCGCGCTCGCACGCATGCTGGCGCGCGCCTACGCGTGCGTCAGGCAAGAACCAGCGGCGGCACACCGAGCACGGGCGCTTCTTTTGCACAGCGCCGCGCAGGATCGCCGAGTCGGCTCACCGATGGCGGTGGGTCACTTCTGCCGAGCAAACCTGGGTCAGTTCTGGTGAGTGTTGCGGGCGTCGCCCGAGTGACAGCGACGCGCGGGGGCGTACAATGCGCGGTCATGCGCTCGGGCGTGGCCTGTCTCCTCTCGGGTGTCGTTCTGACGGCCGGCGTCACGGACGCGAGCGCCGCGCCGCGCCTGCTGCGCACCCCGCCGGCCGCGCGCCTCGAAGAGCCGTGCCTCGAGGGCACCGCGCCCGCCTGCACGCGCCGGGCGCTCGATGCGTTCAGCGCCGCGCTCGCTGCGCACCGGGCCGGCACGGCCTCGCACCCGCTGCGGGTGTCGTGGTTCGGGGACTCGCTGACCGCCGATGATCAGATCACCCACGCCCTGCGCACCAGGCTGGCCGCGCTCGTCGGTGACGGCGGGCCGGGGTTCCTGTACGCAGTGTCGCCGCACCCGTTCAACCAGCACCGGGTCGCCGCTCGCGTCGTCACCGGGCCGTGGAAGGTGCACGGCGTGTCGGCCTCGCCCGCGCCCGATCGGCTGCTCGGCCTCGGCGGCAGCGCTCACCTCACCGGAGTCACCGGAGTCACCGGAGTCACCGGAGTCACCGGAGTCACCGGAGTCACCGGAGTCACCGGAGTCACCGGAGTCACCGGAGTCACCGGAGTCACCGGAGTCACCGGAGATGGCGCGGGGGATGGCTCGATCCGGCTGACCGCCCGCACCCCCGTTGAGCGCGTCGATGTCCACTACCTCGCCCAGCCCCACGGCGGAGCGCTCGACGTCGTCGTCGACGGGAAGGTGGTCGCGACGCTCGCGACCGCGGCCGAGCGCAAGCAGGCGATGTTCGCGCCGGTCGAGCTGCCGGCGCCGGCCACCCGCGTGGTGCTGCGGGCGCACGGGCGGGTCCGGCTGTTCGGCGCGGCGCTCGAGCGGCGCACGGGCGCGGTCGTCGACAACCTCGGCGTCGTCAACGCCACGGCCAAGCAGCTCCGCACCACCAACCTGCCCGCGCACTGGCAGAACCAGCTCGCGCACCGGACGCCGGACCTGGTGGTGCTGATGCTCGGCACCAACGAGGCGGGCTGGCTCGGCGCGAACAGCACCGGCATGGCCGAGCACGAGAAGCTGTTCGGCGAGCTGCTGAAGAGCGTGCGCAGCGGGGTGCCCGGTGCGTCGTGCCTGGTGGTGTCGCCGCTCGATCAGCTCGACTGGCGCGTCGAGGGCATGCCCGCGCGGGCGTCGATCCCGGCGATGGTCGAGGCACAGCGGCGGATGGCGCTCGCCCACGGCTGCGCGTTCTGGGACGTCTACGCGTGGATGGGCGGGGAGGGCGCGTCGAAGCTGTGGTTCCAGCGCGGTCTGGTGATGAAGGACTTCACGCATCCGACCTCCGCCGGCGCGGCCCGCCTCGCCGCCGCGCTGTTCACCGCCTTGACAGGGGCGTCACTGCAGGCGGGCGCGGGTGGCGGCGAGCACGCCCTCGGGCGTGGCGAGCTGGATCCGGAGCTGGACGGGCGCGTCGTCGGCGCCGCGCGCCAGCTCGACCGGGAACACGCCGTTTCCCCAGCTCGTCGCGATCAGTAACATCTGGCTGCCGGCGATCGTGAGGGCGCCGGCGCCGCGCGGGTCGGCGCGCACCGCCGCGAGTGCGTGGAACTGGTGCGAGTGGGGGCGGAACTCGAGGGTCAGCCGCCACTTGTTGGTGGCCTGCCGGCGCTGGGCTTCGAGCAGGCGGCCTTCGGCCTGCTCGACGGTCAGATCGGTCCAGCCGTGGCCTTCGGGGAGCTGGGCGGCGGTCAGGGTGCGGGCGAGGATCAGCTCGTCCTTGCCCCAGAACACCACGTCGGCGCGGCCGTCGAGGCTGTCCTCGGCCTGCCAGTGATCGAACGCGGCGTGGTCGATCAGCGCGATCCGCCCGAGGTCGACGCCGGCGCGCCCCAGCCTGGTGTGCGTCAGGACCTCGCCGACCTCGCCGACCCCGAGCTCGACCGCGAGGTGATCCCAGCGGTCGGCGAGCCGGCCGGTGCCGACGCGGGTCCCGATCACCCGCAGCGGCCGGTCGGCCGGCACGTCGACGACGATCAGCGCGGGCTCGAGCGCCTCGCGCGGGAGGAACCCGGCGAGCCCGATGTCGAACACCGCCAGCCGGCCCGAGGGGCAGGTCACCGTCCCGAGCACCTCGGTGAGCGGCAGCGTCAGGCCTGGCGCCAGCGGGGAGGGTGCAGCCGGGGCCGTCGGGGGGGCGGGCGTGCGGGGGCGGCGGGCGGCGAGCAGCTTCGCCTGGGTCGCGGCGCGAGCCTTCGAGGCCGCCTTGCCCGCGGCCGCCGTGGTGGGCTCCGCCTTCGCGGGCCTGGGCTTCACGGGCTTCGCGGGCGCCTTCTCCGGGCCCCGAAACGACGAACGCGGCGCCTTCGCGCCGCGGCCGGTGGTCTTGCTGTTCGAGGGCGCCATGCCCCCGAGTCTAGGCCGTTCGTTACTGGACGTCCGCCTCCACCATCACATAGCCGTCATCCGAGCCGATCTGAAGGTTCCGCATCTGGACGCCGGCCACCGACGGGATGGGGATGTTGACGAGGAGCTTGCTGATGGCGGCGACCTGCGCCTGGACCGACACCTCGGTGGCGTCCGAGAGGTCCTTGGCCGACATCTGGGTCACGTTGGCGATGTCGTCCATGGTGGTGACGTAGACCGTCGGGGTGCCGAGCTCGAGAGCGACGCCGTAGCCGTTGTTCGCGGGGACGACCTTGAGGTCGACCGAGGCGTTGATGGCGGCCTTCGCGACCGGCGTGCCGCGGTCGGAGTAGGTCGAGATCATGTCGCCGATGATGACCTTCATCTTGCCGTCGACGGGGTCGGCGCTGATCATCGGGGGCAGCGTCATCGCCATGTCGGTGCGGTCGAACGTGCCGCCGTGGGCCTCCATGCCGACGTTGAGCATCCCGATCTGGCCGAACTGCGCCATCATCGTGTTCGCGAGGTCATCGGCGAGGCCGAGTTGCAGGCCGGTGCCCGGGTCCATCGCCGGCAGGCCGTTGTCGGTGAACACGTAGCCGGGGCCGCCGGCGGCGCCGCCGATCAGGGCCTTGGTCGACAGCGTGATGTACGCGCCGCTCGCGGCGATGTCGATCGCGGTGGGGTCGACCTCGATGGTCAGCGACTTGCCCATGACGTCGAACTGCTGCGGGCCGTCGAAGCCGCCGAGCGCCTGGTTGAGCATCGGCTCCATCGCGAGCGGGGCCGCCATGGAGACGATGTAGCCGACGGCGGTGTCGATCGAGAGCAGGTCGATGACCGAGCCCGGGATGCCCGAGGCCTGGATGTCGAGGCCCGTGATGGAGACGGTCTCGTCGGTGAGCGACGTCGCGAAGCCCTGGTTACCGCGGGGCTCGACGACCAGGATGCCGGACACCACGACGCGCGTGGCGCTGATGTTGAGGGTGCTGGAGCCGTCGACGCAGGCGGCGGCGTAGTTCGCGTGGCCCGGGACCGCCAGGCCGTCGATCTGCGCGCGGAACTGGAGGCCGGCGTTGGTCGGGACGAGCGAGATGGCGACGTTGCGCATGGTGACGTCGTCGACGAACAGGCGGCCGTACAGGCAGTCCGGGCCGGCCTCGTCGCCGGCGTGAACCATCGGCTGCATCGGGGCCAGCATCGCGCCCATGTCGATGGTCTCGATCATCGGGCCGGCGGCGGCGGACAGCCTGGCGAACGCCTGCGGCGACACGGCGGCGGTCAGCGAGTTCTCGATCGTGCCGCCGACCGGGCGGAGCTCGCCGGCGTGCATCGCGCGGGTGTCGGACGCCTCGGCGCCCCCGGCGTCGCGGGCGGTGGTGTGGATCAGGGTCGCGCCCGGGAACACGTTGATGGTCGCGGTGAACGCGCCATCGGGGCTGACGGTCGCCTGGACGTTGTTGACGAGGACCTTCGTGATCGGCTCGCCGGATTCGGCGTTCGGGGCGACCGTGCCGGTCACGGTGACCGAGCCGGCCTGGCCGCGGATCAGGCTGCGCGTGGGCGAGGTGACCTTCAGCACCGGAGGGTCCTTCAGCGCATCGGGGCTGGCGTTGCAGCCCGACGCAGCGAGGAGAGCGAGGCCCGTCGAGATGAGAAGGTTGCGCATCGTGCTGAACCATAGAGCAAGGGTGAGGCCAGCTCTGGGCGCCCGATCCGTGGGGCCGTTCCCGCCAGGATCGTGCGTGGATCTGCGCGGTTAGCGCACGACAGGTTCGACGCGCCGCGTCGGCGTACATGTGACCGCCAACTGGATCAGCCGGCGACCGCGAACGATCGTCCCCACCGATTGGCTGATCGAGTCGCCACCCGGGGCGGTCAATCCCACGGGGGCTCCGCCCCCACCCCCAGCAAACTCTTCAGCCGACCGTCACCTTGGCCACCCCGCGGGCGGTCAGGACGGCCGGCAGCCGGGGCCGGAGGTCGCCCTGGAGCACGATGGTGTCGCCATCGACGACCCCGCCACAGCCCATGGCCTGCTTGAGCTCCTTGCACCACACCTCGAGCTGCGCGGCGGGCAGCCCGAGCTTCTCGATCACGGTGGCCTCCTTGCCGCCGCGCCCCTTCCGCTCCATCCGCACGACCGCGCGCGCGGGGCCCTTGGGGGGTGGAGGCGGCGCCGCCGCCACCGGGGCGGGGCCTTCGGGCAGGGCGCCTCGGAGCTTCTCGAGGGCGGCGAACGGCGACGGGGGTGGTTTGGGGGTCGTCATCAAACACGGCCGCGTGACCGACACGCTCGACACTACATACACGATGGCGAGTACGACGCGCGAGCAGGTCGAGGTGGGCGCAACCTGAGCCTGCAGGTCGACGGCTCCGGCAAGGTCCGCGCTCAGGTTCAGTCGACGCTGAGCACGCCGCTGGTCGCGCCGCTGCTTCCGCGATGGCGGAGCGGTGCGGACGCCGCTATCGTGCAGGGCGATGAGAGTGTTCGCCGTCGCGCTGCTGGGAGCCACGCTCGTCGCGTGCGGGGATGATCTCGCGGCGCCCGTCGTGCTGCCCGAGGTCACGGACACGCTCGCGCAGGTCGATCCGCGGATCGGCACCGGCGGGCTCGGGTTCTCGCACGGCAGCTGCTTCGTCGGCGCGGCCGCGCCGCACGGGCTGGTCAAGCTCGGGCCCGACACCAGCGGCGCGTTCGGCACCATCAACTTCCTCCACTACTCGGGCTACTTCGCCGAGGACGACCGGATCCGCGGGTTCTCGCATCTCCACCTCCACGGCGCGGGTGCGACCGACTACGGCGTGCTGTCGGTGATGCCGGTGCCGGCGTTCGATCCAGCGCGGGTGCGCGTCACCGACTACGAGACCCGGTTCGACAAGGCGACCGAGCGCGCCGCCCCCGGCCGCTACGAGGTCACGCTCGCGAACGGCATCGGCGTGGCGCTGTCCGCCACCGAGCGGGTGGGCGTGCACCGCTACACCGGCGCGGGTGCGCTGGTGCTCGATCTCGACAAGACCCTCTCCGGTGGCGAGGTCGATGCTGCATCTCTCACGGTGGACGCGGTGGCCCACGAGATCACGGGCCAGCTCCACCACGTCGGCGAGATGTCGGGCGGGTTCGGCGGCTACACCGTGTACTTCGTCGCGCGCACCAGCGCACCGTGGACGGCGCACCACGTGTGGGCCGATGGCACCGCGCCGACGTCGGGGCTGACCACCGTCAGCGGCGTGGGCGTGGGCGTGGCGATCGACGTGCCCGCCGCGATCGAGCTCGCCGTCGGCGTGTCGCTGGTGTCCCTCGAGGGCGCGCGCGGCAACCTCGCGGCCGAGGTCCCCACGATCAGCATCGACGAGGTCACCACCCGCACCCGCTCCGCGTGGGCCGCGCTGCTCGATCGCGTGCTCATCACCGGCGGCACCGAGGCGCAGCGGCGGATGTTCTACACGAACCTCTATCACGCGTTCCTGATGCCGACCGTGATCGGCGATGCCGACGGCACGTACCAGCTCGCCGGCAGGGCCGCGCCGGCGGTCGCCACCGGCTGGCGCCAGGTCTCGGATCTATCGCTGTGGGACACCTACCGCACGGTCGCGCCGCTGTACGCGTGGCTCGCTCCGGACAGCGCCCGGGATCAGGCGCGCTCGCTGGTCGCGTTCGGCGAGGAGGTCGGGTTCGTGCCGCGCTGGCCGATCGCCAGCGGCGAGGCCGGCACCATGCTCGGCGCGAGCGGCGAGATCGTGATCGCGGATGCGCACCTGCGCGGCGTCACCGGCATCGGCGTCGAGCTGGCGTGGCCGCGGCTGCGCGCCGCCGCGATGGATCTCATCACGCCGCCCGGCGGGCGCGGTGGCCGCGAGCACGTCGAGCCGTACATGACCTACGGCTACGCGCCGTCGACGGTCGGTCGCTCGGTGTCGGTCACCACCGAGTACGCGCACGACGACTTCGCGCTCGCCCAGCTCGCGGGCGCTCTCGGCCACACCGCCGATCGCGACGCGCTGCTGGAGCGCAGTCGCGGCTGGCGGCAGCTTTACGATCCCGCGGTCGGGTTCCTGCGCGCGCGCAACCCCGATGGCTCGTTCCCGCCGGCCAGCGCGTTCGATCCCCTCGCGATCGCGGACGACTACGCCGAGGCCAACGCGTGGCACTCGCTGTGGATGACGAGCGCGTTCGACGCGGAGGGCCTCGTCCACCTGCTCGGGAGCCGCGACGCTGCGGTGGCCAAGCTCGAGACGTTCTTCGAGCTCGCGAAGGTAGACTGGGAGTCCGGCGACGAGGCCGCGCTCAACTTCCCGCGCCCGTACTACTGGCACGGCAACGAGCCGGACCTCAACGCGCCGTTCGTGTTCGCGCAGCTCGGGCGCCCGGACCTGACGCAGCGGTGGGCGCGCTGGGTGCTCGACACCCACTACACCGACGGCCCCGACGGCAAGGCCGGCAACGACGACGGCGGCACGCTCGGCGCGTGGTACGTGCTGACCGCGCTCGGCGTGTACCCGGTGCCCGGCAGCGACCGCTGGCTGCTCGGCGCGCCGCGGTTCCCGCAGGCCCGCGTGCTGCTCGACGGGCGCGAGCTGGTGATCACCGCCGAGGGCGTCAGCGACGAGGCGATGTACGTCCAGCGGATCGAGCTCGATGGCGTGGTCGTCGACGGCGGACCGCTCACGCACGCGCAGCTCGCGGGTGCGCGGACGCTGCACTTCGTGATGGCGGTTCTGGTACCGTGACCGCCTCGTCCACCAGGAGCTGCCCGTGAACCGTCTCGCTCTCGCCTCGCTCGCGCTCGTCCTCGGCTGCACCGTCCAGGCGCCGCCGCCCGTCCAGGCGCCGTCCAGCAGCCCCGAAGGCCCCGCGGACGTCACGGCGCAGGGCGCCGACAGCCAGCACTGTGCCGGTGGGGCGTGCTCGTTCGCGTGCCCGCAGGGCAACTGCACGTTCGGGTGCGAGGCTGGCAGCGCCTGTGACATCTCGTGCGCGGGCGGCAACTGCAGGACCACCTGCCTGGGCGGGTCGTCGTGCAACCAGGACTGCGATGGCGGCAACTGCGCGCTGTCGTGTGGCAGCGGGTCGACGTGCAACCAGGTGTGCGACGGCGGCAACTGCCAGACGGGCTGCGAGGAGGGCAGCGTGTGCACGTCCGCTTGCGACGGCGGCAACTGCTCGTGATCTCCGCGCGGCGTGAGCCGGTGCTCGCGTCACCTCACGCGGACGCGCAGCGGTAGCGCTTCCCGGGGCGCGCCGGATCGGCGAGAGTCGCCGCGCGTGCCTGCCCTGTCCTCGCTCCTCGCGTTCGTCCGGCTCGGCCGGCCGCTGTTCCTCGGCGGCGGGTTCCTGCCGTACGCGCTCGGCGCGCTGGTGGCGGCGTGGCACGGCCACCCGCTCGACCTGACCCGCTACGTCGCCGGGCAGGTGGCCGTCACGGCGTTCCAGCTGATGACCCACTACGCCAACGACTACTTCGACGACGACGCCGACGTCGCCAACACCACGCCGACGCGGTGGTCGGGCGGTAGCCGCGTGCTCGCCGAGGGCGCGCTGCCGCGCCGGGTGGCGCTGATCGCGGCGCTCGTGCTCGCGGCGCTCGGCGCCGGGGCGAGTGGCGTGGTGATCCACCTCGCGGGGGCGGGCCTCGCGCCCGTGCTGGTCGCGATGGGCGTGCTGTCGTGGCTGTACAGCGCGCCGCCGGTGCGGCTGTGTGCGCGCGGGCTCGGCGAGATCGACACCGCGATCGTCGTCACCGGCCTGGTGCCGTGGCTCGGGTTCGCGCTGCAGGCGCCCGATCGCGCGGGCGCGTCCACGCTGCTGCTCGCGATCGCGCCGCTCGCGCTGCTGCAGATCGGGATGCTCCTCGCGATCGAGTTCCCGGACGCGGCGAGCGACGGTCGCACCGGCAAGCGCACGCTGGTGGTCCGCCTCGGCGCGCCACGCGCCGCCCAGCTCTACGTCCTGATCACCACGCTCGCGTACCTCGCGCTGCCTCTCGCGTACCTCGCGGGCCTCCCCACGCGCGTCGTGATCGCCGCGACCATCCCCGCGCCGATCGCGGTGTGGCGGATCGCCCGGATCGCCGACCACGATGATCCCTCGGCGTTCGAGCGCCTCACGCTGTTCGGGGTGGTGCTGCTCGTCGGGACCACGCTCGCCGAGGTCGCCGCGTTCGCCTCGCTGATTCACCTGCCCTGACCCGCGACACCCTGCCGCAGCCGACGGCCGCGCGGATCGGGCATCACAGGCACATGGGGAAGCCGGCGGGACAGTGTGACTTCGCGGTGGCCAGCGGGGCCACGGCGGAGGGGGAGGAGGCCACGGACGCGGAGCGCAGCGCCGATGCCGCCCCGCTCCCGGCGGCGCAGCTGCGGTCGACCGAGGCCAGCGCCGTGGCCACGCGGGTCGTGATGCACGCGACCTGGATCATGTTCGTCCTGCTGTTCCTGGTCGCCGTGATCGGGCCGCACATCCCGTCGGGCGAGTAGGCGGCGTCAGCCGGGCAGGGCGGCCAGGAACGCCTCGGTCTCCGTCAGCAGGCGCGGCAGCGACGCCGCCAGCTGATGGCCGTCGTCGAGCTCGACGAGGCGCACGTGCGGATTGGTCGCCGCGAGCTGCTGCGACGTCGCGATCGGGACGGTGTCGTCGCCGGTGCCGTGGAGGATCAGCGTGGGCACCGCGAGGGCTGGCATCCCGACGTCGATCGCGCGCGCGTCCTCCACGAACCCGAAATCGATGCGTGCGTTGCCGCCGGCTGACGTGGTCGGGGACCTCGCGCCAGCCCGTGGTCCGCCAGCGCTCCCAGTCCTCGCCGAGCTGCGCCTCCCAGCGCGTCACCAGCTCGAACGCGGGCGCGAGCAGCACGAGCGCCACCACGCGGGGATCGCGCGCCGCCGTCCACGCCGCGGTCAGCCCGCCGAGCGAGCTGCCGATCACGATCGCGCGGTCGTCGGGGCCCCCGATCGCGGCCTGGGTGGTGGCGATCATCGCGGACAGCCGCAGGTGCTCGAACGACGGCACCCGCAGGTCGAGGCGGTCGAGCGGGCGGCCGAGCGCCGCAAACTGCTCGGCGAATCGCACGCCCTTGGTGGAGTTCGGACCCGAGGCGAAGCCATGGAGGTAGAGGTGCCGGAGCGCCATGGGCACGCAGCGTACCCCGTTGCGTTCGTCGCTTGATAGTGTTACTGTTACACCATGCAAGCGATCACGCGTGCGCGCCTCGCGCTCGAGGGCCTGTCCGTCGGCGATGCGTTCGGCGAGCAGCTCCTGCACGCGGGCTACGCGCGCGGCGCCACCCTCGCGACGCGGGTGGCGCCGGTGCGCGGCCCGTGGATGTGGACCGACGACACGGCGATGGCGCTCTCGGTGATCGACGTGCTCGCCCGCCACGGCGGGATCGACGCTCACGCCCTCGCCCTGGCGTTCGCGCGCCGCTACGTGCTCGAGCCCGCGCGCGGCTACGGCCGCGGCGCCCACGAGGTGCTGGCCGCGATCGCCACCGGCACGCCGTACGAGGTCGCGGCGCGGGCGCTGTTCGACGGCACCGGCTCGTGTGGCAACGGCGGCGGCATGCGGGCGGCGCCGATCGGCGCCTACTTCGCCGAGGACCTCGCGCTCGTCGTCGAGCACGCGCGGCGGTCCGCGCTCCCCACCCACGCGCACCCCGACGGGGTGGCAGGCGCGGTCGCGGTCGCCGTGGCCGCAGCGCTGGTGGTCTCCGGAGAGCGCGATCCACGCCGGCTGCTCGCGGGCGTGGTCGCCCTCACGCCCGCCGGCCCCACGCGCACCAACCTCGCCCGCGCGATCGCCCTCGTCGGTGAGGAGCCGGCCACCGTCGCCACCGAGCTCGGCAACGGCGCGCGCGTGCTGTCCGAGGACACCATCCCGTTCGCGGTGTGGTGCGCCGCCACGCACCTCGGCGACTACGCCGCGGGCCTGTGGGCGTGCGGCGACGTGGGCGGGGACATCGACACCACCTGTGCGATGGTCGGCGGCATCGTGGTCGGCGCGGTCGGGCTCGCGGGCATCCCGGTGGCGTGGCGCGAGGCGCGCGAGCTGCTGCCCGTCGCGTGACGGCGGCCGCGGCTCATCCGCGCACCCGGATGTCGTAGAGTGGTCGCCAGATGCAAGCCCCCAGCACCGCGTGGCAGGAGACTGTTGGCGCCGACGAGGGCGCCCGGTTCGAGACGTATGCACAGCAGATCGTGGCACTCCAGAAGCACACCAGCGAGAGCGATGGGCCAGGCCGCGGGCTTCACCGCAAGCGGAGGCTGGGGCTCCACGCCACCGTCGAGATCCCCGATGGCCTGCCGGCGCATGCGCGCCATGGCCTGAGCGCGGTCCCGGGGCGTCACGAGGCGCTGATCCGGATGTCGAACGCGAGCCACGCGCGGGCGTCTGACCGGAGGCCCGACCTCCGTGGATTCGCGCTGCGGATCCAGGGCGTGGAGGGCGAGGCCGCCCTCGGCGGTGCCGCCGCGGCCCAGTGCTTTCTGATGATCAACACGCCCACGTTCGCGCTGCCGACGGTCGACGAGGTCGTGGAGGTCATCCAGGCGGTGGCCAGCGGCCCGCTGGCGCTCGCCCGCGCCATGTTCAAGCGCCACGGCTTCGTCGGTGGCCTGCGGCGCCTCCGCGTCTTGCAGCAGAGCCTGACCAAACCGTTCGCCGGGTTCGCCCTCGAGACGTTCCACACCGCCGCGCCGGTCGCGTGGGGCCCGTACGCCGCCAAGCTGCGGCTCGCGCCCACGGCGGTCCCGCCGGGCCCCCGGGCGACGCCGGCGGACTGGTCGGCAGACGTGGTGGCGCGGCTCGCCGGGCACGCGCTGACCTGGGACCTGCAGGCGCAGTTCTTCGTTGGCGAGGACGTCACGCCGATCGAGGATCCAACGGTGCTGTGGCCGGAGGCCGAGGCGCCGTTCGTGACGGTGGCGCGCGTGACCGCGCCCTCGCAGGCGCCGGGCAGTTCCGAGGGCAAGGTGCTGGCGGAGGCCATCGAGCGCGGCACGTTCGATCCGTGGGTCGCCCTCGCTGCGCACCGGCCGCTCGGCGAGATCATGCGCGCGCGCAAGGCGGCGTACTTCGCGAGCCAGTGCGAGCGCGGCGCACGCTGACGCCAGGCGGATCGCGCGGTAACGTGAGGCGACCGCGCCCAGGCCCGGGCCCACCTGCCGCGACTGCATGCTCGAGCGCGCGCCGCGCCCGCAGGGATGAGCGGCGCGATGCTCGATTCCTCGGCGTGACGCGGATCGAGCGGCCGCGGCGATCGCGAAGGCGGACCCGGCGGCCGCGCCGACGCCGGGTGCATGACCCGTGTCATGATCGTCGCCATGCCGCGTGTGTCTCCGCTCGCCCGCCTGCTCGCCTGCGTCCTCGCCGCTGGTTGTGGCGGCGCGCCCGCCCGGGCCCCCGCCCCGGGGCCGCCCGCCGCGACCTGCGCGACCGCCGCTGGCCACGTCGGTGACCTGCTGGCGTCGGGCCAGGACCCGCGTCCGCCCGACGAGGCGGTCAACCAGGTGATCGCCCGCATCCGGGCCGCGTGCGAGGAGGACGCCTGGAGCTCCGGGGCGCGGGCGTGCTTCGCGGCGATGGCGAGCCCGGCGGACGCCGATCACTGCGGCACGCTGCTGACCGAGGCCCAGACCCAGGGGCTGCTCCGGCGTCAGGCGGCGGCCGACAGCGCCGCCGGGGGCGCGCAGGGCGGGGGTGGGGCGAGCGCGAATGGGCCGCCCCCGCCGCTGCCACCCCCGCCGCCCCCGCGGCGCGTGCTGCCGAGCCCGTCGCCGGCGCCAGTGAACGATTCGGCGGACCCCTGCGACGGCGGAGAGTAGCGCGGTCGGGCGATCTTCGAGCGCGCGATCCGGCGCGGCCGTGCTAACGGTGGGCCCGTGGTTGCCATCGCCAAGCCCTTGTTCTCGTATCGTCCCTACTGGGCGAAGCGGTTCGGCGTGGCGCCGTGCCTGCCCACCACGCGCGCCGAGATGGACGAGCTCGGCTGGGACAGCTGCGACATCATCCTCGTGACCGGCGACGCGTACGTCGACCACCCGAGCTTCGGCATGGCCGTCGTCGGCCGGCTGCTCGAGGCGCAGGGGTTCCGGGTCGGTATCCTCGATCAGCCGGACTGGCGCTCGCCCGAGGCGTTCCGCGCGCTCGGCCGCCCCAACCTGATGTGGGGCGTGACCGGCGGCAACATGGACTCGATGGTCAACCGGTACACGAGCGACCGGAAGATCCGCCGCGACGACGCGTACTCGCCCGACGGCGTCGACGGCCTGCGCCCGGATCGCTGCGTGATCGTGTACTCGCAGCGCTGCCGCGAGGCGTTCGCTGACGGGCCGGCCGTGCCGCTCGTGATCGGCGGCATCGAGGCCAGCCTCCGCCGGATCGCGCACTACGACTACTGGTCCGACAAGGTCCGCCGCTCGGTGCTGGTCGACTCGCACGCGGACCTGCTCGTGTTCGGCAACGGCGAGCGCACGATCGTCGACATCGCGCACCGGCTCGCTGCGGGTACGCCGATCTCCGAGCTGCGCGACCTGCGCGGGACGTCATTCCTCGGGCGCGGCCGCGCGGACGCGCAGGAGATCGACTCGACGTCGGTCGACGCGCCCGGCAAGGTCGAGCCGCTCCCCGATCCGTACGCGATGGAGGAGGTGCGGCAGGAGGCGCCGTGCAACACCGGCGAGCCCGAGGCGCCGCCGCTGGTCCAGCTCACCCGGCGCACGCCCCGCGTCGATCGCTCGCGCCAGGTGATCCGGCTGCCGAGCTTCGAGCAGGTGACCGCCGATCCGGTGCTGTACGCCCACGCCTCGCGCGTGCTCCACATGGAGTCGAACCCGGGCAACGCGCGGGCGCTGGTGCAGCGCCACGGCATGGGGCCCAAGGCCGTCGACGTGTGGATCAACCCGCCGCCGATCCCGCTGACCACGCCCGAGATGGACGCGGTGTACGAGTTACCGTACACGCGCAATCCGCACCCCAAGTATGCCGGCAAGAAGCTGCCCGCGTACGAGATGATCAAGTTCAGCGTGACGATCCTGCGCGGCTGCTTCGGCGGCTGCAGCTTCTGCTCGATCACCGAGCACGAGGGCCGGATCATCCAGAACCGCTCCGAGAAGTCGATCCTCGGAGAGATCGAGAAGATCCGCGATCGCACGCCCGGGTTCACCGGCAACATCAGCGACCTCGGCGGGCCGACCGCGAACATGTACCGGCTCGCGTGCAAGACCCGCGAGATCGAGGCGGCGTGCCGCAAGCCGTCGTGCGTGTTCCCGGACATCTGCGACAACATGGGCACCGACCACACGCCGCTGGTGCAGCTCTATCGCAAGGCGCGCACGCTGCCGGGCGTGAAGCGGGTGTTCATCGCGTCGGGCGTCCGCTACGACCTCGCGGTGCGCTCGCCCGAGTGGATCAAGGAGCTCGCCCAGCACCACACGGGCGGCTACCTCAAGATCGCCCCCGAGCACACCGAGGAGGGCCCGCTCCGGCACATGATGAAGCCGGGGATCGGGACCTACGATCGGTTCAAGGAGCTGTTCGATCGGTACTCGGCGGAGGCGGGCAAGGAGCAGTACCTGATCCCGTACTTCATCGCCGCGCACCCCGGCACCACCGACGAGGACATGCTGAACCTCGCGGTGTGGCTCAAGAAGAACGGGTTCCGCCCCGATGCGGTGCAGGCGTTCTTGCCGTCGCCGATGGCGAGCGCGACCGCGATGTATCACACCGGGTTCAACCCGCTGCGCTCGCTCAAGGCGCGCGAGCGCGTACCCGTGGTCAAGGACATCGAGCGCCGCCGCCTCCACAAGGCGTTCCTGCGCTACCACGATCCGAACAACTGGCCGATCCTGCGCGATGCGCTCAAGCGCATGGGCCGCGCCGATCTGATCGGCGGCGGCAAGCACCACCTGGTCCCGTCGTGGCAGCCCGCCGGCACCGGCGGCATGCCCGAGCGGGGCGACCGCAGTGCACCGGGGGCCCGCGGGCCGCGCCGGCCGGGCGGTGGCGCACCGGAGCGCGGTGCGCCAGGGACCAGCGGGCCGCGCCGGATCCAGCCGGGGGTCGCGCTCACGCAGCACACCGGGCTGCCGCCGCGCGCGGCCGCCGGCCAGGCGTTCCCGAAGCGCAAGGCTCGCTGACGATCTCGCCCGGCGGGTGTCGGGGCGGCTCGTACCTGCGCTCGTGTGCCTAGCCTGAACCGCTGGAGCGCCGCGCCGCCGCGCGGTATCCTGGCGCCCGCAGTCATGGGGGCCTCCCAGTCACCATCCCCGGATGCCGAGATCTCGATCGGCAGCGTGCTCGACGGGCGGTATCGCATCGACGCGGTGCTCGGCGCGGGCGGCATGGGGTGCGTGTACCGGGGCGAGCACACCGGCATCGGGCGCGCCGTCGCGATCAAGGTCCTGCACGCGGACCTCGGCCGCAACCGCGAGGCCTCGCAGCGGTTCCAGCGCGAGGCGCTCGCGTCCGGTCGTCTCGACCACCCGAACATCGTCGGCGTCAGCGATTTCGGCGTCATCGACGACGGCCCCTGCTACCTCGTCATGGAGGCGCTCGAGGGCGAGTCGCTCGGGGCGCGGCTCGAGCGCGACACCCGGCTGCCGTGGCAGGAGGCGCTCGACATCATGCGCGGCGTGCTGCTCGGGCTGCGGCACGCCCACGAGCGCGGCGTGGTGCACCGCGACATCAAGCCCGACAACGTGTTCCTCGCGGAGAAGGACGGCGAGCGCATCGTCAAGATCCTCGATTTCGGGATCGCCAAGCTCTACGCGGGCAGCCCCAACGATCCGGCGTCCACGCGCGCGGGGCTGACGGTCGGCACGCCGGCGTACCTGTCGCCGGAGCAGGCCGTGGGCGGCGAGATCAAGCCCCCGTCCGATCTGTACTCGGCGACCATCCTGCTGTTCGAGATGCTGACCGGGCGGCCGCCGTTCCAGGAGGCCGATCCGCTCGCCATGCTCGGGGCTCACGTCAGCCGCGAGCCGCCCCGGCTCGTCGAGGTCGCCCCCGATCTGATCGTGCCGCCCGCGCTCGAGGCGGTGATCCAGCACGGCCTGCAGAAGACCCAGGCCGAGCGGATCCGCACCGCGCAGGACTACCTCGCCGCGCTCGACCACGTGGTCGCGAGTGCGCGCGGCTCCGCGCCGCACCCGGTGGGCGTCGCCGTCGCCGTCGACGAGGGCGGAGGCCTCGGCAGCGCGCCGACGGCCGAGTTCGTGCCGATGTCCGTGGTCAGGCCCGCGCAGATGTCCGTGGTCACGCCGCCGCCGGGCACGCTGTCGCCGTTCACGCCGGTGCCGGGGGCGCTGCCGGTCGCCGCGCAGACCGCGATGCTGCCGCGCCTGACCACCGCTGCCGACGGCGCACCGATCCCGCGCCGCTGGCTGATGATCGGGGGCATCGTGCTCGCTGCGATGGTGGTGGTGGGCATCGTCCTCGCGCTGTCGACCAGCGGCGGCGCGCCGGCCCCTGCGCCCGCGCCCGCGCCCGCGCGTTCCGGCGCGAGCACCGCGCACCCGCGCCCGCGCCCGCGAACACCGTCGCGAAGCCCGCGCCCGCCCCGCCCGCGCAGGCGGCCACGCCGTCGCTGCCGCCAAACGTGCCACCTCTCGAGCCGGCGCCGGCGCCCGTCGATGCCAAGGCCCGCTACAAGGCGCTGATCGCCGCGCTCCAGGCGGGGAAGACCTGCGCGGACCGCAAGGCGCCGATCGCGGAGCTGGTGTCGCTCGGCGACAAACGCGCGATTTCCGCGCTCAAGCGTGCGCGCTACCGCATGCGCGGCGGCGTGCTCGGCCTTGGCGACTCGAACACCAACGCGTGCCTCAAGGCCGACGCCGGCGCGGCGATCAAGACGCTCGGCACCAGCAAGTAGAGCCTGTCCTCACGGGGAGGCGGGCGGCTTGGCCTTCCACTCCTTCTGCGTGAACACGTCGAGGTCGAGGACGAGGCACACCGGCTTGTCGGCGGCGTCCACGCCCCAGTAGGCCGCGAACGCGCCGGCGCCGGCGGGCAGCGCGAGGGCGCGGCGACCATCGGGCAGGGTGACCTCGACGGGCGCGACCCCGGTGGGGGCGGGCGCGGGGATCACGCCCGGCGATCCGCTGCTGGCATCGATCAGCACGACCCAGCCGGACGCCACCGGCACGCGCGGCAGGGCATCGGCCGAGCGCGGCGGCTTGTGGCCGCGGTGATGTGCGACCGTCCACTTCGCGATCGGCGGGCGGCCGACGTGGATCACGACCGCGGCGAGGCGCTCGGTCGGGCCGTGCTTGTCGGTGCCGCGCGCGACGCTCAGCATCACGCGGAACAGGCCGGCCGCGACCGGCCGATCGAACACGCGCCAGCTGTTCGGCGCCGCGGCGTCGGCCACCGCGAGCGCGCCTGACGCGACCGGGAGCTGGAGCGGGAGCATGCGGACGTCGATCTTGCTGGCGCCGAACGACTCGCCGTAGCGGAGCAGGCGCCCGATGTCGCGCGGGGCGACCAGCTCGTCCCGGGGCGGCGGGGGCGCGGGGGGCGGCGGCGGGAGCGGCAGCGAGGGCGCGGACGCGCGCTTCGGCTTGAGCGCGACGGCGGGCAGGGCGGGGCGGGCGGCCACCGGGATGATCGTGGTGGTGCGGGTGGCCCTGGGGGCGGGGGCCTTGGCGGGCGAGGCGGGGGCCTTGGCGGGCGAGGCGGGGGCCTTGGCGGGCGAGGCGAGGGCCTTGGCGGGCGAGGCGAGGGCCTTGGCGGGCGAGGCGAGGGCCTTGGCGGGCCGGCGGAGGGCCTTGGCGGGCGCTGCAGGGTTTCGGCCCGGTGCGGGCTTCGCGGGGGTGCGGGGCTTGGCGGGCGCGCGGGCCGTCATCTTCACGGGGCGCCTGGCGCCCTTGGTCTTCGCCACGCCGGGCACGGTATCATCCGCCCATGCGGCGCGTGTGCACCGATTGCAAGGCCATCAACCGGATCCCGATCCGTCACCTCGCGGAGTCGGGCCGGTGTGGCAAGTGCCGCGCGGCGCTGCCGCCCAACGCAACTCCGATCGAGATCGGCTCGGAGGCTCAGTTCGACGAGATCGTCGCCGCGGCTCGGGTTCCGATCCTCGTCGACTTCTGGGCGGCGTGGTGCGGCCCGTGTCGCGCCGTCGCACCCGAGGTCCGCAAGGCGGCGCACAACCTCGCGGGCAAGGCGCTCGTGCTCAAGGTCGACACCGAAGCGCTGCCCGACATCTCGCAGCGCTACCAGGTGCAGAGCATCCCGAACTTCGCGCTGTTCAGCGGCGGCCGGCTGGTCCGCCAGCGCGCCGGCGCGACCGACCACCGCCAGCTCGAGAAGTGGACGATCACCCCCGAGTGATCGGCGCCGGGACGCCGCTCCCGGGTGGTCGAATCGACGCCGTCTGGATGATTGTTGAGGGCTCCCTGGGGTAAAAAAAAACCCCGGGTGAGTGTTCATATACCCAGGCGTTCCCATCTGTAAGGTGCCGAAACAAATCGAACTGAACCGTGTCTCCCGATGGCCTGACCCTCGCACAGGGGCTGGGGCATGCAGGGCACCCAGCGCGACCAGCTCATCTCTTCCCACACCGACGTCGCTCGTCGGATCGCACTCAAGATGGCGCGCCGCTGCCCCGACTGGGTTGCGCGGGAGGATCTCGTGGCGGCGGGGTTGCTGGGCCTGACCGAGGCCGCCGCGCGGTATGATGGAACTCGTCATGAGCCGTTCCTGTCGTTCGCCGAGCACCGCATCCGCGGCGCCGTCCTCGACGAGCTGCGCCGCGGTGACCTCCTGCCGCGCCGCGTGCGCCAGCTTGCCCGCAAGATCTCGTTGACGATCCGCGAGTTCGAGAGCCGGGGTGAGGAGGCCACCGACCAGCGCGTCGCTGGTGTGCTCGGGGTCGACGTCGAGACCTACCGCACGGATCTCGCGCACCTGATCCAGGTGGACGTCGAGCCGATCGACGAGAAGATCCGCCCGCTCCGCAGCGACAGCCGCTCGGCGCCCGACGAGCAGGCCGCGCACCACGAGATGGTGGCCCGTGTCCGCACCGCGCTCGGCCAGCTCGAGAAGCGCGACGTCACGATCCTGTGCGTCCACTACATCGAGGAAAAGACCTACCAGGAGATCGCCAAAGCGCTGAACATCACGCCGTCGCGCGTGTGCCAGCTCCTGTGGCGTGCGGTCGAGCGCGTCCGCGCCCAGCTCGGCCTCTGCATCGAGGACGGCTCCCAGGTGGCCGCTTGATCGCACGCGTCCTCCTCGCGGAAGACGAGGCCCTGCTCCGCAAGGCGCTGGGGACTCTGCTCTCGCGCGCCGGCTTCGACGTGATGTGCGTCGACGATGGCGGGCCGGCGATCGCCGCGGCGGATGACCACACGTTCGATCTCGTCGTGGCGGATCTCAACATGCACAAGGTCGGCGGCCTCGCGGTTGTCAACCACTACAAGAAGCGGTTCGGCGACAACATCCGCTGCTTCATCCTCACGGGCGAGCTCGACGAGCGGATCGAGGCCGAGTGCCGTCAGGCCGGCGCCGACCACGTGATCGCCAAGCCCGTCACCCCCTCGGAGCTCCGGAGCCAGCTGACCGCCGCGGTCCGCACGCTGCCCGGGCACGATGTGGCCTGAGCCCGAGGACGCCGCGATGCGCGAGGTCCTGGGTGGCTGGCATTCGCCCGGCGTGCGTGCGACCTTCTCCCCTGCGATGGTCGACGATCCGCCGCGCGTCCGCGTGATGGTGCTGGAGGACGACCCCGAGGTCAGCCGCGCGATCGCGCGCAAGCTCACGGCCGACGGGCACGCCCTCGAACTCGCCGAGGATCCCCGCCCCGTGCTCGAGCGCCTCGACTCCGGCAGCGGCGACTGGGACGTGGTGCTGCTCGACGTCGGCCTGCCCGGGATGAGTGGCATCGACGTGCTGCATCGGTTCCGCGAGGCCGGGTCGATGGCATCGATCGTGATGCTGACCGGCGACACCAGCGCGGCGACCGCCGCCCAGTGCATGCGCGCCGGTGCGTTCTACTACCTGACCAAGCCGTTCCGGCCGTTCGAGCTGTCGTCGATGATCGAGTCGGCTGCGCGCTACTCCACGCTGCGCCGTCAGCTCGCGGGGGCCCAGCGGGCGCCCGACAACGCCTCGGACTCGATGCTGGTCGGCGGCTCGTCGGCGATGCGCCGGCTGCGGTCCGCCCTCGAGCGGCTCGCCAGCCAGGACGTCTCGATCCTGATCCAGGGCGAGAGTGGCACCGGCAAGGAGCTGGTCGCCCGTGCGCTGCACGAGCGCGGCACCCGTCGCGCGAAGCGGTTCGTCGCGCTCAACTGCGGCGCCATTCCGGAGTCGCTGATCGACAGCGAGCTGTTCGGCCACACCAAGGGTGCGTTCACCGGCGCCACCAGCGACCGGCCGGGCGTGTTCGTCGAGGCCGATGGTGGCACGCTGTTCCTCGACGAGATCGGCGACATGCCCGTCCAGGTCCAGGCCCGCCTGCTGCGCGTGCTCCAGGAGAGCGAGGTCCGCCCGGTCGGCGGCAGCAGCGAGCGCAAGGTGGACGTCCGCGTGATCGCGGCGACCCACGTCGACCTCACCCACGCCGTCGAGCAGGGCAAGTTCCGCCAGGACCTGTTCTACCGCCTCAACGTGGTCGTGCTGCAGGTCCCGCCGCTGCGCGAGAAGCTCGAGGATCTCCCGCTGCTCGCCGCGCACTTCCTCCGCAAGCACGGCGGCACGCCGCCACCGAGCCTGTCCCCGGACGCCCTCGAGGCGATGGCCGGTTACGCGTGGCCGGGCAACGTGCGCGAGCTCGAGAACGCGATCATGCATGCGATCGCGCTGCACCATAACGAGGTGATCGGCCCCGAGTCGCTGCCCACGTCGATCACGTCGCGCGGGACGCCCACCGGCTCGGTGATGTCGCTCGACACCGGCGATCCGCAGCCGCTGACCGAAGCCAAGCGCAGGGCCGGCTCGGCGTTCGAGAAGCGCTACCTGCTCGCGGTGATGGAGCGCTCGAAGGGCTCGGTGTCCGAGGCCGCGCGGCTCGCCGGGCTCGATCGCACGAACTTCCGGCGCCTGCTGCAGCGCCACGGCATCGACGCGACCTCGTTCAAGAGCTGACGCGGACGGGGCTATCCCACGGAGGGGCCGCCCCCGCCCCACGAGGGGCCGCCCCCGCCCCACGAGGGGGCCGCCCCCGCCCCACGCGGCAAGCCGCGCAGGGTCCCCTCGCTCGAGGTCAGGGCCCGCGAATCGACAAATCGATCGATGATCGTGGGCGAGCCGCCCCGCGGGCGAGGCGCGACGAGGGAGCGTACCCGTCGGTACGCGACCGAGGAGCAACGACGCCCCCGGGGATGGATCGACCGCGAGGGCGATTGAGATGTCCATTCGCGGGCCCTTGGTTCACAAACGCTTCAGTGCGGCAGCCCGACCCACTCGGCGCTGCGCTCCCACAGCAGCCTGGCGAGCACCTCGTCCTGGGCGACCCGGCTCGGGTGCTTGGGGATGCCGCCGGCGTCGTAGTAGCGGCCGGTCTCGATCGCGAGCTCGGGTGACGTCGCGGTGACCAGCGTCGCCACCGCGCCCTGCGCGGGCGTCAGCATGAACCGCATCGGGAGCCACCGCAGTACCGCGGGGATCCGCCGCCACACGTCGGTCGCGACCACGCCCGGGTGGACCGCGTAGGTCGTGACCCTGGTGTGATCGACGCGGTGCGCGAGCTCGCGCGTGAACAGCACGTTCGCGAGCTTCGACACCTCGTACTCGTGCAGGCCGCTCACGCTCCGGGTCGGGTGGCGCAGCGCCTCGAAGTCGATGCCCTTGGCGCGGTAGTGCGACTTGCTCGATACGTTGACGATCCGCGCCGGCCCGCTCGCGACCAGCCGGTCGAGGAGGAGCCGCGTCAGCAGATAGTGGCCGAGGTGGTTGGTGCCGAAGATCAGCTCGAACCCGTCGGTGGTGGTGCCGCGCGCGACCAGGCCCGCGTTGTTGATCAGCCCGTGGATCGGGAGGTCGCGCGCGAGCAGCGCCGCGGCACACGCCCGCACCGACGCGAGATCGCCGAGGTCGAGCACCGCGAACTCGACCCGGGTGTTGCCCGTCTCCGTCTGGATCTCCGCGACCACGGGCTCGGTCTTCGCGCGCGAGCGGGAGGCGAGGATCACGTGGCCGCCGCGCCGCGCGAGCTCGGTGGCGGTCACCCGGCCGATGCCGGTGTTCGCGCCGGTGATCACGAACGTCTTGCCGGCGAGGTCCTGGGGCATGCCCGACCATGCGTCAGCGCGGTCGTCCCGGGAAGGGCTGCGGCCCTGGATCGCCCCGCCGCTGGTTGCCAAGCATCGGGGATCGTTAGCGTTCGACGATGAGATGGCGCCTGTTCGTGCAGGCGAGGACGCGGCTGGACAATACTGCGCGGCCGATCCTCTGCACTGCCGATCTGCTGCTCGGCCTGACTCACGCGACACCTCCGGAGCGTCCCAGATGTTCACTCGCACCACGCTGCTCACCGCCCTCGCGGCCCTCGCGGCCCTCGCGCTCTCCCTCACCGCCTGCGGCGGCAAGGCCAGGACGGATCCGACATCCGGCACCACCGGCGCCGGCTCGGCCGCTGCGGACACCCGCACGCTGTTCGAGCGCCTCGGCGGCACGGACGCGATCACCGCCGTCGTCGACGACATGGTCGCGAACATCGCGGCCGATGCCCGGATCAACACGTTCTTCGCGAACGCGGACATCCCGAACCTCAAGGCCAAGCTGGTCGAGCAGATCTGCGCCGCGTCGGGCGGCCCTTGCACCTACACCGGCAAGTCGATGAAGGAGTCGCACACCGGCATGGGCGTCAAGGAGGAGCACTTCAACGCGCTCGTCGAGGACCTCGTGAAGGCACTCGACAAGTACAAGGTGCAAGACCCCGAGCGCACCGAGCTGCTGGCCGCGCTCGGCGGCATGAAGGGCGACATCGTCACCCCGTAGGTCGGCCCGTCAGCAGGGCGACTGGTTGTTGTAGTTGCCGGCCGGCCCGTAGTTGCAGACCACGGTGCTGTGGTAGGTCGGGCCTGGGCAGTCGACGAGCGCGCACCCGATCTCGCGGGTGGTGCGCCACACGATCTGCGTGTCGTGGCCGCAGATGCCGCTGCACGAGTTGTTCGCGTAGGTGTAGTTCGACTTCTCCGCCGCCCACGAGGTGGCGGGGCCCTGTGCCGTCGCTGTCCCGCTGGTGCCGAAGATGTTCTCGCCGACGGCGTACGGGAACCCCGCCGAGCGTGTGGCGCCGTCGCTGTGATCGACGAGCCCGGTCGGGGCGGTGGTGTCGATGCACTGCGACGCCCACGCATGCGCGGTCGCGGCCAGCTGGTTGCTCCAGGTCACCGGCAGGAGCGGCGTCGCGGTGTCGCGGTGTCCACGCGCGCACCGCGTCGTGCGCCGCGGTGATGCGGACCAGGTTGGCCGGCTCGCCGGCGATCGGCGCCGCATCGACCGGCATGCTTCCGTCGACGCCGCCGTCACTGCCGTCGCTCTGGCTGCCGCTGCCGAGCCCGTCGACCTCGCCGCCGTCATCCCGATCGCTGCACGCCGCGGTCAGGACGAGACCCAGGATCAACGGTCTCCGCATGCTCTCCGGATCCGGCGGCCGCGCGCGGCGGTCAACCCCGGAGTGGGCGATGCGGAGTGGGCGATGCGCCCGCTGTGCGCCGGGGTGCGCGGGTCATGCGCGCCGGCATTGACGCCGGTGCCCACGACCGAGTACGAGTGATAGCGGAGGCCCTGACCAGCCAGCGATCGATCAAACAGCACCGATGGATGCAGGGAAGCCCGTGAGATACGGGCACAGCCCCCGCTACTGTTACCGAGGACGAAACGGCAAGATGCCACTGGGAAACTGGGAAGGCGCCGCGTAGGACGATCCGGAAGTCAGGACACCTCTCTGTCGGAATCTTCGGGTGTGGAAGGAGCGCTGTTGCGTTCGTCATCCCCGTTGTCACGTGGGGTGACCTATGAACCGACCCGTCGTCCATCCGCGCGCTCGTACCGCGCTCGCGCTCGCTCTCGTCCTCGGACCTCTGTCCGGAGCGCGGACGCGTGCGTGGGCCGACGAGGGCCCGCCGGGCGCGGAGACGATCATCATCATCGACGCGGCGCCCGACCACGCCACCCGCGATCGGGCGCGGGTTCTCGGGGATGCGCCATTCGTCACGATCCTCCACGCGGACGATCACCCGGCCACCACCTCGGTCGCCGACGCGCTCGCCACCACGGCCGGGGTGCAGACGCGCAGCCTCGGCGGGCTCGGCGCCTACCAGTCCGTCAGCGTGCGCGGTGCCGCGCCGGGGCACACGGCCGTGCTCGTCGATGGCGTTCCTCTCGCGCGGATCGCCGCCGTCACCACGGACCTCGGCCGGTACTCGCTCGCGGCGTTCGGCACGGTCGAGCTGTACCGCGGCGCGGTGCCGATCGAGCTCGGCGGCGCGGGCATCGGCGGCGCGGTGAATCTCGTGACCCGGCTCGGGCGGGGCGAGCGGGGCGAGCGGCTGCAGCTGTCGGCGGGGATGGGCTCGTTCGGCGCCCGCCACCTGCGCGTGCACCACGGCGATGATCATGGCGCGCTCCGCTCGTCGACGACGATCGGCTACCAGGCGGCGACCGGCGACTACACGTACTTCTCCGACAACGGCACGCTGCTCAACGCGACCGACGACGCGTACCTCGTGCGCGGCAACAACGGGTTCGGGCAGGTCGATGCGTCGTCGCGCCTCGGCCGGGTCGATGGCGCGGCGGCCGGTGGGCTGCGGCTGACCTGGAAGCGGCAGGGCCTGCCCGGCTCGACGGCGTTCCCCACCTCGGTCGCGTCGCTGTCGTCGCTCGGCGTGATCGGCGATGCGCAGGGGGAGCGGCCCGTCGGCCGCGCCGTCGCCCGCCAGCTCGGCTACCTGCTGGTCGAGCGGCAGGGCCTGGCCGATCCGCTCGGCGAGCTCGGATTCGGTGCGGCCGATCGACGCTACCTGACGATCTCGGGGGGCGCCTCCACCACCTGGCGCCAGCCGGTCGGCCCGCACCAGCTGATCGTCGGCGCCGAGGGCCGCGGCGACCGGTTCCTCGATCGCGACCTCACGGGCGTCCAGGCGCCGCTCACCGGCACGCGCGTGGGTGGCGCGCTGAGCGCGGCGGCGGATCTCACGCTCGGCGAGGCCCTGACCTTGATGCCGGCGATCCGGATCGATGCGATGCGCTCGGCGCCCACGCCGCTGACCGCGGGACCGATGGCGCTCGTGGAGGTCGCGCCGCGCTGGGACGTGATCCCGAGCCCGCGCGTGAGCGCCCGCCTGATCGCCACCACGGACCTGTCGCTCAAGGGCAGCGTCGGCTGGTACGCGCGGCTGCCGACCCTGCTCGAAGTGTTCGGCAACCGGGGATACCTCGTCGGCACCCCCACGCTGCGCGCCGAGCGCGGCCCGTCCGCCGACCTCGGTGTGGTGTGGGCGCCCGCGCGGGCGCTCGGGTTCGTCGACCGCGTGCTGGTCCAGGCCGACGTGTTCGCGCAGCGCGCGCGCGACACCATCGCGATCATCACCACTGCCGGGTTCGCGGCGCGCGCGGCCAACCTCGGCAGCACCCACGCGTACGGCGGCGAGCTGATCGCGTCGGCGCGGCTCGCCCGCACGCTCAGCCTGACCGCGAGCTACACGCGCCTGCTCACCGCGCAGGAGTCCACCGACCAGAGCCTCGATGGCCGCGCGATCCCGCGCCGCCCGCCGCACCTGCTCTACGGCCGCGCGGATGGGGAGCGCCGCGTGCTCGGCCACGCCACCGGCGTGTGGCTGGACGGCACCTGGCAGGCCGCGAGCTACCTCGACCAGGCCAACCTCGGGCGCGTGCCGGGGCGGCTGCTGGTCGGCGCGGGCGCCCGCGTCGAGCTGGGCGCCGGGTTCGGCCTCGCCGGCACCATCGCCAACCTGACCGATGCGCGGATCGCGCGGCTGCCGCTCGATCCCGCCCCCTCACCGACGCTGATGGACACCCCGACGCCGCTCACCGACGTCGCCGGGTTTCCGCTGCCCGGTCGCAGCTTCTACCTGTCCCTCGACTGGAGCCACTGACCATGATGGAGTCCCTGATGAAGCGCCTGCTCGTTCTCTCTCTCCTCGCCGCATGCGGTGACAGCGGCGGGACTGCCGATCCGCCGCTCGACCCCGATGCGGGCATCGACGCACCGCCGGTGCCGACGACCCCGCGCGCCGTCGTCGTGACGGGCGACTTCAACCCCGGCAGCCCGGGCGTGATGTCGGTCGTCGACGTCGCCGCCGGCACCATCGAGACCAACGTCGCCCCCGCCGGCGCGATCGGCGAGGATCCGATCCTCCGCCACAGCCGGCGACGAGCTGTTCGTGGTCAACCGCGCCTCGGGCAACAACGTCACGATCCTCGACGCGACCTCGTTCGCGCTCGTCGAGCAGCTCGGCACGGGCACCGGCTCGAACCCGCAGGACGTCGCGGTCGTCGGCGACACGCTGTTCGTCGCCACGTTCGGCGGCACCGGCCTGGTCGCCCTGACCCGCGGCTCGTCGACGGTCACGCCGATCGACCTCAGCGCGGACGATCCGGACGGCAAGCCGAACTGCAGCTCGGTTCATGTCGCGGGCCCGAACGTGTACGTCGCGTGCGGCCTGCTCGATGACACGGGGATGTTCCTGCCGCCGCGCGGCCCGGCCAAGGTCTACGTGGTCAGCGTCGCGACCACGCAGATCGTCCAGACGCTCACGCTGACGACCAAGAACCCGATCGGGCTGTTCGAGGTGATCCCCGCGCCCGCGCCGAACGCCGGCGACCTCGTGATCCCCACGGTGGAGTTCGCGACCGGTGAGGGCTGCGTCGAGCGGATCACCACCGCCACCCCGGGCGCCGCGGGCTGCGTGGTGACCAACGCCGCCCTCGGCAACTTCGCCGGGCGGGTCGCGGTCAAGGCCACCGCCGCCTCCTCGGTGATGTACGCAGTGGTCGCGGCGGCAGACTTCATGAGCGCCGACCTGATCCCGTACGACCTGACGAGCAGCGCCGTGCAGGGCAGGCTCAACACCGCGGGCACGATCAGCGATGTCGTGACCTGCCCCGACGGCACGATCGTCGTCAGCGATAGCGCGATGGCGAGCAGCGGCGTCCGGATCTACGGCGGCACCACGTTCAGCGCGGCGCTCGCCGCGGGCCTGCGCACGCAGTCGCCGCACGGCCTGGCCTGCTACTGAGACGACCCTCGTGATCGGTCGGGCGGCCGTCGATCACTCGCGGGGGCGCACGCAGTAGGCCTCCGCGACCACCTCGATCGTCGACGATGACGAGGTGTTGCGGTAGTCGCAGCGCCAGCTCGCCGGCGCGCCACCGTCGGTCATCGCGAGCGGCCGCGCGGCCACCAGCTGCGCCAGCCACTGCGGATCGGCGTAGCAGCCGCCGGTGACGATCAGGTCGGCCGTGCGCGGGCACGAGGCCACCGCGGTCGCGACCAGGCCCGCGCCGACGGCGATCCGCGCCTCGGTGCGGGTGATGTCGCCCTTGAGGTTGTAGGCCGCAGCCGGTCCGGGCGGCCCCTTGGGCCCCTGCGGGCCCTGGGGACCCTGCAGGCCCTGGGGACCCTGCAGGCCCTGCACGCCCTGCGGGCCTTCGGGCCCCGGGGGCCCGGGATCGCCCGTGGCGCCCCGCGGGCCCTCGGGCCCGGGCGGCCCGATCCCGAATGGCCCCGGGGGCCCGTCCGGCCCGGGCGGCCCGGGTGGTCCCGGGGGCCCGTCGGGTCCCGCGAGCCCGGCGGCCTTGCCCTGGGCGAGCAGCGTGGCCGCGACCTGTGCGGTGTCCACGCTGCCGCGCTGCTCGACGGTCGCGAGCCGGCGCTCGAGCTCCGCGACCCGCGTGGTCGCCTGCGTCAGGCGGTCCTCCGTGTCGGTCGCACGGCACGCCGCGCCCGCGAGCCCGAGGCCCCCGAGCGCGGTCACGACCAGCGTCGCAGGGAGGCGCATCCGGCGAGCGTACCGGACCCCGCCCGAGCCGGGCGCCGTCCGCCGGTTTTTTGCGCCGGTCGATCCAGCCGTGTACCAGGGATAGCAATGACGGCGCCCTTCGAGCTGGTCGACGTCCGCCTGGACCACCCGCGCGGCGGGCCCCCCCTGTTGACCGGCGCGAACCTGCGCGTGGCGGCCGGGGAGGTGGTGCTGATCGTCGGCGGTGCCGGCGTGGGCACGTCGCGGCTGGTCGCCGCCGCGCTCGGGGAGATCCCGCTCGCCACCGGCGAGCTGCGCGTGCTCGGGCGCGACGTCCGCAAGCTCCGCCGCTCGTCGCTGCGGCTGCTCCGCCGGCGGATCGGCATCGTCCCGCAGGACCTGTGCCTGCTCGAGGACCGCAGCGCCCAGCTCAACGTGGTCCTGCCGCTCGAGATCGACGGCATCCCGCGCTCGCTCTCGATCGCCCGCGCCGCCGAGGGCCTCGCCGCGATGGGCCTCGAGGACGTCGCCGGGATCCAGGTCGACGCGCTCCCCGCCTCGGTGCGCCAGCGGGTGGCGGTGGCGCGCGCGCTCGTCCGCGATCCGGGCCTCGTGCTCGCCGATCACCCGACCAGCGCCCAGGACCCCGGCGGCTGCGCTCGCGTGGCCGCCGCGCTCGAGGCCACCGCCCGCGACCGCGGCAAGGCCGTGCTCGTGTTCGCCCGCGACCCCGTGCTCCGCGCCTACGCCGAGGCCCACGCCTGGCGCCAGTTCGCGCTCGTCGATGGCGAGCTCCGGCCGCTCGGGGAGATCGTCGTCGACAGCGGCGCGATCGACCGCTCGCTCGTCGACAGCGAGTCGCTGCCGAACCTGGTCCCGTTCCCGCGCCCCGACAGCGGCGGCGACCGCCCGGCCACCGAACCGGGGGATCCCCCCGGCGTGACATCGATCACCGCAGGAAACCGATGATGAAGATGCGCACCCTCCGCCGCCTCCGCACGATCGCTCCCCGCCACGTCCGCCGCGTGGACGGAGGTCCGAGTGACGCCACCGTCGAGCCCGGCCCGGGGCCGGTGCCCGAGGCGGTGTTCGATCGCCTGACCGGGCCGTTCGACCGCCGTGCGTCCGCCCTGCCGGGCAGGCTGGACGACGAGGCGTGATCCCGCGGCTCGCCTCGATGCTGCGCCGGACCTGCCGGATCGCGGTCGAGCGCCCGGGGGCGTCTGCGTGGACGCTGCTCGCTCTCACGTGTGCCCTGTTCGCGGTCGCCGTGGCCGTGCTCGCCGCCCTCGACGTCGATCGCTGGGCCGCGCAGCGCCCCGCCGCCGGCGCGAGCATGGTGGTCTATCTCGCCGACGGCGTCGACGACGCGCGGGCCCAGGCCCTGAGCGCCGAGCTCGCCCGGCTACCCGGCGTCGAGCGCGCGGAGCTGGTGCCTCCCGCCGAGAGCGCCCGCCGGCTGCAGCTCGCGCTCGGCGCCGATGCCGCGCTGCTCGAGGGGGTCGAGGTCGGCAGCCTGCCGGCGTCCGTCGAGGTCACCCTGGCGCCCGGCGTCCAGGACGTGCTGGTGATGAGCCCGACCGTCCGCGCACTGCGCGGCGCTGCGGGCGTGGACGACGTGGTCGTCGAGGACGCCGGGGATGATCGGGTGGCGGGCGCGCTCCACGCGGTGCGGTTGGTGGCGTGGTCCGCCGCCGCGCTGTTCGCCGGGCTCGCGCTGATCATCGTGCTCGCCGCCCTCCGCGTTCGCCTCGACCGCTCCGCCAACGAGATCGCCGTCGCCGAGCTACTCGGCGCGAGCCCGAGCTTCCACACGATCCCGACTGCGCTCGCCGGGGCGCTGTCGGCCGCGCTCGCCGCTGCGCTCGCCGCACTCGCCGTGATGCTCGGGATCCACACCTACGGCGAAGACGTGGTCGCCGCGGCCGCGTCCTCGCTCGGCGCGGTCACGCTGATCGTGCCGTCGGCGCTCGAGCTGGCGTCGTTCATCGGGGCCGGCGCGCTGATCGGCCTGGTGGCGGGTGGCCTCGCGGGGGCGTCGCGTGTGGCGCGCTAGAGCGCTGCGGGCCGCCGCGCTCGGCCTCGCCGGGCTGATGACCGTTGGCGCGGTCCACGCCGAGGTGACTCCGGTCGCCCCGCCGGATGTGCGCCCGCGCGTCGCTGCGCAGCTCGGCGACGAGGCCCAGACCATCGCGCGCACGCTCGCGACCGTCCGCGACAAGCTCGGCGAGGTCGACGACCTGCGCGCCCGCCGCCTGCGCGCTGCCTACCGCCTGCTGCGCGCCCCGCTGCCGGGGAGCGCCACCGCCGCGGATCGGATGGCCGCCTCCCGCCGCCGCGCCGGGGCCCGGCTGCTCGTCGAGCGCGATCTCGCCGAGCGCGTGCTGCTCGCCGACGAGGCCGCTCGGCTCGCGGCGGCCGGCGAGCGCACCACCGCCGCCGAGGGCAAGCTCCCCACGCTCGGCCCGCCGCCGCGCCTCGGCCGGCCGGCGCCCGGCCCGATCGCCCGGGCGTTCGGTACGCTGCTCCACGAGCGCTCGGGCGCGGTGCTGTCCCGCCGGGGCGTGGACCTCGAGGTCTCGCTGCGCGCCCCCGCCGGCGCGCCGGCCGACGGCGTGATCCGCTACGCCGGCCCGATCCGCGGCCTCGACGACGGCGTCATCATCGATCACGGCGCGTACTGGACCGTGGTCGCCAAGCTCGCCGAGCTGGTGGTCCCGGTCGGCACCGCCGTCCACCGCGGGGATCGGCTCGGGCGCGCGGCCCGCGGCCGGGTCTACCTCGAGCTGCGCGTGCGGATCGGCCCCGGGGGAATTCCGATCGATCCCGCGCCCCTGCTCGACGCCACGCCCTGACGCCGCGAACGAGCGCCCGAGTAGGGCTAGACTGCGCTCGTGTCCCGCGCCTCTCACCTCGCGTCGTTCGCCGCCGGCACCGTGATCGCGTCCGCGCTCGCCGCGCAGGCGGTGCCCAAGGACATCGCGCGCTTCAAGGCGCTCGACGCGTTCGCCCAGGCGCTCGCGACGGTGCAGGCGAGCTACGTCGACACCGTCGACGAGCGCACGCTGCTCCACGACGCCACCCGCGGCATGCTCCACAACCTCGATCCGCACTCGACGTTCCTGCCGCCGCAGCGCTACCAGAAGGTCCGCCAGGACACCGAGGGTGAGTACGGGGCGATCGGCGTGGTGCTCTACCCCGGCGAGCTCGACGACGCGCGCCCGCGCGTGCCACCGTACCCGGGGATCGACGAGATCTCCGAGGGCTCACCCGCCGAGGTCGCCGGCCTCCAGCTCGACGACAAGGTCACCTCGATCAACGGCCTCCCCACCGCCGAGCCTGGCCGCGAACTGCGCGACGCCGGCGCCTGGGAGGCCGCCTTCCGCGGCGCCTCGGGGACCCGCGTCAGCGTCGGGATCCTGCGCGCCGGCTGGCGCGAGCCGAAGCTGTTCACGGTGATCCGCGCCCAGCTCAAGCAGCCGAGCGTGAAGCACCGCGTCCTCGAGAAGGGGATCGGCTACCTCGCGATCGCGCGGTTCGCCGAAGCGACCAGCACCGACACGCTGGCCGCGCTCGCGCAGCTCCGCCAGCAGGGCGCGCTCGACGCGCTCGTCCTCGATCTCCGCAGTGATCCGGGGGGCCTCGTCGATCAGGCGATCCTGGTCGCCGACCAGTTCCTCGACGGTGGGACCATCGTGTCGATCCGCGGCCGCGCCGGCACCGAGCAGCAGACCGCACACCGAGGCGGGCCGGCGATCGGCGTGCCCGTGACCGTGCTCGTCGACCAGGGCACCGCGTCGGCGGCGGAGATCCTCGCGGCCGCGCTGCGGGACAACGGGCGCGGCAAGCTCGTGGGCCAGGCCACCTACGGCAAGGGCACCGTGCAGACGTTCTTCGACCTCGAGGACGGCGCTGGGCTCAAGCTGACCACGGCGCGCTACTACACGCCCAAGGGCAACTCTCTGGAATCAAAGGGCCTTGTCCCGGACGTGGTCGTGGAGGCGTTCACGCCCGACGAGATCGTCGTCGGTGGCGGCGGTGGGAGTGGCGGACGCGAGGGGAGTGGTGTCACACTCCCTTTGACGGAGCCCGACGATCCACAGCTCGTTGCCGCTGTAAAGCTCGCTCGCCAGGCGGGCCGCGCCGGTAGCAAGTAGTCGGTCCCCCGGTTGTTTTCTACGAGCTTGGACTGGTACAACCAACAAAGAGTTGGGGATCGCTGAATATCCCCTCGTGCGAACCAGGCGGGGCCCAACCGACGATGTTCAAGCTTGTGATCCAGGACGACGAGGGGAAGACCACGGTCGTTCCCTTGATCCGCGACGAGATCACCATCGGTCGCAAGGAGGGAAACACCATCCGCCTGACCGAGCGGAATGTGTCTCGCCGCCATGCGCGGATCGTCCGCCAGGATGGCGAGGTCCAGATCGAGGATCTCGGCAGCTACAACGGGATCCGCGTGAACAACGCGCGGATCGCCGAGCGGGTCGCGCTGCGGGTCAGCGACCAGGTCCAGATCGGCGACTACAAGCTGTATCTGAAGGCCGAAGGTGGCGAGCAGGTCGACGAGGCGCGGACGATGCCGATCGAGCGGATCGCCGCGCCGCCGCCGCCCGGCAATGCGACCGACATCCACCCGGTCGTCAGCGCGCCCGGAAGCGGCTCGCCGACGATGCCCATGGGTGTGCCCCAGACGCCGCCCGCGATGTCTGGCCTCGCCGCGGGCCAGCAGCTGGTCGGTGCGCCGAACCGCACCCAGGTCGCGATCGCCGACACCGACCCCGCCGGTCGCCCCGTCGCGATCGCACCTGCGGTCGCGGCCTTGACCCCGCCGGTCGCGGGCCCCGGCAAGCTCGTGGTCGTGTCGTCGAACTTCGCGGGCAAGGAGTTCGAGCTCACCCTGCCGCAGATGGTCGTCGGCCGCACGGACGAAAACGACCTCGTCATCAACCACCGCTCGATCAGCCGTAACCACGCCAAGGTCGTCCGTGACACCGACACCGGGCACTACACGATCAGCGATCTGCAGTCGTCCAACGGCGTGCGAGTCAACGGGCAGGACTACGGCAAGGTCGAGCTGCGCCGCGGTGACACCGTCGACCTCGGCCACGTCCGCCTGAGGTTCGTCGAGCCCGGCGAGGACTTCGTGTTCGCCCGCGACGCGGTGATCACGGACGTCCCCGAAGCCGGCGGCAAGAAGGGGCTGCTGGTCGCGGTGCTGCTCGGCCTCGTCGTGGTCGGCGTCGTCGGCGTGGTCATGATGACCCGCGGCAACGGCACCTCCACCAAGGCCAAGGGCGTCGATCCCACCGGCTCGGGCAGCGCCCAGGTCGCGGCCGGTACGGGCGATGGCTCGGACGGGCTACCCACCGGCGGCAGTGGCAGGGACACGATGGTCGCGGTCAACCCGCCCGCAGTCGACGCCGGCACGGGCGCGGCCCCGCCCGCCAACGACGACGTCAAGCTCGAGTGCCTCAAGCTCCAGGCCGATCGCTCGTGGGGCAAGCTCCGCGAGTGCAGCGACCGCCTGGTGTCTGCCGACGGTGACGCGGCCAAGGCGTTCGCCACCAAGGCGGCCGCCGAGATCAAGGCAGAGCTGACCGTCGAGCGGATGAAGAAGGCGATCGGGACCGAGAACTTCAAGACCGCGCTCGTCGAGCTCGGGAAGATCCCGGACGGCTCGGTGTACCGCCGGGAGGCCGAGGGCACCTACGACCAGGCCGCCACCCCGGCGATCGACGACTACGAGCGCCGGGCCCAGGAGGCCGCCGGCGAAGAGAAGTGCGCCGTCGTCGACAAGCTGATCCGCGAGGCGACCGCCAAGGGCGTCGCCGACAAGGTCAAGCTCGTGAAGTGCACGGCGACCACCGCCGCGGTCGTGAAGAACCCCGGCAACGGTGGTGGCTCGGGCACGACCGCGAGCATCAAGGGCCCGGGCACGGGCCCGGGCACGACCACGGTCCCGGGTCCGGTCCCGGGCCTCGGCTCGGGCACGACCACGGTCAAGCCGGCCGAGTGCGACGCCGAGGCGCTCAAGGTCAAGGGCGAGGAGCAGTTCAAGAGCGGCATGTTCGGCGCCGCGCTCCAGTTCTTCGAGTCGTCGATGAAGTGCAAGACCGAAGGCCGCATCGTCCAGCTGGCGTTTCTCGCGGCCTGCCGTGCGCGGAATGCACCGAAGGCAAAGCTCTACTTCGGCAAGCTCGGGTCGCCAAACTCCCTCGTGCAGCCGTGCTTGGACTCGGGGATCACCCTTCCCTGACAGCCCGGGGGCAGGTGGCAGGCCATCGGCACAATCTGCGCGCGGTCAGATTGTCAATGTTGCCGCTCGTTTGACCCCACCGGGACAACTGGTGTACGAGGGTGTACGACCGGGGTTCCTCCGGTTGCGGAGGCGACATGTTCGTCCGTTCTGCCCGTGCTCTGTCTCTGTGTGTGGCCGCGTCCTTCGGGATCGTGGCGGTGGGTGCGCCAACGGCGTCGGCGCAGCCCGCGGGGAACATCGATCTGAGCGGGTTCCGCCCGGCGATCGACTCTCGTGGCTACCTGACGGTCAACGCTTCTCAGGTGCTGGGGCACAAGGAGTTCTCGTTCGGCCTGGGGTCCCTCGACTGGGGCTACAAGCTGCTCGAGTTCGACGGGAACGGCGGGAGCTACACCGTCGACAACATCATCACGGCGACCCTGATCGCCGCGTTCGGCGTGAAGGCCGGGCCGGTCGAGCTCGAGTTCGCGGCGTCGGCGCCCATGCGCATCATGGGCGGCGATCGCGGCCCGGACTTCGAGGGGGATCCGAACGACACGAACGACAACGAGGAGTTCGGGTTTTCCGGGCAGGGCCTCGGCAACGTGGGCCTGCACTTCAAGACCCGGCTGCTCAAGACCAGCAAGCACCCGGTCGGGCTCGGCCTGATCGCGAGCGTGTTCCTGCCGACGACGAACCCGAAGGATCGGTTCCTCGGCGAGGACCAGCTGGTGCCGCAGCTGATGATGATCGTGGACAAGGAGCTGGGGGCGCGGCGGCGGCTGCGGCTGGCGCTCAACGCGGGCATCCGGCTGCGCAGCGAGGCGCGGACGTTCACGGACAACGACCTGGACCTCGAGGATCCGCCCGATCCGACCGAGCCGCCCGCGCCGATCACGAACGGGACGATGACGGCGGCGCACGAACTGCCGTTCGGCGTGGCGGTGGCGTACGCGATCTCGCCGCAGAAGTTCGACGTGGTGGCGGAGCTTGTCGGGTCGGTGCCGCTGGGCGACAGCGACAACTACCAGCCGCTGGAGGCGCTCGGGGGCGTGAAGCTGTACCTGGCGCGGAACTCGTTCCTGTCGCTGGGCGCGGGCCGCGGCCTGCTGCCGGCGAAGGGTGCGAACCCGGACCTGCGGGCGTTCATCAGCATCGTGTTCGAGCCGAACATCGGCGACCGTGATGGCGACGGCCTCAAGGACGACGTGGACAAGTGCCCGGACGAGCCGGAGGACTTCGACGACTTCGAGGACGAGGATGGCTGCCCGGAGCCAGACAACGATCGCGACGGCATCCTCGACGAGGACGACAAGTGCCCGCTGATCCCCGAGGACAAGGACGGGTTCCAGGACGAGGACGGCTGCCCCGAGGGTGACAAGAACGATCGCGACGGCGACGGCATCCTCGACAACGTCGACAAGTGCCCGGATGACCCCGAGGACTTCGACCAGTTCGAGGACGAGGACGGCTGCCCGGATCCGGACAACGACCAGGACGGGATCCTCGACGTGGACGACCTGTGCCCGAACGACCCCGAGGACAAGGATGGGTTCGAGGACGAGGACGGCTGCCCGGACCTCGACAACGACAAGGACCGCATCCTCGACGTCGACGACAAGTGCCCGAACGAGCCCGAGACCTACAACGGCCTCGAGGACCAGGACGGCTGCCCGGATCGCGGCCGCGTGGTCGTGACCGACACCGCGATCGAGATCCTCGACATGGTCTACTTCGAGACCAACAAGGCGACCATCAAGACGGTCTCGTACCCGATCCTCGACGCCGTCGCGGCGACGTTGGTCGGCAACCCGAGCATCGGACTGATCGAGGTCCAGGGGCACACCGACGAGCGCGGCAACGACGCGTTCAACCTCGACCTGTCGGATCGCCGCGCGGCGGCCGTGAAGAAGTACCTGATGGACAAGGGCGTCGAGGAGAACCGCCTCGAGTCGCAGGGCTACGGTGAGACCCAGCCGCTCGACCGTAACCACAACGAGGCGGCCTGGTCGAAGAACCGGCGCGTCGCGTTCCTCATCCTCAAGCGCGTCTCGGACTAGTGTCCCGCCCGGGCCATATTGACCTCACCGGATGGCGCGATGCATCGCCGATCGCTTCGTTGCCGCGCCTTGCGCTCCGACGAGGAGCGCGGCGGAGCGGCGCCTCGCGCGCGGCGGAGCGGCGCCTCGCGCGCGGCGCGCCTCGCACCACCGGGTGAGATCACGATGACCCGGGCGGAACACTAGCTTCCCGGGCTGGCGCCGCGGGCGCCGGCTGGTAGGCTCGGTGCGATGATCCGCATGATCGTGCTCCTGGCCCTCGCCGTGGGCCTGGCCTGGTGTGGGTCGACCGTCAAGCTCGGGAGCCGGACGCTGTTCGGCCACATCCGGGCGATCTGGGCGACCAGCGAGGTCCAGGATCTCAAGCACGGGGTCGAGGAGAAGGCGGGGCCCGCCGTGCAGCGGGTCAAGCGCGGCGTCAAGGCCGGGCTCGAGGCCGCCACGGGCGAAGGGTCGGGGTCGGGGTCGGGGCCGGGGCTCGGGGCCGAGGGTCGGGGTCGGGGTCGGGGTCGGGGCCGGGCTCGGCGTTGCCGGCGCGGCCGTGAAGTTCCCGCTCACCGAGCAGCTCATCGAGGAGGCGCGGCGGTTCGAGCTGCGCTCGGCCTGCCGGGATTGTTTTTACTGGAGCGAGCGTCGGCAGGCGTGCTGGCACGCCTGGCCCGACGAGGGGCAGCGCCGGTGGCCGCTCGATGCCCCCGATCCGGTGACCGGCGAGCGCCCCACCGAGGTGGCGTTCTGCAAGGAGTTCGAGCTCGCCTGAGCGCCCCGCAGGACTGATCTGCTGGTCGGGCCCGCCGGGGGAGGCATCACCGCTACACTCTCGGCCATGGATCTGGTGTTCTCGCCCGAGGTCGAAGCGGCTCGGCAACAGCGGACCCCACTCGTCGCCCTCGAATCGACGCTTGTCGCTCACGGCCTGCCGTGGCCCGACAACCTCGCGGTCGCCCACGACCTCGAGCACGCGGTCCGCGCGCGCGGCGCGGTGCCCGCGACGGTCGCGATCGTGGAGGGGCGCGCGTGTATCGGCCTGCCCCCGGCGCGGCTCGAGCAGCTCGCCCAGAACGGCGCCGCGTTCGCCAAGGCCACCGCGATCGACATCTCGGTGCACATCGCGCGCGGCAGCTCGGCGGCGACCACCGTCAGCGCCACGGCCATGCTCGCGGCCCGCGCCCAGATCCGGGTGTTCGCCACCGGCGGCATCGGCGGCTATCACCGCGGCGACGCCGGTGACGTCTCGCACGATCTGGTCGCCCTGGCCCGGACCCCGATCGCCGTGGTGTCGGCTGGCGCCAAGGCGATCCTCGATCTGCCGCGGACCCTCGAGATGCTCGACACGCTCGGCGTCCTGGTCGTCGGCTACCGCACGCACGACTTCCCCGCGTTCTACACGCGGACCTCGGGGCTGATCCTCGAGCACTGCGTGGACTCGCCGGCCGAGCTGGCGACCTTGGCGCGGACCCACTGGGATCTCGGCGGCGGCGGCATCCTGGTGTGCAATCCGATCCCGGAGGAGGCAGAGCTCGATCCCGCGGTGATCGGCGCGGTGATCGAGGCAGCCGTCGCCGAGGCCGAGGCCCGCGGGGTTGTCCGCAAGAAGCTGACGCCGTTCCTCCTCGCTCGCCTGGCGACTGCCACGGCGGGAGCATCGGTGCGCGCCAACCGCGCCCTCGCGATCCACAACGCCGAGGTTGCTGCGGCGCTCGCGGTCGCCCTCGCTGCGCCGCTCTGAGAGACTGCGAAGCAGTCTCGAAACCGGGGAGGGAACCCTGCGCGGCTTGCCGCGTCGGGCGGGGCGGAGCCCCGTGGAACTGAGCCGCCGCTCGTCCCGCGGTGCGCGCTCGAGGTCATGGCACCGGCCTCGTCGGGTAGTGCGGCGCCTCGCGGAGGACGGCGGCATGCTCATCTGCCCACGCCGCGCGCCGGCTGTCCTCGGTGCGCGCCCGGGGATGGGCGATCGCGAAGTAGCCGCTGCTCGGCCGGCCGCTGCCGGCGCGCCACACCATCGCGGGCAGGCAGGGCAGGCCCTGGGCGCGACAGCCGGTGGAGATCTCGCCGAGGGCGGCGTGGAACAGCCGGCTGCGCTGGTGGGTCGGGACGCGGGGGCTGACCGCGGCGGCGAGCGCGCCGTAGGTGATCGAGGCGTGGCGGGCGCGCAGCTGACGGACGAGCTGCCGGTAGATCTCGCGGGCGAGAGGGCTCATGACGGGCTCCGGGTGCAGGGCGTGGCAGGGAGACGTGGACGACGAGGACCGGCTCAGGCGGCGTGTCCGAGGGCGACCGTGGGATCGATCTCGCGGTAGCTCGCGGCCTCGTGCAGGCAGCCGAGGTCGATGGTGTCGGCGCCGTCGAGGTCCGCGATCGTCCGCGCGACCTTGAGGAGGCGATCCACCGAGCGAGCGGTGAACGAGGCCTGCCGTCGTGCGACCAGGCGCGCGAGCTCGCGCTCACCGTCCTCGTCGAGCCGGCAGGTGGCGCGCAGCACGGCGCTCGGCATCTCGGCGTTGCTGCCGAGGTTCCACGCGGCGAGCCGGCGCTGCTGGCGCTCGCGGGCGATGGTGACGCGGGCGCGGATGTCCGACGATGTCTCGCCGGGCGAGGCCTTGCGCAGCTCCGCGAGCGCGACCGGCTGGACGTACGCCTGGAGGTCGATGCGATCGAGCAGAGGCGTGGACAGCCGCTGACGGTAGCGGTCGATCGCGGTGGTGCTGCAGGTGCACTCGCGCAGGTGCGAGTCGAGCCAGCCGCACGGGCACGGGTTGGCCGCGCCGACGAGCAGGAACGAGGCGGGCAGGCGCAGCGTGCCGCGGACCCGGCCGATCGTGACCATGCGGTCCTCGAGCGGCTGGCGCAGGGACTCGATCGCGCCGCGCTGGAACTCCGGCATCTCGTCGAGGAACAGCACCCCGTTGTGCGCCAGCGAGATCTCGCCGGGGCGCGGCACTGCGCCACCGCCGAGCAGCGCCGCGGTGGACACCGTGTGGTGCGGCGCGCGGAACGGCCGCTCGTCGATCAGGCCGCTGCCGAGGCCGAGGGCCGAGTAGATCTTCGTGGTCTCCAGCGCCTCGTCGCGCGTCATCGGCGGCAAGATCGACGGGATCCGCCGCGCGAGCATGGTCTTGCCCGTGCCGGGCGGGCCGGCGAGCAGGAGGTTGTGCCCGCCCGCCACCGCGATCTCGACCGCGCGGCGCGCGAAGTGCTGGCCGCGCACCTCGCTCATGTCGATCGGCGTGCGGACGCTCCGCGAGCGAGTGCCATCGACGGGACCGGGCAGGGCCGCGCGCCCGCGCAGGGCGTCGAACAGCTGGCGCACGTGCGCGAGCCCGTGGACCTCGATGTCCTCGACGAGGCCGGCCTCGTCGGAGTTGCCGGCGGGGACGATCACCCCGCGCATCCCGCGGGCGCGCGCCAGCATCGCCGCGGCGAGCACGCCGTGCACCGGGCGCACCGAGCCGTCGAGGCCGAGTTCGCCGAGCACCAGCAGACCGTCGAGTACCGAGGGATCGACCTCGTCGTCGCGGCGCGCCGTCCGCCGACCGCGCCGCCGCTCGGGCTGCGGGCCCTCATCCTGCGCGGCCTCGGCCTCCTCGGCGCGTGCGTCCGCTTCCCGCGCCGTCGCGCTCGCGAGGAGCACCCCCGCGGCGATCGGGAGATCGAGCGCGGTGCCGGGCTTGCGCAGATCGGCGGGCGCCAGGTTCACCGTGACCTTCTTGAGCGGGAGGTGCTGCCCGATCGCCCCGAGCGCGCTCCTGATGCGGACCGCGCCCTCCTTGACCGACGGCGCCGGCAGGCCGACCACCTGGTAGTTCGGCAGCCCCTTCGAGATCTCGCACTCGACCTCGAGCAGCACCGCATCGATGCCGTCGAGCGTGAACGTATGGACGCGGGATACCACGAGCCTGTCGACGAGCACGCGGCGGGCCACCCGGCCTTCCCAGCGATCTTGATGGCTTACCGGGATCGCCGTCCGCCCGCCGGACACCCCGTCCGGCCACCGCCGGACACCGGACATCGCTCGCCATGTTTCGCGTTCGCGGTCCGCATCCATCGGTGGGCCGGGCAGGTCGCGATCGAGATCGATGATGCCTGGCCGGGCGTGGCCGCCGAGCGCCGCGCCGACGCGTTCCGTGCGTTCGTGCCGTCGTCGGGCGGGGGCCTCGGCCTCGGGTTGGCCCTGGTGTCGCGGGTCGCGGATCGGCCTGGCGGCGGCGCTCGGGTCAGTGGCGTGACCGGGGGCCGGTCGCGCCGCCCTGCGCGATCGTCGCGCGGTTCACCAGAGGTACAGCGTGGCCCCGAGGCTGACGTACGGGACGGTGTGCAGGCCCGCGTCGAGGTGGATGTGGAGGAACTGGAACGGCTTGAACTGGAGCCCGACCAGCACGTTGATCACGGGCAGCACGGGCGGGATGTTCGCCTTCTGGTTGATCTCGGCTCCGAGCGGATTCGGGGCGCAGTCCGTCTGCAGCGAGCTGCCCACACACAGCGCATCGGTCTTGCGAACCTCGCCCTGGACCAGGCCGATGCCGATGCCGGCGCCGTAGCGGAACTCGAGAAACTTGTGGATCTCGGCATGGTTGATCACGGAGATCTCGACCGTGTACCAGCGCGGATTGAGGAAGGTGACGAGATCGACGTCCCCCGGCGTCAGCGGATCGTTGCCCTTGCCGAGGTAGTAGCCGTTCTTCGCATCGAGCTGGTCGTAGCCGAAGCCGAACACCACCTCGGCGTCCCCTCGGCGGCGGGCGAACTCGATGCCGGCGCCGTCCATCGTCGCGTTCCCGGGCGTGCCGTCCAGGAACAGCTCCTGCACGGCCGTGGTGGCGTACGAGCGCCGGACCTTCGCGCCCATCCCCCACATCGTTTTCAGCTCGGACTCGGACACCGTGTGCTCGGCGCGGGCATCCGCGCTGGCGACGAGCAGCAGGGCAACGAGAACCAGGAAACGGGACAGCATCAAGACCTCCAGTGTCAGACGAAATGGGCGTCGAGTCGGGGCGGATGATTGTGCACGTGGCGGACCGAACCCCTGCAAGCGAATACCGCAGGTTCCGTTCACCCCGCTGGACGAACCGTGCGTGGCCTACATCTGGCGCCTGACGCGGCTGTCGTGGTCGCCGCCGGCAGGAGGGGGCATGCCGGGGCGCGTGTGGGCGCCGCGCGCGTGTGGGTGCCGCGCGCGTGTGGGTGCCGCGCGCATGTGGGTGCCGCGCGCTTGCGGTGACGCCATGCGCGTCCGCATCGTCGCGCTCAGAACGAGCCGGCGAGCAGCGTCAGCGTCGTGACCGGGGTGCCGGTCGCGCCGCGTCCCCGGGTCACCACCGGGACGCCGAGGGCCACGTCGCCGCCGCGCACGCTGAGCAGCGCCGTGCCGGCCGAGGGATCCCAGCGGCGGGTGCTGTTGAACCCGATCATCGCGCCGATCGGCGGCCCCGTGATCAGCAGCGCCACGCCGAGCTCCTCGCCGATGAGCAAGGATCCGAAGCCGACGGCGCTGCCGAGCACGCTGCCGAGGATCGCCGTGCCGAGCGAGCCGTCCTGATCTCCGGACGCGCCCACGGCATATACCCCGAGTGGCACGGCGAGGACACCGCCGATGTACGCGCCGATCACGACCGAGCCGAGGCACGCGATCTTGCCGCCTCCATCGAGGCACAGGCCGGCGCCGATCAGCCCGCCCAGGAACAGGCCGCCGGTGCCCGCGAGCCCGCCGAGGAGCACCTCGCCGAGGATCCGGCCGCCCGACAGCTCGGGGGTGGCGGGGCGCTCGACGCTGGCCGCGCCCACGGGTGCGGTCCGCGGGAGCGCGATCGGCGGCCGCGCGGGTGGGGTGTCATCGTCCTCGCGGGGCGCGACGCGGGGGAGTCCGGGTGGCGACAGGGTCGGTGGTGGCGCCGCCGCCCGTGGCGGTGGTGCCGCGCGCAGGCACGGCGCGATCACCGGATCGGTCACGAACACGCGCCCGTGGAGCGCGGGATCGAGCGCCTGGATCTGCGCGCCGAGGTCCCGCACCACGTCACACGTCCCCGCGGCCGCGGCATCCCGCGCGATCACGACGTACGACTGCGCGAGCTCGTCGGGCGGCCGCGGTCCCGTCGCGCCGGGTGGCCCCGCGTCGTCGGCGTGTGCGGTCGACGCGAACAGCAACCCCGCTGCGATGGTCCAGCCTCGCCCCATCCCTCCAGCCTACATGCAGGGGCGGGCCGCTGGCGCGGAACGGTGCGTGACGTCCGGCCGGCAGGTGGGTGCAGCTGCGGTGGGCCGGCCGAGCGCCGACCTCGATCACGTCAGGTCGACACGTGCGTAGGCGATCATGCGGTGCTCGCGATCCCGTATGCTGGCCGCACGGTGAGCGCGGCCCCCCTCTCCCCGTCGCGGTCCGCGCCGACCGTGGCCGCGCTCGCGACGATCGCGCTGGTCGCGTTCGCCAGCAACTCGCTGCTGTGCAGGCTGGCCCTCGCGGAGGGAAGGATCGACGCCGCCAGCTTCACGGCGGTGCGGATCACGAGCGGCGCGCTGATGCTGGTGGTGCTGGTCGCGCTCCGACGAGGTACCGGGGCCGCACGCGCGGGATCGTGGGGCTCGGCGCTCGCGCTGTTCCTGTACGCGGCGCCGTTCTCGTTCGCGTACCTGTCGCTGGGCGCCGGCGTGGGCGCGCTGATCCTGTTCGGCGCCGTGCAGCTGACGATGGTGGGGTACGGCGTGCGACGAGGCGAGCGGCCGCCGGCGCGGGTGTGGCTCGGCCTGGTGGTCGCGTTCGGCGGGTTGATCGCGCTCGCGGCGCCGGGGGCCAGCGCGCCGGCACCGACCGGCGCGGCTCTGATGGCGGTGGCCGGGGTCGCGTGGGGGCTGTACTCGGTGCGCGGGCGCGGCGCGGTCGATCCCCTCGCCGCGACCGCGGGCAACTTCGTGCGGTGCGTCCCGCTCGCCCTGGCGGTCGCGGCGGTCGGCCTGCTCCGCGGTGCGTCGGTGACCGCGAGTGGGCTGGTGCTCGCCGCGATCTCCGGCGCCGTCACCTCGGGTGGCGGCTACGCGCTGTGGTACGCGGTGCTGCCGGCGCTGACCATGACGCGCGCGGCGGTGGTCCAGCTGCTCGTGCCGATCGGGGCCGCCGCGGGGGGCGTGCTGGTGCTCGGCGAGCCGGTCACGGCGCGGCTGATCGGTGCGGGTGCGGTGGTGGTCGGCGGGGTGGCGCTCGCACTTCGTGCCCGCGCGCGGGCCCGCTGACTCACACCGTCAGGCGCGTGCGGACGCGGCCGGCGGGGCCGGCGCTGACCTCGATCACATCGCCGGGGCGCAGCAGCGCCGTCGAGGTGGCGTAGCTCGACACCAGCATCAAGGCCTTGCGGAACCGGTCCTTGATCAGCGAGGCGACCGTGCGCGTCAGCGGCGACATCCGCAGCCCCACGCCGGCCGGCGTGCCGGTCAGCACCACGTCGCCGCGATCGAGCGGGCGGCCGAGGTGGGCATGGGCGGCGCGCACGATCGCGGCCAGGTCGTAGATCAGCAGCTTCGTCGAGGCGCGCTGGCGGAGGTCGCCGTTGACGCGGGTCTCGAGGATCAGCTCCGGCATGGAGGCGAGCCCGCCGGGCGGGGCCCACACGCGGTCGGCCACGGGGAGGAACCCGGGGAACGACTTCGCGCACGCCCAGTAGCCGAGCGGGGCGTCGGTGGTCTCGCCGAGCGCCTGCACGAGGCGCGCGGTCAGATCGTTGGCGACGGCGAGCCCGAGCGGCTGGGGCACGCCAGCGGCGAGGGCGGCCTCGTCGATCGGGCCGAGCGCGACCAGCGCGATCTCGCCCTCGTAGTCCATCACCGCCGGGGCGTGCGGGATCCGCGAGCGCAGCTGCGCCGCGAGCCCGGGCTCGACCGCGTCGAGCGCGGCGAGGAGCTGGGCCGTGTCGGGCACGACCACCGGCCGATCGCCGGGAGCGTGGGCGCGCACGTGCTTGGTGAAGCTGGTGGGCGGGGCGCTCGGGTCGAGGCGCTGGCCGGTCTCGCGCACGTGGTCGCCGTAGGTCAGGCCGAGCGCGACGATCGCGGTGACCTCGGGCCACGCGACGGTGTCCGGGCTCGGCGCCTCGGCCGGGCTCGCGGCGGGCGTGCGCGTGGTCTGGTCCCAGCCGATGTAGTCGACGCCGGGCAGCGGCACGCGCTGGTGGATCTCGACGGCGACGCCGCCCGCCACGCGCCGCTCCTCGACGGGGTGCCACAGCGCGCCGGGCGCGGTGCGCGTGAACACTTCGTAGTGCGCGGAGCCGATGTCGCTCTGCGCCACCATCAGATCGCGGTCGTCGGTGTCGCGGTACGCATACCCGACCATGGCGGCGGGCTCGGCCCACGCGCGCGCGTGGACCAGGCGCCGCGGCCCTGCGATCGTCGATGTCACGAGCGTGCTCGGGTGGGCGGCGGTCGCAGGGCGCCCGGTCAGCGGGTGCGGCCCGTCGAGGCGGAGCGACGCGAGGCCGAGCGAGAACGTGTCACGCGGAGACACTGCGCTGATCTCGAGCGAGCCGTCGCCGAGCCAGGGCGCCCAGATCCAGTGCAGCGTGGGGACCCGGCGCTTGCCCCACAGGTGCATCCCGTAGGCGCGACCGCGCACCTCGATCGGCGTGCCGTCGACGATCACGCGCCCGGCGGCGTCGGCGTCGTGGATGAACGGGCGGGTGTGCGTGGGCGTCGGCAGCCAGCTCGGCACGGTCTCGTGCAGCTCGCGCCCGCCCTGCCAGTGCACGTCCCAGGCGAGGCCCTCGACGCTCCCGGTCGCGGCGGTGCGGGACAGGCGGGAGTCGAAGGTCTGGATCAGCGCCTCGCCGTCATCCACTCGCTCGGCATCGAGGGGCGCGAACCGCTTGGCGGCGCGACTCGGGGGCGTGGCGTCGGCGTCGAACCACGCGCCCCACACGGTGGCGCGGGCGGTGCCGAGGCGCGGCACGAACATCGACTGGCGGATCCACAGGGCGCGGCGGCGGCCCTCGTCGAGGACCACGGCGAACCATACCTCGAACCACGGCCGCTGGCCTCGCCACACCGGCCGGTCGAGGTCCTTGCCCATCGCAGCTCCCGTTCTATCACGCCCCGGCGCGCCACCCCCCTGATCCGATGGGCACCTCACCCCGCTGGCGTCTCCGGCGCACGGACTTGATCCAACCGTGTCCACCGTGCGGCGGGGTCAGGGCTCCTTGGCCTCTGCCGGCGCCGACATCGCGCGCCACGTGGATCTGCAAGGCGCCCCTGCTCGATGACACGCAGCGCGCGAAGGTCCAGGCGCGGTCAAGCCCGGACCTCGGCGGACCAGGTAGGTGGCGCGCGCGGCCTCGGCGCCTCCATGCTAGCGTGCGCGTCATGACGTCGAGGCCCCGCTCGATCCTGGCCCTCGCCGCGGTCGCGAGCCTGGCCGCGTGTGACTCGAAGGACGCGGCCCCGTCGCCCGTGGCCCCGGGAGCGGCGGCCCCGGCGGACGCCGCCGTCGATGGCATCACCGCGATCAACGGCTTCGATCCTGCCTCGGGCGCGCACCTCGATGATGACGTGCCGGGCACCCCGCGGGTCCGCGCCACGCGCCGCGCCGGCCGCCCGATCGAGATCATGCTGCGGTCGACGCCCGCGGGCGCGAGCGTCCACGCGGACGGCGTCCTGCTCGGGACCACGCCGACGATGTGGGCGGGTGAGACCGGCGAGCACGAGTTCACGTTCGTCCTCGCGAAGCACGGGCTCGCGCGGTACCGGTTCCACGCGATCTCGACCGGCGTCGTGCACGCGCGGCTCGAGCCGGTCAGCGACGAGCGGGATCCCGGCATGCCGCCGGTCGAGCTCGCGCCGCCGCAGGTCGCGCCGCCGGCCACGGTGATCATCCCCGACGCCGGCATGCCCTCCGTCACCCCACCGCCGGTCGTCCCAGCCGCTCGCGCCCGGCGCCGACGCGCGCCCGCGGCGCCCGCGCCCACGGCGTCCGCGCCCGCGCCCACGGCGTCCGCGCCCGCGCCCACGGCGTCCGCGCCCGCGCCCACGGCGTCCGCGCCCGCCGAGGCTTTACTCCGCCCCGGCCCGCAGATCTGACAGCGTCAGCCGCAATCTGCTACTGCGCGCTGGGCGGGAGGCCCGCCGCCGTCAGCACGCGACGCGTCTCGCGCACGGCGCCCGCCAGCGTGCCGTCGCCGCTGGTCGCCGCGTCGAGCAGCAGTCCGCCGACGAACCGCCGCGTTTGCCCGCTCACCACCACCGTGACTCGATGCCCTGGCAGGCCTGCGCCCGTCGAGACCTTCATCAACGCGGCGGCCGGGTTGGTCAACACCACGCTCGTAGTTGCTGCGGAATCGACCAGGAGCGCGAGCAGCTCGCGCCTCTGTGTGCGGCGCGCGAACGTCGAGGCGCGAAGCAGGCCGTCTTCAGGCGGATCTTCGGCGTGCGGTAGAGATGACAGGATTGCTCGGCAGGGCGTCAGCGACGGCGGCACCAGGATGGCCCAAGCTTCGAAGGTCTGCGCTGCCCAGTCCGCCAAGGTGACGCGACCGAAACAGTGACACTCGTGTGCTCGACACGGAGCGCAGTCCTGGTGGGTCCCCGCGCGCGGCGTGAACGCCGCGTTCGGTCTGTTGGTCGGTCGGCCCAGCGCCCCCGCGCGGACGCCGGAGTTCACGACGGGAGCCAGGTGACCAACCAGGGGGATGCAGCCGCCGACATCATCACGCTGGACCGCCGCTGGTCTACCATCGAGGAGACGGTCCGCGACCGAGGGCCCTACGGTTCGTGATGGGCTCGGCGGCGCTTCTTCTCTGTGATGGTGGCCGCCTCGACCGGCGGGTCTGTCCTTCGGCGCTCAGGCCTGCACCCATCGCGCTGCTCGCGCGCGCTTCTGGGTGCGGCGCGCGACCGTCGAGGTGCGCAGCAGGCCGTCGTCAGGCGGAGCTCGAGGGTGTTGTCGCCACGAGGTGAACGAGCGGTCGGCCTGCCGATCATCCGGCCGCGCGCGTGCCGCGTGTTCGTTCGCGTCGATGACGGGGCGCGCCGGCCGCGAGCGCCCGTGGCGACGCCGCGCCAGCGTCGCCGTGCTGCGCCGCTCGCTGATCATGAGCTGCGCGTGCGGGCTACGGGTGCACGCGCGGAGGCGTCGTTGCCGGGGGAGTGCTCGGCCGCAGGCCACCGAGCGGCGTGCGGGCATCGACGCGGATCGGCCGGCGCACCGCGGGGACGCCGCCCTCGATCGCGTCGATGTCGATCGGCGCGGACGAGTCCGCATCGCCGATCACCACGATCGGGCGGCTGTCGCTGAGCCGCAGCGTGAGCGGGTAGCGCGCGATCGTCTGATCATCCTGGTGGAACGCGAGGTCGGGCAGCGGCAGCGTCATCGCGAACGCCGCCTCGCGCAGGCACGCATCGAGCGCGGGGTGGCCGAGGCCCTGCAGCTGCACCTGCGTGATCTCGCCGCGCCCGACGACGATCGTGTAGTGCGCGGTGCCCGCGAGCGTGGGGGCACCGCCGAGCGCGCGCTGGTAACACGCGTAGGCGCGCGGCTGGAGCTGGTCGCGGAACAGCCGCTCCATCGTGATCGCGGCGACCGCGGATGGGCCGGTGCCGGTCGCCGCCACGCGCGCGGGCGGGCCCACGTCATCGTCGATGTCGGCGATCGCGGTGATCCGCTCGAACGGGCCGCCGCCCTCCACCATGGCGCGCCGGCTGCGCGCGACCTTGCCAGCCATCGTCAGCACCGCGAGCGAGCGCTCGAGGGTGACCGCGGGGTGGGCGCGCTCGAGGCGGGCGCGCACGACCGGCGTGGGGCCGTCCCCGGCGGCGGCGGGCCCCTCGTCGAGGGTCGCGAGCTCGGGGGCCGCGAGGGCGAGCGCGGCGATCGGCGCTGCCGGCCCGGGCCCCGCGGTGATGCGGAGCGGGGCCTCGCCGGCGTGGGCACCCGCCTGGGCGCCGACGCTGGTCAGCACGATCGGGCGGCCGCCGGTGCGGTGGATGCGCAACCGGGTGAACCCGCTGCCGGCGCGCACGCTGCCGGGCGCATCCAGGCCGCCGGACAGCGCGAGGTCCATCCACGCCGGGCGCAGCCACTCGTCGACGGTGGTCAGCGCGGACGCGAGATCGTCGACGGAGACCTCGACGAGGGCGCCACCGAGCAGGCGCGCGGGCGCGGCCAGCGCGTCGCTGCCGGGGCTGCGGACGTGGCGGGGATCGAGCACGATCGAGAGCGCGTCGAGGCTGCTTGGCGTGCCCGCGAGCGCGGCGGTCAGATCGCGGCCGGTGACCTCGCCGACGACGCCGTCGCTGATCAGCACCAGCAGGGCGGGCTCGCGCCGGCCATCGTCGAGCACGGTGTGGGCGAGGGCGAGGGCCCCGAGGATGTCGCTGCCATTGACCGCGTCGCCGGTGGTGACCGCCTGCTCGATCGCGGTGATCGCGGCGGCGTCGGCGGGGCGCCAGCCCCCGAGCGTGCGCTTCGCGGCGCGGTCGAACGTGATCGCCTCGACCTCGGCGCCCACCGGCAGCGCGGCCGCGACGGCGTGGATCACGCGGGTGACCTGCGCGCGGCCGACCAGCTCCATGCTGCGCGAGCGATCGACGACGAACAGCACCCGGCGGCCGGTCATCGGCGCGGCGCGCACGGGCGGCGCGGCCACCGTCACGAGCGTGGCCGCCCATCCCTCCCCGAGCGGCTCGGTCTGCGACCACACCACCGGCGTGGTGCCGGTGAACGCCAGCTCGGCGTCGAGCACGACCGGCGCGGCGTCGATGGTGAACGTCGCGGCGCCGCGGGCGCGCGGCTCGATCCCGTCGACCAGCAGCCGCGTGATCCGGGCGCCCGGGCCGGCGGCGGCGCGCGCGGTGCCGCGGCACGCGGTCAGCTTGCCGCGGGTGCTGCGGCCGGGGAGCACGAGGCGCAGGGCGCCCGCGCGGACCTCGGCGAGGGCGGTGTAGCGGGTGGTCACCACCACCTCGTCGTCGGGCGCGATCGGCTGGAGGTGGAGGGTGTGGGTGGAGGCGGCCCCGGGCGGGCGCGCGATGACGACCGCCGGATCGGCGCCCAGCACCCCGCCGAGGGTGGCGGCGACCGTGGGGTGGTCCGCGCGCACGGCCACCGCCTCGGTGGCGCCGTCGGCCCCGCGGAGCGCCAGGCCGGTGATCACCGCGCCGGGCGGCAGGTCCACGTCGTGGCGGGCGGCGAGCGCCCCGGGGCCGGGGTTGACCAGCCGCTGCCGGATCTCGACGGTGGCGACCGCGCCGCGCAGCTGGACGTCGACGTCACACGCGGCCTCGTACAGCTGGGACGCGGGCCGCAGGCCGAGGGCGCCCCCCTCGGCATCCCGGCCGTGCTCGAACAGCGTGGCCTCGGCGGCGGCGGGCCTGGCCACGAGGGTGGCGGCCCCGCACAGCGCGGCGGCCAGCGCGGCGACCAGCGCGGCGACGAGGGCAGGGGGGACGTGCATGGGACCTTGGACACCCACGCACGCGCCCGGGTTGCGCGTACAATAACAGGTGGTGCAAGCGCCCCGGTCTCGTCCTCGCGTCGGTGTTGTCCTGTCCGGCGGTGGCTCGCGCGGCGCCTACGAGGCCGGCATCCTCCACTACCTGCGCACCGATCTGGCGAAGCGGATCGGCCGGCACGTGCCGCTCGACATCGTGACCGGGACCTCGGTGGGCGCGATCAACGCGGCGTTCATCGCGGCGACCGCGTCGGACCCGACCTCGCAGGCCGAGCAGATCGTCAACGCCTGGCGCTCGCTGCGGATCGAGGAGCTGATCAGCCTCAAGCCGGGGGACCTGCTGCGCGCCGGGCGGATGCTGCTCGGCGGGGATCCCGCGCCGCCGGCGCCCGGCAGCTTCCGCTATGGCGGCCTCCTCGAGACCGGCGGCCTCGAGAAGTTCGTGATCCGCTCGATCCCGTGGCGCGGCATCGATCGCAGCCTGCGCTCGCGCGATCTGCACGCGCTGTCCGTCTCGGCGACCCACGTGGGCACCGGCCACACCGTCGTGTTCCTGTCGAGCGGCGAGCCGGTGCCGCGCGAGTGGAGCCGCGATCCATTCGTGCGCCACCGCGCGGCGCGGATCGGGCCGCGGCACGTGCTCGCCTCCGCGGCGATCCCGATGCTGTTCCCGGCCGTCAAGATCGGCGAGGAGTACTTCACCGACGGTGGCCTGCGCCAGAACACGCCGATGTCGCCGGCGATCCGGCTCGGCGCGGACCGGCTGCTCGTGATCTCGCTGCGCCACGTGGCGAGCGCGGCGCAGCAGGTCCAGCGCGAGCGGACCGAGGCCTACCCCAAGCCGCTGTTCCTCGCCGGCAAGGCGCTCAACGCGCTGATGCTCGACCACACCGAGTACGACCTCCAGCGCATGCAGCGGATCAACATGATCCTCGAGGCCGGCGAGGCGTCGTTCGGCGCGCGGTTCGAGACCGAGATGAACCACCACCTCGTGCGCATGCGGGGCGCCCCGCTGCGGCGGATCCACGCGGTCCATATCCGCCCGTCCGAGGACATCGGCGCGCTCGCCGCGGACTACGCCAGGTCGGGCAAGCTGCGGGTCAGCGGCTTGCTCGCGCGCAAGCTGCTGGCCAAGCTCGCCGAGGGCGAGGCCGCCCACGAGAGCGACCTGCTCTCGTACCTGCTGTTCGATGGCGGGTTCGCCGATCAGCTGATCGAGCTGGGCCGCGCCGACGCCGCCAGGAAGGAGGACGAGCTGGCCGCCCTGTTCGACGTGCTGAGTCCGGACGCCCAGCACGCCTGACCGCGCCACCGGCGGTCGATCCGGAGCCGGCCTCGTGCCATGGTCCCCCCCATGATCAACCGACGATTGTGGACCCTCGCCCTCGCGGCGGTGGTCGCGTGTGGAGGGGCGAAGCCCGGGCCGACGGGCGCCATCGGGGCCGGCAGCGGGGCGACGGGCAGCGGGGCGGTCACGCCGGTGCCGGTCCAGGCGCAGGCGGGTGACGCGATCGCGCTGTGGCCCGCGATCAAGAAGGGCACGCTCGCCAACGGGCTGACCTACTACATCCTGCCGAACGGCAAGCCCGAGAAGCGCGTGCTGCTGTGGCTCGCGGTCAACGCGGGTGCGACGCAGGAGGACGAGGACCAGCGCGGCCTCGCGCACTTCGCCGAGCACATGGCGTTCAACGGCACGGCGCGGTTCCCCAAGGCCGGCATCGTCAACTTCCTCGAGAACACGGGCATGCGGTTCGGCGCGGACCTCAACGCCTTCACGAGCTTCGACGAGACCGTCTACCAGCTCGAGGTGCCGACCGACGACGCGGCGGTCGTGGGCAAGGGCCTCGACGTCCTGCGCGACTGGGCGGGCGGCATCAGCTTCGAGCAGGTCGAGGTGGAGAAGGAGCGCGGCGTGGTGCTCGAGGAGTGGCGCCTCGGGCGCGGCGCCGAGGAGCGCGTGTTCGACAAGAACGTCAAGGTGATGTTCGGCGGCTCGCGGTACGCCGAGCGCCTGCCGATCGGCAAGCCGGAGATCATCAAGGGCGCGATGCGCGCCACCCTCCTGCGGTTCTACCAGGACTGGTACCGCCCGGACCTGATGGCGGTGATCGCCGTCGGTGATCTCGACGTCCCGGCGATGGAGAAGGAGATCGCCGCGCGGTTCGGCGACCTCAAGAGCCCGCGCACCTCGCGCGCGCGCCAGGCCGCGGGCCTGCCGACGCAGGGCCAGGGCACGCGCGTGTCCGTCGAGGCGGACCCCGAGCTCGGGTCCACCGACGTCCAGGTGCTCAACGTGTTCGCACACCGGCCCGAGGCCACGCTCGTGGACTTCCGCCGGACCATCGCGGAGGGGCTGTACGGCGCGATGCTCAACGAGCGGCTGTCGTCGCTGAGCCGCCGCAAGGAGACGCCGTTCTCGCAGGCGTCGGTCGGCGTGGGCGCGTTCGTCCGCGAGGTCGACACGTTCTCGCGCTCGGCGAACGTCAAGGGCGACCGCGCGGAGGATGCGCTGCGGGCGCTGTTCGTCGAGGTGCTGCGCGTCGAGAAGCACGGGTTCTCGCAGGCCGAGCTCGATCGCGCGCGCACCAACACCGCGCGGTTCTACGAGCAGAGCGCGGATGCGGAGAAGACCCAGCAGAGCCGCGACCTCACCAGCGAGATCACGCGCAACTTCTTCGAGCAGGAGTTCATGGTCGGCCGCGCCCGCGAGCGTGACCTCGCCCTCCAGGTCCTCCCCACGCTGACGCTCGCGGACCTCAACGCGCTGACCACCACGTTCGGCGGCGCCGACAGCCGCGTGGTCCTGTTGCAGGGCCCCGACAGGGCGCGGATGCCCGACGAGTCGCGCGTGCGCGCGATCATCGCCGAGGTCGAGGCGTCGACCATCGAACCGTGGCAGGACAAGGCGGCGGCGACCACGCTGATGGCGCAGGCGCCCAAGGCCGGTTCGATCACGAAGGAGTCCACCGTCGACAACATCGGCGTCACCGAGTGGACGCTGTCGAACGGCGCGCGCGTGATCCTCAAGCCGACCGACTTCGAGGCCGACGGCGTGACGCTGTCGGGCGACTCGCCCGGCGGCCTGGCGACCGCGACCGCGGCGCAGTTCCCGCACGCGCGGTTCTCCGATGACGTCGCGGCCCTCGGCGGCGTGGGCGACCTCGACGACGAGGCGCTCGACAAGGTGATGACCGGCAAGCGCGTCGAGGTGTCCGCCACCGTCGGCGACACCATGGACTCGATCGACGGCGAGGCCTCGGCCAAGGACCTCGAGGCGATGTTCCAGCTCGTCCACCTGCGGATGACGGCGCCGCGCAAGGACGCCGACGCGTTCGAGGTGTGGCGGAGCAACCTCGGCGAGCAGCTCGACAACCAGCTCCGCATGCCCGACGCGAGGTTCGCGATCGAGTCGGTGCAGCTGCTGTTCAAGGGCAACCCGCGCCGCAAGGTCCCGACGGCGGCGGACCTCAAGAAGATCGATCAGGACAAGGCGCTCGCGTTCTATCGCGCGCGGTTCGGCGATGCCACGGACTTCACGTTCGTGATCGTCGGCGCGTTCGAGCCCGCGAAGCTGCGGCCGCTCGTCGAGACCTACCTCGCGAGCCTGCCCGGCAAGGGGCGCACGGAGAAGGAGAAGGACGCCGGCGTCCGCCGCGCAACGGGGGTGGTCAAGAACTCCTGGGCGCTCGGCACCGAGCCCAAGGCGCGCGTCTCGATCTCGTTCCACGGCGACGAGGCGTGGAGCCGTGACAAGGACCGCGACGTGTTCATCCTCGGCCAGGTGCTGTCGATCCGCCTGCGCGAGATCCTGCGCGAGGACATGGGCGGCGTGTACGGCGTGGGCGCGAACGGCTTCCTCGCCCGCCTGCCGCGCGGGGAGCGCACGTTCGGGATCCAGTTCGGCTGCGCGCCCGAGGCCGTCGAGCCGCTGGTCAAGGCGGCGTTCGCCGAGGCCGCGAAGATCGGCGCCGAGGGCATCGGCGCGGACTACCTCGACAAGGTCAAGGCGACGTTCCTGCGCACCCGCGAGACCCAGCTCCGCACCAACGGGTTCTGGGTCGGCTGGCTCGGGTCGGCCTACCGGTTCGGCGACGACCCGACGCTCGTCCTCGATCCGGGGCCGATGATGGCGCGCATGACGTCGGACAACGTCAAGGCAGCCGCGAAGCACTACCTCGATCCGAAGCAGTACTTCCAGGCGGTGATGCTGCCCGCGCCGGCCGCGGCAGCGACGCCCGCGGCGAAGGTGCCCGCGCCCGCGCCCGCGGCGAAGGTGCCCGCGCCCGTCGCGAAGTAAGGGCCCGCGCCTGCCGCGAAGGCGCCCGCGCCCGGCGCGAAGGCGCCCGCGCCTGCCGCGAAGGTGCCCGCGCCTGCCGCGAAGGTGCCCGCGCCCGGCGCGAAGGTGCCCGCGCCCGGCGCGAAGGTGCCCGCGCCTGCCGCGAAGGTGCCCGCGCCGGCCGCGAAGTAAGGCCCGCGATCATCCGCGTGCCCGACGTCGTGCACGTACAGGTACGTTCAGGTACGTGCAGGTGCACGTGCCGCGTGGCACGTGCCCGCCTGGACGGCGCGGTCGCGCTCGGGACGCTACGGCGTCGCGGGCCGTGCTGGCGCGGCGGGCTGTGCCGGCGCCGCAGGCTCGATCTGCTCGACCTGCTCGACCTGCTCGACCGGCGGCGGCGGGGCGGCGCGCGCGTGCTCCATGTAGCGCATGAACGCGGGCACCGCGATCGCCGCGAGCATGCCGACCACCGCGGTCGGCACCATCAGGCCGCCCTGGCCGGCGGCGAGGTCCTGCGCGAACGGCGCGTCCGGGAACGCCTTGGCGACCTCGGCGGGCACCGGCGACTTGCCGGCGAGGATCTCGCTGGCAGGGATCGCGAGCAGCTTGCTGACGAGCGCGGGCGGGTTGGCGAACAGCGTGCGGACGCCGACCACGAACACCAGCGCGCCGTTCTCGACGCGGGTGGCGACGCCGAGCTCGCTGAGCACGCCGAGGCCGCGGATCATCGAGCTCAGCTCGGGCGGCAGCGCCGCGGGGACGCCGGCGAACCCGGCCGAGCCGTACATCGTGCCGCGGCCCCAGAACCCGAGCGCCCAGGTGCCGGCAGCCAGCTCCGCGCCGAGCGGGGTCAGCTTCACGGTCGGGCCGGGCGCGGCCGGCGTCCGCGCGCCGATCCGGAGCTCCTGCCCGTCGACCCAGATGTCGAGCGTCATCGCGTACTGCGGGATCGTGATCCGGCACGTGCCGGCCGGCTGCTCCGGCGCGAGCATCTCCGCGGGGACGAACGCCTTGCAGCCAGCGACCAGCGCGGTCAGCGGCGCCGGGTCGTTCAGCGGTACGCGCAGGTCGGGGATCGTGGTGCCGGTGGCGATCGTGACGGTCATCGGGCCCTTGATGCTGCTCGCCACCGCGTCCGCGGCGAGCCCGCCGGGCAGGGGCACCGCCGGCACCTGCGCCAGCATCCCCGTGGGGTCGACCACGCCGAACGCGCTCGAGCGGCCGGCCTCGATGCGTGGCTTCGCGCCGCCCCCGAGCATGGCCGCGTAGGGCCCGACCAGCGCCATCCGGCCGCGCAGCGTGACCTCGCCGCGCGCGAGCTGCGCGACGCCGGCGGCCTGGATCGGCGCGGCCTCGACGAAGAACTCGATCTCGCCGCGGCTGCCGACGGTGGTGATCTGCGCGGGCGTGGCGCCGGTGCCGACCTTCGCGAGCTGCGCCGCGTCCTGCGCGCACACCAGCGCGCCCTGCGTGGGCTGGCACGTGCCGTCGCCGAGCTTCGCCGGATCGGTGCCGACGCCGAACCGCGCGTCGAGCTTCGCGCGGTCGCCGATCGGCATCACCATCACGGGACCGGTGGGCAGCATGAACATCGCGAACCCGCGGGCCGGATCGAGCCCGAGATCGGCCAGGCTGGTCGCCGGTCCGCCGAGGGACTCCGTCATCAGCTCCTCGACCTGGCGCCGCGCGTCGGCGAGGTCCGGGATCTGCTGGAGCACGCCGAGCAGCTCCTGGCCGCCGCGGTCGATCATCCCCATCGCGGCGGGCGTGACCACCACGCCGCCGATCGCGCCCGGGGGCGCCAGCTTCCACAGGTCATCGGCCGCGGCGCCGGTGTGGGCGGCGGTGGCGGCGGTGGCGGAGGGCGCGGGGCCTTCCTTCTTGCACCCGAGCGTGGCGGCGAGGAGGAGCACGAGCGAGAGGCGCATCGTGCGCTTGTATCGCAGGTGACAGCGCCGAGCGAGCGCGCTACACACCCCGTCTCGTGAGCGAGCCGTACGTCGGGGACGCCAGCCCCAGCCAGCCCGCCGGTGATCGCCGGACGCTCGGCGTGCTGTGGCGGCTGGCCCCGCTGATCCGCCCGCACAAGGCGCGGTTCCTGCTCGCCATGTTCTCCCTGTTCATGGCCTCGGGCGTGACGCTGATCTACCCGGCGGCCGCGCGCAAGGCGGTCGACGTGGGCATGGGCGGCGCCACCAGCCACGATCTCGACCTGATCGTCGGCGGCCTGTGCGTGGTGTTCGTGATCAACGCCGGCCTGGTCTGGCTGCGGCACTACAGCATCAGCTGGCTCGGCGAGCGCGTGGTCGCGGACCTGCGCGGGCTGGTGTTCGACCGCGTGCTCACGCTGCCGCTCGGCTGGTTCCACGAGCGCCGCAGCGGCGAGCTGGTCGGCCGGCTGGCGTCGGACGTCACGGTGATCGAGGGCGTGGTCGGCAGCGAGCTGTCGATGGCGCTGCGCAACAGCCTGCAGATGGTCGGCGCGATGATCCTGCTGTTCGTGATCGACGTGAAGCTGACGCTGCTGATGCTCGCGATCGTCCCGCCGATCGTGTTCACGACGATGTTCTTCGGCAAGCGGATCCGCTCGATGACGCGTGACGTGCGCGACGAGCTCGCGAACGTCTCGGGGCAGGTCCAGGAGTCGATCGGCGCGATCCAGACCGTGCAATCGTTCGTGCGCGAGGACCACGAGGCCGCGCGCTACCGCCAGGGCGTGGAGGGCGCGTTCCGGAAGACGCTCGAGCTGGTGCGCGCGCGCTCGTGGTTCTTCGCCACGTCGATGACCGCCGGCTACATCGGGATCGCCGCGGTGATCTGGCTGGGTGGGCGCGCGCTGATCCACAAGGAGCTGTCCGCGGGCGACCTGACCTCGTTCTTCCTCTACACGTTCATGGTCGCGGGCGCGCTCGCCGAGCTGTCGAGCCTGTGGGGCTCGCTGCAGCGCGCCGCCGGCGCCACCGATCGGCTGTTCGCGGTGATCGACACCGTGCCCGAGATCCGCAACCGCGAGGTCACCACGCCGCTGCCGCCGGGCACGGGCGCGATCCGGTTCGAGGGCGTGTCGTTCGCGTACGCCTCGCGGCGCGCCGCGCCGGTGCTCACCGACATCACGCTCGACGTCGCCCCGGGCGAGGTGATCGCGCTGGTCGGCCCGTCGGGCGCCGGCAAGTCCACCATGCTCGCGCTGCTGTCGCGGTTCTACGACGTCGACGCGGGCCGCGTGCTGTTCGAGGGCGTGGACGTCCGCGACCTGCCGCTCGCCGAGCTGCGCCACGCGCTGGCCGTGGTCGCGCAGGAGCCGGTGCTGTTCTCGGGTTCGATCCGCGACAACATCGCGTACGGGCGCGCCGAGGCGACCGAGGCGCAGATCGAGAGCGCCGCGAAGGACGCCTACGCGCACGACTTCATCGCGAAGTTCCCCGACGGCTACGCCACGGTGATCGGCGAGCGCGGCACCAAGCTGTCGGGCGGGCAGAAGCAGCGGGTCGCCCTCGCGCGCGCGCTGCTCGCCAACCCGCGCGTGCTGATCCTCGACGAGGCGACCTCCAACCTCGACGCCGAGAGCGAGGCCGCGGTCCAGGCCGCCCTCGCGCGGCTGATGGAGGACCGCACCACGCTGATCGTGGCGCACCGCCTGAGCACCGTCCGGGATGCGGACCGGATCGTCGTGCTCGATGGCGCGCGGATCGTCGAGCAGGGCACCCACCCCGAGCTGATGGCGCGGCGGGGCACCTACCACCGGCTCGTCGAGCACCAGCTGTTCGTCGACGACCGCGCGGCCTGAGCGTCGGGATGAGCGCGGGCATGGTCGCGGAGCTGACCCGCACGACGTTCGCCCTCCCGGGCGGCACGTTCCACGCCCTCGTCGGCGGGGATCCGGTGGCGCCGCCGCTGGTCTACCTGCACGGGTTCCCCGATCACCCGCCGACCGCGGCGGCCTTCCTCGGCGCGCTGACCCGCACGCACCGCGTGATCGCGCCGTGGCTGCGCGGCTACGCCCCGTCCCCGCTCGGCGGCCCGTACGACGTCGGGACGCTCGCGGGGGACGTGCTCGCGCTGATCGCGGCGCTCGGCGATGCGCCCGGCGATGCGCCCGGCGGTGCGCGGGGCCGGCCGGTCGACCTCGTCGGCCACGACTGGGGCGCGGTGATCACGTACGTGGTGTGCGCGCGGCAGCCGGCGGCCGTACGCCGCGCCGTCACCCTCGCGGTGCCGCACCCGCTGACCCTGCTCGGCGCGCTGCGGGACGGGGCCCAGCGCCGGGCGAGCGCGTACATGGCGGCGTTCCAGCTGCCCGGCGCCGGCCGGCGGGTGGCCGCGCACGACCTCGCCGCGATCGACGCGCTGTGGGCGCGCTGGTCGCCGGGGTTCACCCTCGATGTCGACGCGCGCGCCGGGCTGCACGCCTGCCTGGCGGCGAGCCTGCCCGCGCCGCTCGGCTACTACCGCGCGCTCCTGCGGCCGGCGACGGCCCGGCTCGCGCTCGCGCTCGCGCGAACCCCGCTCACCCCACCGGTGCTCCAGCTCCACGGCGCCGACGACGGCTGCATCCTCGCCGCCTTGGTCGACGGCGCCGACGCGCGCCGGTTCACGCGCCGCGAGCGCGAGGTCGTGCCCGGCGTCGGCCACTTCCTGCAGATCGAAGCTCCCGGGCCGGTCGCCGCGCGGATCGCCGCGTGGCTGGCGTAGCACCGGCAGCGCCGATGGCGATCAGGTGGACCGCGCAGGCTCGGCCTCGCCGATCAGGTCAGGGCCCGCGAATGGACACATCGATCGATGACCGCGGGCGAGCCGCCCCGCGGGCGATGCGCGACGAGGGAGCGCACCCGTCGGTACGCGACCGAGAAGCAATGACGCCCCCAGGGATGGATCGACCGCGAGGGCGATCGAGATGTCCATTCGCGGGCCCTTGGCCGGCTCTCCGCAGAGAACGCTCGCGTCGCGACTGCCACCGAGGCACGACTACTTACATGTCAGTCGGGAACCCTGGAGTGGGCGTCGACGATGCGCTCGCGCCGCTCCGGTCGCTGTTCCAGGCGAGGTCAGTAGACCGTAGCCCGGGGTACGTGGGGACAGGCGTTCCAGGGAAGAAGACACCTCATCACGCAGGTGGATCTTAATCGTTATTCGTGGTTACCTGTTCGCTCAGATAGGCACGCCAGTCGCAAGGATGACTGGTGTCCGCAGCGCAGTTCTCGCGAACCCCCACCATTCAGCTCTGGAGAAACCCATGTCGAACCTGATCAAGCGCCTCGCCCGTGACGAAGAAGCCGGAACCGCCGTCGAGTACGGCCTCATCACCGCCGTGATCGCGGTGGCGCTGATCGGCGCGCTGGTCGTGTTCCGCGACGAGATCAAGGCCATGTTTGGCCGCTCGGGCACAGCGATCAAGAACGCCCAGTAGTATTGCCACAGGAGTCGCGATCCCCGTCGAGGAAGTCATGTTTGCCACGCTTGCCACCGCTGCCTTCCTCACGGTCGCCACGGTCGCGGCCTGGAGTGACCTCACGACGCGCCGGGTGGGAAACCGCCTGGTCCTGTTCATCCTCGCCGCCGGCCTCGTCCGCCAGGCGGCCTCGCTCGAGGTGACCGCGATCCCGCTCGGCCTCGCCGGCGCCGCGGTCGGGCTCGCGCTCTTGCTGCCCGCGTTCTCCGTGCGCTGGGTCGGCGGCGGCGATGTCAAGCTGCTCGCCGCGCTCGGCGCCTGGCTCGGGCCTTGGCACATCCTGCTCGGTGGCGTGCTCGGCATCGCCCTCGGCGGGCTGCTCGCGATCGCCATGGCGCTCGCCGGTGGCATCGGCGCCGACGTCGCGAGGAGCATCGGGCTCGCGCTCGCCACTCGCACCTCGCCGGTCGCGCCCCTCCGCGCCAAGGGGCTGATCGTGCCACTCGCGGTGCCGCTCGCCCTCGGATGCGCGCTGGTCGAACTCGGGGTGGTCTCGTGAGCCGCCGCCGCCAGCGGGGCGCGGTGTCCGTCGAGTTCGCCCTCGGCCTCCCGGTGCTGGTGATGATCATCCTCGGTGGCGTCCACTTCGGCATGGTGCTCAAGACCCGCGCGCAGCTCGGAGACGCCACCAACCTCGCGGCGCGCGCCGCCGGCATCGCTCGGACCGCCAACGCCGCGCAGGTCAAGGCGACCGTGCAGAACCGGCTCGGCGTGGCCTCCGGGTGTACCAACCTCGCCGTCACCGCGGTGTCTGTCCAGGATGCGCTCGGTGGTCGCCGCATCGAGGTCACCTCGAGCTGTCAGGTCACCACCGGCATCGGCGGCGCGCTCCTCGGCTTCCTGGGTGCCGCCGAGATCTCGGTGCGCGCCAGCATGCCTTACTGAAGAGGTCGTTCATGAGTAGCAGATCTTCCGTCACGGCCGGTGCCTCGCGCATCGGCGCGCTCGGCCTCCTCGCGGTCGCCCTCGGCTGCGCCGCCCTCGCGGCGTTCGCGATCGGCAACACGATGAAGTCGAGCTACTCGGGCACCAAGGTGACCTCGATCGTGGTCGCGAAGGCCCAGCTGCGCGCCGGCCAGGCGATCAGCGCAGATCTGCTCGAGGTCCGCGCGTGGCCCGAGGGCGCGGTGCCTGCGGGCGCGTTCAACAGCATCGAGGAGCTGCTGGTCGCCGCCAAGGGCGCGACGCCGGCCGTCGGCATCCTGCCCGGCGAACCGGTGGTGGCCGGTCGGCTATCGTCGGCGCGCACCGGCAGCGGCGTGGCGACCCTGATCAAGCCCAACATGCGCGCATTCGCGCTGTCGGTCGACGCGGCTGTCGGCTACACCGGGCTGCTCTATCCGGGCGCGTTCGTCGACGTTGTCGCCACCATGCGCGACCCGATGGGGCGTGGCCCGTCGGCGCGAATCGCGGTGCAGAAGGCGCGCGTGCTGTCGGTCGGCCTCGACACCGACGTCGCCACCCGCCACGTCGCCCGCGGCGAAGATGGCCTCGACAAGAACGCCGAGCGCGGCACGTACGTCACCCTCGAGGTCGCACCCGCCGACGCCGAGATCCTCGCGGTCGCTCGGGCCGAAGGCAAGATCGATCTGGTCCTGCGCAACGCCAGCGACGACGCGCTGATCGAGACCCCCGGCGCCACCCCCGACCGGTTCTCCGCGTTCGCTGTTCCCGTGCTCCCCGCCGCGCCGGCCGCCGCGCCGGCCGCCGCGCCCCCGGCGGAGCCTGTCTCGCGCGCGCCGACGGCCAAGCTCGAACGCCGGAGCATGCAGATCGTCGCGTCGGATCGCCCCGACGTCCCGGCCCCGGCTCCCGCGGGCGGCGCGATCGAGGTCCTCAATGCCAAGTAACCGCTCGCTCGTTGCCGCGCTTGCCTCCTCGGCCGCGCTCCTGCTCGCCACCCCGCCGCGCCTGGCGCATGCCCAGCCAGCCGATGCCGTCGTCACCAAGGCGGACCGCGTGCTCGCAGTCACCGTTGGCAGCTCGACGTATCTCAAGATGGGCAAGCAGGTCTCGCGGGTCGCCGTTGGTGACGCGCAGGTCGCCCAGGTCACCGCGTTCGATCCCGATCAACTCCTGATCTCGGGCCTGCGCCCGGGCCGTACCACCGCCACCATCTGGGTGGGCGGCGAGGCCAAGATCATGGCGATCGAGGTGGGCTGGCCCGTCGACGAGATGCGCGCCGCGCTCAAGCGTGCGCTGCCCGCCGGCGAGGACCTCGACGTCCAGCACGCCGGCCGCGCGATCATCCTGTCGGGCAAGGTGACCACTCCGGAGGAGGTCGAGCGCGCCGAGCGGATCGTCGGCGGGATCGCCGCGGGCGTGTTCGACGGCGGTACGCCGAGCATCGTCAACGCGATGACGCTGGCGGGGGCCCAGCAGGTGCAGCTCGAGGTGTCGTTCGCCGAGGTATCGCGGTCGAGCCTGCGCGAGATCGGCTTCAATTTCTGGAGCAAGAACCAGTACGCCTCGAAGGACACCGGCTACGCGGGCGGCCTGACCGCCCCCGGCAGCGAACTTGGCAACTTGTCGCCGCAGCTGACCGGTGGCAACCAGGTCGGCGAGCTCAATCACGGTTCCACCGGCGCGGTGCCTCTGCTCCAGGGCGGGGTGGCGGGTGCGTTCGGGTTCGTGTTCTCGTCGACGCTCGGCGGGTTCCCGTTCTCGGCGGCGCTGTCGCTGCTGTCGTCCAGGGGCTACTCCCGCACGCTCGCCGAGCCGAGCCTGGTCGCGATGAGCGGTAAGTCCGCGCGGTTCCTCGCCGGCGGCGAGTTCCCGGTGCCGCTGCCGCAGGCGCTTGGCCAGCTCGGCATCGAGTACCGCAAGTTCGGCATTCAACTGATGTTCACCCCCACGGTATCGGGTGACGAGATCACGCTCGAGCTCGGCGTCACCGCCTCGGACGTCGACGCGTCGATCGGCGTACGGATCGCCTCGACCCAGGTGCCTGGTCTGCGCGAGCGTCACTCCGAGACCACGGTGCGGCTGACCAACGGGCAGTCGTTCGTGATCGCCGGGCTGATCTCCGACGAGGTGCGGTCGAGCGTGGCCAAGTTGCCGCTGCTCGGCAGCATCCCGGTGCTCGGCGCCTTGTTCCGGTCGAGTTCGTACCAGCGCCAGGAGACCGAGCTGCTGGTGGTGGTGACGGCACACCTGGTCGAGCCGCTCGATCAGCGACCCCCACTGCCGGGGGAGAACACCACCGTCGACCCTGACGATCTGGACTTGTTCTTGCTCGGTAGAACGGAGAGCATCGGGGGTGAGAACAGCGGACCCGCCCCGGCGACGAAGCCCAGGAAGTCGAAGAAGACTCGCCGGAGCGACGACCCCGTCGGCGCGCTTGGCTTCAAGCGCTGACCAACCTCCAGGAGACCCCCGATGACGCCCCGCATCCCCCGAGCCGCCGCCGGCCACGCCGCCGAGCTGAGCGATGCGGAGAGCACGTACGTGAGCGGCCTGTCCGCCCGCGAGCCCGACGAGCAACAACCGGTGGCACCCGCAGGGGCCCGCCGCCCCGCGTTCGTGCAATCGGAGACGGTCGTCCCGACAGTTTCATACCGCCACCCGACGGCGTCTCCTGGCCCGACGCAGCCGGCTCAAGCGCGCCCAGCCGCCGGCACACCGGCCGCAGGCACCCAGGACAGCGCGGCCCCAGCCGGGCACCAGGTGAACGCTGCGTGGTACTCGCCCCCACAGCACGAGCTGTCGGCCGCGCTGGCCGGGCTCGATGCCTCCGTCATGCGGCAGCCGCCGCGGTCGCAGCACCACGCCGTGGCCCCGGCCGCCGCGGCGCAGTGGCGTGGGGAGCTGACCGTGGTGTTCGGCTGCCGCGGCGGCGCTGGCGCCACCACGCTGGCGGTCAACACCGCCGCTGCGCTGACCCGCACGGGCCGCTCGGTGTGCGTGGTCGACCTCGACCTCCAGCTCGGCGACGTGTTCACCGCTCTCGACCTCGAGCCGCAGACCTCGCTCACCTCGGTCGCGCGCGAGGCCCACGCGCTCGATGGGATCTCGCTCCGCCGCCGGCTCGGCCAGCACGCCTCGGGCGTGTGCGCGCTGACCCAGGTCGGCCACATCGATGATCTCGACCCCACGCTGCCCGCGCGCCTGCCCGCGCTGCTCGACATCCTGCGCACCCACTTCGACTACGTGATCGTCGATGGCGTGCGTGACTTCGGCGATCTGGCCCTCGTAGCCATCGAGGCTGCCAGCAAGATCTTGGTGGTCGTCACCCAGGACGTGCCGGCGGTGCGCCGCGCCGCCCGCGTGCTCGGCCTGGTCCACCGCCTCGGCATCCCCGAGGGCCGGTGCGCGCTCGTGGTCAACCGCGCCGTCCGCGGCGCCGCCGTCGACCAGGCCGCGATCACCCGCGCGCTCGCGCTGCCGGTGTCCGCCGCCGTCCGCGAGGACGCCCGGGTGGCCACCGCCATCGACGCCGGCGCGCTGCTGCTCGACGTCGCTCGCTCGCGTGCGATCGTCAGCGATCTCGCGAAGGTCGCCGCGCTGTGCTCGAGCTCGACTCCGCGCGCCGCCGAGGCGCCAGTCAGGAAGCGCTGGTTCGGGAAGGCGGGGGCCCGATGACGATGAACCGCCTCTCCACCCGGCTGCGCGCGAAGGACACCGCGGGCGTCGCCTACGGTGACGCGCGCGAGGACCTCGCGTCGATCTCCACCCGCCTCCACCAGAAGATCCTCGACCGGCTCGACCTCGCAGCGGTCTCCCAGCTCGGCACCGACGAGCTGCGCGCCAGGCTGCGCTCGATCGTCGAGCAGCTCGTGCTCGCGGAGGGCGTGGTGGTCTCGGCCGGTGAGCTCGGTGGCCTGGTCGATGGCGTGCTCGACGAGCTGACCGGCCACGGTCCGCTCGAGATCCTGCTCGCGGACCCCACGGTGTCCGATGTTCTCGTCAACGGCTTCGAGCGGGTGTTCGTGGAGCGCGAGGGCAAGCTGATGCTGACCGACGTGCGGTTCCGCGACGACCGCCACCTGCTCCACACCATCCAGCGCATGGTCGCGCGGATCGGCCGACGCGTCGACGAGAGCTCGCCGATGGTCGACGCGCGCCTCCCCGACGGCAGCCGCATCAACGCGGTGATCCCGCCGCTCGCGATCGATGGGCCAAGCCTGTCGATCCGCCGGTTCTCCGCCAACCCGTTGACCGGCGCGCAGCTCGTCGAGCGCGGCGCGATGTCGGCCGAGATGCTCGAGTACCTCCACCTCGCCGTCCGCGCGCGCTGCTCGATCCTGGTGTCGGGCGGCACCGGTTCTGGCAAGACCACGCTGCTGAATCTGCTGTCGAGCTTCATCTCGAAGCGCGAGCGGATCATCACTGCCGAGGACGCCGCCGAGCTGCGGCTCCAGCAGCCCCACGTGGTGCGCCTCGAGTCGCGCCCCGAGAACCTCGAGGGCAAGGGCGCGGTGTCGATCCGCGACCTCGTCAAGAACGCGCTCCGCATGCGCCCGGACCGGATCATCATCGGCGAGGTCCGCGGCGCCGAGGTGCTCGACATGCTGCAGGCGATGAACACCGGCCACGATGGCTCGATGGCGACCGTCCACGCCAACAGCCCCGATGACGCGATGAGCCGCCTGATGACGATGCTCGGCATGACCGGCACGCCGCTCGCCGAAACCACCATGGCCTCGATGATCGCCCGCAGCGTGCACGTGGTGGTGCAGGTCGCGCGCATGCAGGACGGCAAGCGCCGGCTCACGGCGATCAGCGAGGTCGCCGGCAACGACGGCGCGCGGATCCCGATGCACACGGTGTTCGCCTTCGAGCGGGCCGGCACCACGTCCGACGGCACCATCCTCGGTCGCCACGTTCATCACGCGAACACGCTGCTTGGCGAGCGGTTCCGCACCGCCGGCGTGCTGCGCGGCGCGGTCAGCGGCGAGGTCGGTTGAGATGGGCCCGCAGGCGCTCGCCCCGCTCGCGTTCGTGGGCATCCTCGCGCTGGCCGGTGCGGCGCTGCTGCTGTGGAGCTCTCGGCGCGCCCGCGTCCGCGACGTGCTGGTGCGCCGCCTCGGCGCGCGCCGCGTCCAGGACGCGCTGGTCCGCAACGAAGCGGACGGGTTCACCCGGTGGATGGCGCAGGCTGGCCTCGGTTGGACCGCTGGCCAGCTCGCCGGGCGGCTGGGCGCGGCTGCGGCCCTCGGTCTGGTGCTGGGGCTCGTGCTCGGCTCGGGCGCGCTCGCGGTGCTGCTCGCACCCTGCGGGTGCGTCGCGATGTGGGTGGTGGTCAGCCGCACCCGCACCGCGCGCCTGGCCAAGTGCGATGCCCTGATGCCTCAGGCGCTCGAGATCATCGCGCTCGCGCTGCGCGCCGGCCAGGCGCTGCCCGGCGCCCTCGCGCTCGCCGCCGAGGAGGTGCCCGCGCCGCTGTGTCACGAACTGCGCCACGCACACGAAGAGCATCAGCTCGGGCGCTCGATCTCCGAGGTGCTAGCCGCGATGGGGGCGCGCTTGCCAGGGTGCGCCGCCATCGAGACGTTCGTGGTGGCGGTCGCCGTGCTCCAGGAGACCGGCGGCAACTTGATCTCGGTGATCGACCGGATCGTCGATAACGCGCGCAGCCGGGCCGGCTACCAGACCCGGTTCCGCGCGCTGACCGCCGAGGGCCGCCAGTCGGCGCGCCTGCTCGCGCTGATCCCGGGCGTGTTCTTCCTGCTCGCGGTCGCGAGCGACAAGTCGTATGCGACGTTGCTCCTGCATGATTCGGGAGGCCGCATGATCCTGATGGTCACGGTCGCTCTGTGGATGACGGGCCTGCTGTGGACGCGCCGCCTCGTGCGCCCGCTCGCGTAGGCACCGGGCTTGCTTCGCTGATCCGGAGACACAGATGACCACCGCCACCTGGAACCTCCTGACCGCCGGCTGCGCCAGCCTGGCGTCCGTGCTCGGGCTCGTCGCGTGGCTGCGCGCGCGCCGCGTCGGCGTGTCAACCGCGGCCTCGGCTGACCTCGATGACACGCCGACCTCGGGCTGGCGCCGCCTGGTTGCGCCGATCAGCATCCACCTCCGCCCGACGGTGCCCGACGAGCTCGCGCAGCTCGAGACCCGGCTCCAGATGGCGGGCCGCCGCTCGCGTGAGGCGGTCGACCGGTTCAACGAGGAGCGCGTGATCGCGATCCTCGGCGGCATGGTGGGCGCGCTGGTGCTCGCGAGCATGCTGCGCGGCCTGGGCGGGCTGCTGGTCTCGCTGGGGGCCCTCGTCCTGGGGCTGCTTGGCCCCGGCAAGTCGCTCGCGCTGCGCGCCGACGAGCGCGGCGCGGCGATCTCCGCCGCGCTACCCGCCGCGCTCGACCTGCTCACCACCTGCATCGACGCGGGCCTGTCGCTCGAGCACGCGCTGGCGCGGGTGGCCCGGGAGATCACGCCGACCTCTCCGATCCTGGGAACCGAGTTCGGGGTCACCGCCAACGAGTTCGAGGCCGGCGTCCCGCTCGCGGATGCGCTCCGGCGGCTGGCGCGGCGAGTGGGGCTCGATGATCTGTCCGCGCTGTGCGGCGTGCTGGCCCAGGCCCACCGCCTCGGCGCGCCGGTCGGCAACACGCTGCGCGAGTTCGCCGCGGCGTCGCGCCGCAACCGTATGGGGCAGCTCGAGGAGCGCGCCGGCAAGCTCGCCGCGCAGATGACGGTACCGCTCTCGGTGTGCCTGATGCCTTCCGCGATGCTGATCATCCTTGGACCAGCGATCCTGCAGCTGGTGCGCGCGTTGCAGTGAAGGGTGTCATGCGCCGCTTGCCAGGTACGATGGTACCCACTGTTGTCGCTGCGCTTCTCGGGTTGACCATCACCGCCGGGTGCGCGAGCCCCGCGAAGCAGCAGGCCTCGCTTCAGATGCAGAGCAATGCGCTGCGGCGCGATCTCGCCGAGCTGTACGTCCAGAAGGGTGCGCGCCAGGCCGCGGTGCCGCTGCTGAAGAAGCTGATCGCCGAGCAGCCCGCCGATGTTCGCGCGCGCATCCTCTATGGCACGCTCCTGCGTGACCTCGGACTGTACCCGCAGGCCGAGGCCGAGCTGCGCCGCGCCATCGTGCTCGACCCCCGCCGCGCCGATGCCCACGCCGGGATCGCGATCCTCCTCGATCTGACCGGCCGCCACGCCGACGCGCTCGCGCACCACCAGAGCGCGGCGCGGCTCGCCCCGGGCAGCGCGGACTACCGCAACAACCTCGGGTTCTCGCTGCTCGCTGCGGGGGATGCCGCCGGCGCGATCGCCCCGCTCGAGGCCGCGCTCGCGCTCGATCCCGGGCTGCCCCACGCGTACGCCAACCTCGGGTTCGCCTACGGCCGCACCGGCCGGTTCGACCTCGCCGAGCGCACGTTCCGCGCCGGGCTGGGCGAGGCGGCCGCGCTGTTCAACCTGTCGCTGCTCCAGGCCGAGCGTGGTGATGTTGCCACCTCTGCCAAGCTGCGCGAGCGGGCGTTCGCCCTCTCGCCGGACCTGCGCCCCGAGACCACGGAGACGCCATGACCCGCATCGTCCACACTGCTCGCCTCGCGAGCCTCGCGCTGCTCGCCCTGCTGGTCGGCACCTCCGCGTGCCGCACCGCCCACCTCGGTCCGGACACCGCCGCCGCCACCCGCGCGGCGCTCGCGGCGCAGCGGGCGAGCCATTCCGAGGCCGCGCCAGGGTTCGGCGCCGCCGATGCCCACGCCACGCTCGCGGCGCGGCGCGGCGCGAAGGGCCGCGAGGCCAGTGCGCCCGCGCTCAGCCCGAGCGCGATGCCGATGTCGGGCGCGGGTGGCGGCGGCGACTGGCAGGGCTCGAAGGCGCCGATCTCGCTGGAAGCCAAGTGAACACGTGCCGCCGGCTTCCCCGTCGCCAGCGGGGCTCGGTCACGCCGGTGATGGTGGTCAGCATGCTGCTGGTCGCCATGGTGGCGCAGGGCTCGATCACGATCGGGCGGATGTCGGTGATCCGGGCGGACGCCCAGCGCGCGGCCGATGCCGGTGCTCTCGCCGCGCTCCAGGTGATCGGCGAGCGCGGCCTGCCGTTCGATGCCCCCGCGCAGGCGGCGGCCGAGGCGATCGCCGCCCGTAACTCGCCCAACGGCGTGCGGCTGACCTGGCGCGTGACCGAGACCCCGACATCGATCGACATCACCACCAGCGCGGCGATCGACGTCGACACGCCGCTGCTGGTGTTCGCCACCGGATCGAGCGAGGTCCGCGCGCGCGGCGTGGCGCGCCTGCCGCAGACCCGGTTCGACGAGGCCGAGCGCCGGCTGCCCAAGCTGACCCTGGTGCTCGACTACTCGGGCTCGATGACGCTGCCGTTCACCGGCGGTAACCAGCGCGCGATCGACGTGCTCGAGGACAGCGTCGAGGGCCTGCTCGCCGCCGGCCTCGACGTCGACTACGGCGGCGTGTTCTACAGCAACAACGTGTTCCGCACGGTCGGCATCGGCGCCGGCGCGCCCAACCAGATCGTCACGGCGATGAACACCTACGACGCCGGCGGCGGTACCAACACGGCGGCCGGCCTCAACGCCGCGCGAAATCTTCTGTCGGCCGCGCCCGACACCGGCCGCTACGTGCTGCTCGTGTCCGATGGCGAGCCCAACGACTTCGCGGCGGCGCGCAGCGCGGCGAGCCAGGTGTGGGACGCGGGCATGACGATCTTCACGCTCGAGGTCCGGCGCTCGGGCTCGGGCAACGCGCTCGCGCAGTTCATGACCGACGTCGCCGGCACGCCGTCGAGCCGGCGCGATCCAGGCTTCCACTACGTGGCGACCAGCGCGAGCGACCTGGTGAACGAGTTCAAGCGGATCGTCGCGTCGATCGTGTGCAAGGTCGGGCCGCTGACGCCGGCGCCGGCGGATGCCGCGGACCTCCGCGTCTACCTGCGCGAGGGTGGGGTGGAGCGCGCGCTCGCAAGCTCCACCGATCTCGCGGCCGACCGCGACCTCGAGCGGTTCCGCTACGAGCCCGGCGATGCGTCGGTGCGGCTGACGGCGACGGCGTGCGAGCCGGTCACCGCGGGCGTGGCCAGCATCGTGGTGCGCCACGAGCGCCCGGGCCTGACCGAGTAGCGCGAGCGCCTACTTGAGCGCGTCGATCGCCTTGCCGCCGCCGAGCTGCTTGGCCATCCGCTCCTTGCGCGCGACCTCGGCGGCCACCATCGCCTTGAGCTGCTGGCGCAGCTCCTCGTTCTCGCGGCGCAGGCACGCGACCTCGGTCCTGGGATCCGCGACGCACGTGGAGGCGGTCGAGGTGGGCGTGACCGCGGTGGTCGCCGGCGCCGGCGGGGGCGTCAGCGGCGGGGGCGTCAGCGGCGGGGGCGTCAGCGGCGGGGGCGGCGCTGGTGCGGGCGGCCGGACCGTGGTCTTGGTGGTCGCCGTCGTGGTGGGCGCCTTGACCGGCGCCGTGCGCGTGTCCGCGCAGGCCACGTGGGGGATCACGAGGAGGAGGCTGCTCAGAACCGAGACCGCGAGGCGACCGACCATCCCGGAATCCTAGCCCTGTCCCTGGCCGCGAGCGCGCGGATTTCGGCGGTAAGCGCATCTCCCGTACCCCTCTCGGTACGCTTCCGGGAGCGTTGAACATCCGGGGCGCAACGCTCGTCCAAGACGGCCGATCGAGCGCCGATCGAGCGCCGATCGAGCGCCTCCGCTCGGTTCTTGAGCTTGGTCGTGAGCTTGTGTCGGGAGTTGGCGAGAACGATCTCGCGTGCGCGATCCGCGTCGGCGCTGCGCAGCGCAGCCTCCCCCAGCGTCGCGTTCTCCTTCCGCAGGCACGCGAGCTCGCCCCGGGAGCCCATGTGGCAGGCCGAGGCGGACGCGGTGGGGGCACCCGGGGAGGCGACCGGCGGGCGCGCGCGGCTCGCGGAGTTCGCGGTGAAGGGCTTCATCGTGGTTGCGCCATTCTTCCCGGTGTGTGCGTCGATCGCGCCCTGATCGCGCGTCGATCGCCGGGTCCGAAACGACGAACAGCCGGCACGCGGCCAGCTGTCTGGGGTTCGGACGAAACCACGATGACTCCGAACCAGCCCGAAAATACAAAGAGCCAGCCGAAGCTGGCTCTCCGTCAGAGCGATCGTGTCTTAGAGGACGCGAACGTTCTCGGCGCGCGGACCCTTGGGGCCACGGCCTTCGTTGTACGAGACCTTCTGGCCCTCGCGGAGCTCCTCGAAGCGGACGCCCTCGCAAGCCGACATGTGGAAGAACATGTCAGTGCCAGTGCCGTTCTCGATGAAGCCGAAACCCTTGTCAGTCAGACGCTTGATAGTACCCTGAGACATCGCCGCACTCTTTCGCTGGTCGGGAAGCACGCTGCGGCTGAAAAGCTCAGCCGCCAGTTCGCGCGTTTCCCAGACCCTCTGGATGCCTCATCCCCCGTTCGGTGTCGAGGCTTATCTCGATGATCGTTCGATCATTCGTCCGATCGGGTCGCGGATCGGCCCTGGCAGGCCCTGGGAGGGCCTTCGGCGCCGTCTCCGACGCGGTGCGCTGCACGTCCGCCGGACCGGAGCGCCGGTGAACCCCGCTGGAAACCGGACAGGGGACCCTGCCGAGGCGTGTCCCGCGGGTCCAGCCCCGCGCGGGCCGCGCTCCGGACGGTAGGCTGCGCGGCGATGCACGCCCTGATGACCGGCGCGACCGGCGGGATCGGCCTGGAGGTCGTGCGGGGCCTGGTCGCGGCGGGGGCGCACGTGGTGATCGGCTGCCGGGACGTCGCCCGGGGCGCGGCGTGTGTGGCGGCGCTCGGGGCGCGGGCGGCGCCGCTGGTGCGGGTCCAGCCGCTCGACCTGGCGTCGCTGGCGTCGGTCCGCGAGCTCGCGCGGTGGGCCCGCGGCGAGCTGCCCCGGCTCGACATCCTGATCAACGCCGCCGCGGTGTGGTCGCGGCAGCGCCGGCTGACCGCCGACGGGCTCGAGCTGACGTTCGGCGTCAACCACGTCGCGCACCACGCGCTGACCCTCGGCCTCGTGCCGGTGCTCCGCACCAGCCCGGCCGCGCGCGTGGTCACGGTGGCGTCCGGCATCCACGTCCGCGGCACGCTCACGTGGGACGACCTGATGCAGGCGGGTGGCGGCTTCAACGGCGTGACGGCGTACGAGCAGAGCAAGCTCGCCAACGTGATGTTCGCGCTCGCGCTCGCGCGCCGGCTGGCGGGCGTCGTGACCTCGAGCGCGGTCCATCCGGGGATCGTGAAGACCAACCTGACGCGCGAGTACCCCGAGATGTTCCGGCAGACGCCGGCGCGCTCGGTGATCTCCGCGTCCGTGGCGGCCCGGGCAATCCTGCGGCTCGCCCTGGATCCCGCGCTCGCGAAGGTGACCGGACGCTACCTCGATCGCGATCGCGACCAGGCCCCGAGCAAGGCGGCGCTGGTGGTCGCCGATCAGGACCGGCTGTGGGCCGCCACCGAGGCGCTGCTCGCGGCGCGCGCGGTGAGCTGAGCCCGGGTGCTCAGCACGCTGACGGGGCCGTGCGCCGCCGGTGGAGGCTGCCCAGCCACGCCGGGATCTCCTGTGGAGGACTCGGCAGGTGGACCGCCGCGCACCCCGGGCGCGATCGTTACTCAGGGCCCGCGAATGGACATCTCGATCGCCCTCGCGGTCGATCCATCCCCGGGGGCGTCGTTGCTCCTCGGTCGCGTACCGCCGGGTACGCTCCCTCGTCGCGCCTCGCCCGCGGGGCGGCTTGCCCGCGATCATCGATCGATTTGTCCATTCGCGGGCCCTTACATGTGACCGGTGCAGGGGGCGAGCACGTGGAACGTTCCCCTCGGCGTGCAATTCGTTGCTGGCGCGATCCGACGGCGTGTAACGTATGAGAGGAAGCGCGGACGTCGATGGATTCATTTGAGCCAGCCTTCGTGTACGGCCTCGCAGCGCTCGCAGCGCTCGCAGCGCTCCTGGGGGGCACGCTGATCATCTGGCTCAAGCGGAGAGGTTCATCGGCAACCCGCCCCGCGCCCACGCTCCCGGCGTCCACCACGCCGCGCGCGCGCGCTTCGCCCGTCCGCGCTGCGGCCATCCGCGCTCGTGCACCGGCCGGGACGAGGCCCCCGCCCGCGCTGGCGCAGGTGCTCGCCCTGATCAGCGACGAGCACTACACCCTCCTCTCCGAGGCGCTCACGGCGACGTGTGTGCGCGTGAACAGCGCCACGGAGCTCTCCTCGAAGGCGGCGCGCCGGTCGGCGGCCGTGTTCGTCGACGTCGAGCGGCTGCCCGAGCTCAAAGGCGATCTCGCCAACCTTCCGATCGTTCTGATCGTCGACGCTCCGCCCGCGAAGACCCGTTCGACGATCGTGGAGCTCATGGAGGCGCATCCGTCGATCGGCCACGTGGTCGCTGGCCCGCTGCTCTCCACGCCGCTCGGGCGCACGCACCTCCACAACCTGGTCGAGCGCCTCGCGGCTGGCAGCGAGCACGATCTGCTCGATTCCGCCAGCGTCGGTCGGGTCGCCATGCTGGCACAAGCAAGTCGCCGCGACCTCCGCTTCGAGCGGATGCAGACCTACTTCTCGAAGCAGGGCATCTCGCCGCGGATCATCGCGGCGATCTACGAGGTCGCGGAGGAGCTCGTGATGAACGCGCTCTACAACGCCCCCACCGAGGCCGGCTACTTCAAGACTCCCGTTTCGCGAACGGAGGACGTCACCCTCCCGATGGATCGCGCATGTGAGATCAGCTACGGCATCGAGGCCGGCCACGCGTTCGTGCGGCTGCGCGATACATTCGGTTCGTTGCGCCGCCAGCGCCTGTTCGAGGTCCTGGCTCGATGCAACAAGGACGCTGTGTCGCTGGATGAGAGTCGCGGCGGAGCCGGCCTCGGAATCTGGCGGGTGTTCACGGTCGCAACGACCATCGCGATCACCGTGATCCCCGGCCGCCTGACGGACGTCTTGGTCCGGATGATGCCGAAGACCAGCAAGGCCCCCAAGCATCTGCTCGCCGTTGATCTCTACTTCTTGGCCGACTCGGACGAGGCCAGCGAGGTGCTCGTCGTCGAGCCGGACAGCGCGCTGGTCGACCATTCCGTCACGATGATCCAGAACTGACGCCCGGTGCCTCGATCGCGGCGCCGTCGTTCCGGTCGTCGCGGAGAGCGATCAGCGAGCGGCTGCGCTCGATCACGGCGGGGCTGTCGGGGCCGCGGTCGCCGCGGTCGCCGCGGGACACCAGCGTCCGGCCGGCGGGGGGGCGGGTGGGCGCCGCCCGGGTGGCTGTCCGGCCTGCGTGAGGAGGATGGCTCGCGCCGGGGCGTGCGATGAGCGGCGGTCGCGAGTAGGGTGCGCAGATGACGCAGATCCTGTTCGCGCTCGCGCTCACCACCGCCCTCGCGGGCTGCACGAAGTCGTCGTCCGGCACCGCTGCGCAGCCGACGCCGCCGGCGACCGCGCCCGTGGCCGAGGTCGCGCCGACCGCGCCCGCGCCCGTGCCGCCGGCGCCCCCGCCGGCCCCGAAGGAGGCGGTCGCCACGCTCGCGCCCACCGTGAAGAGCAAGGTGACCGGGACGATCGCGTTCAAGGAGGTCGAGGGCGGTCTCGAGGTGACCGCGACCGTCGAGGGCTTGACCGCTGGTGACCACGCGTACCACGTGCACGAGACCGGCGACTGCTCGGCCCCCGATGGTTCGAGCGCCGGGGGTCACTTCAACCCGAGCAAGCACGCGCACGGCGCGCCGGATGGGGCGGAGCACCACGGGGGTGACTTCGGCAACCTCACCGCGGGCAAGGACGGCAAGGCCACCAGGACGTTCGTGATGACCGGCATCACCCTCGGCGACGAGCCGACCTCGGTGGTCGGCAAGGGCTTCATCGTTCACGCGAAGAAGGACGACTTCAAGACCCAGCCCACGGGCAACGCCGGCGCGCGCGTCGCCTGCGGCGTGATCACCCTCAAGGCCAACGCCGAGTAGTCAGCGCACCCAGTACAGCAGCGCCGGGTACGCCGCGAGCCACGCCCACACGAACCGGTTGAGGCCGAGCACCAGCGCGTTGCCGACGTGGAACGCCCCCGCGCCGACCAGCAGCGCGATCGCGAGCTCCGGGGCGACGAGCGCGGCCGGGAACCCGCACTCGAGGGTGATCACCAGCCACGACGCGGCGAGAGCGACGTGGCGGCGGCCGATCAGGCGCAGCACGCAGGGCGCCACGCGGTACGGCGGGGCGGTGAGCAGCTGGGCCAGCGCGGTGCCGTCGCGCCAGCCGCGGACGCGCAGCTTGACGATGCCCGCGATCCCGTACGACAGCACGAGCTGCGCGGCGACGTAGCCGAGCCCGAGCGGCGCGCTCACCGCGCGCGCGAGAGCGACCCCGATCACGACCACCAGCAGCATCGCGTCGCTGCCGCCGTTGAAGCTGCCGCCGAACCGCACGGACACACCGAGCTGCAGGACCGCGACGGCGCACGCGAGCGCGGGGTGCGGGACCCACGCGAGAGCGAGCCCACCGCCGACGAGGCCCGCGAGCAGCGCGGTGAACCCGCGATCATCGAGCGTCGCGTCGAGCAGCGCGCGCACCGGCGCGGGCGAGGTGGCGAGCCGGCCGCGCATCGTCGCCCACGCGAACACGCCGTCGGCGCGCCAGGCGTGACGGGCCGCGAGCAGCTCGAGCGCGGCGAGCGCAACGGCGAGGCCTCCGAGCAGGGCGAGCGCGTGGACCGCGGTGGCCGCGGCGATCACGGCGCGACCTCGGTGCGCACGATCTCCTCGGTGGCGCGCGCGGGGTCGGCGCCCTCGGCGGGGAGCAGCAGCCGCCACTGCACCGCGGCCGGGGCGCGCGCGTGGACCAGCCGGGCCACCAGCTGGAACGAGGTGAGCGCGGTGATCGCGGCGCGGGTCGCCTCGGGCGCGCGGGCGAGGTCGATCGGCCCGGCGTCGAGATCGAACCGCGCGCCGAGGTCGTAGGAGAGGTGCTCGACGAGGCTGTGCTCGGCGAGCGCGACGTTGCCGCCGGGGTTCCACGCGAACGCGTACCACCGCCGCGGGGGCGCGCCGGGCAGGGGCGTCCACGCCGCGTCGCCGGGGTCCCGGACCTCGACAGCGGGCACGGCGGCCGGCGCATCGAAGAACCGCCACGATGGCACGAGGGCGCGCAGCAGGTCCATCGAGGCCCCCAGTGGTAGCACCGAACCACGGGTGCTAGGCTGCGTCCCGTGGCGCGCCGCGCTCCTGATGATCGCGACACCGTGGTCGAGGCGCGGCGGACCCGGCTTGGCGTCGGCGGCGAGCGGACCCGGCCGACGGCGGACCTCGTCGGGCAGGTGATCGGCGGCTACCTGATCGATCAGGAGCTCGGCTCGGGCGGCATGGGCACCGTCTACCGAGGCTCGCACATCGACACTCACCGCGTGGTCGCGATCAAGGCGCTGCACCCGCACCTGATGGACGAGCCGGCGCTGGTCGAGCGGTTCCGGCGCGAGGCGCGGCTCGCGGCGCGGCTCGCGCACGAGCACATCGCCGGCGTGATCGAGCTGGTCCAGCACGACGACGGTCGCCTGCTGATCGCGTTCGAGTATGTCGACGGCGAGCCGCTGTCGTCGATCATGACGATGCCGCTGCCGCCCAAGCGGGCGCTGACCCTGATCCGGCAGCTGCTCCTCGGCCTCGAGCACGCCCACGCTGCCGGGCTCGTGCACCGCGATCTCAAGCCCGAGAACGTGCTCGTCGAGTGGCGCGCCGGCGGCGACCACGCGCGGATCGTCGACTTCGGCATCGCGATCCTCGGCGATCCCGAAGCCGGTGGCGAGCGGCTGACCGCGAGTGGCCAGGTCGTCGGCACGCCGCTCTACATGGCGCCCGAGCAGGCGCTCGGCGAGAGCATCGATCACCGCGCGGACCTGTTCTCGCTCGGCGTGATGGTCTACGAGATGTTCGCCGGCGTGATGCCGTTCGAGGGCAAGCCGCTCGACATCCTGACCGCCAACCTCAAGCAGGACCCGCCGCCGTTCGCGCGCCGGGTGCCGGGGCTGATCGTCGATCCGCTGCACGAGGCGCTGTGCACGCGTCTGATGGCGCGCGATCTGCGCAAGCGGTTGGCCAGCGCCCGCCACGCGCTCGAGGTGCTCGACCTGATCGAGCGCGATCCGGACACCGCCGCGCTGATGCTCGGCCGGATGGACGTCGCGCGCGCGCTCGCCGTGGTGTCGCTGCCGGGCGGCCGCTGAGGGTCACTCCGCGGTGAACCGGAACTCCGCCGTCAGCGCGTAGTGGTCGCTGCCGCCGTAGCCCGTGTCCTCTCGCCACACCCGCGCCGAGCGCGGCACCCGCACCACCGCCGCGCTCGGTGCGAGCAGGAGGTGGTCGATGGCCTGGCCGCGGCCGGCGTACATGTAGGTCGCCTGCTCGCCCTCGGGCAGATCGTCGGCGACGCGGACGAGGCCACCGTCGCCGGTCAGCGCGGTCAGCGGCAGCGAGCCCGGGACGTCGTTGAGATCGCCACCGAGGACCACGAGCGCGGCAGGCGCGACGGCGGCGCTCGCGAGCACCAGGCGGCGGGCGGCCTGCGCCTCGGCGAGCCGGCGGCCCGGGTCGTCGTTGACCTTCGAGCGGAAGTGCGCGGCGAACATCACCACGGGGGCGCCCTCGATCCGGACCTCCACCTCGAGAAGCTCGCGGCTGAACAGCGTCGTGGTGCCGTCCGGCCGGGTCAGCACCTCGGCCGCGCGGTGGCCGGTGACTCGCTCGAGCGGGGTGCGCGACAGCACGGCAACGTCGACCGACCCCGGCGACGCGATCTCGCCGAGCACGCCGTGCGGCAGCACGTCGGCGAGCCGGGCGAGCAGCGCGTCGAGGCACGCCTGCGTCTCGACCTCCTCGAGCGCGACCACGTCGGCGCCGAGGCCGCGGATCGCCCGCGCGATCTGATCGGCGCGGGCCTCGAACACCGCGGGGCTGGCGAGCGCCTCGTAGTCACCGCCCTCGCAGGCCCCGGACTCGCACACCGTGTCGAAGAACCGGCGCACGTTGAACGTGGCCGCGCGGACCTGCAGGCCGCCGGGCGCGTCGATCGGTGCGTCGATCGGTGCGTCGCTCGCGCCGTCCGGCGTTCGGCAGGCGAGGAGCCCGAGCGCGACGATCGGCGCGAGATCCACGCCGTGTTGTAGCGCGAGAACCCGCGCGCGCAGCGATTTGGGGCATGGATGCGGGCGCCGCGGGCATGTAACCTATCGAGACATGAATGTGCGGCGTGCGTATGTAGTGCTGCTCGCGCTGGCGTGTGGCTGTGGACCAGGCTCCCGGGGCGCGTCGGATGCGGGCATCGGTGACGGGGCGATCCCCGACGCTGACGTCGGCGCCGGCCAGTTCGGCGCCGCCTGCACCAGCCACTTCGAGTGCGTCGAGAACTTCTGCGTCGAGCCGATCGGCGGCGCCGGCGGGGTGTGCTCGCGCCAGTGCAACGACGACTGCCCGACCGGCTTCGACTGCCTGCCGGCGGCGTTCCCCCAGGGCGCCATCTCGCTGTGCATCCCGGCCAGCGGCCGCCTGTGCGCTCCTTGCGCAGTGGACGCCGAGTGCCCGGGCGACGTGTGCCTGACGCTCGATGGCGAGGGCGCATGCGCGACCGCGTGCGCGGTGCCGACCGACTGCCCGACCGGGTACACGTGCGCGGTCGACGAGACCTCTGTCCACGCCGGCAGCTTCTGCCAGCCGGTGACGGGCAGCTGCTCGTGCAGCGCGGAGATGGCCGGCGCGATGCGCAGTTGCTCGAACGCCAGCGCCCTCGGCACGTGCTGGGGCACCCAGGCGTGTGATGCCGCAGGCTGGTCGGCGTGCAGCGCGGCCACGGCGGCGGCCGAGACCTGCGATGGTGTCGACAACGACTGCAACTTCGTGATCGACAACGGCGTCGGCGGCGGCGAGGCGTGCACGACGACCAACGGGTTCGGCGCGTGCCCGGGCGTCCGGCTGTGCAGCGGCCCCACCGGGTTCGCCTGCCAGGGCCAGGTCCCGATGGCGGAGATGTGCAACGCCGTCGACGACAACTGCAACGGCACCACCGACGAGGGCTACGCGGGGCTCGGTGATGTGTGCAGCGCGGGCGTGGGCGCGTGCCTGCGTTACGGCAGCGTCCGCTGCGACGCGGGCGGCACCGGCGTCACGTGCGGCGCGGTCGCCGCCGCGCCGAGCGCGGAGATGTGCAACCGGCTCGACGACGACTGCAACGGCGGCGTCGACGAGGCGTTCACCACGCTCGGCGCGCAGTGCAGCGCCGGCACCGGCGTGTGCACCCGCTACGGCTCGTTCGTGTGCATGGCGCTCGGCGCGGACGTGGAGTGCTCGGCGACGCCCGGCGCGCCGCAGGGCAGCGATACGTGCAACTACCTCGACGACGACTGCGACGGCGTGCTCGACAACGGGTTCCGCGACGTCACCACCGGATTCTACGACACCGACACCCACTGCGGGGCGTGTGGCAACAGCTGCGAGGCGGTGTTCGCGGGCGCGCCGAACGCGGCCGGCGCGTGCGTGATGGCCGGGACCCCGCGGTGCGGGCTGCGCTGCAGCGCCGGCTACACCGATCTCAACGCGGCGACCCAGGACGGCTGCGAGTTCCTCCTCGACACCGCCGCGATCTACGTCTCGGGCAGTGACGTGACCGCGGTCGACGACACCTCCTGCGGCCTGGGCCCCACCTCGACGGGCGTGGGCAACCACCCGTGCCGCACGATCGGCCAGGGCCTCGCGCGCGCGAGCGTGACCGGCCGCGCGCGAGTGCGGGTCGCTGACGCCACGTACAGCGAGGCCGTCATGCTGCTCGACGGCATCAGCCTGCTCGGTGGCTACCGGGCGGACACCTGGGAGCGCCACCTGGCGTCGACCAGCACGGTGATCCAGGGTGTGTCGTCGACGGGCGTCCACGACCGCACCGTGATCGCCAGCGCGATCACCGCGGCGACCGTGCTCGAGGGGTTCGTGATCCGTGGCTCCGCGAACGGCAAGGTCGGCGGCAACTCGTACGCGATTCACGTCTCGGGGCGCGTCGGCCGCGCTGGTGATCCGCAACAACCAGATCTTCAGCGGCCGCGGCGGGCCGGGCGCGGCCGGCGGCTCGGGGCAGAACGGCGCGGCCGGGCCCGACGCGGCGGCCTACCTGGCGATGACCTACGACGCGTACAAGGTGAGCGGCTCGCCCGGCTCGTGCGCCTCGACCAACAACCGCTTGGCGTACGGCGGCGGCGTCCGCTCGTGCGGCACGGATGACGTCGGCGGCGGCCTCGGCGGCGGCACCAACTGCACGCCGGCGCTGTCGACCCAGAACAGCACGGCGCTGTCGCCGGCCACGGTCGGGCAGGCGGGCGTCGGCGCCGGTGGGGGCGCGGGCGGCGGGGCCGGGCGGCGGGGCTACGACGCGGCGCTGTCGGGCAACAGGTGCCTGCTGCCGGTCGTGGGCAACGCCGTGGTGCCGATGTTCGGCTCGGACGGCAGCGGTGGCGAGGCGGGGGGCAACGCCGTCCTGGTCGTGGGCTGCACCGCCGCGGGCGGAGCGGTGGTGGGCGGGCACTGGGTCGGCGGCGCGGCGCCCGGCGGCCTGGTCGCGGCCAGCGGCGGCGGTGGCGGCGGCGGCGGCGCGGGGGCGGCGCGGCGGGCGAGCAACTGCGCGTACCTGCTCGGCGGCCATGGCGGCGGCGCGGGGGCGGGCGGGGGTGGCGGCGCGGGTGGTGGCGGCGGCGGCGCGGGCGGCGGCGCGTTCGCGATCTTCGTCGTCGGCGGCTCGGCGCCCACGATCACGGCCAACGGGGTCGCGCTCGGCGTGGCCGGCGTGGGGGGCACCGGCGGCATCGGCGGCGCCGGCGGGCTCGGCGGCACCGGCGGCGCCGGCGGCGACAACGAGGTCTCGTTCTGCACGGGCAAGGGCGGGCGTGGCGGCGATGGTGGGGACGGTGGCGCCGGGGGTGGTGGGGGTGGCGGGTGTGGCGGCTCGAGCTTCGGGATCTACACGTCGGGCGTCGGGTCGCCCGCGTACTGCGGCGCCAACCAGGTCACGGGCGGCGCGGCCGGGCCGGGCGGCGCGGGTGGGTACTCCGCCGGCAGCGCCGGCGGCAGCGGCCAGCCGGGCGTCATCAACGCGTGCACCTCGATCTGACCATGCAGGCCTCCATGAACCTCCGTGTCCTCGTGATCGCCGTGCTCGTCGCGGCTGGCTGTGGCTCCTCCAAGGCGCGCTCCGATGGCGACGGCGGGGTCGTCGATGCGACGCTCCCCGACGCGTCTCCGTTCGGGACCTCGTGCGAGACCTCGTCGGAGTGCCCGGATGGCGGGTACTGCGTCGCCGGGTACGGCGCCAAGGTGTGCACGTACGCGTGCGACGCGGGCTGCCCCGATACCTGGGAGTGCCGGGTCACGACCGTCGACGGCTCGCTGCAGTCGCTGTGCATAGCTCCGGACTTCGAGCTGTGCACGCCGTGCAGCGGTGACAACCAGTGCGGCGGCGGCGTGTGTGTCTCGCTCGGCGGCAGCGCGTACTGCCTGCCGACGTGTCCGTTCGAGGGCAGCTGCCCGAACGGCTACGAGTGCGGCGCCGATCCCTCGGGGCAGAACCCCGGCCAGTACTGCGTGCCGATGTCGCGTAACTGCAGCTGCACGTCGGGCGCCGACGAGGGCCAGGTGCGAACCTGTACGAGCTCGAACGGCGTCGGCGCGTGCCCGGGCCTCGAGACCTGCCAGCCCACCGCGGGCGGCTGGACCGGCTGCACCGCGCCGGCCGCGAGCCCCGAGATCTGCGATGGCATCGACAACGACTGCGATCAGCTGATCGACGACGGGCTCAACAACAACACGGCGTGCGCGAACACGGTCGCGGGTATCGGCACCTGCCCGGGCACCACGCTGTGCGCGGGCGCCGCCGGCACGATCTGCCAGGGCCCGACCCCGCAGGCCGAGAACTGCAACTTCGCCGACGACGACTGCGACGGCACCATCGACGAGACGTTCCCCGGCCTCGGCGACGTGTGCGGGGCGGGGGAGGGCGCGTGTGCGCGGTTCGGCGTGATCCGCTGCACCGCCGCTGGTACCGGCAGCGAGTGCTCGGCGGTCGCGGGCGCGCCGACCACGGAGCTGTGCAACAACGCCGACGAGGACTGCGACGGCGCGACCGACGAGACCTACCCGACCAAGGGCGCGCTGTGCGCGGTCGGTGTCGGCGCGTGCGTGCGGCAGGGCAACCAGGTGTGCCGGGCCGATGGCGCGGACACGATCTGCTCGGTGACGCCGGGGCCGATCACGGCGGAGACCTGCAACAACCTCGACGACGACTGCGACGGCAAGCTCGACGAGGGGTTCCGCGATCAGGCGACCGGTCAGTACACGCAGGACACCGCGTGTGGCAGCTGCTCGGTCGACTGCACGGTGCTGTACGGCCTGGCGAACGCGACCGGCCTCTGCGTGGTGGCCGGCGCGCCGGCCTGTGTGATGGCGTGCGCGCCCGACGCGTTCGATCTCGACGGCGCGGTGGTCAACGGCTGCGAGCTGCTGCTCGACGGCGACGCCATCTACGTGTCCACCGATGATCCGGACGCGTCGGACGCCGCCGGCTGCGGCCTCGGGCCCGTCGGCACCGGCACCGGCCGGTTCCCGTGCAAGACCATCGCGCAGGGCACCACCCGCGCCACCGCGCTCGGCCGCGCGCGGATCCTGGTCGCCAACGGCATCTACGCCGAGGCCGTCACGCTCGCGAACGGGCGCAGCCTCCTCGGTGGGTTCGCCGCGGACACCTGGCAGCGCGACGTCGCGGGCACCGGCACGCTGCTGGTCGGCGCGTCCGCGGATGGCGTCCACGACCGCACGGTCACCGCGATCGGCATCACCGCGCCCACCGTGTTCGAGGGGTTCGTGGTGTTCGGCTCGGTCAACGCCAAGGTCGGCGGCAACTCGTACGCGATCTACGTGGCGGGCTCGACGACCAACCTCGCCCTCCGCCGCAACGTGGTGTTCGGCGGGCGCGGCGGCCCCGGCAGCAATGGCGGGAACGGGCTCGACGGCACGACCGGCCCAAACGCGACCGGGCGCAACGCGAACCTCGCTCTCGCGGACGCGCTCTACGACGCGAAGTCGGCGAGCGGCACCGGCGCATGTGACCTCGCCAACAACCGCCAGTACGCCAACGGCGGCGCCCGCTCGTGTGGTGGGGATGACGTCAGCGGCGGCGCCGGTGGTGGCAACCGGTGCCCGGCCTCGCCGGCCGCGCTGTGCACGGGCTGCGGCTCGTTCGGCTGCACCTCGTGCACGTTCGTGACGGCGACCTCGGTGACCGGGCTCAACGGGCAGCCGGGCGCGGGCGCGGGTGGTGGCGTGGCGGGCGCGGGCGCAGCGCGCGGCGACGACATGATCGCCGGCCCGGCGGTGATGGGCAACAGCTACCTCTGCTACATCCCGGCGGGCGCGACCTACGGGCACGACGGGAGCGACGGCACGCGCGGCGTCAACGGGGCGCCGGTGGCCGGGTGCAGCGGCACCGCCGGCGGCGTGGTGGGCGGGCACTGGGTCGGCGGCCCGGCGAATGCGGGCGTGACCGGCGCCAACGGTGCGGGTGGTGGTGGCGGCGGCGCCGGTGGTGGTGCGAAGTGCCAGGACTGCCAGGGCGGCAAGGACAACCTCGGCGGCCACGGTGGTGGTGGTGGGGCCGGCGGCTGCGGAGGCGTATCGGGTGCGGGCGCGACCGCCGGCGGCGGCGCATTCGGGATCTTCATCGTCGGGACCGGCGCGCCGGTGGTGACCGGCAATACGGTGCTCCGCGGCGGGGGCGGCAGTGGCGGTGGCGGCGGCGCGGGCGGCGCGGGCGGCACCGGCGGTGCGGGCGCAGCGGGCGGCACGACCGGCGTCCCGGCGACGTTCTGCACCGACACCGCGGGGCGCGGCGGCAACGGCGGCAACGGCGGCCACGCCTCCGGTGGTGGTGGCGGCTGTGGTGGCTCGAGCTATGGCATCTACACCTCCGGCGTGGGCGCGCCCAGCTACTGCCAGGCCGCGGCGAGCAACGCGATCAGCGGCGGTGGGGGCGGCGGCGGAGGGGCCGGCGGCTACTCGCTGATCAACCCCGGCGGGGTGGGCATGGCCGGGCTGCTGCTCGACTGCTCGTTCAACTGACGCGGATCCGTCCCACGGGAGTTCGGCCCTGGCCCCGCGGCACGCCTCGGGGCGGCCGATCGACCGACGTCGGCGCCGCCGGTCAGTTTCGGGTCGAGGACAGCCAGTGCTGCTGCGACGCGGCCGCCAGCGAGAACGACCGCAGCGTCGCGCCGGTCGCGTCGATCTCGTCGACGTTCTGCCGATCGTTGCGCAGGACGTAGATGCGGCCGCCGACGAACTCGATCCCGCGTGCGCCGCCGTTGTAGCTGGTGTCGGTGATCATGCCGGTCGCCGGCGTGTAGACATCGACTCCGAGCGACTCGTTGGTGAGCCACACCCGGCCGTCCGGGGCGACCTCGATCTCGCCGCCGCGACCACTCTGGACGTCCTCGCGGATGCTCGTCCGGGTGGCCGTGCCGCCCTGAAAGGCAAAGCGGACGATCCCGCCGTTGCGCCACGAGTGCGCGTACAGCGTCGCCGAGTCCGGGGACCACGCGAGGCCGCGGATGCGCGCCTCGTTGATGAACCCCGCCTCCAGGCCGTCCACCTCGGGGGTGGCCGGGTTGGCATCGATCGCGCGCATCGTGACCACGTCGACCAGCATGATGTCGCCCTCACCGGGGATCGCGATCGTCTGGCCGTCGGGCGACAGCGCCGCGCGGGCGTAGCCTTGGTTCGCGCCACCGGTCAGCTTGACCCGCCCGAGCTCCTGGAGGTCCTCGGTGTAGCGCACCACCTGGTACGTCCCCAGGTTGCCAAAGTTGTTGTTGTTGTTGCTGCGGCGGCCGCCTGCGGACAGCACCGCATACACGGTGCCCTGCCCGTCGCACAGCACGTCGGCCGAGTCGTTCGCGAACCCGCTGGCCACGACGCCGCCGGTGGTCGTGCGATCGGACAGGTCGAACCGCTCGATGCGGGCGTGCGTGTTACCGCTGTAGTGGAAGCGGCCGTCGGGGCTGGTGCAGCCCTGGTGGCTCGCGCCGCGCCCACCGCGGCGGCCCGGGGCGATCGACAGCACGCTGTTGCCGAGGGTCGGCGCGAGCGGGTCGGTGATGACCACGCGCGGCGCCTCCTGCGAGCGGCCACCGCCGATCAGCAGCGCGTTCTCGGCGAGCGTGACGTCGACGATCGCGGCCGCGCGACGTTCGGCGTGTTCCGCGAGGTCCAGCCGGGCCTGCCGCCCGAGGTGGAGCGGATCGCCCGGCAGCCGGCGCCGGTGCTCGCCGATATCACCGAGATCCGGATCCACACGCACGAGGCCGCGCCGGCCGAGGCCGCGTCGCTCACCGTCGAGGTCGCGGGCCAGGCATCGTCGACGATCGCGTCCGCCGATCTCGCCGCGCTCGCGCCCCTCGCGGCGGGGCGCTCGAAGCCGCGCGGGTGGCCGCTCGCGCAGGTGCTGGCGCTCCGCCGCCCCGGCCCGCTCGCGCGGGTGGTGATCGAGGACCGCGCGAAGCAGGTGATCGAGATCGCCGGGGGGGACCTCGCCGCGGCCAGCCCCACGCGCGTGCTCCGCGTCAACAACCGCAACCTGTGGGTGTTCGAGGAGTGGAAGGACGACCAGCGGGTCCGCAACCTGCGCGACGTCACGCGGATCCGGATCGAGGCCGCCGCGCCCTGAAGTCCCTCGGGGAGCTGGTCGAGGTGTTCGTCTTGCCGGCGATGCTGATGATCTACCCGCCCGCCGGCGATCGCGGCAGCGCGGTCCGCTGGGGGATCTCGGCCGGGCTCAGCGTGCCGCTGTCGGCGTACCTCGAGCGGCTGTAGGTTGCGGCCCGGGTACTGCTCCGCACGTACCCGATCCAGCCGAGTCGCGCCCCGCGTTCGCCTGGTCAACCCGCGACGTACTGCCCCCAGAAGCCAGGGTGCTTGTCGACCTCGAGATCGCCGAGGACGCGGACCTGACATGCCAGCCGGAGCCCGCTCTCGGGCTGGTGGGGTGGAAAGCTCAACCGCCAGCGTTCGCGCGCGGTGGGCGCGGAGACCTCGCCACGCACCGAGACCGCGCAGGTGCCGCAGGTGCCGAACCCGCGGCAGTTGAGGAGCCGCGCGCGGCCGTTGTGGGGGCTGTCGTTGGCGGCGAGCAGCACGTCCCGGAGCCGCGCGCCCGGGTCGCACGGCAGGTCCTGGTCGCGGAAGCGAACGGTGGGCATGATCTTGGTTGTGGCCAGAGTGTGGCGGATCGGCAAGCGCGATGGAGAGCGCGAGGGCAACACCAGCACGTCGCACGCGGCGTACAGGTCGCGCATGTCCGCGACGTAGCCCAGCACCTCGAGGGTGTGCGCGCCCATCGCGCGCGCGAGCTCTGCCTGCTCGGGCGGCTCGTCCTCGGCGCGGAGGTCTACGTCGGGTTCCTGCTGCTCGGCGTGCCGCTGTCGCCGGTCGAGGCCTTGATCTTCGCGTCGGTGCCGATCCCGATCGCGGTCGTCCGGTCGCGCCCGCGGACGTAGCGAGGCGCGGTCGCCATCGGCCGGGTTCTCGGTCACCCTGGCAAGACATGCGCCTGCCGGACTGGCTGACCCCGCGACGTCTCGTGTTCCTCGTGGTGCTGGGGATCGTCGGGGGCCTGGTCTACCGCCGGTGCGCGCCGCCGCGGTTTGGCTCGCCCGAGGCCGCGATCGCGGCCCTGCTCGACGAGGGCACCGCGGCTGCGCGCGAGGGCCGCGTCGGCGACATGATCGAGCTGGTCAGCGCCGCGTACCAGGGCGGCGCCGATGGCGGGCCCTCCGACCGCGCCGAACTGCGCGCGTACCTGACGATGGGCCTGGCGCGCGGCGGCGCGGAGGTCCGCGCGCTGTCGCGGGACATCGAGGTCCACGGCACCACCGCGAGCGTTCACACGTCGCTGGTGATCGTTGCCGGTGGCCTGGGCGGGCTCGCCGATGGCCGGGCCGGCGCCCGCGACTTCGAGATCGAGCTGGCCCTCGAGGGCGACACCTGGAGGGTGGTCTCGAGCCGCAGCGCCGCGCTGATCGAGCCCTGACGAGGGGCGGACATTCGCCAGCCTCGCTGCCGGGACATGACACGCGAGGTGCGCGCTCTCCGCCGCGCCCGTGGTGGCCGCGCGCACGTCCGCGTGGTCGTACGCGTGATCTTGCGGCCTCGCGCCGTCGGGGCGGGGTGGTCAGGCCCGGGAGGGCCACACGCCGGTGTCCTGCGCATCGGCGTCGATGTTGGCGTCGATGTTGGCGTCGATGTTGGCGTCGATGTTGGCGTCGATGTTGGCGTCGATGTTGGCGTCGGCGGCGTCGTCGCCAAGGGCAGGCGCGCCGACCACGGTCGCGATGTCCTCCGCGAGAGGGTGCGCGTGTGGGGCGATCGCCATCGGCGCGGCGGCAGTCACGGTGTCGAGATCGGCGAACAGGTCCAGCAGCGGCGGCGGCGCATCCGGGCCCGCCGCGACGATCGGGGCCGGCGCTGGCAGCGGCGCCGCGACGATCGGGGAAGGCACGACGGCCGGGAGAGGGGCCCGGGCTCCGCTCGGTGGTGTCGCCGCTGAGGCCACCCGCGCGGCGGCCACCGCGCTCGCCCGCGCCATCGCCGTTGCCCGCGCGTCCGCCGACGCGGTGCTCGATCGCAGCGCGTCCGCGCCTCTCTCCTCGACGGGAGCCGCGCTTCGTGGTGCCTGTGCTGCCGGGGCGGGCGTGGGCAACGGTGCGCGTGCCTCGGGAGCAGGCGTGGCTCCCGGCGCGGACGCCGGCGCCGCGACGGGGCCGGGCGCCGCGACCACGTCGCCCAGCACGGGGACGAACGCGAACCCGTGCGCCGCGTCGTCGGGGATGGCGAGCACCGCCGCAGGCGCCGCGATCGCGGGCGGCTCCGCGGGCGGCTCGACCGGCGGCATGTCGGCGGGCCTGGGGGCGCTCGACGGCGACGTGAACCGCATGACGGGCATCGACAGGGGTGCCCCTGGCGGCTTCCGTTCCATCCCCTCCAGCCCATCACGACGCCGCACCGCACGCCATCCCGGGACGTGCGGAAGGCGGACGCACGCGCGGATCCGGCAGCGGGCGGCGTCGGCTTGCAGTTTGCGTGGCAACGGGGCAGCGCTCGACGCTGGAGGAGGAGCGCATGCGCGTACAAACGTCGGCCACACAGGCGGCCGTCAGCAAGGCCTGGCCCGCACGACAGGAGCCAGGCGGTGACCTCAAGATCGAGGTGGCCACCCAGCCCGGGCGCACCCAGCTGGTGAACGTCACGATGGGCAAGGATGCCGACGGCGATCCCGCCGCGTTCATCTGGTCCAAGGCGGGCACGTTCGCGGCCGTGCCCGATCTGGTGGCGCTGCTCAGGCTCAACATGCAGCTCACGTATGGCCGCGCGGCGTTGCGGGGCGAGGACATCGTCATCCTGCATGCGCTCCTCGATGCCTCTGCCGACCTCGCCGAGGTCGGCAAGGCCGTCTACTACGTTGCCAAGGCCGCCGATGAGCTCGAGCGCGGCGTGGACGGCGCCACCGCCGATGCCCTGTAGGAAGGACGCACCATGACCACCCGGATCGTCTCGATCGTCACGCTCGTGCTCACGCTGGTCGCGCTGACCGTTGCTGGATGCGCCAAGCCGACCGTCGCTTCGCAGAAGGCGCGCTACCAGCGGGTCAAGGACCGCCTGGACGCCGTGGCCACCAAGACGCCCGCCCTGCGCGAAGGGATCCAGCTCAAGCTCGCCGAGTTCGACCGCGACATGGCGGCCGCCGAGGCCCAGGGCGCCGAGGCGGTGAAGGCGCTGGGCGCGGTGGTCTCACGCGCCGAGGCGTACGAGCAGCAAGTGACCCCGACGGCGGCCCCGGCGGCTGCGCCCGCGATCGACGCGGGGGCGCCCCCGGCAGGCAGCAAGCTCGGGGGGCCGCCCACGACCGGCGCGCCGGGTGGCAAGCTGGGCGCACCGGCGGCGGCTGGCGGCAAGCTGGGCGATCCGGTGGCCCCGGCGGCGGCTGGCGGCAAGCTGGGCGATCCGGCCGCACCGGCGGGCAGCTCGGGGTTCGGCGGCAGCGGCGCGGCCGCGGCTGCGGGTAGCGGCGCGGCCGCGCCGTCCAGCGGCTCGGCGGCGCCGTCCAGCGGCTTCGGCGGTCATTAGCGCGCGGCGTGACGGCCGCCGATCGTCGTCGGCGGGCGCCGGCCAGGATCTGCCACGAGGTACCCATGACCATCGACGAGCTCCAGCGCCTGGTGCGCCGCTGTCACGATCAGCACTTCACCCGGACCGAGCTGCGCGAGCGCCTCCGCGATCTGCCGCGACCACGTCCTGCCCGCGCACCCCGGCTACCAGTTCTCGTGGGTGATGGGCAGCGACGTGGCGCAGACCTTCGAGCAGTGGAAGGGCGCCGACTGGATGGCCGCGAACCTGCGGATCTGGGTCATCCACCGGCTCGGCTACGACTGGTCGCCGTCCGATGGGATGGGCATCCACGGTGCGTACGACGCAGGCCTCCGGGGCATCGAGGCCGCCAGCGAGCGGCTGCAGCGATCTGCCGTGACGACGTCTCGTTCCGAGACCGCCGGCGACGTCGGCGCGGTGGCCGACCGCACCCTGGCGTCGCACGAGCTCCGCGTTAGCGCGGCGACCCGCCGGACGGCCGACGACATGGTCGGCACGCTGCTCGACATCGTGGCCGTGGGCGTGATCTCGAGCGCCTGCTCGCACCCCAACCAGGCCCGGCTTCGCTAGAGTCCCGCACCGTGTCCCGATCGATCCTGGATCTTGCCGTGCCGAGGTTCGGGCCGTGGCAGCTGAGGCTCGCACCCTGGGCCGGGCTCGGCCTCGTCGTCGAGGGGCTGGAGGGCGAGCGCGAGGCCCCGGCCGACTACGTCAACGAGATCCTGCTGGCACCCGATCATCGTGACGCCTGGTTCTCGCTGATCGACCGGGTCGGGCTGGTCGTCTGCAAGGGCGTCGGGGGCGACGACGCCCTCCACCGCGACGTCCGCGGACGCTCGAGTCGCGGTCGGCTGTCCCAGGGCGAGTTCTTCCATCACGACGGCTGTGCCGGCCCGGTCAAGCCCCGGATCGTCGAGATCCGGTGTCCTTATCAGGCGGTCCCGCGGCACACCTCGACCGCGATCGCGCCGTTCCCCGAGGTCGTCCCGGCGATGCTGCGCGAGCTTCCGGCCAGCCTCCGGTCCGGCGAGCTGGCCACCCTGGACCAGGCGCTCTTCGACGGTGGCGTGGTCGACGCGGTCGACTGGGACGCGATCCAGGGCACGGTCAACCGCGCGGTCCGCCGCGCGCTGTCCGCCGAGGATCAGCGCGCCTACCTCCGGCAGGTCGACGTCCGGGTCGGCGCGTACCGCGAGCCGTGGGAGATGGGCGAGAGTCGCTTCATCGCCAACGCCAACCCCGGTCACACGATGCAGCACCGGCGGGCGTACCTCGAGGTCCACGCCGGCAAGCGTCCCAACGGCAGCCTGGTCAAGCGCTGGCCCGCAGAGGCCGGCGACGCGCTGGACGTCGAGGCCTGCGAGCTGTAGCGCGGCCCGCGCGTCAGGTCACGACGCTGATCGAGACCGGGTGGGCGGGAGCTTGCTCGAGCGCTGGTCACGCCGGCATCGCGCGGCCCATCCATCGTTGACAGGCGCGGCGCCAACCGCAAGTCTGGAGCGATGCAGCAAGGATGGGCGGCGCTGGTGACCATGGCGGTCGTCGTGGTCGGTGGCCCTGCCGTGCGTGCCGAGGCCGATCCACGGCAGCCGTACGCCGCGGTGCGCTGCGACGACTTCAGCGTGGGTGGATCGAAGCGATCTGGTCCTGCCTGTGGCCGACGGGGTCCTCGCGGAGACCACCGTGCGGGCGCGTTCTGCGCGGACCTGCAAGTTGCCCGCCTCCTCGGGTTCCTCCAGGCTGAACAGTGCATTCACTGAGCCCTTGGAAAACTTCGAATGGGTGATGGCCGTTCTTCCACCGTTCAGGCCCAGGAGGAACGCACGTCAGGGCCCGCGAATGGACAAATCGTTCGATGATCGCGGGAGAGCCGCCCCGCGGGCGTGGGCGCGACGAGGGAGCGTACCCGTCGGTACGCGACCGAGGAGCAACGACGCCCCCGGGGATGGATCGACCGCGAGGGCGATCGAGATGTCCATTCGCGGGCCCTCGGTCCTCGGGCAGGGTGAAGCCGAACCGGTCCTCGAACGCGACAACGTCCGTGCCCGTGACGTGGGGGCCGCGGTCCTCCATCGGTGGCCAGCTACTCATACGCTCCGACTCCGGTTGCCTGCTTGTGGGTCGCGACCGCAGAACGTCGCGGGACGCGCCTCGTCGTCGTCTCGTCAAATCGAGTGCGCAGGGCTGATCGTCACCGCGACCCACGGCGCGGCCCCCGCTTCACCTGCGCTGCCTGGACCGTCGGCGTGGTGGTGCGGGACGCGCCTTCGCATAGCCGCTTGAACAGGGGCCGCAGGTCGGCTTGATCGAGGGCGCGATCGAGGAGGTCGACGAGCTGCTCGATGTGCGCGCGGTCGATGTCTTCCCCGCGCACGGCGAGCAGCTCGCGAACATCCTCCAGGTCCTTGGCGCGGCCCGCGAGGAGCTTGGTCACGATCAGGTTCTCCGCGGACAGGACGGGGATCCGCCTCCGCCCGAGCTGCACCAGCACCACTTCATCGAGAAACCGCTGCTCGAGACCCGGCCCGCCGAGCACGACGTCGATCGGGAGCCCGCTGCCTCGATGGACCGCGGGGATCACCCGCGCCGCTGCCGCGAATGCGTCGTCAGCGAACCGCGGCTCGAAGCCTGCCCTGGCGAGCAGCAGCAGCAAGTTCGCGACGGAGCGTGTGCCCAGCTCGACCGTCACGTCGAGGTCGGCGGTCGCCCTCGGGAAGCCGTGCAGGTTCACCGCCTGCGCGCCAAACACGTACCACCGCAGCCTGGCGCGTCGAGCGAGGTCAGCGAACGCGAGGAGTGCTTTTACGTGAGGTTCCCGTTCGATCGGCTGGATCGCGACCCGCGGTCTTCTGGAGGGCTTCGGCGACGCGGACGTGCGTCTTGAGGTCTTCGTCACGTTGCTCGCTCGTTGGCCACGCCGGGTCCGCATGCTTCATCCAGTCGTAGAGCTGCTGGGTGACCAGGAGGGCCTCCGCGAGGCCACCTCGGTCGATCCGGGCGCGCCAGTATGCGCGCTTTCCTTCGCGGGCGCCGCTCCAGTCCCGGTCGAGGTACGCGCGTACGGCGAGCGGATCGTTCGCGAGGCGAGGCACGAGCCGATCATACCTGGCGGGGCGCGCGCCGCCATCATGCATGCCTTGATGGCGGTCGAGGTCCGCGGATCGGGTCCGGACAGGCGGACGCGCGCGGGTCACGCGGGCTCGGACCGCCGCGGAGCGCCATCCCGGGCGCCGTCGTCACCGCACGACGGAGATCGATAGCGTGGAGCCGTCGGGGAGCGTCATGCGTTCGCCGGGCAGGTCGCCGGGCAGGCGGCACAGCGCGCAGTCCTCCGCGCCGTCGTGGCCGTTGGTCAGGGGCGGCTCGAGCAGGTCGGTGCTGTACGCCTCGGCCGCGAGGCGCGCGCGCAGCTCGCCGAATAGCGCAGGGGCCTCGGCGCGGGTGGCGCGGTGCGTGGCGCGGTGCGTGGCGCGGTCCGCGGCGGCGTGGGCGGCGAGCCGATCACGGCGCTTCACGCGGCGGCTCCCGCGCTGGCGGTGCTGCTGCTGGCCGCGGCGATCGTGGCGGCGGCGGCGACGCTGCTGATGCCGGCGGTCGCGGCGGAGCCGGTCCTGCTGGCGATGGTGGCGGCCCGGGCCTGGGCGAGCAGGGCGGTGCGGAGCCTGGCCTGGAGGGCGGGGTGCTCGTCGAGATGGGCGACCGCCTTGTCGCGGCCCTGGCCGAGGCGCTCGCCGGGGAAGGCGTACCAGGTGCCGGACTTCTCGACGAGGCCGAGCTTCTCGGCGGTGTCGACGAGCTCGCCGCCCTTGTTGATGCCGGTGCCGTAGAGGATCTCGAAGTCGGCCTCGCGGGACGGCGGAGCGAGCTTGTCCTTGACGACCTTGACCTTGCACTCGCTGCCGATGGTGTCGTCGCCGCGCTTGAGCGGCTTCTTGCGGCGGATGTCGAGGCGGACCGAGGCGTCGAACTTGAGGGCGTTGCCGCCGGTGGTGGTCTCGGGGTTGCCGTAGACCACGCCGATCTTCATGCGCAGCTGGTTACAGAGCCCACCACGAAGCGGCCCTGCGATTGCGGCTGGTTGCGTGACGTGCCGCGCGTCAGCGTGCGGCCTGGTCTGCCAGGTCTGTGCGCCGCTGGATGCGGTCGTTCACACCCCGCAGGGGCTATGTCAGCGGCTTGAGCGACGCCATGAAGGCGGTGAAGCTGTCGGCGATCTTCGTGAAATCCCGGCGGTCGTGCCACAAAACGCGCGGGTTCGCGTCGTGTCGGCGCGCCTCGATGACCTGGAGCCAGACTTCGCCGCGATGGTCGCCGTCGAGGGCGAGGAGCAGGCGCGCACCGCCATCGTCGTGGCCGATGTACAAGCGCGGCAAGGATGGAAGATCCTTTTGAAGGTCATCGAACGACGTCAGCAGGTCGCTTTCGTCGGCGCTCTCGTTCAGGCTGAATCGTTGATTCACGACGCCTTTTGCGAAGTCAGCGTGCGTGTCGGCGGTTTGCCCTCCGTTGACTTCGAGGAGGAACGCTCGGTAGTCCTCGGGCAGCTCATGTCCGATCCGCTTCTCGAAGGCGGCCACATCGGCAACGGTGACCTCCGGCCCGCGGCGCTCCATGGAAGGCCAGGTGCTCATCGGTGGTTTGCTCGGTCCTTCATTGTAGCGGCTCGAGCGACGCCATGAAGGCGGTGAAGCTGTCGGCGAGCTTCGTGAAGTCGCGGCGGTCATGCCAGAGGACGCGCGGGTTCGCGTCCGGTGGTCGCGCATCTGAGCGTGGGCACGGAAATCGATGGGTTTCCCGGTTCCCTTCCCAGCATGCGTAGAGAGATGTGGGGTGGAACGGGAAACGGTGCCGCCCGGGCGTGATCGCCGACGCCCCATCAAAGAGCGACAGCGATGGGAGAGGCTCGTACGCTCGTCGGACATCACCCCCAATGAGCACCGAGCACGCTATCTCACGGGCGCCGATCGACCATCGCGATGCGGCAGCGTTCTCGCACACGGAGAGCGTCGTGCTCGGCGCCGTCAAGGACGCTCGCTGCGCTCGCACCGCCCAAGGCGGCGGGCTGCGCCCGTCCTTGACCTCGCCTGCGCGCGCCGCTGCGAGCTTGGGAGCGGGACCGCCTGGGGCGGCCCGCTCGACCATCCAACCGGCGGTCACATAGGTCGATGGGCTTTCCACGTTTCCCTTGAAGATCGTGCTCAGGAACCAGGGTCGATCCCATCAGCTTTTACGCTCATGCTCATTCTTGACCGCACGCCAGACGCTCCGCACGCAGAAGCGGGACCTCTACGGGTTCCTCAAGGACGCGTGTGCGGCTGCGCTTCAGGGCACGCCGACTCCGTCGCTGCTACCCGAGCATCTCCGAACTGACCTGCGGACTGACCTGCCAACCGCAGTCGCCGCGTGAACGGTTACCCCGTCGGTACGCGACCGAGGAGCAACGACGCCCCCGGGGATGGATCGACCGCGAGGGCGATTGAGATGTCCATTCGCGGGCCCTTACGGCTTTGGTTGGGTCAGATTTGCTTGGTCTGGATGCGCCACTTGGCCTCTTGTACGATCGAATCGAAATCGATCGCCGCGTATGCCCCAAGCAGTCGGCGAGCGATCTTCCGCGTCGCGACGACATCGAGTCCGCCCGCGATGAGTCGTGCGATGTCGTCCATGTCCTTTGAGCGCCCGGCAACCATCTTCATCAACGCCAGATATGGTGGTGTGATGGTGGGCAGCTTGCCCGGCAACTCCGTCGTACGCGCAGCACGGGTCAAGGCTTCTGCGTAGAGTGGCGCGAAATCGTCGTCGCGCAGGATGATGTCTACAGGTACGTTATCGACGGTGGTCTGGTACCCACCAAACGAGAGTAGGGGGCCCACCTTGAGCGCGACGAGGGCCCCGGCCGCGACGATGTCCAGGTCGCTCGTCAGGCGCGTGGAGCCATACGCCTGCATGGCATACCCACCCGCGATGGCTGCGCGCACGCCCTGCTGTCTGGCGAACATCATGACCCGCTGAGCTGCTTGGTTCAGCTCGGTAGGTGCGAGCACAGTGTGACCCGTGCTGGAACCGAGAGGTTTCTTGCGAACGGCAGTGCGCTTGGTGGCCATTGATGCTTCTCCTGAGGTCGAGGGGTTCAGCATGCCCATCATCTTTAGCGGCGCCTGATCGCGTAACACCTCGGAACTGCTTGCAAATCGCGTCGGATCTGGAGGGTCGCGGAGTTGCAAAACATGAGCAACCACCCGAAGCCGACGCGCCCCGACTCTACCCACGGACGGCGCTGGCGTCGATCCCCAGCGGCGCCTTCGCGTGAGCGTGAGCGTGAGCGTGAGCATGCTTGTTGATGGCGGCGTGGGCACGGAAATCGATGGGTTTCCCGGTTCCCTTCCCAGCATGCGTAGAGAGATGTGGGGTGGAACGGGAAACGGTGCCGCCCGGGCGTGATCGCCGACGCCCCATCAAAGAGCGCCAGCGATGGGAGAGGCTCGTACGCTCGTCGGACATCACCCCCAATGAGCACCGAGCACGCTATCGCACGGGCGCCGATCGACCATCGCGATGCGCCAGCGTTCTCGCACACGGAGAGCGCCGTCAAGGACGCTCGCTGCCCTCGCACCGCCCAAGGCGGCGGGCTGCGCCCGTCCTTGACCTCGCCTGCGCGCGCCGCTGCGAGCTTGGGAGCGGGACCGCCTGGGGCGGCCCGCTTGACCATCCAACCGGCGGTCACATAGGTCGATGGGCTTTCCACGTTTCCCTTGAAGATCGTGCTCAGGAACCAGGGTCGATCCCATCAGCTTTTACGCTCATGCTCACCAGGCTTGCCCTTGCCGCCGTGCTTGAGCAGGAGCGCAGTTTTCGAGGGAAAGCACGCGCGGCGTGAGCAGGCACGGCGAGGGGAATAGCGGAAGCCGCTCGACGAACTTGACCATTCAAGCCAGCGAGCGGTTCCTCTCATTTCAACCGGAAGATCGGAAGGAGGCCCCCTCTGTGCGGCGAAGCCGTCGTCGATTCCAGCGTGTTGGTGCTGCGGCCGAGGATCGACGCCGACCTCGCGGCGAAGGCCCGGGCGGCGGGGTGCGCGTTCTGCGGCGGTCGGCTCGACGTCGCCGACTACCCGCGCAAGCCGCGTGGGGCTGACGGCCTGGACGAGACGTTCGCGTGGCGCTTCAGCTTCTGCTGCGCGGTCGAGGGCTGTCGTCGCCGGCGGACGCCGCCGTCGGTGCGGTTCCTGGGGCGTAAGGTCTACCTCGGCGCGGTCGTGGTCCTGGCGACGGCGCTCCAGCAGGGCCCGTCGAAGCTCGCGGTCAGCCGGCTGGCGGCGCTGATCGGCATCGACCGGCGGACGCTGGTGCGGTGGCGCCGCTGGTGGACGACGATGTTCGCGACCAGCCGGTTCTGGACGAGCCTGCGCGGGCGCCTGGCGTCGGCCGTCGACGAGGCCGCGCTGCCGACCTCGTTGATGGCGCGCCTGACGGCGATCGCCGAGGACGCCGTGCTCGGGCTGCTGCGCCTGCTCGCGCCGGTGTCGACGTGGCCCCACCTGGATGCGAGCGCATCGTGAGGGGCACGCGCGACCCGCAGAGGATGCTCGTATCGAGGTCGCGACCCGGGGCGTAGACGTGGACGCCGACCATGACCACGATGACGACGACCTCGGCGACGCCTCGCCGCCACGAGCGGTGGGCGAACCTGCGCCATGCGATCATCGGCGCGCTGCTGGCGGCGCCGCCGGACCGCGGCGAGCTGCGCGCGGCGCTCGACGCGCTCGCCGCCCGGACCTACCTGCACCCGATCACCGGCGCGCCCGTGCAGTTCGCGTTCTCGACGATCGAGCGCTGGCTGCACCTGGCCCGCAAGGCGGCTGGCCACGGCGACACGGTGCGGGCGCTGCGCCGCAAGATCCGGAAGGACGCGAACCTGACGCTCGAGGTGCTCAACCACGCGACGCAGGCGTGGGTCGAGATGGAATACAACCGCGCCCGCCACTCGGAGATCCGCGAGGCCCCGGCCGACCGGTTCATGCGCGGGCCGGAGGTCGGCCGGCCGAGCCCGAGCGCGGAGGAGCTGCGCGGGGCGTTCCGGATCGAGGAGCGGCGCACGCAGCGGCGGAGCGATGGGACGGTGACGATCGCGGGCGTGCGGTACGAGCTGCCGTCGCGCTACCGGACGCTCGAGCGGCTGAGCGTGCGGTACGCGACGTGGGACCTGGCCGCGGTCCACCTCGTCGACGACAAGAGCGGGGCGGTGCTCGCGCCGCTCTATCCGCTCGACCGGACGAGGAACGGCACGCAGTCGCGGCGCCTGCTCGCGGAGGTCGCGCCCCTGGCGGGGATCGCCGCGCCGCCGACGAGGCCCCCCCAGATGGCGCCGCTGCTGCGCCAGCTCATCACCGCGTACGACGCCTCGGGGCTCCCGCCGGCGTACGTGCCCAAGGACGTGACCTGATGGATGCCCGCAAGCTGTCCGCGTTGTACGGCCTCACGTGGAACCCCTTCCTCGAGAGCATCCCCGTCGAGGCGCTGTGCGAGACCCCACGCGTCCAGCACTTCGTGTGGCGCGTCGAGGATCTCGTCATGAACGGGGGCTTCGCGCTCATCACGGGCGATGTCGGCGCCGGCAAGAGCGCGGCGCTGCGCCTGCTGGCCCAGAAGCTCGCGCCCCTGCGCGACGTCATCGTCGGACTTCTACCGGGAGCTCGGCGACCTGTTCAACGTGCCGGTCTCGACGTCGAACCGGTGGGGCGCATACAAGACCGTGCGCGCGAAGTGGCAGGAGCACATCCACCAGACGCTGTTCCGCCCGGTGCTGCTCATCGACGAGGCGCAGGAGATGGCGGCCCCGCTGCTCGCCGAGCTACGCCTGCTCGGCTCGACCAAGCTCGACACCTGCACCATCATCACGGTCGTGCTGTGCGGCGATCGCCGGCTCGAGGACAAGCTCCGCACGCCGGACCTGCTGCCCGTCGCGAGCCGGATCCGGACCCGCCTGGTGCTCGACGCCGAGCCGCCGGACGTCCTCGGCGCGATGCTGCGGCACCTCCTCGCCACGGCGGGCAACGCGTCGCTGATGACCGACGAGCTCCAGCGCACCGTCTGCGAGCACGCCGCCGGCAACCGGCGCGTGCTGATGAACCTGTGCAACGAGCTCCTCGCGCTCGCGGTCGCCCGGAACGCCAAGCGCCTCGACGAAGGCGCGTACCTCGAGCTGACCACCGCCGACCACCGCCCGACCCGCACCCCCGCGACCGCGGCACGCGCGAAGCCGGCGCGGCGATGACGACGGCGAGTGGCCTCCCGGTCACGCGCGCCGCGGACCTCGCCGACGTCCCGACTGCGCGGCGCTGGCTCGTCGAGCACCTCTGGGGCGAGGAAGCCGTCGGCATCGTCGGCGGCGAGCCCACGTGCTGCAAGTCGTTCCTCGCGCTCGACCTCGCCGTCGCGGTCGCCTCGGGAGCGCCGTGGCTGCGTCGGTTCCCGGTGATCCACGCCGGCCGCGTCCTGCTGTTCGCCGCCGAGGATGCGCTCCACATCGTCCGGCAGCGGCTCGCCGGCATCGCGCGCGCCGCGGGCCACGACCTCGCCGACCTCGACATCCAGGTGATCACCGCGCCCGCGATCCGCCTCGACGTCGAGCGTGACCGCGACGCGCTGACCGCGACCGTCGCCCGGCTCCGCCCCCGCCTGCTCGTGCTCGACCCGTTCGTCCGGCTTCACCGCATCGACGAGAACCTGGCGGGCGAGGTCGCGCCGCTGCTCGCCTACCTGCGCGAGCTGCAGCGCACCTTCCACGTCGCCGTCGTGCTCGTGCACCACGCCCGCAAGGGCGGCGCCAAGATGCGCGCGGGCCAGGCGCTCCGCGGCTCGAGCGAGTTCCACGCCTGGGGCGACTCGAACCTCTACCTGCGCCGCCACGGCGAGCAACTCACGCTGTCGGTCGAGCACCGCGCGGCGGCCTCGATCAGCGCCGTCGCGCTCCACCTCGACACCACCGACGACGCCGTGGCCCTCGCCGCGGTCGACCGTGCCGCACCCGGGCCCGTCACGCCACCCGCCACCGACATCAGCGCCGGCCAGCGAATCCTGGCCGCCCTCGAAGACGCCGCGGCTCCGCTGTCGGCGACCGCGCTGCGCCAGCGCTGCCAGATCCGCAACGCGACGCTGCAGGCCGCGCTCGCGGTGCTCGTCGCCGACGGCAAGGTCCGCAGGGACCGCGCCGGCTACGCCCTCGTGGGCTGATTCCCGGTTCCGGTTCCCGCGATCCCTGGAGGTGCGCGGGAACGGGAACCGGAACACCCTCGATTATCGCGCTCACACCACCATCAAAGAGCGTGCACACGCTCAGGGCCCGCGGTCCTCCATCGGTGGCCAGCGATTCATACCCTGCGACTCCGGTTGACTGCTTGTAAGGTGCGACGCCGCGTGAATGCTTCACCGCGTACTCGAGGTCGAGCAAGCGCGCGAGCGGGGCGTCCCGGCCCATGACGTCCTCGGCGCGCCACCGGACGTGACACGTATGCTCCCCAGGAAACGGCAGCTCTCCGAGCGCGCGCAGCCACAGCGCGTAGTTCAGGTAGTACGGCTCTCCCCACTGGGACCTCTGGAGGTTCACGACCTCGATCACCTCGTCCGAGCGGCGAAACCACGAGCCGCTCTTGCGCGTGAAGCCCGCCGGGCCGAGCGCGTCGGCGAGCGCGAGGCGGAGCGGGGGCGTCGTGGTGGCCACGCGTCTGTCCTACTCCCTGCGCGCCCACCGCGGGTTCGCGCTTCACGTTCCCGCGGGAACCTGATGTGCGGCTTGTCACGACCTGCGCAGCCGTTCGACGTTCCCGGGGAACGCGGACGCCATGAGCCGCAGGCGACCCGCTCACCGCGCCGCGTAGCGGGGTGCCGAGACGTCGAAGTGTCACAGGACGCTGAGGCCGATCACGCGGGACGCGCGGCCCAGCGATTGCGCCTGGTTGCAGGGTGACGCTGCTCGCTGCCCTTGCCCTGAAGAAGTTCGAGGTGCCGCCGCCTGAAACGGGGATCGTGCCCGCCGGAAAATAGCGAGTAACCGCCTGCAACCCCGGCCGATAGGCCCCGCATGCGAAACTTGACCGCTTGCCAGGATCGAAGGGAAGGGAACATGCCAGTTGAGAAGGTGGAGTTTGGTGCGCGACTGCGCGCGGCGTTTCCAGCGACGCCGCTGAACTTCGACGGGGCCCTCACCGGTGGGACCGACGAGGGTGCGTTTCGAAACCACGTCGCGGGCAAGACCTGGACCGAGCTCGATTTCGAGCTGGTCGCGAGGCGGTCCGACGTACTTAGCTTCCTCGCGCCGAAGCACTTGATCGGGGTGCTCCCCGTCTACTTGCAAGCGATGGTGGACTGGGGCGGTGATACTCCGGTGCCGGACGCGCTCGTGCTCGTGCTCGATCGAGAGCAGGAGCCGCGCTTCGACAAGATAGCGAAGCTGCTAAACGACGAGCAGTGCGCGGTGGTGCGCGATGCGCTGGAATTGTTCGCGGAGGGCTCGTCGGGACAGCCCGCGGAGGCGGCACGGCAAGCGATCGAAAGCTGGAGGACCAGGTGAAACTGCCGACGATGATGGTGGTCATGACGCTGGTCGTGCCGTTGGGGCTCGCGTTCGCGGGCAAGCTCGAGGACTTCAAGGACGCTGACAGCTTTGATGAAGGCTGCGACTCGATTCCTGTGACCTACAGCTCGGAGCGAAGCGCGTGCAAATCGGAAGGCCCGAAGGTGCACGAGTGGTGTGACGGCGGTAGCCGTGGGCCGGTCAGCTCCGGGAATGAGGAGAAAACCGCTACTCCCAAGCGCGACATCGAGAGAGCGACGAGGCTGCGATCCGATCTCAAGGATCAGAGGAACAAGGCGGAACGTAGTAGGTCGGGCGCAAAGGATGACGCCGAGAAGCGGAAGTACGACGACGAGATCAAGGCGATCGATCAGAAGCTGAGCGATGCCGGCAAGGAACTCGACGCAGCCAAGACGGCGCTGGATGCGCGCAAGAAACATGTCGAGACCGCGATTTCCAATCTCGATCAGTGCGGCTCGTACCGGCGGGCCGTGATGAACAGCTTCGCCGCGACGCTGGACAAGATGCGCAGCGAGAATGAGACGCCAGACATCACGTCCATTTCGCAGTCGCTGGTGCGCAAGTACGAGCGCTCGAAGTCGGGGCACGAGCAGCAGATCACCGCGAAGCAGAACGCGCTCAGTAACTGCCGGCGCTGGACTCCCTGACCCGAGGCAGCGTGGATTCATCGGTGGCACGGAGGGGCGTGAGCGCCTTCCGCCAGGAGCACGCGCGCCGGCCCGTTCCCTCCCTTGCCGCCATCCCAAGCGCCAGCCGTCAGCCCACGATGGAGAACGCCAGCGTGGAGCCGTCGGGGAGCGTGATCCGCTCGCCGGGCAGATCGCCGAGCAGCCGGCACAGCGCGCAGTCATCCGCGCCGTCGTGGCCGTCGGTCAGGGGCGGCTCGAGCAGGTCGGTGCTGTAGATCTCGGCGGCGAGCCGCGCGCGCAGCTCGCCGAACAGGGCGCGGCCCCCGGCGCGGGCGGCGCGGTCCGTGGCGCGGTCCGCGGCGGCGTGAGCGGCGCGGCGATCGCGGCGCTTCACGCGGCGGCTCCCGCGCTGGCGATGCCGTTGGCCGCGGCGACGTTGTTGATGCCATGGGCTGCGGCGACGCCGTTGCTGCTGCCCGCGGCGACGCTGCTGATGCCGGCGGTGGCGGCGGAGCCGGTCATGCTGGCGATCGTGGCGGCCTTGGCCTGGGCGAGCAGGGCGGTGCGGAGCTTGGCCTGGAGGGCGGGGTGCTCGTCGAGGTGGGCGACGGCCTTGTCGCGGCCCTGGCCGAGGCGCTCGCCGGCGTAGGCGTACCAGGTGCCGGACTTCTCGACGAGGCCGAGCTTCTCGGCGGTGTCGATGAGCTCGCCGCCCTTGTTGATGCCGGTGCCGTAGAGGATCTCGAAGTCGGCCTCGCGGAACGGCGGCGCCATCTTGTTCTTGACGACCTTGACCTTGCACTCGCTGCCGATGGTGTCCTCGCCGCGCTTGATCGGCTTCTTGCGGCGGATGTCGAGGCGGACCGAGGCGTAGAACTTGAGGGCGTTGCCGCCGGTGGTGGTCTCGGGGTTGCCGTAGACCACGCCGATCTTCATGCGAAGTTGATTGATGAAGATCACCGACGTTCGCGTGCGCGCGATCTGCGCGGTCAGCTTGCGCAGCGCCTGGCTCATCAGCCGCGCCTGCGCGCCCATGTGGGCGTCGCCCATGTCGCCCTCGATCTCGGCGCGCGGGACCAGCGCGGCCACCGAGTCGATGACGATCAGGTCGATCGAGCCGGTGCGTACGAGGGTGTCGGTGATCTCGAGCGCCTGCTCGCCGCAGTCTGGCTGCGACACCAGCAGGTCCTCGAGATCGACGCCGAGCCGCCGCGCGTACGCGGTGTCGAGCGCGTGCTCGGCGTCGATGAACGCGCACACGCCGCCCGCCTTCTGGGCCTCGGCGATCGCGTGCAGCGTCAGCGTGGTCTTGCCCGACGACTCGGGGCCGTAGATCTCGATGATCCGGCCGCGCGGCAGCCCGCCGCAGCCGAGGGCCACGTCGAGCGCGACCGAGCCCGTGGGGATGACCTCGACCTCCTGTACGGCCGTGCCATCGAGCCGCATGATCGACCCTTGGCCGAACTGCTTGTGGATGGCGCGGATCGCCTCGCCGATGCTCTTGTCCTTCTTGTCCTGCGTCGACATCGTGGAACCTCCGCGGTCCCACCTGTACACGGCGCGTGCCGGCGCCAACCCCGCGAGATCGCAGGGGCACGCTGTCCGGGTTGTCCGGCGCGCGGACGCGCGGGCCAGCCGCCGGACGGATCCCGGACGCCGGTGTTACTCGGCACATGCCGAGCGCGGCTATCTCGCGATGAACGTGCGCGTGTACATCACGCCTTGCGACTGCGGGACGGTGTACGTCGTGAAGTCGGCCACCTGTGCCTGCGGCGCACCCGCGAAGCTGCGGAGCTCGAACACGTACTCGGTGCCCGCGGTCAGCAGGCTGCGGTCGATCGAGGCGCTGCGCCCGGGCACGCGGAACGTCCGCACGGGGCTGATGCTGGTCGCCGTCACGCGGTGCAGCACGATCTCGTAGTAGTCGCTGGTGTCCACGGAGTCGTCGTTGCCCTGGACGGGGACCATTCCGAACGTCAGCGTGAGCGGGCCGGTCCCCGCGAGGAGGGCCACGTGATCGGCGGCCGCCAGGTCGGTGGTGTCGAGCATGTACGGGGGCGTGGCGAGGGCAGCCGGGGTGTCGAGCGTGTAGGTGGACGAGGCGCTCGCCACCGCGCCCACGTAGCCATACGTCAGGCGCAGCGCGGTGCCCTCGATCGCCCGCGACATCGAGAACCACGCCACCCCGAGCCCGGGGTACTGGATGAACGGCGACGCGTTGATGCTGACCGTCTGCACGCTGACGCTGAACCTCGGCGGCGGGACGTCACACTCGTACAGCGCCACCATCGCCGGCATCCGGATGTCGCCGGGCGCCCGGCGTCGCGCGAACAGCGGCACGTTCAGCGCGGTGGACCGGCCGTACGCCAGGCCTTGCGTGAACACCTCCGTTTCGGGGACCAGCTTCGTGAAGGCGGTCCCCGCCCTGACCGCGCGACCGAAGTCGGTGTTCGTCACCGTGGCGAACGGCTCGGTCGACGTGACGCGGTCGAACCAAGCGGGTGCGACCGCGACGGTGCCCGCCGTCGGTGCCAGCTCGAAGAGGGTGCCGCCCGACGCCCGCTGGCAATTCGCGTTCGCGCTCGGCTCGACCACTGCGAGGTAGTTGAGGACCACCGCGCGGTCTCCGCGCGTGGGCTCCGGTGCTCCCGTGGGCCCCGTGAACGGCAGGACGTTGTTGAGGTTGAACGTGAGGGTGGTGCCCACGGCGCTCGTCGTCGGGCTGTCGCCCCACACGCCGGTGAACGCGACGCGCGCGGAGGAGAACGACACGCCCGTGCCCGTCGGCGTCACCGCCATCGCGCTCGCCAGCGAGGGCAGCGGCGTGCGCACCAGGTGACCGATGAACGGCTCGGTGACGTGCGGGATGCGCTCGGCCGACGTCGTCCACTGGACCTCGACGGGCGTCGCGGCGCCAGGCACCTCGTAGACCACGCGCCACGGCGTGCCCGGGAAGTCGGTCGGGATCTCGAACGAGCCGTCGGGCAGGTATGTCGTGGCCGTGAGCGGGCCATCGATGCGCCCGACCTGCACCGTGGGCGCCGGGTCCATCGGCGTGAGCAGCGGCGCGGGCAGCGGCACCCCGGCGGCGTCGGTGTCCGCGACCAGCCAGGTCAGCCGGGCGATCGGCAGTGGCGCATCGGGGGGCTGCCCCGCGTCGATGGGCACCGTGGCCTCGAGCCCGAGGATCTGGTTGCACCCCGCCGCGGCGAACAACCCCAGGACGACGAACGACTTCACGGTGCGATCCTGGCATGGGGCACGCGACGGGCACAACCCACCGAGCCCGACCGTCCGTCCGCGCGCCGTGCGCCACGGGCCGTGCGATGTGCGACACTGGAGGCCGTGAAGCTCGACGCGCGCCTGTCCCTGTTCATGACACTCGTCGCGACGTTCATGGTCTGCCTGGTCGTCGGTGATCTGATCGGCGGCAAGCTCACTGCGTTCCACCTGTTCGGGCGCGAGTGGGTGTTCTCCGTCGGGCAGATCGCGTTCCCTGTCACGTTCATCCTCACCGACATCCTCAACGAGTTCTACGGCCGCCAGGTCGTGCGCCGGGTGACGTTCCTCGCGTTCGCGATGGTCGGGCTGACGTTCCTGATCGTCTACGCCGCGGGCGCGCTCGCGTGGTGGCCGGTCACGAAGACCGCCGGCTGGGACGGCGTCACGCCGACCGCGTTCGATCTCGTGTTCACCCAGGCGACCCGGATCCAGCTGTCCTCGATGGCGGCGTTCCTGATCGCCAACCTCGTCGACATCTCCGTGTTCTTCCTGATCAAGCGCGTCACCGGCAACCGGTTCCTGTGGCTGCGCGCGACCGGCTCGACCGCGGTGTCCCAGATCGTCGACACCATCGTGATCTCGGCGCTGGTGTGGGGCACCAAGCTCAGCTTCGATCAGTACGTGACGGTGGTGATGACCTCGTACCTGATCAAGCTGACCGCGGCGATCGCGGTGACCCCGGTGATCTACGGCCTGCACGAGCTGATCGAGAAGCGGTTCGGCGTCCACCCGGCGGCGGCCGAGGTGGCGAGCGCGGACCTGTCGACCTGACCGCTACGGCTGCGGGACGGCGCCCGGGACCCGCCACTGCGCGGCGAGGGCGCAGCTGGCGAGCCCGACACGCCGGGCCTCGGCATCGAGGGCATCGGCCTTGGCCACGCCGAGCAGTGGCTGGATCTTGATCAGGAACTTCCGCGAGTCGGGGGTGCGCAGGGTCGCCGCGAGCCAGTTGGCGATCGTCAGGGCGTGGGCGCTGACGTCGAGCTGGCCCGCCCCCGACCGCGTGACCGAATCGCACAGGTCGTCGATGTCCTTCGCGTAATCGGAGCCTGGGGCGGCGGCGACCACGGACGCCTGGGGGGCCGGCTGGTCCCCGGCCGTCTGCTGGCAGCCCGCGGTCAACAGGAGGAGCCCGAGAAGCACGCGCAGCGACTTCATGGTGCGGCACTTTGCACCCGCGAGATCTCTGCGTCCATGCCTTCCGACTGCCTCGCGGATGTGGCTAGATCGCCTCATGGCATACGTCGTCGCTGATCCCTGCGTGAAGTGCAAGTACACCGACTGCGTCGCGGTGTGCCCCGTCGACTGTTTCTACGAGGGCAAGAACTCGCTCGCGATCAACCCCGACGAGTGCATCGACTGCGGCGCCTGTGAGCCGGAGTGCCCGACCACGGCGATCTTCGAGGAGAGCGAGCTCCCCGCGAAGTGGAACGTCTACAAGGACATCAACGCGCTCATCACCGGCGCGAAGAAGGCCAGCGACATGACCACCGCCGCGTGGCCGGCCCACCTGCAGGCGCAGGTCGCCGGCGTCGAGAACTGGCCGAACATCACCGAGCAGAAGAAGGCGCTGCCGGGCGCCGACGACGCGGCCAAGGAAGACAACAAGATCGCCGCCCTCACCCTCGAGGGTGGTGCCTGAGCTGAGCGTCGCGGCGGACTCGCCGCGGCACGTACTTCCCCACAGAGGAGACGACAGGGCGGGGCGCCGAGGCGTGCCGCGCGCGAGGCGCCGTTCCGCGCCGCGTGCGAGGGGGCGCTCTGTGCCGAGCGCAGCTCCGCTGCGCGCCTCGTCGCAGGTGGCCTCGCGGATGGTGGAGGCGGCCGCGCTGCCGAGCAGGAACCGGTGGATGCCGGTGAGGCCGTGACTGCCGACGGCGATCAGGTCGGCGTTCTCCTCGATCGCACACGCGGTCAGCACCTCGGCCGGGGGCCCGACCCGGGTCACCAGCCGGGCGCGCAGCCCGCGGGCCGTCAGCTGGGTCAGGCGCTCGGCGAGGGCGCGGGCCTCGGCGACCCGCATCGCGGCGCTGACCTCGCCGAGCTGCGCGAGCATGTCGTTGGTGGTGCCATCGAGAGGGGCGTCGTCGGCCTGCGCGTGCACGAGCACGAGCTCGGCGGCGTGGAGCGCGGCGATCGCGGCGGCGCGCTCGAGCGCGAGGTCGCTGCCCTCCGATAGATCGACCCCGACGAGGATCGTGGCGATCGCCATCACTCCACCTGGCCGGCGGTCAGCGTCAGTATCCCGTCCTCGCGAGTGAGCCGCAGCCCGGGCCGCCTGGCCCAGTGGAGCGTATCGTCGGGGTCCTGGGTCGGGGGACCGAGCTGCGTGGTCAGGTGCGCCACCAGCGCGTCCTGGCCCGCGTCGTCGGCGACGGACGTGGTCGCCTCGAGCGCCGTGATCTTGTCCTCCACGACGAGCGCGGTCAGCGTGGTCTGCCCGAGGCCAGCGCCCACGCCGGGGCCCGTCCACGCGTACATGTCGCCGTTGCGCTCGCCGCTCGCCGGCATGATCTCCAGCAGCTTGTCGACGCGCTGGCCGATCAGCGACAGCGGTACGATCGCGGTCCGTGCCCGGGTATCGACCCACGCGGCGAGATCCACCGACGGCTCGATCACGTAGCGGCAGCCATCGGCGGCGTCGAGGATCGCGCGCTTGCCGGTGGTCGGGTGGCGCCACACCCGCAGGTGGTCGCCTGCGGCGGCGGCGCCCCAGCGGGCGGTGAGCACGGCGGCCACCGCGTCGCAGCGCCCGTCGTCGTCGTCGCGGCCGCCGATCAGGTCGAACCCGATGCTGGTCAGTCGGTCGCCCTCGTGGCCGGGTGTGAACCAGATCCCGGTCGCCTTGGTCAGCGCCATCAGCGGCGGGAGGGCGTCGTCGATCGCCTCGCTCGCCATCCCGAGCCGCAGCTCGCCGAACGCCGGGCCCAGGCTCGCCGGCTCGGCGCCGAACAGCCCCGGCAGGTCGCGGGTGCGCGCATCGAGGATGGCCTGGTCCGCCGCCGCCTCGGCCGCGAGCTCGGCCGCGCGCTCGCGCTCGTACGCCTCGCTCTCGGCGAGGATCTTCGCGGCCTCCCGCTCGTCGGAGGTCATCCGGTGGTCGTCACCCTTCGCGACGTCGCGGATCGCGAGCCCGAACGGCACCATCGTCACCACCGCCATCACGACCGTCGAAGGGGGGATCCGCATCCCCGGACGCTACTACAGGCGCGCTTCGTACGACAGCCACAGCTGGAGCTCGGGATTCGGCACGCGAGCGGCGGTGCTGGCGCGGTCGTCGAGCCAGTGCTTGGCGTCCACGCGGATCCGGAACGAGTCGCGGTGGCGGATCCGGAACGACGCATCGACCAGCCCCGACAGCGAGCGCTCGAGGTAGGTGTTGTCCTCGATCGCCTCGTCGAAGTAGCGGACGCGCGCGCGCACGCGGAACCCCGGCTCGGGCGTCCACACCGCGATCCCCCACAGCGCGAAGTCGTCCCGGAACGCGGTCGGCGACAGCTGGCGGTCGTCGAGCAGCTGGTGCTGGACCTGGAGCGTGAGCGACAGCTTCTTCCTGCGGCACGTAGCGGGCGCGCGCGATGGTCGTCAGCTGCTGGCCGGCGCACGGGATCGGCTCGCCGGTGTCCGACGTCTCGGTCGAGACCTCGAAGCACTGATCGCGGCCGGCCTCCTTGAGGTTGCGGTCCTGGTAGCGCAGCCACAGCCCGAGCTGGAGCTCCTGGGTGGTCTGGACGTCCGCACGCACGTAGGTATCGAGCTTGGGCTGGGTGCCCGCGACCGCGTCAGCCCGCAGCGACGACGGCGGCACCCACAGGTCGACGAGCGCGCGGATCGACAGCCCCTTCTGGCTGCGGATGTAGCGCACGCGGGCGCCCAGCTCGTCGCGCGCGCGCTGGCCCTCGAACTCGTCGGGCTGCGAGATCGGCCGCGCGTACGGGTTCGCGTAGTCGACCGAGTAGTAGCGGAGCACGGCCTCGAGCTCCTCGCGCTTGCGGGTCGCCGTCATCCGCAGGATCGCTGCCGGGCCGCCGCCGCCCGCCGCCGGGCCGCCCGCCGGGGTCTTGTCGTAGCTGAGCGCGGCCTCGCCGAACACGTCGAGCCAGCCGCGCCCGTAGGCGAAGTTGGCGCCGGCCGCGCCGTAGGTGCCGCCGGTCGGGTAGCGTGACCACTCCTGGAAGTCGAGCGCGATGCCGTCGACGAGGTCGATCGTGCTCGCGCCGTATGCCGTCAGGCCGACGGAGTTCCGGCGGTCCGCGAAGAACGTGACGTTGCCGCCCGCGAGCCGCTCGAGGAACACGTTGGGGGCGGTCTGGAACGCGTAGCGCGACGTCGGCGTCAGCGGATCGCCCTCGGGGCGGACGAAGATCGTCGGGGCCGTGCACGCGGGGTTGGCATCGTCGCGCGGATCGGGGCACGCGGCGGTGTTCGCCAGCTCGTACTGATAGATCGAGCGGCGCGACGCCGATGCCCACGCGTAGGTCTGGATCCAGCCGCTCGGCAGCTCGAGCTTCTTGAGCCCGCCGCCGACGCCGAACAGGCCCTGGCGCCACGCGAAGTCCGGCGTGACGTAGACGTCGCCGGCCGCGCCGGCGCACGGCGAGGTGGCGAGCTCGCCCGCGGACTCGCGGCACTCGCGCTGGAGATCGACCGAGAAGAACATCTGATCGTCGAGGTACAGGCCGTTGGGCGAGTACTGCGTGGAGTTGTCGAACACCAGCCGCTGCGCGAACCCCGCGCGGTAGCTGCCGACCACGCCGGTGTAGTGCTCGTCCTCGTACTTGACGAACGCCTTGGGCACCGCGAACCGCAGGCGCTCCGGCTCGGCGATCAGCGCGTCGCGGTTGGGGTCGTAGACCGGGTCCCCGATCCGCAGCCGCGTCGACGTCATCGCGATGCCGGCCTGCAGGTGGCGCTGCACGCTCAGGCGCGACCGCAGCATCAGCGGCGGGGCGGTGCTGTCCTCCAGCGACGCGCGCGTGGTGGCGCGCACGAACCCGTGGACGCCGAGCGGGCGGGCGGTCGGGTTGACGACCAGGAACGCCGAGATCGCGAGCAGCTTGGTCTCCGACAGCGCGCCGGCGGCGACCAGGTCCGCTGGGTCGCGGATCTGGCCCTGCTGGAGCCCGCGGATCGCGATGATCGCGTCGACCTCCTCGTAGGTCAGGTTCGGCAGCGCGTACAGCTCGCCGCGATCCGCCTCGTTGAGGTTGATGCCGCGCGCGAGCAGGTCGAGCAGTTCGTTGTACGTGTCCTCGGTGATCTCCCCCGAGGCGAGGAGATCGTCCAGGTCGGCCTGATCGGTGACGTCGATGAAGGTCTCGTACGGGATGGCCAGCGCCGGGCGAGCGACCGCGAGCACCGTGACTGCGACGAGGAAGGCTGCGCGCACCGCCTAGCGAACGGTACCACGGGCGGTCAGCGCCGTCCCGGCGAGGCTCGCAGGCTCAGTTCGGCGGGCCGCCAGTCCCGCGGGGCTCCGCCCCCGCCCCGCGCGGCAAGCCGCGTCGGGTCCCCGCCCCCGCTCGGTCTTGTTTCAGTTGCACGGGATGGGATCGCAGGCGCCCCACAGCCCGCGGTTGGCGGCCTGCGCCGCGTCCTCGAGCGCCTTGAACTCGGCGAGCCGGTCGTCGCCGTTGGGCGCGATGTGCAGCAGGCAGGCGTAGCCGCGCTCGATCATCAGCGTGTTGACCTCCTGCCCGCCGACGGACACGTACGCGAGCGTGCGGCTGAACCGGTCCGTGCACTCGGTGTCGTAGTCGAGCGTCACGGTCTTGCCGAGCACGAGGTCGGTGTTGAACTGGACGGCGTTGCTGCCGTAGCACTCGTTCTTGCCGCTCGTGGTCTCGGGCGTGTTGATCATCAGGTAGCGGATCTTCTCGCCGCCCTCGAGCTCGATGGTGTCCCCGTCGACGATCCGGGTGACCAGCGCCTCGGACACGCCGCACTCGGAGCCCGGGTTGCCGCAGCCGGTGGCCAGCGCGCCGGCGAGCCCCATGGTGACCACGAGTCGTGCTGTGACGCCGAGCCGCGCGGTCCGGGTCACGGGCACGTCGCGTTCGCCGCCTTCGGGGTGCCCTTGTTGGTGCCGTCGCCGTAGGGGGCGGTGGCGTCGCAGTACGGCGCGGGGTCGGCGACCGGGTCGAGCTGCTTGGCGACGCCGTCCGTGCTCGAGGTCCACGTCGCCAGATCGAGGATGGTGGTGCCGTCGAGGATCTCGAGGCGACCGTTCGACTGGACCAGGGCGAACGAGAACGTCGCGTCGACCTCGGGCAGCATCCCGTTCTGCGTGGGGTCCGTGGTGTGGGCGAACAGGGCGTAGCCGCCGGCCGGCACGCTCTTGCAGTCCGCGCTCGTGATCACGTTGACCGTCGGCGACGCACCGCTGCCCTTGAGGCCGAGGCCGTTGAGGTCGAAGCCCGTGGCGCCGGCGTTCCTGACCTCGATCCACTCCTTGGCCGCGTCCGTGCCGGTGCCCGCGGGGTTCGGGAGGAACTCGGTGATCACGATCTGGCTGACCGCGGGCTTCACGAGCGCGCGCGGGGTGCCGTTGTCGAGGCACTCGCCGGCGCCGGGCTGGGAGGCGCACTGCGCGTTGACCGCGCCGGGGGTGCCGAGATCGCCGCCGCCATAGGTGGTGGTGCCGTCGCAGAAGTTCGAGGCGTCGTCGTTGGCGCTCGGGTCGTAGCGGTCCGGGTCGAGCTGGTGCGAGCGGCCGCTGCGGGTGCTGATCCAGGTGATCGCGTCGACCACGGTGGCGCCGGACATGATGCGCACGTCGCCGGGGGCCGCCGCCGAGCCATCGACCAGCGAGAACCCGAACGTGCCGCGGATCGGCGCGGTGGGCAGGCCGCCGTTGGCCGCCATCATGTCGTTCTTGACGAACAGCACGTGCTCGCCCGCGGCGATCGGCAGGCAGGTCGCGGAGTCGATCACGACGGGGTTCGAGGTGTCGCCGGCGCGGTCGAGGCCGAGCCCGTTGAGGTCGACGGGCGTGTTCGCCGTGACCTCGAACCACTCGCCCTCGGTGTCGCTGACGGCGCCGGCGCCGGGGTTGGGCATCACCTCGGTGATCACGAGATCACCGACCATCGGCGTGACCTGCGCGCGGGGGACGCCGCCCTCGGTGCACTGGCCGATCACGATCGGGACGCAGTCGTTGTCGGCGCCCGGCGTGCCGAAGTTGCCGAGCTCGAACTCGGTGTCCTTGGCCTCGCACCAGCTCGCGAGATCGTCGTTGCCGGTATAGTCGGGGGCCTGCGCGGACGTGAACTGCCGCGACGCCCCCTCGGTGACGGCCTCGTAGCCAGCGGCGTCGATCTCGCTCGAACCACACGCCAGGGCGAGCTTGCCGCCGCCGGTGTTGAAGAAGTCACCGAGGTCGGCGCTGTAGCCGTAGTCGACATAGGCGGGCAGCAGGTCGGCCACCGAGTTGCCGAGCGTCAGGTACTGGCCGGGCGCGATGGTCGCGGCCTTCATCACGTGGCTCTTGGCCTTCGAGCCGTCGGGGCGCGAGTGCGTGACCGTCAGGCCCTCGAGATCGAGCGCGCGGTCCGAGGCGTTGTGGATCTCGAACCACTCCTTGCCCTCGTCGGTGCCGCTGCCGTCCGGGGGGGCCTTGGCGTCGGCGAACACCTCGCTGACCACGAGGTCGCCGGGGAGGAGCATGTCGGCGCAGTCACCGCTCGCCGCGGACGGGCCACAGGCGGCCCCGAGGGTCGTGACGGCTGCGAGCGCGGCGCACAGCAGGGACGTCCGCATCCCGCCACCGTCGCACATCCACGCGCGGGCGGGCGTGGGCTGTGTCACGGTGTGACCACCGCGGTCGGGGGCATCAGCCCGGGGACGGTCGACAGGCGGATCTGGCTGGCTCGGTCGATCACGATCTGCACCTGCTTCTTCCTGGTCTTCTTGTTCTCGTAGATCGTCGGCACCCCCATCACCCACACGTACTCGCCCTTCCACTTGTCGATCCCCGATGTGCCAAGCACGTCTCGATCGAAGAACACGAGCGGGAAGTCGTTGAACATCCGCCGCGAGAGCGTGGCCCGGGCCGGTCCGCGCTCGCCGATCCGCACGTCGCCCACCGTGCCGAGCACGTTCACCTCCTTGCCGACCAGCGTCTCGAGCTGCTGCATCGCGTTCCAGTGCGTGATGTCGATGAAGTTGTCCTGGCCTTCGCCCGCATCGCGGAACGCCTTCACGAACTCGCCGCGCGGCTGCCACCACGCCTCGCGCTCCGGGTAGTCCGGGTAGTTCATGATCCCGGTCTGCCAGATCCCGCGCTTGGCGGCCTTGGCCTCGGCCCCGGCGGCGAGCAGCTCGGCGTGGAACCGGCGCGAGTACCCGTACTTGGTGAAGTACGGGCTCATGCCGGCGCGCACCGCCTCGACGTTGTAGTTGACCCACACGCCGTTCTTGAACGCCAGGCAGTACGCGAGGTAGCGGTTGAACCGGTCGCGGATCTCGGCAGGGTGATCGCGCTCGAGCCGGACCTTGGTGACGCCCTTGAAGAACGCCTTGGCCCACGCCTTGGCGACCTCGCCCGTGGGCGTGGCCATCCGGCCCGGGCGGACCTTGCCGCGCTTGTCCTTCACGTAGGCGGTCCAGTCGGTCTCGACCGCGCGCCGGTCCGCCTCGCTCTTGAACGTCTCCTCGGTGTCCATGCCGAGCAGGCGGAGCGAGCTGTCGAGCCCGTCGACGCGGATGGTGTCGCCATCGAGGATCTTGGACAGCTGGAACTCGCCGAGGACGATGCCCGGCGCCTCGAGCTTCTGCAGCGACTTCTGTGCCTGCCGGCGCGAGTAGCGCTGACCTCCGACGGGGGTGCACCCGCCGGCCACCAGGAGCAGCAGGGCGAGCGCGGTCAGCCGCGGGGCGAGGCGGGCAGCGCGAGGGCGGCGGGGCAGGGGCACGGCCGCCACGGACCGCGTGGACCGCGTGGACACCGGGGACACGACGGGCATCACGGGCATCACAGGCATCACAGGCATCACAGGCATCACAGGCATCGCAGGCATCACAGGCATCACAGGCATCACAGGCATCACAGGCATCACAGGCATCACAGGCATCACAGGCATCAGGGCTCCAGGCTCACGGACATGCGGCGTTCGCCCGTTGCGGGGTGCCCGGGATGGCGGTGCCTACGACGATCTGCGGATCCGTGCACCAGCTCGCGGGGAGGTCGTTGGCGTCCGCGGTGGGGGGCATGGTCCCGAGCGAGAGCGAGCCCGTGCGCGGCAGCGACGTGTAGCGGGCGTCGTCGACCAGCGTGTCGCACGCCTCGAGCTGGACCGCCGCGGTGGTCAGCCAGCTCGCCTGGTAGTCCGCGGCGAACCCGTAGTCGAGGTATGGATCGCGGTCGACGTCGGTGTCGGCGTCGAGGCCGAGCGTGGTGTAGCTGCCCGCTTCGACGCGCAGCGAGCGCCGGACGATCGCCGCGCTCTCGCCGCTGCCGTCGACCCGCCGGAACCGCAGGCGCAGCCCCTGGAGGTCGACCGACCCGCCGCTGGCGTTGTAGACCTCGATCCAGGGCGGCAGGTCGTTGCCGGTCTGGGGGCCGGCGATCTCGGTGATCACCAGGTCGTCGGCGCCCAGCGTAGGACACCTCGCATCCTCGGCGTCGCGCACGCACCCGGCTCCGAGGAGCAGCCCCAGGCTCGCGGTCACGAGCGTCGGGGCGAGCAGGGCGGCAGCGCGATGCACGACAACGATGGTAGCCGATCGCTCATCGAGACTGAGCGGACCCGTGCCGTAATCCTCCGGGGCGATCGGCGCCCGTGCAGCGGCGGCACGGGCGAGGCGGGCTCGTCGGCGAGTTGGTCGGCCTGCCGCACGCCAGTTCGGGTAGGCTCGGGCGGGTGAACTCGCTCGTCCCCGCGCTCCTCGCCACCTGCGCCGCCTGCGGCGCTGCTGGCAGCCCGGCCCTCGACGCTGGCCCGGGGCGCGATGCCCCGCGCGTGGATGCGGCCGATCCACTGATCGACGGGGCCTCGGCGATCGACGCGGCCGTGACGGTGCCCCACACGATCACGATCGACGGGATCGACGACTTCCGCGCCGACGAGCAGTTCACCACGACCTCGTCACCGAGCTTCGTGGCGCGCGTCACGTGGGACGCGGACAGCCTGTACGTCGGCTACGGCGGGCCCGATCTGGCGATCGATGCGACCGATGCCGGGACCAAGTGGTTGTTCGTGTACGTCGACACGGATCCAGGCGGGGCCACCGGCGCGGCGAGCGCCGAGCTCTACAACTCGCAGGGCGCGGCGTTCCCCGCGGGGTTCGGCGCCGAGCACTACGCGCGGTGGAAGGTCGACGGCACGCTGGCGTCGCTCAAGTCGTACAGCACCGGGGCCTGGGGCGACGCCGCGGCCACGCTGGGGGCCGCCCAGCAGCAGACGTTCGTCGAGCTCGCGATCCCGCGCAGCCTGCTCGGGGCCGGCACCGCGCTCGGCGTGGTGACGTTCATGATCAACGAGAAGGACCTCGCCGAGGGCACCTTTGCCGGCCTGTATGCCGGCAGCTTCACCGACGGCTACAACAGCGCGATGCCGGTGACCAAGTACCTTCGGCTCGACCTCGACGTCATCGAGGCGCCGAACACCGCCGCCAACGAGATCACCCCGTAGCGGTCCTTGCCGCTCTCCCCTGGCAGGCGTGCGTGCCGATCACATCCGGGCGGCGGCGAGTGGCACCACCCCCACGAGGAGGGGCATACTCATGGGTGTGGTGGGAAACTCACGGCCCGGTGCGTCACGCCGGACCTCGACCCTACCTCCAACTGTCCGAAACCCCGACAGTTCGATCCTGGTCCCGCAATTGCTCTGTGGGATGTCCTTGAGGAGGAACGCAAACCAATGAAGCTCGTCAAACTCGGTAGCTTGGCCCTGCTGACCAGCCTGGCCCTCGCCAGCACCAGCGGCTGTGTGCTTCGCGCCCATGGGCGCATCGGTGGTCCGGTGATCTACGTGGAGGAGGAACCGCCGCCGCCGCGCGTGTGGATCACCGACACCCGCCCCGGCTACATCTTCATCCAGGGCCGCTGGGATCGCCGCGGCAACCAGTGGGCGTGGCGCGACGGGTACTGGGACCGTCAGCGCACCGGCCAGTACTGGGAGGACGGCCGCTGGGATCGCCGCGGCAACCGCCACGTGTGGGTCGAGGGCAACTGGCGCAGCGGCAACCGTGTGCAGCCGGTGCGGACCAACAACGGCAACGGCAATGGCAACGTCCGGGATCACCGGGACAACCGCCCGTCCGAGCCGCCGCCGCCGCCGCCCGCCACCGTCCGCGACCACCGGCGCTGATCGTCGCAGGGAGGGCTCGCGGCCTCGCGCGCGGGCGGACTGATGGCATAGTCCGCGCGATGAAGTCGCTGTGGTTCCTCCTCGCCCTCGCCGCGTGCGGTGAGTCGAAGTCCGTCTCCCCTGGCGGGCCGCCCGCGACCCCGGTGACCCCGGGGAGTTCGGGCGCGCTCGTCCGGGATGCGCAGGTGCCGGTCGACGCTGACGTGGCAGCCCTCGCCGGCGACAAGATGTACGCGGCGCTGTGCGCGCCATGCCACGGCACGGACCTGCGCGGCTACGGCGCGGACAACGCGCCGTCGCTGGTCACGCAGAGCTTCCTCGAGAGCGCCTCGAACGAGTTCCTGGAGCGCTCGATCGCGACCGGCCGGCCGGGCACGTCGATGGCGGCGTACGGCAAGAAGCTCGGTGGCCCCCTCGACGACGCCGCGATCGAACGCCTGGTCGGCTACATCCGCGCGCAGGGCGTGCCGGCGATCGCGCTGCCCGCCGTGCCCACGGGGGACGCCGCCGCGGGCGCGCCGCTCTACCTCACGAACTGCGTGGTGTGCCACGGCGACCGGCAGAGCCGCCGCGAGGGCATCCACCTCGCGAACATGATGTTCCAGGCGCAGGCCAGCGACGCGTTCATCAAGCACGCGATCGTCAACGGCCGGCTCGGCACCAAGATGGTCGCGTTCGGGCAGATCCTGTCCGACAAGGACATCAACGACCTGGTCGCGTTCATCCGCACGTTCGGCCCCGCCGGCGGGCAGAGCGCGACGCAGCCCCAGGTGATGCAGCTACCCGCGCCGACCGGCAAGGAGCCGCTGGTGATCCATCCCAAGGGCAAGGACCCGGGGTGGAAGCTGCGCGAGGACCGGTTCGTCAGCGTCGATGCGGCGAACGCGGCGTACAAGGCGGGCGCGAAGATGGTCATCATCGACGCGCGGCCGCCATCCGACTGGATGCGCTCGCACATCGAGGGCGCGGTCTCGATCCCGTACCACGACATGAAGCGCCTCGCGGACATCCCGAAGGACACCTGGGTGATCACGTACTGCGCGTGCCCGCACCACCTGTCGGGGCTCGTCGTCGACGAGCTGCGCAAGCGCGGCCACCTCAAGTCGGCGGTACTCGACGAGGGCATCAACGACTGGCACCGCAAGGGCTACCCGATGACGGTCGCCGAGGGCGTGACCGCGCCGATCGCGGAGGATCACACGGGCCACGCGCACTGACGCGCCGGGCACCATCCCGTAGGTGAGGACGATCACCGCGATCGAGAGCGATCCGCTGCCGCCGCCGAACTGAGCCGCTCAGGCGTACTTGAGGCCGACGGCCTCCTCGGCGAGCTCGTCGAAGCTCATGCGCTCGGTGCGAGCGAGCTCGGCCGGCGTGAACAGGATGCGGGCGGCGCGATCTTCGGCGCCGAGGGCGCGCAGCAGCACGGGCCCGAGCGCCTTGCCGATCACCGGGTGGTTGTAGAGCTCCTGGAAGCCGATCATCATCCGCGAGAACAGCGTGCGGCGGACGGTGGGCTTGCGCAGCACCAGCTGGATCCGCTTGAACGCCTCCTGCACGCGCCGCCCGGTCGGATCGGTGCGGTCCATCGGGGTCAGGAACACCTGCTGGAGGAACGGCTTGGCGTGCCACATCATCGTGGCCAGCGAGCGGGTCATGTGCGCGATCTCGCGGAGCGGTGGGCGCGGCCGGCGGCGGATGGTCTCGAGGTGCGCGTCCGAGCAGTAGTGCTCGGTCATGTGGAAGTCGATCGCGATGTGGCGCGACTCGTCGCGGTTGATCAGGTGCATCGCCTGGTGGCTCATGTCGTCGTCGACGTAGTCGTCGAGGGAGCGGAGCAGCGCGACGTCGAGGATCAGCTCGCCGGCGGTGATGTACGCGTTCGCGATCTCGGGTGAGGTCTCGCGCACCACGGTCAGGAAGTGCGGGCGGAACTGCGTGAGGGCGGGGCTCTCGGTGTACGCGCGGTCGTGGTGGACGTCGTAGTGCTGCGACAGCCGGAGCGCGACGGCGGCGTGGCGCTTCTCGTCGGCGACGAACGTGGCGAAGATGTTCTGGAGGACGGGATCCTCGGTCTTCTGCCGCTGCGTCTCGAACAGCGCCCCGGCCAGCAGCTCGATGCCGGCCATGTCGAGGAACGCCTGGACCACCGCCGCCTCCTTGTCGCGAGGGAGCGCGGGCGGTGGGACGGACCAGTCGAGGTCGTCGATCGACCACTGGTCGCGAACACACTTGTCGAGCATGCGCGCGAGGTCCATGGGCAAGATGGTAGCGCACGGACCGGGGGCCCGTGATAATCCGTGAGCGATGCGGACCCTGGCGCTTGCTGTCGCGGCCGCCTGCGCGGTCGGGCTGGGGTGCGGGGGAGATCCGACGCCCGACGCGGGGCACACCCTCGACGCGATCCGTCAACGTGGCGAGATCACGTGGGGGGCGGACGTCCAGGGCGGGGAGCCGTTCGTCTACGAGGACCCCGCGCACCCGCCCGCGCTGATCGGGTTCGAGGTCGACATCATGGACGCGCTGGCGCGCCGCCTCGGGGTCAAGGCGCGGATGGTCCAGTACTCGTGGTCGAACCTCGTGCCGTCGCTCGAGCGCGGCGACTTCGACATCGTGATGAACGGGCTCGAGACCACCGCCGAGCGCCGCGATCGGATCCTGCTGTCCGACCCGTACTACATCTACGCCGAGACCCTCACCGTGCGGCGCGGCGATCCGTACCGGTCGGTGTTCGACCTCCGCGGCAAGCGGGTCGGCACGCTCAACCAGACGGTCGCCCACGATATTTTATTGATGCTCGCGGGCGTCGAGGTGCTGGTCTACGAGGGCAACGAGGAGCCGTTCAAGGACCTCGCGCTCGGCCGCAGCGATGCGGTGCTGCTCGACAACATCATCGCGGACCGCTACGGGTGTCCGCGCCCCGAGCTGCTGTGCGTGCCCTACGACGTCGCGCGCGGCACCTACGTGATCGGCATGCGGCGCGGCGATGCGGCGCTCAAGGTGGCGATCGATGGCGCGCTCGGCGAGCTGCGGCGCTCGGGCGAACTCGAGAAGATCCTGCGCACGCACCAGCTGTGGGACGACCGCCAGCAGACCGCGGCGATCGGCCCCGGCGTGACGCGCCCACCGCGCCAGTTCGACGGCACCATGTTCGTGCAGTTCGCGCACGCGGCGTGGGTGACGCTGCAGATCAGCCTCCTCGCGTTCCTGCTCGCCGTGCCCCTCGGGATGCTGCTCGCGGTCGCGCGGGTATACGGCGGCCTGCCGGCGCGGGCGATCGCGCGCGGCTACATCGAGATGTTCCGCGGCACGCCGGTGCTGCTGCAGCTGTTCGTCCTCTACTACGGGCTGTCGAGCTACATCAGCCTGGGGCCCATGCAGGCGGCGATCCTCGGCCTCGGCCTCAACTACGCGGCCTACGAGGCGGAGGTCTATCGCGGCGCATTGCTCGCGATCCCGCGCGGGCAGACCGAGGCCGCGCGCGCCCTCGGCCTGGGGCCGTGGCAGACGCTGCGCCACGTGATGATCCCGCAGGCGCTGCGGATGGCGCTGCCACCGATGACCAACGACTTCGTGTCGCTGCTCAAGGACAGCTCGCTGGTCAGCGTGATCACCGTGATCGAGCTGACCAAGCGGATGACGATCGCCGCGGTCGACATGCGTGGCTGGCTGGTGCCCGGCCTCGCATGCGCGCTGTTCTACCTGGTGCTCAGCATCCCGCTGTCGGAGCTGGCGCGCCGACTCGAGAGGAGGCTCGCGCGTGATTCGCGTCCGCACGCTCTCTAAGCAGCACGGCGCGCGGCGCGTCCTGACCGACGTCAGCGCCGACGTGGCCACGGGCGAGACCATCGCGATCGTCGGCCCCTCGGGTGGCGGCAAGTCCACGCTGCTGCGGTGCCTCAACTACCTCGAGAGCTTCGACGCCGGCACGGTCGAGATCGCGGGCGTCACGCTGCGGCCGCGGATGACCGGGGCGGATGCGGCGACGCTGCGGGGGCTGCGTACGAAGGTCGGGATGGTGTTCCAGCAGTTCAACCTGTTCCCGCACCTGACCGCGCTCGCCAACATCACGCTCGCGCCGCAGTTGACGCGGCAGGTGGAGCGCGGGGCGGCCGAGGCGCGCGCGCTGGAGCTGCTCGCCCAGGTGGGGCTGCGCGACCGGGCGGGCGCATATCCCCACGAGCTGTCGGGCGGGCAGCAGCAGCGCGTGGCGATCGCGCGCGCCCTCGCGCAGGACCCCGCGGTGATGCTGTTCGACGAGCCGACCAGCGCTCTCGATCCGGAGATGCGCGACGACGTGATGGAGGTCATGCGCGGCCTCGCGGCGGGCGGCATGACCATGCTCGTCGTCACCCACGAGATGCAGTTCGCGCACGACGTCGCCTCGCGGGTGTGGGTGATCGACCAGGGCACGATCGCCGAGGACGGCCCGCCGGCGCGCGTGGTGGACGACCCGCAGACCGCGGTGGCGCGCGAGTTCTTCGGGCGGCTGCGCGGCGGGGCCCGGCGCTGACCGCTCCGGTCCCCGGTCCCGGACATGGTCCCCGGTCCCGGACATGGGCCCCGGGGGCCGACGGCTCAGCGCGGGAACAGGCTGCCCTGGGCGGGCGGGGTGAGCGCGATCGGCTCGATGCAACGGGGGGCATCGTTGTGCGCGCTGTTGACCAGGGCGGACACTAGCCCTGACCCGATTTCGTGGACACCTCCCATCCCTCTCCCGTCACGATGAAGGTGTCCATGACGAAGTCGTCCACGTCGGCCCGTCAGCGCCGGTCGTTTACTCCAGAGTTCAAGGCCGAGGCGGTCCGTATCGCCCGGACCCCGGGGAAGTCGAGTGCCCAGGTTGCGCGCGAGCTCGACCTGACCGTCACGTGCCTGCGCGCCTGGGTGAAGCAGGCAGCCATGGATGCGCGGCCCACCGCCCAGGGGCCACTCACCACCGATGAGCGCACCGAGCTGACGCGGTTGCGGCGGGAGCTCCGCGCCGGCGCCGATCGTGATCCGCGTGGTACCGAGGTCCACGACGACGTCGCCCCCGCGGGGCGCTGGTGATGTCGTCGTGCGCACCAGCTGAGCGAGCCGCACGGCGGGCATCGCGGACGGCGCCACGGACGCGAGCGCGGCGGGCTTACGCGGCGGGGAAGTAGAACGTGTGAGCGGGTCGGCCATGCGCGCCAGCCTCGCCTGCCGCCGGGGGCGCATGGAAGACGGGGTTCATGCAGCGCGTACGACACGTCTGGTGGGCTTGTTCGCAACGGACTTTCTCGCCCGCCTTTCGGTAGGCTTCTTCTTGATCGGCTTCGTCGTCGGCGCGGCCGATAACGATCCTCTCAGCGGGATAAGTCGACCGAATTATTTATCGGCGGTCCCTCAGGGCCCGCGTATAAACAAGTCGATCGAAGGCGGTTCGGAAGTGGATCTCAGGGGATCAACAGGATCCCCGCAGCCGTGATCTGCCTTCGCGGTGGACACCGAGAAGTTGGTCCGCCAGAAGTGGCGACTGCTGAAGCCGACGATGGATGAGCGTGCACGCCGCCTGTGGGCTGGGACCGAAGCCGACGCGATGGGCTGGGGCGGGGTCGCGGGAGTCGCACGAGCCACTGGGCTCGCGATCAGCACAGTGAGGCTCGGACGCGACGAGGTCCGCGCGGGCGCCCGCGCCGATGATGTCGTTCACGTTCGCCGCCAGGGCGGTGGCCGCCGCAGGCACGAGGTGGTCCACCCCGACCTCGTGCCGACCTTGGAGCGTCTCGTCGACCCGGTGACCCGGGGCGATCCGGAGTCGCCGTTGCGCTGGACGTCGAAGAGCACGCACAAGCTCTCGGCGGAGGTGTTCGCGCAGCACGGGCTCCGCGTGGGCGACAAGACCGTGGCGCGCCTGCTGCGGGCGAACGGATACAGCCTGCAGGCGGCGACCACGACGGTCGAGGGCGCGCAGCATCCCGATCGCAACGCGCAGTTCGAGCACATCAACGCGAAGGCACAGGCCTGCTTCGACCGCGGCGCGCCCTTCATCTCCGTCGACACCAAGAAGAAGGAGTTGGTCGGCAACTTCAAGAACGCCGGCCAGGAATGGCAGCCGCTGGGAATGCCCGACCTGGTCGACGTCCATGACTTCCCCAACGACGCCGTCGGCAAGGCGATCCCGTACGGCGTCTACGATGTCGGCGCCAACGACGGCTTCGTGAACGTCGGCACCGATCACGACACGCCGGTCTTCGCCGCGATCTCGATCGAGACGTGGTGGAAGCGCATCGGAGCGAAGCGGTATCCCAGCGCGCGCGATCTCTTCGTCACCGCCGACGCCGGCGGCTGCAACGGCTACCGATCGCGCCTGTGGAAAGCGGAACTGCAGCGACTGGCCGACAAGCTCGACCTCTCGATCCACGTCAGCCACCTCCCGCCAGGCACCAGCAAGTGGAACAAGATCGAGCACCGGCTGTTCTCGTTCATCACGATGAACTGGCGCGGCCGACCGCTGCGTTCGTTTATGCGCCCGAGCACGTAGGTGTTTGGTACTATGGAAGCAATGACGCAGACAGAGAGTAGTCAACCAGACCGGCGGCGGCATCTCGGAGTCACGGCACTCGCGCTAGGACTCATCGCGGCGATCGCAGGCTGCTTGGGTGATAATGCGCTCTCGCTCGACGCGTCCTCTGCGGTCCGACCCGATGCACCGAGTTCCGTCACAGCAGTCGCCGGCAGCCTGCAAGCGACGGTGAGTTGGGCCGCGCCGGCAAGCGACGGCGGCGCCGCGATCACGAGCTATACGGTAACTTCGAACCCCGGCGGGGTCACCACGGCGACGATCGGCGCGACGACCGCCACCGTGAACGGGCTCAGCAACGGTACCAGCTACACATTCACGGTGACCGCGACCAACGTGATCGGCGAGGGTCCCGCTTCGACGCCGTCGACTCCGGTGACGCTAGCCACCGTACCCGCAGAGCCGACCGCGACCACCGCGTTCCGCGGCAACCAGCAGGTGGCCGTGAGCTGGACGCCGCCGGCGAGCGACGGCGGCGCCGCCATCACGGGCTACCGGGTGATCTCGTACCCCGGAGGGGTCACGGCGGCGACGACGGGCCCCGCGAACGCCACGGTGAACGGGCTCACGAACGGTACAAGCTACACGTTCACGGTCGCGGCGATCAACGCGATCGGCGAAGGCCCGGCCTCGTCACCGTCAGCTCCCGTCACGCCAGCCACGGTACCGGATGCTCCGACTTCGGTCGCCTCGATCCGCGGGAACGCCCAGGCCGTCGTGAGCTGGACGCCACCAACGAGCGATGGTGGCGCCGCCATTACCACCTACACGGTGACCTCGAACCCTGGCGGGCTCACCGCGACGACGACCGGCGCGACGACCATCACCATGAGCGGGCTCACCAACGGTACCAGCTACACGTTCACGGCTGCCGCGACCAACGCGATCGGAGAGGGCGCCGCCTCGACACCGTCCAATGCGGTAACGCCCGTGACGGTCCCCGACGCGCCGACCTCGGTCACTGCGATCCGTGGCAACGCGCAGGCCACGGTGAGCTGGACGCCACCGACGAGTGATGGTGGCGCCACGATCACCACGTACACGGTGATCTCCAATCCCGGCAGTTTCACGGCGACGACGAGCGCCACGATCGCTACCGTGAACGGGCTCACCAACGGCACCAGCTACACGTTCACGGTAACCGCGACCAGCGCGAACGGCACGGGTCCGGCCTCGACGCCCTCCAATGCCGTGACGCCCGCGACGATTCCCGACGCGCCGACCTCGATCGTCGCGACCCGCGGCAACGCGCAGGCCACGGTGAGCTGGACGCCGCCAGGGAGCACCGGTGGCACCACGATCACCGCGTACACCGTGACCTCGACTCCAGGCGGGCTTACCGCGACGACCAGTGGCGGAACGATCGCCACCGTGAACGGGCTCACCAACGGTACCAGCTACACGTTCACCGTGACTGCGACCAACGCGAACGGCGAAGGTCCGGCGTCGACACCTTCGAACCCCGTGACACCCGCGACTGTGCCCGGTGCGCCGACCGCGGTCTCCGCGACACCTGACCCCGGACAGGCGACGGTGAGCTGGACCGCTCCGGCGAGCAACGGTGGCGCCACGATCACCACGTACACGGTCACCTCGACCCCCGGCGGGGTCATCGCGACGACCACAGGTGCGACAACCGGGACGGTGACTGGGCTGACCATCGGCACCACCTATACGTTCACCGTGACCGCGACCAACGCCGTCGGGGAGGGCCCGGCTTCGACGCCGTCGAGCTCGGTCGTCATCCCCCAGGCCTACGTGGTGTCGGGCTTCACGCCCCTCGCGTTCGATGTCGCGCCGGATGGCTCGGCGATCGCGCTGGGGAGAACCGGCGACAACGTCCGCGCGGTGTGCTTCGACGACCTCGGCCGTGTCGCAAAGCCCGCGTTCACCGTCGGGACCTACAACAGCAGCGTGTACACCACGTTGTGCGGCATGGACGTCGCGATCGCACGCGTGGGCCGGCAAGTCGCGATCACCTGGACCATTGGAAACTGGCCTGGGGGGTCACCGCAGGATTGGCAGGTGTGGGTAGCGTTCCTCGATGCTGCCTGCGCGCCGGTCGGCACCGCGCACCTCCTCGACCCGAGCGGCGCCCCCGGGATCAATCGGATCGCCAACGTGCGGATCAGCGACGACGGGCGGTCGGCCTTCGTCTACGAGGCACAGACCGCGAACGTCGTCCGCCTCGTGACGTATGACGCGAACGGGAGCAACGTGTCGGCGCTCAGCGTGGGCCCGGGGGGCTGCGCGACCGGTGCGCTGGGCCATGCGGTCGGGATGAACCGCACCACAGCTGATGTGATCGTCGCGTGCGAAGACGGTAACGGCAGCCGCTTCTATCAGCGCTTCGCGGCCAGCGGAGCCGCGATCGATGCCTCACTCGTGGTGGTCCCGGCACTTGCAGCCGTCGGCGGGTTCGGTCTCGGGCTCCAGATCGAATACGCCGACACGGGCAAGTTCGTGTTCGGAGGGACGAAGAAGTCCTGGGCGAGCTCGGGACAGCAGTGGGCCTTCAGCTTCTTCGACGCATCGGCGTCCCTGCTCGCGACGACGCCGAGCTTCGACGGTGCCTATTCGAGCGACAACAACCGCGTGCTGTTGCCGCAGAACGGCGACTTCGTTCCGTTCGTCAGCGAACCCAACGGGAACCGCCATCGTCGGTACATGCCGGACGGCACGTTCGTCGGCTCCGGGTTAGGTGGGGACAAGGCCCGGATCGATGATACCGACGCGGTGTATTCCATCCAGGGCAACCGGATCGTGAAGAACCCGTACTCGCTGTGAACGGTATCGTGGATTGTTCGGGTCAGGGCGGCGCGGACAGGTAGCCAAGCTCCTTCGCCGCGGCGAGGTTCTCCGGCGTGATCAGCCTCGGCTCGAGTCGAGGAATCGACGAGGAGCTGGCGGGTCGTGCAGCCTGTCGACGGCCACGTGATTCCGTAGAGAACTGACAGTCGAGCCGATCGAAGGGGGGTGTCGCCGCGAAAGAGGCGCCGCCGACGGCTCGGGGTGACCGGTCAGCGCGGTGGCGCGCCGAGCACGGGCCGCGGCAGGAGGTGTTCTTCCCTCAAGAGCATGTGCCCGGTCGTCTCGGCGCGTTCGACTTCACGCATTGTGGCGAACTGGGCGTGACGATCGCCGGCGTGCACGTCGTCCACCTGATGTTCCAGTTCGTGCTGGCGTGGAGCGGCTGGCGCTAGATCTCGCTCGCGATGGGCGAGACGTACGAGGCGTTGCTCGCCGGCATCCAGGGTGCGCTGTGGGAGCTGCGCGGCGTGCCGAACACGATCCGGCAGGACAATCTCTCGGCCGCGACCCACGAGCTCGCGGAACCAGGCGGTCGAGCACTGACCAAGCGGTTCGGCCTGGTCGTCGATCACGACGGCTTCGAGTCGTCGCGGATCGAGCCCGGCGAGGCACATCAGAACGGCGTCGTCGAGAACGCCAACGACCTGCTCAAGGTCGCGCTCGGCGACAACGTCCTGCTGTTCGGCCGCCCGGGCGTCGGCAACAGCCACGTCGCGTGCGCGCTCGATCACGCGCTCGTCGGCGCCGGCGTCAGCGTGCTGTTCATCCCGACCTACCAGCTCGTTCAGCAGCTGCTGGCGGCCCGCCACGATCTCAGTCTGCCTCGTGCGCTGCGCGCCCTCGATGCCTACGACGTCATGATCCTCGAGGACCTCGGCTACGTGCAGCAGAGCGCCGACGAGGCCGAGGTCCTCTTCACGCACATGGCCGAGCGCGACGAGCGTCGGTCCCTGATCATCACCCGCAACCTGGCCTTCAGCGAGTGGGACCGGATCTTCAAGAACCCGATGACCACCGCCGCGGCGATCGACTGCCTCGTTCACCACGCCACCATCCTCGAGATCGATCGCGGCAGCGTCCGCGCCGAGGACGCCAAGAAACGGAAGGACCCGAAGTCGACGACAACGACCAACCCAACGACAACTACATCACCCCGCGACGACGACTACCCCACCGAGATCCACCCCGCGTGAACCACCCGTCGGACCGGCAAGAATAGTTGTCGCCAACCGGCAAACGTAATTGACGCCAATCACGGCCTCGACGTCAACGGGAGCCTCGCGAGGGCGCTGGGCGCCGGCGTGCAGTTCTTCGTGCCCAAGCCCTCCACCGCCGAGGCGATGCTCGACATCCTCCAGCGGGTGTTGACCCCGAAGCGCTGAGAGCTTGCGGAGCAATCTCGAACGGGGGTGGGGACGGCGGCGCCCCCGTGGAACTGACCGGGGGTGACCTGTCCCGCTGTCCGGGCCGCCCCTGCGCGCGGACGCCCGAGACTCAGGACAGGCGCAGCAAGCAGATCTGCAGGTAGCGATCGGCCGGCTGCGCGACGAGCGTCGGGTACTCGGGCGGCAGCCCGGCCTGCTCGAGGATGATCCCCGTGCGGTTCGCCGTGCGGAGGCCCTTGTGCGCCAGCTTGGCCAGCGAGCCGAGCTCGTGCGTGTTGGCGGCGAGCCACAGGAGGCCATCGGGCGGGATCACGGCCGCCGCCTTGGCGATCAGGTCGGGATAGTCGCGGCCGAGAGCCCACGACACACCCGCCGCGCTCGACGTGCTCGGCGGATCGACGAGCACCACGTCGTAGCGCTCCTTGTCCCGTGCGGCGCGGACCAGGAAGCGCGACGCGTCGCCGGTCTCGAACGCCCAGCGCTTGTCCTGCGACGTGAAGCCCGAGCGGGCGAAGTTGCCCGCGTTCCAGGCGTTGACGCCGGCCGACGTATCGACCGAGGTCACGCTCGCGGCGCCCGCGCGCGCACAGGTGACACTCAGCGCGCCGGTGTACGCGAACAGGTTGAGGACGCGCGCACCGCTGACGAACCGCGGGATGCCGCGGCGCTGCTCGCGCATGTCCGTGAACAGGCCCGCGTTGAGGCCGCCCAGCGCATGGATCTCGTACGGAACGCCGTGCTCGGTCGCGACACCCTTCTCGGGGACGGTCCCGATGGTGTCCTGCTCGACCTCGCTCGCGCCGCCACGGGCGCGGAGCTTGATCACCGCGCCATCGAGGCGCGCGAAGCCGACGATCGCCTCGGCGAGCTGCCGTCCCAGGGTGCGGAGGCCGTCGCCATAGGCATAGACCACCGCGGTGCGGCCGAGGACGTCGCAGGCGAACCCCGGGAGCGCATCGCCCGCGCCGTGGATCAGGCGGTAGGCGTGATCGGGCCCCGGGAGGCCGAGCTGGGTGCGGAGCTTGAGGGCGCGCTCGACGCGCCAGCCGAGCAGGGCGCCATCGATCTTCGGGAAGCCATCGGCCAGGGTGGCCATGACGCGCAAGCGCGTGTTGTCCGGATCGCCGAGGCCGAGGCCGAGTTCGTCGCCCGCCTCGTCGAGGATGCGGACATGCTCGCCGGGCTGGAGCGCGAGGCTGGTCAGGCGGGTGGTGTCGACGTCGCGGCCGCCGCCCGTGATGAACGTGGCGACGAACCCCGGGACGGTGATCGAGCGCATGCTGGTCACTCGTCCCGCTTGCGCGGGCGGGCGATCCCGTACTCGTCGAGCCGGTTGACCAGGGTGCGGCGCGAGATCCCCAGGACCTCGGCGGCGCGGGTCTGGTTGCCGGCGCACCGCTCCAGGGCTTCGAGGATGCGCTGCTTCTCGAGCTCCGCGATGGTGGCGCGGACCTGGCTGGGCATGTCGGCCGCGGTCGGGGCGGTGAGGCCCATCGGGGGCGGAATGGTCGCGGCGCGGACGCGCGATCTGGACTGACGCCGGACGGCCTCGTCGGAGGTGATCGTCAGGTGGTGGAGGTCGATGGTGGTGCCGGTGGCGAGGAGCACGGCCCGCTCGCAGGCGTTGCGGAGCTCGCGGATGTTGCCGGGCCAGTCGTGGTTGCTGAGCCACTGGCGCGCATCGTCGGACAGCGTGAACCCACGGCCGAGGGGGCCGGCGGCCGCGGCGATGAACTGCTCGGCGAGCGCGAGGACTTCGTCCTTGCGGTCGCGCAAGGGAGGAAGCGCGAACGTGGCGCCCGCGATCCGGAAGTAGAGGTCGCTCCGGAACGCTCCGGACTCGACCTCGGGGCCGAGGTCCCTGGCGCTCGATGCGACGAACCGGACGTCGATGCCGCGGGCGCGGGAACCCCCGGTTCGGCGGACGGCGCTCTCCTCGATCACGCGCAGGAGCTGGATCTGCAGGCCCGGCGGGAGCTGCTCGATGTCGGACAGGAACGCGGTGCCCCGATCGGCGGCCTCGATCAGGCCCGGCTTGCCAGCGGCGTCGTTGCCGAACATCTCGGCCTCGAGGACGGGCTCGCTGATCGCGCTGCAGTTGATGCGCACGAGCGACGCGGCGCGGCGCGGTGACATCTCGTGGATGCGCTCGGCGAACCGCTCCTTGCCAGCCCCGGTCTCGCCGATCACGAGGACCGGGAGCTTGCCGACCGCGATCCGCGCGGCCGACTCCTCGAGGGCCGCGAGCTTGCTGGCCTGGGCGGCGATCGCGGGACGCCGTGACCCGGCGCGGGTCTGGAGCATCAGGGTGACGGCGCCGATCAGGAACGGGACGCCCACGGTGAGGCGCGCGGGCTGGTTGGCCGCGAGGCGGGCGCCCTCGATGGTCGTGCCATTCGAGCTACCTACATCCTCGAGCTCGACCTCGGCGCCGATCCGGAGGGTCGCGTGGTGGCGCGAGACCGATCCGGAGTCGATGACGACGGTGCACTTGCTCCCGCGTCCCAGGGTCAGCATGCCGGCGGCCGGAAGGGGGACGACCTGCAGGGCCGCCCCGTCGACGACCAGCAGCACCCGGTCCCCGACCGGCGCCTCGCGCTCGATGGCCTCGGTGGCGGCACCGGTGTCGTCGTCGATCACCTGCGGAGGGTACGCGAGGCGGGAGGTGACCAGCAACTCATCGGGCGGACGAACCCCGCGGTCCGGAGGTGCACCTCCAGCGATGTCCCGCTTCGCGCCCGTGGTGGTGGCCCTCCTGCTCGCCGCGTGCTCCGCCAAGCAGGCCCCGCCCGCGGGCGCGCCCCCGGTCCGGGTGGCGGCGACCCCGAACACCGCCAAGGAGCCCGCCGCCGCGCGCACCCCGATCGCAGCCGGCGCCGTTGTCATCGGCGTGCGAACCCCGGCCGAGTTCGCCGAGCGGCACCTGCCACAGGCCGTCAACATCCCGGTCCAGGACCTGGCGGCCCGCGCGGGCGAGGTCGCCACGCTCGCCGGCGGCGACAGGGCCCGGCCCGTGGTCGTCTCCTGGGCGTCGGGCAACCGCGCGCGGGGCGCGGTGACCACGCTGAGCGCTGCTGGCCACACCGACGTGGTCAACGGCGACGGATTCGACGATCTCCAGTAGCGCCCAGGTCCTGCCGTGGCGCTCAATTCCACGGGACTCCGCCCCGCCCTCCGCGGCAAGCCGCGCAGGGTTGCCACCCCGGTTCCGAGACGGGTTCACCGTCTCTCAGGTCGCCTTGCGTGAGGCGCGCTGGGCCTGGAGAACCACGTGGGAGGTCAGGTTGACGATCTCGTCGACGGTGGTCTCGTTCTGGACCGCGGCCACGGGCTTGCCGAGGCCGAGCAGGATCGGGCCCACGGCGGACGCGCCGCCCATGACCTTGCCGATCTGGTAGGCCGCATTGCCCGACGCCAGCGACGAGAACACCAGCGTGTTGGCGGCCTTGGTCAGCTTCGAGAACCCGAACGAGGCGTTGCGCTTCTCGGCATCGAGCGCGAACTCCGGCTGCATCTCGCCGTCGAGCTCGATGTCGGGCCGGCGCTCACGCACCATGTCGATCGTGCGGTGGATGCGCGTGACGTCCGGGTGCCGGACCGAGCCAAAGTTCGAGTACGAGATCATCGCCACGCGCGGCGTGATGCCGAACGCCTGCACCGCGTCCGCCATCTGGATCGTGATGTCGGCGAGCGTCTCGGCGTCGGGGAAGATGTTGAACACGGCGTCGCCGAAGAACTTCACCGAGTTCTGCAACACCATCATGTACATGCCCACGGCGACCTTGACGCCCGGCTGCAGCCCGAAGATCTCGAGCACCGGCCGCACCGTCTCCGGGTAGCTCTGGTGCAGGCCGGTGACCATGCCCTCGGCGTCACCGCGGTCGACCATGATGGCGGCGAAGTAGTCGCTCTTGGTGACGAGCGAGCGCGCCGCATCGCGAGATAGCCCCTTGCGCTGCCGCAGCTCGAACAGGCGGTCCACGTAGCGATCATTCGCGCTCACGCGCGGGTCGATGACCTCGACGCGATCCATCAGGTCGAGCGACATCTCCTCGCACAGCCGGGCGATCTCGTCGCGGCGACCAAGCAGCACCGGCAGGGCGACCCCCTCGTCGACGATCTGCTGCACCGCGCGCAGCAGGCGCGGCTGGGCAGCGTGCGGGAACACCACCCGGCGCGGATCGCGCTGGGCCTCCTTGGTGATCGTCCGCATGATCGAGTAGGCGGCGTTCGAGCCCTTCGACATCAACTGCTCGCGATACGCGTCGACGTCGAACGACTTGATCCGCGCGACGCCGCCGTCGACCGCCGCCTTGGCGACCGCCGGTGCGACCCACCACAGCACGCGCGGGTCGAACGGCTTGGGGATGAAGTAGTCGGGCCCCATCTTCAGGCTCTTGCCGCCGTACGCCATGCTGACGGCGTCGGGCACCGGCTCGCGGGTGAGCTGGGCGAGCGCGTGGGCGGCTGCCAGCTTCATCTCCTCGGACACCGTGGTCGCGCGGCAGTCGAGGGCGCCGCGGAAGATGTACGGGAACCCGAGGACGTTGTTGACCTGGTTCGGGTAGTCCGAGCGGCCGGTGGCGACGATCGCGTCGGGGCGGGCGGCGATCGCGTCCGGGTACGAGATCTCGGGGTCGGGGTTCGCCAGCGCGAACACGATCGGCCTCGGCGCCATGGTCTTGAGCATGTCCTGGGTGACCGTGTTCGCCACGGACAGGCCCATGAACATGTCGGCGCCCTTCATCGCATCGGCGAGCGTGCGACGGCCGTCGTCGGGGCCGGCGAACTTCTCCTTGTGGCGGTTGAGGTCCTTGCGGTCGCGGTGGATCACGCCCTTGGAGTCGCACAGCGTGACGTTGTCGCGGCGCAGCCCGAGGCTGCAGAAGAACTCGACGCACGCGATCGCGCCGGCGCCGGCGCCGGACACCACGAGCTTGATGTCCTCGAGCTTCTTGTCCGCGAGTTCGGCGGCGTTGAGCAGGCCCGCGCCGGTGATGATCGCGGTGCCGTGCTGATCGTCGTGGAACACCGGGATCTTCATCCGCTTGCGGAGGCGCTCCTCGATCTCGAAGCACTCGGGCGCGGCGATGTCTTCGAGGTTGATGCCGCCGAACGTCGGCTCGAGCGCCGCGACGATGTCGCAGAACTTGTCGACGTCGGTCTCGTTGACCTCGAGGTCGAACACGTCGATGTCGGCGAACTTCTTGAACAGGCAGGCCTTGCCCTCCATGACGGGCTTGCCGGCGGCGGCGCCGATGTTGCCCAGCCCGAGCACGGCGGTGCCATTCGTGATCACGGCCACCAGGTTCGAGCGCGCCGTGTACTCCCACGACATGTCCTCGTCGCGGGCGATCTCGAGGCACGGCTCGGCGACGCCGGGCGTGTACGCGAGGGACAGGTCCTGCTGGCTGACCAGCGGCTTGGTCGGGACGACCTCCAGCTTCCCCTTGCGGCCACGCTGGTGGTAGTCGAGTGCGTCTTGCTTACGGCCCATCCGCGGACGGTAGACCCGGGCCCGCGCGAGCGCAAATCCCCGCAGCCTAGCCGTCGATCAGCACGGTCGCGTCGAGGCGGGCGGCGAGGGCGAGCGTGCGCAGGAACGCGGCGAGTTGCTCGATGTCCCCGTCGGCCTCTGACGGCACGAACGCGTGCTCGAGCACGAGATCGCGCGCGGCGCCGCCCTTCAATGAGTGCAGGCTGGTGTCGTGCGGGATGACACCGAGGAACAGGGCGATCATCAGGCTGTGCGCCGGCGCGAGGTTGCCGACCATGAACATCATGTGGAACAGCTGGTCCGACGACAGCTCGGTGGTGCCATCCGGGCCGACCCAGCGGACCCCGTGGGCGACCCGGCTCTCGAAGTAGGTGGTCCCCGCGGAACGCAGCCGCGCGGTCGGGGCGCCGTCCCACGCGAACTCGCCGAGCCCGCGGACCAGCAGGGCGCCGGCGGTGCAGCCGAGGTTGGCTGGCAGCCGGGCCATCAGCCACTGCTCGACGTGTTCCGGAACCGGGTACCGGATCCGGCGGTGGCAGGCGAACTCACGGGTCATCCCGGCGGGGCACTCGAGGCAGTGCGACGCGACGTCGTCGAGGGGGGCGGCCTCGTCGAGCAGGTCCTGCAAGGTGACGCCGCGGGCCGAGTCCCCGCCGGGCTTGCGCATCGTCAGCTGGACCTCGATCGCGGTCGGCGGGCGGCTCTCGCCGTCCTCCTGCATGTGGAGCAGCGCCGACCGCGCGAGGATGCGTGTGCGGTGGAGCGCCACCAGCCGCTCCGTTCCCAGCCGCTTCTGGGGCTCGCACCCCATGGACAGCACGTAGTCGATCGCCATGCCTGATGCTAACCCGGCCCTGGCGACACTTGTTTCTGTACGCGCGGGCAGGTAGAACCGAGAGGCATCAGCACCCGTAGCTCAGCTGGATAGAGCGTTGGCCTCCGGAGCCAAAGGTCAGAGGTTCGAATCTTCTCGGGTGCACAACAGATACGGTGGAAACGGCGGTCCAGGCGATGAAGACGCTGGCTGAGATCGCGATCGACGCTGGCCTGGTCACGAAGGTGTCGGCGGCCAAGGCGGGCCGCCTTGCCGATCAGCGGCGCGTGCCGCTCGTCGTCGTGATGATCAAGGAACTCGGCGTCGACGAGATCGCGCTTCTCGGCGCGATCCGCAAGCAGACGCGCGTGCCGCTGATCGACCCGGCCGACATCCGGGCCGAGAACGCGGCCCTGCGGATGATCCCGCGCGACGTGTGCGCGCGGCTCCGCGTGCTACCGGTGGCGGTTTCAGCCGACGGCGCGCAGAAGATCCTGCGCCTGGCGATGGCCGATCCCACGGACTCGGCTGCGATCGCCGAGATCGAGCAGCTGACCCGCTGCGAGATCGAGGTCAGCGCGCTGCCGCTGTCCGCGATCGACGAGCTGGTCGATCAGGGCTACCGCCACATCACCACCGCCGTGGTGAACCGCCCAGGCGGCACGATGTTCATCACGTCCAAGGGCTCGATCCCGCGGATGCTCGACGCCGACGGTGAATCCGAGGTGTCGGTGACTGCCCAGATCCCGCTGTCTGCGCTGCAGCGGGCGGTCGGCGCCGACGACCTCGAGGCCCGCCTCGACGCCCTCGTCCGGGTCCTGACGGCGAAGGGACTCGTCACCGAGGCCGAGCTGGCCGAAGCCCTCCGGAAGGGCAAGCCCGGCGGCTGAGCCGCTGCTATGCTGGAAGGAGCACGTGCTGAGAACTGGTCGTCCGCTCGCCTCGGCCCATGCCCGCACATGACATGACCGCGACCCTGTTCTGCGCCGGTTGCACTCACGGGTACGCGAACACCGCGCTGTTCTGCCCGAACTGTGGGCGGCCGAAGGTCCGCACCTCCGCGACCGACGCGCTCGTCGGGACGCTGCTGGGCGAGCGGTTCCAGATCCAGGCGCTGCTGGGGCAGGGCTCCTCGGGCACGCTGTACCGCGCCGAGCACGTGACGCTGCGTCGCAAGGTCGCGATCAAGGTGCTGCACGTCGAGCTGTCGCGCGATGATCTCGCGGTCGAGCGGTTCCGCCGCGAGGCCACCACCGTCGCCGACATCGATAACGAGCACATCGTCGAGATCCACGATTTCGGGCGGACCCCCGACGGGCGGCTCTACCTCGCGATGGAGCTACTCGAGGGCGAGGGGCTCGATGCCGTGCTCGTACGGCAGCCGCAGCTGTCGTTCGAGACCACGGCCGACATCCTGATCCAGGCCGGCGAGGCGCTGGTGGAGGCGCACGCGATCGGCTACGTCCACCGCGACCTGCGCCCGCGCAACCTGTTCCTCGCCAACCGCCGGGGCCGCGCGAACTTCGTCAAGTTGCTCGACTTCGGGCTCGCAAAGCTCGTCGACAGCGACACGGCCGTGCCCGCCGCCACCAACCTCGGCATGACGTTCGGCGATCCGCGTTACATGTCGCCCGAGCAGGCGCGCGGCGACGCCATCGATCGGCGCGCGGACATCTACCAGCTCGGCTGCGTCGCCTACGAGATGCTGACCGGCGCGCCGCCGTTCGCCGGCGCGAGCGTGTTCGACATCCTGACCCAGCAGGTGACCGCCATCCCCACGCCGCTGCCGACCCGCCGGCCCGGCGTGCCGCTGTGGATGGAGGCGGCGGTCGCGAAGATGCTCGCCAAGGACCCCGCCAACCGGTTCGCGACGACCAGCCGGATGGTCGAGGCGCTGCGCGTCGGCCTGACCTCCGGTGAGGTCATGGACGACGAGGTCGCGCGCACCCGCGAGCCGATGCCGCCCCCGTCGGTGTCGCGCGTGATGGAGCGCATGGGGATCGCCGCGCCGGCGGTCGCCGCGCCGGCGGTCGCCGCCCTCGCGCCGGCGACCGAGTCGGGCCTGCCGCGCCGGAGCACGGGCACCCCGAAGGTCGGCGTCCCGATCGTCGCGCCGCCCCCGCCCGCGCAGGCCCCGCAGTCCGGCCTGATCGAGCCCCCATCGGCGCCGCGGCCCGCGCCCGCGTCCGATCCGGCCGGCGTCTCGCAGATGTGGTTCGACGAGGGCGAGCACGCCGCCGCCTCGTCGGCCGTCGACGAGGACGCCGCCCCGGCCCCGCGCCGGCGGTGGGGGATGATCCTCGGCGGCCTCGCGCTGCTCGTCGTCGGCAGCGTCGTGGCGTTCGCGCTCACGCGCGGCGATGCGCCGGCCAGCGCCGCACCTGTGACCGCGCCCGTCGCGACCACGCCGCCCGTCGATGCCGCGCCGAGCGTCGTGCTCGGGGAGCCGGACGATGCCGGGCTGGCGCCGCCGCCGGTGGTGCCGCCAGGCCCGGCACCGACTCCCGGCACGACGGCCGGAGCCGGTTCCGCGGAGCCGCGCGTGGCCGGGACGCCAGGGCGCCGCCCACCGACCACGCCGGGCACCGGGTTCACCCCGCCCCGGGGTGACGGGTTCCTGCCGCCGGGCACCGATCGCGTGATCCCGACGCCCGTGACGCCGACGCCCGTGACGCCGACGCCGATCACGCCGACGCCCACGCCACCGACCGGCGTGTCCGGCGTCGACGGGCCGCTCGATCCGTACGGCACCGGCGGGGATCCTCCGGCCGCCGAGCAGACCGCGGAGCAGAAGGCGGCGGTGTTCGCCGGGCTCGGCGCGCAGCAGCTGTCGTCGGGTGACACCGCGAGCGCGGCCGCCAGCTTCAAGAAGGCGCTCGAGCTGGACGCGCGCAGCTTCGCCGCCACGCTCGGCATGGGCGAGATCGCGCTCCGCCAGGGCCTGCTCGGCGATGCGATCGCGCACCTCAAGCAGGCGACGCGCCTGTCCGCGCGCAGTGCGCGCGCTCTCACGCTCCTCGGCGAAGCCTACTTGAACAGCGGCAACCACGCGGAGGCCGCGAGCAGCTTCAAGAAGGCGCTGCAGCTCGAGCCGGACAACGCACGCGCGCGCGACGGCTACAACGAGGCGTCGGCGAAGGTGCCGCCGCCCGTCGACGAATAGCGCCCGCGGCGTGGTGGGATCTGCCCCCACATGCCTTCCCCGGTGCTGACGAGCGCCAGGGGGGAGTGATCTGTGTGGGTGATCTGTGTGGGTGATCTGTGTGGGTGATCTGTGTGGGTGATCTGTGTGGGTGATCTTTGTGGGAAGATAGACGGGCGATGTCTGTGTTTCACGTCTATGTCGAGGGGGCTGTCGATCGCACCGCCGATGGCGTCGAACGCCTCGCGGACGCGATCGCGCAGAAGTTCGGGATCCCGGTCACGGACTTGACCACGCGGCTTGCGACGGCGCGGTTCCGGGTCAAGGCCAACGTCGATCGGGCCACCGCGGACGCGTACGCAAAGACCCTCGTCGAGCTCGGCGCCAAGGTCCGGATCGAGGAGGCCAGCAAGGCGCCCGGTCCGTCGACCTCGGGGCTCGCCGCTGCCGGTGCACCCTCCGCGGGCTCGGGCGACGCGGCGCGGCCGTCGCTGCCGCCGGCCACCGCGGCCGCCGTTCCCGTGGCCTCGGGCGCCACGTTCGTCAGTGGCCTGTCGGCGGCGTTCACTCCGGAGTCGTCGTCCACCGATCTCGGCGCGCTCGGCGGCTCGCTGGCGCTCGCCTTGCTCGATGGCGATGACGACAAGGCGCCGGCCGCGGCGGGCTTCGAGCCGCCGGCCGCGGGCTTGCCGGCGAGCTTCGGCCCGGCGGCTTCGGCGCCCACCGCGGCCGGGGTCGCCAGGCCCGCCGCGCTCGATCTGTTCGCGCCGCCGGACGAGGCCGAGGGTGATCCGGAGGTCACGCTCGCCTCCGACGAGATCGCGCACAAGGAGGCCAAGCTCGCCGCGGTCGCCTCGCGCACGCCGCCGCCGGGCGAGCCCGTGACGCAGGCCCCGCTGCAGGCCCCGCTGCAGGCCCCGCTGCAGGCCCCGCTGCAGGCCCCGCTGCTGGCTCCGCTGCAGGCCCCGCTGCAGGCCCCGCTGCAGGCCCCGCTGCAGGCGGCGGTGCGCGCGAGCGCGCCCACGGTCACGGGCGGCGTCAGCGCCGCCGCCGGTGACGTCCCGCGCGCCCGGTTTGCCGCGGGCGTGCTGCTCGCGATCGTGATCGGCTTCGTGCCCGCGCACCTGGTCGCCGGGGTGCGCGAGCGCTCCGCGTCCGCGGCGATCGACGCGCAGGTCGTCAAGCAGCAGCAGGACGCCATCGAGATGCCCGAGCTGTACAACCAGCTCGACGCGTTCCGCAACGCGCAGCTGGTCCGCAAGCAGGGCGAGCAGCGCTCGATCGCGCTGACCTCGATGCTGCTGTGGGCCGCGATCAGCGCCGGCCTCGCGTTCGTGTGGTTCCGCAAGGTCCCCTGGGACCGCTTCGGCGGCCGGTTCTAGCCGGTCATCGCGACGGCCGGTTCGAGCCGGTCGGCCCCGGTCGGCTCCGGTCAGCCCCGATCAGGCCGCGGGCGGGCTGGCGTCGTCGAGCGCGGCGGCCGCGCGCTCGCGCTTCGCGGTCACGTACCACGCGAGCAGGATCGACACGTTGTAGAGGACGATCATCGGCGCCGCCATCATGAACTGCGAGACCACGTCGGGCGATGGCGTGAGGATCGCGCCGACCACGAACGCGATCACGATGAACCATCGGTTGAACTTCCACAGCCCACGGTGGGAGACGAGCCCGACCATCGACAGGAACAGGATCAGGAGCGGGAGCTCGAACACCGCCCCGAACGCGAGCATCATGTTGCGCGTCAGGTCGAGATAGTCCTGCATCATGATCATCGGCAGCATGTCCTTGCTGCCGTAGCCGAGCAGGAACTTGTAGAGGTTCCCGAGGACGAACTCGTAGCAGAACGCCCCCCCTCCGACGAAGAACACTGCGGAGAACGCGGCGAACCCGACGGTGATCCGGCGCTCCCGCTTGTACAGGCCCGGCGCGATGAACTTCCACAGCTGGAAGAAGATGAACGGCGACGCCAGAAAGATGCCCGCCCACAGCGCCACGGACATCTCGACCCAGAACGGCTCGGTCAGCTTGCCGAACACCACGTGCGGCGGGCCGAGCCGCTTCTCGTCCCACACGTCGAACAGCGGCCGCTTGAGCCACGTGTAGATGTCGCCCGCGAAGTAGAAGCACACGCCGAACGCGATCGTGAACCAGATCGCCGCGGCGCGGACGCGGTCGCGCAGCTCGCGCAGGTGCGCGAGGAACGGCATGCGGCTGTCCGCGAGATCGGCGTCGTCCGGGGCGTCCGGATCGACCTCGACGCGGGCGGCCTTAGCCATTCGAGCGCTCGGAGCTGCGTGCGATCGCGCCATCGGCGGGGCGGACCAGCGTGGCGAGATCCTCCGTGTCGTCGGTCACGGGCGTGTCGGGGTGCGCCTCGCCGGCGATCAGCGGCAGCGTCACGGCGGGTGGGGCGTTCGCGGTGTCGGTGGTGTGGGGCGCGTCCTCCGCGTGCTCGGCGGGGGCGGGGAGCTCCGGGGCGACGGTGGCACCGCCCGCGGCGGCAGCGGTGGTCGCGGCGGCTGTGACCGCCGGCCGGGGCCTGGGCTTGACCGGGATGTCGTCGCCGCGCAGGGCGCTCTTGAGGTCGCGGATCGCGCCGCCGATGGTCTCGTCGTTCTCGATCGTGGTCTGGAGCGAGCGCGACTGCTTCTTGATGTCCCGGATGCCCTTGCTGATCTGGCGCGCGGCGCCGGGCAGCTTCTCGGGGCCGAGAAACAGGAGCGCCACGATCAAGATCACGAGGATCTCGCTGCCGCCCATGCCGAACATCGTGCGCAGCATACCACCCGCGGGCCGAACTGGCCCGGGCCGCGCACCCGCTCCGCCCGCCCGGTTGGCGCAGAATTCGCTCAGAATTCCCGCGCGCTGCGGCCAAAGTCGGTCGGCGAGGTCCCAGGTTGCCCTGCGACCTCGGTCGGGGCGGTGCCGGTGCGCAGCCACACCGCGAGGCCGGGCGCCCCGGGGGCGGCGAGGAGGCCGGTCTCGCGGTCGAGCGTGACCTGCTCGACGCCGCCCGGCGGCGCGCCCGGGAGGGCGGCGCGGGGGCGGTCGCCCTCGGCGAGCCGGATCGCTCGCATCCAGAGGGGCAGCGCGGCCTTGGCGCCATCCCCGTCCTTGCCGAGCTTGGTGCGGGGCTCGTCATGGCCGATCCACACCGAGGCGAGCGCGCGCCCGGTGAACCCGACGAACCACGCGTCCGTGTTGTCGTTGGTGGTGCCGGTCTTGCCGGCGGTCGGGCGATGGAGCGCGGACGCGGCGGTCGCGGTGCCGCGCGTGACCACGGCGGTCAGCATGTCCTGGAGCTGGAACGCCACGCGCGCGTCGATCAGCTGGCCGCCCTCGGCCCCGGCGCGCTCGGCGGGATCCTGGCCGGCGGTGGCGGCGAGCCGATCGAGCCGCCGGGCCGGATCGAGCCACGGATCCTCGGGGACCGCGGCATCGACGAGCGCGTCCGCGCCGCGCCGGATCCGCACCACCAGCCGCGGCGTCACCGCCCAGCCGCGGCGCGCGATGATCGCGTAGGCGCGCGCGAGCTCGAGCGGCTTGACGCACGACGCGCCGAGCGCCATCGGGCGGACCTGCGCGAGCGGGGTGGTGACGCCGAGCCGGCGCGCGAGCGCGATCACGGCGCCCGGCCCGACGCGGTCGAACACGTCGATCGCCGGCGCGTTGAGCGAGGCGGCGAGCGCGTCCTGGGCGAGGACGACGCCGCGGAACGCGTGGCCGGACTTCGGCTTCCAGTGGACGTTGGTGATCTCGTCGTACTCGGCGATCGGCGCGTCGCGCAGCGGCGTCCCGGGCGTGATCTCGAGCGCCTCGAGCGCGGCGCCGTACACCATCGGCTTCCACGCCGAGCCCGGCTGCCGGCAGCTGCCGAGCATGCGATCGAAGCGGTCGGCGCCCCACGCGAGCCCGCCGATCAGCGCCTCGACGTAGCCGGTGTGATGGTCCCACACCACCGCGGCGATCTGCGGATCGCCCTCGACCGGATCGGTCCAGCGGTGCGCGTGGGTGCGCGCCTCGGCCTCGAGCGCGGCGCCGAGCGCGGGCAGCGCCGCGGTCTCGATGGTCAGGCCGCCGCGGGCGAGTTCGTCGCCCAGCTCGCCCGCGACCTCGGCGCGGACTTGCTCGGTGTACCAGGGCACGCGCGTGCCGTAGCTGGGGCGCGGCCGGTGCAGCGCGAGCGGCGTGGCCACGGCAGCGGTGCGCGTGGGCTCGTCGATCAGGTGGGCGCGGGCCATGCGCGCGAGGATCTCGTTGCGTCGCGTGATCGCACCGTGCGGGTTCTTGTACGGATCGAGGCGCGCGGGCGCCTGGATCAGCCCGGCGAGTAGCGCCGCCTCGGGCAGCGTGAGCGCGACGACGTCCTTGTCGAAGTACGCGCGCGCGGCGGCGGTGACGCCGTAGGCGCCCTGGCCGAGGAACACGAAGTCGAGGTAGGTGGCGAGGATCTCGCGCTTGGGGAAGCGGTGCTCGAGGGCGCGCGCGAGCAGCGCCTCGCGGACCTTGCGGCGCACGCTGCGCTCCATGCCGATCTCGGCGGGTAGCAGATTGCGCGCGAGCTGCTGCGTGATCGTCGACGCGCCCTCGACGACGCGCCCGACCTGGTAGTTGATGTACGCGGCGCGGACGACCGCCTTGTAGTCGACGCCGTGGTGGCGGAAGAACCGCACGTCCTCGGCGGCGAGCACCGCCTCGATCACGTGCAGCGGCAGCGCCTCGAGCGTGCCGAGCGTGCGGTGGCCGATCACCTCGCCGTCGGTGAACGGCTGCTCGGCGAGCCGCGAGCCATCGGCGGCGACCACGACCGAGGTCTGGGCGGCGGCGGTGCGCCACGCGTCGAGGTCGGGCACGGGCGGTAGATCGGCGGCCCACTGTCGCAGCGTGAGCACCAGCGCACCGGCGATCACCAGCGGCGCCGCGATCGCGAGCCACAGCACCGCGAGCACCGGCAGCCGCCACCACCAGCCCCCCGCGCGCCGGTTCGCGACGCGCACTCGCCTCACCGCGGCGCCTCGCGGACCGCCGGGAACAGCGTCATCTGGCGCGGCGGCCCGAGGAGGCGCGCGCGGGGGCCGAGCGCGGCGACGATCGCCTCGGCGCCCGCGCCGGTCACGAAGATGTCCTTCGCCCGCGCCTGCTCGATCCACGCGAGCAGCGGGTCGCGCCCGGCGACGAACGGCCACGCGAACCGGGCGTCGTGCGTGGACGTGGTGGCCGGCTCGATCGCGCGCGCGGCGACCAGCGCGGTGCGCGGCGCGGCGGCCATGCGCGTGTGCTCGCCGTCGAGCCGGACCACGAGCCGCGCGGTCTTCCGGAGCGCATGGAGCACGGGCATCCGGGTGGCCACGCCCGTGAGCCGGGCCGCCGCCTCGCGCATCATGCGCGAGCCCGCGACCTCGAGCCCGTCGGCGGCGAGCTGGGCGGCGACCTCGAGGCCGTCGAGCACGGTGTCCACGTCGACGGCCACGAGCGCGCCCGCGGCGAGCTGCGCCCGCACCCAGCCCGATACCTGCGCCGCGACGTCGTCCCACGGCGCGAACGCGTGGTGGAGCTCGCCGAACGGCGCGTCGATCACGAGCGCGTCGCAGCTGCGGACCTCCGCGACCTCGCCGAGGCTGCCCGGCGCCAGCGTCGGGCGGATCGCGCCCGCGTACAGGGCGGTGCGGCCGATCGCGTCGACCCACAGCGCGGCGGTGCCGAGCCCGCGGCCCGAGGGGATCAGCTCGAGCCGCAGCGTGCCGAGCGTGAACCGCTGGCGCAGCGGCACCGCGAGGTGGCCGCCGCCGTACGCGCCGTACGCGCCGAGCAGCGCGAGCGTGGGGGCGGTGCCGATCAGCTGGCCGTGGCCGGGCTTGCCGATCCTCTCCACCGACGACACGAAGCACACGTCGCGGCGCCTGCGAGCGTCGCACCAGATCGGCGTCCCCGTGAGGTGCACCCCGTCACGCCACGTGACCGGGGTGAGGGGAGCGGCGGAGCGAGCCGCGCGGCGAGCCACGCCCGCACGGTGCCATCCGCGCCGCGATCAGGCAATCATTCGACCGCGTTCGTCGGCAGCAGGCCCTCGAAGAACCGGCGCTCGAGATCGGCGACCAGCTCGGCCACCACCGCGCGCTGCGCGTCATCGAGCTCGAACACGATGCCCATCCCGGGGGCCTCGTCGTCCTGCGTGAGGATCGTGTGCGAGACCTTGCCGAACACCGAGAACGGCTGGGGCCGGCCCGGCACCTCGACGAGCATGTGGACCTGGGACGTCTCGGGCAGGGGCTTGTCCGTGAACAAGAACAGCCCCTCCTCGTTGATGTCCTTGGTGAACGTGGCCGCGGGACCCTCGACGGCGCCGTAGGTGACCGGCAGGCGCAGCGGCAGCCGCCGCCGCTCGCGCAGGTTGAGCAGGGCGCCGCGGACGAACCCGTTGACGTAGTTGATCTTGTCGCGCTCGGCGCTGTCGAGGGCGACCACCACGCCGGGCGGCGTGTCGCGCTGACCGACGATGGTCCCGCGCAGCGTCACCAGCCAACCGCCCGCGTCGAGGGCGAGGTGGACCAGCGCCCCCTGCTCGAGCTCACCTTCGTGAGGCACGAACACGGTCCAATCCCGTGGATCGAAGTTCTTGAGCCACTCGGACTGGGTCGTCAGACGAAGCTCGAGCCGGACCGTACCCACATGCGGAGCGTATGCTGCGGGGGCGGGGCGCGCAAACTTTCACGGGTCATCCCGCCGGTTTCGAGACCCTCGCGGCCTGTCAGGCCTTCTTGGACTCCTTGTCGAGCTCGGCCGACAGGTCGAGGTCCTCCAGCTCCTTGAGGTCCTCGGCCGTCAGGCCGCCCATGCCCGAGGTGTCGATCTTGTCGTCGCCCTTGGGCGCGGCCACTCCACCGGAGCCGAGCTGCTTGGCATCGCCGCCGGTGGGCGCCGCGAGCAGGCCCATCTTGGACTTGAGCTCGGACAGCGCGTCGTCCTCGCTGCTGCCGCCGGCCTCGAGGGCGTGGAACTTCGACTCGAGCGTGTCGCCCGACAGCTCGCCGGCGAGCTCGGCGCCGGCCTCGGCCTCGGCCTCCATCAGCTGGATCCGCTCGGCCATGCGATCGAACGTGTCGAACGCGCTGGTGTCGCCGAGGCCCTGCATGGTGTTGGCGATCTGCTGCTGGGCCTCCGCGCGCTTCTTGCGCGCGATCAGGATGTTCTTCTTGCGCTTGGCCTCCTCGATCTTGTTGTTGAGGAGACGCAGGGCGTCCTTGAGCTTCTCGACGGCCTGCTTCTGCGAGATCCACTGCTGCTGGTACTGCGTCGCGATCGTCTCGTGCTCCTGCTTGCGGGCGAGCGCCTGGCGGGCCAGGCCGTCATCCCCCGCGCGCACGGCGACCATCGCCTTGCGCTCCCACTCCTTCGACTTGTCGGTCTCGGAGGCGTACTGCTTCTGCAGCTTCTTCTCGTCGGCGATCGCAACCGCGACGGCCTTCTTGGCTTCGACCAGCTGCTGCTGCATCTCGAGCAGCACCTGGCCGAGCATCTTCTCCGGGTCTTCTGCCTTCGTGATGATGTCGTTGATGTTCGACTTGATCAGCGTGCCGAGTCTCGAAAAGATGCCCATGGCGTACCCCGAGCCTACGGGATGATCGGTGTCGTTGCAACGCTCGCGCCCGGCGTGCTACCGACCGATCCTCCGACGATGACCGACAGTTCCCAGCAGGCCCGGCTCCCGCGGCACGTCGGCATCATCATGGATGGCAACGGCCGGTGGGCGCAGCTCCAGGGCCGGCCCCGCCTCGACGGCCACCGCGCCGGGGCCGACTCGGTCCGCGACATCACCCGCGCCGCCCGCGCAGCTCGGCATCGAGGCGCTGACCCTGTACGCGTTCTCGTCGCAGAACTGGGCCCGCCCGGCCGGGGAAGTCATGGGGCTGATGCAGCTCCTGCGCGACTTCCTGATCGACGAGCGCAGCGAGATCCTCGACAACCAGATCCGCCTCGACGCGATCGGCGACGTCGAGAAGCTGCCGCCGTTCGTGCGCGAGCCCCTCGACGAGCTGCGCGCGGTGTCGGCCGGCCACCAGGGCATGACGCTGACCCTGGCGCTGTCGTACGGCGGGCGCGAGTCGATCGCCCGGGCGGTCCAGGCGGTCGCCCGCGACGTCGCCGCCGGCGTGCTCCGGCCCGAGGACCTCGACGTCGACCGGTTCAACGGCTACCTGCCCACGTCGCGGCTACCGCCCGTCGATCTCCTGATCCGGACCAGCGGCGAGCAGCGGATCTCGAACTTCATGCTGTGGGAGATCGCGTACGCCGAGCTGGTGTTCATCGACGTGCTGTGGCCCGAGTTCCGGCGCCAGCACCTCCAGCAGTGCCTCGCCTCGTTCGGCGGACGCGAGCGCCGGTTCGGTCTGACCTCGGCGCAGCTCGCCTCCGACGTCGAAGGCGCCTGATGCTGGCCGCCGGCGCGTCGTGCCCACCCGTCGTGCCCACCCGTCGTGCCCACCCGTCGTGCCCACCCGTCGTGCCCATGGGTAGGCCCGGCCCGGGCTTGACCCCGCTCCGGCGCTGCGGTTAGCTGCCCGCCTCTTGGCCCTCGGAAACCTCGCTCAGCGGTTCCTCGTCGCGGTCGTCGCGGTACCGATCCTGCTCGTGCTGCTCCACCTGCAGCGGCCCGAGCCTGTGTGGGCTGTGATCTTCGCGGCGTCGCTGATCGCGATGCACGAGTTCTTCACGATGACGCTGCCGGTGGAGGACCGCCGGCCCGCGCTCGTGATGGGAGCGGTCGCGTGTCTGGCGTTCTACTGGCTCGACTTCACTACGCTGCTGTTCTACCGCGAGCACCTGCCAGCGTGGATGCTGCGGTTCAGCGGCGGCGGGAGCATCGCGCTGCTGTGCGCGGTCGTCGTGCCGATGCTGTACTTCCTGTTCAAGTTTCGCGACATCCCGAGCGTGGCGTCCCGCATCACCGCGACGATGATGGGCATCGTGTACGCCGGGTTCCTCGCGACCTACCTCGCCAAGCTCAAGCTCATCGACCCCGCCCACGAGCAGGACACGGTTCTCGTCGTCCTTCTGATCGCCTGGCTCGCCGACACCGGCGGGTACTTCGCGGGCCGGTTCATCGGCGGCGCCAAGCTCTACGAGGCGGTCAGCCCGAAGAAGACGTGGGCGGGTGCGTTCGGCGGGATCGCCGGCTCGATCCTCGGCGTCACCATCCTCAAGCTGACGACGGCCGAGTGGCTGACCTGGCTCGACGTCGCGCTGCTCGCGATCCCGGGCGGCATCCTCGGCCAGCTCGGCGACCTCGCCGAGTCGCTGATCAAGCGCTCGGTGGGCGTCAAGGACTCGGGTGCGCTGCTGCCCGGCCACGGCGGCATCCTCGACCGCATCGACGCCGTGCTGTTCATCGCCCCGTACGTCTACGCGTACCTGACGATCCGCCACGGCGGGTTGTGACGGGCGACCGCGGCGGTCACGTGCCGGTCGAGCACTCGGTCGCCGAGGCGTAGCGGCGCCCCGGGCAGGTGCCCGAGGTCCGGAACGTCACGCCGTCGCAGCCGCAGTACGGCCGCAGGTCCCGGGTGCACGCGCGCTGCGCCGGCGCGCAGGTGCCGGGACGGGTCTCGCTGCAGCCCTGGCCCTCGCACACCCCCGAGGCGCAGTCCTCGGCGACGAAGCAGGTCGCGCCGTCCGGGCGGATCCCGGTGGGCGCGCGGCCACCGCCGGCGCGCTCGGGCGGGGGGGGGGAGCCGAGCGGGCGCTGATCGAAGACCACGCCCGGATCTCGCGAGCGCGGCGGGCTCTCGATCGGATCGGGGCCGCGGGCCTCGCCGGCGCCACCACCGCGCGCCGAGCAGGCGGTCCCGGCGAACGTGCCGGCGAGCAGGACGACCGAGGCGAGCAGGGGACGACGCATGCCATCACCATACCGCCAGCCCGCGAGGTGCGCGCGCAGCCGCCGGTCGGTGCGCCGGTCGGTGCCCGCCCGTTCCCCGCTCGGTCGCCGGGCGGGAGGCGCGGTGCTGCGCGGGTCCGCTCGCACCCGTCCGGGCCCCGGGGGTGGGGCCGGTGCGACGCGGTGACGCATGTAACTACCTGACACCATGGAGGCTCTCACCAGGCGGACCGTCTGCACCACGCCCGCCCGATGACCCGCTTCGACAGCCTCTGGGAGCCCCTGTTCGTCCTGCTCGCGGGGATGGCGCTGCTCCTCGGCTCGCTGCGCTGACGGCGACAGCGCGCCGCCGGCTGCCACTCGATCGTGCGCGGCGGGCGGTGCCGGCAGCGCGGCCCGGCCCGATCGGCGAGCCGGTCAGTGATCGCCTCGATCTCGGCGCGCTCGGCGGCGGGCAGGTCCGGGCGCCCCCGCGCCGCGACCTCGAGCCGCCACGCGGGCTCGCGGAGCTCCCGGGCCTCGTCGCCAGCGCACCACGTGCGCATCAGCGCCGCCTCGAGCGCCCGCGCGCTCATCAGCTCCGCGCCGTCGAGGCCGGCCGCCAGCAGCGCGCGGGTCCCGATCTCCCGCCACGGCAGCACCGGATCGCGCCACGCGTGGTCCGCGAACAGCAGGTCGAAGTAGCGGGCATCGACGCCGGTGTCCGCGAAGTGATCCTGGCAGCGGGTGTGCGGGTCCGCATCGCAGCCCCGCACGCGCACGAGCTGCTGCCAGCGCACCTCGGCGGGCCACGGCCCGGCGATGAACTGCCCCACGGCGCCGGCCCGATCGACCCGCCCGTGCAGCGCGATCCGCCGGGCGAGCCGCTGGCACCGCGGGCCGGGGAGCGACGGCGCGGTGCAGTCGAGCGCGCGCTCGTTGACCTGCCCGCCCATCACGTCGTTGCCGAGCTCGAGCAGCGCGGCGCTCACCGTGTCGAGGATCTCGAGGTCGGCCCCCGCGGGCCCTCGCGCCAGGCGCGCGAGCAGGCAGTACGCCGCGTCGGTGTCGGTCTCGCTCGCGATCACGAACGCGATGTCGCGGCGCCCGGCGTGCGCGAGGGCGGGGCGCGGGCTGGTCGTCAGCGACGCCAGCTGCGTGATGGCGTCGCCTCCGCGCCGGGTCAGGCCGCGATCTGGGCGAGGAACGTGCGGGCATGGGTCGCCCACGCACTCGCCCCGTCGGTGTCGAGCTCGAGGTAGCGCTCGAGGTGCTGCTTGGCCTGCGCCGTCCCCCCCACCTGCGCGAGCATGATGCCGAGGTTGTAGTGCGCATCGGCGAACGCCGGCGCGGCCGCGCAGACCTTGCGGAGCTCGGCGATCGCGAGCTCGAGCTCGCCGACGTCCTCGAGCAGGTTGGCCAGGTTGTAGCGGGCCTCCGGCTGGGCCGGGTCGTGCTCGAGGGCGCGCTCGTAGAGCCGGCGGGCCTCCTCCAGCTCACCCTGGCGGTGGACCAGGTTGCCGAGGTTGGTCAGGGCAGCGGCCATCGCCGGCTCGAGGTCGAGCGCCTGGCGGAACAGGTGCTCGGCGCCGCGCAGGTCGCCGCGGTCCTCGGCGGCGCACGCCTCCACGAAGCAGCGGTAGGCGGCGGACCCCCCGTTGGCCTCGGTGCGGTCGGGATCGACGTGGGCGGGCGCCCCGTTGCTGCCGGCGTCCTCGTCGTCGCCCGGGTCCGCCACCGGCGCGAGCACGACCGGCGCCACGCGCGGCATCGCGAGCACGGACGACACGTGATCGCCGAAGCTCGGCACCGTGAACGCCATCACGAGCTGCCCGCCGACCGGCTGGAACGCCACGTCGTCGGCGAGCGCCACGATGGTCTCGCCGTCGCAGCACACTCGCAGCCTGGTGGTCGGGCTGGTCTCGTGGGGCAGCGCCTTCTTGAGCGCGTCGACGTTCTTGCGCACCTTCTGGAGCGGCATCCCCGCCGTCAACAAATCTTGGGTCGCCTTGACCGCGAGCAGGTCGCAGAACGTGTAGTAGAACCGGCCGCCCTTGCGGACCGTCGGGCCCACGAACCCGGTCTGCATCCAGTAGCGCAGGCGCGCCTCCTGGACGACGAGGATCTTGGACACATCGCGGATGCTGTACAGCTCGATCATGCGGTCCTCCGCTGCGCTTCGACGTTGACGGTCAGGTGGACCTCGGGGCCCTGGGAGCGGCTCTCGACATCGACGGTGGGCACCAGGTCACAGCCCGCGAGGCGCCGGGCCTCGGCGACCGCGACCCGGCGGGCGTGGGCGCGGCACCGCTCGTCCGCGGCGTACAGCTGCGCCACCCGCCGCGCGGTCGCCGCATCGGGCGCGTCGGCGATCACGTGGGTGGTCCGCAGCAGGTCGACCGTCAGCATGGTCGAGCCGGTGTAGACGTCGCCATCGATCCCCCCTTCGGTCAGCATGCGCGCGGCGGCGTGCAGCAGCTCGACGGCGACCGGCGCGAGCCGGACCCGCACCTCGCGCTCGAACAGCGACACCCGGCGCGCCATCGCCATCGGCTTGCGGGGGGGACGGGGCAGGGACCGTGCCTCGGGGCTCGGGGGAGACTCGGGCGTGTGTCGCGCTCGCCGGGGAGAGGCCATGATCCAGACGCTACCGGAGCGGCCGTGTGGTGGGCCAGTTTCCTACATGTAGGCAGCAACGCTTGCCCCTGGTCCGGGACGTGATGCGGATGGGGCGTGACCCGCGATCCGAGGCCCCGCTGGCTGCTCGGCCTCCTCGCCACGGGCGCGGCCATCATCCGGGTGCCGTTCGCCCCGTGGGTGGTGCTGGGGGTGTGGCTGGGGCTGTGGGCCGAGAAGGTCCACCTGTCGATGATGCGCGTGCTGGGCGGGCGCCGCGGGCTGTCGGCCACGGTCACGGTGCTGCTGCTGGCCACGGTGGTGCTGCCGATCGGCGCGATGACCGCCTCGATCGTGATCGACGCGTTCGCCCTGGTCCGCGAGCTGCTGACCAGCAAGGAGGGGCAGTCGGTGCTGGAGCGGCTCGCGCGCGGGCCCCAGGGCGGCGGCGCCTCCACCGCCACCAAGCAGGCGCTGACCTCCGCACAGGGCCTGACCGACCTCGTGATGAGCCAGGGCGGTCGCGCGTGGATCATCCTGCAGCAGGTGGCGGGTGCGGCGGTCCACGTCGTGATCGGCCTGCTGATCTTCGTCAGCGGCATGTACGCGGTGCTGGTCGAGGGGCGCGCCTGGTACTCGTGGATCGAGCAGCACGCGCCGGTGGTCGCCTCGACGGTCACGCGGCTCGCGGATGCGTTCGTCGAGACCGGTCGCGGGATGGCGTACGGGATCGTCGGCGCCGGCGCGATGCAGTCGGTGGTCGTGACGATCGCCTACGCCGTGCTCGGCGTGCCGTCGGCGCTCGCGCTCGGCATGCTGACGCTGCTGTTCTCGGTGATCCCCGCCGTCGGCACCGCGATCGTGTGGGCCCCGGTGGCGGCCGGGCTCGCGGCGACCGGGCGCACCGACGCGGCGATCGCGCTGGCGGTGGTCGGTGTGGCGGTGATCGGCACGATCGACAACCTCGCGCGCCCGTACCTCGCGCGGCGCGGCCAGCTCGCACTCCCGACCTACGTGGTGCTGGTCTCGATGTTCGGCGGCATCGAGCTGCTCGGCGCGTGGGGCCTGATCCTCGGCCCGCTCGTGGTGCGGCTCGCCAAGGAGGCGATCGTGATCCGCACCGAGGCCGCCGCCCCGGCCCTGCTGGCGGCCCCGCCCGCCCACTCCCTGCCGAGCCCGGTGGTAACGCCCCCTCCGTCGTGATACGGCTGTCGGACCGGCATGACGCTCGACGTGAAGCGCTATCCGATCCTCGTCGTCGACGACGAGCAGGACAACCTCGACGCCTTCCGGTTCAACTTCCGCAAGTCGTTCGACATCGTCACGGCGACCGGTGGCGCCGAGGCGCTGCAGATCCTCGAGGACAAGGAAGTCGCGGTCGTCGTCACCGACCAGCGGATGCCGAAGATGACCGGCATCGAGCTGCTGCGCGAGGTGCGCACGCGCCAGCCGGACGCCGTCGGCATCATCCTGACCGCGTACACCGATGTCGACGTGCTCGTCGAGGCTGTCAACCTCGGGCAGGTCTACCGCTACATCACCAAGCCGTGGGACGCCAAGGAGGTCCGCGGCGTCCTCCAGTACGCGATCGAGCGCTACCACCTGCACCGCGAGAACCGCCGCCTCGCGGCCCAGCTCGCCGAGTACACCGGGTACCTCAACCAGCAGCTCCACGGCGAGTTCGACTTCGGCAACATCATCGGCGACAGCGCGGCGCTGCGCGAGGTGCTGTCGAAGGTCGAGCAGGTCGCGCCCACCAGCTCGACGATCCTGCTGCGCGGCGAGACCGGCACCGGCAAGGAGCTGGTCGCCCACGCGATCCACATCAACTCGCCGCGCGAGCACAAGCCGTTCGTGCGCGTGAACTGTGCGGCGCTCGCCCCCGGCGTGCTCGAGAGCGAGCTGTTCGGCCACGAGAAGGGCAGCTTCACCGGCGCCATCGCGCGCCGCCCCGGGCGGTTCGAGCTCGCGGACGGCGGCACCCTGTTTCTCGACGAGTGCGGTGACCTGCCGATGGAGGTCCAGATCAAGCTGCTGCGCACGCTGCAGGAGCGCGAGTTCGAGCGGGTTGGCGGCGCCGAGACCATCAAGGTCGACGTCCGCGTGGTGTCCGCGACCAACCGCAACCTCGAGCAGATGATCGAGGACGGCGAGTTCCGCGAGGACCTCTACTACCGGCTCAACGTGTTCCCGATCAACCTGCCGCCGCTGCGCGACCGGCTCGAGGATCTGCCGGTGCTGGCCCAGCACTTCGTCACCAAGTTCGCGCGCCAGATGGGCACCCAGCCCGCGCCCGTGGCGCCCGACGCGCTCGCCCGGCTGCGCGAGTACAACTGGCCGGGCAACGTCCGCGAACTCGAGAACATCATCGAGCGCGCGATGATCCTCGCGCGTGGCGCCCCGCTCGGGATCGCCCACCTCGATTTCGGCCGCCGCGGCCAGACCACCGGCACCTCCACGCCGAGCGGCCCGGTCGCCGCCGTGGCGCCCGCCGCCGCCGCGCCCGCCTCCGCGCTCGCCGACGATGGCAAGAGCCTGGCCGAGCGCCTGCTCGACAGCGAGCGCAAGGAGATCGTCGCGGCGGTCGACAGGTCGCGCGGCAACATCGCGAGCGCCGCCCGCACGCTCGGCATCAACCGCTCCACGCTGTACTATCGGCTGCGCAAGCATGGCCTCGAGCACCTGCTGCCGACCAAGGTCGCGGTCGGTGGCGACGAGCCCGACCCCGCGCCCGCGGCTCCCGTGTCGCCGACCACGCCCACGGCCTGAGCGCGCGGACTCCGGTGCTCGTGCGGCAGCCTTCGAGGCCATCGAGCGTCTCGACACGCGGAACGTGCGTTGACCGTCGACAGACTCGACGTGGTCAGCAAGCTCGACCTCCAGTTCGGCGTCGTCCTCACGGATCACGCGGCACGTGAGCGTCAGCTCGATCGCGGGCGTCGAGCGATGATGGCACACGGGGCGCCCTGCGGCCGTCGCGGGGAGGGGGATCTCGCGTGGGGGACGGTGTGCGCGCGTCAGATCACGGTGACGTCGTCGCCGGTGCGCAGCTCGAGGCGCGGCTCGGCGGTCACGCGCAGCCACACGTCGAGCGCCGGTCCGTGGACCCAGCCGTCCGCATCGGGCACCTGCTGCGCGTACCGCCCGCCGTCGAGCAGGTGGAACTCGAGCGCGCGCGTCAGCGGGTGGAGCAGCCACACCTCGGCGATGCCGCAGCGCGCGTAGAACGGCAGCTTGTCGCGGCTGCCGTCGTCGGGCGACAGCACCTCGATCACGATCTCGGAGAGCGCCTCGGCGCCGCGGACGCTGCCGTGCTCGGGCCGGACGACGACGACATCGGGCACGCGGTCGTTGGCCTCGCTGCCGACGCGGTCGAACACGCCGAGCTCGTGAGCGATCCGGAAGCCGCGTGCCCGACTCGCGGGGGTGAGCGCGACCGTGAGCTGGGTGGCGACGTCTTGATGGGCGAACGCGGGCGGTGGGACCACGTGCAGCACTCCGTCCCAGACCTCGTCGCGGGCGTCGAGCCCGTGGCGACGGCAGTCCTCGAGCCAGCCGAGGATGGTGGGATCGGGCTTGCGAACGAAGACCTGCACGTCCTCGACGATCCCAAGTGCGGTCATGACTGGCGAAGAAGCATCTCGTGTGCCACCGCAAGCCCGCCGAATCACGCGGAGGCTGTCCGGTGTGAGGCCGCGTTCCGGCCGAGGTGGTCCCCGGGCGGACGACCCGGACGGCCTGCGCGTCCGGCGCGGGATCAGGTGTCGGGATCCGGCGTCGGGATCACGCGCCGGGATCACGCGCCGGGATCACGCGCCGGGATCACGCGCCGGGATCGAGCGCTTGGTCGCCGAGCGCCTCGAACAGCTCGCGGCCTCGCACCGGGTAGCCGAGCTCCTGCGCGATCTCGAGCAACGCGTGCAGCGCCGGCAGGTTCGCGGTCTCGGTCTGCGCGTACGGCAGGATCTTGCCGTGCTTCATCACGCGCAGCTTGACCGGGGAGCTGTCGAACAGCTCGATGGTCTCGATGTCGGCGCGTGGCAGCGGATCGCGATCGCGCCAGTGCACGCCCTGGCGGGTCAGCCGGAGCTGGCCGAACGTGGCCACGCCGGTGCGGGCCAGCTCGGCGCGGGGCCCCGCCGCGATCCGGGGGCCGATCTGCTCGAGGACGTGGCCGATGGCGCGGGCGATGCCGCGGTAGCGCCCGTCGAACATCATGCTGTCGTCACGGCTGATCAGCTCGATCGCAAACTGGACGGCGGATCCGCCGCGCATGGCGCGCCGCAGGTCGTCGAGCATCAGCAGGCTGTTGAGCCCGCCGACGATGTACAGCGGCCCGGCGCCGTGCCCCGACAGCCTGATCTCGATCCGGTAGTCCTCGATCTGGTCCCACGCGAGAAACGAGCGGAACAGCAGCCGCTTGCGCGTGACGCCATGCTCGTCGAGAACGATCCGGCCAAAGCCGATGTCGGCGCGCCGCAGCTCGATCATGACCGGATCACGGACCGCACACCCCAGCGTAACAGGTCGCGGCGGGCTACATTGCCCTCCGTGAAGCTCCTGTTCATCGTCGACCCGCTCGATCGCCTGCAGCTGACCGGGGACACCTCGTACGCCCTGATGCTCGAGGCCGCCGGCCGCGGGTTCGAGGTGTGGACGTGCCTGGTCGAGGACCTCGGCCTGGTCGGCGACGACGCGATCGCCGAGGCCAGCCTGACCGCCGTGGTGCCCGCCGAGACCCCCCGGGACGCATTCCGCGTGGAGCCGCCCGTGACCCGCCGCCTGGCCGACTTCGACGTCGTGCTGATGCGCAAGGACCCACCGCTCGACGTCAACTACCTCCACGCCACGTGGATCCTCGACCACGCGCGCGGCAAGACGCTGCTGGTCAACGATCCGCGCGGCCTGCGCGAGCTCAACGAGCACCTCGCGGTGCTGCGGTTCCCGCACCTGACCCCCACCACGATCGTCACCCGCTCGACCGCGAAGCTGCGTGCGTTCCAGGCCGAGCAGGGCGGCACGATCGTGGTCAAGCCCGTCGACGGTTTCGGCGGCCTCGGCATCTTCGTGGTGCGCGACGGGGATCCGAACGCGAGCTCGATCCTCGAGACCTCGACGGGCGCGGGCACGCGGTGGACGCTCGCGCAGCGTTATCTGCCCGCCGCCGTCGAGGGCGACAAGCGGATCATCCTCGTCGACGGCGAGCCCGTGGGCGCCGTGCTCCGGGTCCCCGGGAGCGCCGAGGCCCGCGGCAACCTCCACGTCGGCGGCCGCGCCGTGCGCACGACGATCGACGCGCGCGACCGCGAGATCATCGCGGAGGTGGCGCCGTTCCTGAAGGCCCACGGCCAGATCCTGGTCGGGCTCGACGTGATCGGCGGCATGCTGACCGAGGTCAACATCACGTCGCCCACGGGCGTGCAGCACGCGTCGCGGCTCGAGGAGCGCAACGTCGCCGCGCCGATCCTCGAGGCGTTCGAGCGGCTCGCGAAGGCGCGCGTCGCGTCAGGCGGCTGAGCGCGGCCAGGTGTCGCGCCGGGACGAGAGCATGCAGGCGCGCGCTCTCGCGACCGTCTCCCCGAGCGCCCACGGCGAGACCGTGTCGCTCCGAGCGTGCCGCGGTCCGCGCGAGCCTGCTAGCCTGTGCTGGAGATGGCAGGCTGGATCGCCGAGGCGGTGGTGGTGTTGACCCGGTCCGATGGCACCCGGTGCGCCGGTCGGGTCGCGATCGGGCTGCTGGTCGGTGGCGAGGTCGAGGCGACGTGCGAGGTCGTCCTCGATGGCCTCGAGCCCGCGATCGTCGTGCGCGGCGAGAGCACGCTGCAAGTGCTCCTCAACGGCGCGCGCATCCACGGGCACCGGCTCAGCGACTTCACCGGCAGCGGCAGGCGCGTGGTGTTCCCGAGCGTCGGCGACGATGGCCGCGAGGAGGACGTGCCGCTGACCGCGCTGTTCGGCCTGCTGCTGCGCGATCCCGACAAGCAGGGCCGTTACTGGGCCGGCGGCCCGCAGGGCTGACCCGGCCTCCAGGCTGACGCGGAGCCCGCGCGGCGTCAGCGGTGGTCCGTGGCGGGCCGGGCGGCGGGCGCCGCTCGAGGTCCGGGCGGCGTGCGCCGCTCGAGGTCAGGGCGGCGGGCGGTTCGCGGCGAGCTGCGCGAGGCCGCCGGCGGCGCCGACCACGAGGTGGGCCAGCCACAGCCCGAGCGAGGCGGCCAGCGCATCGGCCACTGGCATCCCGAACAGCCGGCCGCACAGCGCGACGTAGACCGCCTCGCGGGCGCCGGCGCCGCCGACCGTGATCGGCAGGAACGTGGTGGCCGCGGCGAGCGGGACCACCAGGAGCGATGCGCCGAGGCCGATCGGCGCGAGCGCGGCGAGCAGCACCCAGCCTGCGAGCGCGATCAGCAGCTGCGTCGCGAGCGAGTAGCCGGCCGCGAGCGCGAACGCGCGCGCATCGACGATCGCGGGCAGCCGGGCCGCGTACGTGGCGAGCCGCGCGGGCAGGTGCGGGGCGAGGCGGCGCGCGCCGGCGATCGCCGCGACCAGCGTGCACGAGCCCGCGACGCCGAGCGCGGTCCACAGCCACAGCGCGCGGGTGTCGATCTCGTCGCCGGTGGTGAGCAGGCCCGCGGCGAGCAGGGCGAACAGCGCGAACAGGCCGAGCGCGCGCTCGACCAGCACCACCGCGAGCGCGCCGGTCGCGCCCTCGCCCGGGAACGCGCCGCGCGTGACCACGCCGCGCCCCACGTCGCCCGCGACCGCGCCGGGCAGGTAGTTGTTGTAGAAGAACCCGACGAAGTAGAGGTGGACCAGGCGGGGCAGCGGCGGGATCGCGGTCGAGCCGTACGCGCACAGCAGCACGCGCCACCGCACCGCGCCCGCGACCACGTTGAGCGCGACCAGCACGCCCGCGAGCGCGAACGCTCCGATGGAGATCCGCCCCAGCGCCTCGCGCGCGGCGCCGAGATCGACCTTGGTCGCGATGAACGCGAGGCCGGCAGCGGTCCCGAGCAGGCGGAGGACGAGGCCGAGGCGGGCCTTCATGCGAAGGCGGCGGTTGTAACAGGGTCAGACACCCGTTCACCAGCTCCGCGCCCGCCCGTCCCCCTGTCCTCGACCGCCGCCGCGCAGCCGTCGGCCCGCCAGCCGATGGTCAGGTGGTGCCTCGCGCGTGCCCGTGAACCCGGTGCGCCGCGCCGCTCACCACGTCTCGTGCAGCGCGCTCTCGGTCAGCTCGGACGCACGCAGCGGCAGTCCGAGCCACAGGTTGGCGAGGTCGAGCTCGAGCGCCTCGAACGGCTCGGCGCAGACCTTCTCGTCATCGATATACACGCCGACGCTCAGCCACTGGCCCGCGTGCAGCCGCAGGATCTCGAGCATCCGCAGCTGCGGGTGGATCATCCAGCAATGACGTACACCGGCCGCCGCGTACAGCGGGAGCTTGCGGCCGCGGTCGAGCTTTTCGGTCGAGGGCGACGCGATCTCACAGACCCAGTCCGGGACCACGGTGAACTTCTCGGGGACGACGGGCAGCCGCTCGATCCGCCACCCGGCGAGGTCGGGCACCAGCACGCGCGCGCCGAGCCGCAACTCAGGCTCGTCGAGGATGACCCATCCTCCGGGCCCCCCCCGGCCGTGGCGAAATGGCGGCAGCAGCTCGCCGCCGAGAAGCGAGGCGACCGAGCTGTGCCGGCCACCTGGCCTCGGTGACAGGACCAGGTCTCCGTCGAGCAGCTCGGCGACCAGGTGCTCGGGCGCGTCGAGAACGTCCTGGTACGTGGCGTTGCGCTTGCTGATCATGCGTTCACTCTACCAGCCAGGTCAGACGTGCGAGCGGCCGTTCTTCGGGCGCGCTGTGAGAGTGCACGGAGGGCCGGCTCCTCGGCGTGCGCACCGTCAACGCGCCAAGTCCCTCGCGTCGCTGGACGGGCTGAGACGGTCATGGACCGTCACGGTCGGATCCCCGGTCGCCAGGTTCGCGTCAGCGCCTCCGCTCACCTCCACCGCCGTCCGTGCGCCCGCGGATGGGTGGCTGGCATCGCGACCGGGGAGCCCGCGACGGGACCCGGCCGCTCGTGTTACGCGGAGGGCGTGAGTCAACCCGTGCGCGGCCTCGGGCACCGGCTCGCCCGCAGCCCGGGCGCGCAGCTCGTGCTGGGTGGTGCCGTGCTCGCCCTCGCGTTCCCGGGCGACGTCGCCGGCGCGATCGGCGTGATGATCCTGGCCGCCGCGCTCGGCATCGGCGCGGTGTTGCTGTGGCCGCGCGCGCCCGCGTGGCTGCGTCGCCCGCCGGTGGACGTCACCACCACGATCGTGGTCACCGTGGTCGCGACCACCGGCATCGTCGTGTTCTGGGACGTGCTCGTGACCTCGCCGGACTGGCCGATCGGCGACTGGGGCCCGCAGCACGCGGTGCTCGCGCAGGTGGTGCCGCACATGCCCGGCCTCGACCTGCCGGTGTGGACGCACCTGCTGTCGACCGGCGATGCGCCGCTCGAGCTGTACCCGTCACTCGCGTACCTGGTGACCGGCCACCTCGCGGTGGGGCTCGGGCTCGAGCACGATCTGGCGCACGCGCTGCTGATCGTCGCGGTCATCGTCCACGTCGGGATCGCGGTGGGCACCACGCTGATCGCCGCCCGGATCGCCCCGCGCCCGCTCGCGCTGCTGGTCGGCGTGGTCGCGCTCGTCGACACCGGCGCGGTCGCGCACGGCGGCACCGTCGGGCTGTTCCGGTGGGGCCTGCTGCACGGCGCCCTGTCGCTCGCGTTCGCCACCGTGGCAGCGCTCGGCGTCGTCGATGCGCTGCGTCGCCCGCGGCTCGCCACCTCGGTGCTGATCTGGGTCGCCACCGCGCTCGCCGTGATCGCCCACCCCGCGGGCCTGATCGGCGCCGCCGCCTCGATCGTCGCGCTCGGCGCGGTCGCGCTGCTCGCCAGCGACGTGCCGCCCCGCCGCGCGCTCGTCGCGATCGGCCACATCGCCGTCGGCATCGCCCTCGGCGCGGCGGTGTGGATGCCGCTCGCGCAGCGGATCCTCCTCTACGGGCAGCACTTCCCCAACCCGGTCCGGTCGGCGGCGCGCGTGCTCGAGGACCTGCTCGCGGCGCCGTCGCCGGTCACCGCGTACGCGCTGATCGGCTACGCGGGCTACCTCGGGATCGTGGCGGGCCTGTGGTCGCGCCGGGCGCCGATCGTGTTCGTGGCGGCGACCGCGCTGGTGCTGCTGCTCGGCCTGTCCGACGCGGCGTACCTCGGGTTCGACCTCGCGCCCGGCCACGGCATCGCCCGGCTCGGCACCGAGCGGCTCGCGCAGCTCGCGCGCCCGTGCGTGCTGGCGTGCGCGGCGTACGGGCTGTGGGTCGTGATCGCCGCCATTCTCGCCACCTGGCGCACCGCCGCGCGCCGCCCGCAGCTGGTCGCGGTCGCGGTGATCGCGGTGATGACCGGCGCGGCCCTGCGCACGCTGCCGACGCTGTGGTGGAACGCGGCCGGCCGCGCCGCCGCGCAGGCCGCGCTGTCCGCCCCCGACCCCGAGGGCCGCGCGCAGCTCACCACGTGGGCGCACGCGCAGGCCGCGGCGCTCCGCCCCGACGCGTGGGGCCGCGCGCTGTTCGAGCAGGACACCCACGAGCAGATGCACCTGACCGCCGAGACCGGGCTGCCGACCTTGCACCCGCAGTGGCTGCCGGATCTGCTGCTGCGCGAGCGGTTCGAGGACACCAGCCCGGCCAGCCTGCGCCGGTTCAACGTGCGCTGGGTGGTGGGCGTGGGCGCGTCCCCCAGCCTCGGCGATCCGGCCACCGAGCGGGTGTTCGGCAGCTACCACGTGCGCGAGCTCGCGGCGTGGGACGGCCAGTTCGCGAGGATCGAGCGCGGGCCCGCGGGCGCCGTCGTGCGCGTGCTTCGGCTCGAGGCCGATGCCGTCGAGGTCGAGGTCACCGGCACCACCGAGCCCGTGCTGGTCGCGCTCGGCACCGGCTACTACCCGCGCTGGCGCGCCCACCACGCCAGCGGCGCCGCCGAGCCGGTGTCCGCGTACCCCGGCATCGAGGGCGGCCGGCTCCACGTGGTCAGCGCGTGGCTCGCGCCCGGGCGCACCACGTTCACCGCCTCGGGCCCGCTGCCGTCCGATGGCGCGGGGCGCGGGCTGTCCGTGCTCGCCGGGCTCGCCGCGCTCGTGGTCATCGTCACCTGGCGCGTGCGCCGCCTGCGCCTCCGCGTGCTCCGCCGGCTCGCGCACCTGCGCGCGCGTGCGCTGACGTTGACCCCGCTGGCGATCCGGATCGGCGTGCCGCTCGTGATCGCCGGCCTGCTCGTGCGCGGGTGCCTCGCCACCACCGGCGTCACCCGCGCCCTCGAGCTCGGCACCGGCGTGCGCGCCACCGCCACCGTCGAGGCCCGCCGCGGTGATGAACCGTGGGAGCGCTGCGGCTACGCCGCGCTGACCGGCACCCACGAGTGCGCGGGCCTGCTGTCGGCGACCGACGGGATCGCCAGCCTGCTCAACGACGCACCCCCGAGCTGGGGCTTCAACACCCCCGCGATCGTGGTGTCCCCCGAGGGCGGCGTCGACGTGCGGATCACGCTGTCCGCCCGGCTCGCTGGCACGTACTGGATGTCCACCAGCGCCGGCCGCGCCCGCGTGGCGATCGAGGGCGAGCCCATCCGGGACCTCGCGCGCGAGACCCGCACGTACACCGACCAGGGCGCGCGGTCGGTCACGATCACCGCCAGCCTCGACGGCCTCGCGCCGTGGCAGCTGACGTTCGTCCGCGAGGACACGCTGCTGCCGACCCGCGCGTACCTGCACGGCCCTCCGTCCGCCGCACCCGCCGCGATCCGCGCGATCCGCTGAGGGTCACGCCTTGGCGATGAGGCCGAGCGCGAAGGCGCGCGCCTCCACGTAGTCGCCACGCGCGAACTGTGCGGCGCTGTCGTCGACCGCGGCGGCGAGTTCGCGCTGCTCCTCGGTCGTGATGTTCACGGCCTCGGCTACCACGTCCTTGACGCAGGATGCCTCCGCCGCATCCCTGGGCTCGTCGGTCGTGGGCGGCCTCATGTCCTCGAGCGTAGCAGCGCCGTGCGCGGTATGCTTCCTCCATGGCGACTCCCGCCCACCCCGCGCTGGCGACCCTCACGGATCTGCTCGCCCTCGGGGAGGCGCGCCGGTTCCACGAGGTGATCGGCGGCGTGCTGACGCCCAAGGCGTCGCCGAGCGGCGAGCATGGCGGCGCCCAGGCGGCGATCGCCGGGACGCTGTTCGGGCCGTTCAACCGCCGCGGCGGGGGCGCGCACCCGGGCGGGTGGTGGTTCGAGACCGAGGTGGAACTCGAGCTCGAGCGCCACGAGGTCTACCGACCCGACGTCCTCGGCTGGCGGCGCGACCGGGTGCCCGAGCGGCCGACCGGGAGCCCGGTCCGGATCGTGCCCGACTGGATCTGCGAGGTGCTGTCGCCCTCCAACGCGCGCGACGATCAGGTCACCAAGTTCGAGGCGTACCGGCGCGCTCAGGTCGGGCACTACTGGATCGTCGATCCGATGCTCGAGACCCTTCGTGTCCACCGATGGACCCCCGATGGCTACCTGGTCGTACTCACCGCGCAGCGCGGTCAGCGGGTGCACGCCGAGCCATTTGCGCAGATCGAGCTGCAGGTCGGCGTGTGGTTCGGCGACGATCCCGACGACGCCTGATCGGGTTCACCACGGCCGCTACGCCCGGCGCCAGGCGATGCTGGCGTCGTCGCGGTCGACCTCGACGAGGCCGTAGCGCGCGGCGAGCGGCTGCGCGGCCGGCGTGGTGACCAGCAGGCCGGTCGGGCGGAGCGCCGCGAGCGCGCGGACGATCACGAGGTCGAGATCGGTGATCCCACCCAGCGGATCGAGCACGACCACCTGGTCGAAGCCCTCGGGGTCGTGGAACGCGGTGGGCGCGGTGGCGTCGAACCGGACGTTGCCGCCGGCGGGGCGGGCGGTCGCGCGCGCGAACACGCCCGGATCGCCCTCGACGCCGACCACGGTGGTCGCGCTCGCGGCGAGCAGGCGGGTGCCGCCGCCGAGGCCACAGGCGAGATCGAGCACGCGGCCGCGGGCGTGGCGGGCGGCGAGGGCGTACGGCCGCAGGTAGCCGGCGTCGTCGTCGGGGATGTGGGTCGCGATCACGCGCATCGCGTCGAACAGGTTGATCGGGATCCGGCCGGGCGGCATCAGCCGGCGGATCAGGTCCTGGCCGCCGACGTAGCGGCTCGCCTGGTACAGCGCGAGCGCCACCGGCACCAGCTTCCACGGGTGCTCGACGGTGTGGACCCGGAACCCGTGGCGCCGCAGCAGCGCGGTCACCGTCGCGGGCGAGAAGAACCACAGGTGCTGGGGCGGCGTCATCAGCCGCCAGTGCTTGCCCATGCCGCGGGCGATCGCGGAGGCGAAGTCACCGGTCGACAGCACGAGCTGGCCGCCGGGGCGCATCGCCCCGTGCAGCGCGTCGAGCGTGACGCCGGGGTCCGGCATGTGCTCGAGCACGTCGAGCATGACCGCCGCGTCGAACGGCCCGCGCGCCGCGAGCGCCTCCGGGGTGGCCTCCGCGATCGCGTCGAGCCCGCGGCCCAGGCACACCTCGCGAGCGTGGTCCGAGATCTCCACGCCGAGGGTGCGGAACTGGGCGGCGGCCTCGTCGAGGAAGTACCCGTAGGCGCAGCCGATCTCGATCAGCGAGCCACCGGGCACGTGGGTGCGGAGCGCCGCGAGGATCCGGCGGAACTCGTGGCGGAGCTCCTCGCCGCTCGCGGTGTAGTCGGCGTAGCCGTCGGGGTGGCCGCCGTGGAAGTAGTCCTCGGTGTAGATCGACGCGGGGTCGAACCCGGGCGGCAGCACCGTGCGGGCGAGGCCACACGCACAGCCCACGATCGCGAACCCGTTGACCTCGTAGAGCGGGCGCGCGGCCACCCGGCCGCACGCCACGCACCCGGCCGGCGCCACTGGCGCCCCGGGCTCCCGCATCACATCGACGTCCACGCCCCGGCTTATACGCGCGGGCCGGGCCGGCCGGCAAGCGCCTCCCCCTGACCGCCGTTGTCGTGGCGCGGGGGCCGGATCTGCTAGTGTCCGGCCCCTCATGGACATCGCCGTTCTGGTGCCGTGCTTCAACGAGGCCGCCGCGATCGACAAGGTCGTGCGCGACTTCCGCACCGCGCTGCCCCACGCGACGGTCTACGTCTACGACAACAACTCCACCGACCAGACCTCCGCGATCGCCGCGGCCGCAGGCGCCGAGGTCCGCGCCGAGACCCGCCGCGGCAAGGGCAACGTGGTCCGCCGGATGTTCCAGGACATCGAGGCCGACGTCTACGTGATGGTCGACGGTGACGACACCTACGACGCGTCCGTGGCCTCGGTGCTGATCGACCGCCTCGTCGAGGGCAACCTCGACATGGTCGTCGGGCGCCGCATCGAGACCCACCAGGCCGCCTACCGCGCCGGCCACCGCCTCGGCAACCGCGTGCTGACCGGCCTCGTCGGCTGGCTGTTCGGCGCGCAGATCGAGGACATGCTGTCAGGCTACCGCGTGTTCTCGCGGAGGTTCGTGAAGAGCTTTCCGTCGTTCTCGCGCGAGTTCGAGATCGAGACCGAGCTGACCGTCCACGCCATGCAGATGCGGATGCCGGTCGCCGAGATCGAGACCGCCTACAAGGAGCGCCCGCCGGGCTCGGTCTCGAAGCTCCGCACGTTCCGCGATGGCTGGCGGATCCTGCTGACGATCACAAATCTCATGCGCAACGAGCGGCCGCTGCTGTTCTTCTCGCTGCTCGGCGCGCTGCTGTTCGGCGTCGGGCTCGCGCTCGGCGTCCCGCTGCTCGTCACCTACTACCGGACCGGCCTGGTCCCGCGGTTCCCCACCGCGATCGGCATCACCGGCCTCGGCGTGGTCGGCGGTATCTCGATCGCCACCGGCCTGATCCTCGACCTCGTCGCACACGTCCGCCGCGAGGCCAAGCGCCTGGTCTACCTGCAGCACCCCGCGCCGCGCGCCGGCCGCCGCGCCGGTGACCGCCCCGTGCACAGCGCCCCGGCCCCGCGCGCGCCCGACGCCACGGCCGCGTCGTAGCCCGGCGCGGGCGATCCGTGGTACCCGAAGGCCGCGTGCTGCCCCGGATCACCTTCGCGATCCCGTTCTACACGGGGATCCCCTACCTCGCGCGGACGCTGCAGAGCATCGTCGCGCAGGAGGACGACGGCTGGGAGGCCGTGGTGTGCGACGACGGGCCCGAAGCCGGCGTCGAGGAGGTCGTCCGCTCGTTCGGCGCCGGCCGCGTCCGCTACGAGCGCAACCCGCACAACCTCGGCATGGCCGGCAACTTCAACCGCTGCCTCGAGATCGCCACCACCGAGCTGGTCACCGTGCTCCACGGCGACGACGAGCTGATGCCGACCTACGTCGGCACCCTGCGCGCGGCCGCCGCCCGTCACCCCACCGCCGCCGCGCTGTTCTGTCGGGCGCTGATCATCGACGAGCAGGGCGCGCCCCGGTTCTCGCTGACCGACGCCGTCAAGGACGTCCTGATCAACCCGGCCCCGCGCGACGAGCTGATGCTCCACGGTGAGCCTGGCGTGCGCGCGCTGCTCAAGGGCAACTTCATCATGGCGCCCACGCTGTGCTTCCGGAAGGCGGTGCTGACCGACCGCCGGTTCCCGCTGGGCGTCAAGTTCGTCATGGACTGGGAGCTGACCACGAAGCTCCTGCTCGACGGCGACACGCTCGTGGGGCTGCCGGACCGCTGCTACCGCTACCGCCGCCACGAGGAGAACGCGACGGCGCAGTACACGCGCACGCAGCTGCGGTTCCGCGAGGAGTCCGAGTTCTACGACCGGATCCGCGCCACGGCGGCCGAGCGCGGCTGGGACGCGTGCGTGAAGCTCGCAACGCAGAAGCGGATCATCAAGCTCAACATCGCCTACCGCGCGCTCAAGGACACCGTGCTGCTCGACTTCGACGAGGCCCGCCGCGGCCTGCGGCTGCTGCGCGAGCTGTGAGCCATTCGACGGGCGGGTCGCCGTGATCCACCTGCGCGTGATGGCGCGCGGTCAGGAGCCTCGTCGGGGTCACAAGATCCGGTAGACCTCGATTGGCCCCAGCGGCTTCCGGCTCCACCACCACGGCAGCGGGCCCCACGCGACGTTCGAGAAGAACCCGGCGGGCTTGCGCATGATCCGGCCGCCCGGCGCGGGGAACGTGCGCTTCTCGAGGAGCTGCTTGTTGGGCCAGGCCTTGATCACCCAGCCCTCCATCCCGACCACGACGATGTCGCCGGGCTGCGGCTTCGGCTCCTCGGTGGTGACGGGCATCGCGCCGGCCTGCATCGCGTACCACTGGAAGCCCCACGTGCCGTCGAACCACACGCGCTCGCCCCGGGCGACGTAGCTCGCGACGACGGCGCCGCCCTCTCGCCCGGTCTCCCCGTGGGCGGCGTCGGCGCGGATGATCAGCACGCCGAGCACGACGTGGAGGACGGCGAGTGTCCCGAGCACGCGCGTGGGGTTCCGGCCCTGGCTCTCGACGTGGCGCAGGATCAGGATGGCCATCGCGGGCGCAGATGGCACGAAGTACTTGGGCGGCAAGTGCGAGTACACCGCGATCGGCGTCATGATCAGGAGCCACGCCGCGAGCCCGAGCTCGACGTGGTCGCGCCGCCGGACCGCGTCGACGAACACGTGGACCAGCACGGCCATGCCGAGGGCGGTGAGCGGCGCCTGCCACGGCAGCCAGTCGAGGTGGCGATAGAACACGTGGGACGTGTACGCGAGGTACGCGCCCGCGCCCGCGCCGAGCCAGCACCACGCCGAGCGGAGCATGTCGCGGCCGTGCAGCCACGCCCACGCGAGCCCGAGCGGGAAGGTCAGCACCCACTGCGCCGGGACGTTCGGGAGGTTGACCCGCCACAGGCTGGTGTCGGCGATCCGCAGCGGCGTGGAGGCGAGGCTGCCGGCGGCGTGGTCATCGCGCATGACGAGGTACGCGAGGGCCACGAGCCCGGCCGCGGCGACGCAGATCGCCATCAGGGCAAGGAACCGGCGCGACACCACCGTCGTCCCGAACTCGCGGAGGGTGCCGGGCCACGCCGTGAACATCAGCGGGACCAGGCACGCATACAGCAGCACGATGTGCTGGCGGGAGAGCACCGCGAGCGCGAGGGCGATGGTCGCCCCGAGCGCCTGGGCCAGCCGGCGCTCGTCGCGGTAGGCGACCAGGCGCTCGGCCCCGAGGACGCCGAGGCTCATCGTCGGGAGGTCGGGCATGCTGGTCATCGACATCGCGATCACCGCCGCCGAGCAGGTCGTGAGCAGGGCCGCCCACCGTGCGCCCCGATCGGACAGTCCGAGCCGGAGCGCGAGCGCCGCCGTGGCGAAGATCCCGACCAGGAACACGCCGAGCACCATCAGGTGCGCGAGCCACTCGGCACCGCCCGCCAGGATCGAGGGAACCAGGAGCGCCGGCATCACGGGCCCCGACCACATCCCCGCCGAGACCCACGCGGGGGGGCGCCCGTTGACGACGAGCTGGACCGAGGCCGGGTGGAGCGGGTCCACCGTCATGTGGTCCGCCATCATCAGGAACACGTTGTCGTCGATGTTGAACGGCTTGTTCAGGAACGCCACGTAGACGGCGATCGCGATCACCGCCGCCGGGAGCCCGGCTCTCAGTTTCACGGGACTCCGTCCCGCCCTACGCGGCAAGCCGCGCAGGGTTCCCACCCCGGTTTCGAGACTGTTTCACAGTCTCTCAGGCTGCGTCGGAGGTACCGCATGGCGCGGCGCGGACGGTCGCACGGGGGGGGCGCAGGTCGCAAGAACATGCCCGACGCTGACGGCCGCGGGACTACCGCTCCGGCGACGCTTCGGAGTATGACGCTCGCATGACGGTCTCAGGTGCCCGTGCGTCCGAGCGAGAGCAGGAGGCGCCGTTCACGTGTCGCAACTGTGGCGGCGGTGATGCGCTCCCCCGGTTCGCCGACGTCCCGGATCGGTTCCACGGCTTCGCCGGTGCGTTCGACTACGTGAGCTGCGCGGCGTGTGGCCTGGTCCAGCTCGAGCACGTGCCGGCGAACCCGGGCGCGTTCTACGCGGGCTACCGGATCCACACCGGCGAGTCGGTCGTGTACCGCACGCTGCGGCGGCTCACGATCGGCCACTGCTACCTCGAGCGCCCCGGTCACGGCGCGGCGCTGCTCGACATCGGCTGTGGCAACGGCTTCTACCTCAAGGAGATGGCGGCCCTCGGCTGGAACGCCACCGGGTACGAGTTCGATCCGGCGTACGCGCAGGCGCTGTCGGCGCAGATCGGGCTGCCCGTGATCGCGGGCGAGGCGGCGCTCGCCGCGCAGGCGGGGACGTTCGACCTCGTCACCTTCAACTTCTCGTTCGAGCACCTCGACCAGCCGCTGCGGCTCCTCGATCTGGCGACGAGGTGCCTGCGCCCCGGGGGCCAGCTCTACATCTCGGTGCCGAACATCGAGAGCCGCGAGGCGGCGATCTTCAAGGACCGCTGGTTCCACCTCGATCCGCCGCGGCACATCTCGTTCTTCTCGAAGAGCCTGCTGACGTCGCTACTCGAGGAGCGCGGGTTCTCCGAGGTCGAGACCAGGGACCTCGCGGTGCCGACCGGGTTCGCGGGGAGCGTGTCGTACGGGCTATGGGACCGGTTCCAGGCGCTCACCTGGTACGCCGGGATCGTGCCCGGCCTGGTGTTCAGCAGCGTGGTCCGCGACGGCAACTTCGCGATCACGGCGCGCCGGACCGCTTGATGGCAGCGCCGCCGCCACGCCGGTTCGCCCGGCTGCGCCGCTGGGGGCCGTGGCTTGTCGGGCTGGCGATCGTGCTCGTGATCGCCACCAACGTTCCGTTCGCGAAGTTCCGCGCGTCGATCGGCCACGGGCCGCACCTGGCGCTCGCGACCGTCGAGCTGCTGATCACCACGCTCGTGCTGTTCACGGACTCGTTCTCGACGTGGATCGGCTTGCGCGCGCTGCGGATCCGGTGGGGCTTCCCGCGCGTGATGGCGGTGCGCGGTGCGACCTACCTGCTGTTCCTGATCAACTACGCCCTCGGGCAGGGCGGGTTCGGCTACTACCTGTACCGGGCCGGTGAGCCCGCGCTGCGCGCCGTGGGCGCGACGCTGTTCCTGATCGGGACCAACCTCGCGACGCTGCTGGTGCTGACGTTCGGCGTGTGGGCGATCGCCGACGGGCGCGCCACCAACCCCGCGATGTGGTGGACCCTCGTTCTCGGCATGGCGGCGTTCGCGGCCTACCTCGTGGTGATCGCGGTACGCCCGGACTGGCTCGCGCGCCGCGGCGTGTTCGCGCCGCTGTTCGATGGCGGTCTCGGCGGGCACGCCCTCGCGATCGCCGGCCGCGTGCCCCACGTGATCGCCGTGGTCCTCGCGCACTGGGTGGCGATGCGGGTGTGGGGCATCGACGTGCCGTTCGCGGCGGGAGCCGTGTTGATGCCGGCGGTCGCGCTGGCCGCCGTGATGCCGATCTCCCCGGCCGGGCTCGGGACCACGCAGGCGGCGATGCTCTACTTCTTCCGCGACTACGCGCCGGGGGCGACTGCCGACGATCGCGCGGCCAGCCTGCTCGCGTTCGCGATGGTGCACTTCGTCTACGGCGTGCTCGCCGCGGTGCTGGTCGGGCTCGCGTGCCTGCCGTTCGCGAAGCGGACCGGCCTGCTGCCCGCCGCCGGTGAGTCCGACGCCCCGGGGCCAGCGGCGGCGGCGGCGGCGGCGGCGGCGGCGGCGGCGGCGGAATGAGCCCCGCGATCTTGAGCGCCCCGGTGGCGGGGGCTAACGTCGTCGGCGGATGAACGGGGATCCTCGGGCGGGCCATGATCCCGATGAGCGTGACGCGCCAGCGTGGCGCGGGATCGCGCTCGAGGCGCTGGTCGCGTTCGTCACGCCGGCGCTGTTCCTCGGCGCGAGCCTCCTGATCCGGGTCAACCCCCGCGATCGGCTTGGCCAGATCAGCGGGCTGGCCGCGCTCGAGCTGCGGTTCTTCCTGTTCGGGCTCGTGCTCGTGGCGGCGCTGCTGCTCGCGGCGCGGGCCCGGGGTGATCGCGCGTTCGCGCTGACGAGCCGGCTGGTGTGCGCGGGCGTGGCCGGCCTCGCGAGCGCGCTGGTCGCGGGAGGCGTGCTGGTGGCGCTGCGCGGCACCGCGTGGGGGCTGCACACCAAGGGCGGTGATGTCAGCGCGCTGGTGACGTGGGCCAAGGCGCTGCACGACGGGCAGGCGATCCCGCCGCTGTACCCGCCGCTGCCGCTGCACGTGCTCCACGGCGCCTCGGATGTCCTCGGGCTGCCGCCCGAGCACGCCGTCAAGCAGCTCCAGATCATCGGCACCGCGGCGTTCGGGCCGGTCGCCTACCTGGGCTGGCGCCTGCACCTGCGGCCACCCTGGGCGCTCGCGCTCGGCGTGATCGCGATGCTGCCGCTGATCGATCCGTACAAGCCGTACACGCACCTCGTGCTGATCGTGTTCGTGCCGGTCGCGATCAAGTTCCTCCAGACGCTGCGTACGATCGGCGACGGCACCCGGCTCGATACGATCCGCGCCAGCGTCGGGTTCGGCGTCGGGTTCGGCCTGCTGTTCCTGGCGTACTCGGGGTGGTTCAAGTGGGCGGCCCCGGGCGTGTTCCTGGCGACGCTGGTGGTGTTCCCATGGCGGGGGGCGCGGCGCCGGGCGCTGCTGCTGCTCGGGCTCACCGGGCTGGTGTTCCTGCTGATGTCCGGCCGCTACCTCGCCGGCGTGATGCTCGATCCGGCCGGCAAGATCGTCGACAAGTTCATCTACTTCGACGTGGGCGTCGAGCCGATGTACATCGCGATGTGGCGTAACGACCTGCCGGGCGTGCTGGCGACGTGGCCGCCGCTCGGGGAGCTCGGCGGCGTCGGGCTGTTCACGAGCCTGCTGATCGGCGGGTTCGGGCTCGCGGTCGCGCTCGGCCGCAAGCACACGATCGTGATCGGGCTGGCGGCGATGATGCTCGGTGCGTGGCTGCTGCGGTTCTGGTACGCGCGGAGCCTGTGGGAGACCAAGCTGGTCCAGCTCTATCCGCGGACCACGCCGCTGATCCTGTACTGCCTGATCGTGATGACCGGCGCGGGCGTGATGTGGCTGGTCGAGCGCGCAGCCGCTGATCATCCGCTGCGGGGCCGGGGCGGCACGATCGGCGCCGTGTGTGGCCTGCTGCTGCTGTTCGCCTCGGCGGGCTCGGCGCTCGGGGACCGCTACATGCCGTCGAACACGACTCCGCCGGGGCCCGGCTTGCTCGCCTACACCGCGCAGCAGGCCGACCGGGCCGCCCGGCCGAAGTACCAGTCGAGCCGCCCGATGCCGTGGCTCCGGATCGCCGCGCCCGCGCCGGTGCTTCCCGCGGCGCCCGGGGCGGGTCCTGCGACGCCCGGGGCGGGTCCTGCGACGCCTGGGGCGAGTCCTGCGACGCCTGGGGCGGGTCCCGCGACGCCTCGGACGGGTCCTGCGACGCCTGGGGCGGCTTCAGTGCCGCCCGGGGCGGCTTCAGTGCCGCACCGTGGGCGCCCGGCCGCGCCCGTGCCCGCACCCGCGGCGCCCGTGCCCGCAGCCACCGCGCCCGCAGCCGCTGACGCGCCCGCCGTGGCGCCCGCGCGCCGCGCCACGCCGGTCTGACTCAGCCGAGGCCGAGCCGCTCGCGGTAGACGCCCGACTTGATGGCGTCGGTCCACGCCTGGTTCGCGAGGTACCAGCCGATCGTGCGGCGGATGCCGTCGGCGAACCCGATCGTCGCGCGCCAGCCGACCTCGGTCTCGATCTTCGTTGGATCGATCGCGTAGCGGAAGTCGTGGCCGGGGCGGTCGGTGACGAACTCGATCAGGTCGCGGTGCGAGGCGCCGCCGGCGCGCGGGCGCTCCTGGTCGAGCACGTCACAGATGGTGTGGACGACGTCGAGGTTGGTGCGCTCGTTGTGCGAGCCGATCAGGTAGCACTCGCCGATCCGGCCGCGCTCGAGCACCGCGCGCACGGCGGCGCAGTGGTCGGTGACGTAGATCCAGTCGCGGATGTTCTCGCCCTTGCCGTAGACGGGCAGGCGGTTACCGGCGATCGCGTTGGCGACCACGAGCGGGATCAGCTTCTCGGGGAACTGGTACGGCCCGTAGTTGTTCGAGCAGTTGGTGGTCAGCGCCGGGAACTTGTAGGTGTGGACGTACGCCGACACCAGGTGGTCGCTGGCCGCCTTCGACGCCGAGTACGGCGAGCGCGGATCGTACGGCGTGGTCTCGACGAACGCGCCGGTCGAGCCGAGCGCGCCGAATACCTCGTCGGTGGACACGTGCAGGAACCGGAACGCCGGATCGGGGTGCGCGGCGAGGTGGCGACGGCACTCCTCGAGCAGGTGGAACGTGCCGTTGATGTTGGTCTGGATGAAGTCCTCGGGCCCGTCGATCGACCGGTCCACGTGGCTCTCCGCCGCGAAGTGGACGACCGCCTGCGGGCGCGCGCCACCGAGGAGCTCGCGGACCAGGACCTTGTCGTTGATGTCTCCGTGGACGAACCGCAGGCGCGCCTCGCCGGCGAGCTCGGCGAGCGACCGCGGGTTGCCCGCGTACGTCAGCTTGTCGAGGACGATCACCTCGGTGGCGGGCTCGTCCGCGAGCAGCTCGCGGACGTAGTTGAAGCCGATGAATCCGGCGCCTCCGGTGACGAGCACGCGGCGAACGGTGGTCGCCGTCACGACGCCTGCCCGGCCCGACCCTGCGCGAGGATCGTGCGGAGGTACTTGCCGTAGTCGCTGCTGCCGTAACCCTTGATGAGGACCTCGAGCTGCGCGCCGTCGATGTAGCCGAGCCGGTACGCGATCTCCTCGACGCAGCTGATCTTGAGGCCCTGGCGGCGCTCGACGACCGACACGAACGTCGACGCCTCGAGCAGTGACTCGGGTGTGCCGGTGTCGAGCCACGCGTTGCCGCGCGACAGCACGTGGGCGTGGAGCTTGCCCGCGGCGAGGTAGACCTTGTTGACGTCGGTGATCTCGAGTTCGTTGCGCTTCGACGGCCTCAGGTCCTTCGAGATCTGGACGACGTTGTTGTCGTAGACGTAGAGGCCGGTGACCGCGAAGTTCGACTTCGGCTGGGCCGGCTTCTCCTCGAGGCTGACCACCTTGCCAGCGGCGTCGAACTCGGCGACGCCGTAGCGCTCGGGATCGCTGACCGGGTACGCGAACACGGTGGCGCCGCGGTTCTCGGCGACCCGGCGCGCGAACTGCGAGCCGAGCTCCTGGCCGTAGAAGATGTTGTCGCCGAGCACGAGCGTGACCGGGTCCGGCCCGATGAAGCTCTCACCGATCACGAACGCCTGGGCGATGCCCTCGGGGCGCGGCTGCTCGGCGTACGAGATGCGGAGGCCCCACTGGGTGCCGTCCTTGAGCAGCTCCTCGAACCGCGGCAGATCGTGCGGCGTGGAGATCACCAGGATGTCCCGGATCCCGCCGAGCATCAGCGTCGACAGCGGGTAGTGGATCATCGGCTTGTCGTAGACCGGCAGCAGCTGCTTCGATACGACGGTGGTGAGCGGGTAGAGGCGCGTGCCGCTTCCGCCCGCCAGGACGATGCCTTTGGTCGCCATTGGCGGGGAGCCTATCACGCACCTGCGCGACGGCCCGTGGGTGCCGGGCGTGATCGGCGGGGCCGCGGGCTTGAGGCGCGGGCGCTCGGCGGACTACAGTCCTCCTCGGGATGGACGCGCACCGCCGCACCACGGTCGCCGCCGGGCTGGCGCTCGCGCTGGCTCTTTCCGGGTGTGGCAAGGGCTCGCGGCCGCACCCGAGCTGGGAGGGCACGCCCGCGCAGCTCCAGCTCGGCAAGCTCGCCGAGTACCGCGCCTGCCTCGAGGCTCACTCCGCGCGGGTGTTCGCGATCGCGGCCCTGTATCGCGCGCGCTATGCGTCCACGCCGCCTGCCCCGGGCTCGCAGGTCGAGATCAACCCTCCCGCCAGCATCGAGGAGTGCATCACGGGGCTGGAGCGTGCGATCGCCGTGACGCCCGCGATGCCCGCGCTCGATGCTGCGGCGCGCGAGTTCGGCGCCACGCTCGGGCGCGTCGCGCGGGTGACCCACGCCGTTCACGTGGCACCGGCCGCGGGCCCGTCCCAGCACGGCGAGTTGCTCGCCGCGCTCGCGGAGTTCGACACGGCGCAGCGTACGCTGTTCGACGAGGCGTTCCGGGCGAACCACGAGCTCGGGCGTGCGCAGCTGACGGAGCGGGCGGCCAAGGACGGGCGGACGCTGCCGCTGCTCGTCGACGAGGTGGCGTACAAGGCCGAGGGTGTGGTCCGGTTCGCGATCCTGTCCGCCGGGCAGGTCAGCGAACTCGATGTCGTCTCGTTCGCCGCCGCCATGCTCGAGCTGGAGGTGGCGATCGACGAGATGGTGACGATCGCCTCCGACGGGGAGCACGCTCCGGGACAGGTCACCGGCTACCATTTGATCGAGCAGCAGGCGCGGGCGTTCGTGACCACGTGCCGCGAGCTGGCCGCGCGTGCGCGCGCGCGCGTGGCGTACACCACCGACGAGCAAGTCAAGCTCGCGGCCGGCAACGAGGCGGGCGTGGCCGGCACGCCCGGCGCGATGACCTACGCGTACAACCAGCTCCTCGGCGTCACGTCCGTGCGCTGAGCCGCTCGGCCACCCGCTGCGCGAGCACGAGCAGCGTCGCGACCACGAGCCAGATCGAGTAGCGGTAGTCGATCGTCGGGGCGAGCACGAACAGCGCGGCCTCGTTGGCGAGCGCCGAGAGCAGCAGCGCGCGCGCCTCGCGGCGCCGCAGGGACAGGCCGAGCAGCACCAGCGCGAGTGCGAGGTAGAGCGCAGGGCGGAACAGCACGCTGGTCCCCAGCCCGCGCATCCCCGCTTGCAGCGCGCGCTGCAGGCGGCTGGCGGTGGCGGCGTGATCGAGCCGACGCCCACTCACGTGGGGGTCGAGGACGTCCGTGAACCAGACGTAGACGCTGGCCGGCACCTCGTCGGCGACGTGGATCCGCTCGGCCAGCACGTGGCCGCGGTAGGTCAGGTACGCGCGCCGGGTGCCCGAGCACGATCGTGCGCCACGCCCGGGCGATCGCGGCGCGCTCGGCGGACGTCGTCGGGATCGCGAACAGGTGCCGCGTCGCCATCCACAGCTGGGGCACGTAGCGGCCTGCGCCGAAGCTGCTCACGGTGGTCGTCGTCGAGTCCCGTCGGAGGTCTGCGGCGCGCGGGTCAGCGCCTGGATGCCCGCGGTCGCGCGCAGCGGCGTGCCCGCCAGCGTCGGCGCCGCAGCTGCTCGTCGGTCAGGTCCGGGGCGTAGCGCAGCGTGCCCGTGATGTCGGCGAGCGCGAGGGAGTCGTGCCACAGCGAGCCACCCTCGGTGCTCGGCGTGGTGAGCGCGCGGTTGGCCAGGCTCGCGGTCAGCGTGATCGCCGAGCCAGGCGCTCGGTCGCGAGCGCGAGCCGGGTCACCCGCCGGTGCGCGGGGCTCCACACGAACAGCCCGAGCACGAGCGGAAACGTGATCGCGAGCGCGTTGTAGCGCATCGCGGTGGCGAGCGAGAGCAGCGCGAGCCCGGCGAGCCGCGTGCGGCGGGACGCGCTGCCGAGGAGCGCGGCGCCGAGCAGCAGGTACCCGACCATCTGCGCGTCCTTCCAGATCACGGCGAGCACCGCGGCCACCGGCGGGGCCCACAGCAGCAGGGTGGCGCCGAGGGCGGCGGCGCGCGGCGTCAGCGTCCGCCGCAGGATCACGAACGCGCCCGCGAGCGCGCACGAGATCTGGAGCGAGCAGCATCGGCAGCGGACCCGCGACCACGCGATCGAGCACGCCCCACAGCGCGGACATCACCGGCGGGTGGCCGCCCGTGTACGCGCCGCTGCGCGCCTGCAGGAGCTGGCTCACCGAGTCGTAGCTGAGGTAGCCGGGGTACGCGTAGAGGACGAGGCCGAGCCAGCCGATGACGAGGATCGTCTGCGGCGAGGTAGCGGCCAGGGCGGTGCGTAGCCGGCTCACGCGGTCACCTCGCGGCGGCGGGCGCCGAGCGCGGCGAGCAGCGCGAGCAGCGCGCACACGACCACCGGCGCCACGCTCACGTACGCGGCGTCGACCGCAGTCACCCCGAGCGCGAGCGCGAGCGCGAGCCCCGTGACCACCAGCGCGCGCGTCGTGACGCACCCGCGGACGACGGCGAGCGCGGCGCCGGCGAGCAGCACGTACAGCCACGGCGCGAACAGCGGCGTGTGGGCCGCGAGGGCGCGGATCACGGCCTGCCACGCATCCTGGGTCTCCGACGTGCGCGGCGGCACGCCGAACCGGCGGGCGAGGGCCGGATCCGCGCGCGCTGGCACCACCGTCGCGGCTGGCCACGCGGTCAGCCACAGCGCGTCGGTGAGCAGGGCGAGGCGCTGGCGCGCGAACGCGCCGGGGTGGGCGGTGGCGAGTGCGCGCGCGGCAGTGGCGAGCGCGCGGCGCTGGCGCAGGGGCGCGGCGGCGCCATCGGGAGGCAGCGTCCACCGGTGGTCCGCGCCGGCGCCGGTGCCGGCCAGCAGCGTCGTCCGCGCCGCGTCGTCGAGCGGCGGGGTGGTGCGCGCGAGGGTGCCGGTGATGTCCACGATCGCGAGCCCGGTGTGCCAGCGCTCGATCGGCCGCTTCGCGAACAGCGCGTCGAGGCCGAGCGCGGTGATGATCACCAGCACGGGGACCAGCACGGCCGGCGCCCAGCGCGCGGCGCCGCGCGCCTGCATCCGCCACCCGAAGTGCATCACGAGCAGCGCGCACGCCGCGAGCGCGGCGGTCGGCCAGATCGCCACCGCGAGCGTCAGCGCGAGCAGGCCCGCGAGGAAGCGCACGCGCACGCGGGCGCGGAGCCCCGCGACGCCCACGACCAGGAACGCGAGGGCGAGGCTGGGCGGCCCGATCGTGGCGATCGATACCGTCACGGGCGGGAACACCAGCAGCGCGCTCGTCAGCCAGGCGGCGCGGCGGCCGCCCCACGTCGGGCGGAGCAGCGCATACGTGCCCCCGGTGACCAGCGCGACCTGGAGGAGCAGCATCCCCAGTGGGCCCGCGACCACCAGCTCGAGCACGCGCCACAGCGTGGGCAGGGCGGGGCTGTACGCGTCGCTGAAGAACGGGGTGCGCGCCTGCCGGAGCGCGGCGAGGGCCTCGGCGGTGACGTGGCCGGGGAACGCGTAGACGATCACGGCGAGCGCGCCGAGGGCGAGGATCAGGCGCGGCGGCAGGCGGCCGAGCGCGGCGCGGGCGCGCGCGATCGGGCCGGGCGACGCGTCCACCGGCGGCCCGCCGTCGGCTCGGGTCGCGGGCGGGGCGCGACGGCCTCGGCGCGCAGCGGCGCGGCCGACGCATTCGGCGCGGCGGCGACGCGGGGCGCGAGGTGCTCGAGCTCGGTGCGCAGGATCGCGAGCTCGCGGGCGAGCTGCGTGACGTTGCGCTGCACCTCGACGAACTTCGAGTAGTAGTGGACCAGCACGAACAGGATCGCGACGATCGAGACGTACATCACGAGGTCGGCGCCGCGGCCGACCCCGACGAAGTGCGCGACCTCGTTGGTGGTGTCGGGCACCACGACGGCGACGCCGCCGGCGCCGAGCAGCCCGAACACCGTGACGATGTGGAACGGCAGCTTGTTCCGCTTGAGGAAGATCAGCCAGCCGATCGCGGCGAGCCCGGCGAGCAGGATGATGCGGATGATCATGCGCGGAAGAAGTAGTCGAAGAGGATCCGGACCGCCTGGAACCCGTGCTGGCCCTTGGCCATCGAGTGCTCGGTGTAGCGGATCGTGACGGGGACCTCGACCACGCGGACGCCGCTGGTCTTGATCTTGCGGAGCAGCTCCGAGGCGTGGGCCATGCGGTCCTGCTGCATGCGGATGCGCGGCGCGACCGAGGCGCGGAACGCGCGGAACCCGCAGTGGGCGTCGGTCAGGTTGAGGCCCGACAGCCGGTTGGACATCAGCACGGCGCCCTTGAGGAAGGCCCGGCGGCGCGCGGTGGCGCCCTCGATCTTGCCGAGGAACCGCGAGCCGAGCGCGATGTCCGCGTCGTCGAGCGCGGCGACCAGGGCCGGGATGTCGTCGGCGTTCATCTGGCCGTCGGCGTCGAACGTCACCAGGTGCTGCGCGCCGTGGCGGACGGCGTAGTCGATCCCGGTCTGCAGCGCCGCGCCCTGGCCGAGGTTGATCGGGTGCTTGATCACCACGGCGCCGGCGGCGCGGGCGCGCGCGGCGGTGGCGTCCTTGGAGCCGTCATCGACCAGCACCACCGACCACCCCGCCCGCATGACCTCGGCGACGACGCCGCCGATCACGGCCTCCTCGTTGTAGCCCGCGATCACGATCCACGTCGCCGCGCGGTCCCGGCGCTGTTCCGAAACGTCCACGCCCCCTTATACGCACGGGCGGCCAATGGCGGCAAGTCCCGTGAATCCGCGGACCTTCGTCGGGCGCGGTGGTGTCCCGGCCGTGCGCAGCGCCGCCGTCGTCGAGACCGTGATCTGGATCGCGCGGCGCCGCCGGGGCGCCCGCTTGCGGACCGATCCACGCGCGTGATATCGCGCACCTGCATGAGCAGCGCGCGGTCGTCGGCGGGGGCCACCCGCGTGAAGATCCTGTGCGCCCTGTTCGTCGCGTACGTCGCGGCGACGCTGATTCACGTCGGCTGGGTGCTCGCCCACGAGCCGTTCTCGTTCGACGCCTGGAACGTGGCGGTGGACACCGGCGCGCGCCCGTTCACGGTCGGCAACTTCTTCGGCTACTGGTGGCAGCAATACACCGAGAGCAACCCGCGGCTCGGCCAGCCGCTGACGTACCTGACGTACAAGCTCGACTACGTCGCGGAGGTCGTCCTGCCCCTCGCGTTCGTCGCGATCTCGCTCGCGGTCACCGTGCTCGGGCTCGGTCGCTGGCCGTGGCGGCGCGCGCGCGACCTCGCGCTGTGGGCGATCGCGATCGGCTTCGCGTGGTTCGCGCTGCCGCAGATCGGGCGCAATCTGTTCTGCCGGGCGTACGCCGCCAACTACGTGGTCGGCGCGGCGGTGCAGCTGTGGTTCCTGGTGCCGTTGCGGCTGGCCGCGACCACGCAGGTCACGCCCGGCCGCGCCGCCGCGTACGCCGCATTCGGCGCGCTCGCCGGCGTGTGCAACGAGCACACGGGGCCCGCGATGCTCGCGCTCCTCGGCGGCCACGCGTGGGTGCGGCGGCGCGGCGGGGAGCGGCCGGTGATGCCGCTCGCGGGCGCGGCGGGGTTCGCGCTCGGGTTCGTGGCGCTGTTCTTCGCGCCCGGGCAGGGCTCGCGCTACGAGGGCCTCGCCACCAAGGTCAGCCTGGTCGGGCGCGTGATCCAGCGCGGCATCACCGGCAACCTCGACATCCTCCGCGACTACGTGCTGTTCGCGGCGCCGGTGCTCGGGCTGATCGCGATCGTGCTGATCGCGTCGCTGCTACGTGCGCCCGCTGACGCCGATCCGGACGCCGCGCCGCGCCGCGGGGCGCTCGTGCTGATCGCGCTCGCCCTCGCGTTCGGAGTCACCGTCGCGGCCACGCTGTTCGTGTCGCCCAAGCTCGGGGCGCGGTTCCACATCGTCGGCGGGGCGCTGCTGCTCGCCGGGCTGATCGCGCTCGTCGACGCCACCCGGGTGCGCGGTGCCGGGCTGGCGGCGCTGGTCGGGCTCGCGGTGTTCGCGTCGGGCTACGCCGCGGCGCGCACGGTCCCGCTGTTCGCGCAGGTGTCCGTGCAGGGCGCCGAGCGGATGGCCGCGCTCGCGAACGCCCCGCGTCACGGCGTGTTCGTGGCCGAGGCGTGGTCGCAGGTCGACGAGAGCTGGTGGTTCATTGGCGACGACTTCCGCGACGTCCGCAAGCGCGAGATGGTGGCGACCTACTTCGGGCTCGATCGCGTGGTGTTCCGCGGCTACCAGAAGCGGGCGCCGCTCGGCCTCAGCGGGATCCGGATCGCCGCGTACTACTGGGTGCCGGGGACCACCTGCCCGGGGGAGCTCGACGTGTTCGACGTCGAGTACGCGCTCGGCTTCGACCTCGAGGCGCTCCACCGCGGCGCCGGCGACGCGATCGCGATGCTGCAGCGCCAGCTCGGCGCCACTCCGCTCGAGCGCGTCGAACTCGAGGTCGAGTTCGCCGGCGCGCCGCCGCCGCTGCCGCGCCCGCGCGTGATGTTCGGGCGCTGGAACCACGGCCGTTATGCGGGCCCGATCGCGACGATCAAGCGCACCGGCACGCAGCGCTCGATCACGCTCCCGCCAGACCTCGCCGGCGGCGACCGCGAGATCTACGTGCTCGCGTTCGGCGGCGGGCTCAAGCGCCTCGGCACCGCGCGAGAGTCACTCGGCTACGTGCCGTGGCGCCGTGGGGTGTACTGGGTGCTCGCGTGTGACGCGGCCGAGTGCCTGGTGGTGGCCGCCACGCGCCACGGCGCGTGACGCCGGTCAGCGCGCCGCGAGGCCATCGCGGTAGCGGCGCGCCACCAGGATCACCGCGCCCAGGCACGTCGACAGCACCAGCCAGTGCGAGTAGCGGTAGTCGGGCGTGATCGCGAACAAGGCGAGCGACGCTTCGGCACCGAGCCCGCCGAGCAGTAGCGCGAACACGTCGCGGTGGCGTCGGCACGCCAGTAGCAGCACCAGCGCGATGGCCGCGTACAGCCAGGGCCGGAACAGCGGGGTCGCGGCCGCGAACCGCTGGATCCGCTTCTGCCACCGGAACTGGCCGTGCCACTCGCGCAGCGGCACCCCGAGCGGCTCGGCGAGGAACCGGTTCTGCAACCGGCTGGTCATCACCAGCCGGCGCGGGCGGTCCTCGGGCAGGCCGAGCACGTAGGCGAACGTGGCCAGCCGTTGCTGGACCCACGCCCACGGGTGGCCGAACACGATCGCGCGCCACGCCCGCTCGATCGCGGCCCGCTGGGCCGCGGGCGCGGGGGTGTCGCCGGTGATCGGCATGTCCCACAGCCGCTCGTCGCCGAGCACGAGCTGGGAGAACTCGAACGGCGAGTAGGCCGCGCGCAGCCGGACGTGGAAGTCGCGCTCGACGTGGACGTCTGTCGGGGTGAGCAGCGGCGCCAGCGCGGTGTCCGGGATGGTCCCGTCGACGTGCGCCAGCGTGCCGACGATGTCGGCCAGCGCGAGCGACGACGCCCAGAAGTGCATCGGCTTGTCGGTGAGCGCGCCGTTGATGCCGAGCGAGGCCACGGTGACGCCGAGCCACGCGGCGGTGGAGATCGCGTAGCGCGTGATCCGGCCGCGCCAGGTCGGCGGCGAGGGCGCGAGCTCGAACAGGATCACGATCAGCGGCAGCGTGGCGGCGGGGGCGTTGTGGCGGACCGCGCTCGCCGCCACGAGCGCCACCAGCCCGGCCACCCGGACCCACCGCCGGTCGGCGAGCAGGCCGGCGACGCCGAGCGCGAGCAGGCCCGCCATCAGCGCGTCCTTCCACACCACCGCCATCGGCGCGAGGATCGGCGGGAACAGGCCGAGCGCCACGGTGATCACCGCCGCCCGGCGCGGCGCGAACGTGCGGCGCAGGATCATATATAGCCCGCCGAGCAGGGCGGTGACCTGGAGGATGAACATGCCCGCCGGGCCCTTCACGAGCAGCTCGACGAGCCGCCACAGCGCGGCCATCGCGGGCGGGTGGGCGTCGGTGTAGCTGCCGGCGCGGGCCTCGCGGAGCTGGTCGAACGAGTCGACCGTCATGATCCCGGGGTAGCCGTAGGCGAGTGCGAGGACCCAGCCGGCCACGAGGATCGCGAGCGCCACGCGGTGATCCCGCGCGTTCTCCGCCCGCGCACCCGTGCCGGTCGTCCGCGCACCGGTGCCGGTCGTCCGCGCACCGGCGCCGGTCGCCCGCGCACCGGCGCCGGTCGTCCGCGCACCGCGAGGCTCGCTCACTGCCATCCGGGAAGCGTTATCGCACGCTCGCCGGGGGCGATGTATAAGGGGGCGCGATGTGCGGCATCTTCGGTGTGATCTGCGCCCCGGATCGAGCGATCGATCTCGGGCTGGTGCGTGCGCTGCCGCTGGCGCTGCTGCGCTACTCGGAGACCCGCGGGCGCGAGGCGGCCGGGCTCGCCGCGCACGCCGGCGGCTCGATCGACGTGCTCAAGCAGGGCGGCTCGGTCGCGAGCTTCATGGCCAGCCCGGCGCTCGCGCGCCTGCTCGACGTGGCGCTCGCGCACTACGACGCCTCCCGCCAGCACGAGGGTGGGACCGCGCTCGCGATCATCGGCCACTCGCGGCTCGCCACCAACGGCGCGCAGAGCAACGTCGCCAACAACCAGCCCGTGATCACACGCGGCGCGGTGGCGCTGCACAACGGCATCGTCGTCAACGATCGCGCGCTCGCGGCGCGCTACCCGGCGATCCCGCGCGAGGGTGAGCTCGACAGCGAGGTGCTCGCCGGCCTGCTCCGCCTCAAGCTCGACGAGACGGGCGATCTCGCGGCCGCCACGCGCGCCACGTTCGCCGAGATCGAGGGGTCCGCGTCGATCGCGATGCTGTTCGACGACCGCGCGGAGCTGCTGCTCGCGACCAACACCGGCTCGCTGTTCCAGGCCACGTTCCACCCGCCGGCCGGCGGCACGATCATCGCGTTCGCCTCGGAGCGGTTCATCCTCCAGCGGCTGATCGACGACAAGCAGCACGGCCCGAAGCTCGGCACCGTCGAGCTGACCCAGGTGCCCGCGGGAGAGGCGGTGGTGATCAGCCTCGCGGATCTGCGCCGTACCACCGTGGTGCTCGACCCGGCGCAGCCCGCGGCCCCGCGTCTCGCGGGCGCGCCAGGCGCAGCGCTGCCCGTCGCGCCAGGCCCTGCGACCGCCGAACTCGTCACGCCGCCGCCCGTCGTACCCGTCGCGATGGCGCCCGCCGAGCGGGTGGCAATCGTGGATCACTCGCCCCGCGCCGAGCGACTCCAGCGGTGCGTGCGCTGCATCCTGCCGTCGACCTATCCGTACGTCGACTTCGACGCCCAGGGCGTGTGCCGGTACTGCCGGACCTGGAAGAAGATCACGCCGAAGGGTGAGCAGGCGCTGCTCGACGCGGTGGCGCCGTACCGCAGCACCGATGGCAGCCCCGACGTCATCCTCGCGTTCTCGGGCGGCCGCGACTCGTCGTACGGGCTGCACTACGTCAAGAAGGTCCTCGGGATGAACCCGGTGGCGTTCACCTACGACTGGGGCATGGTCACGGACCTCGCGCGCCGCAACCAGGCGCGGATCTGCGGCAAGCTCGGTGTCGAGCACATCATCCGGTCCGCGGACATCCAGACCAAGCGCCGCTACGTGCGCAAGAACGTCGAGGCGTGGCTCAAGAAGCCCGAGCTCGGCATGGTCACGCTGCTGATGGCCGGCGACAAGGAGTTCTACGCCCACGCCCGCCAGCTGCGGAAGGAGACGGGCATCAAGCTCGTCATGTTCTGCGCCGGCAACATGATCGAGGACGCGCCGTACAAGACCGGCCTGATGGGCGTGCCCCAGGACGACCACGGCAACACGCTCACCGGCATGACCCTCCGCAACAAGCTGGGGATGCTCAAGTACTTCGCGACGAACTACCTGAAGAACCCGAGCTACATCAACGAGTCGCTGCTCGACACCGCGAACGCCTTCTACCAGACGTTCATGGTCAAGGATGACTTCCTCTACCTCTGGCACTACATCCCGTGGAACGAGCACACGATCGTCGACACGATCCGCGCCGAGTACGACTGGGAGATCGCCGAGGACACCACCACCACGTGGCGGATCGGGGACGGCACCGCGCCGTTCTACAACTACATCTACCAGACGATCGCCGGGTTCACCGAGGACGAGGTCCTGCTCGCCAACATGGTGCGCGAGGGCCACATCGATCGCGCCGAGGCGCTCCGCCGCGCCGCCGAGTACGGCAAGCCGCGGTGGCCGTCGATCCGCGAGTACGCGCAGCTGATCGGGTTCTCCGCGGAGGAGGCCCTGCAGACCATCAACGCGGCGCCCAAGCTGTACTGAGCAGGGGCGGCGGGCGCGATGACCGAGCACGCTCGCCGCCTGCGCCGCGACATCCTGTGGAACCTCGCGCCGGTGATCCTGCTCGCCGGCGTCGGCCTCGGGATGAACTTCCTGATCGGCAGCGTGTGCGGCGCCGAGGCGCTGGGCGCGTTCAACCTGGTGACCACGGCGCTGTTCGCGTTCGCCGTGCTCGGCGCCGCCGGCCTGCAGTTCGCCGTGCTGCGCGCGATCGCCGAGCACCCCGACGATCCGGATCGCGTGGCGGCCGTTGTCGTCGGCGCGCTCGTCCCGGCGGTCGGGTGCGCGGCGGCCTCGACGGCGGCGTTCGTGCTGCTGCGCGGCGTGCTCGGCGACATGCTCGGCAGCCCCGCGGTCACCACCGGCATCGCGTGGGCGGCGCCCGGCCTGTTCTGCTTCGCGCTCAACAAGGTGCTGCTCGGCGTGGTCAACGGCCTGCGCCGGATGCGCGCGTTCGCGGTCTACACGTCGGTGCGCTACCTGCTGATCGCCGGCGCGCTCGCCGGCGCGCTCGCCGCCGGGATGCCCGGCCCGCGGCTGCCGGTGATCTGGTCGATCGCCGAGGGCGCGCTGCTGGTGGTGCTCGCCGTCGAGACGCTCGCGTCGGTGCGGCTCGGGCGCGCACATGGCTGGCGGGCGTGGACCGCGCGCCACCTCGACTACGGCCTGCGCGGCGTGCTCGCCACGCTCGCCTACGAGGTCAACTCCAAGCTCGACGTGTGGATGCTCGGGATGGCGCTGCCCGACAGACAGGTCGGCATCTACAGCCTCGCCTCGGCGCTGTTCGAGGGCGCGCTCCAGCTCTCGATCGTGCTGCAGGCGAACGTCAACCCGCTGATCGCGCGGCACCTCGCGCGCGGCGAGGTCGCCGAGGTCGAGCAGCTGGTGCGCGGCCAGCGGCGGTGGTTCGTGCCCGTGGTGGTCGGCTGCTGCGCCCTCGGCGCGGTGCTGCTACCCCGTGCTGATCCCGTGGCTGATCGGCGACCCCGCGTTCGGTGCCGGCGCGGCTCCCGTTCGCGGTCCTGATGGGCGGCGTGGCCCTGACCTCGCCGTGGCTGCCGTTCAACCAGGTGCTGCTGATGGCCGGGCACCCCGGCTGGCACACCGTGTACGTCGTCGGCGTGGTGCTGTCGGCGTACGTCGCGAACCTCGTGCTGATCCCGCCGCTCGGCCTCGTCGGCGCGGCGCTCGGCGCGGGCCTCGCCCTCGTGGTGTCCGCGGCGGCGGTGCGCACGCTCGGTCGCGCGATCGCCGGCGTGCGGCTCTAGGCGTTCGGCCGGCCCCCTGACGTCGGCGGGTCCGTGCTAACAGGGTGGCCCGTGGACGCGCCGGTGATCTCCCTCGTGGCTCCCGCCTACAACGAGGCCCCGAACCTCGTGGCGTTCATCGCGGCGGTGAGCCAGGTCCTCGACGGCATCGGCGAGCCGTGGGAGATCGTGTTCGTCGACGACGGCAGCCGCGACGACACCCTCGGCATGCTGCTCGCCGCGCGCGCCACCGAGCCGCGCATCAAGGTCGTCGCGCTCGCGCGCAACTTCGGCAAGGACGTCGCGCTGACCGCCGGCCTCCACCACGCGCGCGGCCGCGCCGTGATCCCGATCGACTGCGACCTCCAGCACCCGCCCGAGCTGATCCCCGAGATGGTCACGCGGTGGCGCGGCGGCGCGGACATGGTGATCGGCGTGCGGTCCAGGCGCACCGAGGAGAGCTTCCTCCGCCGGTCGATGTCGCAGGCCTACTACGCGCTGATGCGGCGGATGAACGACGTCCGCATCCCGCCGAACGCGGGCGACTTCCGCCTCCTCGATCGCAAGATCGTCGACGTCATCAACGCCATGCCCGAGCGCACGCGCTTCATGAAGGGCATCTTCGCGTGGCCGGGCTTCAAGACCGAGACCGTCGAGTTCCAGGCCAACGCGCGCGCCGGCGGCCAGTCGTCGTGGTCGCTGTTCAAGCTGTGGCGGTTCGCGCTCGACGGCCTGTTCTCGTTCTCGACCGTCCCGCTCAAGGTGTGGACGTACATCGGCGGCCTGTCGGCGATCGGCGCGTTCGTCTACCTCGTGATCACGCTCGTGCAGAAGCTGGTGTGGGGCATCGCCGCCCCGGGCTACGCCTCGCTGCTGATCGTCATTCTGTTCTTCAACAGCCTGCTCCTGCTCTCCAACGGCATCCAGGGCGAGTACATCGCGCGGATCTTCGAGGAGGTGAAGGGCCGGCCCCTGTTCGTGGTCGGCAACAAGTGGGGCTTCGACGAGCCCGCTGCTCACGTCCCCGGCGCCGGCCCGCCGGGGCCCGCCGCCTCGCGCGACGCCGCCTCCTGATCTGCACACCGCGGGCCTGCTGGCGTCGTCACGTGCGGTGCCCGCGCGTGCGGTGACGTCGAGGTCGCTGCCACGCGCGCGTCGTCCTGTGGTGTTCCCGCGCAGGGGGTGAGCCGAGGTCGGCGGCCCGCGCGCGTCGTCATGTGCGGGCCCCGCGCAGGGGTGGGAGGTCGACGTCGAAGGCGCACGCTCGCGGCACCACGTGCGGTGCCCCCGCGGGCGGTGAGTCGAGGTCGGTGGCCCGCGCGCGTCGCTGGGTGCCGCCGGTGCCGCAGCGCCGCCGTCGGGGCGCCGCACGCTGGCGTGTATAGTGGGAGCGGTGGTCGCTGCCCCCCCGCGCGTCGTGCCGCTGCTCGCGCTGTGGCTCGTGGCCGCCTGTCACGGTGGCGAGGACGCGCGGCCGGCGCGCCAGGCGGCGGGCAGGGCGGTGGGCAGCGCGGCGGCGGGCAGCGCTGCGGTCGCCGTGGCGGCGCCGACCTGGTACCGCGCCACGGTCGGCGAGGGCTCGCAGGAGGTGCCGTTCTTCCTGTCCACGCCGCCGCCCGGCTCCGTGGGTGCGTGCCAGGTGGCCAATGGCGACGAGCGGATCGCCGTCCGCTGCCGGTGGGAGGGTGACGCCCTCGAGGCTCGAGTTCCTCCAGTTCGCGACCCGGATCCGCGCTCGGCGCAGCGCAAGGCGGTGCGCTCGCGGGCGGCTGGTTCCCGTCGCACCAGAGCGGGCTCGACGCACCGATCGCGTTCGCGGCGACCCCGGTGCCCGCGCTGGACCCGCGCGCGCGGTTCCCGCAGGTGGCCGGAGCGCGCCCGGCGGTCGACGTGACGGGGACGTGGGAGACCCAGCACCAGAGCTTCGGGCTGGGCAAGGGCGTGTTCGCCCAGACCCCGGACGGCGTGGTCACGGGCACGCTGATCCCGACGGACGTCGGTGACCTCCGCTACCTGGCCGGCAACGTGGTCGACCACACGCTGTGGCTGTCCACGTTCGACGGGCAGCACGCCTACGTGCTGCACGCCGAGGTCGCTGCCGCGGGCAGCGCGACGGCGGCGACCCTCGCGGGCGTGTGGACCTACAGCCACATCCTCGACGACCCGTTCACCGGTCGGCGCGTCGCCACGCTCGACGTCGGTCGGCTCGAGTCGCTGCGCCTGCGCGCGGGTGCGACGCGCGTGACCCTCCCGCAGCTCGGCGGAGCCGGCGTTCGCCGGCAGGCCCGTCATCGTCGACTTCTCGGGGACGTGGTGCCCGGCGTGCATGGACGAGACGCCGTTCCTCGTGGACCTCTACCGCAGGTACCACCCGCGCGGGCTCGAGATCCTGACCGTGTCGCTCGAGGCCACCGAGGAGCCCGCGGTGAACGCGAAGCAGGTGGCGTACTTCCGCGAGCACTTCGGGATCCCGTGGCGGATCGACATCCTGCCGGGCGAACTCACCGAGACCGAGGCGCTGCTGCCGCCCGAGCTCGAGAACACCGGCGGGTTCCCGATCACCCTGTTCATCAACCGCGACGGCACGGTCGCCGATCTGCACTCCGGCTTCTACGGACCGGCGGCGCCCGCCGAGCACGCGGCGCTGAAGCGACGGTTCGAGGCCAGCGTCGAGCGCATCCTGACATCCCCACCGCCCGTCGTCGCCCCGTCGCCGTCCTCCGCGCGGTAGGCCGGCGCCTGCCGTCCACGCCGGTTCGCGGCGGCGGGACAGGGCGCGGGTCGATGGATCGTTCGCGCCCCCGTGGATCGTTCGCGCCCCGCCATCATCGCGCGCTGAGCCGTGCGGGGGGCGCATCGACAGGTCGACACTACCTCGTCGCCGTCACGCCGCACGGCAACGCGCCATCGCCTCGCGCCGGCGCGCATCCGCGAGCACGCCGAGCAGCCGCTGCCGCCGCTCGATCACCAGCCGCCCGAACGCCGTCACCAGCGCATCCCCGGCGGCGGTCACGGTCAGGCGCCGGTGCAGCGCGATCGCCTCGGTGGCGGGCAGCGCCACCAGCACCGCCGTCAGCTCGCGCTCCTTGCGCGCGAACGCCACCAGCGCGGTCTCACCGGGTGCCGCGGGTGCCGTCAGGATCGCGAGCAGCCGCGCGTCGTGCACACCCACCGGCGCGCGCGGGTGGCTGGTCACGGGCGCGACCGCGACCGGGCTCCAGATCGCCGAGTCGGGCGCGGGTCGCGGTCGGGCCCGTGGTTGACGGGCGCGTCGCGGAAGGCGGCTGCGCCCAGGTCAGCCGGGGCCCCGGGCGGGTCGCGGCCGCCACGAAGCTCGCCTCCGTGGTCGGCGGCGGCGTGGTCCCCGCCGCGTGCCGGCGCTCCCACGGCGTCTCGCCGGGCGAGGACGGCACGCCGCCCGAGGAGATGAATCGCGCGAGGATCGGGTTGGAACCGGGCTGGCCGAGCTTGCTCATGCCCGCCCTATCGGCCCGCCCCGATGCCGGTTGCGAACAACGTTGCCGGGGGCATCCTCGCGCCGGGCTCTGACCCACCGGCGCGCTCGCAACTGCCCGAGATCGTGATGCGATCCGGGATGCTTCGGGCCGATGGTGCGTCGATGACCGGCGCGAGGGCGCATGCTGCCAGGGTCCATCAACCCCCTGGCGGCGCGGTTCGACGAGGACGCCCGTCCGCGACCGTCTCCGACCGCGGCTTGCCGGCCGGGCGGCTTGCCGGGTACGCCCTCCGCGGTCCGCTGCACATTCCGAGCAACCGCGCGAGCCCCGGGCCGATAGGACGCGCATGGGGAACCAACCAGCTCAGCACGCTCCCGCCTCCGCGCACCCGTCCGATCAGGCGTCCACCACCGCGAGCGCACCGGTGGTCGCCCCGGCGCCCGGTCAGGTCGACGCCCTCGTCGCCTCGACGACGGCCACGCGCGCCCCGGGCCTGGCCGTGGCGCTTTCGATGGATCTGGGCGATCCCCTGATCGGGACCCGCAACAGCCACGATCTCTTCGCGTTCAACATCGACCCGATCATGCACGCCAACCTGTGGGTCCGGTTCGAGGGCCACGCCTCGATCATGCTGACCGAGGCGCCCGAGACGCTGTGGACGTCGATCGAGAACAACACGAAGCCGATCAAGCTGTTGTTCGCCCCGACGAGCGACGCGCCGGTCGCGGCCACGGCGATCATCCTCGCGAACTGGCTGATGAACGCGCGTCCTGCCGAGGAGCACCGCGTGCAGATCACGGGCGCTGGCCGGTATGCGTTCGCCCCCACGCGCCAGCAGAAGGTCGAGGCAGCGGCGGCCGCACAGGCGGCGGCTGCAGTCGATGAGGCACAGCGCGCCGACCGTCAGGCGACCGAGCAGAGCATCGATGCGTACTATGACCGGCCGGTGCTGGGTGGTCACGAGGGACATCGAGCCAAGCTCGATCACAAGCAGGCGCTGTTGCGCGGGGCGATGCTCAACGTCGGGGAGATCCGGATCGTCGGGATCGACCTGGCAAAGGCGTCGATCGAGTCGTTCCAGCGGGTCACCCCTGTGCCCGCCAGGCCCTCGCTGCTCGAGTCGCTCGCCTGGACAGCGCTGGACGCCGCCACCGGGAAGCTGGCGAGCAGCGTCGCGTCGGTGGTCAAGGGGCTGGCGTCCAAGGAGTCTCCGGCAGGGGCTGTTCTGGGCCACGTTGGCGACGGCGTGAAGGGGATGCTCCAGAAGCAGGGCAAGGCGACGCTGGCCTCACTGAAGGAGGAGCGGACCCCGGCCGATCCGCACACGCAGTCCGGGCTCGGCAGTCTCGCGAGCGGGATGTTCTGCGCGCTGCAGCAGGAGAGCTTCGTCCAGGATCGCCACACCGTCGCCGAGATGCACGCGCGGTTCGTTGCCGATAGCCTGCTGCCATCCCTGGACCAGGACCCGAAGGGTGCGATGGCCGTGATGGATGCGACCATTCACGGCTACCTCGAGGCGAGTCAGAAGGCCAAGGATATGCAGAGCGAGGCCACACAGCTGTCCTGGGTGCGGTACGTCGCGCAGGCGAGCATGGGGGCGGAGCGCGGACCCGACGGAGCGACGACCTCGGACATGACGACGGCGAACCAGGTCCCGGGTACGCAGCGCCCGGTCGACACCTTCGATGGCCTCGTCGATCTGCGGTTCGGCATCAACTTCGCCAAGCCGCAGGCGCAGGCAACGCTCTTGAGTGCGCGCATCCGCGGGGTGTCGAGCTCGGTCGCCAGGCTGATTGCGCTCACACCGCTGCGTCAGTCCGTGGTCCCCATTGCGGTGCGTGCGGTCGCGATCCCGAGCAATGGCAACATGGCGGTCGTGCCGTTGACGATCATGCGCGACGAAGCCGGGAAGATCGCGTTCACGGACGACCTCCACGGCGTCGGTGGGCCCGCGTCCTGGCTGTCCCGCAAGGCCGGTGTGATGCGCCCCAACGCCGAGTCGCAGCACGAGGGCGCCCGGATACTGATCGAGGACGAGCTGATGAGCACGGCGCTGGGCAAGTCTCTCAAGACGGACAGTGTGTCGTGAGCCGGCGTGGGTGGCTGGTCCTCGCGTTGGCGGTCGTCGTGGCCGGCGTATGCCTCGCGCTCGCGTGCTGCGGTCCTGGGCGGTCGTTCGGACCGCTTCACCGCGACGAGTTCACGATGTCGTTCGATCGCATGGAGGGCAACGTGGATCTCCGGATCACGCTCCAGGTCCCGAAGGGATTTCGCCGGCCAGACCACGTGGTGTTCCCGGACACCCTCATGGACTTTGTGCTGTTCACCCGGCGCGGGACCCACACGAACGTGCTCCTGCGACAGGTCGACGCTCCTGGCTCGATGATGGCCAGGGCGGATGACCAGGTCATGTGTCGGCCGACCACCGAGCGAGGGTTCCTGAACCTGCCCTCGCTGTACGAGCGCGGTCAGGACGGCAGCGAGCTCGTCGTCTGCTCGTACGTGTTCCTGCCCTTCAAGGTTCGCGGATGGATGCGCCCGCGAGGTCCGGTGCGGACGGCCATTCGCAAGCGCGTGGGCTCCGGGGCCGTCGTGGTCGAGTGCGACATCGGGTTTGCCTACAACGACGAAGAGCTCAACCCCGATCGGGCGTCCTCCCTGATGCCCGAGCGCGATGTCGACGACCTCATCGAGGTGTGTCGGTCGATGCGGATCATCGCGTCTCGCCCGGCGCCCAGGCGGTTCAGGTCAGAGCCGTACGCCCAGCCGCCCTGGTCACCGCCGCTGCCCGCGAGGCCGCTGTGATGTGGAAGACGCGATGCACCAGCGTCTTCCCCCGGGTGCTGTAGTTCCGTCCGACGACCCTTTCGTGGTTCCGGGGCTGAGATTTCACGCAACCCGCGCGCGGCCCGGCCGATAGCCGCCCGCATGACCGCCACGCCCTACGCCACCGCCGCCGAGGTCCTGACTGATCGCACCCGCTGGTGCTGTGCCGTGCTGGGGCGGCTGATCCAGCAGGGCCGCCGCGAGGGCTGGGTCGATGGCGCGCCCACCGAGCCGCCCGCGCTCGAGGCGATCGCCGCCGAGCTGGGCGCGCGGCTCGCGGTGACGCCGCTCGATCCCGCGGTCCGGCTGGTCGAGTGGATGGCGGCGCGGCTGGAGCTCGGGGCGCGCGAGATCGCGGCGCTGTGGCTGCTCGCGTGCATCGAGGTCGCGCCCGGCGCGGCGCGGCTGGCCCAGGCGCTCGGGGCGTGTGAGGGCGGCGTGCTGAGCCTGGCGATCGTGCGCGCGCTGGTGCCGCTCACGGATGGCGAGCTGGCGCACCTCGAGGCGCTCGGCCTGCTCGAGGTCGCCGGTGGCGCGCGGGTGCCGCAGTCGCGGCGCGGGGTGCGGGCGACGGATCGCGTGATCGCGCTGGCCCAGGGCGAGCTGGATCTCGATCGCGAGCTCGGGGAGTGCGCCGCCGTCCACGCGCTGGCGTCCACGAGTGCGTGCCCCGACGAGCTGCGCGGCGTGCTCGGCGCCCCGACCTCTCCGGTGGTCGTCGCCACGGGGCCGGACGGCGCGGGCCGCGCGACCGTCGCTGGCGGCGTGCGCGGCGACGGCCGGCCTCGGCACGCTGCGGGTGCGGGCGCCGGTGCTGGCGCGCGAGCCCGCGCAGGTGCGGCGGCTGGTCCGGGCGGTACTGCGCGAGGCGGCGGTGCTCCGGCTGGTGCCGCTGTTCGAGGACGTCGCGGCGGCGAGCGACGACGTCGTCGTGCTCGCGCTCGAGGACGCGCTGGTCGGGTTCGGTGGGCCGGTGCTGGTCACGAGCGCGGCGCCGGTCGCGCTGCGTGCCAGGCCGGTGATCGTCCACCGCGTGGCCAGGCCCGATCGCGAGCTGCGCGCGGCGCAGTGGGCGGCGCACGTGCCGACCGCCCCCACCGCGCTGGTGCGGGAGGTCGCGGATCAGTACGCGCTGTGGCCGGGCGCGATCGCGGCGGCGGCGCGCAACGCGGTGGCGGTGGCCGCGCCCGGTGCGGCGCTGACCGCGACGGACGTCCAGGCCGGCGTGCGTGCGTACCTCGGCGAGCAGCTGCAGGGGCTCGCCACCCGGATCGACTGGCGCCAGACCTGGGATGACGTGGTGCTGCCGCCGGATCAGTTCGAGCAGCTGATCGAGCTGGTCGCGCGCGTGCGCCACCGCGGCCACGTGCTCGAGCGCTGGGGGTTCGGCGACAAGACCGCCAAGGGGCACGGCATCGCGGCGCTGCTGTCGGGGCCGCCCGGCACGGGCAAGACCATGGTCGCGGGCCTGCTCGCCCACGAGCTCGGGCTCGATCTCTACCAGGTCGATCTCTCGAAGGTGGTGTCGAAGTACATCGGCGAGACCGAGAAGCAGCTCGGCGCGCTGTTCGACGCGGCCGAGACCGGGCAGGCGATCATCCTGTTCGACGAGGCCGATGCGCTGTTCGCGAAGCGGTCCGAGGTCAAGTCGTCCAACGATCGCTACGCGAACCTCGAGGTCAACTACCTGCTGCAGCGGCTCGAGCAGTTCACCGGCGTGTGCCTGCTGACCACCAACCACGAGACCGCGATCGACGAGGCGTTCCGGCGCCGGCTCGCGCTGCACGTCCGGTTCCCGCTGCCCGACGAGCCGCAGCGCGCCGCGCTGTGGCGGGCGCTGATGCCGCGCGCGGCCGAGGTCAGCGGGGACATCGACGCCGCGCGGCTGGCCGAGGCGTTCGTGATGAGCGGCGGGTACATCAAGAACGCCGTGCTGCGGGCCGCGTACCGGGCCGCCGACGAGGGTACGCCGATCGCGATGCGCCACCTGTGGCGGGCCGCGCGCGCGGAGTACGAGAGCATGGGCAAGGTCGCGTACGAGGCGGCCTGACCTGGCGCCCGGTCACCGTCGCCCGGTCAGCCTCGTCTGCGCGACGTCGGGTGTCGGAGGCACTGCGATGTGACCCGGTGGATGGCGGGCGCGTTGCCGGTCGACCAGGTGCTACGCTCGGGAGGTGCAGGCGATCGGCAAGGTCGTGCGCGAGTTCTTGGCGCTGCTCGCCAAGCACGACGTCCAGCACATGGTCGTCGGGGGCTTCGCCGTCGCAGCACATGGCTTTCCTCGATACACCAAGGATCTCGACATCTGGCTGGCGTGCTCGCCCCCGAACGCGATCCACGTCATCGCGGCGCTGGCGGAGTTTGGGTTCGGGTCGCTGGGCTTGACGACGCAGGACTTCGAGACGCCCGACCTCGTGATCCAGCTCGGGTACGAGCCCAACCGGATCGACTTGCTGACCGGCCTGACCGGCGTTCGATTCGACGACGCGTACCCGCGTCGGCTCGAAGTGGAGATCGAAGGAGTCCGCGTCCCGATCATCGATCGTCACTCGCTCGCCGTGAACAAGCGCGCGTTCGGGCGACCACAGGACCTGGCTGACGCGGAGGCACTCGAGCGATGAGCTACGAGCGAACGATCGCGCCGGTGGCCCGGATCACCCGGCTGACAGACCTCGACGAGCGTGCCGAGCGCCAAGCCTACTGGGCTGGCAGGTCCGTCGCAGATCGGTTGGTCGAGCTGGAGTCGCTGCGACGGATGTGGCCCGAGATCACCGGTGATCCGGATCTCCCGATCGTGCGAGTCGTCCACAAGCGAAAGCTGGGAGAGCCAGCTCGGTTGCCACCGGAAGGCCGGATCGCCGCCCTGTCCTCGCGCCGCTGAGGGCGCCATCACGATCGGGCAGGTGCCGGTGAACGTCCGTGTAGCGGACGCCCTCCCTCGGCGGGGAAGACCCGGGCGCCGGGGCGCACGGGCCGGGCAGGGCCCGCATGGCGGGCCAAGGAGGTTGCAGGCGGCGTGCCCCGGGCGGGATAGTGCGCGGACATGTCCGGCCCCTCCCCCAAGCCGCCGCTGGCCGAGATTCCGCTGGAGCTGCTCACGCGGCTGCCCAAGACCGACCTGCACTGCCACCTCGATGGCTCGGTGCGACTCGACACGGTGCTGGATCTCGCGCGGCGCCAGAACGTCGCGCTGCCCACGTTCGACCGCGCCGAGCTGCGCGGGCGGCTGGTCGCCGGTGACCACGTGACGTCCCTCGACGACTACCTGGCCGCGTTCGACATCACGCTCAGCGTGATGCAGACCGAGGAGGCGCTCGAGCGCTGCGCGTACGAGCTGGCGCAGGACGCGTGGGCCGAGAATGTCCGGTACCTCGAGGTGCGGTACTCGCCGCTGCTGCACACCCGCGAGGGGCTGCGGCCGGCGCAGGTGGTGGAGGCGGTGCTGCGCGGCCTGCGCATGGCCAAGCGCGAGCTCGGGATTCGCTACGGAGTGATCCTGTGCGCGATCCGCTCGCTCGGGCCCGAGTCGAGCCTGCGGATCGCCGAGCTGTGCGTGGCGTTCAAGAACCGCGGCGTGGTCGGCTTCGATCTCGCGGGCTCCGAGGTCAACAACCCGGCCAAGGTCCATCGCCAGGCGTTCCAGCTCGTCATCGACAACAACATCAACTGCACGGCGCACGCGGGGGAGTCGTTCGGGCCGGACTCGGTCCACCAGGCGATCCACAAGTGCGGCGCCCACCGGATCGGCCACGGCACGCGGCTGGTCGAGAGCGGCGACCTGCTCAACTACTGCAACGATCACCGGATCCCGATCGAGGTGTGCCCGTCGTCGAACCTCCAGACCCGCGCGGCCAACTCGTGGGAGACCCACCCGGTCGACTTCTTCCTCGACTACGGGCTGCGGGTCACGATCAACACCGACAACCGCCTGATGTCCGACACCACGGTCTCCAAGGAGCTCCACCTGTGCCACCAGCACTACGGGTGGTCGCTCCAGACGATCAAGGAGATCATCATCGCCGGGTTCAAGAGCGCGTTCATGTCGTACCGCGAGAAGGCCGACCTCGTGCGCGAGGTCAGCCGCGAGCTCGCGACGTTCACGGATCCGCGTGGCGAGACCAAGGAGCGGGTCGGCCTGGTCGAGACCGAGCTGGCGAACGCCAAGGCGGGCGTGGCACCCGCGGCGCCGGCCACGCCCAAGCAGCCGGCCTGAGAGTTTGTGAAACAAACTCGAACGGGGGTGGGGACCCTACGCGGCTTGCCGCGTGGGGCGGGGGCGGAGCCCCCGTGGGACGGAGCGCCGCCCCCTGACGAGGGGAGGCTTTCCCATACGTCCCATCGAGTGTCCGACCGTCGGCCATCGGCGTCGAATACGTCGAGGGGGGCCTCGCCTGCTTGTCCGGCCACCGGGCAGGAAATGGGACAACTGGGAAAGCGTGCCCAGCGCTGCCAGCGCTGCCACTGGAAAAGCGTCGCCAGCGCCTCGGGTCGCTCCGCACCCTGCGCGCCGTCGCCGGGCGGGGGGCATCGCCAACACGCCGTCAGGGCGCGGTGGTGAACGAGAACATGACGGGCGCGACCAGCGGGTTACTGGCTCGATCGGTGATCGCGGTGGTCAGCGTCACGTCGATGGTCGCGCCCGCGGGCAGCGCCGCGTCCGGGGTGAACACCACCTGGAGGCCGCCAACGCCGGTGGTGACCACGCCGCTGATCGGCGTGCCGCCGGTGCTCACGAGCACGGAGGTCGCGTCGGCGTTCGTGATCTCCTCGTCGAACGCGACGCGGATGTCGGAGGGCACGACGTCGGTGTCGCCGGGCATCGGTCCGCTCGCCACGAAGCTCGGCGGCGTGACGTCCTGGAACGTCGTGAACGACCAGCTGAATGGCGCGTCGAGGAGCGGATTGCCGTCGACATCGGTGATCGCGTCGGTCACGCGCACCTCGTGGGTGGTGCCCGCCGCGAGCGGCTGGTCGGGGGCGAACGTTGCCGTGAATTGCACCGGGTCGTAGGTGAGCGCGCCAGCGACGGGCGCGCCCCCGATGGGGGTGAGCGTGATCGCGCCGGCAACGCCGAAGACCTGCTCGCTGAACCCGACCACGACCGAGGCCCCGACGGGGATGTCGGTCTGGTTTGGTGCTGGCACCTGCAGCGTGACCAGGGGAGGCGGATCCGCGAGCGTGGTGAACACCCAGCTGAACGGCGCGTCGACCAGCGGACTGCCCTGGTGGTCGACGATCGTGCTGGTGAGCGTGATGCGGTAACGGGTGTCCACGGCGAGGGGCGCTGAAGGACCGAAGGTCGCCGACATGCTCTCTCCGTCGTAGCTCACCACGCCCAGGACCGGCTCCAGGGTGACGTCGTCGATCAGCTGGAACGTCGCGCCCGACACCAGGCTGACCGGCTCGCTGAAGTAGGCGAACACCGCGGTCGAGGTCGGCACGAACAGCTCGTCGGCGCGCGGCCAGACGTCGACGACCGTCGGCGCCGCGCCTGGATCGATGGGCGTCGCGGCCGGGCACACCAGATCCGGGGCCGCGCCGTCGCGGTGGCAGCGATTGTCGAGCGCCGAGCACGTGTAGTCGGCGGGGCACGCCTCCGCCGGGCCACACGCGAACCCACAGTCGGGGGTGGGGACGTCGTAGCAGCCCGCACCGACGAGGAGCGCGACCACGGCGCCCATGGAGAGCCTCCCGAGCATCACCCGGCCACGGTAACACGCGGGCCGCCTGTCGACAGGGGTGGCGGCGCTCGCGGGCGTGCGGCGGGGCGGTGTACAGTCGGGGGCTCCGATGGACGCGAAGCTCGATCCCGACGACGCGCGTGCGTTGGTCGAGCCGCACTGGCGTCGCCTGTACAACTTCGTGTACCGGGTCACGCTCGATCCGACACGCGCGGAGCGCTACCTGATCGACGTGTTCGTCGCCGCCGCCGCGCAGATCGCCGCGGCGCCGGGCGCGCCGGCCGCGCGCGAGGTGTGGCTGCTCGGGGTCGCCAACCAGCTGCTCGAGCAGCGGCTGCCTCGCCAGCCCGAGGTCAACTTCGACATCCTCGACGAGACGCTGCGCAGCGAGGCCACGCGCACGGACGTCGTGCGGTCGCTCAGCGACCCCCAGCGCGATCTGCTGCTGTGGGAGCTCAAGCAGGGCTGCATGACCTCGGTGGTCAACTGCCTGCCGCCCGGCGAGCGCGCCGCGTTCGTGGTGTGCCACGTGCTCAAGCTCGCGGACCACGCCGCCGCGCAGTGCCTCGGCATCACCGAGAGCGCGTACAAGGTCCGGCTGTCCCGCGCGCGCAAGAAGGTGGGCGACTACCTGGCGCCGCGGTGCGAGCACGTCAACCCGATGAACCCGTGCCGGTGCCCGGCGCGCGTCGGCACCGCGCTCGCCAAGGGCTTCATCAAGCCGATCGGCCCGTCTCGCCGGCGAGGTCTCGCTGCGCAAGCCGGACCCATACGGCCGCTACGGCACCGCGCCCGGCCACGACGATGTGCCGATGCGCGACATCGGCGCGATCTACGGCAGCCTGCCCGAGCCCGACGTCACGCCCGATCTGGGCGCGCGCATCATCGATCAGCTCGCCGGCTGACGCCGGGGGCACGGCACGACGTGCGACCACGGTCCGGTCGCCCGCCGAGGGGTCCGTGCACTACTTACTACTTCCTGGGGCGGCACGCCTCGCGCTGACCTTGGTCGTTCCCACGTACGGCGGCGGCGTCGCCGAGATCCGCTCAGGGCCACTGCCACTGGGGCCGATAGTTCGCCGAGAGCAGGTAGGAATTCGGGAAGCTCGAGGTCCCGCCGAACGGGCCATCGCGACGGGTCGGCGCAGGTGGCGTGAGCACGAGGTTCCACTCCTGGATGCCCTCGAAGTAGTGAGTCTGGACCGCGTAGGTAACCCGCTCGAGGGGGACGTTCTGTGCAGGCTGGGCGCCGCCGCTGTCACGCTTGGTCGAGGTCGCCGACGAGGGCGAGATCGTCAGCTGATCCCCGGCGATGGTGTAGGTGCCGACTTCGCGCACCAGGTACCAGCTGGTGCCGCCGTCGGACACCTGGCTGCGGTACACGTAGCTGCCGTCGGCGCCGAACGCATACTCGCGCACGCGCACCGAGCCGGTGCTGCTGTTCCGCGTGGGATCGCCGCTCGCGCTGGCCCACGCGCCCACGATCGCGACCGGCGCCGTTGCGGGTGCCGGCGGTGGGGTGCCACCCGACGCCGGGGGCGGTGGCGCGACCGCGACGTTCGCCGTGGTGTTTGCGCAGGTCTGGAACTCCGCGCTGCACGTCTGGGCCAGGCACGCCTCGTCACCGCACGGCGCGCTGGTCATGCACGTGATCAAGGCCCGGGACGCGGGCGCTGCGCCGGGCACCCCGGTCGCCTCGCAGCCCGCCACGCACTCGTCGGTGAGGGGCTCGCATCGCCGGTAACATCCGAACACCTCGGTGCAGCTCGCGGCGCCCGCCTGGGCTTCGGGCGTCGTGCCGTAGCCCGGACTTCCGCCAGTGGCCCCATTACCCGGCTGCACGGGCACACACCCCGACCACACCAGGAACACGCACACGACACACGACCTGTGGCCCATCGATCCGGTCCTCCTGACAGGGATCGTACGGCACGGTCTGCGTGGACGCCACTGACCACCGGTGACAACACGGCGTTCGAACTTCGTCGGTGAGGCTTCGCACGCATGGCGTGAACGAGTTACACGCCGCTACCGTTGTTTCGACGGTGAAAGGTTCGATCCAACAATGAACGCTCTCATCGCATTCACGCTCGCTGCGACGTGCCTCCTACCCGCCTGCGGCCCGTCGAAGGAGGTGTGCCAGGCCACCACCCTCGATCCGACGCTCGCCGAGCTGCCCGGGATCAAGGAGCTCGCCGGCAAGAACCCGGTGTGCGGATCGAGCCGGACCGGGATGAGGTGCAGGTGCCCGAGGCGGGCGGCGGTCAGTGGATGAAGCAGGCGGAGCTCGCCAAGGCGACGCTGACCACGGCGGGCTGGACCGTGTGCAGCGAGAAGTCGATCAAGGGCCTGGAGATCTATGCGATGGCGCTGCGGCGGGGGGACGACGGCGTCACGGTCGACGTCTCCGCCTCGGGGGACACGGGGTGGAAGGGGACGACCCTCGATGTGAGAGTCGACCGGGGTGACGGCACCGCGGAGAAGCGTGCCTTCGTGCTCCAGATGACCTGCCAGCACGTCGACGCGCGGAAGTGAACGCTCCGAGGGTCAGAGCACAACTTACTACGTGGCCACACCAGGCTCGTCGCGCGCGCGTTGCCGGTCGGCAAGTAGTAAGTTGTGCACTGACCCTGGTGCCGCTCGGCGCCGCGCTAGTGCTTTCGCGAGCCGAACCGGCGGTTGAACCCGAACACGATCCGGGTCTGGTCGAAGCCGCCCGCGAGGATCGGCAGCGTGGTCGCCGGATCCTCGAGATCGCCCCGATCGAGGATCTGGATCTCCATGAACAGGTCCAGCGAGCGTGTCACCCCGCCGAGGACGCCCATCTGCATGCTGACCCGGGTCTGCGGAGTCGAGGCCACCCGCGCTCGCGACCGGGAAGTGCGAACCCGAACGGTCAGCCACGTGGCGAAGAACCCGCGCTTCTCGCGCAGCGCGATGCCGGTCGAGGTCAGCAGCTCGGACACCCACGGATCGCGCCGGGTGGAGTCGTCGGGGAGCAGGCGCGTGTAGGTGCCGCCGAGCGTGCTCTCCCAGAACAGCACCTTCTCGGCGAGGTGGACCTGCGCATGGGCCGCCGCCTCGCCGGAGGTCCAGTAGCCGTCGCGCCCGAGGCCCGGGCCGCCCGCGCCGCGCGCGTACGCCGACCACGTCCGGCCGAGCGTCTTGCGCACCCCCAGGATCGCGCCCTGCCACGCGAGCTCGTCGGTGTAGCTCGGCTGCTTGGGCAGCAGATCTACGCCGCCGAACAGCTCGACGGTGCGGCCGAGCGCGAGCAGGCCGTGCGCGCGGACCATGACGACGTCGGTGAACTTGTACGCGGGCTCGCCGGGCGCGCGCGGGCGGGTCAGGAAGTCGAAGCTGGCGCCGTACTCGTAGCCGCCCTCGTCCGCCGTCTTGGCGATCACCTGGCCGGAGGTGTCGTACGCGAGCTGGATGGTCGCGCGCTGGCTGTCGCCGGTGGCCTGGGCCGGGACGTTGTACTGGGCGTGGGCGGTGCCCGCGGCCGCGAGGACGAGGAGGACGAGCGGGAGGACGGGCGAGCGCATGGCGGTCTCACCGTACACGCACCAGCGGAGCCCAAGATCTCATCGGCGCGCGGTGTCGTGTGGGCATCTCAGTCGGCCGCTTCGCGGCACTTCTTCGATGTGAGGTGAGCTCCGTCCTCCGCCGCTTCGCGGCGTGCGGGCGTCGCTCGTCGGTGTCCGAACACGTCGCTGCGCGCCTGTTCGGACGATGCGGCAGCCTCGCGGCTGCCTGGGCATCTCAGTCGGCCGCTTCGCGGCACTTCTTCGGCGCAAGGAGAGGCGCGTCGTCGCCGACGCACCTCGGTGTGCTCGGCGCAGTCGCTTCGCTCCTGGCGCCTCGCTGTCCGCCTCAGTCGTCGAACCGGAAGCCCGACGGGTCCTTGTCCATGATCCGCTCCATCGCCGCCTCTTCGAGGAGGTCCACCATGCGCTGGCCGCCGTACTTCTTCATCAGCTTGTCGTCGTACTCGTCGGCGATCAGCGCGACGTCGCGCAGGGTGGCCGTCAGCTCTTCGGGGTCGAGCGTGGTGCCGCCGAGGATGGTGTGCGTGAAGATGATGGTGTGCTCGGCCGGGTCGTACGCGAACGCGCCGAACCGCAGGTGGCCGTTGAGCTCGAGCAGCTGGATCGCGAGGTTGCCATCGACGTCGACGCCCTTCACGAGCTGCGCGGTGCACCGCACCATCGCGCGGTTGTCGCCCCACGGGACGACGCTGATCATCACGTAGGCGGAGCCCTGCTTGATGACGTACAGCGTGTCATCGACCTTGCGGTAGGCGGGGCTAAGCTGGAGCGTGCGCTCGATCAGGAGCGCCGTCGCGACCTCGGCGGGATTCATGGCCCCGGTGTTACCACGGGCCCCCGCCGCTGTGATCGACCTCGCATCGCGTGGTTGCGGGGCGGAGGTCACCCCTGGCACGCGGGGCCCCGTGCGATACTCGCCGGCGTGCGCCGCGCCGTCGCCCGCCTCGCGCTCGTCGCCTGCCTCGCGCTCGTCGTCGGGACCCGGCTGGCCTCCGCCGAGGTGATCCGGGAGATCCGGGTCCAGGACAACACGAAGACCACGGCCGACACCGTCGAGCTGATCGCGAACATCGCCAAGGGGGACGACTGGTCGCCCGACATGGCGGACCAGGTCCGCTCGAACCTCGTATCGAGCGGCCTGTTCAAGGACGTCGAGGTGTTCTGGTCGCCGGTCGAGGGTGGCGTCCGCGTCACGATCCTCGTCAAGGACAAGCACTCGTGGGTGATCGCGCCCACGTTCTACAACCAGCCCACCAACAAGGGCGCCGGCCTCGGGTTCGGCGAGAACAACCTGTTCGGCAAGGGCCAGAAGCTGCTGATCTACGCCCAGGCCGCGACCGGCGACTCGTTCTTCGTCGGGGCGTGGGTGCTACCGGCGATCGGCGGCTCGCGGTTCTACGCGCAGTTCGACACGTTCCTCAAGAGCTCGCGCTACATCGAGTACGCGCCACCCGGCAATTACCTCAGCACCCCCGAGCCGGTGCGGCAGTCGCGCATGCACTACTACAACGGCGGGCTGCGCCTCGGCGTGGAGCCGTTCCGGGGCGTCAAGCTCGACGCGCGCCTGCGCGGCGCGTGGGTCGACGTCCAGGACGTGCGCGCGCTGACCAGCGATCTCCGGCAGATCTCCGACGACCCCGACCTCGACCCGAACGCGATCCCGGCCCCCGGCAGCGACGGCTGGGACGTCTCCAACGAGGTCTCGCTCACGATCGATCGCCGCGCCAACTGGTACGGCATCGCGAGCGGCCACCGGCTGCAGCTGTCGTACGAGCGCTCGCTGCCGCGGCTCGGCTCGGAGTTCCGCTACTCGCTGGTCAGCGGCAGCTTCTACAAGGCGTGGAAGATCCTCGACCGCCACAACTTCATCGTGCGTGGCGGCGGCATCTACGGGCACGAACTGCCGTTCCAGCAGGAGCTCACGATGGGCGGCACCGCGATGCGCGGCTGGCTCAACGACCAGTTCCGCGGCGACGTGCGCGTCACCGGGACCGCCGAGTACTCGGTGCCGCTGTTCACGATCAAGGGGTTCTCGGCGCGCGGCCTGGCGTTCTTCGACTCGGGCTACACCTCGTTCCTGACCACCGGCAACGAGGATCGCAACTACCTGCCCGGCGCGCGCCGCGATCAGCAGGACGCCCTGGCGGGGTTCAAGAACTCCGCCGGCGTCGGCACGCGGTTCTACCTCCGCCAGATCGTGCTGCCCCTCCTCGGGCTCGATCTTGGGTATGGTCTCGAGGCCCGTGACTTCCAGGTCTATCTCGCGATCGGCCTCACTGATTAGCGTGCTCGTCGCGGCCGGGTGTGGCTCGTCGGCGAGTCCGCCGGCCGGTCCGCCGGGGCCCGCGCGCCAGCACGCGGACCTCCTGGTCGTCGCGGGCGACATCCGCACGATGGATCCGGATCACCCGCGCGCCACCGTGCTCTTGATCGCCGGGGGCCGGATCGTCTACGTCGGCGATCTGGCGGGGCTGAGCGCCGGGTGGACCGCGGCCGCGGCGATCAGCGTGCCGTCGGGCACCGTCACCCCTGGGCTCGTCGACGCCCACGCGCACCTGTATGGCCTCGGGATGAACGCCGAGGCGGTGGCGCTGCGCGGGGTGGCGTCGGAGGCGGAGGCCGTGCGCGTGGTCGCCGCCGCGGCGCAGGGCCGGCCGGCGGGTGAGTGGCTGGTCGGCCGCGGCTGGGACCAGAACCGGTGGGCGGGGCAGGCGTACCCGACCCGCGCCACGCTCGACGCCGCGATCGCGGATCGCCCGGTGCTGCTGCGCCGGATCGATGGCCACGCGGCGTGGGTCAACGGCCCCGCGCTCGCCGCCGCCGGCATCACGCGCGCGACCCCGGATCCCGCGGGTGGGAAGATCCTCCGCGACGCGCGCGGCGAGCCGACCGGCGTGCTGATCGACAACGCCGCCGATCTCGTGATCGACAGGGTGCCAGCGCCGACCGCGGCGGTGCGCGAGCGCCGGATCCTGGTCGCGGCCCAGCAGGCGGTGGGGACCGGGCTGACCGGCGTGCACGACATGGGGATCGACGACGCGACCGCCGCGGTGTACGAGCAGCTCGCCGCCGAGGGCCGGCTGCCGCTGCGCGTGTACGCGATGCTGCAGGGCGACGCGACGCGGCCCGAGCGTCTTGACTCGCCGCCGCGCCCGGCCGTGGGCCGGTTCCAGATGCGCGGCGTCAAGCTGTACGCCGACGGCGCGCTCGGCTCGCGCGGCGCGCGGCTGTACCGGCCGTACACCGACGAGCCCGCCCACCAGGGCCTGTGGGTGACCGATCCGCCGACGCTGATCCTGCTGACGGAGCGCGCGGTCGCCCATGGCTGGCAGGTCGCCGTGCACGCGATCGGGGACGCCGGCGTGGGCGCGGTGCTCGATGCCTTCACCGTTGCCCAGGCGGCGCACCCCGGCGAGCACCGGCTGCGCGTGGAGCACGCCCAGGTGGTCGCGCCGGCGGACCTCGCGCGGATGGTGCCGCTGCGGGTGATCGCGTCGATGCAGCCGACCCACGCCACCAGCGACATGCCGTGGGCGGAGCAGCGGCTCGGCCCCGAGCGGATCCGGGACGCGTACGCGTGGCGCGCGGTGCTCGATCGCGGGATCCCGCTGGCCGCGGGCTCGGACTTTCCGATCGAGGAGGTGGCGCCGCTGCTCGGGCTGTTCGCGGCGGTCACCCGCACCGATCACGCGGGGCAGCCGGCCGGCGGCTGGTACCCCGCGCAGCGTCTCACCCTCGACGAGGCGATCGCGGCGTTCACCACCGGCGCGGCCTACGCCGAGGGCGCCGAGGCCACCCGCGGGATGATCGCGGTGGGCCGTGCGGCCGACCTGACCGTGTTCGACCGCCGGCTCGACGATCCAGCCGGGCTCGCGTCCGCGCAGGTCGCGTACACGATCGTCGACGGTGAGGTGGTGTACAAGGGGACGTTGCCACCGCGCCCCTTCCAGTTCAACGGCGCCGAACTCCGCCCGCCCCATGGGCCTGGCTCACGGTCGGGCGCACCGCGATGAGGTCGTGTCCGTTCTGCGGCGCAGAGACGCCGGACGTTCGGCCGGTGTGCGCTGCCTGTGGTCGCCGCCTGCCGCCCGCGCCGCCGCGCGCCCGCAGCGCACCGCCCGCCACCGCCACCGGGATCATGCTGCCGCCGCGCACGCCGAACGCGCCCAGCATCCCGGGGGTCCTCCCGCGCCGGTCGGGGACCACGCTGCCGCCGCCGCTGTCGTCGGTCGTCCCCGCAGGTCCGGACGGGCCACCGAACGCCGCCGATGGCGCGGGGCAGGGCGAGCCCACCGTGCGCAGCCCGCCGCCGCCGGTCATGCGGCCGCCGGCCATGGAGGTCGCGGGTGTGCAACCCGTCTCGCCCGGGGTCATGGTGTCCCCGGGGGCGATGACCGCCGCGCCGGGCAGCCACGCCGAGATCCCGGTCCCGCCCGACGAGGCCGCGCGCCGCTCGCTGCTCGCCGCGATCTCGCCGGGCCCGGCCGCGCAGCGCCGCGACGCACCGCCGCTCGAGAGCCGGGGCGCCGATCCGCGCGCGCGTCGCGTCAGCGATCTGCCGATCCCGTCGATCACGCGGGCCCGGACCCCGTCGAGCTCGCCGCCGCCGTCCTCGGGGCCGATCCCCCTCGGGCCGGGGCTGTCCACGCGCACGGGCTCGCCGAGCATCCCACCGCCGACCCCGTCTGCCCGCGCCGGCGCGCCCTCGACACCGCCGCCGTTCACCGCGGCGCACCCGCCGGCGACCGGGTTCGACCCGCTGCCGGGCGCTGCGCCCGCGCCCCTGCCGCCGCTGACCGCCGCCCCCCCGACGGACACCTCGCAGCGGGGGGCGCGCAGCCGGGCGCGGTGTACCCGCTGTCGGTGTACCCGCCCACCGCGCCGGAGGCAGGGGGCGCGCCGCCGCCGTCCTCGCCAGGGGCGAACGCGCCCGCCGGGTTCGCGCCCGTGGCGCCGCCGCCGCTGGTGCCGGCCGCGCAGGCGCTCGAGGCGCAGCACGAGCGCCGCCCGGGCGTGGGCGTCGAGCCCCCCCCGACACGGATCCACCGCCCCGAGGCGCTCGCGGATCGCCCGTTCGCGCCTCCCAAGGTCAGCCCGGTCCCGGAGCTGCCCGAGCCCGGCCTGTACCCGGCCGCGCGCTACGCGCTGCGGTTCGCGCGGGCGTGGTTCCAGCGGCGCGGCGCGATCCGGTCGCTGCAGGCGGACATCCGGTCGGACACCGACGCGCTCGACCAGGTGCTCGGGGCGCTCGGGCGGGTCGCCCGCACCGCGCACGTGGATGGGCGCGTGTTCAACGCCGAGAACGTCGCGATCAATGCCGCCGAGGAGCGCACCGCCGTCCTCCAGAAGGAGCACGCGGACGTCGACCTGCGGAAGGGCGAGGAGCACTCGCGGTTCGAGGATGTCGAGCGCGAGCGCAACGCCAAGCTGTCGGAGGCCGAGCGCCTCGTCGACGAGGTCAGCAAGGAGCTGGCCCACCTCGAGGGCCAGCGGCGCAGCCTGCGCGACAAGCGCAAGGAGCTCGAGCGCCGGCAGAAGGCGTACCTCAAGACCGCCGAGGACAGCGAGCGCCAGGCGAGCGGCGCCCAGATGGGCGAGAGCCGCGCGGACCTGCGCCGCAGCGCCGAGCAGATGCGCAAGGAGGCCGCGGCCCTCGAGCCCGAGCGCCAGGACGTGGACCGGCGGCTCGCTGGCCTCGAGCGCCCGATCGGGGAGGCCACCGCCCGGCTCGACGCCGCCAAGGCCGAGCTCGACGCCGCCAAGCGCAGCCTCGCCGATGCCCGGGAGGGCCACACCCACCGGCTCGCCGAGCTCGACGCCGAGCAGAAGCGGAAGGCCCGCGAGATCGGGCAGGCCGAGGCCGAGATCTCCCGCCGGCTGGTCACCCTGGGCACGCTGGTCAACCTCAACCGCATCGACGGGCCGGCGTTCGTCGAGCTGTACGCCCGGATCGACCGGCTGCGGACGGCGATCACCGCCCGGACCACCGAGATCGAGAAGCTGACCGCCGAGCGCGAGGCCTACGACCGGGGCTCGCTGGTCCGCGGCGTCTCCGTGATCGGCGGAGCCGTGGTGGCGCTGCTCGCCCTGATCGTGATCCTGCGCGCCCTGCGGTGAAGGGGCCCGGGCACGCCCGGGCGGTGGTAGGATCGGAGGCGGCGTGCCGAAGGTCCTGGTCTCGAACAACAGCGAGCTGCTCCGGCACTTCACCGCGCCGCCGTTCCAGCGCCTCGGGATCGAGCTGCTGGTGGCCTCGAACGCGGACGAGGCGCTCGCGCTGTTCGCCAAGGAAGAGCCGGCGCTCGTCATGCTCGACGCCGACGCTCCCGACGGCTACGAGGTCGCCCGCGCGATCAAGCAGAAGAGCCCGTCGACCCGCGTGATCCTGGTCGCCGGCAAGCGGCTGTCCGGCGATCAGATGCGCGAGGTCGCGGCGAGTGGCTGCGACGAGCTGCTGATCGCGCCGATGACCGCCGACGAGCTCCACGACGTGGTCGCGATCCAGCTCGGCGAGCCGCGCCCGGGCACCGAGGCGTTCGCCATCCAGGTCGAGATCGCGGGCAAGCGCGTCGACGCCACGTTCTCGAACCTGTCGGTCGATGGCGTGCGCCTGCTGATCAGCGAGCCGGTCGCCGAGGGCCAGCCCGCCGCGCTCACGGTCACCCCCGAGGGAGGCGCGCCGGTGCCGATCATCGGCGTCGTCGTGTGGGCGCAGCCGCGCGATGGCAAGACCGTGGTCGGCGTCGCGTTCGACCAGCTCGACGCCGCCGCGCGCGGCGTGCTGTCCAAGCTCACGCAGTGGCAGGTGGTCAAGGACGGCGACCGCACGCGGGTCGTGCTGCGCGGGGACTTCACCGAGGCCACCCGGTTCGACGAGCTCCAGCCGGCCATGGTCGGGCGCGTCGTGTTCGACATGGCCCAGGTCACGTACATGAACTCGCTCGGCGTGCGCGCCTGGTGCGAGTTCCTGCGCCAGGCACGGATCCAGGGCTACGAGTTCCACGCGTGCTCGGTGCCGTTCATCCTGCAGGCGTCGATGGTGCGCGACGTGATCGGCCGCGGCACGGTGACCTCGTTCTTCGCGCCGTTTCACTGCATCGGCTGCGATCACCAGGAGGAGCGCCTGCTGCAGAGCGCGGCGATCCTCGCGGCGGCGCTCGAGCCCCCCGTGTTCAAGTGCCCGAGCTGCGGCGGCGCCCTCGAGTTCGACGACCTCCCCGAGCGCTACTTCGCGTTCCTCGGGGACGAGGCGGACTAGTGTCCCGCCCGGGCCATACTGACCACACCGGATGGCGCGATCCATCGCCGATCGCTTCGTTGCCGCGCCTTGCGCTCCGACGAGGAGCGCGGCGGAGCGGCGCCTCGCGCTCGGCGCGCCTCGCACCACCGGTGGGATCATTACGACCCGGGCGGGACACTCGCCCATGAAGAAGCTGTTCGCGCGATCGATCCTGATCGCGTTCGCGGTGTTCGCGCTGCTGTTCGGGCTCGAGTTCTTCGTGGAGTGGCACCGCGCCGGGTATCCGGCGTGGGGCGCCATGAGCTGGGCGAAGCACAACAACGCCAAGCTCATCGACATCCTGTCGCCGATGGCGCGCGCGTACAACAACGTGCTCGCGATGCTGATCGCGACCATCGGCCTCGCGATCCCGCTCACGGCGAACATGCACACGCCGAAGCTGATCGAGATGTTCCTCCGGGATCGCATCAACCGGTGGGTGCTGTCGTTCATGGCGTTCGGCGCCGCCCACGCGCTGTGGGTCGGCTTCATGATCGGCCCCGACTTCGCGCCGACGTGGGCGCTGTCGATCGCCGTCTACCTGGCGCTGTTCGGCTGGGTGATCCTGATCCCGTACTTCTTCTACGTGGTCCGGTTCGTCGACCCGTCCCGCCTGATGGTGCGCCTGCGCGAGGACGCCTCGCGCGTGGTCACCGCCGCGGCCGATCGCCGCCTCGATCCGCAGGAGGCGCAGACCACGCTCGGCGTGCGCGTCGGCCAGATCGGCACGATCATCATCAAGTCGCTCGACCGCCAGGATCGCGACGTCGCGGCCGAGGGCGCGTGGGCGATCAAGATCCTGCTCGACCAGTACAGCCAGCACAAGGCGCGGATGCCGCGCGAGTGGTTCGTCGTCGATCGCGCCGACTTCGTCGGCCTGTCCGACGAGGCGCTCGAGATGGTGACCGAGGGCAAGATCTGGTACGAGATGAAGTGCCTCGCGCAGCTCGAACTCGGGTTCATGCGCGCGCTCCACGGCGCCGGTGACGCGGTCTCGACGTTCTCCGACGCGCTCCGCGTGATCGCGACCCGCGCCGAGGCCAACCACGACGAGCAGGCGGTGCGCCTGTGCATCCGCTACTTCAACAACTACCTGCGCGAGGCGATCCGGGCCAAGCACTTGCGTGGCGTGTACGACGTGTTCCACCAGTACCGCCGCCTCGGCCGCGAGCTCGTCGATCGCCCCGAGCTCCTCCGCGAGATCGGCAAGCACTTCACGTACTACGCGAACATGGCGCGCATCTACGGCATGGTGTTCGCGCCGCAGCTCGTGATCTTCGATCTCGGGTTCGTCACGCGCCGCGCCTACGAGCGCGCGTCACCCGCGGCCGGGGAGCTGCTCAAGGAGGTGCTCACGCTGCGGCACCGCACCGGCGACGATCTCCACACGATGGCGATCAAGGCCAAGATGATCCTCGGCGGCTTCTTCCTCGAGAACACGTACACCGCCGAGGCCGAGCTCGTGCGCCGCAACCTGCGCGACGTCCCCACCGAGGAGGTCGAGCGGGCCGAGGCCGCCCTGCTCGCCGCCGAGCGCTCGTTCTTCGAGGTCACCGACCGCCAGCTCAACCTCGAGTACGTCCCGCCCGAGCGCCGCGAGCCGCTGCGGCGGTTCTGCCAGTCGCTGATGATCATGCGCGAGTCCGCCAAGGTCCTGGTCGTCGGGGATCTCGCCGCCAAGCCCGAGTAGGCCCGCGCTACGGATGGTCGACGATCGCGCCGCTGCCGCGCGGGACCGCCGGCCGCTCGCGTTCGACCTTGAGCGAGCCGGTTGGCGACGACCACATCACGTAGGCGACGCCCGCCAGGATCGCGAGCGCGAGCATCAGGAGGACGCCGATGGGGACGCGATCTCCGAGGGTGCGTCGCGCGAAGAACGCGCCGGCCGAGCGCTTGTGGATCGTGGCCGTGACGTCCTGCGCGAACGACTCGGGCGCGCGCGCCTTCTGCAGGCCCGACAGGGCGGTGCGGGTGTCGACGAGCTCGGCGTGGGCGGTCTTCCACGTCGGATCGCTGGCGATCTTGCCCTCGACCTCGGCCGTGCGGTCCGCGGGCAGGGCGCCGTCGAGGTAGTCCGAGAGCGCGACGATCACCTCGTCGTCCACCTCGTCGCCCACCTCGTCGTCGATCTCGATCTCGGGCTCCGGCTTGGTGCCTCGTGTCATCGGCTACTCCACATGGCGTTGCATCTTCTTCCGTAGCACCAGCCGCGCCCGGTGGAGCCGGGACTTGACCGTGCCGTCGGGCAGGCCGGTGATCTCGCAGATCTCCTCGATCGAGAGGTCCTCGACGTCGCGGAGGATCACGACGGCGCGGTGGTCGTCGTCGAGGCTGGCGATCGCGTCCTGGAGCAGCCGCTCCATCTGCGCGGTCGCGAGCGCCTTGTCGGGCTGGGCCGCGCGCACCGGCGCACCGTTGACGGCGCCGTTGGCCTGCGACGAGGTCTCGTCGAGCTCGTCGCGATCACGCTCGTGGCGGCGCGCGAGGTACTTGATCCGGTTCTTGCAGTGATTCACCGTCACCCGGTACAGCCAGGTCGAGAACTTCGACTCCTCGCGGAACGAGTCGATGGTCTTGAACACGCTGATGAACACCTCCTGCGCCACGTCCTCGGCCTCGGCGCGGTTGCCGAGCATGCGGTAGGTGATGTTGAACACGCGGTCGCGGTGCTCGGTGAGCAGCTCGGTGAACGCACGCTCGTCGCGGTCGCGCAGGCGCCGCAGGAGCGATCGTTCGAGCTCGGTCATGGCCATGCGCGGGGGGCCAGCATAACCGGCCCGTTCATGGGACACCTGGATCGCTCGGGCGTTTCCGACTTCTTCGTCACGTGATCCGTGAGTGGATCCAGGATCTTGAGAAGCACTCGTCGGATCTGTATGGCTTTCCCGGTGGGCTGGGAGTAGGGTCTTTGCGCCACGGTTCGTCGGTACTTCTGCGAGCGGCTTGCCGAATTTGTCACTCGGCCACCGCTGGTTCCCGGTGCTCAGTGGGCTTGCCTCCTTCCGAAACCCGCTCAGAGCACAGGGCCCCTCGTGGGCGGGTTTGATTGCGTTTTCACAGGGCCAGATCGAGCAAGCGATGAACACTCGTCTGTACGTTGGAAATCTGTCGTTCAACACCACCGCGGACGGCGTCCGTACCGGGTTCCAGGAGTTCGGAACGGTCACCGATGTCCACCTGGTCTCCGACCGTGAGACCGGTCGGTCGCGCGGCTTCGCGTTCGTGACCATGGGCACCCCCGAGGAGGCCACCAAGGCCATCGAGGGCATGGACGGCCGCACCCTCGACGGTCGCCCCCTTCGCGTCAACGAGGCTGAGCAGCGCCAGGCCCGCGGCGGCGGTGGCGGCGGTGGCTTTGGCGGCGGTGGTGGCGGCGGTGGCTTCCGCGGCGGTGGCGGCGGTGGCTACGGCGGCGGTGGTGGCGGCGGTGGCTACGGCGGCGGTGGCGGTGGCTACGGCGGCGGCGGCGGTGGCGGTGACTACGGCGGTGGCGGCGGCGACGGCGGCCGTGGCGGCCGTGGCGGTCGCGGCGGTCGCGGCGGCGGTGGTCGCGGCACCGGCGGCGGCGGCGATCGCTGGTAATCGCTCCCTCGAGTAACTGAACGTCGAATCAGCGCGGGCCCTCACAGGTCCGCGCTTTGTTCGTTTTCGGCGCTCGGTTCTGAGGGGAGGGCCGGCGGCGGGTGCGACCGCGGGTCCGGGCCGGTGCCGCGCACGAGGCGCGCCGCGCGCGCGGTTGTGGCGTAGAACAGGGGCGGTGCAGCCGCTGTCCCGGCCCTCGCTCGTCCGGCGCCTCCGCGCCGCGGGGGCCGTGCCGGTCGACGTGGCGTCGCTCGCGGCGTTCCGGATCATGTTCGGCGTCGTGATGTGCGGCGGGATCCTGCGGTTCCTCGCGACCGGGTGGATCGCGCCGATGTACGGCGACCCGATCTGGTTCTTCAAGTACCCCGGGTTCGGCTGGGTCGCGCCGTGGTCGGTGACCGGGATGTACGTGCACTACGTGGTGCTGGCCGCGCTCGCGCTCGCGATCGCCCTCGGCGTGTACCTGCGCCCGGCGGCGATCCTGTTCGTCCTCGGGTTCGCGTACACGCAGCTGATCGACGTCACCAACTACCTGAACCACCACTACCTGGTCGTGCTGCTCGGCGGGCTGCTCGCGTGCCTGCCCGCGAACGCCGCGTGGTCGTTCGATGCGTGGCGCAACCCCGCGCTGCGCCGCGCCACCGTGCCGGCCTGGATGGTGTGGCTGGTGCGGTTCCAGATCGGCGCGGTCTACGTGTTCGCGGGCCTCGCGAAGGCCAAGGTCGACTGGCTCGGCTACGGCCAGCCGCTCAACCTGTGGCTGGCGGCCCGCACCGAGACGCCCCTGATCGGGCGGTGGTTCGACCAGCCCGCCGCGGCGCTCGCGATGGCGTGGGGTGGGTTCCTGTTCGACACCACGATCGTCGGGTGGCTGTCATGGCGGCGGACGCGGGTGCCCGCGTACCTGTGCCTGATCGTGTTCCACGGGCTCACGGGCTACCTGTTCAACATCGGGATGTTCCCGCTGATCATGACGTCGTCGGCGCTCGTGTTGTTCTCGCCGTCGTGGCCGCGCGTGCTGCTGCGCTGGCTCGGGCGCACCGCGTGGGCCGAGCCGCGCGCGGGGGCGGCGCCTCCGGCGGAGGTGTCGGCTCGTGGGCGCCGGGCGCGCGCGGTGGTGATCGGCGCGTACGTCACGCTGCAGATCGCGCTGCCGCTGCGCCACCTCGTGTACCCGGGCCCGATGCTGTGGGGCGAGGACGGGATGCGGTTCGCGTGGCACGTGATGATCCGCGAGAAGCACGGCAAGGTGATGTACCTGGCTCGGTTCGCTGACGGGCGGCGCCTCGAGATCCCGCCACGCAACTACCTGACCGCGCGCCAGGAGCGCGAGCTCGGCGGGCAGCCCGACCTGATCCTCCAGCTCGCCCACGCGATCGGCGCGGACCTCCACCGCCGCGGCTTCCACGACTTCACGCTGCACGCCGACACCGCCGTGTCGCTCAACGGCCGCCGTCCGGTCGCGCTGATCGATCCCGCGGTCGACCTGCTCGCGATCCACGACCTCGGGTCCCGGACCTGGGTGCTGCCGCCACCGCCGGGCCCGCCGGGGAGGGTGCTGCCGCTGCGATGAGCGGTGCGGGCCTCTCCCCGGCGGCGGAGCGAGCGCGGCTCGGGCGGTGGCGGCCTCCCCCGGCCCAACCGATCCGGACCTTCACCCGCCCTCGAGGTGGGGACGCAGACGGCCCTGGTCGGGGCGGGAACACGATCGCTGGACGGCCTGACGCGCACCGAGATCAGAACGTGCCCGCGACCGCGAGGCCCGGGGCCTGGCCGAGCACTGGCCCGACCGCGAGCTGCCGGGTGCGGGCGCGGTTGGCGGCGCGCGCGGAGTCAGCCGCAGTCGCGATCTCGTAGATCGTGCCGACCCCGTAGGTGATCCCGCCGCCGATGAAGGTCAACCCGCCCAGCACCGCGGCGCCCTCGCTGTCGCAACTTCCACTGAACGGGGGACAGGCCGCGAGCGCGAGCGCGGCCCCGGCGACTGCTGCGCCGAGCCCGCCGAGCCGCAGCTTGAGGCCGGGGTTCCACGTGCGGCCGGCGTAGATGTGACCCGTCGTCGGGCCGAGGGTGACCGCGAGCATGCCCGCGAGGGTAAACGGTGCGGCCTGCGGGTTCGCATCGGCCACGGCGAACAACGCCACGCCTGCCAGCGTCGTCCCGAGGGACAGCGCGAGGGCGACCCCGGGTGAGGCGTACGGTGCACTCGGGGTGGCCGCCATCGACAGCGCAGACGCAGGCGCTGGTCGGGCGACGTCGCTGGCGTCGCGCACGACCTCGAGCTCCGGTGGGCGTCGTGACACGCCCTCGACGCAGCTGGCGATCATCGGGTCGGCCACGAACACATCACGGTGGTAGGTCGCGTCGAGCTCGCGTACGCGCTGGCGGATGACCGCGATCGCGCGGCACTGGCCATCGCGTGCGGCCATCCGGGCGCTGCTCGTGAGCTTCTCCACCAGGCGCTGCTCGTGCGGGAGCTCGGCCTGCGGCGTCCGCTGTCCACCTTCGAGGCCAGGGTCGGACAGCTCACCCGCGGCGCCTGGAGCCTCGGTCACCCCGGGCTGTGCGTGGGCCACCGTCGACGTGATCAGGGCGGCCAGGACGAGCGTGCGCTTCATGTGGCCATCCTGCCGACCGAGGTCGTGAGAGCGACATCGTCGATGCGTGAGCATCGCGTGAAGCGGACGGGGTGGTGCGTGCTGGTGACGACGATGGTGGTCCCGCGGGGACAGCGCGACCGCTGGCGACACCGACCACGATCCGGCTGCCGACCTGGCTGGTGCCGGCGCTGCAGATGCCGACGCGGAGCTGGATGCGGGCGCGGAGCTGGATGCGGATGGGGAGCCGGCACAACCTGGAGATCCATCACATCGTGCACCGGACCGACGGCGGCGAGCACTTCATGTCCAACCTGTCCGTGTGGGGCTTCGCCCACCATCAGCGCGCGCATGAAGGGCTGATCCGCGTGACGGGCTCCGCGCCGGAGCTGGAGTTCGAGTGGCGGCACGCCGCGCCCATCGATGCGGAGGAGGCGTTCACCTGGCAGCGGGCGCGACCACGGCGGGCCTCGTCGGTCCCGCGGGACCGGCGCGCGGGTGGGCGGTGATCACGTGGCCGTGACGTCGCGCGAGCGCGGGCACGTCTCGGGGGGGGCAGGCACGGGCGACGCAGGAACGGTACGGCGAGAACACGCGCCGCCGCGATGTCCGTGGTCGAGTCGGGCCTCGCTTCGCGGCGGGGGCGCGGTCGTGGGTGGGCGAGGACACGGCACCCGCGCCCATCGATGCCGAGGCAGCGGGCGCGACCACGGCGGGCCTCGTCGGTCCCGCGGGACCGGCGCGCGGGTGGGCGGTGATCACGTGGCCGTGACGTCGCGCGCCGCCGCGACGTCCGCGGTCGAGTCGGGTCGCGGTCGCGGTCGTGGACGGGCGAGGCGATGGTACCCGCGCCCATCGATGCCGAGGAGGCGGTCACCCGGCAGCACCGGGCGCCGTACCCGCGCGGGCGCATGCGCCTGGTCGCATGCGGCCCTGCGGTCGGCCCAGGAACGGTCACGCCGGCGGGCCCGCGACCGATCCGTCGATCCCCGCGCGCGCCCGAGATGTTCCATGAATTCAGCCAGGTGGCGAGACGCCCTCGCGAGGCTCGCCGTCCCCCGCGAGTCTGTCTGAAAACAGACTTGAAAATCGTTTTCAAATCCGCGAAGAATGCACCCATGCGGATCGGCCGGACCCTGTCGCTGCTGCTGATCACCTCCGCGGTGGGTGCGTGCGGGGGCGCGGGCGGCACGCCACCCGCCGACGCGCCGGACGACGGCTTCGATCGCCGCGCGCTGCTGCAGCACCTGTCGCAGAACGTGCTGCTCCCCCACGCCGAGACGTTCGCGACCACGGTCGCCGCGTTGCCCGCCGCGATCGGCGCGTACTGCGACGCGCTCGATGCCGGCAGCCCGGCATCCACGCTGGCGGACGCGCGCACCGCCTGGGGCGCGTCGATCGATGCCTGGCAGCGAATCGAGGCCAACCTGATCGGGCCGGCCTCGATGGACCAGATGACGCTGCGCGACCGGATCTACGGCTGGCCGCTGCTGTCGACCTGCGGGATCGATCGCGACACCGCCGCGAGCTGGGCGAGCCCGGCGACGTACGGCGTGGCGGCCCGGCTGACGAACGTACGGTCGCTCGCCGCGATCGAGTTCTTGCTGTTCACCACCGACACGGCGCACAGCTGCGCGACCCCGCCGACCGGGTGGGACGCGCTCGGCGCGGACCTGCCGCGCGCGCGCTGCCGCCAGGCGCTCGCGATCGCCACCGACGTCGCCGCGCAGGGGGAGGTGCTGGCCACTGCCTGGCGGGCGACCGGCGGCAACTACGTCGGCGAGCTCGCCGAGGCCGGCACCGCCTCCTCGAGCATCCCGAGCGTGCAGGAAGGCGTGAACCGGGTCAGCGACGGCCTGTACTACGTCGACAAGATGGTCAAGGACATGAAGCTCGCGGAGTCCGCGGGCATCGCGGACAACGCGTGCGGCACCGTGGGCACGCCGTGTGACCGCGAGATCGAGCTGCGCTACGCCGACCGCGCCACCCAGGCGATCCGCATCAACCTCGCGTCGCTGCGCGAGGTGTTCACCGGCACCACCGCCGACAGCGACGGGCCGGGCTTCGACGACTTCCTCCGGGCGACCGGCAACGCCGAGATCGCCGACCGCATGACCGCCAGCCTCGACAACGCGATCGCCAGGGCGGCCGCGCTGCCCGACAGCTTCGTCACCGCGCTCGCCACCGACTACCAGAAGGTCGTCGACGCCCACGTGGCGATCGTCGCGTTCACCGACGATCTCAAGAGCCAGTTCCTCACGGTGCTCGCGCTCGAGATCCCGAACGACGTCGCCGCCGACAACGACTGAGCCGGCGCCCGTCTCGAGCCCTTCGCCCATGTCGTCCCTGTCCACCCGGCTCGTGCTGAGCGCGGCGCTGCTGCTCTCCGCGGACGCGGTGGCCCAGGCGCCAGCCTCGCCGCCCGCGGACGCCCCGCCGCCCGCGGATGCGCCGCCCGCGGATGCGCCGCCGGCCGCGGATGCTGCGCCGGTCGCGCTGACCGACGCCGAGCTCGCCGCGCAGGCCGAGGCCGCCGCCGAGGACCCGGCCCGCACCGACGACGAGACCATCGAGATCGTCGACCGCGCTCCGCCGGGCGCGCGCGCCGAGATGACGAAGGAGGAGCTCGAGCGCTACGAGCAGGACGACCTGCACAAGGTGCTCGGCAACATCGCCGGCGTGTACATCCGCGACGAGGATGGCTACGGCCTGCGCCCGAACATCGGCATGCGCGGCGTCGCCGCCGATCGCAGCGCGAAGATCACGCTGATGGAGGACGGGGTGCTGATCGCGCCCGCGCCCTACACCGCGCCGGCCGCGTACTACACGCCGATGGTCACGCGGATGTCGCGGATCGTGGTCACCAAGGGGCCGTCGGCGATCCGGTTCGGGCCGAACACCGTCGGGGGTGCGGTCGACATGATCGGCGAGCCCATGCCCGGCGCGCGCGCCGGCTACCTCGACATCGCGGGTGGCACGGACCTGTACGGCAAGCTGCACGCACGCGCCGCCGAGCGCCGCGAGCGGTGGGGCGTGATGGCGGAGTACGTCAAGCTCCGCACCGACGGCTTCAAGCGGATCGACGGCGGCGGCGCGACCGGCTTCGACAAGGACGATGTCCAGGTCACGGGCCGGCTGATGTCCGCGCCCACCGCCGCGACCTACCACCAGCTCGACGTCCGCGTCGGCCACGGCGAGGAGACCTCGCACGAGACGTACACCGGGCTCACCGACGAGGCCTTCGCGGGGGCGCCGCAGCGTCGCTACGCGTCCACCGCGCGCGATCTGATGCAGTGGGACCACTGGCGCATGCGCGCGACCCACCGCGTGGATCTCGGCGCGCACACGCGGATCGAGACCGTCGCGTATCGCCACCGGTTCCACCGCGCGTGGGGCAAGGTCGACGGGTTCGTCGGGCAGCGCGACTTCTACGGCCTGCTCGCCGCGCCGGGCGCCGGCGCCAACCAGATCTACTTCGCGATCCTCTCGGGCGAGGCGGACTCGACCGCACCCGAGGAGCAGCTGATCTACGGCACCAACGATCGGAGGTTCACGTCGCAGGGGATCCAGAGCACCCTCGCCTCGGAGCAGTCGACCGGGCCGGTCCGCCATCACCTCGATGCCGGCGTGCGGGTCCACTTCGATCGCGCGGATCGCCGCCGGTTCGAGGACACCTACGACATGGTGAGCCGCGTGCTGGTGCCGTCCGCGCGGCCGCGGGCGACCGTGTCCGACTCCCGCGCCGAGACGCTCGCGATCGCGACGTTCGTCAACGACACCGCCCACTGGGGCAAGCTCGAGCTGTCGGCGGGCACGCGCCTGGAGCTGATCGCCTACCGGTTCAAGAACTGGCAGACCGACGAGCTCGACGAGGGCGACTACGCGGTGCTGATTCCCGGCGGCGGCGTCGAGTACCACGCCACCGAGGCCTTCAGCGTGCTCGCCGGCATCAACCGCGGCTTCGTGCCGGTGTCGCCGTCGGCGGGCGCGGGCGTCAAGCCCGAGTCGGGCGTCAACTACGAGGCCGGCGTGCGGTGGCGCGACGCGCGGATCAACGCCGACGTGATCGGGTTCGTCAGCGACTACTCGAACCTCAAGGGCTCGTGCACGCTCGCCAGCGGCTGCACCGACGCGCAGGAGGGCATCGAGTTCAACGGCGGCGAGGTGCTGGTGTGGGGCGCCGAGGTCCAGAGCGGCGGCGAGATCCCGCTGACCCGCCGCGGCACGCTCACGCTGCCCGTGACGCTCGCGTACACGCTCACGAACGCCGCGTTCCAGAGCTCGTTCGCCTCGGAGTTCACGGGCTGGGGCGCGGTCGCCGAGGGCGACGAGCTGCCGTACCTGCCGCGCCACCAGATCTCGCTGTCGGCCGCGGTCAAGCAGCGGCGCTGGGAGCTCGGCGCCACCACCCGATGGCGCAGCGCGTCCCGCGACGTCGCCGGCGCCGGGCCGATCTCCACCAGCGAGCGCGCCGACGCGCTGCTCACCATCGATCTGAACGCGCACGCGCGCCTCCACGACCACGCCGAGCTCTACGCCAGCTGCTCGAACCTGCTCGACGAGCAGGTCATCATCTCCCGCCGACCGTACGGTGCCCGGCCCAACGCGCCGCGCCTGGTCTCGATCGGCTACAAGGCCCGCTTCTAGCGCGGCCGCGCAAAACGACGAAGGAACCGCCTCATGATCCGCCATCGCCTGATCGCCTCCGCTCTGACGTCCGCGCTCGCGCTCGCCGCGTGTGGTGACAACAGCCCCGGCACCGGGGCCGACGCCGGCCCTGCCATCGATGCGGGCCCCGACGTCGATGCGCCGGTGACCCCGGACGCGCCCGCGCCGTTCGTCGCGCCCACGCCCGATCAGCCTCGGCCTGTCCGCGGCGGGCCCCGACGTGCTGATGGCCGCGATCCCCGGCCCGGCCGGCTCGTTCTACGCCGCCGGCTACGTCGCGGCGGACCTCGCCGGCGTCAAGGCGGTGGTGGTGGTCAAGCTGACCGCGGCGGGCGCGCTCGACACCACGTTCGGCGGCGGCGATGGCGTCGCGTCCACCGGACTCGTGTTCAAGGGCGGCACCGGCGAGATCGAGCTCGCGGCGCAGTCGACCGGCGCCATCGTGGTGGCCGCGACCGTCGCGCACGCCGGGATCGCGAACCCCGACGATGCCGCGGACACCGACATCGCGTTCACCCGCCTCGACGCGACCGGCGCCGTCGACGCCACGTTCGGCACCGCCGGCATCCTGACGCTCGATCTCAACGCCTCGATCCTCGACACCACGCCGGACCCCGACGTGGTGCGCGGCCGCGACGGCATGCGCGGCATCGCGATCGGCCCGAGCGACCAGATCTTCGTCCACGCGGTCCAGCGCGCCGAGGGCACCATCGTGCCGCAGTCCGGCGCCCCGGCCCCGCGCCTCGACACCGAGTTCGCCGTGGTGCGGCTGACCGCCGCTGGCGCGCTCGACACCGCCTACGGCCCTGGCGGCAGCGGCACGTTCCTGCTCGACATCTACGCGCAGGCCACGCACTCGAACGCGACCCCGCATGGCCTCCTGGTCAACACCGACGGCACCGTGATCGCCAACGGCTATGCGGCGTCGGCGGCGACCGGGACCACCGTGCAACCCGTGCTCTACAAGGTCAACGCGGCGGGCACCGCGCTCGTCACCGGGTTCGCCGATCAGGGCCTGTTCCACGAGGAGGTGCTCGCGGCGCAGACCGAGATCTACGGCGTCGCGCTCCACGGCACGACGATCATCACGGGCGGCTACGGCCGCGCCAACTCGCAGGCGACCAACGACTACATCTCGATGAAGTTCGACGCGACCACGGGCGTGCGCGACCTCACGTTCGGCGGCGCGACCCTCGGCGCGGTCACGGTCGACCCCTCGGGGATGACGCTGGCCGACAACTGCCGCGGCGCGCTCGCGCTGCCGTCGGGCTCGACGGTGCTGTTCGGGTCGGTCGGCGCGGCCGGCGCGCGGGACGCGGCGATGGCGGTGCTCACCAGCGGCGGCGTGCTCGACACCGCGTTCGGCGACGGCACGCACACGTTCGACTTCGCCACGGGGACCGAGGATCAGCTGTGGAGCGGCGCGGTGTCCGGCGGCAAGGCGCTGCTGGTGGGCTGGCGCGGCATGGGGACGGCCGCGACCGCGACGAACAACGACGACGCCACCGTCCTCGTGTTCGACGCCCCGTAGCCCGCGGGTCACGCCATCGGCTGGCGCACGACCGCCTCGGCGGTCTCGTGGGAGCCCTGCACCTCCGGCCCCGGGCGTGCCAGGTTGGCAGCGGCGCCGGCGCGGCGCGCAGACGGCACGCCACCGCGTTTGTTGCACATGGGCGGGAACCGCGCCAACACTGCCCCATGCGCTTGTTCGCTCCCGGTGTTGTCGCTGCGGTCAGCGTTTGCGGGATCGCCCACGCGGATCCGGACTCGCTGCAGGACATGCTCGGACCTCGGGAGATCGCGGTGGGGGAGGCGATGCGCGGCTCCGCCACGGGCGCGAGCTCGATCGGCATGAACCCAGCAGGGCTGCCGCTCAACCGCGAGCTGGTGTTCGAGGGCAGCTACGGCTACCGCGGCTCGGACAGCGCGTCGCTGGTCAACGTCTCGGCCTGCGACTCCACCAACGCGGTGCCGGGCTGCTTCTTCTACAGCTTCGCCGGCGCGACCGACGCGCTGCAGATGGACGCCCAGCGCACCACCCACGTGGCGGGCAGCTCGCTGTCGCGCCTGCTGGTCCCGCGGGTCACGATCGGAGCCACGGCCAAGTACTTCCGGCACAGCACGGAGGTGGTGGGCGAGTCCGATGCCAAGGGGTTGTCATTCGACTTCGGTGCCACGATCCGGCTGGCGAGCGTGCTCAACCTCGGCCTGATCGGCCAGAACATGTTCGGCACCGACGACACCATCCAGTTCCCGCGCAGCTTCGGCGGTGGGGTCACCGCGCGCCCATTTTCATCGCTGGCGGTCAGCTTCGACTCGCGCTGGAGGACCGCCGACGGTGAGGCCCGCTACGGCGGCGGCGGCGAGCTGTTCCTTCGCGGCGGCCAGCTGGGCTTCCCGATCCGCGTCGGCGGCGTCCACGACAACGGGCTCGATGCCACCTACGTCACCGGCGGCATCGGCATCGCGGACCTCAAGTGGGGGCTCGACCTCGCGGCCCGCAAGCAGGTCAGCGGCGGCGGCGACGAGACGCTGATCCTCGCGTCGATGCGCGTGTACGGGCCGCGGCTCGAAGCCCTGCCGATGGAATAGGGCGCCGTCGATCGCGACTTCATGAGGCGGGGTGCTGGTGCGGCCGGTGCAGTCCGGTACGGCATGCTCCTCCCCCTGACCTCCGCGCCCTGGCAGGCGCCTGCCGTCGACGAGGATGACGTCCTGGCGGGGCTGCGCGCGCCGCGCAAGTGGCTGCCCGCGCAGCTGCTCCGCGACGATCCGGGCGCCGCGCTCCACGAGGAGGTGACCCGGCTGTCCGACCACTACTGGAGCCCGGTCGAGCAGACGCTCCTGCGTGCGCACCTGAGCACGATCGCGCACCACGTGGGGCCGGGCGCGCGGGTGGTCGAGGCGGCGAGTGGCGAGGGCGTGCGCACGCGCATGCTGCTGCGCGGCCTCGACCGCCCGGCGAGCGACGTGCCCGCCGACCTCGCGCCGACCCAGCTCGAGCGGCTCGCGGCCGAGCTGCGGCGGCGGGACGCTCACGCAGGACACGTCGGAGCTGGTCGATGCGGCCGGCGGCGTTCGCTCCGCCGGGGCCGCGTCCCGCGGGGCGGGCTGGCCCGTGTGGACCGGACTCCACGTTCGCGGTGATTCCCGGGAGTTAGGGCCCGCGAATGGACAACTCGATCGATGATCGTGGGCGAGCCGCCCCGCGACCGAGGAGCAACGACGCCCCCGGGGATGGATCGCCTGCGAGGGCGATCGAGATGTCCATTCGCGGGCCCTGAGGTTCGCGTTGAATGCCGGGCAGGGGTGCTCCGTCCACCTGCCCGGTTCCGTCGAAAGGTGCCTGCTCGTATGCGAATGAGACAGTGGCTCAGCGTCCTCCTGCTTGCGGGTTGCACCGTGCAGACCCCGCCGCCCCAGTACGGCTACCAGCAGCCGACGCCTCCCCCGGGCCCGTACCCGGGGCAGCCGCCGCAGCCCGTGCCGCCGCAGCCCATGCCGGTGCAGCCCGAGCCGTACCGGCCCCCGGCACCGCCGCAGCCGCCGAGCTGGCAGGCGCAGGGCCCTGTCTACGTCGACTTCAGCGCCGACCTCGAGGGGTTCAGCGTGCCGTCGGTCGAGGTGTTCTACGACGAGCTGGCGCCCTACGGGAGCTGGTACGACGACCGCACGTACGGCTGGGTGTTCGCGCCCGCGCAGGCCGACTACCACCCGTACATGAACGGCCGGTGGCGCTACACCGACTACGGCTGGACCTGGAACTCTGCTGATTCGTTCGGCTGGGCGACCGACCACTACGGTCGCTGGGTGTGGGCCAACCGCTGGGTGTGGGCCCCCGACACGCAATGGGGGCCGGCCTGGGTCCAGTGGCGGCTCGGTGATGGCTGGGTCGGATGGGCCCCGCTCGGCTACAGCGACAACGCCTACGTCCCCGATGATCAGTGGCTGTTCGTGCCGTCCGAGCAGCTGCTCGGCACGGACCTGCGCCGGTTCTTCGTGACCGGCAACTGGCAGATCTACCTGCGCGGCACGCAGCTGATCCAGCGCTACTACCGCTGGAAGCAGGACTGGTGGATCGCCGGTCCCGACGAGGACTGGCTCCGCAAGAACCGGCTGAACCCGCGCCGCGATCGCCTCGACCTGCGCGACCTCGGCCGCTACAGCCGCGACCAGCGGAGCGCTGCCGAGGGCAGGGTCCGCGACCACCGTCGCCAGTACGACGATCGGCGCCGCCGCGAGGAGGCCCTCCGCCGCCAGCGCGAGGCGCAGCTCCGCCGCGAGGAGGAGCTGCGCCAGCGCGCCGCCGAGGAGCAGCGCAAGCGCGAGGACGAGCAGCGCCGCCGCGCGGACGAGCAGCGTCAGCTCGACGAGCGCAACCGCAAGCTCGACGAGCAGCGCCGCGCCGCCCAGGACGACGCCGCCCGCCGAAAGCTCGACGAGGACCGTCGGAAGCTCGAGGAGGAGCGCCGCACGTTCGAGGACCGCGAGAACAAGGCGCGGGCGGAGGAGCAGCGCCGCGCCGACGAGGACAAGCGCCGTCGCGAGCAGGAGGAGCGCGTCCGCGAGGACGCGCGCCGGAAGCAGGAGGCCGAGCTCGCTCGCCGCAAGGCCGAGGACGAGCGCCGCCAGCTCGAGGAGAAGCGCAAGAAGGACGAGGACGACCGCAAGAAGCTCGACGAGGACCGCCGCAAGCAGGCGGCCGAGCAGCGCAAGGCCGAGGACGACAAGCGCAAGAAGGACGACGACGACCGCAAGAAGCTCGACGAGGACCGTCGCAAGCAGGCGGCCGAGCAGCGCAAGGCCGAGGACGACAAGCGCAAGAAGGACGACGACGACCGCAAGAAGCTCGACGAGGACCGTCGCAAGCAGGCGGCCGAGCAGCGCAAGCAGGACGAGGAGCGCAAGCAGGCGGACGACAAGCGCAAGGACGCCGAGGACCGCAAGCGGGCCGAGGACGACAAGCGCAAGCAGCAGGACGAGCAGCGCAAGGACGCCGAGGACCGCAAGCGGGCCGAGGACGACAAGCGCAAGCAGCAGGACGATCAGCGCAAGCAGCAGGACGATCAGCGCAAGCACGGACGACACGCAAGCAGGCGGACGCAAGCGCAAGGACGCCGAGGACCGCAAGCGGGCCGAGGACGACAAGCGCAAGCAGCAGGACGAGCAGCGCAAGCAGCAGGACGAGCAGCGCAAGCAGCAGGACGCCGAGGACCGCAAGCGGGCCGAGGATGACAAGCGCAAGCAGCAGGACGAGCAGCGCAAGCAGCAGGACGAGGAGCGCAAGCGCAAGGACGCCGAGGACCGTAACCGGGCCGAGGATGACAAGCGCAAGCAGCAGGACGAGCAGCGCAAGCAGCAGGACGAGCAGCGCAAGCAGGACGAGCAGCGCAAGCAGGACGAGCAGCGCAAGCAGGACGAGCAGCGCAAGCAGGACGAGCAGCGCAAGCAGGACGAGCAGCGCAAGCAGGACGAGCAGCGCAAGCAGGACGAGCAGCGCAAGCAGGACGAGCAGCGCAAGCAGGACGAGCAGAAGGACAAGAAGGAGAAGGGCGGGCGCTGAACACGCCTGACGCCTGACCCGGGCCCGGCATCGCCGGCTCGAGAGCGCGCGCGGACGTCACGGTCGCGCGCGCTCGGTCGTTTCGGGGGGCGCGCGGCCGGTGTCGCCGGCTGCGTTCGCGGTTGCTCAGTGCTGGCGGGCGGCGTGCTCGTTGACGCCGCCGAGCGAGGCCAGGAACAGGTATGCGGTCGCCACGGTGAACTGCACGTCGAGGGGCCGCCGCCCGCCGACGCAGGTGAAGCGCCCGGCGAGCCGGCGGATGGCGAGGCGCAGGGCGATCACGGGGCGGCCGCGGGTCATGCGGCGATGGCGCCGTGCCCGGCCGTCGCGCCCGTGGGCTAGTTCGTCAGCAGGCCGTCGACCATCGCCTTGAGGGTGGCGTTGATCTCGGCCTGGGAGGCGGCGCGCAGGCGGCCGAGCTCGAACACCTGGTCGACCTCGGGGTCGCGGCGCAGGCCCTTGCGGTCGATCTTCATCGTCACCTTGAGGTTCGCGCCGAGGTACTCGAGTTCGAGGCGGATCGAGTTGACGCCCCACTGCTTGGCGAGGTTGGCGGGCGGGGCGAAGTCGGCCTCGTAGCGCTGGCCCCTGGCGATGCTGCGCATGTCGCCGAGGCGGTAGTCCATCGCGCCCAGGCCATCGCGCAGGCGCTCGACGTCCTGGTTGCGCATGTGGATGCCGATCTTGGCGTCGATGTCGCTCGCCCAGTTGATGTCGACCTCGCCGCGGATCTCCCAGTACACGTCGGGGCCAGACATCGTGGTGCCGGCGGGGACGCGGAGCTGGAAGGGCAGGGGCAGGACGTCGCCGTTGTGGGCCTTCCACGGGCCCTGGCGGACCAGGCAGCGATCCCACACGTGGCCGTCGACCGACTTGCCGCGCTCGAGCTCGACCAGCTCGACGAAGATCGACGCGACGTTCTCGGTGTCCATCGCGGTGAACTCGACGTAGCCGTCGATCGTGGTGCCGTTGAAGAATGTGTCCTGCTTGAGCGCGAGCAGGAGCACGCCGTTGCCGTTGGCGCCTTGCTTGCGGTACGCGAACTCCGCGGGCAGCGGGGTGGAGGCGCCGCCCCTGGCCACGGGCGCGGGTGCCTGCATCTGCACCTGCTGCTGCTGCTGGCGCTGCTGGATCAGGGCGAGCAGCTCGGGCGGGACGCTCTGGGCCATCGCGGTGCGCGAGCCGTCGATCGGCCAGCTCACCCCGAGCGGGACGTGGCCGAGCCAGACCTGCTGGTTCGGGCGGAGAGCGACCGCGGCCTGGTCGATCGGCTGACCGTCGACCCAGGTCCCGTTGGCGGAGCCGAGGTCGCGCAGCATGGCCTGCCCGCCCTCGAGCCAGATCTCGGCGTGGCGCCGCGACAGGGTCGGGTCGATGAAGGCGAGCTGACAGGCCGCGGCATCGCGCCCCGCGACCACGCGCGCCCCCGGACCCTCGAGCTTCACCGACGCCGTGCCCAGCTGCAGTTGGACCGTCATCTCGCGAGCCTACCACGCAGACGCGGCGTCTCGCGGCGCGTCGACCATGGGCGCGATCCGGCCGTCGCGCACGGCGAGGCGGCCGTGTTATGCCGCCGCGGTGAGCCACGAAGAACAGGATGTCGAGCTCCCCGAGGCGCGCATGCTCGAGCGCGAGCTGTCCGCGGCCGGGGCCGAGGTCCCCCCCGCCGATGGCGAGCTCCACGGCTCGATCACGTGGCAGGTGATCGTCGCCGGCGCGCTGGTCGCCGTGCTGATGGGCACTGCCTATCCGTACATGGTCCTGAAGCTCGGGTTCGGGCCCAACGTGTCGGTGGTGGCGGCGTTCTTCGGGTTCCTGTTCCTCAAGCTGTTCGACGTCCTGCTGTTCAAGAAGTCGTACTCCCGCTGGCAGAACAACCTGACCGAGGCCGCCGGCACCAGCGCCGCGCAGACCGCGTTCATGTGCGTGCTGCTCGGGGCGTTCGAGCTGCTCAGCCACCACACCAAGGGCAAGTACGGGATGCGGCTCGATCCGTGGGTGTCGTTCCTGTGGCTGACCACGGCGTGCACGCTCGGCGTGCTGCTCGCGGTGCCGCTGCGCCGCCACTTCGTCGTCGACGAGAAGCTGCCGTACGTGGACGGGCTCTCGACGGCGGAGACGATCACGGTGCTCGATCCGCCGCGTAACGCCTCGGCCGAGGTCCGGCGCAACGCGATGGCCGCGTTCTACGCGGTGATGGGCGGCGTGGTGCTGTCGGGGGTGCTGATGGCGCTGCGCGACGACGCCCGCCTGCTCGAGATGGTCCCCGAGGGCTGGTTCCCCGACTGGCAGACCGTCGGCACGCGCACGATCGTGAACGGCGCGCCCGTGGTCACCGGCGTGATCCTGGCGAACATGAACGTCGGCGTGCAGTACAGCCTGCTCAGCATCGGCTCGGGCATGCTCGTCGGGCTGCGCGTCAACGTCAGCATGGTGGTCGGCGGCTTCCTCGCGTGGGTGGTCGCGCCGTACTTCCTCGTCAAGTACGGGATGCTGACGGACGCGGCGGGCAAGGTGCTCGAGTCGCCGACGGGCCGGCAGGTGCTGTTCTGGGTGATGTGGCCCGCCACCGGCATGCTGGTCGCGGGTGGCCTGACCGCGCTCGCGCTGCGCTGGCGCCTGCTGGTCAGCACGTTCATGAGCCTGCGCTCGGCGCGGATCGGTGGCGACGAGTTCCCGCTCGCGATCGTCGTCCCCGGCATCGTGGTGTCCGCGATCGGCCTCGTGGTCGTGCAGTACCACTACCTCGGCATGCCGATCTGGATGACCCTCGTGGCGATCCTGCTGTCGCTGCCGCTGATGCTGGTCGGCCTGCGCGTGCTCGGCGAGACCAACTGGGGCCCGATCAGCGCGCTGTCCAACATGATGCAGGGCGTGTTCGCCGTGCTCGCGCCCGGCAACGTCGGCGCCAACATGGCCGCGTCCGGCACCACCGGCACGATCGCGACCTCGTCCGAGGCGATCATGCAGGACTACAAGTGCGGCGAGGTCGTGGGCACCCGTCCGCGCCTGCTGACGATCATGCAGCTGATCGCGATCCCGGTCGGCGCGGCCGCGGTCTCGCTCGTCTACCCGATCCTGGTCGACACCTTCCACCTGATCGACGGCGGCTCGACCGGCACCCAGCTCGACCCCGCGACCGGGGAGCTGGTCAAGGCCGGCCTGTCGTCGCCGATCTCGCAGAAGTGGGCCGGGTTCGCGCAGATCCTCGAGAAGGGGCCAGGCGCGCTGCCGACCTCGGCGCTCTACATGCTCGCGGTGTTCTCGGTGCTGGGCGTGGTGTTCACGGTGCTGGAGTCGAAGCCGAAGTTCAAGAAGTACGTGCCGTCGCCCACGGGCATCGGCATCGGCATCCTGGTGCCGTTCCTCGTCGTGTTCACGATGTTCCTCGGCGGCGTGATCGGCGCGATCTGGGAGCGCTTCAACAAGAAGGGCGCGGAGCTCTACATGGTCCCGCTCGGTTCGGGCTTCATCGCGGGCGAGGCGCTGATCGCCGTGTTCGCGGCGGTCTACCTGTCCGCGACGCACTGAGCGCGCTCAGCGCCGGGCGCTGACGGGAGCTCGAGCGGGCGAGCGCCGCCGCGTCGCCCCCACCGCGTACCGGGCTCGCGGCTCGCGTGCCTGGCCGGGAACCAGCGGGTTTCGTACGCGCAGCGCCGGCATCCGCGCGAAGTCGCGGTCGGCGCTCCACAGCTCCTGGACGCCGTGCTGCAAGCACACCGCTGCGATCCGCGCATCGTGGATCGCCGGACCGGTGAGCTTGCCCGCGGTGACCACGTCCCGGAGCGCCGGCAGGTGCTGGTCGGTCTCGCCGATCAGCACCAGGCCCGGGGACTCGCACCACAGGTCGATCTGGGTGAGCGCCTGGGCCATCGTCGAGGGCGGCCGGAACACGCGTGGATGAGTGACGACGCCGTAGAACTCGTGGAGGCACGCCCACGGGATCGCCCAGCGCGCGGTCTCGGCGAGTTGCTGGATCGCCCCTGCGGCCGCCGCGTGCCAGGGCGAGTCTGCGCGGTGGGCGTGGACGAGGATGCTGGTGTCGACCGCGATCATCCGCCGCGCCCCTCGTAGATCAGCGCGCGCATCGCGGGCCAGCCACCCGCCTCGATGTCCGGATCCATGCCGTCGCCCCCGACGCTGCCGTCGCGAAGGACGAAGCGCGGTGGCGTGGACCGCTGCTCCTCCACGGAATCGTCACCGCCGGGGCAGGGCGGCGGCGGCGTGGAAGATCCGGCCGACGATGCGGCCAGCCTCGGCCACGGGCTGGGTCCACACCGCGTGGAGCGTGCGGCCGCGGTCGTCGATGACCAGCGCCTGGGTCTCGCCGAGCCAGCTCGCGTCGTGGCGGCCGGTCGACAGCGTCGCGAACGGGACGTCGCTGATCGCGTGCGCGGGCGTGCAGCGCGCCAGCCCGGGCGCACACGTGGCGTGCGCGAACCGCCCGCCGCCGCTGCTGTCATACCAGGCGAGGTGCAGCGTGCCCGTGGTCGGATCGACCGCGAGCGTGGGCTCGGCGTGCCACGCGCATGCCGGGGTGTCGCCGAGCCTGCTGCGCCGCCAGGTCGCGCCCCCGTCCTTCGACGCGAGGAGGACGATGTCCCATGCGCCGTCGCGCCCGCCGCGGACGTACGCCGCGTACAGCCAGCGCCGCCGGACATCCACCGCGAGGGCCGGTGTGGCGAGCGCGAATGGCAGCCGCTCGTCGACCGCGGACAGCCGCCGCGGCGCGCTGAACGTCCGGCCGCCGTCGGTGGACACCGCGTGCTGGAGGGTGTGGGCGGCGTTGCCGTAGGGGCCGGTGCGCACGCTGCCGTCGAGCGCGATCACGTGGAGCCGCCCGCGATCGTCGACGACGGCGGCTGCCGCGGTGCCGAGCAGGGCGAGGGTGCCGCCCTCGAAGTGCGCGCCGTGGTCGCGCGAGGTCAGCACCCGCGTGCCCTCGGGCGAGGCGAGCACGAGGTGGACGAGCTCGCGCCCGGGCGCCCCCGGATCGCGGCCGATCGCGAGCAGCGGGCGGTCGAAGCACGCCGGATCGCGGCGCGGCCCGGCGCACGCGGTGGCCTCGGGGACCGCGGCGCGGAGCTGCCAGGAGGTGCCGTCATCGACCGACGTCCGCACCACGATCCGCCGCCACGCGCGCTCGTCCTCACCCACGCTCACGGCGTACAGCGTGCCGGCGGCGTCACGCGCGAGGCGCGGCGTGTGTTCGCGGAGGACGGCCGCGTCGGTGGGGAGTGTCACGGGCTGGACCGTTGAGCCCGCGAGGGTGGCGCCCTCGAGGTGGACGGCCTCGCCGCGATCGCGCGACGCGAACAGCGTGACCAGCGAGCGACCTCCGACGATCGCTCCCGGCGCGAGCTGGTGTACGCCCGCGGTCGCCGGCCCGGTCAGCGGGGTGCTGGGCGCGAACCCGGCGCCCGGCGATGCGCGGCCCGACGTGCGGCCCGAATCGCGGCCCGATGCGGCCCGACGCGCGGCCCGACGCGGGCCCGACGCGCGGCCCGACGCGGGGCCCGACGCGCGGCCCGACGCGCGGCCCGACGCGGGACCCGACGCGCGGCCCGACGCGGGACCCGACGCGGGACCCGAATCGCGGCCTGATGACGCACGGCCCGACCCGCGCGCCAGCCCGGTGCCTGACACCAACCCCGGCCCCGGCGAGGGCGGGCACGTCGCACGCAGCACGATCGCCGCCTGGTTCGGCAGCACACACGCCCGCCACAGCAGGTCACACACGAAGCCCTCGGCCTGCCGGCAGTCGGCGTCGCGCGTGCACCGGGGGAGGCACAGGGCCCCGTCGCGCGGGGTGGCCACACACACGCCGTCGTCGCACGCGTCGCCCAGTGGGCCACACGCGGACGTGCAGGTCCCCCCGGCGCCCGGCAAGCACAGCAGGCCCGCGGCACACGGTGCGTCCGCGAGGCACGCCTCCCCACGCCCGGCCCGCTCGGGCGGCGGCGGTGCGACGGTGACCGCGGGCACGACAGTCGTGCGTGGTCCCGGGGCCGGCGGCGGGCGCGACGCCGCGGGTGCGCCACCGCACGCGACGGCGGTGGTGATGAACAACAGGGCGGGCCGCACCGTCTGCCAGTGACGCACGAGACCCGGCCGGCTGACAACCGGCCCGCACTCCCTCGCGCCAAGGTCGTCCGCATGTTCCGCCTCCTCGGCGCACCCGCGCTCGTCGGCGCGCTGGCCTCGACGGGGTCGCCTTCGACTCCGCGGCGGGCGCGACCGGGCTCGGCAGCGAGGGCGCGCGCTGGACGTTCGAGATCAAGCCGTAGGCTGCGCGGGCGCGGGGCGCGAGGCCAGCGCGGTCACCACGCCGAGCAGCGACACCACGGCCGGCACCAGCACCCAGGCCAGCAGCCAGTGCTCGCCGAGCAGGAAGCCCCCGGTCGGCGGTCCCATCATCATCGCCACCGACGACAGCGACCCCGAGATCCCGATCGCGACGCCCTGCTCGTGGCGGCCGACCGCGCGCGTGATCCGGCTGGTCAGCACGGGCCGCAGCACGCCGTGGCCGAACGATGACACCACGGTGATCAGCGCGAGCGGCAGGAGCTGGTCGTCGGGGACGAGGCCCAGCAGGACGTAGCCCACGACCGAGGTCACGAACCCGGCCAGGGTCAGCGACACCTCGCCGTACTTCTTGACCATGCGGCCGATCAGGCCGCCCTGCCACAGGATCCCGAGCACGCCCGAGTAGGCGAACAGGTAGCCGACCTCGCGCGCGGTCCACCACCGCCCGTCGTGGACGAACCGGCGCTCGGCGTACAGCGCGAATCCGCTGACGAACAGCGAGAACGCGAACGAGAACAGGAAGAACTGGGCGTACAGCGAGCGCAGCTCGGGGCGCCGGAAGTACGTGGCGTAGGTGGCGAACTCGAACGCGCCGGGGCGGCGGCCACCGGGGCCCGCGGGCGCACCCTCGGCGAGCAGGCGCGGCGGCTCCACCGTGGGGAGCAGGATGTACGTGCACACCATCGACAGCGCGGACAGCGCGGCCGCGACGAGGAACGGCAGGTAGAGGCCCTTCTGTCCGAGCCAGCCGCCGAGCGCGGGCCCGAACATGAAGCCGATGCCGAACGCGATGCCGATCACGCCGAACGCCTTGGCGCGGTTCTCGGGCTCGGTGTGATCCGAGATGTATGCCTGCGCGATCGACAGGTTGCCGGCGGTCAGGCCATCGAGGATGCGGCCGACGAACACCATCCACAGCGCACTCGAGTAGCCGAGCAGGACGAACCCCGCGCACGTGCCGGCCTGGCTGAGCAGCAGCAGGCGGCGGCGGCCGTACTGGTCCGACAGCCGTCCGATGATCGGCGTGGAGATCAGCGAGCACGCGGCGTAGCAGGACACGATCAGCGTGGCGGTCAGGGGGGACGCGCCGAACCGCTCCGCGTACAGGCCGAGCAGCGGGATCACGATGGTGAACCCGAGCACGTCCACGAAGACGATCAGGAACATCGGCAGGAGCGGGGACCGCGTACGCACTGGGTGGCTGCAGGATGGCGAAAACCGGCGCCGAGTTGAATCCCGGCGGTCGCCCAATTGCGCCTGGCTCTGAGGTACCTTGACCAGCGGGATGGAAACGTTCAGCCTCACAGGCACGTCCAGGCGAGCGCTCCCGCGCATCGTCGCGGCGATCGTGGCGGCAGCGCTTGCCTCCGGCTGCTTTGGCTACAACCCGTCCGCCAGGCGGTGGGCCTACGTCGGCGACACGTTGCTCGTCCTCGGGGGCGGTGGGGTGATCGCCGCGGACCTCACCGCGGACGACGAGGCGTGTATGCCCGCGACCGGGGTGGTGTGTGGCTACGAGTCGCCGATCTCGGGCATGCTCGTGACCGGCGCCGTGCTCGCCGCCGCGGGCCTGGTCGGCATGCTGTTCAACGCGACCCGCCCGACCGTCAAGTCGTCGCGCTAGCGGCGCTTGAGCTTGGCGATCGCGTCGCGCGCCTCGGCGCGATCCAGATCGTTCTTCGGCGCCAGCTCGAGGAAGTGCTGGTAGTTCTCGATGGCGAGCTTGTTCTTGCGCTTGGCGGCGTACACGGCGGCGAGGTTGAAGTAGTTCGCGGCGTTGGCCTTGTCGCGCCGGATGCCGGAGGTCAGCATCGCCTCGGCCTCGTCGTACTGCTTGCGCTCGATCAGCAGCCTGCCCAGCTTGGTGATCGCCTTCGGGTGCGGCGGATCGAGATCGACGGCGCGCCGGTACGCGTTGACCGCCTCGTCGATGCGCTGCTGCACGCGGTAGATCTCGCCGTACGCATACCAGTACGTCGACTCGTTCGGGGACTTCTGGACCGCCTTGGACAGCGCGCTCTCCGCCTCGGCCTGGTTGCCGGTGCGGTTGTAGAGCACGCCGAGCTCGAAGTAGGCGCGCCCGTTGTTCGGGTCGAGCTCGATCGCCTTCTGGAGGTACTGCTTGCCCTCGTCGATCTCGTTCTGGTCGCGCAGCGCCATGCCGAGCAGGGCGTTGGCGAGGGCGTCGTCGGGCGCGCTCTTGATGGCGGCGCGGAACTCGAGCGCCGCCTCGTTGACGTCCCCGTTCTTGTGGAGCGCGGCGCCGAGCGCCATGTGCGACGCGGCGAGGTCTGGATCGAGGGACACGGCCTTGCGGAGCGCCTCGATGCCCTCCTGGGGCTTGTCGACGAGGATCAGCGCGCGGCCGCGCTTCTCGTGGCCGACCGGGTCCTCCGCGTCGAGCGCGATCATCGACTCGGCGATCTCGAGCGCCTCCTTGCCCTTGCCGCCAGCGATCAGCGCCTCGGCGTACAGCCCGTAGCCCTTCGCCGCGGTCGGGTTGGCGTCGTAGAACGCCCTGGCGACCTCCTCGGCGCGGGGCACGCGACCGACCCCGATCAGGAACGCGATGCGCTCCTGCATCACCGCGAAGTCCTTCTCGAGTTCGTAGGCGGCGGCGTAGGCCTGGTCGGCGGCGTCGATGTCGCCGGCCCGGGCCTGCGTGCGCGCGTCGAGGAGCAGGACCTTGCGCTCGGTCTTCTTCTGCTTCTTGGTCTTGGCCGTCGTGACGGGCTTGTTGCCGCCACCACAGGCCAGCGGGGAGGCCATCAGCCCGCAGGCGAGCGCGGCTCCGAGCAATCGGCGGGACATGTCGACAAGGTAGCGAACCGACAGCGGTGGCGCCACCTTATCGCCGGTCACATCGAGAGGCCGCCGTCGACGTCGATGGTGCGGCCGTTGAAGTAGTCGCACTCGAGAACAAACTTCACCGCCACCCAGATGTCCTCGGGCAGGCCGATCCGGCCGACCGGGATGCTGGTGACCAGGGCGTCGCGCGCCTTCTGGTTCATGCCCTGGGTCATCGGGGTCTCGATCATGCCCGGGGCGACCGCGCCGACGCGGACGCCGTACGCCGCGAACTCGCGCGCCCAGGTGACCGTGTTCGCGGCGAGCGCCGCCTTGGCGGAGGTGTAGTTCGACTGGCCGCGGTTGCCGTGGCGCGCGATCGACGACATGTTGACGATCACGCCGGGCTTCTGCTCGGTGGTGGCCATCTTCGCGACCACGTCGCGGACCATGAACATGGCGCCGGTCAGGTTGACCGCGAGCACCGCGTCCCACTTGTCCTTGGTCAGCCTGGTGATCTCGCCGGTGGTCTTGTCCTTCTTGACGAGCAGGCCGTCGCGGAGGATGCCGGCGTTGTTGACGAGGCCGTTGAGCCCGCCCATCGCCTCGTTGGCCCAGTCGACGAACGCGCCGACCTCGGCCTCGCTCGAGACGTCGAGCTTGCGGGTGTGGACCTTGCCCGGCAGGCCCTTGGTGGTCTCGGCGAGCTGCGCGAGGCCCTCCTCCATGACATCGCCGGCGGCGACCTGAGCGCCGGCCTCGGCGAGGCGGCGGGCGAAGTGCGCGCCCATACCCTGGGCCGCACCGGTGACGATGATCTTGAGCGAGGACAGCTGCATGTGCCGGGGTGTATCAACGAACACGCCCGCCTGTCACAGGCGAGATCCGGGGATCTCGTCGCGACAGGCGGGCGGACTGCCCCGCGAGCGGGCAGGACGAGCGGGCAGAGGGTGCGGCGAGGCGCCGCGGGACGTCAGCTCAGTTCGCGCACACGCTGGGCTCGCCGATGCAGGTGAACGTCGGCTCGACCACGCACGTGGCGCTGCAGCCGTCGCCGGAGGCGGTGTTGTTGTCGTCGCAGGCCTCGCGTGCCGCGGACCAGGCCGTTGCCGCACGCATCGAACGTCGCGGTGACGCTGTTGGCGGACGACATCGTGATCGAGCAGGTCCCGGTGCCGGGGCAGCCGGGGTCCGACCAGCTGACGAACGTATCGAGCGCGCTGGTCGGCGTGGCGGTCAGCACCACCACCTGGCCCGAGGCGAACGACGCGGTGCACGTCGCACCGCAGGTGATGCCCGCGGGGGCCGACGCCACGCTGCCGGCACCGGCGCCGGACTTGCTCACCGTCAGCGCGAACGACACCGCGAACGTCGCGGTCGCCGTCTTCGCGGCGTCCATCGCCACGACGCAGGTGCCGGTCGTGTTGGTGCAGGCGCCCGACCAGCCCGTGAACACCGAGCCGGCGTCCGCGGTCGCGGTCAGCGTGACGGACGTCCCCGAGGCGTACTGGTCCATGCAGCCCATGCCGCAGTTGATGGCGCCGACGTCGGAGGCCACGGTGCCGGTGCCGCCGCCCGCCTTGGTGACGGACAGCATGAACAGCGGGACGAACGTCGCGGTCACCGTCTTGGCGGCGTCCATCGTGACGTTGCAGGCGCCGGTGCCGCTGCACGCGCCGCCCCACCCGGTGAACACGAAGCCGCCGCCCGGCGTCGCCGTCAGCGCGACCATGGTGTTGTTGACGAAGTCAAACGAGCACGTCGCGCCGCAGGCGATGCCGACCGGGGTCGAGCTCACCGTGCCGGTGCCGGTCTTGGTGACGGTCAGCGTGCGCAGCGCCACGAAGGTCGCCCCGACGGTCTGGGCCGCCGACATCGTCACCGTGCAGGTGCCCGAGGTGTTGGTGCAGGCGCCGGTCCACGCCGCGAACGCGAAGCCGGAGCTCGGCGTCGCGGTCAGGGTCACGCTCGTGCCGTCGCCGTACACCTCCGTGCAGTCGCCCGGGCACGCGATGCCCGTCGGGACCGAGGCGAACGAGCCGTTGGTCGGCGACGTCCCCGTCAGGGTGAAGGTGTCGTCGAAGGTCGCGGTCACCGTGACGTCCGCGATGAGCGTGACGACACACGTGCCGGTGCCCGTGCAGCCTCCGCCCGACCAGCCGACGAACACGTCGCCCGAGCTCGGGGTCGCGGTCAGCGTCACCACCGTGCCATCGGGGTAGATCCCGGTGTCACTCGAGCACCCGGTGGCCGCGCAGCTGATCCCCGCGGGGTTCGAGGTCACGCCGCCGGCGCCGCTGCCGGCCTTGGTCAGCGTCAGCACGCTCGTGGTGCCGAAGATCGCGGTCACGGTGAGCGGGCCGGTCATGGTGATCGTGCAGGTGGTGGACGTGCTCCCATCACAGGGCCCATCCTGCCAGCCGACGAACGTCGAGCCGCTGCCGGCGGCCGCCGTCAGCGTGACGCTGGTGCCCGCGTTGTAGGTGCCGGTGCAGTCGCCGCCGCAGTTGATGCTGGTACCGGTGATGGTGCCCGTGCCATCGCCCGACCGGACGACGTCGAGCCGGTTCGACGCGAACGTCGCCGACACGGCCTTGGCCGCATCCATCGTCAAGGTGCAGGTGCCCGTGCCGGTGCACGCCCCACCCCAGCCCACGAACGCGTTGTTGCTGTTCGGGGTGGCCGTCAGCACGACCATCGAGTTCCCCGTGAAGCTGGCCGAGCAGGTGCCGCTGTTGTTATCGCACCCCGTGATGCCCGCGGGATTCGAGTTGACCTCGCCGCCGCTGGTCGAGGTGACGGTCAGCGTGCGCGGGCGGAGGGCGAACGTCGCGGTGACGGCGCGCGCGGCCGACATCGTGGTGACGCACGGGCCGGTGCCGGTGCACGCGTTCGACCAGCCGGTGAACGTCGAGTCGTCCGCGGCGGTCGCGAACAGCGTGACCACCGTGTTGGCGACGTAGGCGCCGGTGTCCGACGAGCAGTTGTCATCGCACTCGACGCCGGTCGGCGCCGAGACGACCCCGCCCTGGCCGGTGCCAGCCTTGGTCAGCGTCAGGTTGAACGAGGCGAGGGCGAAGGTCGCGGTGACCTCGGTCGCCTGGTTCATCGGGACGATGCAGGTGGTTCCCGCGCCCGAGCAACCGCCACCGGTGAAGCCGGTGAACGACGAGGACGCGTCGGCCACGGCGGTCAGCGTGACCGAGCCGCCGGTGTTGACGATCGCGGCGCACGTCGCGCCGCACGAGATGCCGCCCAGGTTCGAGGTCACGGTGCCGGTGCCGACGCCGGCCTTGACCACGGTCAGGCGGTTGGCCGCGAAGTTCGCGGTCGCCGTCGTGGAGGCGGTGACGGTCACCATGCAGGTGCCGGTCGTGTTGGTGCAGGCGCCCGACCAGCCGGTGAACGTCGCGTTCGCCGACGGCGTGGCGGTCAGGATCACGACCGCGCCCGAGGCATAGGGCTCGCTGCAGTCGGTGCCGCAGTTGATGCCGGCCACAGCCGAGGTCACGACGCCGGAGCCGTCGCCACCCTTGGTGACGCTCAGCGAGAACGGCTCGAGGCGGCAGGTCGCGCTGCAGCCGTCGCCGGGCGCCGTGCCTCCATCCTCGCACTGCTCGGCCGCGACGGTGTTGATGACGCCGTCGCCGCACAGGATCGCGGTGCAGTCCTGGTCGCAGGTCAGGGAGTTGCCGTTGGTGTCGCACACCTCGGTGGTGCTCGCGACGCCGTCACCGCAGGCCGGGATCCGGCAGTTGTTGCGGCACGCATCCGTGTCGACCATGTTCAGGTCGTCGCACTGCTCGCCGGGCTCCGTGATACCGTTGCCGCACGCCTCGAGGCGACACAGCGACGAGCACCCGTCGTTGCTGGTGGTGTTGCCGTCGTCACACGCCTCGTTGCCCGAGCCGCCGGTCGGCATGAACGCGGGATTGAGGAGGGCGTCGCCGCAGGTCGGCATGGTGCAGTCGCGGTCGCACGTCGAGGTGTTGACCCCGACCGCGCCCGGATCACACAGCTCGCCGGCCGCCGCGTTGAGCAGCGCATCACCGCACACCGGAAGCGTGCAGTTGTTGTCGCAGCTCGCGGTCTCCCGGACCAGGCCGCCCGCGTCCTTGCCCGCGTCGCACTGCTCGCCCGAGGCCTGGTTGACCTTGGTGTCACCGCACGCGGCCAGCGAGCAGTCCGCGTTGCAGGTCGCCGACTCGCCGGAGGTGTCACACGCCTCGCGCGGAGAGCCGCTCGGCGCGAGCGCCTGGTTCTCGACGCCGTCGCCGCAGCGGTTGAGCTGGCAGTTGGCCCGGCAGTTGTCCTCGTCGGTCAGGTTGCCGTCGTCGCACTCCTCGCCGCCGGCGGTCACGCCGTTGCCGCAGCCGCTGCCCGACAGGCAGTCGTTGTTGCAGGTGTCGCCATCGACGCCGTTGCCGTCGTCGCACAACTCGCCGGGATCGACGATCGCGTTCCCGCAGTCCTCGGCCGAGCGGCAGTTCGCGGAGCAGCCATCGCCGCCGACGATGTTGCCGTCGTCGCACACCTCGAGCGGGTCGCGGATGTTGTTGCCGCAGATCTCGGGCGCGCACAGCGCCGAGCAGCCGTCGGCGGGGTCGAAGTTGCCGTCGTCACAGCCTTCGGTGACGTCCTGGACGCCGTTGCCGCACACCTCGAGGGAGTTACACGCCGGGCCGCACCCGTCCCCGCTGGCGGTGTTGCCGTCGTCGCACACCTCGGCCGGGTCCCTGAAGCCGTTGCCGCAGATCTCCAGCGCGCACAGGATCGAGCAGCCATCGCCGGCGATGGCGTTGCCGTCGTCGCAGCCTTCGCTGATGTCCGTGATGCTGTTGCCACACACCTCGGTCTGGCAGCCGCCGGAGCAGCCATCACCCGCGACGCGCGCACCGTCATCGCAGGTCTCGCCAACGTCCGTGATGCTGTTGCCGCAGCTCTCGCGCGACGTGCACAGGTCGTTGCAGCCATCGCCGCTGACCAGGTTGCCGTCGTCGCAGGCCTCGCCGGGGTCCTGCTCGCCGTTGCCGCAGCCCTCGAGCCGGCACCCAGGCGAGCAGCCATCGCCGTCCTGGATGTTGCCGTCGTCGCAGGCCTCGCCGCTGTCGACCTTGCCGTTGCCGCACGAGGTCAGCAGGCAGACCTTCTGGACGGCGGCGCACTGGGTGCCGTCGGGGCAGATGATGCCGGTCGCACACTCGATGGCCGCGGGCTCGCTCGCGCAGCCTGATGCGAGGAGCATGGCGCCGACGACGGTACACACGAGCGCATACGCGCGATGGGTGATCAGCATGAGCTAGAACCTTCCTTCGAGGAGCGCGCCGGCCAGGCCGGGACCTGCCATCGGGGCCACCGACAGACTCGCACCCTGGGCACCCTGCGACCCCTTGCGCTCCGCGCGGGCCTGCTCGGGGGTGATGCGGTAGCTGCGGGGGCGATTGAGGACGAGCAGCACCGCGCCCGTGATGACGGCCGCGCCGGCCACACCGTATGCGACGTAGCCGAACGCGCGCTTGCTCTCGCCAGCGTCGCGCATGCCGGTCAGACCCGAGGTGACCTCGCAGCCCGCGCCGCCGCTGGCGTCGTTGCAGCGCGCGACCTCGGCGTCGAAGTCATCGAAGCTGGACCGTGCTGACAGCGTGAGCAGCCCGCCCACGAGGCCGGCGACCACGCCGCCTCCGCCGACCGCCCACGGCACCCACGTCTTGTCGATGCGGCGCCGGTAGCGGGTCAGCTCGTCCGGCGTGTACAGCTCGATCTCGGTCGTGAAGGTCTCGCCGCTGCCCAGCACCGGGGTGAGCACCTGCGGGTCGTAGCCCGGCTTCTCGGCGACGAACGTGTGCTTGCCGATCTTGACGCGGCCGGAGTACTTGCCGACGCCGGCCGCCGACACCGTGAACAGCTCCTGGCCGTCGAGCGAGACCTTGGCGCCGGGCTTGGCGCAGGTCACCTCGACGGTGGCGATCTGCTGCGAGACCAGGCGGAGGTACTTCTGCGCGTGGTCGAACTTCTCCTTCTCGAGCGGCGCGGGGCCGAACTGGATCGCGCGCTGGAGGTTGCCGAACACCTCGAGCGGCTGGTCGAGGTTGAGCAGCGCGAGCGCGAGGTTGTAGTTGATGGCGGGGTGGTCCCAGAACGTCAGCGCTTCGCGATAGAGAGCGACGGCGGTCGCGAACACGCCGTCGTTGAGCTGCGCGTTGGCCTCGCGGAACTTGGCGAGCGCCGCGGTCTGCTTCTCCGGTGACACGCCGACGGCCCACGGGCGCTCGCCGGACGTAGCGAGCGCATCGTCGCCCGTCGGCGCCTCGGGGCTCGGGGGGGCGGGCTGCGCGAGAACGCTGCTCGCGGTCAGGGCGAGGCACAGCCCCGCGGCGATGGACTTGTTCATGCTGAGCGATCCCCTGTGCATCGATCCCCTGTGTGTCACTTGAGCGTCTCCACGATGGCGCTGCCACCGAGCTGCTTCTGCAGGCGCTCGGCGCGCGCCTCTTGCTGCTGCCGCAGCGCCTCGGCCTTGTCGCGCTCACGCTTGGCCACGTCGCGCTGGGACAGGGCCTCGCTGGCCGCGCCCTCGGCGCGCTTGAGCGCGAGCTGGAGCTCGGCGTTCGTCTTCGCGAGATCCTGCTCGGCGCCGACCAGCTTGGTGCCGACCTCGAGGGTCGCCTGCTCGGCCTGGAGCTTGGCCGCCTCGGCGGCGAGGCGCTCCTGCTCCTTGCGCCGGACCTCCTCGAGCTGCTTCTCGACCTCGCCCTTCTGGGACTCGACCACGCCGCGCTGCTTCTCGGCCTCGCCGCGCTGCTTCTCGGCCTCGACCTGCGCGACCGCCGCCTTGCGGGCGGCGCGGCGGGCCTCGACGCGGGACTTCTGGATCATCACGAGGAACACCATCGTCGCGATCACGATGCCGATCAGCACCGTGAAGCCCGCGATCACGGCGGTCCGGCGCTTGCGCGCCTGCACGAGCTCGAAGTTGACGACGGCGTCGAGGAACGCGCGCTCGACGTCCGACAGGGGGCCCTTGTAGCGCTTCTTGAAGCGCTTGCCCTCGTCGGCCATGTCGCCACGCCACAGCAGGCCGGCGTCCTGGCCCTTGGCCTGCCACTGGCGCGCGGCGGTGCGCAGCTGATCGACGACCCCGGCGTCATCCTGGTTCTCGTCGAGCCAGCGCCGCAGCATCGGCCAGCCCTGCACGAGCGACTCGTGCACGATCTCCACCGTCGAGCCCTTGCCGCCTTCGATCGTCTGCACGACGAGGAGGCGGGCGTCGACCATCTGATCGACGAGGCGCTGGACCTCGCCGACCTCGCGCGACAGCTCGCGTAGCTCGGCCATCGGCACGATCGCGCGCGTGCGCTCGGGCGTGACCAGGCGCAGCAGGATCGCGCGGACCAGGGTGGCCTTGGTGGCGCCGAGGTCGTTGACCACGCGGTCGGCGTGGCTGGCGAGTGCACCGGCGACGCCGCCCATCGCCTGGTAGGAGCTGCTGGTGAGCATCCGGCGCACGCTGTCGCGCGCCTCCCACAGCTTGCTGGCCGCGAACTGGAGCAGCGGCAGCGCGCCCGGCGTGGTCTGCAGGTGGTCGAGCATGTCGTCGACCGTGCGGGTGTCCTCGAACCGGAACCCGGCCATCTCGGCGGGCTGCATGATCGCCTCGCGCAGGCCATCGCGGCTCGGCGCCCCGAGGAAGAACAGGCCCTGCGTCAGCTCGGACAGGAACGCGCCGTCCTCGGCGATCCGATCGAGGAAGTCGGAGCGCACGGACAGCACGACGCGCAGCGGGCTGGTCGCGTCATCGGCGACCGCGTGGAGGCACGCGGTGAACGCCGCGCGCTCCTCGAGCTCGGCGACCTGGGTGTACAGCTCCTCGAACTGATCGACGAACAGCAGGAGGCGGCGGCCATCGCGGCGCGCGCGGCCGCGCAGCACCTGGCCGAGGTGGCCGGGCTCCTGGCGCAGCGTCTCGACCAGCTTCTTCTGCTCGGCCATCTCGTCGGCGAGGTTGGTCGCGGTCGCCACCATCGGGGCGATCACGCTGGCCAGCGCCTCGAGCGGCGAGCGACCGGGGCGGACGACGAGGATGTCCCACTGCTCGCCCGAGCGCTTGAGCGCCGGGACGAGGCCGGCGCGGATGAACGACGACTTGCCGACGCCGGAGCTGCCCACGACCGCCATCAGCGGCCGATCGCGGATGCGCGTGACCATCGCCGCGATCTCGCGGTTGCGGCCGAAGAACTTGGCGGCGTCGTTCTCCTGGAACGAGGCGAGGCCGGCGTACGGGCTCTCGTCGATCTTGAGTTCGGTGGTGCGCCGACCCGGCAGGAACGGCTCGAGCGCCTGGAGCATCTCCTTGGCGCTCTGCCAGCGCTGCTCCTTGTACTTGAGCAGGCAGCGGTCGACGACCTGGATCAGCTCGCGCGGCACGTCGGGCGGCGCGGCCTCCTGCATCGACGGCATCGGCAGCTCGAGCATCGCGGTGACGACCAGCTGGTTGCCGTCGAGCGGGGCCAGCGGGTGCCTGCCCGTGATCATGCGGTGCAGCAGCACGCCGCACGCCCAGATGTCCGTCAGGTGATCGATCTCGATGCCGATGCCCCACTGCTCGGGGGACATGTACTTCAGCGTGCCCATGATCGTGCCGACGCGGGTCAGGCTCGTGTTCGTGCCGGTCGCCAGCTCGAGCGGGCTCGGCATGCGGATCTGGCCGGACGCCCTGGGCGTCGCCTCCTTCGGGCCGCCGCCGGCCTGCAGGACCTTGGCGATGCCGAAGTCGAGCACCTTGATGTTGCCCGAGTCCTGGATGAACACGTTGTCGGGCTTGAGGTCGCGGTGGACGATGCCCTGGTCGTGCGCGCAATCGAGCGCGCGCAGGATCGCGCACATCACCTCGACGGCGCGCGAGTACGGCAGCTTCTGGCCGTTCTCGGTGTAGTGCGTGAGCGGCTTTCCGCTCAGGAACTCGAGCACGATGTACGGCGCGCCTTCGTACTCGCCGACCTCGTAGATCACGACGATGTTGTCGTGCTGGCACAGCGCGGTGGTGCGGGCCTCGACGAGGAACCGCTGCGTGAGCTCGGGCTGGTTGGCCTGGAGGAACTTGATCGCGACGCGTCGACCGAGGCGCGTGTCACGCGCGAGGTAGACGGTGCCCATGCCGCCCTCGCCGAGCATCTTGATCAACTCGTACTGGTTGATCTTGAGGCCAGGCTTGATGGTGACCACCGGCTGCTGCGGCGCGGTGCCCGCGGGGGCATCCCACTGGTTGCTGTGGCCGGTCGGGCTGACCATCGACGGCGCCGTCGACTCGCGCTTGCTGCGCGCGGCGGGCGCGCCGTCGGGGCTCGCGATCATCGTCGACGGCGCCGGGCTCGCGGGCGTGGGCGTCGACGCCGGGGTCGCCTGCGGGAACAGCGTCGAGTCCACCGGGTTCGCCCCGGGGGGCCCCAGGGCGATCGTGGCATCTCCATGATTGCCGGTGCCGATCGCGGCCGCGATGCCCTGGAGGTCGCTCGTCAGGTTCACCGGTGAGCCCGACGGTGTGTGCGCGCGGGGCGCCTGGGCGCCGATGATGGTGGCGTCAGCCGGTTTGGCCGGCGGCGCGCTCGGCGCCACGGGCGAAGGGGTGAGACCGAGCAGCGTCTTGTCATTACTCATCGTTCGCCTTGCCTCCGACGAAACCCGCGCCTGCACCACGACGGTGCGGGCCCCTGCATCCGGCCGACATCTTACAGGACGAGCCCGCGGGATCCTCGCTCCGAACAGCCCGTTTCTTCAGGCGTACACCGCTGCCTGGAGGCCCGGGGGGGGAGGGGCTCGAGCCACCGAAATCACACCGGCGGGAGCGTCAGGCGATCGAGGGTGGCGAGGACGGTCGCGATCGAGATCGGCTTGACGAGGTGGGCCGCCAACCCGGCCGCCCGGGAGTGCTCGAGATCCGAGGCCTGGCCGTACCCGGTGATGGCGACGAGCCGGAGCCCGGTGAGGCCCGGCAGATCGTGCAGGCGCCGGCCGAGCTCGTATCCGTCCATGACAGGCACCCCGATGTACGAGGCCGAGGCCGAGCGCGGCGAGCAGCGTGGCGTGGCTGGCGTCCTTCGCCGAACTCCCTGTCAGAACAGCCAGAGCGGCTTGCTGCCCGCGAACAGCACGGTGTCGCCGGCCGAGGCCGAGGACACGTCGATCTCGACCATCACGCCCCGCTGGATCGTCGAGTCGTGCGGGTGCACGTCGGTGACCTCGCCTTCGATCACGTTGGTCACGCGTCCGACGTTCTTGCAGGCGACCAGACCCCACGCGCAGCCGTAGAGCTTGGTGCCGAGCTTGATGTTGCGGAGGTTCGGGTACGGCACGAACGCGAGCACGACCTTGTTGTTGACCGCCCGCAGGTACGGCGCGGCCTCGAGGCGCCGGACCACGGCGTCCTGATCACCCTTGCGCAGCTTGAGGCTCTCGAGCCGCTGCAGCAGCGGCGCCTTGCGGCCGGCCGCGTTGTCGCGCTCGAGCCTGGCGCTCTCGACCTCGCGACGGAGCAGCCAGTCGGTGGGCGTCACGGGCTTGTCCGTCGCGGTGCCGACGTCGGCGATGAACTTGTCGTGCACCAGCACCGCGCGGTCGATCTCGAGGAGCTGGCGCTCGACGTCGGCCTTGTCGCTGTCGACCTCGCTGGCGCGCAGCTTGGCGTCGGCGAGCTGGGTCGAGGCCTCGACCACCTTCTGGTGCGTCGGCGACAGCACCACCGGGCGCACCCAGCTGTGGTCGAAGAAGTAGAACACGTTGACGACGAGGAACCCGACGAGCCCGACCAGGATGCCCGTCAGTGCGACCAGGCCGGCGACCTTGTAGATCTTGACGATCGAAGGCTGCAGCGAGACCCAGAACCGGGGCGCGTTCGAAGGCATGACGCGTTCCTTACCATCAAGCAGCGGGGAGCTGCGCGTGCGAATGACGCGCGCCGCTGCCGGTGGACGTGATCGCGGCGGTCTCGGCCGCCGTCAGCACGAGCTGCTCTCCGAGTGACGCCGAGACCGACTCGGCCTCGGGGACGTCGTCGATCGCCGGCTCCTCGTGGCCGCGGGTCTCCCAGCTGCCGGTGTCGAGGGTGAACAGCGCCAGCGGCGTCAGCAGCGCGTACGTCACGGGCATCAGCAACGACAGCGGGATGAACGCGAGCGGACCGACGCGCTCGGCGGCCGGCAGCTTGCGCGTGCGCCACCGGTAGATCAGCCCGAACACCACGATCACCTCGATGTGGAGGACGAGCGCCGGGAAGAACTTGAAGGACTCGAGCGCCCGCACCACCGCGATCGGGTAGACGAGCAGCAGCGCGAACAGCGAGAAGAAGTGGATCGCGAGGACGGGGTTGAGCCGCCACACGTGGCTGAAGCCGCCGGCGTAGTCGACGATGTTCGAGCGGCGCCACCGCAGCTGCTGCGAGAAGTACCCGGACAGCGTGGTCGGGACGAACGTCCGGCACCGCGCGTCGAGGGTCATCGTCGTGAGGTATCCGGCCTTGACGATCTGGCGGGTGAGGAACCGGTCCTCGCCGTACTTGATGGGCACCCCCATCACCTGGCGATCCTCGAGCACGGGCTCGAGCTCGATCAGCACGTCGCGGCGGTACGCGGTCAGGCAGCCCGACAGGCACATGATCCGCTTGAACCCCCACTCGAGGTTCTTCATGAAGTAGTACGAGTACCAGTACTTGATCACCTGCATGCGGCTGAGCCAGTTGTCCTGCTTGTTGCGGACGTCGACCCAGCCACCCACGGCGGCGATGTTTGGACTGGTGAACCGGCGGATCAGCTGGCGGACCGCGTCGGTGTCGACCACGACGTCGGAGTCCACCGAGACGATGATCTCGCTCTCGGCCTCGCGCGTCGCCCGGATGATCGAGCGGCGCTTGCCCATGTTGGTGAGGTTACGGAGGATCCGCAGCCGGCCGCCCGAGGTCTTCGCGATCGAGCGCGCCTGCTCGTAACTGTCATCTGTGGAGCAGTCATCCACGCAGATGACGCTCATCTTGGCGTGCGGGTAGTCCGAGTCGAGCAGGCTCTGGAGCGTCTCCTTGATGGCGGCGCCCTCGTTGAACATCGGGATGATCGCGGTGACCGTCGGCTCGTAGTCGTCGCGCGCCTCGTCCCACGTCTCGTTCTTGGCGAGGCGCATGATGATGCCGGCGACGTACCGGTTGACGAACACCACCACCGCGAGGCAGTGGCAGATCACCCACAGGACGTGGGTGGTCACGTCGAGGCTCCGGGGAGCAGGGTCACGTGGCGGGGAGCGCGGTGGGTCACGTCGGTCACGTCAGGCAAGGCTATCGACGAGCCGGACGCTATGATGATTTGGACGCCGACTCAAGTTGGATGACGCAGGTTGCCAAGCTCCGCCGGACGGGCGTCACGCCCCCTCAGGAAGTTGAGGGTGGCCGTCTTGTGTTCACCCGGGGCGCGTGTGAAGAACCATCCGTGCGCCGGGTCGTCAAAGCTGTCTTGCTGATCGGCTATTTGGCGCGAGCCGCGCAGGCCGCACCGGACGCCGGGCCGAGCCCGGAGCCGGGGACCTATGACGCAGATGGCGCAGTCGTTGCCACTGCGCCGCTCACGGACACTGAAAGCCTGGACAGCCCCTGGCTGGACCTCGCGCCGGCGTCGGTGCTGCTGATGCGGTCGGATCAGCCCGCGGCGCGCATGGGCCTGCGCGACCCGCGGATCGCCTCGGCGCTCACCCTCGGTGGCCTCTACGCCGGGTTCATGACGTGGACGTACTTCGCCTGGTACCGCAAGCCGGGCCACGCGTTCCGCGCCGGGGGCGACGGCTCGTGGAAGCTGTGGGCCGACGACAGCTGGTTCGGCTCGACGCAGTACGCGGGCGGCGCGGACAAGATGGGGCACGCCTGGGCCACCCTCGCGCTCGCGCGCGTGGGCACCGAGATCCTCCACCAGTGGGGTGGCTACAGCCGGCTGACCTCGGCGCTGACGGGCTCGCTGCTGTCCGAGGCGCTGTTCTTCGGCGTCGAGATCAAGGACGGGTACCTCTACCAGTTCTCGTACGGCGACTTCGCGTTCAACACCCTCGGCGCGGCGCTCGCGTTCGCGCAGTCGATGTGGCCGCGCGTCGACGAGCTGGTCGACTTCCGGGTGCAGTACGTGCCGAGCGCGCGCTACCGCGACAAGTTCGTGGACGGGGACGTCGACGTCGCCGAGGACTACTCGGGCCAGACCTACCAGCTCGCGCTCCACCTCGGGGCGCTGCGCCCGCTGCGCGAGGCCACGCGGGGCCTCAGCGCGTACGTCGACGTGGTGGTCGGGTTCGAGGCGCGTGGCTACAAGCCGGATCCGCCCTACAAGATCGATCCCACCGACCCCGCGCGCCAGGACTACGCCAAGCGCCAGTCCACGTTCGTCGGCGTGTCGCTGAACGCGCAGGCGGTGTTCGACCGGCTGCTGCGCGGCCGCTCCGAGCCGCTCCGCACGTTCACGCACGGCACGCTCGAGGTGTTCGCGATCCCGTACACGTCGCTGCCGGTGCTGTCCCACGACGCCCGCACCGCCGCGTTCGTGCCCGACGAGCAGTGACCGCGCCGGGGACCGTGTGCCACGGACCGTGATAAACTTTTGAGTGTGGTCCACCTCGTGCGCGACGATGATGCCCCCCAGACCGAGCCGCCGGATGACCTCGTCTCCCCGACGGACGAGCAGATCGACCGCTGGGTCCGCGCGTACCTGCGGCACGCGCCGCTGTCGCTGACGCTGCGCGAGGTCAACCGCCTGATCGCCGTCGAGTCGGTCGCCGGCGGCCCCGGCCCGGTGCTCGACGTCGGGTGCGGCGACGGGTTCTGGTGGACGCTCCGCGACCACGACCAGCGCGAGATCTACGGCATCGACATCTCGGCGAGCGAGATCGCCCAGGCGCGCACCCGGATCAACGCGGCGCTCACCGACGTGTCGCGCGAGCAGCCGTTCGTGGGCACGAAGTTCCAGCAGATCATCGGCAACTGCTCGCTCGAGCACGTGCCCGACATCGACGCGGCGCTTGGCAACCTGCGCCGCGCCGCGGCCCCGGGCGCCCGGCTCGTGATGTTCGTCCCGACCCCGCGGTGGGCGTACCAGGGCCGGGTCCAGAGCTGGCTCCTCGAGCGGTTCCCGCGGATCGCGATGAGCGTGTCCGGCGCGATGAACGGGTTCTTCCAGCACTGGCACCTGTACGACGCCAAGGTCTGGCAGCGCCTGCTCGCGCAGCACGGCTGGAAGGTGCGCGCCACCTACGGCCTCGGCTCCGCGCGCTCGGAGTTCCTGTTCCGCCTGTTCATGCCGCCGGCGTTCGGCGAGTTCGTGATCAAGAAGCTGACCGGGCTGTACCCGTCGCGCCTCGCGAAGTACCTGCCGGATGCGGCGCTGTCGCCCCTGACCAAGCTGGTCCGGTGGGCGGTCACGGATCCGCTGGTCGCGGCGGACTCGCCGCACGCGTACGAGTACATGATCATCGCCGAGGCCGAGGAGCCGATCAGGTGAGCAGCGCGGCGCCGACGGGCGACGACTACTTCGCGAACCACGCACGCGCGCGGCAGTTCCCGTGGACGCTCTACCACCAGCCGCTCGAGCGCGACCTCGCGACGTTCCTGCGCCAGGTCGCGACCGAGCACCCCACCGGCGAGGTGCTCGTCGTCGGCTGCGGCCTGCTCCACGAGATCGACGGCGCACCGGCGGGCCTGCGGTTCCACGTCACGGACATCGAGGCGCGCGCGGTCGAGGCCGTGCTGTCCCGCGGCGACGCGCGGATCACCGGTGGCACCGTGGTCCCGCCAGGAGACCGCGATCGACACCGCGATCGACGGCGCCCGGGGCGCGCACCACCGGTTCGCCGCGATCTACGCCAAGGAGGTGGTCGAGCACGTGCTCGGCTGGCCCGCGTGGCTGGCCGGGCTGCGCCGCGCGCTGGTGCCGGGCGGCCGGCTGTGGCTGTCGACGCCCAACTACGGCGAGCCGTGGCTGCCCGCGATCGAGTCGACCGTGCTCGAGCTGGTCGCGCGGCGCAGCGGGTTCTCGCGCCGCGACATCCACCCCACGCGGTTCTCGAAGGGCTCGCTCGGCCGCGGCCTGCGCGCCGCCGGGTTCGAGGACGTCGCCGTCCGCGCGACGCTGACCCGCCTCGCGCTCACGAGCTGGGCGCGCGCGCCGCGCTGAGCGCTACTCGCGCTCTGCGAGCTGGTGCTTCAGCTGCGCGACCTGGTGCTCGAGGAGCTCGACGCGCCGGACGAGCTGCTGGAGGATGTCTGGCAGCTCCGCGATCGCGTGGTCGTGCTGTTCGCGGCGCTCGCGTTCGCGGCGCGCGGCCTCGGCCTCGGCCTCGCGGCGCTCGCGTTCGCGGCGCGCGGCCTCGGCCTCGGTCTCGCGGCGGGCGCGCACCTCGGCGAGCCGGGGCAGGACAGCGGCGTAGACCTCGTCGAACGCGGCGAGGTCACCGCGCTCGATCCAGATCCCGTGGTCGAGGCACTGGCCGAGTACGAGGACCGTGTGGTCACCCTTGTAGAGGTCGTTGAGCGATAGCTTGCAGACCACGCAGCGCGTGAAGGGCAGGGCGGTCGCGTGGACCGGGGTGCCGCGGCTGATGCCCGGCAGGTCGCCCGGCTCGAGGGGGAGCCGGGTGTTGTCGACCCACGTCCCGCACCCGTCGGGGCAGGCCCGCACGCCGTCGGCGTTGACGAGTACCAGGGCGCAGCGCGGGCACGGTGTCCCGCTCGGTGTCCGGAACGGGGCGCTCACGTCGTGGGAAGGATGCGCTCCTGGTAGATGCGCAGGATGTCCGCCGCGGTCTCCTCGATCGCGCGGTTGGTGACGTCGATCACCGGCCAGTTCGGGTGCTTGCGGAAGATCTCCCGCGAGTACGCGATCTCGGTCTCGATGTGCGTGCGCTGGCCGTAGCTCGAGTCGTTCGGCATGCCGAGGTGCGATAGCCGGGCCTGGCGGATCCGCATCAGCATGTCGGGCTGCACGATCACGCCGAACACCTTGCGGTCGTCGACCTGCGACAGCTCCTCGGGCGGGTCGACGCCGAGGACCAGCGGCACGTTGGCGACCTTGAGGCCGCGCTGCGCGAGGTACGTCGACAGCGGGGTCTTCGAGGTGCGGGAGATGCCGACGAGGACGAGGTCCGCCTTCGGCAGGTTGCGCGGCTCGGCGCCGTCGTCGTTCTTGACCGCGAACTCGACTGCCTCGATCCGGCGGAAGTAGTCGTCGTTGATCGCGTGCAGGAGGCCCGGCACGCCGGCCGGGGCAGCGCCGAGGAACATCGCGAGCTTGCTGATCAGCGAGCCGATCAGGTCGACCGTGTCGATGTTGTAGCGCTCGACGAGCTGGCTGATCAGCGCGCGCTCCTCGGCGTTGACCACCGTGAACACCACGAGAGCGCGCTGCTCGGCGGCCTTCTCGAGGATCTGCTCGAGCTCGCTCTCGAGCCGCACGCGCGAGAACAGTCGGATCTGAACTGGCTCGCTGAACTGCAGCGTCGCGGCGCGGACCATGCGCTCGGCCGTCTCGCCGGTCGCATCGCTGATGATCATGACCGTCTTCATGGAGTCGGTCTATATCACGGGGAGGTGGTGACGGGGCTTCGCCCCATCGGCCGGGCGGGCCTCACCCTCCCGCGCGCGATGATCGACCACGCGCGGACACTCGGGATCGGGCGCGGTCAGATCACCCATGACGTGGGCCGACACCACCTTGCAGCCCCCGCGGCACAGCGGGTGGTAGGTGCAGCTCGCGCACGGCTCGGCGGCGGTGCGCCAGCGGCGAAACGCCCCGAACGCGTCGGGAGCGTCCCAGTACGCCGCGAGCTCGTCGACGCGCGGGCGGGTGCCCGCGGGGGTCGGAGGCGGAGGTGAGGCGAAGCTGCACGCGGTGAGCTGGCCCGACGCCTTGGCGCCGATCAGGAAGTCCCCGCCGGTGCAGCCGTACACCGCGAGCTGGGCGAGGAGCGCCGGCGCGGGGGCGTGGTGCGCGAGCATCGGCGTGTACGAGCAGTCGACCTTGACGCGCACGGCGTGGCGCTTGGCGGCCGCGAGGATGGTCGGCAGGAACGCGCGGTGCTGCGCGTCGGTGCAGCGCAGCGCATCGTACGTGCGCGCGCCGCGCCCCGAGGGCTTGAACCGCAGCAGCTCCACCTCGGCGAGGCGCCGCTCGGCCGCGTACGCGAACAGCCCGTCGAGCTCGGCGAAGTTCGCGCGGGTCACGACGACGTTGATGCCGACGTCGCGCTTGACCGCGCGCAGCGCCCGGATCGCCGCATCGGCGCGCGCGAACCCATCGAACCCGCGCACGGCCGCGTACGTGGCGCCGAGTCCGTCGAGCGAGACGTTGATCTGGCCGAACCGGTCCGCGATCGGCAGCAGGCGGTCGAGGCCGTCCAGCCCCGAGGTGGTCAGGTTCGGGACGATGCCCCGCCGGCGCGCGTGATCGACCAGCTCCGGCAGCCACGGCAGGATCGCGCTCTCGCCGCCACCGAGCGCGACGTGGAACACGCCCTGGTCGGCGAGCACGTCGAGCGCGCGCTTCCACGGCTCGAGGCCCCACTCGCCGGGGCCGCCCTCGGGGGAGGCGCCCGTGTAGCAGCCCTGGCAGCCGGCGCCGCACTTGTTGGTGAGCTGGAGGTGTGCCTCGACGGGCGCGGACAGCGGGTGCTCGCCGAGCGCCGGCTCGGGGCCGCGCCACGCCGCTGGCTCGCCCTCCACCACGCCGGGGATCCGGCGGGCGTACGCGCGGTCGACGAACACCAGCGCGCGCGGCACCACGGTCTGCACGATCGCGCCGAACCGCTCGAGCCGGGCCCGCCGCGGTGGGTAGACGCGCGCGGCGCGAGCGCGCTCGACGAGCGCGCGCCCGGTATCGAGCGTGCGGATCGCGAGCTGCTGCGCGCGTCTGAACATGGCGGCAGTCTACCAGCCGATCGGCGGGCGGGCGCTCGGCGGGCGCGGAGCGAGTAGCGTGCCGCGCGCCAGGTCGTATGTGCCCTACGGATATCGAAGAGCAGGCCGCCGTGGGCGGTGGCCCACCCGGGCGGATCGCGCTGGCCGGGGCGGGGGCGCGCTCACGCCGCGTCGGGGGCGTCGGGCCGATCGCCGGCAGTCACTGGCGGCGGGGGCGGGCGGCGCCACCGCAGCAGCGCGCCGATCACGGGCGTGGCCATCGCGAGCGCGGTCGCGCCCACGAGCAGGAACGTCACGTCGACGCCCAGGCTCGAGGAGTTGGGGTTCATCCCCCACTTGATCGCGAGGATCCGGCCGCGCTTCACGCCGGCACTATACCCGGCGGCGCCGCGGCGCGAGCGTTACACTGCCAGGATGGGCGTCCGCCGCCCGGTGCTGCTGTCCCTGTGGGGCCTGATGATCGCCGCCGCGGCGCGATCGGTCACCAACCTGGCATGGTTATCGATCGCGCTGTTCGGCACGCCGTTCGTCGGCATCGCGACCCTGTCGGTCGTGGTCCGGCGCCGGGACCCGGAGCCGTTCGCCGCCGGCTGGGCCACCGTCTACCGCGCGGCCGCCGGCCTGCTGCTCGTCGCCGCGGCGATCGGGCTCGTGGCCGCGGCCGGGCGCGTGGTGCGCCATGGCAGCGGGAGCGCCGTGACCCAGGTCGGCCCGACCGGCCTGCTGTTCCTGCTCGCGTTCGTCCTCGGGTGGCGTGCGCTGGTCGGGTCCACGCCCCGGCGCGCGGCGATCGTCGGCATGGTGGTGCACCTGCTGTGGGTCCCGATCCTGATCATCGACCTCGCGATGGGCATCGGCAGGCGCGGATCGGTGCCCGCGCACCCGCAGCTGTGGGGCGCCGCGCTGCTCGGGGTGGTGGCGCTCGCCGCGGCGATGTCGATGCTGGCGCTGGTCGGGTTCGCGGGCTCGTCGTCGCTGGTGTCGGCCCGGGTCCGGGGCGCCGCGGCGCTGTAACCCCGGCCCGGTGCCCGCCGTCACAGCGCGGTGAGTGGACTCGCGCTCGGGCACGCACTGAGCTGCCTGTTCATGACCGGCCTGATCTGGCTGGTCCAGCTCGTCCACTACCCGGCGTTCCAGCACGTCGACGCCGCCGGGTTCGAGCGGTTCCACGCGTTCCACTCCGAGCGCATCACGTGGATCGTCTTGCCGGTGATGACGATCGAGCTCGCGACCGCGGTGCTGCTGGTCGTGCGCGAGGGGCGGCCGTGGCTGTGGAACCTCGGCGGCGTCGTGCTGATCTGGGCGGCGACCGGCCTCCTCAGCGTGCCGATCCACACCCTGCTTGGCGCCGCCTCGCCCGAGGCGCTCCCCGGACTCATCGACCGCCTCGTCGCCACCAACTGGCCGCGGACGCTGATGTGGACGGTCCGCTCGGCGGCGCTCGCGTACCTCGTGATCACCGCGGCGACGGCGCGTCGTTAGCCCTGGCGGTCACGGCAGCATCTTGTGCGCTGTCCAGCTCAGCCACCCTGTCCCGATCGGGTGGGTCTTGGTGGGCATGTAGTGATCCGAGATGGACGATGCAGCGGAGCCGAGCAGCAGCAGCAAGCCGCACACCGAACCGATCAGCCCCGCCGGCGAGTGGATCAGGTTGCTGGACGCGCCCTGCCGCGAACTGCGGTCGAGGGCGAGGTACACCGCGTAGCCGCAGAGGATCAAAAGACAGTAGAGAATCTCTGCGGTGGTACGCGGATACAGCTGGACCAGGCCGGTCTCGTACATGGCCTGGGCGTAGTAGAAGCGCAGGAGCCAGCAGCCGGCCATCATCGCTCCGACCCCGATCACCAGCGTGCGTGATCGATCGAGCACGACCGCCGCGCCAAGACCTGCGCAGAGAATGACCGAGAACAGTCCGACGCCGGCGAGCTCACCGAGCGGAGGCCACGAGAACAGGATGCCCGGCAGGTCGTTCCGGTACATGGCGATGTAGGCAGGTTCGACGCCAACGTCGAAGTACTTGTAGTTGTCGCTGAAGTTCTCCGCCAGCGCAGCCAGGACGTGTCGGCCCGCGAGCAACGCGAACATCGTGAACGCCACGGCACTGAACGCGATGGCCTTTGTCCTGCCCGCGGGAGAGCGCCAAGGGAACACGACGAGAGCGGCGAACAGCACGCCGGGTGCCGACCACTTGAACCAACCGGAGTACAGCAAGCAGAGCACGCCGAACCCGCCTCCGATCACGGCGCCGCGCTGGACGTTCCGCGTGATCGAGACCTCCTCGGCATGGCGAAGCATCTCGAGCAACCGGACCGCCATCGGCACGAACACGATCAGGACGAGGCTCGTGTACGGCTTGTACGGAGCGACGTCGATCAGGGGGAGCGCCGCGATCAAGCCGACGCCGAGGGCCCAGCCCGGACGCAGCACCAGCCGCCAGCTCAGGTAGGCGGCTGGCCCGAGTGCGGCGGTGCCCAGGATCTGGAGGTGCTTCAACGCGAAGGCGACCTCCATGTCGCGCACGCGGGCGTAGTGGTCGAGCAGGTGCAAGCCGAGGGGCGGATAGGCGTACGGGGGCTCCTTGCCTGCTCGCACGTCGAGCGCCCACCTGATCAGGTCCCCCGCGTCACCCTCGTTGCCGTTCAAGCCCCACGGCGTTCCGCGCAGGGCGATGACCAGTCCGCCGGCGACCATCCCGCTGACGAGGCCGGCGACCGCTGCGCAGGCCAGCCGCGAGGTCAGATCGAACGTTGTCCCGGCGCGCACCCTGGCCGCGATCACCAGGCTGCCGATCAGGAGTGCGGCGACGATCGTGTAGCGGAACGCCAGCGCCGAGATGCCGGAGATCTGGCCCCAGCGGTCGAGCGGATCGACGCTGATGTTCCGGGCCCACACCACGAACAGCCCCGCCGTTCCAAACGAGACGCAGATCTCGGCGCAGGTCCTCGCCCATCCACGACCTGCCCTCGCTGGTTGCGGGCCCACGTTTTCGACGATCTCGGTCACGCGACGGATTACACCATAACATGCACCGCTCAGACCGGCCTGCTCGTGGGTCCCCTCGAGGTCGCGCTCGCAACCGCGGGCCCCACGCGGGGGCCCACGTGCACGGCGCGTCGTAGAGCGCGCTCAGCACGCGTTCGAGGTGGCGGGCGCTCTCGCGGTCCGGGCCGACGTCTGGACGGCGCTCGAGCGCGCACCCGCGCTGTCGATCGCCGATGTCGCGCGGCAAGCCTCGTGCTCGTTCGCGACCGCCTGGCAGGCGGCGCAGGACCTTCGCCTGCTGCGCGCCGCGGGCCCTCGAGGGCGAGGCGACCTGGAGTGATCCACACAGGTTGTGTTGGTTTCGCCGGACCCCTGTCGGCGCCTATCGACGCAAGCGGACCCCTATCAAAACACCGCGACCACACACGCCAGCGCGAGGAGCGCACGCGGCATCCCACGAACCATCATCGCAGGGACCGTGTCCGGACGCATCGCGCGGTTGATAGCCGGTTGGCCCCGCGTTTGGAAACGCGCGGCCCAGGGAAGCCCGCGCAGGTCCGCCCGCGGTTGCCCGACGCCGCGGTTGCCCGACGCCGCGGTTGCCTGACGTTCACGCGCCCGGCTACGCTGGCACCAATGAACCGAGTTGAATTCTTGCGCATGCTCGCCGCGGGTGCGGGCGCGACCGCGGTCGCCGCCGCGTGTGGCAACAAGCGCTCCGACGAGGCCTCCGCACAACAAGGGTCCGGCGTGGGCTCCGGCGCGGGCTCCGGCCCGGGTGCGCAACCAGGCTCCGGCGCCGGGTCGAGCGCCGTCGCCGCGCCCACGAGCGATGGATCCTCCGCGACAAGCTGTTGGGGCACCTGATGGACAACATGCGCGGCCTGTTCGAGTTGATGGCGATCTCCCTCGGCGACAGCCTGGGGCTGTTCAAGGCGCTGGCCGCGACCCCGAACCAGACGTCGACCGAGCTCGCGAAGGCCACGTCGACCAACGAGCGGTACATCCGCGAGTGGCTCGAGCACCAGACGGTATCGGGGACCCTGACCGTCGATGACGAGCAGGCGGACGCGCAGGCGCGCAGGTTCTCGCTGCCGAAGGGCCACGCCGAGGTGCTGATCGACGTGGACAGCCTCAACTTCCTCACCCCGCTCGTCCGGCTCGCGCTGTCGACGACCCCGGTCTTGCCCAAGCTCGTCGACGCCTACAAGACCGGCAAGGGCGTGCCGTGGTCGGCCTACGGGACCGAAGCCCTCGAGGGGCAGGGCGGGGTGAACCGGGTGACCTTCCTGCAGCTGATCGGCACCGAGTGGCTGCCGAACATGACGGAGGTCGACGCGCGCCTCAAGGACGACCCGCCGGCGCGCGTCGCCGACTTCGGCTGCGGCGTCGGGTGGTCGACGATCGCGATCGCGAAGGCGTACCCCAAGGTCCAGGTCGATGGCTACGACGTCGACGCGGCCGCGATCGCGATCGCGACGGCCAATGCCAAGAAGGCCGGGCTCGCCGACCGCGTGCACTTCCACGTCAAGAGCGCCTACGATCCCACGCTCACGGGGCGCTACGACCTCGCGACAGGGTTCGAGATGATGCACGATCTCTCTCGCCCGGTCGAAGCGCTCAAGACGATGCGCCGGTTCGTCGGCGAGTCCGGCTCGGTCCTGATCGTGGACGAGCGCGTCGGCGCGGCGTTCAGCACGAAGGCCGACGAGGTCGAGCGCTTCATGTACGGCTGGAGCATCACGATGTGCTTGCCCACCGGCAAGAATGACACCGTGTCCGCCGAGACCGGTACGGTCATGCGGCCGAAGGTCCTGCAGGCGTACGCGGCGGAGGCCGGCTTCTCCAAGTTCACGATCCTGCCGATCGAGAACTACTTCTTCCGGCTGTATCAGCTCAAGGCCTGAGCTGCCGCCTCGAACGGCGTCGCAGGCGGGCGAGCATCTCGACGGCGCTCTGCGGTCGATCTTCGATGGCGCGCGCGCTATCCCGCGCCGCTGCGCGCGGGTGCCCAGATCGCGCCGTGGGCCCCGGCTTCGTCGGCGGGCGAGGCGCGCGCCGCGAAGTAGTGGGCGGTGACCACGGCGCGCCAGTGGCCCTCGGGGCAGGCGAGCGGCGTGGGGTGGCCGTGCCAGTGGTCGTCGCCGTAGGCCATCACCACCAGGCGATCGCGGACCGGCGCGATCCGGACCTCGCAGCGGGTGCACGCGCGATCCCACAGCTCGAGCTCGCCGCCCCACGCCGGGTCCCAGGTGCGCGGCACGTAGTAGAGCGCGCTGACCGCGCGATCGAGGTGGCGGGCGCTGTCGCGGTTGAAGTCGGTGTGCACGCCGAGGTGGCCGCCCGGCAAGGTGGCGATCGGGCCGGCGCCGGTGAAGTGGGGATCCGCGATCAGATCGCGCCGGCCGGTCAGCGCGCCGAGGAAGTCGAGGAACGCCATGCCCGTCAGCTCGGCCAGCAGCCAGCGCAGCGCGGGCGCCACGTCGGCGAACCCGGTGCGCGCGAGCTGGCCGAGGCGCGCCGTCTGATCCGGGTAGTCGCGGCGCTTCCAGCCCGCGTGATCGGGCGCGGGGTACGCGGCGGCGACCTCCGCCGAGCGCGCGTCGCCGAGGAGGCCGTCGAGCACGACGTGGGGATACGGGGCGGCGGCGGTGAACGCGGCGTGGTGCGCGCGGCCGAGCGCGGTGAGTGCGGCGCCGTCGAGGAACGTCACGGCGGCGCCTCGCGGGGCAGCCGCTGCGGGGCGAGCATCGCGACCTCGAAGCTCGTCAGCGCCACGCCGAGGCCGGGCAGCCGGCGAGCCGTGGCGAACCCGCGCCAGCTTTCGGTGCCGCGCGCCTCGCGCACGCGCAGCGAGCCCGGGGCGACCCGCGCCGAACCCGCGCCGCGGAACCGCACCAGCTCCGGGCCGGCGTCCTGCACCGTGCCGCCGGCGCCGCGCAGCGGGAGCGCGGGCCCGCGCGCGCCGAGCTCGAGCACGAGGTGGGCGCCGTCGTCGGTGTCGATCGTGGCCTCGCGCGCGCCGATCGCGAACCGCGCGAGCACCTTGGGCAGCGCCCACAGCGCGCGCCCGCCGGCGAGGGAGGCCGCCGAGTCCACGTACATGGTGTCGACGAAGGTGCCGCGCACGGTCCGCCCTGCCGCGCGCGCGGTCACCGTGCACGGCATCCATGTCAGCTCGGCGTAGGTCAGCGGGGAGGGCGCGACGTACTCGATCAGCGCGAGCACGCCGATCGCGCGGTCGGCGATCGTCACCGGGCGGAACCCGGGCGGCAGGTCGAGCGCGCGGGCATCGACGAGGAACGGCTGCGCCCACGCGCGGCCGTGGGTGTGCCAGGGCGCGGGTGGGTAGGCCGCGGAGGCGGGCGAGGAGGGCGGCGGGGCCGGGCGGTCGGTCATCGGGGCATCCTGCGGGGCATCCTGCGGGGCATCGTCCGGGTCATCCCTCGGGGCCAAACCGCACGGTCTCGATCAGCATCTCGAGCAGGCCACCGCGGACCATGGCGACGTAGCCGAGCGCGACCGCCGCGAGCGCGATCGCCACGGCGTGGGCGGCGGCGCGGCGACGGACATCCCGCCCGCGGCCGCGCAGCACGTCGAGCGCCGCGCCCGACAGCCACGCCAGCATCAACCCGCCCGCGCAGATCGCGGTGACCACGGGGGCGACGTTGAGGTTGCCGGTGAAGCCGACGCCGACGAGGACGACCGCGCCGGGCAGCATGTAGAGCACCTCGATCGGCGGCCGCAGCCGCGGGACCCGTCGCCCGCCGCGCAGGCATGCGTCCGCCAGCGAGGCGAGCAACCCGGCGAGCGCGCCGAGCAACACCACCCAGGCGGCCCCGTAGATCCGTCCACGGGTGCGGCCGGCGCGGGCGGCGTCGAGCAGGTCGTCGCGCAGCACGCGATCGGTGGGATCGGTGGCGGGCAGCGCGCGGGCGAGGGTGGCGGCGCGATCCCAGGCGCCCGCGTCGATCGCGGTGCCGGCGGCGCCACGCCGGGCGGCGAGATCGGTGGGGGTGTCTGGCCAGCGCCGGGAGATCGCCTCGTAGCGGCGCGTCGCGTCCGTGACCGCCCGGCGCTCGCGCAGGTGGTCGGCGAGCCACAGCGCGGCCTCGGGGGCGCCTGGCCACGGCGCGTCGGCGAGCGCATCGGCGCGCCGCTCGATCTCGGCGAGCGTGAGGTGCTTGGCCTCGGCGATCAGCCGCGCGAGCGCGGTGGCCTCGACGGCGTGGGCGGCGCCGGGGCCGACCGAGGTGCGCAGCTGGTCGGCGCGGCGCTGGGCGGCGGTCGCCACGCGGGCGTCCGGCAGATCGCGCAGGATCCGGTCGTACAGCGCGAGCGCGCGGGCGGGCTCGACGAGCCGGTCCTCGCATGCGCGGGCGGCGGCGAACAGCGCATCCGCCAGCGCGGGGCTGCTGGGCGCGCGCTCGATCGCGGTCACGGCCTCGGCGAGGGCCCGCGGGTCGTCGGTCGCGAGCGCGTCGACGAGGGGCTCGGCCGCGGCGAGCCGCGCGGCCACCCCGAGGGCCGCCAGGCCGAGCACCAGCGTGCGACCGCGACCCACGGCGAGCCTCGGTTCCACCGTGGCGCCGCTTCCCGCCCACGGGGCCCACCCCGTCGGGTCCCCTCCCCGGATTCGCGCGCGACTCACAGTCTCTCAGTCATCGCCGCTCATGCCGACTGTCTGGCACGCCTTGGCGAACGCCGGGGCGGCCTCGCGGTACTCGTCCTCGAGCGTGACCACGCAGGTCGCGTAGCGCTTCGCGCCGGCGGTCCACGTCGCGTGCTGGACGTACGTCTTGTCGCTCATCTCGGCGATCATCAGGCGGCTGGTCGGGGTCTTCTCGTCCTTGAGGATCTTGGCGTCCTTGAACTGCGCGAAGTCCTCGTCGGACACCGCCGCCCAGTCCTTGGGTTCGCACACGCCGGCGCAGTTGGTGCCGACGTCGATGCTGGTGCCGAGCATGTCCTGACCGGCCGGCGACAGATTCGAGAACTCCTTCGACTCCTGGGCCCAGCCCTTCGGCGCAGCGAGGGTGAACGCCGTCGTGCGGCTACCCCGCTCGCGCTTGATCTCGGCCTTCTCGAACGCGACCTTGGCCTTGAGCGCCGCGGGCACCAGGGCGTTGATGCCGGCGAGGTCGAGCGTGACGGCAGGCGCGGCGGCGGCGGCTCCGCCTCCTTTGTCCTCCTGCGCGACGGCAGGCGCGGCGGCAGGCGCGGCGGCAGCAATCCCACCGCTCTTGTCGTCCTTGCCGCAGGCGGCGACGGTCGAGAGCAGCGCGAGGGACGCGAGCGCGAGCGACATCTTCATGATCTTCATGGGTACCAGGCCCGCGCCGCCGGTGGGGCGCGGGCGCGCTACGCGTCCTTGTCGCCGACGTCTTCGCCGCGGTGGATCCCGAGGGCCCGCAGCTTCTTGTGGAGGTTCGTGCGCTCGATCCCGAGAGCCTGGGCGGTGCGGGAGATGTTCCACTCGAACTCGGCGAGCCGGATCCGGATGAACTCCGCCTCCACCTCCTCGCGGAACTCGCGCAGGCTCTTGCCCGCGTAGCGGCCGAGGTCGATCGTGGTCACCGGGCCGGTGGTCCGGGCCTGGCTCGGGGAGCGCGGGCCGCCGAGGTACGGCGGCAGGTCCTCCTCGCGGATCACCTCGTCGCTCATGATCACGAGCCGCTCGACGATGTTGCGCAGCTCGCGCACGTTGCCGGGCCACTCGTAGACCTTGAGGCGCTCGAGCACGGCCTCGTCGATCGGCTTGTAGCCGAGCCCGTTCTCGTCGCAGCACTCGCGCACGAACGCCTCGACGAGCAGCGGCACGTCCTCGGCGCGATCCTTGAGGTCGGGCGAGTGGATCGGCACCACGTTGAGCCGGAAGTACAGGTCCTCGCGGAACTGGCCGTCCTTGACCATCTGCTCGAGGTCGCGGTTGGTGGCGGCGACCACGCGCGCGTCGGTGCGCAGGCTCTTCTCGCCGCCGACGCGGGTGAACTCGCCGGTCTGCAGTACGCGCAGCACCTTGGCCTGCGCGGTGTGCGCCATGTCGCCGATCTCGTCGAGGAAGATCGTGCCGCCGTCGGCGACCTCGAACAGGCCACGCTTCTTGGCGATCGCGCCGGTGAACGCGCCGCGCTCGTGGCCGAACAGCTCGCTCTCGATCAGCTCGGGCGGGATCGCCGCGCAGTTGACCTTCACGAACGCACCGGCGCTGACGGTGCTGTTGCGGTGGATCGCGCGCGCGATCAGCTCCTTGCCGGTGCCGCTCTCGCCGGTGATCAGCACGCGGCTGCGGGAGGGCGCGACCTTGGCGATCTGGCGTCGCAGCTCGAGCATCACCGGGGCGCTGCCGAGCAGCTCCCAGCGGGCGTCGACGGCTCGCCGCAGGTCGTGGACCTCGCGCCACATCCGGCGCCGCTCGAGAGCGTTGCGCGCCGCCACGACCACGCGGTTGCGGTCGAGTGGCTTCTCCATGAAGTCGAACGCGCCGAGCCGGGTCGCCGCGACGGCGTCGTCGATGGTGGCGTGCCCCGAGATCATCACGACCGGGATCTCGGAGGTGCGCGACGCCATGCCGTCGTCGCCGCGCGCCTTGAGCGAGCGCAGCAGGTCGAGGCCGTTGTCGTCGCCGAGCTTGACGTCGAGCAGGATCAGATCGACCCGCTCGCGGGCGAGCACCGCGTCGGCCTCGGCGATCGAGCCGGCCTCGTGGACGACGTGGCCCTCGCTCTCGAGCACCATCCGCAGCGTGCGGCGGATGTTCTTCTCGTCGTCGACGATCAGGATCGGGGCACCGGTGCCGGGGGCGTCTTCACTCATGTGGGGTCCTCGGGGGCTTGCGGGGCGGGGCCGCGGGCAGCGGCGGCCAGATCATCGGCGTCTTCATCGCGGGCAGGGCGGGCGGGCGGGCCCGGGCGGGGCGCGGTGCGGACGCGCGGGCCGGCGCCGCGCTCGCCACCCGCCGGCCCGTCGGCCTCGAACCGGTCGCGGCGCTGGCGGTTCCACCAGAACACGCCCGCCAGCACGACCACGCCGAGCCCGAAGTAGACCGGGCGGCGATCCATCGCGCGGGGCGCGGGGGCCATCGTCATCAGCACGCCCCCGGGGCCGGAGGTCAGGCGCGCGCCGGTCGTGTCGGTGGCGCCCGCGGGCGGCGGGGGCTGGATGAGGTCCGCATCGGGCAGGATCTCGAGCTCGCTCGCTCGGTCGGAGGTCGTCCCCGGGGCGCCGGCCTGCACCGCGAGCGGGATCCGCAGGGCGGCCGGGAGGTCCACGGCGAGGCGGTCGAGCGCGGCGGTGCATGCCTGGTCGAGGCCGTCCGGCGCGTCCGCGCCGAGCATGCACTCGCCGGTGACGCTGTCGATCCGCGCGCCGGACGCCGCGACCACGGTCCGGGCGGCGATCCGCAACGCGCCATCCTTGGAGGTCCATCGGATCGAGCCCTCGAGCACCTTCGCGGCCGGCACCCAGCGCTGGCTGGCCTGCGCGATCTGCCCCTGCTCGCGCGCGGGCGTGGCGGCGATCTGCCCGAGTATCTCGCTGGCGATCGCGCTGCACCGCTCGATCATCGCGACCCCCTCGGGGCCCGGGGGAAGCTCGGCGGCGAGGTCCTCGTGCACGCGCGTGATGAACAGGCTCACCGCGGCGCCACCCGGGGCGCGATATCCATCGACCTCGACGCGCGCGCGCCGCGCCGCGGCCCGGTAGTGCGCTTCGGTGGCGGCGCTCGCGCGCTCGGACATCTCGACGTCGCGCGCCCAGCCCTCGGGGGGCGCGCGGCCCGGGCTCGCGCTCGCCCCGGCGACGAGCGCCATGAGCACGCCCGCGGTCCACGCCGCCCGTGCCGCGCGCATGCCCCCGCACCGGACACCGCGCCTCACGGTAGCCCTCCGAGCAGCAGCGTGCACGGGGTCTCGCACGAGGCGGGCTCGCGCGCATTGGCGAAGCACGCGAGCGCGGTGATCGTGCCGGCGGCCACGCGCGCGCGGAGGCGGCCCTGGTGCGCGCCCTTCGCGAACGTGGCGGTCACCACGCCCGCGGGGCCCGGCGGGGTCACAACGTCGGTGGTGGTGATGTCCTCGGCGGCGAGCCCGGCGAGCACCTGCGCGGCGGTGGCGCCGTCACCGCGGATCGCGAGCCACACGCCGAAGCAGCCGCGCGCCGGCTCGCCCCACGCCTCGACGCCATCGAGGCGCAGCGTCCGCTCGGCCAGCGTGGCGCCGACCCTGCTCGCGAGCTCCGGCAGGTCCCGCCAGCCGGCGGGGGCGGTCAGCCCGGAGTGCTCGGTCATCCGCTCGGTCGCCTGGGCCCCGGCGAGGGTGCAGGCCCCGAGGGCGAGGCCGATGCCGAGGTTGACGCCGAGACGGATCCCGAGGCTGATCCCGAGGCTGATCCCGAGGCAGATGGTCGCTGCGACGCCCGAGGTTGCAGTCAGCCGAAGCAGAGCCATACCTTCTGTCCGTCCTCCACGCCGAGGCGCGCGCGCGCGTCCTCGGAGATGCCGACGACCTGGCCCCCCGCCATCGGGATCACGCGCGCGCCGATCGCGCGGAACTGCGGCGTGGGGCCGGTCTGCGCGTGGACCGCGAGCACCGCCCACGGGCGCTCGCCATCGGCGTCCCCGACGATCCGGACCTCGAGCTCCGCGGCGTCGCGGACGAGCGTGATCTGGTCGGTGGTCGCGACGAAGTGGGGGCCTCCGTCGAACGGATCGATCTGGCCGGCGTAGTCGAACCCGATCCGACGCAGCATGCTCTCGACGGCGCGTGTGTCCGGCCCGACCTTGCCGATGATCGCCTGGACGTCCTCGGGCAGCAGCTCGGTGTGGATCGGATCGTCGGGGAACAAGGCGTGGATGAACTCCTTGTTGTGCTTCGAGAGCAGATCCGCCTCCTGATACGACAGGGCGGTGAACTTGCGCCCGAGCGCCTCCCACAGGCGCGAGGTGCCATCGGCCTCGAGGGGCGGCAGCAGCTCGGACAGCACCTTGTCCCGGAACATCGGGCGGTGCATCTTCATGAACAGGAAGCGCACGTACGACAGCGCCTTGCCGAGCCCCTCGGTGTTGCGCCGGTACTCGGGCAGCAGGATCAGACCGCCGATCTCCGTCGGGCCGTCGTAGTTGTAGCCGATGCGCAGCGTCTGGTGCGCGAAGTGCCGATCGAGGGTCACCGAGTAGCGCTCGTCGGCCTCGACGCGGAAGAAGATGTGCGGCGCGCGGCGGGTGCCGTGCTGCGCGTAGATCATCGAGGTGCCGATGATCTGCTTCTTCGCGAGGTCCTCGAGCACGAACAGGAACTCGCGCTCGACCACCGGGACCTCGCCCGCGAACGACTTCTCGGACAGGGCGAGGATGCTCTCGATGTGGCCGCGGTCGGCGGGCAGGTTGACCGTGTCGAGGTGCTCGGCAACCGCGAGCACCTGGACGACATCCTCCCGATACGATTGACGAATCCGAAACATGAGGCTCCCCACGGCACCGTACCACACCCGGCGGCGCTACCCCGGTGGTGCCCCCGCCGGGCCGGCGGGTCTGGCGTCCAGGGGAGAGTGGCGAACCGGGTAGCCGTGGCCAGTCCGGATCTGCGAGAGCGACGCGATTCCGCGCCCTTGGTGAGGGGCGCTTGTGGCCTGCCCCCTGCACCACGGTCTGGCATGCGCACCACGGCCCTCCTGCTCGTCACCGCGGTCGCGGCGTGCCAGGCCGGGGACGTCGACCTCGGGTCGGCCGAGGGGGCCTACGAGGAGACCGCGCCGTCGCTGTGGTGCGGCACCGTCGAGCCGAGCGCGAACCTCAAGCTCGCGGCCGAGCTCGCGGCCTCGCGCATCCCGTCCGCCCACCAGGACGCGCGCCGCGGCGCGCAGATCGCCGTCCACGTCCACGTGATCCAGCGCGGCCGGGGCGCCGCCAACGGCGAGGTCCCCGACGACATGATCCGCCACCAGCTCGCGGTGCTCGACGCGGCGTACGCGCCGGTCGGCTTCACGTTCGACCTCGCCAGCATCGACCGCACCACCAGCGCGACCTGGTTCGCGATGGACCCGGGCTCGGAGGCCGAGGCGAGCGCGAAGGCCGCGCTCCGCCGGGGCAGCGCCCGCGACCTCAACCTCTACCTCGCCGCGCCCGGCAACGGCTTCCTCGGCTACGCGACGTTCCCCGCGCAGTACACGGCGGCGCCCAAGAATGACGGCGTGGTGCTGCTGCACGCGACGCTGCCCGGCGGCGCCGCGGCGCCGTACAACCTCGGCGACCAGGCGGTCCACGAGGTCGGCCACTGGCTCGGCCTCTACCACACGTACCAGGACGACTGCGGCGGCAACGGCGACTTCGTCGACGACACCGCGGCGAGCTCGGCCCCCGCGTTCGGCTGCCCGATGGGCCGCAGCACCTGCGGCGACGGCCACGCGGATCCGGTCCGCAACTACATGGACCGCTCGGACGACCTGTGCATGAACGGCTTCACCGCCGGCCAGGCCACCCGCATCAACACGCAGTTCAACGCGTACCGCCGCAGCGTGCGCTGACGCGGCGGCCGGCTCAGCGGCTGCGCGCGACTTCGGCGGCGCGGCGGAGCCAGGTGGTGACCTGGGTGCGCGGGATGTCGTCGGCGGACGTGACCTTGAGGTGGCGGCCCATGCGGCCCTCGCCCGACAGGCGGCGGTCGGGATCGACGAACGCGCTCGGCGGTCCGGACAGGATCAAGTTGACGTGCGTCTTGTGCGCGCCGATCGCGCACATCGACGAGCCCTCGATCTCGTAGAACGGCATGCCCCACTTGATCGAGCTGACCGCGTCGGGGGCCGCGCTCGCGACCAGGCCGCGGAGCGCGTCGGTGATTGGCCGCAGGCGCGCGGGCTGCCGGGCGAAGAACGAGTCGACGCGCTTGCCGTAGTCGGTGCGCGCGGCGGGCTTGCGCGCTCGCGGCGCGCTCGCGGTCTTCGCGAGCGGCTTCCTCGCGAGCGGCTTCTTCGCGGGCGCCCTCTTCGTGGTGGCCTTGCTGACGGCCTTCTTCGCGGCGGTCTTCTTCGCGGCGAGCTTCTTCACGGCGGTCTTCTTCGCGGCGGTCTTCTTCGCGGCGGTCTTCTTCGCGGCGGTCTTCGCGGCGGTCTTCGGCATGCGCCCCCATCGTGCCACGTGCGCGAGCCGCGTGTGTTGCTGTGCCCGCGCGATCTCGCCTCGCGTGGTCTCGGCGCCGATCGCCGGAGGGCGGGCCGCATGTCCCAGACCACGGCCACGCCAACGTGGCTCGCGTGCAGCGCGACGATCGCCCCGCCCGCCGCGACGCGACCCGCGAGCTCGATCACCCGGTCGTCCTGAGAGTCTGTGAACCAGTCTCGAAACCCGGGTGGGAACCCTGCGCGGCTTGCCGCGGAGGGCGGGGCGGAGCCCCGTGGAACAGCGATGCGCGGTCCTGGTCGTGGCGGTAGCGGAACGCACGCTCACCGACGGTGGTCGGCGGCGCCAGGTCGATGGACTCGTCGACGCCGAGGCCCGGGGCGGCCAGCGCCGCGGCCGCCCGGATCCGCGCGAGCAGGGCGGCGGTCGCGCTCACAGCCCGCAGGTGTCGGCGGCGAGCTCGGCCCGGAGGCTCGCGGCGGCGCCACCGGCGACCCGCGCCCGGCCACAGATCGCGCCGATGCCGAACCCCTCGGCCGGGGCCAGCTTGACCCGCGCTTCGGTGGCGGGGCCGTAGTCGCCGTCCTCGGTGATCGGGTCGTCGGGGGCGTTCCGGTTCCACAGGCGCTGAAACGCGAGGACGTCGGCGCCGCGGATGTCCGGCGAGGACAGGTGCTCGAAGTGCACCGGGTCCCCGGGGATGTTGTGCGACCAGCGGCTGGCCTCCATGGTCGTCACCCACGAGCTGTAGTTCGAGACGTCGAGGGCCCGGCCGCTCTCGTGGTTGGACAGGCCCGGCTCGGCGGCGGCGGTGATGCCGCACCGCCCGAGCTCGAACCAGCGCCGCAGCAGGTACTGCTGCACGACCGTGCGGAACGCGCTCGTCACCTGCAGCACGCGCCCGGCGGCCGCGTCGGTGGCGGTGTAGAGATCGGCCCGCGACACCTCGGAGATGAACGGAAGCACGGCGGCGCCCACGAACGCGATCGCAGGGCGCTCCTCGAACACCACGAGCTGGCCGGGCATGATGCAGTCGACCTCCTCGGCGATCTGGCGCGACAGCGCGAGCACCGAGCCGGTCGAGCACGTCGAGGTCTCGAACGACGCCACCGGGGTGCCGTCGATCGAGGGCGTTCCGACGAACGCATCGGGCGGGGGCGGGGGCGGGGGCCCGGCGTCGGGCTCGGTCGCGGGTGGGTCACCGCCGCAGGCAGCGAGGAGGGCGAGCACGAGGGACGACCGACGCACGCCGGCATCGTATGACGAGCCACACCCGCCACACCAGGAACACCGGAGCGGCGTTCGATGCCGGGTCAGCGCCGGGACATCGCCGGAACATCGCCGGGTCGGGGCGCGGTCAGCGCTGGACGTGGCGCTCGCGGACGGGCGGCAGCACGGCGACCACGTCGTCGCGGAGCCCGGCCAGGTGGGCGAGGGTGTCGGTCGACCACGCCGCCAGGCCGGCGGGCAGCTGCTCGGCCGCGAGGGTCGGCGCCTGGACGATCCGGATCGGGCGCTCCTTGGCGGCGCCGCGCCGGGTGTTCTCCTCGGCGATCCAGGTCAGGATCTGGGGGAGCGCCTTCACGCTGACCGCGTGGATGTCGTGCATCAGGAGCACGTTCCGGCCGTGCGCGCGGGCGAGCGCGCGGGTGACGTAGGCCACCGTCTGGGCGGCGTCCTGGGTCTTCCACTCCTGGGGATCGAGGTCCCAGTGCATGTGGCTGGTGGTGCGCTCCGCGAGCTGCGCCTCGAGCCGCGTGCAGCGGACCCCGAATGGCGCGCGGAACCACACCACCGGCACGTGGGCCATCCGCTCGATCGAGGCCTTGCCCTCGTCGATCTCGGCGGCGGCCCTGGCCGGGTCCTTGAGCCGGCACAGGTCGGCGTGGCTCCTCGTGTGGTTCGCGAGGACGTGGCCCTCGCGCAGGATGCGCTCGACGATCGCCGGGACCTTCTTGCTCCGTGAGTCGACCATCTCGCCGACCATGAAGAACACCGCGTGGATGTGGTGCTCCGCGAGGATGTCGAGGATCTGGGGCGTGTAGGTCGGGTTCGGGCCGTCGTCGAACGTGAACAGCACCTCGGGGTCGCCCGAGGCGGACGGGCCCCCGGCGGGCGTCGGCCAGCTCTTCGCGGCGGCCGAGGAGGCAGCCAGCGCACCGAAGACGAGGGCGGGGACGAGGTGATGCACCAGCCTCACCACTAGCACGCGCCAGCGAGCGGAGAAATTTCTCGGCGAGGTGGTCCGGCCTCGCCCCGGCCGGCGGCGGGCAGCGCCGGTCAGCACCGACCGGCGGGCCGGGGCGCTCCCGGTGGCGGTGGCCGGGTACAGTCAGGGTCAGATGACGACGACGTTGACGACGGCCCCGCTGCACCCCCGCGAGCCCGCGCGCGTCCCCCTCGCGAACACGCCCACCCGGGGCCACTGGCTCCGCTACGACGCGGGCGTGGGCGCCAGGTTCTGGCTCAAGCGCGACGACCATACCGGCAGCGAGCTGTCGGGCAACAAGGTCCGCAAGCTCGAGTACCTGCTGGCCGAGGCGCAGGCCGAGGGCGCCACCCACGTGATCACGTGCGGCGGCGAGCAGAGCAACCACGCGCGCGCCACCGCGTTCGCCGCGGTCCAGCTCGGCATGCAGCCGGTGCTGATCCTGCGCACCGACGATCCGGCCGCGCCCCCGGCCCCGACCGGCAACATCCTCCTCGACCGGCTGGTCGGCGCCGAGCTCCAGTGGATCTCGCGGCCGATGTGGCGCGATCGGGGGCGCCTGATGGCCGAGGCCGCGGACCGGGTGCGCGCCGCCGGCGGCCGCCCGTACGTGATCCCCGAGGGCGGCTCGAGCGCGCTCGGCGCGTGGGGCTACATCCGCGCGATGCGCGAGCTCGCCGGCGATCTCGCCGACATCGCCTCGCCCGCGCACCCCGTGACCGTGGTCTACGCGTGTGGCTCGGGCGGCACCGGCGCCGGCCTCATCCTCGGCGCCAAGCTGCTCGGGCTCGCGGAGCGCGGGATCCGGGTCGCCGGGGTCAACGTGTGCGACGACCGCGCCTACTTCCTCGCCTCGATCGGCCGGATGTGCGCCGAGGCGGAGGACCGCTGGCAGCTGGGCACCGCGATCACGGAGGCCGACATCGATCTCGTCGACGGCCACGTCGGCCTCGGCTACGCGAAGAGCCGGCCCGAGGAGCTCGCCACACTCCGCGACGTGTGCCGCGCCGATGGCGTGGTCCTCGATCCGGTCTACACCGGGAAGGCGTTCCACGGCGTGGTCACCGAGCTGCGCCGGGATCCCGGGCGGTTCGGCGCCGCGGTCGCGTTCGTGCACACCGGCGGCATGTTCGGCCTGTTCGCGGCGCCGAGCCCGGACCCAGCGGTCGCCTCGATCGGGCAGGTGCTGTGATGCGCCGCGCAGCCGCCCTCGCCGGGCTCCTCGCGACACTCGGCCTGACCGCGCCCGCCGAGGCCGGGCCGCGGAAGAAGTCCACCGCGCAGCTGCTGGCGGGCGCTGGCGTCGGGGCGTCGAGTGCGCTGTTCCTGTCGGCGTTCCTGATGTCGCCCGAGAACGCCGACGTCAACATGCCGCTGCTCTACGCGGGCCTGTCGACCGGCGTGCTCACGCCGTCTCTCGGCCACTTCTACGTCGGGGACTACCTGACGGTGGGCATGGGGATCCGCGCCGCGGCCGCCGCGCTCGCGACCTACGCGGTGCTGGAGTACCGGATCAACGTGCGGTGCCCGGGCGTGATGTTCGACGTCTCGTGCACCAGCCTCGAGCACGAGGCGATCGGCCTGCTCGGGATCGCGGCGATCGCGTTCGTCGGCGGCGCGGCCTACGACCTCAAGGCGCTGCCCGACGCGGTCCACCGCTACAACGCGGACCACGGGTTCGCGACCACGCCGATCATCATCCCGGCCAGCGGTGGGCCGGTGCCGGGCGTCGGCGTCGTCGGCTACTTCTGACAGCGATCTCGAGTGTCAGCGGGGCTGCGCGATCAGCGGGTTGATCAGGTCCGACAGGGCCTTGTCGCTGACCGCCCCGACCCGGTTGAACACTTCCTTGCCACCGCGATCGAACACGATCGTCGTCGGCAAGGACTCCGGGTAGTTGTACGAGACCAGGATGTCGGAGTTCGCGCGGATCACCGGGTAGGTCATCTCGTGGTCGGACTGGAAGTTGAGGAGCGTGTCCTCGTCCGGCGTGTCGCTGGTCAGGATGCCGAGGAAGATCACGCCCTGGGCCCTGGTGCGCTCGTAGACGTGGGAGAAGTCCGGGATCTCCTTGAGGCACGGCTTGCACCAGGTCGCCCAGAAGTTCACGACCACGACCTTGCCGAGCAGATCCTTGCGCGTGTAGGCGACGCCGTTGGTGTCGACGTAGGTGACGTCGGGCAGGCAGCGCTCGCCGGCGGTGCAGGCGGCCGCCTTGGCGGTGCCGATCGAGATCGGGCGGCGGGGGTCATCCGAGACGTGGACGAACAGGAAGATCACCAGGCCAACGCACCCCGCGACGAGGAGGCCGATCAGGGTCTTGGTGCTGGTGCTGGTGTTCATGGGCGAAACCTCAACAGGGACGGCTCCAGGTCGTCCGGTGGCACGAGGCCGAGGAGCTCGAGGCAGGTGGCGGTCACGCTGGCGATCCCGGCGGTCTGCGCCCGCGTCGGGTCGATATCATACCGGTCTCTCCGCCCCGGATCGTCGATCAAAAATGGCACCGGGTTCAACGTGTGGCTCGTCTTGATCACGGGCCGGCCGGTCTGCTTCTCGCGCATGACAGCGCCGCGCTTGTCGCGCTGGAACATCTCGTCCGCGTTGCCATGGTCCGCCGTAACCACCAGGATCCCCTTGAGTTCCTGCACGGCTTGGGCGAGGCGTGCGAGCTGGAGATCGACCGCCTCGACCGCCAGCACGGTGGCGTCGAAGGCGCCGGTGTGGCCGACCATGTCCCCGTTGGCATAGTTGACGCGGGCGAACTGGTGCCGGCCGGTGCGCAGCTCGGCGATCAGCCGATCCGTGATCTCGGCCGCCTTCATCCACGGCCGCTGCTCGAACGGCATGTTGTCGGACGGGATCTCGATGTAGGTCTCGGTGCCATCGTCGAACATGCCGCTGCGGTTGCCGTTCCAGAAGTACGTCACGTGCCCGTACTTCTGGGTCTCGGAGATCGCGAGCTGCGAGATGTGCGAGCCGGCCAGCATCTCGCCCATCGGCCGCTCGATCGCGGGTGGCTGCACCAGGTAGTGGCGGGGGATGTGGAGGTCGCCGTCGTACTCCATCATCCCGGCGAACAGCACGTCGGGGCGGCGCACCCGGTCGAACTTCGTGAAGGTGTCGTCCTCGAACGCGCGCGCGATCTCGATCGCGCGGTCGCCGCGGAAGTTGAACAGCACCACCGCGTCGCCATCCACGATCGGCGTGGCGGGCGCGACGTTGAACGGCGGCAGGTCCTGGTCGAGCACGTCCGGGCGCTCGGCGCGCAGCACCTCGACCGCCTCGCTGGCCGACGCGAACGTGCGCTGGTCCGCGAGCACGTGGGTGTGCCAGCCGCGCTCGACCATCGGCCAGTCGGCCTCGTAGCGATCCAGCGTGATCCGCATCCGGCCGCCGCCGCTGAGGATGCGCGCGTCGATGTTGCTCGATCGCAGCGTGGCGAGGAACCGCTCGGTGCGGTCGAGGTAGACGAGGGCGCTGGTCGGGGGCACGTCGCGGCCGTCGAGCAGCGCGTGCACGTACAGCTTCTTGCAGCCAGCCGTGGCCGCCGCGTTCAGCATCGCCTCGAGGTGGTCGAGGTGCGCGTGGACGTTGCCGTCGGACAGCAGGCCGAGGAAGTGGACGCCGCCGCCGCGCAGGCCGCGCTCGATCACGAGCTGCCAGCAGGCGCCGGTGAACATCGCGCCGGTGGCGATCGCTGCGTTCACGAGCTTGGCGCCCTGCGCGTACACCTTGCCCGCACCGAGGGCGTTGTGGCCGACCTCGCTGTTGCCCATGTCGTCGTCGCTGGGCAGGCCCACCGCCTTGCCGTGGGCGCGCAGCTCGGCGCGCACGCCGGGGACCCACAGCCGGTCCAGCGTCGGGGTCGCCGCGATCGCCACGGCATCGGCCTCGTCGCCGGCGCCCCGCCCGACGCCATCCATCACGACGAGCACGACCGGGCCGGTGGGCTGGTGGTGCGGGTGCTTCGCGAGCGGGTGCAGGGCCATCGGGGAGACCTTAGCCCGGGGCCGGACAGGGACCAACGAGCCGGTCACCGCAACGCGGGTCGATCGGTCGCGGGCTGGCGGTCGCGGGCTGGCGGTCGCGGGCTGGCGGTCGCGGGCTGGGCCCGCGGCCGGACCTGGGATCGGGTCCCGCACCAGGAGGTATCATCGTGAAGCAGATGATCATGTTCGGGGTGACGATGGCAGTGGGGCTCGGTGCGGCGGGTTCGGCGTGGGCGGGTGGCGCGCTCATCCCCGGGGGGAAGCGCTCGGTCCCCCTGTTCGTCAACGAGTCGACGACGTCGGTGTGCGCATAGAGCTCAGGAGGAGGAAAGCACCGACGAGCCCTTTCCGGATTTGCACGGGTTGTACCGGCAGCAACCGTGCTCCACTATCGCGAGCAGTGACCCGTCGTATCCTCACCCGAGCGATCGTGTTGGTCGCAGGGCTGTCCGCTTGCGGGCGCATCGCGTTCGATCCGTACAACGGCGATGCGCCAGCGATCATCGACGCAGCGAGCATCGACGCAGCGAGCATCGACACGGCGAGTGGTGACGTATTGAGTGCCTGTCCACGACCGATCAACGAGGCAACATCTGCGAGCAGTCTCAGTATCGCGAGCTACGCCTATGTGCCGGCGGGAAGTACTGGGGTCGGCCCAGCTGGTCTGTTCATGAAACCGGACGGAACCGCGCTGTACTACTGCGATACCTTCTATGATCGATGTTACCAGGTAACCCTCTCCACGCCGTGGGACATCACGAGCGCGTTGCCCACCTTCGCCACGAGTCCCGCATTTAGCGGTGACAGCTTTCCCGCCGACGTCTTCATCAAGCCCGACGGCACGCAGCTGTTCGTGCTTGGCTCCGGCAACGACATGCTCTACGAGTTCGGTCTCGCGACGGCGTGGGACATCACCAGCATCGGCGCGTCGACGTCGTTCAGCATCGCATTCGAACCGAACGGTCGCTCCTTGTTCTTTCGACCGGATGGGCGGGCGGTCTATGTGGGGGGAAACGTGACCGCCGCGATCCACCAGCGCGTGCTGACGACGCCGTGGGACATCACGACCATGAGCCTGACCGATGAAGCCACGTTGGCGTTGACACCCACCCTTGGGGTCGCCGATTTCCATTTGGGTGCGGATCTTCTGCGACGGCAGAATCCTGATCGATTCCGCGAGGTTGCTTTCGGAGGCGGTGTCCGGATCGATCGCGAGCGGGTAGCATTCGCGACCTGATGCCAACGACCAGTGCCGCGAGGATCGCCAATGACCGTCCGTTCTGCGAGGCTCACCGGGCGATGGACAAGATCATCGAGCGCCTCATGGCGATGGCGAACGAAGGCGCGACCGCGGACGACGTGTCGCAGTTGCTTGCCAAGGACGGCACCGCGCTGCTGCGCGACCTGATGCAGGGCTACTTCGATCGTCGCGCTGAACAGGAGCTCCGCGTTCGGGTCGTGGGAGCAGACGGTATCGAGCGCTCGGAGGTGCGTGCGTCGTCGCGGCGGATCGAGACGCTGGTCGGCGAGATCGAGGTGAAGCGGCTGCTGTACCAGGCCCCCGGGGTGGAGGGCCTCGCCCCGCTCGATGCAGCACTCGCGTTGCCGGACGAGAAGTACACCCACGACGTGCGCCGCCTCGTCGCCGAGGAGAGCGCGAAGTCGTCGTTCGACGAGGTGGTGGAGTTGATCGCGAAGCGCACGGGTGCCAGCGTGCCCAAGCGCCAAGTCGAAGAGTTGACCGTGCGTGCGGCGCAAGACTTTGACGCGTTCTATGCGGACCGTCTGTGCGAGCCCGAGGTCACGAACGACCTGCTCGTGCTCAGCTTCGACGGCAAGGGGATTGCGATGCGCCACGCCGACCTGCGCGACGCGACCCGCAAAGCGGCCGAGGCCGCTCCGAAGTTGCACACGCGGCTCACCAAGGGGGAGAAGCCCAACCGCAAGCGGATGGCGCAGGTGGCCATCGTCTACTCGATCGCGCCGTGGCCTCGCACGAGCGCGGACGTCCTGCACGGGCTGCGAGACGACCGCGACAAGGCGCGGCCCCGACCGACGAACAAGCGCGTGTGGGCGAGTGTGCAGCACAGCGCGCAGGGCGTGATCGAGGATGCGTTCTCCGAGGCCGCGCGGCGCGATCCAGCGCACCGCCGGCGGTGGGTCGTCCTGGTCGACGGTCAGCGCGATCAGATCAAGCGCGTGGAGCATGCCGCGCGCAAGGTCGGCGCGAAGATCACGATCGTGCTCGATCTCGTTCACGCGCTCGAGTACCTGTGGCGCGCCGCGTACGCCTTTCACAAGGACGGCACGCCCGCGGCCGAGGCATAGGTCGAGCATCAGCTGGTGAAGCTCCTCGCGGGCGCGAGCGGTGGCGCGATCGCCAAGAGCCTGCGGTTGATGATCAAGAGCCACGGACTTGATGCCGCGAAGGCGGCGCCGGTCCAGAAGGCAGCGTCGTACCTGGTCAAGCAAACCCGGCTGCTGCACTACGATCGCGCACTTGTCGACGGGCTGCCGATTGCAACCGGCGTGATCGAGGGTGCGTGCCGCTATCTCGTGCAGGACCGGATGGGGCGCACGGGCGCGCGGTGGTCGCTCATCGGGGCCGAGGCGATCCTGCGGCTCCGCGCCCTTCGCGCGAGCGGCGACTTCGACGACTACTGGCAGTTTCATCTTGTGAAGGAGCACGAGCGTACGCATCGATCACGCTACGCCGAACGTGCGATCCCCAACCCGCTGCCGCCCTCGCGCTCGCGCTCGCACCTCAGGTTGGTCAAGTGATCGAAACTCCTTCCGTCGAAGGCGTCGCAAAAGAGCCGCACCCGACTCCTCGCTCACTCGAACACGTAGACGGCACCTGAGCTGTACATGGTCTGGTCAGGGGATGGATCGAGACCACCGGTCCCGGTCGCCTCGCCGGGCGCGCCGACGATGATGGTCGAGCCAGCCACGGCGACATCGGCGCCGAAGCTGTCGTTCGCGCTGACATGGTCCGCCTTCAGGAAGGCGTGCTCGCGCCAGGTCGGGTCGGCGACGAACACCCACGCGGCGCCGGCCCTCGAGAGCGAGTCGTCCGTGGGGTCTCCGTCGACGCCCGTCGCGGCGCTCTCCTCCGATCGGGCGCCGAACACCAGCACGCGTCCATCGTGCGACAGGGCGATCTTCCACGCCGCCTCGTCACCGGGCTCGGCCGCTGCAGGGGAGAGCACGGCGCTCTCGCGCCAGACGGTCGCGTCGCGATCGAACACGTGGGCCGCGCCGGTGAAGGCGTTGGCGCCTCCGGCCGCGATCGCGACTCGCCGCCCATCCTGGCTGATCGCGATGCAGCTCCCGAACCCCGCATCGCTCGTCGGAGAGCCCGCCTTGAGGAGGGCCTCGAAGCCCCACGCCTGTCCGCTCCGGCGGAACAGGTAAGCGGCGCCTGCACCGCTGAGCGAGTTGTCACTGCCAGCGGTGGTCGCGCTGTCCTCCCAGGGCGCACCCACGACGAGGGTGGTGCCGTCCCCCGAGAGCGCCAGGGCGTCGCCGAAGATGTCGTCGGGTTCGCGGTCCGGCGCGGTCAGCTCGACGGGGTCACTCCACGTCGCGCCCGACCGCGTGTACACGTATGCGGCGCCCGTCCGGCTGTCGCGCTCGAGATCGCCGATCGCGATCGTGTTGCCGTCGTCGGAGATGGCCGCGCTGTACCCGAAGTTGCCGCGCGGGGTCGGTGGGGTGAGCTTCGCCTCGAGCGACCACGCCGTGCCCGCCCGCGTGAACACGAACGCGTCGCCGCCAGACGCGAACGGAGCGGTGGTCAGCAGCGTGTCCCCATCGGCCGACAGCGCGACCTCGAATCCGAACTCCGCCCTGCTCGGGACGTCGGCCTTCAGGTAGGCCTGCTGCGTCCAGCCAGCACCGGTCCGGACGAGGATGAACGCGGCGCCGGCATCTCCGCGGGTGTTGTCGATCTCGTCGCCGCCGATCGTGGTCGCCGCGCTGTCCTCCCAGCGCGCGCCGACCGCCAGCGTCGACCCGTCGTCGGAGAGCGCCACGCGATGCCCGAAGTAATCGAACGCATCGGGCACGGACGCCTTGATGAACCCGTGCTGCTCGAGCGCAGCCAGCCGGCTGGCCTCGAAGTTCACGCGTCCACACGCGGTGCTCGCCACGCCCAGGGTGGTCCACATCGCGAGTCGGGCGAACACCATCGAGACCATCGGCTGCGCTCCATGATAGCCGCGACCTCGCCTCGCAGGTGGCGAATCCGGTTGGCCTGGAGCGAGCGGTGTCGAGGGGCGGCCCAGCACAGCCGGCGCACACCAGTGGTAGCGTCGCGCCGGTGAACATGTTCAATCGCTGCGCCCTCGCTCTCGGCGTCGGGCTGCTCGCCATCGGCTGCGGTGGGCCGGACGCCGCGACGGATGCCGCCCCCGACGCGGCGCCGGACACGGATGCGTTCATCGTCGACGTCACGACCAGCGAGGGTGTGTTCGCGCTCGAGGTGAATCCGTCGTGGGCGCCCAATGGCGCCGCTCGGTTTCGCGAGCTCGTGGACTCAGGCTTCTACGACGATGCGAGGTTCTTTCGCGTGATCAGAGGCTTCGTCGTGCAGTTCGGCATCAACGGAACACCCGCGACGAACTCGATGTGGAGCAACCGCACGTTTCCGGATGACCCCGTCGTGCGCTCGAACACGCGTGGCCACGTCACGTTCGCCCAGAGCGCAGCGCCGGACTCGCGGACGACCCAGCTGTTCGTGAACCTCGGCAACAACGCCAGGCTCGATACGATGCGCTTCGCGCCGTTCGCGGTCGTGATCTCCGGCATGGACGTCGTGGATCGGTTGAACGACGAGTACGGGGAGGCACCCGAGCAGGTGGAGATCGCCGCACAGGGGAACGCGTACCTCGACGCGATCTTCCCGCGCCTCGACTACATCGTCACGGCTCGGCTTCGCTAGTCACGCCTCGAGGTCATGCGGCGAACCACGGATCCGCGAGACACGGCGGCGAGTGTTGGGGCCGTCAGCAGGTCGCGAGCGCAGCACGCATCTCCGCGGCGGACGCGAAGCGCTCGGTGCGATCCTTCCTCATCGCGCGCGCGACGACGGTGGCGATGCCGGCAGGTGTCGACGTGAACGACGGCAGGGGTGCGGGGTCCTCGGTCACCACGGCGACCGCGACAGCCACCGACGCGTCCGCGACGAACGGGGGGCGTCCCGCCAGGAGTGCGTAGAGGCACGCGCCCACCGCATAGAGGTCCGAGCGCTCGTCGAGCGCCAATCGCCGCAGGGCCTCGGGCGGCAGGAATGCGAGATCGATCCGGACCCCACTGCGCGTCCGCGGCCGCCCGCGTCGATCGCCGAGCACCACGCCGAGGCCCGCATCGGCGAGCCGCGGGCACTCGTGATCGAGCAGGACGGTCGCTGGCTGGACGTCGCCATGGACGATGTTCGCGGCATGGAGCGCGCCGAGCGCCTCGAGGATGGCGATGGCGATCGTCCGCGCCCGCTCGATCGTGACGGCGACGTGTTCGAGCGTGGTGGCGCCGTGCACGAGATCGCTCGCGACGACGATCCGCCCGTCCTGGAGGTTCGTGATCGCGCGTACGCCTACCAGGTGTCGCTGCCGGACCTGCGGCAAGGTCTCTGCCAGCGGAGCGATCGCGGCGCGTACGGCGGGGTCGTCGTGGGCACGCAGGAAGCGCAGCGCGACGAGTTCACCTGCCGGGTCGAACGCCTCGTACAGGTCGCCGAGCGCACCGCCACCGATCCGCCGAACGAGACGATGCTCACCCGCGTGGACGAGGTGGCGCAGATCCGTAGAGAGCGTCGCCAGGGGAGCGCTCGCAGGGATCGGACCGGACGCCGGCGCCCAGTGGTGGCCCTCGTCATCGCTGCGATGGACGCTGGTCGTCGTGCGCTCGGTGCCTCCCTCGTGGTCGACGACATCGACGATGTGAAGAAGCAGCGCCTCGCCGTCGCGATGGAGGGTAAGCGCATAGCGCCGCAGCGCGCGCCAGCTCGGCGCCACGCGGCTCGGCCACGCACCCACCCGATCCCGCACCACCGTCGTCGGCTGCCCGGCGATCGCCCACAGCGCCAGCGCCAGGCAGATCGCCGCACGACCGTAGTGCTTGCGTGGCTCGATCCCACGTGGGACCACCATGACCACCGCGCCGCAGCCGACGCACTGGTATCGAGCGCATAGTGTCGTGGACCGACGGGAAGCGAAACTTGCGGGTCTGGATGTCGAGCTCGACCGTGCGCCAGGCGGAGGGCGGGACGAGCGCGATCTCTTGGATGAGCGTGGGTGAGCGCGCTCGTAAGGTCATGAACGTGATGCCCATCTCGTCGAGGCGCCCGAGATTGGCCTGTGTCGTGAGTTTCGAGTCGAACACGAGGTGGCGTGGCAAACCGCCGTGGGTGCGTTTCCGGAAGTCGATGAAGCGGAAAATCTCCACGGATTACTCGCCCTTGCGGAGATCAGCATTGGAATAGCAGAAGGCGCGCCCATCAACGTCCTGGGCGAGGAAGGTGAGCACGGCCTTCTGTCGACGGCTGCGCATCGCAACGAAATGTCGCTCCACGCTCGGGTGCTCGCCGTAGTAGGGGATCGAGTGGAAGTCTAGATTGAACGACTCCTCTTCGAAGAGCTTCTCGCCAGCGATGCGCTTGTGGTAGCTCGCCAAGAGCTTGACGATCTGCCCGTGGCCAACGCGCGAGGAGTACTCGGACCGGAAGTTGCGCTTGGGAATCACGTTGAGGCCGGCGAGCAGGCCCAGCCCCTCGTCCGCGACGTTGGGCATCACGTGGCTACGGTGTTCGATCGACCACAGTTTGAGCGCTTCGGCGGCCGGAACTCTCGTTGAGGTCGACCGCGGCGCAGATCAAGCTAGTACTGGTGCGAGTGCCGCTTGCAGCCGATCCAGTGGCGGCGACGGCTCGTCAATCGACGTCGCTTCGCCGATCACCGTGAGCTGCACGTACGCGCCGCCCGATCGCAACGGCACCACCTTCGCTGGATGCAGCTTCAGCAAGTCGCCGAGGATCGCCACCTGCGCAGCGTTCACAGAACGTGCCCCATGCAGGGCCACGAATGATCCGACCCCAATGATTCGAGCGATCGTGGCTGTCGCGAACGTGACGCTCCTGCTCGGAGGTCAGCCGACCGGTGATTCCGCCGGTGGCGAGCGCGCTCGCATAGGCCACCGAATCGGTCCAGTAGAGGATCCCAGCCTGGACAGCCACGGCATCGGCGAACGCGACGATGGCTTCGACGGCCCGCTGAGACCCGATCGTCGAGAGATCATCGCCCGAGAGCGTGATCGCCGTGTCGTATCTCCAGGGGCGCGGCACGAGAGGCGCACGCAGGGCGCATAACGACTTTTCGCCCCATGCCGGGCGATGCAAACTACTCTCAAACAACAAAGGAGCGTGCGCGTGAGCGGACCCGTGAACCCGAAGGCCGCTCCCGGCGAGGAGACGAGTGGCAACGCCAAGACGAGTGGCAAGAGGGCGAAGGCTCGCGCGCTGGACGCCTTTTCTCGCATCACGCTCGACGAGTTCGAGGACGAGTTGCGTGGCTACCGACGGCCGCAGGCGGAGACCGCGCTCTTCGACGGCTACGCGTTTGCGGACTATCGCGGCGACGTGGGCGACGCTGGCGGAGGTGTCGTGCTCGCCGTCGCGCTCGGGGCCGGTGAGGTGCGCATCGTTCGCCGCGTCTCGAGCCGGAGGACCCTCGCGGCAGCCCTGCGTCCCATCCTCATGGTGGCGGCGCGCGCACACGTGCGGATCCTCTTTGGGCAAGATCACCAGTACGGCATTCCCCTTGCGCTCGCGAACGAGCTCGGGCTCGTCGGTGATTGGCGACAGCGCATGCGTCAGCTCTTCGTCGAGGGGGAGCTTGCGCGCTCGGCGCGCGATGGAAAAGCCGGTGAGTTTGCCGCTGCCGTCAACGCGTCGCTCGTCGCCGCGGGTCGTACCCCGTATTTCTTCTCGCACACGAAGGGTGGAAAGTACGGCATCCCCACGTCGCGTCCGCGGCCGAAGGACGCCCCCAGCGAGCGGCGTCTCAGCGAGGCGGCGCACGGCTTCCCCTTCTGTCACGTCGGCGACAACGGCTCCGTTGGTGGGCAATCGATCGTCGGCATTCCGCACCTCTTGGCTCTGCTCGAGGATTGCGAGCGCGAGCAGGTCCCCGTGAGCGTTTGGCCCTTCGACGGACTCTCGCTGGATGAGCTTGCAGGCCACGTCGCCGTCGAGCCCTACCCGAGCCTTTATCGGGACGAGGGCGTCGTGCAGACGGACGAGAACGACGCGGTTGCGTGCGTCACCTGGATGCAGCGCCACGATCGCGACGGCTCCCTCGCGCGACGGTTGGAGCTTCGCGCGGTGCCGTCCGCGCAACGTGCTCGCGTGCAACTCGAAGGGTGGATCGCGGGAGTCGAGGCGATGGTGCCCTCGCTGGTTGCGGGCCCACGTTTTCGACGATCTCGGTCACGCGCGCGGGGACGAGCATATCATGCACAGATCTCACACAGATCTCACCGGCCTGCTCGCGGATCCTCTCGAGGTCGCGCTCGCAACCGTCGGCCCCACGCGTAGGCCCACATGCGCGGCGCGTCGTGGAGCGCGCTCAGCACGCGGTCGAGGTGGCGGGCGCTCGTGCTCGAGGTCCGCAAGCCGAGTTCGCCGCGTGACTCGACGACTTGCGGGACCTGCGTGGGCGCGCTCGGCTCCTGGCCCGCATCGAGCGACTCGCCGACGGCAACCCCGGCGATGTGAAGCCGGTTGGCCAAGGCATGTCGGATCTGGGCATCGACGACGGCCCTGGCTACCGCGTCTACTTCGTGGGGAAAGGCAGGATGGTGGATGAGGATACCTGCAGCCGCAGCGCGGCTGCGCGCGGGCGCGCATCGACTTGATGACCTGTAGCCACTGGGATACAGTCGTGCTGTGCTCGAGGTCCGCAAGTCAGCCGAGTTCGCCGCGTGGCTCGACGACTTGCGGGACGTGCGAGGGCGCGCTCGGGTCCTGGCCCGCATCGAGCGGCTCGCCGCCGGCAACCCCGGCGATGTGAAGCCGGTCGGCAACGGCGTGACGGAACTGCGCATCGACCACGGCCCTGGCTACCGCGTCTACTTCGTGAGGAAAGGCCGGACGGTCATCGTCCTGCTGGCCGGAGGCGACAAGGCGACGCAGGCCGCGGACATCAAGACGGCGCTGCGGCTCGCCCGCAACCTGTAGGAGAACGACATGGCAAAGACGAAGACCACCCGCTACGACGTCGCCGAGCACCTGCGCACCCCCGAAGAGATGGCGGCTTATCTGGAGGCATGTCTCGACGAGCCGGGGGCTGACGCGGCGTTCATCGCCAAGGCGATCGGCGACATCGCGCGGGCCAAGGGCATGTCGCAGGTGGCGCGCGAGGCGCGCATGTCGCGCGAGAGCTTGTACAAGGCGCTCTCGGGGGACCGTAGCCCCGACTTCGACACCATCATCAAGGTGCTCGGCGCTCTCGGGCTCAAGCTTCACGCGGAGCCCGCGTAGCTGCTCCGGCTGGCGAGCGGACGCTGCTGCGGACTGTGCGCACGGTGGCGCTCGCGTACCGTGATCACCACGCGCGCGGCGGTAGCGCGGAGCCGCCGCCGCGAGCGGCGTCGCATGCGTGACCGCGGCGAGTTATCCACAGGTAGTTGTGTTGGTTTCGCCGGACCCCTGGCGCCTGGACCCCTGGCGCCTCTTGAAGCGCGTGATGCTCGGCTTGCTGTTCGCCTTGCCGTGCTGCTTGATCAGCTGATCGCGGTGGCCCTCGTCGAGCGCCCAGTAGGTCTGCTTGCATGCGCTGGAGCCCAGCGTTGCAACGCTGCTTACACTTCCGCGTGACCTCGATCCACCCGGTCATCCGACAACTACCCTGTGACATGGGGCGATCCCAGGCTGGCCGCTCGGAGGCCACCGAGCCGAAACCACGGTTTGTTTTACTGTGCGCCAGATGAAGACGGACGAGGAGGATGACATGTAGAGCTGAAACCTCGTGTAGTGCCCCAGCAGGAGATGGACCTGCCCGGCAAGGAGTAGCGACCCAGCCGGTACCGAGTGTTGCGTGGTCCGACGGCGACGTCGGCTGCGAAGCGTACACAGGGAGTGCGAAGCCATGCGATCGAGCCTCGACAGAAACAAATCGCGGGAGTCGGCGACGCTAGTAAACGGCGCCGACTACATCGGAGCCTCGCCATCGCGAGAGGCCGAGATCCCGCCGGGGCCATAGGAGCATGGCGCACGCACATGGGGGCACCCGGAAACCTGGGAGGTCTCGTCGTTTTCACCAAGAACGCGGGAAGGACAACCCGCTGATCAAGTCCAGGCGTCACGTCGGGTGCGCGACGTGGTGAGCGAACATACGCACCGATTGATGATACCGCGGAACGAAGGAAACGAAGTGAAGCGGGACGAACGACGAGACGTCGGAACTCCCCATAGTACCGATGAAGCGGGGGAACCAACCCAAGGGACCCCGCAGGGCAAACGCATCTAATTTCGGTCGGCAAAGGACACGAGTACCTGGGTAAGAAAGTCGTCGCTCCATCCGGCCTTGAGGCGCCGGTTCTTGATGCCGACCTTGGACGCCGTGTTGCGTAGAAGGTTGAGTGCGATATGACGAACGACCGCGAAGTTCTCGGCAGCGTTCTCGGCGCGGAGGCGCGAGTCGTCCTCACGGAACGCTACGTCGAGCGACCAGTGCAGCTTGTTTTCGATCTGCCAGTGGCCGCGGACTGCCGCCAACGCTTGCTTGGCCGTGAGCGTCTTCCTCGATGTGATGAACCACCGCGTTCCGCGCGTCACCGCGCATGTGACAGCGCGATGCGCAGCGAACCGGCCGCGCCGGGGTGGACCTCGAACTCCACGTCGAGCAGCACGCGGCCGCGCGCGTCGACGAGGCCCGTCAGGAGGCAGCGCTCCGACGCGAACACCCCGTCCCCGCCCCCAGCTTTGCCGAGCGCGTGGCTCACCTCGGGGCGGCCGAGCCACGCCAGCAGCGCGCGCGCGCCGGGATCGTCGGGGCCCCAGTACCCGCTGCGCAGCTCGAGGGCGCCGGTGACGTCGCGGTTGCGATCCGCCCAGCGGGTGAGCCCCGCGAGGGCCCCGGGCGCGTCGAGCACCGCCGCGAGCCGCGCCGCCGCGTCGGTGGTGCCGAGCGCGCAGCCGCAGATCCAGGCGTCGACGTCGCCCCGCGGGCGCGCCAGCTCGCGCGCGAGCACCGCCTCGAACAGCCCGTCGACGGCGTGGCGCCGCGGCTCGCTCCATTCATCGTAGCCGTACGCGAGCTTCGCGAGCACCGGCTCGGGATCGGCCCCGAGCCGATCGAGCGCGAGCAGCTCGAGCAGGCGCGGAACAAAGTACGCGAGGTCGTCGGCGGAACCCATCGTCGTCACCGCCTTCCACGCGTAGCGGTCGAGGTCGTCGCCGAGCAGCGCCCGCAGCGGGCGAGCCAGCAGCGCGCACGCCTCGGCCTCCGAGACGCAGCAGGGGCAGCCTCGCAGCCGCCGCGGACGCGGCGCGTCGGCGAACGCCACGTACAAGGTCTCGAGCGCGGCGCGCACGCCGAGCTCCGCATCGGGCATCGGGACGGTCGGCATCATGTCGGTGAAGGTAGCGTGGTCCCGCGCCCGCGCTTGCTGACCTCGGCGGCCCCGTTCCGAGGCCACACCGCAGGCTGGCTCCCCCGCGCCCGGCTGAGCGTCGGACCGGCGCCTGCGCCCACGGCCGAGGCGACCAAGCGACGATCGCGGACTCGACGGGGCCGCGTGAAGGCGTTAAAGTTGACTCCCTTGAACCACGATCAAAGGATATGCGCTGGTGACGGTCGCGGCGGCTATATGCGCTACGCGCGGCAGATCCGTGTCCGCGCTCGGCTGCTCGCACCAGGCGCCGCACGCGCTGGAGGCGGATCCGCGGCTGCCCGACCTGCACCGCAACGGGGTGACGCCCCCACTCGCGTGCCGCGCCATCGCGTTCTGGCCGTGAGATCGCTCGCGCCCATGCTCTGTGCCCTGCTGTTCGGGGCCTGCGACTCGCACGACACGGTGAGCGGTGTCGACGCCGGGGCGAACACCGCGGACGCGGAGATTCGCGTGAACGTCCCGGGCAGTCACGACCATGTCCTCGCCGTGGATGGCGTGGAACGGCGCGCCGTGGTCCACGTGGGAGCCGGGGCAGCGGGCAGGGACGCGCCCGTTGTCATCATGTTCCACGGAACCACCGGCGACGGCGAGAGCGTGTACGACGCCTCGGGCTGGCGCGAGGAGGCGGAGGCCGGGGGGTTCATCGCCGTGTTCCCCACGTCGCTCACCTGGTGCTTCAAGGAGGACGACAACCAGGACGGCGACTACGACGATCCCGGCGAAGCGCGGGTGACGACCAAGTGGACCAACGGCAAGCTCGGAATGGAGGACGGCTACCCGCTCTGCAACCCGGCGGAGCTCGCGCAGTTCCCGGCGGCACAGCAGGCGGCGTCAGACCACCCGGTGGTGGACGACGTGCCGTTCGTGGACGCGCTCGTCCAGCTGCTCGTCACAGACTACCGGGTGGACCCCAGGCGGCTGTACATCTCCGGCTTCTCCAACGGCGCGAGCTTCACGTCGCGCCTGGTGGTGGAGCGGTCCACGGTGTTCGCGGCGGCCGCCATCGGCTCGGGGAAGCTGGCGGTGGAGCCGGCCCCCGCCGAGCGCCCCATGGGCGTGGTGCAGTGGGTGGGCACCGCGGACGGCAAGTTCGTCCCGGCGGGGGTGACGGTCCAGGTGTCTGCGCAGATGCTGGAGCAGAACCCCCAGCTGGACGCGTCCTTCATCGCACCACTGAGGACGGTGCTGGGGCTGTCGGGCACGCCCGCGTACCAGGAGCGCACGGTGGGCGGGGCGAAGGTGGGGACGTTCCGGTGGACGCAGGGAGCCACCGGCGCGGCCCCCAGCTTCGCCTACAGCTTCATCGAGGGGATGACCCACCGTTATCCCTCGGACGCCGGCGGTTTCTCGGCGGCCCGCTACGCCTGGAGCTTCTTCTCCACCCAGGCGCTGCCCTGACCGACGCCGCGGGTGTTATCAGGCGCCCCTGTTGATGGGCCTCGAGGCTGCTTGATCGATGGGCCTCATTGCGGTGACGTGGTGCTCGTCACGCCGCCGATGTGCGTCGGCGGCGTGGGCGACCTGCTCCGGAACGCCGATGGCCATCGTGCCCCGCCGGGTGGCGTGCACGATGGCGATGGCGATCGGCCGGCGGCGGCAGGTTAGTCAGCGATCGCGCTCCCGGGTGTCGGCCTCGATGACGCGGGCGACGACGTCGCGCTCGACGAGCTTGCGCTTCTTCTTGGCGGTCTCACGGAGGGCGGCGGCGGCGAGGCGGTCGAGGTCGCGCATGGCGCCGGCGGTGGCTTCGTGCAGGAGGGCGGCGGCGTCCGTCGCGAACAGCTCGCGATCGCAGCCGGCGTGGCGGAGCCGGAGGCGAAGGTACTCGGCGGTGTCGCTGGGGCGCAGCGGCTCGATCTCGAGACGGTGATGGAGGCGCGAGTAGAGCGAGCGGTTGCGGCGCAGCGCCAGGCGGTCGCGCAGTTCGGGGAGGCCGACGAGCACGAGCGAGAGCAGCGCGCGGCTGTCCCACTGGTAGTTGAGCAGGATGCGGAGGTGGTCGAGGGTGTCCTGATGCAGGAGGTGGGCCTCATCGAGGAGGAAGACGGGATGGACGCGCTCGCGGGCGAGTTCCTCGACGTGGGTCGACACGGCGTAGAAGAAGTTGCCGGCGGTGGCGGCGGGCGCGAGCCCGAGCGCGAGACAGAGCTGCCGGTAGAAGTCGCGGCGGCCGAGGGTGGCGTTGTGCGAGTAGGTCAGGCGGTACCCGGCGGCGGCGACGCGGTGGCGGATCGCGCGCAGGACACAGGTCTTGCCGACGCCGGGCTCGCCGACGAGCACGACCGAGGCGCGCTCGGTGAGCGCGTCAAGGAGGTCGTCGGCGACGGCCTGCTTGGAGGTGGGCAGCCAGAGGTCGGCGTCGGCGATCTCCTTGGAGAACGGCGGCTCCTTGAGCCCGAAGGCTTCGTACCCGCTGCATGAACCCCGTCTTCCGTGCGACCTCGTAGGCAAGCGAGGCTGGCGCGCATGGCCGACCCGACCGCCCGATCACCCGCCCCGCCGCGTAAGCTCGCGGCGCTCGCGCCCATGGCAGCGCCCACGATGCCCGCCGTGCGGCTCGCTCAGCTGGTGCGTACGCCCACGTCGCCCGCGCCCCGCGGGGGCGACGTCGTCGTGGACCTCGGCACCACGCGGATCACGATCGGTGCCGGCGCGGACGTCGCCACGGTCGCGCTGGTCCTGACGCTGCTCGGCGGCCGCGCGTGATCCCGCACGGCGTCGACGTGTTCGTCGGGCTCGATCCGATCGACCTCCGCTGGGGCTTCCACCGGTTGACCGGGATCGTGGCCGAGCGCGCATATTCCCGCTCGAGACCGTCCGGGTGGAGTTGATGGACGGGTCCCGCGTCGAGCTCAATTACGCGTTCGCGCTCGTGTCGGAAGCGCGCAGGGCGATCGGGGTGTTCACCGAACACTGCGGCCACCACCTCTACCCGCACCACGAGGCACGCGTCTTCGTGGGTGGACGGCTCGTCTATTCGGCCGCCACACGGGCCTGAAGCCGCCGCCAGCGAAGCATAGGGCCCGATCAGGAACAAGTTGATCACGACTGACCTCTGCGCCGGGGATGCAGAGTGTAGTTCCACTCGCCGTGGAAGGTCTCCGTCGTGATCGCGAGACGCTCCATGTCGTCGTTGGACACCTTGATGCCAGTCGGGTATGCGCGTGTGTCGAGCCGAGCCTTGACCACGAGCCCGGCAGTGGTGCGGACGCTGCCGATGAGCTGGACGACGGTCTCGCGATCGACCAGTGGCCGGCCGCGCCAATTCTCCGTGATGTGGCAGAACAGCCGATGCTCGATCTTGTTCCACTTCGAGGTGCCGGGCGGGAAGTGGGAGACGCTGATCGCGAGGCCGGTGCGGTCGGCGAACTGCTGCAGCTCGATCTTCCACAGCCGCGCGCGCGAGCTGTTGCTGCCGCCGCCATCGGCGGTGATCAGCAACTCGGTGGCGTCGGGGTACGCGCGCTTGCCCATGACCCGCCACCACTCGGCGATGGACCGGACGGCGAAGGCGGGCGTGTCGTGATCGACGCCCACGTTGACCCAGCCGACGTTGCGGGCGATGTCGTAGACGCCGTAGGGGATCACTTTGCCGAGGTCGGCATCAATGAAGTCGTGGGTGCGCACGGGCACCGGCGTGCCCGTGGGCTGCCACTCGCTGCCGCCGTTCTTGAAATCACCGACGAGTTCCTTCTTCTTGGTGTCGACCGAGATCACCGGCGCGCTGCGCCCATGGAACGCGTCGACTCGGCTGTTGATGAACTCGAACTGCTCGTTCCGATCGGGGTGCGACGACCCCTCGAGCGTCTTCTCGTTCGCCTGCAGACTGTAGCCGCTGGCGTGCAACAGCTGGCCCACCTTCTGCGGGCTGACCTTGTAGCCCTGCGCGCCGAGTTCCGAGGCCAGCTTGCGGGTGCTCTTCGAGCTCCAGCGAAGGGGCGACTCGGGATCGCCCCGGGTCACCGGATCGACGAGGCCCTCCAGCGCGACGATGATCCCAGGCGACGTGGTTTCGATCGACGGCCGTCCGCCTCCCGCGCGGCGTACGCTCACCACGTCGTCGGCGGAGACACCCTCACGTAACTCATCGCGCCCCACCCGGATGGTGGTGCGCGACATTCCGGTCGCTTCCTCCACGACCGAGATCCCGCCCTCGCCCAGCGCTTCGGCCTCGGCGCCCGCCCACAGCCGCGTCAGCCGCTCATCCATCGCTGGCTTGAGCGCGAGAAACTTCGCCCGGATGGACTCCATCGTGGTCTTCACCCGAGAGGTAGATCACGTCGCGGGTACCGATGTCGATCGCTCGCTTCGTCGGCCTCAACAGCCACCATCATGCGCAAGTTGTTTCTGCACGGGCCCTTACGCCGGCTCGGTGATCGCCCCCGCGCGCGCCGGCGAGCTCGCACGCCTGTGGCTGCTCAAGCAGCGCGACGGCGTGCCGATCGCGGACGCCGCCGCCGCCGCGGTCGCCCACAAGCTCGTCGATGGCCTCGCGATGTTCGTGATCGTCGCGCCGATCCCGCTCTGCTTGCCGGACCTGCCTGCGTGGGTTGGCCGCGCGATCGGCATCGGCGCGCTGATCGCGATCGCGGTGTTCGGCGCGCTCTACGTCGCCGTCGGGCGGATCCGCGGCGAGGGCCGCACCTCGTGGCTCGCGCGCTTCATCGCCGGCATGCACGTGCTGCGCAGCCCGCGGCGCCTGTGGCTCGTTCTGGCCGCGCAGCTCGTCGCATGGGCGGCCGACCTCGGGATGATCGCGTGCGTGCTCGCGGCGGTCGGCATCGATCTCCCGTTGCCGGCCGGGCTGCTCATCTTGTTCATGCTCAACGTCACGCTCGTGGTCCCCACGCCGGGCCACCTCGGAGCGCTCGAGGTCGGCGTGTTCGCGGCGACGCGGCTGCTCGGCGTCCCCGACGAGCGCGCGCTCGCGTTCGCGCTCCTCTACCACGCATGCCTGATCGTCCCGATCCTCGTCGCGGGGCTCGCGCTCGAGCTGCCGCTCCTGCTCGGCCGCACGCCCGCCCCGGACTGACCTGGGGCAAGACCGGGGGGCGAACCCGTGTCAGAGACCAGCCACTCAGCCAGCGATACCAGCCTGAGCCACCTGTCTACAAGAACGGGTCAAGCCCAGAGTGGGCTTGACCCGATTTCGTGGACACTATGCGCCCTGCGGTGGGCGGATTCACAGGCCACTGAGAATCGTGTACGGTATGAGAAACGTCTACTGCTGAGGGGGGATGATGCCGAGAGGTCCAGCACTAACTAGGGCGCAACGGCTGATCATTTATCGGCATGCCGCAGCTAGGTCACCGAAAGCCGTTTGTGATCAGGATCTTCAGCGGCACGGTTTCCCGCCGGTCCACGAAGGTTCGTATAAGGGAAACCTTGACCGTGATGGAAAGCTATTCCGGCTTCGACCCGACCTTATCGAGAAGTTCGCCGATGGTCCAATGAAGTACGGCGACTGGCCGAAGGAGTGGAAAGAGCTTATCGCTAAGTCGCGGGTAACCGTTCACGGGGCACGGGCACGGGTGGGTCTGGATCGCCCACGGAGCAAGCAATTCTCAGGCGTTGGCCGCTTTCCATCGGGGAATGCCGTCGGCTGCCCCAGGTTTCAACGGGCGGCGCGAAGCCCTGAGCGGGGGGCACCCTCGGGCCCGGCCGTCGGTGGGCGTGATCCGTGAGCGTTCCAGACCCGCACGGGTCACGGGGTGCAGAACCCGCTTGAACAAGATCGATCACTGCGCATAACGCGGACGCGTACCAGGAGAAGATGATCTTCATCGAGGGACCGCAAAGGAAAACCGCACGCGCACCGGCGTCACGCTGGGCGTCGCGTTCCATTCGTAGCGTCAGAGTGCCGCGACGTGGTGACGACGCACGTAACTCACGATGAGGTCGTCGAGGACGCGCTCCATGGTCGCCAACGCTGCCGCCTGTCCTCCAGGTTCGTCCCAGTTAAGCTCCGCGTGTCGAGCGTACATTCCAGAGTCGCCGCCTCCGCAGCACGTTCGGATCTCAGAAACCCCGCGTCGCGCCGCCTCGAATGCTCGAGGGGCGTCTGCTGCGAGCAGCTTCGTGAGCACCTGCCAGCCGCGCGCACGCGCGAGCGCGAGATGCGGTGACGTGGTGGCCGCTTCAAGCGAGGTCGTGCGGAGGCGAACCGTGCCGGCCCCCGATTGATCGTCGAGCTGCACGATCACCGTGGCCGTGATCGTCCCGTCAGCGTCGCCGCGCAGAACGGTTGGACCGACCACCTTGATCGCATTGAAGATCGGGTGCGGCTTCCACGCGCGCGAACCGCCACACGCGGTCACCGCAAGAACGAGGACGAAGGCACACGCCGTCATTGCGATCGCACCGGCGGACCACCACCGATGCGGTGCAAGTTTGCCCCCGTGCCCTTGTAGTAGAGCAAGTGATACTTGGTGGCGACCGCAACTCCAGCTGCCTCTACGGCCGCGGGGAAGTCGCCCTTGTTCTGCTTCAATGCCGCTTCGAAAGCCGCATCGTAGGTGCCCTCCATCCCCGCAGAGAATGCGCGTCGCTTCTCTTCGAGCGCTTCACCGTTGCCATCGTAGGTCTTCTCGATCGCATCGAGCTGATGCTGGAACTGCTTGGTCCGCGCGAGCATGTACGTGGTGTTCGAGCCGGACCGCAGGAGACTCAGCGGAACATTGTGTGAAGTCATGTTTGTGAAATCGCCGCCGCTGAAGCCCGCGTGATCACTCTTTTCCTTGAAGTACGGATGTGTATGAACGATTCCGACGTGGTCCTGGAGCCGGCCGATATCGGACTCGTCACCGTCGTACAAAGTCTCGAGGCCTGGGCCTCCTTGATGCATTTCATACCTGCCGCCGTAGGTCCGAACGATGTTGCCACCGTGCTCCCGATGTCGCGGATCGGTCACCGTTTGTTGCCAGGCCTCGTCGAGGCCGGTGCTCACCGCATCGGGGATCCGGACCGCCGAGGGTGCCCAAGCCTCATCGATAGGCCCGTGCGCGATTCCAGTCCACCGCGGGTCGTAGCGCGCACCTCTGGGTACGGCCGCGCCACTGTCCGCGAGTACCGGACCTGACCACGCGTCCGCCATACTGCTGCCTTCTGGAATCAAATCCTCTGGAGACGGACCGTCCATCCACGGAAGCAGCGCCATCGGATCCCCTTTGCTCGGCGTCGCATTCAGCGTAGGGTCGTGGT